>CAWJCT010000001.1:0-2629107 GCA_963841475.1 uncultured delta proteobacterium
TCCGCCCCTGGCCGTAAACGCACAGGGACCGCCTTCCCGAAACGTCCGCTCGCGTGATACGCGCCGAGAGTGTCCATGATCGCTTTCCTCCGTGCAGCCTGCCGTTATGAGGAGTGCGCACCCTTCTCGAAACCATCGTCTCCGCCCGCCGCTGCCGCGGAGTGACATGATCGGGCGTGCATTCGAATACAAAAAATCGGTCAATGGAGACCGTTGACCGACCTCAGAGCCCTCAGTCTTGTCTCTCTCAAATAGCGCTGCAAACCGTCACGGCCCTGACCGGGCTTCCGGCTCCGCCGCCTCCAGGGTGACGAGGAGTCCGGTACATGCCTGCTCTTCCACGATCGAGGCCAGCCGTATCGGAATCTCGCCGGCGTCGAGCCGCAGTGCGGTGCGAAAGTGACCCGGACCACAGGGCCGGTTAAACTTCATGGTCTTCAAAGGCCGGTTCGTCGCCAAGGTTTTCCTGGAATTTCTCTACCGGTTGGTGCGCCAAAGCCAGCGCAAGGTCTTTCTCATTGTGGACAACCATCCGGTGCATCGGTCCAAAAAAGTGAAACAGTGGCTGGAAGAGCGGCCCGACGAGATTCGGCTCTTCTTTCTTCCCAGCTATAGCCCGCAATTGAACCCCGATGAATTGCTTAACCAAGACGTGAAGAGCAATACCATCAGAAAAAATCGTCCCAACCAGCAAGACGAATTGGTCATAAATGTCCGCAGCTATCTACGTAAACGCCAAATGCAATCTCATATCGTGGCGAAATATTTTCAGGGAAAACATGTGCAGTACGCCGCCGCTTGATGTGAGAACAATTAAATGACCGGAGTAATATATTATTGGCCCTGCCCCTTTATGTCGTCGCGTTAGTAATATGGCTGATCGTTCTCTCCCGACTGCAACTCAGCTTTGCGTATCCGTGTTCGTCCTGGCTTATGTGGTTAATGCGCTACTGGCCCAAGCAATCCTGGGAGAGCATATCTCCGTTCTCAGATGGGTTGCCATAGGCCTCATCTGTTGCGGGGTCATAGTGATGACTCGCACTGCCTAGGCACAGTGCGAAGGCCCTGCCGAACCGGGTACAGTTGCCGAGGCACCGGCCGGATGAGGGCCCCATCCGGAACTTGCCCCACTCAGCGTGCTCCCCTGACGGAACGCCTGAACCTGTGGGCGCGCCTTGCTTCAGGCCAACCCGTGTCAGCCGCTAGTAACCGCACCCTGGAGGTTCATGGCCAAAGAATTGCGGCCCCGCTGCCGCGACGGCGGTGGCAAAGTGTGGGCGCAGTTCCCGGGGTCAGGGGACCGGCGGCAGATAAACGGCCGGAAAGCGGCCCTCGTGAGTTGGCCAGGCTGCAATTTTAAGGGAAATATGCAATAGTTATTGCAAAGAACTTAAGGTTTGCAAACATTGGCCACGAAACCCCCTTATATTTCGGTTATCACCGTATCCTTTAATGCCGCGGATTTTATTGAGCAAACGATTCAAAGCGTCCTGTCTCAGAGCTACCCTGCACTGGAATACATCATTATTGATGGCGGCTCCGGATGGTACGGTGGATATTATCCGCCGCTATGCATCCCGTTTGGCTTACTGGCACAGCCGGCCGGACCGCGGCGTCGCCCATGCCTTTAACTTGGGATTGGCGCAGGCTCATGGTGAGTGGCTCCTTTATCTCAATGCCGATGACCTCCTGCTGGAGCCCACGGGGATCGAGCACCTGGCAGCCCATCTGGCCCGGCATCAGGATGCTGATGTGGTATTTGGCCAGATGGTCAGCCTGACCCGGGAAGAGCATCCCAAGCCGGTGCCCTTATGCCGGATTGGCGGACATCCGTGGCGTTGGGGCGAATTTCGCAGAATGAATATGATTCCTCATCAGGCGGCTTTTACCCGGCGGGCATATTTTGAGCGGGTGGGCGGCTTTGATGAGACCTTTCGCATAGCCATGGACTATGATCACTTCCTTCGGGCTCGCGAGAACCTAAGAGCCCACTTTGTGCCCCTGGTCCTGGTTGGCATGCGGGCCGGTGGGGTTTGTGTCGAGCATGTGGTCGACACCTTGCGGGAATTCCGGCGGGCCCAGATCAAAAACCGGGCTTTGCCCCCATGGCTCGCCGAGGTGAATTTCCTGTGGCGCCTGGGACGCCTCTATGCAGGCAAGCTGGCGCATCGAGTCTTTGACCCATTAGCCTCGAAAATTACGTGGCCCGGCAGAAATTAATTTTCTGTCCGGGCCTTTTTCAAGCAGCAGGGGATGATCCTCGAGTCAGCCGGCGTCGATGCGAAGACGGGAATCACCTGCAACAGGTAGCTCATTGAGCCACATTTTCCACATCACGGATGATTTCTCGCCTGAATCCGGGGTAACCGGTATGGTTATGCAACTTACCCGTTACCTGGGTGGTCAGGGATGGGAGTCAACCATTCTGACGCGAAACCGGCCGGGCTGCTGCCGTGCCTGCGGAAGTGGACCTGGTGAAATTTCCCCTGGTGCCGGGAGGGGTCTGGCGCTTTCCCCGGGGCCTCAAGTCGTATCTCCAGCAGCTCAACCGGATAGACGGCCCCATCCTTCATCTCCATGGGGTCTGGATGGGATTCCAGTGGTCGGCGGCCCGGGCGGCGCGGCAACAAAAAATCCCGGCGCTGCTGAGTCCCCATGGTATGCTTAACCGGTGGCACCTGAGACATTTAGGGTTCTCGGAACTCAGGAAGTTGATCTTTTGGCGGGCTTTAGCCTACCCGGCGTTTCGGCAGATTCCCCTGATTCATGCGGTTACGCCCCGGGAACGGGACGAAATAGCCACGTGGCTGCCTGGGCAATGCATCCAGGTCATCCCCAATGCCATCGACCTCGAGGCCATGGACCACCTCCGGGCCACTGCCGGGGATGAGTCGGGGCCCTCGGTGGACGAACCGTATCTGCTCTTTCTGGGCCGGCTTCATCCGGTAAAGGGGATCGAACTGCTCATTGAGGCTTTTGCCCAAAGCAGGCGGGAAAGCAAACGCCAGTTTCGGCTCCTCATCGTCGGCCCGGAGAGCGATCCGGCGTATTCGGCCAAACTAAAATCCCTGGTCCGATCGCTGGGGGTGGAGCCCAAGGTAACTTTCCTGGGTCCGGTGTTTGAGCCGCAAAAAAAACATGGCGCTGTACCGGGATGCCTGGGCCTTTTGTGCCCCTTCCCAAACCGAGGTGATGGGTTTGGTTAACCTGGAGGCTGCGTCGGCGCAGCTACCCGTGGTGACCACGCACGAGACCGGTTTGTGGGATTGGGAGGAGGGGGGAGGCGTTTTGGTCCATCCCCGGGTTGAAGAATTGAGCCGGGCCCTGGAGCAAGTGTTTTCCTGGAGTGCGAGCGAGCGGCAGGACCGGGGCCGCAGCATGCGGCAACTCGTAGAGCGGCGCTATGCGTGGCAGGCGGTGGGGCCGCGATGGCTGGAGCTTTATGCCGACTTGACCGGAGAGAGACCACGCCACGCCTAGAGTGCCGGACCACAAGGCAATAAGCCTTTTTCTCGGTCAACACCGGCGACAGTAAGGCATAATATCCGATAAAAGAGAGCTGTCACTCATGATTATTCTGGGAATTAACGCCTATCATGCGGATTCATCGGCCTGTATCGTCAAGGATGGAGAACTGATTGCAGCAGTGGAAGAGGAACGTTTCGACCGGATTAAGCATTGGGCCGGTTTTCCCATCAAGTCGATCAAGTACTGTTTAGCCGAAGCCGGTGTGAGTATAGAAGAAATCGATCACATTGCCGTGAATCGCAATCCGAGAGCTAACTTATGGCGTAAAATCTGGTTTATTCTCCGCCAGCGCCCTTCGCTGGGATTGCTTAAAGATCGAGCCAAAAACGCCTCGACGATGATCGATGTCAAGAAAAAGATTGCCGGCGAATTTGCGGTGGCCGCTGACCAGTTAAAAGCCAGGGTCTCTTATATCGAACACCATGTGGCCCACCTGGCCAGCGCCTTTATGGTGTCTCCCTTTGAAGAGGCCGCGGTGGTCTCAGTAGATGGATTCGGCGATTTTGTCGGGGCCATGTGGGGGATTGGTAGGGGCAATAACCTGAAAGTAGTGGATAAAATTTATTTTCCCCATTCCCTGGGGCTCTTTTATCTCGCCATAACGCAATTATTGGGCTTTACGAACTATGGGGACGAATACAAGGTCATGGGCCTGGCGGCCTATGGCGAGGCTGCGGATCAGGGCAAGGTACGCGAGCTGATTAACCTTAAGGCCTCCGGCCGTTTTGAACTTAACCTGCGGTATTTTTTGCACCAGGTGGAAGGGGCCCGGATGAGCTGGGATGGGGGTGCGCCCCAGATGGGTTTGGTTTTTTCTCCGGAAATGGAGCGGCTTCTGGGGCCTCAGCGCCCTCCCGGGGAGCCGGATAACCCCGCGGCATGAGAAGATCGCCGCTGCGCTCCAACTGACGTATGAGGAAGCGTTTTTCCATATTTTAAATCACGTCTATCAGCAGGCGAAAATTCCGAATTTGTGTCTGGCCGGCGGCTGCGCAATGAATAGTTTGGCAAACGGCAAGATATTCTACCGGACTCCTTTCAAGGAAGTATATATTCAGGCGGCCGCCGGAGAC
Source organism: uncultured delta proteobacterium (assembly GCA_963841475.1). Taxonomy (GTDB): domain Bacteria; phylum Desulfobacterota; class Desulfobaccia; order Desulfobaccales; family 0-14-0-80-60-11; genus 0-14-0-80-60-11. The sequence goes on from CAWJCT010000001.1 coordinate 4,602, forward strand.
GCGGGGGGGTCGATTGGGGCCGCCTTTTATGTCTGGAATCAAACGTTGCAGCGCCCCCGGAGTTGCGTGATGACCAGCGCCTACTGGGGCCCGCAATTTAGCGATGAGGCACTGTCTGAAGCAATCGGTACCAGGCAGAGCGCCCTGGCAGAGTCAAATTGCACGGTAGAAAAAATCGATGATCAAAAAGCCCTGTGTCGGCAGACCGCCCAGGAAATCGCCGCCGGCAACGTGGTGGGATGGTTCCAGGGGAGAATGGAATGGGGCCCCCGGGCTCTGGGTAACCGGAGTATCCTCGCCGACCCCCGGAAAAAGGAGATGAAAGAGATCTTGAATGAGAGGATCAAACGCCGGGAGTCCTTTAGGCCCTTCGCACCCTCAATCCTCCTGGAGTCGGTAGATGAATATTTTGAACAGGACTACCCGGACCCCTTTATGACCAAAGTGTATATGATCCGTGCGGAAAAAAGGGATCTCCTGCCGGCGGTCACCCACGTGGACGGGACTGGCAGGCTCCAGACGGTGGCCGAGGAAGATAATCCGCTCTACTGGCGTTTGATCAAGGAATTTGCAAACATTACTCAGGTCCCCGTGCTCTTGAATACCTCTTTTAATGAGAATGAGCCGATCGTCTGTTATCCCCAAGAAGCCCTGGATTGTTTTTTGCGGACCCGGATGGACGTCCTGGTGCTGGGCCCCTATATGATTAAGCGCTCATGATCGTCTATCTGGTAAACCGCTATTTCTGGCCTGATGAATCGGCCACCGCGCTCTTGCTCACCGACCTCGCCGAAGACTTGCGGGCTGCCGGCCACGAGGTACACGTATTCACTTCCCGGCAATTATACAACCGCCCCCAGGCGCAATTACCGGAGCACCAGGTTTGGCAAGGAATTCAGATACGGCGCCTCAATACGACCCGCTTCGGCCGCCGGCATTTCTCCGGCCGGCTGCTGGATATACTTACCTTCCATTTAGCCCTGCGCTATAATAATCAGATAACCGCGGCGCCAGATGCCTGGTTCGTGATGACCGATCCGCCGCTGCTGGTGACCACGGTTTTGAAGTTGCGGGCCCACCTGGATGGTCGGGTGATTCACCATGTGGACGATGTCTATCCCGATCTGGCCATGGCCCTGGGGTCTCTGCCGGCGCCGGGGCTGATGAGCTCTCTCCTGGACCGCTGGGTAAGGGCCGGGCTGCAAGGTTGTGATCAGGTCCTGGCCCTGGGAGAGTGCATGGCCCGGGTGCTGAAACAAAAGGGCGTGGCCGATGACCGCCTGACTATTACGCCTCCCTGGGCGGACGGGGGCCGGCTGTATCCCCTGGAGCATGCCGAAAACGGGTTTCGCCGGGAAATAGGCATTCCTGAAGATCACTTGGCGGTGATGTACTCAGGCAACATGGGACAGGGCCACCGTTTTGAAACCATCCTGGAGGCGGCTCGCCTGCTGGCGCCGGTTGAAACCATCCATTTCGTTTTTATCGGCGATGGCGCGAAAAAGTCTCAGATCGACGCCTTCCGTCGGAGCCATAAGCTGAAAAATATTATGATGCTGCCTTACCAACCCCGGGAACGGCTCCGGGAAACCTTATCCGCGGGCGATATCCATCTCATTTCCCTGGATGCGCAGGTGCAGGGATTTATCGTTCCCAGCAAGCTTGCCGGAATACTGGCGGTGGGACGGCCGGTAGTTTTCCTGGGGAGTGAAGAGAACTGTATCGCGGCCGCGATTCTGCGGGCCCATTGCGGCCATGTCATACCCGAAGGAGATGTCAACCAACTCCAGGAGATAATCAGGAGGTTCCTCGAGCATCCAGAGCGCCGCCGCCGGTTGGGCGCGGCTGCCAGGGACCTGTTCGAACGGCAATATGACCGAAAAATAGTGGTGCCCAAGATTATTGCTAAAATTGAGCAGAACACCCAGAGGCTTAGTTTTGCAGCGGGTTTGGGGTGATTGGGATAAGGCAGGAAATAATGGGTAAATCAATTGTCAGATAGTTATCAGAACATGGTTTGCCAACATGGGATATGAATGATGTTTAAAATATTCAGCCTCCCTATGTCTCCATGGAAATTAATCATAGTTAGTGGTGATGCTATATGCTATATTATTTCAATAATTGTTGCGCTATATTTTAATAAACTAACGTCTCCTATATTATTTCATTATCTGTATTCGTTTAAAACATATTTCTTGTTGATTGGCCTTATTTATCTTGTAGTCTTGTACATAGCTGACACTTATAATTATTTTAAAGATTTTCGGAATATTATTACCCTGGTGTATGTGTTCATCGCTTGTTGGATTGGAACTCTCGTAGTCGTCCTGGTTTTTTATGTTCCTCTGAAAGGCTGGTTTATCGGCCGGGTTTTGTTCTTAATCCAAGCGATCTCTTTTTCAATACTCGTTTCAGCCTGGCGGTTTACTTTTTCGATCGTCGCCCTGCCGCAACGGTTGGAAAGGCGTCTTATGATTATCGGGGCCGGAAGGTCCGGGCGTTACCTGTTAAGTTCCTTGCGCCAATCACCGGGATGCGGATTCCTGCCCGTGGGTTTCGTGGATGACGATGTTCAGAAAGTGGGAACCCGGCTGGATGACTTGACGGTGTGGGGTGATTCTTCTCAGTTAGCTGATTTAATTAATGAACTGAAGGTTAACCTGGCCGTGGTTGCCATTACCGGGAAGCGATCCACTCAGCTGACCAATAACCTGATCAGGCTGTCATGGGACGACTGCCGGCTCATCGACATGCCCACTTTTTATGAGTTTCTTACCGGTAAACTCCCCACCGAGCATATTACCGATGACTGGATTTTCGATTGGAGTGTCAATAGTAAAAAAATCTACTATATCCGGGTAAAGCGGCTGATTGATTTAGCCATGGCGGGAATCTTGTTGATCCTGGTCGCCCCTCTGATGCTGGTTACGGCTCTGCTCGTAAAGTTGGATAGCAAAGGTCCGGTATTTTTTCTCCAAGAACGGCTGGGGCAAAAAGGGATACCTTTTAATATCATCAAATTTAGGACCATGTTCCAGGGATCGGAGAATGATGGTCCGGTGTGGACCGACTATAATGACCCCCGAATTACCAGGGTAGGAAAAATTATCAGAAAGCTTCGCCTGGACGAGTTACCCCAGTTATTTAACATTCTCCGAAATGAGATGAGTTTTATTGGCCCGCGACCGCTGGCCCACACGAGCTACATGGAGAATATCCCTTTTTACAACTACCGTAATTTGGTGAAACCGGGCATAACCGGTTGGGCCCAAGTGACGTATCCCGAAGGTTTGACCATTGACACCACGCAGGAGAAGCTCAAGTTTGATCTTTACTATATTAAGAATATGGGCTTTATGTTAGACTTGGCAATTATCCTCAAGACTATGCGAACGGTGATATTTGGGAAGGGAAGGTAACGCATGGGAAAGGAACCACATAAATGGTAGGTAACATTTATATATTAATATGTTCGGTTGTTTTCACATGTATTATACTTTATTATCTTTATACGTCATGGCCTGATTTAGATGTCATCGATGTATATATCATCTTTGTATTATTCCATTTTGGATTCTACCCTTTTGTTAGAGGGTTATATTTCGGCAGAGATGTTATCTTTGATTTCCGCGATAGTAGCCCATTAGTTATTGGATCGGTGTTTGTTCATGTGCTTTTAATATTAGTGGTTCTCAAAATAATATATCGGTATTTGCCCGATACATTTGTGGAATGTTTGAAAATAAATAATTTGATACAAAAATGGAGTTGCGTAAATAAATATATATTGGTTTTTATTTATGGGGCTTTAATTGTTTTTCAAATAGTCAGTTACTATAAATATGGAGTGAAGACCTACATACGTGCAGAAGATTTTGCCAGAATTGGTAAAGATCTTCCCTATTGGTTTACGTCGATAAGAACGATTTATCCTCTTTTGGCATTTTTGGTTGGTTTAGGCGTGATATCATCGTTGCTTAAATCGACAACATCTCAAAAATATGTCTGGCTTATTCTATCGATAGGTTTTTTACCCGTCCTTACCTTGTATGGACGAAGATTCTTATTGTCTATGATTATAGTCTGGGCAATATTGTGGTTCATGGAAAAAAAGAAAGACATCTTCTCACTGAAAAGTTTGGTAGTCGGGTTTTTCTTAGTCTTAGCTTTCTTTTTATGCAGTAATATTTATCAGGCCTACCGCTATAACTTTCAGGCGGTAGGGAAGGTCGATTTGGCAAAGTTAAAAAACCCATTCACCGCGGCTATCAATTTCGATGCTACTTTGAATAATTTCCGGGCAAGACCGGGGACTTGGGAGTTTGATTACCTGGTATTTAACCAGCAACACAGTAAACCGGGCATGTTCACCGATGGGAAGATCTATTGGGAGGGTATTAAAAGTTCGATCCCAAGAATTTTATGGCGTGGTAAACAATTTATATTGATAGATGATATTCTATCACAATTATATCATGTTAAGCCAAAAGAAATTGATATCGGAAAGAATATATTTGGCGTTGCTCAAGTTGAATTCGGATTATATTCTCTTGTTATTGTGCCACTGATAATTATGTTTATTATTGTAATCATGGCAACGTCGATTAGGATGAGTATGGATTACCCTACTTTTCTTTGGCTATTCTCCGGGAATATATTGTTCTACCTGATTAATATTGAAGAAAATGGCAACGAGATATTTTTCATGCTAAGGAATGTTGGTATAATTTTTCTAATTTTCTGCGGCTATCTATCAGTTAAGAAAATGCTGGGCCCAGGTATCCCGAAAGTGAGGGAAAGTCTTTGAGAGTGTCGGGCGCGGGCCGGTATAAACCCAAAAATTGGGCCTGGAGGCCTCAGAGTTTTATCCCGCCGCCCCGGGGGGCATCCCGGAGGGGCTGGAATATTTTTCCTGCGAAAATTTTACAAAACGTGATCAGGCAATATCAGGATAGTTGATTAAATTTAGGGGGGCCGGCTGCAACCCAGTTTAGGAAAACCATGAAAAAGGCGCTTATTTGCGGGATCTCCGGACAGGATGGCGGTTATCTGGCCCAACTCTTGTTGGGCAAGGGGTATCGGGTGGTGGGGAGTTCCCGGGATGCCCAGATTGCCCCCCTCAACAACCTGGTGCGCTTAGGGATCCTGGACCGGATTGAGGTCGAATCCGTGGCCCTCAACGATTTTCGCAGCGTGCTGCAGGCTCTCATCAAGGTGGAGCCCGATGAGATTTACAATCTGGCGGGCCAGAGCTCAGTGGGTCTTTCTTTTCAGCAGCCGGTGGAAACCATGGAAAGCATCAGCGTGGGCACCCTCAATCTTTTGGAAGCCATCCGGTTCACCGGTAAGCCCATAAAATTATACAATGCCTGCTCCAGTGAATGTTTTGGGGATATTGCCGGCGCGGCGGACGAACAGACGCCGTTTCGCCCCCGGAGCCCCTATGCCGTGGCCAAGGCCGCGGCTTTTTGGGAGGTGGCCAACTATCGGGAGGCTTATAATATCCTGGCCTATTCCGGGATCTTGTTCAATCACGAATCGCCCTTGAGGCCGGCCCGTTTTGTCACCAAGAAGATTGTGACCGCGGCCTGCCGGGTTGCTACCGGCTCCCGGGAGAAACTTAAGCTGGGGAATATCGCCATCCAGCGTGACTGGGGCTGGGCCCCGGAGTATGTGGAAGCCATGTGGCTCATGGTGCAGCAGGAACATCCGGATGATTTCGTCATTGCTACGGGGGAGACCCATTCTCTGGAGGAGTTTGTGGAGGCGGCTTTTGCTCAGGCCGGGCTGGATTGGCGGGAGCACGTGGTCATCGACCCGGAGTTATTCCGGCCCACGGAAATTGCCATCAGCCGGGGCAATCCCCGGAAATCCCGGGAAACCTTCGGGTGGCAGGCCAAAAATAAAATGAAAGATGTAGTCGCCTTGATGGTTGAGGACGAACTGCGGCGCCTGAAGGGGCATGAAGCCTAACATACGCCTAGCATACCTGGTGACTCACCCGATCCAGTACCAGGCCCCGCTGCTGCGCCGGATTGCCGCGGAGCCCGGCATTGATCTGACGGTATTTTTCTGTAGCGATTTTTCCCTGAAAAGCTATCTTGACCCCTGCTTTGGAAAATTTATTGCGTGGGATATCCCCCTGACCGGGGGTTACCGGCATGAAATCCTCCCGGCTCTGGGGAGGCGGGATCGGCTTTCCTTCTGGAGGCCTTTCAACTATGGCCTGGCCGGGCGTCTGAGCCGGGGCAATTTTGACGTTCTCTGGGTCCACGGTTATAACCGCTGGTTTCATTGGCTCGCCATGGCGAGGGCTAAAATCCGCGGTCTTAAAATAGTGGTGCGGGACGAAGCTACGCTCCTCAGCACCTCCCAGCATAAGCTCAAACGGCTGGCAAAGAGGTTATTTTTTCTGGTTCTCCGGAAACTGGGAGACGGATTTTTGGCGATTGGGACGCTCAACGCCCATTACTATCAGTCCTATGGCATCACCCCGGACCGGATTTTTAGCGTGCCGTATGCGGTGGATAATGCCTTTTTTCGGGAAAAAGCCCGAGAGGCCGCAAGGGACCGGGAGCGCTTGCGCCGGGAACTGGGCCTGTCGCCGGGACGGCCCGTCATCCTCTATGCCAGCAAATTGTCCGAAGTCAAGCGAGGGATGGACCTGCTCGAGGCTTATATCCGGATGTCGCCCGATCAAGTCCAGGAGCCGCATCCCTACCTCCTGTTTATCGGTGACGGCAGCCAGAGAAAGACCCTGGAAGAACGCGCCGGGATCAGACATTGGAGTTCGATAAAATTTCTGGGATTCAGAAATCAGACTGAACTCCCCGGATATTATGACCTGTGTGATGTGTTGGTGCTCCCCTCGATTTTTGAGCCCTGGGGACTGGTGATCAATGAAGTGATGAACGCCGGGCGGGCGGTGGTGGTGAGTGACCAGGTGGGGTGCGGCCCTGATCTGGTGAGGCCCGGGGAAAACGGGGCGGTTTTCCCGGCCGGGGATATTGTGCGGCTCCGCCAGGCCCTCGTCGACCTCACGGGCGATCCTGAGAAGTGCCGGGCCATGGGGGAAAAGAGCCTTGAACTTATTAAGACCTGGGGTCTGGAAGAGGATGTCGCCGGCCTTAAGCTGGCATTGGCAGCTGTCATGAAAAATACGTAAACAGAGCGGTCGTTCATTTTCGGCTCAGCAACTATGAAAGATCCATTGAATATTCTTTTCCTTGGGGCCAATGGCGGCAATGCGGTCAAGAGGGCCCAGGCCCTGAGACGCCTCGGTCACGGCGTCCTGCTGCTGGACCCGTATAGTTTCTTTCCTCTGAGAAATTTGGTGGGAAGATTAATATATTATGGCGGGGCATCATTGATCGAGAGGTATTTGCAGTACAAAATCACGCCAATTCTCCGGAAGCACCATTTTGATCTGACGTTCGTGGATAACGGTGAATTACTGGGACCCAACCTGTTAAGCACTTTGAGGCAGGTTTCATCCCTGATCATTAATTATAATAACGATGATCCCTTCGGCAGCCGCGATAAGAAAAAGTGGCGGTTATATCTGGAAGCTGTCCCGCATTACGATATGCTGGCCGTGGTGCGCCAGGTGAATGTTGCTGAGGCCTACTCGCTGGGGGCCCAGAAAGTTCTCCGGGTATTCATGGCGGTGGATGAGTTGGATGGTCCCCGGGAAATAACCCCTCAGGACCGGCGGCGATTTCCCCATGAAGTCCTGTTCATCGGGACCTGGATGCCGGAGAGAGGCCCATTTCTGCAAGCGTTGCTGAAGGCCGGGGTACCCCTGGCAATTTACGGCAACAAATGGCAGAGAGCGCCGGAATGGCCGGCCCTGCAATCGGCGTGGCGCGGCGCGGCCATCTATGGGGATGATTATCTCAAGGCCACTCAACTGGCCAAAGTTTCCCTGGGACTCCTTTCCAAAGGGAATCGGGATTTGCATACCACCAGGACATTTGAAATTCCCTATTGCGGGGGGTTGTTCTGTGCCGAACGCACCTCAGAGCATTTGCAATTATATCAGGAAGATGTTGAAGCGGTTTACTGGAGTGATGTGAGAGAATGCATTGATAAATGTCAAAAACTTCTTAATGATGACAAGATGAGAAACGAAATAGCCGAAAAGGGAAGAATACGGTGTCTTCGTAACGGCATTTTTAACGAAAATAACCTGGATAAAATGTTGAAAGCGGCCTACTCGTAGCATAGTTAGCCTGCGTATTATTCGGAAGAATAACCGCAATAAGGTTGGATATTAGTGAAAATTACTATTAGCGTTTTAGGACGTTTCTGGTTGTTTTATCTTGCCAAGCAGCTGCAAGACCATAAATATTTGGCCAGGTTGATTACCAGCTATCCAAAATTTGAGGCGGCAAAATATGGAATTAATCCTGAGAATATCGATTCGCTGTTAATTCATGAGATCCATAATAGAGGTTGGCGAAAAATCAGCAGATTTACTGAATCGCTCTTTAATCCACAATATATGATATTCGAATTATTTGACCGTCATGCTTCAAGACACCTAAAGGATGATTGCGATATCTTTGCGGGACTGAGCGGTTGCTCCCTCTATTCTCTGCGGCGGGCCCGGCAGATGGGGGCAAAAACGGTTTTGGAGCGCGGTTCGAGCCACATTCTCTACCAGAGACAGATCTTGACAGAGGAATATGGCAGACTCGGCCTGAGAACTGAAGTGGTGCATCCCTTGGTCGTGGAGCGGGAATTGACGGAATACCGGGAAGCGGATTTTATCGCCATACCTTCGCAGTTTGTCAAAGAAACCTTTTTGCAGCAGGGGATTTCTGAGGAAAGGCTCATCCATGTGCCTTTTGGGGTTGATTTGACGCATTTCCATCCTGCTCCGAAGGCAGATGAGACCTTCAGAATTATTCATTGCGGCACGATCAGCATCAGGAAAGGCGTCCATTACCTGTTGCAGGCCTTTGGGGAATTAAACCTGCCCGGGGCCGAATTGTGGTTGATCGGCAGTATGACCGACGAGATCAAGCCGTTTTTGCGCCAATGGGGTTCGCCGGCCATCAGTCATCACGGTCCCTTCCCGGAATGGGAATTGCACAAATATTATTCCCAGGGTTCGGTTTTCTGTCTGGCCTCCATCGAAGAAGGGTTGGCCATGGTGCAGGCCCAGGCCATGGCCTGTGGTTTGCCGGTGGTCTGCACGACCAATACCGGGGCTGCCGATCTGGTCCGGGAGGGCCAGAACGGGTTTATCGTGCCCATCAGGGACGTGGAGGCCCTCAAAGAAAAAATCCTCTATTATTATGAAAACCCCGAGGCCCGTACCGCAATGGGGGATTCGGCCCGCCGGCGCGTACAGGCCGGTTTTTCCTGGACGGATTACGGCAATAAAATGATCGCAGCATACCAGAAGATATTAAGCTCTTAGGAACGGGGAGCATCGAGTTCAGAGAGTCAATGCTGCTGGGGGTAACCCGGGAAGAGTCCCGGAGGATTGGCAGCCCTGGGGTGGAATCCGGAACCAAAGCGTTGGTCAGTCATCACGACAGGAAGAGCAGTAATATCCTGAAAAGCATAGGGTAGGTTTTCATAGTTCATTGATTATGCAAGTGATTATGTCCTTAAGGAAGGAGTCATGTTATGCCTTGGTCGGGTGAAAAAAATCGACGTTCGTCCGAGACGTTGGGAAAAATTGTCTTTGGCCCGATTAACGCGCTTTTGGCTTTATGGGTAGAAAAAACCCAGGTCTCAAAAAGAATTTTTGATTTTTTCAGGCGAGTCCTCCCCACGCCCAAAACGACAGTGAGAGGGGTCCCTATAAAAATCATTCTCCCGTTAAATCAGGTTGGCGTCTACAACACTTATAAAGATTGGGAGAAGAGAGAGCCGGAAGTCTTGGATTGGATCGACGGCTTTGAAAAAGGTTGTGTATTTTTTGATATTGGAGCATCTTTTGGTACCGAGACACTATATGCGGCCCTAAAACGAAATGGTCCTGAGAAAATTGTCGCATTTGACCTGTCCTTAGAAGCTTCATTTAATCTGGCTTATAATATTAGCTTGAATAATATCGAGAAGGTTGATCAATATGTCATGGCATTATCTGATAAAAGCAAACTTATAAGATTTAGTGAACCAAGTAATTACTATTATGTTGGGAATGAGAATAATGATAAATATGACTTTTTATCATTTAATACCCTGTCAATTTCTTTGGATGATTTTGTAAAATTAACTGATTTATCTCCGGACTATATCAAAATAGATGTTGATGGACCCGAACAAAGTGTAATTTCGGGTATGGCGGAAATGGTCAAAAATAAACGATTAAAGTCGGTGGTCGTAGAAGTGAGCGATACGTCAGAACTTCCCATTACCGAATTTTTTCAAGAGGCGGGTTTTAGCATAGCTTTGGAACGCAGATGGGAAGAAAAAGAGAGATATTTTAAAAATATCATCTTTACAAGAGATGAATTCCGGGTTAACGCTGAACCGGGAAGTTCCCCGGTGGACAGGAAAGCCCTTTTCAAAGGCTTCCCCTCTTAATTGCACTTCCGCAACGGATGGAAGGTGCGCCAGCTTATTCCCGTTGACCCTGCCCCGGTTGGTCCCGGGCGCGGCCTCCGGGGCCCCTGAGGGCCCGGAGCGGCGGAAGGGGGGCACGTCAGGCTGGACCGTCAATCCCCGGGGGGGGCCGGCCTGGCAAAACCCCCGGAAGATTGCCTGCCCTATGGTTGAATTTAGCACCAAACAATGGCTCAGTCATCATAGAGGAGCGAGCGCCGGTCTCTTCAAAAGATCAGTCTATTTTATTATTCGACCCTTACTATCCTTTAAGTATTCCCGCTATCTCTCGCCGGAAACGCTTCAGGCCTACCGGCCGCGTTACTGCTTCGGGGCCCGGGGCCTGCCGCTGGAAAGCCGGCGACGCTGGGGCATTAAGTACCTGAGGCACATCCGGGATGCCATCGTACTGGTTCAGGGCACCGGCAGCGGCTGGGATGTGATCAGTTGGGCTCGACTCAGGCCCCGGCAAATTATCGCCACGGATATGTTTCCTTTTGAGGAATCGTGGGGGGATATTGCCCGGTACTGTTACGATCACTACAGAGTGAGGGTGGATTTCCGCCTGTCGGCCATTGAGGGCGTACCTTTTTTGGCGGATAACAGTATAGATTTAATTGTCTCGGACGCGGTTTATGAGCATTGCCGGGATCTGCCCGGCGTCATGCAGGAGAGCTTCAGGATCTTGAAGCCGGGAGGCTGCATCTATGCATCCTACGGCCCCCTCTATTTTTGCGCCGGGGGTGACCACTTTTCCGGGCGCGGCGGGCTGGAGAACTGCTATAACCACCTGCGGTTAGACCCGGAGGCGTATCAGCGGTATCTTGAGGCTTACCAGGAAGAGATAGAGGATTTTCAGGGCGGGGCCAGATATATTGAAATTAATTTGTTCTCATATTTGACCACTCGGCAATATATTGACATTTACCGGAAAGCCCGTTTCGTGGTAAAAGAGTTAATCTTGGAGATATCGCAAGATGCACTGCAATATAAAAAAATATATCCTGATGAATTCGATCTTTTGGTTAATAAATATAAAGATCAATGCTGCAAAGATGATTTATTAATCAAGACCAATTTGATTATTTTGCATAAGGTGAATAATTGAAAAAATATAGTATCTATTAATAAATATCAGTCGTTATCTTTATGATACTTGCGTAAATAAAAAGATGAAACGGGAGCATAATTGATGGACAAATCGCTACTGGTTAAAGTATTTGGTTTTTATGCAAATATTATTCATGGTGATACCCTCATGTTAGACCGGTGGCTTTGGTTAAAGAAATGTTTGCCTGAAACCAAGGACGGCGAAACATTGATCGATGTTGGATGTGGAACAGGAGCGTTTTCAATTGGGGCGGCGCTGAGGGGATACGACACCTTGGGGTTGAGCTGGGATGAACGCAATCAACGCGTGGCCGGAGAAAGGGCTCAGATATGCGGGGCCACCATCGCTAAATTCGAGGTTCTGGATGTTCGCAATTTAGAGCGGCGAGATGATCTCATCGGCCAATTCGATGTAGCTGTCTGTTTTGAAAATATTGAACATATACTCGATGATAGAAAATTACTTATTGATATGGCGATGTGCTTGAAGCCAGGTGGGCGCCTTTTACTTACGGCTCCTAATTTTTTCTATCGTTATATTACTTCTGGCGATAAAGGTCCGTTTTCTAAGGTTGAAGATGGGGGTCATGTAAGAAGAGGTTATAGTAAGGCAATGATAGAGGAACTTAGCAATGAGGCAAGGCTGATGATTGATAATATATCATACTGTAGTGGTTTTTTGAGTCAGAAAATCACCTTTATTCAGAGAGTGGTATCCAGGATCCATCCGTTGCTGGGTTGGGCCGTGATTTTCCCCTTGCGTATTCTGCCCCCACTCTTTGATCGGTTCGTGACAAGTCTGCTGCGTTGGCCCTATTATTCAATCTGTTTGGAAGCGTATAAGCCAAGATACCCTTACAAGGCATAACCAGGCCATTGATATGTTAAATAGGCTATTCAAAGGCATCGGGGCCAATTTCTTGGGGCAGGCGATAAATATTGCCTCGAAAATTGTGCTGGTGCCGCTGTTTTTGCTGGCCTGGGGCGTGGATATTTATGGGGAGTGGCTGCTCCTTTCCTCCATGGTGGCTTACCTGTCATTAACGGAAATGGGGTCTCATCTCTATATCGTCAACTGCATGACCCAGGCCTACGCGCAGCGGGATTATGACCAATTCCGCAAGATATTACACACCGGCCTGGCCTTGTTTCTCATCATCCCCGTTGCCGTGTATATCGTCTTTGTTGCCATAATTTTCTTTTTCAACCCGGCCACATTTCTCCACATTACTCAGACCAGCCACGCTACGGTGGAGCTGGTCCTGGCCATCCTGGCTTTCCAGATTGTTGTCTCGCTGCCGCAAAGCATTTTATTACGAGTTTACTTTGCCGTAGAAATGCTGCCCCGGGGAGTCATGCTGATCAATCTCATGCAGTTGATGAGTCTCCTTCTCCTGGCCGGCGGTTTGTGGCGGTGCTGGTCCATGGTACCCATCGCCATTCTCCAGCTCATCCCCTACGGGCTCACCGCCGGCCTGGCCCTCTTTGACCTCAACCGGAAGTTCCCGCAATTCAAGATCTTATCCCTGGGAGCCGCGGACTTTTCTTTTGGATTGAGCTTCATTAAACCCAGTCTCCATTTTTTCCTCATCCAGCTCAGCCAGGCCTTTTCCATTCAAGGCATCGTGCTGGTGGTGGGGATGGTCACGGGGCCGCTCCAGGTAGTGCTCTTTTCCACCATGCGGACTCTTGTCAATTTGATCCGATCATTTCTCGATCAACTCTCGCATGCGGCCTGGCCGGAATTAACACGCTTGGACGCCCAGGCCGATATTGATAAATTTCTGATGCTGTTCCGGGTCATCTTGCGCTCGGCCCTGACGGCTTCCGTCATCTTTATAACAATTTTTCATTTTTTCGGCGGCTTCATCTATCACTTCTGGCTCAGAAAGACGGTCCCCTTCCAGCAGCCGGTGATGGACCTGTTCCTGATCTACATGGCGCAATTTATTTTCTGGTTAACTTGCAGCCACCCCTTGCAGGCAACCAACCGGCATCACACCCTGGCCAAGTTGATGTTCGCCGCCTCGATCCTCACCATCGGTCTGGCCTATCTGGGCGGACGGCACTTCGGATTGCCGGGGATTGTGCTGGGTATGATTATCGGGGACCTGGTCCTGCCTTTCTGGGCGGTCCCGTATCTGCTGATGGGTTATCATACTTGTTTCTCCTTCAAGTTTTTTGCCACCGAGATGGTGCCGTATATGGGAAGCCTGGTTATTCTGGCGACCGTTCCCTGGCTGGCCCCGGTGGTTTTTCTCTTGCTGCTGATCTGGTGGCTACGAGCCTTGCCCCCCCAGGTCTTGACCTTGGATCGGTTGAAAGGACTTAAATGGTAAAAATAGATCTTCTCCTTCCTGCGCAGGGCTATTTGCCTCCCCGACGCGACGCACATTATGGCGGGATAGATGTCGCATGCTTTATTGGCGGCTAAGGATATATGGATAGTCTGGGTATAATGCTCTTCCGTGATTATGTGGAAGATCAACGCTTCAGTATGGAAATCTATGCTGATGGTTTGGCCCAAGCGTTGCGAACCCATGGTGACGGGCGCTGCCATCTCCAGGAATACATTCCTAGGTTGGCGAAAGGATCAAAAGCCGGTCTTTGGGGCATGCGTTTAGCGCGCTACGGTAGTTATCCATGGCAGGCTCGCCACCACGCAGGACAGATCAATCATATCGTTGACCCAGGGTATGGGCATCTCCTCTATATACTTGACCCCAGGCGCACCGTGGTCACGGTGCATGATCTCATGCCCCTGGTGCGTTGGAGTGGCGGTATCCCCGGCTGTCCCCGGGGAGGCAAGCCGTGGCTGAGCCTGTTTTCCCTCCGGGCGCTGCGGAGGGCTGCGCACCTCATTACAGATAGTGAAAACACTCGACATGATTTGATCAAGCTACTCAAAATTCCACCTGGCCGTATAAGGACGATTTATCCGGGCCTCGACAAAAATTTCAGGGCGTACGGGCACGAGGAAAAGACTCGGGCCGGCGCGGCTTTAGGGTTGACTGACTGCCAGGCAAAACGCGTGTTGGTTACGGGATCGCAATTTTACAAAAATCATGGCACCGCGGTGCTGGCCTGCGCGCGCCTGCGCACCATGTATGACAAACCGCTGCAGTTGCTGAAGCTGGGGCCGCCAACCTCTGAATTTGAGGCAGCGGTCCGGGACTGCGGCCTGGAAGATATCACCCACTATCTGGTGGGAGTCTCAAACGACCAGCTGGCGGCCGTGTACAACAGCGTCGATATCCTCTTGTTTCCTTCTTTATATGAAGGTTTCGGCTGGCCGCCTCTGGAGGCCATGGCTTGCGGGACTCCGGTGGTGGCATCGAATGCCGCGTCATTACCCGAAGTAATCGGTGACGCCGGGTTGATGTGCTCGCCCCATGATCATGATGGTTTAGCGCAAGCCATGCAGGCTTTGCTGACCGATAATGATATACGCTTATCCTTTATTGAGCGGGGACTGATAAGGGCCTCCCTTTTTGATTGGGAAAAAGTGGCACGGCAAACGCTGGCAGTGTATGAATTGGTAGCGGGCCAGGCTCATCATGATTAGCGCCGGGCCAGGGAAGGGCATCGCACGTTATCGCCCATTACGGCTGCAAAACGTGAAGCGAAACATTGATGCATCTAGGGGAGAGGGACTTGGCAGCGGGTCCGGGGTGGGGTTTGGGCCAGGCCGCAGTACTGAGCCTCCGGTGAGGTCATGAAGATCCTGCATGTAATTGCCAACCTGGCTCCCCGTTACGGGGGCCCGTGCAAGGCCTGCTGGGAAATGGCCCGGGCCGTGGCTCAGTTGGGCAACCGGGTGAGCATCTACACCACCAACCAGGATGGTCCGGGGATTCTGCCCGTGCCCACCGACCGTCCGGTATGGCGGGAGGGTGTGGAGGTGCGTTATTTTCCCGTTCAACAGCCCAGGTCCTGGAGCACCTCCTGGCCCTTAGCCCGGGCCTTGCGTCAGGAAATCAAGGGCGTTGATCTGGTGCACATTCATAACCTCTATCTCTTCCACGATCTGGTGTCCGGACACTACTGCCGCATCTCCGGGGTTCCCTACCTCATCCAACCCCATGGGACTCTGGACCCCTTTATCCACCGGCGGCACCGCTGGCGCAAGCGGCTCATGGAACACTTGTTCGAGAACCGGAATATCCGTGGGGCCGCGGCGCTGTATTTCACTACGACCCAGGAACAGGAACTGGCGGCGCCCCATACGTTTGCAACCCCCGGCCTGGTGGTGCCCCTGGGGATCAGTGGCGATGAATTTGGGGAGATGCCGGAGCCGGGCAGTTTCAGGCGCCGGCACCCGGAAATCGGCGACAAACAGATCGTCCTGTTTTTCAGCCGGGTTAATTTCAAGAAAGGCCTGGATATTCTGGCCAGGGCTTTCGGCGCCGTGGCCCGCCGGCGGCAGGACGTCCACCTGGTGATCGCCGGGCCCGACAATGAGGGCTGGAGCGCCCGGGTCCGCACCTGGCTGGAGGAGGAGGGCGTGGGCCCCCGGACCACCTTCACCGGGATGCTGTTGGGGCCGGAGAGACTGGCCGTCTTGCGGGATGCCAGCCTGTTTGCGCTGCCATCCTATTCGGAGAATTTTGGCCTGGCGGTAGTCGAGGCCATGGCGGCAGGCCTGCCGGTGATCATTTCCGATCAGGTCAATATCTGGCGGGAGGTGGAGACCGCCGGGGCCGGCCGCGTGATCCCGTGCGACGCCGCGGCCCTGGCCGACCAGATCCTGGACCTGCTGGAACACCCCGAAGCCGCGCAGCATATGGGCCAGAAGGGCAGGGCGCTGGTGGCGGAGCGGTTCCAGTGGCCCCGGGTCGGCCGGAGCCTGGCCGAGGCCTATGCCCGGATCATTGACGAGCATCGACGCCGCCGTGAACGGCAAGCAACTCCGAGCCGGTCCCCGGCTACCCGGAACCAATCATGACCGAAGACTCCCGTAAGACGCCGCTATCGGTGCTGATTTGCACCCGGAATGAAGAACGCAACCTGGGCGCTTGCCTGGAAGCCGTGGCCTGGGCCGATGACTGCGTGGTCTTCGATTCCCACAGCGATGACGATACCGTGGCGATTGCCCGGCGAGGAGGGGCCCGGGTGGTGCAGCGGGAGTTTGACAATTTCTCCACCCACAAAAACTGGGCCCTGGACCACCTGGATTTTAAGCATGACTGGATCTTGATTGTGGATGCCGATGAGCGGGTGACCCCGGACCTGGCCCAGGAGATTACGGCCTTAGTCAGCGGCTCACCCCAACACCACGGTTACTATCTGGCCCGGCAGAACTGGTTTGCCGGCGCCTGGATTCGGCACGGCGGCTGGTATCCCGACTGGAACCTGCGGCTGTTGCGCCGGGGACGGGGCCGCTATGAGGCGCGCCTGGTCCACGAACACGTTCTCCTGGATGGCCCCCCGGGCTATCTGAAAAACCCGCTCATCCACCATGATTACAAGGGAATCGAGCGTTATTTCGACCGCCATAACGTTTACTCCAGTCTGGAGGCTGTGGAGGCCCATCGGACGCTGAACGCGCCGGGCCGGCCCCAGGGGTTGCGTGCGGATTTGTGGACCAGGGGACCGGAGCGCCGGCGGTTCCTCAAAAATCTCGCCTACCGGTATCTGCCGGGGCGGGCCCTCTTTAAATTTGTCTGGATGTACTTCTTTAAATTGGGTTTTCTGGATGGGCGCATCGGGTTTCGTTTTTGCCTGCTCCACACCTTTTACGACTACCAGATCAGTCTCAAGCTGGAGGAATTGCGGGACCCCCAATCCCCCATGTCCCAAAAATATAAGGATATATCAGCCTGAGTCGGTTTGGCGCCAGGCCGGGCCCTGGCCCCGGGGCGGTCGGCGGAAACCATGGATGACGCGGCGACGAGCAGATGAACCTTCCTGGGGTTAAATCCAGGCAAGGATCGGGTCAAAACCCCGGTCGGACTACGGCGGAGGGGATGCGTCAAAATATCGGATGAGATCAATTTCCGACACCGGTGGAATAATTTGCCGCAGAGGCTTACTCAGGAGGTCATGAGCGGATCAATGCCCTTCCTCAATCTTAAAGAATATGACCCTTCGGGGTCTGACTATGGACGCCCTAAGTTAGTGGTTTTCCTGTGGTACTTCCTCCAGGAGACCTTGTTCCGCTTTTCTCCGGTTCCCTGCTATGGTTTTCGGCTCTGGTTGCTCAAATTGTTCGGGTGCAAGCTGGGAAAGGACGTCAGGGTGCGGCCCCGGGCGCGGCTGCACTATCCCTGGCGCATCGAGATCGGCGACCATTCGGCCATCGGCGACGATGTCTGGCTCTATTCCATCGGGACAATAACGATAGGCAGGCATTCGGTTATTTCGCAAAAGAGCTTTCTCTGTACGGCGAGTCATGATTACCACAATCCGCGCTTCAAGCTTACGCACCGGCCCATCACGGTGGGAGACGGCGTCTGGATTGCCGCCGATGTCTATGTAGCCCCCGGAATCACCATTGGCGACAATGCGGTCATCGGGGCCCGGTCCAGTGTGTTTCATGATATGCCGGCGGGGATGGTATGCTATGGTTACCCCTGTCGCCCCATAAAACCCAGGGGAGAATAACTCTATGACCCTGGATGGTGACCGGGGACTGCCTGATCGTGACCGCCCGGGGCCAGGAAGGATGAATCGGTGGCGCTGCGTATCCTGATTCACGGCATCAATTATGCTCCGGAGTTTGTCGGGATCGGGCGTTATACCGGGGAGTTGGGGGCCTGGCTGGGGTCCAGGGGGCACGCGGTCACGGTCCTGACTGCGCCCCCGTACTATCCGGCCTGGCGGGTGCCGGAGGCGTACCGGCGCCCGGCCTGGCGGCGGGAATGGCTGGAGGGGGTAGAGGTATTGCGGGCCCCCCTCTATGCCCCGGCCCGGGTGACCGGCAGAGGCCGGATGCTGCATGAGCTTTCCTTCGGGGCCAGTTGCCTGGCTTGGTGGCCATCCCTGTGGGCCCGGTCCTGGGACGCGGTCCTGGCGGTCTGCCCCCTGCTGCAATCGGGGCTGGTCCCGGCGCTCCTGGCCCGGCGCCAAAAAATCCCCTTTATCTTCCACGTTCAGGATTTGCAGCTGGACGCCGCCCGTGAGTTGGCGATCATCCGCCAGCCGCTGCTGTTCGCCTTGCTGGAGCGCCTGGAACATTTCCTCTTCACCCGGTCCCAGGCAGTGACTACCATCTCCCGGGCCATGGCGGCCAGGATCCGGGATAAAGGGGCGCCGCCGGAACGCCTGCATCTTCTGCCCAACTGGGCCGACCTTGAAACGATCAAACCCGGAGAACGCCGGAATGCCTTGAGACGGGAGTTGGGGCTGAACGACGAAATTATGGTCCTGTACGCCGGGAATATGGGGGAAAAGCAGGGGCTGGAAGTCATTCTGGACGCGGCGGTCATTACCCGCTATAATCAAGCCATCCGGTATGTGTTTGTGGGGGAAGGGGCTGCCAGGCAACGGCTGATAGACCAGGCCCGACGCCTGGCCCTGGAAACGGTGAGCTTCTGGCCCTTACAATCCCGGGACCGATTCCCGTTGCTGCTGAATGCGGCCGACCTCCACCTGGTAGTCCAGAAGGACAGGGCCTCAGACCTGGTCATGCCCTCCAAGCTGGGGAACATCCTGGCGGCGGGGCGGCCATTTATTGCCACGGCCCGGCCGGAGACGGAACTGGGCCGGGTCACCGCGGAGTCCCAGGCCGGCTGGTTGACACCCCCGGAAGATGCCGGCAGCCTCGCCCAGGCCATCGTCCGCCTGGCCCGGGATGAAGCAGCCCGGAGGAAAATGGGGCTTAAGGCCCGCCAATATGCCCAAGCCTGGTTGGGACGTGATAAAATCATGGCAGAATGGGAACATTTGCTTTATGGTCTGGTAGATCAGGCCAAGCGGGATGCGGGATTGAACCGGCGGAGCCCAACCGGATAATCGCAGGTTGAGCCGCGGGGTTACTTTTAGGGGTGGGATAGTGCCAAGAACCGGGTCAAGCAGGAGAGTTGCAGGTGATTGATCGCCACCAGGGCATTTTTGACGAATACCGCTGGATCTTGTCCCGGTTGCAGTGGCTCCTGGACGGGGGCGTGGCGGTATTGCTGCTGGTCCTCATCTGCTGGTTCTATGGGGAATCCTTTCGCCTGATCTTCCAGGTCCTGGGGCTGGTCACCTTCCTGTTAACCATTATGGTCTTCCAGGCCACGCAACTCTATCAGCCCTGGCGCGGCGCCAATTTCATCCGCCTGGTGCGCCGGGTTTTTCTGGCCTGGCTGGTGATCGTGGCCATCCTCATGATGCTGGGTTACGCCAGCAAGACCTCGATGCGCTTTTCCCGGAAAGTCCTCCTTACCTGGATGGTGACCGTCCCCATAGCTCTGGTGTTTCTGCGTTTGCAGGTCTTTTGGGGCTTGCGGTGGCTGCGGCAGCAGGGCCGCAACAGCCGCACCGTGGTTATCGCCGGGGCCGGGGACCTGGGCCGTCGCCTGGCGAAAAATGTGGTGGAAACCTCCTGGCTGGGGATGCGCCTCCTGGGGTTTTTCGACGACCGGGTCACGGGGGAAATCCAGCTGGATCACCGGAGTTATCCGGTGCTGGGCAACCTGGACGACATGATCGGGTTCGTGCAGAAACACCAGATTGTCATGGTCTATCTGGCGTTACCGCTCCGGGCCGAAGACCGCCTCCGCCAGGTGGTGGAATCCCTCCAGGACACTACTGCCTCGGTCTATTATGTGCCGGACGTCTTCATTTTCTCCCTGCTCTCCGCCAGCCTGACCGATCTCCAAGGCATACCGCTCATCGCCTTGTGGGAAACCCCCTTCTTCGGGGTAAACGGCTGGCTGAAGCGGGCTGAAGACCTGGTACTGGCCAGTCTGATCCTGATACTGGTGTTCCCGCTCCTCGTCCTGATTGCCCTGGGGGTGAAGTTGACGTCTCCGGGCCCCATAATCTTCCGGCAACGGCGCTATGGCCTGGATGGTCTGAGATCAAGGTCTACAAATTCCGCACCATGAAAGTCTGTGAGGACGGCCAGACTATTGCCCAGACGGTTAGGGACGACAACCGGGTGACCCCTCTGGGAAGATGGTTGCGGCGCACCAGCCTGGATGAGTTACCTCAGTTTTTCAATGTAATCAGCGGTTCCATGTCCATCGTGGGGCCCCGGCCCCATGCGGTGGCGCATAATGAGTATTACCGCCGGCTCATTCCGGGGTATATGCTCGGCACAAGGTGAGGCCGGGCCTCACCGGGTGGGCCCAGATCAACGGCTGGCGGGGTGAGACCGAAACCCTGGAAAAGATGGAAAAGCGGGTGGAATTCGACTTGGAATATCTGCGCCGCTGGTCTTTGTGGTTTGATCTGAAGATTATCATTCTGACGATTTTGCGGGGCTTTAAAGACAGCCACGCTTATTAAGGTTGGATGAACCTGGAGGCGGACTGAAAAGCCGACCGGGAATAAAGGGAGTTTCATGCTAAGTCAGGGGAAAAAGGCGCTGGTTACCGGGATTACCGGGCAGGACGGCAGCTATCTGGCCGAGTTGCTTTTGGGCAAGGGTTATGAAGTGCACGGCCTGGTGCGCCGCTCCAGCACCTTCAACACCCGGCGCATTGACCATCTGTATGTGGACCCCCATGAAACAGGAGCCCGGTTTTTTCTGCATTATGGGGATTTGAGCGACTCCGGCCAACTCAGCCACCTGATCTACAATCATCCAGCCGGAAGAAATCTATCATCTGGCGGCCCAGAGCCACGTGCGGGTCAGCTTCGACATGCCCGAATATCACCGGGGATGTGACCGGCCTGGGGGTGACCCGGCTCCTGGAGGCTATTCGCCGCAGCGGCATCAAGACCCGGTTTTACCAGGCCTCGTCCAGCGAACTGTTTGGCGACTCCCCGCCGCCCCAGAATGAAGCGACCCCCATGCGCCCCCGGAGTCCCTATGCCGCGGCCAAGCTCTATGGCTACTGGATGGTGCGCAACTACCGGGAAGGCTACGGCCTCTTCGCGGTCAACGGCATCCTCTTCAACCATGAATCGCCCCGCCGGGGCGAGACTTTTGTAACCCGGAAGATCACCCGGGCAGTGGCCCGGATCAAGTTCGGCCTGCAGAAGAAACTCTACCTGGGCAACCTGGAGGCCCGGCGGGATTGGGGCTATGCCCCGGACTTTGTGGAAGCCATGTGGCTCATGTTGCAGCAGGATACCCCGGAAGACTTCGTGATTGCCACCGGCGAGGCCCATTCGGTCCGGGAGTTTCTGGAAGAAGCCTTTGCCCATGTCGACCTGGACTGGCGGGAATACGTCGAGATCGACCCGAAGTACTTCCGGCCCACGGAAGTGGACTATCTTATTGGGGCGATGCCGGCAAGGCCAAGCGACTCCTGGGTTGGGAGCCCCGGGTCAGCTTCCGGGAACTGGTGCGCCTCATGGTGGATGCCGATATTCAGGCCCTGATGGACCTGCGCCAGTGCCAGGACGTGATCCAGCGTCTGCGGCAGGAAAATCACCTGGGCCCCCGGGGCGAGACTGACTCGCGGCCTTAGCCGGATGAGAAGGCGGCCTGGCGTCGCCGGATAATGGGGAGCGGATCGGATTCATGATGGAACCGGACGCCAAAATCTATGTGGCCGGGCACCAGGGTCTGGTGGGAGGCGCCATCTGGCGGCGCCTGGAGGCGGCCGGGTTTACGAACCTGGTGGGCCGCAGCCTGGAGGAACTGGACCTGCGGGATCAGGCCGCGGTGACCGACTTTTTTGGCCGGGAACGTCCGGAATACGTCTTTCTGGCCGCGGCCCGGGTGGGGGGGATCAGGGCCAACGCCACCTTTCCGGCGGACTTTATTTACGACAACCTGATGATTGAGACCAACCTCATTCACCAGGCCTACCGGCATGAGCGTCAAGAAGCTCCTGTTCCTGGGGAGTTCCTGCATTTACCCCAAGCTCTGTCCCCAGCCCATGCAGGAAGACTATCTTCTGGACGGCAAGCTGGAACCCACCAATGAGCCCTACGCGGTGGCGAAAATCGCCGGCATCAAGCTGTGCCAGTCTTATAACCGGCAGTACGGCACCTGCTTCATCTCGGTGATGCCCACCAATCTCTACGGCCCGGGAGACAATTTTGACCTGCTGGACTCCCACGTCATCCCCGCCCTGATCCGGAAGTTTCATCAGGGCAAAGTTGCGGGGGACCCGGAGGTGGTGGTCTGGGGCAGCGGCGCCCCCCGGCGGGAATTTCTCTACGTGGATGATCTGGCCGACGCCTGCCTCTTCCTGATGGAACGCTATCAGGAGGGAGAAATCATCAATATCGGGGTGGGACAGGACCTGCAGATTCTGGAATTGGCCCGGGCCGTGGCCGAGGTCGTCGGCTATCAGGGGCGGATTAGTCTTGACCCTAGCCAGCCCGACGGCACCCCGCGGAAACTGTTGGACGTCAGCCGCCTGACCGCCCTGGGGTGGCAGGCCCGGACACCCCTGCACAGAAGGCCTGCAAAAGACCTATGACTGGTTTTGCCGCAGCCCCTGGGTGCAACAACCCTGACCCCCCTTCCCGGGGAGAGCACTATCATGACGTTACCTGAGGCGTTCCTCTCAAGACCCAACCCGGGGTCCCGTCTCCGGGAAGAATAAGCAGACCGGCGGTCCCGGGAAGACTGGTGGGTGCCGGGGTTTATTGCATCTCAGGAGCCGTTAACCTCGTTGCCAAGAGTTTTTCCTTATTTTCCCCTCACCCTGACCCTCTGTCCCCGCTGGAGAGAGAGGCGATAAGAGGAAGGGACTCTCGGCAGAGGCCATAATACCAACTTGCCTTAAAACGAGTAGTAATCCGAATTGCAGGGGCGGTTCGCGAACCGCCCTGCAGGGCATGCCATCATAAGTAAGTATGGCCTCTATGACGGCAATTTGCTCTTGGCGGCCAACGCACTCCGCCGGTCTGACTGCAACCCCCGACAGGCTTCTGCCCCATGTTGACGATCAAGACTTTACAACAGCGCCTGATAATCTTTTTGATCTTGCCGGTGGCGGCCTTCCTGACGGCCATCGGGGCCGGGGGCTATTTCTATATCCGGGGCAGCCTCTACCAGGAGTGGCGGGAATCCGCCATTCTCAGACTGGAGCGGGCGGCCCACCATATGGATATGCGACTGAATGACCCCCTGCAATGGATCCAGGCCCTGGCCAACACCGGCGGTGACCGCCAGGGGACGGACAACCAGAACTGGATCTTGAAAAAGCTGCGGGAGCAGCCGGGAGTGGATAAGGTCAGCCTTAAGTGGCAGGAGCCGGCGTCGGGCCGCGCCGGGATTGTCCAGGAGGGCAGGGGGGGCGGAGGCCTGGCCCCCCGGGTGGCCAACGTGGCGCCGCCCCGGTTTTTTTATCCCCCGGATAAGAAGACCGTGGACCTGACGTCCACCCTGCTGGATGGGGCGGGACATCCCCTGGGGCGTCTGGAGGTGTCGATAAAACTGGATTATTTGATGGAAGGGGTGCGCGCCGCCGGCTGGCTTCACACCTATATGGCCTGTCTGGTGAATGACAACGGCACTTTTTTGGCCCACACCAACCCGGCCATGGAATCCCGGCACTGCCTGGGCGAGACCCAAAACCCCCTGGAATTGGCCATGCTCAAGGAGATGAAGGGGAAGCCTTATGGGACGGTGGTGGGCAGTGACCAGGTGATCGGGTTTTATCGGCTGAAAGGGGCTCCCTGGGCCATTATGCTCCATGCCCAGGAAAAACAGATTATGGCTCCCATTCTGCGCTTTCGTTTTTATTATATTCTGGCCGGGCTCCTCTGTCTGGCGGTCAGTCTGATCCTGATCCGCCTGGGAGTGGGGTCCCTGGTGGCAGCCATCCGGCGGATCTCCAAGAAAGCGGTCCTGGTAGCCCAGGGGGAATACGGCGAGCCCCTGGAGGTTCGCTCCCAGGACGAGATCGGCCAGTTGACCCTGAGCTTCAACGACATGGTGGCGGGCTTGAAAGAGCGGGATTTCATCAGCAATACCTTCGGCCGTTACGTGGACCAGGATATTGCCGCCAAACTCATGGAGCGGCCGGAAGCCAGCCGTTTGGGCGGAGAAAAACGGCAGGTGGTCATCATGTTCTCCGACATCCGGGATTTTACCCCCATTGCCGAGGCCTTGAGCCCCGAGGCCACCATTCAGCTGGTCAACGGCTATTTTTCCCGGATGGTGGAGGTGCTGCGCCCGCATCACGGCATCATCGTAGATTTCCTGGGGGATGCGATCCTGGCCTTTTTTGACCCCCTCGACGGTCCCCTGGCCCCGGTGGGGCGGGAGGCGCTGCGGTGCGCCCTGTCGATGCAGCAGGCCATGCTGGGCGTCAACCTGGCGGGGATCGGCCAGAAATTGCCACCCCTCCACATGGGGATCGGCCTCCATGCCGGGGAAGTGGTGGTGGGCAATATCGGTTCGGAAACCCGGGCCAAATATGGCATCGTGGGGTCAGCAGTGAACCTGGCCCATCGCATCCAGGCCCAGGCCCGGGGCGGGGAGGTGGTGGTCTCCCAGGCCGTGTACGACCTGGTGCAGCACGAGGTGGCGATTACCCGGCAGTTCGAGGTCCGGCTCAAAGGGATTCATGACCCCGTCACCCTCTATGCCCTGGGGCGTTAGTATCGTGTCCCGCAGATACCTGGCAAAAGGCTGGCTTCCCTCACTTCCCCTCCCCTGGTGGGAGGGGGCTTGAGGCAATGCCCGGCAATTTTACCCCCACCCCAGCCCTCCCCCATCAAGGGGGAGGGAGAAAAGACCTGAAACCTTTTTGTAAGATAATCCTGGGACGATAGGCTAGATCGTTTGCCCTCAATCCATTCCCCTGGCTGATTTTTACTCCCGAGTCGCCATCACAAAACGCGGAATTGTGGGGACGCACCCGCGTGTGGTCCTTAAATCAAGGGCGGACACACAGGTCCGCCCCTACAAAAACAGGAGATGAATTACCTGTATGGATGAAACCTGGCGCCAGGGAGAGTTCAAGTTTTTTGAACCGGTACCATAACGGAAAAGACTTTTGGCAGTCTCTATCACTGCCTCTAGATTTCGCCGGTGGGTGGCGAGGCGTTGAGGCGGCTTTAATTTTCGTGGGCAGAGGTTACGCTGCGCCGGGGATTATGGTTTTGGGGTCAACCAGGGGCGCATATCGATGAGGCGCACATGCTGATCCAGGTCCACAGATCGGAAGCTGGGGTCGGAGAGCAGGGCGAAATGGTCTCTGCCGGCCGTGAGATGGCGGATCTGTTCGTCAAACGGGGCGAAAAACGGGCAGTAAATCCGTTCGGCCAGCCCCCTGGGCACCCCGGGAAGGTGGGGCTTATCCCCGGGAAAGAGAAAGTAGCCGCCCTTCAAGAAAGCCGGGGTGAAATGCCGGTCATCGACGATGAGAAAGGCGATGCCATACTTCCGGCAGAAGGCCACCACCTCCTGGGGGTCGGCGGCGTAGTAGGCCTTAAAGAGATCAGTGAGGCGGGGCTGCAGTTGGGCCCATAAGCCCCGGCTCCAGGGGTGGGCCAGTTCATAGGTGACAAAGGCCCGGCGTTGGGCGAAGGTGGGGATGGTGTCCATCAAGTTGGGGTGGCCGGCCATGAGGGCATCCTTGGGAGTTTCGGCCAGGGCGGCATAGACGGCGCGATAGGCCGAGTAATCTTTGAGCCCGACCCCCTGGAGGCGCCAGGCGCCCAGGGAGGCTGCCGCCACCAGGGCCAGGATCGCCACCGAGAGGGGCCAACGCGATACCTTCAGAGCTCCATACACTCCCAGGGCCAGCACCAGGCAAAAGAAGAGGTTCAAGGTGTACATGAGATAACGGTCAGGAACGAATAACTTCAACAGGAAGAGCCGGGCCAGGAAATAGAGCACCAGGGAGGCCACTCCCAGGTACCAGGCGGGCTTGAGCCGCTGCCGCCAGGCTGGCCAGTCCAGTCGCCGGAACCCGACCGCCACCAGCGCCAGCAGCCCCCCACAGACCAGGCCGCCGGCCACCGGGCCCCACTCCCGAAACGGGGCGATGGATTCCCAGGGGCTGAATAAGTTCCCACCAGAAGGAAGTCTCCGGCAGGATGCGGTAACGGCCATGGGCGTAGAACTCGGGGCGATTGACCATCTCGGCGGCGCTCACCAGGGGTCCGTAGCCGTAGGCGCTGAACTGGAGGTTCATGGCCATGACCAGTACGGCTCCCAGGGCCAGGAGGATGAAGTGGGCGGCCTGAGCCGGGAAAGGCGGCGGGTGGTCTCGGCCCAGGCGGGCCATCACCCAGGCCAGTAGCGCCGCCGGGGCCGCCACCAGGAAAATATAAGGGATGAACAGGGCCTGGAGCAGGAGGGCGGCGCCGGTGAGCCAGGGCCGCTTCGCCAGCCAGCCCAGCCAGAAGAGGGCCAGGAGCGGGGCGGCGAAGGAGCGGGACAGGCCTCCGGACAGGTTGTCCAGGAAGAACGGCATCAGCCAGAAGCACGGCCACCAGGGCCCACCCCAGGCGGCGGTCGACAAGGCGGGTCCCGATCTTAAAGAGGCAGACGGCCAGGAAGACGAACAGAAAGCCGGGGAGAAGCCTGGAGAAGGCCAGGGGAGACACCCACCAGGAGGCCAGCCAGTAGAGTCCCTTGACGCCCCAGGGGACGTAGGCCGGGCATAGCCGGTGAGGAAGTCCCCCCGGAATAAGGCCGGGTCCTGCCATTGCTGCATCCAATAAGAGCTGCTGGCGGACGTCGTCATTAATGACAAACGGATTGACCAGGGCCTGGAAGTGGGCCAAAACAAAGACGGCCCCGGAAATCAGGGCCACCGCTATTGCCGGCCAGGGGTCCCTGGTCCACCCGGCCTGGAGTGCCACGGTTTCAGATGGGTTTTTCAAAGACGCGGAAAACCTTATAGCGCTGGCCGCCCAGGGCCAGGATAACCTTGATCCAGTGTTTGAGATTGGCCGGGATCAGGGAGAGATCGGCCATCTCACAGGGAGTGTGCTTCACCAGGTAGATATAGGCGCGCAGGAGCAGGGCCAGGTGCAAGTGCCGGCGCTGGTAGGGCTGGCTGATCCCCACCACCATGGCCCGGATTTTGTGGACCGGCCGGTATTTGGCCCAATAGAGCAGGCGGAGTTTGCCCCAGAGCGTCAGACGCCCGTTAAACTCCCGGATGAGGGGATTGAGGTCCGGCAGGCTGATGCCGAAGCCGGCCACGCGGTCGTCGTCCAGGAGGACATAAGCCATTCCCGGGCGCAGGCAGGGTTTGACCATCTCGAACATCTCATCGAACTGGCGCCGGGTCAGGGGCACGTGGCCCCAGTTGGGCGCCCAGGCCGTCATTGAACAGGTGAAAGACCTCATCGGCGCGGCGGTCGACATCTTTGGGGTTGTAGGTCACGATCTCGACGTTCTGCCCCTGCATGATCTCTGTCATAGCGGCCGTTCCATGGCCTCCAGGTCCACCTTCCGGTTGGTGATCTTGTAGGCGTGCCAGTCCATGGCCTGGACAAATCCCAGGGAGGTCAGGAGATCCTCGATAATAAGGGGGGTTGTGGGTCTGGAAGAGGACCGGCATGGAGTCAAACCCCTCCACCAGCAGCCCCATCTCATCGTAGATGCCGAAATTCAAAGGTCCGACCAGGCGGGTCTTGCCACGCTCCCGCAGCCAGGCGGCCGCCGCCTCGAACAGGGCTGCGGCCACGTCCTGGTCCGGGATGGACTCGAAGAACCCGAAGAAGCCGGTTTCCGGGCCGTGACTGGTGTCATGGAGCCGATTGATGTGGGCGGACAGGCGCCCGACCGGCTTGCCGTCCTGGCAGGCCAAAAAATATCGGGCCTCGCCGATTTCAAAGAAGGACCCGCGCTTGGGGTCCAGGAACTGGCGCTGTTCGGAGAGAATAGGGGGCACCCAGTATGGGTCCCCTTGATAGATGTGCCAGGGCAGGCGGAGAAATTCCCATAAGGCCGCGTCATTCTCAACGGGAGAAACCGTAATCTCCCCGCTTGATTTCATCAATGAGACCTCTTACTTGGATTTGTGCAGAACGATGCGAGCCTTCAAGCCTTCTTTCAAATCCAAATCGGGGTTGGGGACCTGTAACTCAACTTCATAGTAGGCCGGCTGATCCGGGCCGGTAGTGATGGAGGACCAGGAGATGCGGCTCACCTCGGCCTGGAATTTCTTGTCCCGGCAGGGAGTCCAGGGTCACTTCGGCCGGATCGCCGACCTTGATCTGGAGGGCCTCGATTTCAAAAGCCTGGGCCCGCACGAGCATGGGGTCCATCACCCCCACTTGAAAGGCGGCCGGCAGGGGGGGCAGTTCGGCGTCAACCCGGAACTTCGGGATTGACCCAGATAACATAGCCGCTGATGGGGGCCTTCAGGGCCACTTCCCGGGGAACCTGGCCGGACTTCAACGAGAGTGCCCAGCAATTGACTCAAGACTTCCCGGTCTTGCTGGGCCAGTTGGCGGTCCTTTTGCAGCCGCTCCTGAAGGGTCGCCTTCTCCGTTTCTGCAGCAAACTCAGTTCCTGGTTGGTCTGGGCCAGGCTCTGGGCGGGGGCCAACTTTTTCTGAACCAAAAGATTGAGTTCCCGCTGTTTGCTCTCCAGCGGCACCAGACTCCGCTCCACTTCCGCCAGCTTGCGTCTCCATATCGGCAAGTTGCGGCGGCGAGAGACGCTGTTGGATCGCCAGCACCGCTTCCGGGGCCAGGCGATAGGTCGCCAGGATTTCGCCCGCCTCAACCCGCTGTCCGGAGTGGACCCGCAGGGAAGTGACAATCCCTTTAAAGGGCAGATCGACCCGGCGTTTCAGGGAGCAGAACAATTTGCCGTTGAAGATGATTTCGGACTCGCCGGATGAAGGCGAGCGGGGGGAGCCTGAGGGGCCGGCGCCTTTTCTGCGGCGAATCCCGCTCCCCAGATACTCAATCCCAAGAAGATGGCCAACAGCCAAGCCTCCCAGGACTGCCCACCTTACTTTTGCCAGGATTTTGCATCCACATATGTATTGCCTAAGTCTCCCGAAATTTCGCGGAGCTTCAGAATTGCCTTATCATAATCAAGGCCTTGGCGCACAGTTTCTTTTTGGGCTTTCAGAACCTCCTTGCGACTTTCCAGGACTACTGGGAGGAGGCGCCTCCCCGGATTGATAGCGGACTCGTTCTGCTGGGCCTTGAGCCGGGCCAAGTTCTTCCTGGGATTGGGCCATCTTTCAGGGCTACGCTTTTTTCTTGAATATCGCTCAGAGCGGCATAGCCATTTGATTCTCCAGATCGTTTCTCTTTACTTCTTTTTCGGCATCGATCTGCTTTAAGACGGCTTTTTGCCGGGAGACGTTCCGTATCCGCTTGAACCCATCCCACACCGGGATCTCAAGACCAAAGCCGACATAAAGGCCGCTGGCCGCTGGTTACACTCAAGGGAGTCGGGCGTCTGGGTGTTGAATAAAATACTGGGGAAGACCTTGGAAATGGCCAACGGACATTATACTCCTGAAGTTGTTTATAGAACTCGAAGGACCTTGAGTTCATAAGACCGGTTCTTGGCTTGATCCAGGGTAGTGGTGGCCGGATTGAAACTGCCCAGCACCTGGCGCCGGCTGTCATGGAAATCAGGATTGAACATCCTGGTCGGATGGCAATCCCAGAAAATTTCTCAAGTTGACTCAAAATCCGCTTCTTGGGCTAAGGCGATTTGCTTTTGTTCGCCCATGGGCCAACTGCCAATTCCTGCTGGGCCACCTTGACTTCCAGGGAGGTGCCCGTGCCGATGCTCGAGCGGTTTTCCACATAAGTGAGGTTTTCCCGGGCCAGCTTGATCAAGTCCCTTTGACAGGCGGCCAGCTTGTTCAGGGCCTCCAGTTCCAGGATAGAATCGACCCAGGCGTTCTGCAGACCTTTGGAAATAATCTGAGATGAGTCAGAACAGCCATCTGGGTGGCCAACTTCTGAGCCTGAAGGGTAAAGTATGCCCCTACGGGGTTATACGGGTCCGTAGTAAAACTCAGGCTGTAAGGTCTGCTGTCAGACCGGTACTGCTAGGGCGGTTTACATAATAATAAGTGCGGAAGGTCAAGGGGGGAACCATCCCGTACCGACTGTCGGTTTCGTCCATCCGCCTGATATCTATTTCGCAGAGAGCTCTTGGTGAAATAAGGAGACTGGTTTATGGCAATCTTGACGCTATCATCAAAGGTCAGCGGACTGCCCGGGGTCAGGGTCTGGGGCGCCGGGGCTCTGTTTCGGCGCCCTGAGCCGGTCCGGCACCAGCCCATTACCCCACCGGTCATAGCCAGCAGCAGGGCTATAAGGCAGGCAAACTCTGGCGATGGCGTTAGCGATCCAGGGAGCTGAAATCAGGGAAAAGCTGGCGGGGACCCCGTGCCGTGCGCGGCGGGTTCAACCATAGCGCTCATAGAGCAAGCCGCCATGGCTGGTTATGGTGGCCAGGCGGTTGAGGTTTCCAGGGTAAGCAGGTCATTGTTCATAAAGGACGCCATCTCGTATCGAACAGATCCGGGTGCATCTGGCCGCCATTTCGGGATCATGGGTGACCACCACCATGGCGGTCTTGCCGTCACTGACGATTTCCCCAAAATGGTCCATAACCAGGTGACCGTGGCTCCGGTCGAGCTGACCGGTGGGTTCGTCCGCCAGGATGACCTGGGGTTGGTTGACCAGGGCCCGGGCCACTGCCACCCTTTGGCGCTCACCTCCGGAAAGGCGATTGGAGGAGTGATGCATCCGGTGGCCCAGGTTCACCCGTTCCAGGGCGGTGATAATACGCTCCGGTCGATCCCGCCGTTCAACTCCGGCATAGATCAAGGGAAATTCCAGATTCTCATAGACGGTGGAGTTTTCCAACAGATCACAGCTTTGAAAGACAAATCCCACGCGGCTGCGGCGAAATTCCGCCTGGGCAGCGCGATCCAGGCCGAGCACATCCTGGCCTCCCAAAAAATATGAGCCGCTGCTGGGGAGGAGAAAGATTCCCAGAATGAAAAGCAAGGTGGATTTCCCGGACCCGGAAGGCCCCATGATTGCCACGATTTCTCCGGGGTAGACCTTCAGATTGATGTCACGGAGCACGTGAATCAGATCGACGCCGTTGTCATAGGTCTTGGACAGGTCGGTCACCTTGATCAAGGCGCCGTTGCCCTGGTGAGGAAGAGGCCGACTCATTCATAGCGGATGGCGGATACTACTTCCATGCGGCTGGCTCGGAGGGAAGGATAGATGCCGGCTCCCACGCCAATCAAGCACCGCGAACAGGAATAGCCAGGGTCACTCCGATAGAAAAAGAGATCTTCCGGCGGGCGGCTTCCGATCATATAACTCAAGATCTCCATCAAGATGCGCCCCAGCCCGGCCCCCAAGAGGGCCGCCACGCCACTCAGACAAAGGGCCTCGGACAGGAATTGCGCCATAATATCCCGATCTTCAGCGCCCATGGCCTTTTTCAACCCGATTTCCCGGGTGCGGGAGGTTACCGCGGCCATCATCACATTCCAGATGCCGACGCCTCCCAGCAGGAAGGTGGCGCTGGTCGCCAGGTAAATCAGAAACTCAATCCACCAGGCCAGCTCCTGCACCCGTTTTAAGGCTTCCCAAGCGACTTCAACGTGAAGTTCCTCGGGGGATTGGCAAGATTTCACGATGCCGGGAATTGCAGCCGCTACGGTGGCCACATCATCCCAGGTGTTGCAGCGCAGATAGAGATGGTCGGCCAGCAGTCTGCCGGGCAGACGGTCCTCGGCCGTAGTGATGGGGAGGATCGCGGAGTTTGCCAACCCGCTATCGGTGACTCCCCCCAACACCCCGGATATCCGGAAAATCTCCTGGTTGATCTCCAGGGTTTTCCCTTGGACATGGGTGTCACCGAAAATCTTCTTGGCCAGTTCGGCTCCTAAGACGACACTCCCGTTTGCGCTCGGTCACGGCATCGGGACCGAACAGTCTGCCCGGTGAGCGGCCAGAAATTCCGAACCTGCCAGAAATCTCCATCCACCGCGATGGTGCTGAAGCCAAAGTGTTGGCCGTGCCAGTTGGTATGGGCTATACTTGGCGGAAGTGAGGGTTAATTCTTTGACCCCGTCAGGCGCTTGAGGGCGGCCATGGTCTGGTCGCGGAACCATTGGGGCTGGTAAGACCGGGTATTATCGAAATAGATCCTCTAACGATGTTAACCCCGCCGATCAGGTCAAGATTTTCATTGAAGTTTTTCTTGACCTCCCGGCTCATGGTGACAATATTCAGAAACCCGGCCACGCCCAAAGCAATAGCCAGCACCACCCCCATATAGCGGCGGCGATGACGCATCACCTGGCGCACACTAACCCGCATGAGGTCATTAAGCCTCATGAGGACGCGACCTCCGAGATTCATAAGTAAATTACTCACCCAGCATGCTGACCGCGGTGCCATTGGCACCGGGATAGGTCGTGGAAAACCCACTCTCCTCCAGGAAAGCATCCGGCTGCGTCAAGTCACAGGCCCGGATACGATGTTTCTTAGCTAATTTTTCCAGGACTTCCAAAACATAGCTAATCTGACTTTCCTTGTGAGTGCTCATGTAAGCGGTTCGGATTACAGCTTGCCCACGGGGGACTGCGGGATAGATGGCGGGCAAAGCAAAAACGCCATGGTCAAACATGTCACGCGGCAAACAGAGCCGCCTTTTCCTCTCCCCCGATGTAAATGGGGATAATGGGGGATTTGGAGTTCTTGGTGATGAGACCGATCTCCCGGTATCCGGCGTGTACATGCCGGGTAATGTCCCAGAGGCGGGTGACCCGGTCAGGGTCCTCTTCCAGGATATCCAGGCAGGCTAGCACCGTCGCGGTATTGCTGGCCGGGAGAGCCGCGGAAAAAATCAGCGGCTTGGAATGATGCCGCAGATACTCCAGCACGGCATCGTCGTCGGCGGCGATGAAGCCGCCGATGGACGCCAGGGCCTTGCTGAACGTGCCCATGATAAAGTCAACTTCAGGCGTGAGTCCGAAATGATCGGCCGTCCCCCGTCCCCCGCTGGCCCATCACTCCTAACCCATGGGCATCATCCAGATAGACCAGCAGGTCTGGATGGCTCTTCTTCAAGCGCCACCAGTTCGTCCAGAGGCGCCAGGTCCCCGGACATACTGAACACCCCTTCGGTGACCAGGAACAGGCAACCGTTGGCGTTCTTTTGGCGGGCCGCCGCCAACTTGCGGGCTGCCGCCGCCGCATCGTTGTGGGCAAAGGGAATCAGCCGGGCCCGTGAGGCCTGGCATCCCTCGAAAATGCTGGCATGGTTTTCCCGGTCACACACGATGATATCTTGGGGGGTCAGCATACAGGCAATGGACCCCAAGATTGGTGGTGAAACCGGTGGCATGGACCACCGCTTTTTTCTTACCCACAAAGGCGGCTAGACGATTCTCCAGGGTTTCATGCAAGGTCAGGTTGCCGCACAGGAATCGGGATCCCCCGGGGCCACTGCCCCAGCCGACGCGCAGCCTGGCGCCGTGCTTCCATCACTCTGGGATCGTGAGTAAATCCCAGGTAGTCGTTGGACCCAATCATAATCAGACGCCGGCCCGACACCTCCACTTCCGTGCCCCAAGATCGGTCTATGGGGCGGAAGTAAGGATAAAACCCTTGTTCCCTGGCGTCTTGGACCATAAGAGCAAAAGGTTGGCAGCGATTTCTAAGTGTCATAAAAGGTATTCTACCCCCTCCCCCTCCGGTAGGTTTACACCTTTTTATTGCTATCTTGAGAAAATGTCAATGGGATTTGTATTAATCAAAGCAGATAAACTCCCCCACCCCGTCCATTGGCATCAATGCATCCTACCACAATTGATCCAATTTTTGACAAAAAAATCTCTTTTCTCAGATATATCGGCAAATATGATGAATTATAACATTTTTTTGTTGGTTTGGGTCTTAAAAAAAATTGCCGGGGGGCTAAAGTTCCGGCTCAGGCCCCGGCGGGAAGTGAAATTTACCGCACAATTTGGAGGCGACCCCGGCCCCGGGCCTGGCTCGCCCGGGTTCAGCCCCGGGGCAAGGGGCATACCCAGCGTCCTTCGCTCCATACTTACCTATTAGACGGCAGCCACGGTCAAAAAGTTAAGCACCGGAGAGGCGGTCCCTGATCCGGTTTCCCAGCGTGCACCGCGGCCACCCCCCTGTCGATCCGGGTAACCCGGAAATCCGGAAAAAATCATGACGGCCCCGGGACTCCGCCCAACAGGCGGCTGAATGGCCCGGGCCTGGCCGGGAGTGATGCTGGGATAGGCATCGGGACAAAACTTGCGGAACTCCTCCGGCGTGATGGCCTGGGAGGCAGGGGTCCCGTGGTTGAGCACGACATAGCACTTTCTGGCCAACCGGCTCATCTCCTGGTATTTGGCGGTCCAGATCGGCAGGCTACTGAGCTGGCCCCACACCATCACTGCCAGGATAACCCCTCCCAGGATTGCGGCCAAGCGTCGGGACGGCAGCTTGGCGGCCAGCAGGCGCCAGGCAATGCCGATTAACAGCAGGGCGCCGATCAGGGTGAAGATGCCGTAACGGGCCACAAAAGCCTGACTCACCGACCGTTGATAGCGGGTCAGGGAGACCAGGAAGAAAGGCAGGAGGTTGGCTGCCAAGGCCCAGAGGGCCAGGCGTTTGTCCGCCTTCTCGCCCCAGAACCAGATGGCCGCCACACTTGCGGTCAACAAGGCTACCCCGGCGATGTAAGCCGCGAGGGGAAAGTGGTAATGCCCCCAAAACAGGTACAGGAAGGGGGATATCAGGGCGCCGCACAGGAGATGCGCCAGATAGGCGGGGCCTGGCAGACTGGCAAATACCTGAAAATTACGGCTGGCCGCGGCGTGGAGACCCGCAAAGCGGAAATAGCCGATGGCAAACAGGAGGCACACCAGACCGACTACCCCGGCGACGGCCCAGAAGGCGCGCCAGGAGACCTTATCCCCCATGAGGAGAATATACAGGGGTAAAGCCGCAAGCCCGAGGAGGGGGTAATTATGGGAAAGGATGGACAGGGCGGCGCAGACGCCGATGCCCCAGAGCTTGCCGCCCGAGGGGGTGTGTAGATACCGGTCGGTGAGGAGCAGCGCTCCCAGAAAAAACCCCAGACTCAACAGGTAGCCGAAATAAAAGGCATTCCAGGCGGTGGCGTGATGGACCGCGGCCATGGCGTAGAGCAGACTCAGGGTTAAAGCCAGGCCAGGTTCCCAGTGCCGCCGGAAAAAATTATAGAGCAGAAAAGCATTCACGCCGGTTCCCAGGCAATTAATCAGAACCAGGCGAGAGTAATGTTCTCCGGCAATTTTTACCAGGCCATAGTAAAGCAGATGGAAAAAGGGAAACCATTGTTCTCCATCCGGGGTGACGAGGTATTGTCCGAAAGGCTGCTCCGCCATCTGGATGAGGGCGGTCCAATCGTCCAAAATATAAAAGAACATCGGTCTCCAGAAGATTATGACCGGCACCGCCAGCAACAGGAGCAGCACCAGGAGCGGGTTAAGCGGGGCCGGCGCCGGTTTTAGGTCCCCGGAGTGCGGCGTCTCACCCGGCTGCATGTTGGATGGTCTGGGAATGGTTATTTTCCAATCGGCGTGGTTAAACTGCCGGGTAGGTCTCCCTCGGCCCCCAGTTCCGCCGTGGCCGGGCTTGCTCCCTTGGGAGGAATAAGGCCGAGGAGCAGGTGAAAAAACCAGCAATTCTGGGGAAAGAGCAGCCCGTCAAAGAGTTGAAAATGCACCAGCCCCATAGTCAGGGGAAAGAGGAGCACCAGAGGGTGCAAGAAGAGCCCGGGCGGGGGTTTAAAGGCCATGCCGATCAACCTCGCCAGGAGGATTCCCAGGGCGGCCAAGTAGGTGAGGGTGAAAGGCAACCCCAGGCCTACCATCATGGTCAGGAACTGGTTATCGGCACTGACAATATCACGGCCGACGCGGGTAAACTCCTCTTTCGTGATGGCCGGATAGGAGGGCTGATAATCCTTCATGAATTCTTCCCGAGAACTCCGGAGGCCGATCCCGAGCCAGGGATACCGCTTGACAATACTCCAGGAGAAGGGGAAATTTTCCACCCGATAAGCCGGATAGGCCATGGAGAGCTTGTGCCAGATGATTTTTTGATGAAAGGCGCCCACCACCAGGGCCATGCCCAGGCAGATGAACACGAGATATTTCAACCGTACGGCTCCCCAGGCGGCGCCTATCAGGAAAACCCCCAGGGGAATAAAGACTACGGATATCCTTTGACTGAGGCACAGGGTGATATAGCTGAGACCCAAAAGGATGCCGCCCAGTGCCATCAGGGGCCTGGACTTTTGGGTCAGCAGGGCCAGGGGCGCAAAGGACAGCAGGAGCATGACGTTGGTGAGGGAATGGGTATGGTAAGGTAAAAACCGATCGATATATCCCGTCATCAGGTAACCCAACAGACTCCAAAACACCATGGCGGCCAGCAGCGCGAGGCAGAGCCATTGGAGGCGGCGTTGGTTTTGGGGGGATTGCAGCAGGATCCGGGCGCACCAGAATCCCCCCAGCCCGGAGGATAGCAAGACGAACACCCTGAAGGAAGAAGCCAAGGGCGTGAGGCTGAACAGGCCGCTGATCACGGCGATCACCGCCAGGGCCGAGGAGAATAAGAATTCCGGCGACCTGGGCTTGATAGCGCCACGCGGGCTCCAGACCACCGCCACGATCAGGGTGAGAAAGCACCACAGGCCCGAAAACAGGTTGGATCTTTCCCCGGCCACCAACAAAAAGGACGGGTGCTGAAAGGCCAGCTGGCAGGAGGTGGCGGCAAAAAAAATCCAGATAATCTTTTCCGATCTGGTCAATGCTGCCGGTTCGCCGGGGTTTGCCGCATCATTATCGTCCAGAGGTTTGCATTTTGGGAAAATTCTTAGTATGAACTTCAGATAATAGGCAGGAGTTACCAGGAAGGATCCCTCTGTCCGTTTGGCCTCAACTATTCGGTTACTGGTCATATGCAGGAGATTCGCCGGGTCGGCCCACGCAAGGCATTATTAACCTTAATATATAGCAGGTAATCAGGAGAAAGTGAAGTATGCTATCCGGGAAAAAAGTGTTGGTGGTCATGCCTGCCTATAACGCCGCCCAGACCCTGGAACGCACCTTCCAGGACATCCCCTTTGATGTGGTGGATGAAGTCTTGCTGGTTGACGACGCCTCCCACGATGAGACGGTGGCGGAGGCCCGAAGACTCGGTATCCGGTGCTTCTTGCATGAGCGGAATATGGGCTATGGCCGTAACCAGAAGACCTGTTACACCGAGGCCCTGAAACTGGGCGCCGATATCGTGGTGATGGTGCACCCCGATTATCAGTATTCCCCCAAGATCATCCCGGCACTGGCCGCTCTGGTGGCCAGCGGCGAATACGACGTGGCCATCGGCTCCCGGATTTTGGGAGGCAAAACCCGGCAGGGGGGCATGCCCGCCTATAAATATGTCTTCAACCGCATGCTCACCCTGTTCCAGAACCTGCTCCTGGGGGCCAAACTCTCCGAATACCACACGGGTTTTCGGGCCTTTTCCCGGAAAGTCCTGGAGACCCTCCCCCTCTGGGAGGACTCCGACGATTTTGTCTTCGACAACCAGATGCTGGCCCAGGCCATTTACTTCGGATTTCCCATCGGCGAGGTCTCCTGTCCCACCCGCTATTTCGAGGAAGCCTCTTCGCATCAATTTTCCCCGGAGCGTGAAATACGGTCTGGGAGTCCTGGTGACTTCGGTGAAATTTTTCCTGCAAAAACGGGGTTGGATCCAGTGCCGCATCTTCTCCCCCCAGGGCCGGGGGCTGATACCCGGGGATTATTATACCGAGCCGGTCCCGTCGCCGCCGGCGGCTTCCCCCGAATGAGCCAGGAGCCATCACACCGGTTCAGATCGTCTATCCGGCAATTTTGGCGCCAATGAGGGGCAGGTTCAAAGGCCGGGGAGTTCCTTAAGCCCGGCAACCTGGCCGGTCCCCGGTTTTCCCATCCTCCGCCAGTCCTCCCCCAACTCCGCCAAAGTCACCCCCTCCACCGGACCGGTCGCAACCAGCCAGGTGAGGAAGGCGCGAATCTTCGCGACGAAGCGGCTGACCGCGGCCTCGGTGGGGAAGAGTCGGCTGGCCCCGGGCTGAAGTTCCGAGGAGTGGAAAAACATGGTGAGCATCCGGCCCCCCCGGCGGCGGTGGAGGTGGGCCGCCAGTTGCATAGACGCCAGAGGATACCAGGCCGGCTGCACCCCGGCGACGGCCCCATACCGGAAGAGGCTCCGGAGACGGCGGCCCCAGGCTGGCGGCAGCGTGGCAGCCAGGCGGGCGACCAAGGCCGGGGTCCCGGCCACCACGGGCACCATGGTGATGGGGACCTCCAGGAGGGGCTGGTCCGCCGGCCCGGCCTCGCCCAGAGGAAAGGGGTCCGCCGGGGCCAGGAAAAAGCGGTGATCGGGGTTTTTGCGGGTGAGGGGGGCCACGCTGCTGTCCACCTCAAGGCCGAACTCCGGCAAGAGGCTAAAGACCTGGGGTCCCGCATCAAACCGCCCCATGCGGAAAGACCGGGGCGTGACCGCCAGGGCGTCTTTGACCTGGGTGGTCAAGTTGGCGAATTTGTCCCGGAGGAGTTCCCGGGGCAGGCGTTCGGAGCGCACCGGTTCCGGGTCGGGCAGATCGGCAAACGGCGGGGTGTTCCAGGGATGCAGGTGGAGGCCGATCTCTGCCCCGAACTGGTCCCGCCACTGGGCCAGGACCCGGCAGGCGGCGGGGTCCCGGGCTACCCGGTAGGTGACCAGGAGCGTCAAGGGCAGGCCGAAATCCCGGGGGATGAAGGCAAGGCGCGACAAGTGCCGCCACGTTGGTCACCCCCGGGGGGGTGCGGGGATAATGGCCGAAAAACAGCCCTTCTTCTTCCACGTCCAGGGAGATTACCAGTTTCATGGGGGGCCTCGACGAGACGCTTAACCCGCGGCTTCTTTTTCATCAGGGTGCGGTTTCATACCGGGTCGCATTCAATTGGCGGCACAGGCGTCTCGCCCGTACAGGTGCGGGCTAACCATTCATGACCTCGGGGTTGGTCACCCTCGGGGATAAAAATCCCCCCTTCCCCCTTGAGAAAAGGGAGGAAAATGACCGCGGCTCTACTTAAAGTCCCCCTTTTTAAAGGGGGATTTAGGGGGATTTGCCGTCTTCACGGTAAAGCCTGCATCAACAACTAATTGCTTTTTAAACACAATTGGGTATCAGACCAAAATTCTCCCCTTTTTTCAAGGGGGCAGGGGGATTATCCTGGACTCCTTAATAATCTCCCTTAATCCCCCAGGTCCAAAACCACCTTGAGGCTTTGATGGCGGCGCTTGTCAAAGGCCGCTTGAAAGGCCCGGCGGTAATCGGTGAGCCGGAAGCGGTGGGAAATCAGCCCCTGGGAGGGGTAATCCCCCCGGGCCAGCAACTCCACGGCCTTTTCATAGGTACGGATTTTCTGGCCCTGGAAGATGGCGTGGGCGTACATGGAGGAACCGGTGAGCTTGAGCTCTCTGAACCACAGGCTGGAGAAGTCCACCGGCCCCAGGGCGCCGGCGGTGCCCACCAGGACGTAGGTCCCCCGGCCCCGGAGGGCCAGGAGCCCCTCTTGCAGGGAGTTGTTGCTGCCCACGCAGTCAAAGAACAGGTCGGCGCCGCCCTCGAGGTTGCCGCCTCCCAGGGTGGTGGGCACCAGGCGGGCCCCCACGGCCTCTCCCAGTTGGGCCCGGCCGGGGCTGGACATCACCACATCGGCTCCTCCGGCCCTGGCCAGTTCTGCCTGGAAGGGGTAGCGGGCCACCATCGTCACCCGGGCCCTGGAGCCCAGGGCCCGGAGCAGGCGGACCAGGTGCTGGGCGATGATGCCAGCGCCATAGACCACCACTTTGTCCCGGTCGGAGGGCAGATTGTCCAGGACCGGCTGCAGGGCCGAGGCCACGGAATCGGTGAGGACGGCCACCTCATCGGGGAGGTTGTCCGGCACCCGCACCAGCCGGCTGGGGTGCGCGGCCATCAGGTGGGCCATGCCGCCCCCCACGCCCCGGGTGAAGCCCAGAACCGCCCCAGGAGCCAACTCGCCGGTCAGAAAGTTCTCGCAGAGGTTGTAGGCTCCCTCGGCGCAGTAGCGGCACGGCGGTAACCCCCGAACGGCGCAGGGGAGGACGGGCTCCACCACCACCCGGTCGCCGGCCCGCCATGCCGACCCCGGGGGGGCCTCCAGCACTTCGGCCACCACTTCGTGTCCCAGCACCGCCGGCATGGAGGCGTAGGGTTCCAGCAAAAAGGACTCGGCCCCTTTTAAGAGCCTCAGGTCCGAGCCGCAGATGCCGCACAGGCGGGGCCGCAGCACCACCCAGTCGGGCCCGGGGGGGCTGAAGTCGATCTCCTGCAATTTGAGGGGCGCCACCCCGGCAAAGAAGGTCCGGGGCCAGAAGCGGTTCAGGCCTTTGGCCAGCAGGTAGCGGATGACGGAGCGATGATAGGTCAGGGCGAGCATGACATTGTCAGAAGCGCATCCCTGTAGTGCCAGGGCAGTTGAGTTAAGGAGTTAAGCGTCCATAAACCACCGATGTTTCAGCCGCGAGGATGAAAAATCCCCCCTGCCCCCCTTTTTCAAAGGGGGGTATTAAAGTCCCCCTTTGGAAAAGGGGGATTTAGGGGGATTTGAAGTTTTTCACGGTAAAGTATATTGATGCAATGGTAATTTTCCCCTTTAATCAAGGGGGACTTAAGAGCAGCCCGAGGGCGGCGTATCGCCTCAGATTTTATAATCAAGCGGCGAGACGCCATCCCCGCCCCTTGCTAAGGACTCTGTCCCGGGACGGGGCGCTTGTCAAGACCATTCTTTCCCCTCTATCGCAAGGGGGTTGGGGATTCCGCCGTCCTGGGGTATAATGGCTGGTAAATCGGGACTCATGGGGCCCCGCACCGTTTATTATAACAAAATAACCACTACCGAGGCACAAGGTTTTCATGGGCACAAAGAGCAGGATTTCGCTGGGAGTGATAGTCAAAAACTTCCGGCGCCTGGCGAAACATCCCTGGATCGGCGGCAAGCTGGCGACTCTCCAGGGCGAAAAGTGGCTGTTCAACGTGCTCTATCCCCGGGCCCAAACCGGAGTCGCAAACAAGATCCGGCAGTTGAGCTTCCGCATCACCGACCTCTGTAATCTGCGCTGCCACACCTGCGGCCAGTGGGGCGACCAGGGGTTTCTGCACGGCCAGAATCTGCGGAATTTGAAGCAGAACGAAGTCCCTCTGGAGCGCTACCTGGAAGTCCTGGGGGATTTGACGCGCCACGGCCACCATCCCTTTGTTTACCTCTGGGGCGGCGAGCCCATGCTTTACGAGGGCTCCCTGGAGTTGATCGAAGCGGCCAGCGCCCTGAAGCTGCCCACCGCCATCGCCACCAACGGCACCCGGATTGCCGCGGCGGCCGAGCGCCTGGTGCAGGCGCCCATGTTCCTCCTGCAGCTTTCCATTGACGGCCCCGACGCCGTCACCCACAACCAGGCGCGGCCGGGAGTGGGGGGGGCCGACAACTTCGGCGACATTCAGGCTGCCCTGGCCGCGGTGGGTGAGGCCAAGCGGGCTTATGGCCGCACCCTGCCCCTGGTGGCCTCGCTGACCACCATTTCCCAGGCCAATTTCCGGCACCTGGTGGACATTTACGAGGCCTTCCGCGACAAAGTGGACCTGTTTGTCTTTTACCTGTCCTGGTGGATCGATGCGGAGCGCTGCGAGGCCCACGAGGTGGACTTTCGCCGGCGCTTCGGGTTTACGCCGGTGCGGCCCCGGGGCTGGGTGGGGGGCTGGAAGCCGGATGACTACCGGGAGCTGAACCGCCAGCTCGAGGCGGTGGTGGAGCGCTCCCGGCCGGGGAATGCGCCGGCGGTCACCCTGATCCCCGCCATTACCGGGGAGGACAACCTGCGCTCCTACTACACCGAACACCAGAACTACTTCGGCTTCGATCAATGCATCTCCATCTTTCAGGCCGTGGAGGTCAACAGCAACGGGGACCTGTCGCCCTGCCGGGACTACCACGACTACGTGGTGGGGAACATCAAAGAGGCCACCATCACCGAGCTCTGGAACTCCCCGGCTTACCGCAAGTTCCGGCAGAGCCTCACCACTGAGGGGCTGATGCCCGTCTGCTCCCGCTGCTGCGGTTTGATGGGGTACTAATATAGTTCAAGGTTCATAGTGCAAGGTTAAGGTGTAGGCACCGCGCCGCATGATCAAAAGCCTGCCATTTTTTGTCACTTGCCGGTGAGCCGGCGGCTCAGGAGCACCTGCTGTGAAATTGCGACCCCGCTCGGCCCGGCTCGTTTTTCTCCTCCAGGACTTGAAATTCGGCGGTACCCAGCGCCAGGCGTTGGAGTTGGCCCGGCGGCTTGAGCCCTCGCGGTTTCAGGTGGAGGTCTGGCTGCTGGCGGCGGGGGACGATTTGGCCCCCCTGGCCCGGGACTGGGGCCTCCCCCTGGTCCGACTGGGCCGGCAGGAGCACGTGGGGCCCGGGGCCC
This sequence comes from uncultured delta proteobacterium, assembly GCA_963841475.1. Taxonomy (GTDB): domain Bacteria; phylum Desulfobacterota; class Desulfobaccia; order Desulfobaccales; family 0-14-0-80-60-11; genus 0-14-0-80-60-11. The sequence continues at coordinate 47,841 of CAWJCT010000001.1, forward strand.
TGGCCCGCCTGGGGCGGCGGCTCAAGCAACAACCCGTGGACTTGCTCATGCCCCTCACCGTGGTGCCCAATATCTGGGGCCGGGTGCTGGGCCGCCTGGCCCGGGTGCCGGTGATCGTGGGCAACTGCCGGGGCGGCGGGGCTCCCCGGCGTCAACACGAACGCTGGCTCTGGGGCCTGGCGCATCACATCATCTGCAACAGTGCGGCACTGGGCCGGGTGCTCACCCGGGACTGCGGGGTGCCCGAGGCCCGGCTCAGCGTCATCCCCAACGGGGTGGATACGGATTATTTCCAGCCGGCCCCGGAGTCGCCCCAGCCTTATCCCGGAGTAGTGCTCTGCGTGGCCCGGATGGTGCCGGACAAGGACCACGGCACCCTGGTCCGGGCCTTTGCCCTGGCGGCGCCGGCCTTTCCTCAGGCGCAACTGTGGCTGGTGGGGGATGGGCCGGGCCTACCGGCGGTCGAGCGATTGGCCGAATCAACCTTGCCGCCGGGTTCTTTCCGGTTCATCCCGCCCCAGGCGGACCTGCGGCCGCTGTTCCGGCAAGCCGGCCTGCTGGCCCTGAGTTCCCGCACCGAGGCGCTGCCCAACGTGGTCCTGGAGGCCATGGCCGCGGGCCTGCCGGTGGCGGCTACCGCGGTGGGGGGGGTGCCGGAACTGGTGACCCCGGGCCAAACGGGCTGGCTGGCGGAGGCGGGAGACGTCCCGGGACTGGCCGCGGCTTTAAGCCGGCTGTTGGAAAACCCGGAGCAGTGCCGGGCCTTCGGCCGGACGGGGCGGGCACGGGCGGAGCGTGATTTTTCCCTGAAGACCATGGCCCGGCGCTACGAAGACGTCCTGGGCCGCCTCCTGGCCCAGGCGGGAGGCTCATGATGCCTGGACCCCGGGTGGCCTACCTGCTTCTCTGGTTTCCCGAACCTTCCCAGACCTTTGTGCTGGACGAAGTCAACACCCTGGTGCGCCTGGGCCTGGACGTCAGGGTTTACACCCTCTATGGGCCGCGGCCGGCCGCGGCCACCGCCGGGATGGCGGAGGTCCTGGCGCCGGTGCGCCACCTGGGGACGGCGGCCCTGCCAAACCTGGCCCGGGACCTGCTGCGCCTGGGCCGTACCTGGGGGCCGGAGGCGGGGGCGTTTTTGCGCCGGGTCATGGTGCGCCGCTGGCGCAGCCTCGAGACCGGGGGCGAGGCCCTGTGGGCCGGTCTCGCCGGGGTGTACCTGGCCGGGGTCATGACGGCCGACGGGATCGGCCACATTCACGCCCCCTGGGCCAACGGACCGGCCACCGCTGCCTGGGTGGCCTCGCGGCTTTCCGGCATCCCCTTCAGCTTCAGCGGCCGGGCCCACGACCTCTATCCCCCTGACGGGGCCCTCACGGAGAAGATGGCGGCGGCGCACTTTATTCGCACCAATACCCGCACCAACCAGCGGTACTTGGCGGAGCTGTGTCCCCCCCTGGCCGGAAAAGTGGTGAATGTCTATAACGGCGTCTCTGTGGCGCCGGCTGCAAGGTCGCGGCCCCCGGCCCGGCCGCCGTTTCAGTTGCTGGCCCTGGGACGCCTGGTTCCCAAGAAGGGTTTCCCGGTCCTCCTGACGGCCTGCCGCCTGTTGCAGGCCCAGGGGGTGGAAGTTCACCTCACCCTGGCCGGGGACGGCCCGGAGCGGGGAAAAATCCGGGAGGTTATCGACCGGGAGGGGCTGGCCCCGCGGGTGAGCCTGCCCGGGGCGGTGCCCCACCGGGAAGTGGCCCGGCTCATGGCCGAGGCCGATCTCCTGGTCATGCCCAGCCTGATTGCGCTCTCGGGGGACCGGGATGGCATCCCCAACGTCATCCTGGAGGCCCTGGTCTGTGGGGTGCCGGTGGTGGCCAGCGCGGTTTCGGGCATCCCCGAGGTTATTCAAGACGGCGACACCGGCTGGCTGAGCGCTTCGGGGGACCCCGAGGCCCTGGCTGGGGCCGTGGCCGCGGCCCTGGCCGACCCGGCGGAAGCCCGGCGCCGGGCTGAGCGGGGCCGGGCCCTGGTGGCCCGGGAGTTCGATTCCCGGAAGAATTACACTCGCTTGAAGGCGTTGTTCGAGGGGGCGGCCCGGCCGGCCCAGGAGCTTTAGGCCGGCTCACTCCATCGATGCGTCATCCATGGTGCGCAGGGCGCACCCTACGTGGCCTTGGAGAAAATGGCGAGCCGGGAGTCTCTTGGCGCCAGGCGAGAGCTCTGCTTAAAGCCATTTTGTCATCCTGAGCGGAGCGAAGGATCTTCTGGGCTCGCATTCATGAGATTCTTCGGTCGCTCCGCTCCCTCAGAATGACAGGGTTAGGGGATTTTAGCAGGGGTCTCAGGGCGCGGTCAAAGGATTAAGAGGTTGTCGGGGCGCTACTGGCGTGGGCGGCCATAAATTAGGGCGGACACCAGGGTTCGCCCGTACGATTCTCCATTTATGTGCATATTGTTTGGTATTACCGCAATCCATCCAGGTACTGACGTATTTTCCCCCTCAATAAGTTAGCTTTTTATCCCGGATGAACCGATCCACCAGGGAGAAGATCTGCCGGTTGCCGCAGAAATTGCCGGTTTGGATGTTGGCGCGGTAGCGGTCCAGATCCGTTTCGAAGGCGGGGATGATTTCGGGTGGGGGACGAAAACCGGTGAAATAGCGGCCGTATCCCAGCCGGTCGATATAAAAGGCGTTCAAAAATTGCTCGAAGGCGTTTTTGATGGGGAAGGAGATCACCGGCTTGCCGTAGAACAGGGCCTCGGAGGCCAGGGTGTGGCTGCCGCCGCAGACCACGTAGCGGCAGGAAGAGAGGTCGTCCAGGAAGCCGGTCTCGGAATTTTTCTTAAAGTGGAGGTTGCCTTCGGTGCGCTCTTCGTTAAAGCCATAGACCAGCACCTTAGAGGGGATGGCGCTCAGGAAAGGGAAAAAACGCTTGAAGGTGGTATAGCCCTGGTAGGCCACCACATGGTCGCCGAGACTGGGCCGGCGCTCCAGGACGCTTTCCCGGAGGAGGGGAGGCAGAATTTTGGCCCGGACCCCGGGTTTCACCGGCGCCTGGAAAAAGGAGATTACCAGATAATCCGTGGCCCGGCTGAACAGGGAAGCCACGGCGTAGCTGGTGGAGCGATAACTGGGATACTGGGTCCAGGGGACCCGGTGGCGGCAGCAGGTGATGACGTGCTGATGGTCGATGGACAGGCAGGGGATGCCGGCCTGGTGCGAGGCCCGGGGTACGAAATACTCATAATCGGTCATGGTCACGTCAGGTTGGAACCGGTCGATGAGGTCGAGAACCTGGCGCAGGTAGCGGCGGGATTGGCACTTGACCTTGAGGCTGGCGAACAGGGTGGCGGCGACGTCCACCCGGTGGCCCCTGACGATGGTGGGCGGGTTGGGGCATTCCTCCACGGGGAATTCCTGGCCCAGGATAGCGGCCCCGGTATCGTGGCTGAGAAAGAGAAACTCGTGCTCGGGGAAGTGCCGGGCGATGGTCAGGGCCCGGACGGCGTGTCCGTGTCCGATACCGTGGACCCCGTAGAGAATTTTAGCCATAGCGTCAGGACCGGGGAAGCCGAGGGCCCGGAGTCAACCGGGGTGAAGGTGTTGCTCCAATGCCGAGCAGGAGATCCATAATCAATCCAACTTTGGTAATAAATAAAGTCTCGGAGGTGACGGTAGTGTGACGCTTCATAATCAACCGGGCAGGCAAATCCGGGGTTTCTCCCCGCCGGTTCTCAGGGGGAAATAAGTGCTTAATAATCCCCTAACTCCCCCATGAAACCAGGGGGGACTTAAAATTCCCGGAAGGCACGATATGGCTTGTTTTATACCATTATTTTATGGACCACGAAACGAGAGGCGTTGAGCCCCCCGCTCTTACGGCGCTCAGGCCATTCAGCCAGAGCAGCCAACCTAAGTTTCAGGTTCCCCGTTAAGAATAATCTTGCGGACTCGGCCGCCCCAGGCTACCCGGTAGGAAATGCCGTGCCAGGCGATGGCGTCGGTGCGCCAGGTCTTGAGGTAGCACCGGCAGGCCATGAAAATGTTGGTATAAAAGGCCAGGAGCCATGGCCCCAGGGGGGGCCGCTGGGGTACCAGGGTGCGGCACCAGGCCCCGATGGCGGTCAAGGCCAGCAGAAAACCCAGACTCACCAGGGCCAGGTTCGGGGCCACCAGCCCGGCCAGGCCCCCCAGCCCGGCGGCGACCGCCAGAAGAATGGGCCCACCCAGCACCCAGACTACCAGCGCCGAGGGCAGCCAGACGCTGGGCAGGCAGTATTTCAGATATAAGAGTTGCCGGGTCAGCCAGGTGTTCCAGTCGTCCAGGCTCTGACCGGTTATGTGTGTGTCCAGGATGGCGGTGGCCACGGGGACCGCCCGGATGCCGAAGCGCAACAAGTGCTGTCCCAGGGGAAAGTCGTCCAACACTTTGGTTCTGAGGACTCCGGCGAGGCCATAATCGTGGAAGGCGGACCGGAGCATGGCGGTGGCCCCGCCCCAGGGCAGGGCGATAAAAGCAAAACCGTGGAGCAGGTGCAGGGTCAACACCGTCTGGAGTCTCCCCAGGGTCGCTACCCGGGAATCGCCGGGAACGATGCGGTGGAAACCGGAAGTCAGGCTGGCTGCGCCGGTGACCAGGGGATGAATGAGGTCACGGAGAAAGTTGGGCCGGGCCTGATGCGTGCTGTCGCAAAACACCAGGATTTCTACGGAGTCGTCCAGGGCCGCGACCCCGGCCAGGATGTTGTGGTTCTTCTGGGAGCAGGCCACCGCCGGGCCGCTGACGATGTGGCGGCTCTGGGGGTGACGGGACAGCAAAGCCCGGACCAGGGGAATGGCGGCATCCTCCGGGTCCCGGGTGACCAGGACGGTTTCATAGTTGGGGTATGATTGGCTGAGCAGGGATTCGAGGGCGTTCTCCATGGCCGGCGAGTTCCCGGTCAGGGGAACAATGAGGGCGACCCGGGGGTAGGCGGGCCAGACGGCGGACCCCGGGGGGGTACCCCCAAGGCGCTGCCCCGGGAAACTCCGGCGCACATGCTGGCCGCTGTGAATCAGCAGCACCAGGAGGAGCAAAATCTCCAGGGCCATGGAGACCAACATCAGGGCGGTCAATGGATTTCTCCTCGTGTCATGAGTGTCATGCCTGCCGACGGGAGCGCCTCACGATAAAACAATGGCCGGGCGCCCTGACCCAGCCAAGCCCCGAAACCTGAAACTCACTTAACAGATAGCCTTCAGGCCTGTCAAGGAAAATACCGGGGGGGCTCGTGGAGACTCGGATCAATGAGTAAACTTCATGACTCCTCATGCCAAGTTCCCGTGGAAATGAAACCAATCATGTAAGTAACCTATTGATATCACAAGTAGAGACGGGTTGAAAACCCGACCCTAAAAAATGTGCCCGGTGTAAGCCACTCTTCTCAGGGCAGTTCTCCCCGGCGGAGCCACCAGCGGCCCGCCAGGAGCAGGGTGGGCGCCAGGGCCAGGGCTTCGGCGGCTTCCCGGGGCAGGCGACCGTGACCCATCAGGTAGAGCAGAGCCCCCGCCAGGACGGCCAGGGCCAACTGGAGCAGGGGACGCCCTAAAATGAGCCCCAGACGCCGTTGGCAGAAAGATACGGTGAGGAAGGCCACCCCGCCCTTGGTGAGCACCATGGCCAGGGCCGCCCCCATGAGGGGGTTCCGGGGCATCACCAGGCTGCACCAGACCAGGTTGAAGGCCAGTCCGCCCAGGTAAAAGAACAGGAGCAACCGCTGGAGCCCCATGCTGATCATGAGAAACGCCGCCAGGTTGTGCATAAAGGCAAAGACCACGGTCACTGCCAGGAGCTGTTGCAGCCAGATGGCGTCCGGGTAGTTGGGGCCGTAAACCAGGGTGATGATGCGGTCGCTTTCGATGAACAGCACGAACATGACAGCCATGGCGGCGGCCAGGAGCCAGCGGGCGGTGTTCTGGGCCAGGTGGGAGACTTTGGCGCGGTCCACCTCCCAGAGCTGGACGAAGAGCGGGAACAGGATGCTCTGGAGGAGCAGATTGGAAACCAGCCCGGAAATGCCGTCCACCGTTTGCCAGGTGACGCTGTATTGGGCCACTCCGTCGGGCCCGGCGTACTTCTGGAGGAAAAAGAGATTGGCCTTGTTGTAAAGGATGGCCGAGACTTCAATAAGGGCAAACACCAGGCCAAGTTTCAGGGTGGACCCCAGCCGTCCCAGGGAGGGCCACTTGAACCGGAAATGGGCCCGGGAGCGCACCAGGAAGAAGCTGCCTCCCAGGTTGACCAGGCTTTCGATGAGCTTAAAGGCGGCTATCACCAGGGGGGCGGCCCCCAGGGCCAGGGCGATGAGGCCATAGCCAAAGCCCAGGCCGGCGGCCAGGGCCTTGATCTTGCCCTGGAGGTCCTGGCGGCCCCGGACCTGCAAGGCCACAAAAAAAGAGTTGGACAGGGCCTCCAGCCCTACCCCGGCGCTGAGCACAAACATGAGGCGCTTGAGGGGCAGGGAGTAGTCCTGCCACTCCATGAAGCCCAAGACCCCCACGAGGGCCAGGACCAGCAGGCCCGCTTTGAGGAGGGAAACCTGGGTCAAGGCGGCGTCCGAATCTCCGTCCTTTTGGCCCAGGAGGGACACCAGGGGCAGGTTGAGGCCGAATTCCGCCACCAGGACGAGGATGCCGCCCAAACCGATGGCCAGCATAAACTCCCCGTAGGTGGTGGAGCTGATCCGGGCCAGGTAGATGAGGAAAACGGTTTGCAAGGCCTCCCGGACCCAACGGGCGCTGAGCAGATAGGCGAACTTCTGGAGGATGCGGGGAGGGGTGGCCTCTCCCGGACCGGGTGGGCTATGGCTGCTATCGAGTATCAAGGGACCGACGCTGGCCTTCAGGTTAATTTTATTAAGCCCGGAGCTGCCGAGGCGGGAGCTTGCCGAAGCCTCTTTTATATACCAGATATTGCCGGCGCCGGTGAGGAAAAGTCACCTTAAGTGGGCGGCCGGGGCCAAAATTCCGGCCGGAGCGCGTCCTGGGCCGATAGGTTTGCACGCCTCCGCCCCGCCGGGTCGGCTCAGTGCCCGGGGCCGCGAAAGTGATTGCCATGCCCGGCCCCATAATTTATCATCTTTCCAGGCAAAGGCGCGGCCGGCCCAAACGGGTTGCCCTGGGCGCCGGTGGTTGCGGCGCAATTACCGGGGAGCCGATGCCATGCATCCGGCCACCGGCATTTTGGTCAGGCGGAGCCGACTAAGGTGGCGAAGCTTTCGGGTTTTGAGCACGTTAAGACCCGGCGCGACGCCCAGGATGACAAAACCACCGGTCCGGCCAGAGCTTCTGGGACCCCTTACCTCCCACAATGGCCGGGCTTATCCGGGAATAGACCATGATGACGGACCTCCAAAACGATGCCACGGCCAACTGGTTCCAGCGCCATCCCAAGAAAACCCTGGCGGCGGTGACCCTGATTGTTGTTCTGGCCATAGTCTTCGGCGCCGAGAAATTCCTGCAATTCAATAACCGCCGGCACGGCATTGTTTTCGAGGCGGAAGTTGAAAGAAGATATGCCAGGCTAAAGGAGTATCGCCCCGGCACCCACCTGCTGCTGGCCTTTCCCTGGAATCACCTGCCCTACACCGACAATGTCTTCACCAAGCAGTACCGGTTGAACATAGATAATAACGGCTTTATCATGCCTTCCCGGAAATATGACCGGCCCGATAAGGTCATCGTGTTCCTGGGCGGTTCCACCACCGAGTGCATGTTTGTGGATGAAGACCATCGGATGCCCTACGTAACGGGGCAGATCCTGGAGCAGGAGACGGGGGCCAAGATCAATTCGTACAACGGCGGGATGTCGGGGAACAACAGCCTGAACGTCATCGATCTCCTGGTCAACAAGGTGATCCCCCTGAAACCCGACGTCGTGGTTTTCATGGAGAACATCAACGACCTGAGCACCCTGCTGTACGAAGGGACCTACTGGAACAGCAATAAGGTCCGGTCGCCCCTGGAGACCCTGAAAAAGCGGCCGATGGTGGGTAAACTTCTCAAAGAGACCTTTATCCCCAATCTCAATTCCGCCTATAGAACTTTGAAGAAGACCATCAGCAGGAAAGTGGAGGACGAATTTGCCGGCGCCCGGGGCAAAAAGCTCGTCTTCGACCAGGCTAAAATGGTGCACGATTTTACCGCCGACCTCCAGACGATCGTCTGTACCTGCAAGGCCTGGGGCATCGTGCCGGTGCTCATGACCCAGGCCAACCGGATCACGGCCCATCCCGACCCGGTGGTGGCGGCCTACATCGGCCGGTACGGTCGGGAGACCGGCATCAGTTACCAGGAATTCAGAGAGTTGTATGATGCCTTCAACGACACTATTCGGGAAGTGGGCCGGAAAAATCAGGTCATGGTCATCGACCTGGCCCGGGAAGTGCCCCAGGACAAGAAATACCTCTATGACCTGGTCCACTTCAATGACGCCGGGTCGCAGTTGGCGGCCAGGATCATTGCGGCCCGGTTGAAAGGGGTCATCATGGCGCCGCAGTAGGGGGGGAAGGCTCAGGACAGAATTTCATAAGTACGCTCACGGCATATGTCGCCCCCCTCACCCCAACCCTCTCCCCCCGAAGCGGGGGGCGAGGGGGTAGGTTAGGTCGCCGGGTTTTCTTATGAGGGCAGAACCTTAAATCGTCCCATCCGAGCGCACGTTACCAATGCCTCTCTACCAAAGTTTTCCGGGCTGGGCCAGCTTCACTGCCAGGGCCAGGCCGTCGTGCTCCGGGGAGTGGCGGGGCAGAAAACTCAAGAGGTGGACGGCGCGCCAAGCGGGGTTGGCGAGGATTTCCCGGTTGAAATCCGCCGCCCCGGAAAAGCCGACGTTGTCCGCCACCAGGAGGCCGCCCGGGCGCAGGAGCCGCCGGCAGAGGGTCAGGGCCGGCAGGTAGGATTCCTTGTCGATGTCCAGGAAGACCAGGTCGAAGGTGTCGGACATCTCGGCCATCAGCTTCAGGGCCTCCCCCACCCGGACCTCCACCACTTCGCTGAGCCCGGCCCGGGCGAAGTTGCCCCGGGCCCGTTGGGCCATGGCCTCATTCAATTCCAGGGAAACCACCCGGCCCTCAATCCCGGTGCAGGCCCGGCCCAGAAAGATGCCGGAATAGCCGGTGGCGGTGCCCAGTTCGAGGATGCGGGCGGCGCCGGTGGCCCGGGCCAGGACGAAGAGGAGTTCCCCTACCACGGGGCCGACGATGGGGATGGACTCGCGTTCGGCCTCGGCTTCCAGTTCCCGGAGCAGGGCGTCGCTATCCGGCGCCAGGCCCCGGAAATAGCCTTCCAGATCGGGTATCATGTTGGTCATGGCTCCTCCTCTCGTCTCCGGATAGGACCAGAGAATTTCACGCATTTTTTATGAAGTTCGGTTACTATTATGCCAGGAAATCGGCGGGAGGGGAAGGCCGGCCGCAAGCAAGGCGGCGGCGCCCCAGGTTGGGCTGCGTTGGAGACATGCGTCTGTTGCCGGGCTTTTTCCCGCTAAAACCTGCGGCAACGAAAAATAGCCCTCAGAAGGCAACGCGGTAGCAGGGAATCTCAAAAGGACAAAGTGATTGTCTCAGCGTTGAACCACGGCACAGACCAACAGCGGTTCCCCCCAACTCCCGGATCGGGGGTGTCTGGGAGCCTGCCTGAAACATTGCGGAAAAAATCCTATTCATGATAAAATTAAAAATTGGGATTAGTCCAGGCAGAGGAGAAGCATGGCGACAGAAAAGCTGAAAGGCGCCAACCCCGTGGCCCGGTGGCTGCAGTCCACGCCGGAGCAGGCCAAAGATACCGGGATGGCCATGGTGTTGATTTGCCTGCTCCTGGGGTATTGGGGCAAGTTTCCCAAGTTTCTGCCCGTGAGCCTGGTACTGCTCATCATCACCATGGCCTGGCCCAAGGCCTTCCGGCCCCTGGCCGGGCTCTGGTTCGGCCTCTCGCATCTCCTGAGCAGCGTCGTCTCCCGGGTGGTCCTGACGGTGGTGTTCTTCCTGGTCGTGACCCCCATCGCGGTCATCCGCCGTTGGACCGGGGCCGATGCCCTGCAATTGAAGAAGTGGAAACAGGGCCAGGATTCGGTATTCGTAGTGCGGGAGGGACCGGTCCAGGGAAAAGATATGACGAACCCCTATTGAGGAAAAGCGCCAGGGCGGGTTTAATCGTCCCCGACCGGCGGTTTCCCCTCTTTCCCCCGCTGCACCTGGGGACGGGGCGATTTGGCGAGGGAATTAAGCAAAGCGCGGCATGGAGAGGTCTCAAGCCGGGCCCAAGGAGTGGTATAATGGATTTTGTCAAAGATTTGTGGGGCTTCCTCAAGGTGAGGAAAAAGTTTTGGCTGCTGCCCATCATCCTGACGCTCTTGTTTTTCGGGGCTTTGATGATCTTCGCCAGCGGGTCGGCCATCGCCCCCTTCATCTACACCATTTTTTAAGGGGATAACAGCTTGTCCGAAGCGATTCTCGGCCTCTCGGCTTTTTACCACGACAGCGCCGCGGCCCTTTTGGTGGACGGGCAGATCATCGCCGCGGCCCAGGAGGAGCGGTTCACCCGCAAGAAGCACGACCCCGCCTTCCCGGCCAAGGCCCTGGCCTATGTCATGGCGGAATCGGGCCTGGCGCTCTCCGATCTGGCGGCCGTGGCTTTCTATGACAAGCCCTACCTCAAGTTCGAGCGCCTGCTGGAGACCTACCACGGGTTTGCCCCCCGGGGGCTCCGGAGCTTCCTGTCGGCCATGCCGGTGTGGATCAAAGAAAAGCTGATGATGCGCACCATGCTCAAGGAAGAACTGGCCAAGGTGGGGGACGGCAATCCCCCGGTCCTCTTTCCGGAGCACCACCTGTCCCACGCCGCCTCGGCGTTTTATCCGTCGCCCTTCCCCGAGGCCGCCATCCTGACGCTGGACGGGGTGGGGGAGTGGGCCACTTCCACCATCGGCTTCGGCCGGGGCCGGGAACTCACCATTCTGCGGGAACTCCAGTTTCCCCACTCCCTGGGCCTGCTCTATTCGGCCTTCACCTACTACACCGGCTTCAAGGTCAACAGTGGCGAATACAAGCTCATGGGGCTGGCCCCCTACGGCAACCCCGACTCCGAAGAGGTGCAGCGCTTTAAGTCCCTGATCCTGGACGCGTTGGTGGATCTCAGGGAAGACGGGTCGCTGCTGCTCAACATGGAATATTTTGACTTCGCCACCGGCCTCACTATGTGCCGGGACGACAAGTGGAAATCCCTGTTCGGGGTGCCGCGCCGGCCTCGGGAGGCCCTCCTGGACCAGCGGCACATGAACCTGGCCCTGGCCATCCAGCAGGCCACGGAAGAGATCGTCCTGCGCCTGGCCGAGACCGCCAAGAACCTCACCGGGGCCGACTACCTGGTGATGGCCGGCGGCGTCGCCTTGAACTGCGTGGCCAACGGCAAGTTGATTCGCCGGGGCACCTTCAAAGACATCTGGATCCAGCCCGCGGCGGGGGACGCCGGCGGCGCCCTGGGCGCGGCCCTGGCGGCCTGGCACATCTGGCAGGGTAAAGAGCGCCTGGTCCCCAATCCCCAGATGGACAACATGGCCGGTTCCTACCTGGGGCCGGAGTTCGGCGCCGATGAAATCCTTCGAGTGGCCCGGCGGCACCAGGCCCCTTACCAGCGCTTTCCCGATTTCGCCGACCTGGCCCGGGACGTGGCGGCCCTCTTGTCCCAGGGGCAGGTGGTGGGCTGGTTCCAGGGGCGGATGGAGTGGGGGCCCCGGGCCCTGGGCAACCGCAGCATCCTGGGGGACCCCCGGCACCCGGAGATGCAAAAACGCCTCAACCTGAAGATCAAGTACCGGGAGGGTTTCAGGCCCTTTGCGCCGTCGGTGCTCCACGAGGAAACGGCCAACTACTTCGAACTGGACCGGCCGTCCCCCTACATGCTGCTGGTGGCGCCGGTCAACGAAGCCAGGCGCAACCCCCTGCCCCCCGGCTATGATGACCTGGACCTCTTTGAGCGCCTCTATCACCTGCGGTCCGACGTTCCGGCCATCACCCACGTGGACTATTCAGCCCGCATCCAGACGGTGCACCAGGAAACCAACGAACGCTACTGGCGCCTTATCCGGGCCTTCAAGGAGTTGACCGGCTGCGGCCTCATCGTCAACACCAGCTTCAACGTCCGGGGCGAGCCCATCGTCTGCACCCCGGAAGACGCCTACCAGTGCTTCATGCGCACCGAAATGGACTACCTGGTCCTGGGAGACTTCCTGTTCAGCAAGGCGGACCAGCCGGCCTGGCAGGACACCAAAGACTGGCGCACGGAGTTCGAACTGGATTAAGCGGCGGCGGCGGCAGCGTCGGTTTTTTAGAGGGGCGCGGCTAACGCGCCCCTTTTTTTATAAACAACTGCGATCTGTGAGACAGGTATCATGCGCCCTTCCCCTCTCAAATAGACGGAGGAAAATGGAGAATTGTAAGGAGGGGCCTGCGTGTCGTCCCACAAGTCAGGGCGGACACTTGAGGTCCGCCCTTACGGGGAAGTTACCGTTGCTGGCGGGTGATTATAAGTTGGCAAGACGCACCTTTTTAAGGGGATTACCCTTTGGGGCTTGGCCTGGGATGAGGCGAGATTTTTCAGTTTATCAGGCGCACCGGGGTTGTGGTATAGTGGGGCATGACGGCGTAACTATGACCGGAAATGTGATGAATCTACCCCAATGAAGATCACCCTGGCCCAACTGAATCCCGTGGTGGGGGATGTGCGCGGCAATCTTGCCAAAGTAGTCGCCACCCTGACGCGGGAGCATCAGCACTCCGACCTGATCGTCTTCACAGAGCTTTTCCTGGTGGGCTATCCGCCCCGGGACCTGCTGGAAAAACCGGCCCTCCTGCGCCAGGTCCAGGAGGCCCTGGATCACCTGGTGGAGTTGTCCGCCCGGTATCCCGACACCGGCATCCTGGTGGGGGCGCCCCAGCCCACCGGCCGGGACACGGGCAAAGGCCTGTGCAACTGTGCGGTGCTGATCCACCAGGGACAGGTGCGGCTGCGCCAGGCCAAATCGCTTTTACCCACCTACGACGTTTTCGACGAGACCCGGCACTTCGACCCCGCCGGGGAGGTCAGGGTCGTCCCCTTTAAAGACGAGGTCCTGGGGATCTCGGTCTGTGAAGACGCCTGGTACGATCCGGAGTTGTGGTTCAGGCGCCTCTATCCCCTGGACCCCATCCGGGTGGAGGCCCAACAGGGCGCCACGGTGCTCATCAATATCTCCGCCTCGCCTTTCCAGGTAGGCAAAGAAGAGCTGCGCCACCGGCTGCTCCAGCCCCACGCCCGGAAATACGGGGTCCCCCTGGTCTATGTGAACCAGGTGGGGGGGAACGATGAGCTGATTTTTGACGGCCGCAGCCTGGCGCTGGATAAGGCCGGGGAGGCCATCGCGGTTTTGCCGGGATTCCAGGAAGCGGTGGTCACCGTGGACCTGGCGCAACCCGGCGCCCCGGACCGGTACCAACCCCAGGAGAAGATCGCCACGGTATACGAGGCCCTGGTCCTGGGGCTCAAGGATTACCTGGGGAAATGCGGTTTCAAGCAGGCCGTGGTGGGCCTGTCCGGCGGGGTGGATTCCGCGGTGACCTGCTGCCTGGCCGCCGCCGCCCTGGGCCGGGACAACGTCCTGGGGGTGTTGATGCCTTCGCCCTACACCTCCCGGGACAGCATCGACGACTCCCTCAGCCTGGCCGGCAACCTGGGGGTAAAAACCCGGACTATCCCCATCACCCCCATTTACGAAAGCTACCGGGAAGCCCTGGCGGGGCCCCTGGGGTTGGGGGAGATCGAAGTGACCCTGGAGAATATCCAGGCCCGCATCCGGGGCAATATCCTCATGGCCATTTCCAACAAAGAGGGCCACATGGTCCTGTCCACCGGGAACAAGAGCGAGCTGGCGGTGGGCTACTGCACCCTGTACGGGGATATGAGCGGCGGGCTCGGGGTCCTGGCGGACGTGCCCAAGACCATGGTCTATGAACTGGCCGCCTACCTCAACCGGGGCCGGGAGATCATCCCGGCGCAGATCATCGAGAAGGCCCCCTCGGCTGAGCTGCGCCCGGACCAGAAGGACCAGGACACCCTGCCGCCGTACGATATCCTGGACCGGATCATGAATTATTATCTCACCGAGGGCCGGGCCTACGACGACATCGTCAAGCTGGGGTTTGACCCCGCAACGGTGCAGTGGGTGATCCGCACCATCGACCGAAGCGAGTACAAGCGGCGGCAGGCGGCCCCGGGCCTGAAGATCACCTCCAAGGCCTTCGGCATGGGCCGGCGCATCCCCATTGCCGCCAAGTTCGAATTATAATACCAGGATGGGACCTCTGTGAAAGTACCCCCCCTGGTCATTCTGAGGGAGCGGAGCGACCGAAGAATCTCATAAGTACGCAAACATACGAGATCCTTCGCTTCACTCAGGATGACAAAATGGCTTTCCGCAGAGGTCTCAAGATGAATTATTTGAAGGGATGATCGGGGATTTTCGTCGCTCAACTCCCCCAACTCCCCTTTCAGCCACCCGTATTCCGGCCCGCCAGCAAAGGCGCACACCCAGGTGCGCCCCTACGAAGACCTTTGAAGGGTTGGGAAAGCCGCCGATATCACATCGCCTTGGGGGGCGTGGCGGGGGTTTTCGGCCCCTCTGGGCTGGCGGGCGGGGCGGGCCCCGGCTCCGGGGCAGCCTGGTCCCGCGGGGTAGCCAGGGGGATGTCGATGATTTTGGCCTTGGGCGGCGTCACGGACTCCCCCGAGGTTGCGGGTGCGGCCGGAGTTGCTTCGGCTTTTTTCGCGGTCTTGAAATAGGCGGGACCCACCTGATAAAACACCTCGGGCACCTTTACCAACGACTTCCAGGGCCCTTGGGGCCGGGGGCCCTGGTAAAAGAAATTTCCCCAGTAAAAATAGTATTTGCCGCGGTAGCGGAAAACGTCGGTGGGGAGGTTGGGGGCCCAGGAGACCTGGGGCGCCCCGGGGACCTTGGTCCACTGGGGTTTAGAGCCGGGCGGTACCGGGTTGATGCGAATGTCCTGGGCCCCGGCTGCCAGGGGGGCCGCCACCATTGCCAAAAGTATCAAAAACTTGAGAAAATGCCGCACCGCTGAAATCCCCCCGTTCTGGTGGTTAGGGGAGGCCATAAGGCCCCTGGCCCACGGACATCGTCGTTTCGACTAATCGAACTCGGAAATATGTCGATCATCTCATTGTCAGGCCACGGTAAGCCTTGCTCCCGGAGTTCTCCGAGTTTAGCCGCGTTTAGGCGGGTATGCTCCGCTGTCGGCCCACGGATAGGTCGTGGAGGGGGATGAGGATGTCCGCCATTTCTTTGACTCGCCGGGCGCTCTCATAGGCGTCGATGAGATTGAGGTGGACCCCCGAAGGAATGGGCGGCCCCGAGGCGGGGAAGTTGGCCTCGTTGCAGCAAAACCCGGTGATCACCGCCTGGCCGGCCCGGGTGTTAACCACCACGGACTGGCCTCCCACCGTGTGACCCGGGGTGAGAAGCACCCGGATACCGTCGACAATCTCCGCATCCCCGTCCACCTGAATCACCTCGTTGTCATCCAGGAGGTCCGGGAAGTAGCGGTGGTCCACCGGGTGGGGCTCCCGAAAAAATTCGTACTCCTTCTTCTGCACATAGACCCGGGCGTTGGTGCACTTGTAGTCGTTTTCGCAGTGGTCGTTGTGCAGGTGGGTGTGGATGATGATGTCGATGTCTTCGGGCTTGAGGCCAAAGGTGTCCAGGGCTTCTTCGAACTCCTGGATTTTGATGCCGTACTGCTCCTCGACTCCGGGCGGCACCATGAACTGTTCCAGGCCCGTGTCCACCAGGATCTTCTCCGGCCCCCCCTCCAGGTAAAATACGTAAATGGGAAGCCAGATGCGCTTGCCGTAACCCTTGAGATAGGTCATGACGCCCTGATCCGTTTCATTGACCCCCACCACCAGGGGGTGGATGACATATTCCTGCATGGTGCTCTCCTTGCGTGGTTTCTTTTGATAAAATCATTATACGCCCAAATCGGCAATTTATTCACTATCGGTTGAAATAATTGGTTCGAGGCACGGGAGCGCCGGCTATGGAGATGAAAAAAGTTTGGCGGAGGTTGACGCTTCTTTTGACCAGCCTGGTTTTGCACGGCTCGGCCTCCGGGGCCACGTTCGGCCAGTTGGGGGGACGGCTGGACCAGGTCAGAGAGACGGAATTCTTCCGGTGGTTCCACCTGGAGCAGACGGACCTGAACCGGGTCGGGGCTCAGACGGTGGTCGCCTTCAAGCCCAGCGGCGAGAAATTCCGCCCTCTGGTGACCTTGAACGTCACTACCGATGGGCAGGATCGTCTCAAGGCCCTGGAACTGGTGCTGTCCCGGGTCTTTGTGGATGACCTCAAAGACGGGGTTTTCGCCCGGGATATCGTCAAGAGCTTTTTGTCGGCAGTGTTTGCCGGCTCCGGTGACCAGGGGCTCAACGAGCTCATCAATGAGATCCGGTATCCCCTGTTCCATGGGCCCGGGGTGATCGTCCGGACCCCGCCGGCGGACATAAAACTTCCGGCGGCGCCAACCCGGTGCTACGAGGTCTATCTGGGGCGGCAAACGGCCTGCACCCTTGACTTGGCGGACCGGCGCCTGGGGCTGGAAAACCGCCGGGTGGGGGAGACCCCGTCCCTGATGGTTGAGATTCGCCCCCGCTGAACCACCGGTCTGCCGGCCTCGAGGGCAGCGCCGCGCCGGCCCTGCCTCAGGATGTCGCCTAGCAGAGCCAGCAGCCCTGCTCCCGGACCTCCTCGTACCACTTGACCAGAAGCTGGCGCATTGTCGCTTTTTCCACTCCGAGGAGCCGGCGCACCCCGGCCATGTCAATGAAGCCGCCGAAATAGGCAAACTTCACCAGACCCTCCAAGTTTTCCGGGGAGCACTCCCGGGCCCACTCCGGCACGCGCTCCCACATTTCTTCGGCCCGGATGATCTCCCTGACCTGGCAAAAATGGGCCTCAAGCTGGGCGGCCTGTTCTTCCGGGGTCACCGCTCACTTCATCCAGGGGGCGATGATCTGCCGGGCGATGTTGATGGGGATGGCGAAGCCGATGCCCTGGCCCTGGGCCGAGATCATGGAGTTGATGCCCACCACCTCGCCGTTGATGTTCAGCAAGGGCCCGCCGCTGTTGCCGGGGTTGATGGAGGCGTCCGTCTGGATGAAGTCGCCGTAGGTCCCCTTGCCCAACCCCCGGCGGCCGGTGGCGCTGATGATGCCCACGGTCATGGTCTTTTCCAGGCCGAAGGGACTGCCGATGGCGATGGCCCACTGTCCCACCCGGATCTTGGTGGAATCCCCCATTCTCACCGGTCTCAGACCCTTGATGGGCACCTGGACCAAGGCGATGTCAAACCGGGGGTCGGCGCCCACCAGCTGGCCCGTCACTTCCCGGCCGTCGTTCAGGTGCACCTGGAGTTGCTGGGACCCGGCCACCACGTGGTTGTTGGTGAGGATGTAGCCCCGGGGGTCGATGATGACGCCGGAGCCCTGGCCCACCATGCGCCGCCGGATGGGCTGGCCGCCCATCTCCCGGAACACGCCTTCAAAGGGCGTACCCCGGAAAAAATCATCCGGGGGGCCCATGGGCTGCACCGTTACCACCCGGATGGCCTTGAGGCTCACCACCGACGGCATCACCTGTTCGGCTACATGGATGAAGTCCTCTTGCAGCCCCAAAGCGCTGGCGCCCAGGGCCGGGTGAGGGGCCGGCGGGCAGATTTCCAGCAGCAGGAGCGCCGCCAGACCCGAAGCAAGCCCTAATTGTCTAAAACGCTGACGCATGTTCGTCCTCCAGTAAGGTGCTTTATCTTAGAGCATTTGCCGTAAATTCATTCCGTAGAAAATCGATTTAAATATATCATTTTTTTCGGTGCGGTCCTTCGGGGTAAGGCCCCTGGCGCCGCCTGAAAAAACCTTCGGGCTTAATCTCCCTCCTGGCAATCGATCAGGACCTTGAGCACCCCGGGGCGCTGGGCCCAGGCCAGGGCCTCGAGACCCCGGGACAGGGGAAAGGTGCGGTGGATGAGGGGCCGGGGATCAACCCGGCCGTCCCTCAGGAGGCGCAGGGCGGCGGCAAAGGGCCCGCAGCGGCACCCCACCAGGCTAACCTCCGGGACCACCAGGGCCGCCGGGTCCAGGGGATACCGGCCTACAAAGGTGCTTTTCATGACCACCGTGCCCCGGGGCCGGACCCGGGCGAGGGCCAGTTCCAGGCCGGTGGGGCTGCCGCTGGCTTCCACCACGACGTCGTAGTCTCCGGCGGGGAGATCGGCGGACAGGAAGGTGGCGACCCCCCGGGGCCGGGCCAGGGCCAGGTGCTCGGGGTGGTGCCCGGCCAGGTGGACGTCGGCGCCGCTCAGCGCCAGGACCCAGGAAATCTGCAATCCCAGGGAACCGTCTCCTACCACCAGGACCCGGGCGGCGGGAGATACCGGCGCGGTTTCCAGGACCCGGAGGGCCGCGGCCAGGGGTTCGGTGAAGACCGCGAACACGTCGGGGACTTCCGGGGGCACGGCGTGGAGGTTGGCCGCGGGCAGGGTGAGGTAGGGGGCGAAGGCGCCGTCGTGGTCCTTGAGCCCCAGGACCCGGCGCTGGCGGCAGTGCCCGGCCAGGCCCCGGCGGCAGAGGTCGCAGGCCCCGCAACCGCTGGTGATTTCCCCCACCACGCGCCGGCCCAGCCAGGGGGAGGCTTCGGGGCCGGCCACCCGGCCCACGAACTCGTGGCCCATGACGCCTTTAAAGCCGTGGTAGCCCTTCAAGACCTCCAGGTCGGTGCGGCAGATGCCGGCCAGATGGACCCTGACGAGAACCTCGCCGTCGCCGGATACGGGCCGGGGCACTTCCTGGAGCTGGGGGTGTCCGTCAAAAGAGAGAGCAAGCATAGGAGTCATCAGCATTCAGCCAAAGTGCGGCTGGTTAAGGTCATCATCCGGTTGCTGGGCTCGGTCTCCAAAAGTCTGGTATCGTGTTCCACAGATGCCTTGCAAGATGTCGGCTCCAATAACGCCCCCTCCCCTGGTGGGAGGGGGTTGGGGGGAGGGGGATAGGTTGAAGCAATGCCCGGCAATTTCACCCCCACCCCAGCCCTCCCCCATCACGGGGGAGGGAGAAAAAACCTTCAATCTTTGGCAAGATAATCCCGGCGCGATACGCTTAACCCGCTGGCTAAAAATGAACCTATGCCGGTGCGTAAGACGCACCCTACGACCCCACCTCCGCTAATACCTCCAGGGTTTGGGCCACCGTACTTTCCCAACTGAGGGCGGCTACTGACTGGGTTGCGGCCCGGCGCACCTCGGGGGCTTGGCCCCGGGCCAGAAAAGCCGCCAGGGCTGCCGTGAGGCCCTCGATATCGTCCGGCTGGGGGAGGATAACGCCGTTGTCCCCGGGGGCGAGGAATTCCGCCGCCCCGTTGGCCGCGGTGGTAACCGCTGGCGTCCCGCAGGCCAGGGCCTCCAGGACCACGTTACTGCATGGGTCGTAGAGGGTGGGCAGGGCCAGCACCGTGGCGGCCTGATAAAACGGCGCGGTTTCGGTCACCGGTCCCCAAAATTTGACCCGGTCCGCCACCCCTAACCCTTTGGCGGCCTGGCGGTAAAGGGCCTCATCCCCTTTGCCCACCACCCATAACTGACTGGTCTTATCCTTTAGACTGCCGAAGGCCTGAAAAAGATAAGGCAAACCTTTCCGTTCAAAGCCCGAACCCACGAACAACACCACGGGGCCGTTCTCCGGGGCCCCCAGGCGGCGGCGGAGAGCGGCGGCGGCTCCGGGGTCCAGGGGGTGGAAGCGCTGCCGGTCCAGGCCGTTGTAAATGAGCCGGAGGCTGGCCGGGTTCACCTCGTAGAGCCGGAGGATATCCTCCCGCACCTGCCGGGAGTTGGCGATCACCCGGCGCAACCCAGGGTCGTGGAAGAGCCGGCCCTCGATGCTGAGCATCACCTGGTGAAAGAGGCTGAAATTCTGGGCCGCCCGGGCCGGGGAGGAAAGGTAGGGGGCGCGGCGGGCCAGCCACTCCCGGTGGCAGCCGTCCCCGGCGCGGTAAACTGCAAGGCCCGGGACCCGCGCCAGGCTGAAGCCCACCTGGGGCCCGGCCGCTTTCAGGAGGCGGCGGGTGTTCAGGGCAAAAGAGATGAGCCGGAGCGTTTTGCCCCCCCAGACCGGCACCCGCACATAGGCCACCGCCGGCCCCAGGGCGGCCCGGGCCTCGGGCTCCCTTTCGGTGCCGTACACCGTGACGCTGTGCCCGGCCGCAATCATCCCCCGGACCAGGTACCCCAGGGTGGTTTCTGCCCCGCCAAGGGCTGTCACCCGCTGTCGTATGAGGGCGATCTTCATGGATTATCTGGTGGTGGCATAGGCGTCTCGCCTGTGGCGCAGGCTAACCCATCATGGTCGGTTGCCCACCCCCGGGGATAAAAATCCCCCCTACCCCCCTTTAGAAAAGGGGGGTTTTTAAGTCCCCCTTTCTTACAGGGGGCTTCAGGGGGATTTGAAGTTTTCACGCTCAAGCCTGCGGCTACAACCTCTCGTTCTATGGGATTTGGGGTGGGGGAAAGGGTATCCGCCCTTTGCCTCCTCCCCCAAAATCCTTTATCTTTCTCCTCTAAACCCCTTCCTTGAGTTCGGCGAAGGCGGCCTGCTCGAAGGCCGCGGCCTTGTCCGAGCGGGGCATCGAGGCCGGCCCCTGGACCACCCGCTGGGCCGGGGAGGTGTCTTGCTTGACCTTGCTAACCTGCATCTCCCAGATGGCCATGGCGTCACTCATGGCCATGGGCTCCTTGACCAGGCGCATGGTGCCCTGGACCCCCATGACCAGGTCGTCCGGGCCGATAATTTCCAGGGAGACCCGGCCGTCCCGGCGCAGGTTGGCGCTCGTGCCGCTGTTCCGGAGCAGGCCCACCAGCAGGGTCTTCTCGTCTTTGGCGTAGATGAGGGAAACGGGGCAGGTATTGGGCGCGCCGCCTTCTCCCACGGTCCCGGCCACCACGATGATCTTGTTGGGGTTCTGGTTGAACAGGGCCATCAGGTCGATGATTTGCTCCTGCCCGGGTTTCCGGGCCACGTTCACCTTCAGTCCGTTACCTACTACTCTGGCCATGGTTTGCCTCCTGGGCCGACAGCCTGTTAATCAGGGCATTAATTCCGTTGAGCGCACAATGGACAATCTTTGCAGGGGGGACCTGCCTATCCCCTCTGGAGGGTGCACACACAGGTGCGCCCCTACGTATTGTCTTTATCTTTTTAACCGCAACTCGGCATAAAAGGGTCATCCCCGGGGCAGGTAGGGGCGGGTTTGAAACCCGCCCCTACGTCCCGGCGGTTTTATTGCCGATTAGTGGCGGATGATGAGGGCACCCCTGAGGAGGCCGCCTCGCCAGCCAGTCCTGACCTATCACGATGACTTTTCCCGCTTGTCCGCCAATTCACCAAAATGCTGCTCCATCTGCGTCAAAACTTCTTCCGGGGTCAGTTCCACCAGGCAGCGGCTGACCTTGGAGCCCTCACAGCCGTCCCGGCCGCAGGGCAGGCACTCCCAGTCCTTTTTGATCACCAGGTGGCCTGCGCCCCAGGGGCCCCAGTTGAACACGCCGCTGGGACCGAAGAGGGCCACTGCCGGGGTGTTCACCGCCGCGGCCAGATGCATGGGGGCGCTGTCCATGCCGAAGAAGAGGCGGGCCTGGGCGATGAGGGCCCCCAACTCCTTGAGGCTCAGGCGGCCCGTCAGGTTGACGGGCGTGACCCGGCATTCCTTAAGGACCGCGGCCAGCAATTCCTGTTCATGGGCGGCCTGGGTCCCGGTGAGCACCACCGGCAGGCCCCATTCTTCCTGCAGAAGCCTCGATCACCCGGGCGTAGCCCGCGGGGGTCCAGCACTTGAAGCGCCAGCCGGCCCCGGGATGCATCACCACGAAGGGCCTGCCGGCCAGTCCCAGAGACGTGAGCAGGTCCTGGACCCGCTGTTCCACGGCCGTATCCCAAAAGAATTGCAAGCCGGGGATTCACGGGGTTCGATGCCCAGGGCCCGCACGGCCGCCAAGTTCTGGTCCACCAGGTGCATTTTCACCGGCGGGCGGGGCAGCAGCCGGGTGAAAGCAGGCGTGGCGCTGCCAGAAGGGCTGCCGGGGGTGGGCAAAGCCCAGGCGCTCCTGCGCCCCGGTGAGCAGGGAATAGAAGGCGCCCCGGTCGCCGCCGGAGAGTTCCAGCACCAGGTCGAAGCGCTGCCGCCGGAGGTCCCGGATGAACCGCAGCGCCTGGCCCCAGGTCTGCGCCCCGGCGGTCCACCACCAGGAGGCCGTCCAGCCCCGGGTGGCCGGCCACCATGTCTTCGGTGCCCTTGGGGACCAGGTAGGTCAGGTGGGACTCGGGCCAGGCCTCTTTCAGGGCGGCGATCACCGGGGTGCTCACCAGGACGTCCCCCGGCTGCTTGAGCTTGATGACCAGGATGCGCTTAGAACTCGGGGTCGGCATTGCGGGCTATCTCTGGGACCCATGGCCACGCCCCGTTTGGAGGCGCGGATGAATTCCAGGAGGTGGGCCACTTCCGGGGTCAGGTGCACTTCCTGCTCCACCTGGGCCATGGCCGTCCTTGAGGTTGCCCCGGCGGAAGAACAGGAGGCGGAAAGCCTGGCGCAGAGCGGCAATGTTAGGGGTCGCCAGACCGGCCCGCTTCAACCCCACCAGATTGACCCCCTTGACCGTGTGGGTCTCGTCGATGATGGCGTAAGGCGGGATATCCCGGGAGGCCCGGGACCCGCCCCGCATGATGGCCAGGGTGCCCACCCGGATGAACTGGTGCAGGAGACAGTTGGCCGAAATAAAGGCCCGGTCCGCCACCTCGACGTAGCCGCCCACCAGGGCGCCGTTGACCACCACCACGTGATTGCCCAGGCAGGAGTTGTGGGCCATGTGGCTCAAGGCCATGAGAAAATTGTGGTTGCCCACCCGGGTGGCGCTGCCGGGCTTGGTGCCCCGGTGGATGGTGACGTATTCCCGGATCAGGTTGTGGTCGCCGATCAGGGTGTAGCTCTCTTCCCCGGTAAAGGCGTAATCCTGGGGGTCGTAGCCCACGATGGCCCCGAAGCCGATGAGGTTGTGCGCCCCGATGGTGGTGTAAGGGCCGATGTAGGCGTGGGCCAGGATGCGGGTGCCGGCGCCGATGGTGCTGGGGCCGTCAATGATCACCCCGGGCCCCACTTCCACGTCCGGCGCCAGTTCCACCCCGGGGGCGATGCGGGCGCTGGGGTCAATGGCCATCAAGATCCCTCCCCCGGGCAAGCTCCCGGAGATAGTAGTATTTCAGAAACTTGTACATGCTCATGAGCACCGCCAGGGTATAGCCCGGCGTGCCCTCGAGAAACCCCAGCCGGATAAAGTAGAGATGGAAAAAGCGAGAGCACGGGCCGGAAGAATAGTTCTCCCGGGCAGGGACGGCGCCCCGCCTTGGCCAGTTCCTGGGCCGCCAGGCGGGCGTAGCGGTCCATGCGGGCGACGTAGTCGCTGACGCTCCGGTAGCTGTAGTGCTCCAGAGGGGTTTTGAGAGGTCCCCAGGGGCCCGTCCACCACCACCTCTTCGTGGACCTCCCGGTCCCGGAAGCGGCCCTGGCCCCGGCGAAAGAGGCGCAGGGTATAATCGGGGTACCAGCCCAAATGCCTGATCCAGCGGCCGCAGAAGTAGTTCTTCCGGGCCACCCGGTAACCGTCCAGGGGGCCGTCGGCGGCGACCGTGGCCAGAATTTCCGCCTGCAAGGCCGGAGGCACCCGCTCATCCGTGTCCAGGCTGAAGACCCAGTCGCCCCGGGCCTGATCCAGGGCATAGTTCTTGGTGCGGCCGAAGCCCTGCCAGTCAGTGGTCAAGACCCGGTCAGTGTAGGCCCGGGCCAACTCCACGGTGCGGTCGGTGCTGCCCGTGTCCACCACCACGATGTCGTCGGCAAAGCTCACCGAGGCCAGGCAATCGCCGATGTTGGCCTCCTGGTTCAGGGCGATGATGATGACGGAGAGTTGGGGCATGGCAGTAGCAGTTGCCAGTAGTCAGTAGTCAGTAGTCAGTACTGATAACTGACTACTGGCCACTGACACTATTTTAAGGGTTTGGCCTCGTCGATGAGCATGATGGGAATGTCGTCCTTGATTTCGTAAACCAGGCGGCATTTGTCGCAGATGAGCCCGTCGCCTTTTTCATTCAGGCGAATGTCACCCTTGCACTTGGGACAGGCTAGGATTTCCAGCAGTTCTGTGCTGATGGGCATAATTCCTCCGAATCGTTGCTAAGATAATTTACTCGTTCCATCCAGATCCCCTCCCTGGTGGAAGGGGGTTGGAGGGGGCAAGCCAGCTAACCAGTTGACATTTTAATTTTCACCCCCACCCTAACTCCCTTTGCGAAACTGACGCACTAACTCATATACCAGCCGCCGTTGACGTTGATGGTCTGGCCGGTGATATAGCCGTTTTTCGCCAGCATGACGGCCACCGCGGCCACTTCCTCCGGGGCGCCGAAGCGGCCGATGGGATGGCGGCCGGGCTGGCCTTGAGGTTGCCGGTCACCATATCGGTTTCGATGAGGGCCGGGGAGATGGCGTTGACCGTGATGCCTTCTTTGAACAGATGCCGGGCGTAGGAATGGGTCAGGCCCAGGAGCCCCGCCTTGGAAGCGGCGTAGTGGGGCCCGGTGATCCCCCCGGTCTGGGCGGCCACCGAGGAGAGCATGATGATCCGGCCCCAGCCCCGGGAGCGCATGCCGGGCAAAACCTGTTGGGTCACCAGGAAGGCGGATTTCAGGTTCACCGCCAGCATCTCGTCCCAGTCCGCCTCGGTGATGTCGGCCAGGGGCTTGTCGCTGACAATGCCGGCATTGTTCACCAGGATGTCCACCGGGCCCAGGTCCGATTCGATGGCGGCACCATCTGGGCCACCGCCGCGGCCCGGGAGACGATCGGCCTGAACCGCCAGGGCTCTGGCGCCGTGCCGCTGAATGGCCGCGCAGGTTACCCGGGCGGCGGCTTCCCGGCTCCGGTAGTTCACCGCCACTCGGCCCCGGCCTCGCCCAGGGCGATGGCGATGGCCCGGCCGATGCCCCGGGAGGCCCCGGTCACCAAGGCAATTTGCCCGTCAGATCGTCCAGCATAAAGGACACCTTTTCTGAATGGCCCCCTTTTCTCAAGGGGGTGGGGAGGATTATGCGTAACTCTTGAGCCTCTTGGAAAACTGTTTTTCTGTCATCCCGAAAAAAGCGAAGGATCTCAACCTCCTGAAAATGCGAGTTTCTTCGCTCTGCTCAGAATGACAATTGTGGTCAATGAGTAGTTTTGCAAGAGCCTCCCTTGATCATCTCATCACATTACGTTGATCCAGATAGCCCGGCCCCTGACTGCCAGGAATCGCCGGGACGCGCCGCGCTCATAATGCATGCTGGCATAGTATCAAGTAATTCCGGCTTTAGACAAGATTTTCTCACACGCGGCCTCGACCATTTCCGGGATAGAGTTCGTTGAGGCACCGGGGGTCGGGGCAGTGACGCTTGAAGCAGGGGCTGCACGACAACCCCAGGCGGACCACTTGGTGGCCCTCGCCGAAAGGCCCGGTGCGCCAGGGCGCGGTGGGGCCGAAGAGGGCCACGACCGGCGTTCCCAGGCTGCGGCCAGGTGCATGACGCCGGTGTCGGTGGTGACGGCCAACCGGGCTTTTCGTAGGATGGCGGCCAGTTCGGCCAGGGAGGTGCGGCCCGTCAGATTGAGGACCGGCGCCCGGCATTGGGCCATAATGTCCGCGGCCAACTCGCTGGTCGGCGGGGCTGCCGGTGACGGCCACTTGAAACCCCTGGTCGTGGAGCCACTCCGCCAGACGGGCCCAGGATGGCGGCGGGCCAGAGTTTGCTGGCCCAGCGGGCCCCGGGATGGAGCACCGCCAGGGGCGCCCCGGTTGCGCACGGGATCAGGGCGGAAATATCCGTCGGCCGCGTCCAGTCCCAGGCGGAAGCGGGGCGGGGTAGGGGGGGCCCCGAGATAATGGGCCAGGTTGAGGTAGCGCTCAGACCGCGTGGGCCTCCGGGATCAAACGGCTTCACCCGTTCGGTGAGGGGGAGATAGCTCCCTCCCGGGTCCGGTCATAGCCCACCTTGCGGGGACTTCGGGCCAGGGCCACCCACACGGCGCTTTTGAGCAGGCCCTGGACGTCCACCACCAGGTCGAAGGGTTGGGTGCGGAGCTGCCGGAGGAGGCGGCGCAGCGCGGCCGGGTTGGACCCGGAGAAAAACTCGCCCGGGCGCAGGCGGGGCGCCATCCAGACTTCGTCCAGGGCCGGGTGGCCGGCCAGGAGCGGCGCATACGCGGCCTCCACCAGCCAGGTGATATGAGCCTTGGGGTAGGCCGCCCGCAGGGCCTCCAGGGTGGGCAGGGCGTGGAGCACATCCCCGAAGGAACTGAGTTTGACCAGGAGAATCCTGGGGTGACCGGGAAGATGATGGGGGGACATGATCATCGGTAGTATCCAGGGCCGAACCTAGACGGGGTATCCGGAGAGGCGACCCGCCGGGTCGCCCCTACAATGGCTCTTTCCCCAAATCAGCCAAAATCCACTCCACCGCCGCCAGGAGATCAGGCGCGACATAGACCGGCTGCACCTTTTGCGCCGCCCGGAGATATTCATACTCGCCCCGGCCATAGCCGGTGAGCACCAGGATGCCCTTGGCCCCGGCGTTGGCCGCGGTCTCCACGTCTTTATAGCGGTCGCCCACCAGATAGGAGCGGCTGAGGTCCAGGTCCAGGTCCCGGGCCGCCTGCGTAAGCAGCGCCGGGGAGGGTTTGCGGCAGGCGCAGCCCTTCATCCGGGCCGTGGAGGCAGGTGTAGATGCCGTCCAGATGCGCCCCCTTGGCCGCCAGGACTTCTTGTAAGTGGGTGTGAAGCTCATCTACCAGGGAAGCGGGAAAATAGCCCCGGGCCGCGCCGGACTGGTTGGTGACTATCACCACCTTGACCCCCGCGGCATTGAGGCGGAGGATGGCCGGGAGGGACTGGGGCAGCAGGACGAAGCGGCTGGGATGGTTGATATAGCCCATCTCTTCGTTGATGGTGCCGTCCCGGTCCAGGAAGACCGCGGGTTGACTCATGAGCGCTCCTTCAGCCAGATCCGGGCGGCAGCGGCGACTTCGTCGACGCTGATGGCCTCCAGACAGGCAGAGCCGGTCTCGCAGGTGCGCTTGAAGCAGGGACTGCACGGCTGGGGATGGCGAATCACCGTGGCCCGGGAGGTGAAGGGGCCGGTGGCCACCGGGGTCGGTGGAGCCGAACAGGGCCACCAGGGGGACCGAGAGCGCCGCGGCGGCGTGCATCAACCCCGAGTCGTTGGTGACCAAAAGGTCGAGTTGGGACACTACCCCCAGGGCCTGCCGGAGGCTGGTCCGGCCCACCAGATCCGCCACCGGCCTCTGAAGCTGTGCCTTGACCAACTCTGCCACCGGCCGTTCGTCGTCCCCCCCAGCAGCACCAGGCGGGCTCCGAACTCCCGGTGCAGGGACTGCCCCAGGGCGGCGAAGCGCGCCGGGTCCCAGCGTTTAGCCGGGCCGTAAGCCGCACCAGGACTCATGCCGACCCAGGGGCCATGGCCGGGGAGGTCTGATTCTGCCAGGATCTGGGCCCCCGAGACCTCTTCCTCAGTTTCCAGGCAGAGGGTGGGAGGGGTAAAGGTGGCCACTCCCCCCAGGGCCTTGAGTAAGCCCAGAAAATAAAAGACGGTGTGCAAACCGGCCAATTCCCCGTAGTTGGACACGGCCTCTTTGAGGAAGAGGCGGCGGGCGTCGGTAGTATACCCCACCCGGGCTGGCACCCCCACCAGCCACAATCCCAGGGCGGACTCCATGGAGTTGGGCAAAGCCAGGGCCACGTCGAAGCGCCGGCGCAGCTCCCACAGGACCTGCCACTTGCCCTTATCCGACGGGTAGGGGATGATCCCGGTCACCCCGGGCTGGCCCGCAAAGAGCGGGGCCACCCGGGGCGCCGCCAGCACGGTGATCTTGGCCAGGGGAAAGAGCCGCTTGAGCCCCGCTAGCACCGGCAGGCCCATGATCGCATCCCCTACCCAGTTGGGGGACCGCACCAGGATGCGGCGCACCACTTCGGGGTCCCGGGAAAACCGGCGCGACACTTGAAGCCGCTGGAACCGCTCCCGGACCTCGGGGGGCAGCGGCAGGTCTTGAGACTTGAGGGGATTTTCTTTAGGGACGTCAGTCATAGGTAAGGCCCGGTCCTTGGGGAACCGCCCCTTCTCCTTGATGGGGGCAAGATAGTGCGGTCGCCAAAAATTTCTCCCGATTGCTGTTGGTTGAAGCCCCCTAAATCCCCCTTGGTCAAAGGGAAACTTTTAACGGAATATCGCCCCTCGCCCCTTTGACAAGGAGGGACAGGGGTTCAGGTCTTTGGAACAGGTGTCATTACGGAAGAAACTTTTGACATTTCCTCTAGACCCTCCGAGGTATTGTAAAACATTTTCTCCGGATACGGTAGGGGGCGGCTGCAGGAAGCGGCCCGGGGCAGGAAGGGGCGCGGTTGGCCGAGGTGCGGCCTCATGGCGCCAGTTTCCGGTCCAGGAGTTCCAGGACCGGCCTGGCATCCTCCAGTTGGGCCTCCACTTCCAGGACCCACAGGGGGAGTTCCCCGTCCCAGAGCTCTCCCAGCCGGGCCCAATCCTTGCCGGTGGTGACCAGGGCCTCGGCCCCCAGGGCCCGGGCCGCATCCGTAAGGTGGCCCAATTCCTCAGGGCTGTAGGCGTGATGGTCGGGGAAGACCTCAAAACCTTTTAGATCCACCCCCAGCTCCCTTAAGGTAGTGGCAAAAACCTCGGGGCGGGCC
The DNA here is from genome assembly GCA_963841475.1 of uncultured delta proteobacterium. Lineage (GTDB taxonomy): Bacteria > Desulfobacterota > Desulfobaccia > Desulfobaccales > 0-14-0-80-60-11 > 0-14-0-80-60-11. Next base: position 76,768 of record CAWJCT010000001.1, read on the forward strand.
AGCCCGGCGAAGGCCGTTAAGGCCCGGTGGCTCAGGGCTCCGGGGGCCTCGGCCTGGCCCCCGGGGTAAACGGTGACCCCCACCGGCAGGATGGCCGCGGTCAACACCGTGTGGTCCGGGAAGTCGGCGCGGATGGCCGCAAGCTGGGCTTGGTGGCGCTGCGGGTCGAACCGGGTCAGGATGAGGGCCTGGGCCGCGGCCAGGGCCGTGAGGGGCTCTCGTAGGGGTCCCCGGGGCAGGAGAAAACCGTTGCCGAAGGGCGAGGCCGCGTCCAGCAGCACCAGGTCCAGGTCCCGGTGCAGCTGAAAATGCTGGAAGCCGTCGTCCAGGAGAAAGAGGTCCGGTTTAAACTCCTGCCAGGCGGCAAGCCCCGCGGCATAACGGCAGGCCCCGGTGTAGACCGCCACCCCGGGCAGGGTCCGGGCCAGCCAGTAGGGCTCTTCGCCCACCGCCGGGGGTCTGGTGGTAAAGGTGCTGGCCGTCGGAGATGCAGGTGACGCCGCGGCTTTGCCCGCCGTAGCCCCGGCTGAGGATGGCCACCCGCTGCCCCCGGACTTGTAAGAGCCGGGCCAGACAGGCCACTATGGGGGTCTTGCCGGTGCCGCCCACCGTCAGGTTGCCGACGCTGACCACCGGGGCGGGGAGTTTTTTGGTCCGGAGCCAACCGCGGGCGTAGAGGCTGCGCCGTAACCCGGCCCCCAGGCCGTAGAGCCGGGAGGCGGCCGCGGCAGCGGCGCGGACGACGGGGCTGGGAGGCGGGCCGGCGCCCCGGCCTCCCTGAAGCCGCTGGAACAGGTTATGCCAGTAGAGCCGCATGATGTGCGTTACAGGCGATAGCTAGGCCTCCAGGCGCAAGGTGTCATCGCGCTCGGCGGGGTCGGCTTCTTCCTCCCGGGCGAACTGCATTTCGTAGAGGCGGCGGTAGAGGCCGTCCGCGGCCAAAAGCTCGGCGTGGGTGCCGATTTCCATGATGCGGCCGTTTTCCATGGCGATGATGCGGTCGGCGTTTCTCACGGTGGAGAGGCGGTGGGCGATGACCAGGGTGGTTCGGCCGATGATGAGGCGGTCCAGGGCCTGCTGCACCTCCCGTTCGGATTCGGAGTCCAGGGACGAGGTGGCTTCGTCCAGGATGAGGATGGGCGGGTCTTTTAACAGGGCCCGGGCGATGGCCAGGCGCTGGCGTTCGCCGCCGGAGAGGCGCACCCCCTGTTCGCCGATGAGGGTGTCCAGGCCCTGGGGCATGGCCGTGACAAAGTCGTAGGCGTGGGCGTCCTTGAGGGCATTGACGATTTCGGCCTCCGTGGCGCTGAGGCGGCCGTAGGCCACGTTGTGGCGCACGGTGTCATTAAACAGGATGGTCTGCTGGGTGACCACGCCGATCTGGCCCCGGAGGGAGGCCAGGGTGACGTCCCGGATATCGTGGCCGTCGATCCGGATGGCGCCGCCGGTGACTTCGTAGAAGCGGGGCAGGAGATTCAAGAGGGTGGATTTGCCGGCCCCGGAGGGGCCCACCAGGGCCACGACTTCGCCCCGGTGCACGGTGAAGTCGATGTCGTGAAGGACGTCGTCGCCGGCCGTCGTAGGCGAAGCTGACCCCGGTATAGTCAATCTCCCGGGCCAGGGGAGCCAGGGTCGGCGGCCCCGGGGGCATCTTGAATCTCGGGCTCCCGGTCCATGAGGCTGAAGACCCGCACCGCCGCGGCCAGACCTTCCTGGACGACGTTCTGGACCGAACTCAGGCTCTTGATGGGCTGGTAGAGCATGAGGAGGGCGGCCAGAAAGGAGAAGAAGGTGCCCGGGGTGGAGGCGCCATGAATGACGGCCTTACCGCCATACAAAATAATCCCGGCCATGCCCAGGGAGCCTAGAAACTCCATCACCGGCGGGGAGAGTTCCCGGGTGGCGTTCAGGTTCATGCGGATGCGGAAGTAGTCCCAGTTGGCTGTGCAAAAGCGCTGTTCCTCGTAAGCTTCCCGGGCGAAGGCCTTGACGATGCGCTGGCCGATGAGGGACTCCTGGAGGACGGTGTAGAGGTAGGCGTTGGCCACCTGGGTTGCCTGGGAAATGCGTCGGACGCGTTTGCCCAGGTGCACGATCATGAGGACCGCCAGGGGGAAGACCACCATGGACATGAGGGCCAGGCGCCACTCCTGGTAAAAAATCACCGCGGTGAGGCCGATGACGGTGAAGGTGTCTTTGAAGAAGCTGGTCACCACCCGGGTCACCGCATCCTGGAGCAGGTTGACGTCGTAGGTGAGGCGGCTCATGAGCACCCCGGTGGCCTCGCCGTCGAAGAAAGACAGGGGCTGGCGCTGGAGGGAGGCGAAGAGCTCATCCCGGAGCCGGGTGACGGTGGCATTGCCGATGTAGCTCATCTGGTAGTTGTGGGTGTAGGAGAAAAACCCCTTGACCAGGTAGAGGACTACCACCAGGCCCGCCAAGGGAGGAGCATGATTGGCCCGCTTGGCGAAAAAGATGTCGTCCAGGACGGGCTTGACCATGTAGGCCAACAGGGCGGTGAGCGCCGAGACCCCCAGCATGGCGACGATGGCCGCACTCATGCGCCATTTGTGGGGCTTGAGGTAAGCGAGGAGGCGGAGGTAAAGCCGCAAGTCAGCCAGGTTCATCATAGGGCACTTTATTCATGAACTTTTTGAATTATGAGACAACATACTGAAATATAACAGTAAATTTAGTAACCCTGAAAAGCAGAGTGCTTTTTGCACAGGCTGGAAAGCCTGTGCCACCAAGTTCTTTGCTGTCTGGCGAATTATCCGGGATAGGGCGTGTGGGGCTAAAGTTAGCATTTCCCCCTATATACTTTATCGGCGGGCACTTTTCCAATAAATTCCGGGGACAGGGGGAGGGGGGCCGGCCAAAGCCGCGGGCCCACGCACAAATCAGGGGCGGTTATCCCTTTGGGCAACGGGGGCTTAGGGGGCAGCGTAACCTGAGATTTCGGCTTGGGTCCCCTAACCGGTTATTCCGGGGGAGTGGAGCGACGGAAGCATCTCAGCACGAAGAGAAAATACGCAGTCCGGCGCTCCGCCCGGGATGGCAAGATGACTGGCGCAGCGGCTTCAACCGGCAAAATCCCCGATTAATTCCCCTCTGAAAACCAGGGACTCAACGACGCGGCCTCAGGTCAGGGTGATGACCTTGTCGGCCAGCTGCATGGCGGTGATGATGTCCAGCATGTTGGTGGTTTCCCCCGCCTGCTTGGCTTCCAAAAGCTCAAAATGGTTGAGGCAGGTGCCGCACACCAGGATCCTCACCCCGGAGTGCTCCAGGGACAGGAGACCAGGGAGGACTTCGGAGCCGCTCACGGCCAGCTTCACCCCGGAATTGAGGAGGACAACGCACCACAACTCCGGCCCCATTTCCTTGAGGGTGGAGATGAAGTTGCCCATGAGTTTACTCCCCAGGAAGTTATCGCCCCGGCCCAGGGTGTCGCTCCCCATGAGGACGAGGATCTTGTGTGGGGTCTCCCTTGCTTCCGGGACCATGATCTGACAGGTTTCGGCGGCCCCGCGGGAGCCGCTGACCGCGAAGGTTCCCTGGTTTTCCTCTACCCGAACCTCAAAGCCGGCCCGCTGGAGAAAGCGGCTGACATTTTCCTGGGCGGCGGGGTTGTCCACCAGTACGGTAAGCTGCGGCACGTCGCCCCGGTCGATGAGTTCCTTGGTTTTGATCACCGGGTTGGGGCAGGCCAACCCCCGGCAGTCCAACGGTTTTCCCGGCATAGGGTCAGGTTCTCCTCCTAGTTGATCCCGGCGCGGCAACCGCCCGATCACCGGAAATTCGGCCGCGCCAGCTTGCTTCAGGATAGTGGCGGGTCTCGAGATTAACGCAATAAGAGAGCGCTAAGCAAAGCTATCTTTTCGTCCTGAGCGGAGGGAAGGATCTCCTCTGTTCTCGTAGTTATGAGATTCTTCGGTCGCTCTGCTTCCTCAGAATGACAGGTTAGGAGACCTTAGCCGAGGTTCCACAAGAGGCAAAATCTGTTTTTACCCCCATTCCTCAAAGGGGCCCCGGGGTTGGTCATCAATTTTTCCAAGTTTCGCCGGGGGATTTAGCCTGCCAGGTCCGAAGCTCCGAGACTGGTTTACTGTCCGGTTAATGACGGTCTATGAGGATTAGTATAACGCATCATGAAGGCTCAAGGTCCTTTTTTCTCTTCCCCGGGCGAGAAGGGAAGCGCATTATCACGGGTTTGGCAGGAAACCACTTCGGGCCTTTCCTGCCCCGGCCGCCCCCGGCGGCCCCGCTCCCCATGCAGGGCCGCGCCCAGGGCCCCCACCATATCCGGTTGGTCCGGGACGATGACGGGCAGGCCCAGATGCTCTTCCAGAAGGGCCTTGACGCAGGGGTTGTGGGCCACCCCGCCGGCGAACAGCACCGGCTCCGCCACCCCTACCCGGTGCAGCATGCCCAGGGTGCGCTGGACGATGGCCAGATGCAGGCCCAGGGCGATATTGGCGGCCTTCTCCCCCCGGGCCATGAGGGAGGTGGCCTCGCTTTCGGCAAACACCGTGCACATGCTGTTGATCTGAATGCGCCGGTCAGCCTGGAGGGCGAAAGCGCCGAATTCCTCCAGGGGCACCTGGAGGGCGGTGGCCATGAATTCCAGGAATTTGCCGGTGCCGGCGGCGCAGCGGTCGTTCATTTCGAATTTGACCACCTTGCCGCCTTCCCCCAGGGCGATGGCCTTGGTGTCCTGGCCGCCGATATCCAGCACGGTGCGCGCCGCCGGGACAGATGGCGCGCCCCCAGGGCATAGGCCTGAATCTCGGTAATGGCGGTGACCTTGTGGTGCTGGAGGTTTTCCACCAGGAGCTTGCGGCCATAGCCGGTGGCCACGATCCGGGCCGGGGGCAGACCCTCCAGCAGCCGGCGGCACTGGGCCAGGGGATCGAAGGTGGTGGGGAGCTTGGCCTGGTGCACCATCTGCCCGCCCTCCAGGAGCACCAGTTCGATGGAGCGGGAACCGACGTCGATCCCCGCTACCTGGGGTAGGATCATTGCAGACATCACAGCCTCCCGGTTGGTCCTGCGCTCAATGCAACATCTCGACAAAGGCTTCCACCCGGGTCTTGAGCTGCTCCACATCCTCCATGCTGTAGTCGGTTTCGAGGCTGAGCATGGGGATACCGGCTTCTTTTAAGGCTTTTTCCACCTTGAAGGCCTCGATGGCGTAGGGTTGGCAGAACGACAGGCCGTAATGAATCACCCCGTCCGCCTTGAGGTCCCGGGCCATCTGCACGATATGCTCCAGGCGCTCGGTATTGGGGGTGAAGCAGGCACAGTCGATGCGCATATAGCGATCGGCGATGGCGTCCAGCATGGCTTCCAGGGTTTCCCCGGATTCATCCACCAGGTCCCGGGTGTTGCGGGCCCCGATGCACGATTCTTCCCCGACGATGACGGCGCCGGAAGATTCCACTACGAACGGCAGCTTCCAGTTGGGCACGGCCATGGGGCAGCCGGAGAGCATGAGCCGGGGCGTGTCCGCCGGCGCCACGCCCTGGCCGGCCTGGATTTTCTTCTCCAGTTCGTCGCAGAGTTCCCCGATCTTCCGGGTAAACCGGACCGGGTCGTCGTAGAAGCTGATCTGGTTGATGAGCAGCGCGTCCCGGCCGGAAATGGGGGCCGGCGCCAGCGCCCGGAGACGGTTGAGGCGCTGCAGGACGGCCCGCCGGGCATTCACCAGCTTGATGGCCTCCTTGAGCCGGGGGGCGGTAATGGTGTTGCCGGTAACCCGCTCGATTTCGGCCTTAAACCGCAGGATCTCGGCCTTCCACAGGTCCCGGTCGCAGGCCTGCTTCATCTGGGGGATTTCCATGACATAGACCGGGGCATAATCGGCAAAGATTTCGTAGGCCTTTTTCTTACCGTCGCAGGTGGTTTCCCCCACCACCAGATCGCAGGACTCGATGTAGGGGCAGAGGCGGGCGATCTTGAAACCCACAAAGGATTTGATCAGGGCGCAGGTGTTGCGGGGCAGGACCTGTTCCGCGGCGTCCTTGCCGATTTCGGCTCCGGCGCAGAGGCCCACCTGGATGGCGTCCGCGGCCAGCGATCAGTTCTTCCGGTACAAAGACGCAGAAGGTGCCGATCACTTTACGGCCCTGGGCCTTGGCATCCTGCAATTCCTGAATGCGCAGGCCGTGGACCTCAGACAGGACAAAATCCAGATATTCCATGCCCTTGAGGCGGCCTTCCTGGGTCAGATAGATGTCACCGTAAAATTTCCCCAGGACCTGGAGCAACCCCTCATGGGCCGTCAAGTCGAGGTTGAGTTTTTTCCACATGTCATCGTAAGGTGTTGCCATTTGACTGATCTCCCTATTAAAGTTCAAGGGTGGTCCCGGCTAGTCCCTGGTCTCCTCCGGGGCGAGCCGGGTTGCAGGCGAGCCGGGGTTATGGGCTTATTTATCGCCCTTGGCCACGGGGTAGCCGGCCTCATCCCAGGCCTTGATGCCGCCGGGGCAGCGATAGACGTTTTTGTAGCCCAGCCTGACCGCCCACATGGCGCCGTTGTGGCTCCGGGTGCATTTGACGAAACCGCAGTAGAACACCAGGGTCTTATCCTTGTCGGGGCCTAAAAATTTTTCGAATTTCGCCTTGTCGGCGTCGTCCATCTCCTTCACTTCCGGAATGGGGAACTCGTACTGCACCGCTCCGGGGACGTGCTGTTTCTTGTAGCTGGCTTCAAGGGGCATGGTGTCGATGATCATCATGGGTTTCTTCTGGTCGATCCAGCCCTTCAGTTCCGGGGTGGACACCAGTTTGTAGCCCCCTCGGTTCGTCTCCCGGGATAAGTTGACCCCGGAAGTCTCAGTCGCCAGTTCTTTGCCGGACCAGGATTGACCGCAACCCACCAGGGCCAGGGCCAGGATAACCATGAGTGCCCCCATGAAAATTCCGTGTTTTTTCGTCATCTTGTCATCTCTCCTTTAAAGATTTGGTTTATTTTGCCGATCAAAAAACCGCGGGGCGGACGACTCCGCCGCCGCCAATACAGATAAAGAGTTGCCACGAGCATCACGAGGTCGCGCCGGAACGCGGTTATGACGTTATGTTGGGCGTCCAGTTCATCGAGGGTGAAACAGCCGCAATCGATGTCCAGGTTCTGCCAGACGGCGTATCCCAGGATTGCCAGGAATATCAGGAGTAAAATCGCGATGAGGCTGAGACTGCCCCGGACCTCAAAGATGAGGCCCAGGCCGGCCAGCAATTCCAGGGCGGGCAGGCTCACGGCCACCAGGGGCAGCAGACCCTCGGATACCAGCTCATACTGCGCGATGGCGTGGGCAAAGGCCCGGGGATCGAGAAGTTTGACAAACCCTGCATAGATAAAGATGCCGGCCAGGCTCAGTCTCAGGCAATGGTAGAGCCAGGTCATGCCGACCTCCCAACCGGGGCCGGAGTTGCCGGCCGGGGAAATTCCCTGGCAGTTATTGGGTTTGAGACGGCGTTGCGCCAAAAGAATCACCCTTTATGAGAGCTCTGCAAAAGTCGACTCCTGGTCATTCTGAGGAAGCAAAGCGACCGAAGAATCTCCCTAAGGCGAGAAAAGGCGAGATCCTGCGCTCCGCTCAGGATGACAACAAGGTTTTTCGCCGAGGCCTCCTGAAATGAGTTCAGGCCGAATCACCTGGCCGTTTGGGGCCACACCCCATCATGAAATTCCTGGTGGCGGGGGTACAAACCACCCATAGGGTTAGACTTTCACGGGAAAATCAAGCGACAACCGGCCAGGGCCCGAAGCGGCCTCGGGCCTGGCTAAGGCGGGTAAGGTCTGGGATCGCAGCCGGGACCGAAGCCCGGGATGGGGCCTGGCCGCGGCCGGCGACCGGGCGCGCAGAGGTGCGGCGCCCTTCACTGCTTCCGAAGAGAGCGGCGTTTATGTCGGTAGGCCGAAAAATGACGAGACGAGTCTGAAGAGTTACTGCAAGGGGGGGATTGAACCAGGACTAAGGCGGTGAGAAAGTTCCCGGTGATCAGGCTCACCCTTGTCCGGCCTCCGAATCCAGAGCCTTACCAAGGCTCCCCGGACGCCGCTGCTTCAGGACTTTAAAGGCGTAAAAAAGAGCGACCGATGCACCAGGATCACCTCCTCGTCGAGAATTTCTTGGTAAATAGTATAAGAGAAGAGGCCATGAATCAAGAGATTTTTTCCCTCCGGCGCCGGATGCGGGCGGCCGGGAAGGCACCTCGCGGTTAGAGCCCCCCAAGTTTATACTCATTGTCCAAGGTTTTTTCTTACCTTCCTCTCTCCCTGATCCTCTCCCCCCACTGGGAGGAGCGATGAGAGGAGATAAGAGGAAAGACCTTTTGCAAACGAGATAACCGGCTGGGCGCCCTCCCGGGGCCTGGCCAGGCCCCGGGAGGGTGAACTGCCACCAGCAAGGCTGGGCCCGAATCACCTCCGGCCGATTGTTAATTTTTCTTAAATTCCGGTACAATAGATAGATAATTCTCCATCCCTTATGCCGGAGGCCATGATGGATAGTCCCATTAATCTCAATTACTTTTTGGCCATGGGGCTCCTGGTCCAAAATTATTTTTTTACCCACATCCTCGTCTGGAACATGCTGGTACAGTTGATCGTGGTGGGCTGCCTGTATCTTCTGGCTCGCCTGGCCGCCGAAGGGGTGCGGCCGTGGCTGCACCGGCAACTGGCGCGGCACCCCCTGGTCGAACACTCTCTGCCGCACCTGACCGGGGTGATTACCGGCAGATTACTCAGTCCCATCTTCGCCGTCATCTTCCTGTTATTTGCCCATGGCACCGCCAGCCGCTTGCACTGGCCCAATCACGGCATCCGCATCTTCCTGAGCCTGTTCCTGGCCTGGGTGATCATTCGCCTGCTGACCTCCCAAATGAGAAACCGCACCCTGGCCAGGTTCGTCAGCGTCATTATCTGGTCCGTCGCCGCCATGGATATCGTGCACGTGCTCATCCCGGTCCTTGACCTACTGGGCAGCATCGACCTGAGCCTCGGCAGCGTAAACCTGACCGCGCTCAGCCTGATTCAGGGCGCCCTCATTTTAGTGGTGCTCTTCTGGCTGGCCAAGAAAATCTCGGTGTTCTTCGGACACTGGATCAAGACGGTGCAGAATGTCACCCCCTCAGTCCAGGTCCTGTTGCACAAGCTGCTGGGCATCCTCCTCTTTACCCTGGTGATTGTCTCAGTTCTCGTCTACCTGGGGATAAATCTCACGGCCTTTGCGGTCTTCAGCGGCGGCATCGGCCTGGGCATCGGGTTCGGCCTGCAAAAGGTTTTTGCCAACCTGATCAGCGGCCTCATCATCCTGGCCGACAAGTCCATCAAGCCCGGGGATGTAATTCAGTTGGGAGATACCTACGGCCGGATTAATTTTCTCGGGGGCCGCTATATCTCGGTGGTGACCCGGGACGCCAAAGAATACCTCATCCCCAATGAAGACCTGATCACCAACCAGGTGATCAACTGGTCCTACAGCAACAACCTGCTGCGCCTTAAGATTCCCGTGGGCATCGGCTACGACTCCGACATCCCCCAGGCCATGGAACTCATGCTGCAGGCCGCCGGGAAGGCGGACCGGATCCTGGCCGACCCCAAGCCTGCCTGCCTGCTCATGGGTTTTGGCGACAACTCCGTCGACTTTGAGCTCCGGGTGTGGATTCATGACCCGCAAAACGGCGTCCATAACGTCCAAAGCCAGGTCCTTTTGGGAGTCTGGGAGCGGTTCAAGGCGCATGGCATCGACCTGCCCTACCCCCAGCGGGTCTTGCACCACAAGGCCATCCCCGAACTGGAGGTGGCCATCCGGACCCAGGAGGGGACTGCCGTCCCGAACCCCGAGGGCGAACCGGCGCTCCCGGTCTGAGGGGCGGGCTGCTCCGGCGGGTTGACAGACCCCTTCTGGTGGGATACATGCTTTACGAACGAAATTCTTTTGACCGTCAGGATCATCCTCTATGGCGCTGATTATCCTCTTTGTGCTGGCCGGCCTGTGGCTGCTCCCGGGCGGGGTGGGCGCAGGTCCCGGCCTGCCTCTGGGGACGCCGCCCGCCGCTCCTGTGGCGGTCGTCTCCTTGCCCAATTTTGTTGCCCCGGCCCAGATGTTCCTCTGCGGCGAACCGGTGCCCCTCAACGAACCGGAGGTCAAAGAGGCCCTGGACCGGGAGTTCACCGTCGAGGTGTGGAGCCGGGCCCAGACCACCATGTGGCTGAAGCGGGCTCGCCGCTACTTTCCGGAAATCGAACGGAAACTGCGGGCCCGGCGGCTCCCCCTGGACCTGAAATACGTGGTCCTGGCGGAAAGCGACCTGCGTCCCCTGGCCCGATCGAGCGTCGGCGCCCTGGGCCCCTGGCAGTTCATGGCCCCTACGGCCCAGCAGTTACAGTTGCGCTGCGACAAGCTCATAGATGAACGCCTGAACTTCGGGGCCTCCACGGACGCGGCCCTGACCCACCTGGAATACTTGCACCGGATGTTCCACAACTGGGCCCTGGCCCTGGCGGCCTACAACGCCGGACAAGGGCGGGTGCAGAGGGCCATCGCCGCCCAGGGGGTCAATAACTTCTACCACCTGAGCCTGCCGGAGGAAACCGAACGCTATATCTTCCGCATCCTGGCGGCCAAGATCATCATGGAGGACCCGGGCCGCTACGGCTTCGCCATTCCCGAAGACCAGCTCTACGCGCCCCTGGGTTATGACGAGGTCCAGCTTACCCTGGCCCAGGCGGTGCCGGTGAGAAGACTGGCAGAGGCCAGCGGCACGTATTACAAGGTTATTAAGAGCCTCAACCCCTGGATCAAGGGGGATTCCCTGGCCCCGGGGACCTTCCGTCTGAAGATTCCAGCGGGGTCGACTCCCCGCTTTCAGGCCGCCATGCGCCAGGGGGAGCCGGCGGCGCCGGCGGCGCCAGCGGCGCCAGCCGCACCGGGTGCGCCCGGGCCGAAAAAATGAGCCCCGACCGTGGCCCCGTGTGTCTATAAGTCATGTCAAAACTGATTTCCTTTATCAATTGGATCAGCCGAAGGAGCTTAAGTTGGGGAAAAATCACCCCCCTGTTCTCAAGGGGGGCAGGGGGGAGTAAATAAGCGCGGGATAATCCCCCTCAATCCCCCTTTAGAAAAGGGGGACTTAAAAACTGTCCCTAACCTTTGACTGGTTGAGGGAACTGATTTACAGCCCAAGACAGGTTCGCACCAGGTTCTCGGGTTATGTCCCGCGGCTACCTCGACCATGCCTTGCCTTTAAAACTCCCCCTCCCACCAGGGGAGAGGGAATTTTAAAACGCTGACTTATGAGAATTATTTCTGAAACACGACAAGAGCCTCTATCAAGGAGAACAGGATGTCCGAGGTGGGGAAAGAGCAAGTTTCCCTGATCATCCAGGGGGCCTGGGTGTTGACCATGAACCGGGAGCACGAGGTGTTCTCCCCCGGGGCGGTGGCCCTCCAGGGCGCGGAGATTGTCGCGGTGGGTCCCCCGGCGGAACTGCAGAAGCGCTACGCCCCGGACCGGGTGCTGGATTACCCCCAGGGGCTGATCCTCCCCGGTCTCATCAATGCCCACACCCACGCGGCCATGGCCCTGTTCCGGGGTCTGGCCGACGACCTGCCCCTGGAAGAATGGCTCAATGATTACATTTTTCCGGCGGAGACCCGGCTCAACGGCGATTTCGTCTATTGGGGCACGAAGCTGGCGGTGGCCGAGATGTTGCTTTCCGGCACCACCACCTTCACCGACATGTATCTCTTTGCCGACCACGTGGCCCGGGCCGTAGCCGAGACCGGCATCCGGGCGGTGGTAGGCGAGGTGCTCTACGACTTTCCGTCGCCCAATTACGGTCCCCCCGCCGCGGGCCTCAAGTTCAGCGAGGACCTCTGCCGCGCCTGATAGGTCCCACCCCTTGATCCGGGTGGCCATCCAGCCCCATGCGGTCTACACCTGCTCCCCGGAATTATTGCAGCAATGCGGTGAGTTGGCGACAAAGTATGACACCCGGCTCATTATGCATCTGTCTGAAACCCCCCAGGAGGTGGCGGACTGCCAGTCCCGTTACGGGGCGACGCCGGTGGGGCACCTTTACCGCTTGGGACTCCTCAATCGCCGGTTGTTGGCGGACCATGCGGTGGTGCTGAGCGATGCCGACCGCATGCTCCTGGCGGCCAGCGGGGCCGGGGTGGCCCACTGTCCGGAGTCTAACATGAAGCTGGCTTCCGGGATCGCGCCGGTGGCGGACCTCTTGCGCCGGGGCGTACCGGTGGGGCTGGGGACGGACGGTTGCGCCTCCAACAACAACCTGGACCTCATCCAGGAGATGGATACCGCCGCCAAACTCCAGAAGGTGGACTGCATGGACCCCACGGTACTGCCGGCGCCCACCGCCCTGTCGTTGGCCACCGGCGGCAGCGCCCGGGTCCTGGGATTGGATCAAGAGGTGGGGGCCCTGGCCCCGGGCCTGAAAGGGGACCTGATCGTCATCGACCTGGATCAGCCTCACCTGACCCCCCTCTATGACCCTTATTCCCACCTGGTTTACGCCGCCACCGGCGCCGATGTCCAGACGGTCCTGGTGAACGGCCGGGTCGTGGTCCAGGACCGGCGCCTGCTCTCCTTTGACCTGGCGGAGACCCTGGCCCGGGCCCGGGAATTGGCCGGCGGCTTGCTGGCCAAAAAGGTCGGGAACCTGGCGTCCCGTCCGGGATAAGCCGCCCCTGCCGGGGCGGCTGAGGTGGGGCCCCTGCCATCCCTTCCGGCAACCGGCCGCGGTTATAGCGAATGCCAAAATTTCTTTCCCTTACGGTACAGGCTCTAAAAGCCAAAAATCAGCCAGTGGGATAAATTAGTGGCAAATACTCTAATCCCACGTGGCGTTCAACATGAACGAATTAATCGCAGGGACGCACCGGGGTGCGCACCTGCTTGGGGGTGACATGCAGGTCCCCCCCTATTAAAATTGTCTCTTGACCGCTCATGGGGATAAGCCCGGGGCGGCGCCTCCGCCAATAATTTCCCAGCCTCCTTGAGAAAAGGCTGCGGCCTGCCGATAAGTCTATCGTCAGGTGTGGCGGTACGGGCTGACCCGCGCCTCATGGCCTGGCAAAGCCTCCGGGGCAGACCCGGGGAGAACTGCGGGTTAAGCGGCGGGAGGGGCAGAAGTTTTTGCCCTTTCCGTCCTGAGGGCGCCTATGAGTGTCAAGGTTATCAGCCGAAGGATTAATGGCCGCAAGGTGAGCATCAAGATGGTGGATGGCTCCCTGGTCCAGGGAACGGTCAACATATATCACGATGAAGAGACGGTCCAGCGGGTGAGCGACATTTTCACCAAGACCGCCGACCCTTTCGTGGTGGTGTTCGATGCCACTGCCGAGGGCAAAAGCGGGCGGGTCTTGATCTTGAATAAACGCAATATTGCCTGGGTATCGCCGGAGGATGACCTGCCGCGCCCTGAGCCTGAGAAATCCGCAGAGTCCCGGGGCTCCTTGATGGACCGTCTGCGCCGGAGTTAAGTCTGGCCCCACGCCGGAAAATCCCCCGCCGCCGGGACTACGGCCGGATTAGCCATTCTCCTTAAAGAACCGCGCCGCCGATCTGTCGAGCCGGAAACCGGGCGGCCGCCGCCCGACTCAGGGAAGTCCGGCCCCAGGGTTGCCTCCATCCCTTCTGGCCCATTAATTCCGGGCGATCAAGAACACCCCCAGACAGATAGTCAATATCCCCATCAGACGATTTCCATTCAATGCCTCACCAAACAGGGTCCAGGCCAGGACGGCGGTGAGGACGTAGCCCAGGCTGATCAGGGGATAGGCGTAGCTGACTTCGGCCTTGGACAACACGATAAGCCAGACCATGAATCCCAGGCCGTAACAGAGGAGTCCAAAGAGCACATAAACATTAGTGGCCGCTTTGAGAAAGACGGGGGGCAAGGTCGACAGGGAGATGGAAAAATTGCCGATTTTGGTCATGCCGTATTTTAAAGACAACTGCCCGGTGACATTGAGGAAGACATCCAGTAAGATCAAGATCAACACTACGGGTTTGACCATTGCACCGTCCCTTGAGAAAATAGAATCTATAGTTTAGATTTTAATTTTCGGAAAAGTTAAGTCCCGATGCAAGGAAATAAATTTTCCGGGGCCCTCCCGGCCCTTAACGGGGTGCGCCGCCTCGACCCCCGGACCAAGCTGTGCCTGTTGATGGCCAGCTTCGTCATCGTGCTGTTGCCCGAGAGCCCCCAGGTGGTGGCCCTGGCGACCCTCGTGGTGCTGGGGTACGTAACCCTGGCCCGGTCCTGGCGGGCTTTGAGGCCCATCCGCTGGCTGTTGGCGCCCCTGGCGATCTTCAGTCTCGGGGTCTGGTCCTTTTTGGCTCAAGGTCCCACCCCCCTGTTCTGGGGCGTCAGCCGGGAGTCCCTGGCCTTTGGCGCCGCCAACTTTTTGAAATTGGCCACCATGATGGTGGCCGGCCTGACGCTTTTGGCCACCACCCCGGCGGCCGAGCTTTTTCGGGGCTTGGTGAAGCTGCGGTTGCCGTACCCCGGGGCCTTTGCCTTTGCCCTGGCGCTGCGCTGGGTGCCCGAGGTCTTTGCCACGGCCATGCGGGTCAAAGAGGCCCAGGAGGCCAGGGGGCTGAGTTGGGAGCAGGGAGGTCCCCTGGACCGCCTCAGACGCCATCTGCCCCTGTTGGCGCCGATTTTTCTCCTGACCCTGCGGCGCAGCCAGTCCATGGCCTGGGCCCTGGAGGCCCGGGGTTTCCAGATGAGTCCCCGGCGCACCTATCTCCTGGAGACGCAGATGGCGGCAGGGGATTGGCTGGCCCTGGCCGGCGCCGGGCTCCTGGTGGCTGGTTTTATCACCCTCCACCTGCTCCACTGGGACCGGATTCCGGGGCTGCGATTTTAAACCGACATGTCGCATCCAGGCTTGAAACCGGGGCCTTGCAGCCCTACCGGAACTAGTTCTATAAGGACTCCATGACCATTACCCCTACGGAGCGTCGGTTTATCTGGTTGTCGGTGATCTCAGCCATTATCATGGCCGTGGTCCTGGCGGAGTTTTCTCTCTGGGGCGTGGAAAAGTATCAGAAAAAGACCACCCTCGATTTTGGTGATGTCAAGCGCTTAGGCTTGCGGGAAATGGGGTGGGGAGGATATCTCAAAGAGAATTTATCGATTCAGGTGACCGATGGTCTGGGCGGCAAGGTGCAATGGACCAACAATTCCCAGGGATTTCGCAGTGATCGAGAGTTCACTCCAGAGCCCCGGCCGGGAGTACTCCGGGTCCTGTCGCTGGGGGATTCATTCACCGCCGGCTACCGGGTGGGCCAGCATGAGACTTTTTCCTCTTTACAGGAACAGTTGATCAACCGGGAATATGGCAAAGCCGAGGTCATGGTGGCCGAAATTTCCGATCCGGCTAACGCCTTGTATTATCTAGAACAATTCGGGGTCCGGCTGAAACCGCATATTGTCCTCCTGGGAATAACCCTGGGAAATGATATTTCCCAGGCATACCTGGGTCTGGACCCTCATGGCGGCTATACCCTCACGCTGGAGGATGGCAAGGTTCATCTCGCAGTTAATCACAATCCCCCGATGAGCCTTAAACAATTGTCAGCCTATAAAATCCCGCCAGAATATCTGATAACGCAAAGCCCCGGGGAACGCCTCGTCAGGCAGATCAGCCGGTGGACAAAAAGGCGGCGGTTATTGCGGCGTTTCTATCAGGATCAGGAGGCGATCACCACCGGGGGCGACTGGCAGCACCCGAGTCTTTTCGACGATGCGGACGGTCTCGGTATGTTCACCAAGCCCCCGCCTCCTGAAATTGTTGAAGCCTATGCCAGGTTGTTCCGATGCCTGGAGGCCTTTTCTCTCATCTGCCGCGGGCACCACATTATTTTCGCGGTGCAAATATTTCCTCAACGGTACCAGGTGCAGCCCGGGGACTGGGACAAAGCCGTAGCGCAATATGGCTTGAAGAAATCCCGGTTTGATCTCATGGCTCCTAACCGCAAGATCGGGGACTTCTGCCGGGAACACGGCATCGAGTGCCTTGACCCCACGGCAGCCATGGCGCAGCGCTATGCCAGGACCGGGCAAAATATGTACTACCCCCGGGGCGACATGCACTTCAACCGGCTGGGGCATCGCGCCTTTTTCGCATGTTCCCGGCCGGCCTTTTCACAATTGGTCCGGGCCGGTCTCAAGCTGGCCAAGGGGAGTAACCCCAAGGCCGACCTGATCAGTCCGGGAGCCGGGTTGCCATGAGAGGTCCAGGACCCCGGGGCTTCCAACCCCCCGCGGCGGCCGCCGAGCCGGGAAGGCCGCGGCAAATCCAAGCGTTTCCCGCCGGACAGTGGCTGCCATGAAAAAATACCTCACCAACGCATCCATACTCCTTCTGGGCTGCCTGGTGGCCCTGGCGGTGCTGGAAGTGCTGCTCCGGGTCTACAATCCCCTGGAAATGCGCTTCCGGCCCGACCGGATCGTCTTGCCGGTCAACAAAAGATATATATTTGACAACACGGAAAAATTTCCCACCAAACTGCCGCCAAGACCACGATCCACACGAAGAATTCCCTGGGCTTCCGGGGGGCCCCGCCTCCCGGCGATTTCCGGAACGAGCTGACCATCATCACCATCGGCGGCAGCACCACGGAGTGCTTCTACCTCTCCGACGGCCGGACCTGGCCTGACGTCCTGGGACAGCAACTCGCCCGGGGGTTGAACCGGGTGTGGGTCAACAACGCCGGCCTGGATGGCGCCACCACCTACCGGCACCTCATCCTGATGGAGGATTACGTCGTTAAACTACGGCCCAAGGTGGTGTTGTTCCTGATCGGCATCAACGACGTGGGCGCGGGGGACATCGCCGCGGCCGAGGCGCGCCGGGGCAATGATCTGAAACACCGGTGGCGCGCCCTGCTGTACCGCAGCGAGGTCTATGCCCTGGGGCAGAACCTCTACCGCTACTTTATTGCCCAACGCCGGGGCTTGCACCACGCGGAAATTGACTTGAGAAAGGCCGGGACGCTGGAGCAGTTACCGGCCGGCACCGCCTCCAGGCTGTTAAAGGATTACGAGACCAACTCCCTGCCCTTTTTTGCCGCACGGCTGGAGAAGCTCGTCAAGGTCTGCCGGACCCATGGGATCGAGCCGGTCCTGATCACCCAGCCGACCCTCTACGGCCCGGGCCTTGACCCGGTAACCGGGGTGAATTTGGAGACCGTCAAGATAGGGGACCACTGAACGGCCGGTTGATG
Organism: uncultured delta proteobacterium; assembly: GCA_963841475.1. Lineage (GTDB taxonomy): Bacteria > Desulfobacterota > Desulfobaccia > Desulfobaccales > 0-14-0-80-60-11 > 0-14-0-80-60-11. The sequence continues at coordinate 94,036 of CAWJCT010000001.1, forward strand.
TTTCAGGCCATCGAGCTCTACAACGAAGTGACCCGGCAGGTGGCCCAGAAAGATGGGGTGCTCTTGATCGACCTGGCCCGGGAGCTGCCCCGGAACTCCGCCTATTACTACGACTACCTCCACTACACCGAACCCGGGGCGCAGGCGGTGGCGGGGATCGTCGACCGGCACCTGGCGCCCTGGCTGGCGGCCCGCTATCCCTCCTTCAAGAAATAGCAGAGTGCGATCTCTGCAAAAGTACCCCCGCTTGTCATTCTGAGAGAGCGGAGCGACCGAAGAATCTCATAAGTACGCAGAAAAACGAAATCCTTCGCTTCACTCAGGATGACAAAAGGGCTTTCCGCAGAGATCTCAAATTGCGACCTCTGGAGAAGACGTTGGGAGCGGAGGCCAGGGGGCGGGGAGGGAAGTTTGAGGGGAGGGTGAGGGATCGTTTGTTCCCCAGCCCTCCCCTCAAATCTTACGTGACCCCTTATGCCTTACTTCGGTTCCGCGGCCAGCACCTCCGGCTCCACGTTGGCGGCGTACTTGGTGAAATTCTCCCGGAAGCGGCCCGCCAGGTCCCGGGCGGTGGTCTCGTAAGCCTGGGGGTCGGCCCAGGTTTTCTGGGGGTAGAGGATGTCATCCGGCACTCCCGGGCAGGTGGTGGGCACGGTCAGGCCGAAAATAGGGCTCCTGATAAGTGGGGACTTCGTCCAGCTTACCGGACATGGCCGCGTGCAACAGGGCCCGGCTGTGGGCGATCTCGATGCGGTGCCCCACCCCGAAGGGCCCGCCGGTCCAGCCGGTGTTCACCAGCCAGCAGGTGGGCTTATGCTGCTTCACCTTCTCCCGGAACAGGCGGGCGTAGACCGCAGGGGGAATGGGCAGGAAGGGGGCCCCGAAACAGGTGCTGAAGGTGACCTGGGGTTCTTTGCCCAGGCCCCGCTCGGTGCCGGCCACCTTGGCGGTGTAGCCGGAGAGGAAATGGTAAGTGGCTTGCTCCGGGGTCAGGCGGGAGATGGGCGGCAGGACCCCGAAAGCGTCGCAGGCTAACATGAAGATATGGTTGGGGTGGCCTCCGACCCCGGCGCGGACGATATTGCGCAGGTGGGTGATGGGGTAGGCGGCCCGGGTGTTTTCCGTCAAGCTGGCGTCATCCAGGTCCAGGCGGCGGGTGGCCAGGTCGATGCCGACATTTTCCAGGATGGTGCCGAACTTCCGGGTGCATTCGTAGATCTCCGGTTCGGCCTTGGGGCTCAGGCGAATGACCTTGGCGTAGCAGCCCCCTTCGAAGTTAAAGATGCCGTCTTTGCCCCAGCCGTGCTCGTCATCGCCGATGAGCTTGCGCTCCGGGTCGGCGGAGAGGCTGGTCTTGCCGGTCCCGGACAGGCCGAAAAACAGGGCCGTATCCCCCTGCTGGCCCTCGTTGGCGGCGCAGTGCATGGACAGCACTTCCTTTTGGGGCAGGTAGTAGTTGAGGATGGTGAAGACCGATTTTTTGATCTCCCCGGCGTAGGAGGTGCCGCCGATGAGGACCAGCTTTTTGCCGAAATTGACCATGATGAAGGCTTCGGAATTGGTGCCGTCCAACTCCGGCACCGCATGGAAGCCCGGGGCGCTGATGATGGTGAAATCCGGGCCGACATGCACGGGTTCGCCGGGGCCCACCGGGGCCAGGAACATATTGCGGGCAAACAGGCTTTGCCAGGCCGTGGCGGTAATCAGGCGGATATTCATCTGGTAATTCCGGTCCGCCCCGGCGTGGCGGTCCTGGACGAAGATCTCCTTGCCCTGGAGATAGGCCAGCAGCCGGTAATGGATGAGATCGAATTTTTCCGAGGTAAAAGGCTGGTTCTCTTCCCCCCAATGAATCTGGGCGGAGCTGGTGGGCTCTTCGACAATGAATTTATCCTTGGGAGAGCGGCCGGTGTAGGCGCCGGTGCGCACTACCACCGGCCCCAGGTGGGCGATGAGTCCTTCCCTCTGGTTGACGATTTTTTCGTACAGGGCCGAGGTGGGCAGGTTCCAGTGGACCGCGGCGACGTTTCTGATGCCATGATGCTTCAGGTCTTTCTTCATGTGTCAACCCCCTGTGGGCCTCGCCGAGCGAGGGTATCGGAGAATGGGGTTATGGCCGAACGGTAATTCACCCGTTTTGGCTTTTCAGCCTGAATTTCTCCTCTTTGCGCCTGTAACTGGATAAACTTTTTCTGTAATTTATGGTCAACCGCTAAATCCGGAGAAGCCATTCAACCGCTCTTGTGAAGTTTACTGGCCCCGGCCGTTCCCGGTGGTAGGCTGATAAACCTGGTGCTCAATCTATGGTGGACGGCAAGGTCCGGGGACCCTAACCCAACTTTAATCAAATGGGCATTGATAAATATTTTGTTTTTTAAATAAACATACGCCCTAACCAAGTTGTTATCGATAACCTGATCTTCTTTGACAGGACCTGCTTGCCCAGAATCCGAGTCTGCAGATAATCCAGGGTCTCGGCCGGTTTTTCTATCTCCACTCCCAGGAACCTGACCTTGAGGCCATTATCCAGTTCGATGGTGTTCTCATCAATAATCTCGGTAACCTTATAGAGATCGGTCGGACTGGACCCCAGGCCTTGGGGTTCCTGCCGGGCTACGGCATCGCGAATTGCCGGAGTATAATCGATTTCCGGCAGTTCCTCAATTGTTTTATGTGGCTTAATTACTGGATTTGCTATAAAACGGTAAGCGCCCCTGCCGCCGATTTTTCGGAGAACGCCTCCAGAAAATCCGGGTTGATCTCATAGCCCACGGCATTCCGGCCCGCCTCCAGGGCCACCTTGACGGTGGTGCCGCTCCCCAGGAACGGGTCCAGCACCGTATCGCCTACGAAGGTGAACATTTTTATGGGCGCCGGGGCAACTCCTCGGGAAACATGGCCTCGTGCCCCACCTGGCGAACCCCGCCGAAATGCCAGTGCCCGGCGAAGTACTCCTTCCACTCCTCCTTGGTCAGTCGAGAGGCTTCTTTAATCTCTTTCGAGACTTTCTTGCTCTTCCCCGGCTTTTTGAAGATCTGGATGAACTCATAGTCGATCTCGACGATGCCGTTGGGGGGAAAGGGGTAGGAGCCCATGACTACGGCGCCGCCGCTGGGGTTCATGGTGGTCTTTTTCTGCCAGATGATGGCCCCCAGGAAGTCGAAGCCGAGGCCCTCGCACTGGTTGATGAACTCGGCGTGCAGGGGAATGACTTTGTAGCGGCCGTAGACCGAGGCCCGGGCGAATTGATCGCCGATATTGATGCACAGCCGGGCCCCTTCCCGAAGCACCCGAAAGCACTCCCGCCAGGTGCGGTAGAGGTCCTTGAGGTATTCATGCAGGCTCTGGCCGTAGCCGATCTGGCCGGGGACGCCGTAATCCTTGATCTGCCAGTAAGGCGGCGAGGTCACCACCAGGTCGATGCTGGCATCATCCACTTCCGGCATGGCCCGGCTGTCGGCCAGGTAGATTTTAGCTAAATTATGCATTAATTATAATGGCTTATACCACCGGCGGGACGCCTGTGCCACCATTCCTTAAGGAATTGGGGATGGGGGTTTGGAGTTCTTTGTAGAGGGGTAAAGGCTCTACGAAAAAGCCCTTAGCCCCTTCCCCCAAATCTTTTCTTCCCTCACTTCGCCAGGGACTTCAGGCTCTGGCGCAGCAGGTCCTCGAGGGTCCCGGCGCCCAGGGCCTTGGCCGCGTCCAGGGCTTTCTCTGCCAGGTTTCTGGAATACCCCAGGTTGATCAGGGCCGAAAGGGCGTCCTCCATGAGTTTCTCGCCGGCCGAGGCCGGGCGCGGGCGCCGGGCCGGCGGTAGCTTATCTTTGAGTTCCAGGACGATCCGGGCGGCGGATTTCTTGCCGATACCGGGAATGCTGGCCAGGCGTTTGTCATCGCTGGCCAGCAGGGCCTGGGCGAAGTCTTCGGGGTTGATGCCGCTCAAGATGCTCAGGGCCGTCCGGGCCCCGACCCGGGGAATGCTCAGGAGTTGCAGGAACAGGTCCTTTTCTTCCAGGGTGTTGAAGCCATAGAGGTGCAGGGCGTCTTCCTGCATGCGGGTATGAATCTGGAGGGCGACGAAGCCCGGCGGCTCCGGCAGGGCATAAAAAGTGGACAGGGGAATGAAGACCCGGTAGCCCACGCCCCCCACCTTCACCAGGATCTGGTTCGGGGACTTGTCTATGAGTCTGGCCTTCCAGGTAACCGATCATGGGGAGGCGCCCGGCCAGCGACTGTGAAAGAGGTGGCACATGCCCACCGCCAGGGCGTCGGCGGCGTGCTCGTTTTTCAGTTCGACCCCCAGAAGCTGCTTCACCATCAGCTGCACCTGGGACTTGGAGGCCCGGCCGTAGCCCACTACCGCTTTTTTTACCACCAGGGGGGAGTAGTGAAAGATGGGGACCATGGATCGGGCCGCGAGGAGCAGCACCACGCCCCGCACTTGGCCCAGGACGAAAGCGCTGTGGACGTTGGTGGCCAGGAAGATCTCTTCCAGGGCAATGGCCTGGGGGCGATGCTGCTGGATCAGGTCCGTGAGGCCGTCAAAAATCTGACAGAGACGGGATTCCAACGGAGGCCGGGAACCGGGATTGATGCTGCCGGAGGCCAGGTGGAGGACCTGGTTCCCCTCCCCCTGGACCACCCCAAAACCGGTGTACCGGGAACCGGGGTCCACCCCCAGGATAACCGGGCTCACATCAAGGCCTCAAGCAGCTCGTCCGGGATGTCGAAATTGGCGAAGACGTCGTTGACGTCATCGTGTTCCTCCAACAATTCCACCAGCTTAAGCACTTGTTGGGCGGCCTTTTCTTCCTCGATGGGCACCGTGGTCTGGGGGTGCATCTGGATCTCGGCCAGGACCGGCTTAAACCCCCGGGCCTCCAGGGCTTCCTTGATTTCGAAGCAGCGGGTCGGGTCGGTGAACACCTCAAATTGACTCTCATCCCCTTGCAGGTCATCGGCGCCGCATTCCAGGGCGGCCTCCATGAGTTGGTCTTCATCCACGCCTTCCCGGTCGAGGACGATGACGCCTTTTTTGTCGAACATCCAGGCGACGCAGCCGGGCTCCCCCAGGCCGCCGCCGTATTTGGTGATGAGATGCCGGACGTCGGACACGGTGCGGTTTTTGTTGTCGGTGAGGGTTTCCACCAGCAGGGCCACCCCGGCGGGACCGTAGCCTTCCAGGGTCAACTCTTCCAAGGCCGCGCCGCCGGCGCCGCCTTCACCGCGTTTGATGGCCCGGGAAATGTTGTCATTGGGCATATTTTCGGCTCGGGCCGCGGCGATGGCGACTTTGAGGCGGGGATTGCCGGTGAGGTCGCCGCCCCCCAGGCGCGCCGCCACGGTGATTTCTTTGGCCAGCTTGCCGAAGAGTTTCCCCCGTTTGGCGTCCGTAGCGCCTTTTTTCCGCTTGATTGTACTCCACTTGGAATGACCGGACATCTGGGCGGGCTCCTTCTTGACTTACACCGGTCGCACATGCTGATGCAACCAATAAGATACTTAAGTTATTTATATGACAGTTTTATTTACCGTAAACGGTTTTACCTCTGGACGGGCTTACGGCCGCCGGGGCTCTGATTTGGGTGGCCCGGAAGCGGCCGAGGCGCCCTGTTTCTTGAGGCCCAAAAGATAGATTTCCCGGCTGGCAGGACGGGATCCGGCCGGCTTTATCGACCGGAAGCTGCTGAAATTCTGCTTCAGGACTGTCGCCAGGGCCGCGGTATCCGGCCCCTCGAAGACCTTGACCAGAAAATGGCCGCCTTCACGGAGCAGCCTCCGGGCCCACTCCCAGGCCAGTGAGGCCAGTTCCAGGGACCGTTGCTGGTCCACCTGGCGGATACCCGTGGTTTTGGGGGCCAGGTCGCTCAGCACCACGTCGAACGTCGGGCTGAGGGTAATTATGGTCTCTAAGTCTATACTTGTGATCTCTCCCTGGACAAAGTCTAGGGGCGGGACCACCTCGATTGCCAAAGGGGCTGCATCCACTCCCACCACCAGGCCGCCGGGGCCGACGCGGGAGGCGATATATTGCAGCCATGACCCCGGGCTGCACCCCAGGTCCAGGACCCGCTGGCCCGGCTTGATGAGGTGGTATTTTTCATCCACCTCCTTGAGCTTGTAGACCGCCCGGGCCACATATCCTTCGGCTCGGGCCCGGCTCCGGTAGTAGTCAGGCTCCCCAGGGCGAGGCATAGGGCTAAGTGCCTATCTTAGTAAATTAACTCAGTATTCTTTTAGCATAGGTCCAAACCTTTGGCAATGAAAATCCTCCCTCTGTCAAAAATCTGACGGGATGTCGCCGTCCGGATCGAGACTTGGCGCCCGCCTTTCGGATGCTTCTCCGGTTCCGATTGACCGGCGTCGCCCGGGGCCGGGCAGCCATTAAGCAGAAAATCTTGTGCGATTAAAGCAAGTTAATCGAGTCACCCCCGGGAGTTTTGTTTAAGAAAGTGAACCGACGTTTAGCGGCTTTTTGCATGTTTGAGGAGGTTAAATTAACGCGTTTAGAAGTTGGCACAATCATTGCTGATTAACAGCCTAACAGTTCTGACCAGGGGTGAGCCTGGGGTGGCGGAGTAAAAGGTGAGAGCGCCAGGTGGGGTTTCAAAGGGTCTGGCTAGCTTCGCCCTCCCCAGGGGAATCGGTCTTGCGGCAATGAAGGTGGCAGGTAGGTTGAAAGACGGAGGGAGGATATGAGCCAGGTATTAAGCCCGGAAGAAATTGCGGCTCTGTTGCAGGGGATGCGGGAAACTGAAGACAGACCAGGTTCCGACCATCGCGATCTACCCGAGGACATCATGTCACGAGGCCGGGGTTTCCCCGAAGGCGGTCAAATGAGTGGCTGCCATAATTTATCGAATTGGCTTCTGTCACTGGCCGATTTGCATTGGCCGCACTTATAAGGGATCGCCAGCATGGAAGCAGACATCAGACCGGCAGCGGGCATCAACGAATTACCTGAGGTGCCCCCGGCGATTAGCTCTCCTCCAGAACAATGGGAAAGGGCGGGACCCCTCAGGGTTATTTCGGTGACCTCCGGCAAGGGAGGGGTGGGTAAATCCAATGTCGTGGTGAACCTGGGGCTGGCCCTGGCCCAGCGCGGACTCAATGTCCTCCTGATCGATGCGGATTTAGGATTGGGCAATCTGGATATCCTGCTGGGTCTTACCCCCCAGTTCACCCTCCATGATGCCCTGGACGCCCAACTCAGACTCACCGATGTGATCGTGGACGGTCCGGGGGGGCTTAAAATCTTGCCGGCCTCCTCCGGGATCGCCGCCATGGCGATGCTGGATGAATATCAGAAGCTCTTCCTGCTCAATGAAATGGACCATTATACCGAGGACGTGGATGTTGTCCTGATCGATACCGGTGCCGGCATCTCGCCCAATGTTCTGTTTTTCAATATCGGGGCCCAGGAGCGCGTCCTGGTGGTCAACAATCAGCCGCCCGCCATCGCCGATGCCTATGCCCTGATCAAGATCCTGGTGTCTCAGCATGGTGAAACCAGATTCAAGTTGTTGGTGAACGGTCTGACCCACCCACGGGAGGCGGAATTGGTCTATCGCACCATGCTCAGGGTAGCCGAGCGTTTCCTGAGCCGGGAAATCACCCTGGATTACCTGGGTTTGATCCCTTACGATCAAGCCTTGCCCAAAGCAGTAATGAGACAGCAGCCGGTCTTGGCCCTCTATCCCCAGTCTCCGGCCAGCAGGTCTTTTGTCGGGATTGCGCAAACTCTGTGGGAAACCAAGCCTCAGCCTGCCCTTGACGGCAATATTAAATTTTTTTGGCGTCGCTTACTCTGATCGCGCTCGTGACACGAAAGCGGAGAAATCATGGACGAACTATCGTCAGTCCGGGATAACACGGGATCAATCCCTAAGTATGCCGCCGCAAAACTGGATCCCAAGTGGCAGGAGCAGATGGTGCTGCAATATGCCCCATTGATCAAGTATATCGCCTCTCGCCTGGCGTTGCGTCTACCGTCCCACATCTCCATGGAAGATCTGATCAGCTCCGGCATTATCGGCTTGATTGATGCGGTCCAGAAGTTTGACTCCTCCAAAAACATAAATTTTAAAACCTATGCTGAATTCCGCATCAAAGGGGCGATGTTGGATGAGCTGCGGAGTTTGGACTGGATCCCCCGGTCGGTGCGCAAAAAAACCCATCTCGTCGAAAACGCTTACGCCCAATTGCAGAGAGGTCTGGGGAGGCCGGCTGAGGCCGAAGAGGTGGCTGAATTCATGGGGTTGGAGTTGGGGGAGTTCTACCAACTCCTGGATGAAACCAAGACGGTTACCGTGGTGGCTCTGGAGGAAGGCAGAAAAAGCGTTGGCAGGCATATGGGGTACCTGGAGCACGAGGTCCTGGAGACCATTCAGGACGATAATGCCCGAGATTCGTTACTGGAAGTCCATTTTTCCGGACTCCAGGAAATAATGGTGCAGGCCATCGAAGCTTTGCCTGATAAGGAAAAGTTATTGATATCATTATATTATTATGAAGAACTGACCATGAAGGAGATTGGTCAGATCATGGGTTATACCGAGTCCCGGATCTCCCAGTTGCACACTCAGGCCATGTATCGCCTGAAACATAAGCTCCGGGAATATTCCCAAGATGTTTAGAGCTATCCTGGAGTTGTTTTATTTCCTGGTAGCCTGAGCCCTGGTACGGCCGGAATATTCTTAACGGCGGGTGCGCCTGCCGAAACAGCACGAACCGGGGGGGCTTGACCGCGGGGCGTGGTCCTGCGGGTGGGGAGCGGAGGAAGGCAATGTCTCTTTTGTTCTACGGGGTGATTATCCTGGGGATGATGCTGGGCGGGTTGGTATTGCTGCTCCTCTTCAGTCTGTTGGCTATGGCCCAAAAAGGCGATGCATGTCTGGATCAACTGGAATTAGAGAGGCGCAAGATCATCAAATACGCCACGCCTCGCCTTAAAAGCGAAGAATCCGAAAACCTCCGTGTGCCGGCCGCCCCCGATTTGTACCACGGTGGCACCAGCTGAAGGCGGATTTTCATCAGACGTTGAGTCGGCCAAAACCCTGGGTGTGGCCACAGGCTTCGAATTGCCTCGATTCGCAGGACCAGGAGTTGCGGTGGAGGAAACCGGGTTGACACCCCCATCTAGGGGGCGCCTACCCCGGCACAACCCGGCCGAAGCTTAATCAGCTCTTGAGCACAAGCTTCGGGAAATCCACCTCGCCCTGGCAGCCGGTTTCCCATTCTCGCAAACCATAGCCTGGTTCCCGTTGAATCAAGTCGGCCTGAGTCCTCCGATCATGGTCAGGTCACCGCTTTACCGCATTGCGCCGGTGGCTATTTTCCTCTAAACTGCCCCATAGTAAACCGGAAGTATTCCACTAAAATAATTGGGACCCGTATGGGGAGAGAGAGACTGCAAAGACGGCTCCAGGCTGCCCGGGGGGAAGTGCCGGCGGAGCTGGTGCTCACCGGCGGCCGGCTGGCCAATGTCTACACCGGTGAATGGCAGGAAACGGATGTGGCCTTGTTCGACGGGATTATCGTCGGCCTGGGGAATTATCCGGGGCCCAGGCTGGCCGTGACCGGGCGCTACCTCCTGCCGGGTTTCATTGACGGCCATCTCCATGTGGAGAGCAGTATGCTTACTCCCCGGGAGCTGGCCCGGGCCCTCTTACCCCTGGGGACGACTACCGTGGTGGCCGACCCCCATGAGATCGCCAATGTCTGGGGCACTGCGGGCCTGGATTATCTGCTGGGCGCCAGTGAGGGGCTGCCGGTGGACTTTTTCTTTATGCTGCCTTCCTGCGTGCCCGCCTCTCCCCTGGAAACCTCCGGAGCGCGCCTGGAAGCCGGGGACCTGAAGCCATACCGGCGCCATCCCCGCATTCTGGGGCTGGCGGAGGTGATGAATTTTCCTGGCCTGGTGGCCGGCGACCCGGGACTGCTGGCCAAGCTAGCCCTTTTTCCCGAGGGTCCGGTGGATGGCCATGCCCCGCTGGTTTCCGGGAGGGCTCTCAACGCCTACCGTCTGGCCGGTATCGGCTCCGACCATGAATGCACCTGTCTGGTTGAGGCCAAGGAGAAGCTAAGATTAGGGTTTTGCCTGATGCTCCGGGAAGGCAGCCTGGCCAAAAATCTGGCCGATCTCTTCCCGGCTGTGACCCCCGCAAGCCTGCGCCGCACCATGCTGGTCACGGATGACAGCCACCCCGAAGACCTGGTCCGTACCGGGCATCTCAACCACCTCCTGCGCCAGGCGGTGTCCCTGGGGCTGGACCCCCTGGCCGCGGTGACCATGGCGACTTTAAACCCGGCGGAATATTTCCGCCTCCGGGACCGAGGTGCCCTGGCCCCCGGATTGACGGCCGATCTGCTCGTGGTGGAGGACCTCACGGCATTTCGCATCGACAAGGTCTTCAAAAACGGCAAATTGAGGGTGGACCAAGGCCGGGTGCTTGCGGAGCCGGATGTTCCCTCCAAGTCGGCCCCGACCTCTCCCATGCACGTGAAAAACCTGAGCCTGGAGGCGTTTTCGCCCCCTGCCGCCGGCGGAGTGGTCAAGGTTATCGGCCTGGTTCCCGGCCAGTTGCTCACCGAAAAGCGCCTCCGTCCTGCCCCCGTCCGGAATGGCCGGTTGGCGACGGACCCCGGCCAGGACATCCTGAAACTGGCCGTGGTGGAACGGCATCATGGCACCGGCCACCTGGGCCTGGGATTGGTCCAGGGGTTCGGATTGCCCCAGGGTGCCCTGGCCTCTTCCGTGGCCCACGATTCCCACAATATCGTCGTGGTGGGGGCTGATGAATCGGACATGCTCCAGGCGGTTCGCCATCTGGTGAATCTGGGGGGCGGTATGACGGTGGTGGCCGGCGGGAACGTATTGGCCGACCTGCCCCTTCCCATTGCCGGGTTGATCAGCCCCTGGGCCCTGGACCGGGTGGCCGGGGCCTATACCCGCCTCAAAGAGGCTTACCACGGTTTGGGGGGCGTCTTGCCAGATCCCTTTATGGCCCTGTCGTTTCTGGCCCTGCCGGTCATTCCGGCCTTGAAACTCACGGACCTGGGGCTGGTGGACGTGGACCGCTTCCAGGTGGTTTCCTTGTTTGGCGAAGATTAGTAACCGGCGGGCCGCTCAGGACAACCCTTGGCGGCTTGGCGAGCCCTTTTTTCAGGAGTCTGACTTGAGTCTTCTCTTGAGCGGTTTGGAAATCCGTCGAATCTTGGACATGGATCTGGCCCTGGCCGCAGTCACCGAAGCCTTCCGGGCCCACGGCGAGGGTAGGATAAATATGCCGCCTAAGGTCCATCTGGTCTTGCCACGGGGCAGTTTCAAGGCCATGTACGGAGAGATTTCTCTCCCCGGGAACCAGGTTTGCGGGGTCAAGTGGAACAGCAACTTCCCCGACAACCCGCGTCACGGCGGCCTCACGATCAAAGGCAAACTGCTTCTCAACGATCCGGCGACGGGCCTGGAGCTGGCGGATATGGATGCTACCTGGATCACCAGCTTTAGGACCGGCGCCGCCGGGGCCCTGGCGGTGCAGCACCTGGCCCGGCCCGAGGCTAGCCGCCTGGGCCTGGTGGGGGCTGGGGAGCAGGCCCGCACCCAGGTGGCGGCCATCCGTCGAGTGCGCCCCATCCGGGCCGTCACCATCCACAGCCGCACCGCTACCCGGGCCCGGGCCCTGAGATGAATTGGAAGAAGCTCACGGTCTTAAGGCGGTGGTGGTTGAAGACATAGCCCGGGCGGTGAGGGAGCAGGACATCGTGGTCACCACCACCCCCAGCACTTCTCCCCTGGTGCGCCGGGAGTGGGTGGGGCCGGGCACCCATATCAACGCGGTGGGCGCGGATTCCCCCGGCAAACAGGAGTTGGACCCCGGCATCCTCATCGCCGCCAGGATTTTCGTGGACGACTGGGTCCAGGCCAAAGACATAGGGGAAATCAACGTGCCTCTGGCCCGGGGCCAGATAACCCCAGGACACATCACGGGTACGCTGGGGGAGGTGGTGACCGGGAAGAAACCTGGGCGCACCGATCCCGATGGCATTACGGTGTTTGACGCTACCGGGTTGGCTATCCAGGACCTGGCCCTGGGTCTGGCAATCTATCGCCGGGCCCAAGAAATGGGGTTAGGAGAAGTTAAAGATTTTTGACGGAGGGCGGCGAACTGGGAGAAACATCCAGGCATCAAGATGGTGCAGGACATTCAACTTTTTCAGGACAGGGCGATGAATTACGACGCTTCTGCCATGATATTTCGTCCAGGCGTTTACTGACCATTGCCCGGGGCTTACTCTCCACGGAGGCGATATGAGCTTAGTGATGACCGGTTCCCAAGTGATGCAGGTGCTGGATATGGACCTGGCGCTGGCCGCGGTTGAAGAGGCCTTCCGGGCGTACGGCGAGGGGCGGGTGAACATGCCCCCCAAGGCCTATTTAACCCTGGAGCACGGGGACTTCCGGGCCATGTACGGCGAGATTTTTCTGGCCCAGGACCACATCTGCGGGTTGAAGTGGGTCAATGTCCATCCCGGCAATCCTGCCAAAGGGTTGCTGACGGTGATGGCCAAGATTCTCCTGAATGACCCGGACACGGGCCTGGAGTTCGCCGATCTGGACGGCACCCATATCACCGACTACCGGACCGGGGCGGCGGGAGGGGTGGCTGTCAGGTATCTGGCCCGGGCCGACGCCACCCGGGTGGGGCTGATCGGCGCTGGGGCCCAGGCTCGCACCCAGGTCGCAGCCATCATCAAGGTGCGGTCCATTCGGGAAATCGTGGTGTTCGACCGGCACCGGGAACACTCTGAGGCTTTTGCGGCCGAAGTGGCCGCGGCCTATGGGGTGAAAGCCCGGGCCGCTCACCGAAGTAGGCGAGGCGGTGATCGGTCAGGACATCGTAGTTACCACCACGCCCAGCCGGACCCCGGTGGTGCAGCGCGAATGGGTATCGCCCGGGACCCACATCAACGCCATCGGCGCGGATGCCGCTGGCAAACAGGAACTGGACCCGGCGATTCTCACGGCCGCCAAAGTGGTGGTGGACGATTGGGCCCAGGCGTCGCACTCAGGGGAGATCAACGTGGCCCTGGTCCGGAATGAGCTGACCCCGGAGCAGATTTACGGCTCTCTGGGGGAGATTGTGGCCGGGAAGAAGCCTGGGCGGGTGGCTCCCGAGGAGATCACCGTGTTCGACTCTACCGGCCTGATTATTCAGGACCTGGCCCTGGGGCAGGCGGTTTACCGTCGCGCCCGGGAAAGGGGCCTGGGGGAGGAGAAGGATTTCTTGAAGTGATGTCGGGGCAAGGGGTAGAGGCTTTTTCGTATTTCTCGTAAGTGGCCCCTTTCCTATTCCTTCAATGGCCATTGCCTATGGCTGAGGGGGCGGGGTTTAAACCCGTCCCTACAATTCCTGCCCGGGCAAAGGCGACCCACCGGGGCGCCCCTAAGATTGCAAGCCCAGAAAGGTCTTTATCTTTACCAAAATTTGCGGTCGCTCTGCGGGCTCGAACTCCCACAGGGTGGTTTGCTGGGGGGCGTCTTTGTCGTCGTCCTGGCAGTCGCCGAAGCCGCAGACCGATGGCGTGGCCTTGGGGGGCCCCAGGATCTGGGCCAGGTGGTCGGTCACTTGGACTAACTCTCCCTTGACCGGCCAGACGCTCAGGACCAGATGATCCCGGGCGAGGCGCACGTGAAGATTGAAGGCCCCTTCCTGGTCGGCGGGCCCTGCTTCGACGCCCTCGAAATTCGTTCCTCTACGGTCTTCGTGTACCTTAAAGTCAAATTTCACCGGTAACATGATTTTTTATCCTTTGCTGGCGCAGCGCCGGCACAGGAGCCCCTCCGGGGTCTCATGATGCCAGCCTTGGAGTACCACGGCGCCGCAATGTGAGCAGATACCCAGGATGGTGGGCGATCCCTGGCCCCAAACCGGCTGTCCCGCCTTGCCCAGACCCAATTTCTGGAGGAGACGCCGCCAACCTGCCTGGAGAGATGGAAATTCCATGGCTTGCATTATAGCAGAGTTGCTGCTATTTTCCATAATTCCGACCCCTGGGAGGATGCCAGGATCCAGGGCCGGGCCCCTGCCAACCTGGAATAGAGGCGGGGTTGGCAGGAGTTATGCATTTGCTTTTTACATTTTTTCACGCTAACATGAAAAATCTAGCTACAGGAAAAAAGCGGATATAACCCGAAAATAGATAGAAAGGAGAGAGGCGACATGGCCAAGGCAACGGAAAAACGCTATTGCTATGCCTTCGAGGAAGGCGACGGGACCAATAAAAAGCTGCTGGGAGGCAAAGGCGCCGGACTGTGCACCATGACCCAGATTGGCCTGCCGGTACCTCCGGGGTATGTCATCACCACCGAAGCCAACATCGAATATCTGGAAGGCGGCGATAAGTTTCCTCAGGGCCTCATGGATGAAGTCCATGGATACATGGAGGCCCTGGAGAAGAAGACCGGCAAGGGGTTTGGCGACCCCGCCAAACCCCTATTGGTATCAGTGCGTTCCGGTTCCGCCCTGTCCATGCCGGGCATGATGGACACCATCCTCAACCTGGGCCTCAATGACGAAACCGCCAAAGGCATGATTGCCCTGACCAAGAATGAACGCTTCGTCAACGACGCTTACCGCCGCTTTCTGCAGCTTTTCGGCAAAATCGGCCTGGGAATCCCGGACGCTGAATTTGATAAGATTTTTGACGAGGTTAAAGAGCAGTATAACGCTCATGTGGATACTGAGCTCACTGCAGAAGCCCTGGCGGAGGTGGTGAAGAAATTTAAGGATGTCATCAAGACGCATCACCGGCAAACCCTTCCCCCAGGACCCCTGGGCCCATCTCTTCCTGTCCATGGAGGGTGTTTTCAAGTCCTGGATGGGCAAACGGGCCGTGGACTACCGCCGCCAGTTCAACATCACCAAGGAACTGGCCTACGGCACCGCGGTAAACATCTGCACCATGGTCTTCGGCAACATGGGGAACGACAGCGCCACCGGCGTCGGGTTCACCCGGGACCCGGGCACCGGCGAAAATAAGCTCTACGGCGACTATCTGATCAACGCCCAGGGCGAAGACGTGGTGGCGGGCATCCGCACCCCCCGGCCCCTCAAAGAACTGCGCACGGATATGCCCGCGGTCTTTAAGGAACTGGAAAGGATGCACAATATCCTGGAAAAACACTACCGGGAAGTCCAGGACTTCGAGTTCACCATCGAACAGGGCAAGCTCTACATGCTCCAGACCCGCAACGGCAAGATGAACGCCTGGGCCCTGGTCAAGACCTCGGTGGATATGGTCAAGGAAGGTCTGATCAGCGAGGAGGAGGCCCTGCTGAGGATCGAGCCGGACATGCTGGAGCAGTTCCTGCACCGCCGCATCGACCCGGACTTTAAGCATGAGCCCCTGGCCTTGGGCATCTCCGCTTCTCCGGGCGCGGCCATCGGCAAGGTGGTGTTCGACGCCGACCGGGCCGAGAGTATGGGCAATCAAGGCGAGAAGATCATCCTGACCCGCATCGAGACCAAGCCGGAAGACATCCACGGTTTCTTTGTGGCCCAGGGCATCCTCACCAGCCGGGGGGGCAAGACCTCCCACGCCGCGGTGGTGGCCCGGGGCATGGGCAAGCCCTGCGTCTCCGGGGTCGAAGGGCTGGATATCAACTATGACCTGAAGGAAGCCCGGGTGGGGAGCGTGGTCATCAAGGAAGGGGATATCGTCACCCTCGACGGCACCAACGGCAAGTTCTTCTTAGGCACGGTGCCTATGCTGGACCCGGAGCTTCCCAAGGACCTGGCCAAACTGATGGAGTGGGCCGACCAAAAGGCCAAAATCGAGGTCTGGGCCAACGCCGACACCCCGGACATGGCCGCCAAGGCCAGGCAGCACGGCGCCAAGGGCATCGGCCTGTGCCGCACTGAGCGCATGTTCAACGAAGGGGACCGTCTGCCCCAGATGCGCAACCTGATCCTGGCGGACTCCCCGGAGGAACGGAAGCGCTGGGCCGACAAGCTCATGCCCATGCAACGCGATGATTTCGTGGAAATCTTCCGGGCCATGGAAGGATTGCCGGTCACCATCCGCCTGCTGGACCCGCCGCTCCACGAATTCCTGCCCAGCATTGAAGAGCTCCTCAACGAAGTCAAGCCGGCTCAAAGAATTCAGCGCCGATCATCAATGCCCTGGAGCAGCTGCCCGGCACCGTCTCCATGCTGGACCCGGAGCTGTATAAATTCGTCCCCTCCATTGAGGCGGTGGCCCGGGAGTTAGGCGAAGTCAAGGCCAAGGGCCTGGATCAGAAACTCTTGGAGGATAAAGAAAAGGTGCTGCGCCGGGTCCGGGTGCTCTGTCGAATACAACCCCATGCTGGGCAACCGGGGGGTGCGCTGCGGCATCTCCTTCCCGGAAATCTATGACATGCAGATTCAGGCCATCTTTGAGGCCGCGGCCATTGCCCTCCGGGAAAAGGTCGACGTCCGGCCGGAGATTATGGTGCCCAATGTCTGTACCCGCCAGGAGTTGGTCTGGGTCAAACCCCGGGTGGAGAAGATTCACCAGGAAGTGGAAAAGCGCTACAATGTAAAAATTAAATACAAGTTTGGCACCATGGTGGAAATTGCCCGGGCCTGCGTGCGGGCCGCCAGGATTGCCGAGATGGCGGAGTTCTTCTCCTTCGGCACCAATGACCTGACCCAGGGGACCTTTTCCTTCTCCCGGGAGGACGCGGAGAACAAGTTCCTGCCCATCTATAACACCGAAGGCATTCTGAAGCACAACCCCTTTGAAATCCTGGATGAGTTGGGGGTAGGCTGGCTGATGCAGCACGCTGTCACCGAAGGGCGCAAAACCCGGCCGGATCTGAAGATCGGCATCTGCGGCGAACACGGCGGCCAGCCCCAGGCGGTAGAGTTCTGCCACCGCATCGGCCTGAACTACGTGTCCTGTTCGCCTATGCGTATCCCCATCGCCCGCATGGCTGCGGCCCACGCCATGATCAAGGAGAAAAAAGGCAGCGGCGGACGCTCCAAGGCGCTGTGAAAATAAGTTAATGTGCCGGAAGGGGCCAGGGGCTTATTTGTGAGTGCCCTGGCCCCATCCCTCGACCCCAGGCAATGAGGCCAGGGAAATCCGCCAGTCCTGACTTCCCCGGTTCAATAAGTCATTCAGAGTAAACCATAGGGTGCAATCGCACCCCTGCTTTTCCCTGACCTTCTTTAGGCCAGCTCCGCCCGATATACCTTCACCTCTCGAAGAATCCCGTCTGCCAGGCGGTCCGAAGCCATTTCCAGATCGTAGTCGGTCTGGAGTCCCAACCAGAATTCCGCCGAGGTGCCAAAGAAGCGGCTCAATCCCAGGGCGGTGTCCGCGGTGACGCTACGCTTGCCGTGGACGAGTTCGTTGAGGCGCTGGGGTGAAACCCCCAGATCACGGCCAATCCGGGTCTGGCTGGGCCCCCCAGAATGAACCGGAGGTAATTTTCTCTTCGGGGTCATTTTCCCCTGGTCGCCAACGATAAGGAAAGGGTTATGGTACAATAATCTAAATTATAGATTTTTTTCGCATATGCAGACATGTTAACCAACCGCATCCGCCGAATTCTGCTGGAAAAAGAGGCCGGAAGGTATCCCATGACCCGGCGGATTCTGGCGCGGTTGCCTGGCGTGCCGGTGGAAGTGATCCAGGACCGGGAGGCCTTGAAGACATCGGGGCGAGACCGGGCTGCCTGGCTGACCCGAAGCCAAGACCACCTTGCTGTTGGCGGTCCAGAAAGGACCTTTCTGGCGGGATTGCCCCGGGACCAAGGACTATATCTGCTGCGGCTACCAGGTGCTCCAGGTCACGCTCAACTGCCCCATGGACTGCACTTACTGCGTGCTCCAGGGCTATGTTAATGTCCCGGCCATCACCGTTTTTGTCAATGTGGAGGATATGCTGGGGGAAATTGAGGCCCGGTGGAAAGAACATCCGGAGAAGGTTTGGCGCTTAGGGACCGGCGAATTCGGCGACAGCCTGGCTCTGGACGGTCTCATGGGTCTTAACGAGTTCCTGATTCCCCGGTTTGCCGGGCAAGGGCAGGCCATCCTGGAGATCAAGAGCAAGTCGCCGCAGCTTGAACATCTTCTCTCCCTGGGCCCCAATCCCCAGGTTATTTTCGCCTGGTCCCTCAATCCCCCGGAGATTATTTCAGGCGAAGAGAACTTTGCCGCGTCATTGGAGGTGCGCCTTAAGGCGGCGGCCCGGGCGGTGGCGGCGGGATTCCGGGTGGCTTTTCACTTCGATCCCCTGATCTATTTTTCGGGGTGGGAAGAGGCTTACCAGCGCACGGTTGAACGGCTGGGAGCCATGGTTCCTGCGCCGGCCATCGCCTGGATCAGCCTGGGAGGCTTGCGTCTCTTACCGCCGCTGCGCCAGTTGATGCTGCAACGTTTCCCCCAAAGCCGCATTGCCGCCCAAGAAATGGTCCTGGCTCCGGACGGCAAGCTCCGCTATTTCAAGAGCCTGCGCGTCGAGATGTACGCCCGCATGCAGGAGTGGCTGGCCCTGGCGACCCCGGGGGCGCTCCTCTATCTCTGCATGGAGAGCCCCAGGGTCTGGCAGGAGGCCTTCGGGTTTACTCCCGACGGGCCAAGCCTTGCCCGCCTACTGGATGGACGAGTCCTGCACCGCCCCTGAGGGCGAAGGGTTCTTCTGGACGGACTTGCCCTTGGCTCCGCGTCCCCGAGTTCTTTCCCCCGGGGGGAAAAGAGCTCCTGGAGGCGCATGCGAACCCCCAAGGCTGTCAGGTGTTCTTGCTCCAGCAAGCGCTTGATGGCTTTAACCCGATTCAGGTCATCTATGGTGTACTCGCGCCGGTTGGAGTGGGTGCGGGCGGGTTTCAGAAAGTCATCGAAAGATTTTTCCCAATAACGCAATGTGGATTTGCGAATTCCGGTGATTTGGGAAATTTGATCGATGGTGAGCATTAAATCGTAGGCAAAACTTACTTTTTCCATAACTCTCCTTCCTCTTGGCGGCCCGGCTTTGGCGTCGGATTATCCATGGTCCGGGCTGCCACTCAGTAAAATTTTCTCCCCCGCCGGGCAGGCATCAGGTCCTCACCCCTGAGAGAGAAACGCCGCATTGCTCCGTTAAGGCCAGATATCCTCACGAACCGCACCGGATCAACTGGATGGTGCCACTCCCGGGGGCTGAAGTTATCCTGAAAATTCTCCATCTGCCCCGGATAAGGGGGTAAGGATTGGCCCTCCCCTCCCTTTTGCCTGCGCCGGCTGTTTCCTGAGGTCTGGTCCAGCTTCTTTATCAGCCCTGTGAACCACCTATCACCCTTGTCGAAATTTTCGAAGAGAAACTTTAAAAAAATTTTATGGCGAGATCCACCAGTTATGATGAGGGCACAAGTTGGCCCGAACCCGGAGTCAGTCAACTCCCGTGCGCGGTTGCCGGGCAGCCCCGACCAGAGAAGGGGAACAGACCCGGGAGAGTCCTCCCTGAAGATCTCCTTCTCCAACCACTACTATCGGCCGCCGCGCAAGGTTCAAGGTTCAAAGTTAGGGGTAGGTTTATAAGGAACTTTTTATACTGTATGGGTAAAAGTCCCCATGAATGTCCTCCTTTAGCAAAATATGGCGCAGGCGCCCTCGCCTGGGGGTCCATGAAATGAAGCTTCCCGGGGGGCTATCCTGCCTGAGGCTGTCCAGGATTTATCCTCATTGAAGAAAGTGCCTGGCCGGGTCAAACGGAACAGGCCGGACATTGGGGATCGGCACGGATGATTTTTTCCGTGAAGGCGAACTGTTCGCCCTTAAAGATCAAGGCGCGACCCAGGAGCGCCGGTCCCAGCCCTCCCAGGATGCGCAAGACTTCCAAGGCCTGAAGGGCTCCCATGATCCCCGGCAGGGGGCCGATCAGGGCGGGGCGGCTGGTGGACGGGGGTGAGGAGGAGCACATGCCAGGCAAGGGCCGCGTCCCGGCCAGAAGGTGGTTAACAGGCCGGTCATTTCCCAGACCCAGGCATGCACCAGGGGAATCCGCTGGCGGGTCGCCACCAGGTTGAGGAGGGAGCCAGCCCCGGCGTTATTGCTGGCGTCGATCAGCACGTCGCAGCTTGCCGCCAGGCGGAAGACATTGTGCTCGGAGAGTACCTTGACGTGGCTTTCCACCGTGACAAAGGGATTGATTTCTTTGAGACGACGTTCGGCTATGGTAGCTTTGGCCTTGCCCAGGTCACGTTCCCGGAAGAGCACCTGGTGATTCAGGTCGGCGAGGGATACCCGGGACCCATCCACCAGGCGTATGGCGCCCAAACCTCCGGCCATAAGGTAAAGCGCAGTGGCGGAGGCCAGGCCGCCAGCCCCGGCAATGATAACCTGGGAGGATTTGAGGCGTTCCTGAGCTTCCCGACCCCACCCATCCAGGGCTATCTGGCGGGCATAACGGGTTACTTCGGCAGGGCTTAAATAAGAAATAACGGTTCTTCTCCCCGGGTTAGAGCCAAAAGGGGGACATCGGACCAAAGGGATTCGCTTTGACGGCCTCTCCGGACCAACCAGCGTTCCTGCCTCAAGTTCCCCTTATCCTATCGGGAAGCCGGCTGACAAACTTTAAATTCCAGGGTGGGGCAGGTATAATGGAGAGGCCGGCCGAATATTGGAGCTTATTGGTGATCAAGTTAGTGGAGGTGAGCAAGGTTTACCACCGGGGACCTGAAGCGATTCAGGCCCTGGACCAGCTTAATTTGCAGATCGATTCAGGGGAATTCGTGGCCATTACCGGCAAGAGCGGTTGCGGCAAGAGCACCCTTCTGCACATCATCGGCGGCCTGGAGCCCGTAAGCCAGGGCCGGGTATTCCTGGACGGCCAGGACCTGGCGGAGTTGGTGGAGCCCGAACTGACCCGATTCCGGCGGGATCGGGTGGGGGTGGTATTTCAGTCCTTCAACCTGCTGCCCCTCTTGACCCTGGAGGAAAACGTCGCCCTGCCCCGGGTTCTCCAGGGGGTTTCCTACGACCAGGCTCAACGAGAGGCGGCGGACTGGTTGGGTAAGGTGGGTTTGAGCGGTCGCCGGGGGCATAAGCCGCACCAGGTTTCCGGCGGAGAGATGCAGAGGGCCGCGATTGCCCGGGCCCTGATGAACCAGCCGGCAGTCATTCTGGCCGACGAGCCCACCGGAAACCTTGATTCCGTTACTGCGGCCCAGATCCTGGAACTCTTTTCACACCTGCATCGCCAATGGGGAAAAACCATCATCCTGGTGAGCCATGCCCCGGAGGCCGGGAGCGCCGCCGACCGGGTGCTGCGGCTGCAGGATGGCCGGCTGCTGCCATGAGACCCTGGCTGTTCCGGATTTCCTTGAGCCATCTGGCCCAATATCCCGGGCGCACCCTCCTGGGGGTCATGGGCATTGCCCTGGGGACGGCGGTTTATTTGAGCATTTCCCTGGCCGCGGCCAGCGCCTTGCAGAGCTTTCACGTTGGGGTCCGGGCCGTGGCTGGCAAGGCCCAGTGGCGCATTCAGACCCCCGGGGCCCCCCTGGACGAAGCCCTGTTCGTCAAGGTGCGGCGCCTGGCGTCGGTTGCGGCCGCGGCCCCCGCCGTGGAATCCGTCCTGGAACTCACCGGGGTCCATAAGGGCCCCGTCCTGCTCCTGGGGATCGACCCTTTCTCCGAGCGGCCTTTCCGGGATTATGAATTTTCCCAGGCTGCCGGCCTGAGCGAGGCGGCCTGGACTGGCATTTTGACCCGGCCCGACGCGGTCCTGGTGAGCCAGCCGCTGGCGTCCCGTTTGGGATTGAAGGTCGGGGACGCCCTGCCGCTGATGGTGGGCCCCCGGCGGCCGACTTTGCGGGTAGCCGGCATATTCACCTCCCGGAGCGGCCTCTATCCCCTGGACGGGGCGGTGCTGCTCATGGATATCGGCCCGGCCCAGGAACTCCTGGATCGGGTGGGGGGCCTGGACTATATCGACGTGATCGGGGCCGGGCCCCCGGCCGAGGTCCAGAAACGCCTTAAGCAAGCGCTGCCGCCCGGAGTGGAGGTGGTGCGGCCGGCCGGGGAGATGGGTCGCACCGAGGGCCTGGTGGCCTCCTATCGCCTCAACCTGGCGGTGTTGAGCGCCATTGCCCTGTTCGTGGGGATGTTTTTGATCTACCAGTCCGTCACCCTGTCGGTGGTGCGCCGCCGCCGGGAGATCGGCCTGCTGCGGACCCTGGGCATGACCCCGGGTCAGGTGTTGCTCCTGTTCCTGGCCGAAGGCCTGGCCAGCGGCCTGGTGGGCGGCCTCCTGGGACTGATCCTAGGGGTGGGTCTGGCCCGGGGCGTCCTGGCGGTGATGACCCAGAACCTCTCTTCCCTCTATATGCCGGTGGTGGCCCAGGAGGTTGGGGTCCGGGGCGGCCTCTTGCTCCAGGCCTGGGGTCTGGCCGTGCTGGCCACTCTCCTGGCGGCCCTGCTACCGGCCCGGGAGGCGGCCCGGACCCAACTCCGGGCCGTGTGGCATCGGGAGGAACTGGAAGAAAAAATCGAGAGCCAGGCGGGGCTCATCTTTGGGTGTGGTCTGGCGGCCCTGATTCTGGCCGGGGTGGGAGCCAGCTGGAAAATGAGCGACGGCCCCCCCTGGCCGGGATTTGTGGCGGCATTCCTCATCCTCCTGGCGTTCGCCCTCTTC
The DNA here is from genome assembly GCA_963841475.1 of uncultured delta proteobacterium. Classification (GTDB taxonomy): domain Bacteria; phylum Desulfobacterota; class Desulfobaccia; order Desulfobaccales; family 0-14-0-80-60-11; genus 0-14-0-80-60-11. The sequence continues at coordinate 116,704 of CAWJCT010000001.1, forward strand.
ACCCCCCTGGCGGCTCGGGGGCTGGGGCGGGGCCTGCAGCCGGTGTTCCGGAAAATCCTGGGACCGGCGGGAGATCTGGGCTGCCGCTACCTGGCCGGGTCCCTGAGCCGCAGCGCCGTGTCCATCGCGGCCCTGGCCTGCGCCCTGGGGATGCTCATTGCGGTGACGGTGATGATCGGCTCTTTCCGCCAGACCGTCAACGACTGGGTGAGCCGGGCCATCAGCGGGGACATTTTTTTCGGGCCTGCGGTCTTCTCCACCGCGAGCCTATGACCAGTACCTGCCGCCGGAGATCCTGCCGGAGCTGCGCCGGGACCCGGAGGTGGCCGACATTTACCTCTACCGCTGCGTGCGTATCCCCTTTAAGGACCGCTATATCCTGGTCATCGGCGGCAGCTTCGAGGTCCTGGCCCGGCACGGCGGCCTCTGGTTCCGGCAGGGGGACACGGCGAAGATCATGCGGCAGGTTGGGGGAGAGGGCGAAGGGCCCACGGCTCCTGTCCTTACGAAAGACTCCCCCAAACCCCTTCCCCCAACCCCGTATGGAGGGTTGGGGAAACCTGGGGCAGGTAATTTGGGTTTAACGGTTCCTCCCGGCTCTGAAAATCCCCCCTACGCCCCTTTAGACAAAGGGGGAGAAAAGGGCAATCAGGCTCCGGGAAGAGGGCCGGGGATGGCAAGTCCCCCTTTGAAAATGGGGGAGTTAGGGGGATTTACAACGCCAACCGGGGCCAGGTAGTTATCTCCGAACCCCTGGCCGAGACTTTTCATCTAAAAGAAGGCGGGACCATCATCTTGCCGACGCCCAGCGGCCCCCAACCACTCACCATCGCCGGGGTGTTTTACGACTACCGCACCGACGGTCCCAGCGTCTGGATGGACATTGCCCAATTCCGGCGCTTCTGGCACGACACGCACCTGAACGCGGTGCGCCTCTACCTCAAGGACCCTGCAAAAGGTGCCGCTAGGTCCAGGACCGCCTGAAGGCTCGCTATGGCGACCGCTACCGCCTCTTGACCCTGTCCCACCGGGACCTCCGGAACGGCATCCTGAAGATCTTCGATGAGACCTTCGCCCTGACCTACGCCCTGGAAGGGGTGGCGGTGGTGGTGGCGATCTTCGGCATCATCACCACCTTCCTGGTGCTCATCATGGAACGGGAGCGGGAACTGGCCCTGCTCCAGGCCATCGGCGCCTCCCGCCGGCAGATATTGGGCATGGTGCTGGTGGAATCGGGTCTGGCCGGCTTCCTGAGTTTTTTGCTAGGCGCGGGATGCGGTTCGGTTCTCTCTCTCTTGCTGATCTTCGTCATCAACAAGCAGGCCTTCGGCTGGACCATCCAGGTTTACTTCACTCCGGCCATTTACTGGCAGACCCTGGCCCTGGTCCTGTCCCTGAGCCTTGCGGCGGCGGCCTTCCCCGCCTGGCGGGCCATCCAGCCGCACCTGGGGGCGATCTTGAAGGAAGAGTGACAGAGTGGAAAAAATATCGTAGACCTGCTTTTGAGGTTCAAATCCTCCCAGGGTATCCGGCTAAAGGAAAAGGAGCCTCGCTATGGCGAGGATGCTCTTGAGCCTCTGGCTACCGGGAAGCCTCCTAAACGGCGTTTTTGCAGGTGACCGCAAGCCATCGCCTATCGTGAACCCGAAACCGGGATTACCCTGCCGGGCATTTGGGGCCGTTAATCTACTTAGGGGTAAAGCACGACGACAACCCGGCATTGGGGGTGAGATTGTTAGATGATTAATGAGATTATAAAATATTTCGACAGGAATACAGTCATTTGTTTAATAGTTACGTCGATAATTTTAGCCTTTTATAACTATAAGATTTCGATATGCTATATATTTGCGTTAATAATAATTGTCGTATTAAAATATAATTGGAATATTATTGATGTTAAGGTCTTAAATAGTGCTTTAAAGAATATGGCGCTTACGGTAATTACTATATTTAGCTTAACTGTTATAGGTGAGATTTGGTTACATTTATATCCGCATCGGTTCACTAACATTGATCCGGTGGATACCGTGGGAGAGTTCAGTGATTACACTTCAAGAGGTTATTTAACTGAAGATATTTTTAAAAAGAAACCGGACGCGGTCAGAATATTGGAGTTGGGTGATTCGTTTAGCGTGTACTTATACGACAAAGGAAAGAACTATAATAATTTCTTGCAGAAAAAATTTATTGCCAAAGGCCGGGGTGATGTGGAACTTGTCAATGCGGGCCTAGAGGCGATAGGACCAGGAAATTACTGGCATATTTTAAGTAAATACGGGCCGTTATTCAAACCTGACCTGGTCATGGTGGGGTTTTTTGTGGGGAATGATTTTGAAGAAGCTGAATTTATAATTAACATTGGAAATATGATGAGCGAGCCTAATGATTTACTCAAAAGATATTTACGTTATGATCAATTCAAGCATTGGAGGTTATACAGGCTGTGCAGGAATAAATATAATCGTTTTCGGGATGCACAACTAAAAAAACAAGAGATCAAACTTCATATTACAAAAGAGATGGGGACATTCTCTCAGGAATATTTCTTGGATGTGGAAAGAAAGAGAAGTTGGATATTTGATAAAAACAAGATAGATAAGTTACAGGAAAAATGGCAAGAATGTTCTGAGGTTCTGTTAAAGATCAAAGACTGGTGTGACCGGAGGGGGATTGAATTAGTCATAGCCATTTTGCCTGACCAGTTTCAGGTTGACCGGGAATTAAGGGGGGTAATTTATAATAACTTTAAGAAGATTGTTGAGAAAAACATAGATCTACGCCAGCCGAATACGCTCATCGTGAATTTTTGCCGGATGCATAACATTCATTGCCTGGACCTGTTGGAGCCATTCCAGGAGCAGGGCAAAACCCGGGTATTGTATGCCTTAAGAGATACGCATTGGAATGAAGCTGGCAACCGGTTGGCGGCCGACCTGATATTCGCATACCTTGAAGAAAATCGCTTAGTACCGCTCCGGCCGCGGCAACAGATCCAAGGAGATCCGGTTGTTGGCCCTGAGCCTCCTTCTCCCGGCCAGGAGCAGCCCTGGCCCCTCCGGTAAAGCCGGTTCGTCATCAGGGATCAATGCCCCTACCCCGGGCGAACCCCTGAAGGCAAGGAATGATCCCGGTTTCGTGACAAAGCCCCTTCCCAATGTTATGCTTACAAAATGTTAAAACGAACTTTCATTCATCTGCCCGGGGTGGGGCCCCGGCGGGAGACGCACTTCTGGCGGCAGGGGTTGGCCACCTGGGAGGATTTTCTGTCCGCCCAACGGGTCCAGGGCCTGTCCCGGGACCGGTTGGATTGGCTGAAAGGGGAACTCACGGGGTCCCTGGACCACACCCAGGACGCGGCCTATTTCGCCGCCCGGCTCCAGGCTGGGGAGCATTGGCGGCTCTTCCGCCACTTCCGCCCTCGCACCGCCTATCTCGACATCGAAACCACCGGCAAGGTCTGGCCGGGCCTCCTGGTGACGGTGGCGGGCCTCTACGACGGCCAGGAGATGCGCCAGTTCGTTCAGGGCTTTAATCTGCAAGAGTTTCCCCAGGCCCTGGCCGAGTTCGACCTCCTGGTTACCTTCAACGGCACCCAGTTTGACCTGCCGGTGCTCAAGGCCTACTTCCCCGAGCTTAAGGTGCCCCCGGCCCACGTGGACCTGCGCTTTCTCATGGCCCGCCTGGGGTTCAAGGGGGGGCTGAAGAAAATCGAGCCCCGGTTCGGCATCCGGCGGCCCAAGGCCGTGAACGGCATGGACGGCTACATGGCGGTGCTGCTGTGGCAGCGCTACCAGCGGGGGGACCAGGGCGCCCTGGAGCTACTCCTGAGCTACAACCGGGAAGACGTGGTCAACCTGGAAGTACTCATGGAGGCCGCCTTTCGGATGGAGCAGGAGCGGCTCTTCCCTGCCCGCCCGGGGGAGAGCGGTCTGCGGCAGGCGGCCCGGCCCTGACGAGAGTCCCTGGGGGCGGCCGCCATCGAGCCGTCTGGCGGCGCGGTCCTGCCCCTGGAGCCGTATCGTCCCCCGCCAATTCCTTCGCAGTGGGCTCAAAATCCGGTGGTATCGGGCAGGCCGTGACTCCCCGGGCCGGTCCGCGACGGCATATCGTGGCCGGGGCCGCAGCTTGGTGAATCGCCTGCCGGGCCGCGTCCCTTTCAAGGCCGGGGTCTGGGGTTGGGCCGGCACGACAACAGGCGCAACTTTTAAGATTCCCAGGAGTTTTCGGACGGTTGCTTTTTTAATGAGCCGGACAGAACGGCGAGGGTTATTTAATGATGCCGGATGAATTTCAGGAGATTAGCCAATAAAGACTTCGGAATGAAATTAGTTATCTGCCGTTTTATTTGTTTGATTATCATATTGTTATAGTGATTATTTAAATACTCCATGGTAATCTCGTAGTTAAACTCGTATAATTTATCACCTGCTGCTCTTGATTTATCATATTTAAAGATTCCGTAGAGTTCATCGTTGACTTCCTCGATGACCATTGGCCATAGATTGGATTTCTGTGTTAATGCCTCAATCGTATATTTATTAAAATAGGAAATATGAGGGAATTGAAATACACCACCTTCCGGAGAAAATAAATTTGGTACCGCGATATAAAGGAAGCTATGTCCGGTAGAAATTACTTGAGATAGCAAGTAAAACGGCCCCATCACAGCCAATCAATGCTATAATGTTTCAGCGAAAAACATAAACATTGAAAGGAGTTATGGGGCTTATGGCGCATTGTAGCACACTCATGGGTCAATTACTACAACTCATACCGAGACATGTTTTCGAGCACTTGGTGGACAGCCATGCCTGGCAGGGACCGAAACCCCGAAAATTCACCTATTGGTCGCACCTGGGGGCCATGCTCTTCGGCCAGTGGAGCGCCCGCAAAAGTCTGCGGGACCTGGTGTTCAGTGTTAACCGGCAAGTCCGCAAATACTATCACCTGGGCCTGGCTGTGGTGAAGCGCTCCACCCTGGCCGACGCCAATCAACAGCGCCCCGCCGTCATCTTCGAAAAGACCTATTATAAGCTGTACGAGCGGCTCTCCGCCGAATTGGCCACCCAGCCTCAGGAGGCGCCGAAGATCAAAATCATCGACTGCCACTACCATCGACCTGTGCGCCAGCGTCTTTCCCTGGGCCAAATTCCGGACCCGCAAGGGGGCCATCAAACTCCACACCGTTTTGACCGGGGCGCTGCCCCAATGCGTCCTGGTCACCGACGGCAAGACGCATGACCGCCGGGCTGTCCAAGACCTGCACTTCAAGCCGGACGATCTGTTGATCTTTGACCGGGCCTACCTGGATTATGCCTGGCTTTATCGCCTGCACCAAGACGGCGTCTGGTTCGTGACCCGACTCAAGACCAACTCCTGCTATGAGGTTATCCAGAGCCGGGCGGCTTCCGGCCCGGTTCTGGCCGACCAGATTATCCGGTTAAGTTCGCCTCCAGCGCAGGCCTGTTACCCTGAACTCCTGCGCCGGGTCCACTATCGGGACCCGGAAACCGGCAAGGAATATGTCTTTCTAACCAACCGCCTGGACCTGCCTGCCCTGGAGGTGGCCGAACTCTACCACCGCCGCTGGCAGATCGAACTATTTTTCAAGTGGATCAAGCAAAACTTGAAGATCAAGGCCTTTTACGGCACTTCCAAGAATGCCGTGCTGATCCAAATCTGGACCGCCTTGATCGCTTACTTGCTCCTGGTCTGGCTCAAGTTCAAGACCAAGGTGGGCTGGGGACTTCTGGAACTCACCCGCTTGGCCCAAACCATGCTCATGGAACGACTGGACTTATGGGCGATGCTTTGTCCAAGACCACCTGATAACCGACAACCTTTGCTATTCAATTAGCGTGCCGGACAGCAGTGGGAAGCTAGTGCGCCACGAGCGCGCTTGGTGATATAAGAAAAGCGTGCGTAACTGCGCGAGAGATGAGGGTAGGCCCCTCGGGGTCGGCTTGCAGGAGCAGGCTCCAAACCACCTTAAGCTGCGCTGGTTAAGAGCCAGGGTGGTGAGCGTTAAGGAAAAGTCATGGCTACAAGACCGTGGCAGGTAAGGATCAGGGAGACGAGCGCAAGCGAACCACTGATGAGGTGTCGAAACAGCTAAAGATGACGTCAAAACTGGAGGCTAGGTTGACTCCAGGATAAGCCCAGGGGGAACCTGCCTACTGCCTGGGCGGCGTCCGGCATAAAGGTGGCGTGAACCTGGTCCAGGCTCTCGTGCGGAACGTGGGAACCTGTCGTCCCGATGTCAAGGGAGAAATTCAAGTGGAGGACCCACGAGGGTGAGAGTACCGAGGCGGGGCACAGGGGCGGAACAACCCGTAGTAGCGAGGAAGTCCCGTAATGGGGATGGAGCGAAGGGGTTGTGTCGATCAGCTTTACTTGGTGGTCAACCAGGAATGGGAGGAGCCGTTGAGTAAAGCAAGGCCGTTTTGTATTGCCAAGCAAGTGGTCTGGGAGGCCTACAAAAGGGTAAAGGCCAACCAAGGTGCTGCTGGGGTGGACGGGGAGTCATTGCGGAGTTTGAGAGGGATCTGAAGAATAACCTCTACAAATCTGGAATCGGATGTCCTCCGGGAGTTACTTTCCACCGCCGGTGCGGACGGTAGAGATTCCGAAAGATAATGGTGGGACGCGGACGCTTGGGCATTCCCACGGTGGCGGACCGGATAGCTCAGATGGTGGTCAAAATGTATCTGGAGCCCCTGGTGGAGCCTCACTTTCACCAGGATTCCTATGGCTACCGGCCCGGCAAGTCAGCGATTCAAGCAGTTGGGGTCGCCCGGCAACGATGCTGGCGCCTGGATTGGGTGCTGGATCTGGACATTAAGGGCTTCTTCGACAACCTGGATCATGCTTTGCTGCTGCGAGCGGTGCGGAAGCATACGGACTGTCGATGGCTCATCCTGTACATGGAGCGGTGGTTGAAAGCCCCGGCCCAACTCCGGATGGCACTCTGGTGGTTCGGGAGCAAGGGCACGCCTCAGGGTGGCGTGATCAGTCCACTGCTGGCCAATCTCTTCTTGCACTATGCCTTTGATATGTGGATGCAGCGCCATTATCCCGATGATATCCTTCGAGCGTTATGCCGACGATATCATTGTGCACTGCAAGAGTGAGAAACAGGCCGTTCTGGCTGAAGGACGTCGATAGCCAGGCGGCTGGCCCAGTGCAAGCTGGAACTCCATCCGGAGAAGACCAAGATCGTCTACTGCAAAGATGATGATCGGACAGGTAATTACCCGAACGAGAGTTTTGACTTCCTGGGGTTTGCCTTTCGGCCCCGGGGAGCCAAGAGCCATACAGGGCAGATTACTTTGTCGGCTTTCTCCCGGCAGTAAGCCCCAAGGCGGGCAAGGCCATCCGTGCTACCATTCGGGGCTGGCGACTGCACCGACTGAGCGATAAGAGTCTCCTGGACCTATCCCGCATGTTTAATCCAATCATTCGTGGTTGGCTTAACTACTACGGCAGCTACTATAGGTCGGCTCTTTATCCCTTATGCGATCATCTCAATCGCTTGCTGAAACGCTGGGCAATGCGGAAGTTCAAGCGGTTGCGGGGTCGCCAGAGGCGAGCAGCTCATTGGCTCAGGCGCATTAAGGGCCAACAGCCTGCACTTTTCGCCCATTGGCAACTGGCCTCGCTTCCTTCTGGCTGGTCGATAGGAGCCGGATGAGCCGAGAGGTTCACGTCCGGATTTGGGAGGGCGTGGGGGTGCAACTCCCCCACGCTACTCGACTCTTCATTCATGAAACCTGTTATTATCCTAAGAGACGCCAATGGATCGTAAAGGTGTTCTATAACGTGTCGTAAAACAATCAAGTTCATCGCACCGGGGGGTCCATCTACGAATTGATTAATTGAGCTCCCGATTACCTTGATACCTCGCGCTTCCAGGCCTGGTTGACTGGCGTGGGACGGTTCAATGGCAAAAAGCTTCAACGTACCAGGATTATTTGTCATAAAGTAATTAAGAATATCTCCGCGTCCGGCCCCTATATCCAACATAGATTGGGCCGCGGTTATATGTAACTTCTGCAATCTCCTGTCAATTTCTCGGGCTGCATGATCAGGTTCTGTTGCTGCCTTACCCGATAAAAGCACGGGTCGGTGGTAGGTATCATAATCTGTGTTGTAATAATTCTCCCATTGTTCTTCACTGAACCTGGGGTTTTGAAATACGAAGCCACACTCCCGGCAGATGGAGATATTAACCGGAAACAACCGGTTGCCCAAGGAAATAAATCGTTTATTATTGTTATGGTCGCAGAGGGGACAATGTATGGTTACCATGAAATCTCCGAAGTAGGTCTCATTATGAGGTCACGGTCAGCCTAATACAAATAGTAAAATTATCAGAACTCGTCAATTGAGTCAAAAGAAGAATTGGAGGGACCCATATCCTTTTCAACCATCGTTTGTCAGATGGGGTTTTTTTGAAGATGAATTCATTTGGCGGCCCCCGGAATGCTTCAGGCGGGTACGAGGAAGATGGCTCCCGGTGAAAGGCAAAATGCCGGAGGCAGATTCTCCGACGGCCACCCGAAGTATAATGAGGCAGCGGAGAAGATAATTCGTATCGCTAAGATGAATATGGTAAAATAATCCATTTGGGGTGACTATGCTCTTTTCACGACTGTTGATACCGACTTTGAAAGAAAACCCGGCGGAGGCCGAGGCGGTTTCGCACCGGTTGCTGCTTAGGGCCGGGATGATCCGCAAGCTGGCTTCGGGGATCTATAACTACCTGCCCCTGGGTCTCAGGGTGCTTCGCAAGGTGGAGAGGATCGTCCGGGAGGAGATGGACCGGGCCGGGGCCCAGGAAGTCTTGCTGCCCGCGGTGCAGCCGGCGGAGTTGTGGCAGGAATCCGGCCGCTGGGAGATTTACGGCAAGGAACTGCTGCGCTTCCAGGACCGCCATGAGCCGGGATTACTGCTTCGGGCCCACCCATGAAGAAGTGATCACCGACCTGGTGCGTAAAGAAGTACATTCCTACCGGCAACTGCCCCTCAATCTCTACCAGATCCAGGTGAAGTTTCGCGATGAAATCCGGCCCCGCTTCGGACTGATCCGGGGGCGGGAATTCATCATGAAGGACGCCTACAGCTTTGACGTGGACGAAGCCGGGGCCGAAGCCTGCTACGGCGGATGTACGACGCCTATAATCGTATCTTCAGCCGCTGCGGCCTGTAACTTTCAAGGTGGTGGAGGCGGACTCCGGCCCCATCGGCGGCAGCTTTTCCCACGAATTCATGGTCCTGGCGGACACCGGCGAAGACCTGTTGGCTTCCTGCAGCAGTTGCGACTATGCCGCCAACCTGGAGAAGGCGGAGGTGGCGCTGGAGCCGGGCGCGCCCGATGCGCCGGTAGGCGACGCCCCGGAAGCGGTGCCATACCCCCAACGTGCGCACCGTGGAGGAAGTGGCGGCGTTTCTCAAGGTGAGCGCCCGCCGACATCGTCAAGACCCTGATCTATGAGACGGAGGAACGGGCCGGTGGCGGTCCTGATCCGGGGCGACCACGAAGTCAATGAAGTGAAGGTGAAAAACCTCCTGGGGGTGACCGACCTGATCCTGGCGGGGCTTATCCGGGTCCAGGAGTTGACCGGGGCCGAAGTGGGCTTTGCCGGCCCGGTGGGCTTGAAGCTCGCCCATCTACGCCGACCAGGCGGTGGCCCGGATGAACGCTATGGTCACCGGGGCCAACCGGGACAACTATCACCTGAGCCGAGTCAACCCGGGCCGGGATGTGAAGATCACCGCGGTGGCGGATCTGCGGTCGGTGACCGCCCAAGACCCCTGCCCCCGGTGCCGGGGGGAGTTGACGCTCCTCCACGGCATTGAGGTGGGGCACATCTTCAAGCTGGGCCTGAAGTATTCCAAGTCCCTGAAGGCCACCTACCTGGACGCCGAAGGCAAGGAGCAGTATCTTTACATGGGCTGCTACGGCATCGGGGTGAGCCGCATCGTGGCCGCGGCCATCGAGCAGGGGCACGACGCCAACGGCATCATCTTCCCCATGGCCCTGGCTCCGTTCCAGGTGGGGCTGATCCCCATCTCCCTCAATGATGCGGCGGTCAGGGAGTGTGTCGAAGGCCTCCACGCCGATCTCGAAGCCGCGGGGATAGAAGTGCTGCTGGATGACCGGGACGAGCGCCCGGGGGTAAAATTCAAGGATTGCGATCTCCTGGGGCTGCCCTTCAGGGTGGTGGTGGGGGCCAAGACCCTGGCCCAGGGTAATGCTGAAGTGCGCCACCGGCGCGCCCCGGACAATCTCATGGTCCCCCTCCAGGACCTGATCCCCTACCTCAAGGATCAAATCGCCCAGGAGTTGCATGGCTAACCGGATCATCCGCCTCCAGGACATGGTGGAGGAGGTACAAAAGAATCACCCGGAGTCGGATACCAGCCTCATCGAGAAGGCCTACATCTTTTCGGCCAAAGCCCACGAAGGCCAGTTGCGCCTGAGCGGCGAGCCCTACCTGTCCCACCCCCTGGAAGTAGCCTATCTCCTTGGCCAAGATGGGCCTGGGGCCCGTCACCGTCTCTTCCGGTCTGCTCCACGACACGGTGGAGGATTCCGCCGCCACCCTGGACGATCTGGAAGAATACTTCGGCGAGGAAGTGGCGGACGTGGTCAATGGGGTCACCAAGATCGGCCAGCTGGTCTTCGGCGACCGGCAAACCCAGCAGGCGGAATATATCCGCAAGATGATCCTGTCCATGTCCCATGACATCCGGGTCCTGCTGGTGAAGCTGGCCGACCGGGTCCACAACATGCGGACCCTGGGGTTCATGGAGCCCAGCCAAGCAGAAACGCATCGCCCGGGAGACCCTGGAGATCTACGCCCCCCTGGCCGGCCGCCTGGGCATGTTCCGCCTCAAGGCCGAGCTGGAAGACCTGTCCTTCTTTTATCTGGAGCCCGAGGCTTACCAGCAGATCCAGGAAGGCCTGTCCCGGAAGAGGGGCGCCCTGGAGAAGTACAAGCAGGACATGTGCCAGTTCCTCAGGGAAAAACTGGAGGAGCACCACATCAAGGGCGAAGTGAGCGGCCGGGTTAAGAACCTGTACAGCATCTACCGCAAGCTCCAGGCCCAGCAGATCACCCTGGATGAACTCTACGATCTCCTGGCCTTTCGCATCGTCGTGGAAACGGTCCAGGAATGTTATGAAACCCTGGGGGTCATCCACGCCCTCTTCCGGCCGGTGCCGGGACGCCTCAAAGACTATATCGGCATGCCCAAGGCCAACATGTACCAGTCCATCCATACCACGGTGATCGGCCAGGGCGGCGAACGCCTGGAGATCCAGATCCGCACCCGGGAGATGCACCGGGTGGCCGAAGAAGGGATTGCGGCCCACTGGAGCTACAAGGAGCGGCGGGCCTTCCACGAAAAAGACGCCCAGCGCTTCACCTGGCTCAAGCAGATGGTGGACCTCCAGAAGGAGTTGAAGAACCCCCAGGAACTCCTGGAAGGGGTGCGCCTGGAGCTCTATCCGGATGAGGTTTATGTCTTTACGCCCAACGGGGAAGTCAAGGAATTGCCCCGGGGCGCCACCCCGGTAGATTTTGCCTATGCCATCCACTCCGAGGTGGGGGATCAGCTGCACCGGCGCCAAGGTGAATGGCCGCATGGTGCCCCTGCGCACGGAATTCGTGAACGGCGACACGGTGGAGATCATCACTTCGCCTCACCATCACTCCCAGCCGGGACTGGCTCCAGTTCGTCAAGACCACCAAGGCCCGCCACAAGATCCGCCAGTGGCTCAAAGTGGCGGAAAGGGAGCAGTCCGTCGCCCTGGGCAAGGAACTGCTGGAGCGGGAACTGCGCAAGTCCGGGACCAGCCTGCAGAAGCTGATCAAGGAAGGGGACGACCTGAAACAGGTGATCCAGGAATTTGTCCTTCGTGGGGGTGGACGATCTCTTGGCGGCCATCGGCCACGGCAAGGTGTCCCCGGGGCAGGTGACCGGCCGGCTGGGCCGGTTGGACGCCCCGGCGGTGGAGGAGGAGGTGGTCCCCGAAGCTGCCGGCGCGAACGGGCCAAGGAAGAACCCGCCGGGCTCAAAGATCAAGGACCTGGACGATCTCCTGATGCGGCTGGCCAACTGCTGCCAGCCCATCCCCGGTGACGCCATCATGGGCTACATCACCCGGGGCAAGGGGGTGACCATCCATCGGGCCGACTGTCCCTACCTGGCCAGCACCGAGACCTTCCGCCAGATTCCGGCGGAATGGGACGGGGCCGGCGGGCCGGAGCAAGCTCTATCCCGTTAAAATCCAGGTGGTTACGGTTGACAAGCCGGGACTCCTGGCCGATATCACCAGCGCCTTGAAGACCGCGGATGTCAATGTCACCAAGGCCTCGGTGGAGACCACTGCGGAAAATAAGGGCATCGCCCAGTTCACCATTCAGGTGGCGGACCAGGTGCACCTGGAAAAGGTCTTCGGCGCCCTGAAGCGTTTGAAAGAAGTGATTTCCGTGCGGCGGATGACGGGGTGAAAAACAGCGGTGAGGTACAGCTTTCAGCAGTCAGCCAAACAGGCGGTGAGATTAAAGAGAGTTTTTCTGAAAATAGTTAAGGCAGGCACTGAGGCCTGCCCCACTCTGAGATGCTTTTCTTTTGCTGACTGCTGATAACTGAAAGCTGAGAGCTTTCTCAAGCCGGTTTGACAACCTTGCCGGAACGCAGGCAGCGGGTGCAGACCTGGATATAGCGCACGGTCCCCTTGGTCACGGCCCGGACCTTCCGCAGATTGGGTTTCCAGCGGCGTTTGGTGTGGTTGTTAGCATGGCTGACGTTATTGCCCACTGTCGGGGTGTTTGCCGCAAATGTCGCACATATAGGACATGACGCATCCTCCTTAAACTTTTTAAGTTTATAAAAATGCCCAGGAAGCAAGGAAAAAAGACGTTGCGTTGGCAGTTTTCGGTTCCGGTTAATAATTTAGTATTATGAGCTAATTACAAAAATTATGAAAAATCGTTTGGTCATGCTGAGCGCGGCGGTGATGCTGGGGTTGGCTCTTGTTAGGAACGCTGGCCCAGGCCCGGAGCCTGGACTCCCGGGAAGAGGCGGCCCTGTTCTATCTGGCCGACCTGGGGCCGGTGGACCTCTCCCCCAAGACGGTGACCGTGGAGGTCTACGTCGCCCCCGAGCCGGAGTTGGCCGACTGCCGGCGCATGCTGGCCCAGGTCTGGGAGCAGGTGCAGCAATTTTATGCCAGGATGGGCGTGAATCTGGTGGGGGTTCCGGGAGCGCAGCCCGGGCCCCTGGCCCCGGCCAAACACCTGCGGATCGAACTGCTTGACCGACAAGCAGTGGCTGAACCAAAGCTTCAAGGCCTTCGACGTGGCGCCGCCTTTTCAGTTGCGCTTCCTCCAGGTCTGTCTGGATAAGTGCGCCTTTGCCCATCTGAATTTATCCACCATCCACGTCTCCTTCAAGCGTTTCCGGAAGGCCGAATTCTCCGCCGACTCCAAAGATGCCAGCCTCAACCGGCACTGGCTGGCCAACCTGATGATCCACGAACTGGGCCATTTCTGGGGCTCTACCACTCCTTTGAGTTCACCAACGATCCCGTGGCGATTGAGGCCAAGGCCGCGAAGGTCCCGAACTTCATGAGCCACGACATCGCCTTCAAGAGCTACCCTCGGGTTCGTGGATTTCCAGAAGCGCATGATTCATAGCTACCTGGGTGGCGGCAGGGTCTTCCAGCAGTACCAAGAGGTGAAATTCGACGCCCTGAAGTACCTGGAACTGGTGAAGCGCTACAACGGCTTCCAGGAGCCGCCCCCCACCAGGACCGCCAGGACCGGCAAGATCTCCTACCGGGTGAAGTCAGATCGCATCAAGACCTTTGACGATGATGACGAGGACGATGAGGATTGAAGAGCAGCAGGGAGCAGTGAGCGGTTAGTAGTCAGCCAAAGGCGGATTGAGACAGGTGGGGCGGGCACTGCCCGCCGCCTTTGATGCACAGGCTGGAAAGCCTGTGCCACCAGCAGAAAATATTTAATCCTCGTTCCCAAGTTGAACTTGGGAACGCACATTCCCGCCCAAGCTCTGCTTGGGCACCTTATGAGGTGTGACAGATGCTGGGCAAAAAAATCCTGGCCGGGGTTTTTGCGGCGCTTGTCCTGATTAAGCTGGCCTTCCTGCTGATCAGTCCGGGGCAATGGCTGGGGGCGACCCAGGCCTTCCTGGGGCACTACACCCTGGTGATGGGCGTTTACCTGGTGCTGCTGGTTGTCACCGGCTATTTTGTCTTCACCCGCATCGATCTCATCGACGTGGCGGTGGTGATGCTGTTCACCGGCGTCCTGCTGGGCCTCAGCCTCATCCCCTACCTGGCGTCGGTCCCCCAATTCACGGAAGCCATCATGAGCGTCGGCTTCGCCAAGGCCTGGCCTGCCTGGATCATCTGGGCCGCCATTTCGGTGGCGGTGCTGTACCGGATTTTTGGGGGCAAGAAGGAATAAGAGCCAGGGGGCCGGGGCTGGTCCGCCTTTTTCTTATGTGGGGCGCGGTGCGCACCCTGCATGGTTAGCCAAACGCGACAGGGGCGGTTCGAGAACCGCCCCTCCTTTTTTCTCACTGCAGGGGGTTGGGAGGGGAGTTTAGGGGAGGGCGGGGGACTACTTACGAAAAGTCCCCCAGTCCTCCCCTCAAAATTTCATTCCTCAATGCTTGAAACACCGCTGCCCGGTGAAGACCATGGCCACGGGGGGGTCGGCTTCGTTGCAGGCCTCGATGACTTCGTAGTCCCGGACGGAGCCGCCGGCGTGGGCTACGGCGGTGACGCCCTGGCGGATGCCCACGTCCACGCCGTCCCGGAAGGGGAAGAAGGCGTCCGAGATCATGGCGGAGCCGATGAGGCCGCCCTTGGCCTCCTGGGTGGCCACGTCGATGTCGGTCTGGTCCGAGGAGTCCCGTTTGGCCTGGAGGATTTCCAGTTCCAGGTTCTTGTAGGGCATGCCGAACTGCTTGAAGCATAGGGCGTCGGCGTACTTGGTGTAGGCCTTGAAGACCGCGATTTCGGCCACGCCCACCCGGTCCTGTTCGCCGGTGCCGATGCCCACGGTGCAGCCGTCTTTGACGAAAATCACCGAGTTGGAGGTAATGCCCTGCTCCACCCACCAGCCGAAGAGGAGGTCTTCGTACTCCGCGGCGGTGGGCTGGCGGACGCAGCGGTATTCCTTGCCCTGATGCGTGGCCACGGCGGGCTTGAAGTCCTCTTGTTTCTGAATGATGTTTAAGGGCGACTGCTGCACGATGATGCCGCCGTCCACCAGGCACTTGAAATCCACGAAGCGGTTGTGGATCAGGTGCTGGAGGCGGCCGAAGTTGGGGATTTTGATGATGCGCAGGTCCTTGGCCTTTTTCAGGATATCCAGGGTGCCGGCCTCGAAGTCCGGGGCGGCCAGGACTTCCAGGTAGTTCCGGGACACCAGTTCGGCGGTGGCCTTGTCCAGGGGCCGGTTGAAGACCGCGGCGCCCCCGAAGGCGGCGATGCGGTCGGCCATATTGGCCTTGTCGTAGGCCGCGGCCAGGGAATCGGCCCAGGCGGCGCCGCAGGGGTTGTTGTGCTTGAGGATCACCGCGGCGGGTTTCTTTTGGAGCCACTTGATGATATTCAGGCCGTTATCCAGGTCGGTGAGGTTGGTCTTGCCCGGGTGCTTGCCGGCCTGGACCATGGCCGCTTCATCGATGGCGCTGGTGAGCCCGTTATTGGGGTCGAGGAAGTGACACTCCCCCAGGGCCAGGTTGCCCTCCCACCAGTTCATAGAGGGCGGCTTCCTGGCCGGGGTTCTCCCCGTAGCGCAGCCCCATCTCGATGACCTCGCCCTTGGCGTCGGGCAATTTCCAGGTGCGCTTGCGGTAGACGAGCTTCTGGTCGCCAAAGCTGATGGTCATCTCCGGGGGGAAATGGTCCGCCATCACGGTGCGGTACATGGCCTTGATATCGCTCATACAGGTCTCCTCTGAAGATGGTTATCAGTTTCAGTTTTGAAGAACTCGAAGAAAAATTTTTTCCCCTCCCCTGGTGGGAGGGGATTAAAGGGAGGGGAAGATAACTGGTAGAATACAAATCATTTCACCCCCACCCTAATCCTCCCCCATCAAGGGGGAGGGAATTGAGGTAGCCTTATTGTGGCACGAGTTACCCCGCCTTGACAAGCGGCTTTCGGCCCCCTGGTCGAAATTGACAGTAACCCGTGCAAATGCTAATATTTCAAAAGATTGGCGACAGAGCCCGGTAAGCGAGTGAATTATTTTCAGGAAACGGAAAACAGAAAACCGGAAACCGTGTCTATTAACTATGGAGATCAAACCCCTGGACTTCTTGATCGGCTTGATCCTGGGCGCGGCCCTGGGCGTCGGGGGAACCCTCCTGGTGGGCCGTATCCGCGGCTGGCTGGGAAATCCGAGGTCGGCCGCCTGCGGTCGGAAAACCGCACCCTGACGCGGCGCCTGGCAGAAAAGGACCGGCACATCGGCAGGATGCTGACCGAGACCCAGCGCCTGGCGGAGCGGCTGGGGAAGAAGGCGGGCGAGTTGCCGGCGGAAGATGCCGGTTGGAAAAAAATTGATTAAAATGCCGGGATTTAGGGGCGGGTTTTAAACCCGCCCCTACGTTGTCCAGCGATTAAGGAGGCATCATGGCCAAAAAAGACCTTTCCGTTACCGGCGCCCTGGTGGGCGGCATGGCCGGTTGGGTGGCCGAAGTGGCCATCAGGAAGTCACCGGGCACCATGTCACCACGGGTATTCTGGAGATCGTGGGCGCGGCCGCGGGCATGTGGCGCCTGGACCAGCGCCTGTCCCGGTCGCTCGCCGACACCCTGGCGCGGGCCAGGACCGGCCCGGGCCGCGATTATCAGGAGGTGAAGCGCCGCATCGAGGAGCTGACCCGGGACCTGCCGGAGTTGCGGGAGATTCTGGGAAATATGGTGGACGCGGGCATCTCGGCCCAGCAGGCCTAAATGCTGGGCTTGGGGCTGCTGGTGCGCCTGGGCCGCCAGGTACTGGCGGGGCCGGTGGCGGACTCGGGGGTGCTGCCCACCGGCTACTATCGCCACCTGGTGCTGGCGGCCCTGGAGGAGGAGGATTTCCCCGGGGCCCTGCGCCACCTGAAGTGGGCCGAGGACCCGCTGCTGGCCCAGATCATCGTGCTCCGCCTCCGGCTGCTGAGCGCCGGGCACCGGCGGCAGTTGGCGGCCGTGCAGGACCTCTGTGCGGGGAGTTGACCGCGGCGCGGCGGGAGCACTACGAGGCCCTGTTGAGTGAAGAGGCCCGGGCCCTGGAACTCCTGGCAGGATACGAAGCCAAAGCCCTGGGCCTCACCGCGGCCGGGTCGGGGGAACCCGCCAGAGCAGGAGGAGGAAACAGGGGGCCGCATTGAACCGGATAAGTCAGTGATTATCAATTCTTAAAGCGATTTTTAATTTCATTAAAGTTTTTATTTTTTTTATAAATTTCTTGACAGTGAATATTATTATCTGATAAATATAAGGTGCCAGATGAGCCAAACCCGTTGCGAGGCGGGGACGGAAAGCCACGGGTCTTGAATTGAGACGGCCGGGTTGCCTGGGGGCAATCCGGTTTTTATTTTATTGGCACTGAGAAGACGCCAAAGTGAGGATGGTCTCATGCAAGTCAAACAGAAAAAATTATTTTTGTCTATGGTTTGCCTGCTGACATTGATCTGGTGGGTCGGCAGCGCCTCTGCCATGAACCTGGTGGTCAACGGCGACTTTCAGTTGGGGAATCAAGATTTTACTTCGGCCTACACCTACGTGTCCTCCCCAGGCGATCGCGCCCTGTGGGATGAAAGTACGTACGCCATTGGCAACAACCCCTTAAATTATCATAGTTCGTGGGTCCCCGGTTTTCTCCCCTGTGACGGCACCGAAATGATGATAGTTAATGGCGCCACTAAGGCTGATGTAAAAGTTTGGACCCAATCAGTTACGGTAGCTCAGAACACCCAGTATTATTTTTCGGCCTATGTCGCCTCAAGCTATCCTACGAGCCCGGCTATACTGGATTTCTCGATCAATGGCCAGTCAATCGGGACTATTCATGCCAGTGCGACGGTCGGAGAATGGCAACTGTTTTATGCTACCTGGTATTCAGGGAGCAATGGGGAGGCCAACTTGGCCTTAGTCAACCAAAATACCATCGCCAATGGTAACGATTTTGCTCTGGACAACATCAGATTGGATACGTCCAGCCCTGTTCCCGTCCCCTCTACCGTTCTCCTCCTGGGTTCCGGCCTGGTGGGTCTGGGGTTGCTGCGGCGGAGGTGGAGCCTGAAGAAGTAGACAGTTTTTTTAGCCCGATAGGTATTTCCCAGGCAGGGCCGCGAGCGGCCCTGCCTTTTTTGCGGCCCCAGCCCTGCCATTTTGGGGATTTGCCCCGAAAAGCTCCAGGTTCAAAGTTAAGGATATGCTCAGCAGGAACTCCTCATAATTTTCGGGTGGGCCAAGGCCCCATGAGGAAATGCCTTATAATATTGTTTTTCGTCGGGGCGCGCCCAGGTGTGCGGCTCGAGCGGACACGCAGGCCCGCCCCTGGTGGTGGTCTTTATTTTTTGGGGAAATTGCTATAATCAAAAAATGGAATCAGACAGTTATTATCTGGGGTTGGCCCTGGAGCAGGCCCGGGAGGGGTTGGCCGCAGGCGAGGTGCCGGTGGGGGCGGTCCTGGTGGAGGAGACCGGGAAGGTCCTGGCCCGGGCCTTTAACCGGCCCATTGCGCTGCACGACCCCACGGCCCACGCCGAGGTCCTGGTTTTGCGGGCAGGGGCGCGGCTCCGGGGGAATTACCGGTTGCCGGGGTTATGCCTTTATGTTACGATGGAGCCTTGCATCATGTGCCTGGGAGCCATGATCCAGGCCCGGTTGCGGCGCCTGGTGTTCGGCGCTCCGGACCCCAAGGGCGGCGCCTGCGTGTCGCTTTTTCGCCTGCCCGAGGATGGCCGCCTCAACCACCGCCTGGAGGTGACGGGCGGGGTCCGGGAGGCGGAATGTCGGGAACTGGTGCAGGAGTTTTTTAAAGCCCGGAGGTGAAGGGCGGAGGCGACGGCCCGCCGGTTGCTGACGGGCAAGAAATATTAGAAGTTAAAGGGCGGCCCATGGCCACCTTAGTGCGGCGGGCACAGCCCGCCCTATTACTGAGGAGCCAATTTTTCCTCCCCTGGTGGGAGGGGGTTAGGGGAGGGGGAAATTTTCACCCCCACCCCGACCCCCCTCATCAAGGGGGAGGGAGATTACCATGCAATTATAGATCGTTAAGCCGGAGGGGTACCGAAGAGGCCGTAACGGGGCCGACTCGAAATCGGCTTGGGGGCTCATCACTCCCACGTGGGTTCGAATCCCACCCCCTCCGCCATAAAATAAGAGGCGAAAAGGGCAAAAGGCGAAAAGGGGAGGGCCGGGTACGGATTTTCCGCCGTGGCGGTCAGGAGGGCGAGCCCATGGGACTGACCTATATCAGCAAGAATTGCGAGATCTACCTGGGTGAGGACAGCGCCTTACCGGGATGACATGGGAAGCCTGCCCCTGGATTGCATTATTAGCGCAGAAGAGTATAATGCGCTGCCGGAGGAGCAGAAAAAGGACTACGAGGTCCTGGTGCCCAAGGCGAAGAAGTGAGCAGTGAGCGTTGAGCAGGGCGGGCATTACCCGCCGTTTAGGGCGCCCCGAGGGCACCTTGCAGATGTACAGGTTGCAAACCTGTGCCACCAGAGACAATATAGAAAAACCGGAGAGATGCCCGAGAGGCTGAAGGGGCACGATTGGAAATCGTGTGAGGGCCTAATAAGTCCTCCGAGGGTTCGAATCCCTCTCTCTCCGCCATTTTTCGTCGTCAGTGGCCGGTGGCCAGGCGAAATCCTATGGCAGTCAATCTAAGGCTCCTGAAAATAGAATTTGTCGCCCTGGTGGTGGTTTTCGCCCTGGCCTTGTTTCTGGGGGCTGGCACCGTTTTCTGGCCGGCGGGGTGGGCCTACCTGGTGCTGTTTTTCGGTGCCGATGCCGCTTTAGGCCTATGGCTGCTCAAACATGACCCCGAATTGCTGCAGGAGCGCATGAGCGGCTTCGGCAAATCCGGCGAACCAACCTGGGATAAAGTGTTTTTTGTGGTTCTGCAAGGGTTCTTTCTGGCCTGGCTGGTCCTGATGCCGCTTGATGCGGTGCGCTACCACTGGTCGGAGATGCCGGGTTGGCTCCAGGTGGCCGGAGTAATCCTGCTGCTGGGTTCGTTCTCTATCTTCTTTCTGACATTTCGGGAAAACCCCTATCTGTCGCCCGTGGTCCGCGTCCAAAGGGAGCGCGGGCAGACGGTGATCTCCACCGGACCGTATCATTATGTGCGCCATCCGATGTATGCCGCGGCTATCATCTATATGGCCGGCACCGCCCTGATGCTGGGGTCCTGGTATGGGTTGCTCATGGGGCTGATCTTCGTCGCCGGGATTGCCTTTCGAGCCGTGCGTGAGGAAGGCGTGCTGCGCGCCGAACTGCCCGGATATGAAGAGTATATGGGTCAGGTAACATATCGCTTCATCCCGTTGGTCTGGTAGCCGACGACAAGAATCACGCCGCCACCTGCGCCTGCGGTTGGCTATTCTGACCCTTGTTTTATTTCCAGGCATAAGGAGAGATGGAAATGTTTGGGGTATGCCACTTTGAAATTCCTGCGGACGATGTCGAGCGAGCCCAAAAATTTTACGGCGAGCTGTTCGGTTGGAAGATTGAGAAATTCACCGGCCCTACTCCCATGGCATACTGGTCGATTACGACCGGCGCCGAAGCAGGGGGGATGGGCCTGCTTGGGGGTGGCATGATGCAGCGGCTGGCCCCCCAGCAACAGATCACCATCTATATTGAGGTTCCGTCGGTTGATGAGTACGTGGACCGGGTAAAGAAGCTTGGGGGCCGGGTGTGCTTTCCCAAAACGGCCGTCCCCGGCATGGGGTACTTCGCGGTATGCCTCGATCTGGAAAATAACGGCTTTGGGCTTTGGGAGCTTAACGCGGAGGCGAAGTAATTCAGGTTTCCGGCTTTCTGTAAACCAAGGCAGGATTTGGCGCAAATATCACCGCCAGGCTCAGTTAAAATATGCTAATTTCATTGATGAAAAAGTCTGAAACTGCCAACCGCCAATCAACAGCCGCAAACGGTCTTTAAATGGCATACCAGGTTCTGGCCCGGAAATGGCGTCCGCAAAACTTTGAGGAAGTGGTGGGCCAGGAGCCCATCACCCGGACGCTGCAGAACGCCCTGACCGCCGGCCGGGTGGCCCACGCCTTTATGTTCAGCGGCCCCCGGGGCGTCGGCAAAACCACGGTGGCCCGCATCCTGGCCAAGGCCCTCAATTGCGAAGCCGGCCCCACCCCGCACCCCGACAACACCTGCCAGTTGTGTAAGGAGATCACCAACGGCTCCTCCATGGACGTCCTGGAAATCGACGGCGCCTCCAACAACGGCGTCGAAGAGGTCCGTAATCTCCGTGAAAAAATCAAGTATCTGCCCACCCAGGGCAAATATAGGGTCTATATCATCGACGAAGTCCACATGCTCTCCACGGCGGCCTTCAACGCCCTGTTGAAGACCCTGGAAGAGCCGCCGGCCCACGCGGTCTTCATCCTGGCCACCACCGAGATCCACAAGGTGCCGGTGACCATCCTGTCCCGGTGCCAGCGTTACGATTTCCGGCGGATTCCCACCGGGCTGATCCAGGCGCACCTGGCGAAGCTGGCCGAGCAAGAGGGCTGGAAGATCGACCCGGAGGGGCTGGCCCTGGTGGCCCGGGCCGCGGAAGGGGGCCTCCGGGACGCCCAGGGGTTCCTGGACCAGGTGGTGACCTTCGGGGGCGACGGCGTCAGCGTCCCGGAGATTGCCCGCATCCTGGGGGTGACGGACCGGGGGGCGCTTTTGGGGGCGCTGACGGCCATCATCGACCGCCACGGCCCGGACCTCCTCAATCTCATCGAGACGTTGTATAACCAGGGTCAGGACCTGGGCCGGTTCTACCAGGACCTGCTCCTCTACGCCCGGCATCTTCTGGTGGCGGGTCTCCATCCCGAGGCCCGGCACCTGGCCGCAGTGGCCGACACGGAGTGGGACGCCCTGACCCGCTTGGCGAGCCGGACCCCGGCCGTCCACCTGCACAACCTCCTGAGCGTGCTGCTCCAGGGGGAAGAGGAGTTGAAACGGGCCCCGCAGCCCCGGCTGGCCCTCGAGGTCCTGCTCCTCCGGGTGATTCACCTGGAGCCGGTCCTGCCCCTGGCGGAATGGCTGAACCGGCTGGCCACCCTGGAGAAGCGGCTGGAGTCCGGGCCCCGGGTGGCGCCGGCCGCCGCCGTGGCCGCAGAACCCCAGCCGGTCGTGGAAGTGCAGCGCCCTGCCGCCGCGGCTGCCCCGCCGCCCCGGGTCCCGGCGGATGCCGGCCTCGACGACCAGTGGCAGGCCTTTTTGCAGTTTGTCCAGGAAAAGGAAAACGGCCCCCTGTTCGGGAAACTGGCCCAGAGCCGGTTGGTGGGGAGGTCGGAAAATTGCCTGAAGATCGCCCTGACCCGCCCCTGGAACGCCAACGGCGCCCGGCACGAAGCCCGGCTGCAGGAGTTGGCCCGGACCTTTTTCGGCCCCGAGACCACCCTAGAATTCGAGGTGGAGGCGCCCAAAACCCCGAAAAAAACCCCGGCGCCCGCCCCCAAACCCCTGGACATGCAGAAGCTTCAGCAACAGGCCCTGGAAATTTTCGGGGGCGAGTGGCTGGGGCCCACCCCGGGGAAGGAGGAACCCAAGTGAAGGATTTGAGCGGCATGATGAAGCAGGCCCAGAAGCTCCAGGCCAAGATGATGGCGATGCAGGAGGAGCTGGGCAACCGCACGGTGAGCGCCCAGGCCGGTGGCGGCATGGTGGAGGCCGTGGTCAACGGCCGCCAGGAACTGCTGACGCTGCGCATCGACCCCGAAGTGGTGGTGGCGGAGGATGTGGAGATGCTCCAGGACCTGATCCAGGCCGCCATCAACGAAGCCCTGAACCGGTCCCGGGAGATGATGGCCACCGAAATGAGCAAGCTCACCGGCGGCATGCAGATTCCCGGACTGTTTTAGCCCCTTGCACCTTCAGTGGCGTGTAGGGGCGGGTTTTAAACCCGCCCCTACGGCTCATTGCAGCATTCTTCTTCATAAAGGAACATCATGTCCGGAAACGCCTACCCCGCGGCCCTGCGGCGGGTGATCATCAACTTGAGCCGCTGGCCCGGGGTGGGGGAAAAGACCGCCTCCCGCCTGGCCATGCACCTCCTTCGGGCCCCGGAATCCGAGGTGCTGGAGTTGGCCAACGCCTTGACGGATCTCAAAGAGAAGATCCGCCTCTGCCGGCGCTGCTTTGCTTTTGCGGACCAGGAACTCTGTCCCCTGTGCGCCGACACGGGGCGTAGCCAGGGCCAACTCATGGTGGTGGCGGAGCCCGGGGACCTGTTGGCCATCGAAAAGATCGGGTGGTTTAAGGGCCTCTACCACGTCCTGGGTGGGGTGATTGCGCCGCTCGAGGGCGTGGGACCGGACGATATCCGCATCCGGGAACTCCTGGACCGGGTTCGGGAGGCAGGGGTCACAGAGGTGATCCTGGGCCTCAACCCGTCGCTGGAAGGGGAGACCACCACCACCTATATAGCCCAGGAACTGCGGCCCCTGGGGGTGAAGGTGACCCGCATCGCCTACGGCCTGCCCATGGGGGGCGAAATCAAGTACGCCGACCAGCAGACGTTGAGGGAGTCGTTGAGCCACCGGGTGGAGACGTGAGGGTTAAGGGTTAGTCTCATGCAGGGAGGGTCCCAAAATCCCGAAGCCAGGGTTTCTTTTCCTAAGGAGAGGATCGCCGAGTTTTGCCGGCGGCATCACATCAAAAAACTGGCGATTTTCGGGTCGGCGTTGCGACCCGACTTCCGGGCTGACAGTGATGTCGATGTCCTGGTGGAATTTGAACCGGGCCAGACACCGGGGCTGGCTTTTTTCGGGATGCAAGACGAACTCTCCACCATTCTGGGCCGCAAGGTGGATTTGAATACCCCGCAATGTTTGAGCCGTTATTTTAGGGATAAGGTGATAGAAGAGGCGGTAGTGCAGTATGGCGAAGGATGACCAGGTCCGTTTGCGACATATGCTCGACAGCGCCACAGAGGCGGTTGAGTTAAGTCGCGGTAAGTCTCGCGCCGACCTTGATACCAACCGGGTTCCAGTCTGGCCCTGGTGCGGCTCCTGGAAATTGTCGGCGAGGCGGCAAGCAAGGTTACCACTGGCACCCGACAGCAAACTCCCAACATCCCTTGGTCTCAGATTGTCAGCCTCCGGCATCGGCTGATTCATGGCTACGATACAATTGATATGGACATTTTCTGGAAGATCTTGACAGATGATCTCCCGGCACTCATAGTTCAACTCCGAAGAATTGAATATGGTTAAGTTAACAGATAAAAGTCGCCTGCATCGCCTGTGGCCTGCCCATGGGAGGCGAGATCAAGTATGCTGACCAGCAGACCTTGAGGGAGTCGTTGAGCCATCGGGTGGAGACGTAGAAGAGGGCTATGAGCTGTTAGCTGTTAGCAGTCAGGAGACCACAGGCGACTAGTTTTTCGGAAGATCAATAATCATCGTGAATAATGAATTGTGGGGAGCTTTCAACTTCCGCTGGGTTCCCAGCTCCTGCTTGGAAAAGAGAAGATGTTTGACCAAGCTCCGCTTGGGCGGCGAAGCAGAGCTTCGCTGGAAAATCCCGTTCCCAAGCTGGAGCTTGGGAACGAGCCCATAAATCCACCTCAGGGGGCTTTCAGCTTTTTAATTGACTGCGATTGCTGAAAGCTAACCGCTCACCATGTTTGATCGCCGCTTAGTCCAAAATTTTGACTGGGTGCTCCTGGGGTTGGTGTTGATCATCTGCGCCACGGGCATCGTCAATCTCTACAGCGCCGGCTACAACCGGGGGGAGGGGACGCCCCTCTACGTCAAGCAGCTTTATTGGCTGGCCGTGGGCCTGGGCGTGATGTTCGTGACCCTGACCTATGATTACCGGTACCTGGAAAAGTTGAGCTACCCCGTCTATATTATCAGTATCCTGTTGCTGGTGGCCGTCATGTTCGGGGGTAAGATGGTCGCCGGCTCCCGGCGCTGGCTCCCCCTGGGTCCCTTTGCCTTTCAACCGGCGGAGCTGGCCAAGATTGCCATTATCCTGGCGCTGGCCGCCTACTTCAACCGGCGGGCCCGGATGGAGGCCATGGGCCTCAAGGACCTGATTATCCCCGGGGTCATGGTGCTGATCCCGGTGGCGTTGATCATCAAGCAGCCCGACCTTGGGTCGGGGATTCTGGTGGCCCTGGTGGCCGGCAGCATGATTCTCTTTGTGGGGGTGCGGTGGCGGACGTTACTGGGGTGCGGCCTGACCCTGGTCTTGCTGTCCCCGGTGATCTGGCATTTCCTCAAAGATTACCAGCGCCAACGGGTCCTGACCTTTCTCAACCCGGAAAAAGACCCCCTGGGGGCCGGGTATCACATCTTACAGTCCATGATCGCGGTGGGCTCCGGCCAGTTTTGGGGCAAGGGTTTTTTGCAGGGCACCCAGAGCCAGCTCTATTTTCTCCCGGAACAGCACACCGATTTCGTCTTTTCGGTGTTTGCCGAGGAGTGGGGGTTTGTGGGCTCGGCGGCATTGCTGCTGCTGTTTACGGCCCTGGCCCTGTGGGGGCTGTCGGTGGCCCGGGACTGCAAGGAGCGCTTCGGGCACCTGCTGGCCGTGGGGGTGACGGCCCTGATCTTCTGGCAGATCTTCATCAACCTCTGTATGGTCACCGGCTTTATGCCGGTGGTGGGGATCCCCCTGCCCCTGTTCAGCTACGGCGGCTCCTCCCTGATCACCACCCTGTTGGGAGTGGGATTTCTCCTGAATATCCGCATGCGCCGGTACTTATTCGGGGGCTGATCATTTTTTTGCAAAAAAATTTTGACAGTGAGGGGAAAATAGGCTAAAAAGGCATTCGTGAAAAGTTACACATGGCCTTAACCTCAGGCAATACCCCCACAAAGTTGTTAAGTATTTGATCTTAGTAAATAAAATACGAGGTGGCAGCCAGGAATGATTGACATTGATTGGACTTTGTACGCACAGATTATCAATTTCCTGCTCCTGGTCTTTCTCCTGAACGTGGTTTTGTTCCGTCCCATCCGCAATGGTCTCAGGGATCGGCAGGCAAAACTGCTGGCCCAAGAAGCCGAGATCAACGTGTTGGCGGATCAGGGCCGGAGCCTGGAGGATGAGATTAAGGAAGAACTGGCCGCGGCTCGACGCGCCGGCGCCGGGGCCCGGGAGACCTTGAAGCAGGAAGGGGCTCAAGCCGAAGCCACCCTCCTGGAGGAAGTGAAGCGCCAGGTGGAAATGGAGTGGGCCACGGTGGAAAAGAAAATCAAAGCTGACATGGCCAAGGCCCGGAAGTCCTTGCAGACGCAGACTCAGAGCTTTGCCCAACTGCTGGCCACCAAGATTCTGGGGAGGGAACTCTCATGAACGGACGCAGAAAGGGCCGGCTACGGATTGCGGCAGGCTTCTGGGGTTTAGGGGCCGGCCTGCTCCTGGCGGGAGTAGCCGCGGCTTCGGAGGCGGCGCATGGCGGCGGCCATGGGGGAGTTTCCCCGGAAAAGATTCAGGATCTCATCTGGCGCACCGTTAATTTTGTGGTATTCGCCGGCATCCTGATCAAGCTGGTGGCCAAACCGGCCAAAAAATTCTTCGCCCAGCGGTCCCAGGATGTTGCCACGACCCTGGAGGAGACGGAAGCCAGGCAAGCGGCGGCCGAGGCCGCGGTGAAGGCGGCGGAGGCCCGGTTGGCCGCGGTTGCCAAAGAGCGGCAGAGCGTGATCCAGCAATTTGTGGCCGAAGGCGAGATGGAAAAGGCCAAGATCCTGGATAAGGCCAACCAGGTGGCGGCCCGGATCAAAGAGATGGCGGCCTTTACCATTGAGCAGGAAACCAAGAAAGCCGCCCAAGGTCTGAAAGAGGAAGTCGTGGGCCTGGCCACCCAGATGGCTACGGACATGATTGCCGAGAAAGCTACCTACGCCGACCAGCAAGGTCTGGTGGAGGAATATTTGAAGAAGGTGGTGGAAACCCATTGATTGACATGACCGTTGCCCGACGCTATGCGAAAGCCTTGCTGACTCTGGGCAAGGAAGATGCTCATTACAAAGAGTATGGGGAGGGGCTCAGTGGATTCGCCCATCTTTTGGAGCGGGAACCGGAGCTGAAGGATGCCCTGCTCAACCCCATCCATGGCCGGGAGGATCGCAACAAATTACTCCTGCGCATGATCGAATTGTTGCAACTGCCTCCCATGGTTTCCAACCTCCTGCAATTACTCCTGGATAAACACCGGCTCAACGTGGTGGACGGCGTGGCGATAGCCTATCAGGAAATGCTGGACGAAGTGGAAAATGTCCAGCGGGCCAAGGTTAAAACGGCCATTTTGCTGGATGACGCCACCCAGGATCGCCTCCGTAAAACTCTGGAAAAGTTGACTGGCAGCACCGTGGTCATGGAGGTGGAGGAAGATCCCGCCATTATCGGCGGCTTGGTGGCCAAGGTGGGGGACCTGGTGCTGGACGGCAGCGTGCGCACCCAGATTAATACCTTAAGAGAATCCTTAATAAAAGGCGAGGTCTTATAAATGGAAATCAGAGCAGAAGAAATCAGCCAAATTATTCGCTCTCAGATCCGGGATTATGAGAAAAAGGTGGAGGTCGCCGAAACGGGGACCGTGCTGTCCGTCGGTGACGGCATCGCCCGGGTCTATGGCGTGGAGAAGTGCATGGCCATGGAGCTCCTGGAATTCCCCGGGGGCATCTTTGGTCTGGCCCTGAACCTGGAAGAGGACAATGTCGGTGTTGCCATCCTGGGTGAGGACACGCACATCAAAGAGGGTGACATCGTCAAACGCACCGGCCGTATCGCCCAGGTGCCCGTTGGGGACGCAGTCCTCGGCCGGGTTATCGATCCCGTGGGCAACCCCATTGACGGCAAGGGCCCCATCGACGCCAAGGAGTTCCGGCGCATCGAAGTCAAGGCCCCGGGCGTCATCGAGCGCGCCCCGGTTAATGAGCCCATGTACACGGGCTACAAGGCCGTAGACGCCATGACCCCCGTCGGCCGCGGCCAACGGGAACTGATCATCGGCGACCGCCAGATCGGCAAAACCGCCCTCTGCGTCGATGCCATCATCAACCAGAAGGACTCCGGCATCCTCTGCGTTTACGTCGCCGTTGGTCAGAAAAAATCCACCGTGGCCCAGGTGGTGGACGCCCTGGAACGCCACGGCGCCTTGAAGCACACCATCATCGTCAACGCTTCGGCCTCGGAGCCCGCACCCTTGCAGTATGTCGCCGCCTTTGCCGGCTGCGCCATGGGGGAATATTACCGGGACAGCAAACGCCACGCCCTGATCATTTACGACGATTTGACCAAGCAGGCCCAGGCCTACCGGCAGATGTCCTTGCTGCTGCGCCGCCCGCCGGGACGTGAAGCCTATCCCGGTGACATCTTCTACAACCACTCCCGGTTGCTGGAGCGGGCTGCTAAGCTGAACGACGCCCTGGGAGGCGGCTCTCTCACCGCTCTGCCCATCATTGAAACCCAGCAGGGTGACGTATCGGCCTTTATTCCCACCAACGTTATTTCCATCACCGACGGTCAGGTGTACCTGGAACCGAACCTGTTCTTCTCCGGTATCCGGCCCGCCATCAACGTTGGTCTGTCCGTCTCCCGGGTCGGCGGCGCCGCCCAGGTGAAGGCCATGAAACAGGTGGCCGGCATGTTGCGGTTGGAAATGGCCCAGTACCGGGAACTGGCGGCCTTCGCCCAGTTCGGCTCCGAGCTGGACAAATCCACCCAGCAGCAGCTCAACCGGGGCGCCCGGTTGGTGGAAGTCCTGAAGCAGCCCCAGTATCAGCCGTTGCCCATGGAGAAGCAGGTGTCCATCATCTATGCCGGCACCCGGGGCTTCCTGGACAAGTATCCCATCGACGTGCTGGCGTCTTACGAGCAGCAGCTCTACAGCTTCATGGAGTCGAAATACGCTGACCAGCTGGCCGCCATCAAAGAGAAGAGAGAGTTCACTACGGAAATCGATGCCAAGATGAAGGTTATCCTGGAAGAGTTTGATTCCGTCTTCCAGCCTGTCGTCAGCGCGTCATAAGAGCGGGGTATAAGCATGGCGACCCTACAAGATATCAAACGCAAAATCGGCGCGGTCAAGAAGACCCAGCAGATCACCAAGGCCATGAACATGGTCTCGGCGGCGAAGTTGCGGGGTGCCCAGCTGCGCATGGAAGGGTTCCGGCCATATGCCGGGGCCTTCGCCATGATGCTGGGCAACATGGCTGGCCGGGTGGAGCCGGATATCCACCCCTTCTTTCAAAAGGCCGAGACGGTAACCCGGGTGGGGTTGGTGCTGATGACTGCCGACCGCGGTTTGTGCGGCAGCTTCAACGTCAACCTGATCAACACCGCGGTGAAGTTCATCCGGGAGAAAGAAGCGGCGGGTGTCGAGGTTTCCTTCATCTGCGTGGGACGCAAAGGCCGGGATTTCTTCCGGCGGCGCAAACGGGAAATGCTGGCCCAATACGTGGATGTCTGGAATAAGTTCGACTTTTCCAACGCGGTGACGGTGGCCCGGGAGATGATGAACGCCTTCCTGAGCGGAGGGGTGCAGGAGGTTCACCTGATCCATTCCAGCTTCATCAATATGGCGATCCAGCGGCCCCAAAATGGTGCAGTTGCTGCCCATTCAAGCCCTCCGAGACGGAGGCGGAAGCGGGAGGCAGCACCGAGTATCTCTTCGAGCCGCCCATGGAGCAGTTCCTGGAGTACCTGCTGCCCAAATATATCAACGTGCTGGTTTACCATGGCTTCCTGGAAAATTCCGCCAGCGAATACGCCGCCCGGATGACCGCCATGGATAACGCCCAGAGCTAACTGTAAAGAAATGATCACCACTTTGACCCTCGTCATGAACAAGGCCCGGCAGGCGGCCATTACCAGAGAACTGATGGATATCGTGGGCGGGGCTGAGGCCCTTAAAGGCTAAGCCGCCCGTATGAGGAGGATTTACAGCATATGAATATCGGAAGAGTCGCCCGCGTTATCGGTCCGGTAGTGGACGTGGAATTCGAGGAAGGCAAACTGCCGGCCATTAAAAACGCCCTTTTCATTACCAACCCCGCTATCGACGACATCGAAGACAACCTGGTCGTTGAAGTCGCCCAGCATCTCGGGAACAACATGGTGCGCACCATCGCCATGGACACCACCGATGGTCTGGTCCGGGGCATGCCCGTCAAAGACACCGGTAACCCCATCATGGTGCCGGTGGGCGAAGAGGCCCTGGGCCGGGTGCTCAACGTCGTCGGACGCCCGGTGGACGGTATGGGTCCGGTGAATGCCAAACACATTATGCCGATTCACCGTCCGGCGCCGGCCTTCGTGGATCAGGACACCACGGTAAAGGTGCTGGAAACCGGCGTTAAGGTTATCGACCTGCTGGTCCCCTTCCCCCGGGGCGGCAAGATGGGCATGTTCGGCGGCGCCGGCGTCGGCAAGACCGTCGTCATGATGGAAATGATCCACAATATCGCCATGCACCACGGCGGCATTTCGGTGTTCGCCGGTGTGGGTGAGCGCACCCGTGAAGGCAACGATCTTTACCTGGAAATGAAGCACTCCGGGGTTCTGCCCAAGGCGGCCTTGATTTACGGGCAGATGACTGAGCCCCCCGGGGCCCGGGCCCGGGTAGCGCTTACCGCCCTGGCCGCGGCGGAATACTTCCGGGACGAAGAAGGTCAGGACGTGCTGCTCTTCATCGACAACATCTTCCGTTTCACCCAGGCGGGTTCCGAAGTATCGGCCCTGTTAGGCCGCATGCCCTCCGCCGTAGGTTACCAGCCCACCCTGGGCACCGACCTCGGTGAATTGCAGGAGCGCATCACCTCCACCAAGAAAGGTTCGGTCACCTCGGTACAGTGCATTTACGTACCCGCCGACGACTTGACCGACCCGGCCCCGGCCACCACCTTCGCCCATCTGGACGGCACCGTGGTGCTTTCCCGGGCCAGATCGCCGAGCTGGGCATCTACCCGGCGGTGGACCCCCTGGACTCCACCTCCCGGATCCTGGACCCCCAGGTCGTGGGCGAGGAGCACTACTTCGTAGCCCGGAACGTCCAGCAGATCCTCCAGAAGTACAAGGACCTGCAGGACATCATCGCCATTCTGGGCATCGACGAACTCTCCGACGAAGACAAGCTCACCGTGTCCCGGGCCCGGAAGATTCAGCGTTTCCTGTCCCAGCCCTTCTTCGTCGCGGCCCAGTTCACCGGCCAGGAAGGCAAGTTCGTGTCCGTGCCGGACACCGTGCGGGGCTTCAAGGAAATCATCGAGGGCAAACACGACGAACTGCCGGAGCAGGCCTTCTACATGGTAGGCGGTATCGAAGAAGCGGTGGCCAAGGCCGAACGGCTGGCGGCTGCCTAAGGGCAGGGGAGGCTTAAGCCTATGGCAGAAAAACAACTCCTGTTGGAGGTGGTTACTCCCGACCGGCTGGTCCTGTCCACCGAGGCGGACGTGGTGGTATGTCCCGGGGTGGAGGGCCAGTTCGGCGTCCTGCCGGGCCACATTCCCTTCCTGAGCGCCCTGGAAATCGGCGAGATGTACTATCGCAAGGGCGGCCAGACCGAGTACCTGGCGGTAAGCGGCGGCTTTGCCGAAGTTACCGGCGAGAAGGTCACCATCGTGGCGGAATCGGCGGAAAAAGGCCGGGAGATCGACATGGAACGGGCCAAGCGGGCCCAGGAACGGGCCGAGAAACGTATCGCCCAAGGCAAGGCCGTGGAGATCGACTGGGTCCGGGCCGAAGCCGCCATGCGCCGCTCCCTGATGCGCATGAAGGTGGCCGGCCGCTAACCCGTCATTCCCTTAATCCGATAAATAAAGGCAAGCCTGAATTCCCGGGCTTGCCTTTTCATTTTTGGAAAATAATAGTATCTATAAGAAGATCTAATCTCAGGGTGAGAATTCCAGCAGCTTTTACGCACTGGTTCACAAGCGATCTGGTGAAACCCGGGCGTAGATTATGCGGTAAGGGAATGACAATCGGTGGGCAATCGTGGGCAAGGCTGAGGAGTTGAGGAAGCTTTATCAAAAAATTTTCCAATGTCGCGATTGCCAGCCCAAGGTGTTCCCCAGCAAGGTGCCGCGGCGAGTTTTGGAAAATACCTTAAACTCAGAAATAGTCCTGATGGCCCAGGCTCCCGGAGAAACCGGGGTTAGAGTGTCTGGCGTACATTGGAATAGAGAAGATGGTACTCTGACAAAAGGTGGAAATTTCTTAGACAAACAACTATCTCTCATTAACTATTCGGTAAATCTCGGCAATAGTGCAATGCCGCGACCTTATACCAGCAATGTCATTCAATGCTGGACGGGAAGAGCAAAGCGTGAGAAAGATAAGAGGGATAGAGAACTCAAAGATACAGAACTTAAATGTTGTTTGAAGTGGTGGCGAGAGGAGTTGGAGATAATTGGACCAAAAATCTTGGTGCTTCTTGGAAAACCAGCAACGGAGTATTTCGCTAAAGCAATTGGAGAGAAATGGGTCTTCTCAGAGAGGCTCAGACGTCAGGGAGAATATCTTATAATTGGTGATAGGGAACTTAAGGTATTTTTCTTGCCCCATCCAACCGCGGCGTATAAGGAACATAACGTAGCAAATCCCCGGACGCAGTCTCAACTATATCGGGAAGTGTTTCAGCAAATTAAGGAAAATCTGAGCTCTTCGACTGATAGCTTCTCATAATTAACCAAGGCATGAAATATGCAGAAAATTAGGCCATGAACAAAACAGCAATCGCCACAACCGCCGTCATTTTGGCCGCGGGGCAGGGGACCCGGATGAAGTCGAGCCGGCCCAAGGTGCTGCACGAAATCCTGGGCCGGCCCATGATCGCTTACCTGTTGGATACCCTCCGGGACGCCGGGGTTGACGACATCGTGGTGGTGGTGGGGCACCAGGCCGAGGCCGTGCAAGAGGCCCTGAAGGACTATGACCTGCGCTTCGTGGTCCAGGAGCCGCAGCTGGGGACCGGGCACGCGGTGCAGGTGGCCATGCCGGCGGTGGCCCCCGGGTCCGGGACCGTCATGGTCCTGTGCGGCGACGCGCCGCTGATTTCCGGGGAAAGTATCGCGGCGCTCCGGCAATTGCACCGAAGGTCCGACGCGGCGGTCACCATGCAGACCATCGAGTTGCCGGACGGGGCCCACTACGGCCGGGTGGTGCGGGACGCAGCGGGCCAGGTGGCGGCGGTGGTTCAGGCCAAAGATTCGGCAGACCGCCCCGATCTTCTGGCCATCCGGGAGATCAACACCGGGGCCTATTGTTTTGAGGCGGCGTTTCTGGCTGAGGGCCTGACGAAAATTCCCACCAGCCCGGTCACCGGCGAGATTTATCTCACCGACCTGATCCACATCGCCCGGGAGCAGGGCAGGGCGGTGGAAGCCATTATCGACCCGGATTGGGAGGCTCTCTTAGGGATTAACAGCCGGGCCGAGCTGGCCGGGGCCACCCAGACGGTGAAGCGCCGGATCAACGCCCGGCACATGGACCAGGGGGTCACTCTCATCGACCCGGAGGCCACCTATATCGAGTCGTTCGTCACGATCGGCAAAGACACCGTCATCTATCCCAACGTCTTCCTCCAGGGTGAAACGGTCATCGGCGAGAACTGCCGTATCGAGGCGTCGGTGAAGATTGTCGACTCTGTCCTGGCGAATGACGTTTATGTCAAGATGGGCTGCGTCATCACCCAGAGCCGGGCGGGGGCCGGGGTGGACATCGGCCCTTATGCCCATCTGCGGCCTTTAAGCGACCTGAGGCCACGGGTGCACGTCGGCAACTTCGTGGAGGTGAAAAAATCCGTTCTGCACGAAGGGGTAAAGGCCGGGCACCTCACCTACCTGGGGGATGCGGAGGTCGGGGCCGGGACCAACGTGGGGGCCGGGACCATCACCTGCAACTACGACGGCGCCAAGAAACACCCCACGGTGATCGGCGAGGGCGCCTTCATCGGCAGCAACACCGCGCTGGTGGCGCCGGTGACCGTGGGCGCCGGGGCCTATATCGGGGCCGGCTCCACCATTACCAAGGACGTGCCCCCGGGCAAGCTGGGCGTCTCCCGGGCCCGGCAAGTGAACCTGGAGCGGCGACTCGTGGGCAAGAAGAAAGCAGAGTAGGGGAGGCAGGCAGCCTTTCCGGTTCTGATGAGCCTACTTTTCAACGCATGAGGAGCCCAAGCAGAGCTTGGGCGAAAAGATACGTTCCCCAGCTGGAGCTTGGGAACGAGAAGAACAGGTGCGCAGTGCGCACCCAACATGGCTAAAAGCTAACTGCTCACAGCTAAAAGAGGCGACTATGTGCGGCATTATCGGATATATGGGGCCCCAGGAGGCCATGCCCATCATCCTGGACGGGCTGAAACGGCTGGAATACCGGGGCTACGACTCCGCGGGGATGGCGGTGATCGGGGAAGCCGGCCTGGCCATCCGCCGGAGCCTGGGAAAACTGAAAGAGCTGGAAAACCTGCTCCTACAAGACCCCCTGCCAGGGTCAGGTGGGCATCGGCCACACCCGCTGGGCCACCCACGGGCGGCCCTCCGAGACCAATGCCCATCCCCACCGGGTAGGCGACATTGCGGTGGTGCACAACGGCATCATCGAAAATTATCTGGAACTCAAGGAAGGCTTGACCAAGGCCGGTCACCGCTTTGCTTCGGAGACGGACACGGAGATTGTCTCCCACCTCATCGTCAAGCACCTGGAGGAGGGCGCGCCCTATCTTGCCGCGGTGCAGCGGACGCTAAAGGAAATTAAGGGGTCATACGCCCTGGCGATCATCAACGCCCGGGAGCCCCGCATGGTGGTGGCGGCCCGCAAGGAAAGCCCCCTGATCCTGGGGCTGGGTGATGGCGAATACTTCCTGGCCTCGGACATCCCCGCCATCCTGCCCTACACCCGCCGGGTGATTTTTCTGGAAGACCACGATTTCGTGGTATTGCGGGATGGAGAGTTCCTGCTGTTGAACCAGGCAGGCGAGCGCATCGAGCGCCCGGTGCACACCATCACCTGGAGCCCGGCCATGGCAGAGAAGGCGGGCTACAAGCATTTCATGCAGAAGGAAATCTTCGAGCAGCCCCGGGCCCTGATTGACACTTTCCGGGGCCGCATCGACCCGGACCTGGGGGAAGTGATGCTCCAGGAGATCACCCTCTCCGATGAAGCGATCAAGGACATCCGCAAGATTTATCTGGTGGCCTGCGGCACCTCATTTCATGCCGCCATGGTGGGAAAAACCCTGATCGAAAGCCTTAGCCGCATCCCGGTGGAGGTGGAGTTGGGCTCGGAGTTCCGCTACCGGGACCCCCTGGTGGACCGGCACACGCTGCTTATCCCCATCTCCCAATCCGGAGAGACCGCCGATACCCGGGCCGGGCTGACGGCGGGCAAGGCGTTGGGGGCCAAGTCCCTGGCCATCGTCAACGCGGTGGGCTCCAGTATCGCCCGGGACGCCGACGCGGTGCTCTATACCCACGCCGGGCCGGAGATCGGGGTGGCCTCCACCAAGGCCTTTACCACCCAACTGGTGGCCCTTTATCTCATCGCCCTGTTTCTGGCCCAGAAATTGGGCAAACTCAAGCGGGACGACGCCCGGCGCCGGTTGGCGGATTTGCTTAAGCTGCCCACCTGGGTCCAGGAGACCCTGGACCTGGATGAGGAGATCCGGGAGACCGGCCGCCGCTATATGAACGCCCACAATTTTCTCTACTTAGGAAGGGGCATCCACTACCCCATCGCCCTGGAAGGGGCCCTGAAGCTCAAGGAGATTTCCTATATCCACGCCGAAGGTTATGCCGCGGGGGAGATGAAGCACGGGCCCATCGCCCTGATCGACGAGAACATGCCGGTGCTGGTGCTGGCGTCCCGGAGCCCGGTGCTGGAAAAGGTGCAGGGCAACATCGAAGAGGTGGCGGCCCGGGGCGGGCGGCTCATCGCCCTCACCGAGCTTGACAACCTCCAGGTGCGGGAGAGGGTGGAGAGCGTCATTACCGTGCCTGCGGTCCCCCTGGAACTGTCGCCCATCGTCCTGGTAACGCCGCTGCAACTGCTGGCTTACCATATTGCCGACCTTCGGGGCACCGACGTGGACCAGCCCCGCAACCTGGCCAAGAGCGTCACGGTGGAGTAGGCTTGGCGACTTTGGATATTACGCCAAGGCGCCAAGAAGGCAAAGAAATGATCTTTATACCAGCGCAAAGCGCGGGCGGCTGATGGATTGGTGCTGGCACAGGGGACAGCGGCTGGGGCGGGTGAGGCGGTCCCGTTTGCGGAACACGAAGCCGCAATTTTTGCATACCGCGGGGATGATCTGAAACCGCTTCCCGGGTCCGGGGGCCCGGGCGACGTGGGTCAGGTGGTTCAGCACCTCTTTTTCCGACTGCGACAGCAGTTGCGACAACTCCAGGCTGGAGTAGGGTTGCTCTGCCAGAAGTTCTTTCATGGCCTGACGCAAAGTGCTCATAGGGGAACCCCTGGGCATATCTTCCTTCTCCCCTCGGCCCCTCTGGAAAAGAGGGTGAGAATGGGGGGAAGGTAATCTTTTTCGGTCTGAGGATTAACTGTAACCCGGCAGACGGAAAGACGACAAGTATTCTCATGCGT
The DNA here is from genome assembly GCA_963841475.1 of uncultured delta proteobacterium. Taxonomy (GTDB): domain Bacteria; phylum Desulfobacterota; class Desulfobaccia; order Desulfobaccales; family 0-14-0-80-60-11; genus 0-14-0-80-60-11. Next base: position 153,542 of record CAWJCT010000001.1, read on the forward strand.
TATCTCATCATGGGGGCCGGGGCCTTGGGCTCGGTCTTCGGCGGACTCTTGCACCACTGCGGTCAATCGGTGGCCTTCATCGGCCGGGGGGACCACTTTGAGCACATTACCACCCGGGGCTTAAGCATCGAGGGGATCTGGGGGGACTTTCAGGTGGGGCCCGTGGCCCAGGCGGTTGCTGCCGGCGGTTACGACGTCATTCTCCTCTGCGTCAAGTCGTTCCATACCCAGGAGGCCTGCCGCCGGGTCCAGGGTTTGCTGGCCCCCCAGGGTCTCATCGTCTCGGTGCAGAACGGCCTGGGGAATCTGGAAATTATCGCCCGGGAGTTCGGCCCGGAACGCACCGCCGGGGCAAGGGTAATCTTTGGGGCCCAAATCATCCGTCCGGGCCTGGCCCGGGTGACCGTGTACGCCGAGCCGGTCCTGGTGGGGGCCATGGTTCCGGACAGTCCCCACCCGGGCCTGGCCCAGGTGGCGGCGGATCTGAACCGGGCCGGCATCCCCACCCGGCAGGTGGATGACATCCTTACCCACCTCTGGGGCAAGGTCCTCTACAACTGCGCTTTGAATCCGCTGGGGGCCATCTTGGGCGTACCCTATGGGGCCCTGGGGGACCATCCCCAGACCCGGGGCCTCATGCGCCGGATCATCGAGGAAATCTACCAGGTAGCCGGGGCCCGGGGAGTGCCCCTGGTCCATGCCGACGCCGCGGCCTATCTCACCTTTTTCCTGGAGAACCTGGTACCGGCCACCGCGGGGCACTGGTCCTCCATGTGGCAGGATTTGCACGCGGGCCGCCGCACCGAGATCGAAGCTTTGAATGGGGCCATCTGTCGCTACGGTGAGGCCGTGGGGGTGCCCACCCCTTATAATGACACCATCAGCCGCCTGGTGCGATTTTTGGAGCAAAAACCTCCGCTCGAATTCCAACCGACACAGTAAAATACGGGAATAGCCAGGGTCGACCGGCAAGAAACGGCAATCCTTGGGCTTGATCCGGGGCAGGCGCCCCGACCGGCCCCTGAACCGCCGGGGGGGCGGTTCGGCATCATGGGGGCAACCTAAGGTTTTTCTGACGCCAGTCGGGCTTTGACCAGGCTGAGGTTCAACTGCACCAGGGGGGCCAGGTCCTGGTTGCCGTAAACCGCCTCCAGGGGCCGGAAGGCCAGGCAGAGGCCCTGCATGTCACACACCCGGTTCACTTTCAGTTTGTAGCCCTGAGCCCGGGGCAGGGCCTGGGAGAGCAAGGCGAGGGCTTCCGGGAACTTGTTCTCTTTGACTTTGATGGCCCCCAGATTATTCAGGGCCAGGGGGTTGCCGGGGTCCTGCTTGAGGATCTGTGCGTAGATTTTTTGAGCCTGGGCCAGGTTGCCCGCCTCCAGCAAATCATAGCTTTCCACCAGCATCCTGGTGAGGCCGGCGTCAGTCTGGGCCTGGACCGGACCGGCCAGGGCCAGAGAGAGAGCTGCCACCATGAGGACTAGCTGCCAGGATTTTCGTTGCATGTCTTACCCCCGGTTGATGGGAAATGCTTGTACCATAACGGTGTCCCGCCGGGATGTCAACGTCCGGGGTGGATTAAAACCCACCGCCTGGAGAGTAACTCCCCTTACTGACAGCAAAAAAAGGCCCCCGGATGGGGGCCTCGGAGCTCCTGGTGGGCGGCAGTTAAGCGTTAATTATCTCAAGCCCTTCCCCGGTACGGGGCCCGCAGTCATATAGCCTTTGACCATTTCGATGTTCATTTTGATCAAGGGCTCGAGGTCCTGATTACCGGTGCCCGAAGCCACGGGTTTGAAGGCCAGGCAGATGTTGCCCACGGAGCACACCCGGTTAACCTGTACCATGTAGCCCTTGGCTTTGCCCAGGGCCTGGTTCAGGTAGGTATCGGCCTTGTCAAATTTCTTTTCCGACACCATGATGGAGGCCTTGTTGTTCAGGGCCAGGGGGTTGCCGGGATCTTTGGCCAGAACCTTGTCCAGGATCGCATCGGCTTTCTTGTACTGTTTCTTTTCGATCTGATCATAGGAAGCCATCAGGGCTTTGGTGACATCAAATTCCGCTTCAGCCTTTTTGGCCGCTAACGCTACCCCCGCTCCACACAGAGCCAGGGCCACTACGATGGCGATAACTTTGACCCACGTCCGTTTCATATTCTCCCTCCCTTAGGATAATGATGCCTTGACGATCAATGGTTGCCGCCCTGCTCACATAAGATAAGTAATTCCCGCCTGATTGTCAAAATATTTTGCGGAAAAACCCGATAGATTTCATTAATTACCACATTTATTGTGGTCGCAGGGAAGTTTTTCGCGCCGGTCGGCGGCAGGCCCGGCCTAGCGGTTCCCGCCTCTGGATTTTCCGGGAGGCATGGAGAGGAATTACTGGTCCGGGGGCCCCGGGTTTATTCCTTCAAGCGGGGGTCGATGGCCTCCTGGATGCCTTCGCCCAGGAGATTGTAGCTCATCACCGTAATCAGGATGGCCAGCCCCGGAAACACGGAGAGCCACCAGGCGATCTCGATGTTGTCTTTGCCGGCGGTGAGGATGTTGCCCCAACTGGGGGTGGGGGGCTGGACCCCGAGACCCAGGAAACTCAAGGCGCTCTCGGTGAGGATGGCGCCGGCCACCCCAAGGGTGGCGGAGACCATTACCGGGGCCAGGGCATTGGGCAGCATGTGCCGGAGGATCAGGCGGGTGTCGCCGGCCCCGAGGGCCCGGGCTGCAGTGACAAATTCCCGTTCCCGCAAGGAGAGAAACTCCGCTCGGACCAGGCGGGCCACTCCCATCCAACCGGTGAGGCCGATAACCGCCATGATGTTCCAGATGCTGGGCTCCAGCAGGGCAATCACGGCCAGGATCAGGAAGAAGGCGGGAAAACAGAGCATCAGGTCCACCAGGCGCATGAGGGCCGAATCCACCCAGCCGCCGTAATACCCCGCCAGGGCCCCGATGAACAGGCCGATGAGGGTGGCCAGGCCCACCGCCACGAACCCCACCTTGAGGGACACCCGGGAGCCGAAGATGATGCGGGAGAGGACGTCCCGGCCCAGGGTGTCCGTGCCCAGGTAGTGGGCCGGGCTGGGGGGCATGAGCACCTGCTTGAGATCGATGGAATTGGGGTCGTAGGGCGCCAGCCAGGGGGCGAAGATGGAGACCACAAACAGCCCCAGGACCAGGGCCAGGCCGGTCATGGCCATGCGGTTCCTTTTCAGGCGCGTCCAGAATTCACGTTGTCTCATATCGACCTGTCGTGTTTTTGGGGGAGGGGGCCAAGGGCAGCCAGTCCTGGCCTCATCCCCGCATTCTTTATCACCCCGTCCTGATCCGGGGGTCCACCAGGGCATAGCCCACGTCGGCCAGCATGTTGCCCACCAGAGTCAGCACCGCGCCGATAACCAGTTCCCCCATCACCAGGGGGTAGTCCCGGGCCATCACCGCACCGTAGAACAACTGGCCCATGCCGGGGATGGCAAAGATGGACTCGAAGATGACGCTGCCGCCGATGAGGCCCGGCACGCTCAGTCCCAGGATGGTGATCACCGGCAGCAGGGCGTTTCTGAGGGCGTGTTTGAAGATCACCACCCGCTCCGGCAGGCCCTTGGCCCGGGCTGTGGTGATGTAATCCTGGCGGATGACTTCCAGCATGTTGGCCCGCATGTACCGGGACATGCCGGCCAGGCCGCCGAAGGCAGCCACCAGCACCGGCAGGGTCACGTGGGCCCCCAGGTCCTGCACCTTCCGCCAGAAGGAGAGTTGACTGAAGTTGAGGGAGGTGAGCCCCGAGATGGGTAGCCAATCCAGATAAACTCCGAAAAACATGATGAGGAGCAGGGCCAGCCAGAAGGTGGGCATGGCGAACCCGAAAAAGACAAAGAGAGTGGTGGCCTGGTCAAACCACGAATGGGCCCGGTAAGCGGCGATCACCCCGATGGGAATGGACACGACCAAAATAATGATCAGGCTCATGAGGTTGAGGCCCAGGGTGATGCCGATGCGCTCCTTGATTTTGTCCCACACCGGCCGCCGGTCCGGGGAGAAGGAGCGGCCGAAGTCCAATTGGGCCAGCCTGGAGAGCCAATCGGTATATTGCACCATCAGGGGCTTGTCCAGCCCGTAGAGCTCCCGGAGGCGCTTCTGGGCTTCCAGGGAGGCCTTGGGGTTCATGGTGGTCTGCATGTCGGTGGGGGTGCCCGGGGCCAGGTGAATGACCAGGAAAGAAATCAGGGTGATCCCCAGGAGCATGGGGACCATCAGACCCAGACGTTTCAGGATATAGAGCCACATGGGTTTGGAGGCGCAGGACCTTCTTTGTCGCGCTCCTGCTTAAATTAGCTTAATTGGGCCGGCGATGCAAGGGGAGGGATCAGGAAAGGCGCCAGGGTGGACCGGCAGGCGCCGGCCCGGCGGCGATTATTGGGGCAAGCTTTCCGGTTTTAGGCGCCGAGTCCCGGCTTCAGGTTGTCCAACCCTTGAGTACCTGCCGGGCCCGGTCTACATATCCGGGCAAGGCCTCCTGGGTGGCGGGGCTCATCCCGCCATGCGACTCAAAGGGGTTTTCCACTTCCAGGGCCAGGATGCGCAACTCCCGGGGAAATTCCAGGCCGAGGCTCTCAGCCTGGCGCAGGACCTCCGGGAGGCCCACGTAGAGGGCCGCAGGCGCGGCGGCCTTCCGAAAATCTTCCCGGCAGAACTCCAGGACCGTGCCTGGGGGGGCGTTGCCGGTAAAGATGGCATCAAGGAGCAGGGCCCGGTCATAGCCGGCCAGGAGTTCCAGGAGGGCGAGCCCCGTCCCGGGGGCATCGACGATGTCAACCGCCTCTTTAAACTCTGACCTCAAGAGCCCGGCAGCAACTATGCCGACCCCGTCATCCTTCAGGATGTCATTCCCGAGGGCCAGAAGCAGGCAGCGTTTCGACATCGAATCCCGTCCTCCAGTTTCCTGCCACCGGCCGGAGCCCTGGTAAACCAGGGGGCCCGGAGCCTCCGGTGGTGTAGGCGCCGGCGCTACCAGGGTCATCGGTCTGGCAGGCCATTATCGTCAGGGAAAATCACCCGTGGTCCCCCGGGCCCCGGATTGAGGCCATGGAGGGGCGGTGACAAGCTCACGGCGTTCCGGGCCGGGTGGTGTCACGGGGGGTGGCAACGGGGCTGACCCGAAGGCGCCCAGCCGCACGGACTTCCCGGGTACCTCGGCCCACCTCTGCCTGGCAGATTAACTTTTTATAAATTGCAAGATTTGTTCCCGGCAAGGTGGGTGACCCAGGACATTGACTTGGCCCAGGGCCCCGGAGGCGATCATAAGCCGCCGCCTAATCTCATCAGTGAAAAGGTGCCCGGCAGGCCGGTGATAAACGGTTAGCTGGCCCGCTCCTCCGGGTGGCCAGGTAAAACCACAGGCTGTTTTGTCAGGCGCCCGACCGCCATGGGGAGTTGAACTCCCTGGCGACCCGGGCAAGGGGGATTTCTCCCTCATCCGGGAGATAATGCCCCAGCGCGGGAAGGACCGGGTTACGCCCGCCGGCGATGGGTTGAAAGGAGAGAAAGGGCAAAAAGCAACCTGAGATGCGCTCGACTCCGGCCTCCGGGGCCGGGTCCCGGGAAGTTAACTAGTGATTGACAGCCGGAGGTTCAAAGAGTTAGTAACTAGGATAAGATCGTGGCACTCTTACTGACCCCGGGGCTGGAAGAATTCTGCCGGCGATCCCGCCGGCCGGGAGCCGGTGAGGCCGGGAGGCATCAGGCCGGAATCCTGATGGCGATGCGGGGGCCCTAAGATGAAGCGGTCCCCCATGGGGTTGGTCGTTTTGAGACTGCCCCCAACGCCACCTTGCCTTGCGGTGTAACCAATTTCATGGTCATAGCTTTGCTCCATCAGGCATTCCGGCGACGAGGGTCATCTCATGAAAATAAAATCCTTAGCCCTGGTGCTTTTCGCCGTGATCTTTACCCTGACGGCGATGGAATTGCTCTTACGGTATGGGTATCCACGTTATTTCGCCGATGACTATAAGGCCTACCGTTATAGCCCGGAGCTGGGTTACCGGCTCAAAGATTCCCTCTGTCTTCGCCGTTCAACCGATTTTCAGCGAGAAGTTTGTACCAACAAACTGGGTTCAGTGAATTTTCAGGATGATTTCAATAAGTACAAGACCCTAGTCTTTGCCATCGGGGATTCCTTTACCCAAGGGGTAGGGGTGCCGGCCGATGCCAGTTACCCGTTCCAACTGGATTTGCTGCTGAACCTGAAAGGTGATACGTATTACCCGAACTATGGCGTGGTGAATCTGGGGGTGGCGGGATATGGGACTGAGCAGACTTTATTGCAGGTAAAGCGCTATCAGAAGAAGATCGGCACTCCCCAGTACCTGTTGTTATTGGGGAATGAAACCGATTGCCAGGATGATCGAACCTTCCGGTCCGGGGGTTTGCACCGCAAAATGCTGGAAGGGAACCCCCGCTATAGCCCACTCATCATCAGGCCCCTCCAATGGCTCCAATATGAAACCGAGACCGGCAAGCGCATCACCCTGTTTCTGAAGAATTGGCGCACCGGGTGGGGAAATAAGCAAAAGGTGGCTCACCCTCAGGACCTGAATGGGGTTGAGTTGCAAAAACCGGTTTTGCAGAAATTCATTAACCTGTCAAAGGAGCTGCATGCGACCCTGATTATCAGCTGGCTCCCCTGCTATTGGTCTCAAGAAATTTCCCCGAACTATGTGGCGCTGAAGCAATATGCCGCCAGAAATAATCTCGCCTTTGCCGACTGGTATCCCATGGTCAGCGCGGTGTTGGATAAAAATCCCCACCTGCCGGCGATCAATGATCATTCCGCCGGACATTACCGGACCTGGATCAACCAGATGATAGCCCGGGCTTTTGCCCGACAGATCGAACGAACCTCCGGCCCCCGCTGATGTCTCAATCCCCTCAAGTCCCCCTGGCCAAAGGGGGGATTTGGCCTGGTAGAGCAGATGCCATAACCGCAAGGACTCATGGCCTTCTCTCTGACGGGTATCCCTCAGATATCGAGATAAAGGGCGGCCCCGGGTGTTTGGCCTCGATTTGGCGGCGCACCCGCAGGTGCGCTCCTGCAATACCGCGTTTTGTGATTGCGACTCGGTATGAAATGGCTGCTGGGAAAACGCTTTTTCTGAGGGCAGCATGGCGTCACAGCTTCAGGCAGTGCCGGCAGGGGGTGGCCAGGCGGCCGGTGAAAAAAGTGCGGCGGAAGTGGGCATAAGCCGGCTGTCGCCAGATGGTCCCCAAACTCTGTTCCAGGAGGTTCCCGAAAACCAGAGGTCGGTAGGGCTGTTCCCCCCCGAGCCCCAGGTAGGTCGCCCGGGATACCGGCAGGTTGGTGAAGACGCAGGGGGAGACGGCGCCGTCCGCGGCCACGCAGAGAGCCCCCAGGGGATTTTCGGGACAGAGCAGGCCCCTGACGCCGGGAGGTTTCAGGGGGTATTGGACCGGCACCCCGCCGCCGCCCGCCATGGCCGCCATGGCGGCCAGGCGGGCCTGGAGTTCTGCATGGGCCGCCGGATCTCCGGCCGGGAAGGTCTCGGCGGCCAGTTCCCGGGTGGGCACGAAATCCAGAGTGCTAATGACCGCCTGCTGGATCCCCAAGCCCTGGAGGAATTGGGGGAGCTTTTCCAGGTCGGGCAGGCCGGACTTGAGGAGCAGATAGGCAATATGAATCTGGGGGGTGGCGCTGCCGGCCGCGGCCTTGAGCCGGTTTAAGGTCTGGATGGCCCCGAGGACCTGCCGGAAACTGGTGCCCGGCCGGGCCCGGTCGTGACCTTCCTCCAGCCCGGTCAGGGAAAAGGCGATGAGGTCCAGGCCCGAGGCCACCACCTGCCGGAGTTTTTCGTTATCCAGGAGCGTGCCGTTGGTGGTGGTGCTGACCCGGCAGCCGGCCGTTTTGGCCAGGGCTGTGAGGCTGAAAAAGTCGGGGTGGAGGAAAGGCTCCCCCCAACCCTGGAGGTGGACCAGGCGGGTCTTCCTGAGGGCCGGCAGCAGGCGCCGGAACGCGGCCGGGGAGATTGACCGGTCCTGCCAGGCGTCCCGGTAGGCCGTGCGGGGGCAGTAGACGCAGGCGGCGTTGCACCGGGTGGTCACCTCCACCTGGATCCAGGCGGTGCGGGGCAGAAACCAGGAACTCAGATCAAGCCGGGGCATTTTCATGTTAATCCGCCGAAGCAAGGCCGCCTTGGGGAGGGGGTTTTGATTCCTCCTCTTTCCTAAAAGGGGGTTGGGGTATTTTCATAACCGCTGGAAATCTTCCTGAATCCCCTTTCCACAGGGGGACTTCAGGTATTGCCGGCCTTTGAGACTGGGAGGGTTATCCTCGCAACCAGGTAATATCCCTCGAGTGTCACGGCCTGGTCCTTAAGGTGGCCGGGGAAGCCCCGGTCAGTCCAGACAGGTGGCATGGCGGTCTCCCGGTATGGGGTAGATCCCCAGGTGGGCCAGCAGGTTGAGGAGGATGCGGGCCGTGGCGCCCCAGACCACCTCCTGGCCGTTCTGCCAGTAGCATACCCGGGTGGTGCGGCCCTGGAAGACATAAGGACCGGAGCGCCAGCGCTCGGGGGCGTAAAACTCCTCCAGGGGCAGGGGCAGCAGGCGCTTGACCTCCCGGGGGCTGGGGCGGAAGTCATAGGGGTAGGGAACCAGCCCCACGAAGGGGGTGATGTGGTAGCCGGTGATGGTGGCCACGGGAGGGAGGGCGCCCAGCACCTCCACCGCTTCGGTGGCCAGGCCGATCTCCTCTTGGGTTTCCCGGAGGGCCGTGGCCAGGAGGTGGGCGTCCTCCGGGTCCCGGACCCCGCCCGGAAAGGCGATCTGGCCCCGGTGATCCTTCACCAGGAGGGTGCGTTGGATGAACAGCACCTGGAGTTGCTCTGCGGCCACAAACAGGGGCACCAGCACCCCGGCGGGCACCAGGTCCGGGTCAGGGTCCGGCGGGGCCGGCTCCAGGGGCAGATGGTCCTTGAGGCGGGCCAGGATTGAAGTGACCATGGTTCTTTTTACCACGGTCCCGGGGTCCTGGCAACTGCTCGACCGGAAGAAAGCTGGGGCCGATTTTTGCCGGCTCGCCGTGGGAGGTTCAAAGTTCAAGGTTCAAGGTTAAGAGCAGGGGAGGGCATGAACTTTTCTTGATTTACCGATGAGCCCAAGGCCCAGGCCTGAATACGCCCCCGGCCAAGACCCTCAAGGTGCCCGTCTGGCGGGAGAACCGGGCCCCAGTCGAAGGCCCTTCAAACCCCGCGGCTACGGGCATCGCGGCCGTGTCCGGCCCTGAATCCAATTGACAAGGGGATTTGTGAACCTTATGTTGAAGAGAGAAAAACACCGGTTAACGTGACTGCGGCAGTAACCGAAACCTGGCCAGGCGGGAGACGGCTAAAAGGGAGATACCGAAGATGAAAGTGCAGGAATATATGCTCAAGGCCTTGAAGGACGCGGTGCAGATGGAGGTCGAAGGCCGCCAGTTCTATCTGGAGGCGGCCAAGAAGGTGAAAAGCCCAGGAGTCCGGGAGATCATGGAGTACCTGGCGGAGTCGGAAAAATACCACATCGAAAAATTCAACGAGATCTACCACAGCCTGGAGAAGGACCCGAGCTGGACCGAGACCATGGCGGCCTTCACGCCGCCCCAGCACGAACCCTATGTCTGCGTCATGGCCATGACCAAGGACTAGCGGGCGCCGGCGGTGAAGACGATCTCCAGGCCCTGAAGACCGGCATCAAGATGGAGGAGTGCTCCATCGACTACTACACCAAGCTGGCCAGGGAAACCAACAACCCCCTGGCCCGGCGCTTTTTCATGAGCGTGGCCCACGAAGAACGGGGCCACTACCTGACCCTGATGGACATGCACAACTACCTGACCCTGCCGGAAGACTGGTTCTACGTCACACCAGATGAGCAACGTGGATGGGGCCTAAACAAGGCGAAGAGGTCAAAAGGCGAAAAGGTGAGGAGAAAGCCGGGAGGTCCTGGCTTTCGCCTTTTTGAACCTGGACACGGTTGCAGCCAAAGGATGAATTACAGGAGGACTGGAAGAAACGCAGGTGGAACTGACCGTCATCGGGTCCGGCACCGGGGTGCCCTCCCTGCGCCGGGGCTCGCCATGCCTGGCGGTCAAGGCTGCCGGCCGGCTTCTGGTCCTGGACCTGGGGGCCGGCAGCCTGAGGGCCCTGTTGCGCTACGGCCTCAATTTCTCGGCCATCGACGTCCTGGCCCTGACCCACCTCCATCCCGACCACGTGGGGGACCTGGTCCCCTTTTTGTTCGCCACCCGCTACTCCCTGGGCTACACCCGGCAGGAGCCCTTCCGGCTCCTGGCCGCCCGGGGTTTGCCCGGTTTCACGAGCGGCTCATGAGAAGCCTTTGGCGGCTGGGTGGAGCCGCCTCCGGGCCTCATGGACCTCAGGGAACTGGCCCCCGACGCGCCCGGATGAGGTGAGTGAGGGGGGCCTGGTGATCAAAAGCGCCCCCACCAATCACACCGAAGGCAGCCTGGCCTACCGGGTGGAGGCCGAGGGCCGGTCCCTGGTCTATTCCGGGGATACGGACGAGAGCGAGTCCCTGGTGGAGTTGGCCCGGGGGGCCGATCTCCTGGTGCTGGAGGCCGCCAATCCCTTCAAGGTCCCGGGGCATCTCACCCCGGCCGCAGCCGGGCGCCTGGCGGCCCAAGCCGGGGTGGGCGGCTGCTCCTGACCCACTTCTATCCGCCCTGCGACGAGGTGGACGTGGTGGCCCTGGCGGCCCGGGAGTTTTCCGGAGAGATCCTGCGGGCTGAAGACGGCCTGAGTTTCACCGTGTAAGGTTGAGATATCTGAGAAAAAATCGGAGGTTTCCCATGACGTTACGGCTGTTGTCCCCTCTGCTGGCAGTAGCTTTAAGCCTAGTAATCTGCCTGAGTCTGGTGTCGTGCAGCAGCTATAAATTTCCCAAGAGAACTTTGAAAAGGTTCAAACCGGGATGACCCTGGCCCAGGTGACGGCCATCCTGGGGGAGCCCACGGAATCCTCCAGTGTGGACGTGGCCGTATTTTCCGGCACGGTGTCCAAGTGGAAAGCCGGAGACATAACCATCACCATTCAGTTCGTCAACGGCAAGGTGGTAGCCAAGCAGTTCTCCAAGGGTGACAAGTAGTCTCCTGGGGAAAAGGCCCCTGGCGGCCGGCTCTTGCCCAACCCAATATAAAAAGGACTAATCTATGGCAATTATCACGATATCCCGGGGTTCCTACAGCCGGGGAAAAGAAGTGGCCGAAAAGGTGGCCGCCAAGCTGGGTTACGAATGCATCTCCCGGGATATTCTCCTGGAGGCCTCGGAACAGTTCAACATCCCGGAGATCAAGCTGGTGCGGGCTATTCACGATGCGCCGTCCATCCTGGAGCGTTTCACCTACGGCAAGGAAAGGTACGTGGCCTATCTCAAGGCGGCCCTGATGAAACATGTCCAGAAAGATAACGTGGTCTATCACGGTCTGGCCGGCCATTACTTACTCCAGGACGTGCCCCATGTCCTCAAGGTGCGGATTGTTGCCGACCTGGAGGACCGGATCGCCGAAGAGATGAAACGGGAAAACATCTCCGCGGCCGAGGCCCGGCACATCTTGAAGAAAGACGATCACGAGCGCCGCCGCTGGGGTATTCAGGTCTTTGGCGTGGATACCTGGGACCCCATGCTCTACGACATGGTCCTCCACATCAAGTCCATCAGCGTTGATTGTGCGGTAGACCTAATCCTGCAGGCGGTCAAGTATCCCTGCTTTCAAACTACGGCCCCGTCCCAAAAAATGCTCGATGAACAGACCCTGGCGGCCCGGGTCCAGGCAGCCCTGGTGGAGGAGTTTCCCACCGCCCAGGTGTGCGCCCAAGAAGGGGAGCTTTTCGTGGATATCAAGGCCAACCTGACCGAAGAAAAAGAAGTGATTGCCCGGGTGCGGCGCATCGCCAACCAGGTGGCCGGGATCGAGGTCAAGATCAAGTCCCTCATCCATCCCTGAAGCCGCTTGAAACCGTGGGCCCGACATTGCGCTCCAGGCCGGCGCCCACAGGTGGCGGCCCTGCTAAACCAGAAAAAGGCGGGAGAAAATTATGCCGTACAAAACCTGGCTCGGGCTTGGCGGGGCGGTGGCTGTCATTCTGCTATCCCTCACGGCGGCCGAGGCCAAAATCGTGACCCAGACGGTGGAGTACCGGCAAGACGGCACAGTGATGCGGGGCTTCCTGGCCTATGATGACAGCCTTAAGGGCAAACGCCCCGGGGTGTTGGTGGTCCACGAGTGGTGGGGCCTCAACGATTTCGCCCGGGAACGGGCCGTAAAACTGGCGGGCCTGGGGTATGTGGCCCTGGCCGCGGATATGTACGGCGGCGGCGCCACCACCCGGGACCGGGGGGAAGCCGGTAAGCTGGCCGGGGCCCTGCTGGGCAACCCGGACCGGCTCAGGGCCCGGGCCCAGGCAGCCCTCAAGGTCCTGGCGGCTGACCCCCGGGTGGACCCCAAACGCCTGGCGGCCATCGGCTTCTGCTTCGGGGGCAGCACGGTCCTGGAACTGGCCTTCTCCGGGGCTGACCTGGCCGGGGTGGTGAGCTTCCACGGCGGCCTGCCCAAGGCCAGGCCCGATGACCTGAAGCGGATTAAGGCGGCGATACTGGTGCTGCACGGGGCCGACGACCCCCACGTTTCTCCGGCTGATATCGCCGCCTTTGAGCAGGCCATGCGCCAAGCCGGGGCGGACTGGCAGATGGTTTTCTTCGGGGGGGCGGTGCACGGCTACACCAACCCGGCCGCGGGGAATAACCCGGCCTCCGGGGTTGCCTACAACCCCCGGGCGGCGAGGCGTTCCTGGCGGTACCTGCAGGAATTCTTCCGGGATATCTGGCGGGTCAAAGGCCAGGACTGAAACTGGGGCAGGGAAGGGGGGGGGCGGCCAACGACGTCACTCTCACCCCAACCCCCTCTCCTCGCAGGGAAGAGAGGGTTTTTGCTGCTACCGGCTTCAAACGGCCCCGCCTCCCGCTGAAGCCCTGAGGCTCCACTCCTCGTTTTCAATCCGCCTTAGCTCAGGCAAAATTTCTGCCGGACACTCATGCCGGTAAATGGTCCAGCCTGGGGGCGGACCCATGTGTCCGCTCGTGATTGAGGTCTGATCCTGCCGGTGAGAACCTCCAGCTTCCCTAACTTTTCTGACCGCAATCTTGATATCACCTGTCGTTCTGAGGGCCCATCGCCACCGTATGCTCCCGTAACTACGAGAAATTTGCTATCCTTCGGTTCACCCAGAATGGCATTCCCCGCAACGCTAAGGTTTTGCAACAGGTTCCCCGGTTATCTCATAAGTTTTGAACAAAATTAGCCAAGCTGCCGATAATCTCATTAACTGATGACCGTTAAGAGCAGGATGCAATCATCCGCCGAACATCAGGCTATCTGTGACGGACCGGCAGCCAAGCTATGGCGCCAGGGTCGTGGAGAGATCAATGGATGCCATGGATAACCGCTACGGAATTGCGTTGGACGGCAGCCCCGGGCCGGAAGCCGGGGGGATAACCGATCTGAGATGGGCCGCGCCCGCGACCATTGAAGATTCAGGTCTACCGGCGCTATTCCTGAGCCAACTCGCCTTGAAGCACTGCTTCTATATGGATTTCTTCACCCTGGGGGACCTGGCGGAACGTTTGAAGGTGTCGCCCAGCATCATCACCGAATTGGTGGACTACCTGAAAAAGGCCAGGTGGGTCGAAGTACGGGGTCCCGACCCCATGAATCTGACGGTCAGTTCTCTGAGTCTGGCTAACCGGCATTCCCTGACCGAGGCGGGGAAAAAGCAGGCGTCGCAGTTGCTGGAATATGATGCCTATACGGGGCCGGCCCCGGTGATTCTGAAAGACTACTGGCAACATGTGACCAACCAGAGTATCGGGGGGGCCGAGATCACCCCCGACCGCGTCAGCCAGGCCTTTCAGGGATTGGTGCTGTCTGCCGATATCCTTGAGCAAATGGGAGTGGCCGCGGTGAGCGGCAAGCCCCTTTTCCTTTATGGCCCCCCGGGAAACGGCAAGACCGTCCTCTCCCAGCGTTTAGGCAGGATTTGGGAGGATGACATCCTGGTGCCCTACGCCCTCTTTGTAGACGGCCAGGTAATTAAGATCTTTGATGAAATCACCCATAAGCGCTCGGAGAAGGCAGTCTCAGAGGGCGAGAAAGTTGATCGCCGGTGGGTGCGGTGCTACCGCCCAGTGGTGACGGTAGGGGGCGAACTCACTCTGGACATGCTGGACCTGGCTTATAAGACCACCCTTAAATATTTTGAGGCCCCCCTGCAATTAAAGGCCAATAACGGGGTGTTTATCGTGGACGACTTCGGCCGCCAGCAGATTCCTCCCCAGGAACTGCTCAACCGCTGGATCGTTCCCCTGGAGAACCACCAGGATTTCCTGCGCCTGCGCACCGGTCAGAAGTTCGCCATCCCCTTTGACCAGTTCATTATTTTTGCCACCAACCTGGAGCCCCGTTCCCTGGTGGATGATGCCTTTTTGCGCCGCCTGCGCTCCAAGGTCAAGGTGGATTATGTGACCCGGGCCCAGTTTGTGGAGATTTTCCGCCTCTACTGCGACCAGTACCATCTGGAGTTCAACCCGGAGGCGGTGGAGTATCTCCTGGGCCGGTACTATGACGACGGCCAACGCCCGCTGATTGCCTGTCATCCCCGGGACCTCCTGGAGCAAATCCTGGATTATTGCCGGTTCCATCGACTGACTCCCAGTCTCACCCCGGAAAACCTGGACCGGGCCTGCCAAAGCTATTTTGTCGCCTGAGCCCCGGGATGGGCCGCCGGCCGCTAGTGCAGATTGGCATTGAAATTGCCCATAGAGAGCAGTAACTTTGGCGGTATGTTCGTTCAATATTCCCCCCACTTTTCCTCTGGCTCTTCATTATCGGGTCGGTCTTGGCCCGAATTCATCATAGGCAGCCCCCTGGAAAACTTCGTCCGAACGGGTGTTACGCCCAGGCATAAGTGACCAAGGCTCCTGCATAATCGCGGTTACCTATAATGGGGAGAGTGGAGGAAAGCAGGTTAAGGCAGAAACCGCTAACTCCTGGAAATCAGGTCCCCCCCCCAATTCGGGTAAATCCACGTATTTACTTCGCGAAAATAGTTTTTATCTTTACAATATAATGTCTGTTTGTAAGCCCGATAAGGAGGAGAGACAGATGAAGGCGGGAATCATTATCACGGGATCTGGACCGATTCTGGTATTGACTCCTACGATTCCTTCACCGCTCCTAAGTTCGTGGAGAAGCTGAAGGCCAAGGGAATCAAGAAATTCATCGGCTACGAGGTGCCCCTGGAGTTGTGCCAAAAGCGTTACGGCGAGCACTATCCGGTGGTGCTCAATGATCTTCGCCAGAGCGATGACCTGCGTGTGTTGGACTACGACGGGCATCACATAATGCTCACTTTTTCCTTCAAAGAGCTGGGGCAACCCTTTACTTACGGAGAGCGGGGAGAAGGCCATCTCTCATCAGGGTGCTTTCCCGGCAGGCCCGGTTTTCAGCGCCGGGCTTTCTTTTGCACACAGTCCTCAGGCTCTGCTCCTGACCAGCATCTTACCTTTCCCAGCCCGGAGCCGGTGTCGCCAAACGGACAAAGTTGCCATTGACGTCGGTAAGAAGGAACCTTCTCCCCGATGGCAAGCGGAATGCCCTTAGGGTTATTTCAGGGGCATCTTCGAGAATAGCCGGCATCTCGGTTTCCACCACCTGCGCCTTCACTTCGACGACTTCACCAATCTCCTTCCCTTCAACAATAAGAGAAAATGTTTTATCGGTAACCTGAAAGTTCACCCCTTCGAGAGCCAGCGCCTCTGAAACTTCATGCAGTTGATCCTTGGAGACATAGACGTCCATCGTGGCACCCTCCCAATTTGGCTACAAAACTTTACCAGAGTTTCTTGTCTTGATCTGCGAACTCTAACTTTTTGGTAATCACCATAAGGGAGGATGTCAATGAGATCAGCTTCCACGAGGATGGCTCCGGTCCTCGTCTCCCGCCTCGGGGATGAATGTTCACGATTTTTCCTTGCTTGAGATTTGCAGAACCTCAGGCCGGGACAGACCCATAATGGTATGCGGGAAAAGTAAAGGCCAGCCGTACCAACCGCCGCCGAGCGCCATAGGTAACTCTGCCTCTAAACCATGGTCGACTGATTTATGGGCAAATCCACCCATGGTGAAAGTGCCTGTCGCTGCCATGATCCCAAATTGTTCCTCATGGAATGAGTTGCAGATATGATCCGAATAACCGCCCTGGGCGTGGTCGGCGAGGAGGATCCGGTATCTTGCGGTTAAGGCCAGACTCCGGGGAAGTTTTGTCCCTGGCGCCTGACCTTAGACGTTAAACCGGATTTCGATGATGTCCCCGGGGTGGATGGTGTAATCCCGGTCTACCAGCTTGACCAGGCCCTTGGCCCGGGCTTCGGCCATGTTGTAGACCTGCATGAAGTCCTGGTAGCTGACAATATCGGCCTTGATGAACCCCCGGGCCAGGTCGGAGTGAATCTTGCCGGCGCAGGTGACGATGTCAGAATCCCGCTGGACCGGCCAGGCATGTACCTCTTTCTTGTCCGCGGTATAGAAGAAGACGATGCCGGATTTTTTCAGGACCTGGGTGATGGCGTCGTTGAGCTCCGGCGCCTCGGCCGCGACCAGCGTGGGCTTTAAACTCAAGGGGGCCAGGGTCTTCAAGATGGTCAGTTCGGGTTCGGTGAACTGGCCGTCGCACAGGGGCACTTCCTGCTCCAGATACCCCAGGCACTTATCCAGAAGCTCTCGTTCCGCCGCATCCTCGGTCCGGTCCCGCCGGGCTTCCAGTTTTTCCAGGTCAAGGATCAGGAGATCCCAGATTTTCTCTTGGGCTACGAGAAAGCCGTCGCAATGGCTGAAGTCGTTCCGGGTGAACTCAACGTAGAAAGGGGTGGTTTTCTTGGGGGATAATTTTTGCTCCAGGGTGATGACGATGTCGTCCTGATACTTCACTTTGCCCTCGGGCAGGTCGAATCCAATGCAACATATCTTCATTGACTTTCATCTCTCAGATCTGAAAAGTTCAAGGTTCAAAAAGGAATTGGCGGGCCGGGCCCGCCCAACATAACGGCTCATTCTACAGAAAAACCGGCAAGGCCTCGTGGACCCTGCCGGCGTGGGGTAGCTGTGTCGGCGCCGCTTTAGACGGAGCCTGTTTGGTTAGCGGTAGCCGCCGCGCCCGCCGCCGCGCCACCACCACCACCACCACCGTAGCCGCCGCCGCCACCGCGGCCGCCCCCGCCGCCACCACCACCGCCGGTGCGAGCCTGGGGTCTGGCTTCATTGACTGCCAGGACCCGGCCCTCAACCTGGCGACCGTTCAGCATGGAGATGGCCTTTTGCCCCTCCAGTTTGGTTTCCATTTCCACAAAGCCGAAGCCCCGGGGTTGGCCGGTCTGGCGGTCGGTGATAATTTTGGCCGAAGCCACATTGCCGGCCTCGGTGAAGAGGTCCTTTAATTCGGTTTCGGTCATTTCCATGGGCAGATTGCCCACATACAATTTGATCGTCACTATCTTCTCCTTGGTAGGCGGCGACACAATACCCCTGTCCCGATGGTGTCGCCCGACCCGATCTGGAGGAGATTCCGGTTATTCCTCAATAGTCCCTTCAGTGGTTCCTTCGTCCTGCGCCTGTGGGTTCTTCAAGGGTTTCTTCAGAGTGGCCTGATGCTGGCGTTTTTTCATCTTCTCATCGCTCTTCTGCTTCCGGGCGATTTCCTTGGCTCGTTTTTCCCAGCCATATCGATTGCGGGCCACGGCTCACCTCCTTGGGGTCTGAGATGGCGGAACTCCGGGGCCAGATGGCCGCCGGAGTTCCCAGCCTCAAGTGGTTAGCAGTTATAGCTTGGTGACGTTTTGCGCCTGGGGTCCTTTTTGGCCTTGAACCACCTCAAACTCGACCTCCTGGTCTTCTGCCAGGGTCCGAAAGCCATCGCTCTGGATGGCGCTGTGATGCACAAAGACATCGGGGCCGTTCTCCCGGGAAATAAAACCAAATCCCTTAGAATCATTGAACCATTTAACTCTTCCCCTTTCCTTCATGAATGAGGAACCTCCTAAAATTTGTGACACTTATCCCGCCCCAGGAGCAGGACCGCGAGAGCAGCCAGGCAAAAAAAAAGGGAGGGTGATTTAGCATACCCTTCCGATCTATGGCCAGGGCCCGCTGCCCTGCCTTCAGTCTGACATGCTATCTACAAGAAAAAATTTACTGCGAAGAATTGGATAATGTCAAGGAAAATAAAGGGGAAAGTCCGGAGACCCCCCCCCGTTCCGGGCCCCAACCGAGGCGGCGGCGCTTGGAGGTTCAACGGAGTGATTTTATAAAAATAATCTCACAAATTCAAGTCGTTGGGAGAGGACCGGGTCCGTCCCGGCCACCGGGTCAATGGGTCCGGGCCAGCAGTTCTTCGGTGATGGCCCAAAAGTAGGTCTTTTCCAGGGAGGCGGGGAAGGTCTCGAGGTTTTCCTGGGCCTTAAGGGTGTAGTTCCGGGCGATGGTCCGGGCGTGGTCCAGGGAGCCGTACTTATCCAGGAGGCTCCGGAGTTCCGGGGCCGACTCCGGGGTCAGATCCTGGGCGATGGCCTCCAGGCGCTCCCGATCCGGAGAGCAGGCCTGGGCCAGGGCGTGAATCAGGGGCAGGGTGACCCGGCCTTCCCGCAGGTCGGCGCAGACCTCTTTGCCCAGCTCCCTTTCGTCCCCGGTGTAATCCAGGATATCGTCCACCACCTGGAAGGTGATCCCCAGGTTCAACCCCATCTGGGTCAAGGCCTCTTCCTGGGTTGGCGGGGACCCCGCCCAGGATGGCCCCGATCTGACAGGCGGCGGACATGAGGATGGCGGTCTTGCGGGTGATGACCTCGAAGTATTCGGCTTCGGTAATCTTCAGGTTGCCGGCGTGGAGGAGTTGGAGGATCTCGCCTTCGGCCATCATGGTGGTGGCGTTGGACAGCACCTGCAGGATCTTCAATTTATTGGTGGTCACCGCCAGGGACAGGGCTTTGGCCAGGAGAAAGTCACCCACCAGGATTACCGCCTGGTTGCCCCAGATGGTGTTGGCGGTGGACGCCCCCCGGCGCACGCTGGCCGCGTCGATAACATCGTCGTGCAGCAGGGTGGCGGCGTGGAGGTATTCGAAGATCGTGGAAAAACCGCTCAGGCGATTGCCCTGGCAGCCGCACATCCGGGCCGCCAGAATGAACAGCAGCGGCCGGATGCGCTTGCCGCCGCTGAGCAGGATATGGCGCCCCACCTCGGCGATCAACGGCACGTGAGTCTGGAGATTGGCCGTCAGCGCCTCATTGATGGCGGCCACGTCCTTTTCCAGATCTTTCAGAATGCTTTTACCCGGGGCAACTCATTGTGAATAAATTAACTTAGTTCTCACGGGAAGTCAATGCATTCGCTTACCATCAGAGCCGAGCGCCGGCTGCAGACCCTGAACCGGCTTGCGGGGCTGCGCCGGGCCCGGGGTCCGGCAGCATAACCCAGTCTTCCCGAAAAAAGGGAACCCTTCAGGGGCTGAGACCCCCTCCGGTCGCCGGGAGGTTTGGGGCGGCTTTGCCTGACCCTGGGCCTCACTGCCCCAACCCACTATTACCCTGCCTGCCATCAACGTCATGATCAGGAAAAGCTACCAGAGTTTTTTTGACATGGCATTCCCCTCAGGTTAAGGAGTGGTTTCACCGATTACGGCGATGACCCATCTCTGACCCTCAAGCCGCCATTTGACGTAGGTATTGCCGGAATCGCTTTTTGGGGCCACGAAAGTGTCGGCCCCCCGCTGCTTCCAGGGCAGGTTGCGCATGAAGTTAAGCCGGAAGGTATAGCCATTGGGGTCGGCGAGGAAAAAATTGTACCATCCCCCCTTCTTCTGGAAGTCATTGGCCATCTGCTTGGGGTTGACGACATTCGCCTTCAAGGGCCGGCCGGTGCCGATCTCGTACGGCTGGTATTTCCAGGGCCTCTGTTGAGAGAAGGCGGCAAGGATGCCATGGGGTTGTTTTTGGGCCATGGCTTGGATAAAAGATTGCATGGCTTCGTTGGCACTCTGGGCCCACGCCTGCTGGATAGAGCCACAACTCATGATCGCCATTCCCAAAGTCATCAGCCATATTACCCCTTGACGCCTGAAACGTGAGTTCCCCGTAGTCATAGTCGATTTCCTCCTGGAATTAAGCCTAAAATATTGCCTGGTGGTCACATAATCCAGGCTTACCGCTTGGCCCCTGCCCAGCGCCTGTCTTTGGTTCACGGCTGGTCCTGGCCGCCATGCCGACAGGCCAGCGGTTCTTCCCTAAAAATTATCCGCAAAAATCCCAGACTCTATCGGGATCGACAAGCAGCTATCATAGGAATATCAAAACAATTATTTTGGGCCTGGAGTTGGGCACTAGAGCAACTGTACTGCCTATATCCTATTTTATCTATAGATTGTGGTGGGTTAGGTGTCCCTTTTCTCTCGTATTATTTCCTTTATGTCAAGCGGTTTTTAATGGAGCCCTCCTTTCCTTGGAACGGGGAGGCAGGAAGCGCCTGCGAGAATGGGTCCTGACGCGGGTAGACGGCTGCGGGCGGGGCACACTGGAGCAAGACGGCGGAATAATAGGTTCTCCGGGAAGTTTTTATTGAGGGGCTTGGTCCCCCAATCCCTCCCTGGCGCGAGGCGACCCCCGGGATTTTCCTCTCACTTGGCCGAAGTTATTTAATGAGGATTTTGATGAGGAAATGGTCCGCAGCTTTCCCGACCCCTTCCCAGGGACGGTAGTAAGCCAGGTTGATCTTGGTCTCCCCCGCCTGCTGGGCTTGAAAGCGCCAGACCTGCATCACCGGTGACCCCGGTCGAGTTTCTCCGACGGCCCGGGTAGTTTGGGACATGAGTTTGAGGCAGGGCGCGCCGGGGGTGGTCACCGTCCAGGTATAACCGGTACCCCCTGCGGTGGGAAGCTCAATCTGGACGATATCTCCTGCCTTGAGGGCGATCGTTTGGCCGCTTTGGGCTTTGGTGAGGGTGATCGAGGCCTCAGCCGCCACGAGAGTTGATGGAGATAGTATCAAGCCGGTTGCCAGTACCCAGGTGAGTCCCAAGAGCGTAATTTTGGCCATGACCTTCTCCCTTTTGCCGCGGGCCGGCGAGGCATTGTCCGGCAGCGCCTCATATGGTCACCATTCCCCCCGGGCTTTTCCGGGTGGGTGCCGGCAGGTCTCGCATATTTGCCGGAGGCGCGGTATTCCCATATCAATCTCAAGGACTTGCCCGGGAAAGTTGGACATCCTGCCTTCCCGGCCAGCAATTTTTCAATTACTACCTATGCGCGGCTTGGGTCACCGTGAAGGTCAATCCGGCGATGGTCAGGGTTCCGGTGCGCTGGGTGCGGCTGCTATTGGTCGCCACCTTATACGTAACCTTGCCGTTGCCGGTCCCGGTGTTGCCTTTCGAAATGCTGATCCAACTGACATTGCTCACCGCGGTCCAACTACAAGTTTTCTGGGTGGAAACCAGTATGGTCCCCGAACCCGAGGAAGAGGTGAAGGTCTTAGTGGTGGGAGAGAGGGAGTAGGTACAGGCCGGCGGCGGCGGCGGCGGGGTGATGCCCCCGTCATAGCCTTCATCGGCGATAGTATAATCACCAAATCCGACCACGCTGTTGAGTTGGCTGTAAGCTATCTGGAAAAAGCCGCTCATGCCCCAGCCGGTTCCCCAACTGTTTTTGGCAATGAAGTATTGCCCCGTGTCATTATATCCTACCAGCAGAATCGCGTGGCCGCCCTGATAGGTCCCGGAGACATAGCTGTAAACGCCGCTTTTGTAATTGAAGAAATCGGCGTAAACGTTCATGGTGGTGACCAGGGGACCGTAGGTGACCAGAGCAGTTCTCAGGGCGTCGACCGTGGGGTTGGTGGTGGCTACCCAATGCCATCCGTTAATGTGATAGGAGTTGTTGGACCAGTTCGTACAGGCCTTGGCGCAAGAATTATTGGTGGCAGTGTAAGGAAAGCAGGTGTCTGCGGGCAGCCCCATATCGCGGACGTAGTTGGCGGCTTTATCAATGTATCCGCCCCCGCAGTTCCCGGCGCCGCCGCAAGAAATCAGGAGCTGCTCAGATAAATTAAGGGTGGTGTTTTGTCCCGGGGGATTGTTCCCCATGAGAACCTGGGACTCCAGGGCCGCGGTCGTGGCAAAAGCCCAACAACTGCCGCAGTTTCCCTGGTCTTTGACGGGGGTGATGAAATTCCCGACATAGGTTTCGGTGGACGACCTCCAATCAAAACTGCCAGGAGCCGTTATCGTTGCCAGGAAGGTTTGCTCAGCGACTGCGGATTGATCTTCTTCCTCGGTAGGGACAGGCTTCCGTAACCCCACGCGTTTCTGTCTTTCGGATGGGGACAATCTGGAAATGGAGGTATCTCCGGCAACCCAGCGAGCCCGTTTATCTCTAATCTTAGTGATAATTTCGTTGAGATCATTGTCAGCCGCAGAAACAAAGGAGGCAAATAGCAACCATGGAACTAACATGGCGATCAGAAATGCCGATATCACTTTTAGATCTCTTCTCATGTGCCCTCCAGTCCAGATAGCGTTAGGTTTCCCGGCTCACCTCTGTCCCCACTGCATCCATGCTGACCTTAATGTGCATCAGTCCGAAGGGACTGCTGGCACAAGGAGTTCCCGCGACAAACAAACCATCAGGAGCCAGTTCAGATTGGCCAGTTATAATCACCTGATAGGAGATTAGGTTCCATCGTTGCTCTATAGAGACAAAATCGGAACTGGAGACCCCTGGCACGCTTTTGAACCATAAACACATTTCTTTCCTAAAGGCAATGCCTTTCGTGAGATACATGATAGCTTAAAAATTTCTGGTGCGTCAATTTTTTTCAGAACCGCCACGGCACGATAATAATGAACAAGGGGAAAAGCCGAGGTCACATGGACATGCCACCTCTGGATGTGGCAAGAAACCCCGGTCCTTACCCCTGGCCGGTGGTTTTGCGTTTTGCTCTGAAGAGGGCCTACCAGGAAAAGGGAAGATCTTGCCACCGGAAGAACTGCTTTAGAATTTCAAACGGCTGTGGATCTGATCTGAATAGCAAAATTGACTTTTTGTGGGGAGAGTTCCGGGATCCTTTGGGGCCCGGTGATATTATGCTTTGATGGAGAGGCTCCCTGGCCAAGTCTTGACCATGACGCTTACCCCTTGTTGCTTTGCCCCTCTTCCCCCGCCTCGACAATCTCTCCCAGCAGATCGTAGGGCAGAGCCCGGGTGAGGCGCACGGGTTGGATTTCCCCCACCTGCCCGGTTCCGGCGGTGATATAGACCTGGCCGTCGATGTCCGGGGCCTGGCTGGCGAGGCGCCCCGTGAGGAGGTAGTCGCTCTCCGGGCTCACCCCTTCCACCAGGACGTCTTGTCTGGTGCCCACCAGCGCCTTGAGCCGGGCCTTGACGATCTTGGCCTGGATGGCTTTTAAAAGGCGGGCCCGGCGGCGGGCCTCCCGCCGGGGCACCTTGGGGCGGAAGGATGCGGACGGAATGCCGGCTTCCGGGGAGTAGAGGAAGACTCCCAAGTGGTCGAAACCCACCTCAGTGATAAGATCAGCCAGCGTCTGGAAGTGCGCCTCGGTCT
Source organism: uncultured delta proteobacterium (assembly GCA_963841475.1). Lineage (GTDB taxonomy): Bacteria > Desulfobacterota > Desulfobaccia > Desulfobaccales > 0-14-0-80-60-11 > 0-14-0-80-60-11. Next base: position 177,272 of record CAWJCT010000001.1, read on the forward strand.
CGCCGGGAAAACCCGCCATGACGGTGGTGCGGAGGGTCGCCCCGGGAAGGGCCTCCCTGATGCGCCGGACCGTGTCCAGGATATCCTGGCGGCGATAACCCCGTCCCATGCGCCGCAACATCTCGTCATGGCCGTGTTGGATGGGGATATCCAGATAAGGAAGAATCCGGGGGTGGGCGGCCATGGTGGCCAGGAGCTCCGGGGTGATGCGGGCCGGGTGGCCGTAGAGGAGGCGAATCCACCGGAAGCCCTCCATGGGGGCCACCTCCCGGAGCAGGGCCGCGATGCCGGGGTGGCCGCGCTGGTCCCGGCCGTAGGCGGTGGTGTCCTGGGCCACCAGGATGAGTTCCTTGACTCCGGCCGCGGCGAGCTTTTCGGCCTCCCGGACCAGGGTTTCCAGGGGCCGGCTGCGCAGGGGGCCCCGGATCTGGGGGATGAGACAGAAGGTGCAGCCATGGCCGCAGCCTTCGGCGATCTTCAGGTAGGCCAAATGAGCGGGAGTGGCGGGGTAGCGGGCCTGGACGCCGCCGTAGGCGTAGGGCGGGGCCTGATGAACCAGCGGGGCGGCGCCGAAGGGCCGGGGCCGGGCCAGGAGGTCGGGCAGAGCGGGGAAGTCGTTCACCCCGATGAACAGGTCGACTTCCGGGAGGTCGGCGGCCAACTCCAGGCCGTAGCGCTGCACCAGGCAGCCGGCCACCACCAGGAGAACTGCCGGCCGGGTCTCTTTCAGGCGGGCCAGATCCAGGATGGTGTCCACCGCCTCTTTGCAGGCCGGCTCGATGAAGCCGCAGGTATTGACCAGGAGAAGATCGGCGGCGGCGGGCTCACCGGTGACCTCCCAGCCGGCGCGGGCCAGACCCCCCAGCATGATCTCCGTGTCCACCAAGTTCTTGGGGCAACCCAGGCTGATGGCGTAGACCAGATTTGCGGTTTGCGGTTTGCGGTTTTTGGTAGGCAAAAAGTTCCCTGCACTGTAGGGGCGACCCGTTGGGTCGCCCTTGATCCGGTTCTCAAGTTAAACTTGGGAACCATTTCCCCAATATGGGTTTTTAGCCTTTATAGGGCGGCCTATGGCCGCAAAAAAATCGGCGGGCACGGCCCGCCCTATAGGTTATTGATCCAAAGAAGCCGAAGCCGTATATATGCCGAATCCAAATAATGGCTCTTCTTCCGTTTTTACCTTTTCATGAATCAGTCGTAATATCTGCTCGACGTCATCGCGTGCCCTTGTAGCGTTCTTTTCGGTACAATAATCTTCCCAGATAGCTAAAGGGCGTATAGCGAGAAACTCGTCGAGATATTGATCGACGTCGCGATTTGTATTTTTTTTAACGGTGACCATTTTACCGTGCGCTAAATTATTACGGAATTTAATGAGCTCGTGAATAGTTTGGTAGGGGCGCTCGTCCTTAAAAAAGACTATTCCCATACTTTCGCAAATTATATCGAGCTTGCCCTCAGGGGAGAGGACCTCAAGGACATCCGAACATTCAAAGACTTCAGGGCCAATATGATTGAGATAGGCCTCAAAAGAAAAGGCAGTTAACAAAAGGCTCCCCATCCAAAGCCATTTTGAGCCTTTCGGCTCGGCTTGCGCACGCTCTAATAAAACTCTTGAACCATGCCAGAGCTCTGCGTATGTGTGAACATCTCGCTTTTTTGATACTCGGGCTTGAGGTGGTTTTCGATTTTTCATTGCCCGCCCCGTCGGATGCGTCCTACGCACCGAGATGGCGCGTGAGACGCGCCCTACGAAAAAACTGCTCACCGCTTACGGCTCACTGATACGAAATCACCGTCGCCGCGTCGATGGCGGCAAACATCATGATCCAAAAGGCTAAATGAACTCCATAGGCATAACGCCTCCGGGTCGGGGTGGTGAGCACCCGTTCATCCAAAGCCGTGAGGAAATTATACATGACCGCGCACTCCAGGGCAAAGGGGGGAAACCCCAGGTACCCCAGGAGCGGCATCTCGAAGACCTTGCCGAAATTGAGCACCGGCAGGGTGTAGACCCACTTGGCGATGGCGGAGTAATTCCAGGCTTCCCACCAGAGGCCGCAGATCAGGCCCGCGGCCAGGAGACAAAGGTGTTCCCGGCGTTCCCCCGCGAGCGAAGCGGGCGATGAGGGAAGGCCCGCCCAGAAGCCAGCAGAACGGGTCCAGGAGGAAGAAACATGGCCCCCCAGATCAGGGGGAAGGCGTAGCGGGGACAGGCTAAGGGCAGGACCAGCAAGCGCGACGCCCACCAGCAGAGACACCGGTTGCCAGGCCCCGGGCGGAAGGGCCGGGCTTTCAGCGTCTCTTCCAGACCCCCAGGGCCTCCAGGACCTCGGCGGTTAAGAGCACCCCGGGGAGCACCGTGGCAAAGGCCAGGGCATAGCCGCCCCAGCGGACCCAAAGGGCGGGCGCCACCGCCACATAGCCCCAGTTATGCAGGACCAGGTTGAAGGCTTCAAAGCACGAGCCAGACGGTGCACGGACCAGAAAAACATCTGGAGGAAATCGCGGGGCCGAGTCAGGAGCCAGGACTCGCCCCGGAGACGGAACAGGAGGCCGTCCAGAAAAACGAGATAAGGGATACCAGGCAAAGAAATAGAGATACTGGAGAAGATGGTTTTCCGGCCGCGAACCAGGCCCCAGAGGCCGACGGCCCAGCCGGCCAGGGCCAAAGACGATCTCCAGATTGGCCAGATATCTGAATTGCTTCATGGTTTTTATCACCGCTTAGCTCTTATGATAAGCAGCCGCGACGGCGGTTTAAAAGAGCGCCAAGCCGGGAAAATCAGATACAGCCTGCGTTTTTTTCTTGCCAAGCCGAAAAAGGGTGCTATAGGAGGAAAATCCCAGGTCTATCGGCCCGCCTCGGGGGAGGTAGCGATTCATCCATTTCAGACCTGTACAAGCGCAAACCCGGACCACTAGGTGAGAGGAGTCTCTATGATATCCTGGCTCATGGGGGTAGTAGTTTGCGTCGCATTGTTGGCGGGATGCGGCGGCGGTCAAAAAGGCGCCCTGGTGAAAGCGGAGCCGGTCCAGCCGGAAATGACGGCTCCCGTCCCCGACGACGGTCCTGACGATGCCGCCCTGACCGAGGAGTTGAGCGCCAAGCGCCTGGAAGAACTCTACGCCAAGAGCGGCATCCCCGGTTGGGACCCCAGCCTGGAAGAAGAATTGCAAGAACTGGGAGCATCAGGTCAAATTTGATGTGCCCATCCAGATGAACAAGCAGGTCAGGGCCTACCTGGTCTATTTCTCCACCGAGCGCAAAGCGGTCATCACGCGCTATCTGGCCCGCTCCACCCGCTATCTGCCCATGATCAAAGAGGTCTTCCAGGAGGCCGGCCTTCCGGAAGATCTGGCCTATCTGGCCATGATCGAAAGCGGCTTCAATAACAAGGCCTATTCCCCGGCCGCGGCCTGCGGCATGTGGCAGTTCATCAAAGGCACCGGCCTGCGCTACGGCTTGGCCATCGACAGCTACGTGGATGAGCGCCGGGACCCGGAAAAGGCCACCCGGGCCGCCGCCCAATACCTCCTGGACCTCTATAAGCAGTTCGGCTCCTGGTATCTGGCGGCGGCTTCCTACAACTGCGGCGAAGGCCGGGTGCAGCGGGAGTTGAACCAGAGCAACCATAAAAACTTCTGGGAACTCTCCGCCAATCATGTGCCTGCCCACCGAGACCAAGAATTACGTGCCCCAGATGATCGCGGCCACCATCATCGCCAAAAACCCGGAAAAGTTCGGCTTCAAAAACGTGCCTTATTTGCCGCCGGTCAAATATGAAAAGGTGCCGGTAAATGAGACCACCTCCCTGACGGCCGCGGCGGTGGCGGTGAACGTGCCCGCCGAGGAAGTGGCCGGCCCTCAACCCGGAATTGCTCCGGGGCATCACTCCTCCGGATGCGCCGTCTTACACCCTGAATCTGCCGCCCAACAGCAAAGAGCTGTTCACGAAAAATATTACCATCGCCCGCATCGAGCATCCGGCGGTGGCCTCCCACCCGATCCGGACGGCCACGCGAGCTCCAGACCGCTCCTATTCCAGCTCCAGCGGCAAGAGCTGCTGCCGAGCCAACACGCCGAGCGTGGCCCACAAGTCCAGCGGCAAGAGCCAGACCTATGCCCAGTCCGCCAAGAAGCCTGCCAGCCGGACCTATGCCAAGCAGGAGAAACCGAGCCACAGCGCCCCCGCCAAAGCTACGGTGTCCGCCAAGGCCAATGCTCCGGCTAAAGCGGCGCCGCCCGTGGTCCAGGCCTCTATGTTTGGGACGCCGTCTTGGCCGCCAGGCATGGCGATGCTCCAAACACAGTGAAGCCAAAAAGACCAAAGTGGCCCTCATAGGCACTTCCAAGAGCAAGGCCCAAACCCGGCCGCCAAAGCCAAGAAATCCGGCGAGACCCGTTTGGCGAAAAAGAGCGATAACTCCGCCAAGAGTACCAGCAAACCAAGAAGACCAGCTCATCCCCGCACCAAGGATAAGTATTCCCAGTCCAAGTCCAAGCGGCCCATCATGGTTTCCGAAGCCCGGTAATCACTCCGGGCTTCGGCCCCACTCCTTTTTTCACAATTTTTTTTCGTGCGCCTCTTGATTTCCCCGGAGAAATGGTTAAAATTTGCAGGATGATTAGCACTCACTTGATGAGAGTGCTAACACCAGCTCATAACCTGAATTTATTACAAGGAGGCTGTATATGAAGGTCAAACCCTTGAACGACCGGGTTTTGGTCAAACGGATGGAAGAGGTGCAGGTCACCAAAGGCGGCATCCTCATTCCCGACACCGCCAAAGAGAAGCCCATTGAAGGCAAAGTCATCGCCGTCGGCCCCGGCAAAATGAGCGATGCCGGCGACCGCATGGCCCTGCAACTGAAAGAAGGCGACCGGGTGCTGTTCGGCAAATATGCCGGCACCGAAATCAAGATGGAAGGCGAAGAATTCCTGATGATGCGGGAAGAAGACATCCTGGCCGTTCATCACCGACTAATCGCAGCGTCTTCCCCAGCAACGAACCTGAATTTCTGACGTAATCAGCATTTATCCTTAAGGAGGACAGTAAGCTCATGTCTGCAAAAGAAATTAAATATGACATTAAAGCCCGGGAGGCCATGCTCCGGGGCGTCAATACCCTGGCGGACGCCGTCAAAGTCACCCTGGGTCCCAAGGGCCGTAACGTCATCCTGGAAAAATCCTTCGGCGCCCCGGCCATCACCAAGGACGGCGTCACCGTCGCCAAAGAGATCGAACTGGAAGACAAATTCGAGAACATGGGGGCCCAGATGGTTCGGGAAGTGGCCTCCAAGACCTCCGATGTCGCCGGCGACGGCACCACCACCGCCACCATCCTGGCCCAGGCCATCTACCGGGAAGGCTCCCGCCTGGTGGCCGCCGGCACCAACCCCATGGCCTTAAAGCGCGGCATCGAGCAGGCCGTGACCGCGGTAGTGGACGAGCTCCACAAGATTTCCAAGCCCACCAAAGACCAGAAAGAGATCGCCCAGGTCGGCACCATCAGCGCCAACAACGACGCCTCCATCGGCAACATCATCGCCGATGCCATGGCCAAGGTCGGCAAAGAAGGCGTCATCACCGTGGAAGAAGCCAAGGGCATGGAAACCACCCTGGAAGTGGTGGAAGGCATGCAGTTCGACCGGGGCTACATCTCCCCCTACTTCGTCACCAACCCGGAGAAGATGGAAGCCGCCCTGGAAGAGCCCTACATCCTCATCCACGAGAAGAAGGTCAGCGCCATGAAAGACCTGCTTCCCGTGCTGGAGACCATCGCCAAGATGGGCAAACCCCTGGTGATCATCGCCGAGGACGTGGACGGCGAAGCCCTGGCCACCCTGGTGGTCAACAAGCTGCGCGGCACCCTCCAGGTGGCGGCCGTTAAGGCCCCCGGCTTCGGCGACCGCCGCAAGGCCATGCTGGAAGATATCGCCATCCTCACCGGCGGCCAGCTGATCTCCGAGGACATGGGCTGGAAGCTGGAAAACGTCACGGTGAAAGAGCTGGGCACCGCCCGGAAAGTGAGCCTCGACAAGGACAACACCACCATCATCGACGGCGGCGGCGACCGGGCGGCCATCGAAGGCCGGGTGAAACAGATCCGGGCCCAGATCGATGAGACCACCTCGGACTACGACCGGGAAAAGCTCCAGGAGCGGCTGGCCAAATTGGTGGGCGGCGTCGCGGTCATCCGCGTCGGCGCGGCCACCGAAGTCGAAATGAAAGAGAAGAAGGCCCGGGTGGAAGACGCCCTGAACGCCACCCGCGCCGCGGTGGAAGAAGGCATCGTGCCCGGCGGCGGCGTGGCCCTGATGCGTTGCGCCCCGGCCCTGGCGGCCTGAAGCTGAAGAACCATGACGAAGAGTCTGGGCGTCAATATCATCAAGCGGGCTCTGGAAGAGCCCATCCGCCAGATCGCCAACAACGCCGGGTTCGAAGGCTCCGTAGTGGCGGAGCATGTCAAAAACGAGAAAGGCGCCATGGGCTTCAACGCCGAATCCGGCGCATACGAGGACCTGATGGAAGCGGGCGTCATCGACCCCACCAAGGTCACCCGTTACGCCATCCAGAACGCCGCTTCAGTGGCGTCTCTGCTGATCACCACCGAAGCCATGATCGCCGAGAAACCCAAGAAAGAAGCCCCGATGCCCCCCATGGGCGGCGGCGGTATGGGCGGCATGGGCGGCATGGAAGGCATGTACTAAGAGAGGATATGGCTGGGGAATTTTGGGGGAGGAGGCACAGGGCTCTTTCGTAAGAGGCCCTTTCCCCCTCCTCCACCCCCACCCCCATCCCGTAAGGGAAAAGAGTGAGGGCGACCCGTCGGGTCGCCCTTTTTTCTTGGTAACCTAACCATCCCGCCCTATTCCCCAATTTTCGCTCACCGGTTCTTTTGAAAGGTAGGGCGGACACGCAGGTCCGCCCCGACAAGAAAATTGTCGTTTGATGGCAAATGAGTATAATGGGACGGCAGATTGGGTTATCAGCAGGATGAGCATCCAAGGCAAGATCGTGTTGCAGATGCCTTTATCGTCCAGCCTATTGATGATCCTTAGGTTGTGCTGCATAGAAAAGCGAAGACCAAAAACCCCAGGCAAGGGAGAGTGTTATGCATATCCTGGCGTTCAACAGCAGCCCACGGGATCATGAGACCAGCAAGACCGAGCTGGTGCTGCAAAAATTTCTGGAAGGGGCCAAGCGGGCCGGGGCCAGTCGGTCGAGACCCTGTATCTGCGGAACTTCAAGATCAACCACTGCCTGGGGTGTTACGACTGCTGGCTGAAGACCCCGGGACGGTGCGTCCAGAAAGACGACATGTCGGAAGTCCTGTTCGACAAGTATCTTCATGCCGACCTGGTGGTGCTGGCCAGCCCCGTCTACCATGCCACCATGAATGCCCGGATGAAGCTGTTCGTGGAGCGCACCCTGCCCATGATGGACCCCTTGGGGGAAATGGCCGAAGGGGGCGGTAGCCCCCACCGTTTCGACAAAATGCCCCGGGTGGTGACCCTGAGCGTCGCCGGTTACTGGGACCAGGTCATGTTCCAGGCCCTGTCGATGACCTGGCGCATGTGCCTGGGCGGGGACCTCGTCGCCGAAATCTACCGGCATTCTTCCGAGTTTCTGGCCGTGCCCGAGTTTCGGCCCCAGGTCCAGGCGGTGCTGGACGCAGTGGCCCAGGCCGGGGAAGAAGTGGTGCGCCAGGGTCAGGTGCGCCCGGAAACCATGGCCGAGATCACCCAGGACCTGCCTGGCGCCCGCCGAAACCCTCATGCGCCTGTCCCGGGAGTTCTGGTCCCAAGGCGGCGGTGCTTAGTCGGACAGGGGAAATGACTTGGGGGAGGGGTAAGGGCCAACGGCCCTTACCCCCTCCCCCAAACCCCCACCCCCAATCCCGTAGGTTAAAATAGTAAGGGTGCCCCGGCGGGTCGCCCTTTCTTTTACGGGTTGGGAGGGGGGTGTGGGGGGAGGGGAGGGCCGTTGGCCCTGGCCCTCCTCCCACAATCTTCTCCTCACCCTTCCAACACGATCCCCGCGTAGCCCACGAAGGAATCGCCGGGCATGACGTCGTAGCTGGTGTAGTAGTCGATGAGCGCGGCTTTGTGGGCGCCTTGGGCCCGGGCGGCGGCCACTGCGGCCACGGCCCCCCCGGCACTGCAGGCGCTCTGGTCGGCCTGGGCGGTCTTGATCATCCCGGGACCGTCCAGTTTCAGGGCCTGGTCGATGAATTTCTTATCGTTGACCTCTTTCACCCACTTTACCGCTTCGGGGCCGAAGCCCTGGGGGGAGAAGCCGTAGTTGGGGCCGTAGTGGGTCAGGTCGGTGGACCCGAAGACCAGGATGCTGACCTTCAGTTCCTTGGCCACCGCGGCCACGGCCTGGCCCAGCTCGATGGCCGTGCTCGAGTGGGGGGCGCGCAGGGCCAGGAGTTTGGCCTGGGGGAAAAAGTATTTGACGAGAGGCAGCTGCACCTCGATGGTGTTATCCCCGGGGGACTCCCCCCGGAGGGTCAGGCGTTTCGCCAGGGGCTGGTAGAACTCCGTGGCCAGGGTGAGGTCGCCCAGGGGGGTCTCCCAGGCGTCGTCGGCGACCAGGAGGGGTGGCGAGTTGCCGCCCAGGTGCCCGCCGAAAACACACACCACTTGCGGTTGGCTGGCCTTGGCGGCCAGAAAAAAAACCCGGGCCGCGGCTTTGCCGGAGAAATGCCAGCCGGCATGAGGCACGATCCCGCCGTACACCGTAGTCCCCGGGGGCAGTGGCGTCGTCCCCATGATGAAATGTTCGATTTCCGCCTTGCAGGCGCTGGCGCTGGCGGGATACCAGCCCACGGGCAACATCCGTTCCCGGGTTCGCATGGTCGCCTCCTTTGATGCGGGGGTGCTCAGAATGGTTGGTGCGGCCGCTTCAAGGTTCAAAGTTCAAGGTTGATGTAAGGTGCGTCTTACGACTCATGGGCTTATGGGCGCAGCGGGCCGGAGGCTCGCCCCTAAGGTTCCAGCCTGATCCTCCCGGGGGCTTGACCGGTCACTTCGCCGATGAGCGCGGCGGCGATGCCGTGGCCCTGGAGGCAATCCAGCAGGGCCTCAGCCCGGTCCGGGGCCGCGGCGAGGAGCAGGCCGCCGTTGGTCTGGGCGTCACTGAACAGGTCCACCAGCAGGGGATCGATACTCGGGGCCACCTGGAGGTGGGTTTCGCAGAACCGGCGGTTGGCGAAAGTGCCGGCGGGCACCAGTCCCATGGCGGCATATTCCCTGGCCGCAGCCAGCAGTGGCACCAGGCGCGCGGAGAAGCTCATCTCGACCTGGCTGGCGGTGGCCATCTCCAGGGCGTGACCCAAAAGGCCGAAGCCGGTGATGTCGGTGATGGCATGGACCACCAGGTTATCCAGGCAGGCCTCGGGCAGCCGGTTCAAGGCGGTCATGACCCGGATGGCTTCGGCCTCCGCTTCAGGGGAAGCCAGGCGCCCCTTCATGGCGGTGGCAATGATCCCCGTTCCCAGGGGCTTGGTGAGGACCAGCTTATCGCCCACCCGGGCCCCGCCGTTGGTGAGTACCTTATCAGGATGGACCACGCCGGTGACGGAGAGGCCGTATTTCAACTCCGTGTCATCGACGCTGTGGCCGCCCACGAGGAGGGCCCCGGCCTCATGAATCTTATCCAGGCCGCCGGTCAGGATGGCCAGGAGCACTTCCTGGGGCACGGTCTGGCTGGGGTAGCAGACGATGTTGAGGGCCGTGAGGGGCCGTCCACCCATGGCGTACACGTCGCTTAAGGCATTGGCCGCGGCAATTTGGCCGAAGGTATAGGGATCGTTGACCACGGGGGTAAAAAAGTCCACCGTTTGAATCAACGCAATTTCGGGCGTCAGGCGATACACCCCCGCGTCATCCGACGTCTCCAGGCCGACCAGCAGGTCGGGATGGGACTGGACGGGCAGGGCCTGCAAAATTTCCTCCAGGACCCCGGGAGGAACTTTGGCAGCTCAGCCGGCGGCTCGCACCTGTTCCATCAAGGGTTTGTAACTTTTATCGGTCATGTCTCTTCCGGGTAAATGGCTAAATCGTCCTGGCCGTGCACCATGCTCTTTAGTATACCAGCTTTATCCCGTCTCTTGTACAATCCCTGGTTCTGCTTCAAAAAGTTCTTGGTCAAGGTTCAACGTCAGGAGTAGGTCTTTCAGGAACTTTTCATAATTTACGGGTGGGCCACAGGCCCATGAATGACTGCTCTCATACCGCCCTGGTTTTTACCCTACATAGCTGGCTCAGGACCGCAGGGTGGCGGTCAGGGCGGCCGGAATCAGCAGCAGATCCAGGGCCGCGAGGATGTCGGGGGCCACCAGGTCTGCCGCCAGCAGCGCCTCCACGGCCGCGCCCTCGGACTGGAGCAAGGCAATCCCCAGAGACGCTTCCTTAAGCATGAGCCGGTCAATGCGGCCATTGCCCACGGCCACCACGGTTTCGCACCCCAACCGCCGGACATGTGCGGATTTGGCCTGGGCCTGATCCCCTGCAGGAATAACGATCAGGTCAGCGGGCAGATCCGCCACCTGATCCCTGACCGTGCCGAAGGTGTCAGCCGTCAAGATGTGGATCGTCAGGCGCGGGGCCAGAAGCTCCAACTTTGCTTTGACGCCCTGGATGAGGCAGCCATGCCGGGCGATGGTGCCGTTATAGTCCAGGACCAGGTGCGATAGCTGTAACTCTTTGAAGCCGGGTATATTTATGCCAATCATCTTGTCAGTATCTCTCCCGGCCGGCGGCGTCAGCGCGTCAGCCAGTGGCGGTTGCGCACGGTGAGGCAGGCGTAAGGGTAAATCCACTGGAGCAGGAAGAAGGCGTAGTACGCATAGATGACGCCATAGACGAAATCCAGGTCCCGTTCCAGCCAGAGATAATAGACCAGGTTGAGCAGGGAGGCCACCCCCAGGGCGGCCAGGAGCTTGATCAGGATCAGGGGATAGACGATCGCCGAAGCCACCAGCAGTGCAAAGAAGAGCAGCGTCAGGGGGTACTCCAGCTGGGCCAGGAAGAATTCCACGATGGGCAGGAGACGATATTTCTCCCGGTACCGGGTAAACAGATAGCCCAACTGGACCAGGGACTCCCGGACGTTGCCCCGTTCCCAGCGCAGGTACATCCGGCAGACGCCTTTATACGTCTCCGGGACCAGGGTATAGACCAGGGCGGTCCGCTGATAATAGGTGTAGTGCCCGGACCTGAGGATAAAGTTGGTCAGGGCCCGGTCTTCGCTGTGGTGGCAGGGGGCCCCCAGGAAGGTTTGACGGCGCCAGGCCGCCAGGTGCGGCATCAGGGCGGTGCGCCGGTAGGCCGACAGGGACCCGGGGGTGCAGACCACCGCCCGGTACAGCGATTGAGAGGCCCGCAGGTAGTCCAGGTTCACGAAGCGCACGCCCTGCATCTTGCCCATGAGACTCTGATTACGGTTATAGACCTTGACGTTGCCGGCCACCGCCCCGATCAAGCCGTCGTGCAGCAGGGGGGCCACCAGATGGCGCAGGGCATCCGGGGCGACGATACTGTCGGAATCGATGCTGACGAAGACCTCGCCCCGGCCCCGGGTGAATCCGGCGTAAAGCGCTTCCTTCTTGCCCCGGTTGGCGGCAAACCGGATGGGCCTCAGAAGATGGGGGTAACGGCCCTGGGCCTGCTTAATATAGAACCAGGTATCATCGGTGGAGCCGTCGTCGATGCAGATGATTTCTATCCGGTCGGCGGGGTAATCCGAAGCGGCCACGGCCGCGATGGCTTTTGCTACCATGGCCCCTTCATTATAGGCGGGGATGATGACGGTGAGGCGGGGCAACGGCCCGGCGGCAGGAGGATAGGGCCGGTAGCGGGCCCAGAGGAAGGTGCGGCCAAGCTGAGAGAGAAGCATCACCAGGGTATAGGCGGCTCCCAGGGCGGGGAGGAAGGCGGTGTAGGTCTGGCGGCTCAGAAGCTGGACATAGGTTTGAAAGGAGCCGAGCTTGACGGCCAACACCAGGAAAATGATGAGCAGGGCTGGAATCGCCACCTTGATTCCCGGGTCTATCCGGGTCCAGAAGCGCCGCCCCAGGCAAGGCAGGGGCGAGACCACCGGTTGGCGCCGCGGCTGCCAGGACAAGGTGGGGGTGCCGTTGGACATAAGACGCGCCAATCCTCCTGGCCATCTCTATCAAAAAGTTGGGCAATTGGCCAGCAAAAGCGGTCCGGCCGACAGGCGGCGGCATAAAATTCCCTGCAGGTTTGGAGTGGAATGGCGCGCCGGTTGGACCGAACGGGAGCGGGCTCATCAGGCAATTTCGCTCCACACGCAGGTAAGGGGCGGTATTTGTGGTTATCCTGGACGCAGTGACGGATCACCAACTGATGTCAAGGTGGGAGGCGTCGCCAGACGCCGCCTGGCTGATGGATTGAGGCGCCGGAGGAGAGGCGAGTTTGGCCCAGCACAATCTGCAGCGCCATAACCCAAAGGGCAGGGAAAACTAGGCTGCTGCATAATCTCGCATTAAACCGGATTTTCCCCGATTCTTTCCGCCCGGTTGACATATATTTAAAATTTCCCTCTCCTTGACAAGCATCCTAAGGTTCTTATTTTTATTATCATATTGGATTTGGTCCTGATCAATCCGCACCCAACGCGGACATGGACTCGAGCCCACTACTCCAAAGGAATAGGCAGAAAAAGAACTCAAGAGCTGGGATTATAATCACCGAATCGTTATCTGGCTCCTCCTGTCCTTAAGTCCTTATGAGGAGAGGAGGAACTTGCCGGTTAGAGAATAAAATTTCCATACGTTCTCAAGGCTGGCAAAATCGGGGCACATGAACCGGAAGCTCAGATCATAGCCGGGGTTACTTTTATCCTGGCGGCAAAAGGAGATGAAAATGGGACTGATCGTACTCATCATTATCATTATTTTACTCGTGGGGGTCTTACCTACCTGGCCGCATAGCCAAAGCTGGGGTTATGGCCCCAGTGGTATCCTGGGAACGATCCTGATAATTGTTCTCATCCTGTTCCTCCTTGGGCGGCTATAAGAGAAGTGAGGGAATTGATCAGGAGGTGCGCCGGCCAGGAGGCAGGTGGTTGGCTATCATTGTCTGGTTAACCTTCCTGATAGGGCCTAAGTTCGATATGCGGCGAACTTGGATTACAACAGAGTAACAGCATATGGAGTTAAAGCTCGCTACAGTTCTTATGGAACACGAGGACTCAACAATTTTGTCTTATCCAAAAAAAGGAGGTCAAAGTTCATGAAGAAATTAGTAGTGGTATTTGTGGCTTTAACGTTTCTTGCGACATTTTCGTTGATGGGCTGCAATCAATCGCCAGCACCGCCGGCGAAGCCAGCCGCGGAGAAGGGAGCCAAAGGAGCCCCTGGAGCACCTGGAGCACCCGGAGCGCCCGGAGCACCCGGAGCACCCGGAGCACCTGCGCCAGAGAAAAAATAGCAGCAGGATATCGGGTATATCCTCGCCAAGAGGATATACCCTTTGCTATTTCAGTCATAAGGGAAAAAAACATTTGCCTGCTCAGTTGTCCCAGAGTTGACGGCGATTTCCTGCCGAACTATGTAAACAACCGATATTCTTATTTTATTTAAAACGCGGCCTACTTGAGCCTGGGCAGCCCGCCGCCGCTTTCAGCCCTTGAATTATTATTTTTAAGCATGACGCCGTTGCCGCGTGGGAACTTCCGGATGCATAGTGCCGAATAATTATGGCTGCAGGTGAGGGGAGGGCACCGGGACAACATTATGCGGAAACTCAACCTGAAGAGACTGGCCGACCTCATCAGGTACGCCCTCAGCCGGGGCATCACCCCCGACCCCCCGTGATTTTGCAGGAAAACGGCTCGGTGGGGCGGGCCTCTGTGCCTGCCGGCGAGAGGCGGCCAGGGGCGGCCGGTCCTCCAACACCGCCATTTTTCATGGTTCGTTGTGTCTGTAAGGAAATGACCGCGGGTATGACCCACTGCCCCCCGGCAGCTTTGGGGGGAAGAGAAAAAGCACCCCCGCGGCACCCCCCCTTTCGTCTTTACCCGGTAAAATTCGGCCTCTCTCCATAATTTTTCGCTTGGTTGTTTTTGCCTTTGGCGAATGGTTATTTCTCACCTCCCTCGTTGGTCAATCCTGTCCATAGATTTGCCCCGCCCCCGGGCGGATAATAAGATTAACACAAATCCCTTGGCCGCTCTCCTTACTGGAACAACTCGGCAGGAATCCGCTTCACTCTCACCCTCCCTGGAAAATTATAGCCTTCCTCGGATGTGCAAGGAGACGCCTTGAGACCGGAAGATATTTTAATCGTCAATGATGGCTCACCGTTTCTCAAGCCCATCGGCCTGCTCCTGGCGGACAAGGGCTATGGGACCTGCGTCACCGATACTCCCTCAGAGGCTCTGGCGGAACTGGCCAGAAAATATTTCCGCCTGGTGATCGTCAAGCTGCCGGGGGAAACCACTGACTCCCCGGCGTTGCTGAAGGCGGTGCAAGACCTGAACCCCAAAGCCAGGCTCATCATCCTGAGGGTGTTCTCTGTGGATTATTATTATCATCGCTGTTGGCCTTTTCCCTGGCTAAACGCCCGAGAGGGTCGCAACCCAGGCAATCAGGGAGTTGTTCCCAGGTAAGCCCTCAATAAAGGAGTAAATCATGCCGTTAATCCACGTGGTAGTAGTCTTGATCGTAGTTGGGGTTATTCTCTGGCTCATCAACTCATACATGCCGATGGCGGGCTCCATCAAGACGATCTTGAATGCTGTCGTAGTCATTGTCGTGGTCTTGTGGCTCCTGAGCGTTTTTGGGCTCATTGGCGAACTCTCCAACATTCGCGTCGGCAAGTAACTGTCTTGGCGCGGTGCCGAGGATGTTCTTTCAGGCCGGACCAGGGTGCTTAGTACGATAGCTGGGTTGCATTTAAGGAGAAGCACATGCCGTACCAACCATACCTCGCGCCAGTCGTGGCGTTAATCGCCGGGATATTGATCTTGATCCAACCCGCCCTGTTGAGCATTATCGTGGCGGTTTACCTGATTGCCATAGGCCTACTGGGTCTGATGGGGGCGCGGCCCAGGGGGTGGTTTGGCCGATAATCCTGTCGCCCCGACCAAGCGGCTGCCGCGGCACCTCGGAGGTGTGATGAAGGCCAGCATGGGCAGAAGAACCAGCATGAGCACTAACTCTGGTCCGCGGCCCTGATAGTGATGCTGGTGATAAGAGCTCAGCCGCAGCCAGCGCCGATGACGGGTCAGGGCGTGATGATGCCCCCCAATGATGCAACCGCAGCAGTCGCAGCAGCAGATTAGGATGCCAACACTGAAGCAAAGGAGACAAGTTATGAACTGGGATCAAGTGGCAGGAAACTGGAAGCAATTGAAAGGCCACGTTAAGGAGAAATGGGGCAAGCTCACCGACGATGATCTGGACGTCGTGGCCGGAAAGAGCGATCAACTCGTCGGCAAAATCCAGGAGAGATACGGCATCACCAAGGAAGAGGCGCAAAAGGAGTTCGATAAGCACTGGAAGTAAATGACCTGCCCGGGCACGGTTCTGCCCAGACCCAGGCGCCTTGGGGGTTTGGGCAGGACAACCCGCGCTAAGATTATCCGGAGCCGGTTCCTCCTTGGGCGGCTATAAGAAGAGAGAGGGAATCGCCCAGGAGGCGACCAGGCCAGGAATGAACGTGGCTGGAGAGGATAAGCTTTGTGGCGCTTTTTGGAGGAAACCGGCTGGCGTTTTCCGAAGCCGGGTGACGCTTAACAGGGCACGAAGTTAACAATTGATAAGGCAATAAGCATATTATTTTATTGCAGCTCATAAGGGAGACCATTATGCGTTCAATGTTGCTCTGGATCATCGGCGTTCCGATCACGCTTATCATTGTGATCGCTTTATTAACGGGGCACTGCTGAGATCCTATCCACTCCACGCAGCAATACTCGGCCCGGGACGTGCCAGCCCGCTGCGCCCGGTATTTTTGCCGATTATATTTTTATGAGGGCTAAAAATACTCCCAAGGAGTTATCAAGTATGAAAAATATGCAAAAAGTGGCAGGAATCATCCTTGCGGTGGCATTGCTGATTATGGCGGGATGCAGCACGTCCGAAACACCTCAGGAAAAGTTCCAGAAGAAAGTCTCCCATGAGATGGCGGAGATGCAAAAGAAGATCGAGAACATGAAAAGCTCGTACAATGAAAAGCTTGTGGAAATGCACAAAAAATTTAACCAGGAGGCGGCCGCAGCCCAGAAGCAATATGACGAGGCCATGGCTGACTTGAGTAAGAAGCAGGAAGAGGCCATGAAAGAAATTGCGGGACTGAAGTCGGCCACAGGCGAGGCCTGGGAAAAGGCCAAAGAAAAAATGGACAAAATGACCGAAGAGCTTGGAAAGGCTTACGAAAAGGCTAAGTCAGAGTTTAAGTAAGCCGTGTCTTGCAGGATAATTGAGACAATATCTCGCCCCAGATTTGAATCATTTGGTCTTTTCAAGTGACAGGCGGGGGTTTCTCCGCCCCTTCGGCCTCTCATGGGGCTCAAGTCAAGCCAGAGATCCTGGCGGAGTATCGTGCCCGGCCTTGACAAGCACTCCGGGAGCGCGCGCCGGGGGCTATGAGAGCAGAAGAAAGATGGTATTCCCTTTCTCAAAGTCATCACCGAGGCGGGAATCATTCCCAGTATCAAAGTTGACACCGGTGCAAAGGACATGGCCGGCCATCCGGGGGAGCGCTTGTCGGAATACCGGCAGATGGGGGCCAGGTTTGCCAAATGGCGGGTGGTGATCACTATCGGCGAGGGTATTCCCAGTCCCGGATGTCTCGAAGCCAACGCCCACGCCCTGGCGCGTTATGCCGCCCTGTGCCAGGAAACCGGTCTGGTTCCCATAGTCGAGCCCGAGGTGCTCATGGACGGCGACCATACCCTGGAGCAGTGCGCCCGGGTGACTGAGGCCGCATCACACGGTGTTCTGCCAACTCTACCGGCAGCGGGTGCTTTTTGAGGGTATGATCCTGAAGCCCAACATGGTGCTGCCGGGATTGACCTGCCCTCAGCAAGCCGCGGTGGACGAGGTGGCCGACGCCACGGTGAGGTGTCTCTTGCGAGCCGTCCTCGCTGCCGTTTCGGGGATTGCGTTTTTGTCGGGCGGCCAATCCGGTGAACTGGCCTCGGCTCGTTTGAATGCCATGAATGTTAGATTCAAGTCGCGACTGCCCTGGGCGTTGGCGTTTTCGTTTGCCCGGGCCATCCAGCAACCGGCTTTGGAAATTTGGCAAGGCGAGGAGGCCAACGTGGTGGCGGCACAGCAAGCCCTGTATCACCGAGCCAGGTGTAACCGGGCGGCGCGCCGGGGGGAGTATAGCCTCGACATGGAAAAAGTTTGATCTGCGCTGAGCTCAGAATGACCTGTTCAGGCACACGTGGTTTTTAAGATGACTCGTGGGTTCAACTATATTCGTTGCCAAAAGTTTTTTCCGCTAGCGGAATCATTCAAATCCCCCCTAACCCCCCTTTAAAAAAGGGGGGAACTACAAGGAATTGCTGTTAAAGTCCCCCTTTGAAAAAGGGGAATTTAGGGGGATTTGAGAACCTCAAAACGGAAAGGACTTTTGGCAAACGCTATATCTGATTTTTTTGATTCAGTCCTGAAACTACGGGAGCAGGGCTTTACCAAGATGGCCCTGCCACCCTGCGGAAAGGAGGCGCCTGACTCATGGACCTTATCCTCTATTTTCTCCGGCATGGGGAGACGCAGGCTAGCCAGACCGGCGGCTATTGCGGGGTCTCGGATGTGGCCCTGACCCCCGAAGGTTCCCAAATGGCGGCAGACTTTGCCGCGGCCTACAAGTCGTTACCGTGGGCGGCGGTCTTTTGCAGCTCGCTGCGCCGCAGCCTGGACACCGCCAGGCCCTTGTGCGCCGCGGTGGGCCTCGAAATGCAACCGCGAGGCGGCCTCAGGGAAATCGCCTACGGACAGTGGGAGGGGAAAACTCCCGAGGAGGTGAACCGCCAGTTCCATGATGAATACGTCCGCTGGTTGGCCGACCCGGGTTGGAATAGGCCCACCGGTGGGGAACGGGGGGTGGACGTAGCCCGCCGCAGTTCCATGGTGTTGGATGAGATTGAATGGACGCTGCCCTCGGGCAATGTCCTGGTGGTCTCCCACAAAGCCACGGCGCGCATCATGCTGTGTTCCTTGTTGGGCATCGATGTGGGCCGCTATCGCGACCGCCTCAGCATGCCGGTGGCCGCGCTAAGCAGCGTGGAAATGACCGAACAAGGACCATTGCTAAAGGTGCTGGGGGATCGCACCCATTTGCGGGAAGGTTTGCGCCTGCGGCCAGGCACGTAAGTCGTGGTTTTCCGCAGCATGGCAATCTTTATCTTTATCCCGAACAGGCGGCGCGCCGTGGCAAATACGATGCTGCGGTGGAAAGGACCCGAGCATGACCACAAGGATTCCGCAACTCAGGAAACCTGCGGCATAGCAAAGCCTGGAGAATACCCATTATGGGACCGAATGCCGACCAGCCCAAGTCTCCCGAAGCGAAGCCGGGATCGAAGCTTGATGCGAAGGAAGCTCTCAAATCCCTGCCCATGTCTGAATTACAAGCAAAGTTGGGGGCATCTCCGGACGGTCTTACTCAAGCCGAGGCGCAGAAGCGGCTGACTCAATATGGGTCCAACGAGATTGAAGAAAAGAAGACTAATCCGATTCTGAAATTCCTCAGCTATTTTTGGGGTCCCATCCCGTGGATGATTGAAGTGGCGGTGATTCTATCGGGCCTGGTCCGGCACTGGCCGGACTTTGCCATCATCCTCCTGCTGCTTCTGGCCAACGCCGTGGTCGAACCTGTCGAGGTGACGCCACAGATCGCCAGGCGGGCCTATGAACTCTACGAGCAGCGAGGCCGCCGGGATGGCCAGGCAGGTCAAGACTGGCTTGAGGCGGAGCGCGAGATTCGGGATGAGTCCCCCAAATGAACCGAGGCGAACCGCGCCACGTTCCTTTGATTTCTGGCGCCGGGCCTCGACTTTGGCCTGGTGCAGGTCCCCCAGAGCTCGCATTCCCGCCAGAACTGGCAATCGCAAGGCAAAAAATTTAGAGGAGGAATCCCGTGAGTCCATCTCCCTCAGTAGACCTGGATCATTTTGAGGCGGTGCTCTTTGATTTAGACGGGGTGCTCACCGCCACCGCCAAAGTCCATGCGGCTTGCTGGAAGCAGGCGTTCGACGAATTTATGCAACGCCGCGCCGCCAAGAACCAGGCAACCTTCCGGCCTTTCGATCTCAAAACTGATTATGAAGAGTATGTCGATGGCAAACCCCGCTACGATGGGGTCCGCAGTTTTCTAAAATCCCGTGGCATTGAACTGCCTCACGGGAATCCCGACGACCCACCCGACCGGGAGACTATTGATGGTTTGGGGAATCGCAAGAATGAGCTGTTTAATCAGGCCCTGGAATCCCAAGGCGTCGAAGTATTTGCCGGTTCGGTTGCCTGGCTCCGTCAGTTGCGGCAGGCCGGGATTAAGACCGCGGTAGTCTCCTCCAGCAAACATTGTCAGGCGATCATTAAGGTGGCGGGAATTGCCGATCTCTTTGATGCGAGGGTTGACGGCAACGTCGCGGCAGAACTCAACCTGAAAGGCAAACCGGCCCCGGATACCTACCTTAAGGCCGCAGAGATGGTGGGCGTGCCGCCCGGACGCGCCGTGGTGGTTGAGGATGCCCTGGCCGGGGTTGAGGCCGGCCGCAACGGCGGCTTCGGGCTGGTGATCGGCGTGGACCGCCATGGGGTTGCCAAGGCGCTGCGGCAACATGGCGCCGGCCTGGTCGTGACCGATCTCAAGGAATTGCTGTCGTGAACGAGTAACCTGAACCTGACCAATATCCGGGAGAAAAATCATGCTTAAACGCCGCCCCCTCAACCCTCCTCAGCATATCAACCCCGTGGACCCCTGGCGGATGATAGAAATGGAATTCTATCCCCGCTTCCTGGCCCAGGCCGAAACCATCTTTTCCCTGGGAAACGGCTATCTGGGGATGCGCGGCTGCTTCGAGGAAGGAACCCCGGTATTTGAAAATGGCACGTTTATCAACGCCTTCTACGAGGTCTGGCCGATATGTTACGGCGAGGCGGCTTACGGCTTTGCCAAAGAAGGCCAGACCATTGTCAATGTGACCGATACCAAGATTATCAAACTTTACGTGGATGATGAGCCTTTTGTCCTGGCCGAGGCCAATCTCATCAGCTTTCAGCGAATTTTAGACCTGCGGGCCGGGACCCTGGACCGGGAAATATTATGGGAACTGCCTTCCGGCAAGCGCGTCAGCCTTAAATCCCGGCGACTGGTGTCCTATGAACATCGCCACCTGGCGGCCATTTCTTATGAAGTGACGCTCTTAAATGCCGATGCCCAGATAGTTATTGTCTCTGAGATGCGGAATAAGCACGAAGATCGCCTGCGCAAAGGAGACCCGCGGCTGCACCAGACTCTCAAGGGCAAGGTGTTGCTGCCCCTGTTAAACTCTAGCCAGGACCAAAGAGTAATCCTCGGCCATAAAACTGAACACAGTCACCTCAAGCTGGTTTGCGGCATCGACCACCTCATAGAAACGGCAGGCCATTATTCGGTCAGCCGCGAGAGTTCTGAAGATGAGGGCAAGGTCGTCTTTTCCTGCCAGGGGCAATCCGGCAGGGCCATCAAGGTTACGAAATTTATGGCGTACCATACCTCCCAGGCTCTTGCGACTGGGGAGTTGAATGATGCGGTCGAACAAACCCTGGATCTGGCTAAAGCCTGCGGTTTCGAGGATCTCTTGAAGAAGCAGCGGGTCCTGCTGGATGACTTTTGGCAACGGAGCGACGTGCAAATAGAGGGCGACCCCGATCATCCCCAACATCGAGCCGGGGAACTGCAACAGGCCATGCGCTTTAACCTTTTTCAAATTTTTCAGGCGTCGATCCGCTTAGAAGGAGTGGGGATTCCGGCCAAAGGGCTTACCGGACAGGCCTACGACGGCAATTATTTTTGGGATATCGAAGTCTATGTCTTGCCTTTCTTGATTTACACCTATCCCCAGGTAGCCAGGAATCTCCTGGAATTCAGGTATAGGATGCTGGACAAGGCCAGACAACGGGCCCGGGAAGTCAACGAGCAGGGGGCCCTTTTCCCCTGGAGGACCATTGATGGGGAGGCAGCTTCGGCGTACTATGCGGCCGGAACCGCCCAATACCACATTAATGGCGACATCATGTATGCCCTGCAACACTATGTGGAGGTCACCGGCGATCAGGAATTCCTTTTTGCCCGCGGTGCGGAGATGTTGGTGGAAACCGCCCGCATGTGGTATGGACTCGGGTTTTTCTCCGGCCGCCGGGAGGGGAAATTTTGCCTGCATGGGGTCACCGGGCCGGATGAGTACACCACGGTGGTAGATAACAATCATTACACCAACCTCATCGCTCAGAATAATCTGAGCTATGCCGCCGCCACCTTAAAAACGCTTCAGGAAAAAGACCGCGGGCTTTTTGCCACCCTGGTGGACCACACCGGCCTCGATATCTCCGAAATCGACGAATGGCGCCGGGCGGCGGAACTGATGTGTCTTCCTTATGATGCAGAGCTGCAAATCCACCCTCAGGATGACAGTTTTCTGGATAAAGAGATCTGGGATTTCGAACATACCCCCATGGACCATTATCCCCTGCTCCTCTACTACCATCCCTTAAAAATTTATCGTAAGCAGGTGATCAAACAGGCGGATGTGGCCTTGGCCATGTTTCTGTTGGGCGACAAATTTTCCCTGGACCAGAAGCGCCGCAACTTCGATTATTATGACCCGTTGACTACCGGAGATTCTTCCCTGTCGGTCTGTATTGAGAGTATCATGGCCCTGGAGATCGGCTACCTGGATAAGGCCTTGGAGTATGCCCATTATGCGGTACTCAGGGACCTGGAAGATTTTGGCGGCAATGTCAAAGATGGCTGCCACATGGGCTCCATGGGCGGCAGCTGGATGCTTTGTGTTTACGGGCTGGCCGGCCTGCGGGATTTGGGCGGCTATCTAAAGTTCCACCCTAAGTTGCCAAAAGGACTGAAGCGCCTTAACTTCCCCCTGAGCATTCGAGGCCAGGTGTTAGAAATTAACGTTGAGCCGGAGATTTCTACCTATCTGCTGCGGGAAGGCTCTCAGTTAACCATCTGGCACTATGATGAGAAGGTAACGCTTTCTCCAGAGATGCCGCGCTCATTGCGAAACAATCCTTAAAAAAATATATTGCAGACACACCCTGGCATCTGCTTACTGAATAACCGGACGGAAAAGCCTATGACTGGAGGGACTAAATGACCAAGCCCATCTTGCCTCACGAAATCCGCGGTTTTACCGGGATGAGCGAACTCGTCGAGCTGGGGCTCGATTTGCGGTGGTCTTGGAATCATGGCGCCGACGATATCTGGCGCCAACTGGCTCCGGAGTTGTGGGACCTTAGGCGCAACCCGGGAGTCATTCTCCAAACCGTGGCGCCCGAAAGGCTAAAGGAGATATGCGCCGACGCCAAGTTTTGCGACCGGATGAAAAAGCTGGCCCAGGAGATGCGCGCCGATCACCGTGCCGCCGCCTGGTTTCAAAAGATAACCTGAGCTCTGAACTCTAAGGTGATAGGCATAGATAATGGCTCCTCCACTCCCACATAAGCTGGAAGCCATCCAGGAGATCAAAAAGCTCTATCCCCGGGTCAAGGTCATATTCCTGACCATGCACCGGTCCAAGGAGTTCCTCCAGCAGGCCCTGGAGGCCGGGGCCGAGGGCTTTCTTCTCAAGGAGGACGCCGACTTCGAGCTCTTGCGGACCATCCAGACGGTCAGGGGGGAGGGAAATTCATCTCATCCCTCCTGTCCGCCGAGATGGCGGATCTGGCCTTGCGGGACCAAGAGCAAGGCTACCTTGGAGGAGAGGAACCTTCTCGGGGTTAAACTCGTGGAGAAAGGGCCCCAAAAGCATTATAGACTACGGTGGCTAAGGCTGTCGCATAATCCCGGGTAGGAGGAGATGAGTCATGGCAAAAGTGGCGATTAACGGCATGGGGCGGATCGGCCGGGCGGCTCTGAAAATCATTCTCGAGACCCAAGCCTTGGAGTTGGTGGCGATCAACGAGCTCATGGCGCTGGACAACCTGATCTACTTGCTGAAATACGACACGGTGTATGGCCGGTATGACAAAAAAGTGGAAATCGCGGGCAGCGATTTGGTGGTGGCCGGGAAACGCTATCATTCCTTGAGCGAAAAGGACCCGGCCCGTCTCCCCTGGGGCGACCTGGGCGTGGATATCGTCAGGCGGCACATAAACGCCTGGGAACGTTCGGAAAGTTTCACCATATCTATTTTCTTGACCTACAAAATACAAATGATGCCAAGATCAGGCCCCGGAATCTTTCAGACTCCAATTCAGGTCTCGTTAAAAATGGTCGTATGGTATCCCCAACAGCAGCCTGACGTGGTCCTCGACGCAATCTTCCAGCACCTCCAGGTTGTACCCACCTTCCAGCACGGTGATGAGCCGGCCTGAAGCGGTCTCCTGTGCCAAATCCAAGATCAACTGCGCCATGTCCCGATATCCATGCCTTGTCACCCGCATTTCGGCCAGTGGATCTTTCTCATGGGCGTCAAACCCCGCAGAGATAAAGACGAGCTGGGGGGCGAACTGTCGCAGCCGGGGCAGCGCCTGACTCTTCAGGGCCTCCAGGTACTCGGCATCGCCACTCCGGATCGGCAGAGGCAGGTTCAGGGTGAAACCCTTACCCGCACCTGTGCCTTCTTCTTGGCGGTAGCCGGTGCCCGGGTAGCAATACTGCGGGTCACCATGCAGCGACACGAAAAAGACCCGGGGGTCGGCCTCGAACAAGTGTTGGGTGCCGTTGCCGTGATGGACGTCCCAGTCGATGATGGCCACCCGCTTCAGGCCGTATTTCTCCAGGGCGTATACCGCACCGATAGCCACGTTATTGAAAAAGCAGAACCCCATGGCCCGATCCCTTTCGGCATGGTGCCCCGGGGGCCTCACGGCGCAGAAGGCGTTGTCCACCTGGCCGCCCAGCACCGCGTCCACGGCCAACATTACTCCACCAACGGCCAGCAAGGCAGTCTCATACGAGTCCTTGGAGATGCCGCAGTCCTGCTCCTCGAAGATTGGTTTGCCCTGCTCACAGGCCTCTTTAAACCGCTGAATATAGACCCGATCGTGGAGCCGCTCCACCCATTCCAGCGGGGCGTAGTCGGGTCTGAGGCGCACCAATAACTCCAGTACGTCATTCATCTCGAGATCGCTCTGGATCGCCTTCAGCCGGGCGAGACGTTCCGGATGCCGTGAGCCTGGATCATGCAATAGATAACGCAGTGCATAAACGTAGCCAGTACGACGCAGCATAGCCTTGTCCTAGTTTTCCCTGTGGGTCAATAAGTCTGGATTATTTTACCATAACCTGAGAGGCAAGTCGGGCAAATCAAAGGTATTCTCTAGATTCGCCCACCTGATTCAACTCATTAATTTCGATAAAGAGGGGGATCCCTGCCTGGGGTTCATAGGCCGGAAATCAACCAGGTGTCTGTGCCGATGGCAGGGTATGCGCAAGTTCTGAAAAAGATTGACGTATCAGGAAATTTTCAGCTATCATGCCTCCCACGAGGAGGGTTGCCTTAGAAAAGAGGTAGGTTTCGGGGCCAGGAATCGTGAAAAGGGTCCCCAACTACTGATTTTGGGCAGACAGAGCTGAGGATGCATAAGAAACTAAGATAATATCGGTTCAAGAGCTAAGGTTCGCAGACATGAGTCTCGATTTATACTTGCCCATCGCCAGACATAGTGTCGATATCCTGTTGCTTTTAGGATTAGGCGCCTAGTCGGCTCCTTTTCCGGCATTTTCGGCGTTGGGGGGGGGCTTCCTCATGACTCCCTTGCTCATTATGGCCGGAATCCCCCCTACCGTGGCCGCCGCTTCGGATTCCAACCAGATCATCGCCACTGCCACTTCGGGCAGCTATGCCCATTATCGCAGGGGCCATGTGGATTTAAGAATGGGGATATTCCTGCTCCTGGGTAACTGGATTCGTTTCCACTAGGCGGTTCGTCCACCCCTGGGCAGAGTTGTCATGGTGCATGTGGCCACGCCTAGAGATGCCCCTGGTCGTGGATTAAGGCCAGGGATTGACAAGATAGAGCGCCGCCAGTGAGCGTCAAGGCAACGTCTCAAAACGTGAGCTCTGCGTTGAGGGCATAAGGGCGGGCTGATGTGACCCGCCCCTCAGGTTATTTGAACTGCTACTTATTGCTGGGCTTTTCTTTTTGGTCTCCCTTCTTTTTGTCTTTCTGAGACTTTTTTTTGGCTTCCTTCTTACCTTTATCCTTCTTGCCTTTGTCTCCCATAGCTTTCTCCTTTAATTTACCGACTTTTCAGTCTTGTCAGGACGAAGGATAGTGAAGCATTTACTTAACTAGTCGCCTTATGATGGGTTCCGCGCCCACCAACGCCTCTATTCTTATACCAAATTGCCGTCATAGAGGTAATTCTGGCTTTATAGTCGCACCCGCCGCAGGGGCGGTTCGCAAACTGCCTCGACAATGAGGATTATTACTTGTTTGACGGCAACTTTATATAAAAATTTGCATTCCAATGGTGGCACAGGTTTTCAACCTGTGCCAGCGCGTGCTTTCGCCTGCGGCTCCCCAAAATTACCTTCTGATTGCCACCTGGTATTAGTGATAAATTCTACATTAAACTGCGTGCCATGGGTAGGCTCACCTCGACGTAGTGTTCATGCTGGTCGTCAATCAGGGGGATAGTGTTATCGGGTTGTTCGACGCCATCAACGGTCACCCGCGTCTCGCCATCCTCGGCCGGCGGGCGTTGGACAATGATGTGGTAGACCGTCTCCCGATACCGGTAGTGCATGGTGAAGCCCGGCCAATCCGCCGGGAGACATGGCGTAAACCGCAGCTTGTCCACCTCAAGCCTCAGTCCCAGGAGTGATTCCACGATCAGCCGGTACATCCAGCCGGCAGACCCCGTGTACCACGTCCAGCCACCGCGGCCAATATGAGGCGAGAGCGCATAGACGTCGGCCGCCACCACGTAGGGTTCTCCTTTGTAGATGGCGATCGCCTCGGGAGACCTGGCATGGTTCAACGGGTTGATCATGGCCAGGAGTTCCCCGGCACGCTCCCGGTCGCCCAAGGCCGCGAAGGCCATCGCCGCCCAGATCGCCGCGTGAGTGTATTGCCCGCCGTTCTCTCTCACCCCGGGGACGTAGCCTTTGATGTAGCCGGGATTCAAATCCGACTTGTCAAACGGCGGATCCAGGAGCTGGATGAGCGCCTGCTCCCGGCGAACGAGGCGCTGATCCACTGCTTCCATGGCCAGGCGCGCCCGGGCTGCATCTCCCGCACCGGAGAGCACGGACCAGCTCTGGGAAATCGAATCGATCCGGCACTCGGGGTTCTGCGCCGAACCCAGCGGTGAACCGTCGTCGAAGTAGGCGCGGCGATACCACTCGCCGTCCCAGCCCTGCTCCTCGATATTGCGGCGCAGCCTGGCCGCCTCCCTGGCGCAACGCTCGGCGAAGGACACATCACCGTGCGCGCGGGCCACCTCGGTGAACTGCATAAGCCCTTCATAAAGGAAAAATCCCAACCAGACACTTTCCCCTTTGCCGTGTTCGCCCACCAGGTTCATGCCGTCATTCCAGTCGCCGGAGCCCATCAACGGCAGGCCGTGCTCACCAAACCTGAGGCCCCTCAGGATGGCTCGCACACAGTGGTCATACAAACTGGCCGATTCTTCAGACCGATTGGGTAGATCGTAATACGAGTCCTCCTCGGCGTTTACCGGGCGGCCCTGGATAAAGTGGATAGGCTCATCCAACACCCCGGTGTCCCCGGTGGTCAGGACGTAGCGGCACGTCGCCAACGGCAGCCAGAGGTAATCATCGGAGCAATGGGTCCGTACGCCCTGGCCCAAGGGGGGGTGCCACCAATGCTGGACGTCTCCTTCCGGGAACTGGCGGGAGGCGCACAGGAGCAGGTGTTCCCGCACCAGGTGCGGCTGGGCGTAGATCAGCGCCATCACGTCCTGCAACTGATCGCGGAAACCGAAGGCGCCCCCCGACTGGTAGTAGCCGCTGCGCGCCCACAGGCGGCAGGCCAGAGTCTGGTATAACAGCCAGCCGTTCGTGAGCACGTTGAGGGACTGGTCGGGGGTATCCACTTGCACGGCGCCGAGAGTATGATTCCAGTAATGCCACACCGCATCGAGGGCGCCACGCGCCGCCGCCCCGCCTCGAAAGCGCTGCACGAGGTCCCTGGCGTCATTGGCGTCCCGCCCGGCGCCGAGGGTGAAAACGACTTCTCGCTCCTGCCCGTCGGCCAACTCGAAAGGAACCTGAAGCGCGGCACAGGGGTCCAAACCGGCTCCCACCTTTCCAGACAGCCGCAACCGGGACAGCGCGGCAGGACTCTGCCAGCGTGCCGTTACGTCCCAGGAATTCGGTCCGGTCGCAGCTTAAGGTCCGGGTCGTCGCGTCTACCGAGAAGAAGGCAACCCGATCGGCGAACTCCGTGTTATAGGGGTTGCGAGCGAAGAGCGCGCCGCTATTCGGGTCAACTTCGGTGATCACGTGCATGGCAGATTTTGGCCGCAGATCTCCCAAAACCCATTCTACGTAGCCCGTGGCGGAGAGCCGGCGGGACCGGCCTGACACGTTCCGGACTTTGACCACCGTGAATTTGATCGGGGCATCCAGGGCCACGTAAACCCACACCTCTGAGCTGATGCCGTCCTCGGTGTGCTCAAAAACGCTGTAGCCGAATCCGTGGCGGCTGATGTAAGGCGCGGCGCCGCGGCTGGGCAGCGGCATGGGGGACCAGAAGTAGCCGGTCTCTTCGTCACGGAGGTAAAAGGCTTCGCCGCGCGAATCGCTCACGGGATCGTTCCCCCAGGGAGTGAGGCGGAACTCGTGGGCATTTTCGCTCCAGGTATAGGCCAGGCCGCTCTCTGAGATGACGGTGCCGAAGTGCGGGTTGGCCAGCACATTTACCCATGGCGCCGGAGTCACGTGCTGCTCCGTGGTCGTAATGACATACTCGCGTCCGTCGGGGGTGAATCCGCCCAGCCCGTTGAAGAACATCAAATCGCGGCGGGACGACTCGGCCGTCCCCGGGGGGGCGGCGCGGTGGGTCCGGGTCGGCATCAGGGTCGGTACGATCACCTCCACCTGGCCCCGACGGTTGAACTGGTCTTCCAGACCCCCCCGGCTATCGGTGATGATGGCGCGAGCTACCGTTTGGAACAGAATGCGGTCCTCCTCCGCTATCTGTTCCGCAGGTCTTATGAAAATGCCGCCGGGCCGATCGATCTCACTGGCTTCGACCCCTGCGGCAATGAGTCCCATGATCTGGTCGTGGAGAAGTTGCCGGTAGCCGGCGTGATCTTCGTTCCAGATCAGCAGGTCCACCGCCAATCCTTTTAAACGCCAATACGCGTGGGCCTGTATGAGTTGGCGCACCAGCTCGATATTGGCCGGATCTTCAATCTGTAGCAGCACGATGGGCAAATCGCCGGAAATGGAGGCGCCCCAAAGACCGGATTGCCCGCGGCGGTTCTTGATGAGGACGCTGGGGTCGGCTCTGAGCGATGCATTAGCGTAGATTACCGAGCTCGCCAAAGCACAGAAGAGCTGTGCGTCGGCCTCTGAGGCATTGATCTGGCGCAGGCCCACCTGGCTATGCGTCCAGGCCAGATCAAAGACGCGATCCGCCAGACGCCGATCCTGGTATTTCTCCACTAGGCCCAGGCACGCCGCTCGCGGTTTCGCCGATGCCGGAGACCACATTGACCGTCACCGATTCTCCCGGACCGAGCACCAGCCGATACCGGATGGCGACAATCGGGTCCAGCACCGAGCCCTCGCGGCCCGAGAGCGCCGCTGGGTCGCGCATCGCCTGTGGATCGGCGATGGTCCGGCCGCGGCCGATGAACTGCATGCGGTCAGTCTCGTAGGAAATCTCCCCAATCTCCGCCCCGTGCACCGCCATCAGGTGAAACATCCAAAGCGCCGGCTCGTCAAGGGAGCGGGGCCGGCGAGTGCAGAGAATCGCCTGCCGGTGGCGGATGATCTCGGTCTGAACAAAGAGGTTGCTGAACGCCGGATGCAGTGCATCCGCGGCAGGCGGGGCCAGGACCACTTCGGCGTAACTCGTGACGTCGATCTCTCTCGTGGTCCGATCGCGATTGGTGATGGTGATGCGACGCAACTCGATATCGTCTTCGGGGGAAACCACGATCTCGGTATAGGCGTCAAAATCTTGTTGGCGACAGCGGAACTCGGCCCGCCCTTCCGAGAAAATCACCTCAAAATTTCCAGATCGCTTCAGGGTTGGCTGATAGGCGGTGGACCAGAACTCCCCGCTCGCCACGTCGCGCAGGTAACAGAACGTGCCCCAGTTGTCGCAGGTACTGTCTTCGCGCCAGCGGGTGACGGCGATGTCCTTCCAGCGACTGTAACCGCCGCCGGCGTTGGTGATCATCACATGGTATCTGCCATTCGACAACAACTGCACTTCTGGTATCGGCGTATCGGGGCTGTTGAAAACTCGCACCGGTGTCTCCGGAACACTGGGAGGTTCTTGTGAACCGGCGATTTCGTCGGCGTGCGCATAGAAGGTCGTGGCTTTGGGGATACGCTCCTGAAGCAACAACAAGGTCGCCTGGAACAAAGGGTCGGACTCGAAGCGCTTCTGCATTGGCTGGTCCAGGAGCAGATAGGCCAGGGAGAGGAAGCTCATGCCCTGGTGATGGGCCATGAAGGACCGAACCACGGCGCTCGATTGGCCCCGGGGCAGGCGCGAAGGCGTGTAGTCGATGGCTTCATAGAAGCCAAATTTTCCCTCAAAACCTGCCGCGGTCAGGTGCTCGAGATTCGCGCAGGCCGCCTCGGGCGCCACCATCAGCGCCAGCGCTGAGGCATAGGGGGCAATGACCAGGTCCTCGGCCAGTCCGCGCTTGAGTCCCAAGCCGGGCACGCCAAAGGCGCGGTACTGGTAGTTGAGATGAATATCGATGGCATTGTAGCCGGATTCTGAAATGCCCCACGGCACCCCGCGCTTCTTGCCATACTCGATCTGCATCTCCACCGCCACCTTACAGGTCTGGTCGAGCAAGGTGTGTTCGTAGGTCGGCATTACCAGAAGCGGCATGAGGTATTCGAACATCGACCCACTCCATGAAAGGAGAAGCGATTCTCCCCCGACGCTCGTGAGGAGACGTCCCAGAGCAAACCAGCTCTCCTGCGGCACCTTTCCTTGAGCAATCGCCACGAAAGTGGGAAATCTGGCTTCCGAAGCCAGCAGATCGTAGTAACTCGAGTCCAGCCGACGTTCGCTCACGTTGTAGCCGATAGCCAATAAGTGCCGCGCCTTGTCGTACAGGAAGTCATAATCCATACGGGCGAGTTCGCTTGATTGCCGGGCCAGCCCTTCGATAGCCGCTATCCTGGCGCCGGCTCGCCGGCTGGCCTCCGTGATAAGCCGTTGCAGCTCATCAAACCGGGCGCACTCCTCGGGCGTTACCGCCAAAGCGAGCCCAGGTTCGATGGCCGGCAGCAGATCTCCCTCAAGCTTGGCTAACTGGCGGAGCGTCGGAATCTCGTCGCTAACCGGGAACTCACCGAGATTAACGGGCGAAGCCGGCAATGAGGTCCACGGTGCGAGAAAGGTCAACTCATCGAGACCATCCCGGCACTGCCGCAAGAGGCTCTGGGCCCACCACCGCAATTGGCTCTCGGGATCGGCGTCGAGGCTGTGGACCATATCCTGGGCTGACCTCGTTAGCCGGTCGAGGCAGAGCCGCACCGCCGCCAGCGTGGTTGGCGGGGCATCGGCTGCGGAGGCCATATCTTTCTGAAGTTGCGCCAAAGGGGCCGGAGCGGTCTCTCCCGCCGTGTCCACGATAATCCTGAGCGTGTAACTCAGTCCGTCAAACCAGCGCGCCCCCAGGATCTGCTGATCGGGAAGTGCGAGCAGACCGGCCCGCAAAGTCAGCAGATGGCCCGCCAGGTTGCCGCTGTCCACAGTCGAAATGTAGATGGGCAACAGGGGCTGAAGAGACTGCGTGTCGTACCAGTTGTAGAAGTGGCCCCGGTGTCGTTCCAAAGCCGCCATCGTGTGGAGTGCATTCTCCGTGCGTTCGACGAGCCGTCCGGCTGAAATGTAGCCGAAGTCGTAGGCTGCTAAATTTGCCAGGAGCGCCAGTCCCATGTTGGTTGGCGAGGTGCGGTGGGCGACCGCGGCCACGGGATGCTCCTGATAGTTATCCGGCGGCAGCCAATGGTCTTCCGGTCCGACGAAGGTCTCGAAGAAGGCCCAGGTCTTTCGGGAAATCTTCTGAAGGAAGTGGGTCTGGTGGGCCGTCAATCTTGCGGAGCGGCGATAGAGCGGTCGGCTTATCCACCAGGCGATAGCCGGGGAGGCAAACCAGAGGACCAGTAGGGGCCCAGCCACCAATAACCCGGCTGGCTTCGACAACGCCAGGCAGGTCGCCGCGGCTAAACTGATGATCGGGGCGATCCACATCGCCTGAAAGGAGGCGACCAGGTCCGAGCGGCTCGGACGCTCCCCATCGCCAGACGGATTCCATTCGAGAAGTCGCTTGTGGGTAATCAGTAGCCGGATGCCCGTACGGATGATCGCATCCAGACTGAAAAATGCCTCATAGGGGAGACACACGAGCGTAAATGCAGCCTGAGCGAAGTGTCGACCAGCCGAGCGCCCTGAAGCAGTGAGGTGCTGGCCCAGAAGCATATCGCCAGGCTTCTGAAACAATTCCAGAAGAGAGGTGAACAAAGTAGGAATGAAAATGATGCCGATTACCGACAAGGTCCAAAACCAGGCTGAGGTCAAGACTGTCCAGCCCAGGAGCAACAGGAGCGTCAAGGCCGCGGACACGAGACTACGGCGCAAGTTGTCGAAGATCTTCCATCGGGATAGCCATGAGAGCGGATTCTTCTGAAGGCGGGGGCCAGGACCGGGAACACCCGGCAGCAGCCACCGGGCGATGTGCCAATCGCCGCGAATCCAACGATGCCGGCGGCTCACGTCGGCGCTATAGCGAGAGGGGTAGTCCTCGTATAACTGGACATCACTCAACAACCCGGCCCGGACGTAGCAGCCTTCCAGAAGATCGTGGCTGAGAATCCGGTTTTCGGGGAAGCGCCCGTTGAGGGCCCGCTCGAAGGCATCGACTTCATAGATGCCCTTGCCGATGAACGAGCCTTCATGGAACAGATCCTGGTAAACATCGGAGACGGCGTGCGTATACGGATCGATGCCCGGATCACTCCCCCAGAGTTGGGCGTACCGCGACCGGTTCGTGCCGGGCAGGCTCACGGCCACGCGGGGCTGCAGGATGCCGTACCCCTCACAGACACGCTGCTGGTCCTCGTCGAACCGCGGCCGATTCAAGGGGTGCGCCATGGCTCCCACCATCTGCCATGCCGAGTCGCGGGGCAGTTGCGTATCGGTGTCCAGGGTGATCACGTACTTCATGCCGGATAAGACTGCAGTCGCACCGACGACGACTGAGAAGCAATCCCTGGAGCCGCCGCGCAAAAAGGAATTCAGGTCCGCAAGCTTGCCGCGCTTGCGCTCATAACCCATCCAAATCCGCTCGTGGGGATTCCAGCGGCGCGGGCGATGAAAAAGGAAGAACCTATCGCCGTTGGTGCTTCGGTACTTTTCATTCAACGCTTCGATGCCCTGCTGGGCCAGATTCACCAGCGGTTCGTCCTCTGGCCGCGTCTCGGCGGGCGCATCCCGGAAATCAGTGAGCAGGGCGAAGTGCAGGTTCTCGTCCCGATTTGCCAGGAACCGGACTTCCAGCGCCTCGATCAGAGCCGCGATGGTCTGAGGGCTCGTGAGCATAGTCGGGACCACCACGAGGGTGCTCGATTCCAACGGAATTCCGGCGGAGAAGTCCAGGCGCGGCAGCGGCTGCGGCGTCACCAGCAACGTCACCAGCCAGTTTACCAGGGCTATCGCCAGATGACTGGCACCCAAAAGCGAGAGGATGCCGATCAGCCCGAGTATCCAACCGGATAACCCACCGGCCTGCCCCTCCGCCAGGAAGCTGCCGGTAATGATGACCGTAACCAACATGATCGTGCCGGCATACAGCCAGCAAAGGAAACCGGCGGCTCACTCTCCGAAGCGCCTCAACAGGGGAGCGGCGCAGTTTTACTTTCCGCTCGAGCTGCGCCAATCCCTTATCGATCAGGTAAAAGCCGGCATGTGCCGTGTGGTCGTCGCCGCCTTTCCTGGCTGCGCCCTCGCAAGCCAATTGGATCGCCTGGCGCGCTATATCGCTTTCGGAGTGCCGGCTGTGCTTGGCGATCTCCTCGACAACATGGCGGTAGCGGTCACGGGTGGGAAAATCCATCTTGCTATAGACGCCACCAGGGATCCTGACGCAGGGTCTGCTCGACCACGCTCTGCGTCTCGACGAAAACGCGCCAATCCGTCGCCCCCAGGAAACGGAGGCTGCCGATGCTGTTGCTCATGGAGACCTGATCGGCGGCCTGTTGTTGGTTTTCCGACTGCACCAACTCCTTGCTCGTCCACCCGCATTCGGCCAGCCGCTGCTCGATCCAGGTGAGCGGCATTGCCAGGTCAGGACCCTGCCCCTGCAACCGGCGCGTCAGTTCCGCCACAAACGAGCTCACCATGGGCGGATCCGACCGCGCCATATCTGCGATTACCAGAATCAGGCTCTTCGGGTCCTCCTCGGCGGTCTCGGTCATCTGGTCGGCCCAGTAATCGGCGAGGTTTCGGTCGATCCTGTCGGTGGCGATCCGGGCCGCCACGCGTCGGAGATTCTCGATCAGGGCGATACGCAGCATGATGGGGATGGCCCACAATTCACCTAACTTCAGGGCGGTGACGGTCTGGTAGGCGGCAATGAAACTGTTGAGAGCTTCCGGATCCACCCGGCCATCGCCGTGTGAGATCGTCTCCAGCGCCAGGTCATAGACCCGCGGGAGCCCGGCCGATGGGCCGCTTCAGCAGGCGCGGCAGTTCTCGGCTGTAACCCTTGGGCAAATGCCTCTTGGCGGTGCGAATCTGCTCTTCGATCAGATAAAAGTTGTCCAGCAGCCATTCCCCGGCCGGGGTGATCCGGCGGTTGGCCTTGACTGCTTCAGTCAGCAGGTTGCGGACTCCGATGAGGACGGTGTGATTCTCAGCCAGCCGCTTCAGCAGCCGGCCCTGGGGACGCCCCGGGCTCAACTGGTGCGAGCCCGCCAGGGTCTTGCCATGCTGCTCCATCTGATCGGCGCTGAACAACTCCGATCGCAGCGGGGGTTCGTCAACGGCGTACCTTCGCCCCAAGCCGCCTCCCACGAGGCAGGACCTCAGGCGGAGCAAGGGCTCACGAATGGTCTTGCTGCTCAATACCATTCTTGAGGTCTCCTCTTCATCTGGGCTACGCGGCCGATTAAACCGAAATCTGATGGAAGGCTCTTGATTTGGCGTGAAAGGCTGCTTGGGGTGAAAGGGGGCAGATTTTGGCGAATGAGCCACTCCAATGAGAAGGACTGTGAATTTAGCGGCATGCGCAAATTAGGCTCGGAGTCACACCTTTTTCAACTAACCCAAATGCATTTCCCCTGTTCTGGTCCTTTATGAATTTAACACAAAACTATTGTTTTGTCATGAGAAAATTATTACAATAGCTGATAATCTTTATTACTAATTTTTTATTAAATTGCAAACAATATTGGCTACCTATAAAATAATGATTATTTGTGACCTTGGGCATTATGTACTGAAACACAATAATATCTGCTACTATACTCTTGTCCATAGCTGTTAAATTTAACTCATGACATTCATAAATTTATATGAAGTTCTAATTTTATTTTAATTAGCTTGACATTGAGAATTTTTATTATATGATGTAAAGAGTTTAGCATGTCAGAATGAAATCAGGGGCACAAGTCCTGATTAGGAATCGGACAGGGGTGCTAATTCCCTGCCGATTTTTTTTGCCTGACTGCTGTGCGCCCTGCTTTTTTGGCGGGTATATCTTTGTAGCATCAAGTAAAGAGGTTTCACCAATGATGGAAACTGGTACGGTAAAATGGTTTAACGACTCAAAGGGTTTTGGCTTTATCACCCGGGAAAGCGGTCCGGATGTGTTTGTGCATCACAGCGCCATCCAGGGCGAAGGCTTTCACTCCCTGGCGGAAGAACAAGAGGTGCAATTTGAAGTAACCCAGGGTCCCAAGGGGCCTCAGGCCCAAAACGTGGTAAAGCTTTAGACCAGCAAGCCTGATGGTCAGAATTCCGAAGGTCTCATGGCCCTCGAAGTTCTGACTCTTTTTGCCCTAACGAATGGGAAAGGCCTGCCGGCAAAAGACTCCGGTAGACCCCTCCCGGCAAGACCAACAAGGAGAAGATATGAGTACAAAATTATACGTGG
This sequence comes from uncultured delta proteobacterium, assembly GCA_963841475.1. Taxonomy (GTDB): domain Bacteria; phylum Desulfobacterota; class Desulfobaccia; order Desulfobaccales; family 0-14-0-80-60-11; genus 0-14-0-80-60-11. The sequence continues at coordinate 212,813 of CAWJCT010000001.1, forward strand.
GCAACCTGGCCAACGTGACGACCGAACCACAGCTGCAGGCTTTTTTTGCCGAGGCCGGCGAAGTGATCTCGGCCAAGATTATCACCGACCGACAGACAGGTCAGCCCCGGGGCTTCGGCTTTGTGGAGATGGAAACCAAGCTGGAAGGCGAGAAGGCCATTTCCATGTTCAACGGCCAGGATTTAGACGGGCGCCCTCTGACGGTCAACGAAGCCAAACCGCAACAAAAAAGTGGGGCCGGCGGTGGCGGTTACCGGAATTAACGGGGCTTAGGCGGCCGCAGGTGGGCAGCCTACATTTCTGACCCCGTGATTTCCCGTTAGTCAAAAGGCGGCCTCTGGGCCGCCTTTCCTGTTCAGAAACCAAACCTAATGCCATTTTCCTGTTCGGCCGGTTACCATCAGGCTAACCTGAGGAGCCCCAACCCGGTATCTCTACCAAACAAACCGAGAAAAGAGCGGAGGTAATCCGACCAATGGAATCTGTCGAAGTCCGTTGGGAGAGAGGCGCTCGAAGACTTACGTAAGATAGAGACAGTTGTTCTGCAAGCGCACCGCCAATTGATGATCGCCAAACCTTAATATTCAGCTATCGTGCCGGACAGCAATGGTAATTTATTTTTATTGAGCCTGTTTCTCCGCCTCATTCACCTTAGCCTCATCCACCTTTTCTGGTACCGGAACCTTAGCCTCATCCACCTTTTCCTTCCCGCTGTAGGTTATAATATCTTCTACCTTGTCATTTTTATCATAGTTTACCCCAACTTTGACAATTGTGCCGCTCGCTATGGCTTCGACTGGAGTACCAACGACCTCCCAGAGTCCAAGAGTAAAGACGTCAGCAACACCGTGGAATAGAGCCCTGCCAACCTTTGCCCCGGTGCTATAACCTTGGCGGACAGAGAAAACATCTGTCCGTTTACCATCTTTCACTTCGGTCGTCAGGGGCGATCCTAACTCCGCAATTACTCGTGACCTATCAACCCCTTCTGATAGGACCGAGAAATCCATTCTACTAGGTTGCTGTGTGGCCATAACCACGGAACATCCCGTAACAAATACCAGCAGCAGACATAATATGCTGAGTCTTCTCATAATCTCTTCTCAACCGATATTGTTATCTACTCATGTATGACCTTTCTCCGCTGATTTACAATCATAAAAAGGTTTTCCTCCATAAAAAAACCGAGCCCCCCTCTCCAGGCAATCCGGCTATCTCTCAAAGATTCCACCTCTGCTTCACAGTGGCTTTGGCTTTGTCTGTGATTCTAGGCTACGCAGGCTTTTTCAAAAATATCAAAGAATATTTAAAATAAATCCTTTGAGAGAAGGGAAACAAATTGCCATAATGCCACCTTATCGCCCAATTATTAACCTATCTTGACAGCCCAACCCTCCTTGTGGCACTGTGGCTTAATCAGGAGGGAGGCGAAAATGACCAATCCTGGACCGACCAAAGAGGGATATGACAGTCTGGTATATAAGGTGGCCACTCTGGAGGCCGAGCTTGGGCAGGCCCGCAGACGTTTAGAGGCTCCGGCCAAGAAGCCAAGCTGGTGGAAAAGGTATTTGAGCGGCTTGGCTGTGGTGGCCCTGGTGATGGTGCTGGTTCCAGGCGGTTCCCATGCGCTCACGGATGACCAATGGGCACTTATCTGGCAAAAAGGGGTGTTTGTTTGGGTTAAAAATATTGATCCCAAAGTTGTGCCCCTGGGCCTGACTCGAGACCAGGTAAAGACGGACGTCGAACTCCAGCTCCGCAAAGCCGGGATTCGGGTACTGACAGAGAGAGAGTGCCGCGCAACGCCGGGGCACCCATATCTTTCTGTGGCTATATCAATCAGCGAGATTAAAATCAGCCATGATCGTGTCGGGTATGCATATTACATTGGGTTGTCCTTAATTGAGTCGGTCATGCTTGCCCGTGGTTTTGAGGCTGTTGGTTCGATATGGTCTACTGGCTCGGTCGGTGCCATTGGGAAAGACGCAAGCCCCATGCGGAGCATTATCAGTGGTTTTGTCGACAATTTTATCAACGACTACCTGGCGGCGAACCCAAAGAAGTGATGGGGCTGATAGCGGATTTGTAGACAGAAGAGACCAATAATTGGCTTTATGAATATTGACCAAGTTATCGACATTTTGTGTCGTTGGGCAGAATTAAAAGAAGAAATTGAAAAATTATGCATTTTTGGCAGCAGAGTCAAGGATAAGAATAAGCCTGATAGCGATATTGATATTTTAGTTAAAATCGATGAAAATCTAATTAAGGATGAGATATGGAATAATTCCCTTGGGGTGCCTTAACCTGCCCCAAGGGGGGTAGATGGCAGGGCAGGGGTCCATCATTTCCACCCGACCAAAACCCATATCAGCAACAAAGGCGGCGGGGGGAGCTTCTCTGTGGCGCACCATGGTTCACGGAATTGGTGTATCATTTGGTGTATAACCGCTTCCCAATCGGGGGCAATTTAACCAAATCCAGGCCAGAATAACAAAGGGGGGGATATCAACCCCCCTTGGCCTAAGGTATGGTTTAAATTGAGAAAGTGTGGTTAAATGCTTGGTACCTGGGGCCGGATTTGAACCGGCACGGGGTTGCCCCCGAGGGATTTTAAGTCCCTTGCGTCTACCCGTTCCGCCACCCAGGCAGGGAGATTATTTCCAGATATGGCATGGTCAATCCAGTAGCCGCCATTATATGAAAGTAGCAGGGGCCTTGCAAGCAGGCACCCCAGGGGCCCGGTTAATCCTTGTTCTCAGGCGGATCTCCGGCAAAGGATTCCACCAGTTGCTGGAGGGTGAGTTGCTCCCCTTCAACCGGAGCGTGGGGCTCCACCAGGGGTTTCAGGAGTGCGATCATCCGGGGCTCACCGGCCAGGGCCACGTCCAGGGCGGCGCCCCGGGACTCCCGCAGGCAGTCCAGCACTTCTTTGACCGTGACCTGATCCAGGGGAAGCTTGGGCAGGAACCGGGGGGAGGACTTCGGCCGGGACCGGGACTACCTCCACCACCAGGTTGCAATCCTGGAGCGCCTGAGTAACCCGGTGGGCCAGGTTGTTGCCCCGGGGAAGCATCTGGCTCAGTTCGTCCAGGGACAGGGGCGGCTGCCGCTCCAGGAAGCGGGCCCCGATGCTCACCAGCGCGGCCAGACAAAGATATTCGTCCACCGGCTCCGGCGGCGCCGGTGGGCGCCGCTGCTCGCCGGGTGAGGCCAGTCCAGGTTCTGGTGGGCGAAGGCGATCTCGGTGCCGAACAAGAGGATCAGCCAGCACCAAAACAGCCAGATGAACAGGAAGAGGAGATTATACAGGGCCCCATAAATGGCGTTGTAGTAGGCGGCGCCGCCTTGAATGGCGGTAAAGATCCACTGGGCCACCTGCCAGACCGTGCCCCCGATCACGCCCCCCAGCACCGCGGACCAGAAATTGACCCGGGTGTTGGGCATGACCAGGTAGATAAAGATAAAGGCAAACCACAGCAGGCCCAGGGACACCAGCCACCGGGTGGCGGTAAAGAAGATGGCCGGCATGATGCCGGACAAAATCTGGATGACGTGCTGAATCCCCAGAAGGAGGTGGAAAACGTCAGGGCCACGGCCATCAGGATGGGAAAGATCAGGAAGATGCTGAGGTAATCGCTGACCTTGCGGCTCCAGGGGCGGGTCCGGGAGACCTGCCAGGTTTTGTTGAAGGCCTTCTCCACGTTGGTCATGACGATGACCAGATCCAGGAGCAGCGCCACCACCCCGAAGACCCCCAGGGAGGTCACCCGGGTGGACTTCGATATATTGCAGGATCTGGGTGGCGAATTGCCGGGAGCCCGGCGCCAGGTGCTCCAGAGTGTAGGTGGCGATCAGGCGCGGCACGCCGATGGCCTGCAAGATGGCAAAGAGCAGGGCGAAGAGCGGGATGAAGCCTAAAATGGTGGCGTAGGCCAGCGACGAGGAGCGCACCAGGGATTGGTTGCGAATGAGGCCGCGGCCTGCCAGGACCAGGACCCGCAGGCATTTCAGCGGCCAGAAGCTCCCCGGCCCCCGGCCCTCATCCTGCCAGAGGCGGTGCCGGAAAAAATCCTGCAACTCGGTTACAAAGTCGCCCAATGGAAATCCTGTCCCGATCCCCCGGTTAATGGCGTGAGGGAATAGACCGCGGGATCGTTCTGCTTCAGATCCACGGTGATGGCCTTGCCGGTATTTTTGCCGAACTGGCTTAAAATCCGCCACCAGCAGGTAATTGAGCACCATCCGGAGGTCCGAGGAGGCGCCCAGGCTCCGGGCTTCCCCCACCCAGACGGGGCGGAGCTTCCTGCTGGCCCGGTAGGCGGGCCCTCCACCACATTGATCACGCAGCCAGCGGTCGTAGAGGGTGGCGACTGTAGCCGAGCCCGCCAGGGTATCCCGACGGAAACGGCGGGGCCGCCCCAACCACCCCAACCGCCCCAGCCATAACCCCACCCCATCCCCCAACCGACACTGCCGAAATAATCCGGCGCGACCACGCCGACGCTGCGCGGCTCGTCCGATACCGTAGGCGAAGAACAGGTAATAGTCGGCCTTATCGAATTGTGGTCACGGGATAGCCTGCGTTCCTCCAGGAGCTTGGTGATTTTACCCTTGACTTCCTGCCTCCAGCAGGGGATTTTTGGCCTCTTTATTTTCCACCACAAAAAAGAAGCCCCCGGGTTTGATTGGCCGGCGGCCCCGGGGGCGGTGTAGCCGTTGACCTTGACTATAATAAGTGGCGCAGACCGTAAAGGCTACACCCGGAGAAGGATAAGCCAGAAAACGCATGACGCCTGGTAATCATGGTTATATCCTCCTGTGGTTTGCGGGCCTCTCCACCACGGTGAATTTAGGGCCGTTTTCCGGTTTGCCAGCCTGGATCGGGAAAAAATATGCAAGACCCGGATAATCACGAACAACAGAACCCCGGGAGATAAATTTTTCCGATCATGCTATCCAGCTTTCTCTGGATCTCCTTCAGGGGCGGCAGGGCCGCCACCGGCGGCAGTTCCTCGTCCGTCAGCTTCTGGCGCTTGAAAGCGCATGCGGGTGGAGAGCTCCTCCCGCTCCGGGGCCAACAGACCCCCGCACATGGATTCGTCCCGGCCGCCATCCAGGGCCTCGATCTGGGCCGCAATCAGACCGAAGTCATAGGACAGGTTAAACTTGTTGATGTCTTCGTTGAGGAGCTTCAGATGGGTCTGGAGTTTGGCGTAGGCCTCGCCGAGCGTGACGCTCTCCTGATGCAGACGGTCGTAGAGGTCGAGATCAGGTTGCGGAAGCGGCGGTAGGCGGTGAAGCCGCGGGGGCGGCAATCGCTGAGCAGTTCCAGCTGTTCCCGGCCCGACAGGTTGCAGTATTCCGGGTAAAACGGCCAGGGCTCGAGCTTCAGAACGTCCATCATCAGGGCGCAGGCTTCCTTGGAGCCCAAAGCATAGTACAGGGCCATGAAACGCCTGCGCAGAATGTCCATGCTCCTGGGCGTAGTCCTGGACTTCCTGGTGCAGGAGTTCCGTATCCTCTTCCAGGTAGACCCGGTCGGCAAAATAATTGTCGACGATTTCTTTCTTGATGTGAACTTTTAAGGCATCTAGGATCCTATCGACTTCGTCCATGTCGGCTCCCTGGTCCCCAAATCCGGAGATCTGCGGCTTGATCGCCGGGGATTGAAGGTCTTTAGGCCTCGGATTCCGGCTCTGCCGGCGGCACCGGTGCGGCGCTGTCGCCGATGCCCAGTTCGGCCAGAGTAAATTCCACCTCCCGCCGGTCTTCCATCTCCAGGGTCACGGTCTCCCGGATAAAATTGTAGCGGATGATTTTGCCTTCCCCCTCAGGGGCCTGGAGGCGTTTGCCCACCTTGGGCAGGGACTTCCTGAGCTCCTGGTAGGAGGAGTACTCGTAGGTGAGGCAGCACATCAGGCGGCCGCAGATGCCGGAGATTTTGTTGGGGTTGAGGCTGAGCTGCTGTTCTTTGGCCATGCGCACGCTCACCGGCTCGAAATCCCGGAGAAAGCCGGCGCAGCACAGGCCCCGGCCGCAGATGCCCAGGCCGCCCACCATCTTGGCCCGGTGGCGCACCCCGATCTGGCGCAATTCGATGCGGGTGCGGAATTCCTGGACCAGGTCCTTGACCAGTTCCCGAAAGTCCACCCGGCCGGGGGCGGTGAAATAGAAGACGATCTTGGAGGCGTCGAACAGGCATTCCACCTTTACCAGGTAGATGGGCAGCCGGTGGGCTCTCCACCCGGTTCTGGCAGAATTCCAGGGCCCGCTGTTCCAGGAGCCGGTTTTTTTCTTCCTGGGCCAGGTCTTCGGGGGTGGCCAGCCGCACCACGGTCTTCAACTGGGCCGAGGCGACTGGGGTCGACGTCCGCATAGACGCCTATCACCGTGCCCGAGCTTCAGGCCGCCTTCATGTTCCACCACCACCCGGTCTTGGGTTTGAGGGCGAGACGGCCCCGGGTCCGCCAGGCAGCATTGGTTGCCGGAGACCGAGGCATATCTTAGCGAGAGGTCATGACGGTCCCCTTGGCGCTGCAAGCTGCAAGCCCAGGATGTCCAGGGTCAATTCCGGGTTGAGATTGGCCTGGAGACTGGCGCTGGGCCGTGTCCCAGGGCCGCGAAGTTGGCGAACCAGGTCTAGGCCGGGCCGCTGTCGGCCCGGGCCTGCGACAGGCGCGGCAGGAGGTCCTGGTGGGCCAGGAGGCCGGCGGGCGCCTGAAAATGGGCCAGCAACAGGTCCCGGTACCAGAGTTGCGCCAGCAGGAGAAAATTATCCAGGTCGGCGCGGTTTTTGGCCAGACGCTGGGCCCATTCCAGGACCAGGCCGGTGCCGACCCCAGGTTCAGATGGGCCAGGTCCGCGAGCACCTGGTCCCGCTGGTTGCACCAGTTCCTCCGGGTCCAGGGCCAGGGCCCGGCCCAGGGACCCGCCGCTCAGGGCGGCCACCAGGGCCGCCTGAGGCCGGGGCAGAGCCCCGCCGGCTGCTCCAGTTCCCGGATGATCAGGGCCGACGGCAGAGGCGCGAAGGCCAGCTTGTGGCACCGGGACACGATGGTGGGCAAAAGGTCGGCTTCGCCCCGGGCGATGAGTACCAGCAGGTGCTGGGGCGGCGGCTCTTCCAGGGTTTTCAGCAGGGCGTTGGCCGCGGCGTCATTTTGGACGGTCAGGGCTTCAGCGGGCTTGATCACCACCACCCGCCAGCCGCCGCCCAGGGGCGGATACTCGGTCAGGCGGCGCAGTTCCCGGATCTGCTCGATCTCGATCTGGGTCTTCCCCTCTTCCGGGCTGATCACCAGAAAGTCGGGATGGGTGCCCGCCTGCAGGCGGCGGCACGAGGGGCAGACGCCGCAGGCGTCGCCATCGGCCCCCAGTTGTTCGCAGTTCAGGGCCGCGGCCAAGGCCCGGGCCGTGGTGGCCTTGCCCACGCCCGCCGGCCCCAGGAACAGGTAGGCATGGGCCAGCCGGCCCGCCAGCCTGGCGGCCTTCAAATGGGACACGACCCAATCCTGCCCCAGAATCTCCCGGAAAAATCGGAGCCCGGGCTCCGGCGGGAGGGCGTCGTGGCAGGTTTTACCTGATTTTTCTTGGGTGTTGCCATATATCATTGCGGCTCGTTCCTGAGTCGGCTTGGAATGGTAACACTGGTTTCTCAGGCTCGTTGCCACGTGGGAATCGGATTTCCCTAAAGCAATTCTTGGCGCACCTTTAATCTGAAGATGCGAAATTTTTGGCGCCTAAGCTAGCGTGCCCTAAAACTGCTCACCGCTTACTACTCTATTCCCACTCAATCGTGCTCGGCGGCTTCGAGGAAATATCCAGCACCACCCGGTTGACCCGTTTGACTTCGTTGATGATGCGGTTGGAGACCGGGCCAGAAAATCGTGGGGCAGGCGGCTCCAGTCCGCGGTCATGGCGTCGTTGGAATCCACGATGCGGAGCGCAATGACGTACTCATAGGTGCGTTCATCCCCCATCACCCCCACGGTGCGGATGGGCAGGAGCACCGCAAAGGCCTGCCAGACCTGGCGATAGAAGCCCGCTGGCCAGCATCTCTTCCTGGACGATGGCGTCGGCCTCCCGGAGGATTTCCAGCTTGTCGGCGGTGACTCCGCCCAGGATGCGGATGGCCAGCCCCGGGCCGGGAAAGGGGTGGCGCCAGACCAGGGAATCCGGCAGGCCCAGTTCCGTGCCCACTTCCCGGACCTCGTCCTTGAACAGCTCCCGTAGCGGCTCCAGCAGCTTCAGGGGCATGACCGTGGGCAGGCCGCCCGACGTTGTGGTGGGTCTTGATGGTGGCCGACGGCCCCTTGAAGGAAACGCTTTCAATGACGTCCGGGTACAGGGTCCCCTGGGCCAGGTATTTGACCCCGCCCAGCTTTTTGGCTTCCGCCGCAAAGATGCGGATAAATTCGTGGCCGATGCGGCGGCGCTTCTCCTCCGGGTCGGTGACCCCTTCCAGTTCATTCAGGAAGTCCACGGTGGCGTCCACGTAAACCAGGTTCAGGTGATGGTGCTCCCGAAACAGGTGAAAGACTTCCTCGGCTTCGCCTTTGCGCAGCAGGCCGTTGTTCACGAAGACGCAGGTCAGGCGGTCGCCGATGGCCCGGTGCACCAGTACCGCGGTGACCGAGGAATCCACCCCGCCGGACAGGGCGCAGATCACCTTGCCGTCGCCCACCTGCTCCCGGATGTTCTCGGTGGCGGACTCGATGAAGGAGGCCATGGTCCACAGGGGCTTGAGCCGCAGATGCGGAAGAGGAAGTTGCTGAGGATCTCCTTGCCCCGGGGGGTGTGGTGCACTTCAGGATGGAACTGCACCCCGTAGAGCCGCCGGGAGGGTCCCGGATGGCCCCGGTGGGGCAGGTGTCGCTGTAGCCGATGACCTCGAACCCCGGCGCCAGGCGATCCACCCGGTCGCCGTGGCTCATCCAGACCTGCTCCTCGGCGTTCAGGCCGTAAAACAGGTCGTCGAAATTGGTGATGGTAAAGGTCTTGTGGCCGTATTCCCGGGCGCCCGGCCGGGGCCACTTCGCCGCCCAAGCAGATGGTTCAGGAGCTGGATGCCGTAGCAGATGCCCAGGATCGGCACCCCGAGGCTGAAGAGCTCCGGGTCGACGCTGGGCGCGTCCCGGTCATAGACGCTCCGGGGGCCGCCGGAAAGGATGATGGCCCGGGGCGCAAACTCCCTGGATGCTCGTCGAGGGTCATGATATAGGGGTGGATTTCGCAGTAAACCTTGAGTTCCCGCACCCGCCGGGCAATGAGCTGGGTGTACTGGGAGCCGAAATCCAGGATGAGCACTTTTTCTTGATGGGGATCGAGCATTTTGGTGTTTTTATAAGTGGGCGGGGCCGGCTGGACTCGTGCCGGAGACTACCAATCACCCTCGCCTCAACCCCTTAATTTTTTAAATTAATTATAGACGGGCGTGGCAGAAAAAGCAAAAGGTCTGTGGGGGCGGGCGGGACTGAGAGAAGTGAAGAATGCTTATTTGGAGGAAGGGAAGGGGGAATTATGCCAAGTGGCCGCCAAACAAGTAATAATCAGAATTGCAGGGGCGGTTCGCCAACCGCCCCCACGCAGGGTGCGACCATAAAGCCAGAATTACCTCTATGACGGCAACTTGGTATTCGCCTGGAGGATCCCCCCTGACCCTACATTTTTTCTGGGAGCGCACCTGCGTGTGCGCCCGCCTTGAAGGGCGGACACACAGGTCCGCCCCTACGGGGGGCTGGAGTCTGAGGGAGTGTTTTTCTAAGAGCAGGGGGGCTGCTCTTGGTCCTCTCCCTGAGAAGCCTATCAGCCTCACAGCCCCAGCGGCGCCAGGTAGCGGCGGTGGAGTTCGTCCTGGAGCCAGGCGGGGGATTCGGCTTCCGGCGAATAGAGGAGCTCGTTGAGGCCGGCGGCCATCTCCCGGAGGCGGGAGAGGGCCTGGCTCCTCGCCGCGTCCATGACGGCCCAGTCCCCGGTGGCCAGGAGGTCCTGAAAGGCCGGCGCCAGCTCGGGCAGCATCGCCGGGATGAGGCCCGGGCGCCAGGCCAGCATCACCGCCAGGGAAGGCAGACGCTCCCCGGCGACGATATAGGCCAGGCGGCCCCAGTCGTTGACGTCGGCCAGGGCGTCTTTGAGGGTGCGGACCCAAAGTTCCAGCCGGGTCTGGGGAAAGCGGCTCCAGCACCGCGGGGAAGGCGTCTCGTAAGCTGGGCTCCAGGGCCTCGCCGATTTCGTGGCGGATGACCGCTTCCAACTCCCCGGCCAGAAAGGCGTTGAACTGCTCCTGGTGGGCCTCGGGGTCGGCGAGCGAGGTCCTTGAGGGTGAGGTTATAGGCTTTGCAGGGCGACTTGCAGGTAGGCGTTGCCCTGCTGGGTGGGGTCGGACAGATGGTCCCAGAGGTAGAAGGCCAGGGCCTGGCGGCGGGCATAGATCAGGGTCCCCTGGCACAGGGCCGGGGAGGCGTCGAGGTCCCGGGCCAGTTCCGGCCCCAGGACCAGGATGGTCAACTCCCCCACCCGGCGCTCCTCCAGGAGTTCACCCAGGAAGAAGGTGGGGGCGAGGCCGCGGCTCAAGCCGGCGCCATAGGCCAGTCCCCGGGGAATGAGGTGGCGGTTGAGGGTCTCCACCGCAAAGGGGTCGATGGCGGCGGCGCCCCAGGGGAGGGTGCGCCAGGCGGCCTCTTCCAGGTCATCCCAGGTTGCCTCCCGGCGGGCGATCCACTCCAGAGCGTCCGCCACTTCGGGCTCCCGCCAGGGGGCCTGCCCGTGCTCCCACTTGTAGAGCTGGCGCAGGCGCATCAAGAGGCCGCACAGGGAGAAATGCCCGGCTTGACCGGCACTGGCGATATCGCAGTTAAGCCGCACTTCCTCAATCAAGGTGGGCAAGGTCAGGGACTGGAGCTCATTTTCCATTGTTTCATTTTTTCATTATTACCTAAAGGGTATCGAGGCCAGGACGCCGGTAGACGCATTTACGGCTTCTTGCCGGGGCCCCCGGGGCGCATCTGGTTAGCAAGGCTTTGCCGCCAGCTTCGGGTCCAAACTCTTCAAGGCCTGGAATTCGCGGTTGGCGGCCTGGGTGTCGCCGGCCCTGGCATAATAGACGCACAGGGCGTAATGGGCCTGGGGGTCCTTGGGGTCCAACCGCACCGCTTCCTGCAGAGATTTCCGGGCTTGATCCAGCTGTCCCAGGTTGAGATAGGCCAACCCCAGGTTTTTGTGGGCCTTGGCCAGGTTGGGGTCCAGGCGGACGGCTTCGGCAAACTGGACCCGGGCTTCCTGGTCCCGCCTGAGCTTGCCGTTGGCCAGCCCGAGGCTATAGTGGGCCTCGGCGCTGTCAGGGCTGAGGCGGATGGCCTCGGCCAAGGCGTCCCGGGCGTCCCGCCACTGCCCCATTTTGATATAGACCACCCCCAGGCTCTCATAAACCCGGCCCATCTCGGGTTGCAGGCGGGCGGCCTGTTTAAAGGCCTTGACGGCATCGGGATACTGTTTCAGGGCGGCTTGAGCCAGGCCCATCTCGTAATAGGCCTGGACAAAAGCCGGCTCGCGGCTGATGGCCTCTCGATAAGCCACGATGGCCTCGGTGAACTGCCCTTTTTTGGCCAGCCGTTCGCCTTTGCGGTACTGGGCCAGGGCTCCGGGCGACGCCATCTCGTCCTGCTCGTCATGCCGGTCTGGCTGGGCCAGGGCCGGGAGTGCCCCCCAGATGAGCACCATAACCAGGCAGATGGCTGTAAGGCTACATTTTCTGGTCATGCCGCCGGTCCCCGGGAAGGAAGGAGTCGGAGTTTTCATAACTTTCCTTATACGGCCAGGGTCAGGCCGCGCAAATTGCGTTTCATCCGGAATAACCGTCTTTTTGACCGGCAGGTGGATAGGCGGCCCCATAAGATGGGGGTAAAAATGGCACAGGTTTGCGGACCACATTCCCCCTTGATGGGGAAGGGTGGGGGTGGGAGCTAAAAAGTGTCTTACCTTCCCTTCCCCTCTCCCCCTCCCGCCAGGGGAGGGGAAAAAGAAGGTCCATCTCGCAATGAAGCACCCTACCAGTATAACCTAAAATCAACCGCCAAGCCCGGTAGTATTGACCGATCTGGACCGGGAACCGGCCCGGCCCCCTGACCCGGAGCCTGCCGTCAGACGCCGGGGCTAATATCGGGAACCGCCCCCCACGCTTTGGATCATGGAGGCGGCCTCCAGCCTCAGGGTCCGGTACTGATTAACGAGCATATTGAGGTTCGAGAGTTTGCTTTCCACGTCATTGAGGGCCGTGACCTCGGCGTCAACTTGATGGCGCACGGCGCGGTGTCGGTCGCCGCAGTCGATCTCCCTGGGCACCCTGCTTTTCAGGATCTGCACCTGGGTGAGGGCGTCATTACATAACCGCATCGCCAGGGCTAATTTTTCGTCCGCCGAGGCCAGGTTCGGATTTCTCTGGGTTATGGCCCGGTCTTGTTTGATCCCCGCCAGATCATCATAAAGCATCTTTTCGTTCCAGGCGATCCGCTCCTTCACCCGGGCGGTCCGGGAATCAAAATCATAACAGAGCCGGTCCGTGCGCCCGGCCATGGCGGTGCTCGCCAGTAAAGAACTGAGGCAGAGAAGAACCACCATCCACAGTAACTTTTTCATCTCATCCTCCCGATGGTATTGATAGACTCAGCGGCGCCTAGACCTCTTTACCCTGATCACCATATCGGTATAGCCGGCAATGGTCAACAGTTTTAGGTCCAGCCTCGAGTCGGATTAATCCGCCCGGGGCAAGACGCCTGCCCTTGACGGCGGCCCCGGGAGAAGGTATATGAAATTTAAGACCAACTCACAAAATTGCAAAAGAGAGCTGCCAGATGGTAATTTCGGGTCCGAGCAACCGGGAACGGCGCACGGTGAAACGCATTCTCATGGCCACCTTGTTATTAGGATTGATGGGCCCCGTCGCCTGTGGGTCACTGTGGTCGGAGCAGGAAAAGCCGGAAAATGCGATAAAGCTGGCGGGGCACATCGAGACGACGGAAACGGATCTGGGGTTTCAGGTCCCCGGCCGGATAGACTCGGTCTCGGTGGAACCGGGAGACGAAGTCAAGGCCGGCCAGGTGGTGGCCAAGCTCGATGATCAGGTGTTCCGCCAGGAAGTGGAAGCCGCACAAGGGCGAGTGGATGCCGTTAACGCGGTGGCCCGGCCCCAGAGGCTCAAAGATGCGGAACTCCGTCAGGCGAGGGCGGCTTTGGAATTAGCCAAACTGCGCCTGGGTTACGCTACCCTGACCTCTCCGGTGGGCGGCCTGGTCCTGGCGAGGTCGGCCAATCCCGGAGAGTTAGCCGCGGTGGGCACCACCATCATTACCCTGGGCGACCTGGACAACGTCTGGTTCGAGGGCTATCTGCCGGAACGGGACCTCGGGAAGGTGCGCTATGGCCAGTCGGCGACCATCACTATCGATGGGGCCCCCGGGAAGAAATATTCCGGCACCATATCCTACATTTCCGGGAAAGCCGAGTTTACCCCGAAGACGGTGGAGACCTACCGGGAGCGGGTAACCATGGTCTATCGCATCCGGATTAAATTGCCCAATCCCCAGCGAGTGCTGAAAGTGGGCATGCCGGCCGAGGCAGTCATCTCCCTTGCTAAGTAATCCTGCTGAGATTTGTATTCAGACCACCGGGTTGACCAAGCGTTTCGGGCCCCGGGTGGCGGTGGACCACCTCAACCTGGAGGTATTCCGGGGCGAGGTCTTTGCCCTCCTGGGGCCAGACGGCGCCGGCAAGACCACCACCATGCGGATGCTGAGCGGTATTTTACAGCAGGATGAAGGCCAGGCCCGGTTGTGGGGGTTCGATACCCTGGAGCAAACCAGGGAATTGAAGGAGCGCCTGGGTTATCTGCCCCAGAGCTTCGGCCTCTATGACGACCTCACGGTGACGGAAAACATCAATTTTTACGCTGATCTTTGCCGGGTGCCCCGGGACCAGCGCCGGCAACGCATCCCGGAGTTGCTGGCCTTCGCCAATCTCACCCCTTTCCAGGACCGCCTGGCCGGCAAGCTTTCCGGGGGGATGCGCCAGAAATTGGGCCTGACCTGCACCCTGGTGCACCGGCCCCGGTTGCTCCTGTTGGATGAACCCACCTCCGGCATGGACCCGATTTCGCGTCAGGAATTCTGGTTTATCCTGCATGAGCTCCTGAAAACCGACGTCACCATTTTCCTGGCCACGCCCGACATGGATGAAGCGGAACGGGCCCATCGGGTAGGCCTGATGTACCAGGGGCGGCTCCTGGTGGCCGAAAGCCCCCAGACCCTCAAAGAGGCCTTTGCCGGAGAATTGCTGGAGTTGCGGGCTCCGGACCTGAGGGCGGCCCGGAAGATTCTCACCGGTCAACCTTACCTCCGCCAGGTACTGGCCATGGGTGACCGCATAGTGGTCACCGTGGATCGGGCCGAGGCGGCCTTGGGGCTCATTGAACAGACCCTCCGCCAGGCCGGGATCACCGGCGTGCGGATTGCCGAGACCGAACCGGGGCTGGAAGATATCTTTGTCCAGATCATGCGGCAACAAGAGGGGTGATGAAAACCGACTTTGCCATTGAGGTAAAGAATCTCACTCGTGATTTCGGGGACTTCCGGGCCGTGGACGACCTGAGTTTTCAGGTGCGCCGCGGTGAGGTCTTCGGCTTTTTGGGGCCCAATGGGGCGGGGAAATCCACCACCATTCACCTGCTCACAGGGATGCTGCGGCCCACCTCCGGCTCCGGCCTGGTGGCGGGACTGGATCTGGCCCGGCAGGCCAGGCAGATCAGGCGGCAAATCGGTTATATGTCGCAAAGCTTCTCCCTCTATGAAGACTTGACGGTGGAAGAGAACCTGCTATTTTTCGGCGGTATCTATGGGCTGCCGCCCGCCAGAGCCCGGGAGCGTGCCCAGGAATTGATGGGCCGCATGGATTTGCTGGAGAGACGCCGGGACCTGACCCGCCACCTGGCCAAGGGCTTGCGGCAGCGGCTGGCCCTGGCATCGGCCATCATCCATGAACCCGACATTCTCTTTTTGGACGAGCCCACCAGCGGCGTCGATCCGGTGTCCCGGCGGAAATTTTGGGACCTGATCTATGACATGGCCGACACCGGGGTGACCACCCTGGTAACTTCTCATTACCTTGATGAGGATGAGTTCTGCGACAAGCTGGCGCTCCTGTTTCAAGGGCGTCTCATCGCCCTGGGCACCCCCCGGGAACTCAAAGGCGCGATTGCGGGAGAGATTCTGGCCATCTATCCTGACCGCCTGCATGAGGCCTTTGAGGTGCTGCGGTCTTTGGAGCAGGTTTCGACGGTGGCGATCTTCGGCAACAGCCTCCACGTGGCCACCAGCAACCCTGAGCAGGCCCAGGAGATAGTGCGGGAAGCCCTGTTGGCCCGTCAGATTTCCATTCGCCGGTTGGCGCCGGTTGCTCCCACGCTGGAGGACGCCTTTATCGCCATGGTCTCCAGGGCTCGAGGGGCGTGAGCCTATGGATCTGGGACGCACCTGGGCCATCGCCAGGAAGGAATTCATCCACATTCGCCGGGACCCCCACAGTCTCATTATGATCATGCTGCTGCCGGTGATCCAGTTATTGATCTACGGGTATGCCCTGACTTTCAACATTAAAGATGTGCCCGTAGCAGTCTGCAACCGGGACCAGGGGCACCTGGCCGAAAAGTTTCTCAACGAGTTCCGGGGCTCGCCCTATTTTAACCTGAAGCTCTCGGCGGACGGAGGTGCGGCCATAGACCGCCTGCTGGCCGCCCGGCAGGTGCGCCTGGGTTTGGTCTTTCCTCCTGATTTCACCCGCCTCCTCCAGACCGGCCGCACCGGCCCGATCCAGGCCCTGGTGGACGGCGCCGAACCTAACGCCGCCCACGTTATCCTGGGTTATGTCCAGAGCATCAGCACTGATTTCAACCAGAAGATGTTGGGGGACCGGCTGAACCGGTACGGGCTCCAGCGGCTGGAGACGCGCCTCAAACCCGAGTGGCGCTTCTGGTTCAATGAGGACCTGGAGAGCATCAATTTTGTCGTGCCCGGTCTCATCGTGGTCATTATGACCATGGTGGGCACCATCCTGTCGGCCCTCTCGGTGGTCCGGGAGGTGGAACGAGGCACCATGGAAAGCCTGTTTGCCACCAGCCTGGAAAAATCGGAACTGCTCCTGGGGAAGCTTCTGCCTTATTTCTGCGTGAGTATGGCGGTGCTGTCTCTGGCCATGCTCCTGGCGCATTTTCTCTTTGAGGTCCCCATGCGGGGCAGCCTGGGGCTGCTCATCGCGCTGTCGGCCATTTATCTCCTGGTGATGCTGGGCCAGGGTCTCCTGGTCTCGGTGACTTCGGCCAACCAATTGCAGGCCTTTCAGACGGCGATGCTGATTACGTTTCTGCCCGCGGTCTTGATGTCCGGGTTTGTCTTTTCCATCCGGTTGATGCCTTGGCCGCTCCAAATGTTGTCCAACCTGGTGCCGGCTAAATACCTGGTGACCATTTCCAAGGGCATCTATTCCAAGGGGATCGGTCTGGGGATTTTGTGGCCGGATGCCTTGATCCTGGTGGCTTTTGCTGCCATGTTTCTGTTGGCTACCCTACGATACCCCATGAAAAAGATCAGGTAAGCATAATGGGCCGACGCATCTGGCAAATGGTAAAAAAGGAATTCATTCAGGTCTGGCGAGATCGGAGGCTGCGGATTTTTCTGTTTCTGCCCCCCATCGTGCAACTGGTGATCTATGGTTATGCCATCAACTTCGATATCAGGCAGGTGCCCTTCGCAGTCTTTGATCAGGATCGGAGCCAGGCCAGCGAGACCCTGATCTCCCGATTTACTTCGTCGGAATATTTCAGCCTGACGAATATGATCGACAGTGAAGCGGAACTGCGGGACCTGATCGATCACAGCCAGGTCACCATGGCGTTGCACATCCCGAAGGGTTTTGCCGAAAAGATCAAGGCCAACCAGCCGGTGCCGCTGCAACTCATCCTAGATGCCACCGATTCCAACACCGCTTTGATCGTGGCTAAATATACCCGGACTATCCTCAACGATTACTCGCAGGAGATCCTCCAGCAGACCCTGAGGCGCCTGGATTTGCCCTTGCGATTGCGAACCCCGGTGGTGATCGAGCCCCGAGCCTGGCTCAACCCCAACCTGGAGAGCAAAAACGCCTTTGTTCCTGGGGTCATTGCCATGGTGGTGATGCTGGTGAGCCTGATGCTCACGGCCCTCTCGGTGGTCCGGGAGCGGGAGATCGGCACCATGGCGCAAATCCTGGTATCCCCCCTCAGTCCGCTGGAATTCTTGTTCGGCAAGACGATTCCCTTTGTTCTTATCTCCTTGATGGACGTGGCCCTGGTAACCCTGATGGGCGTTTTCTGGTTCGAGATCCCGTTTCAAGGGAGCGTGGCCGTGCTCTTTATCGGGACCATGGCGTTCCTGCTCAGTTCCGTGGGTTTGGGCCTGCTGATCTCGACGGTCTGCACCACCCAGCAACAGGCGGTCATGGCCGGCACCTTCGTCCTGACCCCCGCCATTCTGCTCTCCGGCCTGATATTCCCCATAGCCAACATGGCCCTCATTTTTCAATACATTACGTATGGCAATCCTTTGAGATACTTTATCGTCATCGTGCAGGGGATTTTCCTGGGAGGCCGGGGTTTGGAAGCCCTGTGGCCCCAAATGGCCGCCATGGTGGGGCTTGGGGCGGTTTACCTGGGCCTCAGCATCTTCCGTTTCCGCGGCCGCCTGGCCTGAGAGCAAGCCACCACCTAACGGGAATTTTTCGGTAGGGGCGGACCTGTGTGTCCGCCCTGGGTTGAGGGCGCACACGCAGGCAGGTGCGCCCCTACAGGTCCTGGATATTCTTAACTTCTATGAGCGCAACTCAGTATGAGACGCCCCCTGCTCCGCACAGGTTGAAAACCTGTGCCACCGATCTTTTTCAAGGCAGGGCGCGGCTGGTGATGGCTCCGATAAAGATATTGAAATTGTATTTTAAGCAAGTTGAGGCCCCTGCGAAAGTCCCCTAATCTGTCATTCTGAGGGAGCGGAGCGACCGAAGAATCTCATAAATGCGAGAAAATACGAGATCCTTCGCTCTGCCCAGGATGACAAAATGGCTTTCCGCAGAGGTCTCAAGTTGCAATCAGGAACGCGTTCGGGAGGACCAGAGGCAGGAGTTTTGAAACCACGTCTATGTAGGTAAATTGGTGCTCAGGAAATTATCTTTGGCGCCATGAGGCGCTTTTTTTCTCAATAAGAGCGGGCCAGGGCCAGCCAGCCGCCGGCAACGGGGCGGACCCAGGCCGGCAGGACCGGCCCGGCCTGCACCGCGACCCGCCAGCCTCCCTGCCAGGGTTTGGGGCTGAAGGCCTCCACCGCCAGGGGGTCCAGGCGATGGAACCCCACCCCCAGGGCCTTGACCGCGGCCTCCTTCAAGGCCCAGAGCAAGGCCGCGGCGCCGGCGGTATCGCCGCCGCACAAGGGCCGGGCCCAGTCAAGCTCAACGGATTGGAAGGCTCGGGCCAGGGGGTAGCCGGGCTCAAACTCCGACGGCAGGGCGGCGTCCACTCCCACCTGGCCGACCGGCGCCAAGGCGACCCAGAGGCAACCGGCGGCCTGGGAAAACGATATCGCCGGGCCCGGGTGTCCATCCAGGAACAGGCGCGGTTGCCCCAGGGTGGTGGTTTCCAGGGTCACCGCCCGGGAGGGGCCAGCCGTCTCCTGGCCGGGGAGGCTGGATAACAGTTGCCGCACCAGGCGCTCTTTGGCGCCGGGCCCCGGAAGGCCCGAGGCGTAGATCACCGGCCCGCCGGGACCCAGGCCGGCAAGAAACTGCGGTGCGGACAAGTTGATACCTTGCGGCCCGTGTGGGGAGGGGCTGATAATCCCTGGATGCGGCGCCCCGTCAGCCATGGCGGCCTCAGGGGTTGAAGCTTTTCATGATGAGGCCGGTGGCCGTCATGATGGTTTGGCCGGCCGCGTCTACGGCCCGGACATCCCAGGTGGCCCCGCCGCTATCCTGAGAACGGCGGCGTCCTTCCAGGACAATCTCCTCGCCTGGCCGGCCGGCCCGGGCAAAGCGCATTTCGCCAATCCCGAAAGGAATCATGGCCGCGCTCACGTCTTCCTCCCGCAGCAACAGGTAAGAATTCACCAGGTGTTTCATGGCTTCCAGCAAGTAAGGTGAGTACTGGTAGCGGACTCCATTCATCCCGGCAAAGTCGTTCTGCTGACGAAAAATGGTCCGGCCCCGGATGACGCCGGTGCCGGTGCCGTCGAGGGCTTCGAGCAGTCGGTAGCGGTCCCCGAAGTTGCTGTATTTTCTGTAGAACAGCAGGACTCCCTGCTGGTCGAACTTGGCGGTGTCCAGTTCCTCCGGCTTGACGGTGAAGCCGAGCCAGTCAGGCAGCGCCTGGCCGGACGGTCCCAGGATCACCTGGCCGGTATAGTTGGTGGTCCAGCGGTCCAGGACCCGGCCGGTGGCGGTGATATGCGGGCTGGAAAGGGACACGTCGCAGATTATTTCCCCACCACCATTTTCCTGGAGACGGTGGCAGAAGATGCGGGCCTCCCGGTTGACCCCCGGCGGGCACTCCAGGATGTCCAGGTATTTGACGTTGCGCACCCCCAGGGTCACCAGTTGGGGGCAAAGGACGTGCGCGGCTTCCATGAAGGTCTCCAGGGCCATGACGCCCGACACGAAGGGAAACTTCATGAATTTGAAGGGCCGGTGGTCTTCCATCCACAGGTCGTGCTCCAGGGAGAAGGTGCGGCCGGCCTCCAGCGTCCCCGCCCCGACCTCCAAATGGTGGATCGTCTGGATCATGGGAAGTTCGTAGTCCCGGTAGGTCACGCCAGCGGCGGTGATGTATCCCGGAACGGGTGAGTCTTCCTCCAGATTCAGCCGCATCGTCTTGAGGGGCGGCAGGGTGCGGATGGGCATGACCCAGTGGTCCTGGGCCGGCCCCAGGAAGAGTTCCCGGTAGAACAGTTCGGCCAGCTCGCCGACGCTGATATAGGCTTCTCCCATGCCTTTGAGTTGCATCAGCTCACGCAACTCCGGGTCGTCAGCCATGCCGGCGCCTTGGATGGGCGGCAGCATTAAGGCCTTGGTCCGGACCGACGGCTGTTGGGCGGCAATCACCTGGGCCAGGGCGGACATGGCCCGGTTGCCGCCGCAGTAATTAATCTGGCCGACGTTGCCCCGGACCGCGGTAATGGAAGAGAGCATGACCATGAAGCGCAGGCCGTGCTCCCGGGCGGCGCGGTAAAGGTTCCAGGCGCCCAGGAGTTTCACTTCCACCACCTGGGTAAAATCGGCGGGGCTCATAAACTCCATAAAGGAGTCCCGGATAATGCCGGCCCCGTGGATGATCCCGGCGATGCCGCCGTGTTCCGCAACCACCCGGCCCAGGACCGCGGCGACGTTTTTCGGGTTATTGACATCGCAGGAGTAATAAGCCGCGTCGATCCCCTGGCGGGCCAGTTCCTTGAGAGTCCGGGTAATTTCCCGGCCGGAGGCCAGTTGCGCCCCGGCTCCGGGGACGTCCGGGCCGTCATAGTCTGCCGCGGGATCCAGGGCGCTGCTGCCCAGGAGAACCAGGCGCGGTTTGAGCGGCGCCAGGGCATAAGCCAGATGAGGGGTGATGCCCTTGCCGCCCCCGGAGATGACCACCACCTCCCCCGGGTTTAAGGCAAAGTCGGGCGGGTCGGCCAGGGGCAGGGGCTGCACGTGTCCTTCAACGGTGAAGGCCTCCTGGCCGTGAAACCGGATTTCCGCCAGGCTGTGGGCCAGGCTCAGAGCGTGTTTTATGCCGGTCTCGAGGTCGGTGTCGCCATCCAGGGCCACGCTGCGGAACAATACCGAGTCGTATTCCAGGGCGGCGTCCAGGAACATGCCCTTGAGGCCCTCGATGGCCACGGCTGCCGGGTCGCCCTCGCCGGCTCCCCGGGTGATCAGCAAACAAAATTTTCGGTCGGGGGAGGACACCAGCTGCTGCATGGCGCCGAAAAATCCGGTGAGCAGGGCCGGTATGCCTTCGATGTCGCCTATGGCGGCGTTGGCCGGTTCGTCCAGCACCAGCACCAGGCCGGCCAATGATGCCGTCGCCGGGGCCGCCTGGCCGGAGAGGTCCAGGACCCGAGGAGCGACCTCAAGCTGCCGGCCGAGCACCTCGGCCACCGCGGCGGCCAAAGTTGATCCGGGAGAGGGACACAGGACGGCGACTTCCTGGCCAGGGACTATCTCCAGGGTGGTCCCGGAGAGGTCGCCGAGAGGCACTTCTCGAAAGACGATGCGCTTGATCGCCTCGGGCTCGCGGGGGCTCCCGGAGGCATCGGTCCCGGGCGCGGTTTCCATCGGCGTCGCGGCTGGCGGTTCGCTTTGGCTGACTTCGGCCGCGTCGCACGTATCCCGACGTTCCCGCACCTCCGCGATGCGGTTGGCGATCTCCTGAACCGTTCGCACGTTAATAAAGTCTTCCAGCTTGACGGTGATGCCAAAGTGGCGTTCGGCGGCGTCCATGATGACCGGCAAGCGGCTGGAGCGGATGGCCAAATCCTGGCGGATGTCCATGTGGGGCTCGATTTCGTCCCGCTCATAGCCGGTGGCGTCCATGATGATCCGGATCACCTGTTCAACATAATCCCCGGCGGAAATCGGCGGGAGGGCCGGGGAATCCCCGGCCGCGGCCCGGGGCAGGACCGGCGGGGCCGCGCCCGGCGCCGGGAGCGAGGGTTTGGCCGCAACCGCCGGGCCCGTCGTGAGGCTCGCGCTAAAGAGTTCCTCGAAACGCACCTCACTGAAAGAGGGGTCCACTTCCCGGCGGATGGCGTCCAGAATGGCCGGTTTGAGATACTTGCCAAAGGTTTCCAGGACAAAGGCGTTGATTTCCCGCTGCATCACCATTGCGGCCCGGTGGTCCGCCACCCCCGCCGGGGTGGGCCGGGGCGTCGGGGCCGGGGCGGGAGCCGGGCGGGAAAGAGTCACCTCAACCGCCGGCCGGGGGGGCTGCACGCAGCCCAGGGCGTAGAGCTGAGCCGCCGCCGCCCGAAAAGTGTACGCCTCGTTGTCGGGGAAGGAGATATGGATACACCGAGGTTCCTCAAAAGTATCGAGAATGAGATTGCACAGGGTGTTTTTCGGCCCTACCTCCAGAAAGGTGCGTACCCCGAAGTCATGCCACAGGGTTTCGACATTTTGCTGCCAGTGGACCGGATTCTCCAGGTGGTCCAGCAAGATCTGCCGGATAGCCCCCGGGTCATCCGGGTAAGGCTGCTGCGTGGTATTGGAGATCACCGGAATCCGGGGCGGATGGAATTCGATGCCCGCCAGGAACTCGGCCATTTCCTCCCGGATCACGGCCATAATGGGGGAATGGAAGGCCATGCTCACCCGGAGCTGGGCATTCCAGTAGCCTTCCTGCTCCAGTTCGGCTTTGAGGGCCAGGACTTCATCGGTGGCGCCGCCCAGGACCAGCTGCCGGGGAGAGTTGAAATTGGTGACAGAGATATGAGGGCGCTGGGCCAGCTTCTGGCGCAAAATCTCTTCGGGCACGTCCACGGCGATCATGGCGCCGGGATCGATACTCAGACCCGCGGCCTTGTCCATGCATTGGGCCCGCTTGTTAATGATGGCAAAGCCGTCTTGCCAGGGAAAGACCCCGGCCACGCACAGGGCCAGGATTTCCCCCATACTGTGTCCGGCCATGGCCGTGGGCTTGACCCCCAAGGCGAGAAGCTGGCTCACCATGGCATATTCGAGGGTGAACAGGGCCGGTTGCTGCCAGCGGGTTTTTTGCAGGTCTTGGTCCTCGGAGTTGAACATCAGATCCAGGAGATCGAAGTCGGCCCCGGCGGCGATGCGCTCGATCCACTCGCGGACCAAGGGGAAGGTCTGGTAGAGGTCCCGGCCCATCCCCGGATAATAGGTGCCTTGACCTGCAAAGACCAGGGCCAGGGGAGCAGGTGCGTCAGCTTCGGAAGCGGCGAAAATTCCCTGACCGGCGAGGCCCCGGAGGGTTTTATCCGCCAGGGGAAAGGTCATGGGAGGCAGGGCCGTCAGTTTCTCCCGGGCGGCGTTATCGTCTTCGGCCACCACCCCCAGCCGGTGGGGCAGGTCCGAAATCCGCGTCCGCAGGAACGACGCCCCCTCCAGGAGCGCCGCCGGCGCCGGCTCCTCCTGGACTTTCGGC
Organism: uncultured delta proteobacterium; assembly: GCA_963841475.1. GTDB lineage: Bacteria > Desulfobacterota > Desulfobaccia > Desulfobaccales > 0-14-0-80-60-11 > 0-14-0-80-60-11. The sequence goes on from CAWJCT010000001.1 coordinate 236,028, forward strand.
CCGGCCGGGGAGCCCGGCGGATCCGAGACCAGCACTACTCCAGTGCCGTTAAGACTTTCTTCCACGTGGACCACGAAATTGGCGCCACCGAACCCGAAGGCATTGATCTGGAGCCGCCGGGGAGAATTAGCCGGCCTATCCCAGGCTTCGGGTTGGGGATTGACCTGAAAGCCCCAGCGTTCCATATCGATGTCGGAGTCGGGGGTGTGATAGTTCAGGGTGGGGGGAAAGACCCCGGCCCGCAGGGCCATGACGCCCCGAACCAGGTTATTCATGCCTGAGGCCCCCAGGCAGTGGCCGATCTGGGACTTAAAGGAACTGAGCATAGTCCGCCGGCCGTTGGCGTAAAAACTCTTGAGGGCGCGGATTTCCTCCAGGTCCCCCTGGACGGTGGCGGTGGCGTGGCATTCCACCAGGTCCACCATTTCCGGGCCGTACCCGGCATGTTCAAAACCGGCGCGAATGGCGATCTTCTGGGTCTCGGCGACACTCTCGACCATACCCCGGTCGTTATTGCTGGCGCCGACCCCGGAAATGTAAGAATAGACCCGGGCGCCCCGTTTTTTGGCCACCGATTCCCGCTCAATGACGATCATGCCGCCGCCCTCCCCCAGGACAAACCCGTCCCGGGTGGAGTCGAAGGGGCGGCTGGCCGCCTCGGGAGGGCAGGGGTAACCGGAAACCCCCGCCAGGGCCCCAAGGGCCGAAAACTCAATAAAATGAGCCGGGAAGAGGTTTTCCTCGCCGCCGCCCACCACCGCGGCGTCCAGAATGCCGTTATTGATCATCTGGATGGCGGTGTAAATGGCCACGAGACTGGTGGCGCAGGCGGCGGAGACCGAGTAACACGGCCCCGTGAAGCCGAACTTGTTGCTGATGAAGCCGCCGGCGGTGCTGTTGAGCCGCCCCAGGAGGGTGGTGTCGTCCACGGTTATGTAGCCGGACTTGATGTGCTTTTCCGCGGCCAGGGCCATTTCCGGGGTTAAGTGCAGGAGGCCTTGCAGGGAATGGACGATCTTCTGGGCCGTCACGCCGATAAACAGGTCACCCAGGGTGCTGGCCGACTCCCCCGAATTCTGTGAGATGAGAATGCCGATACGCTCCCGGGGGATATTGGAATCCACAATGCCCGCATCCTGGATCGCCTGGTTAGCCAGGTAGAGGGTGAGCTTGGTGGCGTTGGACATGGTGCGGAAGTCCTGGGGGGGGATGTTCAAATCCTTGCGGGAGATGTCGACATGGTGAAAGGCCCCCACCTTGCAATACGTTTTCTCCTGGGTGCCGGGGCGGGGCTCGTAAAACATGCTGTGGTCCCAACGGGAGGAGGGCACTTCGGTAATCCCGCTCTTCAGGGCCAGGACGTTTTCCCAGACCTCGCCAGGAGTGTTGCCCAGGGAATTAACCAGGGCCATACCGGTGATGGCCACCCGCTCTCGCCCATTTCTGGTTTTGGAGTCAGGCCGTACTGTTTTCCCCTTAGAGGGGCTCAGCTTGGTCACCAGCTTCTTTTCAGACCCGCCGGCCACTTCCTGGTGTAATTCAGCAATCGTCGATACCCGGTTAATCATGCCAGCCACCGAGCCGCTCATGAATTGACCTTCCTTTAAACAAGTCTCTTCATCCATCGAGGAACCGCCAGGCTGATCCTGGCCCCGGGAAGCGATCATCAAACTTTTGGCGCTGAGGGTTTCCAGTTGCCGTCGAAAAGCCGACTCATCTTCGTTGCCGGAAACGAACCTTCTTTCCAGGGCCAGAATGGCCTCCATCTTGGGGGTTTTGAGGGAGCGCACCCGCAGGCCGATGCTTTCCCCGGACAGGGCGGTGGCCCCCGGCGCGGCGTCAAGGATCAGGCGCTGGTAGAGTTGGCTCAAGGCGCCGGTGGAGACGATTTCCCGGGTGGCCAGATAGGCAGTGCCCATCTGGATGCCGTCCGCGCCCAGCATGGCCGCCCTGAGTGCGGTGTCGCGGTCGAAGATCCCCCCGGCCAGTACCAGGTAACGACCCTGGAAGAGTTCCGGTTCCCGGCGCTTCAACTCCAGGGCCATCTGGGGCAAGGTCAGGGATGAATGGGCCCCCACGTGACCGCCGGCCTCCTGCCCCTCCAGGACCAGCCAGCGCACCCCGCCTTCCAGGGCCAGGCGCAGCAGTCCTTCGTCGCCGGTAATATAGATGACTTCGATGCCCCGTTCCCGGAGGCGGACGGCGTAAGCCGGGTCGCCGGCGGCGATGGCCACGAAGGGCGGACGGACGGCTTCGACCCAGGCAAGCTGGTCCTCGAGAAAGGGATTTTCGGCCAGGGCGATGAGATTGACGGCGTAAGGCCGGGATCCCATGAGGCTACGGAGACGGCTGAAATCGGTCTCCAACTGCTGGCGGTTCCTGAGACCCAGGGCCACGGTGGGCAGGCCGCCGGCCTCGGCCACCGCCAGGGCGAATTCGGGCACATCGCTGATCCAGGTCATGGCCCCCTGGATAAAGGGATAGGTAGTGCCCAACTCGCGGGCCGCCGGGCTCTCCAGAAAACGCCGGGCCGTCTCCTTGATGTTCCCCAAAAGCCTGGCCACCTCGGCCTGAAATCCTTGCATGGCCGCAGTACTCCCGGCGCCGAAGCGCTCGCGGAACGTCTGGGCAAAAGCAGCTTCCGGACCCAGGGGGATCAGTTGCCGGCGGTCCAGGTTGCTTTCCAGGGCCGGCACCGCCGCGGCCGCCACCCGTTGGGCAAAGGCCTGGCGTTTATCCGCCGTAATGGGGCCGTCGCTCAAAGAGCGGGCGTAATCTTCCAAGGCTTTGACGGCGGGGAAATTGCCTTTATCGAAAAGCCGGCAGCAGACCCCGAGGGATCTTCCGACGATGCTGGTATGCTCAGGACGCAACTTGGAGAGTTGTTTGCCTAAGTTGTCGTCTTTCTCCACCAGGTCAGTCTGCCAATGGAGACTTTCAAAGACTACCCCCCGGGCGCCGGTGGCCAAAAAGGCCGCCGCGGCCTCGGGCGTGGCCACTCCTCCCCAAATGACCACATCCAGCTCACGGCCACTCTGCCGCAGCAGTTCTCTGGCGCTGGAGTACAGGACGCCGATGGTGTCGCTGCTGACAAAACCTGCGGCCTCATTGCCTTTGAGGGCCACAGTCCGGACGGGGCTCTGGTGCTGAAGGAGGCGGTGGAGGAGGTCTAAATCGCTGATGACCGGCAGGCAAGCGCAGCGGGCCGAGATCTGGTCCAGGCGCTGGCAAAAAGCCTCGGGGTCGCCGGGAAAGAGGACGGAGTGGTATTCCACCCATAAGGTCTTGACCCCGGATTCATCCAGGAAGGCCTCAAGCTCTGGCTCCATAAAGTCGTGGGCGGATATCTGCGCGGCGGTGGCCCCAACCCTTCGCAGGGCCGTCGCCATCTGGGCAAACTGTGCGGCGCTCAGGTCGAATATGGCGCGGCTGGACGTTGCGCGCGCCAAATCCACCACTGTATGGCTGACGTTCCGAGGCCCCCAAACGAACGCAAGGAACTGGTTCGCACCTGGAAGGTGCATCGTTGACTCCCCCATCAAGCCACCGTACCAAGTGAAATGCCAGGTTTCCGGAACCGCCGGAGACCCTGGTCCAAATTCACTTAGCCAAATTTCCATCTGCCATTATAGAAAAATCAGGCAAATTAGTCGAGATGATGCGCTAACCCAGGGTCGGCTGACTAAAGACGGTGCTTTGGAACTTCTTTCTTTAAGCCTAAATAATAGCAAAGGATTTTCAAAAAAGGTAATGATTTTTTCTGAATTCCAGGCATTTAGAATAATCGCCCCCGGTTTGGTCGACAATTCCTTTGGGCCCCGGTCCGGAGAAAATAAGCCCATTCCGGGAAGCGTCTCGCCGAACCGGGAGGCCGGCGCTGCCAGGGCCGGGGGAGGCTCTCATATTTTATCTTATCGGCGAGACCCTGCGGTCGCGCCATTTCTTAGTCAGAATGACTGGTGAGGGGACTTTCCCGGGGGGTTCATGGGGCAAGCGAACCGGTGGCCCCGGCGTCTCGCCGGCGCCGGCCGAAGCGGACCGCGTTGATGAGCCGAAGAGTTCAGAGACGGCAAATATTTTGGTAGATCTTGTCCAGGGTGCCCTTCAAGAGGTCGATCTCCTGGGGGGTCAGATTTTGGGTGACTCTCTCCCGCAAGGTCTGGGCCAGGGGCAGGAGGCGCTCCTGAAGGGACTTGCCTTCCTTGGTGAGGTAAATACAATATTTCCGCCGGTCCCGGGGATCGGGTTGGCGAAAGACGAGGCGTTTCTGCTCCAAGGCGTCGATCATTCGGGTGATGTTCGGCTTGTCTTTCGACGTTTTTTCGCCGAGTTCCCTTTGAGAGAGGCCGTCTTCCTCCCAGAGATGCCGGACGATGGCCCACTGCTCCGCAGTAATCTCATAGCCGTTTTCTTTGAAGAACCTTTGCAGGGCTGCCTTTAAGGCCAGGGCTGTCCGGTAGATAATGAAGCCCAGGGAATTTTGCGTTGGGGCAGTAGTCATCGTTCATAGGAATAGTTATCTATGATAACTACTATATATATAATCAATTGTCAAAAAAATTTCCCTGCTGCGGCCGCCGTGTCTGGGGTTTCTCCTGGCTTTTCCCGTGAGGAATAGCGCTAATCTTCACGTTTCTTTCCGGCTACATGGTTTTAGCGCGCCGGATTTCCCTGGCAAATTAGTTAATATAATAATGATAAAATTGCTAACAAGATTGACAGGATGGGGATTCAATTCATAATGGGCCTATATTATGTGGCCTCTCTGTCCCCCGCGTCCCCTGTTCTGGGACTCCTTTTGCTGGGGTCAGGCGAGGCCATGAAAAAATTATGCCAATGCGGTCAGAGGATATCTGATGCAAAAAATCAAACTTCCCGATAGGCCCATTCTGGTCATCATAGGCGTGGTGCTGGTTGCCGCCCTGGTTCTCATAATCTACCTGGGCCGCGGCGGCTCTACCGCAGCCGGGTTTAAGACGGTCCAGGTGAAGCGGGGCGACCTCCAGGCGACGATCAGCGCCACGGGCACGGTGGAGCCGGAGGAAGTCGTCGATATCGGGGCTCAGGTCGCGGGCAGGATCGTGTCCTTCGGCAAGGATAAAACGGCGAGGAGGTTGACTACGGCTCCGTCGTTGAGGCCGGGATGGTGCTGGCCCGGATTGACGACGCCCTCTATGCCGCGGATGCGGCCTCGGCCAAAGCCCAACTGGCCCAGGCCAAGGCCGCAGTCCAGAAGGCCCAAGCCGACCTGGGGCAGATGCAGGCCAAGCTCCTGCAGACCGGGAACGACTGGACGCGGGCTCAAAAGCTGGGGCCGTCGGACGCCCTGTCGCAAACCGACTTCGACGCGGCCCGGTCCGCCTATGAAGTTGCCAAGGCCAATCTTGCCGTGGGCAAAGCCGCCATAGTCCAGGCGCAAGGCACCGTGACCCAGGCCGAAGCCGTCTTGAAGCGGGCCCTGCAAAACCTGAGTTACTGCACCATCGTCTCGCCGGTCAAAGGGGTCATCATCGACCGGCGGGTTAACATCGGCCAGACCGTCGTGTCCAGCCTCAACGCGCCCAGCCTCTTTCTCCTGGCCAAGGATCTGAAGCGTCTCCAGGTCTGGGTTTCGGTCAATGAAGCGGATATCGGCCGGATCAAACCGGGCCAGCCAGTCACGTTCACTGTAGATGCCTACCCCGGCGAGGTATTTTCCGGGCAAGTGGGAAAAGTGCGGCTCAACGCCACCATGACCCAAAATGTGGTCACCTACACCGTGGAGATTATCACCGATAATTCCGAGCGGCAAACTGCTGCCGTATCTGACGGCCAACGTCAATTTTATTGTGGGCGAAGCCAAGAATGTCCTGCTCGTCCCCAACGCCGCGCTGCGCTGGACCCCCCGGGCGGACCAGGTAGTGGCGGAGTTCCGGGGGACCCCCTGAAGAAGACTAAAAAGTCCAAGGCGCCCAGCCTGGTCAAGCCCGAGGCCAAGGCCGGCCAGGAGCAGCAGGCCCGGGGCGTCGTTTATGTGCCCCAGGGGACCCTGGTGCGCCCGGTTTACGTCGACCTCGGCCTGAGCGACGGCAGCCTGACGGAAGTTTCGAGCCCCGAACTCAAGGAAGGCACCTCCCTGGTGGTGGGCGAAAATGGGAGCCAGTCGGCCGGGCAACCTGCACCGGGCGGCAGCCCCTTTACCCCGCAACTCTTCAAGAAGTCCGCCAATGGTAAGAATAAGCGCCACGTCCGGAGCCGCATCCGTGCTGTGAGGGTGGATGACGAGAGCCTGCCATGGAATTTATCGAGCTGCGCGACATATATAAGACGTATCACCTGGGCGAAATCGACGTGCCGGTGCTGCAGAGGCATCTCGCTGACCGTGGCCCAGGGCGAGTTTGTGGCGCTCATGGGCACCTCGGGTTCAGGCAAGACCACGCTCATGAATATCCTGGGGTGCCTGGACCGTCCCACTTCCGGGGAATACTGGCTGGAAGGGCAGGATGTGGTGGCGCTGTCGGCCGATGAGTGGGCCCAGCTCCGAAACCAGAAAATCGGCTTCGTCTTCCAGACTTTTAACCTGCTGGCCCGGACCAGCGCCCTGGAAAACGTGATGATGCCCCTGTCCTACACCGCCGCAGCACCTCTCCGACCGGGAGGCGCGCCAGCGGGCCGAAGACCTGCTCCGGCGGGTAGGCTTGGGGGAGCGCCTGGATCACGAGCCCTCTCAGCTCTCCGGCGGGCAGCAGCAGCGGGTGGCCATTGCCCGGGCCCTCATCAACAATCCCGCCATCCTGTTCGCGGATGAGCCCACCGGCAACCTCGACTCCAAGACCAGTGAGGAGGTCCTGGAACTCTTCCGGCGACTCAACGAAGAGGAAGGCGTGACCATTATTCTGGTCACCCATGACGCCAACGTCGCCCGACTCCGCCAAACGGATCATCAGGATTACCGATGGGATGGTGGAAGCCGAAGCACCCGCAACGCCAAGGGCCCAGGGAGGCCAGGTTGGCGCATCGCCCCCGGTGCGCTCAGCAGCAGCAGCCAAGCTGCGCTCAGGCTTGGCGTGGCTACGTCTCCAATGGATGGTGCGGACCGCGCTGCACGGCCTGAGGCGCAACGTCATGCGGGCGGCCCTGACCACCCTCGGCATCGTCATCGGCGTGGCGGCGGTCATCGCCATGATGGAGATCGGGCAGCGGCTCTTCGAGCGCCATCCAGGCGACCATTGCCAGTATGGGGGCCAATAATCTGATCATCTTGCCGGGTACGGCCTCCAGCGGCGGCGTCAGCTTCGGGGGAGGCAGCAACAAGACCCTTACCCCCCAGGACGCCGAGGCTATCCTGGACGAGTGCCCGGCGGTCAGAGGCGCGGTGCCGATAGTCCGGGCCCGGACCCAGGTCATTTATGGCAACCGCAACTGGGTGCCCACCTTTATTTATGGCACCACTCCCGACTGGCTCGACGTTCGGGAATGGGGCCTGTCCGAGGGCGACATGTTCACGGAGCGGGATGTCCGCAATGCCAGCAAGGTCTGTATCTTGGGCCAGAGGCTGGTGCGGGAGCTTTTCCAGGGCGAAGATCCCCTGGGCAAAGAAGTGCGCGTGAAAAACGTCTCCTTCCGGGTGGTCGGGGTCCTCAGCGCCAAAGGCGCCAACATGATGGGCATGGATCAGGACGATGTCCTGCTGGCGCCCTGGACTACCATTAAATTTCGCGTGACCGGCTCTTCGGCGGAAACCGCCAACCAGAGCGCGCCGCCAGCGGTTCCGAGTCCGACACCACCACGACGGTGAATAGTCTCAACCAGATCTACCCTAATGCGCAAAACCAACTTTATCCCGTCCCCTCGGCGACCCAGGCTGCGGACACGCCCCAGCCGGTGCGGTTTATCAATGTGGATCAGATCCTGACGGCGGGGCGCTCCACCCAGGAAGTTCCTGCCGCCATCAAACAAATCACCCAGTTGCTGCGGGAGCGGCACCGGATTGGCCCGGGGGAAGCCGGATGACTTCAACATCCGGGATATGACCGAAATGACCAAGGCCCTGTCATCCACCGGCACCATGATGACCAAGCTTTTGCTGGCGGTGGCCCTGATCTCCCTGCTGGTGGGAGGCGTCGGGATCATGAATATCATGCTGGTGTCGGTGACGGAGCGCACCCGGGAGATCGGCCTGCGCATGGCCGTGGGGGCCTGGGCCCGGGATATCCTGCAGCAATTTCTGGCGGAATCGGTGATCCTCTGTTTCTGCGGCGGGGCGGTGGGTATCCTGGTGGGCCGGGGCATATCTATATTGGTCAGAGTCTTGCTGCACTGGCCGACGGAATTGTCCCTGAGCGCCATCGTCGCGGCCTTTGCGGTTTCCGTGACGGTGGGCATTGTGTTCGGCTTTTATCCGGCCTGGAAAGCCTCGCGCCTGGACCCGATCATTGCCCTGCGGTATGAATAAATTCTTGGGGTCAGATTCCTGAGGAATAACCGTTTCTCTGGGAGGATGGAGAAGCTCTATCAGATCAGGTTGAAAAGAGCACAGCCTGGAAAGGCTGTGCCACCAAGAGTAATAGAGATATTAGTTTGGAAAATAGTAAGAACCTGAAAGAAAAAACTGAGAAACCCGGTGGCACAGGCTTTCCAGCCTGTGCGCAAAAAGATGAGTTATGCATTAATCGCCGCAATCTGCCGCACTGGCAATTGACTGGCAGCACTTATTTTGTCACTTTCCGTTTGAGATCAGGGATAATTACTGATGATGAAAGAAAAGTTGTATTAGATGCTATAAAACATTTCCATAAAATAAGATATTGGGTGATAGCTACTGTGGTAATGCCGGATCATGTGCATCTAATATTGAAACCAATTGTGATAGAACCAAAACCTGTATTTTCGATAAGCAAAATTTTACAAGGGATTAAAGGGTTCAGTGCTCGGGAAATCAATAAAGCAAGGGGCATCAAAGGCGCCTTATGGCAGGATGAAAGTTTTGATCGCATTGTCAGAGATTATGATGAGTGCCTGGAGAAATGGAATTATATACGCAATAATCCAGTCAAAACCGGATTATGTCAGGTTCCTGAGGAATATCCATTTCTCTGGGAGCCGGGGGAAGTCTGAAAAGCGCACAGCCTGGAAAGGCCGTGCCACCAAAAAAGATTATTGCAGGTCTATAATGGCTATTCGTTCCTCGAATTGTATAAGACTTCTGTTAATCTTGGTTCTTTTCCTGCTGGCGCTGTCCGGCTGCGCCGTGGGCCCGAATTACCACCCGCCGGAGACCAAGGTTCCCACGTACTGGGACGGCCAGAATGTCGTCACCCCGGCCCAGCCCAGCAAAACCAACATTAATCCGGTGGAACTGGTGGCATGGTGGACCGCCTTTAAAGATCCGACTTTGTCGTCCCTGGTGGAAACGGCGGTCCGCGCCAACCTGGATGTGCGCCTGGCCGAGGCCCGCATCCGCCAGGCCCGGGCGTCCCTGGGGGTGGCGGGCGGCCCCCTCTGGCCCCAGGTGAATGGCACCGTCCTCTATGACCGGAGTCACACTCCCTCCGCCGCGGTCAACACCGCGGGAGGCGGGGTCGCCGTATCCGGGTCAGGCGGTGGGTCGGGAGGCGGGTCAAGTGGCTCTTCGGGGGGCGTCCCGCCGTTCCGGGAATTATTTCAGGCCGGTCTGGATGGTTCCTGGGAAGTGGATGTTTTCGGCGGCACGCGACGGAACATTGAGGCTGCCGGGGCCGATCTCCAGGCCGCGGTGGAGGATCGCCGCGGACGTCCTGGTAACTCTGGTGGGAGACGTGGGGAGCAACTATATCAACCTACGGGGTTTTCAACAGCAGGTCGACATTGCCCAGAAAAACCTGGAGGCTCAAAAGCATACCGCCGACATCATCCAGAAGCGGCATGACGCCGGCTTTGTGGGAGGCCTGGATGTGGCCAACGCCAACGCCCAGGTAGCCACCACCGCAGCCACGATACCGCTGTTCGAATCCTCGGCCCGGGCGGCCATCTATAGCCTGGGGGTGCTCCTGGGGCGGGAACCGGCGGCCCTGGAAAAAGAGCTGACCAAGGTTGCGCCGATTCCTCCCGCGCCGCCGGAAATCCCCGTGGGCCTGCCTTCGGAACTGCTGCGGCGCCGCCCGGACATCCGCCGGGCCGAGGCCCAGATCCACGCTGCCACGGCCCGAATCGGGGTGGCTACCGCCGACCTGTTCCCCAAGTTTTTCCTGACCGGGAGCTTCGGCGTGACCACCAGCGATGTTACCAGGATAGGGAGCCTGGCCAACAATAAGTTCTGGTCATTCGGCCCCAGCGTCAGTTGGCCGATTTTCGCCGGCGGCAGCATCTATTGGAACATCAAAGTTCAGGACGCCCTCCAGGAACAAGCCCTGCTGACGTATGAGAAGACGGTGCTCACCGCCTTGAAAGACGTGGAAACCGCTCTGGTGGCCTATGCCAAGCAACAGGAAACCCGCAAATCCCTGTCCGCGGCCGTGGTTGAGAACCGCAAGGCGGTGGACCTGGCCACCCAGCTCTATCTCGCCGGCAAGTCAGATTTTTTGAACGTCACCACCGCCCAGCGTAACCTCTTTGCCACCGAAGATGCCCTGTCCCAGAGCATCCGCACCCAGGATACCAACCTGATTGCCCTCTACAAGGCCTTAGGCGGCGGCTGGGAAAAGGTAGGGCCACCATCGGAGCCTGGCAAAGATAAGAAATAATTCGGCAGGGAAAAATAGTATCGGCATCGAAGGCGACCGCAGCGGTCGCCTTTTTTTGGTTATTGGGATTGCTTCAGGTGGCAGGCAAGCAAACGCCAAAGGTTCTGGCCATTATGACACCTGCTCAAAAAGACCAAATCCCCCCTAACCCCCCTTGGTCAAAGGGGGGAACTATAAGGAATTACGTTTAAAGTTCAGCTTTATCAATGGGGATTCAGGGGAATTTGAAAAGAGTTTCTGACGCTAAACCCCCGGACTACCGCAAATAGCCCTTGGGTCGCATTTCAGGAGGGGAAAACCGAACGTCGAACAGCCCTGGTCAACCGGAAGGCGCCGGGGCCGGAGAAGGCTGGTTCAGCCCCAGACTCTTCACGGTGCCATCCGGGCTGAAAGTCACGGCCAACTCCCGGGTGGTTTCGCCCAGGTTAGGAGTTATGGCCTTGACCACAGGCACAAACGCAGGAGGCTTGGGGTAGGTGGTGATATACGAGTAGTGCCAGGTCTCCTCCCCCTGGCCGCCATAGGAGGCGGTGATGGGATAGCCCAGGAGGGCCGTGACGTCGGCCTGGGTGGACTTGCCCACCTCGATCCGGGAGACGGCGCCGGCATCGGTAACGGCCCTGGTCCCGGCGGAGACACAGGCGCTGATCACCAGGAGGACGGATACGGTCAGAAGCTTAAGCCCTGCGGTCATGGTTCGGTCCCGGCAAGAGTTCAAGGTTCAATGTTTCATGTAGGGTGCGCACTGCGCACCATGATAACTGCCAGCGAGGCAACGGCCCGCCCAAGGAAGGGAGGTAACCGCGGCATTTCTGGCCATTTTCGCAGATTATCCCAGGTTTTGCACGTCCTGAGATGGGGCCTGCCACTTTTTCCGGGATAAAAATCGTCACGGACCGATAAATCCTGACAACCGATCAGGCGCCTCGAACGGGCGGCTCCCCCATTCCCCTGCCACGCTGGCCACTCCCAGGCCCCCGGCGCCGGGACCAGGCCCAGAACTCTCAGGGCAGATGAGGAGATTGCCCCGGAGACCTCAAGTTGACAGGCGGGTCGGGTTGTGGCATGGTGGCTAAGGTTGAGAAATAAACCGGGAGGCCGCCCTCTGAGGCCGTTCCCTGACCAGGCTGGCACAGGCCGAGCGTCCCAGGATCCGAGGCGCGGGTGACCCCCACAGGGTCTTGACTGGACTCGGGCTAAGGAGATGAAGCCATGAAAAAAACGGTCCTGTTTTTGGTTTTTGTGGCGCTGGTGGGTATGGGCTTAGGCCCGAGCTCTCACCTGATGGCTGCCGGAGGAACTGTCGACCCGAGCCAGTTACAAAAAATAAAGGTCGGAATGACCGAGGCAGAAGTTAAAGCTATTCTCGGCGAGCCCAGTAAAGCTGAGGATAGAATGAAGGCCACGCTTGGCGGAAGAAGGATATTCGAACAGAGGGTGTTATCTTACGGCTCAGAAGCAGGAGCAGATCTCATTTTAATCAACAAAAAAACTGGAAAAGTCTCTAAAGTAGTACCTCACTGAACCTGGGGGCGACGGTCGCCGGGGACTGCGGAATGAGGGGGAAAGGCACGCCATGAGGACTTTTGCCATTGCAAACCAGAAGGGGGGGAGCGGCAAAACCACCACCAGCGTCAATCTGGCCGCGGCCCTGGGGGAGAAGGGCCGGCGGGTGCTGGTCATCGACCTGGACCCGCAACATTCCAGCACGGCATGGTTCGGGGTCAAAGATGCCGGCAAGGGAGTGCTGGGGATCTTTGCAGAAAATGGCTCCATGCTTGACCTGGTGCAGGATTCGGGAGTGGCCGGGGTAGACCTGGTGCCGTCCTCGTCCTGGCTGGTGGGGGCTGAGAAGATGCTGGCCGGGGAAGTGGGGGCCGAGACCATTTTGCGCCGCAACCTGGACCGCCTGCCGCCGGACCGCTGGGACTACGTCCTGATCGACTGCCCTCCCACCCTGGGGGTCCTCACGGTCAACGCCCTGGTGGCGGTGACCGAACTCCTGGTGCCGGTGGAGGCCCACGTCATGGCCCTGAGCGGTTTGGCCCAACTGCTTCAGACCGTGGAGGTGGTCAGGGACCGCCTCAACCCGGACCTGAGAGTCTCAGGTATCCTGGCCTGCCGGGTGGATTTTCGCACCCGCCACGCCCGGGAGGTGGTGGAGCAATTACGCCAGCGCTCCGGGAGCCTGGTTTACCGCACCGTCATCCGGGAAAATATCCGGCTGGCCGAATGTCCCTCCTTCGGCGAGGCCATCACCCAGTACGACGGCAAGAGCGCCGGCGCCGTGGATTATCGGGCCCTGGCCGACGAGATCATCAGCCAAGAAGGGAGTTGAACAACATGGCTAAACGCAGCACCATTGGCGAAAATCCCCTGGATGCGGTTACCCAGGAACACCCGCTCAATACCGTCGTACCCGATCTCGCTTCTGTGAACAGAGGCGGCCGGGGTCAATCGGCGCCGGAGATACCCCCCGAGGTCCAGGAGCGCTTAAAGGGACTGGAAGCCGGCCTCCAGGGGCTGCGGACCGAGGTGGCGGGGCTCAGAGCCGTGGCGGCGGACGCAAGCGCCGCCAAGGCTGCCATCGCCTCATCGACGGGAGAACTGGCCGGATTGCGCCGGGAGGTCGAGGCGCTCAAGGCCGAGGCCGCAGCCGCTAAGGCTCTCCAGGCAGAATTGACGCAGTTCAAAGCTGAGATCGCCCAACTCCGGGCCAGCGCCGGGCCCGGCGACCTCCCCTTTTGGATGCGGGGCCGGAAGAAGTAGGGGGCCCTGGCGTCGGGAGCGAACCAACGGGACTCCCACCCGCTTCAACCGGGCGGGTGGGGAGGCTAACGGACCCGGCCACCCGGACGGACTCCGGGGCTGGACCTCTGCCGCATATCGCCTGCAGCAACCATGACAACGGGTCACGTGTAAGACCTGACCGGTCAACCACTCCCCCCAGGCATCACAGCATTAGCCCAAAGAGGGTTCTGAAGATCCCCCCACCCAAGGTCCAGGGCGCTCTTCAGATCATCGCGGGGTCTCTTGCTTACCCGGGGATGCTTGTCTAACCGGGCAGGATAGCAACAATCAGCATCTGAGATCTTTTTGGGTTTTTCGGGGTGGGCTCCTCCAGGTCTTTTCTGCCTGAGAGGTTCTTTTTAAAGCCGGGGCCGGCACAGTCACTTCCACCCTTCTCGCAGGACCGGCGATCATGATCGGCGACTCTCTCAAGAGCAATCTGGCAATGCCAATTATTATTTCCTTGTCAGGAGCGGCTCTGATATACATGATGGCGCAGCCTCGGATCGCCATGAAGGCATCCCCCAATCCAACGGGAGAAAGACAACAGGAATATGGCGTTTAGACTCCTGGCTTTCCTTATCCTCCTGACCGGTATGCTCCTTTCCGGCTGCTCCACCGTCGATACGTTGAGATTTTCAGCGGAAGCTTCGGCAGACGCGGTGCAAGTGTCGCTGGACAAAAGGTTGAAAGCTCCGCCAGCCGATGGCGCCGGTTATGTGCCTATGCAGCAACTGACTAGGGACCCCGCTCTTCCCTTCAATAAGACCTGGATCAAACCAGGGGTAGATTGGCGCCAGTACCGCACCCTGTATATTGCCCCGGTGAACACCGAGTACCTCATGCGGGCCAACTGGTGGCAGGAGACCATCCGTGCCGACCAGATGCAGCAAGATGTCCAGAACTTGGCGACCTTCATGCGGGCGCAATTCATCAAAGCCTTTCAGGATGATCCCCGCCGCCGCCTGCGGGTGGTCATGTCCCCTGAGAAAGGCTCCCTGACCCTGGAAATGGCCATTACGGAACTGGTTCCGGGCCACGTGCTGCTCAACGTCATAAAAGTCGCCGGCCCCTACGGCTCGGGACTGGCCGCCGCGGCCCTGGAGAGGGGCACGGACGCCCAGAGTACGGTGGCCTTCGAGGCCAGGGTCAAAGACACCGATACCGGCCAGACCCTGGCCATGTTTGCCGACCGGGAATATGCCACCGCACGGCCCATCGATCTCAAGGGCTTTACCTGGTACGGCAACGCCGAAGACATCGTCAGGCGGTGGGCCGAACAGTTCGTGGAGGTTGTCAACCGGCGGCCGGGAGAGATCATCAAGCCTGCCAGTACGTTTTCCTTGTTGCCGTGGTAAAGAGTCAGTAGGAAATTTCTTAGTCGCTCCCTATCCTTACGAGGCCAACTGCCAAATTGAAAACCCTGGGGGCGGCCCGTACCCCGTAGGGCGAGAAAGCGAAGCGCATCCCGCCTTCAGCATCATTGGTTTCCCGCCGCCTGACCGTGGAGAAGAGGGCGCCGGCGCAGGTGGCTGTCATCAGCCTGTCCTCTTCCCCAAGCGCCGCGCACCGATTTTTTCCTCGTATTTTGCCCCAAATATGTTAATTATTATAATTCACACAAATTTATTGGACCTGCGGCGGAAGCCGGCAGGGGCAACTTTGAGGGGTGTCAGCCCGGCCCGGCGCCGGGCCGGGACCACGGTTCAGGTAGATATCTTATGTCAGAGCTTTTGACCGGATCGGCGGGGGAGCGGCGGCTCTTCCTGGGAAATGAGGCCATTGTCCGGGGCGCCCTGGAAGCCGGGGTGGCCCTGGTGACCACTTACCCCGGGACTCCGGCCTCGGAAATCGGCGACCGGTGTTACGAGATTTCCCGGCAGACCGACCTGAAGTTTGAATTTTCCACCAACGAAAAGGTGGCCCTGGAGGTGGCGGCGGGGGCCGCGGCCTGCGGCTGGCGGGTGCTGTGCGCCATGAAACACGTGGGGCTGAACGTGGCTGCCGACACCCTCATGACCCTGGCCTACGTGGGGGTCAAGGGGGGTATGGTGATTGTCAGCGCCGACGATCCGTCCCTGTTCTCCAGTCAAAACGAGCAGGACAATCGCTATTACGCCAAGATGGCGGGCCTGCCCATGCTGGAGCCGGCCACCCCCGAGGAAGCCAAAGCCATGACCCGGGCGGCCTTCGCCCTGTCAGAGGAACTCAAGGTCCCAGTGCTGCTGCGCACCACCACCCGGGTGAACCATACCCGGGGCCCCGTGACCCTGGGGGAGATGGCGGCCCGGCCGGGCCCCGGCCATTTTCATAAGGACCCTTTCCGCCAGGTGATGGTGCCGGCGGTGGCCCGCCAGGCCCACGTGCGGCTCCTGGCCGCGGGAGACCAGGCCCGGGCCCTGGCCGAGACTTCGGATTTCAACGAGATTAGTGGCAGCGGCAACTGGGGCATCGTCGCCAGCGGCGTGGCCGGCACCTATGCCGTGGACGCCTTGCGGGAACTGGGCCTGGCCGATAAAGTCAAGCTGCTCAAGCTGGGATTCACCCACCCCCTGCCCGAGGCCTTGCTGGGGGATTTTCTGGCGCCCCTTACCAGGGTGCTGGTGGTGGAGGAACTGGAGCCGTACCTGGAAGAGGCTCTCAAAGCCGTGGCCCAGGCCCGGGGGCTCAGCCTGACTATCCGGGGCAAAGGTCCGGACCTCTTTTCCCGGCTCTATGAGTACCACCCGTCCCTGGTGCGGGAGGTGATCGCCCGGTTTTTCAATGTGGCTTATGAGGCGCCCGGGCCGGTAGTCCCCGAGAAGGTCCTGGACCAGCCCCTGCCGGACCGGCCCCCCAATCTCTGCGCCGGGTGCCCCCACCGGGCCATGTATTACGCGGTGAAGATCGCCCTGAAGGACCTGGGGGTGGAAGGGGTCTTCCCCACGGACATCGGCTGCTACACCCTGGGGCTCTTACCTCCCCTGTCCATGGCGGATTTTCTCATCTGCATGGGCTCTTCCATCAGCACCGCCGCAGGCATTTCCCGGGCCACGGGCCAGAAGGTGGTGGCCTTCATCGGGGATTCCACCTTTTTCCACTCCGGGCTGCCGGCCCTGGTCAACGCGGTGCACCAGAAACACGATTTTCTGCTGGTCATCCTGGACAACGGCACCACCGCCATGACCGGCCACCAGCCCCACCCCGGGGTCAGCCTGATACCCCCGGGATACCCCGGTGAGCACGTGCCGATCCAGCGGGTGGTGAAGGCCCTGGGGGTGGAACAGCTCTGGACGGTGAACCCCTATAAATACAAAGAGAGCCTGGCGGCCACCAAAGAGGCGTTGGCGGCCAAAGGCGTCCGGGTGCTACTTTCCCAGGCCCCCTGCATCCTTTACGAAGCCCGGATCACCGGCAAAAAACGGACGGCGCGTTTTCAGGTGACCAAGGGTTGCGGCGAGTGCCGGGACTGCCTGGATAATTTCGGCTGCCCGGCTATGTACCTGGAGTCGGGAGAACCGGGCCAGCTGCAGATCGACCCGGAACTGTGCTCCGGCTGCGCCTTTTGCGTCCAGTGGTGCGAGAATATCCGGCCGGTGGGGGCGAAAGGATAGGGGAGAGGGGGCAGATTTTTAGGGGAAGGGGCTAGGGCTTTTTCGTAGGTGGCTCCTTCCCCCAACCCCTTAGGATGGTGGCACAGGCTTTCCAGCCTGGGCTGAAAGGCGGGCAGTGCCCGCCCTGCATATTACTCTCTAGATGCACGGCGGCCACAGGCCGCCCTATAAATACACAAGGTTAAGCAATGGCCGCTGCCGAAAACCGAAAACCGACCAACGACAACCCCAAAAACCTCCGCATCTTCCTCACCGGGGTGGGGGGCCAAGGGACACTTCTGGCCAGCCGCCTCCTGGGGGAGGCGGCTCTGGCGGCCGGCTACGAGCCCATGGTGAGCGAGACCCACGGCATGGCCCAGCGGGGCGGCATCGTGGTCTCCACCGTGGTGCTGGGGGACCTGAAAAGCCCCCTGATCTCCCCGGGGGAAGCCGACATCGTCCTGGGTTTTGAGGCCCTGGAGGCCTTCCGCGCCCTGGACCGTTGCCACGCCAAGACCCTGGTGATCGCCAACACCGCCACCATGGTGCCTTACCCGGTGGCCATCGGCCAGGCCCGGTACCCATCGGTTGAACAGATGTTCCAGCGTCTGGCGGAGCAGGTGGGGGCGCTGCTGGCCTTTGACGCCGGCGCCCTGGCCCATCAGTCCGGCAGTCCCCTGGCGGTGAACATGGTTCTCCTGGGGGCCCTGGCTGCCACCGGGTCTCTGCCGATCACCGCGGAGGACATCCTGTCGGTGATCCGGACCCGCACCAAGGAAAAATTTCTGGCCTCGAACCTCCAGGCCTTTGACCTGGGGGCGGCCGCGGCCCGGGACCCCGGCAACTGGCAGCGGCGATAATTTTGGGTAAGGGTAGGGGCGGGAGATTTTCGGGAAAGCCCGATTCTGTTGCGTCGTCTCAGGATTATCTGAAAAAGGTTTAGATTTTTTCTCCCTCCCCTTTGATGGGGGAGGGCTGGGGTGGAGGTGAAATTGCTGGGCATTGCTTCAACCTACCCCCTCCCCCTAACCCCCTCCCACCAGGGGAGGGGGAGGTATGGAAGCCAACATTTTGAAGGTATCTGTGTAGTACGATACCGTTTGGCCGACTGAATAAGCCTGGTTCATGGTTGACCAAAAACCGGAAACTTCGCCCCGGCGGCGCCCCCCCTACCGCCAGCTGTCCCACACCGCGGACCTGGCCTGGCGCCTGTGGGGGAAGGATCTCCCGGAGCTCTTTGAAAATGCCGGCCGCGCCTTAAGCGCCACCTTGACCGACCGGCGGTATCTCAAGCGCCGGGCCACCCGGACGGTGCGCCTGACTGCCCTCGATCGGGAGTCTCTCCTGGTTGACTGGCTCAACCACCTGCTTTATCTTTTTGATATCGATGGGTTTCTGGGCCGGGACTTTCAGGTGGAGTCATTGACCTCCGGGGGGCTGAAGGCCCGGGTAACCGGCGAGACCTTTGATCCCGCCCGGCACCCTTCCCGGACCGGCGTCAAGGCCGCAACCTTCCATCAGCTGAGCATCGTGCCGGTTCAAGACGGGTGGGAGGCCACGGTGGTGTTGGATTTGTAAGATTTATGAGGTTGTCGGGGCTGAGTGGTCAAGTAAAAGAACGACAATCTCTCAACTTGTCATTCTGAGCGGAGCGAAGAATCTCGCTTTGGCAAACGATTGAGATCCTTCGCTTCACTCAGGATGACAGAAAAGCTGGTTTGTCAAACCGCGTCTTATCGAAACGGGCAGGGCCAATGGGCGCTGTCCACAGGCCACTGACTCATGATTAAGCTGCGGCAAATCGACGCGTACCGCTGGGAGATTCCCCGGGAAGGGAAGATGCGCACCCGGGGGCTGATCTTTAGCTCCAAGGAGATGCTCCCGGTGATCCAGGAAGACCAGAGCCTCCAACAGGTGGCCAATGTCGCCACCCTGCCGGGGATCGTGGGCCCCTCCCTGGCCATGCCCGACATCCACTGGGGCTACGGCTTCGCCATCGGCGGCGTGGCGGCCTTCGACCTGGAAGAGGGCGTGGTCTCCCCCGGCGGCGTGGGCTACGACATCAACTGCGGGGTGCGCCTGCTCCGGACCAGACTGAGCCGGGAGCAGGTAATGCCCCAGATGGAAACCCTGGTGAACGCTTTGTTCACCAACATCCCCTCGGGGGTAGGGTCCCGGCGCCAGGATTTCAAGCTCAGCGGCGCCGCGTTTAAGAAGGTGCTCAAGGACGGCTGCCCGCTGGGCGGTGAAGGAAGGCTTCGGCGAGGCCGGTGACCTGGCCCACATCGAGGCCGGGGGCGCCATCGCCGGCGCCGACCCCGAGGCGGTTTCGGATTTCGCCCTGAACCGGGGCAAGGACCAACTGGGCACCCTGGGTTCGGGCAACCACTTCGTGGAAGTGGGTTATGTCGATGAAATTTACGATGCGTCCCTGGCGGCGCAACTGGGGCTGTTCCCGGACCAGGTGACGGCCATCGTGCACACCGGTTCCCGGGGGCTGGGGCACCAGGTGTGCGAGGATTACATCAAGGTGATGCTCAAGGCCAGCGCCAAGTACGGCATCGAATTGCCGGACCGGCAGCTGTGCTGCGCCCCCCTGACTTCTCCGGAAGGCCAGCGTTATCTGGCGGCCATGGCCGGGGCCGCCAACTTCGCCTTTGCCAACCGGCAGCTCATCACCCACTGGGTGCGGGAGAGTTTCGAGCAGGTTTTTCATCTGGGCCCCCGGGACCTGGGGCTGGAACTGGTTTACGACGTGTGCCATAACATCGCTAAGATCGAGACTCACACCGTGGAGGGCAAGCCCCGGAAGCTGTGCGTCCACCGCAAGGGCGCGACCCGGGCCTTTCCGCCCCACCACCCGGAGGTCCCCGAGGCCTACCGGGAGACGGGGCAGCCGGTGCTCATCCCCGGAGACATGGGGCGTTATTCGTATGTATTGGTGGGGACCGAAAAGGCGCTTACCGAAACCTTCGGCAGCACCTGCCACGGGGCGGGGCGCCTGATGAGCCGGCACCAGGCCAAGAAGGTGGCCCGGGGCCGGTCCATCGTCCAGGAGTTGGCGGCCAAAGGCATCATCGTCCGGGGCGCCGGGCGGGGTACCATCGACGAAGAGATTTCCGAGGCCTACAAGGACGTGGCGGGCGTGGTGGACGTGGTCCACGGCGCCGGGATCGCCAGGAAGGTAGCCCGGCTGAAGCCCCTGGGAGTCATTAAAGGATAGGGCGGCCCGTGGCCGCCGCCCGGGGCAACGGCGTGCACGGCACGCCCCAGGGCTTTAAAGGATAGTTTTCAGTTTCCAGTTTTGGGTTTTCTGGTATAACAAGGGTACAATAAAATTTTTGCGTTCAGACTCTGACCCCAGCAGAATAAGGCAAATCGGGTGGTGTCCAGGCAGAGCTTGGGCGGAAAAATGGCGTTCCCAAGCCGGAGCTTGGGAACGAGAAAAAAAGCAGGAGCTTGGGAACAAGAGGGAGACAGCACAGGCGAGACGCCTGTGCCACCAAGATATTTTATAACATGACGGGTTTTTAGCCGAAAACCGCAAACCCAGAACCGAAAACCGGTTTTTATATGTTTGACCGACTCTCCGACAAGTTAGAGGCCGTCTTCAAGAAGCTGAAGGGCCGGGGCAAGCTCAATGAGGCCCAGGTGGGCGAGGCCCTGCGCGAGGTGCGCCTGGCTTTGCTTGAAGCCGACGTGAATTATAAGGTCACCAAGGCCTTCATCGAGCGCATTCGCGAGCGGGCGGTGGGGGAAGAGGTCATGCGGTCTCTGACCCCGGCCCAGCAGGTCATCAAGATCGTCCACGAGGAGCTCACCGCACTCCTGGGCGGGGAGTCGCCCCGGCTGGATTTGAGCGGCAAACCCCCGGTGGCGATCATGCTGGTGGGCCTCCAGGGCTCCGGCAAGACCACCACCGCGGGCAAGCTGGCCAAGCGCCTCAAGGGGCAGGGCAAGCAGCCATATCTCGTGCCCGCGGATGTGCAGCGGCCCGCGGCCATCGAGCAGCTCAAGCGCCTGGGGGCCGATATCGGGGTGGCAGTGCATCCCTCCGAGACGACCCAAAACCCGGTGAACATCGCCGGCGCGGCCATGGAAGCGGCCTATGCCCAGGGCTTTGACACAGTGATCCTGGACACCGCCGGGCGGTTGCATGTCGACGCTCCCCTGATGGAAGAGTTGAAGGCCATCCGGGCTCAAGTCGAGCCCAATGAAATTCTCCTGGTGGCCGACGCCATGACCGGCCAGGACGCGGTGGCGGTGGGCCAGAGCTTCCACGATCTCCTTAAGCTCACCGGGGTGATTCTCACCAAGGTGGAAGGCGACGCCCGGGGCGGGGCGGCACTGAGCATGCGGGAGGTGGTGGGCCAGCCCATCAAATTTTTGGGGGTGGGGGAAAAGCTCGACGCCCTTGAGGTTTTTCACCCGGAGCGCCTGGCCTCGCGGATTTTAGGGATGGGCGATGTGCTCACCCTGATCGAAAAAGCCCAGGAGGCCTTCGACGCCGACCAGGTCAAGGACCTGGAAAAGAAGCTGCGCCAGGAGTCCTTCACCCTGGACGACTTCAGGGAGCAGCTCAAGCAGATCAAGAAGATGGGCAGCATGGAGCAGCTCATGGGCATGATCCCGGGGTTGGGGAGCAAGCTCAAGGCGATGAAGGGCATGCAGCCGGACGAAGGGGAGTTGAAACGGGTGGAGGCTATCATCAGTTCCATGACGCCGATGGAGCGGAACGACCACAACCTGATCAACGGCAGCCGCCGCCGGCGCATCGCTCTCGGCAGCGGCACCACGGTCCAGGACGTCAACCGGCTGCTGAAGAATTTCACCATGACCCAAAAGATGATCAAGCAGGTGACCAAGGGGGGCAAGAAAGGCAAGGGCCGGTTCCCCATGAATTTTATGTAAAGCACGCCAGAGGGCAGATCGGAGTAAAGGCGACCCGCCGGGTCGCCCCTGCCGGGTCGCCCATCAAACCTATGGAGGAGAAAGCAGCGGCATGGCATTAAGAATCCGATTGGCCCGTTACGGGGCGAAAAAGCGCCCCTTCTATCGCATCGTGGTGAGCAACAGCGAGGCTCCCCGGGATGGCAGATTTCTGGATATCATCGGCACGTATGACCCGCGCCAGGAACCGGCGGCGGTTTCAGTGAAAGAGGACCTGCTCCAGGAGTGGGTGGGCAAAGGCGCCACCTGCACCGATACGGTGGCCAGCCTCCTGAAGCGGCCCCGGGGAGCAGCGGCACCGGAGGCCTGAGCGCGGCCCAAGCGCAGCGAGAAGGTTGATCGCCCGATCCCCTGACCGAGGTGGCTACTATGAAGGAATTGGTGAAGTTCATCGCACAGTCACTGGTAGATAACCCTGAACAGGTCCAGGTCAATGAGATCGAAGGGGAGCAGACCTCGGTCATTGAGCTGAAGGTGGCCAAGGAAGATCTGGGGAAGGTGATCGGCAAGCAGGGGCGCACCGCCCGGGCTATGCGCACCATTCTCAGCGCCGCGTCCACCAAAATCCGCAAACGGGCGGTCCTGGAAATCCTTGAGTAGCACCGCGGCCTGACCCAGAGACCTTGATCGGCCTGGGGCAGGTCTCCGGGGCCCAGGGCCTCAAAGGCGCGGTCAAGGTCCGGGCCGATGCCGAGGCCGCCACCACCGACCCCGAGGTGTTCGCAGCCTTAGGTCAGGTCTGGATCGGCGGCCAGGGGTACCAGGTGCTGGAGGCGGCGCGCCACAAAAACCAGGTCCTCCTGTGGCTGGAAGGCGTCCACACCCGGAGCCGTGCCGAAGAGCTGGCCGGGCTACAAGTTTTGGGGGACCGCCGGCGGTTCCCGAAGCTTCCGCCCGGGGAGTACTACTGGTTCCAGGTCCTGGGTCTGCCGGTGGTCAACGAGGCCGACGGGGCCCTGCTGGGGTATCTGGACCATATCATGCCCACCCCGGGGCACGATGTCTACGTGGTGCGCCAGGGAGAGCGGGAGATCCTGCTGCCCGCGGTGGAGGACGTGATCGTCGAGATCAACCTGGAGGAAGGGGTGATCAAGGCCTTGCCTCCCGAGGGACTTTTGGAAATTTTGTAGTTTTTTATCAGGGGAGGAAGGCCGCGGCGGCGACGCCGCGGGAAAATCATGATTCGGGCTTTGCCTCCAGAGGGACTCTGGTGAGCTGATGCAGATTGACCTGCTGACCCTGTTTCCCGAGTTTTTCGCCTCGCCCCTCAGCCAGAGCATGCTCCACCGGGCCCAGGTCCAGGGAGCGGTCACCTATGGGGTGATCAACCTGAGGGATTATGCGGTTGACCGCCACCAGGTGACGGACGACCGGCCCTTCGGCGGCGGTCCCGGGATGGTCATGAAGATTGAGCCGCTGGTGGCGGCCATCCGGATGGCGAAAGGGCGGGACCCCGAGACCCGGGTGATTCTTCTGGGCCCCGGGGGGGCGGGGTTCAATCAGGCTAAAGCCCAGGAACTGGCGGACCTGAACCACCTCCTGCTGATCTGCGGGCACTATGAAGGGGTGGATGAGCGGATTCATTTTTATATTGATGAAGAGCTGTCAATAGGCGATTATATTCTAACCGGGGGAGAAATCCCGGCTTTGATCGTGGCGGACGCGGTGACCCGACTGCTTCCCGGGGTTTTGGGGGGAGAGGGGGCCACCGAGGAAGAGTCGTTCCAGGATGGTCTCCTGGAATACCCCCATTACACCCGCCCCCGAGTTTTCGAAGGATACGAGGTTCCCCAGGTGCTGCTGGAGGGTGACCACCAGCGCATTGCCCGGTGGCGGCGCTGCCAGGCCCTGGCCCGGACAGTGAGGCGGCGGCCGGATTTACTGGCCCGGGCCGTGCTGAGCCGGGAAGATCGTGAATTCATAAAATCCCTGGCTTAAGCCAGGCGGAGGATAGGTGAGGATATGGAACGTGTAGATCAATTAGCCCGGGAGCAGATGCGCAGCGACCTGCCGGCATTTCGCCCCGGGGACACCGTGGAAGTGCATGTACGCATTGTGGAAGGGGAGAAGCAGCGCATTCAGGTCTTCAAGGGAGTGGTCATCCGGAAACGGGGCGGCCTGACCGGGGCCAGCTTTACCGTGCGCAAGATCTCGTATGGCGTGGGAGTGGAGCGCATCTTTCCCGTGCATTCCCCCAACATCGACAAGGTGTTGGTGCTCTTCCGGGGCAAAGTCCGGCGCAGTCGCCTCTACTACCTGAGAAACCTGATGGGCAAGGCGGCCAGGATCAAGGAAAAGCGGTCTCCGGTGCAATGAGCCGCCTCCCGGGCAGCAATGACGTACTTGCTGACCCGGAAGGATTTTGGCGTTTTCAGGGATTGACCTTAATAGCCGGCGTGGATGAGGTGGGGCGGGGCCCCCTGGCGGGTCCGGTGGTGGCGGCGGCCGTGATCCTCCCTGCCGGCGTCGTTTTTCCCGGGCTCAGGGATTCCAAGCGCCTCTCTCCGGAAATCCGCGTGGAACTGGATGGCCACATCCGGCGCCAGGCCCTGGCCCTGGCCATCCACGAGATAGGCCCCCGCCAGATCGAGCAACAGGGCATCCTGACCGCCTCGCTTCGGGCCATGGCCCGGGCCATCCGTGACCTGTCCATGGTCCCGGAGATGGTCCTGGTGGATGGCAACCAGCCCCTGCCCCTGACTTACCCCCAGCAACCGGTGATCAAGGGGGACGACCGCTGTCCCTCCATCGCCGCGGCCTCCGTGGTGGCCAAGGTCTATCGGGACCGGCTGATGGAGGCGTTGCATCAACGCTACCCCCAGTACAACTTCGCCCGGCACAAGGGCTACGCCACCGCCGAACACCTGGAAGCCCTGCGCTGCTGGGGCCCCTGCGTCCTTCACCGCCGCACCTTCAGGGGCGTGAAGGAGTGGCTGGGGGGGAGAGAATGATGCGGCCCCCCAAATCGCCTCGCCTTGCCGATTACGATTATTCCCAGGAAGGCGCGTATTTTGTCACCGTTTGCGTTCAGGGGCGCTTATCCCTTTTCGGTAAGGTGATTGATGGGACCATGCGGCTGAATCAGGCGGGCCAAATGATCGGGAAATGGTGGGGGGAACTGGAACGCAAATTCAAGTCGCTGAAAATTGATGAATATTTTGTGGTTATGCCGAATCATTTCCACGGGATTGTCTGGGTAATGGAAGAAGAACCCCGTTTCAGGGCAAATTCAACCTCTACCCCAGGGAAGTCTCCGTTGCCTGGGGCTCAGGGCGGACACGCAGGTCCGCCCCTACGAAGAATGGTGCAGTGGTTTAAGACCATGACGACCAATGAATATATTCATGGGGTAAAAGAGCATGGATGGCCTGGGTTTCAAGAGAGTCTGTGGCAACGCAGCTTTTATGACCATGTGATCCGGAATGAGGCATCTTTGAACCGTATCAGGGAATATATCTCAACAAATCCGTTGCGATGGGATTTGGATCGGGAAAACCCACGATCGAGAGGCAGCGATGAATTCGACCGCTGGCTGGCGACGTGCAAAACCAGACCAATCAAGGCAACCCGCAGGGGCGGACCTGTGCGTCCGCCCTCTGACCCGAGACGGCAACTGGGGGATCACGGCGAAGACCTGGCCGCGGCGGCCTTGAAGCAGCAGGGCTATCAGATCCTGGAGCGCAATTATATGACGCCCTTAGGCGAGATCGACCTCATCGCCCGGCAGGGCAAGGTTCTCGTAGTGGTGGAGGTCAAGACCCGGAAAAGTACCCGGTTCGGCAGCCCCCAAGAGGGGGTATCCATAACCAAGCAGGGCCGGTTGCGCCGGCTGGCGGATTACTACCTCAAGGCCAAACGCCTTACCGAGACCCCGGTGCGCTTCGACGTGGTGGCGGTCACCCTGGCCGGGGACGAACCCCAGGTGGAAATTATTTCCAACGCGTTTTAAGGTGAGCACTATCGGCACGCTCTATATCGTCGCCACGCCCATCGGCAACCTGGAAGACATCACCCTCCGGGCCCTTAGGGTCTTGAAAGAGGCAGACCTCATCGCCGCGGAAGATACCCGCCACAGCCGCAAGCTCCTGAGCCACTTCGAGATCAAGACGCCGCTCATCAGCTACCACGCCCACAACCAGGCCTCCCGGGGGCCGGAGTTGATCCGGCGGCTTCAGGTGGGAGAAAACGTGGCCCTGGTGAGTGACGCCGGCACCCCGGGATTTTCGGACCCCGGCGCCGACCTGGTGGCCCGGGCCTGGGAGGCGGGGGTGTTGGTTACGGCCATACCCGGTCCGGCCGCCGGGGTGGCGGCGCTCTCGCTTTCAGGGTTCAAAGGGGATATACTTTTCGTGGGTTTCCTGCCCCGGGGCGAGGGCCGGCGGCTAAAAATGTTTCAGGGCCTGGCGCCGGAGTCCCGAGTGATTATCCTGTATGAGTCACCCCGGCGGCTGAGCCGGACCCTGGGGGAAATCGCCGGAACCATGCCCAACCGGGAGGTCCTGGTGGTGCGGGAACTCACCAAGAAGTTCGAGGAAACCTGGCGGGGGCCGGTTGCGGACATCGCCCGGAAGCTGCAGGACATCGAGATCAGGGGTGAATGCGCCCTGGTGCTCTCCTGCCCGGCGGCCGCGGCCCCGGTGCCGAGCTCGGATTTAGAGGACTCCCTGCTGAAGATCGCCGAAACGAGCGGCTTAAGGGGACGGCGCCTGGCGGACCGGGTGGCCGGGGACCTTAAGCTGCCCCGGCGGCAGGTCTACCAGGCCTACCTGGCCCTCAAGGAGCAGGGCCGGGTGGAGTAAGGCGTAGGGTATCGGTCCAGGATTATCTTACAAAAAGTTGAAGGTTTTTTCTCCCTCCCCCTGTGATGGGGGAGGGCTGGGGTGGGGGTGAAATTGCCGGGCGAGGCTCCAATCCATCCCCCTCCCCCCAACCCCCTCCCACCAGGGGAGGGGGAGTTATTGAGGCTAACATTTTGCAGGGTATCTGTGGGACGCGATACTAGGGGCGGGTTTTAAACCCGCCCTTGCCTCGAAGTGACAGATAGACAGGGCATTGCCTGCCGATTAATTGGTGCGTGGAGCGGCCCCGAAGAAAAACTGCGTAGGCTAAAGTCGGAGCGCGGTGGGCACCCTGCACCAAGCACAAGCGAGACGCCAGTGCCACCATGGCAGCAGAACTTTTCGGGATCGTAGGAGAGGACGGGCATTGCCCGCCAGAGTCGGGTAGCGGTGCGCACCCTGCGACTGCCCACCGATTCCCGGCCATCGATTGGTGCACAAGACGCACCGTACGGGATTTTTTCAGGAGCTTTGGAACGAGCCGATAAACTGAGAAGCGAACCAGCGACTTACCTTATTCCAAACCGGATTTCATGATACAATGGCAATTGACGGAACTAAGCCTGGACCATAGAAAAGGAACTCTGGGTGGAAAACCGCCTGGGCCTGCATGCCCGGCCGGTGGCCAAGATCGCCACCGCGGCCCAGCGCTTCGACGCCGACATCACCCTGGAGAAAGACGGCCTGGAAGTCAACGCCCGGGATTTGCTGGACGTCCTGGCTCTGGACTGCCCCCAGGGAACCCGGCTGGTGCTGCGGGCCACGCGGTCCCCAGGCCCGGGAGGCGGCCACCTGCATCACCTCCCTGTTTGCCCGTAAGTTTGAGGAGACATGACCCTGAAGAATCGCCCCTTCAAGGTATTCCCGCCTCCCCCGGCATTGTCATGGGGCTGGCCCACGTCCTGACCCAGGAGGGCCAGGTTTCGACGCGCCTGCTCTACACCGACCAGGAGGTGGCCGAGGAACTGGAGCGCTTCAATCGGGCGGTGGACCAGACGGAAGAGGAACTCACCCGCCTCCGGACGGGAAATCGCCGACGATTTGAAGGAGCATGCCCATATCCTGGAGCTGCACCTGCTCATTCTGCGGGACCGGATGCTGCTCCTGGAGACCCAGAAGCTCATCAAGGAGCAGAACTTCAACGCCGAACGGGCCTTGTACCAGGCTTTTCTGAAGATCAAGGAAGTGTTTCAGCGTATCGGGGACAAACACATCCGGGGGCGCATCCAGGACGTGGAGGCGGTCTACCGCCGGCTGCTGGGGCACCTGACCGGCCGGGGACCCAGCAAGACCTTTGAGTTCCCCGAGCCGGTGATCATCGTGGCCCGGGACCTGTCTCCGGCGGAAACCACCCAGATGTCCAGTTCCCAGGTGTTGGGATTTATCACCGAGCGGGGCGGCAAGACCTCCCACACGGCCATCATCGCCCATTCCCTGGAGATTCCGGCGGTGGTGGGGCTGGACAGCGCCACCCTGGAGATCGAGTCCGGGGACCTGGTCATCATCAACGGCCTGACCGGCCGGGTGATCATCGATCCGGACGACGCCATGCGCCGGAGCTACCAGGTCCGCCGGGAGGAGTTCGAGACTTTTAAGTGGGAAGTGGCCCAGGGCAGCGCCCTGCCGGCGGTGACCAGCGACGGCCACCCCACCCGGGTGCTGGCCAACATCGAGCAGCCGGACGAAGTCTCCCTGGCCCAGAAATACGGGGCCGACGGCGATCGGGCTCTACCGCACCGAGTTCCTCTATCTGCGCCAGCGGCAATTGCCCACGGAGGAGGAGCTGTTCCAGCATTACCGGCAGGTGGTGGAGGCCATGGCCCCCCGGGAGGTCACCATCCGCACCCTGGACATCGGGGGCGACAAATTTCTCTCCCCCTGGAGTATGCCCCGGAGATGAACCCGGCCCTGGGGCTCCGGGCCATCCGCTTTTGCCTCAAGGAGCAGAAGATTTTCCGGACCCAGCTCAAGGCCATCCTCCGGGCCTCGGCCTTCGGCAAGGTGCGGGTGATGTTCCCCCTGATCTCCAGCCCCCGGGAGTTGCACGACGCCCGGCTGCTCCTGGAGTCGGTGAAAGGAGAACTCGCCCGGGAAAATCATCGCCTTTGACCCCAAATTGCCGGTGGGGGCCATGATCGAGGTGCCCGCCGCCGTCACCCTGGCGGATCTGCTGGCCCGGGAGGCGGATTTTTTCAGCATCGGCACCAATGACCTGATCCAATATGCCCTGGCCATCGACCGGGGCAACAAGTCGGTGGCGGATATGTACGAACCTCTGCATCCCGCGGTGTTGCGCATGGTCCGGGACGTGGTCCGGGTCAGCCGCCAAGGCCGGCATCCGGGTGGCCATGTGCGGCGAGATGGCCGGCGACCCGCTCTATATCCCGGTGCTCCTGGGGCTGGGGGTGGAAGAGTTCTCCATGAACCCCACCTCCATCCCGGTGGTCAAACGGGTCATCCGCATGACCTCCCTGGGCGAGGCCCGGAGAATCGCCCGCCAAGGCCTTGACACTGGCCGACCGTGGAGGAAGTCAACGAGTACGTCAACCAGGAGATGGATCACCGTTTTCCGGATATTTTCCGGTTCGGCCGGCCCCTGGCCATCAATCGGGTCATATGAAAGAAGACAACCTCAAGATCATTTGCCGCAACCGGAAGGCTTTTTTCGAATATGCCATCGACGCCCTGTATGAAGCCGGGCTGGTGTTGAAGGGGACGGAAGTCAAGTCCCTGCGCCAGGGCAAGGCCAACATCGGCGACGCCTACGCCCGTTTTAAGGACGGGGAGCTCTTTCTCTACAATGTCCACATCAGCCCCTATTCCCATGCGGCGGCTGGACAGCCACAACCCGGAGCGGCCCCGCAAACTCCTGCTGCACCGCTGGGAGATGCGGCGCCTGTTGGGCAAGACCCAGGAGCGGGGCTTTACCCTGATTCCCGGTGCGGATGTACTTCAGGAACGAACATGCCAAGGTGGAGATCGCCCTGGCCCGGGGCAAAAAGAAGTACGACAAACGGGAAACCATCAAAGACCGGGAGGAGAAGCGGGAACTGGACCGGGCCCGGAAGCGGCGATGATAAAGTGAGCGGTGGGTTTCCTGCCACGACCCGGGATTGGCGCAGGCGCTGCGCCTGGAAGGTGTGCCCTGGAACCAGATTTTGCCAGAGAGTCAGGGGCAGCCGTCTCATGGTTTTTCCTTTATGGTGTATTTGAAGGGGTGAGCGTAAGCATGGACTTCTTCGGTAAGACTCGCCGAAAATCGCATCCTGGAGGCCATGGAGGCCGGCGAATTCGACGACCTCCAGGGCAAGGGCCAACCCCTCAACCTGGAGGATGACAGCCATATCCCCCCGGACCTGCGCATGGCTTACAAGATCTTGAAAAACGCCGACTGCCTGCCGCCGGAGTTGGTCCTGCGCCAGGAGGTCGTCACGCTGCAGGACCTGGTGGCCTCCATGCCGGATGAGGCCGAGAAGCTCAAGCAGATGCGCCGCCTCAATTTTCTGATGATGAAGCTGAACATGATGCGGCCGGTATCGGCCCGAATTGCTGGAGCATGACCTCTATACCCCTAAGGTCCTGGAGCGCCTGGAGTCGAAGCGATAAGCCATCAGCCTGTAGCGGTGCGCATTGCGCACCATGGCTTCGGCCAGGCACAGGTCGGGGGCGATGTATAAGGTGAGCACGTTGCATGAAATTCCCTCCTCGACCCCCGGCCATGAAGCTGCGCTTGGACCATCCCCTGTGGCGCCGCCGGGCCCCGGGCCTGGTCCGCCGCCTGGTGCAGGCCTACCTGCTGACCTGCCCGTGTCGAACTGGTGGCGACGCCGGAGGCCAAAAAGCTCATCGCTTCGGGGCCGCCGGTCATCTACACCACCTGGCACTGCCATTTGCTCAGCCCCCTGTTCTTGGCCCGCCAGTATCGGGGCACGCCAACTCCGCCATGGTGCTGATGGCCAGCCCCAGCCGGGACGGCGAGTTTATTGCCGCAGGTGGCCCGGGGGCTGGGATTCGAGCGTCTTTCTGGGGTCCCGGCGTAAAGGCGGGGTCCAGGCCCTGCGCCAGATGGCGCGACTGGTTTACGCCGGGGATATAGCTGCGGCCTGATTGCCGACGGCTCCCGGGGGCCGGCCCGGGTGGCCCAAAAAGGCCCCCTCTATCTGGCCCGGGAAACCCAGGGTCCCATCCTCCCCGTGGCCGTGGCCGCCCGCCGCAAGCTGACCTTCGACACCTGGGACCGGTTTGAACTGCCCCTGCCTTTGAGCCGTCTGGCCCTGCTGGTGGGAGAACCCCTGCCGGGTGCGGCCCGGAGGATCGGGGACCGGCCCTGGAGACCCGGCGTCTGGAACTGGAAGCCCGTCTCAACCGACTTTTCTACCAGAGCCAATCATATTATTCTGCCGGGTAAAAAATTTTGTAATTGTCCGACATTATTGGTCAATAAGGGTTGCCTTGTGCTGCTAATGTGTTAAATTTTAATAAAATAATTAAGGAATTGACCAATCATATGCGGTTTGAAGATTTAGATGCCCAGACGCTGGACCAGATCGGGACGCCCGGAGGACAACGACAAGGCCCGGTCGCTGGTCGAGAACCATCAGGTCAAGCATGGTTACCGCTTGCCTGATCGTCTCCGGGGATTGGTGTTGGATGAGCAACCCTTCCGGGTCGAGGTCAGGATTCAGGATGACCAGCTCACCTATGTGTGCGCCTGCCCCCAGGAAGAAGGCGGAGGCTCTGTGCCCCCACGTGCTGGCCCTGCTGCGGGCCTGGACCCAGGAACCGGAGAAATTTCTTAACCAGACGGAATTGAAAGAGCGGTTGAAGAAATACTCCAAGCGGGAACTGGTGGATATTATCCTGGACCTGGCGGACCGGGTGGATGCAGCCCGGGCGGTCCTGAAAGAAGAAGATCAGGGGCTGGATGATATCCTGGAGTCCATTGACCGGGTGATGGAGGAGGTCGTCGGATGAGGCCGCCTCCCTGGCCGAGGCCGAGACCAAGCTGCGGCGCGCCCAGGCCCGGGCCGACCGTCTGGCCCAGAGCGGCCGCCTGGCCGAGGCCCGCTCCATCTATTTCTACCTCCTGGACAACATCCTCAGCCTGGAGGAGAAATTCAAGAAAGAGAAACTCTTCTCGCCTGACCTGAAACAGGAGCTGTTCGAGGAATACTGCCAGTTCATCCACGAGGACCGGCACCTGGAAAAGGAACTGGTACAGCAGGAAATCGAGCAATTGGAGTCCCGGGCCCCCGGCTTCCCTGGGGGAAATGGATCTCTCGGAAGTCAAGCGGGAATTGTCGCTGGCCGGGCTAACCCAGGCAGGCGATTGCGGCGGGCCGGGGTGGCGGTTTTCGTCCCGGGATGGCGCTGAGGCCCGGAATTGTCGGACGATTAATCTGAAGACCCGTCCTCCGGCGAGGGGGTGGGTCTTTTGATTTCTACCGGACTGGCTGTCGAAGCCGGCATTCAGGATGGTTTTCTGGTAGATGCGCAGCAGCGACAGGAGAAATGACAGGATCAGGGGACCCAGGATAAAGCCGATCATGCCGAAATAGGTCAGGCCTCCCAGGATGCTGAACAGGATGAAGATGCTGGGGGTCTCGCTGCTGCCTTTCACCAGGATGGGCTTTAGAATGTTGTCGATGACGCTCACCACCACCCCGCCCCAGATGATCAGCCCGACCCCTGCAGCAATGTGTCCGGTAAAGAGGAGATAGACCGCGGCGGGCCCCCAGATGATGGTGCTGCCCACCACCGGGATCACCGAGGCCGGGATCATCACCGTGCCCCAAAAGGCCGGCTGGGGCAGCCCGAAGATCAGAAACCCCACCCCTCCCAGGGACCCCTGGGCAAAGGCCACGATCACCGTGCCCCACAGGGTGGCCTTGATGGTGGTCTCCGTCTCCCGGAGGATCTCGTCGTTGTGGGCCGGGTCCAGAGGGGAGAGTTCGCTTGATGGCCTTGATAAAGTCGTCGCCCTGGAGGAACATGAAAAAGGCGATGAACAGGATCAGCAGCAGGTCGAAAAAGAAGAAGGTGAAACCTTTGATCAGGCCGATGGCGTTGGTGTAGACGAAGGCGCTGGCCTTGGTCACCGCCGTCTGGACGATCTGGTCCAGATTGATATCGCCCGGCGGCACGCGGCAGGTTCAGGTGGACCAGGTAAAGCTTGAGGGCATCGATCTTGACGTAATCCAGTTCCAGAGATGGCCGTACTGCATGCCCTTGGTTACCTGGCTGGAAAACTCCAGGGCCTGGGTGGCGATGATGCTCATCAGGCTGAACAGCGGAATCAGGATCACCAGGAGCAGAATGAGGCAGGTGAGGGCCGAAGCCAGGGCTTTCCAGCCCCGCAGCAGGCGGGTGAGGCCGTGATAGAGCGGCTTGGCGGTGAAAAACAGCACCAGGGCCATGAAGATGTCCAGGAGATACGGCTTGATGATGAGGTAGGAATAATAGAGCACCAGCAGGGTGATGACGCCGAAAAAGAGCCGGGCGAACCGGGTGTGCAAG
The DNA here is from genome assembly GCA_963841475.1 of uncultured delta proteobacterium. Classification (GTDB taxonomy): domain Bacteria; phylum Desulfobacterota; class Desulfobaccia; order Desulfobaccales; family 0-14-0-80-60-11; genus 0-14-0-80-60-11. The sequence continues at coordinate 269,394 of CAWJCT010000001.1, forward strand.
CCTACCTGGACCTCCACAACCTGGATGGGGGCGCCGGGAGGGCAGGGCGGGCAAGACTCCGCCGGGGGGCGCTTTTGTTCGGGGCCTTCGGTCTGCGGTCATGGCCGCAATCAATACTGCCGCAAGGTCAACCAGGCCGATGTCGATGCGGTTCTTTTTAGGTGCTTCCGGTTCGGTCATGGCTACGGCACTATACGACAAAAATGCCGGCTGTTGCCAAGCTGAAAAACAGCGAAGTACCCTGCGGATTAAGCCAGGGCGCCGGGGCGGGGGCAGGGGCTGGGGCCACGGGCTGGAAAGCCTTTGCCATTTCCTCGTTCCCAAGCTCCAGCTTGGGAACGGCATTTTCCGGCAAACCTCCGGTTTGCCTCCGCTAAACTAAGGCGTCCAACTCGATCAGGCCCTTCCCCCCGGCATAATCCCTGGCACTGGAGTAGACCCAATCCTCGGGCCGCTCCACCACCCCGATCCGCACCGGGTTATGATGCAGGTAATCGATCTTCTGATGCAGCATCTCTTCCGAGATGATCTGCTGGGGATGAAAGCCTTCCTGCCAGACCTGATAGTCGCTCTTGATCTTGTTAGGCTGCTTATAATACTGGAGTTGGTTCAGGACCCAGGTCTTTTGATCCTGCTCCAACCGGGCGATGAGAAGCTTGGCGGTATAGCTTTTGAAATCCCGGATGATATCCGTCAATTTGTCACCGGCGACCACCAGGTGCAGATGGTTGTCCAGGATGACATAGGCATAGAGTTTCAGGCCCTTATGTTGGCGGCAAAACTGGAGGGAGTCGATGAGGATGTCGAAATAGGGTTTCCGGGTGAAGAGGGGAATCCATTGGACCATCGTGCAGGTGATGAAGTAAGGGACGCCGGGTTCTCTGATGGTGTAGCGGCTTCTCATGAGGCTTAAGGGCTATAAGGTGGCGAAGCGGAGCTTCGCCGGAAAGTAGCGTTCCCAAGCTGGAGCTTGGGAACGAGAAAAGGTCTTCCTGATGGAATCGAACCAATCTCCTTAGCTTCAAAACGCATCCCGTAAATCATTTCTTGGTTTCCGTCAAAGCAATAATAAACTTTTGGTCATTCATTAACTTGGGCAATAGCGTCTTTCAGGGCTCCATCCAACGCCTTTTTAGCGTTACTGCCGGTGGCAAGCTGTATGTTTTGTTCTGTATATGCTCCGGTAATCGTCTTATTGTATGGTATATTGCCATTTTTCTGTTTAACCTGTACTCTCATTATAATTTCCGCCGATGCATCACCCGCAAAAAAACCACTCTTGAAATCGTTATAAAATTTAATCATTTCAATATTTACCTCAACATCACCTCCGTCTACCATAAAACCACGGTTTTGTAATTCAGTTTTAATAGATTTACTGACCAATTCTATAACATCATTATCGCTAATTATTTCACCCATTTCCATCCCGTAACCATTCTTTTTGTAACTCACCTTATCGCGCATAGTTCGCCCATCAGTTACATTGAGCTTAATATTAACCTTTTCACTACCTCTAATCGCTTCAACATTGGTCTGAGGGACATAATCAAGAGTTATATGTTCCTTTGATTAAACACATCCAGATAAAGAAATCAGAAAAATCAAAACGAAAATGACTCTGTGACATGCCACTTTCCTCCCGCAAGAATAATGGAAGGCCCTGAAACATTTATCAGATTGAGATACATTCACTTATGGCACGATGGGGGGATTTTGTCAATAAAGATTTACTTGAAACTTGGAGGGGCTATTTCCCCTCTGTTCCCAAGCTCCAGCTTGGGAACGTTATTGTCCGGCAAACCTCTGGTTTGCCTCCGCTTCAGGATATGGGGGCTTGGGGAAAAGGGCAGGGACCACTTACAAAAAAGTCCCTGGCCCCCTTCCCCACAAATTCATTAACTACACCTTGAAAACCCGCAGCTGCGGCAGACCAGGCAGCCGCCTTCGGGTTCGACGGTGCCGCCGCAGTCGGGGCAGGAGCCCATGGTGGCCATGGGTGGGGGCCGGGGGGTCGACTTCGGCGACGTGGGCCAGGACCTTGGCGATGGCGTCGGGGCAGGAGAGCACCTGGCTGCCGTTCTGCCAGGTGGAGCTGGGGCAGCGGATGCCGGTGATCTGTTTGATGATGGCGTCGATCTTGACCCCGGAGCGCAGGGCCAGCGAGATGAGGCGGCCGGTGGACTCGATCTGGGAGGAGGCGCAGCCCCCGGTCTTGCCCATCTGGGCGAAGACCTCGCAGAAGCCCAGGTTGTCCTGGTTGACGGTGACGTAGAGTTTGCCGCAGCCGGTGCTGATGAGTTCGGTGACCCCGGTGGTGCGCTCGGGCCGGGGCCGGGGGGTGATGTACTGCAGTCTTGGGGGCTTGTCTTGCCGAAGCTCAGGACCTGTTCTTCCCGGCTGCCGTCCCGGTAGATGGTGACGCCCTTGAGGCCCAGCTCAAAGGCCATGAGGTAGACCTCCCGCACGTCGTCGGCGGTGGCCTGCTTGGGGAAGTTCACCGTCTTGGACACGGCGTTGTCGGTGTATTTCTGGAAGGCGGCCTGGAGGCGGATGTGCCACTAGGGCGAGACCTCGTGGGCGGTGACGAAGAGGCGGCGCACGTCCTTGCGGGATTTCCTGGAAGTCCCGGATGGAGCCGGTGCTGGGCGATGCGCTTCATGAGTTCGGGGCTGTAGAAACCCCGGCTCTTGGCCAGCTCTTCGAAGTAGGGGTGGACTTCCACCAGTTCGGTGCCTTCCATGACCCGGCGCACGAAGGAGACCGCGAAGAGGGGCTCGATGCCGCTGGAGCAGCCGGAGATGATGCTGATGGTGCCGGTGGGGGCGATGGTGGTGGTGGTGGCGTTGCGCATGCGGCCCAGGCCGTTGCCGTCGTATTTGCTGCCGGGGTAGGCGGGGAAGTTGCCCCGCTGGTCGGCCAGGCGCGGCGGAGGCCTGCCTGGACTCCTGCTGGATGAAGGCCATGACCTGCTCGGCCACCTCCACGGCCTCCTCGGAGTTATAAGGGATGTTCAGCTTCAGGAGCATGTCGGCAAAGCCCATGACCCCCAGGCCGATCTTGCGGGTTTCCAGGGTCTTCTGCCTGGATGATGTCCAGGGGGAAGTGGTTGGCGTCGATGACGTTGTCCAGGAAGTGCACCGCGCCGTGGACCATGTCCCCAGGGCCGGGATAGTCGACCTGGCCGCCGGTGACCACCTTGGCCAGGTTGAGCGACCCCAGGTTGCAGGACTCGTAGGGCAGCAGCGGCTGCTCGCCGCAGGGGTTGGTGGCTTCGATCTCCCCCAGGTGGGGGACGGGGTTGCCCCGGTTGATGGCGTCCAGGAAGATGATGCCGGGCTCGCCGGTGGACCAGGCGCTCTGGACGATGAGGTCGAAGAGCGCGCGCGGCGTTGACCTTTTGGACCTCCCGGCCGGTGCGGGGGTTGATCAGGGCGAAGTCCCGGTCTTCCTTGACCGCCTCCATGAAGGCGTCGGTGAGGCCCACGGAGATATTGAAGTTGGTGAGGCGCTTGGTGTCGTTCTTACAGGTGATGAAGGCTTCGATATCCGGGTGGTCCACCCGCAGGATGCCCATGTTGGCGCCCCGGCGGGTGCCGCCCTGCTTGATGGTTTCGGTGGCCACGTCGAAGATGTTCATGAAGGAGATGGGGCCGGAGGCCACGCCCTTGGTGGAGAGCACCGGGTCGTTGGCGGGGCGGATGCGGGAGAAGGAAAAGCCGGTGCCGCCGCCGGACTTGTGGATCAGGGCGGTCTGCTTCACCGCCTCGAAGATGCTCTCGATGTTATCGTCCACCGGCAGGACGAAGCAGGCGGAGAGCTGGCCCAGTTCCCGGCCGGCGTTCATCAGGGTGGGGGAGTTGGGCATGAAGCTTCAGCGACGCCATGAGGTCGTAGAACTTGGCGGCGGTGGCGGCCACGTCCGCTTGCGGGATCGTAGAGCCGGTCGATGGCGGCGATGGTGTCGGCCACCCGGCGGAACATGTCCGGGGCCGCTTCGGTGGGCTCCCCGGTTTCGTCCTTCTTGAGGTAGCGCTTTTTCAGCACTACCATGGGCGTTGTGGCTTAACGGCAGTTCCCCGGCGATTTCCCTGATTTCCCCCTGCGGCGCCATCATTTCCTCCTTGAATCAGTTGGTTGCTAATTTGGACGATATTTGCAATATGTTGTATTTTTACTGACTATAAGATACTACATCTTGAGATTGCGTCAAGGGGAATCAGGCCGGATATGGGGGGTTGAGAAAGAGGCGGGACCCCATTTCTCGGCGTCATAATTGAGCCTCATGAAGTTGGCCTGGCGCGAAGCTAATAAAAGCTCACTTTTCCTAAAGTTTTCTCTTTCCCCGATCTCGGCCAGCCGGCCGAAGCATTGTTCCGGGGAAGAGATGTACTGGGGCATGAGGACACGAAGGCCAGCCCCATTCCTCCCCAGGTCGTGAACCGGCTTGGAGAGATTTCGGGCTCGGCGAGAACGTCCGACCGGGGCCCCGGGCGAAAGGCGGCGCCGCGAAAAAAATCACGGGATGGAGGAGCGGTTCAACCGGAGCCTGGATTTCCTGGCTTCGCGCCTCAAGGCAGAAGGGTGACCTGGGGTTGTGGGGCGTCAATAACCTGGCCCCGGACGGGATTTTATCTGATTTTGCCAGAAGCCGATAAGTGATATCAGGAGGGGCGAGGATGAAAACGACCCTGGCGATCATGGTCATTGTGGTATTTCTGGCGAGCGGGGCAGGTCTCGTCTTGGCCCAAGCTGGACCGCCCGTATCCGACAAAAAACCGGCAGGGGCTGCTCAAGAACCTGGCCAAGACCGGGGTGCCGGGGCGGATATCAAAGAGGCCGGATTATCGCGGGCAAAAAAACCGGCGGGTACTAAAAAGGCCAAGGCCGCCGGCAAGAAATTTGGAGGAGCTTCTCAGTCAGGCCAGAAAGCCCAATCCGCCAATTTTGTCAGGCCCAATTACTCGGTTAGCCCCGGGGTAAAGCGCGATCGACGGCTCGTCCTCGATGCCTCACGGCTGCAATACTATGCGGAACCAGGCCGGGTTATCGGGGAGGCCTTTTGGGTGACAGAACGGGATGGGGCTCTGATGATGGTGGACCCGCAAATTTCCCAGAATCTCCACTAGAGGTCGGGCTCCGATTATCAGCCGAGAGGGCTACAGCCAATCCCGAAAAGCTTAAGCGGTCAGATACCGGGGCAAGCAAGGCGAAGTCTCTGTGGAGGTACCCGCAGTGGTCATTCTGAGGGAGCGGCGCCACCGAAAAACCTCCTCACTGGGAGCCCTGGCGCTTGGTTCAGGACGACAAAATGGCTCTTCCCCGGGGTCCCAAGTTGATCGTGAATTCCGCTAACCGTCCCGGTTCCCCCAGCTTCCACCCATCTTCTGCCGGCTAACCTGCAGGCGGTCTCCTCTTGTCCGCACCATGGCCCCGGAGTCGGGAATCAGGGTCGCCGAAACTAATTTTAAGGGCAGGATGGCAATCCGGCGGGTGCAATAATTACCAGGGAGTTGGGCAAAATTTTCCCGGTGGCTTGGCCGCAAGCTTTCCGGGGATACTCCTGGCCTCTCCGGCCTTTCCCCGCCAATACATTTGCCTTTTTCCCCCTCCTACGGTATAAATTGCGTTAAAACTCCTGCACCTTTAAGGGGGGAATGTTGAGCCAGAAGCAAATCGGCATCCTGGGTACCGGGGCTTATGTGCCCACCGCGGTTTTGACCAATCAGGACCTGGAAAAGCTAGTGGAGACCTCGGCGGAATGGATCGTGGAGCGCAGCGGGATCCATGAGCGGCGGATTGCCGCCCCGGAGGAGAACAGCGTCACCATGGCGGTCCTGGCGGGCCGCCAGGCCCTGGCGAATGCGGGGATAGAGCCAGAGCAGTTAAGCTTCATCATCTTGGGGACCAACACCCCGCCCAACTTTTTCCCCGCCGGGGCCATCCAGGTCCAGGAGGAGTTGGGGATTGGCGGGAAGGCTGCGGCCTTCGATCTCCAGGCAGGCTGCTGCGGCTTCAATTACGCCCTGTACGTGGGGGAGCGCCTGGTGGCCCCGGAAGGCGCTTATGCCCTGGTCATCGGCTCAGATACCAACTCCCGCTTCACGGACTGGACCGATCGGGCCACCTGCATGCTTTTCGGGGACGGGGCCGGAGCGGTGGTGGTGGGCCCGGGCTCCCGAGGCCGCATCATCAAATCGTTCATCGCCTCCAAACTGAATATGAATCTCTATTGTGAAACCGAATTCGACAAAGGGGTAAGCCCCTTTCTCCCGATTCAGACCCATACCGAACGCCATTTCCTCCGGATGGACGGGCGGGACATCTTCAAGTTCGCGGTGAACGCGGTTAAGGAATCCATTCCCCGCGTCCTGGAGATGGCCGGCATGACCCGGGAAGACATCGACTATCTGATCATCCACCAGGGAAACTACCGCATCCTGGAGTCCGGCGCCAAATTCGCCCGGATGCCCATGGACAAGGTCTTTGTCAACATCAACCGCTACGGCAACACCTCCGCGGCTTCGGTACCCATCGCCCTGCATGAGGCGCTGGCGGAAGGCAAGATTAAGACCGGGGACAAAGTGGTCCTGATCAGTTTCGGGGCTGGGGCCACCTGGGGGGCGACGCTGTTGGAGTGGTAGGCAGTGAGCCGTGAGCGGTGAGCAGAGAAAGGCTAGCGGCTGGGGTGTTAAGAACTTTTCAGACCCGGCACTGAAGAGAAGATAACTGGGCGAAATAAGAGGGGCGGGAAAACCCGCCCCTCTTATTTTTTGACCCCATGCTGCCATGGAGCCTGGAAATCTCTGGGAATTCAAGAACTGCGTCGAATTATCTGCTTACCGCTTACTGCTCCTACATAATCCGGATCTTGCCGGGCGTTTCCTCGGGTGCTGGTGGCGGCTCCGGTTTCTCCGGCGGCGCGGGTTTTTCTGCCGGCGGGACCGGTTTGGCTGGTTTCTGCGGCTTCACCACCGGCTGCTCCGGGGCGGGGGCTTCTTCTCCCACCGGTTTAGCCGGTTTGGCCGGCTTGGCCGGCTTGGTGGGCAGAGCCTCTTCAGGTTTTTTCTTGATAGCCGGGGTGGGGCCTTCCCCGGGCTTGACCGTCTTGGGAGGTTTTTCCACCGCCGGGGGGCTCGGAGGGGTCGGTTTGGGTTTGGCCGGAATTTCTGGAGGCGGCGGCGGTGTCACCTCTTCAGGCGGGAGGGGTGGCGGCGCCACCGCCGGCGCGGCGGCCAGCGGGGTGGTCGAAAGATACCGGGAACTCACCCAGCCAATGGTGCCGCTCTGCTTAATCCTGATCTGGGACCAGTCATCGGCGTCACCCACTTTTTCCACTTCTTGATTCCGATCCAGCACCGCGATCTTGGGACAATCCATCCCCGGGCAGGCCCGGAGATTAAGGCGGTTGACGGTCACATAAAACGTGGGGTGGGCGACCTGGGGCGGCGGTGGGGGCGGCTGGGGGGCGCGGGCCACCGGTGGCGCATACACCGGCTGGGGGAACAGGGTTTGGCATCCGGCCAGGCATAAGACTAACCCCAGCCCCAACCCCATGGTGCACCAAGATTTACGCATGGTTGTTAATCCCACCGTACCCTTATCCCCCTGCAACTTCCTTGCTGTCCCGGATCTTCCAGCCCCCGGGACCTTTCTCCAGGATAGTTTGATACTTCTGCCGCACCAGCGTGTAATCATGGGTACGGTGATCGTAGAGCTGGATGTTCCAGACGATGTCCGCCGAGGCCTGCCTGTCGCTTACCCGTTGGATGTTGGAAATGCGATAGGAGACTTCCTTTATATCATAGTTTTTCCACAGCTCCAGTTGGCTGGTCTCGAGCCGCCCCAAGTTGGGGTAGGAGGAGTTATAACAGCTGAGCCACTTGTTGATATCCTTGTTGAGATGGGCGGAGCGGATCTTTTCCGATATTTTTTCCACTTCCCGGCGCAGGTCGTCTTGGGGGGTTGCGGTGGCTGGAACCGTGGAAACGGGAGGCCGGGGAGGGAGCTGGCGCCACAGGTAAATCCCGCCCACGACGAGGAGGGCCAGGACGATGAGGGATAGAAAACGGCCGGGGCGCCGTTGGCGGCGACGTGCCATGGTCTCAGGTCTCCGGGGGTAAAAAAGCGGCGGCCGGCTGGGGGCTTCTTCCTCTTCCTGGTTGACCCGGGCCACCCTGAGGGGCAGGCCGCATTCCGTACAGAATTTCTGTCCGGGCCAGATCAAGGTGCCGCAACGGCCGCAGGGCCGGGCCGCGGTACTGGGTGAACCTTTTAACAATTGGCCGCAACGCTGACAGAATCGATGTTCCTCCCCATGAATTAACTGGCATTGATTACAATATGGCATATTTTCTCACCAAGAGGTTCATTAAAAATGTCTACCACATTCTCTTGGCAAAGCAAAGGAAATTAGCTTCTCCATGGGGGTAAATGGAGCAGGAGAACGCCCCGGCCGCGTCTGGCTGACCCGGGCAGGGCCAGTTGATGCCAATGGGGTGGGGTTGCCCTCCATGACCCTGAACTCGCCCCGGGGAACCGGGTTAGGCGGTCGGGGACTTTACTCCTCACCCCTCCGGGGAACCTGGTGGCGGGTCTTGCATCGGCCATCTCATCTCATCCCGGCAGCACCCTTAGATTCGCCCCGGGATATTGCGGCTGTCCAATCTAAAGTTTATCATATAGTAATCAGGTTATACCGGGGTTAAGGTGAAATTACCGCTCGGTCAGGAGCCCGGCTCCCAGCCCCGGTTGCCGGGAAGTGGGGTTGGGTGGCCGAAAACACCTGGAGACCGGGATGCGGTTTGATTAACTTTTAATATCAATGAGATAATCTCGCCGACCTCAAGATTTCCGGCCTAATCCGGGGGCCATGTGAGAAAAAAATCCGGGAAATTCAGGGTAAAAGCCCCCGGGCCCTTGACAATTACCCCCGCGCTCCGGTATATATATATGGTTCAGATTCAGGAGTCTCTAAACTATGAAAAGTTATACCGCCCGGACGGGGGAAGTGCCGCGCGCAGTGGTACGTGGTGGACGCTCAGGACAAAGTTCTGGGTCGTCTGGCCAGCCGCATTGCCATGGTGCTGCGGGGCAAGACCAAGCCCACCTTCACGCCCCATATCGACACCGGTGACTTTGTGGTCGTGGTCAATGCCGCTCAGGTACAACTGACCGGCAGGAAATTGGACAATAAAATGTACTACCGGCATTCCGGCTTTCCTGGCGGGATCAAAGAGATTTCCGCCCGGAAACTCCTTCAGAAGAAACCGGAGGAGGTTTTGCGCCATGCCGTCCGGGGCATGTTGCCCAAAAATAGTTTGGGAAGGCAGTTGCTGAAGAAATTGAAGATTTACGCCGGCGGAGAGCATCCGCATGAGGCCCAGTAGCCCGGCGCCCTTTCCCTGGGAGGATTAATGGCGGAGCAAGCAAGCATCCACGCCACAGGTAAACGCAAGTCCGCAATCGCCCGGGTTTATCTGCGTCCCGGCAACGGCCGGATTACCGTAAATCAGCGGGAGTTCGAAGATTACTTCCCCATGGAGACCACCCGGAACCTGGTGCGCAAGCCCCTGCTCCTGGTGAATGTCGGCCCGGAATTCGACATCCTGGTCAACGTCCGGGGCGGGGGGCTGGAAGGACAGGCCGGGGCCGTCAAACACGCCCTGAGCCGGGCCCTGGTGCCTTTCAACCCGGAGCTGCGTGCCGATCCTGAAAAAAGCCGGTTTTCTCACCCGGGACGCCCGCATCAAAGAGCGGAAGAAATACGGCCTCCGGGGCGCCCGCCGCGGCTGCCAGTATTCCAAGCGCTAACTAGTTAGCCAGATACAGGGTTAGTTTTCCCCTGGAATCGTGGCTAGTGGTAGCGTTTTCGTAGGGGCGGGTTTCAAACCCGCCCCTACGACGATTTTTACCCACCTCTTGCCAATTGGGATGATTCCCAATGTCCGATCTGAACTGCCATGAACAAAATCCGAGTCGCCGTTATCGGCGCCTCCGGTTATGCCGGGTTGGAGCTGGTGCGCCTGTTGGTGCGGCATCCGGGCTGCGAGCTGACGGCCCTGACCTCCCGGGAGTGGGCCGGGCAAGCCCTTCAGCCAGGTCTTTCCGGCCCTGGCCGGCATCTGCGACCTGCCCTTTGAGGTCCCTGACCCCGAGGCTATCGCGGCCGGGCCGACGTCGTCTTCACCAGCGTCCCCCACCAGACCGCCATGGAGGTGGTGCCCGACGCTGTTGGCCGCCAACTGCCGGGTGGTGGACCTGAGCGCCGATTTCCGCTTCCGGGACGCCGCGGTTTACGAAACCTGGTACCAGCCCCATACGCGCCCCGGAGTTGCTGGCCGAGGCGGTCTACGGCCTGCCGGAACTCCACGCGCCACGCCATCAGCCGGGCCCGCCTGGTGGGCAACCCCGGCTGTTACCCCACCTGCGTCATCCTGGGGCTGGCCCCTTTGGTGGCCGGCCAAACTGGTCCACCTGAACTCTCTGATTGCCGATTGCAAGTCCGGGCGTCAGCGGCGCCGGCCGCCAGACTTCGCTGGCCAGCCAGTACTGCGAGGTCAATGAGGGCTTCCGGGCCTACAAAGTGGCGGAGCACCGCCACAACCCGGAGATGGAGCAGGAGTTGAGCCTGCTGGCGGGGGAGCCGGTGGCCGTGACCTTCAGCCCCCATCTGGTCCCCATGAGCCGGGGCATCCTGGGCACGCTGTACGCCTGCCTGGTCCGGCCCCTGGGCGAGGCGGAGCTGCTCAAGGTCTTCCAGGATTTCTACCAGGGTCAGATCTTTATCCGCCTCCACCCCCCGGGGTCCCTGCCCAACACCATCCATGTCCGGGGCTCCAACTATTGCGACCTGGGGCTCAAGGTGGACGGGGCCCGGGGCCGGGTCATTGTGGTCTCCGCCATCGACAACCTGGCCCGGGGCGCGGCCAGCCAGGCGGTACGCAACTTCAACCTGATGGTCGGCTTCCCCGAGACCACGGGCTTGGAAGCGGTGCCGCTCTTCCCTTAAGAGCAGGGGCGAAAAGGGGAAAAGGGAAAAGGGGGAAAGGAAAAAAACCAAAGAGGGTACTTTTACAAAGAATGCCGACAATCTATGCATGAGCAAAAAGGAAGGACTGTATTTATTCATTAATAAAAATCGGGGATATTCAATCTTTGTTCTTCCTTGTCGCCTTGTCGCCTTTTCGCCTTTTTCCCCTGAGAGTAATAACCCTCTCCGTTCTTTCAGAATATCTCTCTTCCCGTGACAACGCGCAATATCCGCCTCCTTGTGGAATACGACGGCACCCGTTATCACGGCTGGCAGCGCCAGGCGGAGGCCGTCACGATTCAGCAGGTCCTGGAAGAGGCCTTCAGCGCCTCACCGGGGAGAAAATCGCGCTCATCGGCTCCGGCCGCACCGACGCCGGGGTTCACGCCCTGGGGCCAGGTGGCCAATTTCCGCACCGCCAGCCCCATTCCCCTCAAGGCCTTTCATACGGGCTCAATTCCCTGCTGCCCCAAAGACATTGCGGTGCTTGAGGCGGCGGAGGCGGTGCCTCCGGATTTCACGCCCGCAAATCGGCCCGGGCCAAGACCTACCAGTACCGCATCCTCAACCGCCCCAACCGCTCGCCCCTTTATCACCATTACGCCTGGTGGATCGCCGCGCCCCTGGACCTGCCGCCCTGGCCGCGGCCGCTGCGTCCCTACCGGGTGAGCATGATTTTACCGCGTTCCGGGCCAGCGGCAGCGACAACCAAAATCCGGTGCGTCGGGTTCTGGCGGCCGCCTGGCAGGAGCGAGCTCCGGCGGCTGGCTGAGCTTCACCATCACCGGCCACCGGTTTCCTGCGGGGCATGGTGCGGAGCCTGGTGGGCACCATGGTGGAGGTGGGGCGGGGCAAGGCGCCGCCAATGTGCTGGCGGAACTGCTGGAAAGCGGCGCCCGGCACCTGGCCGGCCCCACCGCGCCGCCCCAGGGGCTCTATCTGGTGGAAGTGTTCTATGAAAATTAACCGCGGGGGCGGGCCATCGAGCCCGGCGCCTCAAAGAGCCGGCCCTGGTTATGGTGGCGGGCAGAGGCGGTTCTCCCGGTTCAGGCCGCTTTAAGGGCCTTTACCCTGGCGGTTTCACTTGAGGTCAAAAGCAGGCGCGGCGGCAAGATTTGGACCATGGGTGTTTAGCATAAATTTAGGGCTGAAGCTGCGGTAGGGCTTCCCTCAGAAAAAGATTGTGATATAATTCTCCAGACCTGTGGCGCAGCATCGCGACCCTGCCAGGCCTCCCCCAAGGATACTATGGAAGCCGAGCCACCCGAAGTCGAGTCTAAACCGGAACTGAACATCGTTCAGGCCATCGAACTGGCCATCTCCCATGAGCTGGAGGCCCGGAAGAGCTACCTGGCCCTGGCCCAGGAGACGCGATGATCCAGAGCTGAAGACCCTGCTCAGGGAAATCGCCATGGAAGAGGCCAGCCATGAAGCGACCCTGCGGAGCCGCCTGCGCCTCTACCAGGAACGCCACGTGCTCCGGGACACCTTCTCCCGTTACGTCAGCCCGGAGTTGTGCGAGGAGATCCTGAAGAATCCCGGGCCTTGCTGCATTGGGGGGGCGGCGCCAGGAGGTGACGGTCCTCTTTGCCGACATCCGCAATTTTACCAGCATGTCGGAGGCCCTGGCCCCGGAGGCCGTGGTGGAGGTGCTCAACACCTATTTTACCGAGATGGTGGACCTGGTCTTTCAATATCAGGGCACCCTGGACAAGTTCGTGGGGGACGCCCTGATGGCCGTGTTCGGGGTGCCGCTGCCCCTGCCCCAGGCCGCCGACCGGGCGGTGGAATGCGCCCTGGCCATGCAGCGCCACCTCAGGCAGATGCAGGCCGCGGGCCTGACCCCCATTCAGGGCATGCGCATCGGCATCAATACCGGCGAGGCCATCGTGGGCAACATCGGCTCCGACAAGCGCATGGACTTCACCGTGGTGGGGGACGTGGTCAACGTGGCGGCCCGGCTCCAGGAACTGGCCAAGGAAGCTGGAAGCCGACACCCTGATCAGCGAGGCCACGTTCAAGGCGCTGGAGGGCCGTTTGACGCGGTCCCGGAGCCCGCGGTGGTGTTGCGCGGCCGCAAAGAAGCCACGCTGATCTATCGCCTGCACGGTCTGAGCCCGAAAGATGCGAAGATCTATGGCCTCAGAGAAAAAAATGAGCTCGTGAAAATATTATTGACAAGGCTTGAGAGATGATTTATTGTGAGAATCTGGATGGCATGTGAAATTTTTCACATTATTCCAAGAGGTTACCGTTTCTGACAAAAAACTCTTAAGCCCGAGGAGGGAAATAGATGGCTTTGGTAAATCCACACGGTAAAGAGAAGAAATTAAAACCCTTACTGCTTTCCCCGGCCCAGATCGCCGAGGAGAAAAAGCGGGCTAAGGAACTGACCGCAGTCACCCTGACCTCCCGGGAAGTCGGCGACCTCATCATGATGGGCATCGGCGGCTTCACCCCGTTGACCGGCTTCATGGGCCACGACGACTGGAAGGGCTCCTGCAGCAACGATATGAAGCTGACCGACGGCACCTTCTGGCCCATCCCCGTCACCATGTCCGTCAACCAGGGCAAGGCCGACTCCATCAAGATCGGCCAGGAAGTCCTGCTGGTGGACGACGAGACCGAAGAGATGATGGGGACCATGAAGGTCACCGAGAAGTACAAGATCGACAAAAAGTGGGAATGCAAGCAGGTCTTCACCACCGACGAGATGGACCACCCGGGCGTCCAGATGGTCATGGGCCAGGCCGACGTCAACCTGGCGGGCACCGTCAAGGTCTGGAGTGAAGGTTCCTTCCCCAAGGATTACCCCGGCGTCTATCTGCGTCCGGACGAAACCCGCAGGATCTTCGAGCAGAAGGGCTGGAGCACCATCGCCGCCATGCAGCTGCGGAACCCCATGCACCGCTCCCATGAATACCTGTGCAAGATCGCCATCGAAATCTGCGACGGCGTCCTGATCCACCAGCTCCTGGGCAAACTGAAACCCGGCGACATCCCGGCGGAAGTGCGGGTAGAAGCCATCAACACCCTGGTGGAGCATTACTTCGTGAAGGACACCGCGGTTCAGTGCGGTTATCCGCTGGACATGCGTTATGCCGGCCCCCGGGAAGCCCTGTTCCACGCCTTGTTCCGGCAGAACTTCGGCTGCTCCCACCTGATCGTCGGCCGCGACCACGCCGGCGTGGGCGAATACTACGGCCCCTTCGACGCCCAGAAGATTTTCGACACCATCCCCGCAGATGCTCTGGAAACCAAGCCCCTGAAGATCGACTGGACCTTCTATTGCCACAAGTGCGACGGCATGGCCTCCATGCGCACCTGCTGCCACGGCAAGGAAGACCGCCTGATGCTGTCCGGCACCATGCTGCGCAAGATGCTCTCCGAAGGCCTGGACGTGCCGGATCACTTTAGCCGCGCCGAAGTCCTGAAGGTGCTGCGCAAGTACTATGCCGGCCTGACCGAGAAGGTCGAGGTCAAGGTCCACGGCTTCGCCACCGGGGACAACATCAAGAAGAAGTAGGTAGAGTAAGGTGGTGCGGAGGCGGAAGCGTTCTTCCGCCTTGCACCACACTATGCAGGTATATTGAAAGATAACTGCTTAACCCTAATGAGGAGGTTTTACGTTATGCCGAGTTATGTAATCGTGGAAAAATGTGACGGCTGTAAAGCCCTGGACAAGACTGCTTGCCAGTACATCTGCCCCAATGACCTGATGGTCCTGAATCGCCGAGAGCAAAAAGGCCTTCAACCAGGAGCCGGAACAGTGTTGGGAATGCTACAACTGCGTAAAGATCTGCCCCCAGCAGGCCATCGAAGTCCGGCACTATGCCGACATCATGCCCCTGGGCTCCAGCACCTTCCCGCTGCGCGGCACCGACTCCATCATGTGGACCATCAAGTTCCGGGACCAGAAGACCATGAAGCGGTTCAAGTTCCCCATCCGGACCACGGCTGAGGGTTCCATCGATTGCTTTAAGGGCAAAACCCTGCCCACCGCCGGCGGACCTGAAGAAACCCGGTTTTTACACCGGCCCGGCCCGCACCGAGTAGTTTGTACAGCAGCGAAAATTTAAGGAGGACATTGAGATATGGCTCTGGAAAGAGAATTCTGTAAATGGTCTTTTTGTGAGAAACCGCGAAGTAGAAACCATTGAAACCGACCTGCTGCTGGTGGGCGGCGGCATGGCTTGCACCGGCGCCGCGGTCGAGGCTGCGGCTTATGCTAAAGGCCTCGGCCTGAAGGTCACCCTGGTTGACAAAGCCGCCCTGGATCGTTCCGGCGCGGTCGCCATGGGTCTGTCCGCCATCAACACCTACATCGGCCCGGAAAACAAGATTGCCGATTATGTGAACATGGTCCGCACCGACCTCATGGGCATCATCCGGGAAGATTTGGTCTACAGCGTCGGCGCCCACGTCGACCAGACCGTGCATGACTTCCAGGATTGGGGTCTCCCCATCTGGCAGAAAGACGCCGAAAACCACACCGTGGACGGCCAGGCCGCCCGGGACGAGGGTCTGCCCCTGCTGAAAGACGGCGGTAAGTGCGTCCGCTCCGGCCGTTGGCAGTGCATGATCAACGGTGAGTCCTACAAGGTGATCGTGGCCGAAGCCGCCAAGAACGCCCTGGGCATGGACAACATCTACGAGCGCGTCTTCATCGTCAAGCTGCTGACCGACAAGAACAACAGCAACCGCGTCTGCGGCGCCGTCGGTTTCAGCGTCCGTGAGCACAAGACCTATGTCTTCAAATGCAAAGCCATGATCATCGCCTGCGGCGGTGTGGTCAACGTCTTCCGGCCCCGGTCGGTGGGTGAAGGCCAGGGTCGTGCCTGGTACCCCGTATGGAATGCCGGCTCCACCTATGCCATGCCCGCTGAAATCGGCGCCAAGATGGTGCTGATGGAAAACCGTTTCGTCCCCGCCCGCTTTAAGGACGGTTACGGCCCGGTCGGCGCCTGGTTCCTGTTCTTCAAAGCTCAGGCCACCAACGCTTACGGCGAAGATTACATGGCCAGAAACTGGGATCGGGTCAAGAAAGAGTACCCCGGTTATGCCGATTCCCCGGGCACCTGCCTGCGGAACCATGCGGCCATGATCGAAATGCGGGAAGGCCGCGGCCCCATCATGATGCACACCGACAAGGCCATGGCGAAGCTGGCCGAGACCCTGAGCAAGAAAGAGCTCAAGCATCTGGAAGCCGAAGCCTGGGAAGACTTCCTGGATATGTCCATCTCCGCCGCCTGCCTGTGGGCCTCCTTCAACATGGAGCCCGACAAGGTGCCGTCGGAAATCATCCCCTCCGAGCCGTATCTGCTCGGTTCCCACGCCGGCTGCGCCGGTCTGTGGGTCTCCGGTCCCTCCAAGAACTACATGGGCGCTCCGGACAGCTGGTTCTGGGGCTATGACCGCATGACCACCGTTGAAGGCCTGTTCACCGCGGGTGACGGCGTCGGCGCCTCCGGGCACAAGTTCTCCTCCGGGTCCCACGCTGAGGGCCGCATGGCCGCCAAGGGCGCCCTGGCCTTCATCCTGGACCACAAGGCCGACAAGCTGGAAGCGGCACAGAACATCGACGAAGTCATCGCCGAGATCTACCTGCCCTTCGAGATCTTCGAGAAGTACAAAGACTACACCTCCGCCGTGGAGATCAACCCCAACTACCTGCTGCCCAAGCAGGTCCAGACCCGCTTGCAGAAGCTGATGGACGAGTATGTTGCCGGTTGCTCCACCATGTACATGACCAACAAGCCGAGCCTGGAAGAAGGCCTGAAGCGCCTCACCCTGCTGAAGGAAGACGCTACCCGCTTGGCGGCTCGGGACCTGCACGAACTGATGCGGGCCTGGGAACAGTATCACCGGATCCTCTCCGGTGAGGCCCACCTGCGCCACATCCTGTTCCGGGAAGAGAGCCGTTATCCTGGCTACTACTACCGTTCCGACTTCCTGAACATCGACGACAGCAAGTGGAAGGTGTTCACCATTTCCCAGTACGACAAGAACACCAACGAGTGGAAGTTCGAGACCGAGCCTTACAAGCAGTTGGTTAAGTAACAACGGCTAGGTTCCGGGGCTTCGGGTGATCCCGAAGCCCCGGGCTGTTTTTTTGGCCGTGGTCTCAGGCCCCCCGGCCAGCCACGGCCATTTTTATATTTTGTATAAGGGATGCATCACCATCCCCCCACCAGAGCGATGGGTTTTTCCTTGAACCCATATTCACAATGTATTATACCTGGAGAAAGTGGGTCTCAGGGCCTGGGCCGAAGCCGAGATTCGGCCAAAGCTCTGGATCGCTTCAACGTCCCCAAGGAGGACTTGTGTGAACGCCGATAACAAAATTCTGGTCATCGGGGGAGGCATGAGCGGCCTCACCGCGGCCCTGGAGGCGGCGGAAGCCGGGTCTCAGGTGATCATCACCGAGGCGGCCCCCTACCTGGGCGGCCGGGTTGCCCAACTCCACCGATACTTCCCCAAGCTCTGCCCTCCCACCTGCGGTTTGGAAATCAACTTTCGCCGGATCAAAGAAAATCCCAACATCAGCTTCTATACCATGGCGGAAGTGACCCAGGTCAGCGGCAGCGCCGGCAATTTCGACGTCACCGTCAAGGTGCACCCCCGCTTCGTCAATGACCGCTGCGTGGCGTGTCATGCCTGTGCAGAAGCCTGCACCGAGTGGCGGGTCAACGATTTTAACTACGGTCTGGACAAGACCAAAGCGGCCTATCTGCCCTACGATATGGCCTTCCCCCAAAAGTACGTCATCGACAAGAGCTGTCTGCAGCGGCGACTGCGGCCAGAAGTGCCTGGAGGCCTGCAAGTACGACGCCATCGAGCTGCACATGAAACCCCAGACCCTGAACTTCAACGTGGGCGCCATCATCATGGCCAGCGGCTGGGAACTCTACGACGCCACCAAGATGGACAATCTGGGGTTCGGCGTGGTGGCCAACGTCATCACCAACATGCAGATGGAGCGCCTGGCGGCCTCCAACGGCCCCACCGGCGGCCAGATCCTCAGGCCCAGCGACCAGCAGGCCCCCAAAAAAGTGGCCTTTGTGCAGTGCGCCGGCTCCCGGGATGAAAACCATCTGCCCGTACTGTTCCTACATCTGCTGCATGGCCTCCCTGAAGCAGGCCACCTACGTGCGGGAAAAGGACCCGGAAACCGAGGTCTATATCTTCTATATCGATATCCGGACCCCGGGCCGCTACGAGCAGTTTTACTGGAAGGTCCGGGACGATGAAAATGTCCATCTGATCAGGGGTAAGGTGGCCAAGATCACCCAGGAACCCGGGACCGACAACGTTGTGGTGGTGGCCGAAAATACCGCCACGGGCAACAAGGAAAGCATGGTCTTCGACATGGTGGTCCTGGCGGCGGGCATGGTGCCCTCCACCAAAGCTTCCCCCTTCGCCCTGCCGTTGTCTTACACCCCGGATGGCTTCGTCATTCAGGACCTGTTGCCGCCGGGAGTCTATGCCGTGGGTACTTTGAAGGGCCCCCTGGATGTGACCAAGTCGGTGCAGGATGGCACCGGGGCCGCCCTTAAGAGTCTCATCGCCCTGGGCAGGAGGTCATGATGGAAATGGAAAAGAAATACGGCGTATATTTGTGCAAGGGCTGTGGCATCGCCGAGGCCATGGATTTTGAGAGCCTCACCAAGGTGATCAAAAAAGAGGGGAAGATCCAGCACATCAAAGAAGCTGACATCATGTGCAGCCCCGAAGGCCGGGCCATGATCCTGGAAGACATGAAGCCCGAAGGCGAAGGCATCAACGCCCTCGTCATCGCGGCCTGCTCCCCCCGGGTGAAATACGAAGAGCTGGATTTCCCCAATGTCCTGGTGGAGCGCTGCAACATCCGGGAACTGGTGGCCTGGACCCAGGAACCCAAGAACGAGGCACACCCAGGCCCTGGCGGAAGACTATCTGCGCATGTACTGCGCCCGGGTCAAAAAGGCCGAGATGCCGGAGCCTTACCAGACCGAATGCGACAAGACCATTCTGGTCATCGGCGGCGGCACCGCGGGCTTGAGCGCCGCCCTGGAGGCGGCCAACGACGGCTACGCACGTGGTCCTGGTGGAAAAAGAGGCCCAATTGGGCGGGTTCGCCGCCAAGATGTACCGGCAGACGCCTTCCAGCTACCCCTTCACCACCCTCCAGGAGCCGGTGGTCTTCAAGAAGATCCAGGAGGTCCAGAATCATCCCAAAATCAAGGTGATGACCGCGGCTACCCTGGAGAAACTCGATGGCCAGCCCGGATCTATTGGACGCCGACATCAAGGTGGGCGGCGACGTGGAGACCCTCAGAGTGGGGACCGTGGTCATGGCGGCCGGGTTGGAAGCCCTATGACGCCACCAAGCTCACCAAGCTGGGCTACGGCCTGTCCAAGGACGTGATTACCAATATCGAGATGGAGGAGATGGCCAAGGCGGGCAGGATCGTGCGGCCCTCCGACGGCAAGGCCCCGCGAATCGGTGGCCTTCATTCAGTGCGCCGGTTCCCGGGACCCGGAACATCTGCCCTACTGCTCCGACTTCTGCTGCACGGCCTCTCTGAAGCAGGCCCTGTATGTGCGGGAGCAGAATCCCAATGCCACGGCCATGATCCTCTACAAGGATATCCGCACCCCGGGGCAGACGGAGCTGTTCTATAAAGCAGGTACAGAGCGATCCCGGCGTCATGCTTACCAAGGCGGAGATCGCCGAAGTCAGCCTGGGTGACGGCGGCAAGCTCCGGATCAACGCCACCGATACCCTGCTGGGCGACAACGTCATCTTCGAGGCCGACCTGGTGGTTCTGGCTACCGGCATGGTCCCGGCGACCAAGGATGAGGCGGTGCTCAACCTGGGCTACCGTCAGGGGCCGGGTCTGCCCGATCTGGAGCTGTTCAGCGGCTTTGCCGACTCCAACTTCATCTGTTTCCCGTACGAAACCCGGCGGACCGGCATCTACGCCGCCGGCTGCGTCCACCAGCCCATGAACATGGCCATGGCCGTGGAGGATGGCGTGGGCGCCGCCTGCAAGGCCATTCAGGCCGCGGAGCACGTGGCCGAGGGCATGGCGGTGCACCCCCGGGCCTGGGATGATAACCTTCCCGGACCCATTCATGCAGCGCTGCACTTCGTGCAAGCGGTGCACGGAAGAATGCCCCTTCGGGGCCATCGAAGAAGATGAGAAAGGCACGCCGTTCTATAAGATCAACCGCTGCCGCCGGTGCGGCACCTGCATGGGGGCCTGTCCGGAGCGCATCGTCTCCTTCAAGGACTTCAGCGTCGACATCAGATCGGCTCCATGCTCAAGAGTCTGGATGTTCCGGAAATCGAGGATGAGGACGATCCCCTGGCGCCTCTCCGGGTCATCGGCCTGGTGTGCGAAAATGACGCCTACCCGGCCCTGGACGCGGCGGCGCTGCACAAGCTGCGCATCAATCCCGATGGTCCGGTTCATTTCGCTGCGCTGCCTGGGGTCCTTCAACATGGTCTGGGTCTCCGACGCCCTGTCCCGGGGAATTGACGGCATGATTCTCCTGGGCTGCAAGTACGGGGACGACTACCAGTGCCACTTCGCCAAGGGCAGCGAACTCTGCGAATACCGCCTGAGCAAGCTGTCGGAAACCCTGGACAAGCTGGGACTGGAATCTGACCGCGTGCGTCCAGTACCAGATCGCCCACTCCGACTTCGACCGCCTGCCGCAGATTGTTGACGACTTTGTGGCCCGGGTGCGAGAAATCGGCCCCAACCCCTTCAAGGAATTTTAGGAGGTATGATCCATGGCAGGCGAAACTATCATTAAACCGGACCTCCAATTCGTGAAGCGGGTGATGGCCGCCGGGGGGGACACGGTCAAGAAGTGCTATCAATGTGATACCTGTTCGGTGGTGTGCAACCTCACCCCGGACGAAAAACCCTTCCCCCGAAAGGAGATGCTCCAGGCCCAGTGGGGGCTGAAAGAAGTGCTCCAGGACCCGGATATCTGGCTGTGCCACCAGTGCAGCGACTGCACCGTCGTACTGCCCCCGGGGCGCCAATCCCGGCGAGGTCCTGGGCGTGCTCCGGCAGATGACCATCGAGAAGTATGCCACGCCGCCGTTGCTGGCCAAAGCGGTGGGAGACCCCAAGTTCCTGCCGGCTGCTCATCGCCTTCCCGATGCTGCTCCTGGCGCTGGCCTTGAAGCTCACCGGGCCACTGGAACATTCCGGAAGGGACCATCGCTTATTCTCACTTTTTCCCCACCCTGCTGGTGGACTTCATCTTTGTCCCCGCCTTCTTCTTTGCCGTGGCGGTTCTGGGCAAAGGCGTTCTGGCCTTCTGGCAGGACATCAATGCGCCGCACCCGTGGAAGGTCAAGGTGGAAGGCAACCTGGTGGGCAACCTCATCGCCACCTTGCAAGATATCATGTTCCACAACCGTTTCCGGAAGTGCGAAACCACTTATACCCGTTCCACCAATCACCTGTTCCTGGTGTTCGGGTTCATTTTTTTGGCCATCGTCACGAGCTGGGGCTTCCTCAATGAGTGGGTGTTGCATGTCGAATCCCCGTATTTTCTCTTTTCTCCGATAAAACTGCTGGCCATGGCCGGGACCGCCTGCTTGCTCTACGGGATCTGGAACCTCATCAAAGAGCGCCAGGCCAATGCCGAGAAGGCCGGGTACGGCTCCTACTATGACTGGTTTTTGATCTACGTGATTTTCGCGGTGGGCGCCACCGGCTTGTGCGCCTGGCTCTTCCGCCTGGTGGGTATCCGGATCCTGGCCTACCCCACGTACTTCCTGCACCTGACCGCGATCTTCATGCTGTTCTTCTATGCCCCGTACACCAAGATGGCCCACATCGTTTATCGCACCGTGGCCATGCTCCACGCCCGCATGTCGGGCCGGGGCTTCTAACGGCAGAAGCCGCACCTGAAACCCAGCCGGCCCCCTCTCGGGGGCCGGTTTTTTTTGGGGAGAATGTTCCCCACTTTGGAGTTTAATGGTCTTTGTGGGGTATATGCCCCCCCAAAATTGGCCGGGCCGGCGCACGTTCTGGCCCCAGAGCGCATTAGGGGATTTTTATTTAGCCAAAATTTTGATAAGATATGCATGAGCTAAGAAAATAACCTAAGGAGTTGAATATGGTAGATTTGAATATGAAGGTGGTGGAACCCCGGAAGTTGACCACGGACAGCCGCTTTAAGTTCCGGTGTCACCCGGGGGTATCCTGCTTTACCGAGTGCTGCGGCAAGACCACCATCATCCTTACCCCCTATGACATCCTGCGCCTGAAAAACCGCCTCAAAATGAAGGCGGCGGACTTTCTGGCCAAATATACCCGGATGGAAGCCCACGACAAGTCGGGTCTGCCCATGATGATCATGGACATGCCCCGGTTCGAGCACCACTGCCCCTTTGTCAAGCCGGTTACCGGCTGCACGGTCTACAGCGACCGCCCGGCTACCTGCCGTTACTACCCCATCGGCCAGGGCAGCCTCATCACCGAGGAGGGCCTGGACGAGTTCTATTTCTATGTCCGGGAGGCCCATTGCCGCGGCTACGAAGAAGAGAACGAATGGACCGTGGCCTCCTGGCGGCAAGACCAGGGGGTAGAAAAGTACGACGAGATGAACCGGGAATGGAAGATCATGATGCTGCGCCGGGCCGAAAATGGCGGGCCGGTCACCGATGAGCGGGGCAACAAGCTCTTCGCCATGGTCTTGTACGATCTGGATCAATTCCGCAACTTCGTCTTCAAGAGCCGCTTCCTGACCATCTTTAACGTGGACGACGACATCAAGGAGCAAGATCTGGGACGATGACGAGGAACTCCTGAAGTTCGGCTATACATACCTCAAGATGTGTCTTGAAGATGCGAGGACACCCTGGAGGTAAAGCAGCCCATGGGCCCGGGGCCCGGCTCCACCACCATGACGTTCTGAGGCTCCCCGGGAGGACGGCAGTTCGTGTTGAGGTCCCGGCTTCATTTTTCGGACTCAAAGAGATACCCACGCCTTCGACAATCCTTTTTCCGGTGGAGTCAACCGTCTCGCCGGCGACCTGACCAGGAGGCAACCTGACCCCAGCTTTAGAGAGCAAAGATAGTGCGGCGGAGATCACCGAAATTCTGCGATGACTACCGGGTAGTGGCGGTGGTGGGGCTCTCCAATGATCCCGACCGGCCCAGCTATCGGGTGGCCCAATATCTTCAGGAGCATGGTTTTCGCATTGTGCCGGTCAATCCTGGCTGCCAGGAGATTTTGGGGGAAAAGTGTTACGCCGGTCTCAGGGAAATCCCCTTTCCGGTGGAGATCGTGGACATCTTCCGCAAAGTGGAGGCAATTCCTGCGATTGTGGATGATGCCATCGCCGTGGGGGCCAAGGTGGTGTGGATGCAGCAGGGTCTGGAAAACCCCCGGCGGCCCGCCAGGCCAGACGGGCCGGCCTCCGGGTGGTTATGGACCGCTGCCTGAAGATCGAACATAGCCAGCGCCATCATTAGTTGAAAAAAAAATCCGGGTGGAGTGCCCACCTCTTTGCCTTTTTAAGGAGATGGACCGCATGGAAATTACCCTGTTCAATAAAAATGGCAAGCCGGTAGCCTACATTGCCGATGATCGCGAAACCGTCTATCTTTGGGACGGCCGCCCCGTGGCCTATGTCTCCGAGGACAGATTGTTTGACTGGAACGGCAGGCAACTGGGGTGGTTTAACAACGGCACGGTCTTCGACATTTACGGCTTGAGGAGTGGTTTTATCAAGAGTAAGTCCCCCATAGCCACGGAGATGGAACCCCTCAAACCCCAGAAACACCTCAAGCCGGTCAAAGGGGAAAGCCAGTCCCAGGTATTAAAGCCGGTTTTGTGCTACGGGTACTCCAATAAGAATTTGGAGGACCTCCTGGAGGCAGGAAGCCAGCGATGACCGTCTCTTGAGCGAGGCCACCGCGGCCATCATGCCGCCTCGCTCCGAAGGATTGAGACCAGTCCCGGGATCCCGGACCCGGGATTGGGAACGCGGGCGGCCCGATTCCGGCCGGCCCCGGCCTCCATTGGGGTGGCTTGACTCCCCTGATTGCCCCACCGGTTTCTCCCAAATCTCCCCCCTTACCCCTCGCCTCAAAACGTCAAGGCATCAGGGCGCGTCTCCGCCTCCCAGGAGAATAATGCTTGAAAATCCCGGCGTTATGGCATATGGTGGCGGTAAGGTTATAAGTCGCCATGGCCAAGGAAAGCGTTGAAAAGAGATATGAAAAGCACGGGCGCATCAAGCCATGTGTGCTCACGCGGGATGACATCCTGGCCTTGGCGTCGATAATCCAGGCAAGCTTCACGAAACCGGAAGTCGACAGATATTTTCGCATCTCCACGGTCCTCAATCACACCCGGGTGTTCTCCAACTCCGTCGACCATCTCCTGAGCCTGGGAGAATTAGGGGACCGGGTGGCCGACCTGTCGTTTTGGATCGAGGGGTTTGACCAGAAGACCCGCTTTGATAAAAATGTTTTGCTCGATTTTAGCAAATATTCCATCCAACTCAGTGTTGAAGGCACGGACCCGGTGTGGGTTTACGACACGTATAACGGCATAACTGATTATTTAAGAAATAAGACTGCCTGGTATTGGCCCATCATTATTATGGAAAAAATTACGGTGTTTTTCATCACTCTTATATTAATCGCCAATATTATCATTACCGTTAAAAAAGGTGACCCATTCTATTACATTGATAAGCTCGGGTTGTTGGGGCTCTGGATGTGTTTGGTTTTCTATGACACGAGGAAAATCTGGCCATACTCCAATATCCGGCTGCAAGACGATAGAGTTTATGTATCCAGGGAAAATGTGGTCACGGTCGTTACGATCCTCGTGGTCATTGTGGCTATATGCGGAGGGACCATCCGGCCATTCTTGCGATAGGACTTCAGGGGACGGCCGGCCGGAGGAACCAGGCGGGAACGAGACGGCGCCGGGGCCCGGTCCTCCGTGATTTAGAAAATAACTGGCCAGGCTGCGATTTTTAAAATCCAATCTACTATTTTCCAAAAATCCGGCGATTCCATACAGTAGGGAAGCACAAAATTTTATCAAAATCAATTTTTTTTTAGCCCCCGCTGGCCGGTTCAGATGGTGAACGCACAAAACCTCAGGGCAGACGGGGGACATAATACAGGGGAAGCGGATGCTGGCCAGGGTGAAAAGCGGGGCCCTGTTGGGGGTGGATGCCTACATCGTCGAGGTGGAGGTGGACCTGGCGCCGGGTCTGCCCGCCTTTACCACCGTGGGCCTGCCCGAGACTGCGGTCAAGGAGAGCAAGGACCGGGTCAGGGCCGCGGTGAAAAACTCCGGCTATAAGTTCCCCGGCAACCGCATCACCATTAATCTGGCTCCCGCCGACATCCGCAAGGAGGGCACCGGCTTCGACCTGCCCGTGGCCGTGGGCATCCTGGCCGCCCAGGGTCTGCTGCCGCCCGGAGGCCGCGGAGAACTATCTTCTCTACGGGGAGCTTTCCCTGGACGGCCGCCTCAAGCCCACCCGGGGCGTGCTCTCCATGGCCCTGGCCACCCGGGCGGCGGGTCTGGCCCTGATCATCCCCCAGGCCAACGCCAAGGAGGCCGGGGTGGTCCAGGGGATCGACATTTATCCCGCCGAGCACCTCTCCCAGGTGGTGGAGTTTTTGAGCGGCCGGGAGCCCCTGGCGGCCGCTCATCCGCGGAGACGCCGGAGCTTCTGGCCCCGCCGCCCGGCCTACGACGAGGATTTCCGGGAGGTCCGGGGCCAGGAGCCGGTGAAACGGGCCCTGCTCATCGCCGCCGCCGGCAGCCACAACGTCCTGATGGTAGGCCCGCCCGGCGCCGGCAAGACCATGCTGGCCCGGAGCCTGCCGCACCATCCTGCCGCCCTGGAGTTTCGAAGAGGCCCTGGAAACCTCGAAGATTTACAGCATCATGGGGCGGCTCAAGCCCGGCCAGGCCCTGGTGCCCCGGCGGCCCTTTCGGTCCCCCCACCACACCATTTCGGACGCCGGCCTCATCGGCGGCGGCACCATCCCCCGGCCCGGGCGAGGTCAGCCTGGCCCACCACGGCGTGCTCTTTCTGGACGAACTGCCGGAGTTCCGGCGCTCCACCCTGGAGGTGCTGCGCCAACCCCTGGAAGAGGGCAAGGTCACCATCTCCCGGGCGGCCACCTCGCTCACCTACCCGGCCCGCTTCATGCTGGTGGCGGCCATGAACCCCTGCCCCTGCGGCTTTCTGCGGCGACGTCAAACGGGCCTGCACCTGCACCCCCAACCAGATCAGCTCCTACCGCTCCCGCATCTCCGGGCCGCTCCTGGACCGCATCGACATCCAGGTCCAGGTGCCCGCGGTGCCCTTTCGGGACCTGGCCGCGCCGGAGGCGGGCGAGGGCTCCGCCGAACTGCGGGCCCAGGTCATGGCCGGCCCGTGAGGTCCAGGCGCAGCGGTTTCATAAAACCCGCATCTATGCCAACGCCCACATGCCGGCCCGGCTCGATCAAGCAGCACTGCGCCCCGGGCCCCGAGGCCCAGCGCCTGCTCGAGACGGCCATGGAGCGCCTGGGCCTCTCCGCCCGGGCCTACCACCGCATCCTCAAAATCGCCCGCACCATCGCCGACCTGGAAGGGGAGCGCGCCATCAGTCCGGCCCACGTCGCCGAGGCGATCCAATACCGGACGATGGACCGGAAGTTTGGGTGAGAAAAAATGTAGGGCGGGAAAGCGAAGCGCATCCCGCCTTCGGCAAGTGCGATGTTAATTGTTGCCGCTCAATATATTTGCACCTTTATTCCAGGAGCAATTTCCTCTTTCATGGGCACGCTGCTGGAACGCAATGGGAAAGGCGGGAGGGGCTACGCTTTCCCGCCCTACAGTGCAGCTTTGTTTCCGATAGTCATATAATGGCAATATCTGTCGCCAAGCAGAGCTTGGCGTAAGAAGATGCGTCCCCAAGCTGGAGCCTGGGGGCGAGAAGAGAGATTCTTCGCTTCGCTTCAGAATGACAATTATTTCTTCCGGTTCGCGAACTCCTGATGGGGGTGAGAGGCCAGGAAAGGAGTGCACCCATGGACAACTTCACTTTTTATAATCCCACCCGGATTATCTTCGGGAAAGATACCGTCGGGCAGGTCGGCGGGGTGATTAAAGAGGCGGGGGGCACACGTGTGCTGCTGGTGGCGGGGGGCGGCTCTATTAAGAAGAATGGCGTTTATGACATCGTAGTTCGGTCGTTGACGGAGGCCGGGCTCACCTGGGTGGAGGCCTGGGGGGTGAGGCCCAACCCGGTGTTGGCCAAGGCCCGGGAGATCATCGCCCTGGCGCAAAGAGGAAAAGGTGGACGCGGTGCTGGCGGTGGGGGGCGGCAGCGTCATCGACACTGCCAAGTCCGTGGCTGCGGGGGTGTTCCTGCCGGATCTCTGGGCGGCGTTCGAGCGCCAGGTGGAGGTCACCCGCGCCCTGCCCATCTTCGTGGTCCTGACCATGAGCGGCACCGGCAGTGAAATGGACCCCCTGGCGGTGCTGACCCATGAAGAGGACGTCAAGAAGTGGGTGCTCAGGAGCCCGGCCCTGTTTCCGGCCACCTCCATCATCGATCCCACGGTGCAGTTCTCCCTGCCCTGGCACCAGACGGTGAACGGGGCCATCGACGCGATGACCCACGTGATGGAATTCTACTTCCTGGGCACCTGGGAAGAAACCACCCTGGCCCTGGATGAGTCGTTGATGCGCACCATCATCAAGATGACCCACCTCCTGCAACAAAACCCGCTGAGCTATGAGGCCCGGGCGAACCTGGCCTGGGCGGCCTCCCTGGCCTTAAACGGTCTCACCGGGGTGGGACTCCGGGAGGGGGACTTCGCCACTCACCGCCTGGAAACGGCCATGAGCGCGGTCTTTCCGGAGATCGCCCACGGGGCCGGGTTGGGGGTGCTCTTCCCCGCCTGGATTCTCTACCTCAAGGACTATAACCCCGCCACCTTCGCCCGCTGGGCCCGGGAGGTCTGGGAGGCCGGGAGCCTGGAGGAAGGGGTGGCGAAAATGCGCCGGACCTTCCAGGGCTGGGACGCCCCGGTCACCCTGGAGGAGTTGGGGGTGGGGGAGGCCGACATTCCCGCCATCGTCGCCGCAGCCCGGAAGGTGGGGGTGCTGGGCCGGCTCAAAGAGCTGACCCCGGAAGACCTCACGGCCATCCTGCGGTTGGCGCTGTAGGGCAAGCGGGATGAGCCGGGTGAAAGGATAAAGGCTTGGATTGGCCCCGGGGCAACCCCCAGGAATTTTTATAAGAATATGGTGGTGTCCCTTGCCGGAAAGGGTTGGGGGTCTTATTTTTCTAGCATAGGCCTGTCGAGGCCGGGCGGTGGAAAACGCCGCCTCATTTCGCCGCGAAGGAGTGATGGTCATGAAGCACACGATCGAAGAAATGAAGGCCAAGATTCACGAGATGTACCCGAAAATCGACAAGCACGGCGTGGCCTCCACGGTCACCTATGACAAAGGGAAAAAGACCTACGTCCTGGAGTTGAAGAAAGGCCCGCACCATTTATCTACTTACATCGACAAGGCGGATGCGGACAAGTGCATGGAAGGCGTCGAATGCATCCATCTGGGGGTGCAGATCGGGCAATTCCTGGAAAACTTCAAAAATGTGTGATAATAGGATATAATCAATACTTAACAAAAAGTTTGGGTCGAAGGTCTTGAGAAAAAGGCCTGCTGGCGGGGAGGCTGGTTCCGGCCCAGGACGGAATGCGGGGTGAAGGGAGAGAAGAGGACGGTTAGAGGTGCGCCCTCCCTCCCTCCCCCACCCCCCCGAGCCATCCCGCCTCCAGGCGCCTTTGAGTTGAGGACAGTCACCCGCGCCGCGACGCGGGAGGTCGATGGCATTTCCGGCCGGGTAGCATAACTGACCGGAGGGAAATTAAGGGCGCATCTGATTGGGCCCGGCTCCAGGCGGACATTGCGGTCCGCCCCGACAAGAAATATCCTTAAAACCGCCAATTATCACAGGGCGACGGCGAGAGAGCCTCCAGGGCAGTCATGAAATTTTTCAAGGAACCCAACCCTAACCGGCTGGAAAAATATCATCAGCGGCGGCGCTGGGCCCGGCGCCTGACCTATACGTTTTACGGCCTGATAATTGCCGGGCTGTTGGGCGCGGTCGGCGTCGGGGTTTTTGTCTACCTGCA
Source organism: uncultured delta proteobacterium (assembly GCA_963841475.1). GTDB lineage: Bacteria > Desulfobacterota > Desulfobaccia > Desulfobaccales > 0-14-0-80-60-11 > 0-14-0-80-60-11. Next base: position 298,615 of record CAWJCT010000001.1, read on the forward strand.
TTTCTTGCGAGACCTGCCGGATTTTACCTCCGTCAAGGAGTTCCGGCCATCGGTGATCACCCAGGTCTTCGCCCGGGACGGCCAGCGCATCGGAGAGTTCTATTCGGAGCGGCGGATCGAAGTGCCTTACAGCCGGCTGCCCCGGCACCTGGTCCTGGCTTTTGTGGCCGCGGAGGACGCCCGCTTCTTCGAGCACCCGGGGGTGGACGTCACCGGCATCGCCCGGGCCTTTTTCCGCAACCTGGAGGCCGGCGAGGTGGTCCAGGGCGGCAGCACTATCACCCAGCAGGTGGTAAAGCGCATCCTGCTGACTTCGGAGAAGAGCTTCGCCCGGAAGATCCGGGAAGCAGTGCTGGCCTACCGGATCGACAATTACATGACCAAGGAAGAGATTCTCACCGTCTATCTGAATCACATCTTCATGGGTCACGGGGCCTACGGGGTGGAGGCGGCGGCCCAGGAGTACTTCTCGAAGCACGTGGAAGACCTGAGCCTGGCGGAAGCCTCCATCCTGGCGGGCATCCCCAAGGCCCCCAGCCGCTATGACCCGTATCTCAACCCACGGCGGGCCAAGGAGCGCCAGGCTTACGTGCTGAGGCGGATGGCCGAAGTGGGGTTCATCAGCCACGAACAGGAAGAGGCGGCCTTCCGACAGCCCATCAAGCTCAAACCCTTTCGGCCGGAATGGATCAAGGAGTGCGGCTACTTCACCGAGCAGGTGCGGAGCCTACTGGAAGACCGGTTCGGCAAGGAATCGGTCTACAGCATGGGGCTGAAGGTCTATACCACCGCGGACGTGCATCTTCACAAGGTGGCCCACGAGGCCATCGAGTCAGGCATCGACGGCCTGATTCAGCGTAACGGCTACCGGGGGCCGCTGCGGCACGTCCGGGGCAAGGAAATGGCCGCCTTCCAGGACCGCCAGGTAAAATATTACCGGAAATACCCGCCGCGCAAGGGCCATGCGGCGACTGCCCTGGTGGTGGGTGCCCCGGACCGGCGCCGGGGCGGCGGGCGTGTACTTCCGCCTGGGTGACCAATGGGGCGTCCTGCGGGAGGCCGGCGGCACCAAGTCCCGGGCTACGACCTCGATGGCCTCCCTAAGGCCGGGGGACGTGGTGCAGGTGCGCCTGGTGGAGCGGGAGCGCCGCCAGGGCAAAAGTGGACAGCGGAACTGATCGCCGCGCCCATGGTCCAGGCGGCGGTGGTCTCCATGGAGCTGAAGACCGGCCAGGTCAGGGTGCTCATGGGAGGCAAGGACTTTGGGGACAGCACCTTCAACCGGGCCACCCAGGCCCGGACGGCAGCCGGGTTCTGCCTTTAAGCCCATCCTTTACGCCGCGGCGATCGAAAAGGGATACCGGCCGGATTCCATGCTGGTAGGACTCCCCCCTCTCCCTGCCCGGGGGCCGGCACGGCGCAGTTGTGGTCACCGCAGAATTACGACCACCGCTTTTATGGACCGATCCCCCTGGCCTACGCCCTGGCCCATTCCCGGAACGTTCCCGCGGTGCGGCTGATGATGGCTATCGGCGTTCCGGCCACGGTCAACATGGCCAAGACCCTGGGGATTACCAGCCCCATCTTTCCCAATTACGCCTCCGCCCTGGGAGCTTCAGATGTCACCTTGATGGAGCTGACCCGGGCCTACTCCGCCTTTCCCCAATGATGGCAAGTTGATCGAGCCGGTATTAATCGATCGGATCGAGGACCGGGACGGCCGGGTCCTGGTGGAAAACCGGCCCCGCGGCCAGCAGGTGATCAGCCCCCCAAACCGCCGAGACCATGACCCATCTCTTGATGGGTGTGGTGGAGCGTGGCACCGCCACCCGGGTCCAGGTCCTGGGACGGCCCATGGGAGGCAAGACCGGCACCACCAATAAAACCCGGGACGCCTGGTTTATCGGGTTCACGCCGTCTTTGATCACCGGGACCTGGGTGGGGATGGATGATGAACGCAGCCTGGGCCCCAAGGAAACCGGCTCCCAGGCCGCGGCCCCCATCTTCATCGCCTATATGAAAGAGGCCCTGAAGGGCACGCCGGTGGAGCAATTCCCGGGGATCTCGGGCACGATACTGGCCAAGCGGGATGAAGAGACCGCGGCCAGCGATGAAGAGGCCGCATCCCAAGCCGAGGAGACCTTCTACCCCGAGGACGGGGCGCTGCAGGAGAGAACTCCGTCCTCCCAGGCCACCAGCCAGCAATTTTTTAAGGATGACCTGTAAGCAAGGCGGTTGGGGCGGCGTGGGTTGACCGGGCCGATACAGGCATTGGGGCCCGCTTCCCTCTAAAACTTTGGGGCGAAGTCGTCCCGCCGTGGGGCAATCTTACCGGCCAACTCAGCCCAGACCACCAAGTTTCGGCCGGCCCAATCATTCCGGTGGAAGCGGGACAGGCTTGGTTTGACCGGCTCTTACCCTCCCCGGCGGCAATAAGGAGCACCTATGCGACAGATCGAGGCGGCGCAGATCACCCAGGCGGTGAAAGCCGCGGCCATTACCGCTAATTATGAGCCCGGGGCCGATCTGCTGGCGGCCCTGAACCGGGGGTCGGCTGCAGAGGAATCCCCCAGCGGCCAGGAAATCTTCCGGCAATTAATCGAAAACGCCCGTATTACCAAAGATGAACACATTCCCCTGTGCCAGGACTGCGGTCTGGCCGTGGTCTTTGCCGAGGTGGGGCAGGACGTCCACCTGGTGGGCGGAGATTTTGCTGAAGCCATCAACGAAGGCATCCGCCAGGGATATGGCGAGGGTTTCCTGAGGAAATCCCTCTGCCATCCCCTGACCCGGGCCAATACCGGGGACAATACCCCGGCAGTGATCCACACCGAGATTGTCCCGGGAGACCGGCTCAAACTCACGGTGGTTCCCAAGGGCGGGGGCAGCGAGAACATGAGCCGCCTCTATATGTTGAAGCCGGCGGACGGCCTGGCCGGGATCAAGGAAAAAGTGGTGCTCACTGTGGACGAGGCCGGGCCCAACCCCTGTCCACCCATCATCGTCGGGGTGGGCATCGGCGGCACGTTTGAGCGGGCGGCCTTGCTGGCCAAGAAGTCGTTGCTGCGGGAGCTGGGCCAGGCCAACCCCGACCCGGAAGTGGCCGCCATCGAGGGGCAGCTCCTGGCCGAGGTCAACGATCTGGGCATCGGGCCCCAGGGACTGGGCGGCCGGGTCACCGCCATGGCGGTGCATGTCTTGATGCAGCCCTGCCACATCGCCTCGCTGCCGGTGGCCGTCAACATTCAATGTCACGCGTCCCGCCATCAGGAAGTGGTGCTGTAACAGGGAGTTCGGTTTTCTATTAAAAGTAATGAAATATCAATAGCTTAATTGTTTAACTGGCAATATTTGCAGGGGAAACTGAGAGAAAAGGTGAATCATGCCCAAGACGGTGAAACTGACGCCCCCCCTGACCGACCAGGACGTGCTGCAGCTCAACATCGGCGATAAGGTGCTGATCAGCGGGGTGATCTATACCGCCCGGGACGCGGCCCACAAGCGTCTGGTGGATTTGCTGGCCAAGGGCGAGCCCTTGCCGATGGATATAACGGGGCAGATTATGTATTACGTGGGCCCCAGCCCGGCGCGGCCCGGCCGGGTTATCGGGGCCGCCGGCCCCACCACCAGCTACCGCATGGATTCTTATGCCCCTACCCTGATCAAGCTGGGTTTGAAGGTGATGATCGGCAAAGGCAAGCGCTCCGCCGAGGTCGATTGAGGCCATGAAGGCCCATAAGGCCGTCTACCTGGGGGCCACCGGCGGCGCCGGGGCCCTGATCTCCCAGCGGATCAAGGCCGCCGAGGTGATCGCCTTTCCCGAATTGGGGCCGGAAGCCGTCCACCGCCTGGAAGTGGAAGACTTTCCCGCCATTGTCATCAATGACTGTCAGGGCCGTGATCTCTATGAGCAAGGGGTCCGGGAATACCGGCGCACCCCCGCCCGTTGATACCTGGGCCCTGTAAGGGTAAGCCGGGATTTTGTCGGCCCACGGCCAGAGGACGCTGATATGGATACCCCCATGGATCTGGCGGAAGTTGCGGCCGGGTTCAGGGAAAAGAGACAGATCTTTGAGGAGTACAACTTCGGCCGCCTGAAGGATGACGCCTTCAAGACCTTCTACGACCTGGCCCAAGAATACGAGACCATAGAAAATTTCTACCGGGTCACCGTGAGCGTTGATCAAAGAGTTCATCGATCTGGACTCGCGCCTCTACCTGGTATGCTCCGAGGGCCGTCTCGACCTGGTCTGCGACAGCCTCCGGGGGCTCTATCCCGACAAGACGGCACCGCCGGACCATATCCATCTGGCCAACAAGGCTTATACCGCCAATGGTGGCTTGATCATGCCCATCCGGGGCAACCTGCTTCTGGTCAACCAACTACCCTTTTACGCCAAGGACCAGATCATCGGGATGCTGGAATTCTACCCGGAGAGAAAAATCTCGGCGGCTGACCGCTTTTTCATGGAAAAGTACGCCAACCGCCTGGGCTACAACCTGCACGTGAAGATCATCGCCCGGCAGAATATCCAGCACATCCGCTTTATCAACAGCCTGGTGGCCGATATCGAACACAATGTGATCATCCCCAACATCAGCCTCAGCCTCTACCTGCGGCATTTGCGAAACAAGATCAAGAACCTGCAAGAACTGGAGTGCGTCTGCACCATCAGAAATGCCCAGTGTCCGGAGCAGTCCGGATACCCAGCAGGTCTTCCGCGGCCTGATCGACGATCTGGAGAGCGACTACGAGAACCTGGAGCAGCACTACAAAGGGGTCAGCCTCTTTATCGAGTCCCTGTTCCGGCTGTCCCACTTCCAGAAGGGCCAGTTCGTCCTGCGGCGGCGGACCACCCGGGTTACCAAGGAAATCATCGAACCGCAACTGAACCTGTTTATCGACAAGCTCAAGGAGCGCCACATCGAGATCGACACCGGGGCCGGGGTCATGCCCGATGAGGACCTGCCCCTGTCTGTGGACAAGGGCCTGATGGCCCAGGTCTACGCCAACCTCTTTTCCAACGCGGTGAAATACGCCCGGCGCAACTATGAAGGGCGCAAGTACATGGCCTACGGCCGGGACCTGCTGCAAAACTATTTCGGACCCGGGCAAAGACGGGGTCAAGTTCAACGTCTTCACCACCGGACCCCACCTGCCGCCGGAAGATGTGCCCCATATCTTCGACGAGGGCTACCGGGGCACCAATATCGATGGCGAAGTGGGTACCGGCCGGGGGCTCTTTTTTGTGCGCACCGTGGTGGAAACCCATGGCGGCGAGGCGGGCTACCAGGCTACCCCGGGGGGCAACAATTTCTACTTCGTCCTGCCTCTGGTGGTGACGCCAGAAGGACCGCTGCCGTCTGAGCTGGAGCCCCCGCCGGAACCCTGAGGAGCCCATGAGCGTTCGCTACCTGGCCGAAGAACTCTACCGCTGGACCCGGGAGGTCGAGGGCCTGGAAAAGACCCTGGCCGCCTTGGAGGCGGGAAGCTCCCTGGAGGAGCGGGACCGGTTAGAGACGGCGCTGCGCGGCGCCAAACACCAACAGGCCCATTTCCGGGCCGTTCTGGAGTCCAAAAAGGCCAGGACCACGATTTAATTTTGGCCGTGCCCCCCGCTCTTCCCTCCGCCCTCACAGCTAACAAATATGTTAATAAGATTATTTGCTAATCTGCACTAAACTACTATATTGTAGTAAAGCTCCTGGTTCTTGCCGATAAGCGAAACCGGCTCAACTTTATAACATATTAAATTAATTACATAATTAAAATACTTCCGGGATTGGCCCTGGCATCGGTAGTCATTTTGCCGCTGGCACGGAAGTTGCTTTTAAATTGAAGCAACACCAGATCCGTTCCTCAGGGAAAAATGAGCTTTCAGGAGGATGCCATGTGTGAGACCAGGTTTAGCAGCCCAATCCGGGAAAATTCGCACCTGCCCCAGGAGATCGTGGACAGATATTTTTATTGCCGCCTGGCCGTCGTCCAGATGGAGCCCCGGGAAAGCACCGCGGAGGCCTGGGATCGGCACCTGGCCGAGCACCCCGGAGATGTTTATGCCAACATAAAAGTGTTCAATAGCCCGGCTATCAGCGCTTCCTAAAGCGAAGAGCCTCTTGGCCGGAACCCTTTCCGCCTCCTGTCTGGGGGTGGCGGCATTGCCTCTCATGGCGGCGATTTACTGCTGATGCATTGATTACCCATTTACCCCGGGCGCGTCATAGTATGCGTGCGGGCCCGCGGTTTCCTCGTCCAGAAGTCCAGGCTACCGGCTAGTCCCGCTCATCCCTCCACGAAGCAAGACATTCTCCCGTTTCGCAGCGGGTTAGGGCAGCGTTTTATACCATCCCGCTGAGGCAGGTTGGGATCCTCGCAACAATTTGAGGCCTCTGCTAACGTCCTCTTACCGGTCATTTTGAGGAAGCGGAGCGACCGAAGAATTTCATAACTATAAGGAAAAACGAGATCCTTGGCTTCGCTCAGGACGGCAAACAAGCTTTTTGCTGAGCCCGCAACTTCGTAGTAACGGGCATTTCGGCTTGGGGTTTTGAGGCCCTTATGCACATGCTGCCGGCGGGTATCCCGGGGGTGACTTTCCTCAAGTTGTCATGCTGCCGCGCCGATTTTGTCCAGCCCGGGGGTTTATAAGTTAACAGGCAGCTAAATTCGGGCATTATGCTTCAAGGCCCACCCAACCGCGGATATTGGGGGCGTGAGAGGAGCTTGAAAAGGATGGCGAAAATGGCAGGGGCAAAATTGGCGGGAATTGTACTGGTGGTAGCGGCCATGGCCATGGCGGCGATTGCCTTGGCGCCAGGCTGGGGATTGGGCAAGACGGGCAGCAAACGGGCCAGTGACCTGGCAAATTCAGACCCCCCCTCCCTGGCAAAAAACGAAGCGGAAATGAGAATACTCAGCGTCCTCGATGACATAAGGCAGGGGCCCTGGATGGCCAACGTGGACCCGCGGCACGGGAGGCTACTGCGGATCCTGGCCGAGTCCACCAAGGCCAAGCAGGTCGTGGAGATCGGCACTTCAAACGGCTACTCGGGCCTCTGGCTCTGCCTGGGCCTTAAGGCCGCGGGAGGCAAGCTGGTTACCTTTGACATAGACCATGAAAAGGTCTTGTTGGCCAGGGCCAACTTCAAGCGGGCCGGGGTCGAGAACCTGGTTACGGTAATTGAGGGCGATGCCCACCGGATGGTCAGCCAATTGAAGGAGCCCATCGATATACTTTTTATCGATGCGGATAAAGAGGGTTACCTGGATTATCTCAATCAGCTTCTGCCCCTGGTTCGTCCAGGCGGCTTGATCCTGGCGGATAACATGAGCCGGCCCACCCCTTCCCCCCAGTTCATCAAGGCCATCACCAGCGATCCTAACCTCGAGACCATCTTCCTCAACATGCAATCCACGGGGATCAGCCTGACGCTCAAGAAAGATTAAGGAAGACGATGCCTGTGCCTGTCCCGGGAGCGCCTGGGATGATCCCCGCGGCGCTCCGGCCCGGAAAGCCGTTGAAGGGGCGGCCGTCTCCGACCACCCCTCCGAGGCCCTGAAGTTGAATGATCTCCACCCCTGGCAGGTCAACGCCGCAGGGTAGGCAATTCCCCCCCCGGTCCGCCCCGAATCCCCCGTTTTCTCCTCTGCCTTTCATAAAACTACCATAATGTAATTATACAAATATAAACTATACGAAAAAGTATAGTAAAAATAAATAAATTGGCCATTTATGTATAAATATGGCTATTGGTCTGGGGCAAGTCTGGCCGGATAAAATATATATATTAGTAAAATTAGTCAGTTAAATAATTTACCGCAGGCGTGGCATAAGGCTTGCTTTGTCCATAGGCAAAATTCTGAACAGAGGAAGTGGCTATGCGTAAAATTGCAATTTATGGCAAAGGTGGCATCGGCAAGTCCACCACCACTCAAAATACGGTGGCGGGGCTCGCCGAGATGGGCCGGAAAGTTATGGTAGTGGGCTGTGACCCCAAGGCGGATTCAACCCGCCTGTTGCTGGGCGGCTTGGCCCAAAAGAGCGTCCTGGACACCCTCAGGGAAGAAGGGGAAGACGTGGACCTGGATGATCTCCGCCGTACCGGGTTCTCCGGGGTGGTGTGCGTGGAGTCCGGCGGCCCGGAACCGGGCGTCGGCTGCGCCGGCCGGGGCATCATCACCTGCCATCAACCTGCTGGAGCAGTTGGGGGCCTATGCCGACAGCGAAAAGCTGGACTACGCCTTCTATGACGTCCTGGGTGACGTGGTCTGCGGCGGCTTCGCCATGCCCATCCGGGAAGGCAAGGCCAAGGAGATCTACATCGTGGTCTCCGGCGAGATGATGGCCATGTATGCGGCCAACAATATCTGCAAAGGTATCGTCAAGTTCGCCGAGGCCGGGGGCGTGCGTCTGGGGGGCCTCATCTGCAACAGCCGCGAGGTGGCGAACGAACCTGAGATGATCGAGGCCTTCGCCGCCAAGCTGGGCACCCAGATGATCCACTTCATCCCTCGGGAAAGAATGGTACAGAAGGCCGAGATCAACCGGAAGACCGTCATCGAATTCGAGCCGACGCATCCCCAGGCCGATGAATACCGGACCCTGGCCCGGAAAATCGAAGCCAATGAAATGCACGTCATCCCCAAGCCCATGAGCACCGACGAACTGGAAAAGCTGCTCATCGATTACGGCCTGGTGGGTTAAGCAGCAGGGGAGGGGACCATGAATCTTATCGGCGCAGTGTTGGTGAATCTGTGGGCGGCTGGCTGGATAATCGCCGCTGTGAGAGCCTATCGTCAAGCTGAGGTCGCCGCGGCAGCTGCCCCGATCTCAAACAAGTAAGTGGGAAAAACGACACGGGAGGAAGAGTCATGATTATGATCAGATCGGTGGTGAGGCCGGAAAAAGTGGACGCGGTCCTGGCCGCCTTAATGGAAGCGGGATTTCCTGCGGTCACCAAGATGAGCGTGGTGGGCCGGGGCAAGCAGCGGGGCATCAAGATCGGGGAGATCACCTATGACGAAATCCCCAAGGAACTGCTGCTCACCGTGGTTAAGGATTCGGACAAGGATTTCGTCATCAAGACCGTGCTCAAAGCGGCGCGCACCGGTGACAAGGGCGCCTTCGGCGACGGCAAGATCTTTCGTCTCCCAGGTGGAGGAAGTCTACACCATCAGCTCCGGCATCAAGGAAAGCGGGGCCGGGGAGCTGGAAGAGGTAGCGGTATGAAAGAGATCATGGCCATCGTGCGCATCAATATGATGAATAAGACCAAGAAGGCCCTGGCGGAGGCGGGTATTTCCTCCATCACCGCCCGGGACGCCTTGGGGAGGGGCAAGGGCCTGGTTGACCTGACTTTGCTTGAAGGCGCAGAAAAAGGCTACGAAGAGGCCATTGTCCAGTTGGGCCAGAGCCAGCGCCTCATCCCCAAGCGCATCTTCTTTGTGGTGGTCCCGGACCGGCTGGTCAAGAAAACCGTCCAGACCATCATTGCGGTGAATCGCACCGGCAAATCCGGTGACGGCAAGATCTTCGTCATGCCCGTGATGGACTCGGTCCGGGTGCGCACCGCCGAGTCCGGAGACCAGGTCCTGGATGAAGTCTGAGCCGGACCAGCAGCCAGCATACGGAGAAAGACTCATGACGGTAAAACCAGATAAAGACTTGGGCTCGACGATCCTGGATGCTCGATGCGGCCGAGGTGAAGCAGGAGTTGATCAGCAAGTATCCCACCAAGGTGGCCAGGAAGCGCGCCAAGCAGATCGTTGTGAACGAGGTAGGCCCGGACAGTTGTGTGCCGGAAATTTCCTCCAACGTCAGGACCATCCCCGGGATCATCTCCCAGCGGGGCTGCACCTACGCCGGCTGCAAAGGCGTGGTGCTGGGCCCCACCCGGGATATCGTCAACATCACCCACGGCCCCATCGGCTGCGGCTTCTATTCCTGGCTCACCCGCCGGAACCAGACCCGGCCCAAGAGCCCGGAAGACCATAACTTCATGAACTACTGCTTTTCCACGGATATGCAGGATGAACAGATCATCTTCGGCGGCGAAAAGAAACTGAAGCAGGCGGTGCAGGAGGCTTACGACCTCTTCAAACCCAAGGCCATCGGCATCTTCTCCACCTGCCCGGTGGGCCTCATCGGGGACGACGTCCACGCGGTGGCCCGGGAGATGAAGGAAAAATTCGGCGATTGCAACGTCTTCGGCTTCAGCTGCGAAGGCTACAAAGGGGTGAGTCAGTCTGCCGGCCACCATATCGCCAACAACGGCATTTTCAAACACGTGGTGGGCCTGGACGACACCGTCAAGGAAGGCAAATTCAAGATCAACCTGCTGGGGGAATATAACATCGGCGGCGACGCCTTCGAGATCGAGCGCCTCTTTGAGGACATGCGGCGTCACCCTGGTGGCCAGCTTCAGCGGCAACTCCAGCTATGATTATTTTGCCAACTCCCACACCGCGGACCTGAATCTCATCATGTGCCACCGCTCCATCAACTACGTGGCCGAGATGATGGAGACGAAATTCGGCATCCCCTGGATCAAGGTCAACTTCATCGGGGCCGAGGCCACGGCCAAGTCCTTGCGGAAGATCGCCGAATATTTCGACGACCCCGAATTGACGGAGAAGGTCGAGGCGGTCATCGCCCGGGAAATGCCGGCGGTATTGGAGGCGCGGGCCGAAGCCAAGGCCCAGCTGCGAAGGCAAAACGGCCATGCTGTTCGTGGGCGGCTCCCGGGCGCATCATTACCAGGAACTCTTCCGGGAAATCGGCATGGAGACCATCGCCGCGGGCTATGAGTTCGCCCACCGGGACGACTACGAAGGCCGGCGGGTCCTGCCCGGCCTCAAGGTGGACGCGGACAGCCGCAATATTGAAGAGCTTCACGTAGAAGCGGACCCCAACCGCTTTCGCCCCCGGTTGAGCGAGGCGGACATCGACCGGCTGGAAAAGGCCGGTCTCAAGCTCAGCGAATACGAGGGCATGATGGCGGAGATGGACAGCGGCGCCCTGGTGATCGACGATATCAGCCAGTTCGAAACCGAGCGGCTTATCGAACTCTACCACCCGGACATCGTCTGCGGCGGGATCAAGGAAAAGTACATCATTCAAAAGAGCGGCGTGCCCATGAAGCAGCTCCACAGCTACGACTATAGCGGGCCGTATGCCGGCTTTCAAGGCGCCATCAACTTCTACCGGGAGATCGACCGCATGGTCAACAGCAAGGTGTGGAAGTTCCTGAAGGCGCCCTGGCAGGAGAATCCCGAACTGGCCGCCAAATATGCGTGGGAATGAGATGCGGCTCGCCGCCTCTACTGAGGAATTGAGGATAACGTCATGCTACTGAGACATACACCAGAGGAAATCACGGAACGCTCGGCCTTGACCATTAACCCGGCCAAGACCTGCCAGCCCATCGGGGCCATGTACGCCGCCCTGGGCATCCATAACTGCCTGCCCCACAGCCACGGCTCCCAGGGGTGCTACGCCTACCACCGCAGCACCCTGAGCCGGCACTTCAAGGAGCCGGCGATCGCGGCGACGTCCGCCTTCACCGAAGGCGCCTCCGTGTTCGGGGGGCAGGCCAACCTGCTCCAGGCCATCAACAATATTTTCACGGTTTATGAGCCGGACGTCATTGCGGTCCATACCACCTGCCTGTCGGAGACCATCGGGGACGACATCCCCCAGATCGTCGCCAAGGCCAGGGATGAAGGCAAGATCCCGCCGGGGAAATACGTCATTCATGCCAACACCCCGAGCTACGTGGGGTCCCATGTCACCGGCTTCGCCAACATGGTCAAGGGCATGGTGGACTACTTTGCCCAGGTGGACGGCCACAAGGAAAATCGGATCAACATTATTCCCGGCTACGTGGAACCGAGCGACATGGAAGAGATCAAGCACCTGGCCGAGCAGTTGGGGGTGTCCATCATCATGTTCCCCGACACCTCCAATGTGATGAACGGCCCCCAGACCGGCAAATATCATATGTATCCCGCCGGGGGCACCCCAGTGGCCGACTTGATCCTCGCCGGCAGCAGCATGGGCACGGTGGCTCTGGGCCCCATGGCCTCCGGGCCGGCAGCCCGGGCCCTGGACACCAAGTGCAAGGTGCCCTGCGAAATCCTGAACCTGCCCATCGGGCTGACGGCCACCGACACCTTCATCGACACCTTGAGAAGGATCGCCGGGGTAACGGTGCCCGACTCTATCAATATCGAACGGGGCCGGCTCGTGGACGTCATCACCGACATGCAGCAGTACTTTTATGGCCGCAAAGTGGCCCTGGCGGGGGACCCGGATCACCTGATCTCCCTCACCGAGTTCCTGGTGTCCATCGACATGTGGCCCATTCATATCGTCACCGGCACCCCGGGCAAGAAGTTCGAAGCCCGGATCAAGGAGATCACCAAGGACGTGCCGCATCCGGTCAACGTCAAGAGCGCCGGGGACATGTTCCTGCTGCACCAGTGGATCAAAAACGACCCGGTGGACCTGCTCATGGGCAACACCTACATGAAGTACATCGCCCGGGATGAAGACATTCCCCTGGTGCGCTTCGGCTTCCCCATCCTGGACCGGGTCGGCCACAGCTACTTTCCCACCGTGGGCTACCGGGGCGGGCTTGCGCCTGCTGGAAAAGATCCTGGACGCCCTGCTGGACCGCCAGGACCGGGATGCCCCGGAAGAGAGCTTTGAGCTGGTTATGTAGGGTGCGGACCTGCGTGTCCGCACCAAGACCAGTGGCACAGGCTTTCCAGCCTGTGGCCGACGCAGGCTAAAGCCTGCGGCTAACCAAAGAAAGGACGATTATCATGGAAAAACCTGAACATCATATCTTCGTGTGCATGAGTTTCCGGGGCCTGGAGCCCAAGGGCAAGTGCATCAAGAAAAACGCCCCCGAGCTGCTGGGCTATCTGGAATCGGAACTGGCGGACCGCGGTTTGGACAACGTCATGGTATCCACCACCGGCTGCTTGAAGCTCTGCGACAACGGCCCGATCGTGGTGGTTTACCCCGAAGGCTACTGGTACCAGGAGGTGGAAGGCGAAGAGGCCATCGACGCCATCCTGGACGCCTGGAAAAGGCGGCCCGGCCAAGGACTATCTGGTGGGTTGAGACGGTCGGGGGACGAGGGCAGGGGCCGGCGGCTCCAAACCCCATCCCCCAGTTTCCTAATGGAGGGGCGACCGGTTGGGTCGCCTGAGGACAGGTCATGAAGAACGCCATTTTTGAAGAACGCCAGGACCAGATCCACCGCAAGGGCGAAGCGCCCTTCCAGATGGATTGCGACCGGGAGAGCCTGGCCGGGGCGGTGAGCCAGCGGGCCTGCGTCTTCTGCGGCTCCCGGGTGGTGCTCTACCCCATCGCCGACGCCCTGCACCTGGTGCACGGCCCCATCGGCTGCGCCGCCTACACCTGGGACATCCGGGGGGCGCTGTCGTCGGGGCCGGAGCTGCACCGCCTGAGCTTTTCCACCGACCTTCAGGAAATGGACGTGATCTTCGGCGGGGAAAAGAAGCTCTACAAGGCCTTGATCGAACTCATCGACCGGCACCACCCCAAGGCCGCGTTCGTCTACTCCACCTGCATCGTGGGGCTCATCGGCGACGACCTGGAGGGCGTCTGCAAAAAGGTGAGCGCCGAGAAGGGCATCCCGGTCCTGCCGGTGCAGTCCGAAGGGTTTCAAGGGCAACAAGCGGGCCGGCTACAACGCCGCCTGCCAGGCCATGTTCCACCTGGTGGGCACCGGCGACACCACCGGCATCAGCCCCAAAAGCCTCAATATCCTGGGCGACTTCAACCTGGCCGGGGAGATCTGGATCATCCGGGATTACTTCAAGCGCATGGGCATCGAAGTGGTGGCCAACATCACCGGCGACGGCCGGGTGGACGACATCCGCCGGGCCCACGGCGCCGCCCTGAACGTGGTCCAGTGCTCCGGGTCCACCATGGACCTGGCCAAGATGATGGAGGAAAAATACGGCATCGCCGCATCTCCGGGTCTCCTATTTCGGGGTGGAGGACATGGCCGAGTCCCTCTATGACGTGGCCCGGTTCTTTAATGACCCGGAGATGATGGAACGCACCAAGGAGTTGGTCCGGGAGGAACTGTCGGTCCTCTACCCGCAAGCTCCGGGAATACCAGCAGGCCCTGTCCGGCAAAAAGGCCGCCATTTACGTGGGCGGGGCCTTCAAGGCCTTCTCCCTGGTCAAGGCCTTCCGGCTCCTGGGCATGAAGGTGGTCCTGGTGGGCTCCCAGACCGGGACCCAGGAAGACTACCAGGAACTTCACGACATCACCGACGACGGGCACCATCATCGTGGACGACTCCAACCCGCTGGAACTCTCGGCTTTTCTCAAGGAGCAGGACGTGGATATCTTCGTGGGCGGGGTCAAAGAGCGCCCCATCGCCTACAAGCTGGGGGTGGGCTTCTGCGACCACAACCACGAACGCAAGGAAGCCCTGGAAGGCTTCGTGGGCATGCTCAACTTCGCCCAGGAGGTCTATAACACCGTGATGAGCCCGGTGTGGCGATTTGTGCCCCGGAAAAGCGGGGCCGTTGGAGAAGGGTAAAAGGGGAAATGACATGAAAGCCCGGATGCTCCCTACATCTTCCACCACCAACGCCTGCAAGCTGTGCAAGCCTTTGGGGGCCTGCCTGGCCTTCCGGGGGATCGAAGGGGCGGTGCCCTTTCTCCACGGCTCCCAGGGCTGCGCCACCTATATGCGGCGCTACGTCATCAGCCATTTCCGGGAGCCCATGGACATCGCCTCCTCGTCTTTGGGGGAGAAGCACGCCATCTATGGCGGCGGCCCCAACCTGAAGCAGGGTCTCATCAACGTCATGAACAAATATGGGGCCGGCCTCATCGGGGTGGCCAGCACCTGTCTCACCGAGACCATCGGCGACGACATGCCCGGATTGGTTCGGGAGTTCAAGCAGGAGTCGGGCCGGGGAGGCGACTCGCCGGAGATCGTCACGGTCTCCACCCCCAGCTACAGCGGCACCCACATGGAAGGTTTCCATGCCGCGGTCAAGGCGGTGGTGGAGCAGATGGCCGAAGGCGGCGAAGCCGACGGCGCGGTGAATCTCCTGCCGGGCTTCGTCTCTCCGGCGGATATCCGCTACTTGAAGGAAGTCCTGGCGGATTTCGGGCTTCCCGGGATTATCCTGCCGGATTTTTCCGATACCCTGGACGGGCCGGCCCAGCTGGACTATGAGAAGATTCCCAGCCGGCGGCACGCCCCTGGCGGCCATTCGGGCCATGGGCGCTTCCCGGGCCACCCTGGAGTTCGGGCGCACCTTGTTTCCCGAGGAGACCGCCGGGCGTCTCCTGGAGGAGCGCTTCGGGGTGCCCTGGCGGCCCCTGGGCCTGCCCATCGGCCTCAGGGAGACGGATGCGTTCTTCAAGGCGCTGGAGGACCTGACCGGGAGTGCCACCCCGGACAAGCATGCCGCCGAGCGCGGCCGCCTCATCGACGCCTATGTGGACGGGCACAAGTACATCTTCGGCAAGCGGGCGGTGGTGTACGGCGAAGAGGATTTGGTGGTGGGGCTCACCTCCTTTCTGGCCGAGATCGGCGTTAAGCCGGTCCTCTGCGCCTCGGGAGGGCAGAGCGGCCGCCTGGCAGCGGCGGTGGCCGAGGTCACCGGGGATCTCCTGCCGGAGCCCCCGGTGGTCAAAGAAGGCGTGGATTTTTACGAGATTGCGGAAGAGGCGGAAAAAATTGAACCTGATCTGCTCATCGGCCACAGCAAGGGTTACCACCTGGCCAAGCGCTGGCAGGTCCCCCTGGTGCGGGTGGGGTTTCCCATCCACGACCGCTTCGGCGGCGCCAGGATTCTGCACCTGGGCTACCGGGGGGCCCAAGGCCTCCTGGACCAGATCGTCAACGCCATGCTGGAGCGGAAGCAGGAGACCAGCCCGGTGGGCTA
Organism: uncultured delta proteobacterium; assembly: GCA_963841475.1. Classification (GTDB taxonomy): domain Bacteria; phylum Desulfobacterota; class Desulfobaccia; order Desulfobaccales; family 0-14-0-80-60-11; genus 0-14-0-80-60-11. The sequence continues at coordinate 314,568 of CAWJCT010000001.1, forward strand.
CGGCTATATGTGAGGACAACGTTTCGAGAGGGCAGGGGGGACCTATCCCCAAGGGAAAGCTCGAAATTTAACATACAGGGAATACGGTCATGATGAATACCGATCGACATCCATGCTTCAATGTGAAGGTGAAGGGCGAATGCGGCCGGGTGCACCTGCCGGTAGCGCCTAAGTGCAACATCATGTGCAATTATTGCAATCGCAAGTATGATTGCGTCAACGAAAGCCGGCCCGGGGTCACCAGTGCGGTGCTCAAGCCCAAGCAGGCCATCGCCTATCTGGAGCAGGTCCTGGAGAAAGAGCCCCGCATCACCGTGGCGGGCATCGCCGGCCCGGGAGACCCCTTCGCCAACCCCAAAGAGACCCTGGAGACCATCCGCCTGATCCGCCAGCGGTTTCCGGAGCTCTTGATGTGCCTGGCCACCAACGGCCTGGGGCTGCCGCCTTACCTGGATGAACTGGCGGAACTCAAGGTCTCCCACGTCACCCTGACGGTGAACGCGGTGGACCCGGAGATCGGGGCCAAGATTTATAGCTGGGTGCGGGACGGCAAGGTGATCTATCGCGGCCTGAAGGCCGCGGAAGTCCTGCTGGAGCGGCAATTGGAGTCCATTGCGCGGCCTCAAGGCCCGGGGGATTACGGTCAAGATCAACACCATCATCATCCCCGGGGTCAACGACCACCACGTCCAGGAGGTGGCCAAAAAGATGGCGGAACTGGGGGTGGATATCCTCAATTGCATGCCCATGTATCCCAATGCCGATACGCCCTTCGGGGACGTGCCGGAACCGCAGCCGGAACAGATGACCGGAATCCGCCGGGAGGCCGAGAAGATTATCCCCCAGATGCACCACTGCACCCGCTGCCGGGCCGACGCGGTGGGACTGCTGGAGGCCGACCGCACCGATGAATTCCGGGGCTGCCTGTCGGCGTGCGCCAGCGCCGTCCCGGCCCCGGCCGACCGGCCCTACGTGGCCGTGGCTACCCAGGAAGGGATGCTGGTCAATCTGCATCTGGGGGAAGCGGCCTCGGCTTCCAGATGTGGGGTCCCAGAGACGGCGGCTTCCAGATACTGGAGGAGCGCCCGGCCCCCCGCCCCGGCGGCGGGGCGGACCGCTGGTGGACCATGGCCGAGACCCTGAAAGACTGCCGCGCGGTGCTGGTGAGCGGCATCGGCGACACCCCCGGCCATCTCTGAGCGAAGCCGGGGTGGAGCCGGTGGTGATGAACGGCTTCATCGAGATGGCCCTGGGGGCGATCTATGGGGGCGGCGACCTGTCGGCGCTCAAAGGCCGGAAGTTCAGGCGTGGCCGGAGGCTGCTGCAGTCAGAAGAAGGGCGAGGGCTGCGGCTAACCGTCTCCTGGTCCGCCCGGAGCGACACGGTGGGTCTGGCATTTTCTCATAATTGTGGAATTCTCCGGTCGCGCCGCTCCCTCAGCCTGATCGCGGGGGAGTCAGCCAACGACGCCACCCCTCACCTCAGCCCTCTCCCCTTCCAGGGGAGAGGGGTTTTTTGCTGCTAACGGTTGCCTAGAAGTCATTTCAAAACCGATTTCAGGCGTCATTTTGCCTCAACCGGAGGAGTTCAAGTTGGGAAAAAATCACCCCTCCCTTTTCTAAAGGGGGGTAGGGGGGATTAAATAAGCGCCTGATAATCCCCCTAAATCCCCCTTTAAAAAAGGGGGATTTAAAACTACCGTTCCCAACCCTCCATCGGTTGAGAGAAGATCTTTGCAACGTGAGACAGGTTTTGCGATAGGTTCTATCGAGCAGCAAGGAAACAGGTGAACAGGGGTCTCGCCTGGGGAAGTGCAGGCTGATATCTGTTTCCAATCAAACCTCAAATTTCCTGTCGGGGCGGACCCAGGTGTCCGCCCTAACTTTTGGGCGCAGACGCTGGTTGGCCCCGGCAATTGCTCATTGTTTATCAACGGTCCTGTCGAGGCATAAGTCAAACTCAAACAGGAGAGGCCCAGTAGGGGCGGGTTTGAAACCCGTCCTTACGGATGATTTTCATGGCAAAAACCGGGGCTGAATAACAGTCCTTTGAAGCCAGTTCGGTAAAAGCATAGCCCTCGGCGCGAAGAAAAGTTGCCAGCCGGGCCCCGGTAATTTATAATAATTAGTGGTCTTACGGGATTAACCGGGGCAGGCTAACCGCGCCCGGAATTTTTGGTAGTTTGTAAAGGACGGCAATTATGGTGGTTGGAGAAAGAAAACCCCTCTCCGAGATCAAGGAGATGGTGCGCCCCTACGGCAAAATTGTCATCGCCGGGTGCGACACCTGCACGGCGGAATGCCTGAGCGGCGGCCGCAAGCAAGTGGCGGAGCTGGCCGCGGCCCTGGACATGGCCTTCCGTCTGGAAGGCAAAGAGATGGAGATCCTGGAGATCAGCGTTGATCGCCAGTGCATTCATGATTTTCTCCTGGACGTCATCGACAAGGCCGAGAATGCCGACGCGGTGCTCTCCATCGCCTGCGGCGCCGGGATTCAGAGCCTGGCGGAACGGATGCCGGGAAAAGCGGTGCTGCCGGGGCTCAACACCATGTTCATCGGGGAGTCCTCGGGGTCCGGCGTGTGGCAGGAGCGCTGCCAGGGTTGCGGCAACTGCGTCCTGGGCACGACCGGCGGCCTGTGCCCGGTGACCCGTTGCGCCAAGGGTCTGCTCAACGGCCCCTGCGGCGGCTCCCAGGGCGGCCTGTGCGAAGTCTCGATGACCCAGAAATGCGACGTGCCTTGTGTCTGGGCCATGATTTACGATCGCCTGAGTGAGTTGGGGGAACTGGATCGCCTCACGGCCTACTGTGGCCCCAAAGACTGGCGCCCCGCCGGCGGCAGCGGCCCCCGGCAGTTGGTGCGGCCGGATCACTAGCCTGATCGAACCGAAATTTCCCTGGAGGGGCCGGCACGCAGCCGGCCCTTTTTTTGCGTTAAAGGCCCCTGACAGTAACCGGGAAGGCTGATCGGCGGGTTTTGGGGACAAATGTGGGGGGGCGGGCCGGTCAATTTCTTGGAGCGCATGAAGCGAGGGAGGCAGGCTCCGGCACCTGCCCGGCGCACCGGCGAGACGCGGGTGCCACCGAGAACCTTGATGACGGTTAGGCCTGGGCGCTGTCCACCCGTAAACTATGAAATGTCGTTGTAGGGGCGGTGCGCGCACCGATCCTACAAAAAATTTTTCATAACAGGAACTTGGGAACCGGGAGTGCAGGGAGGCCGGGCGCCCCGGTAACGCCGGCTTTGCAGCCTAAAAAAAACCGCCTTCCAGGCTGGAAGGCGGTTTTTTTGGGAACGGATCGGAGTCCGGATCAGAGCAGGGTTTTGGCCGCGGCCTTGGCCAGTTCGACGATGCGGTCCGGGAAGAAGCCGAAGCCGATGATGATGGCCGCCAGGGCATAGTTGAGCAGCTTGGATGGGCAGGGTGAGGGTGATGGCCGGCAGGCCCGGATCATCGATGAAATAGGCGGCGTAGATCACTTTCAGATAGTAATAGAGGGAGATGGTGCCGTTCACCGCGCCGATCAGCACCAGCCAGAAATAGCCGGAATTCATGGCGGAAGTGAAGATGAGCAGTTTGCCGGTGAAGCCGATGGAGGGCGGCACGCCCGCCAGGGCGAAGATCCCCAGGATCAGGCTCATGCATAAGCAGGGGGCTGCGGCGGTAGAGCCCGGCCAGTTCGGCGATCTTCAGGTCCCGGCCGTCGGTGGCCACTTCGGAGAGGACCATGAACACGGTGAAGTTCATCACCAGGTAGGCCAGGGCATAGTAGATGGCGCCGATGTAGCCCGCCTCGGTGATGGTGAGGACGCCGATGAGGAAGACCCCGGCATGGGCGATGGAGGAGTAGGCCAGCATGCGCTTGAAGTCTTTCTGGACGATGGCCACCAGGTTGCCGAGGGTCATGGAGACGATGGAGAGGATGACCAGGGCGATGGTGAAGTTATAACCGCAGCCGTGGCCCAGGGCCGCCAGGCGCAGCAGCAGGGCCACCGCGGCGGCCTTGGAGGCGGTGGCGATGAAGGCGACGACCTGATTGGCCGCGCCCTGGTAGACGTCCGGGGCCCAGAAGTGGAACGGGAAGACGGACAGCTTGAAGAAGAAGCCCGGCCATGGCCAGGAGCAGCCCGATGATGCCGATGGGGCTGTGGATCAGCTGGGCCATCTTGGGGAGGATGTCCGACCAGATAGGTGGAGCCGGTGGCGCCGAAGATGTAGCTCAGGCCGAAGAGCATGAAGCCCGAAGACACCGCGCCGATGAAGAGATACTTGATGCCCGCCTCGACGTCGATGCCGTCACCCCGGCGCAGGGGCACCAGGATATACAGCGAGTAGGAAGACAGCTCCAGGGCCACGTAGATGGTGAGGAGCTCAACCGAGCTCACCAGCATCATCATGCCGATGGTGGTGGTGGTGAGGAAGAGATAGAACTCGGCGTGGTAGCGTTCCTCGATCTGGGCCAGGTTGTGGGAGATGGTCAGGACCAGGAAGAGTCCCAGGGCCAGGGCGAACTTGAAGATCTGGCTGAACAGGTCCACCCGGTAGGCCTTGAAAAACAGGTCGCCATGCTGGAACAGGCAGTAGCCGGTGACCAGCACGCCGATGGCCCGACAAGGCCAGGGCGATCTGGTAGTCCGACCTGCACCTGCGCCTGGCGCCTTAAGGTGAGGCAGAAGAAGACCAGGGCCATGCCCAGATAATAGAGTTCCGGTCCGAAGAGCATCATGTTCATGGTTACATTCCCTGGAGAAACGGTATTACCGAGGATTTAATCATGCTGACCATAAGCTGCGGGAAGAACCCGAAAAGGAGCAGGGTGCCGATCAGGATCATCCGGGGCAGCGCCAGGAAGGGGCTGACGTCCTCAAAGTGCGCAAACTTCGGATTGGGTTCGTTAAAGAAGGTGCTCTGCACCACCCGCAGGGCGAACAGGGCGCCCACCACCAGGGCGGCGATGGCCAGCAGGCCGGCCACCGGGAAGACCTTGACCGCGGCGATGAAGACCAGCAATTCGGCCCAGAAACTGGCCATCCCCGGGACGCCGGCGCCGCAGAGGGCCGCGGTGATGAAGAAGGCGGAAGCCACCGGCATGATCTTGGAGAAGCCCCCCAGTTGGTGGATATCCCGGGTGTGGGTGCGGTCGTAAATGTAGCCCACCGAGGAAAAGAAGAGGGCGGTCATGATGCCGTGGGCGAACATCTGGAAGACCGAGCCGTTGAGGCCGTCCACCGTGCCGGTGGACAGCCCCAGGCAGACGATGCCCATGTGGGAGACCGAAGAATAGCCGATGACGTACTTCAAGTCGGTCTGGGCCAGGCCCACAAAGACGCCGTAGACGATGCCGACGGTGGCCAGGAGCATCATGAGGTTGGCCCAGTATTGGAAGCCTTCGGGGCAGCAGGAACATGGCCACCCGGAGGATGGCGAAGGAGCCCAGCTTCATCAACACGCCGGCGTGGAGCATGGACACGGCGGTGGGCGCGGCCACGTGGCCGACGGGCGACCATGTGTGGAACGGCCAGACCGCCGCCAGGACGCCGAAGCCCGAAGAACAGCAGGATGAAGGCGACCTTCTGAATCCAGGGAGTGAAGTGGGCCCCGTGCAGCATGAGCATGTTGAAGGTGTTCAGCCCGGAGCTGGAGTAGAGCAGCAGGATGCCGGGGATGATGAGACCGCTGCCGGCCATGAGGTACAAGGTCAGCTTCATGGCGGCGTATTCTTTGCGGGTGGAGCCCCAGACCAGGATGAGGATGTACATGGGCACCACGGCGATCTCGTAGAACAGGAAGAAGAAGAACATGTCGTAGGACATGAACACGCCGAAGACCCCGGTCACCAGGGCCATCATCCAGATGAAGTATTCCTTGGTGCGGGTCTCCAGCTCCCACATGGTGAGACAGCCGGTGAAGATGACGATGCCGGTGAGGAGCAGCATGGGGGCGTTCAGGCCTTCGACGCCCACAAAGTAGGTGATGCCGAAGGTCTTCACCCACTCATACTTCTCGACGAACTGCAGGCCGCCCAGGCTCTTGTCATAGGTCACAAAGACGAAGATGGCCAGGGCCAGGGAGATGCCCCCCGCCACCACGGAGACGGCCCGGATGAGGAACTTCTGCTCGTTCCTTCAAGGCACAGGAGGATGAGCAGGCCCGCGCAAGCGGGGACAGCAGCATACAGCTCAGAATCGGAAAAGAAGCAGCATGTTCGGTCATATCAGCGACCCATCACGAGATAGATCCCGACGCCAGCCAGGACCATTACCATAAACAGCAGGTTGTACTGTAAGAACGCGGTTTGAATGAAGGACAGAAGGCGGCCGCTGCCGACGGTGGAGAAGGCCACCGCGTCCACGCCGCCATCCACCACCCGCCGGTCGTTAGGGTGAACAGCCTGGAAAAGGTGCCATAGATGAAGCGGTTCAGGAACCAGCGCCAGAAATGGTCCATGTACCACTTCTGGATGAAGAAGTTTTCCAGGGCCGGGACCTTGCTGATGAAGCCCACGCACTTGGCGTCCTTGGCGCCCCAGTCGACCCAGGCCACGGCGATGCCGCCCAGGGCGCAGCTCACCGCGCCCACCAGGAGGAAGTAATTCATGGCGTGGTGGTGCACTTCGCCCAGGAGCAACTTCTGCAGGTAGTCCTCGCAGAAGCCCAGGATCAGGGTGAAGCCGGCCAGCACGATGAGCGGGAAGGCCATAACCCAGGGGACGCCGTGGTGTTCGTCGTGGCCGTTGCCGCCATGCGCCATGGGCGTCGTCATCGTGGCCGTGGGCGTCTTCCACCATGGGCCACGATATGGCCGGGGACCTTGCTGTAGGCCTCCGGGTGACCTTGGGGAAGAGCATGACGAAGATCACCCGGAAGGCGTAATAGGCGGTCAGGAAGGCGCCGAACAGGCCCAGGACCAGCCAGAGCTTGTTGTCCAGGGGGGCCAGGGCTCGCCCATGATGGCCTCCTTGCTGAAGAAGCCGGAAAAGGGGAAGATCCCGGCCAGGGCCAGGGCGGCGATGGTAATGCAGACCATGGGGATAAGAGCTTGCGGCCCGCCTTGGTGGCCATGGTAAAGAAGTCGTTGGTGCCGAAATGGTGGATGAAGACGCCGGAACAGAGAAAGAGCAGGGCCTTGAAGGCCGGCATGGGTGGTCAGGTGGTAGTAGCCGGCGAACAGGGTGCCGGAGGCCAGGGCCGGCGGCGGCCAGCCCCATGGCCATGAAGCCCAATTGGCTGATGGTGGAATAGGCCCAGACCTGCTTGATGTCCGTGGCCACCATGGCGATGGTGGAAGACAGGATCAGGGTGATGGTGGAGATGATCAGGATGACGGTCATCGTGGTGGTGGAGGCCGCAAAGAACGGGAAGATCCGGGTCATGAGATAGACGCCGGCGGCCACCATGGTGGCGGAATGCAGCAGGGCCGAGACCGGGGTGGGACCTTCCATGGCGTCGGGCAGCCAGACGTGCAGCGGGAACTGGGCGCTCTTGCCCATGATCCCGCAGAAGATCAACAGGCCCGAAGTGGTGAGGAGCCAGGGGGGCATCTTGTGGGCCACCGCGGCGGCGTTCACCGTGGCGATATCCAGGTCTGCCGTAGAAGATGGTCAGGAAGACCAGGCCCATGAAGAAGCCGATATCCCCGAAGCGGGTGACCACGAAGGCCTTTTTACCGGCTTCCGAGGCGGAGAATTTCTCGTACCAGAAGCCGATGAGGAGGTACGAGGCCAGGCCCACCAGCTCCCAGGAGATGTACAACTGCAACAGGCCGCTGGAAATCACCAGGGTGAGCATGGCCAGGGCGAAGAGCGACAGGTCGGCGTAAAAGCGGCCGAAGCCCGGGTCGCCCGCCATGTAGCCGATGGAGTAGATCTGAACCAGCCAGCTGATGGTGGCCACGATCACGAACATCACCAGGCTGGTGGAGTCCAGAAGGAAGCCGAAGGGCACCTTGACGAGGTCGGAGACCAGCCAGTCGAAGTTGTAGATGATGGGTGTCGGCCACCGCCCAGCTTGAAGAAGAAGGTCCAGGCGATAATCAGGGGGATGGTGGAGGCGATCAAGAGAGATGGCCAGCGACAGCTTGGCATTATCCCTGGTGAAGATCATGATCAGGGCGAAGGCCGACAACGGCAAAATGACCGTCGAGCAAACAACCCAAGCAGAATCGGATCACACGAGCACATGATCAACCCCTAAGCTCGGTGGCGTGTTCGATGTTGATGGATTTCAGTTTCCGGTACACGGCCACGATGATGCTCAAGGCGATGGCGGCTTCGGCCGCGGCCACGGCCATGATGAACAGGGTGATGACCTGTCCCACGGCCGGGTGCGGCGCCAGGAAGCGGTTGAAGGCCATGAAATTGATGCTGGCGGCGTTCAGGATCAGCTCCACGGAAATGAGGATGGCGATCAGCGAGCGCCGGGCCAGGACCCCGTAGAGGCCGATGACGAACAGCACCAGGGCCAGGTAGAGGTAAGTCTGCAATTGGTTAAACAGCAGCATCTCAAACCCTCGAGTTAAGGTTTGCTCGCGGCCGCCCCGGGCCGTGACGATGGCGCCCAGCATGGCCACCAGCAGCAGCAGCGAAACTAATTCAAAGATCAAGGCGTAATTGGTGAGCAGGTAATGGCCGATGGTGGTGATGGACCAGTCGGTGCTCCGTTCCGCCGCCGGGGTCCAGGTGGTCTTCTTCAGCAACAGGCCCAGGAAGACAAAGATCGCGCCGGCGCCCACTGCGGCCGCCCAGGACCTTGACCTTGTTGCGGGGCGGCCGGGGCAGATACAGGGGCTCGGAGAGCATGATGGCGAAGCAGATGGCGATACAGATGGCCCCGACATAGATGAGGATCTCCATCAGGGCGACAAAGGGGCTGTTGAGAAAGACGAAGATACCGGACACGCCGAACAGGGACAGGCACAGGCCCAGGACATTGTGGAAGATGTTCCGGGCTCCCACCGCGATGAGGGCGCCCAGGATGGTGAGGCCGACCACCAGCACAAAGGCGGCGGTGGCCGCAGTCTGGGGGGTCAACAAGGCGCTTAAGAAGTTCATTCTTTGACCTCTTTGTTCTGCTTTGGCGGCGGCCGCTTTGGCCTCGGCCTTGGCCTTGGCTTCTTGTTCTTTGGCGGCTTTGGCCGCCGCCTCGGCTGCCAGAGCCGCGTCGATGTCCGCTGCCGTCGGGATGGGCGTGACGGGCAGGCCGGCGGCCTTCTGGTGCTTTTGCAGCAAGATCAGGTGGTCGAGGACGCAGTCTTCCCGGGTGTAGCCCGCCAGGCGGTAAACCTTGGAGAACTCCAGGGCCGTGGTGGGGCAGACTTCGACGCACAGGCCGCAGAGACTGCAATACTGATGCTCATGGATGTATTTGGTGGCCCGCTTCTGCTTTTCCCCGGGAAACTTGGCGCCTTCCACGGTGATCAGCTGGGAGGGGCAGATGCGGGCGCACATCTCGCAGGCGATGCAGCGATGGGTCTGGGTCTCGGGATCGATGATAAACTGGGGATAGCCCCGATACCTCGGGGACATCTGGATCTTTGGCCCGAGGGTACTGGACGGTGACGATGGGTTTGACAAAGTAGCGGATGGTCACCGCCATGCCCGCCAGCAGACTCCAAAACCCCACCGCAATTTCTTTGAAATAACTCATCATCGCAACTCAACCTTTATTCCGGCAGTTAACCGGCCTACCTCATCTGAGTTTCAGTACAAAGGCAGTTATGAGCAGATTGACAAAGGCCAGGGGAATCAAGATCTTCCAGGCGAACGTGATCAGCTGGTCGAAGCGCACCCGGGGAAAAGTCCAGCGGAACCACATGAACATGAAGACCAGGGCGTAGACCTTGATCAGGAACCAGACCGCGCCGGGCAGAATGGGCCCATGCCAACCGCCCAGGAAGAGGACCGTGGCCACTGCCGCGGCGATGAACAGGTTGGTATATTCCGCCAGGAAGAAGAGGGCGAACCGCATCCCGGTATATTCGGTGTGGAACCCGGCTACCAGTTCCGATTCCGCTTCCGGGCAGGTCGAAGGGAGCCCGGTTGGTCTCGGCGGTGGCGCAGATAATATAAAGGACGAAGGCCAGGGGCTGCACCAGGACGAACCAGTAGCCGCTCTGGGCCGCGACGATGTCGGAGAGCTTGAACGACCCCACCATGAGGATGATGCTCATGACGGTGACGAGCAGGGGAATTTCGTAGGCCACGTTCTGGGCCACGGAGCGGATGGCGCCGAAGACCGAGTACTTATTGTTGGAGGACCAGCCGGCCATGAGGATGGCCAGCACCGACAGGGTGGAGAAGGCGAGGATCAGCATGATGCCGACGTTCATGTCCCGGATGATCAGGGTTTGGGAAAAGGGAATGACCAGAAAGGAGAGCAACACCGGCAGGAAGACCACGATGGGGGCCAGCCAATAGATGGGCTTGTCCACTTCTTCCGGGGTGATGAGCTCCTTGCCCATGAGCTTGAGGGCGTCGGCCAGGGACTGGAGGACGCCGTGGGGGCCCACTTCCATGGGACCGGGGCGGAGCTGCATATGCGCCGAGACTTTGCGCTCCACCCAGATGAGAAACAAGGCGTTCACCGAGACCAGGGTGATGACCCCGATCAGGCCCACGATCATCCGGGCCCCAGCATTACTCAATAATTGCGCCACTAGTTCCATAGTTTGCGCTCGTATCCGTACTTACCGGTCAATTTCCGGGATGACCACGTCAATGGAGCCCAGGATGGCCACCAGGTCGGCCACCAGGGTATCCACGGCCAATTCCGGGAAGAGGCTGAGGTTGGCAAAGGACGGGACCCGGAGCTTGATCCGGTAGGGTTTCACGTCTCCCTGGCTGACGATGTAGCAGCCGAATTCGCCCCGGGCGGTTTCCACGGCCTGGTAGACCTCGCCCACCGGGGGCTTGATGCGTTTGGGCACCTTTTCCGCCATGATGGGGCCATCGGGGAGCTTGTCGCAGGCCTGCTCGATGATGCGGCAGCTCTGCTCCATCTCGGCCAGGCGCACCAGGTAGCGGTCGAAGATGTCGCCCTTGGTCCCGATGGGAATCTCGAAATCGAAGACGGGGATAGGCGGAATAGGGCTCGCTTTTGCGGATATCGTAGGCGATGCCGCTGCCCCGTAGGTTGGGGCCGGTGATGCCGTATTTGACGCACTGATCCTTGGTGATGAGGCCGACGTCCCGGGCCCGGTTGATGAAGATGACGTTTTTGGTCACCAGGTTGTCGTAGTCGGCCCAGCGGCTGCGCAGCCGCTTGACGAAGGCCCGGCAACCGGCGACGAAATCGTCGTCGATATCGCGGGGCACGCCGCCGAAGCGATAGAAGCAATAGGTCAGGCGGGAGCCGGTGACGCCGGTCCAGGAGGTCCAGGATGATGTTCCCGGTCATCAAAGCAATACATGATGGGGGTGAAGGCCCCCAGGTCCAGGAGATAGGCGCCGAACCACAGCAGGTGCGAGGAGATGCGGTTGAGTTCGTCGGTGATTACCCGGATGAATTCGGCCCGCTCCGGCACCACCAGGCCCAGGAGTTTTTCCACCGCCATGCAGTAGCCCTGATTGTAAGCCAGGGCGTGGAGGTAATCCACCCGGCCCATATTCGGCAGGAATTGCTGGTAGTTGCGATTCTCCGCCATGTGCTCGTGGCCGCGGTGGCCGTAGCCGATGACCGGCTCCGCCTTGGTGATGAACTCGCCGTCCATCTCCAGGAGCACCCGCAGGACGCCGTGGGTGCTGGGATGCTGCGGACCCAGGTTCAGGGTATAGGTCTTTTCTTCCAGTCCGAATAGCTCAATCATTGCCCTGGGACTCTCCGAAATCTTTCAGTAAGGGATGGAAATCGGCATCTTCCGGCAGCAAGATTCGCTTCAGGTTGGGATGCCCGAAGAAATGGATGCCGAACAGGTCGAAGACCTCCCGCTCATACCAGTCAGCCCCCGGATAGATCTGGGAGATGGTGTACATGCCCTTTTTCTTGCCCAGGGGCACGTGCACCGCGGTGCGGCAGAGTTCGTCGAAGTTGGCGAAGTGGTAGACCAGGTCGAAAGATTCCGGCAAATCCACCGCGGTGAAGGATTCCAGGAAGCAGCCGGCGTCCAGCATGGCCTGGGCCACGTCCGCCATCTGGGTCGGCTGGGCCGCCACCTCCAGGTGGTATCCGGTCTTGGCGTAGTCGCCGTCGGCCACCTTTTCGAGGCTCAAGGGGGCCAGCGCTTTGTGTGAGATTATCCTTTAGCATCTCTAAACTTCCTGAGACGGCCCCGTTTGGTGATCTTTTCTTCCAGGAGGAGGATGCCTTCGATCAACGCCTCCGGGCCGGGGCGGGCAGCCGGGGACGTAGACGTCCACGGGGATGATGAGGTCGGCGCCGGGCACGATGGCGTACTGGGTCGGATAATAAAAGGGGCCACCGGAGATGGCGCAGTTGCCCATGGCGATGACCCATTTGGGGGCGGGCATCTGCTCGTAGAGCCGCACCACCGCAGGGGCCATCTTCTTGGAGATGGTGCCGGCCACGATCATCAGGTCGCACTGCCGAGGGGAGGGCCGGAAAACCTCGGCCCCGAAACGGGCCAGGTCAAACCGGGCCATGCCCACGGCCATCATCTCGATGGCGCAGCAGGCCAGGCCGAAGGTCATGGGCCACAGGGAATTGGCCCGGGCCAGGTTCAGGGCCTCTTCCAGGAGTCCAAAATGGATTAGGGGTTCACCTGTTTTCGTTTCCAACTGAACACTCCTCTGTTCCAGGCATAAATGATGACCAGGGACAGAATGCCGATGAAGATGGTTACTTCGATAAAGTCCCGCCAGACATAGCCTTTGCCGTAGGCCAACAGACCGGGAAGAGAAAGAGCACATCCACGTCGAAGGCCAGAAACAGCAGGGCAAAGAGATAGTAGATCACCGCCACCTGAATCCAGGCGCTGCCGATGGTGGGCATGCCGCATTCATACATGGCGTCCCGGGCGGCCCCGAAGCTCCGGGGGGCGATCAGTTTGGCAATGAGGAGGGGACCCATGGCGAACAGACCAGCCGCCACCAGGTAAACGAGAACAAACGAGAAATCGCTCAAGGCCTGCGGAATTTCCAACGCCCGACTCCTTGTGCTTTTTGGTACAACCTCGCCTTTTATACCCCACCAGGGGAAACCTAGTCAAGGGGTTTTTCTCCCGGAAGGGGAAAATATTTCCGCCGCCGGACTAAGTGTCTCTTGAAAAGGGGAATTTCACCTTAATGCCGGGAAAAGGAGAAAAATCGGTCCCGGCCGGATTTTCGGGCCGCTTTTTCTCCCAACATGTTACCATCAGCTTACCAGCCGATGGGAGGCAGGAGCCATCCCGGGCCTTCGTGGTCTGATGAGGTTGGTCACCTTTGGGGAGGACCGCACCGATCTATGGCGAACTGGGAAGATTTGACCATGCCGGCTCTCGAGGCCCTGAGGCTGGAAACCCGGACGGTGCTCCTGCCGATCGGGTCGCTGGAGGAGCACGGGCCGCATCTGCCTCTGGGGACTGACACCTTTCACGCCCTGGAGGTGGCCCGGCGGGTGGCCCGGCTCCGCCCCGTCGTGGTGGCTCCGCCCCTGTTTTACGGCATGTGCCGCTCCACCCGGGAGCATCCGGGTACCGTGAGCATTTCCGGGGACGCCTTGCGGGCGATGCTCCTGTCCGTGGGCCACGAATTTTGCCGCCAGGGCTGGCACAACCTGGTGTTCATCAGCGGCCACGCCGGCGGCACCCATATCAGCGCCATCGTGGAGGCCGGCGAACGTCTGCTGGCGGAACTGCCCGAGGTCAGGGTGGCGGTGGTCAATCTGCTGGAGTTACTCCGGGAGGTTTTGAGCAGCCGGCCGGACCTGGTTAAAACCCGGGGGGACTCCCATGCCGGGGAGGTAGAAACGGCCATTATGATGGCGGCTTACCCTGACCTGGTCCGGGGCACGGCGCCGGAGGAATGGCCCCGGTTTCCCAAGTACGTCCTGGTGAGGGATAAAAGGCGCTATTGGCCTGGGGGGGTTTGGGGCAATCCGGCCCCGGCCACGGCGGCCCAGGGAGAGGCAATCCTTACCGCGGAGGTAGACAGATTGGTTATGATTATCAGCATGTTAGAGGAATCAGACGGCCGTTAGGTTTTTTCCTTGACATTATTTCGACAATATACAAAGATACAAGTATACAAAGCTAGAAAAGTATATAATCGGAAAACAGAGGGAATATCTTTAATGATCGCTGAAACCATTGAACATATTGCCGACCGGGTCTTGGCCTACGAAGAAACCGACCTTAGCGCCCTTCTCAACCATTTTAAATCGCGTATGGAACAATTTGAACCGGGTCCAGCCTGGGAGAGGGCGGTGATTGCCTATTTTTTGATTAACGGCGTCCGGGTCAAAAACGCCCTGAAGCAGGGCAAAATGAACAGCCAGGAGTTCAGTCCGGGCAACCGACCGGCGCTCCGTGTGGTAAAATAAGCCTTACCCCGCTTTCCCTTTCTGAAATCAACTCCGTGACCGCCTGTCATCCGGGGCAGGGGTTTGGAAAAGTACCGTTATTTTCCCTTCCCTCTTATCGTATCAGTACCTCCATGAGCCGATCTTCCCGCAATAACGCCCTGGCCGAACTCCCGGGTTTTGCCGGAGGGCGCAGGTTGGACGGCAGGAGAGGCTCCGAGGGGACGCGGCTTCCTGCCTCCTGCGGGCAGACCATGCGGTCAAATTCGCTACGCTCAGCAGTTGACAACACCCCGGTCCTGTTTATCTTTGTTTATCAAACAATTTCATCAAACAATTTTTTCCTAGAGGAGAATCCCATTATGAAGTCGAAAGCGGCAGCTTTGATGATGGCAATGGCAGTATGATGCTGGCCGTAACCGCCAGTCTGGCCGGCAAGGTGCTCTTTGAAGACAAGTTTACCTCCTTGGATCCCTCCTGGGGTGCTCCCGGGCCCATCATGAATGTCAAAGGACGGAAAGCTCGTGATCACTCCCCAGAAGAATACCACCCAGGCCATACTCAACCAGGCCAACGTGTTTCCCAATGACATGGAGGCCAGCTTCACCATGACCTTTGTCAAGGCTCCGGCCCCCACCTGGGGCAGCGGCCTGGTCTTTTGGGCCAAAGATTACGACGAATATTATGCCGTCCTGATTAACGCCCAGGGCTGGTTTGGGGTCCAACGTCATGTGAGCAATCGTTATCTGTTGCCGGTGGCCTGGCGCAGTCCGACGCCATCAAGAAAGGCGAGGGCGCCGTGAACCAGGTCAAGGTGGTGACCAAAGGCAATAAGGCCACCATTTTTATTAATGGCAAAGAGGTCATCAGCGTCTGGCGGTCAGCCGCCCCAGGGTGGCAGCCTCATCGGTTTAAAGTGGCCTCGGGCCCGGAAGGGGCGAATACGGTGGCCTTCAGCGATTTTAAGTTGGTCCAACCTTAGACGGTTGGCAATGCCGTGCCTGACCAGGGCGTGTGACCAGGAGCCCTGGAGAGGGAGAAAGATGATGCAGAAAATGCGAAAATTGATGAATACCTGGCTGGGAGCCTCCGTGGGAGTGGCCGCCGGGCTGCTGTTCCTGGCCGCGGTGACTGTGGGCCACGCCGCCGAGGCCAAGTAAAGGGCAAAGCGGTGGAAGAAGCCGAGTGCAGGGGCAGCAATTATGCCCGGCAACGCCGGGGGCCGGAGTCGTGCAAGGTCGTGCTCGATTGTCCCCCCATCAAGGCCCCGGGGCAAACCACTTGCAAGGCCACGATTGATTGCCCGGCGGACCAAGAAGCCCGTCAAAGCCAAGAAGAAACCAAAATCGCGAGTAGACCGGGTCCAGAACTGAGTTAGGCTGAATCATCAGTGTAGAGGGCCGAGACCTAGAGTTTCGGCCCTTTGTTCTTTCCGGCGCTCAGCGAATGTCATCCAACCAACGATCATTTTCCTACGGATCACAACGAAACAGGCAAATGCAGCGCCGACGCTGGCGGCGGCTGAAAGGCCGGACAGCCGCTCCCGGTCATTTTGGGTTATCTCCTTCCATGGCGGCCGGCCGCTGGCGGCCTTTGAGGAGAGGCGCAGGGGGGCGTAGGTGAGCCCCAGCTTCTCCCGCAGCTGCTTTACCAGGTAGCGGCGGTAGTGGTCCGGCACCCCTTGGGGCTGGTTGACGAAGGCGACGAAGGTGGGCGGGTGCACTTCGGCCTGGGTGAGGTAAAAAAATTTGAGCGGGCGGTCCCGGTAAGCGGGGCGGGGGCACCCGGTCGGTGATTTGCGTGAGGAGGCGGTTGAGGACCCCGGTGCCTACCCGGGTGCCGCTCTGGGTATGAATCGCTTGATGAGCGGAAAAATCCGCCTCAGGTTGTAGCCGGTGAGGACCGACACCGGCAAAACCGGGGCATAGGCCATGAATTCCAGCCCCGAGGTGGCTTTGTCCAGGAGGGTCTTGGCCTCCTTCGGGTCGTCGCCGCACCAGGTCCCACTTGTTCATCAGCACCAGGCAGCCCTTGCCCTGGTCCTCGATGAGCCCGATGATGCGCAAGTCCTGGCCGGTGAGGCCTTCGGCCGCGTCCAGCATGAGCACCGCCACTTCGGCCCGGGACAGGGCCTTGATGGTCTTCAAGACCATCTGGCGCTCCAGGCCCCGGTCCACGTGGCTGGGACGGCGCAGGCCCGCGGTATCCACCAGGACGTAGTCCACCCCTTCCCAGGTAAAGGGGGAGTCGATGGCGTCCCGGGTAGTGCCGGGCTGAGGGCTCACCAGCAGGCGCTCCTCACCCAGAAAATGGTTGATCAGGGAGGATTTCCCCACGTTGGGGCGGCCCACGATGGCCACCCGGATACCCGGGGCCGGCGCGCGGGAGTTCCCGGGGGGACGGCAGGACTTGCCCCAGGGCCTCCAGCAAGGCGCCCAGGCCCTGGCCGTGGGTGGCGGACACGGGGTAGAGCGGGTCCAGGCCGAAGCGATAGAACTCCGGCACCTGGGCTTCCAGGCTGGGGTGGTCGATCTTGTTCACCACCAGCAGAATGGGCTTGCCGAGTGCGCCTGCAGATAATCCACCACTTCGGCGTCGCCTTCCTGGGGCCCCTGACGGCCGTCCACCACCAGCAGAATGGCGTCGGCTTCCTCGACCGCGGCTTCGGCCTGCGCCGCACCATGCCGGAGAGGTCTTCTTCGCCCGCCCACCAGGCCGCCGGTATCCACCAGCAAGACGGTGTGGTCATCGAAGGTGAGGCTGCCGTAATGACGATCCCGGGTGACCCCGGGGATATTGGCCACCAGGGCCTGGGAGGAGCGGGTGAGGCGATTGAAGAGGGTGGACTTCCCCACATTAGCCCGGCCGATGATGGCCACCAGAGGGTTGATCGGCCGGAGCCATAGTCATTGTTTGCGGCGCCGGGGCTTCTGGGCCAGATTCTTGGGAGGCCAGTTGCGGAGCATCTCGACGGCCTTCTTCAATTGGGGATCCTTATCCAATTCCTCCGGGGTGATGGGCTGGTTCCAGGGCTTATCGGTCAGGCCTTCCCGGCGCATATGTTGGGAGAGGAGTTCATCCCGCAGTTTCTGCAGCGACTTGTCGTTGGGAGGCGTCTTTTCTTCCACCACCACGTCGGGGTGGATGCCCTTTTCGTTAATGGTGACCCCGCTGGGGGTGAAGTACAGGGCGGTGGTCAGACGCAGGGCCGAGCCGTCATCCAGGGGAATGATGGTCTGGACCGAGCCCTTGCCGTAGCTCTTGGTCCCCACGATCAGGGCCCGTTTCTGGTCTTTGAGGGCCCCGGCGACGATCTCGGAGGCCGAGGCGCTGCCCTCGTTGATGAGCACCACCATGGGAGCCGTGGCCACCTTGCCTTCTTGGTCGGGGCGGGCGTAAAATCGCATGTTCTGGTTGCGGTTGCGGCCTTCGGTGTAAACGATGAGGCCGGATTTCAAAAATTCATCGGAGACGCGCACCGCCTGCTCCAGCAACCCGCCGGGATCGTTGCGCAGATCCAGGACCAACCCTTTGAAGGGCACCAGGCGTTGCTTCATCTTCTTGAGGATAGGCCTCGAGATCGTGATCGGTGGAATCCTGAAAATTGGTGATCCGGACGTAACCGATGCCATCGTCCAGGATGCGGGCCTTGACGCTGCGGATGGGGATGATTTCCCGGGTGATGCACGACATCTTTGGGATGCTGGAAGCCTTCCCGGTTAATGGTGAGGGTCACCTTGCTGCCTTTGGGGCCGCGGATCAGCTTTGACGGCTTCCATCAGGGTGATATTTTTCGTGGGCTTGCCGTTGATCTTGACGATCTGGTCGCCGGCCTTCAGACCGGCTTGATAGGCCGGGGTGCCTTCAATGGGGGAGACCACCGTCAGGACGCGGTCCTTCAGGGTGATTTCGATGCCGATGCCGCTGAACTTGCCCCTTGGTTTCGATCTGCAATTCCCGGAACTCGTCCGGGGTCATGAAGGAAGAATGGGGGTCCAGGGTCCCCAAGGCGCCCTGGATGGCGCCATAGACCAGGTCTTTGGTCGTCTTGGGCTCGGCATATTGTTCCTCAATGAGGGCCAGAGCCTGGGCGAAGACTTTCAACTTGGCGTCGCTGATGGGAGAAGGGGAGAGCGAGGGCTGCAGACTCCTGAGCCGACTCCCGTGAGCCGCCGGGTTCTCGCCAAAGACCTGCTCCGGGTCCGGCGAAACCCCACCCCAGGGCCAAGCCCAAAACTAAGGCCACGCCACCCCAAAGCCATGATTTCCGTAACATCATCTGCCTTGATCACCCTGATGCGTGGGGCTCAGGCCTGCAGGGTGACCGAGCATCCCGGTTACCGGCCGTCCCGCGTGATAGGATTGCTAAGAAGCCGGTCCTTTTGGTGATAGCCGGCTTCGGTTTCCCGGAGATTAGCAGGTCCACTGCCTGCTGGACCCAGGGGTCCTGCTCCGGGGTCTTCGCCTTGGACCGGCGCCTTCTTGAGCGGGGGCCTTCGCTTGGCTTTAGCCTCCTTGGGCTTGGCTCCCGGAACCTCGGGCTCCAGGCCTTTGCCCTGAATTTTATCGCCCTTGGGGCTATAACACTGGGCCACGGTCATCACCAGGGCGGAGCCATCCTCCAGGGGAAAGGCCTTCGTGAGGCCGCACAGGCCCAGGGTTTTGGCTCCCAAGCAGCGTGGCCCGGGCCTGGTCCCGGAGGGCTGCGGCCATGATCTCGGCCGCCCGGGCGGTCCCTTGGTCCACCAGCACCACCATGGGGGGCAGCGTTTTGAAGATCAGATCCCGGTCTTTGCCCTTGAAGGATTCCTCGCTCTTGGCGGAACGGCCTTTGGCCGTCAGGATCTGCTGGTCACCCAGCAGCAGGGAAGCGCTGCGCACCGCCTCCTCCATGGAGCCCCGGGCATTGTTGCGCAGGTCCAGGATAATGCCCTTGACCGGCGGTTGATGCTGGCTTGAGGTTCTTCAGCGCCGTGGCCAACTCCCGGGAGTTTCATCGTTGAAATACCGGATGCGCAGATAGGCGACGGCGTCGTCCAGGTAAGCGGGTGGTGACGGTGCTCACCCCCAGGGGTTCCAGAGTAACGGTCAGATCCAGTGGTTTGACCTCGCCGTTGCGCGAACACCTGCAACTTTATGGCGGTATTGGGGGCGCCCTGGAAGCGCCGGGTGGCCTCCTGGGTGGTCAGGTTGCGCACCTCTGGCCGTCAATCTTGATAATATGGTCGCCGGGCTTCAGACCGGCCCGGGCGGCCGGGGCTTCCATCGATGACGCTGGCCACGGTGAGGAGGCCGTCTTTGACGATCAGCACCATGCCCGCCTCAGCCGGGGCGGCCTTGTCATCCGTTGAGATAAGCCTGATATTCCTTGGCCGTGAGGAACGAGGAGTCCGGGTCCAGAGAGTTCATCATGCCCCGCAGGGAGCCATAAATCAAAGTCCTCTTCAGATCTTGGGCCAGACATATTTCTGTGTGATTTCAAACAGGGCCTCGGTGTAGAGGCGCAGGGAGTCGTAGTTTGGCGGGGGCGGCGGCCCAAACCGGCAGCAGGAAATAGGCCGTCAGGCCCAGCAGACACCAGGACCACTGCCAACCGCCGGCGGTAGACCCGGCAATCCGCGAGCCGGGGGTTTTCAAAACGCTTAAGGTCGCTTCACGGTGCGAACTTTACCTCCCTGCCAGGCTGGGGGCTTTGCAGGTCCATGAGCGGCGAGGCCGGTTGGTTGGCCTTCCGGGCCATGACCTGAAAGCCGCCTGCTTGATATCGTCAGCGGTCAGCCCGTAATGCTTCAAGAGATCGCCGGGTTTCCCCGACATGCCGAAGGTGTCCTCGCAAGCCGATGCGCTTTAAGGGCGTCGGACAGTGCTCGCCGAGAATTTCGCTCACGGCGCTGCCCAGGCCGCCGGTGACCATGTGTTCTTCGGCGGTGACCACGGCCCCGGTGCGCCGGGCGGAGTCCACTACCAGTTCCCAATCCAGGGGTTTGAGGCAGCCAAGGTTGACCACCCGGGCCTCAATACCCTCCTGGGCCAGCAAGGCGGCGGCTCCAGACAGGCCTGGACCATGATCCCGATCCCCATCAGGGTGACGTCGCCGCCCTCCCGCAGGAGGCGAACCCCGGCCCAACTCAAAGACATAGCCGTCGTCATAAATCAGCGGCAAGGCCATGCGGCCGGTGCGCATGTAGACCGGGCCCTGATAGGCCGCGGCCCAGCGGGTCATGGCCCGGGTTTCGGGGCCGTCGGCCGGTACCAGCACCACCAGGTTGGGCAAGATGCGCATCAGGGCCAGGTCTTCCACGGCCTGGTGGGAGCCGCCGTCTTCCCCCACCGTAACCCCGCCGTGGGAGGCGACGATCTTGACGTTGAGGTTGCCGTAGGCGATGGTCTGGCGGATCTGCTCCCAGGCCCGGCCGGTGGCGAACATGGCGAAGGTGCTGGCAAAGGGGAGTTTTGCCTCCCAGGGCCAGGCCGGCGGCGGTGCCCATCAGGTCCTGCTCGGCGATGCCCATGTTAAAGAAACGATCTTTAAAGATCTTGGCGAAATGGTGGGTCTGGGTGGAGCCGGACAGGTCGGCGTCCAGGACCACGATCTGGGGGTTTTCCGCCCCCAACTGCGCCAGGGTCTTGCCGTATTCGACTCGGGTACTTTCTTTGGCGGACAAGTCTTCCCTCAAATCAAGATATTTTGGCGTCCCGGCGGGAGAAATCCCTCAGCCCACGACGCAAAGACGGAAAACGAAGACATTATCCCCCCAACTCCTGCAGAGCCTGCTGATATTCTTCCGGGTTGGGGGTGGTGCCGTGATATTTCTTCTGGCCCTCGAAAATGGACACACCCTTGCCTTTGACGGTATGGGCAATGATCATGCTGGGCCGGCCCTTGATCTTCTTTCAGGCCGTGAAGGCCTCCAGCAATTGGGGAATATCGTGGCCGTCCACCTCGAGGGTATGCCAGCCGAAGGCTTGCCATTTGTCGGCGATGGGCTCGATGCTCATGACCTCGGCTGGTGTGGCCGTCGATCTGGAGGCGGTTGCGGTCCAGGATAGCCACCAGGTTGTCCAGGCCGTAGTGGGCCGCGGTCATGGCCGCCTCCCAGATCTGGCCTTCCTGGACTTCGCCGTCTCCCAAGAGAGACGTAAACCCGGCTGCCATGGCCGTTCAGGCGGGCCGCCAGGGCCAGGCCGTTGGCGATGGACAGGCCCTGGCCCAGGGAGCCCGTGGGGATCTCCACCCCCGGGGTGCAGCCGGAGTCGGGATGGCCTTGGAGCGATGCTGCCGAACTGGCGCAGGGTCAGGCAAGCTCTTCCCGAGGGAAATAACCCAGGCGGGCCAGGACCGCGTAATAGGCCGGGGCCCCGTGTCCCTTGGACAGGATGAACCGGTCCCGGTCGATCCAGCAGGGGTCGCCGGCTTTGGCCTGCATCTCGCCAAAAAAGAGCGCCACCAGGATATCGGTGGCCGACAGCGAGCCGCCCAAATGGCCGGAACCGGCCCGAAACAGCATTTCAACGATGTCGAGGCGAACCTGGCGGGCGATCTCTTCAGATGATGGTGGTCCGGGATGGCGATCGATCTCCTCTTCAACTCAATACAGGGCGCCTGAGGAGAGGTCCCCCGAAATATTTAATACTGAAATAAACTATATCCAATCGGCAAAGGTTTTTCCACCATAATACCAAAAATTCCGGCCCAGGCGGGTAACTATTTCATTTATCATCTAGATTGGTTTGGGGGAGGTTTGTTAAGGTCCGGCCCGAGTTATCGGGAGGAGGGGGTCCCAACGGGCCATGCCGCCGGCCGCGCCCCGGGTTTTTCCGTGAGGGAGATTATCCTGAAAGCAGGATTTCTCTTGGTTCCCTCCTGCTCCTTGCAGTATATAATAAAGATTGCCAAGAAGTTGGCCCGGGCCCGGCGGCCGGGTTTTTATACCTAAAGAGCAATCAAAAGACTTTTTTTGTCATTCTAAGCGCCGCGAAGAATCTCCCTGTTTAAACCCCCGAGATTCTTTACGAATAAGCTCCGTGCAGAATGACCTGAATACTCCTGGTCTTTTGACTGCAACTTCGGATGAGAACCAGCCGGTTAACGGCGACGGTATGGCCCGGCGATCGGAAGGAGAAGTCCATGGCTTTGACCCGAGAAGAAGTGCTTCACGTGGCCGATCTGGCCCGGTTGAGTCTGGTGCCTGAAGAGATCGAGGTCGTCACCCGGCAGCTCAATGACATCCTGGCCTATGTGGAGAAGTTGCAGGAGTTGGACACCAAAGGGGTGGAACCCCTGGCCCACGTGATTCCGGTGTTCAACGTCTTCAGGGAGGATGCGGTCAGGGAAGGGCTCGACCGGGATGCCGCCCTCGACAATGCCCCGGCCCGGGAAGAAGGTGCCTTTGTGGTGCCCCGGATCATTTAAAAACGGTTTTTGGTGAAAAACCTTAAGGTGCTTTGTATGACGGAGCCTTTAAATAGTCTGAGTATCAGCGGCTTGGCGCGGCTTCTGGCCGGTGGTGAGGTGTCGCCGGTGGAGGTGACCGAGGCGATGCTCACCCGCATCAAGGAGCGGGACGGCGAACTCAATACGTATATCACTGTGGATGAACCCGGGGCCCGGGCCATGGCCCGGGAGGCTGAGGCCATGCTGGCCCGGGGCGAAGCCACGCCGCTGACGGGAATCCCCCTGGCCCTCAAAGACGTCATGGTCACCCGGGGGCTCAGGACCACCTGCGGCTCCCGGATCCTGGCGAACTTCGTTCCCCCTTATGACGCCACGGTTTGCGCCCGGCTGCGCCGGGCCGGGGCGGTGTTTCTCGGCAAGGTCAACATGGACGAGTTCGCCATGGGCTCCTCCACGGAAAACTCGGCCTTCGGCCCCTCCCGGAACCCCTGGAACCGGGACTATATTCCCGGCGGTTCCTCCGGAGGCTCGGCGGCGGCGGTAGCCGCGGACCTGTGCACCGGGTCGCTGGGGTCCGACACCGGGGGCTCCATCCGGCAGCCCGCCTCCCTGTGCGGGGTGGTGGGCCTGAAGCCCACCTACGGCCGGGTCTCCCGTTACGGGCTGGTGGCCTACGCCTCGTCCCTGGACCAGATCGGTCCCCTCACCAAGGAAGTGCGGGATGCGGCCATCCTGCTCCAGGCCATCGCCGGGCACGATCCCCTGGACTCCACTTCGGTGCCGGCCCCGGTGCCGGACTACCAGGAGAGGCTGGGGCAAGAGATTAAAGGCATGAAAATCGGGGTTCCCCGGGAATTTTTCGGGGCGGGGCTGGACCCTGAGGTCGACGCCGCGGTCCAGGGCGGCCTTGGCGACCCTGACCGGCCTGGGGGCCGACCTGGTCGAGGTCAGCCTGCCCCACACGGAGTACGCGGTGGCCACCTACTACGTCCTGGCGGTGGCCGAGGCCTCCTCCAACCTGGCCCGCTACGACGGGGTCAAGTACGGGGTGCGGGCCGATGGCCAGAATTTGCTGGAAATGTACGCCCAGACCCGGGCCCAGGGATTCGGGGCCGAAGTGCGGCGGCGCATCATGCTGGGCACCTACACCCTGTCCGCCGGCTACTACGACGCCTATTACAAGAAGGCTTCCCAGGTGCGGGCGTTGATCCGCCGGGACTTCGAGGCCGCCTTCCGGCAGTGCCGGGTGATCGCCACCCCCGTGGCTCCCACCCCGGCCTTCCGCCTGGGGGAAAAGGTGGATGACCCGCTGACCATGTACCTGTCGGACATCTTCACCATTTCCGCCAACCTGGGGGGAATTCCCGGCATTTCGGTGCCCTGCGGCTTTTCCGCCCAGGGCCTGCCCATCGGCCTGCAACTCATGGGGCCGGTGTTCGGGGAAGCCGACTTGCTCCAAGCGGCCTACGCCTTCGAGCAGGCTACCGAGTTTCACCGGCGTAAGCCTCCCTTTTAGGATTATAGTTGTCAGCGGAGTGTTTCACCGTGTGGCGGACATGCTTTTCCCCCTATCCGGGGGGGAGGGGGATCTGACATATTTTCCCGCGCCCACCCTGACGCCCTTCTATCAAGAGAGCGTCTGCGCAAAGCCATTTTGTCATCCTGAGCGGAGCGAAGGATCTCTTATGCCCCCGAATTTATGAGATTCTTCGGTCGCTCCACTCCCTCAGAATGACAGGTTGGGGGACTTAAGCAGAGGTCTCCAACAAGGGGGAGGGGATTATCAGGCCTCCTCATTTGATGTGGGCCGGCAGGCACCGGTGGAACAGTAATGGGAAGGCCGGGATGGTTTTGGCCCGGCGGGCTTGCATTAACGAGGCGAGGTCGATATCATCTGAGGTCAAGAGGCGGGTTTTAGGGTCCGGCAGGCCGGGCCGCATGCCAAAGCGTCCGGCGCGAGGCCGGGGAGCGGGGCCGTCTTATCAGCGCCGGCGAAGCAGTTGTGGAGTAACATCATGAGGCAGATTTTCGGGCGGTTCCAGGTGTTTGTTCTCCTCCTTATGGTCCTCACCGGGTTGGGGTGGGGGGGCGCCTCTGCCGCGAGCGCGGCCGAGGCGGGCGGGAGCCTCAGCCTGAACGAGGCCATTGATATCGCCCTTAAAGAACATCCCGCCATCAAGCAGTCCCGGGAAACTGCGAATGCAGCCCGTTATAACATCGGGGTGGCCCGGGCCGCGTATCTGCCCCAGGTCAATCTGGTCAGCAATTATTATTATGGGAACGCTTTTTCGGCGGCGGGGCGCAAACCCCTGGCCGCGGCGACGGGCGGGACGGTCAGCAGTGTCTCCAGCGCTGCGGTTGGCAACTACTATTTTTATCAGTTCCAGGCCACCCAGCTGCTCTACGATTTCGGCAAAACCCCCGGCCTGATCCAGGAGTCCCGGGCCTCTTTCGGCCAGTCGGAGCAGGACTATGCCGGCAGCCGCCAGCAGGTGGTGCTGGACGCCCGGACCGGTTATTTCGGTTATCTGGCGGCCCAGCGGGCCTCAAAGGTCCAGGAAGAGACGGTGCGGCAATACCAGGCATCTGCTCAAACAGGCCCAGGGGTTTTATCAGGTGGGCTTAAAGGCCAAGATCGACGTGACCAAGGCCGAGGCCAACCTGTACCAGGCCGAGGCCAATCTGATCAAGGCCAAGAACGCCGTGGACCTGGCCCAGGTCACCCTGATGACCGCCCTGGGATTGAAGACCTGGCCGTTTACCGGGGTGGAGGACGTGCTGGAAGTGAAGACCCAGCCCCGGTCCCTGGAAGGGTTGAAGCTCAGGCCCAGCAGCGGCGGCCGGAAATTCTGAAGAACCGGCAACAACAAAATTTTAACGAAGCCGCGGTTCAGGTGGCCCGGGCCGGTTATTTCCCCGCGTTGACTTCCAATATGGCCTACGGCTGGCAGAGCGTGGATCAGCCTTTTGCCAACGCGCCCGAGCAACTGGTATGTGGGCGCGGCCATGACGTTCCCGCTGTTCGAGGGCCTGTCCACGACCTATGCGGTCAACCAGAACAAGGCGCAATTGCGGGCTACCCAGGAAAATTACGAAGTGCTGCGGCAGAACGTCACCAAAGAAGTGGAGCAGGCCTACCTGAACGTCAAGATCGGGCTGGGAACTGATCCGGGCCTCCAAAAAAGCCCTGGAGGCGGCCCGGGAAAATCTGCGCCTGGCCTGGGGCCGCTACCAGGCAGGCGTGGGCACCATCATCGAAGTCACCGACGCCCAGGTGCAATTTTCCCAGGCGGATTTGAAATTCGTCCAGGCCCTCTATGATTACCGGGTGTTCGAGGCTAAACTGGACAAGGCCATCGGCAAGGCGTATTAAGATTACCAGAGGCCGTGGCGTCCAACTCCTGCCGCAACTCCTGGGGGGTGCGAAACTGCCAGGCCCTCAGGCCTTGACGTAAAGCTCCTTCCACAAAAGGTACCTTATCATCCAGGAAGAGGATTTCCTCCGGGGGGCGCCCAGCCTGCTGGATGAGGGACTGGTAGATGGCCGGCTCCGGCTTGCGGCTGCCCACCTCATAAGACAGGACGAAGGCCTGGAAAGGCTGCAGGATGAGACCGAAGCGCTCCCTGATATAATCGAAGTGCAGGGCATTGGTGTTGGACAGCAGAAACAGGGGGAAGCTGGAGGCCAGATGGCGTACCAGTTCGCGCCATGCCCTCCATGGGATCGAAGAGATCGCACCAGAGGTCGCAGAATCGGGAGTAGGGCAGGGCCACCCCAAAATGGGCCGTGACCCGCTGGTAAAACTCCCGGGAGCGGATGTGGCCGGTATCGTAGCCCGGTTCCAGGGCGGATTCAAACACCTGGGCATAGACCTCCTGGGGGGTCAAATGGGCCAGGGCGGCCAGGCGCCGGCAGAAGCGCAGGTGATCCACCCTGACCAGGACGTTGCCCAGGTCAAAGGTGATGGCGGTGATGGGGCGGGGTTCCGGTGCGGTCATGGGTCTCAACTTCCTGAAGGTTTGATCTTTCCTGCAGTCCATTTTATCTGCTCTGATGCCGGTGGCAAGCCCCGGAACGGCGATTATGATATAGTGACGGCACAACCAGCAGGCCGGACTGCTGTCCTGAACATCCTGGCCGGGGCAAGCCGGGGCTCGCCGGGGGAGGGTTGAGGGCCCCCGGGTGCGTCCGCGGCGCCCGGCCAAATTCGCCACACGGAGGTGCCGGATGGCGCGCAGTAGGAGCTGGAGTTGGACGGCGATTGTCAGTTTGTTGGCGGGGGTGGTGGCCGCCAGCGTCTTTTGGCTGTATAGCCCGTATGGCCATGACCGGCTGGCCCAGGAGATCGCCGGGGACCTGAAAACTCAACCGATGCCCGGAGGGGTCCAAGGCGAGCCCGGGAGTCTCAAAAAACTGCCTCTCCAGGCCCTGGGATCCCGGTATCAGATGGTGACCGACGGCAAGCAGGTGTTTCTGGCTGACCTGAAGAACGGTCGGGTGTGGCGGTATTTCCACAACACCAAAGAGACCGGCTTCAGCAAGGAGGACGAGGGTTTTCTGCCCATGCCCCTGTATTACGCCGGTCAGAAGCATTACGCCGCCTCGGAGATCGAGCCACCCCCCGCCGCCCCGGCGGGAAAGCAGCCGCAGTGAGCCGGTTGTGGCGGCAGGACCTGGCCTGGGCCGGGCTTATCCTGGGGGTAGCTTTGCTCTTGGGGCTGATGCAGCAGTGGGAACTGGTGCACCGGTCCTGGCGGGGCGAACTGGCGGCGCGCCTGGCCCAGGCGCGGGACCAGCGCCGGCAGCAAGAGTTCCAGGGAGTGAAAACCATCAACCTGGCCCAGGCTTACGCCCGGTTTCAGCAAGGCCAGACGCGGTTTATTGACGCCCGGCCTGCCGAGGAGTTTGCGGAGTTGCACATCCCCAAGGCCCTCAACCTTACTCCGGAGATGGCGGCGGCCGGCGTGCGCCGAGAAAGTGGCAGGCTTCGCCAAGGACCAGGAAATCGTGGTGTACTGCGGCCAGGTGAGCTGCGACCTGGCTTTGAAGGTGGCGGAAAAACTCCAGGCGCTGGGATTTACCCGGGTAATGGCTTATGTCGGGGGATTCCGGGCCTGGGATGAAGCCGGCTACCCGGCGGACACGGGGAAATAAAGAGGGGGAAAAGGGGAAAAGGCGAAAAGGCTAAGAAGGGGGCAGGTGCGGCGGGTTGACCATACCGGTCTTTTCAGACAGGCAGGTGCCGTATCCCGGGAAAACCCCCTTTCTTTTACCCTTTTCGCCTCTTGCCCTTTTTCCCTTTTCCCCCACGCGGTTTAGGAGTGAGACGTGCGGATAAGCAGTAGCCTTATTGGGCTCCGAGTCCTGGAAGTGATTCTGGGCGGGCTCTTTTTTTATGCCGGGCTGCAAAAAATCCTGCACCCCTATGAATTTGCCGAAGCCGTGCTGGCCTACCAGCTGCTGCCGGAGAGCCTGGTGGGATTGGCGGCGGCGGGACTGCCCTGGATGGAGATCGCGGCGGGGCTGGGTCTGGTCGCGGGGCTGAAACCGCGCAGCTGCCTGCTCATCCTGGCGGGATTGGTGGCCGGCTTCCTGGTCGTCATCCTGATCACCATGGCCCGGGGGCTGAAGATCGACTGCGGTTGCGGCCTCTTTTCCCAACGCCAGGTGGGTCCGACGGCGGTGCTGGAAGACCTGGTTTTCCTGGTTTGGGCCGCAGGGCTCTATTGGTGGGAAATCGCGTTGGTGCACCGCGGACCCCGCTGCCTATTTTTTCCAAAAACGAGAACCTGAAGAGCGCTAGCTTTCCCTCAATAGACTCTTCGCGGTATCCTCCGGAAAAGCGCGTTTTGTAGGTGCCGGGGCTAGGTTATGCGGAGGTCAGGCCAGCAACCTCAATTCGCTATTTGCCTAGACGCATGCGCCTTCGGAAAAGGGGACAGTAAATGCCGGACCCGAATACCCCGGCCCAGGTCCGGGCAGGGCGCTATCTGTATCTGGTGGCCGGCATTGCAGCCTTGGGCGGCCTGATTTTTGGATACGATACCGCAGTGATTGCCGGGGCGATCCTGTATATCAAGGATGAATTTGCCCTGTCCGCGAATTTGCGGGAGTTCGTGATCGCCAGCTCACTCTTGGGAGGGATGCTGGGAGCCGCCGCGGGAGGCAAGCTGGCTGACCGCTGGGGACGGCGAGCCATCTTTCTGGTGTTGGCTGGGCTGGGGCTAGTTGGACCCCTGACCGCGGCTTTGGCCCCCACTCTCACCTGGTTGATTCTGGGGAGGGTGATCTCGGGGGCAGCTTTCGGCCTGGCCACGATTGCAGCTCCCCTCTATATTGCCGAGGTCGCACCGCATGAGTCCCGGGGCCGGCTGATTTCAGGGTACACCCTGGCCGTTATGATAGGGGTTTTAGTATCTTACCTCGTTGATTATGCTCTGGGCTTTCACCACGAGTGGCGCCTGATGTTGGCGATGGGGGCCATCCCTGCCGTCATGTTGGGGATAGGCACGCTGTTTTTGCCGGAGAGTCCCCGGTGGCTGGTGCTCAAAGGTCGTCACGACCATGCCCGCCACGAGTTATCCCGGCTGCGCCAGTCCAGTGAAGTCGTTGTCGAGTGGCAGGCGTTGATCGACGGCCTCCATCAGGCCCAAGGCTCCTGGAGGGATTTAACCGGAATTTTTCGTATCGTCCTGATTATCGGCATTGTCCTGGTGATCATGCGTCAGGCTACCGGTATCAGCATCGCCATTTTTTACGCCCCTACTATTTTTGCCTCGGCCGGATTTCAATCTACCCAGATCGATATTTTGGCTACGGTAGCCGTGGGGGTGATGTTGGTTCTGGCTACCCTGGTGGCTATATATCTGGTGGATCACTGGGGCCGTCGTGTCTTGCTGTTAACGGGCCTCTTGGGCATGATGGCAAGTATGGCGCTTCTGGGGTTGGCTTTTACTGACGCCTTGGCGGCCTGGCGCGGCTGGCTGGCAGTGAGTGGCCTGATGATCTTCGTCGTGGCGTGGATCATCGGTCCGGGAACCGTCACGTTTATCCTGATAGCCGAAATCTTCCCGACGTTCGTGCGGGGCCTGGCCTTGAGCCTGGTCATTGGCACCCTCTGGGGCGCTTATTTGGTGGATACCCTGACCTTCCTCAATATGCTGAACCTGCTGGGAGAAAGAGGCATTTTTTGGTTTAATAGTTTGATTAGCCTGTTGGCTTGCTGGTTTGTCTACCGGTGGGTGCCCGAAACCAAGGGCTGCAGCCTGGAAATGATCGAAGCCCATTGGCGGCAGGGTAAACACCCTTTGGATATGAAAAAATGTTCCTAAGCCGCCTGGAGTTTGTCTGAGCCGAGCCAGACCCATGGTAGCCCAAAGGGCGCTGGGATATAATCCGCATTATGGCCAGATTCTTTAATTTTTACGATCCCCTGGAAAAGCGTTACGTCTTCAACAGCTTCCTGGTGGTGGTGGCGCTGGTGGAGATCCTCATCCTCAGTCTTCACCCTCATCTGGCAGATGGATGAGGGCATCTTCACGGCTCATCCGATAGTTATCCCCTTCCCCTGGACGACCTACCTCCTGGCGGCCTTCGTCGCCCCCATCGCCCTGCATATTTCTCTTCGGGGTCGATCATCCAGGGATTCGAAATGCTGTGCCAGGAGGCGCCGGAGGGCGCCGCCGGGGTCCCCGGCGGGCAGGTGGGGCGTCCGGCTGCGGCGGCTCCGCTATCTCCTGGGGCTTCTGGCCTTCATGGCGGTCCTGGTGTTTGTCCTAAAGGGAAAGGACGCCCTGCCCCTGGTGGCGGGGGCCATCAAGTTCATCGGGCTGGGGGGCTCTTACGGCCTCATGGCCCTGTTCGCCCTGGCGCTGCTCTATCTGCCGTTGCGCCTCTGGCTGCGCTACCGCCTCCAGAAGAAGGCCATGGAGTATCAATACCTCTTGACCCTGGCGGAGCGCCACGGCGTGGTGGTGGTGGACCCGAAACGCCATCCTGAGCTGGCGGCCGAGCTGGAGGCGAAAAAAAATTTAGCCGCACCAACCGTAACTCTGCTGGCTGGCCCGGATTTTTCTGAAGATCCCGGCCCTAATAAATCGGACTTGTGAAATTTTTCCTTTACAGCCGGTGCCATTCTGGGGTATGAATTGACATTCACGCAATAGATTGCTCACAGATCCAGAAACACGGCTAGGGGAGGTGAGGTGCGTTTAACTGGGGAGTTCTGGGTAAAAGACCTTAAACCTTTAAGGAAATCATTACTTTATAGGAGGATAGTGGACAGTATGGATATTATGAGTTTTGCGTTGATCTGTGGCGCGGTGGGCGTGGCCTATGGCTTGTTCACCACCACCTGGGTCCTGAAACAGGACGCCGGCAACCCCCGGATGCAGGAAATCTCCGCGGCGGTGCGGGAAGGCGCCAATGCCTTCTTGAACCGGCAGTATAAGACCGTAGCCATGGTAGGCGCGGTGGTCTTCGTGCTGCTGTTCGCCCTGGGCAAATACACCGCCATCGGCTTTGTCATCGGCGCGGTGGGTTCGGCCCTGGCCGGTTACGTCGGCATGTACGTGTCGGTGCGGAGCAACGTGCGCACCGCCCAGGCGGCCTTCACCAGCATGGCCCACGCCCTGAAGGTAGCCTTCCGGGGCGGTTCGGTCACCGGCATGCTGGTAGTAGGTCTGGCCCTGATTTCCGTGGCCAGCTACTACAAGTTCCTGATGGCGGCGGCTCCTCACGAAGCCATGCATGCCCTGATCGGTCTGGGCTTCGGCTGCTCCCTGGTGTCCGTGTTTGCCCGGTTGGGCGGCGGCATCTACACCAAGGCTGCTGACGTCGGCGCCGACCTGGTGGGTAAGGTCGAAGCCGGCATCCCCGAAGACGACCCCCGGAACCCCGCGGTTATCGCCGACAACGTCGGCGACAACGTGGGTGACTGCGCCGGTATGGCCGCCGACCTTTATGAGACCTACGTCGTGACCGTGGTGGCCGCCATGCTGCTGGCCTTCACCGTGTACGGCCCCGGCTCCAACGCCATCGTCTTCCCCATGGTCATCGGCGGCGTGTCCATCATCGCCTCGGTCATCGGCACCTACTTTGTCCGTCTGGGCAAAGGCGACTACGTCATGGGCGCCCTCTATAAGGGCCTCATCGTGTCCGGCGTCCTGGCCATCATCGCCTTCTGGCCCCTGGCCAACAAGTTCATGGCCGGCGTCGCCTCCAAGGCTGTCAAGGGTGGCGCGGCAGGCTTTGTGATTCCGCCCATGAACGTCTTCCTGCTGGCCGTCATCGGCGTGGCCCTCACCGGCCTCATCGTGGCCATCACCGAATACTTCACCTCCAAGAGCTTTAACCCGGTAAAGTCCATTGCCCTGGCCTCCACCACCGGCCACGGCACCAACGTCATCCAGGGCTCTGGCCATGTCCATGAAATCCACTGCGGCGCCGGTTATCGTCATCGTCGGCGGCCATCCTGGCGGCCTTCCACCTGGGCGGCGGTTTGGCTCACCCCGGCACCGGTCTCTACGCCATTGCGCTGACTGCGGTGGCCATGCTCTCCATGACCGGTATCGTCGTAGCCATTGACTCTTACGGTCCCATCACCGACAACGCCGGCGGCATCGCCGAAATGGCGGAACTGCCGGATGAGATCCGGAACATCACCGATCCTCTGGATGCGGTGGGCAACACCACCAAGGCCGTCACCAAGGGTTACGCCATCGGCTCCGCCGGTCTGGCCGCCCTGGTGCTCTTCGCCGAGTACTCCCGTTCCTTCCCCGGGGTCATGACCTTTGATCTGTCCGATCCCCGGGTCATCGCCGGCCTGTTCATCGGCGGTCTGCTGCCCTACTTCTTCGCCGCTCTGTGCATGGAGGCCGTAGGTAAGGCCGCCGGCGGCGTGGTCGAGGAAGTGCGCCGTCAGTTCCGGGAAATCCCCGGCATCATGGAAGGCACCGCCAAACCCGAATACGGCAACTGCGTTGACATCGTCACCAAGAGCGCCCTGCGCCAGATGATGCTCCCGGCCCTGATCCCGGTGTGTGCGCCCCTGATCGTCGGCTTCATGCCCGGCCTGGGTCCCGTAGCCCTGGGCGGCATGCTCATCGGCTCCATCGTCACCGGCCTGTTCCTGGCTATTGCCATGACCTCCGGCGGCGGCGCCTGGGATAATGCCAAGAAGGCCATCGAAGACGGCCTCTACGGCGGCAAGGGCTGCGATGCCCACAAAGCGGCAGTCACCGGTGACACCGTCGGCGACCCCTACAAAGACACCGCCGGCCCCGCCATCAACCCGATGATCAAGGTCGTCAACATCGTGGCCCTGCTGATCGTGCCTCTGCTGGTGAAGTACGTGCAAGTAAATTCTTGCCGGGTGCGCCCGCGCACCCGCATTGCACCGCAAAGCCGGTCCCCCTGGGGGCCGGCTTTTTTTAGTGGTCGAATCGACTCGGCCACCGAGAGAAATTTGTGATAATATGCCGAAATAGGAGAAAACCGTGAGGGGAGATTAATGTAAAACAAGTCGCCTGGGGTTTTTCCCTCCCCCTGGATGGGGGAGGGTCAGGGTGGGGTGACGGCATTTTGCCCCCTCCCCCCAGCCCCCTCCCGCCAGGGGAGGGGGAGATAAAGGGCCTGAGAAAACGATCCTGCAAGAATTGGGAGTGAGGTAAATGGACGCCGGGAAGAACCAGCTGTTTTTCGGGGACAATTTGGAGATTCTGCGGAGCGGGCGCATCCCCGTGGGCAGCGTGGACCTGATTTACCTGGACCCGTCGTTCAACTCCAACGCCATGAACCTGGGCGGGGCGCCTTCGACCTGTGAAAAGGCGGCCAGCCGCCGCAAAGTGGTATTACCACTAAGGTGCGCAGAGCGCAACCTACTCCTGGCGCCTTAGCGTCTTGGCGAGAGACCTTAGTTAATTTTGGAACGCACCGTCGGAACTCGCACTCAACCAGACTGGCCCTTTCTCCTGGGATTAGCCCTGGTGGGGCTGGTGCTGTTTTTCTACCGGCTGGGGGCCCCGGGGCTCATGGACCCGGACGAGGGCAGGTACGCCGAGATCGCCCGGGAAATGCTGGTCCTGAAAGACTGGCTCATTCCCCACCTCAACCTGCTGCCCTACCTGGAGAAGCCGCCCCTGGTCTACTGGCTCACGGCCCTGAGCTTCAAGGTGTTCGGTTATACCGAGGCGGCGGCCCGGCTGCCGTCGGCGATGAGCGCCCTGGGCGGGGTGTTTCTGGCCTATGGGCTGGGCCGGGCCTTGTGGGGGCCGGGGCCGGGAATCCTGGGAGCCCTGGTGCTGGCCAGCACCGCGGGTTACGTGGCCCTGGGGCGCATCCTCACCCTGGACATGACCTTTGCCCTGTATCTGAACCTGGGGATCGGCCTGGGCTACCTGGCCCTGAGCCGGGGCCAGGCCCGGCTGTGGCTTTGGGCTTACCTGGCCCTGGCCCTGGCGGTCCTCACCAAGGGACCGGTGGCCCTGGTGCTGGCCGGGCTGGTTTGGGGCCTTTGGGTGGCACTCCAGCCCGGCCCCAGCCCTCCTCCGTCAAAGGGCAGGGACCAGGAGGAGGGCTCTTTGTCGGCCCCACCCCAACCCTCCCCCCTCGAGGGGGAGGGGGTGAAAGAAAGTTTCCCTTATAAAATCCGTTCCCTGTACCGGCGACGTCCCTGGCAAGCTCTGGTTCAGCCCCGCGGCTGGGCGCTGCTGGCGCTTATCACCCTGCCGTGGTTGGTTTACGTTCAGTGGGTTTACCCGGAGTTTTTTCGCTTTTTTATTATAGAGCAGCATTTCGGGCGCTTCCTGACCCCGGCCATTCACCCTGAGCCGCTCTATTACTACATCCCTGTGCTCCTGGGGCTGCTGCTACCCTGGACCTGGCTGCTGCCCTGGACGCTGGCGGGCGCTGGCCGGCGGCGGGACCCGGACGAGCGGTTCCTGGTGATCTGGGGAATGGTAATCCTGGTCTTTTTCTCCCTGTCCCGGGGCAAGCTGGTGCCCTACATTCTGCCGGCGCTTTTACCTCTGGCCCTCCTGGTGGGACACGGCCTGGCCCGGCTCGCCGGGGCCGGGCGGCTGAACTTCAACAGCCGGTTCCTCAAGACCAGCCTGCTGATCTGGGCCGTCACGGGGGTTGTGCTGGTGGGGCTCTTGGTTTGGCCTCCCGCAACCCTGGTCCGGGCCCTGGCCCGGTCTAACCTTTCCTTCCCCTATCTCCTGGCGCTGGCTCTGGTTTGGACCCTGACCCCCCTGGCGGCCCTGATCTGGCGGCACCTGGGGGCGCTGTTGCTGGGGGCGCTGCTGCTTGCGGCCCTGGTCCCCCGGGGTATCGACCAGGTGAGCCCGGGGCGGTCGTTTAAGGACATGGGCCTGGTGCTTAAGTCCAACTGGCAGCCCGGGGCCGCGCTGGTGGGCGTGCAGCTCTATTCCCAGGGACTGAGCTTCTACAGCGGCCAGATAGTTCATCTTATGGGCTGCCGGACCGAGCTGGACTTCGGGGCGCTCCTGGCTCCGGAGCAAGGTTTATGTCTTGCCGACAGGGGGGCCTTACCGGCCTTCATTGCGGCCCATCCGGTGACGTTCTTTTTCCTGAAGGTCCACGATCTCCCCTGGCTGGCCGAAGGGCTGCCGGGAAAATTCCGCCCGGTGGCAGCCCATAAGGATTGTATTTTAGCGGTCTATGAGGGAGAATAAGGCGACTCGCATAGTTGCCACCCAGGTCTGCCCCGGAACTCAATCCATCATGCCCCATATCCTCTACCGCTATTTGATCCTGGAAATCCTGCCGCCCTTCGGGGTGAGCCTCCTGGGTTTAACCTCCATCGTGTTTCTGGGCCGCATGATGAAGATCACCCAAATGATCGTGGTCAAAGGAGTGGGGCTCATCGACGTCCTCAAGACGTGCGCCTTTCTGTTGCCCTATCTGCTGGTCTTCACCCTCCCCATGGCGGCCACGGTGGGCATCTTGCTGGCCATGACCCGGCTGACGGTGGACCAGGAGGTGATCGCCATGAAGACCGCAGGGTTGAGCTATGGCCAGTTGCTGCCGCCGATCCTGGGGTTCTCCCTCATGGTGGGGCTGCTCACCCTGGGGCTGACGATGTTTGCCAGCCCGTGGGGGCAGCAGGCGACCAAAGACTTGCTGAAAGATGTGGTCAAGCGGCGGGCCGACCTGGGCCTCAAGGACCAGACGTTTAATACCGACTTCAACGGCATGACGCTCTTTGTGAATCGTGTGGCGCCCAAGGGCGGCCATCTGGAAGGGGTGTTCGTCTATGATTCCCGGGATGCGGAGAATCCCTTGACCATTTATGCCGAAACCGGAGACCTGAGTTACGACCGGGCCCAGGAAACCATGCTCATGGAGCTTTATGACGGCCGCATCATCCGGTGGGGGAAGGCTCCGAACCGCTGGCAAACCCTGGAGTTCAAGACCTATAAACTGCCCCTCCAGGTCTTCAGCTTTGCCCTGAAGGGGGCCAAATCCGAATCGGAAATGACTTTGGGGGAATTGCGGGAGGCCATCGCCAGGCAACCCCGGGGATCGGACCTCTCCAACCGGGCCCTGGTGGAACTGAACCAGCGGTTTGCCATGCCGGTGGGGGCGGTGCTGCTCTGTCTGATGGCCATGCCCCTGGGGTTGAGCCCCCGGCAGCACGGGCGTACCTGGGGCCTGATCCTGGGTCTGGTGGTATTTTTGGTATATTATATAGTATTTACCGCTTCCTGGCGCCTGGCCGTCAACGCCCGGATCGATCCGGGGCTGGCGCCCTGGCTGTCCAATTTCCTGTTTATCTGGGTGGCCCTGTATCTGTGGTACCGGACGGTTCGGGAACTACCGTTGCTGCCGGCGGCCTGGCATCCCCGGCGATGGGCCGGCGTCAGGGCGCGGGGGTAGAAGAGCCGGGCGGCCGGGATGGTAAAGGGTGACAGGTTTTTCACGATCCCGTGATCAGGGAGCACAGACATAATGGGTCTGTGGCCCAGCCGGAAGACCTGAAAAGGTGGTATTGGCTGGTGGCACAGCCTTTGCGGGCTGTGCCTGACGAACCTGCTTATGTGACACAGGCTGGAAAGCCTGTGCCACCAATTTGAAGAACTTTTCAAAACCGAGGTGGGTTATTTCTGATTTAGGGAGACTCAAAGGCGCCCGGGTGCTCATTACCGGTGGCGCCGGCATGATCGGCAGCACCATCGCCCACCTGGCGGTGGCCCAGGGAGCCCGGGTCACGATCCTGGACGCCATGCTGCCCCTGTATGGGGGCAACCGCTTCAATCTCCGGGGCATTCTGGATCAAATCGAGTTTATCGAGGGTGATATCCGGGACCTGGACCTGATGCGGCGGGTGGTGCCCGGCTATGATTATATCTTCAATCTGGCCGGCCAGGTGAGTTACGTGGACAGCAACACCGAGCCCCTCCTGGACCTGGAGATCAACTGCAAGGGGCACCTCCAGGTGCTGGAGGCCTGCCGCCTGGAGAACCCCCAGGCGAGGCTGCTCTTTGCCAGTTCCCGGTTCGTCTATGGCCGGATCGAATACATTCCGGTGGACGAGAACCACCCGTTTAACTGTTTGAGCATCTATGGCATCCACAAGCTGGCGGGGGAAAAGTATTATCGCTTCTATCACGAGGCCTACGGCATGAACACCGTAAGCGTGCGCATCGCCAACCCTTACGGTCCCCGGCAGCAGATGAAACACAGCAAATACGGGATTGTCAACTGGTTCATCCGCCTGGCCCTCATGGGGCAGCCGTTGACGGTGTTCGGCGACGGGCAGCAGCGCCGGGATTATATCTTCAACGAGGATCTGGCCGAAGCCTGTGTGGCTCTCATCCTGAGTCCGGGAA
Source organism: uncultured delta proteobacterium (assembly GCA_963841475.1). Lineage (GTDB taxonomy): Bacteria > Desulfobacterota > Desulfobaccia > Desulfobaccales > 0-14-0-80-60-11 > 0-14-0-80-60-11. The sequence goes on from CAWJCT010000001.1 coordinate 352,270, forward strand.
CCGAAGGCCAGGTCTACAACCTGGGCACCGGCACCGGGGTGCCGTTTATCGAGATGGCGCACCTGGTGGCCGAAGCGGTGCCCGGCACCGAGGTGCGCGAGGTTCCGTGGCCCCAGGACCGGTATTTCGTCGAAACCGGGGATTATCTCAGCGACATCACCCGGATCACCGCGGCTTCGGACTGGCGGCCCAAAACCACCTTGAAGGACGGAATCGAGCGCACCGTGGCCTATTACCGGGAACACCGGAAAGAATACTGGTAGCTGTGGAGGCCGGGGAATCTCCCCGAACCCTTAGAGAGAGAAGAGCTTATGACAGATCAACCTCTGAAATCAAGAACCATACGTTCCTGGTGACCGGCAGCGCCGGGTTCATCGGCTATCATGTGGCCCGGACCTTGCTGGATCACGGGGCCCGGGTGGTGGGGCTGGACAACTTCAACGATTATTACTCCCCGGTCTTGAAGCATGACCGGGACCGGGAACTCTCCCGCTACCCCAATTTTGTCGGCGTGACCGCGGACCTGGCGGACCTGCCGGCCCTGGAAGCCCTCTTCAGCGCCCACCGGCCCCAGAAAATCTGCCATCTGGCCGCCCAGGCCGGGGTGCGGTACTCCCTGGTCAACCCCTTTGCCTACCAGAAGTCCAACCTGGAGGGGTTCCTCAATCTCCTGGAACTGGCCAAACGCAACCCGCCTGAGCGGCTGGTCTACGCCTCCAGTTCCAGTGTCTATGCCGGGCTGACGGAGATGCCCTTCAGCGAGACCCAGCGGGTGGACACCCCCATCAGCCTCTATGCGGCCACCAAAAAGGCCAACGAGCTCATGGCCCATGCCTACTCCCACCTGTTCGGCCTCCCCACCGTGGGGTTGAGGTTTTTTACGGTGTACGGCCCCTGGGGCCGGCCGGACATGGCCATGTGGCTATTTACCGAGGCCATGCTTAAGGGGCAGCCCATCAAAGTCTTTAATTACGGCAAGATGCAGCGGGATTTCACCTATATCGACGACATTGTCCAGGGGGTGGTGGGGGCGCTGATGGCCCCGGGCCTGGACCTCTACGAGATCATCAACCTGGGGAACCACCGGGCCGAGGAACTTTCCAAGGTGATCGGCCTCCTGGAGAGTGAACTGGAGGTCACGGCGGAGCAACAGCTCTTGCCCATCCAGCCCGGAGACGTGCCGGCCACCTATGCGGACATAGACCGGGCCAGGACCAAGCTGGGTTTCGAGCCGCTTACCCCCATTGACGCAGGGATCCCCCGCTTTGTGCAATGGTATTTTGATTATCACGGCCTGCCGCGGCGTTAAACGCATTCGTGGGGCGGCCGTCCCCGGCCGCCTGGCGGTGGAGGGCCTGGAGGGCCGCCTCATCGGGTTATTTTCCCATGAAACTGGAGCAGATGATGGATTTATTAGGCAAAATCAAGACTAAGCAGGCAGTGGTGGGCATTATCGGATGGGCTACGTGGGGCTGCCGCTGGTGTTGCGCTTCTGCGAGGTGGGATTTCAGGTCCTGGGCTTTGACACGGATGCCCACAAAGTGGAGCTCCTCAACCGGGGCGAGTCTTATATCAAGCATATTCCGTCCACCCGGCTGGCGGCCTTGCTGACAGCCCCGGGAGGGCGCAGGGGCAGTTTGCCGCCACGCACGACCTGGGCCGTTTGGGCGAACCGGATGTCTTGATCATCTGCGTGCCCACCCCCCTGACTACCAAGCGGGAGCCGGACCTGCGATACGTGGAGAGCACCACCCGCCATATTGCCGCCTGTCTGCGCCCCGGCCAGCTGGTCTCCCTGGAATCCACCACCTACCCCGGCACCACGGCGGAATTGCTCTTGCCCATCCTGGGCCGCAAGCATGAAGGTGGGAGAGGATTTTTTCCTGGTCTTCTCTCCCGAACGGGAAGACCCGGGCAACCCCACCTTTCAGGTGAGCACCATTCCCAAGGTGGTGGGCGGCGTGACCCCGGCGTGTCTTGGAGCATGGGGTGGCGCTTTACTCCCAGGTGATCGAGCGGGTGATTCCGGTGTCCTCCACCCAGGCGGCGGAAATGAGCAAGCTCCTGGAGAACATCTACCGGTCGGTGAACATCGCCCTGGTCAATGAACTCAAGATGCTCTGCCTGAGGATGGGGATCGATATCTTCGAAGTCATCGAGGCCTCCAAGACCAAGCCTTTCGGATTCCAGGCCTTTTATCCCGGACCGGGCCTGGGGGGCCATTGCATCCCCATCGATCCTTTTTACCTGACCTGGAAGGCCCGGGAATATGATTTTTCCACCCGCTTTATCGAACTGGCCGGGGATATCAACACCAGCATGCCTTATTTCGTGGTGCAGCGGGTGATCAAGGCCTTAAGTGACCACAACAAGCCCTGAACGGCGCCAGGATCCTGGTCTTGGGGCTGGCCTACAAGAAGGACGTGGATGATAACCGGGAGTCTCCGGCCCTCAAGATCATGGACCTGCTCAGACGGGAGGGCGCCGAGGTCAGCTATAACGACCCCCACATTCCCAAGATGCGCCGGGATGCGGCATTACCCCCATTTCGACCTGGACTCGACGCCGCTGGACGAGGAAGCCTTCAAGGAAGCCGACCTGGTGCTCCTGGTGACGGACCACACCGCCTACGATTACCCTTGGATCGCCTCCCAGGCCCGCTTGATTGTCGATACCCGCAATGCCTTTAAGGGGATCGCCGGAAAGCACATTTACCCGGCCTGAGCAAATCGCAGCAGCAGGTTTTTAGCTGAGGGCCGGGGGAATTTTGCTAGCGAACCCCAGTCAATTGATGCCGGATGGGCTTGTTTCCTGGGCCGTAGATGGTTATGTATTCCGGTAAGAGGAGGCGATCAAAATGCAAGACCAACCAAACGATCATCTCTCCGATAACTGGCGCCGCCGGGATCTTTTAAAGTTTTTCATGGGAACTGGCCTCGTGTGTCTAGCCCAACCCCTGTCTCTCCTGGGGTGCACGGCAACCCAGCCGGAGGTTTTCCAGAGCCGGCCGGAATATGCGGTTGAACGGTTCATGAAATCTATGAATTGTTCCCAGGCGGTTCTGGAAACTTATGCCCCGGGCCTGGGGATGTCGCCGCTCCTGGCGCGACGTGTGGCGACCGCCATGGCCGGAGGTATGGGCCAGGGTTCCGAATGTGGGGCGGTAACCGGAGCTCTTATGGTCATCGGGTTGAAATATGGCAAGACGGCCGATATGGACCAGCAAGCCGACAAGGCGACCTTCCAGCGGGTAACGGCATTCTACCAGATGTTCAAAGCTCGCCATGAGCAGCTTGGGTGTTCTCAACTGCTGGGAGTTAATATGAGCAGGCCGGATGGTATTCAGAAAGCTGAAAAGCTGGGACTTTTTACCAAGAAGTGCCCGGCCTACGTCCGTTCCGCAGCCGAAATCCTCGATACCATCCTCCTGTGATGTGACGACTCCAAACCCTCTGAAGACACTCGCGGGTTTAAAGGCCCCGAAAGGAACCTTAAAAAGCCCAAAAGTGGTGGTCCAAAACGCTGACGGTGCCTGAAGCCATGCCAGGCCCTGAATTTCGTGGTTAATCTTTAAGGGAGGGCTGGTCTTCCAACCTGCCTTTGCCGCGCATCAGCTCAGGTCATCAAGGCCAGGAGTTCGTCGGTCTTTTGTTTAAGCAGGGCAGGATCTTGCCGGGTTTCGACGTTGAGCCGGAGGACCGGTTCGGTGTTGGATGGGCGCAGGTTGAACCGCCAGGCGGGGAATTCCAGGCTGAGGCCGTCGGTGCGGTCGCAGGCCGTGGCTTCGGCCTGGTAGCGCGCTTCGACCGCGCGCCAAGGCCGCGTCGGGGTCGGGCAGGGTGCGGTTGATCTCGCCGCTGCAAGGATAGCGGGCCATGCGGGCCGCCACCAGGGCGGAGAGGGGTTGATGGGCGCGGCACATCTGCTCCAGGACCAGCAGCCAGGGGATCATGCCGCTGTCGCAGTAGGCGAAATCCCGGAAGTAATGGTGGCCGGACATCTCCCCGCCGTAGAGGGCGTCTTCGGCCCGCATGCGCTCCTTGATGAAGGCGTGGCCGGTTTTGCTCATCACCGGGCGGCCGCCGGCCTCCCGGACCATGTCGACGGTGTTCCAGGTCAGTCGGGGGTCGTGAATAATCGCCGCGCCCGGGTGGTGCGCCAGCAGCGCCTGGGCGATCAGCCCTACCAGGTAGTACCCCTCAATAAAATCTCCGCGTTCGTCGAAGAAAAAGCAGCGGTCGAAGTCGCCGTCCCAGGCCAGGCCCAGGTCGGCCTCATGTTCCCGCACCGCTTCGGCGGTGATCCGGCGATTTTCCGGCAGCAGGGGATTGGGCACCCCCTGGGGAAAAGCCGGGTCCGGCTCGTGGCAGATCTTGATGAACCGGAAGGGCAGGTGGGGCTCCAGGGCGTCGAGCACCGGTCCGGCGCAACCGTTGCCGGCGTTGACCACCACCGTGAGGGGCGCAAGGCCGGCGGGGTCGACGTAGCCCAGGAGGTGGGCGATATAATCCGTCAGCGCGTCCGTGGCCTTCCTGGTCCCCCGGGGCCCGGGAGCGGGAGGCAATGCCGGGGCCGCGGCCAGCCGCTCGATCTCGTGCAGCCCGGAGTCGCCGCTCAGGGGTCGGGACTCTTGCCGCACGAACTTCATGCCGTTGTATTCCGGGGGGTTGTGGCTGGCGGTGACCATGATGCCGCCGTCCAGGCGCAGGTGGGAGGTGGAAAAATAAATCTGCTCCGTGCCGCAGAGCCCCAGGTCCCAGACCTCAACCCCGGCGTCGTTAAGGCCGGCGGTCAGGGCTTCGGCCAGGGGCAGGCTGGAGAAGCGCACATCCCGGCCCACCGCCACCCGGGCCGGGGACAGAAACGCGGCATAAGCCCGGCCGATCCGGTAGGCCAGGTCCTCGTTGAGTTCGCCGGGGACCCGGCCCCGGACGTCATAGGCTTTAAAACAGCTGAGCTTTTCCAAGGTTAAGTTCAGAGGTTCGAGGGCTATTTCCGGTGGCGGCCGCCGCTCTGCCCGGATGTCTTTTCTTATCATGCCCCGGCCCCGAAGGCCAGTCCCCGGTGGTCCCCTCGGGCCAATTCGCCATCAAGCATACGCATCATTGCAAGGGGGGCATCGGCGCGGGTGCCCGCATCAAGGGCGGACACTTGGGTCCGCCCCTACGGAAAATGCCGTTGGTCGGGGATTTGAGACCCGGTTAACGACCCCTAACTTGTCATCCTGAGGGAGTGGAGGGAGCGAAGAATCTCAAAAATTCGAGAAAACTGGAGATCCTTCGCTCCTCTCAGGATGACAAAATGGCTTGGCGCCGAGTCTCTCATTGCCATAACCGGCTAGGTTGTGGACCCTCAAGCAGGGCGGACACACAGGTCCGCCCCTACGAAGAAATGCCGTTGGTTGGCGATTGAGCCTCAGACTGGAGAAGGGGAATATGAGAAACTTGGCGGCGATGGTTGAAAAGCGCTGTCCCTAACCTGTACTATAGAGAAAGCGTCATCATAACTTTCCACCTGAAGTCCACAGCGGCAGGCGATGGCCCGATGGACAGGACTGAACCTCATGATTAAGATCTCCAAGTCGGTGGTGGGCGCGGCTGAACTCGAAGCCATGGGCCGGGTGATGCGGGAAGACGGCTACCTGGGTATGGGCCGGGAAGTGCGGGCTTTTGAGGAAGAGCTCAAAGCTTATCTCGGCGGCCAGGAGGACCGCCAGGTCATCTGCCTCAACTCCGGCACCGCGGCCCTGCATCTGGCGGTCGCCGCACTCACCTGCCCCGGGGATGAAGTCCTGGTCCAATCGTTGACCTTCGTGGCCACGTTCCAGGCGATCAGCGCCGCGGGGGCGGTGCCGGTGGCCTGCGAAGTCTACCCGGAGACGGTAACTCTGGACCTGGAGGATGCCGCCCGAAGAATTACGCCCCGGACCCGGGCCGTGATGCCGGTCCATTACGCCAGCAACCCCGGAGACCTGGAGGCCTTATATGACTTTGCCCGGAGCCATGGCTTGCGGGTGATTGAAGACGCAGCCCACGCCTTCGGCTGCACCGACCAGGGGCGCAAGATCGGCTCCTTCGGGGACCTGGCCTGCTTCAGTTTTGACGGGCTGAAAAATATCACCAGCGGGGAAGGGGGGGCAGTGGTCACCGCGGACCCTGGGGTGATTCAAGCCATTCAGGATGCTCGGCTGCTGGGGGTGCAACGGGACACCGAAAAACGTTACCAGGGGGCCCGGAGCTGGGAGTTCGACGTTCAACATCAGGGCTACCGGTACCATCTGAGCAACCTGTTTGCGGCCCTGGGCCGGGTGCAGTTGGGGCGCTTTGAAGAGGAATTCAAACCCCGGCGCGTCGAATTGGCGCAAAAATACCGCGGGGCCTTGAGCGGCACGGGCAATCTGCAGCTTTTGGTGGGCGAACCGGGACCGATTGTGCCCCATATCTTTCCCGTCAGGGTATTGAACGGCAAGCGGGACGGGTTGCGGCAATTTTTGCAGGACCGGGGAGTTGAAACCGGCATTCACTACAAGCCGAATCATCTCCTGTCTTTTTACGGCGGGGGCCGGGAGGCGCTGCCGGTTACCGAGAGGCTCTATGAAGAATTGTTAACCCTGCCCTTGCATCCCGGGTTGGGGGATGAAGAGATCGACTATACCATCGCGGCAGTGAGCGAATTTTTGTCCAAGGCCTGAGATCGCCAAAGCCCGGATTGGGGAGGGTTGGTCTCAGGCTGCCGGGAACCGCTGTTTTTTCACCTCGAAGTGCCACTTCCACAGCAGGTAAATCGACGGGTAGATAAAAAGCTCCAGGAGAAACGAGGTGATCACCCCGCCCACCATGGGGGCGGCGATGCGCTTCATGGCCTCGGAGCCGGTGCCGCTGCCGTACATCAGGGGCGCCAGGCCCACCAGGATAGCCATCACCGTCATAAGCTTGGGCCGCAGGCGCTGCACCGCCCCTTCCATGACCGCATCTTCCGTGTCCCGGTAGGTGAGGAGCCGCCCCTCCTTTTGGGCCCGGTGGTAGGCGATGTCCAGGTAGAGGAGCATGATCACCCCGGTTTCGGCGTCCAGCCCCGCCAGGGCGATGAGTCCCACCACCACGGCCACGCTGATATGATAACCCAGAAGATAAAGCAGCCAGATGGCCCCCACCAGGGAGAAGGGCACCGCCAGGAGCACGATCAAGACCTTGGTGATGGATTGGGTATTGATATAGAGGATGAAAAAGATGATGGCCAGGGTGATGGGGATGATGATGGTCAGGCGCTTCCGGGCCGTCTCCATGTATTCGAACTGGCCGCTCCAGAAATAGCTGTAGCCCGGAGGCATCTTCAGCTTGTCGGCAATGACCGCCTGGGCCTTCTTGATATAGGAGCCCACGTCGATATCCCGGATGTCCACGAAGATCAGGGTGGCCCGGCGGGCGTTTTCGCTGAAGATCATGGGGGGGCCCTGGTGCATCTTGAGATCGGCCACCTGGTCCATGGGGATCTGGGCCCCGCTGGGGGTGGGGATGAGCACCCGGCGCAGGGCCGTCAGGTTCTCCCGGTAGTCCTGGAAGTAACGCAGGTTCACCGGGTAGCGCTCCAGGCCCTCCACCGTCTCGGTGAGGTTCATGCCCCCCAGGGCGGTGAGGATGACGTCCTGGACGTCCCCCACGGTCAGGCCGTAGCGGGCCGCTTCCGGCCGCTTGATGTCGAAATCCAGGTAATAGCCCCCGGTGGTGCGTTCCGCAAAGGCGCTGGCGGTCTCGGGGATGCTCTTGAAGATGGCCTTCGGCCTGGGTCCCCAGGCGGTTCAGCACCTCGAGGTCGGGACCGGTGATTTTCAGGCCGATGGGGGTCTTGATCCCCGTGGACAGCATGTCGATGCGGATCTTGATGGGATAGCCCCAGGAGTTGGAGAGCCCCGGAAATTTCACCGCCTCGTCCATCTCCCGGATGAGGCTTTCCATGGTCAGGCCCGGCCGCCAATACTTTGGGGTCCTTGAGGCGGATGGTGGTCTCGAACATGCTCAAGCGGCGCCGGGTCGGTGGCGGTTTCGGCCCGGCCGGCCTTGCCGAAGACATTTTCCACCTCCGGGAAGGTGCGGATGATGCGGTCCGTCTGCTGGAGGATGTTTTTGGCTTCGGTAATGGAGATGCCCGGCATGGTGGTGGGCATGTATAACAGGTCGCCTTCGTTGATGGGCGGCATGAATTCGGAGCCCAATTGGGAGAAGGGGTAGATCGTGATCGCCACCAGGATCACCGCCACGGCGATGGCCAGCTTGGGGAAGCGCAGCACCCCTTCCAAAAGCGGGTGATAGACGGCCTGGGCCACCCGGTTGATGGGGTTTTTGGATTCCGCCGGGATTTTACCCCGGAGGAAGGCCAGCATCATGACGGGCACCAGGGTAATGGCCAACAAGGCCGCCGCGCCCATGGCAAAGGTCTTGGTGTAGGCCAGGGGCTTGAAGAGACGGCCGCTCTCGGCGCCCAGGGCGAAGATGGGCAGGAAGGAGACGGTGATCACCAGGAGGGAGAAGAACAGCGAGGGCCCCACTTCCTTGGCGGCCTCCAGGATCAAGGGGCCCCGGGGCGCGTCCGGGGGGGCGTGCTCGATGTGCTTGTGGGCGTTTTCGATCATGATCACCGCGGCGTCCACCATCACCCCGATGGCCAGGGCGATGCCGCCCAGGCTCATGATGTTGGCGCTGATGCCCGCGGCGTACATGATGGCCAGGGAGATCAGGACCCCCAGGGGCAGGGTGACGATGGCCACCAGGGAACTGCGGAAGTGCAGCAGGAAGATGACGCAGATCAGGGCCACCACCACCATTTCTTCGATGAGCTTGTGGGTCAGGTTTTCCACGGCCCGGTCGATCAGATTGGAGCGGTCGTAGGCCGGGGTGATGATCACCCCCGGGGGCAGGCCGGACCTCAGCTCGTCTAACTTCGCCTTGACCCCCTCGATGACCGACCGGGCATTTGCCCCGTAGCGGGCGATGACAATGCCGCCCACCACTTCGCCCTGGCCGTTGGCCTCGGTCAGGCCCCGGCGCAGTTCCGGCCCCAGGCGGACGATGCCGACGTCCTTGATCATGATGGGGGTGCCCTGTTTATCGGCGCCCACCACGATATTTTGCACGTCCTGGATGCTCTTGATGTAGCCCAGCCCCCGGACCATGTATTCCGTTTCGGCCCGTTCGATCACCCGCCCGCCCACGTCGTTGTTGGAGCGCATGATGGCGTTCTTGACTTTGGCCAGGGGGATGCCGTAGGAGGCCAGGGTGTTGGGGTCCACCACCACCTGGTACTGCTTGACGAAGCCGCCCACACTGGCCACTTCCGAGACCCCGGAAACGGTCTGGAGCTGGTAGCGCAGGTACCAGTCCTGGATACTGCGGAGTTGGGCCAGGTCATGCTGGCCGGTGGGGTCTTGCACCATGTACTCGAAGACCCAGCCTACCCCGGTGGCGTCGGGTCCCAGGGCCGGGTTGACGTCTTTGGGGAGTTTGCCGCGGACGAAGTTGAGGTACTCCAGGACCCGGGTCCGGGCCCAGTAGATATCGGTGCCGTCCTCGAAGATGATGTAGACCAGGGATTCCCCGAACATGGAGTAGCCCCGCACCACCTTGGCCTTGGGCACGGCCAGCATGGCGGTGGTGAGGGGGTAGGTGACCTGGTCTTCCACTACCTGGGGGGCCTGGCCGGGATAGTCGGTTAAGATAATGACCTGGACGTCGGAGAGGTCGGGGATGGCGTCCACCGCCAGGTTGTAGGTGGCATAGAGGGGCCGGCGGTGACCAGGATGGTAACCAGCACCACCAGGAAGCGGTTCTTGGCGACGAAGTCGATGAGCCGGGCAATCATAGTCTGCCTTTAATGCTTATGCCCGGGCGGCAGCGCGGCCGGGGGAGCTTGCTTCTGGCCTTCCTGCTTCATGCCCGGCGGCGCGGGAGCCGGCGCCGGGGCGGGCCCGGGCGCACCCTCCTTTTTGCCTCGGACTCCGGCGGCATCATCATCTGCACCGCCTCCCGGAAGCGGGATTCGGAATCCAGCATGAATTGGGCCGAAGTGACCACGTCTTCGCCGCCCTTGAGGCCGGAGAGCACCTCCCGCAGCCCGTCATTGCCCAGCACCCCCAGCTTGACCTCCCGGGGCTCGAAACGGCCCTGCCCCAGGGCGATGAACACGTGCTGCTTGAGGCCGGTGTCGATCACCGCGTCGGCGGGCACCACCACGGCATTGTGGGCCACCGGGGACTCGATCTTCACCTGGGCGAACATCTCGGGCTTGAGCTTGAGCCCGGGGTTGGCGAAAGCGCAGGCGCACCTTGGCGGTGCGGGTGGCTTCCTTGAGGTAGGGATAGATATAATCGATCTTGCCCGGGAAGGTCTCGCCGGGCAGATAGTCCAGGGTCATGGTCACCGGTTGCCCCACCTTGATCCAGGGAAGTTCATACTGATAAATATCGGCATCCACCCAGATGGTGGAAAGATCGGCCACCTCCAAAAGCGGCATGCCCGCCCGGATATACATGCCCTGGGTAGCCATGCGCTTGGTGACGATGCCGTTGGCCGGGGAATAGAGGGTCAGGTGCTTCTTGACCTCGCCGGTGCGCTCCAGTTCATTGATCTGGCCGGCGCTGATGTCGAAATAAGACAGGCGCCGGCGGGAGGCCTCGGCCAGGCGTCGGGCGCCCTCCGCCATCTCCTTCACCGGGCTGGTTTTCATGGCCTTGAGATTGCGCACCGCCAGGAGGTATTCTTCCTGGGCGGTGACCAGATCAGGGCTGTAAATGCTCAAAAGCGCCTGGCCTTTGCGTACCGGGTCGCCGGTGGCGTTGACGTAGAGGCGCTCCACCCAGCCGTCCACCTTGGTGGTGATGACCGCCAGGTTGCGTTCGTCGAAGGTCACCCGGCCTACGGCCAGGGTGAGCCGGGACAGGGGCCGCACCTCCACTTTGGCGGTGCGTACCCCCATGGACTGGACCGTGGTGGGCGAGATCGAGATGGCGCCCGGGGCTGCCGCCGCTGCTCCCGTGTCCTCATAAACCGGCACCAGGTCCATGCCGCAGGGGGCCTTGCCGGGTTTGTCCCGGACGTAGCCGGGGTCCATGGGGGACTACCCAGTACTTGATCTTGCGCTCTTTTTTGGCCGCCGGGGCCGGGCGCGCGGATCCTGGGGCCGGGCTTTTTCGTGGACCGGCACCAGGTCCATGCTGCAAATGGGGCATTTGCCGGGAGGCGTGGTAACGATTTGCGGATGCATGGGGCAGTGCCAATGCTGGGTCTTGGCTTCCGGCTTGGCGGCGGGGGCCACTGCCGGGGCCTTGGCGGGCGGCGGGCCTGAGGCCGGGGTGGCGTAGACCGGCACCAGGGCGTTGCCTTCAGGGTCTTTGCCCGGGGCCGCCTTGATGAAATTGGGGTTCTTGGGCGAAACGTAGCAGAGGGCTTGCGGCTTTTTGGGGCCGAAGGGCAGGCTCACTACGCCGGAGAAGTATAATCCCGCCAGGATCACCAGGACCAGGAGCAGTCCCAGTCCCCACCAGGCGTTGCCTCGAGACGCAGGAGTCATTTGCTTCCTCCGGCCGGACGGGGTAATTCGGCGCCCACCAGCCACTCCAATTCGGCCCAGTTTTCTTCAAAATCCTTGAGGAATTCCTGGAGGGCGAGTTCGGCGTTAAAGGCGGCGATCTGGTTCTGGTACATCCGGGCGAAATCCAGCATGCCCACGGAGTAGTCGGCCAGGGAGGCGGACGCGGCCTGCTGCGCCTGGGGGATGATGCCCCGGTCATAGAGGGTGATCTGCTGGTGCAGACGCTGGAGCTTGACGTAGCGGTCCTTGATGGCCGCGCCCAGCCGGTCGCAAAAAGACCGGTACGCGTCCTGGGCCGCGGCCCTTGCGTTCTATCTGCTCCCGGATCCGCGGTTCGATTTTAGAGGCCCGCCAGATGGGGATGTCCACCATGAAGCTGGTGCTGAAAAAATCCGCCTGGTTCCGCTTCTGCGGCGGGTCCAGGTTTTCTCGCAAGCCATAGGCCAGCCCGATGCTGAGGTCGGGGTAGTAGTCTTTGTTGGCCAGTTCTACTGCCTTTTCCTGTTTGTCGATGAGGGCCTTCAAGGCCTCCAGTTGGGGCCGGTCCTTGGCCTGGGCCAGGAGGTCGGCCAGCTTAAGATTCATGGGCCTGGCTTTCAGGGCGTGGGGTCTGGGGATGGCGGTCTGGGGCGGTTGGGAGCGCAGGGCGTTGAGGTCGGCCACAAGCGACTCCTGGCGCTGGCGCCACTGCAATAGCCGGTTGAGGTAATTCCCCAATTCCACCTGGGCCTGGAGGACATCCGGCTGCCGGGCCTGGCCCACGCTGTAGCGGGTTTCCGCCACCTTCACCACCTGGTCCCAGAACTGCTTGTTGCGCTCGGTGATCTCGTAGCCGCTGTAGGCCAGGGCCAGGCTCCAGTACCGCTGGATCACCAGGGCCCGGATTTCGTTCATTTTATCCTGGTAAACCAGGTCGTCGGAGCGGGCCTGCTCTTCGGCCACTTCGGACCGGAGGCGGCGCTTCCCGGGGAAGGGAAGTTTTTGGGACACGCTGAAGGCCTTCTGGGTCATAGGTTCCTGGGCAAAGCTCCAGGTGTCGGTGGGCAGGTTAAGGAGGCTAAAGCCGGCCTGGGGATTGTCCAGGGCCCCGGCGGGCCTGATGGTTTCCTGGGCCGCGGCCTTCAATTGGGACTTCTGTTTGATTTCCGGGTTGGCCTTGAGGGACTCGGCGATGAGGGCCTGCAAATCCGGCGGCAGGTTGCCGCTTTGCGCCTGCAAAGGCGCGGACAGGCCTAAAGTCCCGGTCAGACACAGGACTATCAGCAGCGTGGTTCGAAAAGGTCGCTTAGCCATCTGCCCTTTTGCCTCTTATGAAATTGATGGAGATTATAGTCATAGATTGAGCTTTTTTACAAGTTTACCGAAGGCGCCTGCGGCACTATCAGCTTGGGAGCAGATTAACCTGGGCGCCTTCTGCGTCGTTGCCGTTGACTTTCGGGAAAGTGTTTGCCGGGGCCTCAACCCCGGGGGCATAACCCGCGAGACACCACCGGACGCAATTACTTTCAGCAACCACGATCCAGGGCAGCCGGGAGTGGTCCCGGGGCAAACCCAGGATAGGACGAGATAGACGGAGGCAAAGCGCGCCAGGGGCCCGCGATCCGGCAACCGGTAAAATCGGGATGCTTAAAGGTGATTTAGCTGAGCCAGCAACTCAGCTCGGGAGGATGGAAGATGTTGGGGGGAAAGAATTTAACCGGCACGGTGGTTATGGCAAGGACAAGGGGTGAAATTTGCCAGGTGGTGGCCCCGACAGCCGGCGCAACGATGAAGGCCAAACTGGCGGAACTGCAGCGGCAGGTGACCAGGCCGCCGGAGCCGCAGGCGCCGCAGGGGGCGGGCAGGCCGGTGGAACAGCAACAGTGGCCGGCAGTAGGAGCCGGGCCGGCAGCCTGACAGCGCGGGCAGCCGGCTGGCTGCAAACCTGCCGCGGCCAAGTTGCCCAACGGCAGGAAAAGAACCGCACAAGCAATGACGGCCAAGATCAGGTAACTGGAGGCTGCGGTCCTTTGCATAATAATTACCAGTATAAAGATTGATTGTGGAAAGTCAAGGTCTCGGGGAAAGACCGGCCAATTCGAGGCTCCGGGCCGATTTCGCTCCCGGGTTGACCGCGGCAGGCTGCCCGGGCAGGGTGCGGTTCAGAGGGTCAGAATCAAGCGGCAGGATCATGGGGCGGCGTTCCAGGAGTTTGAAGAAGAGTTTGCGCAAGGCCTTGCTCACCTGGGTCTGGACTTCGAGCCAGTCCTGGGTGGGCTCGGTCAGGGCCTTGTCCAGAATCTCCTGAAAGATCTTCCGGGCCTGCTCCAAAAGGGGGCCTGCTCTTCTTCCAGGGTGAAGCCCCGGGTGATGAGGTCCGGCCCGGTGACGATCTTGCCGGCCACCGGGTCCACCCCGGCCACCGCGATCACCAGGCCGTCGGTGGCCAGGTGGCGGCGGTCCCGGAGCACGATGCGGCTGACGTCCCCCACGCCTTTGCCGTCCACGAAGACCCGGCCGGTGTCCACCCGTTCCTTAAAGGTGGCGCCCCGGGAGTCGAAGCGGACCTGGTCGCCGTCGGTGGCCAGGAGGATGCCGTCGTCGGCGACCCCCATGGCCCGGGCCAGGCGGGAGTGCTTGATGAGGTGGCGCATCTCCCCGTGGATGGGAATGAAATAGCGGGGCCGGGTGAGGTTGATCAAGAGCTTCAGCTCTTCCTGGGAGGCGTGCCCCGAGGTGTGGATGTCCGCCACCTCCTGGTACATCACTTCGGCCCCCAGGCGGTAGAGGTTGTTGATCACCGTGGTGATGGCCCGTTCGTTGCCGGGAATGAACTTGGAGGAGAGGATCACCAGGTCGCCGGCCTGGATGTGGATCTGCTTGTGGGCCTCCATGGCGATGCGGGCCAGGGCGCTCAGGGGCTCTCCCTGGCTGCCGGTGGTGACGATGATGGTCCGGGAGGCGTCCAGCCGCTCCAGATCCCCCACGGTGATCTCCAGGCCGTCGGGGATGTCCAGAATAGCCCAGTTCCTTGGCCAGCCGGGTGTTGGTCACCATGGACTTGCCGTTGAACAGCACCTGGCGGGAAAACTTGGCGGCGATGTTGACGATCTGCTGGAGCCGGTGGATGTGGGAGGCAAAGACTGCGACGATGACCCGGCCGGCCGCCTCCCGGATCGAGGCCCTCCAGCGTGATGCCGATCTCGCGCTCGCTCAGGGTGTAGCCGGGGCGCTCGGCGTTGGTGGAGTCGGACATCAGGGCCAGGACGCCGGCTTCGCCGTAGTGGGCGAAACGGTTCAGGTCCATGGCGCCGCCTGAAACCGGGGTCTGGTCGATCTTGAAATCGCCGGAATGGGCCAGGAGGCCCTGGGGGGTGCGCACTACGAACCCGACGCCGTCCACGATGGAATGGCATACCCGGATGAACTCGAATTCAAAGGGCCCCAGGCCCAGGGGGGTTCCGGGGCTGATCTCGCGCAGGTCGGCGTCCTCGAGGAGGCCGTGCTCCCGGAGCTTTTCCCGGAGCAGGGCCAGGGTCAGGGGAGTGCCATACACCGGGTATGGAGAATTCCTTGAGCAGAAAGGGCAGGGCGCCGATATGGTCCTCGTGGCCGTGGGTGAGGACCACGGCCGCCACTTTGTCCCGGCGCTCCCGGAGATAGGAAAAATCGGGGATGACGATGTCGATCCCCAGCATGTGGTCCTCGGGGAACATGAGGCCAGCGTCCACCACCACCAGGTAGTCGTCGGTCTCGAGGGTCATCAGGTTGAGGCCGATTTCCCCCAGGCCGCCCAGGAAGGTCAGGTCGACCCAATTCTCAGAGTTCGGGGTTTCCGGGGCCATGGGGAAAGTCGGGGTCGTAGTGGGCGTCGATGGCCTGGCGCACGGCGGCCATGAGTTCTTCTTTACGGCGGAAGGTGCCTGGGGCGATGGGAGGAGAGATGACTATTTTTATCGGTCCCGGTTTCATCCGGATGGTCCCGCGGGGCTGGATGAAGCGGGTGCCGCTGATGCTCACCGGGACGATGGGCTGCTCGGCCTTGATGGCCATGATGAACACCCCTTTTTTGAAAGGCAGGAGTTCCCGGGACAGGGCCCGGGTGCCTTCGGGAAAAATGGTCAGGGAAACGCCGCGTTTGACGATGGCCGTGGCCCGCTCGAGGCTCTGGACCGCGGAACGGAGGTTGGCCCGGTCCACGGAGATGGAGCCCATGCGGGAGAGGGCCTGGCCCAGGATCGGGACCTCGAAGAGGGACTTCTTGGCCACCCAGAGAAACCGGCCCGGCAGGACCGCGACCATGGCAAAGATGTCGAAGTTGGAGCGGTGGTTGGCGGCATAGACATAGGCCTGTCCGGGGATCAGGTGCTCCAGGCCTTCAACCTGGATCGGGATGTGGGCGAGCTTGAGGAGGGTGCGGCCCCACCACCGGCAGGCGCGGTGGATCATGGGGCTGTCCCGGTCGACGTAGGACCAGAAAATGACCATGACCCCGGCCCAAAAAGTGAGCAGCACCAACCAAAAATTAAACCATAACCCCCAGACCACTAACTTCATCCTCCCTGAGCATTCATCAGCCTAACCTTAACCTGGAAAAGCAAGGCCCGTCAACATTTATGGCGGCTGGAGGAATTATCGGGACGGCCGGGGTCTAGACGAACCTTTCAGGTTTTCTGTGAATACATGCGAATGGCCGATAAATTCCCGGTTGGGTTGGTTGGCGGTGAAGGGAACTTCAGAGTTCTGCGTCAAGCCATTTTGTCGTCCTGAGTGAACCATTATTACCCTTGAGGTCACAACGAATTATGAAAATGGCCCCGTTCAGGTTGCCTCGTAGGGGCGGACCCAGGTGTCCGCCCTGGCTCAGGGCGCACGCGCAGGTGCGCACCTACAAAAACATTTTCTTATAAAGCGGATAATCTTGTGATTTAGGGAAGTTATGAGATTATTCGGTTGCGCTGCTCCCTCAGAATGACAGGTGAGGGGACTTTCGCCGGGGTCTTAACTTGATATAATAACCTTACCTTTTGCACAGGCGGTCCCCCGTTCAAGACTATGACAATTCCCAAGATCATCTCTGCCGAGTACAGCCTCAGCGCTCACCGGGGCGACCAGTGGCCCCCGGGGGGCCTGCCCGAAGTGGCTTTTCTGGGGCGCTCCAACGTGGGGAAATCCAGCCTGATCAACAGCCTGCTGGGGCGCAAGAAACTGGTGCGCACCAGTTCCCGGCCCGGCTGCACCCGGGCCCTGAATTTTTTCCTGATCAACCAGTGCTGGAATTTCGTGGACCTGCCGGGTTTCGGCTATGCCGCGGTGTCGAAGGACGTCAAAGCCGCCTGGGGGCCTCTGGTGCTGGAGTACCTGTCCCGGCGGGAGTCGTTGGCCGCGGTGGTTTTCCTCCAGGACGGCCGCAGGGTTCCGGCCTCCGAGGAGTTGTTCCTCTGGGAATTTTTAAGGGAGCACGGGCGCCGGGTCATCCCGGTCCTGACCAAGGCCGACAAATTGAAGCGCGGGGAACGGAGCCGCCAACTGCAACTCATTGACCAGGCCCTGGCGCCGTTTGAGGTGGACCCCGGAGAGCTGATCTGGTATTCAGCCCTCACCCGGGAAGGCCGGGACCGGCTCTGGGACCGGCTGCTGGCCTGCCTGGGGGAGGCCGGACCGTAAGGGCCTGCGGTTCAAGGGGTCATCAAGGCGCCGTCGGGTGAGCCCTGCGCGGGGGATGCCAGCCATCTCCTGACTTCATTCCACGAAAAGCAGTGCAGTATCTTGACCCTTCATTTTTCTCCTGATAAAATAACCTGTTAAATAGTTGTATGAGCGCATTAACCGGCAGCCAGGCAATTCCGCACCACAGGTCGCCTTTCCAGCCCCCAGGGTTGATTCGGGGGGGAATATGGTCTTTGGCAAGGGTGCGGCCCTCAAGGTTTTGTTACCTGGCCGGGTGGTTTGCCGGAATCCATGATTCTGTCCAGAGATTCCCCGGCAGTGGTTCTCTACAGAACCAACCTTAAAAAAGAGCGAGGATAATTCGACGCACCGAGCCAGTCGAGGTTCGTTGAGTGAAAGGCGCTCGAGGAGTGAGACAAAATGCAGAAAGTTGTTCTGAAGGCCACCAAACGTGAGGTGCTTGGCAAGAAGGTGGGGGCCCTGCGCCGGGCCGGGAAACTCCCGGCCGTACTGTACGGACACCGCATCGAGACGACCCCGATCAGCCTGGACGCCCACGAGGCGACCTTGAGGCTGTCCCACCTGACCACGTCCAGCCTGGTAATGGTCGATCTGGAGGGTACCGAGTACCCGGCCCTGGTGCGGGAAAAACAGAAGGATTATCTCAAGAACCGCCTGCTGCACCTGGACTTCCAGGTTATTTCGATGACGGAAAAGGTCACCACCAAGGTTGGCATCGAGCTGACCGGCACGGCCCCGGCGGTCAAGGCCTTCAACGCCGTAATCGTCACCGTCCTGAACGAGTTGGAGATCGAGTGCATGCCTCAGGACCTGCCGGCTCGGGTCGTGATCGACATCTCAGGTTTGGCTGAAGTCGGCGCCGGCATCCACGTGCGGGACATCGTCATTTCGGACAAAGTGAAAATTCTGGACGATCCCGGCGAGATGGTCATCGTCGCCTCCGCCACCAGGGAAGTTAAGGCTGCGGAGGAAGTTCCGGCCGAAGAGGAAGCCGCCGCCGAGGAAGCCGAACCCGGTCAGAAGGAATAACCAGTCCCTGGCAAGAGGCAGTGCGCTTGCCGATAAACTACGAACCGCGGTGCTCTATGCGCCGCGGTTTTTTGTCCAGGGCAGGTTCTGGAAATTGGCCGGAGCATACAGGTCTAATATGCTCCTGAGGCGTTGAACCGGGCCGCGGCGGTTAAAGGGAATGGGCCTGCAAGGGCTCGCCGGGGGCAGCCCGGAACCTGGCCTTGATTTCGGCTAAATTATCCTTAATGTAATTAAGACTCAAGGAAAACCCATCGTCAAATGAACGAGGTTCCAACCAGATGAAAACCGGGTTTATGGTTATGCTGCTGGTGGCCGCGGCGCTCTTGGTAGCCGGCGTTGCCGACCACAACGCCACGAAAAAAACAGGACGGGGTGCCGCCATGTCTGAATCGGGGAAAAATCTTCCCACCGCCATCTTGGCCGGGGGCTGTTTTTGGTGTGTTGAATCGGATTTTGAAAAACTCCCGGGGGTGATCGAGGTGATCTCCGGCTATACCGGCGGCTCCGGGGACCATCCCACCTATGGAGATTACGCCAGCAAGGGGCACGTGGAGGCGGTCCGGGTGGTCTATGACCCGGCCAAAGTTTCTTATAAAGATCTGCTGGACTATTTCTGGCGGCACGTTGACCCCACCGACCCCGGGGGGCAATTCGTGGATCGGGGAGCCCAGTACCGCAGCGCCATTTTTTACCAGGATGCGGAGCAGCGGCGTTTGGCGGAGGAATCGAAGCAGGCCCTTGAGAAGTCAAAGCGTTTTTCTAAACCTATTGTGACCGAGATTTTGCCCTTCAAGAAATTCTTCCCCGCCGAGGACTACCACCAGGACTATTACAAGACCCACGCGATAAAGTACAAATACTACCGCTGGAATTCCGGCCGGGATCAATTCCTCCAGAAGGCCTGGGGTGGCGCCCCGGCCGCGGCTGACCCTCCGGGCGACCCGAAGTATGCCGAGCCCAGTGATGCAGAGCTTCGCAAGAAGCTGACGCCGCTGCAATACCAAGTGACCCAAAAAGAGGGCACGGAACCGGCTTTTAAGAACGAATATTGGGATAACAAGAAGCCTGGTATCTACGTGGATATTGTCTCGGGGGAGCCCTTGTTTATTTCCACGGACAAGTATGATTCCGGGACCGGTTGGCCGAGTTTCACCAAGCCCCTGGAGCCGGGAAACATCGTGGAGCGGGAGGACCGCCACCTGTTCTCGAAGCGCACCGAAGTGCGGAGCAAACACGGCAATTCCCATCTCGGGCACGTCTTTCCCGACGGCCCGGCGCCCACGGGCCTCAGATACTGCCTGAATTCCGCGGCGCTGCGCTTTATCCCCAAAGAGAACCTGGAAAAAGAGGGCTACGGCAAGTATCTCAGATTATTCGGGCCGGATGCGGCCGCCAAGAAGTAATGCCAGGCTGAAACCGCGTCTATCCGGTAAGGGCCGGGGCCATGGACCATAAGCCCTTGCC
Source organism: uncultured delta proteobacterium (assembly GCA_963841475.1). Classification (GTDB taxonomy): domain Bacteria; phylum Desulfobacterota; class Desulfobaccia; order Desulfobaccales; family 0-14-0-80-60-11; genus 0-14-0-80-60-11. The sequence continues at coordinate 372,019 of CAWJCT010000001.1, forward strand.
CCGGGGCCGGGTGGTTCGGAAGGGTTGGGAAGGGAACTGGAAGGGGTGGCGGGTCAGACGCCCCGACGCTATTCCGGCCCCGGCTCAGCCGGAGATTCGGTCCCAAAGAGGCTTCCGGAGTTCACCCGGTGCGGCCATGGCCCCCGGTGAGGATGAAGGCGTCATGGTGTCCGGAACCTGATATCCCACCAGGCCCTACAAGCTCACCAATAACTTTGCCGGAAATGACGTGAGATTTTCCCGGGGCTGTCGGAAAAGGCCAGGAAGATTTATTCCCCAATGTGAATCATGGTATTGTACCATAGTCTACTTATAATGCTCCCTTTACGTCAACCGGCAAGATAGACTGAATAAGTTTTTTCAAGAACGCTCGAAGGGGTTTGCCGGTGTAGCCAAGAGTCTCTCATTTAATACAGTTGAGATCCTACACCCCGTTCAGGATGACCGGCAGAACCGGTTTGGTTAGAGTGTGCATTACGCCAGTGTCGTTCAACAGTCTGATAGTTCCGGAAAAAATCGGCTGTTTCACCATAGACGCATGACTATAAAATAATTTATTAAAACAGATCTTGTGTTGGATTTTAGTGAAATTAATCTTGACAATATTATTCACAACGTTAAGAATAATGTAGTGATTATTTTCATCTTGTGAGGCTGGCTGCAGTATGATTTTGACCATCAGGTATTTGGACCTCCAGGGAAAAACATGAATATCAAGGTCCTGATTGCCGACGATCATCAGATTGTCAGGGAAAGTCTTAGGGCTTTGCTGGAAAAAGAACCCGGGTTTACCGTAGTCGGTGAAGCCGGAGAGGGCCGGACGACCTTGCGACTGACCCGTGAGTTGGTCCCGGATGTAATTATCATGGATGTGGCGATGCCCGATTTAAATGGCATCGAGGCCACCCGCCAGGTGGTGGCCGAGTTTCCCGAGATCAAAGTCATCGCCCTCTCCATGCATAACGACCGCCGTTTCGTCTTGAACATGCTCAAGGCTGGCGCCAGAGGCTACCTGCTGAAGGATTGCGCCTCTCAACACTTAATCAAGGCCATCCGTCTGGTATTTGCCAACAAGACCTATATAAGCCATGAAATTGCCGACCTCGTGGTCAAAGACTACCTGGCGACCACGAGTCCCACCGAGGGCTCGTCTGCTGAGTTGCTTACGCCCCGGGAGCGGGAGGTCCTGCAGTTCATTGTTGAAGGCAAAACCAACAGCAAGATAGCCGACTCCCTTCAGCTTAGTATTAAAACCGTGGAAAGCCATCGCCATGCCATTATGGTGAAATTGGATATCAAGAGCATCGCGGAGCTTACCAAGTTCGCGATCCGGGAAGGATTGACCTCCCCATAACCTGCCTCTGGGTCCCCTGATCGTTATAATTGTATGGCGGAATGGTGCGTTGCTAAGCGGCGCGCTCATGGGCAGGTGCAGTTCAGAAAACCATGAGCCGTCTTTCGATGGCGCTTCGGTATAAGTGGTCGGGGCAGTTACGGAACAAACGGCTAACGGGCTGGAATGAGTTGCTCATCATCGGGCAGGCTGAGGGGCGGGCCAACCCGGATCTTCTGAGCAACAAGGGAAAATATTTGCAGGAGAAAAACGGAGTCCAGTTGTGAAAGAACCGGTGGTGTCGGCCAGAGAACCCCATCCACCCGGGAGATCCCTGCCGTTCCCTCCGTGGGTTTTGTGACCTCGGACAGACTCACTAGCCCGAATCCACGGAGGTGGTCCCAATCAGCCTCAGCAGTTCCTGACCCGGGCCGCGGTTAATGAAGTTCGGAGACAGTGGTGTAGGCCAGGCCCACCCTGCGGGCCGCCACGGGATGACCCGGAGAATAACCCTTCTCAGACCCAGTCTCGAGAGTTCCCACCGTTTCAGCACCCCTCACTTCGAGCCTCCCGGCCGGCTGGTTGGATTCCGGCCCAGACACCAGGGCGTCGGCGATCTCCTGCAGAAACTGGTCATCCCTCACCCTTTTCCGGGGATGGTGAAGGAAGCGAAAAAGCAGGCCCATAATCAATAACACTGAAACTCCTCCCAAGAAAAAACTGCCGGCATAGGCGACCAGGTTCATGATTTTCCCCCTTAAGGGCGACGTTGCTTACTCCAGGTGCATGCAGCTTAAGACCGTCGGCCCCAACGGACAATTGGGGAAAACCCAAATAGAGATGGGGATAATCCTGAAAAATTGCTCAGTTAAAGCCCCATAAAGCAGGCCGGGGGGGGGCAAAGGGCCGGGGAATTGCCGGCAGGGGAGCGCTAAAGCCGCCTCCACTTCCGGGACCTGCATGCAGACCTGGGCAACGCCTCAAATGCCGCCGCCACCGGCTAAACAGGCGGGCAAGCTCACAGCCGCTTTATATCCCGGAAGGCCTACTCACTCAGGATAAGTTCATCCAGAGACCGCTTAGGCACATGATGGACGCCGTGCTCATCCCGCCAGTACTTGATGCTGTCCCCGGGCTTAACTTCATCTATGACCGCGGTTTCCTTGGGTTTGCCCAGGGCAATGACCAGGAGGATCTCAAAGCGTTTCGGGAGATGGAACATCTCCTGGAGGAGTTCTTTGTTGATGGAGCCGATCATGCATCCGCCCAGACCTTGCTCCCGGGCCCCCAGGAGGATGCTCTGGGCCGCGATTCCCATGTCGGTGCCGAAGCTCTTGGCGATGTCCCAATCGCCCACCACGATGATGTAGGCGGACGGCCGCTCCCCTTCCGGGGGGCCGGGCCAATCTTTCAGGTAGCCGGCCCAGGCCAGGCATGAGAAGATCATCTCGTTTCTGTGGGGCTCGTTGGAGAGGATATACTTGAGGGGTTGGAGATTGGCGGAGGAGGCTGACAGGCGGGCCAGATTGACCAGCCACCTCAGGGTGTCCACCGGGATCTCCTCCTTCTGAACGAAACGCCGGCAACTGCGGTTGCCCTTGATCAAGTCCTCGATCATGATAGTCCTCCGGGCCAACGGGTTGACAACGTGGGATGGCAAAGGCTGGAGTCCATGTAACGCTCTCCTTAAGGCTCAACTCGTAAAAAATTCCCCTCCCCTGGCGGAGGGCGATTAAGGGGAGTGATAATATAACTACTTAAATATACTGGTTATTTTTCCAATACCCCAACTTTCCACCATCATAGGGGAGGGAATTGTGGATTTTTTACGTCCCTGCATAGTAACGTCGAGGCCACCCGGGCGGACCGGACTCGGGCCGCTCTCCCCGGCCGTGCGGGCAGCACATCACGCGGGTTCCTGGCGCGGCGACAGAGAAAAGACCCCCTCCGGGGTGAGGGTGACATCCAGGCCGAAGGTCTCCAGGAATTGGCTCAGGGGACGGCCCAGGGCAAATTCGGTGGCCTCGGGAGTCATCTCCCAGTCGTCGATGAGCATCCGGCGCAGGTAGTGGTCGAAGTGCAAGGCCTCGAACAGGGCGTCGCCGGCCGCTTCGTTCCCGGCTCCCAGGTCGGCCAGATGGCGGACCACCGCGGCGCAGTCGCAGCGGCTCTGATGCTCCCGGATCAACTCCCACAATTCGGGCACGCTTACCAAGAGGTGCTGGCGCTGAAGGAGTTCTTCGGGCGCGGTTGGCGGCGGAGGCTCGCCCCAGCAATTCTGGCGGCGGCACTGCTCCGGCCGGTCGGCGTAAATCCGGCAGGTCTGGTTGGCTGCCAGGTAGAACCAGCACTGGCGGGTACCCGGGACCTCCCGGACCTTCAGCCGCTCCTCTCTCAGGGCGGTCACCTCTCCCTCGCGGTTGGTCGCCTTCTCTCCGGGTCTGAGGGTATAGACGTCGTCCATGGTCAGGACTTCCCGTTGAAACAGCCCGAGGTCGGAGCCGAGCAGGGTAGGGCTCCCGATCTCGCAACATTCGCCGCAGCGCACGCAGCTGCCGCCGTGCTCCAGGAGAAAGTTGCGGCTGGCGGTCATCAGGCGGCGCCAAGCCACGGCCCGGGATTCGGGATTCAGGGTGTTCCAGTTCTCATAGACCTCTTTAAACCCCGCCGCGGTCTCGATCTGACGGCGCAGGATCTGGTAGCGCCCACTCTTGGGGGAGACCTGCAGGACCTCGGCCAGGTAGTCGTTCCAGATGGTGCCCAGCGCCTCCCGGGGGCCTTTGGCCAGGGCCTCCCAGGGTTCTCCAAGGATTTTGCCTTTAAATTTCTTATCGGACATGCCGTCGGTACCTCAATTTTTATTTTTTTGAACGAGCCCAGGGAGGTATGCTCCCTATTCTGAAAAAAGCCTCATGCTCCCACCTCAATTTTCTGGTGGCGGCGCACCTCTGGGTGCGCCTCGGGCGGCACCCGGGTCTCCCCCAACGGGAAGAAGCGAGGGGAGTGAAGCAATAAGTGGCAGATTTGCCTCTCCTTAGCGCGCTGCAAAATATTATCATATCCGTTGGCCGGGCGCAGGGGCTTTCCCGGTTTTTAGGCTCACTGCCCTTCGGCTCCGATAAAATTCACCAGACCCAGGGTCAGTTCGGTCATGGCCGTGAGGTCCAGGCGCTCCATGACATCCCCGGGGCCGTGGTAGTTGGGGTTGCGCATGAAGGCGGTGTCGGTGAGCATGACCGCGGGGTAACCCTCATCCCAAAAACTGGCGTGGTCGCTCAGGCGCACTTCCGGCAGGATATGTCCCCCGAGGGGGACGGCCAGGGTGACTGCGGGGAGACGGCCGCCGCCGGTGATGGTGGCCTCAAGTCGTACCATGAGGGGCCGGGAGCCCCGGTCGCTCACCAAGCCGATAAAATTGCCGGTGGTGGGGTAGCCCATGAGCTTCAGGGGCAGGGGGAGCGACTGGCTGTGCGGGGTCTGGGAGTAATAGCCCACCATCTCCAGGCAGAGCATGCCCAGAATCCGGGCTTGCTGCCGGCGGGCCCGCCGGGCGTAAACCCGGGAGCCCATGTGAGCAGTGAAGAAGGCCGGGGGCTCCTCCAAGGTAAAGGCGATAAAGGCCCAGGGCTTGGGTGGCGTCAGGCTCCGGGCCAGGCGGGCCGCTTCCAGGAGCACGGCGATGCCGCTGGCGTTGTCGTCGGCCCCGGGGGTGCCGGCCACGGTGTCGAAGTGGGCTCCCAGGATGTAGTAACCGGCGGGGTCCTCGTCCCCGGCGATGACATTGGCCACCTCCTCCCGGAGGTAGCGAAAGGCCTGGCGTCGGGGGGCATACCCCAGGGCCGCAAAATTTTGAAAAACGTAGTCTTCGGCCGCTTTCAGATTGCCGGGGCGGGAGATGGACCGGTCCCCCAGGGTGACGCTCAGGTGGCGCAGGTGCGTTTCGAGGCGTTGCCGAATTTCTTGGCGATCCATCGTCTCTCCGGAGCCCGGGCTCCTGGTCCCGAGGGTCAAGGCGACGGGACCCAATACCAGCAAAGCCAGTATGACCAAGTCCCGGTGCCGTGCCATATCTCGCTCCGTGCATCTTCCGGTGGAGCGGCCATCCCTGGCCGCCGCTCTGATTTTGGCGGCCACAGAGGTCCGCTCCACCAGGCCTGGACCTGCCTGTGGCCCCGCTTATTACCGGTAATGCAGGGCCAGCCAGACCGTGGGCGCCTCGGGGTCGGTCCACTCGACCCGATGGCGGCGGTGGGCCGGAATGAGCAGGTAGTCTCCCGGGCGCAAAACCCGGGGCGCGGCCTCGTCCTCAAAGCGCAGCCCGGCGGCGCCGCTCAAGAGTGCCACCCACTCGTGGGTGTCCTGGTCGTACCATTCCCCCGGCGGCGTGGCCTGGCCGTGGGAGACGATGCGCTCCAGGCGGAAATTGCCGGCCTCAAGCAAAATCTCAAAGATTTCCCCTGGGACCTCAGGAGAAATGGTCGTGAAAAGATTGTCCATGGGGAAAAACCTTTAATAAGGTTCGTTAAAAATTCCTACTGATGGTTAATTTTTTAAAATCCCCTTTTTTCAACGGGGGACTTTTAAAGGGAATTTGCTCAGTGCCCCTCTTGGTCAAAGAGGGGTAGGGGGATTGCTCTCTAAGCTATTTCAACACCCTTTTCTCTGTCATCCTGAACGGAGTGAAGGATCTCAACTTAGAGAAAAGGCGAGATTCTTCGCTGGGCTCAGAATGACATGGTGCGGGGTTTTGGCCTAGCTTCTCGGGGTCATAGTAAGGAAAGCAATCCCTTGGGTGCTTCGATCGAAAACTGCTAACCGCTGACTGCCCCCTGCTTACTCTCTCACCCCCGGCGGCCGATGAGCCAGTGCCGGAGATGCCCCTGGGCGTCCAGGCGCAGTTGCAGGACAAAGGGGATGGCCATGGCCCGGGATGGAAAACCGCAGGTCCCGCCACTCCAGAAGCAGTTCGCCCCCCTGGGACCCTGTCCGGCAGAGGAGGGGAAACCGGGCGAACTCCAGGTAGCTGCGCAGGATAGTCTCAGCTTCGGGGGAATAGACGGTGGCGGCCGCCGGGGCCGGGTTCCAGGTCTGGATGGTCAGGTGCCCGGGAGCCTGGTAAGGGCTGGCCGGGGCCGGGCAATCCTGGTTCCGGGCGACGGAGACCACCGGCGCCTGTCCCCCTGCGGCCTGGCGCCCCAGGGCGGCCACCCAGGGGAGCTGCACAAAGGCCTGCCGGATTTCGGCCGGGCCCGCGGCGATCAGTTGCCAGCGGCGGCAGGAAAAGGGTTGGGGCAGGGCGGCCACGGTTTGCCCCCCGGGGTTGACCTCCTGAAATAGCCGGCGGGCCAGATCCAGGGCCTGGTGGTGATAGGAGGCGCAGACCAGCAGATAGAGCCGCGGCTGCAGCCAGAAACCCGGCCCCGGCCCGGGGGCCCCAGAGGGGAAAGGCCAGGGCGGCTATGGTCCCGGCCAGCAGCAGGGCGGTAAAATAGGGGTCGATGATAAAAATCCAGTCCAGGGAAAAACGCCGCCGGGAAAAGGGGCTGAGCAGCTGGGTGCCGTAGGAGGTGGCCAGGTCCAGGAGCAGGTGCGAGGCCAGGACCACGATCCCCAAAATGAGCAGGGGCCTGAACCAGCGGGGGCCGCCCAGAACCCGTCCCAGGAGCGCCCCGGCCAGGGCCAGAAGGGGCACGGCCACCAGGGAATGGGTGAACCCCCGGTGATAGCGGATAAAGGCCAGGCGGTCCCAATAGATGAAAAAGTAATCCACGTCCGGCAGCACCGCGAAGATGGCCCCGGCCAATGCGGCCCACCACCGGGACGGCCCCGGCAGCAGTTGGGAACAGATCACCCCGGTGGCCAGGTGGGTCAATGGATCCATGGCCACCTCCCGGCCTGGGTGCCGTAGTGGGGGAACTGGCGCAGCAGGTCATCCCTTAGGGCCACGGCGCTGAGGATAGCGCTCCTCCAGCGTTTTTCTTCAGACACTTGAGGATAATGGCCTCCAGGGCCGGGGGAATCTCCGGGTTCTCCTCCCGGGGAGGCACGGGCTCCTGCTCCAGGATCTGGTCGATGAGGAGTTTCTCCACTTCGCTGTAAAAGGGCAACTCCCCGGTGTAGAGAAGATACATGAGCACGCCGATGGCCCAGATGTCGCTGCGGCGTTCGCTCTGGCCCATGATCTGCTCCGGGGCCATAAAGGGCCGGGACCCCACCATGGTGGCGCTGATCTCTTTTTCCCCCAGCATCTTGGCCGCCCCGAAATCCAGCAGCTTCAGATTGCCGTTGGGCTGGATGATGATGTTGTTGGGCTTGATGTCCCGATGCATGATGCGGTTTTTATGGGCGTGGGCCACCACCTCGATGAGTTGCAGGATGAGGCGCTCCACCAGGGGCCGGGGCAACTCCTGATCCAGCATGTCCCCCAGGGTCTTGCCCTCCACATATTCCTGGATGATGATCAGTTTACCCTCATCTTCCAAAGTATCAATCAGCCGCGGCCACCCCGGGGTGGGGGTCCAGCTTCTGGCAGATGGCCGCCTCCTTGCGAAACTTGGCGTTGGCGGCCTTGAGAAAGGGGATTTTGGCCACATAGCGCCGCTCCGGCCCCAGGGCTTCGGTGTCCATCACCAGCCAGACCTCGCCGAAATTCCCCTGGCCCAGCTTTTTGATTTTTTCATAGCGGCCCCCCAACAGGGGGGTCATCTGGAGCAGGGCCAGGTAATCCCGGGCGCTGGGCAGCAGGTGCTCCACCAGTCCCTGGAGGGCCCGCTTCAGGGGGGAGGGGGCACCCACCGGCTGCACCTGGAAGCTCACAACCTCTCGGGGCGTATCCTTAAGGGCCAGGTCGTTGATCAACACCGTCACGGGCTGGCCGTCCCGGTTTACCAGGTGCAGCTTCATATGACTCGGCTTGCCCCGGGCTCGGCGAGGATCTGGCGGAAGCGCTCCCGATCTTCGGCGGCATAGAGCAGTTCCTCCAGAGGCACGGTCACCGGGGTGCGGCCGCTTGCCCGGATAGCCCAGAAGGCGCCGCAGGGCGGGGTTGAGATTGCACCCCGTCGCCCCAGCGGTCACAGAAAAAGAGGGGATGGCTGGTTTCCTGAAAGATCCGGGAAAACTCCTCGTGGGAGGCCAGCAAGCAGGCGCCGGTCATGTTGCAGGCGGAGCACCACCGCCACCCGGGCCAGGACCTCCCGGGGCTCGAAGGGCGGCAGGAGGAATTCGTCCGCTCCCACCTCCAGGACCCAGGCCGCGGCTGTGTCGGAGAACTCAGCCAGGGCCACGATAATGGGCAGGTTCCAGGAGGCGTCGTCGGCCTTGAGTCTGCGAATGAACGGCTGCGTTACGCCCGGCCTCTTCGATGAGCACCAGAAGGTCCGGGGACCGGGACTGGAGGTCGGCGGCCAGCTGGTCCCACCGGCACCGACCGATCTCATAGGGGGCCCGGGCCAGGATGTCGGCCAAGCGCCGGCGGGTCTCGCCTTCAGGGCCAACGATGAGAACATAAGGGTCAGGCAAGAAAAAATTCCTTTTGGCCTGCGCCCGGGCGGGGCCTCCCATCCCTAACAAGATTTTCTCCCGGGCCCCCCAGGCTGGGGGCCGGGTCGGCGCCTCAAGTGCGGCCCCCAAGCCCCTAAGGTCAGGCCTCGGTCAACCGTAATGACAAAAAAATGGAGCTCTTTACCCTGTCCGATCTTAGCCCGGTGCCGGCAGAAAATGGGGTCCAGGGCCAATTTGGCGCTGTGTCATTCTCAGCCTTCGTTTCCTGGTAGACATTGTCCATGGATTTAAAGGATTTGGCAAGGGCGATTTAGTATTGACAAAACCGGGAGGTCGGGATAAACAAAACAACTGGAGGCGGGGTAGCTCAGCCGGTAGAGCAGCGGACTGAAAATCCGCGTGTCCCCAGTTCGATTCTGGGCCCCGCCACCACTGATTTCAATAGGTTAGCTGATAAGGCTGACCCCCTATTTTTTGTAAAAAAGCAGTTTGTCCCACCATTGTCCCACAAGTAAATTAATTTCTCGGCTGATATAAAATCTCTCCTGAAGTGCAGATAATGCCAAGATTCCCCCACGCTACTCGACTAATCTCCTCTAGCGACTCTCAATTTAAGACCTAAAAGGCATTTCTAGAATCGTCTATCTGATGGATTCTGAGGGTATGGTATCCCAAAAATTCAGAAAAAACTCTTTTGGCGAAAATTGTGTTAACATGCCGCTGATGAGAGGATTCAGTTCTTGGGACAGAATCTTTCGGGGATTTTCCCCGTCCCAAAAAAGGATTTTGGGACAGAGGTAGCCAATATTGCCGTTTAATCTCAGAATGTGCCGATCCGCATAAGATGTCGTAATTAAGGGGCAGCATCGATATAAGGGGTTGATATATAATTAATTATGACCATAGGGAGAGCGGATGCAATTGCGTCTTATACGGACAGGAAACCGAATTTACACATCTTATGAGGGTCAAGCTAATTATTGTTAACCGCCACACAAGGATATTTTCATGAAACTCATAAGTTACTTAAAAAAGCTTAGGATTGTAATCAATAAGATCACAAATCTGTCAATAGAATCAGAACAGCAATTACTGATACTCGGAAGATTACTGTCTGAGACCGTCAAATCCAAGAAGCATATAGCGTCTTTAAATAAAGCAGAATTCAAGGTTTTTTCCCAATGGTCGACGATGGGATTATTCAATGGCTCGTGAATAACCTTTGTTAGATCAAATTAAATCTGACGCTAGATTTGTAAAGTTTGCAATCTATTATAATATTAGTGCAATATATAATAACTATATAAACAGGTTACCTTCAGAATAGCAGGTTGCGCATATAGAGCAGTTAGCGCCACTTCGGCTTCCCGCAGCTTTCCAATGATTTGCTCCGGTGTCTCACGCTTCCCACCCATCTCCCTGCCTCCCTGCGATCCACCACTCTCACGTAACCTGTGGATCAGTTTCGGTGGACAGGTCAGCCTCCGGCAGTCCAAGGGGCTCAATCGCTCCCTCTATAATCCGTCGGAAGGAGTCGCCAGATTCGAACAGAGCGCCTGTGAGGCTCGACGAGTCGTCAGGCATGGTAAAGATCAGCGGTGTGTCCTGGAGTTGCGGGGTCGGTTGGTCATTCATGCAATCTGATCTCCCGTTTAGCTATCCGGTAGCCGCCCTCAATCATCAACGCCAGTGCAACCAGCGCCGCCAGCACCCACAACTTGCCAGGCCCGGTCCGCGCCGTCTGCCAAACCAAGGCGCCCAAGGCAGCCAGGCACGCCGCGGCCCCGGCCGCCGAAATCCAGCCGCGGCTGTTGGTCTGGGGCGCCTGAAACGCATTGGCGGTGTTGACTGCCGCGAAGATCAACAGAAACCCGGCGCTGCCCAGCGTCGAGATGCTGGTCAGATCAAAGGCGTTGGCCACGAACAGCGTCAGCCCGGCGGTGATCAACAGTCCCTCCAGCGGCTCACCCCACACTTTCCGCTCCAGGACTGCCGGCAATTCGCCGAGCGCGCGATAAAATAACTCAACCGCGCGGCGCCGTAGAGCGTGGCGTTGATCGCAGAGGCGGTGGATAACATCGCCGCCACCGCGATCAGCGTGAAGCCGGCCTGCCCGAGAAATGGTCGAGCCGCTTCCGCCAGGGCATAATCCTTGGCCGCCACGATCTTGTCCACCGCAAGATTGCCTACCGTGACGAGGGCCACCAGCACGTACAAGGCGATCACGAACCCGACCGCGATGTAGTAGGCGCGCGGCAGCGTATGCGCCGCGTCCCGCACATCGTGTGCGGTGTTGGCGATCAACTCAAACCCCTCGTAGGCCACAAAGATGATCATCCCGCCCGCCACCAATTGCAGCGACGGTGACCAAGAACCTGGCGCGATTTGGGAGGTCTTGACGCCGGCAAGGCCCGCACCGACAAAGAACAACAGGATCACCACTTTCAATCCCACGATCCAGACCTCCGCTTTGCCGATCAACTCGGCGCTGAGCAGGTTCAGCCCGGTAATCATGATCACGGAGAGTGAAATAAGCACGTGTTTGCCGGTCGCCTGCCATGCCTCCGGCAAAAACGTCGCACCATAACTGCCAAACGCAAACGCATACAGGGACAGCATCACCACATAACTCAGCCACATCAACACGTTCAGACTGCCGGTGAACATGCCGGCGCCGAACGCCCGGTTGAGGAAGGTTACTGTTCCACCGCGACTCGGATAAGCGACGGAAAGCTTGGCGTACGAATACGTCGTCAGTAACGCTACCACGCCCGCCAGCGCAAAGGCCACTGGCGTGCCGCCATGCGCCAGTTGCACCGCCAGCCCCAGCACCGCAAAAATCCCGCCCCCGACCATCCCGCCGATGCCGATGGCAACTACCGCTCGCAATCCAATCTTGCTCTCGCCTGCTTGGCTCATTTGCCGTTTGTCTCCTGTTTGCCGGAACGATGCCCTCCCCCAACGTTTTTGAGCCTGATATGGATCAGTGATGCGAACGTTACGTTCATTATTTCAGTCCCAATGTCTCCGATGTGGACTGGTCGTCTCCATTCCTTAATGATGGATGCCTTGAATACAGGGGCTTTGGGGAACCTCGACGAACATCGGAGTGTTTTCGCTATGGACTGCCTTCTGGGCTGACACTGGGTCGATGTCCAGCGCCAGCCGAAAGATTTCCGCATTGGACTGGCAGACGTTGACGCAGCAGGAGGAAATAAAAGAATCCACCAACCCGTCCGGCTTAACCTTGCGAATCCGATACACCTTCAGTCCGCTCTCTGCGTTTCTGACCAAGGCGATCTTTAGCCCTGGCTGGACCTTGAGCTTAGCGACCGGCTTAATCATCTCGGGGTCAGGTTTCGATTGCGCCAACATGAAGCGCCGAAACTGAGCCCGAGTCAAGGGCCGCTGGTGGAAGAGCACCCGGCCTGCCCTGCAGCCGGTTCTTTTTACCAGTGTTAAGTCAGGGTGGGGGTAATGTCAAGCCTGAGATCCCGGCGGAGCCTGGCTCCGGTGGGACCGCCGTCTATCTCCTCCAGGCAAAGTCAAGTTCCAAAGGTGTTGCGGTATCCGGTTAAGGGAAATCTCATTAGTTATGGATTTGTCAGCAGCTTTTTGATAGTTTCAGGACACAATGTCCGCATATGAAGTAGTCATCATTGGAGCCGGGCCAGCGGGGCTATTTGCCGCCCTCAGCCTGGAAAACCTAGGTGTGGGGAAGGTCCTGCTGGTGGAACAGGGTCCAGACCTCGAGGAGCGTCATCGAGACGGGCCGAGCGGCCTCCTGTGCGGCTGGGGTGGAGCCGGCGCCTACAGCGATGGCAAACTCATCCTTTCCCCCGAGGTGGGCGGTTTCCTGAGTGATCTTATCTCCCTGGATGACTTGAATGTCCTGATCCAGAAAGTGGACAGCATTTATCAATCGCTGGGAGCACCCCCAGAAACCTATGGTGGCGACCCGGATACCCTGGAACTTCTTAAAACCAAGGCCCGGCATGCAGGGATGATCTTCATCCCCACCCGTTTGCGCCATATCGGCACGGAAAATTGCCAAAAGATCCTGACCCGAGTGAGAGAGCGTTTGACCGACCACGTGGATATCCGCACCCATTGCCGAGCCCAGCGGATCGTGGTGAAAGATGGGGCAGTTACTGGGGTAGTCCTGGATAACGAGGAGGTGGTGGGAGCTCGCTATGTGATCGCTGCGCCTGGACGGTCCGGGGCCGCCTGGATCCGGGGAGAAGCCCGTCGCCTCGCGATTCCCTCCGTCCCAAGCCCGGTGGATATCGGGGTGCGCGTGGAGTGCCCGGCCCCGGTTTTGGCGCCCCTTACCGAGGCGGCCTATGAAGCCAAGTTGATTTATTACTCCCGCACCTTCGACGACAAGGTACGCACCTTTTGCATGAACCCTTACGGTGAGGTCGTTTCAGAAGAGTTGGACGGCCTGCTCACCGTCAATGGCCACAGCTATACTTCCCGGAAGACGGAAAACAGCAATTTTGCCATCCTGGTGAGTTCCACCTTCACCGAGCCCTTTGACGATCCCATTAGTTACGGCCAATATATCGCCCGCCTGGCCAATCTTTTAGGCCAGGGAGTCTTAGTCCAGCGACTGGGTGACCTCCAAGTCGGTCGCCGCACTACCGCCCCCCGCCTAGAACGTTGCCTCACCCGGCCCACGCTTAAGAGTGCCACCCCTGGGGATCTTAGCTTCGTCCTCCCCTACCGTATCCTCAAAGACATCCTGGAAATGTTTGAGGCCCTTGATGCCCTGGCTCCAGGCATCAACAATCGGCACACCTTACTCTACGGGGTGGAAGTGAAGTTTTACTCCCACCGCTTGAAACTAAGCCCGGAATTGGAAAGCCCCATCCGCAATCTGTTCATGATCGGAGATGGCGCCGGCATAACCCGTGGCCTGATCCAAGCCTCAGCCAGCGGCCTGATCGCCGCCCGTGCCATAGACAGTCGGTGATAAGCACGTCATTCCAGAACTAGGCATGAGCATTTCTCCTGAAGGCCCCTTGTGACAACATGAGGGAGCTTTGCTCAGTGCCACATCACTTGCCGGTTCCTTCAATGGTCATCAGGATGGCATAAACTGCATATATGATCTGGATATCCTCTCATTGTGGGGGGAACGATTTCAGATGGCGGTGATAGGGGAATCCAAAGCTACTGGCGGAAATGGCAGGGGGCTATCAGGTCGAAAGCTCTTGATATAGTTTAGATATGGAGTGTTTGTTCGTTCGGTGATACGGCCAGAGGCTCGATGACTGAGTGATAGAGAGTTGGGGGTTAAGGTTAAGTTTCGATCTTGGCCAGGATACGCTGGCAGTCTACCTCTTTGCTGAGATCAAAAATGCGGATGCCGAAGTGCTCGGCCACCTTGATGCCCATGCCGGTGCCCCCGCCCTCGGGCTTGTCCCAGTTGGGCAGGGCAATGACAAACTCGGTGCCTGCGATGATGCCGATATTGCGGCAGTGCAACCTGACCGTTCGGTCGTTTAGCGTTTCCGCCTTCGGATGCAGCTGTCTGACCAGCATCTGGCGCTCATGCGTGTCGGGCTCCACAATCACCTGGTTCAACAGGAAGATGAACTCAGGGTTGTAGCCCTCCCAGGGGAGATGCAGCTCCACCAGGCGGGGGTTCACCATACTCAGCCCCCAGGGCAAAAAACCGCTCGCTGCCGGCGGCATTGCCACTGGAGACGGTGAAGCCTTGGAGAGCCAGCCAACCGCCGATCTTGATGAGGAAATTTTGCTCTTCCGGTGAAGTCTCTTTCTTACCGATGCAAGCCACCCTTTTCATAAACTCTCTCCCTTGACGCCCTCAGGATCACCATAACAACCAGGGCTGCCATAGTACTTGCCAAGGATCGTCAATCATCGCTTGAGTGGAAAAAAATCCCGATAAGCTAACCATATCATCCGAGGGCATTTGTGGGGAGGATGATTTCAGGTGCCCACATTCGAAAGAGGCCGGATTACCCTTCAGAAAGTCAGAGGCCCATCAGGTCGAAAAGAGTCGATATGCTATGGATATTGAAGGTTTTTTGCCCCGTTGATAACTGTCGGATAGCAGAGAGCTTGACTGGAGCAATTCAAGCTCCCCATGACTCGATTTATCAGTTGAGTGACGAGCGGCTGGAATGCGACCTGAAAACCAATTCAACACTTGCTACTGGCCTTCGGTAGGGGATTTGGTTTCATTGATGGTTATAGTTGCGCCCGTCGCAGGCGCAAGGCGTTGGTAATTACGGACACTGAAGAAAAGCTCATGGCCGCGGCCGCGATGATGGGGCTGAGCAGGATGCCGAACCAGGGGTAGAGCACCCCCGCGGCGATGGGGATGCCCAGGGAGTTATAGATAAAGGCAAAGAACAGGTTTTGCTTGATATTCCGCATCGTGGCCCGGCTGAGCATCCGGGCCCGGACGATGCCCCGGAGGTCGCCTTTGACCAGGGTGACCCCGGCGCTTTCCATGGCCACGTCCGTCCCCGTCCCCATGGCGATGCCCACCTGAGCCTGGGCCAGGGCCGGGGCGTCGTTGATGCCGTCGCCGGCCATAGCTACCATCAGGCCCTGCGCCTGCAATTCTTTCACTTTCGCCGCCTTCTGGTCAGGGAGCACCTCGGCCACCACCTCGTCAATCCCTAATTTCTTGGCCACGGCCTGGGCCGTAGTGCGGCTGTCGCCGGTGAGCATGACGATTTTTATACCGTCCTCATGCAGCATCTCGATGGCCTCGAGGGTGGTCTCCTTGATGGGGTCCGCAACCCCCACCAGGCCAGCGGCCTTGCCGTCCACGGCCAGGAACATCACCGTCTGGCCGTCGGCCCGCAAAGCTTCGGCTGCCTCAGCCAAACCGCCCAGGTCGACACCCCGGTCCTCCATGAGACGACGATTCCCCAAGGCCACGGTACGCCCGTCCACTTCCCCGGCAACGCCCTTGCCGGACACATATTCGAAGTTCTGGGCCTCGGCCAGCTGGATTTCCCGGTCCTGGGCGCCCTTGACGATGGCCCCGGCCAGGGGGTGTTCGCTGCCCCGCTCCAGGCAAGCCGCCAGGCGCAGCAAGGTGGCTTCATCCATACCTTCTAAAGCTTTGACGGTCACCAGCTTGGGTTTGCCTTCGGTGAGCGTCCCGGTCTTGTCCACCACCAGGGTGTCGATCTGGCGCATCACTTCGATGGCTTCGGCGTTCTTGAACAACACTCCCACCGTGGCTCCCTTGCCCGTGGCCACCATGATGGACATGGGGGTGGCAAGACCCAGGGCGCAGGGACAGGCGATGATGAGCACCGCCACGGCGTTGATGATGGCATGGGCCATGCGGGGCTGTGGGCCTACCAGGGCCCAGACCGCAAAGGTGACGATGGCCGCCCCCACCACCACGGGCACAAAGTAGGCCGCGACCACGTCCACCAGCTTCTGGATGGGAGCCCGGCTGCGCTGGGCGTCGGCCACCATTTGGACGATCTGGGCCAGCAGCGTCCCCGCGCCCACCCGCTTGGCCTCCATCACCAGGGAGCCGGTGCCGTTGATGGTGGCCCCGATGATCCGGTCACCGGGGGCTTTCTCCACCGGCATGGGCTCGCCGGTGATCATGGATTCATCCACCGAACTCTTGCCCTCCAAGATGTCGCCATCCACCGGCACCTTTTCCCCGGGCCTTACCCGCAAACGATCCCCGGCCTGTACCTGCTCCAGGGGAATGTCTGCCTCGGTGCCGTCCGCATTTATCCGGCGTGCCGTTTTAGGAGCCAGCCCCAGCAAGAGTTTGATGGCCGCGCCGGTCGCAGAGCGGGCCCGCAACTCCAACACCTGACCCAGCAGCACCAGGGTGACGATAAAGGCCGCGGCTTCGAAATAGAGCCCCACGTCGCCGGAGGCATTCCGGAAGGAAGGTGGAAAGATTTCGGGGAAAAGTTTGGCCACCAAACTGTAAAGGTAGGCCACGCTCACGCCAAGACTGATGAGGGTGAACATGTTCAGACTGCGGTTGATAACCGACTGCACCCCCCGCACGAAAAACGGCCAGCCGCACCAGAGCACCACCGGGGTCGCCAACCCCAGTTCCACCCAGCCCCAAAAGTGCGATGAGGCCAGGCGTTGGAGCGGATGACCCGGGATGAGGTGGCCCATGGCAATGACGACCAAGGGGATGGTCAGCGCCAGGGCTACCCAGAAGCGCCGCCGCATATCTCGAAGCTCGGCGTTTTCTTCCTCTCCAGCGGCCACGGTGCGGGGTTCCAAGGCCATGCCGCACTTGGGACAATTTCCCGGGGAGTCCTGTACCACCTCGGGGTGCATGGGGCAGGTCCACTCGGTTTTGGTCACGGGCGCCGCCGGGGCCCCGGCCGGCTCCAAGGCCATGCCGCACTTGGGGCAGGCGCCGGGCTTGGGTTCACGAACCTCCGGGTGCATCGGGCAGGTATAGGAGACGCCGCCGGGCGCGGCAGGTTTTACCTCAGCCGGGGCGCCACCGGCAGGCGCTTCCGGCTGCAGCCCCATGCCGCACTCCGGGCAGATCGGCACGGGCACCCGTACCTTCGGGTGCATAGGGCAGGTTAGATATTTTTCGGCGGCCGGCCCAACCTCCGGCTTGGGGGGAGCGGCGGCTTTGCCTGAAGGGGCTTGTGGTTCCTCAGCCGCAACCGGCTCTAAGGGCATGCCGCAGTGGGGGCACTTCCCCGCCACCGGCTCCTTAACTTCGGGATGCATCGGGCAGGTGAAGTACGCGTCCCGCGGCCGACCCAGCCGACTCCGGGGACGGAGTAGCAGGGGCTTCACTTTGGCCCGATTCGAGATATTGTCCCGGGTCCTCTTTAAATTTATCGAGGCAGTGCTGACTACAAAAGAGGTATTCCCGCCCCTCATAAGTGGTGCGTAACGGGCTCTCGAGGTTCACCTCCATACCACAGACCGGGTCTTTGGGGGTTGAACCCGAGGGGTCGGAATCGGGCATCGCTTCCCTCCCATGGTGAAGCCTTTGAGATTATAAAAATAAATTAGTCATGCTGACTATCCGGCGCAACCTGACAAGAGGGTTTTGTGACCTTGCGAAATTAACCGGAACTCAAGAAGAGGAAAGTTGAAAATGTGTGCTGGGAAGGCCCCCCAGGCTGTAAAACTCGAGGTTCACGCCGTCCTCGTCCAACAGCAGGATAGAAGCCTCTTCGGGGCCACAGGGGCCCGAAGGCCCCTGTGGCGATTGTCATGAACAATTCCTGTGGAACAATCTGCATCTCGGAGGGACTTCCTCCATTAGCACGACCTACTGATGTTTTTCCTCACCAGGAACTACTTTTTCAGGTTTCCCCGCAGGTGCTTTTTCGCGATGCGCAACGCCGCCTTTTTGTTCTTCACGGGGGGCCACATGAGCCGGAGCCGGTTTGGGTCCTTGAGGCGGGGCTACGTGAGCCGGAGCCGATCTTTGTCCCTGATGTGGGGCTACCTGGGCGGAACCCTGCCCTCGTTTCCCTGGCTGGGGTTGTTCTTTAGGGGCGATGCCATGGTATCCTTTCTGCCAACCAGGTCCCTGGCCACGATGGTGCGTTTCATAGAAACGCTGGTCGTAATGCTGACCTTCCCGGTGTCCGCGCCAGTAGGGATACTGTCGCTGGAAATTTTGCCAGTAGCGGGGATTGCGCTGATACCACGTCTGCCACTTCGGCTCGTACCAGTTGTAGGGCCTGACGATATAGGTGGGAGGAAAGGCATAATACGGGGCCCAGCCGTATTGGGGGCCGAAAAAGTAATACAGCAATCCCTGTACAAACCAGTCACCGTTGTAATAGACCCATGGCGTATTAGGCCCGACCCACGGCTGAGAGTAAGGATCCGCAGCCGGAGGGGGGTAGTTATAGCCATACTGAGCCTGAGCAGGCGCCGACATTGCGGCGACTGCGCCTCCCGCCAGCACAATTGCCAGCGCCAGAATGAGGGTTAACTTTTTCATTGGTAGTTCTCCGTTTTTTATGTTGCTCAGATGAGGCCAAATCCGTCTCTATCCGGCAGTTTTTACCCTTCTTGATAGTTAGATAATTTTTGAAGGCATATGTTAGCGGCTTCGCATTCCTGCTGGCCGCCAACCCTGCCCCGGGCGACACCGGGGCTCAATAACTATTTGGCACCTTTTTTTCTCTGGGCTGAGATGATGCGGCAACCATGGCCACTGAATCAGTTGAGCACCAATAATGCCTGCGTATGGTTCCGAGATCGGGTAACGCTGAACGGGACCAGCTTCCCACCTTAACTACTCCACTTATTTAAGATTCTTGGGGGGGACGCCTTACCGTCATCGGCCTGGGCTCCCGGCCCATGTGCCCCCGTTTCCTCATCATCAATTCCTTACCCTTTCATGGCCCCAAGCCAGGAAGGTTGTGAACAGGCGCTTAACGTAATTATCAATAAAAGTGCGTCAAGGTTTTATCATGCAATTTATTGGTTTAAAACTATATATATTGTGTTATAATAATATATATAATATATTATTGACATTCATAACTATATATAATAATAATATCTAAGGCGAAATGGTGGGAACTTATGGAAAATAACCTAGTGTTAACCACAGAGGAAGCGGCGGAGTTTTTGAAGCTGACGCCTTTCACGGTGCGGGATTATGCTAGGCGAAAAATTATGCCCTCCCGCAAGGTGGGCAAGGCCTGGCGCTTTTATAAGCCTGACCTGGTGGCCTGGTTAAGGGACTATGAGGCTCCAACTTGAGAGGTAAGCCCTGGGAAATTGCACCGGGAAGAGGGCAATTCATGGGGAAAATTCCTGTTGTTGAGGGTGGGCCGGGCAATTTGGGGCGCGGCCTTAACGCTACCCCCGCCTTTATCACCCAATCAGGCCCAAGTCGAAGCCCGCAGCCGGGTGAGCCCATACGTCAATGAACCCCTGGTGCAGGGCCGTATGGGGAAGAGATATGCCAAAAGCTGCGGCTTCTCCTGAACTCCGGCAACGACGCTCATCCCCGGGCGGGACGGACACATCTTGTGCCACCCTTCAGTTCCCTAAGGCCGTTCCCTCGCCTGGGGCACTTCACCTCGCCATTAACTGTCGCATTGTTTCTGTCAGCGCCGCTATCTATCCGGGTTGAACCATAACCCTGCCCCAGGCCTCGTTACTCTTTAGGTATTCCCTCACACTCGGGGCCGTTCCTTTCAGAGGCATTATAGTTCCCATCCCATCCGCCAGTGAATAAAGCCATCACCGCAAAGTAACTGAGGAGTTAGTTGAACCCGGCACCCCGAATTAAGGGACTGCAGCAGAGGCGGACCGAGCGCGTCGCTGCAGGTTGCCGTTATATGGTTATGATCAATAAAAATTGAGGAGGTGTTCCATGCGCAAACGCATTATCGGACCTGGCCCCGAAGAGGTCGCAACCGCCGAGCCCGGCTGGCTGGACCTTGACCTCCTGGCCCAGGTCGAAATTACGTCCGAAGATGTCGGCCACCCGGTTGAATCGGCGCTGATTCCTGTTATGGACTCGGGTTGGCGGGCCGCGCAGCCCGGGGAGCAGACGATCCGCCTCCGTTTCGATGAACCGCTCAGAATCAAACGGATTCGCTTAAATTTCCATGAAGATGAGCAGGAGCGCACCCAGGAGTTCGTCTTACGGTGGTCCCCAGACGGCGGTCAGTCCTACCGGGAGATTGTGCGCCAGCAGTATAACTTCAGTCCGCCGGGGGCGGCACGTGAGTTCGAAGACTACGACGTCGATCTCGACGGGGTAACCGCACTTGAATTGACGATTATTCCGGACATCAGCGGTGGCGGCGCCCGAGCCTCCCTGGCCCAACTGCGCCTTGCCTAGCTCTTAGAGCGGGGATTGAGACAACCTTACGCATAACTGATTATCAAATTGATCAATACCTCAGGCGGGCGCAAGGAAAGCAGCCACGAAAGCAAACGGGCCTCCAGTCCAGGAGTTCGGGTGAGGTTAACATAAATCTGGCAGTCGGAAAGTCAAGCTGCAAGGTTTTGGCTGCCGAAAAGCCACTGCCAGGCCGCCCCCACCTCGAACTCCTGGATCATAGGTACAGAAGAACAGTCAGGACAGGCATGGGGAAATCATCAATGAAACGAGAGGAACATCCAAAAAATCAATATTGCCGCTTCCTCCGGCAAATGGGCAGACATCGCAATCTGGCAGAGTCTGGCGACAATATGATGATCGTCCGGAGTTTTTGCGGGTACCTGGGAAGCCATTGCTGCTGGGGATTGAAGCGGAAAATCCTCTCGTCTCAACGTCTCCATTTCATCCCAGAGAAATATGCGTGCATGGTTGGATTTCATCGGGCCTCCTCCTCATGAGAACACCCTTGGCTTATTGTTTATTGTATAGTAAATTTATATATATAATTTAATACATATACATAATGTTGTCAAGACATCTAGGTGAACAGAGGGTTGCGGCCGGAGAGGCTGGGACTCCAGTCGCACGGTGTCGTTTTACGTTCTCTCAGCGACACCCGGCGCCCGTTGAGTTCTGGGGCTGGGTCGAGGTGTCGGCATATCTGAGGAAAGCGCCCCAGGAACTGGCCGGAGGTAAACCGGGCGGTCCCCGGAAGGTGAAGAGGGGCGAACCGGAACCGAGGAGAAGGAGCGGTCATCTGATCATGGGCGCCGCGTCCTCCGATGGAAAAATTATCCTTGCCGAAAAATTATTGAACCTGTTAAAATGGTGCGCAGGTTGTGAGTGGCCGGGAGCACATCCCCTCACTCAGCGTAAATTGCAAGTGGCAACCATGCGGGTTTAATGGCTTTACGCCTGGGATAATTTTCCTGAGAATCCGCCTGCCCCCAGTTCGATTCCGGGTCCCGCCACGATTAATATCAAGCACTTATGGGCTGCCGGACGCAGCCTTTTCCTTTGATTAAAGGTGAGAAAAGGAGAATCAGCATGAAATATGAGCATGTTCCTGACCACATTCTGGAAATGTATGAAAAAATCAGGTCTCAATATTTCCCCCATTTGGCTAATGCGAAAATTCTTTTTCTGATCAATAAGAAGAAGATGGTAAATAAAGGCAATATAGCCCTGGGCAAGATGGTTAAACCTTCTGATCTGGTAAAATTTTTATCAAAGGATGAAGCGCCAGAAAATGGGTATGATTATATTATGCTTTTAGATGATAAATTGATTGCGCATTGTGATGATACTGATATTAAAAGAGTATTGAGACATGAATTGCGGCATACATTTTTTGATTCAGATAGTCTGAGAAATCCCTACAAATTAGTAGATCATGACTTTAGTGATTTTTATGACGAAGTTGAATTGAATAAAGATGATCCGACTTGGGCCAAGAGGGTAGCCCAAACGGTATCTCTCATGTATGATCAGGAAAAAGATGAGAAATAATCGGTAATGCTCCCCAAAAGTTGAAACATTTCTGAGGCCGCACCTTTTGGTGTCAGGCCGTCTTCTTGAGGTCCCCATAAGCAGTCCTGGGCCCCCGGGCCCAGGGGACCACGAGCTGCGGCCGACAGCCGCACTGCCAGATCAACTTCAGTCCCGGGTGGCGCACCCCCGGAGCCTGCCGGGCAACCGCAATAAATCGAGCTTAAGGCGCCTTATAAAAACTGGCGCCAGCCCGGTCTTAGGATCAATCCTGCAAAGTTCGGCGCCCCTCCCGAGACCGTATCCACCCTGAGCTTCAGGTCCCAGCCCCACGAAGAGCCCGATACCTCTTCCCTCATGAGTCTGGTGGGATCCCGGCCGCTGCCGCTGCGGGATTGGCCGGGTTCGGTCAAGACTGGCATCGGCGCTCCAGGGGCAATAGTTACGGATGGTCACGGCCCCTGAGCCCCTGCCTCAGAAACCGCCACGTCAATGGTTTTCCTCCTCCACCCCCACGATTCTTAAAGTTCTCGATGAAGGTGCCGATACATATATTAGGTAATTCCACGCCACCGACAAAGGCAAATTCCACCGAAAGGGGAGGGCGCAAAGTCTCCGACCTACAGCCTCCGGGCTAAGGAAGCGGGATCGCCGAAGTGGTAAAAATGGGGCTGACCCCATGGCACACACCATTTGCAGACAACCGGACCGGTAGAGGCGTGGATTCACACCCTGACACAGGAGGTGGGAATCAAGATCATCATCCTCAGGAACGGCAATTGGGAATCATTACGGGAGTGCAATCTTAAGCATCAAAAGTATCAAAAGCATCAAACTAAAGGAGAACTAAGATGAAGACTTATCTGAATAAAATCATGGCGTTCATCAAAGATGAGGAAGGTGCCGCGGCCATCGAATATGCCCTGTTGTTGGTGATGGTTGCGTTGGCGATCGTCGGCGTGGCGGGCACCCTTGGCCCTAAAATCGCCGGGGTTTTCACGTCCATGGACAATGCGATGCCTTCTTCTGCTACCTAAACTACCCCTGTGTTTTTGGGGGGCCGGGGTCGAAGCCCCAGGGCTTCGGCCCCGGCTTTACCGGGAGAACCAATCCCGCCAAACGGGGAGACTGCTGCCAAGTCGTTGTCAAAACAGGTGTCAGAGGCTAAATCCTGGAGCCACACGTAAGGGCTCTTGGATAGCGACTCGCCATGAGGGGGAATTGGCCCATAGTGCCTTGTGACCTCCTGGTGGGCCGAACCCGCGGGAGTCATGGTTCACGCGGCCCCGGACCAGGATTCGGGTTGGCGTTAAACCTTAAACCGTGCAGCTTGACCGCCCGGATCGGGAAGTTGCTGTGGAAGTGAACCACCGCACCATTCTGTAGGGAGTACCAAAACGATGCCTCGTTTACCCGGCTGGGCCTGGCTGGTCTTGACCATCGGTTTCGCCACTCTGGCCACCTATATGGCCATGGGATATCTAAAACGGCAAGCTGCCGTGCGCCCTCCGGTGAAAGAAACCATCTACGTAGTTAGGGCCAGCACCAAAGCGGAAAAGGAAACCCTTCTTACCATCGCCCAACTCAAGCGCGTTGCATGGGATAAGACCAAGCCGCCCCAAGATTTCTTTTCCGAACTGAAAGATGTGGCGGGGCGGGAGACTACGAAAACTCTGGCGCCGGGTGAGATTATTACCAGAGAAAACACCAAAGAATTCATTTCGGGGATGGCCGGAAAGGTAAGCCCCAACCAGCGGGCCATGACCGTTAAGGTGGACGAAGCCTCCGGGGTCGCCGGATTCCTGGCCATAGGGAACCGGGTAGACGTGGTGGTAGTCGTGGATAAGGGGGCATACAACAAAGACCCCATCGCCAAGCTTCTCTTTCAGAACCTGAAAGTTCTGGGCACCGGCCAAAAGCTGGAAAATCTCCCGGGAGACAAACCGAAGATTGTGCCCACGGTGACGCTGGAAGTCACCCCGGAACAGGGAGAACGTTTGGCCCTGGCTGCCCAGGAAGGGCGAATCTCTTTGGTGGTGCGAGGTCAGGGAGACCAAATACTGGTAGAAACCCTGGGGGCGGGCGCCAATGCTTTATTTGGGAACCCGAGGCAGGCCATCCCTCCGGCTCCCCCCGCCGCAGCCAAGGTTTCTCCGCCGGCCCGGACGGTGGAGATGATCCGAGGATTGGAACGGACGCCGGTAAACTCCTGGTAGATAAGAACATAACCCGCGCAAACTAAGGATCGTCAACCGCGATGTCCACCCAATTCAGCATCTATTATAATTCCCTGGAAAACCAGAAATACCTCCGCCAAATTATCGAAGCCTCCGGCATCGGGGAGCTAGTGGCAAGCAACGATCTATCCCATCTGTCTCCCCAGTCGGTGAATGGCAGCGATGTGGTCTTTTTGGAATATCAGGAAAACAATCCTGAATTGGACCACTGGATCGAAAACATCGTGGCCAATCCTAAAAGTCCCGCCATCTTTCTGTACTTTAAGGAAATCTCTACCAACAACCTGTGGAAGGCGATTCGCCTGGGAGCTAAGGAATGCTTTACCTTCCCGATCCAGGCGGAAGATTTTCAGCAAGCGGTAAAGCGCATCGAGGCCCGGACCGAAGTCGGGAAAGGTTTGGCGAAACCCACCCAAGTCATATCTTTTCTCGGGTGCAAGGGAGGAGTGGGGACCACTTTCCTGGCCGCCAACCTCGCTCGCCTCCTGGCGCAGGAGCGCCGCGGCAAGGTACTGTTGGTGGACTTGGATCTGGGATTTGGGCAGCTCAACTATCTTTTTGATGTCCACCCGGAACACACCCTGGCCGAGGTGATAGAAAATATCGACCGCCTAGATAATAATTATTTACAAAGTATCTTGTATTCCATCGGCGATAATTGTTACCTATTGCCGGCTCCGGCCCTTTTGGAAGAGGCCGAGGCTATTAATGGCGGCCACCTGGAGAAGATTCTCGGCTATCTCAGAGAAAATCTGGGATTCCGGTGGATACTGATAGACTGTTGTCACCAACTTGATGAAATAACCCTGAAGGCCCTGGAGCTTTCCGATATCTTGATGCTGGTAACTGCGCAATCCGTCCCGGCCATGTCCAACGCCAAGAAAATGCTGGACATCCTTGACCGTCCTGGGATTGCGGGACCTCGAAGTCGAGGTCTGGGTAAATTACTGGGACCGCCAACATGAATTGACCGCTGGCTGACGTGGAAAACTTTTTGGGGAAGGCGATTACGGGCACGATAAGTTGTGACTACAAACAGGTAAGTTTCAGCATCAACGAAGGGAGACTCCTGGTGGAAACCTCGCCCCGGCATCCCATAGTCGGAGATCTGAAATTGATGGCCGGAAAAATCAGCCATGAGGATACGCCGGAGGAAACCAACGGCTCCGGCTGGAAATGGCTTCAGCGCCTCTGGAGGAAGAAGTAACCATGAGCCTCCTGGACCGAATACGCCAACGGCAAGCAGAGGGGCAAATGGCCCCGCCCCCGGTCCAAAGTCAAGGACAGAAGAAAGAATGGGAGCGTCAGAAGAAAGACGATATCTTCAATGAATTGAAGGCGAAGATACACGTGAGGCTCCTGAGTTTGCTGGACCTTACCCGCCTGACGGACAGCCTCAGAAAGTGCCCTCCAGGAGGACTTGCGCCGGGGGGTCGAGATGATCCTGGCGGAAGAAAAGATCCCGCTCCCCTCGCCCTGAGAAGGAGAGACTCTGCCGAGAAATCAGGAACGAACTCATGGGGTACGGGCCCCTGGAACCCCTCCTGGCCGATGCCAGCATCAACGATATTCTGGTGAACAGCTATGATAAGGTGTACGTGGAACGTCGCGGCAAGCTGGAACCATCGATCATCCGCTTCACCGATAATGCGCATTTGCTTAAAATAATTGAAAAAATAGCATCAGGGGTGGGACGCCGCAT
This sequence comes from uncultured delta proteobacterium, assembly GCA_963841475.1. GTDB lineage: Bacteria > Desulfobacterota > Desulfobaccia > Desulfobaccales > 0-14-0-80-60-11 > 0-14-0-80-60-11. The sequence goes on from CAWJCT010000001.1 coordinate 398,151, forward strand.
CGATGAATCTTCTCCCATGGTGGATGCCCGACTGCCGGACGGCTCCCGGGTCAATGCCATCATTCCCCCCTTGGCCCTGGATGGACCGGCCCTCTCCATCCGGAAATTCTCCCGGGATCCCCATAAAAGTGGAGGACTTGATCGGTTTCGGAGCCATCACCGCAGACATGGCTGAGGTCCTTCACGGTATGGTTCAGGCCCGGCTCAATATCCTGATCTCCGGTGGCACCGGTAGCGGGCAAAACCACGTTCCTCAATGTTTTGTCCAGTTTTATCCCCAACGATGAACGCATCATCACCATTGAAGATTCCGCCGAACTCCAGTTGCAGCAGGACCATGTGGTGCGGCTGGAAACCCGGCCCCGCCAACCTGGAGGGTCAAGGAGAGGTTACTCAGCGGGATTTGGTGCAAGAATGCTTTGCGCATGCGGCCCGATCGCATCATCCTGGGTGAGGTGCGGAGCGGTGAGGCCCTGGACATGCTCCAGGCCATGAATACCGGTCATGACGGATCCCTGGCCACCATTCACGCCAACTCTGCCCGGGATGCCCTGACCCGTCTGGAAACCATGGTCTCCATGGCCGGTCTCAATATCCCCGAAAGAGCCATCCGGCACCAGGTTGCCTCGGCCATCAATGTGGTACTGCAACTGGCCCGGCTGAGTGACGGCAGCCGCAAGATGATGAACCTGTATGAGATCGTCGGCATGGAAGGGGAAACGATCACCATGCAGGAGATCTTTGCTTACAATATGATGGGGCTTACCGAGGACAAGAAAGTGAAGGGCCGCTTCATGGCCACCGGTATCCGCCCCAAGTTTATGAAACGCCTGGAATCTATGGGCCTCAAGTTGCCCAGTAGTCTCTTCCATGAATAGGGGTAACCCCATGCAAGGGGGCAGATGCCCATTCAATCCTGCTCCTGAACCTGGCCTGAATCCCACCTCGGATGCGGCGGGGCAGATGCCAGCCAGGGAGGCATTGATGATTGCTGAATTGATCCACTCGCTGAATATTTCTTTCTTGATCCTGATTTTCCTCATTTTCCTCAGCTTTTTGTTCCTTATCAGGGGCATCCTCTTGTATCTGGCTAACCCGGAACGGCGCTCACAAGCAGCGGCTCAAGAAGAGACTCAAAGCAATGGAGGGTCTGGAATCGCCCCTCAACGTTAACAGCCTCCTCAAAACGGTCAGCCTGGAAAAATCTTTTTTGGACCAGAACTGGTTAAATTCAGCCTCTTCACCCGAATTCAGAAAATGATGTTCCAGGCGAATCTGAAATGGAAAACGACCACTTTTCTGGTTGTCGCCGGACTGTCTGGGCTGGTGGTGGCGGGGATGGGATTGGCGAAATGGGGTGTCTGGGGGGCTTGGGCGGCGGTGCGCTGGGTTTGGTCATACCCTACAAGGTTTTGGTCCGGAGAAAGAAGCGGCGGTTGAAAAAGTTTGAAAAGCAACTGCCGGATGCCCTTGACCTGCTGGCCCGGGGACTCAGGGCCGGCCATGCCTTTCCGACGGGATTGCAGCAGGTGGCCAAAGAAATGCCCGATCCCCTGGGGGCGGAGTTTTTCGAAACCTTCAGGGAATTTAACCATGGTTTGGACCTGAATACCGCCTTGCTCAATCTCTGTGATCGCATCGACCTGCGCGATTTGGCCTTCTTTACAACCGCAGTCTTGATTCAGCGGGAAACCGGAGGCAATCTCACGGAGATCTTGGAGAAGATCTCGGTCCTGATCCGGCAACGCATTCAATTGACCGAGCAGGTCAAAGCCTTAACCGCAGAAGGCCGCCTGTCCGGGATTATCCTCCTCATCCTGCCACCATTGCTGGCTGGCATGCTGATGGTGTTCAACCCGAAATATGAATCACAGCTGTTCCTGCATCCGACAGGTCAGGTCTTGTGTGCGGTGGCCCTGGGATTTCAGCTGGTGGGGATGATTCTGGATTCACAAGATTGTCAACATCAAGGTGTAATATGGAAATCGTTCAGGCTGGTTTTCTTCGGGGTGTTGATCGGCGGCATAATCATCTTCCTGGTCTTCTTTCTCCGCCAGCGCCATTCATCGGTACGGCGGCGGCTTCAGGCCAATCCACGGGTCAATGCCGATTTATTGCGGCCCCAGAGGCAAGACCAGCCTGCCTTCATAGGCTCCGGTCTGGCCGAAAAGCTCGAAAAGCAATTCGATCTGAGAAAAGACGGCGCCAGGACCAAAAAGCTCCAGGCAAAGCTCGCCCGCGCCGGAATCTACACGGAACGGGCCGTGCCTCTTTTTCTCGGGATCAAACTGGGGGGACTGCTGGTCCTGCCGGTCCTGGTCTTATTCTTTCTGTGGGGCAACACCAACCAGCACGGCCTGCTGATGGGGATTCCCATAGCCCTCTGCTCTTTGGGATTTATTCTCCCGGATCTCATCCTGAATCGCCTGATAAAGTCCCGCCAGAAAAAAATTAGGGAGACAATTCCCGATGCCTTGGATCTGCTGGTGGTCTGTGTCGAAGCCGGCCAGGGGTTGGACGCCGCCATCAAGCGGGTATCGGATGATTTGCAGGAAAGCAGTCCCATCATCTCCCAGGAATTGATCCTGGTGAATCTTGAGACCATGGCCGGGTTGGAGCGGCAGCAGGCCTTGAGGAACCTGGGGGAACGGACCGGGGTGGACGAGTTGATTTCCTTGTGCAATGTCCTCATTCAAAGCGATCGCTTCGGGACCAGCATCGCTCAGGCCCTCAAAACCCAATCGGATTATATGCGCACCGCCCGGCGGTTGAGACTGGAGGGCATGGCCGCCAAGACCCCGGTCAAACTGGTTTTCCCGATGTTGCTCTTCATTTTCCCGGCTATCGTCGTCGTTATCTTGGGGCCGGCAATCGATTCAGGTCATGCGCGATGTTGAGCAAGGGCTGGGTAAACCAGAAAACAAGCAGGGAGGATAGGGGGAGGGTTCAGGCGCAGCCATGACCTCCCCCTTCACTTTTTCAGGTTACATCTTCAACTCATCCCGGGTGTTGGCCACCGCTGCGGCGGATTTCTGCAGCATGGCCTCTTCTTCCTTGGACAATTTCAAGGTCAGGATTTTTTCGATGCCCCCGGCTCCCAAGATCACCGGGACCCCGAAGTAAAGGTCGTTCAGGCCGTACTCTCCGGCCAGATACGCCGACACCGGCACCAGGCGTTTCTGGTCCTTGAGGATGGCTCGGCCATCTGCACCGCCGCGGCTGCCGGAGCATAATAAGCCGAACCGGTCTTGAGCAGCGCCACGATTTCCCCCCCGCCTTTGCGGGTGCGGTCCACCAGAGCGGTGATGCGCTCCGGGGCCAGCAGGTCGGTGAGAGGCACCCCCGAGATGTTGGTGGCACTGGCCACGGGTACCATGTCGTCGCCGTGGCCTCCCAGGACCATGGCCTGGATCTCCTCCACCGCCACGCCCAATTCCATGGCGATGAAGCAGCGGAAGCGCGCCGTATCCAGGATGCCTGCCATACCCATGACCCGCTCCCGGGGCAGGCCGCTTACCTTTTTGGCCACGTAACACATGGCGTCCAGGGGGTTGGCGACCACGATCAGAAAAGCGTCCGGCGATTTAGCCATGACTTCCTTGGTCACCGTACCCACGATGTTCTTATTGGTATTGATCAAATCTTCCCGGCTCATACCCGGTTTCCGGGCAATGCCGGCAGTGATGATCACGACCTGGGAGTCTTTGCTGGCGGCGTAGTCATTCGCCCCCACCACTTCGGCGTTAAAGCCGAAGATCGGACGCGCCTGCATCAAGTCCAGAGCTTTGCCCTGGGGCATGCCTTCCAGCACATCCACCAGCACCACATCGCCCAACTCCCGGGCCGCAGCCCAATGGGCACATGTAGCCCCCACGTTGCCCGCTCCTACGACGGTAATCTTCGGGCGACCCATAACCTACCTCCTCATGAGATGTTATTGGGGGGAAAGGACATGGGCAGTCCCAGCCTCCCCGGCAATACTATTTGTCAACCGTTTTTTATTAACCCGTTTACGTTCATCCTGCAATGAAAATCTCTTGGCCTGACGTTGACAGCAAGTGGCCCCGCGCCTATAATCCCTAACTGGATAATGCCTATGGGGATTTTTGTCTACCTGCGGGCCTCCCGGCTCCCCTTTCTCAGCGGCTCTCTCTTGCCGGTGGCTGCGGCCACGGCCCTGGCCTATCTGACGGACCACGCCTGGAATTTCCTCCTTTTCGGGCTCACGGCCCTGGGAGTGGCGGCCCTGCAAGTGGGAGCCAACCTGATTAACGATTACTACGATTCCTTTGGCAGCGATCCCTTGAACCGGAATTTCACTCCTTTCAGCGGCGGCAGCCGGGTGATCCAGGACGGGCGGATGAGCCCGGGACAGGTCAAGACCATGGCGTACCTGCTGTTCAGCCTGGGAGTGGGATGCGGCTTGGTGCTGATCTTTCAGGGACGTCCCTGGGTGGCTGTCATCGGCCTGCTGGGGTTGGGGGCCGCCTTGTTCTATTCCGCCTCACCGGTGCAGATCATGAGCCTCGGCCTGGGGGAGTTCATGATCTTCCTGGCCTTCGGGCCGCTCCTGACCTTAGGGGCCTATTACGTCCAGACGGGGAAATTTAGCCTCGCGGGCGCCGCGGTCAGCCTGCCCCTGGCCTTTCTCATCACCGCCATCATCTGGATCAACGAATTTCCCGATATGGAGGCGGACCTGGCTGCGGCCAAGCATCATTTGGTGGCCCGCCTGGGCCTGAAAGGCTCCCGCTGGGTCTACGCCGTCTTGATGATAGCCCCTTTTGTCAGCCTGTTTGTCCTCATGGAAATTTTCCATTTGCCCGATCTCATGGTGGCGGCCCTCTTGCCCCTGCCCCTGGCGGTGCGGGCCGTGCGCCTGGCCTTCCGCATCGCGCCCACGGACCCGGAGTTTGTCCCCGTCCAGGCCCTCACCATCCAGACCCACTTCCTCACGGGCCTGACCCTCACCCTGGCTTTGCTGTATGCAGCCTGGTGGAGATGAGACGGATTTGATTAATGTTTCTCAGAAGGGGGGGATAGGGGCCGACCGCCCCTAGCCCCCCTGAAACCCTCCCCCAACCCCCATGAAGAGGGATTGGGAGGTAAGTTAGATGCGGGGGCTCATTGCCTTCCCTAACCCAAGTTATGAACATGGATACAATAATAACAAGGTATATGTCTTTCCCAAAGTTTGTATCCTTCCTTAAAGATGGGCTATTTATGCCTAACGGGAAAGCATTTGATGATAAATGGGAAGGATTATTGCCTGTCAAAAATCAGAGAAACAAAGAATGTTAACAGTCGTACATTGACACTTTTCAATTATTATCTCAATGGATTTACGTTAGTTGTTGGCATAAAGAAGAATGTGAGAATTATTCAATGTGGAAAATATATGGACAGATATCAGAAGCAGTTGCCATTGAAACAACTATGGATAAATTAAAGATGGCATATTTTAACAATTATCCAGATACTCTCGCATATCTTCATGAAGTTGATTATGTCCTTAAAGAAAATCAAGAACAAGATTACTACTCTCGTGTATTAAGGCCAATAAATAAAAGAGCATTCCAAGTTGGAATTGGGCAGAATGATTATCATTTGAAATTTTTCTTTTTTAAAGATAAAGTGGTTTAAATTTGAGCATGAGGTCAGGCTAGTTGCCTTAGATGAATCATATAATCTAAAGGCGTCAAATACAAAAGCTGGTATATATGTTAATTTAAAAAGGGTGGAATCATTTCTCCAAAAAGTCAAAATTTCTCCAACAGCCCCCAGATGGTTTGAAGGTCTTTTCTCTGATTTGCTTAACAGATATGGTATCGACACAGAAATAGAACATTCTCGATTTTTTGAGCAACCACCTTCTTTTTCACCTTTAAGCTGATTGTCGACCGCTGAAAGCTATCTCTAATAAGGAAAAATTATGCCAAGCCAAATGACCACACCAATTTTAATCGAAGTAACCCGCGGCCCCCGTGTGGAGAGTTCTCATAGAGGCCACATCGCGGTGGTGGACGCCGCCGGAAACCTGCGCCACAGCCTGGGCGACGCCGAGGCCTGGGTCTGCATGCGCTCCCTGGCCAAGCCCTTCCAGGCCCTGGCCGTCCTCACCAGCGGGGCGGCGACGGCCTTCGGGTTCGGGGCGGCGGAGTTGGCCCTGTTTTCCGGGTCTTTGAGCGGCCAGGACTTCCAGGTGGAACTGGCCACCCAAATCCTGGCGCGGCTGGGGCTGACGCCGGACGCCCTCCAGTGCGGCGTGCATCCGCCCCTGCACCGCCCCACGGCCCAGGCCCTGGTGAAAGCGGGCTTGAAACCCACGCCCCTGCACAACACCTGCACCGGCAAGCACGCCGCCATGCTGGCCCTGTGCGTCCACCACGGCTGGCCCGTCACGGACTACCTGAATCCGGCCCACCCGGCCCAGGAGATGATTTTAGGCACGGTGGCCCGAATGGTGGGATTTCCCAAGGGGCAGATCCAGGTGGCCATCGACGGCTGTGGCGCGCCGGTCTTTTATGTGCCCCTGAAAAACATCGCCCTGGGATATGCCCGCCTGGCGGGGGCGCTGCCGGAGTCGCCCGCGGGCATGCTCATGGCCGCCATCCTGGCCCATCCCAAGCACATCGCCGGGGATGGCCGTCTCGAGACCACGGCCATGGAGGCCTTGCCGGGCAAAATCTTCGCCAAGTCCGGGGCCGAGGGGGGCTATGGCCTCAGCCTGATGGCAGGCGGCCTGGGGGTGGCCTTCAAGATCGAAGACGGCAGCCAGCGGGCCCTCAACCCCACCGTGGTGGCCATCCTGGAGCAGATGGGCGTGCTTACCTCCTCAGCCGCAGAAGCCATGGCCGCCTTCCGGGAGCCGCCCATCCTCAACCACCGCAAGGAAGAGGTGGGCCGGATCAAGCCGGCCTTTGCGCTTAACCCTTAACACCAGGTCGGCCCCCAAAAGATAATTTTCCTCATGGAGGATGCGTCCTACACCCCAAAAATGGCGTGTGAGACGCGCCCTAGGGGTTTAGCGCCGGGGGAATCCATCCTCTTCTCCTCATAAAACCCCTTGAATCTCTCCCGAATCATGCTATATTTCAATGATATGGGCAGCCAGGGATCATCTATAATTCGGGTTGGAATATCATGAAAGTGTTGTGGGCTCCGTGGCGCATGGAATATATTCTGGGGGAGGATAAGCCTCCGGGCTGTATCTTCTGTCCCGAAACCGGGGAAAACCTGGCGGAGCGGCTGGTATTATTCAGCGGCAGCCTACCCGCATCATGATGAACAAGTATCCCTATATCAACGGCCATCTGCTGGTTTCCCCCGTCCGCCACCTCCCGGGCTGGACGACCTGACCCCGGAGGAGACCCTGGACCTCATGACCAAGGTCAGGCAATCCCTGGCCATCTTAAAGCGGGTCATGCGCCCCGACGGCTTCAACGTGGGCCTTAACCTGGGGACTCGTCGCCGGGGCCGGGGTGGAAAGCCACCTCCATTTTCATATCGTCCCCCGGTGGGCCGGCGACACCAATTTCATCCCGGTTTTTGCCGAAGTTCGGGTGATTCCGGAACATTTCCGTCAGACTTATGAACGCCTGGCGCCCCACTTCCAGGCCCTGCCAGATGAGGATCAGACATGCGTTTCGTTAAAGTAATCTTCTCTACCGTTATCGTCCTCCTGGGTATCGTCTTTATCGTCGAAAACCTGGAAGTGCTGAAGCAGGCGGTGCGCCTCAAGCTGGAACTCTACTTCGCCACCTTCCAGACCCCCGAGGTCTATCTCTGGGTTATCATCTTGTTCTCCTTCTTTCTCGGGGCTATTACCACCGCCTTATACGGCGTCTACGACAACTATCAGCAGCGCCAGACCATCCGCCAGCTCCGGCATAATCTGGAGATTCTGGCCAAGGAACTGAAGCAGGCCAGCGCCACGGCCCAGGCCGCGGTGCAGCCCCCGAACCCCGGATTGCCCCCCAGTCGGAGTAATCCGCGGGCGTCCCAGTTTCCCGGGAGGGTGGCGGACCCTTTAGGTATCTTTCGCCCTCCCCGGCATTGCCCCAGTGCCGCCATGACCGGCCCCTCCTCGGACAAAATCACCCCCATGTTGCGGCAGTACCTGGACCTGAAGGACCGGTACGCCGACGCCCTGGTGCTTTTCCAGATGGGCGATTTTTACGAGACCTTCTTCGGCGACGCCGAAGACGGCCGCCGACGCCCTGAATATTACCCTTACCTCCCGCTCCCGCCAGGGGGACGAGCGCATCCCCATGGCCGGCTTTCCCATCCATGCGGCCGCCAGCTACATACCCCGCCTGTTGGAGCAGGGGTTCAAGGTGGTGGTGTGCGACCAGACGGAGGACCCGGCCCAGGCCAAAGGCCTGGTGCGCCGGGAAGTGACCCGCATCCTCACCCGGGGCACCGTGGTGGACCCTGCCGCCCTGGACGCCCGCACCGACAATTACCTGGCCGCGGTGAGTTTTAAGGGGCCCAGGTGGGGCCTGGCTTTTCTGGAGTTGTCCACCGGGGAATTCCGCCTCACCGAGGGCGAGGGCGCCGATGCCCTGGGCGATGAACTGTGGCGGCTGAAACCTGCGGAACTGGTGGTCCCCGATAACCTGGACCCGGCTCTCCTGGCCCCGGCCCTGGTCCCCTTCGACACCCCTCCCACCCGGCGGCTGGTGTCGTCCTATGCCTTCGAGCCCGGAGGCGGCCCGGCGGGAAGTGGGCCGCGCCCTGGGCACCCTCTTCCTGGACGGCTTCGGGCGTGGACGCCTACCCCCTGGGGGTGTCCGCGGCCGGGGCTATCCTCCGCTATCTGAAGGATTCCCACACCCCTGACCTCCCCCACCTGGACCGCCTGCTGGCCTACCGTCGGGACGACTTCCTGGGCCTGGATGAAGCCACCCTGCGGCACCTGGAGATCTTCGAGACCTGGCGCAGCCGGTCCCGCCAGGGGTCGCTGCTGGAAACCCTGGACCACACCGTCACCCCCATGGGGGCCCGGCGCCTGGGCCAGTGGCTGCGTTATCCCTTGCAGGATCAGGCCCAGATCGAGGCCCGCCTGGACGCGGTGGAGTTTTTCAAGGACAACGGCCTGCTGCGCCAGCGCTGGCGCCAGACCCTGAAAGGGCTGGGGGACCTGGAACGCCTCACCGCCCGGGTGGCCCTGGAGCAGGCCACTCCCCGGGAGGTGGGGGCCGTGAAAGAGGCCCTGGCCCGGGTGCCCCTCCTGCAGGCCTTATTGCCCGAGGAGCTCCCGGCCCTGGTGGCCCAGGTGGCGGCCGACCTGGACGGGCTGCCGGCACTCCAAGACCTGATCGGCCGGGCCCTGGTGGACGATCCCCCGGCCAATCTGCGGCCGGCGGCATCATCCGGGAGGGCTACGATCCCGAGTTGGACGAACTCATCGGCGCTTAACCGGGAAGGCAAAGACTGGATCGCCCGCCTGGAGGCCACGGAGCGGACCAGGACCGGCATCAACTCGCTGAAGGTGCGCTACAACAAGGTCTTCGGCTACTACCTGGAGGTGTCCCGGGCCAACCTGCACCTGGTGCCCGCCGACTACATCCGCAAGCAGACCCTGGTGAACGCCGAGCGCTTCATCACCGGGGACTTGAAGGAGTACGAGTCCCGGGTCCTGGGGGCGGAAGAGGCGCGCCTCAAACGGGAAACGGCGCTGTTTCAGGAATTGCGCCGGCAGGTGCGGCAGGAGACCTCCCGCCTCAAGCAAGTGGCCCGGGCCCTGGGAATTCTGGACGTCGCTGCCGCCCTGGCCGAATTGGCCGCCCTGCATCGATATCAGCCGCCCCCGGGTGGTGGCCGAGCCCATGCTCCTGATCAGGCAGGGGCGGCACCCGGTCATCGAACGGCTCCTGGCCGTCCGGCAGCTTCGTGCCCAACGATGTCGCCCTGGACGCCGACTCCCAGGTGCTCATCGTCACCGGGCCCAACATGAGCGGCAAGTCCACCATCCTGCGTCAGGTGGCGCTGATCACGCTCCTGGCCCACCTGGGCAGTTTCGTTCCCGCCGCCGAGGCGGTAATCGGGCTCACCGACCGCATCTTTACCCGGGTGGGGGCGGTGGATGACATCGGCCGGGGCCAGAGCACCTTTCTGGTGGAGATGCACGAAACCGCCCGCATCCTCCACCAGGCCACCCCCCGGAGCCTGGTGATTCTGGACGAGATCGGCCGGGGCACTTCCACCTTCGACGGCCTGGCCCTGGCCTGGGCCGTGGCGGAACATCTCCACGACCTGGACGGCGCCGGGGTCAAGACCCTGTTTGCCACCCACTACCAGGAACTCACCGAACTCAGCCGCCTGAAGCCCCGGGTGGAGAACTTCCAGGTGCTGGTGGCGGAATCGGCCGGCGATATCGTCTTCCTCCACCGTCTGGCTCCCGGCGCCGCCTCCCAGAGTTACGGCATCCAGGTGGCTAAGCTGGCCGGCGTGCCCCGGGAAGTCATCGCCCGGGCCCAGGAAGTCCTGGAAAACCTGGAATCCGGCAGCCTGGACCCCACGGGTCTGCCCCGCCTGGCCCGCTCCCGGCGGCGCCAGGCCCGGGAAACCCCCCAACCCACCCTATTCGACCCGCCCCCGGAAGAGCCGCAATAAGCAGCCGCGGCCGGATCGGGGCGCCGGGCCGGCCCTGAAACTGCGGCCAAAAGTCTCTGGTTCCCCTGAGCATTTTAGACCTGTCTGCCTCGACCACTGTGCAGGACTTGATCTGCACAACTCTGATTTCCAAGCTGACCTTGGGAACCCCATGGGTTACAAAGCTTGGCTTTTGAAGTCTTTAAAGTAACTGGAAAATGGCGTGGGACCAGATGGCCCAAGTAAAGCTTGGGCCATTATGGCGCCTCCAAGTACAGGCTGGAAAGAGGGCGAAGCAGTCCTGCGGAGCCGGGTCTATTCAATATTATAGCGCTTCAGCTTTTCCCGGAGGGTCTTGCGGTCGATGCCCAGGGCCCGGGCGGTTTCGCTCTTGTGGCCGTCGCAGCGCTGCAGGGTGTGGATGATGTGGTCCCGCTCCAGGTCCTTGAGAGGAGTCGCCGTCCGAGGCTTCAGTGGCGCGGGGTCAGGATGGTGCCGGCAAAGACCAGGTCCGGCGGGCTCCAGATAGGGGCCGGGACTCAAGACCACCAGGCGTTCCATGGTATTTTCCAACTCCCGGACATTGCCGGGCCAGTCGTGGCGCACCATCAGGTCCAGGGCATCCGGGGAGATGCCGTGAATGTCTTTGCGCAGGCGGGCGTTGTACTTCTCCAGAAAGTGCTGGACCAGCAGGGGAATGTCGCTCTTGCGCTCCCGCAGGGGCGGCATCTGGATCAGGACGACGTTGAGCCGGTAAAACAGGTCTTCCCGAAAGGTGCCGTCCTTGATGGCCTTGGTGAGGTCTTTATTGGTGGCGGCGATGATGCGCACGTCCACGGTGATCACCCGGTGGCTGCCCACCTTGGAGATCTTGCGTTCCTCCACCGCCCGGAGCAGCTTGGCCTGGACCTCGAGGCCGATGTTGCTGATTTCGTCAAAGAACAGGGTGCCGTTCTGGGCCAGCTCGAATTTGCCGATTTTGTTGGCGTCGGCCCCGGTGAAGGAGCCCTTGACGTGGCCGAAGAGCTCGCTTTCGAACAGGGTCTCCACCAGGGTGCCGCAATCCACGGTAATGAAGGGCCGGCGGGACCGCTGACTCAACTGGTGAATCTTGCGGGCCACCAGCCCCTTGCCGGTGCCGGATTCGCCGGTGATGAGCACGGTGCGAGTCCGTGGGGGCCACCCGGGCAACCATGTCCATGATCCGGACCATGGACTCGCTCTCATAGACCAGCACATTGCGCTCGTCTTTGGTCTTCAGTTCCTGGCGCAGATAGAGGTTTTCCAGGTCCAGGCGCCGCTTTCTCCAGGGCCCGGCTCACCAGGTTGCGCAGGTCGTCGGGCACAAAGGGCTTGGAGAGGAAATGGAAGGCGCCGGCCTTGATGGATTCCACCGCGGACTGGATGGTGCCGTAGCCGGTAATGATGATGACTTCGACGTCCGGGTCCAGGGCCCTGATTTTTTTCAGGGCTTCCAAACCGTCCATGTCGGGCATGACCAGGTCCAGGAGGATGGCATCAAAGGACAGGCGCTCCAGCAGAGTCAGGCCCTGCCTGGCGCTGGCCGCCAGTTCCACCTGGTACCCTTGCCGGGAGAGGATCTGGAAACAGGCGTCCCGCATGGCCTTGTCATCATCGATTACCAGAATGTGGGCCGCAGCCTCGGGCATGGGGTTTCCTTTATGAGTCAACTAGTTATTATTTCTAAATTTTTGATTTCATTCTATAGAAACCACCCCCTGACTGTCAAGTGAAACGATGGCCCTGAAGGGACCCGGGCCGGCTGGGGGAGAACTGCTGTTAGCAGGGCGTGGGATTCAGGGTTCTTTACCACCCGCGGCTGGTGGGGGCCACCCGTAACGTATGAAAAATTCATGATGGGCCGATCCCCAGGTTGAGACCTCTGCGATAGTCTCTAGCGCTATCCTTCCCCATCAAAATGTAGCGTAGGGGCCCTCACCTGCGCCTAAATGCAGTGTGGACAGCCGAGGGCGGCTATCCTACGTGAGACTTTCGCTGAGGTGTCAACCAGGAACTTCTCAAGACAGGGGGCGAAGAGTCAGCCTCTTCCCCCACCCCCGGTAGTTGTGATAAAAGAGCGGCAGGAGGGGGGCATGGGTCTTCACTGTTTTTCTTTTGCGGTTTGCGGTTTTCGCTCATAAAAAAGAGAACAATAGGTACTCTCCCTCGTTGATTTTCGGCAATTGGAAAGGAAACCAGCATCAAACTCTTTATCCCCTGCTTTCTGGATCAGCTTGCCCCCCAGGTGGCCCGGGCCGTAACCGGCCTCCTGGATCGCCTCAACGTTGCCTGGGGATACCCCGAGGACCAGACCTGCTGCGGCCAGTTTGCCTGGACGGCAGGAGATGCGGCCACGGCCCGGCGTCTCATGCGCCACTTTCTCCGGGTCTTTGCCGGAGCCGGGCCCATCCTCTGCCCCAGCGCCTCCTGCGCCTATATGGTGCGGCACTGCTACCCCCAGCTGGCCGAAGGCCCGGGGGAGCGGCGCGCCGTGGCGGCCCTCGCCTCCCGGGTCATGGAGTTGGGCGAGTGGCTGGCCAGCCGGGGGCCGCTTCCCTGGGCCCCGAGATATGAGGGTTCCCTGGTCCTGCACCAGTCGTGCAAGGCCAGGCAACTGGGGGTCCTTTCTTGCGCCCGGGAGGTCTTGTCCAGGGTGCAGGGGCTTAAGGTGCTGACGATTTCTCCCTATTACTCCTGCTGCGGCTTTGGGGGGACCTTTAGCCTGCAGCGCTCCGGGATCTCCCGGGATATCGGCGCAGCCTATCTGGCCGCAGTAACCACCAGCGGCGCCGGGGGGCTGGTCTCCCTGGATTACAGCTGCCTTCTCCACTTGCAGGGCCTCGGCGTCGCCCCGAGCCGGGACCTGAAGTTCTATCACCTGGCCGAGATCCTGGCCATGGACGATTGAGCGATCGAAGGCCACCGTCGGGGCGGTTCGCGAACCGCCCCGACTCCTTTCCAACTTTGAATCATGCTGCTGGGGAAATTGCCCCTGCACAGTTAAGGCAAAAATATCGCTATGAAAACTCGAGAAGATGCAATGGAACTCTCCTTCTGGGGGCAACTCCTCATGGTGGGGATTCCGGGCCCCCGGATGGATGGGGTGGCCCGGGAACTGGTGCGTGACCTCAGGGTGGGGGGGGTTATCCTCTTTGCCCGCAATATCGAGGGCCCGGAGCAGGTCTGGGAGTTGACCCGGGACCTGCAGCGGGAGGCCCTGGCGGCCACCGGGCGGCCCCTGCTCCTGGCGGTGGACCAGGAAGGGGGCCGGGTCCAGCGCTTGAAAGCGCCCTTCACCCTCATCCCGGCGGCCCGGGACCTGGGGGCCACCAGTCGGCCGGCTGAGGTGGAGCGTCTGGCCCGGCAGGTGGCTCGGGAACTGGCCCTGGTGGGTCTCAACGTCAACCTGGCCCCGGTTCTGGACGTGGCCCGGTCACCGGATTGCCCCTTGTGGGACCGCTCTTACAGTTCGGACCCGGAGACCGCGTCCCGCTATGCCGTGGCCGCCATCAGGGGCTATATGGCCGGCGGGATCATCCCGGTGGCCAAACATTTTCCGGGGCTGGGGGATACCCAGGCGGATTCCCACGAGATCCTGCCCCTGGCCCAATCCGGGGACCCCCACCGGGAGGTGGACCTGCTGCCTTTCCGGCAGGCGGTGGCCGCGGGAGTGCCCATGGTCATGACCGCTCACCTGGCGGTGCCGGAGTGGGAGGCCCGCCCGGCCACCCTGTCCCCGGTGGCCTTGCAACTCTGGTTGCGGCGTCGCCTGGGCTTTGCTGGGGTGATCATCACCGATGACCTGGAAATGGGGGGCATCAGCACCAACCTGCCGGCGTCCCAGGGAGGTAAGGAGGCCCTGGCGGCGGGGGCCGACCTGCTTCTCATCTGCAATAACTGGCAGGCTGCCTGGGAAACCGCCCGCCTCCTGGCGGCAGAGCGCGTCTCTAGCGCCCCCGAGGCCGAGAGGCTGCAGCCCGCCTGGGTACCCTCCGGGCGGCACTGCCGGCCCAGGGATCGGAGGTAAAGATCGTGGAAGGATACTTCGCCCGGCGAAGCTGAACCGGACGGTGCAGACTGCAAGGCTCATGATATGAGGGGCAAAATCGAGGAGGGGGAGGACTGGCCCGTTTGGTGAGTCTGAAGATGCGAGCCGGAGCTGATCCGACCAACCGCCAAAAAAAAGTAATGGCCGGGAGGGGGGCCCGGCCATTTGGAGAAAGGAGAAATTGGTTTAGGGTATTTTCGGGGGTAACCTGCTTTTATAGAGATGCATTAATGGTGCCAACTACCCTGCAAAGCTCCAGAGTCAATCATAGTAAGACTTTGGGGAGATCCGGAAAAATGGCGTCAATGAAATCGGTTCAATTTATTGTACGAATCAGGTGGCAAGACCCGGGATTTCTCCCGTATCCAGGGTGGGAAACCCCATGGTAGCCCGCTAAAACCAACCCGGCCAAAAATTTTAACCGCCCGGGGACGAGGAAAAAACCGGTGGCGGGGTAACCATCTTATGCCCCTTTTGCCCCCAGGTTACCTGGGGCCGAAAGCACCTGCGCCGCTGCGGCCATAACCATCTCCGGGGCCAGGGCATTGAGGCAGAGCGACTCAGGACAGGTGATCGTGCGGCCCGCGGCGCACGGGGCCTGGGCACAGGGCCCGGCCAGGGTCTGCACCCGGGGTCCCAGGGGAGCCCAAACCCGGGGATCGGTGGGGCCGAACAGGGCCAGCACGTCAGGCTTACCCACCGCCGCGGCCAGATGGGTCAGGCCGCTGTCGTTCCCGATATACAACCGGCAGCGGGACAGGACCCGGGCCACCCGGGCCAGGGGACGGTTCGCCAGGAGAAGTTGCCCCTGGGCTTGAGCCAAAGCCTCAAGATACGGCAGCAAGGCTTCTTCCCCGGGGCCAGCCAGCCACACCACCTTAAGGCCATACTCCCACCCGAGGGCCCGGCTGACTTCGTAAAAATGGGCCAGGGGCCAATTCTTGCGAGGCTGGCCGCTTCCCGGGGCCACCGCCAGCCAGGGGCCGGGGCCGGGTAGTTCCGGCGCTTCCTCATCCGGATATGGGTCCACCTCCAGCTTGAAGGGGCCGGGGGCATAGTGCAGCCCCAGGCCGCCGAGCTGACGGGCCTGGAGAACCGACACGGCCTCGCTTCCCGTCTCCGGGAAGGAAGGGAGCCAGTGGACCGCCGGGATGCCCGCCTGGCGCAGGTGGTTTTGCAGGATGGCTTTGGGGGTGAGGGCTGAAGACCAGGGCCAGGTTGGAATTGGGCCAGGTGCGCCTTGATCGCCGGCGGCAGGTCCCCGTCACTGCACAGACAGGCCCACCGGGCCTCGCCGCTGTCCCAGACTACGTCTAGAGGCAGACTCCGGGAATACAGGCCCCAGCGTTCCGGGTGCCCCAGGGCAGTAATCCGGGCCCCGGCATAATGCCGGCTGAGGGCCGCCAGGGCCGGCCCTGCCAGGAGCAGGTCCCCCAGCGCCCCCTGGTGCCAGATGAGAATTTTTTGTACTGCCTCAAGGTTTGGCAGAAATTGGGAGGTTTGGGGCTCGCTCTGGCTCATTGGGTCCATATCTGACAATTTCCAACTTTTGGGGGAGACAACCGGACATTCACCCCAAGGTCATTATCGGGAAGAGGTTCGCCCCTGGCTCCGAGGAGCACTCCCTTAATTATGCCAAAAATTATTACATTTCATCCAATAATTATGGCCAAATTCCTCAGGTTCACATTGATTGCCGATCCAGGTCCATTTATAGTGACAATACAGATTGCCTAAATCTTCAGCAGCCCATCTTCAGACATTTACTATTACATTGGTGGGGGCTTTATCACTCAACATTTTAATATTATTCAGGAAAATCACTGTAAGGAATAAATTTTGCTTAACATAAATAGTAAATATGCCTTGCTCATTCAGGCTCTCATTCTTGGCTTGATCCTTAGCTGTTATTTATTAACTATCAATGCCGCGGCTCATTTTCCCCAAAGCACAGATTTTTACAAATTTTATAATTCCGCTAAATTTTTTTGGAGCGGGGAAAATATTTACAAGCCTATTCCTATGACTATCCCATTTCCAGGGATAAATTCCCCGACGACTGATACACAAATTATCAAAAATCTCCACCCTAATCTGAACTCTCCATTTCATACGTTATGTATGTCTCTATTCGGACTGCTTGATTTCCAGACCGCTTTTTGGATATGGTCTCTTCTTTCATTGTGCTGTGGTCTCGCGGCAGTTGCATTATTTTATAAAAATATAGTTAATACTCATATAAATTTGGTTTATTTGGTGAATATATGGATAATTTTTTTGCTCTATTTCCCTTCGTGGATAAATATACGACTGGGTCAATTTTCATTCATCTTAGTATTATTGATAGCTATCTCCTGGAAGACTTACAAGATGGGTGAAGATGTTGCCACAGGCATAATTTTAGGATTAGCTGTTGCGTTGAAATTATTTTTTGGGATATTTTTTATTTTATTTATATTTTATCGTAGGTGGCGCTTGATATTCTGTTTGCTTGGTACTTTTATAGCTTGCAATATTTTAAGTATATTTATTTTTACAATATCCAACTTTTAAAAACTTTTTTTCTTTATTACAAAATATGCCATGGTATGCGGGGAGCTGGAATGCTTCTTTCATGGGTTTTTTTACTCGGATTTTTGGCGGGTCAATGAATATTCCTTTTGTTAATCTGCCCTGGTTGGCGCGCACCTTGTCTTTTCTTCTCTCTATTTTTCTCCTTGGCTCGATGATATGGTTGGCTCGCCCACATTTCAGCCGATCAGAGTCCGATCGTTTTGATTTAGTTTTCTCGCTGGCCCTGGTGCAAATGCTCTTAATATCGCCCTATGGATGGCTGTATTATTTTCCCATGCTGATTCTGCCCATGATCGTAGCCTGGCGGATTTCGGAAAAATATCATTTTGGCTTAAAATACAAGATACTTATCGTATTTACTTGGGCTCTCACCACTATTCCGACTCCGCTTATTGGGGCAGAAGACGTAAAAATGAACCAACCGATCATTTGGTTCACCTCCGCAGGTATCTATTTCTATGCTCTCGTGATGATCAGCGGGATCTTCGGCGGGCTTCTTTACAAGATCAATAAGCCCCTACTGCCGGGGGAGTTGGTCTGAATTTCGGAGTCATGCGGCCCTCAGGTGCAATGATGGTCTTTACGGAGTGGGAGATTATTTGAAAACCGCAGGCCGGCCTCTTGAAAAGGACCAAAGGCCGGCCGAACTGATAAGCATCGAAAATGAATCTATCGGGACGGAGACGCCGCCAACTTCTGGGCGGTGCGGGTGGTGAACTGCCGGTTGGCCCCGCCGGGCTCCTCCAGCAGGGCCAGGACGTCCTGAAAGATCTGCCGGTTCAGGTCCCGGGCGGATCCCTGGCCGGCCAGCAACTCGGCCACGGCCTCCAAGATCTCCGGCTCCGTTTCCAGTTCGGCCAGAAACTCCCGGGCCTGAACCGGCTCCACCCGGTGGAGCAGCACCGTGGCCAGGACCACTTTGGGGTCGCCCCCTTCGGCCTTGAGCAGGTCCTGGGCGTATTGTAACGCCCTTGGCGGTCCGGTCCCAGGCCGCCGGGTCTCCTTCGAGATGGGACTTGACCATCTCGGAGAGCAGCTCTTTAAAATTCTGAGCCGCTTTCTTGGCCCTCACCAGGTCCGGCACGCATTTTTCGGCGTATTGGCACCATTCGGCGCAGCCCAGCTCGATCTTGGGATTGTAGAACATATGCCCGCACCAGGCGCAGCGCCGCCGGGCGTCGTCCTTGAAAAACTCGATTTCCGCCCCGCATTTGGGGCATTCCGCCAGAAAGATATCGTCGGGCTTCCAATAGCGGGTATCCTGGCCGGGGCATTTCATCTGTTCCATGGCAACCTCATTTTCCCTTGATTTTCTGCTGTTGGAGGACCTGTCCGGCGGTCCCCAGGGTACAGATGGTCACCGGCAGGTTCTTGCCCGAGGCCTCCAGGGCCTGGCGGACAATCTGCACCAGCCCGAAGCAGCACGGCACTTCCATATTGACAATGCCGATCTCCTGGATGTCGTTTTCCTTCAGGATGGCGGTGAGTTTGGCCACGTGCTCCGGAACATCGTCGAATTTGGGGCAGCCGCAGACCAGCGCCTTGCCTTCCAGAAAGCGGGAGTGGAAATCCCCGGCGGCAAAAGGCGCGCAGTCGGCCGCCACCAGAAGGCTGGCCCCTTTGAGAAAGGGGGCCTTGGGCGTCACCAGACGCAACTTGATGGGCCAGTGGCCCAACGCCGAGGCTCCCCGCCGGAGTCGGAGCTGTATGCCGGCTGAAATTGCTGCATGCGGCTGCCCGGGACAGACAAAGGCTTCTCCCGCCGGGGCCGGCGGCCGGCGCTTCCGGGTGCGGCGCCCCGGGGGCCGGACCCACAAACTCTTCCGCCTCCCGGTCTTCAATGGTCAGGGCCCCCTGGGGACACTCCCCCAGGCAGGCTCCCAGGCCGTCACAAAAACGGTCTGCCAGCAACTGCGCCTTGCCGTCGACGATTTGAATGGCCCCTTCGGCGCACGACGGCACGCACATTCCGCAGCCGTCACACTTATCCTGATCTATCCGAATAATTTGTCTTTTTCCCATGAACCCGCTTCCTTGGTTGCTATTGGTTACGGAGATTGCCGGGATGCCCCGGATTAACCGCCTGTGCTTCATTCAGTTGACACCATTGTACTCATTAAGATTGTCAGCCCCATGACCTAAGTCAATAAGTAATAAAATTCCACCCTTCGGGGAATTTATTGAGAGAAGGCCCGGACGGCACCCGTGAGATGTCGCCAACGTGGGCTAATTTTCAGGGGAGTTGATCAAACGCGGCGGATGGCGGAGTGCAGTGAGGCCTCCGCCGGAGTTAGTGTCGAGGGTGGAACAATATGAAAGAAACTTTTATGGCGGGCAGGGCGCCACCGGGACCGGGTTCCCGGAACGTGGAACAGCAGGGCGTGACCGCCAGGCGAATTAAGCCGGAGTCGGTCTTTGCCGCTGCCGGCGGTTGGTACGGCCCGGGAAATACCCTGAATCAGCTAAATCCAGAATTCGACAAACACTGCTTCGCTCCTACCTGGATCGATCAGAGTAATCGCCAGAAAAAACAAGACGATGGCCACGGCAAAAATGAACAGCTGGTTTGTCATCAAGCTATGCAGCGTTTCCATGGGCTTACTTGACATATGGCCTCCCAGTCCTGAGAATAATCCACTAAATTTATAATTGCAAGTTTAATACCACTGTATATCTCCTTGAATTTACAAGGGGTAAGCCAATACAGCTCCTTGCGTATGTTTAATAAAGTGAATGTGATGTTTAATTATTTGGGCAGAGGCCAGAGTTTTACGGGCCCCCCCGGGAGAAAATGAAACGCCAAGCCCCGACCCAGGGGTGTCAGCCGGAGTCCCCCGGGGGGCACCCCGTTTTCTTCCTTTCCCTCTCGTGATATTCTTGAGTATACCCTACAGGAGAATCAACCGATGCTGGAGACGCGCTTCGTACCCCGATTAGACCGCACGGTGACCCGGCTGGGCCTGGGCGCCCTGCCCATGGGTCCCCTGCAACGGACCCTGTCCGTGGAGGATGGCGCCAGGGTAGTACGCGCTGCGGTGGAGGGTGGTATCACCTTCATCGATACTGCCACGCTTTATGGCACCTACGAGCACATTGCCCGGGGGCTCAAGGGCTGGCGGGGTCCCGTCACCCTGGCCACCAAAACCCACGCCAAGACTGACCGGGTCCTGGCGGCGCAACATGTGGAAACCGCCCTGAAAGCCCTGGGCCGGGACACAATCGACATCATGCTGTGCCACTGCGCCCGCCAGCGCTTCCTCGAAGACGAGTGGGGCCCCACCCTCGAGGTGCTCCTGGCCGCCCGGGACAAAGGCCTGATCCGCATGGTGGGCATGAGTACCCATACGGTGGCGGGGGTACTGGACGCGGCGCGCCATCCCGAGATGGACGTGATCCATCCTCTCATCAACCTGAAAGGCATGGGGATCATCGACGGCGGGGTGCAGGATATGCTGGCGGCTATCCGGGAGGCGCATGAGGCCGGCAAGTTCGTGTACGCCATGAAATCCCTGGCCGGGGGCAATTTTGTGCCTGACCGGGCAGGCGGCCCTGCGTTTCATTTTCGATACGCCGGAGATCGATGCCGTGGTGGTGGGCATGGTAACTCCCCTGGAAGTTGAGTGGAATTTGCGGTTCGCCGCCGGCCGGCCCATTCCTGAAGACCTGGACCGGGACACGGCGCTGTCCTCCAAGCGCCTGAGTATCGTGGCCCTGGCCTGCGAGGGCTGCGGAGAATGCGTGGAGCACTGTGAAAACGGAGCTCTGGAAGTCGTTGACGGCAAGGCGACTGTCGACCACGAGCGCTGCATCCTCTGCGGCTACTGCGCCCCGCACTGTCAGCGGTTGGCAATCCGCATGGTCTAAACGGGTTTCGGGTCGAGGGGCCTGATCTCCCGGCGACGGGTTCCCCAGTCCGGGCCTGGGGCGTGGTGCCGCGGCTGAGCCATAGTTTGCCCCAAAAACCCGGGCCATCAGGACTCCCGCCATGCCTTCGTTGCCTTTGCCAAAATTTCGGCGATTTATAACGATTGCCGAAAGTTTTCTCCGTTATGATACCTGCTCAAAAAGCCAAAATCCCCCCAACCCCCCTTGGTCAAATGGGGGGACTTGACGGAATTCCTGTGGAAGTCCCCCTTTGGAAAAGGAGGATTTAGGAGGATTTAAAAACCATGGAGAAGAAGCCATTTTTGGCAAACGCTATAATCGCGCCTCTTAACTTTTTTCCGAGCCACAAGTCAAAACCAGTGAAGACCGAATCACCCCTGGAGTGGTCAAACCTCAAGGACAATTCAGCGCTGGATTTCCTGACAAGATCCGGAGGACAGTGGCATGAAAATTTTTACCAAGGGCATCGTTGCCGGCCTCTTGGCCGGCGTGGTTATCCTGGGGAGCCTCCCGGCGGCGGCGGGGCCCTACGAATCAAACCTCAACCGGGTGGAAATAGATCAGGAACGTCGGATACACCAGGGCCTGAACTCAGGCCAGCTGACTCCCGGAGAATTTCGCCGCCTGGAAAATCAGCAAGCCCTTATCCGCGCCACCGAGGCCCAGATGCGAGCCGACGGCCGTCTGACCCGGGGGGAGAAGGCCCAACTCGCCCGGATGCAGGAGCAGGCCGACCTGGACATTTACCGTTACAGGCACAACAACCACCGACAGGCCAACTGGAGACCGGCCTGGCGGTAATCCGGCGATCAGGCTGAGGGGGCGACTCGCCCGGGTGGGTGCCGCACCATCAAGCCGCGCCCGGGCCTGCAGCTCCCCCCAGGACTATGATCAGCGCAGGGGTAATCAGGATGACGGGCGACCTCGCCCCCTGGTCCCTGGCAGATGGCCGCTGACAATTTTTCGAGGAGTTTTCCATGCTCAGAGACCTGTTGCGGGTCTTGCTGGTGGGCGGCGTCCTGGCCTCGAGCCTGGCCTGCGCGGCCAAACGCCCCGTGCTCTCCCCCAATGCCCGGTTCCAGGAGGTGGGCGCCGCTACGGCCCAGCAGGATATCGATGACTGCCTCCAGAAGGCTGTGGACGCGGGGAATACCGCCAACTCGGGAAGCAAAGTCGCGGGGTCTACTGCCGTGGGAGCCGCAGCCGGGGCCGCGGTGGGCGCGGCCGTGGGCGCGGTTGCCGGCCGGGCCGGAACGGGCGCGGCCATGGGTGCGGCCGGGGGCGGCACCGGTGGCCTGATCCGGGGCATCTTCGGGTCCCGGAACCTGGACCCGGTGCAGCGGCGCTATGTGGACCAATGCCTCAAGGACAAAGGCTACGAGGTCATCGGCTGGCAATAAGGGCCAGGGTCGGCCTCGGCTCGTCCCGGGCAGTCCCCTGCTGGCGCAGTAAGTGTCTTTATCCTCAAATTAAGTATAGTCTTGGCCGGTTTCCGTCTCGATTCCGGCTAACCTGAGACTTGCCGCAGTTGATATTTCCCCTCCCATGATTAGTATTGAATAAATACCCTAAGTCCGTCCGGGATCAGGGCCCTGGTGCCGCATTGATCTCCTTCGGCGGGTTTATGGTTCAACCTCAAGGAACTGCCCCACATGGATTCCTCGACCGTAAAGGCCAACCCGGCCCCTGAACCTGGGTCCCAGAACCGGCCCGAAGGCCAGGGCGCTCGGGGCCGCCAGTGGTGGCGGCCGGTGGTCCTGCTGGCCCTGGTGATCGCCATACTGATGGTAGCGAGATTCCTGGGCCTCGCCGACAAGCTGGGGGACTTGCGGGACTGGATCAAGAGCCTGGGCTCCCTGGGGGCCCTGGTGTTCATGCTGATTTACGTGGTGGCGGTGGTGGCGGCCGTTCCGGCGGCGCCCATTTCGGTGGCCGCGGCCGCCCTGTTCGGCTCGGTGTGGGGGGTTATCCTGATTAATATCGGGGCCACCCTCGGGGCCGGCCTGGCGTTTCTCGTGGGCCGGTATTTCGCCCGGGAGGCGGTGGTCAGCTGGCTGGGCCAAAATGAAAAATTCCGCCGTCTCGACCAACTCACCGAAGAACATGGCGCCATTATCGTTGCCCTGACCCGCCTGGTGCCGATTTTTCCCTTTAACCTCCTCAACTATGGCTTCGGCCTGACCCGGGTGCCCTTCTGGACCTATGCCTTTTGGACCTGGCTCTGCATCATACCGGGCACCGTCCTCTACGTAGTGGGAGCCGACGCGGTGCTGCAAGGGGTGGCCCAGGGAAGAGTCCCCTGGACCCTGGTCCTGGCCTTTGGAGCGGCGTTAATCATTCTGACCATCCTGGTGCGTTTTGCGAAGCGCCGTCTTCAGGCCAAAGAGCAGGGTCAGGAGATCGGGCCGCAAGTCGGGCCGGAGGAACCACCGGGGTGAAGCCGCATAATGCCTATCGGCTCTGTCAAAACCTCGCATCGGAGAGAATTGTCATTCTGAGCGTAGGGAAGAATCTCGCATTTTCTCTAAAGTTGAGATCCTTCACTCCGTTTAGGATGACAGAAAAAACGGTTTTGAGATAGCTTCTAAGTTATATGAATCTGGGTTCTATCTGCCCCCCTTTTCTAAGGGGGGGATTAAATAAGTCATTAATCATCCCCTGCATCCCCCTTTATAAAAGAGGGACTTAACCTAGGCCGCCTTTTAATGGCTGGTGTTAAACAAAAAATTTATGGATCGTGACCCTATCATGAGCGACGCGCCGATGATCAGCCCCCGGGATCAATACAATGAAACCTTGCTGGCCAACGTCCATCCGCCGGACTGGGTGAATCCCGAACCCGCCCCCCGTTACAACCTGGTGGTGATCGGCGGCGGCACTGCCGGGCTGGTGAGTGCCGCCGGGGCCGCGGGGCTGGGGGCCAAAGTGGCCCTGGTGGAGCGCCACCTGATGGGGGGCGACTGCCTGAATTATGGCTGCGTGCCCTCCAAAGCCATGATTCGCTCCTCCCGGGTGGTGGCGACTTCGGGATGCGGCCCGCTTCGGCCTCAAGGCGCCGGCCGCCGACTGAGGTGGATTTGCCGGCGGTCATGGAGCGCATGCGGCGTCTGCGGGCCGACATCAGCCGGCCACGATTCGGCCCGGCGCTTCCGGGACTTGGGGGTGGACGTCTTCCTGGGAGAGGCGCGGTTTTCCGGCCCCCGAACCGTCGAGGTGGCCGGCAGGACCCTGCAACTTCAGCAAAGCGGTCATCGCCACCGGCGGCCGGGCGGTGCGAGCCGCCGGTGCCGGGGTTGGTCGAGGCCGGTTATCTCACCAACGAAACGGTTTTTTCTCTGACCGCAGCGGCCCCGGCGCCTCCTGGTCATGGGCGGCGGGCCCATGGGCTGCGAGTTTGCCCAGGCCTTTCAGCGCCTGGGCTGCCAGGTCACCCTGCTCCACAAATACGACCGACTGTCATGAACCGGGAGGATGCCGACGCCGCCGAACTGATCCAGCAGGTTTTCTGTCAGGGAAGGTATTCACCTGATCCTCGACGGCGAAACCTCTCCAGGTTCTCAAGACCGACAGGCGGCAAACTGGTCCGTTATGAGAGCGCCGGGCAACCGGGGGAAATCGAGGTGGACGAGATTCTGGTCGGGGCCGGCCGGGCCCCCAACGTGGAAGACCTTGGATCTGGAAGCTGCCGGGGTCCAGTATGAAGCCGGCCGCGGCCAGGGGGTGGTGGTCAATGATCATCTGCAAACCACCAACCGGCGCATTTATGCCGCCGGCGACGTCTGCCTGCCCTACAAGTTCACCCACCTGGCCGACGCCACCGCCCGGATCGTCATCCAGAACGCCCTGTTTCTCGGGCCGCAAAAAGATGAGCGCCCTGACCATCCCCTGGTGCACCTACACCGATCCGGAAGTGGCCCACGTGGGGCTGAATGAAGCCGAGGCGGAAAAGCAGGGCCTCGCCGATCCAGACCTTCGTCAAGCCGTTAAGCGAGGTGGACCGGGCCATCTTGGACGGCGAGGCCGAAGGGTTCGTCAAAATTCACGTCAAGCCGGGCACCGACAAGCATCCTGGGCGCCACCATCGTCGCCCGTCACGCCGGGGAGATGATCAGCGAGGTCACCCTGGCCATGGTGGGGAAGATCGGCCTGGGCGCTCTGGCTTCGGTCATCCACCCGTATCCCACCCAGGCCGAGGCCATCCGCCAGACCGGGGACCTCTATAACCGGACCCGTCTGACGCCTTTCGTCAAGAAGCTCTTTACCCGGTTCCTGGCTTGGCGCCGGTGACGAGGTTCAATCAAATCCGCGTATGGGCCTGAGCCTCCCGTATGACGGTGACCCACTCCTGCCCATTGGAGCCGCAAAGAGGTTAGATGGGAGCCTGACCCATCGGGTGGGGCATCGAGGCTGGACATTCAGGTGCACCCCTCCAGAAAGATTGCCCTTGTCTGCGACTGCAATTTTTGGGGTGGTCGGAATATTGAGCGGTTATTATTCTGTCAGCGGTTCTCTTGCCGATAGAGGAAGGTTTCGGTCTGATCACTGACTCTTCGCCTGCAAGGATAAGTCAGGGGGATTGCTTCCGCCTGAGGCGACTTCAAGGCGTGGTCCTGGTCTTCGGGGCCGGGGCCATGATTTCCCAGGTGCTGATCCTGCGGGAGTTGCTGGTCCTGGCCCAGGGGCAGGAGCTGAAACTGGCCCTGGGGTTGTGGGGTTGGCTCCTGTGGGTGGGCGTGGGGAGCTTGGCGGGCGGGCGCCTCCGGGACCTGGGACCCCCGGCCTGGGGCTGGCCGGGCTGGGCGGGTTGCTGGCGCTCCTGGGGCTGCTGTTGCCCGCCACCATCCTGGCAAGCCGGGCCCTGCCCAGTCTGGCGCACCTGCCCCTGGGCCAATCCCTGCCGCTGTCCACCACCTTCCTGCTTTTTCTGCTCCTGCTGGCCCCCACCGGGCTGGTTTCCGGCTATTTTTTCCCCAACGCGGTCCAGGTTTTGGGTCAGGCTGCCCCCCGAAGGGCCGTCGGGCGGGCCTATTATCTCGAGACCCTGGGCGCCGCCCTGGGGGTGGCGCTGCTGCAGCTCTTTTTGGTGGGTCGCTATGCCAACCTGGGCCTGGGGCTGGCCGTGGGTCTGCCTGGCCCTGGCCCCCTGGCTCCTGGCCCGGCCCCGGTCCCGGGCGGCCCGGGCCGCCGGTCGTCCTGAATCTCCTGGTGTTGGCCGCGGCCCTCCTGTTCGTCCCCGGTTGGAGCCGCTCAGCCGCACCTGGGAGTGGCCCGGGCGGCAGGTGATAGCTACCGTCGACAGCCCTTATGCCCTGTTGTCTGCCAGCCGGGAAGCGGAGCAGATCAGCTTTTTTGCCAATGACCTCTGGCTGTTCACCTACCCCGATCCCCTGACCGCCGAGCACCAGGTCCAGTTCGGCCTGCTGGAACACCCCGAGCCCCGGCGGGTGCTGCTGTTGGGAGGCGGCGTGGCCGGCTTGGGAGCGGAGATTCTCAAGACCCGCACGTGACGGAACTCACTTACGTGGAACTGGACCCCTATCTGGTGCGACTGGCCCAGGGGCTCCTCCCGGCCGTGGCCGATCTGTCCCGGGACCCCCGGGTCCACCTCATCTACCAGGATGCCCGTCGGTTTATCGAGACACGGACCAGCGCTACGACGTCATTCTCATGGCCCTGCCGGAGCCCAAGAGCGCCCAGTTGAACCGCTTTTATACCCGGGAATTCTACCGGCTTGTGGCCCGGAAGCTCTTGCCGGGAGGGGTTTTCAGCTTTGCCCTGCCTGGGGCCGAGACCAGCCTCTCGCCCCTGAGGGCGGCGTATCTGGCCATGGCTTACCACACCCTGGGACAGGTCTTTAGCGAGGTGGTGGCCTTCCCAGGGGGCCAGGTGCGCTTTTTCGCCTCCGCCGGTCCCGGCGTTTTGGCCTCGGACCCGGAGGTCCTGGTGCGGCGGTTGAAACAGCGGCGGCTGTCGTTACAGTACGTCCGGGAATATTATCTTCTCCAGGACCTCTCTCCCTGGCGCCGGCAGTATCTCGACCAGGTCCTGGGCCAATCGCCGCCTTCCATAAACACCGATCTGAACCCCCGGTGCTACTTCTTTGACCTGGTGCTGACTACCGTCCAGGAAGGTCTGGGGGTCAAGGAGGCGCTCCTGGCTGTGCAGCAGTGGCCCCCGGCGGTCCCCTGGGCGGCCCTGATCCTGGCCACCGTGTTGACCGGGGGCGCCCTGCGCCGCCGCCCCGGAGCCCGCGCCCTGTACCAGGTGGTGGTGATGGGTCTGGGGACTATGGCCCTGGAAATCCTGGTGCTGGTCCTGTATCAGATCAAGCTGGGCTCCCTCTACCAGCAGCTGGGGGTGCTCATCGCGGCCTTCATGGCCGGGATGGCGGCCGGCAGCGCCGCAGGCTGTCGTTGGACCGGCCGGGCCCGGGGCGGGCCGCGCCTTCTGGCGGCTCTGCAGGGGGGCCTGGCAGTCCTGGCCGCAGCCCTGGCCCTTTGGCTGCAAGGGGGTATCACTTTAGGGGCGCACGGCTCGGAGTTCTGGACCCGGGCGGGATACGTCCTGGTGTTGGCGTTAGCGGGCTTCGGCGGCGGCGGGATCTTTGCCGCGAGCGCCGCCCTCTGGCATGAGATCGTGCCTGCGGCCCGGGGCCAGGGGGGCAGGCTCTATGCGGCAGACCTGTTGGGCGCTACCCTGGGGACCCTGGGGATCAGCCTGCTGGTGCTACCGGTGTGGGGCATTTTGCCGGCCCTCTGGGTGGTGGCGGTTCTCCATGCCGGGGCCGGGGTGATGTCACTCCTGGCCCCGGAGGCCTGACGACCCCCGGCCGCCGCCCCACTGGTCCAAAACCCGCAGTACCAGCACGACCTCTGCAAGAGGATCTTAGGGGGCGGGGGAAATTGGTTTTTTCGGAAGGGGAGGGGCTTAGGAAAAAGTACCCGGCGATTCATCCGATAAGGCCCCCCATGTCTGCCCCGGCTTTAACCTGGTGAATCGTTCCAGGATTATCTTTCCAAAAGGTGAAGGTATTTTCTCCCGCCCCCTTGGTGGGGGGGGCTGAGGTGGGGGTAAGATTTCTGAGCATGGCTTCAATCTATCACCCTTCCCCCCCACCAGCGGAGGGGGAGTCATTGAGGCAAATATTTTGCAAAGCGTCTGTGTGACAGGATACCATCGGGTTCATAGCGGAAAAAAATATATTTAGCTTATCTTTTTAGGTACTTTTACCGATTGTGCTTATAGAAAGAATAATTATACTTAGATCAAGATTCGAAAAGTTTTTGTCCTCGCAACTCATCTGGCTTTTCCCCGGAGAACAACCCCAAGCGCCGGGACGGTAACCTATCACGCATTGACGGCCATCTGGAGGCTCCTCAGCCTGTTTTCGGAGGAGGGCAAGATGGGCATGATCGCCTTTTATGCAGGATTATTCGTTGGCATTCTCTTGGGTTTCTTATTTTCCTCTTTGTGGGCTTTTTCCCTGGTGAGGCGAAAGGACGGGGCTCTGTCCGACCAAGCCGAGGGATTAACTCCAGTAGATCTCCTGGAGCCTTGAATCTGGGCACCCGCCATAACCAGGTCCTCACGCCGTTCAGGCTGGGGCCCGGGGATGGCGGTCCCAGGAGCCTGACCCCTCTACCGCCCGATTAGATCCAGCCCATCAGCCAATCAGCTTTCCCCTGGCAGTAGCCCGCAATTTAAGGGCCGGTTAGCCATTTCCCCAAACGAAACCGGTATTACTATCCTGAGAACAGGGTTTATGGGGATAGGTTTTTTGAGGTCGGCGTCATACAAAAATCCTACCGGCGGGCGCTTGGCGGAAAGATGCTAAGGCCTGCCCGAAGGGATGCCGGATCAGGCGTGTCCCCGCAGACAGAGACGCGGGACACGAGCCGGTATTGTCCAGGCGTTAACAACCCATAAAGGAGTCACGCGGGGATTGAGGAGGCAAGCAAGATAGGCATGATCGCCTTTTAGGCGGGATTATTTTTAGGCATTCTCGTTGGTTTCTTATGCTAATCGCTGTGGGCCTTTTTCCTGGCGAGGCCTAAGGCCGGGACGCGGCCCGACAGGGCCGAGGGCTTAAACGCGGTGGATCTCCTGGAGCCTCCAACCGGGGAACCCGCCCTCCCCAGGTTCTAACGCGGTGCGGGTTGGGGCTCGGGAATGATGGTCTCCGGAGCCGGGGCCCCCCTATCCCCCGATGAGCCCCGGCCGTCCCCTGTTCAGCTTTCCCCGGCGGCAGTCCACGGTCCCAGGGTTTGTTAGCCATGTGGCTCATAAAAAATAGGCATTCCCGCCCCGGAAAACAGGGTTTACCAGAATATTTCCTTCCGTTCCGGCAGGATATAAAAGCACCATGAGCCGGTGTCCGGCGCCAAGCCGAAAAAGTCTGCCAAGGAGGCACAACGGGAACACTGATTTTTTGGGGGGTGATCGTGTTGGGGGGATTCCTGGAAATAATGCTTATTTCCCTGTCGAGCATGGCCCAAAAGGCTGAAGAGGTTTTTGAGCGCATGCCTTGTGGTGACGCACTTGGCCTTCGGGAGGACACTTACCATTTGTTACCCTCAGAAACCCTATCCCCTACCGGTGGGTGCGAGGTGCGGCTGCCGGGGAAATTAAGCGAATCAGCGGCGGCGCCTTAATCCCGCCGGGGAATTCAGGAGACCAATTGGGGCAAATAGTCCTGTCCCGCTTGTCTGCCGGCCATATAGACAGCGCCAAAGATATCTGCCAGCCCGATCTTTTGGGAATCAAAATGGAGGGTGAAAAGGTCCTCTTCGGCGTCATAGGTTACCGACGCAACGCCCCGGAGGGCGGTGATGGCGGCGCACACGGCGTCAGGGCAGCCGCTTCACACAAACCCACCCTGTTGCACCATGCCCGCCACCCGGAAATTTACGGATTTGCTCTCCATGAGAAGTCCTCCGGCCTGCTTGGCGTCTTCACCCCGCCCGGCTGGCTCTTTTTATGAGATAATTCAGTTTACTTCATTTTTCATTATCGTCCATAACTACCGGGCGGTTCTTTTTTTGGGGCCCCGGGGCCCGCGCCTCCGGTTACCGGGTAATTCTTGCTAAATGTCAGAAAATGACTAACCTAGAAGCGAACCCGAGGGGCCGGGCGCCTGGGCAGGAAAAGGCAGCCCGGCAGCCATGGGGGCGGACCCCTGCGGCGAGGGACGATTTATCCTGGCCGGCCCGGGAGGTTCATGAAAATGTGGCGGGATGGTAGGCCCAGGGCCTCCCGGTGAGCCACCGGCGAGGCTTTCCCGTAACCGGGTGCGGGGCCTGGGCCTGACCCTGGGAGGGGAATTCGGGTGGTCCGGTCGCGCCTCCTAACCTCGGCCTGCATTTTTTTCTTTACCTCAGGCGGGTTTTTCTTTATTATTTTAGCTAAATTAGCTACAGGCGATCGAGCTGCCAGCCCCGGCAAGGGCTCCGGCGCACGCCCCCAAGGAGTAGAGCGGGATGAACAAGTCGCAACTCATCGAAGCTCTGGCCAAAGCTGAGAATATCACCTTGAAGAAGGCGGAAATGGTGGTCAACGCCGTTTTTGAGAACATGGCGGATGCCCTGGTGCAAAAGGAACGCATCGAAATTCGCGGCTTTGGCAGTTTAAAGTGAAATTTTACAATGGCTATAAAGGCCGTAACCCCAAGACCGGCGATCTCATCAAAGTGGACGGCAAGAAATTGCCCTTCTTCAAGGTGGGCAAAGAACTGCGGGAACGCGTCGATCGCTGAGCCGTTTTTTAGGACCTGGTCGTGCTAGATGGGGAGCTAGCGGTGCCCTGTAACCCGAAATCCGCTTATGCGGGATTGAAGTCCCTCTTTGAGGATTGCAGCGCTGCCGTTGACTGCTGACCAGGGCGGCGGATTGGACCCTGCGCAACAGACGCTTGTGAACCCCGTCAGGTCCGGAAGGAAGCAGCGGTAAACAAGGCGGTCTGTGTCGCGGCGGATTCTAATCCATCAACCCTCTGGCCACGGTCCTCGGTTGTGGCGGATTCGAAGGAGGGTGCACGGCCAGGCTGTTTTTCCTGTGGTATCCCTGGGCCTTCTTTTCAAAAACTCCTCATTTTTCTGACTTTTCGTGGTGAGCCAGGCGCGGCCTTCCCCCGGGGCCGTTTCCCGGGCTTGCGGTTGGAAAACCAAACCCCGGCAGGCATAAGGGAGTTGCACCTTCTGGGAGATGACTCGCCCCGGCCTGCCCTCTGGAGTTTACATGGCCTTCCTTTCGGTAATCCTGGCTCATCCCCGGCACGGCAGCTTCAACCACGCCATCGCCGCCACCGCGGTGCATACCCTGGAGACCCAGGGGCATGAGGTGCGGTTTCATGATCTCTACCAGGAAAACTTCGACCCCGTCCTGGTCTCGCCCGAACTTGAGCAGGAGGCCTTCCTGCAACCGTTTTTGGAACAGCATTGCCAGGAGATCGCCGAGGCTCAGGGCATTGTTATCATCCACCCCAACTGGTGGGGCCAGCCGCCGGCCATCCTGAAGGGCTGGGTGGATCGGGTGCTGCGGCCGGAGGTGGCCTACCGGTTCCTGGAGGGGGATGCCGGCGAAGGCGTCCCGGTGGGGCTGCTGAAGGCCAAGGCCGCGGTGGTGTTCACCACCTCCAACACCCCGGCAGAGCGGGAACTGGCCGTCTTCGGCGACCCACTGGAAACCCTCTGGAAGAACTGCATCTTTGGGTTATGCGGCGTTCCCCTCGTTTTCCGCAAAAATTTTGCCGTGGTGGTGACCAGCACTCCTGACCAGCGGCAGGCCTGGCTCAAGGAAGTGCAGGAGACGCTGTACATCTTCACCCCGACTTGATCATAACGCGCCCCTGCGGGTCAGGGGGGTACGCACAGGCCGGAGAAGATTCTCAGCGGCTGTGGCCACCAACCTCACCGGCTTGGGGCCGATAGTGTCATGCTGCAAACATTGTCTGGCAACTAAGTTGCCCGGGCCTGCAAAAGCTGTTTTAAAGCCCTCCTTGTCTAAAGGTGATTTAGGGGGATTATCAGATGGTTATATGATCCCCTCCGCCTCCCTTTAAAAAAGGGGCGTAATATGCAGGCCTTTATCGGGGCTCTTTCCTTAAGATGAAAACCATCTTAAAAGAAGCGTCACACTATCCGAGGGCTGGCTTCCCCGGGTCATGGGCGGCTACCCCCTCACCCCTCCACCGGCAAGCAGGATAGAGAGGCGGCCGGCAGTGAGCCGGCTCCCGGGCCGTATCGCCAGCGGCTGACCAGTCAGGTTTTCCCTCTTTTTCTTAATTTTTGCCAAAGAAAAGCCCTGGCGAGATTTACTCGCCAGGGCTTTTCCCTGCACCAGCCTATCAGGCGGAATCCGGTTTTCCTCTGGTGGTTCAGCCCGGCGGAGGCCCGTAATAGGGGGCCTGCTGATAGTCGCCCTGCTGCTGGTAACTTCCCTGCTGCGGCTGATAATAGCCCTGCTGTTGCTGTTGGGGTTGGGGTTGATAAGCCCCCTGCTGTTGCGGCTGATAGGGGGTTTGGGACTGCCCGTAGGCTACACCTGCCAGGGCGCCCCCACCACCTCCGAGCAACCCGCCGATAGCCGCACCCCTCCAGGGATTCGAGTGATTGATGGCGGCCCCCAGGCCGGCCCCCAGGGCCGTACCTATGCCCGCACCCCCCCAAGCGTAAGGGGCCTGGCTCGGTGTGGCGCAGCCCGTCAGAAAACTTAAGCCCAGCAGACCTAAAATAATCGCCTGTTTTTTCAGGCCCAGGCTCCAAAATCTCTTGCCAAGTTTCACGGCTTTTTCCTCCCCCAAGGGATTGATTGGTTCGTTTGATTATTTAGAACCCCCACCAGAGGGAAATGTTAAGGCGTTTGCGTCTGAAGATGAAATAAATCGCAGGCAGAAACATCTGGGGATGGCAAAAGGCGTCAAGTGCCACCGCTAAAGTTTGAGGACCGGCAGCAGGTCCAGATGGTCCTGGAGGTGATAACGGCCTGTCAGCCCGGGGTTTTTGTAGCGCCGCGAAGGGCACCCCGGCAGCCGCGGCCACTTCCTGGTCCAGGGCCGCGTCTCCGATGTACAGGGCCGCTTCCGGCGCCAGCCGGAAGTGGGCGAGAATCTTTTCGAGGCACTCCGGGTGGGGTTTGGGCCGGGTGACATCGTAGGCCGAAATGGTCAGATCGAAGAGATCATCCATACCCAGAGTCTTGAGCACCAGGGGCAGGCTTTTGCCCCGGTTGGTGGCGATGGCGGTGCTGATAACGGGACCGCAGCCGGACCAGCACCTCCCGAATGTGGGGCTCCAGGCGGATGAGGGCCAGAAACGGGTCGTTATTGATGGTCCTTTGATAAGCCTGGGCTTCTTCCAGGCTCGGGATGGTCCCGGAAGAGATAGTCGATGGCTCCCTGGGCGGTGCTGACGTGGACCACCTCCAGTTGCGCCTCGGTCAGGGGCGGCAGCCCGAAACGGGCCAGGATGTGATTGTAGAAGGCCCGGTTGGATTCCCGGGAATCGATCAGCACCCCGTCGCAGTCGTAGATGATTACCTGGAGCACAGTGAAATTCCTCACCTGTCTTCGCATTGCCACGTACTCGCATGGGGCCAGGCTGAGAAAATGTGGAACAGCTATGCCCGGCTGTTCCGGGCAGGCGAGGGCGCCTGCCTGACATTGCTTTTTTAAATATAACCCAAAACATCCAATTGGTGGGCGATGTAGGTCAATTCGGCCGACTCGATCTGGCGGTGGCGCTGGGCCAGCCAGGCCTCGAACCGGCCGCGGTCCAATGCGGGGTGGTCCGCAAAGCCCGGCCGATGGTGTCGATGATGCAGTGCAGAAAGTAGGCCTCATCGCCGGGATAACCGTCCGGGCCGGGAAAGACCACCCAGTCGGAACTTCCTGCCGCGATCACCCGGGCCCCGGCTGCTTTCAGGCTCCCTAAGAGTTGGCGGCCGGTGACACTGCTCCCCGCAGGGCTGACCCCGACACCGGCGCGTGTCCATGGTGCGGTGATACAGGGCTTCGATTAAGGCGTCCAGGTCCGGGGCGATGGGGGGCTCGAGGCTGGTGGCCCCGTCAAAATTGAGGGTGAAAGTAGAAGAGCCCGCCGGGAGCCAGGCGCGACAAGAGCCGCGGCAGGGCGTCGGGGAGGTCGATGAGGTCCAGGACGGCATGGGCTACGAGCAGGTCCCAGGCCGATTTTTCCGGCTCCCGGTCGAGGAAAGCGAAGAGGTCGGCGGCTTCAAACGTGACTCGGACTTCCTGGGCGCGGGTCGAGAAGAGCCTGGCCCCGTCGGGCTCCACGGTGAGGGAGGCAGGGCGCGCCACCGCATAAGCGCGGCAGCGCTCGGCGGCCTCCCGGATGAACTCCGGTTCCACATCGATGCCGGTATAGGCCGCCCGGGTCAGCAACCCCCAATCCAGCAATCTCTCCAGCATGGTGCCGATACCGCAGCCCACTTCCAGGACCCGCAGAGGGGATGAGTCCTGCCGGTCCTCCACCGCCCGGACCAAATGGTCCCAGACATGGCGGTTCAGGGAGCGGTTATCCAGCCCCTTTTTAGCGGCCAGATAGCGGATATAGTCGGGAGCAGCCGGGCCGGACACAGTTACCTCAGGAAACTCTGGATGAAGGCCCGGGCCCGGGCGGCGCTGTCGTTCCAGGTGGGCTGGCCGGCGGCGCGCCGGTGGGCCATCAGGCTCATCCTCTTCAAAAGCTCCCGGTCCTCCATCAGGAGACTGAGAGAGCGGGCCAGGGCGGCGGCATCTCCCGGTGGCACCAGAAAGCCGTTTTCGCCGTGGGTAATGATCTCTGGGGCGGCGCCATCGGTCCCGGCGATGGCAGGCAGGCCGAATTGCATGCCCTCCAGGTAGACGATGCCGAAGCCCTCATAGGAGGAGGGCACCGCCAGGAGGTGATGTTGGGGGAGCAGCACGGCCAGATCCTGGTCGGAAACCGTTCCCAGC
This sequence comes from uncultured delta proteobacterium, assembly GCA_963841475.1. Classification (GTDB taxonomy): domain Bacteria; phylum Desulfobacterota; class Desulfobaccia; order Desulfobaccales; family 0-14-0-80-60-11; genus 0-14-0-80-60-11. The sequence continues at coordinate 433,225 of CAWJCT010000001.1, forward strand.
AACGAGATCCTCCCACTCAAGCCATGCGCCTCAATTTGCCGGCGAATGCTCCCGGCATAAGCGGTATCCATGGTCAGACTGCCTGCCACGGAAAGCTGCCAATCTTGGCGAGGCAGACGGGCCAGGGCCGCGATTAACGTCTGGACCTGCTTCCGGGGAATAAGATTGGCCACGCAGATAATCTTAAAGGGCCCCGGGGCCAAGGCCCTGAGGGTAATTTGTTCGGCGGTGACTTTGCCGGGGAGGCGATCTCCGCCGGGAGAGGCGATTACCGCAGGCCGGCCTGACCCTACCAGGCGTTCTACATCGGTTCGGGTGGCATTACTATTGAAGATAAAACCGGCCAGCGAAGCCAGGTACCGCTGCTCCACCCGGCGATAGAGTCGGTTTTGCCAGGCAGGCCGGGCTTCGCAGCAGCGCAGATGATGGACGATAGCGACCACGGGATAGCTCAGCTGGGGACGCAGGCGCGAGTTGAGCCAGAAACAGGAGGGATGTACCAGCTCATCTTCCAGGAGGACATCAAAGGCGGCCTGCGTTAGCCGGCGGCGGAGCCCGGAGTTCAGGTTGTCCAGCAGGCTTCAGCCATAGGGGCGCCAGGGGAGAGCTGATGACGTCCACCCGGTCCCCGGCCTCCCTAAGATAGCGCACCAGATGCCGGTCATAGATGAAGCCCCCGGAGATAATGTCCAAACTGCCGTAAATGAGCAGACCCACATGCACTAACGTTCCTCGCGGTAGGCGGCCCAGGCGATGTCGTTTTCCCAGATTTTCACCGTCAAGGCGCTGAGAGGCTCTTGGATGCGGCTCAAAAGCGACTGGGCGAGGAGGCGGGCGAAGTGCTCGATGCTGGGGTTGAGTCCGGCGAATTCCGGGAGATCGTTCAGGGTCTGGTCCCGGTAATACGCCACCAGTTCTTCCAGGTGGGCCTCCACGGCCACGATGTCCACCAGGTAGCCGTGTTTATCCAGGATTTTGCCTTCCAACTGGACCTCAACCTGGTAATGGTGGGAATGGAGGTCATTTTCGGCGCCCCAATCGCCGCCGACAAGAAATGCCGGGCCACGAAGTCTCGTTTCACCGCTAACGTGTATCTGTGCATGGTCAACTCCTTGAGTTTCGAAAAGAGGACAGCAATGCAAAAATTATAGGAAAAAAGAAGCCGGGATAGAATTTAAGAACCGAAATTGAACAATATTCCTATCGTCGGCCATGAAAGACTTTGGAGAGAAAGGCGGATAGCAACCCAAGTAAATACCCATAACAAATTAATGCTACGCTCTTAAAATGTTCACCATCTTTACAGAACCATGCAACACATAACACGAGAATAATGATAATTATAGCTATAATTAAATATTTAGTAATTATACTCCTCTTAACCGTCGTCTCAAAAATCCGCAAAAAACTAAAAACGCCAAAATTAATACTCTAAAATCACTTGAATCGCCTCCCCCGGGTTCTCGTCGATCAACGTAAAGGCCTGGGCGGCCTGGTCGATGGGAAACCGATGGGTGATGAAGCGGGCCGGCTGGACCTGGGCCAGCATCTGCCAGGTGGCATGGTAACGCCGGGCATTGTTCCAGCGGCCGGTGAGTTCCGGGGCGATGCTGCTGACCTGGCTGCTGATGAGCCGCATCCGGCTGCGATGGAAGCGGCCCCCCAGGTTCAGGTCGGACCGCTTCAGCCCGTACCAGGAGCCGATGACCACCCGGCCGTTGAACCCGGTGGCCGCAATGGCCTGGTCCAGGGCGGCGGGATTGCCGGAAATCTCATAGGAGAGGTCGGCCCCGGGATAGGGGCCGCCGCCCTGGAGACCGGCGGCCAGGCGCGCCAGGGCGTCCGGGGCCGAGGGGTCCAGGCTCAGCGTGGGCCCCAAGGTTTTCGGAGAGGAGCCGGCGCTTGGGATAGAGGTCCAGGGTTACCAGGGACGACAGGGGCCAGCGGCTCAATAGGGCGGTGAGGAGCAGCCCCACGATGCCCTGGCCGAAGATGGCCACCTGCTCCCCCATGAGGGGCTGGCCGTCCAGCAGGAAGGTCACCGCGGTTTCCATGTTGGGGAAGAATACCGCATCCTCAGGGGTCAAGATCGTCGGGCAGTCTGAGCAGTTCGTCCGGGGTGGCCAGAAAGTGGCTTTCGTGGGGATGGAAGGCGAAGACCAGCCGGCCTTCCCACTCCGGGGCCACCCCCCGGCCCAGCTCCATGACCCGGCCCACCACGGCGTAGCCGTATTTCAGGGGAAAAGAAAAATCCCCGGCCAGGGAGGTGATGGTCTCATCCCTGGCCAGGTCGGCCGGGGCCAGGCCCCGGTAAATCAGCAACTCGGTCCCCGGGCTGATGGCGGAAATATGGTCTTGCACCAATACCTGGCCAAAAGCAGGGGAGGGCAGAGGTTCGCGTGTGCAGTTCCACCTGGCGGGGTGCGGTGAAATAGAGGGCCCGTCGTTCCATTCAGCCATCCCAGTCCGGTTCGCCGCGCAGCACCAGGTCATCGCCCAGTTGCTGGTAGGTGAGGCGCTGGAGGCGGGGAAAGCGCCGCCGGGAGGAGCGCCCCAGGTGGTCCACCACCCGGAGGCCGCCCACGAGCAGGGGGGCGATGGTCAGGACCACCTGGTCCACCAGCCGGGAGGCCAGAAAACTCGTAATGATCTGGGCCCCCCCCTCCACCATCAGGCTGTTGATGCTCCATGGACCCCAGGTGTTTGAGGAGGTCGGCCAGATCGACCCAGCCGTTAGTTCCCGGCAACCGCAGGACCCGGGCCCCGGCCGCCTCCAGGGCCAGCTGGCGTTCGGGGTCGGCGCCCTGCGTTGGTGGCGATCAAGGGGACGCGGCGGTTTTTCAAGAGGTTGGCATACGGGGGAAAACGGAGACGGCTGTCCACGACTATCGGTTGGGGGTCTGGGACCTGCCACCAGCCTGACGTTGAGACGGGGATTGTCGGCCAGCACCGTGCCGATGCCTACCAGAATGGCCTCGTGGGCGGCCCGGAGTCCGTGGGTCAGGGCCATGGAAGGGGCCGCTGAGGGCCAGGGGGCGCCCGGGGCGGTCGGCAATGCTGCCATCCAGACTCTGGGCATAGCTCAGGGTGACAAAGGGGCGGCCGGTGCGGCGGCGGTGCGCCGGGGCGGATCGCAGGCACTCGTTGACCTGTTCCAGGATCGGGGATGATGGTTTCCACCGGCATGCCGACTTCTCCTTGCGCCAGGCCCGGCGCCGTGCTGGCGATGGCCCCGGGGGCCAAGCTGCGAAAGAATTGCCACCCGGTGTCACCGGGGCTAGCGCCCCTACCTGTAACATGAGGATAAAGGGGGGCATTGTCAAGCCGGGTCTGTTGCGAGAGTCCCTTTGCCTGTCATTCTGAGGGAGCAGAGCGACCGAAGAATCTCATAATTATCAAAAGAGTACGAGATTCTTCGCTCCGCTCAGGATGACAAAAAAGAGTTTTTCACCAACCGAGAAGGTTTCTTATAGCTGAAAGCCGGTAGCTGCCGCGACCGCGTGATCTCAGACCTGTTCCAGGGCGTTAAAAAAGAAGGCGATTTCGCCTTTGGCGGTCTCGGGGGCGTCGGAGCCGTGGACGATGTTGGCCTCGATTTCCCGGGCGAAATCCGCCCGGATGGTGCCGGGCGCGGCCTTCCGGTAGTCGGTGGCCCCCATGAGGTCCCGGTTGACCTGGATGGCGTTCTCGCCTTCCAGGATCATGGCCACGATGGGCCCGGAACTCATGAAGTTGGTCAGGCTGTCAAAAAAGGGCCGTTCCTGATGCACCGCGTAAAAGGACCGGGCCTGGTCCAGGGACAGGTGCAGCATCTTCATGGCCTTGATCTTGAGGCCGTGTTTTCTCAAAGCGGCCGATGACGTTGCCGATAAGGCCGCGTTGCACGCCGTCGGGTTTGATCATGGATAGGGTTTGTTCTATGGGCATTAGGCTTATTCTCCATGCGATAATAAATATTTTAGGGTTCACCTGGTGAACCGGTGAAGGGCGGACACATAGGTCGCCCCGAGAAGACTCTCATCACCTCTGATCAAGATCTATTCAGGCAGGATTTCCTCAAGCTGATCGCGGCTGCTGACAGCTATCTTTCTTCTTTCCGCTCCACGTAGCCATGGTGGTCGAACTGCAGCGTAAAGGTGCCCCGGCCCTGGGTCAGGGAGCGCAAGCGCGGTGGCATAGCCGAACATCTCGGACAGGGGCGCCAGTCCCGAAATGAAGCGCACCGGCCCCTTGGCCAGCAGGTGCTCCACCTTGCCTTTCCGGGAGGCAAAATCGCCCATGACTTCGCCGGTAAACTCCTCCGGGGCGATGATCTCCACCTTCATGATGGGCTGGAGCAGTTGGGGCTGGCCCTGGATGGAGCCCCTGTTTCACCGCGGTCATGGCCGCGACCCGGAAGGCCATCTCCGAGGCCTGGCCTTCCTTGACGGTGGCGTCGGTCAGGGCCACGGCGATGTCTACCGCGGGGTGGCCGTATACCGCCCCGCCTTCCAGGGCTTCGGCGATCGCCTGGGCGATCAAGGGGCACAAAGCCCTGGGCCGGATGGCCCTCGGGCAAGAGCGAGACGAAAGGCGTTGCCGGCGCCCCGGGGCCGGGGGCTCAGGGTAAGCCTGACTTCGCCGAAATGGTGCTTGCCGGCCAGTTCCCGGTCGAAGACCCCGGTCTCCTCGACTGCTGGCGGCAATGGTCTCCCGGTAGACCACCTGGGGGCGGCCCGCCCGCACGTGGGCGTGAAACTCCCGCTCCAGGCGGTGGATGATCACTTCCAGGTGCAGTTCCCCCATGCCGGACAGCAGAGTCTGGCCCGTGTCTTCGTCGGTGTGGATCTTGAGGCTGGGGTCTTCTTCGGAGACCCGCTCCAGGGCCGGTCCCAGGCGCTCCTGGTCGTCCCGGGTCACCGGTTCGATGGCCAGGGAGATCACCGGCACGTAGGACGGAAATGGGCTCCAGGACGATGGGGTGGTGGCGGCTGCACAGGGTATCGCCGGTGGTGGTGGCCTTGAGGCCCAGGAGGGCCACGATGCTGCCGGCGTGGGCTTCCTCCAGGGGTTCCCGCTTGTTGGCGTGCATGCGCAGGATGCGGGCCACCTTCTCGGTGGTCTGCTTGATGGAATTATAGACTTCCTGTCCGAATTTCAGGGTGCCGGAATAGATGCGCACATAAGTGAGGCGCTGGCTCTGGTCCACCATGATCTTGAAGGCCAGGGCGGCCAAGGGCTGCGTCATTTCGGGGCGGCCGGGTCTCCATGTCGCCGGTCTTGGGGTTCTGGCCCATCAATCGGCGGCACCTGGGCGGGATTGGGCAGGAAATCCTTGATGCCGTCCAGCAGGGGCTGGATGCCCTTGTTGCGCAAGGCGGAGCCGCAATAGGTGGGCACCCCTTTCAGGGCCAGGGTGGCCCGCTGGATGCCGGCCTTGAGGGCCTCCACCGTCAAGGGCTGCTCCGCCAGGTAGACCTCCATAACTTCGTCGTCCACTTCCGCCACGGCCTCCACCAGGGCTTCCCGGGCCGCGGCCGCCTGGTCCTCGGTAGTCGGCGGGGATGTCCAGTTCCTCAAAGTCCACGCCCAGGGTTTCTTCCCGCCACCTGATGGCCTTCATGGCTCAACAGATCGATGACGCCCTGGAAGTGGTCTTCTTCGCCCCAGGGGAGGGTGAGGACCAGGGGATGGGCGCCCAGCCTTTCCCGCATGGACGCCACGGCCGCCCCGAAATCGGCCCCCATGCGGTCCATCTTGTTGATGAAGGCCAGCTTGGGCACCCGGTACTTGTCCGCCTGGTGCCAGACGGTTTCGGACTGGGGCTCGACCCCGCTCACCGCGTCGAAGACCCCGATGGCCCCGTCCAGCACCCGCAGGGACCGTTCCACTTCGATGGTGAAATCCACGTGGCCCGGGGTGTCGATGATATTGATGACGCAGCCCTTCCACTGGCAGGTGGTGACCGCGGCGGTGATGGTGATGCCCCGCTCCTGCTCCTCGGGCATCCAGTCCATGACCGCGGCGCCGTCGTGCACTTCGCCCATCTTGTGGGTGCGGCCGGTATAATAGAGGATGCGCTCCGTCAAGGTGGTCTTGCCGGCGTCGATGTGGGCAATGATGCCGATGTTGCGAATGGCCTTGAGTCTTGGGGTAGTCACGGGGTACACTCCAAAATTAACAACCTACGTTTGTAAATGAATTTGGCCATGAGTTTCAACCCTTAATATTATCCAGGAGTGACCGGGGAGCATAATGTCTTGTAATTCTAATGATTTTCGCTACTGCCCCTGCTGCGGCGGGCTTCTCGAAACCCGGCGCCGGGGTGACCGGGACCGCCTCGCCTGCCGGGAGTGCGACCGGGTGCTCTATGTCAATCCCGCCGTGGGGGTGGCGGTGGTGGTGCGCCGGGGCCAGGCCATCCTTTGGGGAAGGCGGGCCGGTGGTCCCTATGCCGGCGCCTGGTGCATCCCCTGCGGTTACGTGGAGTGGGGGGAAGAGGTGCGAGGGGCCGCGGCCCGGGAGTTTCTGGAGGAAACCGGTCTGGTGGTTGAGGTGGGACCGGTGCTTGGCGGTGCATTCCAACTTTCATGACCCCGAGCGCCTCACCGTGGGAATCTGGTTCGCCGGGCGCGTCACGGGCGGAGTGCTTAAGGCCGGCGATGACCTGGACGCGGCCGCGTTTTTCCCCCTGGCGGCCCCGCCCCAACTCCTGGCTTTCCCCACCGACCTGCTCGTGCTGGAGGAATTGCGGGCGGGCCAGGCCGGGCTTGTTCCCGACTCGGGGGGCTAGGCCTTAGCGGACCTGTCCACATGGCAGGATATTTTATCTGGCGTCTTCTGGCCTGGTCTGAAAAGTTCATAGTTCAAAGTTCAAGGTTCAAAGTTAGGGGTAATCCCTCAGGTACTTTGCATAATTAGCCGATGCGCCGAGGGCCCATGAAGAACTATTTCACAACATTCTTTGCATTGGAGGCACAGGCTTTCCAGCCTGTGCGCCTGAAGCCGGTCAGCCGAGCCCAGCCTGGAAAGGCTGTGCCACCGGTCCCTGCCAGGTGTTCAGGTTTTGCGGCTGTTCCGAAGGCCTACGAAGAATTTTTCTTGAAAAATTTTGCCTGGGGGGCGCACCGCGCACCTTTGGCCGACCTGCTGGCGGGCGGGACGCCCGCCCCACTTACAGCTCTTTAATCCGGCGGGAAAAGTTCCACTGATTCCAGATTCCGCAGATCTTTCAGGGAGACCATGGCCACCCGGGAGCTTACCAGGTCCAGGACCGCGAAGCTGAAGGTGGGATGCCGCTGCTCTTCGAGGGTGAAGGCCCCGGGCACGATGAGGTAGGTGGTGTCCGGGTCCAGGGTCAGGCAGGCCTGACGCGCCTGAAACTCCTGGGGTCGCACCGCGTCGTTGGTGTAGAGCAGGCGGCTGAAAGGCGGCGTAAAGCGGGTGACGCTGGGGACGTGGGTGTGCCCGTGGCAGGCCAACATCGGCGGGCGGTAACTGTGGACCCCGTGCCCGTAGGCCCGGAGGCGCTCATTGAAGTGGGTCCAAATCAGAGCCCGGGTGTGGGCCAAAAAGATCCGTCCCTCCAACTCCAGGGCGATGCCGCAGCCGGTGGCCTCGGACATCTGGGGCCCGAAGACGTCGTACACCCAATAAAGCCGATTGCCGGGGTCCATCGTCAGCCAGGGCCGGAAGGGGTCGGCAGGACAATCCCCCAGGCAGGCCAGGTGGCGGAGCCCCTGGTCCTTGAAGAACGCCAGCAACGCAGGAAGGCCGGCGAGGTAGGAATGGGTGTCAGCTACCAGCGCCAGCCTTTCCATAGTCTGTCGGTCAGCCACTTAAAGTGGGTAGCGTCTCTTTATTGAGTTCTTTTGGGGCCGCAGGCGTGGCTTTCGCTGCCACCTTTGAAGCGCTGCACCAGGAGGGCCATAAACTTGATGGCCTCTTCTTTGTCCTTATCAATGACGATGGCTTCTATCTGCTGTTGGTCCGTGTCCGAAAATACGACCTGTTTGTCTGCCATAGCTTTTCACCTTGTCTGGTTCTCATGAAGCGCCGCCAGGCAGCGCCTGAGTCGGTGGTTAAAGCACGAGCCCTCATGCCAGGACCGGCTCATGCCATGCTGGATCAGTGTCGGGTGGTTGGGGGTCGATGACTGGAGCGACGGCGCCGTAAACAAAGCCCGCCCGGCTCCGTCGTATCAACCGTGTCCCGGAGTGGTTTCGGCTGCTTTGGGGCCACAGGCGTGGCTTTCCCGGGACTTAAATATCCCCACCAGGTCACTCATATAACGCAGGGCTTCTTCACCATCCTTGTCGATGACAATGGCCTCAACTTCCTGCTGCTGCTGGATCGAAAAACTCACGACCATATCCGCCATAAAGACCTCCCTATTCATTTTGCGTGAACACAATTTAAGGTGCAGGCGCCCGGGTGTCAAGAGAAAGGCGAGACATTTGCGTATTTAGAAAAATCAGCGATAATAAAAACCAGCCGGCTGGAGTGGCTGGCCGAAGGTGAGGCCTGTGCTCCACCGGGTCCGAGGCGCCCCGGTCCCAGCGTCGGCCCCCGGCAGAGTAAATCTTTTTTTTGAGGTGTGTTGTATGCCGAAGCTCTTCAGTGACCGCACCCTGCCGGCCTGCTGTCCGTTTTGCCGTGCCGAGATCCGGCCGCCGGTGGAGGTGGAAGGCGGCCAATGGAATGATTTTGCCGCCGGGTCCTGCACCTGCGGGGCGGTCTTTGCCCACGACCCGACCGCCAGAAATGGCGGGGCGGTCTTTTTACAGGCCCTGCTCATGGTGGCCGACGACGACATGGACCGGGCCATGGGTTTAGCCGAGGGTGTCGATTATGACGTCGGCTACGTCCAGAAATACAACAGTGAACTCCACCGCCTGGAACCCAATTCCTTCGGGACCCTCTACTTCGTCCGCCTGCGGGCGGGAGCCGGGGATTAACTCGAGTTCATGACCCTCGCCTTCAAGGTCTTTCGCAAGCCTGCAACCGCAGCCAGGAAAAGGTTAACGTGTCGGGCCTTTACGCCCGGAGCGCTATTGGCCACGTGGTGAAGGTGGTCCAGCCTTTCCAGACTGGGCTGGACTGATCTGCCCCGGGCTCACCCTGGAAAGCCCGTGCCACCGATTCAAAGAATTGTTCACGGCAGAAAACCGTTGACAGGCCGGAAGGCTGCATCATACTATTATTGCAGAGTTATGCCAGGCGCGAGCCACCCAGACTCAACTGGGCGGCTTTTTTTTATTTTTCCTTAATTGGTTTTGTAGGGGCGCACCTAGGTGTGCGCCCTCAGAGGGCGGACACGCAGGTCCGCCCCTACAGGGGATTTCATGATGGGGGCGGCCGATGCGCCTGGTGATGATCGACAATTACGACTCCTTCACCTATAACCTGGTGCAGCTCTTCTCCGAGTTCGACCTGGAGGTCCTGGTCTTTCGCCACGACGACATCGGCCTGGACGGGATTGCGGACCTTCAGCCCGACTGGCTCTGCATCTCGCCGGGCCCCAAGGCCCCGGACCAGGCGGGCATCAGCAAAGCGGCCATCGCCCATTTTTATCGGTCCATCCCCATCCTGGGGGTCTGCCTGGGACACCAGGCCTTAAACGAAGTCTTCGGCGGCGCCACCGTCAAGGCCCCGGTGCCGGTGCACGGCAAACGCCATCAGGTTTTTCATACGGGCCAGGGGGTCTTTGAGGGCTTGCCCTCGCCTTTCCGCGCCGCCCGCTACCACTCCCTCATGGCGCAGCCCCGCCTCCCCGGACCTGGAAGTCACCGCCTGGACCGAAGACGGCGTCATCATGGGCCTCAACACCGACATTTTCCCCTCCACGGGGTTCAGTTCCACCCGGAATCCTTCCTCACGGCCACGGCCACGCCCTGGCCGCGAATTTCTTGGCAGAAAGGGGTCAGGGAGGGGGCCAGGGGTGCGCGGGGCCTCTGAGCCTTGCTATCTGTTTTGTACGGGCACAACTCTGTGTGCGGCCTCGGAGGGCGGGCACGCAGATTCGCCCCTACAGGGGCGCATGTGTGGGCAGGGATTTTTTGTCGGTGTTCCTGGCCCGCCCCAAAAATTATTTTTGCGCAGGGAAAACCATGTTCGGCCGGGTAGTCAGATATCCAGATCAAGCCGTACGAGCCGCCGCCGGGGGTTGGGGACCTGGCGGAGCTCTTCACCGCCGTGCGCCAGCGCCCTTATGCCATGTTGCTCTTAAGTGGCGGGGACCTGGACTGCGCCGGGTATTCCCTCATGGGCTGGGACCCGTTTCTGGTCCTCCGGGCCAAAGGGCGCCGGGTTACGGTGCAGCAGGACGGCGACACCCGGGTCTTGATGCCAACCCCTTTGACGTGCTGGCAGAGGTGCTGGGGGCCCTGGAGTTGCCGGGGGACTACGCCTCTGGCCCCCATGGCCGCAGGCGCTCTGGGGTTTCTGGCCTACGACCTGAAAAACCATCTGGAACGTCTGCCCACCACCGCGGTGGATGACCTTACACTTACCCGAAATGGTCTTCGCCTTTCCCCGGCGCCTGGTGGTCCACGACCGCCGGGCCGGGCGTTTCCAGCAGGTGAGCATCACCTATGCAGACCCGCAGGGGACGGCGCACTGCCCCGGCTCAGCCGCTGGCCTGGCCCCCGGCCACGCCCGTGGGCCCTTACCGGGTGGGCCAGCCCCAGAGCAATTTTACCCGGGAGGCGTACCTGACGGCCCTCACCCGGATCCGGGAGTATATCCGCAACGGCGACGTCTATCAGGTCAACCTGACCCAGCGCTTTTCTTTCCCGCTGTCCGGGGAGCCGTACTACCTGTTGCAGCGGCTCTTCCAGCTCAACCCCGCGCCCTTTTACGCCTATCTGCACTGTGATGATTTTCAGGTGCTCTCCACTTCCATGGAGCGCTTTCTGTACCGAAGGGGCGATTATCTCGAGACCCGGCCCATCAAGGGCACCCGGCCCCGGGGGGCCACCCCCGCCGCGGATGCCGAGCTGCGCCAGGAATTGGCCGAGAGCCCCAAGGACGACGCCGAGCTCTCCATGATCGTGGACCTGCTGCGCAACGACCTGGGCAAGGTCTGCCGTCCCCGGACGGTGCGGGTTACGGAGCACAAACGCCTGGAGGCCTACCAGAACGTCTACCACCTGGTGTCCATCGTCACCGGCCAACTCCAGCCCGGCTGCACGTGCAGTGGATATCCTGCGGGCCACCTTTCCCGGGGGCTCCATCACCGGCTGCCCCAAGATCCGGGCCATGGAGATCATCGACGAACTGGAGCCCCACGTGCGCCACGTCTACTGCGGGGCCATCGGCTACCTGGGGTTGCACCGCAATATGGACCTCAATGTGGCCATCCGCACCGCCATCATCTCCCAGGGCCAGGGCCATTTCGCGGTGGGGGGCGGGGTGGTCTATGACTCCCGGGAAGAAGACGAATACGAGGAGACCCTGCACAAGGCCGCACCCTGTTTCGGCTTATCGAGGGGACTTGTAGAGTGGGGAAAAGGGTAAAAGGGGAAGAGGCGAAAAGGGAAAAGATTGCTTTAAAGATAGGGCAAATCGTGCGATATCAGGTCATAGGGCGGCCTGTGGCCGCCATAAGTCGGTGTGCACGGTACGCCCTCTAGCCACTGGCGCCTAACGCAGGCCCGGGGCGGCGGCCAGGGACGGCCGCCCCACTACCTCTTGGGTTGCCTGGGTGGCGCTGGCCTCCGTGCCCGCCAAGAACCTCCGGTGAGAAGCAGGAACTATGATTTCTACCGAATATAACCACGAATTCGTCTGGCTCAATGACGCCTGCTGACCCCCATTTCCCAGGCCCGGGTGTCGGTGAACGACCGGGGTTTTCTCTACGGGGACGGTTTGTTCGAGACCCTCCGGGCCGAGGCCGGGCGAGTGCTTTTTCTCCGCGAGCACCTGGAGCGTCTGGAGGCTTCGGCCCGGGTCTTTAACCTGCCCTTTCCCGGCGCGGTCCCCTGGCAGGAGCGCTTGGCGGCGTTGCTGTCCGCCAACGGCCTCAGCCTCGGCCCGGCCCGGATAAAAATTCTCCTCAGCCGGGGGGAGGCCGAAGGGCTTGGCCTGCCGGAGGAGTGCCGGCCCACCCTGGTAATCTGGGCCCAGGCCGTATATTCCTCCCACCCCCAAAGAATACGCCGGGGGCTGGCCAGTGGCGGTCTTTCCCGAAGGCCGCACCACCTTCGTGGGCCGGCACAAGAGCCTCAACTACCTGTTCTATCTGGCGGCCCGGCAATACGCCCTGGACCGGGGGGCCCGAGAAGCCCTCATTCTGGAAGCCGACGGCCTGGTCTCGGAGGGGGCCGCCACCAGCCTGGTCTATCTCCACCAGGGGCGTTATTGCACCCCCGCCTCGGCCAGCGCCCTTCCCGGGGTGACCCTGGCGGTCCTGGGCCGGGGGCTGTCCGCCCGGGGCCTGACCCTGGAGGCCCGCCCCACCACTCCGGCCCTGCTTCAGGAGGCCCAGGGCCTCTGGCTGGCCAATTCTCTCATGGGCCTGATGCCGGTGGCCGCCATCGACGGGACACCGATGCCCCTGAGCGAGGCCACCGCCTTCCTGCGAGAGATCTTGGGAGACATGATCTGAGGGTTGGGGACCAGGGGCGCATAGCCCCTTCCCCCTAACCCTCAGGCTCCCACTCCCAACCTCTGACATTTTTTGCAGGGGCGCACTTAGGTGGGCGCCCTCCAGGGGCGGACACGCAGGTCCGCCCCTACGGGTGGATGAAAACGGAGTTATTGGGGGTAGCATGCGGTGCCCCAGGCCAAGGAATTGTTCGTAATGGCTTCCGCCCACCCCCCATTAAGGGGTGGGGGGAGAGGGTTTGGGAGAGGGGGGAGGGGCCACTTACGAAAAGGCCCCCCGCCCCCTCTCCCCAGTAATCTCAACTCATCCCTCCATTTTCTCCAGGACCCGGCGGAGCTGCTCCCCGGTTTTTTCCCGGTCGCCGGATTTATAGCTGGCCTGGGGAAAGAGTTTGAGTCCGTCGGTGTAGTAGCGGGGGATGACGTGGAGGTGGGCGTGGAACACCGCCTGTCCCGCGGCCTCGAAGTTATTCATGTCGATATTGAATCCCTGGGCGCGCAAGCCCGCCTGCAGGGCCTGGGCCACCCGGCGACAGACCTGGCCCATCTCCGTCCACAGGGCATCCGGCAACTCCAGCAGGTTCTGATAGTGCGCCTTGGGAATGACCAGGGTATGCCCATAGTTCACCGGGGCGATATCCAGGAAGGCCAGGACCCCCGGGGTTTCCAGGACCCGCTCGGCCGGCACCTCCCCGGCCGCAATGCGGCAAAAGATACAGTCTCGCATGGTTCTCCTTTCCCTGTTTATGGTTTTTGAGGGCTCAACTTCCCCTAGGGTTTCCGGCGGCGTCGTAAAGCCAGGCCCAGGCGCACCAGGGCCGCCTCCAGGTCGGCCAGGTCGCAGCCCGGCTCCGGTTGGTCCTGCCAGGCCAGGGCCAGGGCCTCCAGGGCCGCTTCCGGCGTGAGGCCTGGGGGAAAAAGCCCCAAGTGCTCGCCGGCCTGTTGGGCCAGGGGGCTCAAGGGGGGCGTGGCCCGGTCCCAGATGCCCCTGAGTTCCCGGAGGAAAATATTGACCGTCGTAGGCCCGATCCCCGCACCCAACCCCTCCAGGCGGCTCTCCAGGTCCGCATAACTCCGGGAGAGGTCGTGGAGCCGCTCCAGGGAGCCCTGATACTGTTCTTGCAGGGCGGCCATCACCTTGAGGAGCTTGGTGGCGGTCTTGAAGTCGTACCGGGCGTAGCCGCCTTCGTCCAGCCGGACCACCAGGTTGTCCCACCCCTGGGCCAGGATGGCCTCGGGGGTATAAATCCCCTGGGCCGCAAAGACCTGGTAGGTGCGGGCGGCCAACTGGCCGGAGATCCGGGCCCCATAGAGGATGGCCGCCAGAAACCAGCGCTGGCGGGCTTCAGGTCCCGAACGCAGGTCAATCCCCAATGCAACGGCAAAGCGGCCGGAATACTGCTGCAGCACCTCGGCGATCACGTGCATTACGCCGACTCCTCTGAAGCCCCGTGGCAGAAAGGCGGCTTCCCCCGAGCCCACTGCCTGGCCTTTCGGCAGAGGATGCCACGTCATACCCAAACCTCCGATCCGGCCGCTCATGGCGGCAACTTCGGGGAAAAAGCTTTCACCGCACATTTAAGCTCCTTGTCATTATAGTCGAAAAATAGTATGTATGACCCGTTTTTACCAAGGGTCTTTGGCAACCGGGGGTAGTCGAGCTCTGTGCAAAAAATCATCGATTCCCTCCGATTCCGGTAAGATCGCCACGGGGCGGTTTCACCGGGAGACCGCCCCCACTCCTCCCGGCCATGACCTGGACCTGATAGTCCCTGGAAACGGGGCCGAGCGTTTACACCATGACCCTCAAAGACATTGAAGCAGCCAGGCAGCGGCAAGCCGGAGTAGTCCTCCGCACCCCGTCGATCTATTTTCATGCCTTGAGCCGGGACAGTGGCCGGGAGGTCTTCCTGAAGCTGGAGAACCTCCAGACTACCGGATCGTTCAAGCTGCGGGGGGCCATCAACCGCCTGACGCGGCTCAAAGAGCGGGGCGAGGGGATCCGGGTGGTGGCCGCCTCGGCGGGCAACCATGGCCAGGGGGTGGCCTTTGCTGCCGCCCAGTTGGGACTGCCGGCTACCATCGTCATGCCCCAGGGGGCCTCCATTTCCAAGCAACTGGCCACCCAGGGCTATGGCGCCGAAGTGATCCTCCATGGCCGGGACCTGGGTGAGGCCCTGGAGCGGGCCCAGACCCTGGTGGCCCAGGGATATACTTTCATTCACCCCTTTGATGACCCCGAAGTGATCGCCGGCCAGGGCACCCTGGGGCTCGAAATCGTCGAGGACCTGCCCGAAGTGGACACCGTGGTCCTGCCGGTGGGGGGCGGGGGGCTGGCCGCAGGCGTGGCGGTGGCCATCAAGGCGCTGAAACCTGCGGTGCGCCTCATTGGGGTCCAGACGGCCCAGGTGCCATCTCTGGCCGCGGCCCTGGAGGCGGGGGCCCCTGTGCCGGTGCCATCCCGGCCCACCCTGGCGGACGGCATCAACGTCCCCCAGGTGGGCCGCCATCCCTTCCCTTTGCTGCAGGCAACACCTGAGCGAAACGGTGCTGGTGACGGAGCCGGAAATCGTCCAGGCGCTGCTCCTCTTGCTGGAGGGCAAGAAAGTCCTGGCGGAGGGGGCCGGGGCGGTGCCCGCGGCGGCCTTTCTGGGGCCCTTGAAGGACCGGGACCTGGGCCGCCGGGTGGTGCTGGTGGTGAGCGGCGGCAATATCGACATCCCCCTGCTGGAGCGGGTGGTGCCCCGGGCCCTGCTGGCGCACCGCCGCCTCTTGACCCTGCGGGTGGCCCTCACCGATCACCCCGGGTCCCTGTGCCGCCTCACGACGCTTTTAGGGGAGCAGGGGGCCAACATCCTCCACCTGTTCCACGACCGCCTGGCCCGGGAGTTGCCCCTGGACCACACCCGGGTGGAACTCAACCTGGAGACCCGGGGCCCGGAACAGGGCGAGGCGGTGCTGGCGGCGTTGAGGGCCGCGGGTTATAAGGTGGAAGAGAAGCCCTGAGGACGCTTTTCGGTTTTCGTTTGTACCCCGAAACAAACGGTTTTGCGGTGCAATGTCGTCTCGCCCAGGCGGGCAGAGGCCAGTTCCGGCTGAGACTATCGCTTCATCTCCAAAAATGGATGTCGGGCGGGGCTGCCGGCGACATCTTCCTCTAACCTTTTCGCGACCTCTTAGCGTATAATCAAACCTTAGGGTTCGCCGCCCGGACGGACCGAAACCCGAAAACTGCAAACAGGAAACCCTATCCATGCCCATCTCCACCCGCATCCGCGGCGCCATCCAAAACTCATCCTGGATCAGGCGCATGTTTGAAGAAGGGGCCGAGCTCAAGGCTCGCCTGGGGCCGGACCAGGTCTATGATTTCACCCTGGGGAACCCCGACCTGGAGCCGCCGCCCCGGTTCCAGGCCGAGCTG
Organism: uncultured delta proteobacterium; assembly: GCA_963841475.1. Lineage (GTDB taxonomy): Bacteria > Desulfobacterota > Desulfobaccia > Desulfobaccales > 0-14-0-80-60-11 > 0-14-0-80-60-11. The sequence goes on from CAWJCT010000001.1 coordinate 449,231, forward strand.
GTCAAGGCGGCCGGCGACCTGAGCCCCGGCCTCCACGGCTACATGCCCAACGCCGGGCTGCTGCAGACCCGCCAGGCCCTGGCCGAGATGCTCAGCCGTCTCCACGACCTGGAATTCAAGGCCCAGGACGTGGTCCTCACCTGCGGGGCTGCCGGCGGGCTCAACGTCATCCTCAAGGCCCTGCTGGACCCGGGGGATGAAGTGGTGATCCTGGCCCCCTATTTCCCCGAATACCTGTTTTATGCCGATAACCACGGCGGCGTGGCCCGGGTGGTGGAAACCGACGAAAATTTTCAGTCGACCTGGACCGGCTGGCCGCGGCCTTGAGCCCCCGGACCCGGGCGGTGATCATCAATTCCCCCAACAACCCCACCGGGCAGATTTATGACGCGGCGACCTTGCAGGAGTTGGGGCGGTTCCTGGCCCACCATGCGGGACGCCACGGCCGGCCGGTTTATCTGGTGGCCGATGAGCCTTACCGGCACCTGGTCTATGACGGGGCCGTGGTCCCCAGCATCTTTGCGGCCTATCCCAACACCCTGCTGGCCACCTCTTTTTCCAAGGACCTGTCCATCCCCGGGGAGCGCCTGGGGTATGTGGCGGTGAGCCCCCGGGCCGCCGGGCCGGGGCGAGCTGGAAGGCGCCCTGGTGCTGGCCAACCGCATCCTGGGTTTCGTCAACGCCCCGGCCCTGATGCAGCGGGTGGTGGCGGGGCTGACCGACGTCAGCCTGGATATCACCCCCTACGCCCGGCGCCGGGAGCTCTTCTGCGAGGTCCTCGGCCGGGCGGGGTATAAGTTCCTCAAGCCCCAGGGGGCCTTCTACCTCTTCCCCAAGGCCCCCGGGGGGGATGACCTGGAGGCTCGTGGCCCGCCTCAAGGAGGAAAATATCCTGGCGGTGCCGGGGCGGGGCTTTGGCCGGGCCGGTTATTTCCGCCTGGCCTTCTGCGTGCCGGAGAAGGTCATCGAGGCCGCAGCCCCGGGGTTTGCCCGGGCCCGGACAAAAGCTGTTGGGGTAAGGGGCTCCCCGGGGGAGGCCGGGAGGTGGAGAACCTTACCCGGGCCCACCCCGTGAACCCCCTGCTCCGTAACCTGTTCATTATCGGGAGAAAGATAAGAACCATGGCCAAGCGCCCTCGTCTGCCCCGTCCGGTGCCGGTCCAGGAAGTGGTCCGGGGCATCCTCTCGCCCGGTGACCTGGATGGGCTGGAACTGCGCCAGCAGATCCGCCGGGTCTGGGAAGCGGTAGTGCCGGCCGGGCTCGCCGGGCAGGCCCGGCTGGTGGACCTGCGCCGCCGGGAACTCTGGGTGGAGGTGAGCGCCAGCCCCTGGGCCCAGGAACTGCAATTCCTCAAGCCGAAGATCCTGGCAGCCCTGGACCGGGCCCTGGGACCCGACAAGGTCAAAGATCTGCGGGTGCGGGTGGGGGAGTGGCTTCGTAATGCACGGTAGAGGTCGATTTTGGTCAGGGATGCCTCTTTTCGTTAGGGGCTGATATTCGCCTTCATGATTATGCTCCCTTTGCTCTCCTGGTAAGATAAATAGTCCTGACCGGTAATCGTGGTCATGCAAGTGCCTCCCCAGAAAAATCCATCCGAAATATTCAAGATTTTCCCATCTCCATCCGAATAATACTCCCAGAAGGTTGTTAAATAATTATCTATCTCCTTAAAGATCGTGGGAGCGAAGGGAAGAATGCGGTTAATTCGGCAGGTTTGCGATTCTGCCCCTCGTTCCGTATGACGCGTGAAGCCGTTTTTCGATCGCCTGAGCGAGGGACCTAGGCCGATTCGCTTGGCTGGAGATAGACTACCGGGAACCATGACCGGGGAACCCGGGAGGCTGAATATGGCAAAAAAGCGACCGCCGCTTATCCTGTTGGTGGACGATGATCCCCTGATCCGGGGCCTGGGCCAGGAACTGCTGGAGCACCTGGGATACCGGGTGGAGACCGCCGGGGACGGCGTCCGAGGCCCTGGAAAAATTTCAGAAGACTGGAGCGAGGTGGACCTGGTGGTTCTGGACTATTGTCTGCCGGGACAGAATGGCTGCCAGGTGCTCAAGGGATTCAAGGCCCTGGACGCGCGGGCCCGGGTGCTGGTGGCCTCGGGATTTTTATCCTCCCAGGAGTGGCCAGCCTCAAGGAGGAGGGGGCCCTGGGCCTGATTAACAAGCCTTACCGGCTGACGGAGCTGGAGCACCGGATCAGGCGGTGCTGGGGGGCCGGTCGGGGTTTTAGCGGCCACGGAGCCGGGGCTGCCGGTCAAACCGCAGCAGCACCGCCCCCTCCCGGGTGAAGCAGGCCGTTTCCCGCCAGTCGGGGCCCAGGAGCTTGGCGGCGAACTGGCGCAGAAAGTTCAGGTCCGGGATGTGGGAGGCGATCAGCCAGAGCCGCTGAGGGGCGAGGCCGGCTTTTTGCCCCGGTGTCCAAGTCCCTGTTCCACGCAGGATTGGCCCCAACAGATGCCGGTGCTTCGGTCCGCGGTAATAGTATTTAAAGGGAGCCACCGCAAAGTAAGTAGACGTAAACCAGGTCCTGGGGCTGCAGGTTGGCTTCCAGGTAGGCCACCAGAGGTTGGATCTCTTCCCGGTTGTTGAGGGGGTAGAGGTCTTCCTGGAGGCCGGCCCGAAGGTTAAGGGCCACCAGGAGCAGCCCGGTCAGGACCAGGGCCAGCCAGCGCTGGCGCCGGCGCCAGAGCCAGGCGAAGACGCCCCAGCCCCCGGCCGCCACCAGCAGGTAGAGGACCGGGGCGCTGAACAGCATCAGGCGGTTGCCGCCGTAGTGGGCCATGAAGGGGTAGCGGTGCAGGCAGGCGGCCCCGAAGGCCAGCAGTAGCGGCACCCCCAGGTAGAATAAGACCCGGGTCCGGCCCCGGCGCACCATCACGACCATGCCGGCCGCCAGCAAGAGCGGCCCCCAGATCACTCCCCACTCCCCCAGAAAATACCAGAAATAGCGGTAGAGAGCCGGCCCCAGCCACTGGAAAAACGGCAGCAGGCCGGAGAGATCCGGGAAGTCCTGGGTCCAATAGGCCACCAGTTCGGGGTCCATCTCCCGGCGAATAAACAGGAGGTAATAGCCGGCAAAGGCCAGAACCCAGACCCCGCCCAGGCAGGCCAGACGAGGGCGTCTGCGTCCCGGGGCAGGGTGGCCCACAGGACCGCGCCCCACGGCCGGCAGGGTGAAAATCAGGGGTGGGAGAAGCCCAGGCCCACCACCCCGGCCAGGGCCAGGGCCAGCCAGCCACGCCGGCCCTGGCGGGCCCGCAGGCGTTCCGCCAGCCACACCACCAGGACGGCAAAGAAGGCGTCCCCGCTATATTGCTTCAATTCCTTGGAGTAGTAGACCATGACCGGGGAGAAGGCCACCGCGGTCAGGGCCAGCAGGGCGGCGGGAACGTCCAGCAGCAGGCGGGCCAGGCGCCAGATGAGCCACGAGGGTGCCCGACCCCGAAGAGCCAGGAGAGGCCCCGGAGCACCATTTCGCTGTGGCCCCAGAGCTGCACCGCGGCCCAGACGGTCAGAGGAGATAAAAGGGCGGGGTGGACTGGCCCGCGGCCAGGGCCTCCCGGGCCGTGGGCTGCATGGCCGCCAGGGCCACCCAGGCCTCATCGGTCCAGAGATCCCGGGCCCCCAGGTCATGGAGGCGGAAATAGACCGCCACCCCGAAGATCAGCGCCACGGCCACGGCCGGTAAGGTAGGGCCGGGATAGACTTTCGAGACTGAGATCTCAGGGCGAGGGATGACGTTCACCTTCTGGCCGCCAGACGTGAGGGCAGCGGAGCCGGGCTCCAACGACAGCCACCCTGGCCAGGGGAGAGAATCCCGGATGCCAAGTGAATGGACCCCGGCGCCGACTAAGCTTCAAGACACATTCGACCACAAATATCTCTGGTACATATGGAACTGGTTGCAATAAGATTATCTTACCATCTCAGTTCCCCTATCATCAAGGGGAAAGAGAGTAGCAAGCCTTAAGCCTATGAAACGCCAGGAATTTCATTGGCCGCCGCCGGTGCTGCCCGGGGAGGTGGTGGCGGTGGCGGCCCCGGCCAGCCACGTCAGCCGGGCCCCCTGGGAGGCCGGGATGCAGATACTCCGGGATTGGGGTTTCGGGTGCGCTGCGGCCCGGAGGTTTTCCAGCCCCGGGCCTATGGGGTGGCCACGGACCGGCTGGTGGCCCGGCGCTTCGAGGAAATCTGGCTGGACCCGGAGGTCAAGGCCGTCATCTGGCGGTCAGGGGCGGCTATGGCTCCCTGAAGCTGCTGCCCTACCTGGATCTGGCGGCCCTCAAGGCCGCTCCCAAACGGCTGGTGGGATTCAGCGACCTCACCAATCTCCTCTGGGACCTGCACCGGCGCCTGAAGCTGGTGACCTTCCACGGCCCCAGCGTGGCCCAGCTCCCGGACCTGACCCCCGCGGCCCGGGAAAATTTCTATGACTGGCTCACCGCCCCGGGTCCCCGGGCCCTAACCTACCAGGACCTCACCGTGCTCCACCCCGGGACGGCCGTGGGTCCCCTGGCCGGCGGCAACCTCACCACCCTGTGCCACCTGGTGGGTACGCCCTACGCCCCCCAAATGCGGCGGTTACCTGCTCTTCCTGGAAGACCACAACGAAGCCCTGTACCGTCTGGACCGCATGCTCCACCACCTGCTCCTGGCCGGGGTCCTGGACGGGGTCCGGGCGTGGTGCTGGGGGCCTTCACCAACTGCGGGTCCCGAGACGGCCTGCTGGAGGTCCTGACCACGGCCCTGGCGCCCCTGGGGGTGCCGGTGCTGGCTGGACTTGCCGGTGGGCCACCAGCCGGACAACCACACCCTGCCCCTGGGGGCCTGGGCCCGCCTGGATGCCGGCAGCGCCTCCCTGACTTTGTCAGCTTGATCTTCTCTGACGCGAAGCTGAAAAGGCCCGCCCCCCTCACCCCGGCCCTGTCCCCCCCAAAATCGGGTGGAGAGGGAGAAAATCGGCCCCTTTTACCGGATACCCTGGTGGGGAAAGGCTATCCTCAATGGAGAGGGGCAGCCGCAGGAAACTTCGTTGAGGCTCGGATCGATTCAGCCTCGACTCCGCCGCCAGCGCCGGGTGCGGGTTGTTCCCCGACCGAGTGCTTGTTGCCCCAGAGGCAAATTTGATCAGACGCCTCCCATTGACAAAGGCTTTTTACACCTTATTTTTTGTCTAAACGATAGTGCATTGAGGAGGAGTTATGGCCGACAAAGTGTATACCTGTAAAATTGTGGCGCAGTGGCGACGGAACCGGGCCATTTGTGCGCACCCTACCGAGGAAACCACCACCTGCTCCTATTGCGGGAAGAAAGTCGCCCCACGCCAAACATTACTGCAAAGGCAAGATGGAAGACCTGAAGTATGTTTGTGAGCGGTGCGGCCGGCTGGCGCCATCCCAGGATTTGCTCTGTAAACCGAGCAAAGTACCGGCCTGATCGATCTAAACCCTTTACCCACACCACCATCTCCATACCCTGGGGGGTTGAGAATTTCTCCGTTCTCAGCCCCCTGCTCTTTTCAGGTCAGGTAGGAGTGCAGGCCGGAGAGAAGGAAGCTGACGCCGAAGTAGGTGAACAGGACCGCCATGAACCCCAGCACCGCCAGCCAGGCGATGCGGCGGCCGTGCCAGCCCTTCAGGAGCCGGGCATGGAGCAGGGCGGCGTAAATGAACCAGGTGATCAGGGACCAGGTCTCTTTGGGGTCCCAACTCCAGTAGCGGCCCCAGGCGGTTTCGGCCCACACCGCGCCGGTGACGATTCCCAAGGTCAGCAGGAGAAATCCCAACACGGTGGTCCGGTAGATGAGGCTGTCCAGCAGCGGGCAAGGGCGGCAGGGAAGGCCGGGGCCGCCGTTCCTGGATCAGGTAGAGGATGGCGCTCCCGAAGGCCAGGGCAAAGGCGGCGTAGCCCAGAAAGGCCGTCACCACGTGGATGAGGAGCCAGTTGCTCTTTAGGGCCGGCATCAGGGGTTTGATGCTGGCTGTCCACCCCGAAAGAGGCATAGGCCAGGAGGAGGGTGGAGAGCAGGCGACCAGGGCCCCCAGGTAGCCCTTGAGGTAGCGCCGAAAGGCCAGCAGGCCCAGGGCCGGCAGACACCAGGCGAAAAAGATCAGGGACTCATAGAAGTTGGACAACGGCGCCTGCAGGATGACGAGCCGCAGTTTTTCAGCCAAAGCCGCGGTGGGGAATGGCCCAGGGCCATCTGGTAGGATTCGACCCAACGGCCGATGAGCGCCCCGGTATGGACCCCCAGCCCCAGCCAGAGCATGATCCGGCCTGCGGCCTGCAAGCCGGGAAGACGACCACAACTCCGCCATCAGGAACAAGATGGCCACCAGGAGATAGACCAACATGACGACGCCGAAAATCTGGCTGATCATGACGGAATCCCTCGCTTCAATTCCATGAGGAGCCGTTCCTGGCGGGCGGCGAATTCCTCCCGCTGGCGGGGGCTGGCTCCCAGCAGGCGCGCCTGCCATGCCCCTTTGGGGGTTTTAGTCAACACCAGGGCCCAGCGCTCCGTCGGCCGGAAAAAGGCCAGGTAGAGTCCGGGCAGAAACAGGAGAAAGCCGGCATACACCCAGCCACACCCCGGGATCATGCTTGACCTGGAAAACCGAATAATACCTCGAAGGGAATGGACTCCACGGTAAACCGGTAGGGGCCGGGTTGCTCGCCCAACTCAGGGTGGTCTTTCAGGACCCAAAACACCAGGGGATGACCGGTGCCGGGACTATAAGGCCATGAGCACCGCCGGCCCGTAGCCCTGGAAGTTGCCGTCCACCCGCATCGCAATGACCTTGCCCTGGCCGCCGGGCAAGCTCCACCGGCTGGCGCAAGGGCGCTTCGATGGTTTGGCGCTGCTTCCCCCAGTTGCACTTTGAGGCGGATGGGGCCGGTGGCTTCGGCTGCCATAAGAGGATTGATAGAAGGTTAAGCCCCCGAAGCTCACGGGCTCATTGACCCGGCAGGTGGCCCGGGAGACCTCCCGGCCATTTTCAAAAAGGTCAGGTCCGAGCGGAATTCCTTGGGGCTGCCCCCCGGTTCGTAATAGGAAACCTGGAAGTTATCCAGGCGCACCTGGAAATTAAGCGGTTTCTCCGTCCGGGGCCCCACCTGAAAGGCGCTGGCCACCTCTCCCTGGTCGATGGACAACTGGCCGTCCACCCCCCAGAATTTGCCGATGAGGCCCCCGGCCAGAATCAACAGCAGGGCCACGTGGATCAGGTAAGGCCCCAGCGGCCGGAAGCGGCCCCGCTCCAGGAGATAGACCTCCTGGTCCTGGAAGGTCTCCCGGCGGCAGTGACCCAACTCCCGGCTGCAGGGTGGCCGCGATCTCGGGGATGGGGATCGACGTCCGCCGGCCAGGTGACCTGGCCCCGTTCGCGGCAGGGTGAGGGCGGTCTCACCGGTGAGCGGCTGCAAGCCGCGTTTCACCGCCTGGGGCAGGCCGTGGACCATGCAGGCCAGGATATTGAGCGCCAGCAGGCTGATGGGCGCCAGAAACCAGGGGCTGAAGTAGACGTTGGTAAAACCGCCCTGCCAGAGCAGTTCGCCCCAGCACTTCCCCGAAACGGCCTGAGGTATTGGCTGTGGGGCTGGTTCTGGGGCACCACGGTACCGATGACCGCCACCGCGGCCAGAATCAGGAGGACAAAGACGGTCAGGCGGATGGAGGTTAACGTCCCCCAGAGCCATGACTTGGGTTTGGAATGAATCCGGGTGGCAGACATGGAGTTGATCGGCGACTGCGGATCCCTGACCAGGCCCTCATAGGGCCAGAGCAGCGGCCGCATAAACGTGGGGTAGGGAGGACGATCGTGGAATAACCGGGATCAAGACTCAGTCTTCTTCCAGATCTTCTTCTTCGCTCAAATGATCTTCATATTCCTCTTCGGTGAGCAACTCATCGAATTCCTGACCGGAAGCCATCTCCACTCTCACCAGCCATCCTTCCGTCAGAGGATCTTCATTGATGATTTCCGGCACCTCCGCCGCTTCGTAATTGACTTCGATGACTTCTCCGGAGATCGGGGCCTTCAACTCCCGGCGCCCATTCTTGGCTTCGATCATGGTGAAGGGTTCATCCTTGATGAACTCCTCGCCTTCCTCGGGCAGTCGAAGACTATAAATCTCCCCCAAGTTTCTCCTGGAGGTAATCCGTCAGGCCGATGGTGGCCTGGGTGTCATCATCCATCCGGACCCAGACATGGTCCGGACTAAAGCGCATCTCACCGATGGTACTCACCCCAGTCCTCGAAATAGTCTGGCTTCCCCCAAGCGGGTAGACGCTGGGGAAATATAATAACCCACAAAAGGTTTGGCAAGGGTTTTTTGCAAGGCTTATGTGTATTCGTGGTGGTTATTAGCGGTTAATTTGTTCTCCCTCTTTCTGCATCTTGGGATGGCGCTGGCTTTTTAACTTGACAACACCGGCGGTCATTGATTAGTTTACTCTAAATTTCACAATCCCCACGCAGAACAGCCGAAGGGAGGCTTGCTCGATGAAACAAGATCAAAAAATCCTTTTTCCCATTGATTTTGCCTGCGAACTTTGAAAGCCTGGTGCCCTGGGTCTCCACCTTTGCGGAAAAATTCGGCGCCACCGTCTATGTCCTGTTTGTCGCCCAGGATCTGTCGCATTTCTCCACTTTTTTCGTGCCCCACGGCAACATCCAGAGATTTCCAGGAAGCAGGCGGTAGACTCGGCCAGGAAGAGAATGGCGGCCGTGGTGCAGGAATTCTTCAAAGAATTTCCCAAGCTGGAGACCCGGGTCGAGGTGGGCTCCCCGGCGGAAAAGATCCTGGAGTTGGCCAAGAAAGAAAAAATCGATATGATCATCATGGGCGCCCATGGCCGTAAAGGGATGGACCGGGTGATCTTCGGCAGTGTGGCCGACAAGGTGGTGACAAGCGCCCCCTGCCCGGTGCTGACCATCCATCCCTAAAGCTCCTCTCACCTTCAGTTCATGGTGTGCAACCCCTCCGGCTCCGGCCGGGGGGGTTGCCGCGTTTGGCCTGGCGCCGGTGGGCTGGGGGTTAGGGTAAACCACCCGGCGGAGGCCAGGGAATCCCGCCTCGAAAAGTTCAAGGTTCAACGTTTAAAGTTGGGAGCAAGGCCCATCAGGAACTTTTCATCGTTTCGGATGAGCCAGGGGCCATGCGTCACGGTTGCGTCACTTGATGCATGCATTATGACAGCCGAGGGTTGTCAGGCCGGTAGAGTCGCCCTGGCGTAAAAGGGGATTGAAGGGGATTTCACGGGAAACCCCGGAGGAGCAGCTAACTTTGACCCGATTCGGGCTCAATCGCGGATAAACTTCAATTCGCGCAGTTTTTTGATCAAGGCTTCCTGCTTAAAGACGCCTTCGTGGCGGCCGACTTCGTGGCCGGCAGCATCCAGGAACACCTGGGTGGGTACGATGGCCACTTTATACCGCCGGAACAAAGCATCCGCTTCGTCAATATAGAATTTATCCACTTCAAACTGGCCGGGATACCGGTCCTTGACGGCCAGGATGGCCCGCTCCGACGCCTGGCAGTAGGGACAGAGTTTGCGGTCGAACTCGAGGATTTTCGGCAGGACGATGGCGGCCGTTTTTCCCTGGGCCAGGGCCGGCGGCAAGGGAGACAGGCACATCCATCCCAACAGCAGGAGCATCAGGACACTCAGGCGGCTTACGTGCATGGGAGTTCTCCTTAGCCTTATTCCCGGTCGTCCCGCTCCGCCGGTGGAATCAGGAGGATGGGGCAGGGGACAATCCGGGAGATGTTGTGGGCCACGCTGCCAACCGAGATTTCCGCAATGAAGCCCTTGCCCTGGGTCCCCAAGAGGACCAGGGAAATGTCAGTAGTTTTGAGGGCTTCCAGGATGACCGAGACGGGATGGCCCACTGCCATCCGGGTCTCGACCTCAGGGACGCCCGCGGCCTCCAGCCGTCCCTGGAGCAGGTCCAGGAAATTCCGCGCCACGGCCGCGGCTTCGGCGGTGTCCCCTGGTTCGCCCGATGGCCCTGGGGTGGTCATCAGGGCGTGGAGCAGGGTGACCCGGGTCACCCCCCGGGGCGCTAACAGCTCCAGGTAGCACATGGCTTCGGCCGCGGTCTGGGAAAAATCTGTCGGGAACAGCAGGTGCGACAGGAGTTCGGCGTAGTGCCAGGGGCAGCTGGGCTCCTGGCCGTCAGCCACCCGCACCGGCAGGAGCAGGAGGGGAAACCGGACATTGTGCAGGACCGCGCCGGAAAAAGTCCCCAACACTCCCTCCCGCCAACGGGATTTGCCGTGGGAGCCGATGATGATCAGGGAGGCGTCGTATTTCTGGGCCACCCCATTCAGGGAACGCCCCGGCAGACCGATGGGGGTCTCGATAATCACTTCGAGGCCCTGGTCCGAAAGAATCCGCCGCTGGGCGGCCAGGCGGGAGGCGGCAGGGGGCGGCAGACTCTCGCCGGGACCGCCAAAGAAATTCGGGGTGATGACGTAGGTCAAGATTACCCCAAGACACCCCAACTTCCGGAGTTCGCGGCCGCAAGCCACGATCTCGTCCCAGGTCGGAGACAGGTCGGTGGCCATGACCACCCGGTCAAAGATGGGTCGCATCATGCCTCGCTCCTCCCTCCCTTCCCCTAAGGAATCCTGCCTCCGAGGTTATCGACTTTCTTATTCATAAGTATAACAGGATAGGGGAAAAATCAATGGCCGGGAGGAACTGGGGACAGATATCCCCGGCGTTCGGCTCTTCCCTGAAGACCGCGAAAATTTCCCTGTATCATTTATGACCAAAAGGTGTATAGGAAATAAAAGATGGAGACCACATGGACCTTCCCTTTTCCCGGGACTGGCTCTGCCGCCTCCTGGTGGCCGGGAGCCAGGACGCCATCATCTTTGCGGATAAGGACGGTCTGATCCGCCTCTGGAACCCCGGGGCCGAGGTCATGTTCGGGTACCGGGCCGCCGAGATGGAGGGGCAGGGTCTCGACCTGATCATCCCCGAGGCGCTCCGGGCCCGGCACAACGAGGGCTTTCGCCGGGTGATGGCTACGGGCGAGAGCAAGTATGCCGCGGACCTCCTGGCGGTGCCGGGCTTAAGGAAAGACGGGGCCCGGATTTCTCTGGAGTTCACCATCACCCTGGTCAAAGACGACGCAGGCCAGGTCCTGGGGGCCGGGGCCATCATCCGGGACGTCACGGCCCGCTGGCAGCGCGACCAGGAAATCAAAAAACGCCTGGCGGCGCTGGCAGGGCAGGGATAGGATGGTGCAGGGACGATGATTATGCACAACCCGAATCCCCCATCAGCCAAAAAAGGCCTGATATCTCCGCCCCCAGGCATTAATGGGGTAAGAGCACCTATAGCCAGCCTCATGCAGGTTTTGCCCTGGTAACAAAAGACCGTTAAGAACCTGCTTTTCACTAAATTGTCATTCTGAGAGCAGCGAAGCGTCTCCCTTTTAAGCCGCCGGGATTCTTCACCGAACTCAGCTCCGTTCAGAATGACAGGAATATTCGCAGTTTTTTTTCAATGCAACTTCGTATCAGGCCTTGATTATGTAGAAAACAACAGTATTATAAGAACTTAAGCCTAAATAAGCGGCGGATAACCACCCCATGCCCAAATCTTTCCGAAGAATGGCCAGCAAGGTCGGCATGCCTCCTGGTTCCCTGGTGTATACGGGAGAGAGGGAGCCTCTGACAGCCAAAATCACCCTCACTCGGTTTAACGATCAGACTGTCGTTGAGCGCAAGTTGGACGCCTTTACCGAATGCCAGATAGTTACCGATCCAGGAGAGGTTACCTGGATCAATGTCGCCGGCCTCTCCAAGATCAAGGACCTGGAGAAGCTGGGGGAGTGCTTCAAGATCCACCCCCTGGTGCTGGAAGACATCCTGGAGGTGGGACAGCGGCCCAAAGTCGAGGACTATGACGATTATCTCTATATCGTCTTAAATTCCATCCAGTCGGTGGGCGAGGGTAAGGAACTGGTGGCGGAGGAGATCAGCCTGGTTTTGGGCCCTCATTACCTCCTCTCTTTTTACGAAGGTGAGGGCGATCTCTTTGCTCCCGTCCGGGAGCGGCTCCTGCAGGCCAAAGGGCGGATCCGCAAGCTGGGGGCCGATTATCTCGCCTATGCCCTCATCGATCTGGTGGTGGATAATTATTTCATAGAACTGGAACAATTCAGCGACCAGGTGGAATCTCTGGAAGACGAAGTGGTGGCCGACCCCTCGCCCCAAACTTTGCGTGACGTGCATCGGTTCAAGAATGACATGATCATGTTGCGTAAATCCCTGTGGCCCCTGCGGGAAGTGATCGCCCGGCTGGAGCGCCGGGAGTCCCCCCTGATCGGCGAAAATCTCGGGAACTATTTTAGAGACGTCTACGACCACACCATCATCGCCATCGACACGGTGGAGACCTACCGGGACATCCTGTCGGGGATGCTGGATATTTACCTCTCTTCCATGAGCAACCGGCTCAACTAGCATCATGAAGGTGTTGACCGTTATCGCCACCATCTTCATGCCGTTGACGTTCATCACCAGCCTTTACGGCATGAACTTTAAGAATATGCCGGAGTTGCAATGGGAATACGGTTATTATGGGGTTATCGTCATAATCGTAGTAATCGCACTCTCCATGCTCGAGTACTTCCGCAGAAAACAATGGCTTTAACCCATAATTCTTCAAGGAGGATCTGACTATGGCAGTCAAGGTAGGTAAGCCGGCCCCGGATTTTGAGACCAACGCCTATATCGACGGCGAAATTAAAAAGGTGAAGTTGTCGGATTATAAAGGCAAATGGGTGATGCTCTATTTCTACCCCGGGGATTTCACCTTTGTATGACCCACGGAACTGACGGCAGTTGCCGCCAAGTACGACGAGATCAAGTCCCTGGGGGCCGAGATTCTGGCCATTAGCATCGACAGCCCCTTTACTCATAAAGTGTGGCAGGAAGGTGAGCTGTCCAAGATGGTTCCCGGGGGGCTGCCCTATCCCATGTTGAGCGACACCGGCGGCCGCGTCGGGGAGCTCTACGATGTTTATGATGAGGCCAACGGCGTGGATATCCGGGGCCGTTTCCTCATCGACCCCGACGGCGTGCTCCAGGCCATGGAAGTGCTGGCCCCGGCGGTGGGCCGCAACGTGGCCGAAATGATCCGGCAGATCCGGGCCTGCCAGTTTGTTAGGGACACGGGGGAAGCCACCCCCGCCGGCTGGGAACCCGGCAAAAAATCCTTGAAGCCGGGGGAAGAACTGGTGGGCAAAGTCTGCGAAATCTGGTCACCGGACATGGCTTTCTGAAGCCGCTGGGCCAGCCAGGAGTCCGGTTTGTCATCGGGTTAAGGGTCTGTCCGGGGCGGGCGGATGATACGGGCGAACCCTTCCGGTCCGGTCCTGGAGGATTTGGCCGGCATGTGGCCTTGTTTCCCAGCCTGGCCGGACCTATAATGAAATAAAGTCTCGTCTGTTCAGCTTTACAACCAGGAGCATCGGGCGCGGCATTCGGGCCGGGCCGGCTCCCGCCTTCTTATCCGTCTGACCACGGGGGGCGACCATGCGAGCCATCTGGAAGGGCTACTTGAAATGCAGCCTGGTGACCATCCCCATCAAGATGTTCACCGCCACCATCACGCGACCCCTGCAATTTCACCTCTACCACAAAGAATGCGGGAGCCGGATCAACCAGGAAAATGTCTGCCCCGTCTGCGGCAAGACCCTGGGCCCGGATGAAATCGTCAAAGGCTATCAATACGGCAAGGACCACCACGTGATCCTGACGGAGGAGGATTTCCAGAAGGCCCGCAAGGAGTCCACCGACTTCATAGAAATCCTGAAGTTTGTAGACGCAGAACAAATCAATCCCCTTTATTATACCGGCGCCTCTTATCTGGCCCCGGACGGCCCGGCGGGCAATGAGGCCTTCGCGGTCGTCCGCCAGGCCATGGAGGAGACCGGCAAGACCGCGGTGGCCCGGGCGGTGATGCGGAACCGGGAATACCTTTATAACCTGCGGCCTTACCATGGCGCCTTTATCGCCTTTACCTTGCATTATCCCCAAGAAATTCGCGACGTGACGGAGATCGAAGAGTTGGCCGCGACCGAGCGGGTCGAAGTCAGCGACGCCAACCTGGAGATGGCTAAGACTATCATCGGTCACCTCAGCGGCGACTTTGTGCCGGCGGATTACCGCGATGAACACACCGAGACCTTGCTGGCGATCATCCGGGCCAAGGCCGAAGGCAAGGAAATCGCCGTGGAACCCCAGGTAGAGCGGGAAAAGGTTATCAACCTCATGGAGGCCCTCAAGAAGAGCGTTGCCGCCACAGGAAGCGGCGCAGCCCCAAAGAAAGGAATGGCCCGGGCCGGGGCCCGGGGCGGCGGCGCCGCCAAAAAGCAGCAACAGGCCTAGATGCTGGACGAGCACATCGCGCCGATGCTGGCCTACAGTTCGCCGCCCTTCGATTCGCCCCGGCACCTCTTTGAAATCAAGTGGGACGGGGCTCGCGGTATCTTGTTCCTCCGGGATCGGCATATCCGCCTCCAGAGCCGCCGGCTCCTGGACATCACCGGCAGATACCCGGAACTCGCCGGGCTGTACCGGCAGATCAAGGGGAGGAACGCGATTTTGGACGGAGAACTGGTGGTCCTCTCCCAGGGACGGCCCGATTTCCACATCTTGCAAGAGCGGGAGCAGGCCTCCGACCCCGTGAAGATCGGCCTCCTGTCCCAGCAAATCCCGGCGACTTTTATCGCCTTTGACGTGCTCTACCATAACGACGCAAAATTGCTTCACCTGCCCTTGAGTAACCGCAAGGAGATCTTGCAGGAGATGCTGGAAGAATCGCCCGGGCTGGTGGTATCCCGCTGCATCCAGGAACAGGGCAAATCGTTCTTCCGGGAAGTGGTGGCCCAGGGACTGGAGGGGGTGATGGCCAAGGCCCTGGACAGCCCTTACCTGGTGGGCCAAAGATCGCGGCACTGGCTGAAGATCAAGCCCCGGGGGACAGCCATCTGCTTCATTGTGGGCTACCTGCCCGGCCGGGGAGCCCGCCGGCAGACCTTCGGCTCCCTGGCCCTGGCGACGCTGGACCCCGACGGCTGGCGCTTCCGGGGTATGGTGGGGAGCGGCTTTAGCGCCGCCGACCTGGAAGAAATTTCCGTCCAACTGCAAGGGCTGCGAGTTGCATCCCCGGTCACTCCCCGGGCAGGGGCCCCCAAGGGGATTATCTGGGTGAACCCCTCGCTGCGCTGCACCGTGGCCTTTCAGGAAGAAACCCCACGGGGACATTTTCGGGCCCCAGTCTTTATAAGGCTCATGGAGTGAAACAGCTCTACGACCAGCGGGAGGTGTCCCGGCTCACCGGCATCTCCGAAAGCCAGATCCGTTACTGGGACCGGCAGGGGCTCATTCCCCACCGGGAAAAGGCCCGGGGCCGGCTCTGGTTTGACTTCCAGGGCCTGGTGGCCTTTCGGACGGTGAGGGATTTGCGCCGCCAGGGCGTCTCGCTCCACAAGATCAGGAATTGCGTGGCCAAACTGCGGCGGATCATGCCGGCCTTGAAGCAACCCCTGGCGGAGTTGCGGATTTCCCTGGTCGCGGACCAGCTCATCCTGGGCAAGAACCGCCGGCGGTTTACTCCCGAGGGGCAGCTCTTCATTAATTTCAACGTGGGTGAGAGCGCCCCCGTGACCCCGGCCCGGGAATCGTTTGAAGAATTATTTTTTCAGGCCCTGGAAGATGAAGATGCCGGCCGGGTGTCAGAGGCCCGGAAGAAATATGAACAAGTCCTGGCCGCAATCCCGGACCACGTGGACGCCCTGGTGAACCTGGGCACTATCCTCTTTCTGGGGGGGGACGAACCCGCGGCGGTCTCATATTACCTCCAGGCCCTGGCCATCAACCCGGACCATGGCGAAGCCAACTACAACCTGGCCAACCTCATGGAAGGCCAGGGGGAATTGGATGCCGCCATCCTCTTTTACAAGAAGGCCATCCGGGTGGATCCGGAGTTTGCCGACGCCCACTTTAACCTGGCCATGCTCCTGGAGACCCTGGGGAACGCCGGGGGAGCCAGGGATCACTGGCGGCGCTACCTGGAGCTGGACCCAAAGAGCAAGTGGGCGGAGATCATCAGGCGGCGATTGGAGGAAATTTGAGGCCGGGCGTCAGGACGCTGCAGCTCTGGCCCGGACCGAACCATCGGCAAATTTTACGGCGGCGCGGAAGCAGGGATACTTGAGGTGATTAATCTGAAAAGGGCTTACGTGCCACCGTCTCCGGAAGATGGTTTCCGGGTCCTGGTGGAGCGCCTCTGGCCCCGGGGTCTGAAGAAAGAAGCCTTGGCCCTGGACCTGTGGCTCAAGGACATCGCTCCCAGTCCGGAGTTGCGCCGGTGGTTCGGGCATGACCCGGCCAGATGGGAGGAATTCTGCCGGCGCTACCGGGCTGAACTGGCGGAACGCCCGGCCGTTGTCAGGCTCCTCCGGGAGAAAGTCCGGGAGGGGCGCGTCACCCTGGTGTATGGCTCCCGGGACGAAGAACACAACGCCGCGGTGGCCTTGAGGGAATTTTTGGCAGGAGAGGCCGCGGCCGGGTAAAGAGAGCTCATTCGTCCGGCCGCACTCCCATTGTGAGGTATTGTCATGCAACGGTTCGTGGCCGGTTGGCGCCTTATCGCCCTGATTCTGATAATTACCGCGCTATGCGGCTCAGGAGGACAACCCATGCAGATCACGTCCAGCGCATTTCAGGATGGGGAGAAAATCCCCCTCAAATACGTCATGCCCGGGGCCGGGGGCCAGAATGTCTCCGTGCCGTTGAGTTGGTCGGGCGCCCCGGCGGGCACCCGGTCGTTCGCCCTGGCCATGGTGGACCCCCATCCCGTCGCCCGTAACTGGGTGCACTGGCTGGTGGTCGACCTCCCCGGCGACGCCACCTCCCTGTCCGAGGGGGCCTCCGGCCGAAAAATGCCCCAGAGTGCGGTGGAGTTGAAAAACTCTTTTGGGGAGACGGGCTACGGCGGCCCCCAACCTCCCCGGGGCAGCGGCGACCACCCTTACGTCTTCACCCTCTATGCCCTGAGCGTCCCCAAGGTTGAAATCGGCAAGAGCGCCGGGCTGGCGACCTTCAAGCAGGCCCTGGAGGGCAAGACCCTGGCCACCGCCACCCTTACGGGCTATTTTGGCCGATAGGGTTCCCGTGGAAGTCCGACGTGGGGGCGGGTTTAAAAACCGCCCCTCCATAAACTTTCATTATTTGGGGGTGGCCAATTCTTTGCCCATAAGTATTGAGCCTACGCTGGTGCCACCTTTTTGAATGCGACGTGCGAGAAATCTCCCGGCATGCGCCAGGAAGCGGCAAACTATTATTGCTATTCGTTGTTATTTCCTTGACATTGAGTAATTTTCTTGTAAAATATAACAAGTTTAGCATGTCAGACTGAAAGCAGGGCCGCAAGTCCTGGACAAGAATCGGACGGGGGTGCTATTTCCCGGCCGATTTTTTTTTGCCTGACTGCTGTGCGCCCTGCTTTTTTGGCGGGAATATCATTGCAGTATTTGTAGGAGGTTTCACCATGAAGGAAACTGGTACGGTTAAATGGTTCAATGACTCCAAGGGTTTCGGCTTTATCACCCGGGAAAACGGTCCGGATGTGTTCGTGCATCACAGCGCCATCCAGGGCGAAGGCTTTCGCTCTCTGGCCGAAGAACAGGCGGTGGAATTTGAAGTGGTCGACGGTCCCAAAGGTCCCCAGGCCCAAAACGTGTTCAAACTTTAAGCGATAAAGTTTGACAATCGGAACTCCGGCGGTCCTGGGACCCCGGAGTTCTGTTACGTTGACCCTTCGAGAGGGCCAGGCTGGGCCCCCAACCGTTTTTGCGGGCAGAAGCGCCCCGAGGGGATGGCCCGAAAAGATCGCCCGGCCAGGGCAAGACTGACAAGGAGAAGCCATGAGTATGAAATTATACGTGGGCAACCTGCCCCACCAGATGACTGAAGAACAGCTGAACACGCTTTTTTCTGAAGCCGGCTACGTGGCTTCAGCCAAGATCATTACCGACCGGCAAACGGGTCAGCCCCGGGGCTTCGGTTTTGTCGAGATGGAAACCAAATTGGAAGGCCAGAAAGCCATTTCCATGCTCAACGGCCGGAGTGTGGACGGGCGCCCCCTGGCGGTCAACGAAGCCAGGCCCCAGGCAGAGAGGCTCTTTGCGGCGGCGGCCGCGGCGGTTACCGCTAGCCAAGGGGTCAGGAACCGACGGGGGTCCCAGTCTCTTTCGGCATCGGGACTCTCCCGGGGCAGCAACCGGCGGCTGCCGGGCCGCTTTTCTTGAGGAAACCTCTTTGGTGCCGATAGTTCTTATCGAGGGGTGCAAAGGATTTTCCCATGCATGTCTTCATGGTGTACGTCCGGGACCAAAATTTTTGCCGGTTACTGCCCCGAGGAGTTGCATAGATCCTCGATCCGACCCGGAACGCCTCCAGGTGATGGCCTTTCCTCCCCTGGGGATTCAGACGCTGGCGCCGGTCCTGCGCCAACATGGACACCAGGTGCGGCTGTTTGACATGTGTCACCCCCAGATGCAGGCGGAGCACATCGCCCAGGCGGCAGAAGCAGAACGGCCCGACGTCATTGCCCTTTCCTGCCTCTCGACGACCACCTACCCGGCGCTCAAAAACCTGGCCCGGCGTCTGAAGCTGGCCGCGCCGGACCTTCCCATCATCGTGGGCGGCGCCTTTGCCACCATGAATGCCGACCGCATCCTGCAAGACTGCCCTGACCTGGACTGCGTGGGGGTCGGGGAGGGCGAAGAGCTGCTGCCGGATTACCTGAGCCATCTTGATGATCCAGGCTCAGTGGCCTGCCTGGTCTGGCGCCACGCCGGCGGGATCGTCCGGAACGCCCCCCGTCCCCTCATCCGGGACCTGAATCAGTTTCCCTATCCCGACCGGACCAGCCTCCCCATCGATTACATCGAGTCATTGCCTCTGGATGTCCCGGCGGTCCTCTCCCTGGACAAATTCTGCACCATGCAGACTTCCCGGGGCTGCCCCTATTCTTGCATCTACTGCGATATCCCCACCCTGTCCCAGGGCAAATGGCGCTACCGTTCGACGGAGCATGTCCTGGGGGAAATGCAGCAACTCAACGACCTGGGCTATCGCTCGATTTACCTCACCGATGATCACTTTCTCCTTAACCGCAAGCGGATCAGTGAGGTTTGCCACGGCATCATGGACCGCAGCCTCAAGTTCCACTGGGGCTGCGAAGGTCGGGTGGATGCGGTCGCGGTTGATCAATTGCCGCTTATGAAACAGGCCAACTGCAATTTTCTGGCCTTTGGGGTGGAGGCGGGCACCCAAAAGGTCCTGGACCGGCTTCACAAGAAGCAGACCCTGAAACAGGTGGAGCACGCGGTCAGCGAAGCGAAGCGGCAGGGCATCGAACGGGTGCATGGATTTTTTGTCATCAGCTCGCCCGGCGAGACCGAGAAGGATATCATGGCCAGTTTTCGTTTTGCCGCCCGGCTGAAGCTGGACACTTTCGGCTTCAATCGCTTGTGCGCCTACCGGGGCACCCCCCTGTGGCAGGAGTATATCGATCGCGGCATCATTGACGACGAGCGCGATTGGGACAAATGGTTCAAGTGCTCGGACATCGACCCCACCGCCCTGCTCGAGTGCAACGGTGAACCGGGTGCGCATGCAAGGCTACGCCCTGCTGTTTGCCCGCCGGATTTTCAGGCGTCCCTTCCGCACCTATAAGCTCTTGCGTCTTTTCGGCCGTCATATGAAGACCGCCGATATCTTCAAATTGCTCTGGAGCCCTTTTAGACGGCGAACCTTGAGCCGGCAGCCCGAACTCCCGGCGGCGATGATGGAGTTGGGAGTCAAGGAAGCCCCCCCGGTCACCGCCGCCATACCGTGAGCCGGACTCTCAGGTGGGCCAGGACCTGAATGTACTTTTCTGATCCAACCTGAGACCTCTGCGAAAGTCTCGCTCGCTATCCTTCCCCATCAAAATGTAGCGTAGGCGCCCTCGCCTGCGCCTCAAGGCAGTGTGAACATCCGAGGCGGCTATCCTGCGTGAGACTTTCGCAGAGGTCTCAACCTGGTCTCAGAGATCCCGGCGGTACACGAATACGTAGGCCTCGTGGTTGATATCGATAACCAGGTCGCCGCCCCGGGACTCGGCATAAATCAGCCAGGCGGGCTTGGCATCGCCGCAGCAGGTCACCTGGGGCGAGAAGGCGCCGGCAGCCCGGTCATACCAGGCCAGGAGCATGGGCTCGGGCCCCAGTTCCCGGGCGCGGCGATCGGCAAGAGCCCGGGCCCGGGAAAAATCCAGGGGGTCATCAGGAACGTTAATGTCGATGGGATCTCTAAGCATTTCCCTGGTGAGCAGGATGCAACCGGCCATAAGACCTCCCGGGGACCGTCCGGCCCGCCTGGCAAAATAAATTACCGTTAACTTTCCTCAAGGCCAGGGCGGGCCGTGCTCTCAAACCCGGCGCCCCGATCTTCTCTCCAGCTCCGATCCACGATCCTGGTAAAGCCTTTCTGTTCAAGGTTAAGGGTTCGCGTTGAGAATGTAAAGCGCCAGACGCCGCTTGGGTGGGGGGTTGTTAAGTCCTTTTTTAAGGGTGGATTCAGAGGGATTATGAGAAACTTAGTTAATGCCCGCGTCCCCCTTTGGGAAAAGGGGGAGAATACATCTGGATTCGATGTGCCTATGCATGGAGAAACGCTTCACTCGGAGCGCGAACGTTCAACGATGGTTTTAAGAAGGGCCAGGCTCTTTTATGCACATCCTGGTACGACCCTTGCGAAAGCCCGACCTGCCTTTGGCCGACCGGATCTTCCGGCTGGCCTTCGGCACCTTTAACGGCTTGCCGGACCCTCTCCAGCACGGCGGCGACAGCGACAAGATCCGCAGCCGCTGGCTGGCCGACCCCGGCGCCGCTTTCGGCGCGGTAGCGGACGGCGTCCTGGTGGGTTCCAATTTCGTCACCCATTGGGGCAGCGTCGGCTACTTCGGTCCCCTGACGGTGCACCCGGACTTTTGGGACCGGGGGGTGGCCCAGAAGCTTCTTGAACCCAGCCTGGCCTTATTCGAGTCCTGGGGCTGCCGCCACACCGGCCTTTACACCTACTCCGGCAGCCCCAAGCACCTGGCGCTTTATCAGAAATTCGGCTTCTGGCCCCGGTGGCTCACGGCCATCCTGGCAAAAGCGGTCCGGCCGGTGGAGAGGGGAGGGGAGGTCAGCTTTTATTCCCAGGCGCAGGAGCCAGAGCGCCCCGGGCTGGCGGCCGCGGCAGCCGGGCTCACCGACGCCATCTATGCCGGGCTGGACGTGAGCCGGGAGATTTTCGCCCTCGAGGACCAGCGTCTCGGTGACACCGTGTTCATCTGGGACGATCCGGGCCTGGTGGGGTTTGCGGCGGTGCATGTGGGCGCCGGCTCCGAGGCCGGGAGCGGCGCCGGGTTTATAAAATTTGGGGCGGCCCGGCCCGGACCCAGGGCCGGGGAGTATTTTGACCGGCTCCTGGCGGCGTGCGAGTCCTATGCCGCGGCCCAGGGGGCCCAGCGACTCATCGCCGGGGTCAGCCTGGCCCGTAAACCCGCCTATGAGCTGATGCGGGCCCGGGGCTTTCAGCCCGAGATGGTGGGGGTGTGCATGCACAAGCCTAATGAGGCGGGCTACCACCGGCCGGAGGCGTGGGTGATTGATGATTGGCGGTAAAGGGATGGTGCGCAGTCCGCACCCTACAGGGCTAAGCGTCCTACCACCAGATAATTTACGAGAATTCGAGGTACTGGTGGTCAGCCCCCGGCAGGACTGAAAAAAAGCCGAGGAAGGGATCGGGAGGATACAGGCAAGATTTCCTGGATAAGTGGTTCCCGTGCTATGACGGAAACCATCAGGCCCCCGTCGGCAACGCGGCGAGGGCCTCTGGTTTTGAGGGGTAAGTCCTAAGATTGGCTAAGTTTTCTCCGGCGCAGGAGCCCCAGCCCCGCCAGTCCGCTGCCCAGGAGCAGCAGGGTGGGGGGAAGGGGCACCGGGGAGCGGTTTTCCAGGGAAGATTGCGCCGTGAAATTAGCCGCGGCTATGGGTGATTCAGTAAGGGTCCAGCCTCCGTCAGTGGCAGGAGTCCAGGTTAAGCGGTCAAAGCCGACGATGGTGGTTCCGTTCCAGAGAATCCATTCAAAGACGAAAGGGTCGGTACCGGTCCGATCCGTGGCGTAGGTAGTAAAAGAAAAAATTCCCTGCAAACTTGAGTAAAAGGTCGGTCCGGTAGCCAGGGCGTAGGTGGGATTAACCATAGTGGCCGTCCAACCCGTTACCGCAATAGTTAAACCGGGGTCGGTCCAGGTGCCGCCGGAAACCAAAAAAGCCTCGGCCTTATCCCAGGTCTGTTGGGTATTCGTGGGCCCATACTGGCCATTCTCGAACCAGGTTTGGACATAGTCGGCCACAGCCAGGCCTGGCAGGCAGAAAAACCCCGCCAGAGCCAGCATAACGCTGAATTTCAGAAAATCCTTCCTCATTTCACCCTTCCCCTTTATGACATAGGCAACTCCTTTTGGACAGAGCCAAACTCTGCAGCAGTCCATGCTGTTACCGGGAGTTATAGTCTCGAAAGATAGTCCGGTATACTGGTAGTTCTGCTGATTTTCCGGTGCGAAAAACCTGATATTGGCCACATCCCGTTTTGCATGCCGTAAGATCCTTTTATGATGATGTCTCAGGTGCAGCAGTAGGGCCGGACCGATAAGCGCAGGGTGAGTTGTGCAGGGCTATTCAGGCCGGGGAGCCGGGATGAGGACGACGCCCAAACCCGGGCTGGCGGTGGGGTGCGGCATGGCTCCCCCCGGCGCGGGACAGGGCAACCAGAGAGCCGGCTTGGATATATTCTCCTTAAACTCCGGAGTATCCTTTTGCCTTGCGGCGTTTTTCCCGGTAGAATGGGGGCGGGCCGATTCAGGGTAAGAATTCTTGGCGGTATTGCCCAGACGCGGAGGACCGATGAAGATAACCCGGCGATTTATCCCCGTCATCTTGCTGGTGCTGGCAATCGCTGGCGGGCTGGCTTATTGGCTGTTCTGGTGGGAAACCCGGCAGCCCAACAATACCTTGCGCCTGGAAGGGCACATGGAGGCCACCGAGACCGATCTGGCCTTCAAGGTGTCCGGCATCATCCAGTACATCTTCTTTCAGGAGGGCGACTGGGCCGCCACGAACCAGGTGGTGGCGGGCCTGGAGGCCAAGGACCTCAGAGATGAGGTGGACCGGGCCCGGGCCGCCCTGGCCGCGGCCAAGGCCAACCTGAACAAGTTCGAGACGCGGTTACCGGCCCCAGGAGATCAAGGAAGCCGAGGCCCAGGTGGGCAAGACCAAGGCGGACCTGGTGAACAGGAAGTTGGATTATGAGCGCTACGAAAATCTCTATAAGCGCAAGGTCGTGCCGGGCATCAGCCGGGACAAGTTCGAGGCCGACTATCTCATGGCCAAAGAGGCGCACAAAAGCGCGGTGGAACAATACAGCATGTTGAAGGAAGGCTACCGGGCCGAGGACATCGATCAGGCCCGGGGCCAGTTCAAAGAGGCCCAGGCGGCGCTGGAGCTGGCCCTGACCCGCTTGGGGTACGGCACCATTACCTCCCCGGTGAACGGCGTGGTCCTGGTGCGCCCTATGGAGCCGGGGATGACCGCGGCGGTGGGGGCGCCGGTGCTCACCCTGGGGGATATGGACAATATCTATTTTCAGGGGTATATCCCGGAAACCGACCTGGCCAAGGTCAAGTTCGGCATGAAGGCTTATATCACCACCGACTCCTACCCCGACAAAAAGTATCCGGCCTGGGTGTCGTTCATCAACGCCAAGGCGGAGTTTACCCCCAAGACGGTGGAAACCTACAAGGAGCGGGTGACCCTGGTCTATCGCTGCAAGATCCGGGCGCAAAACCTCAACTACGACTTGAAGCCGGGGATGCCGGCGGAAGCGGTCATTCTCCTTGACAGCCAGCCGACCGAACAGCCCAAGCAGTGAGGCGGCCATCCGGGTCGAAGGGCTGACCAAACGCTTCGGGGCCCTCACCGCCGTGGATCATGTCACTTTAAGCGTGTCGCCGGGAGAGGCCTTTGCCCTGGTGGGGCCCGGACGCCGCCGGCAAGACCACCACCATGCGCATGCTCGTGGGCATCATGGACCCGGACGAGGGCCGGGCCGAGGTCCTGGGGTTCGACACCGTCAGGGAGTCAGAGGCCCTCAAAGAGCATATCGGCTACATGCCTCAGCGCTTCGGTCTCTACGACGACCTGACAGTGGCCGAAAACATGGCCTTTTATGCCGACATCTACCGGGTGCCCCGGCAGGAACGGGAACAGCGGATGCCGGAACTTCTGGGGTTTTCCAACCTCACCCCTTTCCAGGACCGGCTGGCCCGCAATCTCTCGGGGGGGATGCGCCAGAAGTTGGGGCTGGCCTGCGCCCTCATTCACCGTCCCCGACTGCTCTTCCTGGACGAACCCACCTTTGGGGTGGACCCTATCTCCCGGCGGGAGTTCTGGGAGATTCTCTACGGGCTCCTGGGTACCGGGATCGCCATCTTCCTGTCCACCGCCTACATGGACGAAGCGGAAAGAGCCCACCGGGTCGGGCTCATGCATCACGGGCGGTTGCTGGTGGTGGACACGCCTGCGGCCATCAAGAGTTCTTTTCAGGGGGAACTCCTGGAGGCCCGGGCCTCAAACCTCTGGACCGCCCGAGAGATCCTTGGCACTCATCCCCTGGTGCGCCACTCCTTGACCATGGGGGACCGGTTGATGCTGTCGGTGGAGAGCGCCGCCACGGCGATGGGGCCCATCAAGGAGGCCTTAGAGCAGGCCGGATTGACCGGCGTGGCCCTCGAACCGGCCCAGCCCACCCTGGAAGAGCTTTTCGTCCAGATCGTGCGGCAGGACGAAGAGTGAGGGGCGAAAAGGGGAAT
Organism: uncultured delta proteobacterium; assembly: GCA_963841475.1. GTDB lineage: Bacteria > Desulfobacterota > Desulfobaccia > Desulfobaccales > 0-14-0-80-60-11 > 0-14-0-80-60-11. The sequence continues at coordinate 474,237 of CAWJCT010000001.1, forward strand.
GAAAAGCAGGGGGAAAAGGGAAAAAGGCGAAAAGGGGAAGGAGTTAAAAGGCCAGATTACCTATGGTGCGCACTGCGCACCGGAGGAATGCGGTTTTCTGATTTTCAGGCATGGCCCGGCAGCCAGAATAAATCCCCCCCTACCCCCCTTTTCCAAAGGGGGGAACTTAGCGGAATTCCTTTAGAAGTCCCCCTTTGTAAAAGGGGGATTTAGGGGGATTTAAAAACCATCAATGGGAAAGAATTATTTAAAAACACTAGTAAGTATAAGGCGGCCTGTGGCCGCCAAAATTCGGCGGGCACGGCCCGCCCTAGGCGCACTGCGCACCATAAGTTGTCGCACCGGCGGGCAATGGTGGCGCTGCCTGGCGGCAAGGACAAAAAACGCGGCTCATGACTGACGAACCAGCCATAATCGTTAAAAATCTTTCCCGGTCTTTCGGGGATTTCAAGGCGGTGGACGACATCAGCTTTGAGGTCTCCCGGGGGGAGATTTTCGGCTTCCTGGGACCCAACGGGGCGGGCAAATCCACCACCATCCGCATGCTGAACGGGCTGCTGCTGCCCACCAGCGGCGAGGGCCGGGTGGGGGGCTTCGACATCATCCGGGAGAACGCCCAGATCAAAAACACCATCGGGTACATGTCCCAACGTTTTTCCCTCTATGAGGACCTGACCGCCGAGGAAAACCTCACCTTTTTCGGCGGGGTCTATGGCCTGGACCCGGCCCGCCTGACGGCGCGGATCACCGAGGTGCTAAGCCTGGTGGGCCTGGAGGACCGGCGCCACAATTTGACCCGCACCCTGCCCCTGGGCCTGAAGCAGCGGCTGGCCCTGGCCTCGGCCATCATTCACGAGCCCTCCATCCTGTTCCTGGACGAGGCCACCAGCGGGGTGGACCCCATTTCCCGGCGCAATTTTTGGGACCTGATCTACGCCATGGCCCAGGAGGGCCGGACCATTCTGGTCACCACCCACTACATGGAAGAGGCGGGGTTCTGTGACCGGCTGGTGCTGATCTACCAGGGGCGCATCATCGCCCAGGGCACCCCCGGCGAACTCAAGGGGGAGGTGAAGGAAACTATCCTGGCCCTTTATCCCGACAACCTGGACACCGCCCGGGATTTGATCAAGAAGCTGCCCCAGGTGACCGAAGCCGCGGTTTTCGGGGACGGCCTGCACATCGCCACCACCCGGCCCGAGGAGGTCGAACCGGCGATCCAGGCGGCCCTGGCGGCGCATCACATCGCCTGGGGCCGCATCGAGCGGGTCCGCCCCAGCCTGGAAGACGCCTTCATTTCCCTGGTGCAGCGGGAGGGGGATAAAGAAGCAGTCAGCAGTTAGCCGTCAGCAGTCAGCTAAAAGCAGTAAGAATCCATTAAGAACAAAAGCGGATAATTAAAACCAGACAAAAAGACTAAACGTTCATGAACCACAAATTTTTCACCGGCGAGGATGAAAAATCCCCCCTGCCCCCCTTTTCCACAGGGGGGTATTAAAGTCCCCCTTTGAAAAAGGGGGATTTAGGGGGATTTGCAGTTTTTCACCGGAGAACCCTAAAAAAACTGAAAGCTGAGAGCTATAACCCATGGACCTCAAACGCACCTGGGCCATTTCCCGGAAAGAACTTATCCACATCCGCCGGGACCCCATCAGCCTCCTGCAGATCATCCTCCTGCCCATGGTGCTGCTGCTGCTCTATGGCTATGCCCTCACCTTCGACATCAAGAACGTTACGATGGCAATATATGACCAGGAGCGGAGCCAGTTGAGCGAAGATTTTATCAACCAGTTCCGGGGCTCCGATTACTTCCGGATCGTGAAGAACACCAGCAGTTATCCTGAACTGACGGACCTGATCCTGGGGCGCCAGGTCCAGGTGGGTTTGATGCTCCCCTATGATTTTTCCTTCCAGTATCAAACGGGCAAGACCGCCAAGGTCCAGGGACTGGTGGATGGCACCGATTCCAACACCGCCAACATCGTTTTGGGTTACCTCCAGGGAGTGACCGCGGCGTACAACCAGAAAATCCTGGCCCAGCGTCTCATGACCAAAGGGGCGGGGTCCGGTGAGGTGGCAGTGGACTCCCAGACCCGCTTCTGGTTCAACGAGGACCTGGAGTCCCGCAACTTCATTGTTCCCGGCCTGATTGTCATCATCATGACTATGGTGGGGGCCATGCTCACGGCCCTGACAGTAGTGCGGGAACTGGAGCGGGGGAGCATGGAGGGCTTGATGGCCACCCCCCTCCGGCCCACGGAACTGCTCCTGGGGAAAATCGGGCCTTATTTTCTGATTGGCATGTTTGATATGGGCTTGGTCATGGCCCTGGGCAAGTTTCTCTTTCAGGTGCCGCTCCGGGGCAGCCCCTGGCTGTTGATCGGCCTGGCGGCCATTTTTCTGATCGCCACTCTGGGGCAGGGTCTGCTGATCTCGGTGACCTCCGAGAACCAGTTGCAGGCCTTTCAGATGGCCATGCTCACCACGTTCCTGCCGGCCTTTCTGTTGTCCGGCTTCGTGTTCTCCATCTACCTGATGCCCCTGCCGCTCCGGATCGTTTCCGCCATCGTGCCGGCCCGGTACCTGGTGACCATCTCCAAGGGCATATATCTCAAGGGCCTGGGAATGGCATATTTGTGGCCCAGCGCCCTGATGTTGACTGCGGCCGCCACCTTCTTCGTGGGTATGTCCATCAAGAAGTTTGTCAAGAAGATCAGGTGAGGGGATCCGATGGCCGCGGCGCACCTTGGCAGACATAACTGCCCTGAAACCATTGCTGAGGAAGCACGATAATGTCAAGCCAACTGACTCTGTTTATCGGGACTTTTACCACCATGCTGGCAGTCATTAACCCCCTGGAATCTCTCCCCATCTATCTTAAACTCCTGGCGGGGCAGGATGAGGCGGCCCACCTCCGGGTCGCCCGCCTTGCCTGTCTCTATGCCACGTTATTAATTTTTTTCTTTCTCGTGTTCGGCACGGTGATGCTCTATATGTTTTCCGTATCTCTCAGTATGGTCCGGATCGTCGGCGGAATCATCCTCATGCGCATCGGGTTTTCTCTTTTTCTCCCTTCCCCGGGCGGCGGGGTGTTCCCTGCGGGTGGGAGCGGTTCCACCGGGCAAGGATCGGACATTGCTTTTGTGCCCCTGGCCATGCCGCTGATGTTCGGCCCGGGGGTCCTGGCCACCGTCCTGGGTATGTGTTCGCTGGTGCACCATCCCATCAGGGACTTTACCTCCCTGCTGGCGATCACCCTGGCCTGTCTGGCCGCGATGGGCGTTATCTATTTGGTCCTATCCTATGCCAGGTATCTTATGGACCGCCTCGGCGCCAAGGGGATAGACGCCGCCACCCGTATCGTCGGCTTTTTTGTGGCGGCCATGGGGATGGGACTGGTCTTCCACGGCGTCATCGAGGCCTTGCAAACCTATCATGTCATACCCGGGAATTGACGGGGAGGACGGCTGCGCCCGGGGCGGATTATGCCGGGCCGGTCTGTTCATCACAGGTTAAAACCTAACCACTGAGAGTTACTTCATGTTTCGTCGCATCCGGCACATCATCATCAAGGAGTTTATCCAGGTCTTGCAGGGACAAGAAGCTGCGGTTCTTTCTCATCGTGCCGCCCATGGTGCAGTTCCTCGCCTATGGCTACGTGGTCAACTTCGACATCAAGCATGTGGCCCTGGCCATATTCGATGAAAGCCGCACCATGGAGAGCCGCGGCAGCTCATCGACCGGTTCGCCTCCAACGACTGGTTCAAGGTGAAGTACTACGTCAAGAGCCAGAAAGACTTGCTCGATCTCATCGACCGGGGCGACATCACCATGGCCGTGTGGATTCCAGTGGGACTTCGCCACCCGGCTGCGCCAGGGGAAATCCGGAAGAATCCAGGTGATCGTGGACGCCACCGATTCCAACGCCGCCCTCATTGTCAGCCGCTATGCCGGCACGGTGATCGCCGATTACTACCAGGAGCAGCTAAGTCAGCGCCTGGCCCGCCAGGGGCAGGCTTGGGCCGGGCCAACTCGGGCACTCCCCTGGAAATCGAGCCCCGGGCCTGGTTCAACGCCAACCTGATCAGCCGCTACTCCATGGTACCCGGGGTCATCGCCATGGTGGTGCTGCTGGTCAGCCTGATGCTCACGGCCCTGTCGGTGGTGCGGGAAAAGGAGATCGGCACCATGGAGCAGATCCTGGTGACCCCCATCCGGCCCATCGAGCTGATGCTGGGCAAGACCATTCCCTTTGCCTCATCTCCCTGCTGGAGGTGGCCTCGGCGTCACGCTGGTGGGGATCTTGTGGTTCGAAGTGCCGTTCCGGGGCAGCCTCCTGGTGTTGCTCCTGGGCACCGTGGCCTTTCTGCTTCAATTCCGTGGGCCTGGGGTTGCTCATCTCCACCGTCTCCTCGCACCCAACAGCAGGCCATGATGGCCGGCAACCTGTTTTTGACCCCGGCCATTCTGCTGTCCGGCCTGATTTTCCCCATCGCCAACATGCCGGTGTTCTTCCAGTACCTGACTATGCTCAACCCCCTGATGTATTTCGTCATCGTGACCCAGGGCGTTTTCCTCAAGGGCGCCGGCCTGGCCCTGCTCTGGAAGTCAATGGCCGCCATGACCGTCTTGGGCATGTGCATGCTGGCCCTGGCCGTGGCCCGCTTTAAGGTGCACCTGCCTAAAGCGTGGGACAAGCGGCACTTTCATTGTTCTGGATATAACCGGCAGGGCAATAGTTATTATAATAACTGAATCCGTGCCTTTATCTGGTTACGGGCCGGCCATATTTCGCCGTTCGGCTCGAACCACTTATAAAGAGCTATTTTGAGACCTTAAAATCCTCTACTGCAACTCCCACAATTATCCCCGGCTCTAACTGGCTGTCGGTCTCTGGCCCGAGCTGGCCCTGGCTATCCTCGTGATGGTCTGTCTGCACTTCACCTCCTGTTCCAGCGAGAAACAGGCGCCCCCGCCCCGCCGGTGCCGGTCCTGGTGGCCACGGTGACCGAGAAGACGGTGCCCGTGGAGTTGAAGGCCATCGGCAACGTCGAGGCCTACTCCACCGTGTCCATCAAGTCCCGGCTGGCGGGCCAGCTGGTCCAGGTCAATTTTAAGGAAGGCCAGGACGTGAAACAGGGCGAACTCCTCTTCGTCATCGATCCCGCGCCCCTATGAGGCGGCTCTCAAGCAGGTCGAAGCCAACCTGGCCCGGGATAAGGCCCTGGCCAACAAGGCCCAGGCCGACGCCGGGCGCTACGCCGAGTTGATCCGGAAGCAGTTCGTCAGCCAGCAGGATTACGACCAGGCCAAGGCTACCGCCGATTCCCTGGGCGCCACGGTCAACGCCGACCAGGTGGCGGTGCAGAATGCCAAGCTCAATCTCAGTTATTGCTATATCAAGGCCCCCATCAACGGCCGCACCGGCAGCCTGATCGCCCACCAGGGCAACATGATCAAAGAAAACGCCGACACCGCCATGCTGGTCATCAACCAGATCCAGCCCATCTACGTGTCGTTTGCCATCCCGGAACAAAACCTGGCCGAAGTCCGAGAAATTCATGGCGGCAGAAAAAATTAAGGTGGAGGCCGTCATCGCCGGGCAGGAAAAAAACCCGGAGATGGGCGTCCTCACCTTTATCAACAACACCGTGGATAAGGCCACGCGGCACCATCCAGTGCAAGGCCACCTTTGCCAACGAGGCACAAGCGCCTGTGGCCGGGGCTGTTCGTCAACGTGGTGGTGCAGCTCTCCACCCAGCCCAATGCCATCCTGGTCCCCTCCCAGGCCGTGCAGACCAGCCAGGAAGGGCAGATTGTCTTCGTGGTGAAGCCCGACCTGACCGTGGAGGTTCGCCCCGTGGAAGTGGGGCGCCCCGTCAACGGTGACGTCATTATCGCCAAGGGGCTCAAGCCCGGGGAACGGGTCGTCACCGACGGCCAGCTCCGGCTGGTGCCGGGAGCCAAGGTGGAGATCAAGACCGGGCTCTAAACGTCCCGGAGCGGCCCTATGCACTTCACCGAGCTCTTCATCCGCCGGCCGGTCATGACCACCCTGGTCATGCTGGCCATCCTGCTTTTCGGGGCCATGAGCTATCGCTACCTCCCGGTGAGCGATCTGCCCAACGTCGATTTCCCCACCATCCTGGTGACGCGCCGACCTCCCCGGGGCCTCCCCCGAGACCATGGCCTCGGCAGTGGCCACCCCCCTGGAACGCCAGTTCTCCACCATCGCCGGCCTGGACTCCATGAGTTCCACCAACGCCCTGGGGCTCAGCCAGATCACCCTGCAGTTCAACCTGAGCCGCAGCCTGGACGCCGCCGCCCAGGACGTCCAGGCGGCCATCGGCAAGGCCTCCAAGCAGTTGCCCCCGGACATGCCCACCCCGCCGGTTTACCAGAAGGTGAACCCCGCCGATCAGCCGGTCCTCTATCTGGCGGTGACCTCCGACACCCTGCCCCTGTCCACCGTGAACGAATATGCGACACCCTCATGGCCCAGCGCATCTCCATGATCAACGGGGTGGCCCAGGTCCAGATCTTCGGGGAGCAGAAGTTTGCGGTGCGCGTCCAGCTGGACCCCAAGGCCCTGGCCAGCCGGGGGCTCGGCATCAACGAAGTGGCGGACGCGGTCAAGAACGCCAACGTCAATCTGCCCACCGGGACCCTCTACGGCGCCCACCAGGCCTTCACCGTCCAGGCCACCGGGCAGCTCACCACCGCCGCGGCGTACCGGCCCCTCATCGTGGCCTACCGGAACGGCCAACCCGTGCGCCTGTCGGACCTGGGCCAGGTCCTCAACAGCGTCGCCAACGACAAAGTCGCCTCCTGGTATAAAAACTCCCGGGCCATCGTCCTGGCCATCCAGCGCCAGCCGGGCACCAACACCATCGAGGTAGTGGACTCCATCAATAAGCTGCTGCCCATCCGTGCGGAGCCAGATCCCCGCCTCGGTGAAAATCGTCACCCTCTATGACCGCTCCGTCACCATCCGGGAATCGGTGAACGACGTCCAGTTCACCCTGCTGTTGGCCCTGGGTCTGGTGATCCTGGTGATCTTTCTCTTTCTGCGCAATCTCTCGGCCACCATCATCCCCAGCCTGGCCCTGCCCATGTCCATCGTGGGCACCTTCTGCGGTCATGTATCTGCTGGATTACAGCCTGGACAACCTCTCCTTGATGGCCCTGATCCTCTCGGTGGGGTTCGTGGTGGATGACGCCATCGTGGTGCTGGAAAATATCGTCCGGCACATGGAGATGGGCGGAGACGCCCTTCGAGGCGGCCCTCAAGGGCTCCCGGGAGATCGGCTTCACCATCCTCTCCATGACCCTGTCCCTGGCCGCGGTCTTTATCCCGGTCTTCTTCCTGGGGGGTATCCTGGGGCGGCTGCTCCACGAATTCGCCGTGACCATCGCCGCGGCCATCCTGGTCTCCGGCTTTGTCTCCCTGACCCTCACCCCCATGCTGTGCAGCCGCTTCTTGCGGCCGCCCCGGGAGGAGCGCCACGGCCGCCTCTACGGCCTGACCGAGCGCTTTTTCCAGGGGATGCTCCGCCTCTATGACCGGACCCTGCAGTGGGTGCTCCGGCACCAGCGCGGTCACCATGATCATCTCCGTCCTGCTCCTGGTGCTTACCTTCTTCCTGCTGGCGGATCATTCCCAAGGGGTTTCTCCCCAGCGAAGATACAGGGTCCGGTCTTTGCCTTTACCGAAGCGGCCCAGGGGATCTCCTACGACGCCATGGTGCAGGGAGCAGAAGGCGGCTGATGGCTATCGTCGGCAAAAACCCCTACGTGAAGAACTTTTTCTCCGCCATCGGGGCCAGCCGCCACAGCCTGGCCGGCAACACCGGCCGCATGTTTATCCGCCTCATTCCCCGGAATGAGCGCCCGGGGGTGGAAGAGATCATCCAGCAGTTCCGGCCCCAACTGGCCACCGTGCCGGGCATCCGGGTCTTTATGCAGAACCTGCCCCCCATCCGCATCGGCGGCGTGTCTCGACCAAGAGCCTCTACCAGTTCACCCTCCAGAGCCCGGACATCAAGGACCTGTACCACTATGCCCCCCTGCTGGAGGACAAGATGCGCACCCTGCCGGGGCTGGTGGATGTGACCAGCGACCTGCAGATCAAAAACCCCCAGGTGAACGTGGAGATCAACCGGGACAAGGCGGCCACCCTGGGGGTCACGGCCCAGCAGATCGAGGACGCCCTCTACTACGCCTACGGCTCCCGGCAGATCTCCACTATTTACGCCCCCAACAACGAATACGACGTCATCATGGAGCTGGAGCCCCGCTACCAGGCGGACCCCGCGGCCCTGCAATGGCTTTATATCCGCTCCAACAGCGGCCAACTGGTGCCCCTGGACGCGGTGGCTACCCTGACCCGGAACCTGGGACCCCTGACCATCAACCACGCCGGCCAGCTCCCGGCGGTGACCATCTCCTTCAACCTGAAGCCGGGCATGTCCCTGGGCGACGCGGTGGCCGCGGTGGAGAAGGTGGCCCGGCAGATGCTGCCGGCCACCATCACCACCAGTTTCCAGGGCGCGGCCCAGGCCTTCCAGGCGTCCATGCAGGGCTTGTGGCTCCTGTTGATCATGTCCATCCTGGTGATTTACCTGATCCTGGGCATCCTCTACGAGAGCTTCATCCATCCCATCACCATCCTCTCGGGGCTGCCCTCCGCCGGGGTCGGGGCCTTGCTGGCCCTGATGCTCTTCCACATGGACCTGAACATCTACGCCTTTGTGGGGGTGATCATGCTGGTGGGGATCGTCAAGAAAAACGCCATCATGATGATCGACTTCGCCCTGGAGGCCCAGCGCACCGAAGGCAAGACGCCCCGGGAGGCGATTTACGCCGGGGCCCTGGTGCGCTTCCGGCCCATCATGATGACCACCATGGCGGCCCTCATGGGGTCCCTGCCCATCGCCCTGGGCTTCGGGGCCGGGGCCGAATCCCGCCAGCCCTTGGGCGTGGCGGTGGTGGGCGGCCTCCTGGTCTCCCAGCTCCTCACCCTCTACATCACCCCGGTCTTTTACCTCTATATGGAAGCCTTCCAGAAGAAGATGGGCAAGGTGTTCAAGCGGCGGCGCCCGGAGCCCGCAGGGGTCCGGGAAGTTGAAGGGACCGGGTCTTAGCCGAGCCGCAACGTCACAATCCGCCGAAATTCATCCGAAGCTGTGCTCGTCAAGGCAATTTCTATTGTAGGGGCGGACCTGTGTGTCCGCCCTTGGATTGGGCCCGTAGGGCGGGAAAGCGAAGCGCATCCCGCCTTTGGCATTATTTTATTCCATCTCTAAACTCCGAAGGTTATCATCCGCCCCCCATTCAAGGTCATAAATACCGCGTTGCACGTATCGCTGAAAGCTTGAATACGGCCAATCTGCGACCCTCCTAACGTGACCGTGCTTTACCGGATTGTAGTGAAGGTAATCTACGTGACGCTCATAATCTCGTTCGTCGCGGATGACGTGTTCCCAAAAACGTCGCTGCCAAATGCCTCGTTCCCCCTTCTTAGGCGCCGCGCTGAAAGTCTTTCTTCTCGGGGAATTTGTGCGGCAAATCGCGCTTTGATATCATGCCATCGGGTGGAGAAATCGGTATCCGGGAGGCAACATCCAGATGCAATGAAGGTGATCGGGCAAAATAACGATGGCCTCGATGCTGAATGGTCGGCGTTGGCGGGCCGCCTTGAACACCTCCCGAAGTTTGGCGATATGTTCGGTTAACAGTTGGCGGCGGCGTTCCAGCAGGGTGACGGTGAAAAAGAACGTGCCGCCAGGGACAAAGGCGCGAATATATTGGGGCATAGGTTAGATCTGAGCCAAAGGCTTAAGGCGGGATGCGCTTCGCTTTCCCGCCCTACGGTGATAGTCAACAAATCCGGGGCAGCAGGTCGCCTGATGGCGGGTCTAGGATGCGGGCGGTGCCGATGACGGTCTTGACCGTGACCCGGCCGGGGGGGGCGGCGCTTACCTGGCCGATGACCCGGGCCGCCTCCCCGTAGGGGCTGCGCCGGATGATGAACAGGGCCTTGGAGGCGTCCTCCGGGGCCACGATGATGAGCATCTTGCCTTCGTTGGCCACCTTGAAGACGTCCAGGCCCAGGGCCTCGCAGGCCGCGGCCACCGCCGGGTGCCACCGGCACCCGGGCCTCGATGATTTCCATGGAGACCTGGGACTGGCGGGCGATTTCGTTTAAGGACGCGGCAATGCCGCCCCGGGTGGGGTCCCGCATGGCGTGGATCTCAACAGCCTTCCTCCAGCAGGTTCAGGACCAACCCGGTGAGGGGCGCGGCGTCGCTGACGATGGCCTCGCCGTCCAGGAGTTTTTCCCGGGCCAGCATCACCGCGGTGCCGTGATCGCCCACCGAGCCGGTGAGGATGATCTCGTCGCCCGGGCCGGGCGGCGGCGCCCGACACCCCGGGGCGCAAAACCAGCCCCACCCCGGCGGTGGTGATGAAGACCTTGTCCGCGGAGCCCTTGGGCACCACCTTGGTGTCCCCGGTGACGATGGGGACCCCGGCTTCCGCCGCGGTGGCGCGCATGGACTCGGCAATGGTCTGCAAGATCGTCGATTTCCAGGCCCTCCTCCAGGATGAAGGAGGCGGACAGGACCAGGGGCCGGGCCGCGGCGGTGAGCAGATCGTTCACCGTGCCCGCCACCGCCAGCCGGCCGATGTCGCCGCCGGGGAAAAACAGCGGGTCCACCACGAAGGAATCGGTGGTGAAGGCGAGGCGGTGGGAACCCACCAGCACGGTGGCGCTGTCGTCGCCCACCCGGTTCGGGTCGCCGTACCGGGCCAGAAAGACCTCGTCGATGAGCGTCGCCATCTCCCGGCCGCCGGCGCCGTGACTTAAGAGAATACGTGCCATGAAAAATAAATCCTTTCAGAAGGGTGGGGGAGGGTGAGAAAATGGTTAGGGGCGCAAAGGGGAAAAGGGAAAAAGGCGAAAAGGATAAAAAACTCAGCACTGTCCGGACAGGAAATTGCATGCGGTTGTTCCGCCCCCCCATCCCAACCCTCTCCCCTCGAAGCGGGAGGAGAGGGAATAGGTGATGTCGCTGGGTTTAGTAACCATAAGGCATTAAAGCGGTCCCCCTTTTCTCCTCTCCCCCAATGGGGGAGAGGGTCAGGGTGAGGGGGAAGTAATCTTCTCGGCAAAAAGTGCGTCAGCGAATTTATGAATTGTCGGACGACCGTTTGACGAGCCTCCTTTTCTGGGAACACCAAACCGGACACTGCTGAAAAAACTAAGATGTTCATCATTCTTCCCGTTTCGCCCCTCCCTCCTCACCTCTCATACCGGTAGGCCGCGGCGCAGGCGCCTTCGGTGGAGACCATGCAGGGGCCCAGGGGCTGGGCCGGGGTGCATGCTTTCGCGAACAGGGGGCAGGCCGCCGGCCGCAGCACGCCCCGGAGGACCTCGCCGCAGCGGCAGGCCGACGGCGGCGGCGGGGTGAGGTGCTCCCAGACCTGGGGGAACCGGGCCCGGGCGTCGAACCGGGCGTAGGGCTCGCGAATTCTGACGCCGCTGCCGGGAATGACGCCCAGGCCCCGCCAGTGCGGCGTCTTCGGGGGCGAAGACCTCCGCCAGCAGTGCCCGGGCCCGGGGGTTGGCGGGAACCTGAACCGCCCGGGTATAGACGTTGTCCACCAACGGCCTTCCCTTCCTGAGTTGGCCGCAGGATCGATTCGATCCCCAGCAGCATATCCATGGGCTCAAATCCGGTGACCGCACAGGGGAGGCCGAAATCGGCTGCGAATGAAGTCGTAGGCCTCGGCCCCGATGATGGTGGTGACGTGGCCGGGGCAGAGGAGCCCGGAAACCCGCACTTCGCCTGGCTCAAGAGCGCCTTGAGCGCCGCGGGCATGGTCTTGTGGACGCAGCAGACCGAGAAATTATCCAGCCCGTAGGCCGCCGCGGTCTGGATGGCCAGGGCGGTGGCGGGCATGGTGGTTTCGAAGCCCACCCCGAAAAAGACCAGGTGTTGGTCCGGGGTCTGCCGGGCCAGTTCCACCGCATCCAGGGGGGAGTAGACCACCCGCACGTCGGCCCCCTGGGCCCGGAGGCCTTCCAGGGAGGTGTGGGTGCCGGGGACCCGGAGCATATCGCCGAAGGAGGCCAGGACAACGCCGCGGTTCGGTCCCCAGGGCCAGAAAGGCGTCCAGGTCGGATCTGAGCGGTGACGCACACCGGGCAGCCGGGGCCGGAAATGAGCTCTACCCCCGGGGGCAGAAGGGTTTTGAGGCCGAAGCGGGCCGCGGCCATGGTGTGGGTGCCGCAGACCTCCATGACGGTGGCGGGGGTTTCCGTAAAGGCGGCCAGGGCCGCCAGGCGCCGGGCCAGGTCCTTTACCAGCGCCTGGTCCCGGAACTCGTCAATAAACTTCATCGGCCAGGTTCCGGAGGAGGGAGAGGGTCTCCTCGGCATGTTCGGCATCCACCCGGGCGATGGCCAGACCGGCGTGAATAAGCACGTAATCCCCCAGGACCACCTCCGGGAGCAGATCGAGGCGCACCTGGCCCGGGTCACTCCGTCCACTTCGGCCACGGCGGTGGCCCCGTCGATTTCAATGAGCACGCATGGGAATGGCAAGGCACATAATAGTATCCTGTTTAACAGATTTAGCCGGTTTTAAAAAGATCAGACCATATAAAACCGGGGGTAAAAGGGGAAAAGGCGAAAGGGGGAGAAGGCAAAGGACCGCATAATTTCATCAAAAAGGCACGGCTCTCGACCAGCCCCCCGCCACCCTAACCCTCTCCCCCGAAGCGGGGGAGAGGGGGTAATTTTTTATATTTCCCCTGACTTATCTACGTTACCGAAATTATAAGGTACGTTACTGCGAGAATCACCAAGTCTGTCTTCTTCTTCGCCTTTCGCCCTTTTACCCTTTTCCCCCCTCTTTATTTATCCGGGCCGCGGCCACGGCCACCTGGCCCAGGGAGATGCAGCCGTCGTTGGGCGGCGTCAGGGTATGGGTCAGCACCTCAAAGCCCCGTTCTGCCAGGGCGAGTTGAAGCCGGGTGAACAGCAGGGCGTTCTGCATGACGCCGCCGGACAGGGCCACCAGGTTCAGCCCGGTGCGCTCCCGGATCAGGTCGCAGGCGTCGGCCAGGAGCCGGACCAGGGAATTATGGAAGCGGGCGGCGATGGCGGCGGCGGCGACGCCGGCGATGCGGTCGGCCACCACGCCCCGGAAGATGGCCAGGGTATCCAGGACCAGGGCGCTCGGCGTATCTTTGACGGCGGCGGGATAGAAGCCGTCTTCGCTCTCGTCGGCGACCATTTCCAGTTCCATGGCCGGTTGGCCTTCGTAGGTCCGGGTGCGGCAGACGTTCAGGGCCGCGGCCACCGCGTCGAAGAGGCGTCCGGCGCTGGTGGTGAGGGGCGAATTGAGCCCCTCGGTCAGTTGGCGGCGCAGGATGCGTTCTTCCAGAGGGCGAATAAGACAATCCCAGTTGCCGGGCCTGGCTGAGGAAGTCATTCCCGTAAAGGGCATAAAGATAGGCTGTGGCCATGCGGCCCGGGTCTTTGACCGCGGCGTCCCCCCCGGGCAGGCGGACGGCGCTGAAATGCCCGGCCCGGGTGAAGCCGGCCAGGTCCGCCACCAGGAGTTCCCCGCCCCAGACAGTGCCGTCGGGGCCGTAGCCCGTGCCGTCCAGGGCGACCCCGATGCATCTCTCGGTGCGGCGGTTTTCTGCCAGGCAGGCGGCGATATGGGCGTGATGGTGCTGCACCCCGATGAGCCGCACCCCGGCCAGATCCCGGGCATAGCGGGTGCTGAGATAAAGGGGGTGCAGGTCATGGGCCACGATGGCCGGGTCCTGGCGGCACAGGGCCTTGAAATGGGCGATGGCCTGCTTGATAATAATCGAAGGTCTCCACCCGGTCCAGGTCGCCGATATGCTGGCTGAGCAGGGCGACGCCGTGGGCGGCCACGCAAAAGGTGTTCTTCTGTTCGGCCCCCACGCCCAGGATGGGTTCGGATGAAAGGGGCAGAGGGATGGGGCCGGGCACCAAACCCCGGGCCCGCCGGAGGGGGATGGCGGTAGCGGCGGCCACGGGGCGGACCACGGAGTCGTCGCAGGGGACCTGGATGTCCCGGTTATGCATCAGAAAGGCGTCGGCCAGGCCGGTCAATTTGCTCCGGGCCTCGTCGTTGGCGTAGCACCAGGGGCTCTTCGCTGAGGTTGCCGCTGGTCATTACCAGGGCGGCGGGGCCCTGGTCCATGAGCAAAAAGTGCAGGGGGGTGTAAGGCAGCATGAGCCCCAGGAACCGGTGGCCCGGCGCCACGTGGGACGAGACGGCGGCGTCCGACCGCCGCCGGGCCACGACGATGGGGCGTTCCCGGGAGAGGAGCAGCGACCGTTCCGGTTCGCCCGAGGTGGCACAGACGCTCGGCCTCGGCCAGGTCCCGGACCATGAGGGCAAAGGGTTTGGCCACCCGGCCCTTGCGCTCTCGCAGGGTTTTCACGGCCTCGTCATGGCGGGCGTCGGCGGCCAGGTGAAAGCCGCCGAGGCCTTTGACGGCCACAATTCTTGCCGTTTCTCAGCAAGCCGGGCGGCGGCGGGGATGGCTTCCCGGTCCAGGCGCCGGCCCGCCCTCCTCCAGCCAGACCCGGGGGCCGCAGACGGGGCAGGCGGTGGGCTCGGCATGAAAGCGCCGGTCCTCGGGATTTTCATATTCTGCCCGGCACTGGGGGCAAAGGTCAAAGCCGCCATGGTGGTGTGGGGCCGGTCATAGGGCACCTGCCCGGATGATGGTGAACCGGGGGCCGCAGTTGGTGCAGTTGGTGAAGGGATACTGGTAGCGGCGGTTGCCGGGGTCAGTGATCTCGGCCAGGCAGTCGTCACAGGTGGCCACGTCCGGCGGGGATCAGGGCCTGTGGTGGCGGCCAGGTGCCGGCTCTCCCGGATGGCAAAGCCTTCGCCGCCCTCGAGCGGGGCGGCGCTGGCTCACCACCGCGTCGATCCGGGCCAGGGCCGGGGCCTCCCGTTGCAAGCTGGCCGATAAAAGTGGCCAGAGAGGCCGGGGGGCCTTCGATCTCGATTTCGACGCACTGGGAAGTGTTGCAGACCCAGCCGGCCAGGCGGTGCAGCCGGGCCAGCCGGTAGATAAAGGGCCGGAAGCCGACGCCTTGCACCACGCCGGTCACCTGCAGCTTTTTTCGGGCCAGAGTCTCTGGGATCGCCATGCGCCGCGTTACCTTCCGGCCGGGAACCTCCCGGCGGTGCGACTGATTGCCGCCAGACCCTTAAAGTATATCAGATTTTTGGCGAGGGAGAACCATCCCGGGGGGGTGGTTAACCAGCTTCTGGGGCCGTCGGTAAAATCAGTCCCCGACCCTTTGCCCCGGCTGACGGGGAAACATAACGTTTAGAATAAAAATGTGGTATAAATGCAATAATTCGCCAAGGTGAGATGTATAGCCCCTTGGGGTCCTAAAAGCGGGTTTCCCCGAAGATGGCGAGGGAACGGTAAATCCTGGCGGGCTTCTCCGGCCATCTGGCCAGCAGACCGTGAACGCGGTGTATATGCCGGGCAGGTCCCGATTAAGGAGAAAAAGGCTTTGAATAAGCTGAACGAAGTGGAAATTTTGTTGGTGGAAGATAACCCCTACGACGCCGAATTGACCCTGAGAGCCCTGAAAAACAAGGGCTTGGCCAATAAGCTCCTTACCTTTCCGGACGGGGTGGAAGCCCTGGACTTTCTCTTCGGTACCGGGGAGTTTGTCGGACGGAACCTGGCAGTGCGCCCCAAGGTCATTTTACTGGATTTGAAGCTGCCCCGGGTTAATGGCCTGGAAGTATTGGAGAAAATTAGATCTGATGAGCGGACTAAGACGATTCCGGTGGTAATTCTGACTTCATCCCAGGAGGAGGCGGATATCGTCAGGAGCTATAGCTTGGGAGTGAACAGCTACATGGTGAAACCGGTGGACTTTGACAAGTTTCTCCAATCAGTGGAAGAGTTGGGCCTCTACTGGCTGTTGCTGAACAAAATTCCCAGTTGACCGGTCCAAGGGGGGGCCCAAGAAGGAGGCGCCCCGGTAGTTGGCCTCAGGAGAGAGTCATGGAGCAGGCCCTGCGTATTTTGATTCTGGAGGATTTGCCCAGCGATGCAGAGCTGATGGTCTATGAACTGCGGCAAGCCGGGATCGCCCACTCTCACCGGCGCGTCGCCGACCGGGAGCATTTTGCGGCGGCGCTGGAAGAAGATTGCCCGGATATCATCCTGTCTGACTTCCATCTCCCGGGTTTCGACGGCCTGGAGGCCTTGGCCCTGGCCCAGGCCACCCGGCCGGATACGCCCTTCATCTTCGTCTCCGGGGCCATGGGTGAAGAGGTGGCCATCGACACGGTGAAGCGTGGGGCCACGGATTATGTCCTCAAGGACCGCATATCCCGCCTGGGCCCCGCGGTGGAACGGGCCCTGCGGGAGGCCGAGGAGCGCCGGGAGCGCCGCCAGGTAGCGGCCGCCCTGAGAGACAGTGAGGAAAGATACCGTCTCCTGCTCAAGAACCTCCCGGCCGTGGTCTATAAAGGCTATGTGAATTGTGCGGTGGATTTCGTCGATGAGAAAGTGGAAGAGCTCACTGGCTACGATAAGAGAGACTTCGATACCCGAGAAATGAAGTGGAATGACCTCTTGCTGTCTGAGGACTGCCAGAAATTTAAAGACGCATTCCAGAGAGGACTGCACGAGGATCCAGGGTCATATATCCGGGAATACCGGATCAGGAGAAAAAACGGGGAGGTCATCTGGAT
Organism: uncultured delta proteobacterium; assembly: GCA_963841475.1. Classification (GTDB taxonomy): domain Bacteria; phylum Desulfobacterota; class Desulfobaccia; order Desulfobaccales; family 0-14-0-80-60-11; genus 0-14-0-80-60-11. The sequence goes on from CAWJCT010000001.1 coordinate 491,021, forward strand.
CCAGGACCGGGGCCAGATCATCTGTGACCCGGAGGGCAGGGTGGAATACATCAGCGGGGTGTTTTTCGACGTCACCGAGCGCCGCCGCGCCGAAGAGGCCCTGCGGGAAGTGAGGCGCGGTTCGCCTCCTTTATGCGGCACCTGCCCGGCACCGCCTTCATGCGGGACTTCAACGGGCGTTATCTCTTTGCCAACGAAACCTGGGAAAGGATCCGGCGCCGGGCGGGCCAGGACTGGCAGGGCAAGACCATCGCAGATATGTGGCCGCCGGAGATGGCGGTTGACTATTGACGCCAGCGACCAGCAGATCATCACCCAGGGGGACCCGGTGCAGGACATTGAAGAGATTCCCCAGGAAGACGGCGATCCACAACTGGCTGGTCAATAAATTTCCCATCCTGGACCAGAACGGCCGGCCGACCCTGATCGGGGCGGTGGGCATTGACATCACCCTGCGCCGGCGGGCGGAGGAGGCCCTGCGGGAATCGGAGCAGCGGCTGCGCTATCCTCACCTCTCAGCTCCTGACCGCCCAGGAACGGGAAAGGAAGCGGATTTCCATGGAGCTGCATGACGAGCTGGGACAGAGCCTGGCGTTGCTTGAAGCTCCAAATCCGGGCTATTGAACGGGGCCTGGGGGACGATCTGCGGGATTTAAAAGACGGAGTGCCTGGAAATGCTCCTCTACCTGGACGGAGTGATTGAAAATGTGCGCCGCCTCTCCCGGGATTTGAGTCCCGCCGATTTTGGAAGATCTGGGCCTGCAGTCGGCGTTGAAATATTTGATCGAAGGGGTCAGCAGGCATTATACGGTCAGCATTGTCTTTGAGGTGGAGGATTTGGATCAGCTCTTCCCGGCTGAGGCCCAGATCATTATTTACCGCATTTTTCAGGAATGCCTGACCAACATCTCCAAGCATGCCGGCGCCAGCCAGGTCTCGATTGCGATCGCAAAAAGATGGTAACTTGGTCGCCCTGGTGTTGGAGGACAACGGGGCGGGATTTCGATCCGGTCCAGGTCTCGGGCCGCCGGGGCAGCCGGTCGGGGAATGGGTTTGGCCGCCTTGAATGAACGGGCCCGGATGCTGGGCGGGACGCTGGAAGATCCGGAGCCAGCCGGGAAGCCGGCACCAGGTTGACCTGCATTATTCCGGTTGAGCAGAGGAGCAGAATCGCAGACAATTGATTCAGGACCGGCGCTCCCGGGGGGCCGACCTGGTCAGACCAAAAACTGTAACGGTGCGGCTTTTGGCCCCGTTGACGGGGACCACCGGGGGAAGAAGATTTGGCCCCCCCTTCCCGCATCGGCCGCAGGTTATGAATGGAGGAGAGCGATGGAAAGCCCTTTCACGATTTTGTTGGCTGATGACCACGTAATGTTTCGCCGGGGTGTCCGAAGTATTATTCAAGGGATGGACGGTGTGGAAGTGGTGGGAGAAGCCAGTGATGGCCTCGAACTCCTGCGGCTCTTGAGGGATACTCGACCCCCACTTGGTGATTATGGATATCTCCATGCCCAACCTCCGGGGCCTGGAAGCCACCCGGGAGATCAAAATCATCGATCCCCGGAATCAAGGTCTTGATCCTGACCATGCATAAAGACCGGGAATATCTGTACCATGCCCTGACGGCCGGCGCCGAGGGTTATCTGCTCAAGGAAGATGCGGACGGGGAGTTGATTTCGGCCATCGAGACCTTGCGCAAAGGCGGCACCTTCATCTCGCCCTTGCTGTCCGCCCAGATGGCCGACATCTTCGTGGAGAAGTTCCGGGGCGGGGGCGAGCCCTGGACGGCGCCGGAGGAACCTCTTACCGTCCGGGAACGGGAGATCATCAAGCTCATCGCCGAAGGGAAATCCAGCAAGGAGATCGGCGCCCTTCTGTTTATCAGCAGCCGGACGGTGCAACACCACCGCGCCAATATCATGAGAAAATTGAATCTCAAGAAAACGGCCGACCTGGTTAAGTACGCCATCCAGAAGGGCTACGTCATGGCCTCGGTCTTTTAAGCGCTTTGCCGGTTCCCCCGGCCCGACGTTTTTGCTTCAACACCCCGCCGTTATCGTACTCTCAGCTGCGTCCCCCCGAAATTCATGGGCTGTGCACTTCTTCCCGATACTGATTAGGACAGTCTGGGTATTAGTACCCATGGGAAAATAGGCAAAAGTGCTTATTTTCTTCTCGGCACCGGTGGGCTAACTTATGAGCCAGCGTTTTAGTAGGTGGGAACGCCGGGCTCCCACGGAGCCTCCTGGAGCAGAGACTATGGCTGACCCCTATTGCATTCTGTTGGCCGACGATCATGCAGGATTTCGCCGGGAAGTGAGGAAGATTCTGGAAGAGATTCCCGGCGTCAAAATCACGGGCGAAGCCAGCAATCGCCACGAACTGCTTGAGCTGTTGCGGCAATCCCCGCCGAAACTGGTGATTTTGGATATGGCGATGCCCGATCTCCGGGCCGGGGAGGGCACTCAACTCATCAAATTACACTCCCCTGAAACCAAGGTCCTGCTTACGGTCTTGTTCCAGGAACGCGAATACCTGGTCTACGGACTGGCGACCGGGGCGGCCGGGGTCTTGCCGAAACAATATGTGGCGGGAGAAATCGCCCGGGCCATTACCGTGGTGCGCCAGGGGAAAATCTATTTGCCGCCCCAGGTTACGGGGAATAATTCTCACCGCATGGCCGCGGCAACGAGGGCGGAGCCTGACCAGGCCGGCATGGACAATTGATAAAAATGGGCGCCGGTTTTACCGACTAGAAGACATACCGACAGGAAACTTACCAGCCAAGAGCATATGTCGCTTCATGCCATAAATCTCATTGATTTTCTTACCGGATCGTCAAGGTCCAATCTCACCCCAGGGTAGGGCAGGGGCATGGCCCCTATGCTGGGGAATATATCCGATAGGTAGTTGTACCTAGGGGAGAATAGGTAGTTTGGCTGATTGACTTCATCCTGGCAGATGAAGTTAAATAGCTCGAAATCAAAGTCTCATGCTTCGGATGTTTCGGATTAGGCTGAAGGAAGCAACACCAACCCGGGGGACGACAAGGAGCACGCACATGGCTAAGTACGACATTCTCTTGATCGGCGACGGCACTAACCTCCTTAAGACGATCGGCTGGGTTTTAGACTATAAAGGTTTTGCAGTTAAGGCGACGGCCAACCCGGAGGCCGCCCTGGAAGCCATGGTAAAGAAAAACTATGACCTGGTCATTGCCAGGCTCAGTATGGATGATAGGGAGAGCCTGGATATGTTGAAGCGGGCCAGGCGGTTCAATCCCGAAGTCAAGATCATGGCGGTCAGCGGGGATAACGCAGCCATCTTTCCCCTGGAGGCCTACGAGCTTGACATAGATGATTACCTCCTGATGCCGGTGAGCCCCCCGGAATTGTGGCGGCGGGTGAAGCGTTGCCTGGAGGACCGGGAAGTGATGGACCTCCAGCCGGAGCGGGTGGTGGCGGCCGGCTCCAGGACGAGCGATGCGGTGGGACCGCAGATGATGCTCATGTCACATGACGTCAGGGGCGCCATGGTCGCCACGGCGGCTTCGTTGAAGCTCATGGCCCGGGGTACGTATGGGGAACTGAGCGAGATGGCCAAGACCAAACTCCAGGAAGCCGCCGGGCGGATCGAAAATACCATTCACCTGATTGAAGATTCCCTGGGCAGGTCCCTGGCGGACCGCCAGGCAGCCACCGATGAAGACGTCCTCAATTTGAGCGAAGATATTGTCGACCCGGTCATGGCCGAACTGGCCGCTGAAATCCAGGCCCAGGAAGTAACCGTGGTGAACCGGTTGCACCATAATCGGGCAGACCAGCTCACGGTCCGAGGCAGTAAACTGGGGTTGAGATCCGTGTTCCGGAATCTCATCAATAACGGCATAAAATACGGGGGCGCCGGGTGCGTCATTGTGGTCGATTGCGAGATGCAAGGGTCCACCTCCCGCTTGACGGTCTATAACACCGGCCAAACCGTCCCCGAAGCCTTGCGCTCCATGCTCTTTTCGCCGGTCCAGAGTGCGGGGGCGTCCAAGAAGCGTCGCCGGGGTATGGGCCTCGGACTCTCCCTGAGCCGGGACATCATCCAAAACTACGGCGGCGACCTCTGGTATGAAGCGAAAAAGGGCGGTTCCAATTTTGTGATTTCTTTGCCACAGCGTTGAACCGGGAGGCTATGGTTACCGGCGGCAGGCGCTTTCGGGCCTCGCAACCAAGGCAGGAACGGACGCATCAAGCAGGGGGCAGGAGGCCAACAACAGGTTTCTGCCCCTTTTTTTGGGGGGGCGCCGGCACTGCGGCGGGGGCCATGATCGGGAAGATTTACAGAAATGATGCCCAGGCCGTGATTTTACCTTGACATCGGCAGGCTATATAACTAAAAAGACGATTAGGCATGTCAGAATGAAGTCAGGGCGGGGCCCTGGATACGAATCGGAACGGGAGGCACGCACCGTTCCTTTTTTTCTGGCGGCTGATACGGCTGTGCCGCCACCGGCAGGGTGGTAATTTTCAGGAGGATTGATTCAGCATGAGAGTAAAGGGTACGGTAAAGTGGTTTAATGATGCTAAGGGTTATGGTTTCATTTCCCAAGAGGACGGTACGGATGTCTTTGTGCATCATTCCGCCATCCAGGGGGAAGGGTTTAAGTCTCTCCAGGAAAACGAGGCGGTTGAGTTTGAGGTGACCCAGGGCGCTAAAGGACTCCAGGCCCAAAACGTTATCAAGCTTGGGCGTTAAGGGGTAATTGGTCGGGGCTCCGGGGGGCCAAAGCCCCCGGGGTTCGGTTATTTCACCAGCCTGTGGCGGGCCGCTTAGTCGCGGTCCCGCCCGGGCGTTCCCTCCCGGCGGCGCCGTTTCTCGGGTGTTGCCTCCTCCTGGCCGGGTCCAAATGACCGGCGGGGTGAGCCGTATTTTGCCGGTGAGCCCCTAAAATCCCTGTCTCCATCCGCTCTCCGAGGTCTGGTCGCCATCCAGGGGGTTGACCAGAGTCGCGTTTATTGTTATTTTGTATCATAAGAATGCTCTGCCCCAGGGGGCGCCAGTATGTCCAAACTTGCCAATTACTTCACCAAAGCTGACCGCAAGAAGCTCTTCTTCGACTATCTCAAGCTCGTGGGGATCCTCGAAATCGTTATTTTTATCGTGGTGGTCCTGTGGGCTTCGGACGATAAATACCACCGGGTGCAGTCCGCCTTTCCCTGGCGGGAGTACGTCTTTGTGGCCTTTGCCTTCCCCATCGTCTTCACCTTTCTCATGGGGGTGATCATTACCGGTTTAACTATTTCCTGGGAGGCGAGGCGGAAGTTACCGAGGCCGAAGCGGCGAAGGATCCCGCCAATCAGATGGACGCGGTGATCGGCCAGATCAAGCGCCTGCCCTACCTGAGCCTGTTCTTTCTGCTGCTGGTGACCATCTTCGCCCTCTATAACATGAACCATATCATGGCCTGGCTGCGTTCCCTGGGCTATAACACCTTCCGCTTCCTAAGTTATGTCCTGGCCGGATTGGGCGTCATCGTGGTCATCTACATGGTGTTCTTTCTCTTCTTTAAATACCGTCTTAATCATAAGCACATGAAATACCAATATTATTCCGATATATGCGCCAAACACGGCTTGATCATCCTGGATGACCGCACCGTGCTGCACAAAAACGGCAATCTCCTGGTGAAGGGCCGGCGGTGGCGGGGACCCAAGCAGGTGGGGACAGGCCCCGGGCCGCCGGAATTATATGCTCCGGAGCCAGCCAACCCGGACCATCTGCCGATCCCCAAACCCGATGACCCGGCGTCTGAAGGCCGGGGGGCCATAAGCGCCCCCAGGCCTGCCGAATCCTCGTCATGGCTGCACTGCCCCTGGAAGTGCGGCCTTTTTTGCGCCGGGTCAAGGGGAAGGCCCGCCGGGACCTGGGGCTGCCGGCCTGGGCCTGGAAGACGGGCTCGGCAGTAGTGGCCCTGTCCGGGATGGGCGAGGCCGCGGCCCGCCGTGCCGGGGAGACCCTCATCGGATCGCTGCCGCCCCGAGCTCCTGGTCTCCCTGGGGTTCGGGGGGGCCCTGACCCCGGGGCTGGCTGCCGGGGACCTGGTCCTGGGGGAGACCTTCTGGCGCTATAACTCCGATACCCGGAAACTCAAGGCGGGTGCGCATCCGGTTCCTCCCCGGCCCCTGGCGCGCCTCTGCAGCGCCCTGGAGCAGGGGGGGCTCACCGCGGTCACCGGCAGTATGGTCACCACCAGCCGCGTCATTCACAAGGGACGCCAGGGAGAGCCCCTGGCCGGTTTGCCCCGACCGGTCCTGGACCTGGAAACCGGCGCCCTGGCGGAGCTGGCCGCGGCGCGGGGTTTGCCTTTTTGAGCCTCAGGGCCATTACCGACACGGCTGACGAGGAGATCCCGGAATTTCTCCATGCTGTCGGGGACCAGGGGGCGAGCGTCGGGGATTGGGGCGGCCCTCCGGTGGCTGGCGGCCGATTTCAGGCGGCTTGCCGACCTCCTGGCCCTCTGGGGCCGGAGCCGCAAGGGCCGCCCAGGGGCTGGCCCGGGCCCTGCGGTCCTGTGGCCGTTATTGCTGGCTGCCGGGGAGGAATCTTGAGGACCAGCCAGCTCAGGAAGGGCAGGTAGATGAAAATCCCCACCCAGCCCAGGCAGGTCTCCCCGATGAGGAAGGTCATGGCCAGGTTGAAGCCCAGGATGCCCAGGTAAAGAGCGGGGCCCAGGAGGGCCTGGGAAGGGAAGTGCCGCCGGCCCCAATCCCACCGGGGGGAAAGAGGCGCCCGGGTGGCGAGAAACTGCAAGACCCCGATGAGTCCCAGGCGCCACCAGGAACCAGCCGGCGAAGTTGCTCAAGGTGACACCGAAATAAATCCCGCCCTCGGGATAGCCATAGATTTGCCCCAGGAACCAGCGGTACCCCCGGAGGGCCAGGGGATCGACGACGATATCCAGGGTGACCATCAGGACCGCCCCGAGGACGAGGGGGCGCCAGGACCCCTGCAAGGCGGGGGCTTCCTCCAGAAAGAACCGTCCGCCCTCCCAGCGACCCGGAGTCAGCGCCACCAGGGCCAGGGAATAGCTGGCATAGGCCAGGAAGACATAGGACAGGGAATCCATGAAGGGCACCCCGGCCACCCAGAGTTCCCGGTCCAGGGTGGCGGGGATGTAGAGGTATTCGCCAAAGGGAAAGCCGAAGTTAATGGAACAGAACTCCGCCGCCCAGGAGATGAGATAGCCCAGAACCAGGAAGGCCAGGGCCCGGCGGGCCCCCAGGTGCCAGATGGCGATCAGCAGGTAGACTCCCAAAAAGATGAACACATAGGGCCTGAGCCAGACAGTGCCCGCCAGAAGCCCCAAAAAGTGGACCATACCGCTCATCTCCCTCTATCAGTCACGGTGGCTGGTATCCCGCCCCGCAAAGCCGCCACCCCTGAGCTACAGCTAACCTTTACCCACAAGTATATTCGGGTTCGAGGTTTCGAGTTTTCTCCCTCTCCCTCCTTTTTTGGGGTGAGGGGGGTGTTAGCCGACGAAGCCACCCCTCGCCCTAACCCTCTCCCCAAGCAGGGGAGAGGGAATTTTATCGTGGTTACATCAAGTTGATCTCTCTCCTCTTATTTGTGGGTAATGCTGAGCGGCTTTGGCGTGGTGTAAGAAAAAACCATACCATAAAGCCGGTTTTACGGTCAATCGACTGGATTGGGCAGCCTGGCCCCCAACCGCGCCGCGGTGCGGTGGGTAGTCTCCCGGTTCCCTGATCCCGGGCCTGGGGCTCGGGCTGCTGATTTCCCCCTGACTCTGTGGTACAATAAAAGCGAATTATCCGGGCGGGTCGTGGCAGAGCACGGTGCACACCCTGCCGCCCTGGGAGGAGGTTCTCGGTGAAGGTAGTTCTGGCCCGCACCGCCGGTTTTTGCATCGGCGTGAGGCGGGCCCTGGAGATGGTCTTGAAGGCCATCAACGAAAACCAGCCCAAGATTTATACCTATGGACCCCTGATCCACAATCCCCAGGTTCTGGAACTCTTGCGGGAACGGGGGATTACGATTCTCAAGCCGGGGGAGGACGATCCCGGAGGGGCTGGTGGTGATCCGGGCCCACGGCATTCCTCCCCAGGAACGGCGCCTGCTGGAGCAGGCCGGGCGGGCGCATCATCGACGCCACCTGCCCCCGGGTGGCCAAGGTCCAGGCCATCATCCGGCGCTGGGCCGCCAAAGGGCTTCGCCACGCTGATCGTGGGGGACGCCGACCACCCGGAGGTCCGGGGCCTGCTGGGCTACACCGAGGGACGGGGCTACGTGGTGTCCACCTCCGAGGATGTGGCCGACTTTGCCCGACCTGGACGACCTGATCGTGGTGGCCCAAACCACCCAGAGCGAGGCGCCAGTTCGAGGCCCGGGTCCAGGAAATCATCGCCCGGTTCCCCCAGGCCCAGATTTTCAACACCATCTGCGACGCCACCGCCTCCCGCCAGGCCGAGGTCCAGGAACTGGCCCGCCAGGCGGAGGCCCTGGTGGTGGTGGGGGGCCGCAACAGCGGCAATACCCAGAGGCTGGTGGAGATCTCCCAGGGGACCGGCATCCCCACCTACCATGTGGAGACCGAGCAGGAACTGGACCTGGTGGAGATGAGCCGGTACCAGACCGTGGGGGTGACCGCCGGCGCCTCCACCCCCCACTGGCTCATCAGCAACGTGGTGAACACCCTGAAGCACGCCTGGGCCTTTCGCCCCGGCTCCTGGACCAACTATCTCTACCGCGCCTGGCGCTTTTTCCTCAAGTCCAACCTGTATGTGGCCACCGGCGCCGGCTCCCTCAGCTACACCTCATCCTTGCTGCAGCAGGTGGAGCCGCAGTTCACCTATTTTTTCGTGGCCTTTTTCTACGTCTACGCCATGCACCTGCTCAACCATTTCACCGACAAGGCCTCCAAGCTCAACGATCCGGTGCAGACCATGTTTTACGGCCGGCACCGGCGCTTTCTCCTGGTCACCGGCATGGCCTTTCCGCCGGTCATGGCCCTGAGTCCTGGGTGCCTATCTGGGGCTGGTGCCCTTTGTCTTTATCCTGGTGATGAGCGGCATCGGCCTGCTCTATAATTTCAAGATCATTCCGGACCGCCTGGCCCGGGTGACCCTCATCACCACCCTCAAAGAGATTCCCGGCTCCAAAACCATGTTCACCGCGGTGGCCTGGGGCGTGCTGGCGGCCCTGATCCCGGTGGTCTGCTCCGACCAGGAAATCTCCGGGGCCACCGCCATCGCCTTTTTCTTCGTGGCGGGCATGATCTTCATCCGCTCCGGCCTCTTCGAGATCATGGCCATCGAAGGCGACCGGGTGGTGGGCAAGGAGACCCTGGCCATCGCCCTGGGCAAGGAGCGCACCTTCACCCTGCTTGTTCGTCGGTTCCCTGGCCTTTATCGCCATGCTGCTGGTGGCCGCCTGGCGGGGGTCATCCCCTCCCTGGGCTACACCCTGAGCCTGTGCGGCCTCTATATGCTGGCTATCTCATCCTCTATCACCGGGGCCACATGGAATCCAGCCTGATGCTGGAGTCCCTGATGGAAGGCAACATGATCCTGGCGGGATCCTGGCCTTTATCTGGGACCCGTATAACGTGATTTTCTGAGCCGGGGAGGCGTTAATCGAAGTTGAGACCTCTGCTGAAAGCCATTTTGTCATCCTGAGCGGAGCGAAGGATCTCGAATTTTCTTGTACGTATGAGATTCTTCGGTCGCTCCGCTTCCTCAGAATGACAGGGAGGGGACTTTCGCAACGTTTCAACGGAGTATTAAAAGTCTCTGCGTTGGGGCGGTGGACGTCGAGTGTTGGTGGCCGAAGGTCTCCCCAAACCTGGCGGCCGTTTTTTTTTCGGGCGAGGCCCGGTCAGCAGGGTGACAACTGCCCGAAACCGCAAGGGGAATAAGTTTCCAGACCCGTGAATTTTTTTGCAATTTTTTATTGACAAAACCTCTGCCCCAATTTAATATGGCCGTGGATAAAACCGGTAACGCAAAAGGAGGTGCGGAGAAAGGTAACGATAATCGGTATTTAGGCGAAAATGGAAAGGAGAAACTGGTAACCACTTTCCTAATTTAAAGGGGGGAACAATGAAAAAGTTTATAGTTTTTGCGGTAGTTTTGGCTTTACTGGTGCCGGCGGCCGCGTTCGCGGTAACCGAATTTTCCCTGGGCGGCTTCATTAAATTGGACGCCATGTGGGATTCTACCCAGAACTCCAAAAATCATGTACCTGCCGCCCACGCGTAACAACGACGCCAGCTTCCACCACGGGCAATATGATGATGACGGCCCAGGGTTCCCGGTTCAACTTGACCATCAAGGGACCGAAACTCTGGGGCGCCCAGGCCACCGGCTTCATTGAAATGGACTTCGACCCGACGCCGGCGCCCATCGTCAACACGTCCTTCACCACTTCCAACTCCTACACGCCTCGCCTGCGCCATGCCATGTTCCGGTTCAACTGGCCCACCTCCGAACTGCTGTTCGGCCAGTACTGGTCCATGTTCTGCGAATGGTACGCTGAGTCGGTGGAAGACGGCCCGTTGCAGATGACTGGCACGCCCACCGCCCGCTTGGCCCAGATCCGGTTCACCCAGAAGTTCCTGAGCGACTGGACCGTGTCCGGCCTGATCGGCGACGCCACCCAGGCCCGGCTGAATACGGCTGGTACTGTCCCTTATGGCGGTGCTCTGACCGCTGGAAGTGCAGTTCCGTCCTGGACCAACGGCGAGGCGGCGGAAAGCCCCATGGTTCAGGGGAAAGTCCAGTATCAGCATGACTTCTGGGGCAAGGCCGCCTACTACGGCAAGCCCATCCCCTTCACGGCCCAGATCGTGGCCGGCTGGGAGCGCAACATCATGCGGAGCAATGGCCCCGCAGCTCTCGGGGTTACCCTGGGGCAAAATGGCACAAATACTGCGAACATCCTCGTGCAGAACACGTATGTCAACCCCTGGTTGTTGATGGGGTCTCTGTTCATCCCGGTCGTCCCGACCCACTCTGCCAATCTGGCTGGCACCGCCTCCATCCTCACCCAGTGGTGGATCGGCCAGGGCGTGGAGGCCTTCGGGTTTGCCGGTGTTGGCGGCAACCAATACAAGCTGTCCAACAATTTCAACCAGATCTTTAATTACGAGCCCACCCTGCTGAAAAAATACGGCGGGTTTGTCGAGGGCCAGTACTACTTTAGCAACCAGTGGTTCTTCAACGCCCTCTACGCGGTCAGCAAGGCTTACGGCGTGTCCCGGTCTCTGTCGCCCTTTGGCGTCAACCCGGGCCTCAACGCTCCTGCCGGCTTCGGTAGTGAGTGGGCCCTGATGTCTGGTAACGAGGCTCAGACGATCCAGCAGGCGAACTTTACCCTGTGGTATCGTCCCATCCAGGCCATCAAGTTTGGCCTGCAGTACTCCTATGCCGCAGCCAGGTACTTCCAGTACGCTTTCCCCGCCAACCCCGGTGCCTCTAACACCACCGTTGGTGCTGCCAATAACGTTAACCGCAGCAATTTCGGCGACGAGCACCGGGTGGAGTTCGTCGGGTTCTTCTACTTCTAACCTCAAAATCGGTTGACTTCAACGAGCCCACAGGGTAGTATGCCTGTGGGCTTTTTCCTTTTTTCGGTCAGAAGGAAGAGAGGCCGGAAGTCAGAAAATCAAGGCGGGACCTCTGCGAAAAATCCCCCACCTCTTGTCATGCCGAGGGAACGGAACAACCGAAGCATCTCATACTGCGAGGAAATGCGAGGTCCTTCACCGCGCTCAGGATGACAAAATAACCTTTCCCGGAGGCCTCAAGGTGATATAACTACCTGGAGATAGGGCACGTAGCATCGGAGTTGGTTAAAGCTGTCTCTCAGAATACCGGCAAATTTTCCTCTTTGGAGAGATTTGGGTTGACCCAGCCGATGAGCAGAGGTGGGATCTCCATTCGCTGCAATCTGGCCGAGGGGCAATGCAGGAATTATCCTGAAGAAAGCAAACAATTGCTCTCCATCGCCCGCGGCTAGGCGGGGGAACCGGGGCCCAGATTGATTATTAAGAGGTAAATTAATTAGTTGCCCGTAGAGGAATCAAATACTTATCACTAGTTGGGAACGAATAATGCGGATGGTAATAAAATTGTCTCTCAGCCTTTGCTAATCATATATAGTACGAAAAACGACCAACCTAAAACGAACAATGGAGTTCGGAATGCTCAAGAAATTCGCGTTAACGCTGCGACTGGGGCTCCTGCTGCTGGTTATCGCGGCCCTGCTCTCGGGGGGTTGCACCACGGTGAAGCATTGGGCGGGTTATGGGACCAGCGACGAAGATGAAGAAATGGTCCCCCCCGAGGCCCAGCAGGAAACGGTCATGATTGACGGCAAGCCCTATGTCCGCAGTAAAAACCCCTACTGGCTTACCGAGCCCCAGGCCCCGGAGTATCTCTACGTAGAAAAGGGCACGGAGTTTGTGGGGGTCCAGCAGCACCTGATACAATCACTGGCCAAGTCCTTGGGCATGCAACAGAAGAAGGCCGCGGGCCAGACCATCCCCCCGGATAAGCTCCAGGAAATGGTGCGGACCGAGGTGGACCGCATCCTCAAGGAGCAGGGGTTGGGAGGCTTTGTTTCCCAAGGTAAGCCGGGGGCTTCGGCCGTTGTGGGCCGGGCCGTGGCGGTCATCCCCGACCTGGATACGCCCAGAAGCTATGAGGGGTTGAACCGCACCCTGGCCATGGCGGTGGGCGGCGCCATGGGGAGGACAAAAGACCTCAAGGTGAGCACCGCCGGTGCGGTGCAGGAGGCCCTGCGTAAGACCACGGTGGCGGGCAAATTGAGCCTCGCCCCCAAAATCAAGGCCCTGGGGGATGCCCTGGGGGTCCAGGGAATCGTCCTCACCGGAGGATCATGCCGCCGGAAGGAGGAACCCAGGGAGCTATGGTCCTGCAGGTTTATGACACCTTTACCGGCCTCCAGCAAGATGCCATCGTGGCCCCCGGGGCGGCTGGAGGGGTGAAGCCCGATAGCGTCAACAAGTTCGCCCAGGACAATTACCTGCGGGTGGCCGGGAACCTCGCCAAAATTCCCTGGTTCGGGCGGGTGGAGTTTATCAAGGAGGGGAAGGTTTACCTGAGCCTGGGGCAGAACTCGGGCCTCAAGGTGGGTGACCGCCTTAAGGTGGTGGAACCGGGCAAAGAAGTGGTCAATCCCAACACCCACTCCGTCCTGGGTTACACCGCGGACGTCCCCCAGGGCGAGATCAAGGTGACGGAACTTCTGGGCAACAGCGGCGCCGTGGCTCTGCCGTTGAGCGGCGGCCCCTTCAAGGCCAACGATAAGGTGAAGCCGACCAAGTAGGGCGGGTTTCAGTTTCCGGCCTAAGAACCAGGAACCAGGTTCAAGAAGCGTAGGGCCGATCCACGACCGGCCCTACGCTTCTATACTTCTGAGCCTAAATCCGGGGCGAGCCATCACCGTCCTCCCCGGGGTTCTGATAATGAGTCAAAAGACTATTAATAATTATGTCATTCTGAACGGAGCTGAGCTTCGTGAAGAATCTCGGTGGCTTAAAAAAGAGATTCTTCGCTGCGCTCAGAATGACAAAAAATGGTTTTATGGTTGCTCATTGGTATTATACCAAGGAGCGGTCACTGGAGAATTTTTGCAGGGGGTGACCTGTGCGTCCCCCCAAGAGGGCGCACCCACAGGTGCCCCACGACCTTTCATTCGCTCATTTTCAACGCAACCCGGTATTATCTTGTCACCGGGAACTGGAGACCTTCCTTAACCGATCTTCTCCATCCCCCCCATATACGGACGCAGTTTTTCGGGGATCACCACACTGCCGTCGGCCTGCTGGTAGTTCTCCAGGATGGCCACCATGGTGCGGCCCACCGCCAGGCCGGAGCCATTCAGGGTGTGCACCAGTTCGGTGCCCTTGGTCCCGGGGCGGCGGAAGCGGATGGCGCCCGCCGGGCCTGGTAATTTTCGAAGTTGCTGCACGACGAGATTTCCCGGTAGAGGTCCTGCCCGGGCAGCCAGACCTCGATGTCGTAGGTCTTGGCCGCGGCTAAAGCCCATATCCCCGGTGCACAGGACCACCACCCGGTAGTGCAGGCCCAGTTCCTGCAACACTTCTTCCGCATCGTGCCAGCAGGCGTTCCAACTCGTCATAGGAGTTCTCGGGCAGGGTGAACTTCACCAGCTCCACCTTGTTGAACTGGTGCTGGCGGATCAGGCCCCGGACGTCCTTGCCGTAGGAACCCGCCTCGGAGCGGAAACAAGGGGTGTAGGCGGTGTAATACAGGGGCAGGTCTTCGGCGTTGAGGATTTCGTCCCGGTGGATATTGGTGACCGGCACCTCGGCGGTGGGCACCAGGAAATAGTTCAAGCCTTCCAGCTTGAAGAGATCCTCCTGAAACTTGGGGAGCTGCCCGGTGGCCCGCAGGGAATCTTCATTGGCAATAAACGGCGGCAGCACTTCCAGATAGCCGTGCTTCCCGGTGTGCAGGTCCAGCATGAAGTTGATCAGGGCCCGTTCCAGCCTCGCTCCGGCCCCCTTGAGCAGAGCGAAGCGGGCCCCGGTGATCTTGGCGGCCCGTTCGAAATCCAGGATGCCCAGGTTCTCCCCGATGTCCCAGTGGGCCTTAGGGGGAAAGTCGAACCGGGGGGCCTGCCCCCAGGTCTTCACCACCGGGTTATCGTCGGCGGACGCCCCCACCGGCACCGACGTCGTGGGGGAGGTTGGGCAGATTGAGGAGGAAATCCCGCACCCAGGAGTCCTGGGCCTCGGTCTGGGCCTCCAGGTCTTTTATACTAATCATTGAGCGCAGTGACTTGCGCCTTGGCTCGTTCGGCCTCATCTTGCTTGCCGGCCTTCATCAAGGCCCCCACCTCTTTGGACAGGGTGTTGCGCTCGTGGCGCAACTCTTCCAGGCGGGTCAGGAGCTGGCGGCGCTCGGCCTCCCGCCCCCGGTACTCATCCAGGGAGAGCTCCTGGCCCCGATTTTTCAAGGCCTGTTCCACTTCCTCCTGATGTTCTCTCACAAACTTCAAATCCAGCATGGGCAATTTCCTGTTTCGATAAAATTGACTGCTAAATATAGGTGATGCGGGCCTCCGGGCCCGCTTCTGCTCATAGTCGGCGTGGCACGACTCTCGGCAGCGCCGCCTATTTAAGCTCCTCGATCAGGCGCACCAACCCATCGGCGTCCTGGCGTTGGATGAAGTAGAGAATGTCGGCCACCGCGCCCTCCAGGGCCCGCAGGGCAATGCGGTTGGCGGGATTCTGCAGCTGGATGCAGGCGTAAAGCTTGGGGTCCTGGCTCAACAAGCGGCGGGCTCAGGTTATGCAGGGTGGCAAAGGTGGGGGTGGAAAACTCCTCCAGATCTTCCGGGGAGACCCCCAAGTCCCGGATGACCGACCCGAAGGCGATGAGGATGAAATGAGCCAGGCCCTGGACCACGGCCATGAGGCGGTCATGTTCCGCGGCGCGTGGTGATCTTGACCCGGGCGCCGGCCTGAGTCAGGAGGTCCTGGAGCCACTGGAACCAGCGTTCCCCCCGCCCCTGGCAGAGCACCATGGTCATGCCCTGCGATGGTTGCTTCCCCGGGGCCGAAGAGGGGATGGGTGCCCACCACTTCCCCGGGGAAAGCGGCCATCATGGCCGCCATGGGCCTTTGCTTCACCGAGGTGAGGTCCACCAGGGCGGCGTCGGGCGAAAGGAACGGGGCCACTTCCCGGGCCACCTCCGTCACCTTGGGGATGGGCACCGAGAGGATCACCACATCGGCCCGGGCGGCCACCTCCTGGGAAGTCTGGGGGGTGTCGACGTCTGCCACCAGGACTTCCAAGCCCTGGCTTTCAAAGAAGCGGGTGAACCAACGGCCCATCTGCCCGTTGCCGCCGATAATGGCTATGGTGGGTTTCATGGGGACACTCATGCGTTAGGCCAACGCGAGACCACGAACGCGGGGAACCGCTGCATTGGGCGGTTTGTGAGAACAGGGATGGCGCGCAGTGCGCACCCAACACTTCGCCGCGCCAGAATTTGGCTGAAGGCTGAAAGCTGAAAGCTGAAAGCTGTCTTCATCCGATGGCCCTGTGGCGCAGGAGAAAGTCCGCCAGGGTGAGGCGCACCATGGCAATGATCACGGGGACGATGCGGGGAATGGCGCTGATGTCGTGTCTCCCTTTAACCGAGAGGGTGCGAGGCTGGCCCTTCAGATCGATGGTCTGTTGTTCCCGGGCGATGGAGGGGATGGGTTTCACCGCGGCGTTGAGGGTGATCTCGGCGCCGTTGGAGATGCCCGCCAGGATGCCGCCGGCGTGGTTGGAGGCGAAACCGCCGGGAATCAGGGGATCATTGTTCTCAGAGCCCAGCCGGCGGGCGGCAGCGAAGCCGGCGCCGATTTCCACCCCTTTGACCGCGCCCACGGACATCACCGCCCCGGCCAAAGCCGCGTCCAGCTTGTCGAAGACCGGTTCTCCCAGTCCCGGGGGACAGCCCCGGACCCGCACCTGGACCACCCCGCCCAGGGAGTCTTTAGGGCCCGGACCTCCTGGACCCTGGCCTCCATGGCGGCCGCCGCCTCCGGGTCGGGGCAGGCGAAGGGGTTATCCCAAATCGAGGTCTCGTCCAGGTTCCGGGCCCGCACCCCGCCCAACTCCAGGGTATAAGCCAAAACCTGGATGCCCTCCCGGTCCAACACCTTCTGGGCTACGGCGCCGGCGGCCACCCGGGCCGCGGTTTCCCGGGCCGAAGCCCGCCCGCCGCCCCGATGGTCCCTGATGCCGTACTTGGCCTGATAGGTAAAATCACCGTGGCCGGGACGAAAGACCATCCGGAGTTCGTCATAATCCTGGCTCTTGACGTCTCGGTTATAAATGATCAGGCTGATGGGGGTGCCGGTGGTCTGGCCGTCGAACACCCCGGAGAGGATCTCCACCTTATCGGGCTCCCGGCGGCTGGTGGCATGGGCCTGGACCCCGGGGCGGCGACGGGCCAGCTCGGCCTCGATGTCGCCGGCGCTCGAGGGCTAACCGGGGCGGGCAGCCGTCAATGACGGCTCCCAGGGCCGGGCCGTGGGACTCGCCCCAGGTGGTCACCCGAAACAATCGTCCGAAGGTATTACCCGCCAAGTTTTCTGGCCTCCTCAGATTTTAAGGCCTCTAGCACCAGTTTCACTACCTGGGAGACGGAGCGGTGCGTGGTATCCACACTCATCTGGGCCGCAGCCTGATAGAGGGGAGAGCGCTCTTGCAGCACCGCCTCGACCTCCTGGACGGTGTCCGCCCCGGTCAGGCTGGGGCGATTGGCGTCCCGGGGCTGATCCTGCGGCCAGCCGGGCCTGGATGGCAGCCGGGTCCGCAGTCAGCCAGATGAGGATGCCGTTTTCTCGAAGGGCCGCCACATTGTCCGGGTCCAGGACCACGCCGCCGCCGGTGGCCAGCACCTGCCCCCGAGTGTGCCGGTAAGCGGGCCACCAACGCCTTTTCCAGCCGCCGGAACTCGCCCCAGCCGCCCTGGGCCACGATGTCGGCGACGGACCGGCCGGCCTCCCGGACCAGCACCTGGTCCAGGTCCACAAAAGGGCAGTGCCAGCGCCTCTGGCCAGTCGGGCCCCCACGGAAGTCTTGCCGGTGGCCCGGTAGCCGATGAGGACCAGGTTACGATGCCGCGCCTGCCGGGGGCGCGGTTCGTTAGCATGTGCCATGGAGATGACCGCAAAAAAAGGTTAATAACGGCAAATGGTTAGCGTTAGTCTACTAGAAATCTCCACGGAAAAAAAGGGGCCTGGGCGTGAAAACCCCGGGGAGCAGATGAGACCTGGTCTTGAACCGGATGAATTGACCGCGGATAATCCGTTACCATTTTCCCCAGAGCATCAATCCGCCGATCAGGATGAAACTGGCTCCGGCGATCTTCTGCAACATGCCCTCGGGGAGCCAATGGGAGATGATGCCCCCCAGGGATACCCCCAAAAGGGTAACCAGGACCAGGGCGGCGCTGCCCCCTAAAAAGACCGTCAGGGGCAAACGGGTCTCGGCGGCCATGGTGAGAGCCGCCAGTTGGGTCTTGTCCCCCATTTCCGCCAGAAAAATAGTGCCGAACGTGACCCAAAAGATCTTCCAATCCATAGCTTATCCCTTAATCGCAACGACATCCCGGCAGCCGGGTGGCGCTCTCGGAGAGAATGCCGGGTTAGCCCCGCCTGGGTCCATCGAGGCTGACCGGAGAGAACCATCAGCCCCGGCAGTTCCGGGAACAAGGCATGGAGCCCGCTTCTCTCCTTCACTTCAGATAGGCTTTCATAAGGTTTGGCTTTTCTGATCGCTGCAGCTAACCGATGCTATTGGTGTGCTTCACAATTAACACGACCCTGAAAAAGCGTGTCTTGTCCCCCTTTTTCAAAGGGGGACTTAATCTGCCGAGTCTGGCTAAACGCATATGCTTTCATGTCCAACTCCTGGCGATACAGACCAACAACTCCTTCCCTCAAGGCAGCCGGTAGCAGGCCCCTTCCCGGGCGGCGTCGATATAGCGGGGATTTTCATGGCCGGTTACCATTTCCCGGGACAGGACCACGATTTTTTCCACATCTCCATCGCTGCGGCTGGGATCATGGTGGGTGAGGATCAGGTTATGCACCTCGGCCTCTTTGGCCAGGGCCATCACCTCTTCATAGGTGGAGTGCCCCCATCCCCGGCGCTCCGCAATTTCCGACGGGCAGATACTGGGCATCGTGGATCAACAGGTCGCACCCCCGGACAAATTCGACAAATTCCGGGATACGCTTGCCCCTGGCGGCGCCCAAGCTCGTTGTCGGTAATGAACACCATGGTATGGTTGCCTTCCCGGAACCGGAAGGCCAAGCCTCCCTGGGGATGGTTGAGGCGGATGGCGTCAATGTGGACGCCATCCAGGTCCAGGGCGCCGTGAGCCAGGGTGTTGAGATAATCAATCTTGGCCTTGAGGTGGTCGAAGGCCACCGGGAAGAAGCCGTCTCCCATGTGGCTGTCGAAGACCCGGGTCATGGCCTGGAAGGCCGGGGGCCAGCCATCGACGATAACCTTGGTGGATTCTTGATAAATGGGCTCAAAGAAGGGAATGCCCAGCAGGTGATCCCAATGGCCGTGGGTGAGGAGCAGGTGAAAGTGGCAGGGAAGATGGTTCTCCATCAGATGTTGGCCCAGGAGCCGCAGGCCGGTGCCGCCGTCAATCACGACTCGTCTGCCCGCTGGCCAGCACCACTTCAACGCAGGTGGTATTGCCGCCGAACTCCAGGGTTTGGGCCCCGGGAGCCGGGATGGAACCCCTGGTGCCCCAGAATTTAATCTCCATATGGCTCCGTCTCCTGCTGAGCGAGGTATAGGTGCAAATCAGGTCTCACGACATTCTCCCCCGAGGATGATCAACGCTCAATAGTCGGCCAGATTCGCCGGATAACTTCCTATTCCAAAAAGGCCGCCACCAGACCAAAACAGCCGGACAGCATCATGTCCCCGAAGGGCGCCGCCATGACCCCGGGCCAGCCCCGGGCCAGGCGCCGGCGGGGCCCGGTGATGACGGTGAAGGCAAATTCGCCTCCGGCGGCAAAGTCCGGTGCATAGGCGCAACCATGCCCCTGGTCGTCAAAGATCTCGTCGTTGGTCAGGGTGCCTTGTTGAAATCGCCCCAGATGATCGAAAAGAATTTCTCCGGACTCAACAGCCCGGTGTGATGCTCGTAAATCCCGCAGAGGCGGTCGCCCCGGACCAGGGCGGCAAAGGTGTGGGCATTGCCCACGTTGACCACTGTGAGCCCGCGGTCCAGATGTGCCCGGGCCTGGGGATCAAGGAGCGCCCCCCGGACCCCGGCGGCGCAGGTATCCATCAGCACCACCCCGGGCAGAGCCTCGGCCACGGCCGCCATCCGGGTGAAGTGGCGGGTGGCTGGCGGTAGGCCAGGTCCGCCAATTTGCCTCCCTGCGCCAGAAAATTTTCCCAGCCCTGGAAGCGGAAGCGGCGGTTGCTGCCCTGGGGGTAAAACCCGTGGTCCTGCACCGCCACGGCAAAGTGGCTGGGAAAAGGGACCTCAAAGGCCGCCAGCACCAGGCGCCAGCCTTCCAGTTCCACGTCCCCCAGGGTCAGGGTCACGGCCCCGGGGGCGGCGGACTCGGTGAGGATCACGCCCCAGCCTCGCACCGCCTCCAGGCGGTCGCTGAAGGTGAAGGCCGCCTGGGGCGTAGCATAGACCGGCAGGCCCTGGCCCATATGGCGGCGCACCGCCTGGGTCACGGCGCCGCCGCCCATGACCCGGCCCGTCAGAAAGATGGGCTGCCCCTGAGCGGTAAGGCGCCGCATCCGCCGGGCCATGACCTGGGTGGGCGCCGGCAGGACCAGCTTGACGCCGTTTTCCACGGTCTGGCCCGGCTCCCAGATAAAGATATCCTGGGTGCCGCCGCCCACGTCCATGGCCAGGAGCGAGCCTTTAAGCATGGCCGCCGTCCCATTGGGCCGCCGCGGCCAGCACCAGGCGGGCGGCTTGATCCCGGGCCCGGCGAAACCGCTCCGAGCGGTAGCCCGGGTTCCAGTGCAGGGTGGCCAATTCATCGGAAACCACCAGCAAACCGGCCACCGGCACCTGCCGGAACCGGCCCACGGTGAACAGGGCGGCCATTTCCATATCCACTCCCAGGACCCCTTGGGCCTGGTAGGCCGCACCAGGTCCACCGTTTCCCGGTAAAAGCCGTCGGTGGACCAGACCGGGCCCTCCTGCCAGCGGGCGGCCCGAGCTCCAAAAGGTTCTGCAGATATCCGGACCAGCCCCGGGTCCGGGTCCGGGGGGGCCCCGTCCAGGGGATAATGCCGGGAGGTGCCTTCGGTGCTCACCGTGGTGGTCGGGAGCACCAGGTCGCCGATGGCCAGACGGGACTGGAGGGAGCCGCACCAGCCCAGGGCCAGGACCATGCGGGCCCCCAGGGCCATGAGCTTTTCCAGACCATGACCGCATAAGGCGCCCCCAGGGCCGGGGCCACGAGGGTGATGGTCTGGTCTTCCCAGCGTCCCTCCCGCACGGCGCAGTTGTAAATATAGCGAGGCGGCTCCGCGGCTTGCACCAGGCGGCAGAGATACCGGTAGTCCGGCAGGGTGAACGTCAGAATCACCCGGTCCGTGACCGGCTCGTCCCAGGGTTCCCGGGTCGGGTTGATGATGGCTTCAGAGGCTGCAATCGTTGCCCTCTGGATCAGCGGATCACGAGTCAAACAGTTATCCGCGTCATCCTGGTCGCTGCTCATGCCGGCTTCCGTGCCCTTTTCAGTTTCCACACCAGATAGACTACCACGCCGATCAGACCGGCCACCACGAAATAGTCCAGAATATGGGTATATCGTTGAATGACCCACCAATTTTCCTTGAGCCGCATCCCCAGGTAAGTGAGAAAGCCGTTCCACAGGGTGGCGCCCGCCACGGTATAGAGAATAAACGGGATCAGGGACATCCGGGCCAGACCCGCGGGAATGGAGATGAGATGGCGCACCACCGGGATAAACCGGGAAATGAAAATGGTCTTGCCGCCGTGGCGGTCAAAAGAATTTTTCGGTCCATTCCAGGTGATGTGGATTGAGCAGCAGGTAGCGGCCGTAGCGCAACACCACCGGTTCTCCCAACATCCCCATGCCGTAGGACAGCAGGGAGCCCAGCGATGGACCCCAGGGTGCTGGCCACGATCACCGGCACCACGCTCGAATTGCCCCGTGAAGATCAGAAAGCCGGCAAAGGGCATGACCAGTTCGCTGGGGATGGGGAAAACCATACTTTCCAGGGCCATGAGCATGAAGATGCCCAGATAGCTGCATTGACTGATGAGCAGCGTATTATAGTAACAGAGAGAATCGGTCAGTCCCATGAATGTTAACTTTCTCCCAATTCCCGGTGCCGGATCTGCTGCTTCCACCTGGGATTGCAGCTCCTTAAGCCCAGGGCTCAAACTCACCGGGTAACGGGCGGGGTCCTGGAAGGCTCTTGTGGGCTTCGGGCAGCCGGGCAAACTGGGCCTGGAAATAGTCCCGGCTCTCCGGTAAGCGTCGGCAGGGGCCGGGTGATCCGGCCGCTTCGCCATCACCGGCTGCGAGCAGCGGCGTGCCTCCCGGGGCGCTTCTCCCGCAGGGCGATGACGTCCCGGTGCATGGCGCCCTGAGCGTCGAAAGTGCGGCAAACCTGCTTTTTGTCCACCAGGGTGGCTTTGCCGGTGGAGAGCTTCATCACCGGCCGGTCGGCGTAGCGCACCAGTTTATAGGCGATGTCAAAGTAAGGGGCGTCTGCCGAGACCCCCATCTTGGTGCCCACGGCAAAGGCGTCGATCCGGGCCCCGTCGGCCAGCAGCCCGGGCGATTTTGTGCTCGTCGAAGCCGCCGCTGGCCAGGATGCGGACGTAATCTAGGCCATGGTCATCCAGGATCCGGCGCACTTCCTGACTGATGGCCGCCATGTCGCCGCTATCCAGGCGCACAAACTCCAGGCGCTGGCCTCGGGCCTCCATCTCTTTGGCCACCGTCACGGCGTGCTGGGCCCCGGAGATATTGTCATAGGTGTCGATCAAGCAGGGTGGTGCTGGCCGGGAAAGATCCGGGCGAACACCCGGAAGGCGTCGATTTCCTGGGGAAAACTGGTGATGTAGGAGTGGGCCATGGTCCCGAAGATGGGAATGCCGTAGAGTCTTTCCCGCCAGGACGTTGCTGGTGCCCAAAAATCCTGCCAGGTAGCTGGCCCGGGCGACCTTGAGACCCGCGTCGCTGCCCTGGGTGCGCCGCAGGGAAAAATCCACCAGGGGCCGGCCCCGCGGCCGCCTGGACCGACCCGGGAGGCCTTGGTGGCGATCATGGTCTGGAGGCTGACGGCGTTGATGATAAACGTCTCCGCCAGTTGGGCCTCGATGATGGGCGCGCTCACTTCCAGGATGGGCTCATCTTCGAAAAAGATGCTGCCTTCCGGCAGGGCCCGGACCTCGCCGGTGAAGCGCAGACTCTTCAGGAAATCCAGGAAGGGGGTCTGAAAGAGGCCGGTGGAGGCGAGATAGGCCAGGTCGTCGTCGTTGAACCGCAGGGTTTCCAGATAGTGCAGGACCTCGGCCAGCCCCGCGGCCACAAAGTAGCTGCGCTGGGCCGGATATTTGCGGATGAACAGGCTGAAGGTGGCTTCGTCCCGCATATCCTGGTCGAAATAGCAGGCCGCCATGGTCAGCTGGTAAAGGTCCGTCAAGAGCGCCGACGGTTCACCCGATAGTTGTTCGCCCAAGCTCTCCTCAATGGAGTGGTACAGGGGCCTGCTGCGCCCAGTCTCTCCCCATGCCTATGGAAAATTCCCCTTATCTTATTACAATACCCCGATGGTTTCTACAATTTTGACCGATTTTTTCGGGAAGGAACGGCAGGCGTAACCATGCCGAGGCTCCGGGGGCGACAGCCGGCGGCGTCTTTCGGGTGACCCTTATCCCCGGGAAAAGACGTCGCCGTCCAGGTCCAGGCGTTCGCCGGCCATGAGCCGCCGGTAGCCCAGGGCGGCCACCATGGCGGCGTTGTCGGTGCAGAGCGCCAGGGGCGGCAGGAACAACTCGAGCCCGGCGCTCCGGGCGTGCTCGTCAGCACCTGGCGCAGGCGGCCGTTGGCGGCCACCCCGCCGCAGACCACCAGGCGGGAGCAGCCCTCCTGCGTCAGCGCCAGCCAGGCCCGGCTGGTGAGGCTGTCCACCACCGCGGCCTGGAAGCTGGCCGCCAGGTCATTGCTGGCCCCGGCATCGGTAAGAATTTCCGGGTGCTGCTTCAGTTGGTGCGCAGACCGCGGTCTTGAGGCCGGAAAACGAAAAGGTGAGGGGCTCCCCGTGGACCCGGGGCCGGGGGAGATTATAGGTCGAGGCATTGCCCTCTCGGGCCAGGGCTTCGATGCGAACCCCGCCGGGGTAGCCCAGGTCCATGAGCTTGGCCACCTTGTCGAAGGCCTCGCCCGCGGCGTCGTCCCGGCTGCGGCCCAACAGGGTCATCTCCCGAAAACCGTCCACCCGGTAGAGATTGGTGTGGCCGCCTGAGACCACCAGGGCCACAAAGGGGAACTCCGGCGGGTTTTCCGTCAGAAAGGCCGCCATGATGTGGGCCTGCAGATGGTGAACCCCCGCCAGGGGTTTTTGCACGGTATAGGCCAGGGCCTTGGCTGCGGCCATGCCGATGATCAGGGCGCCGATGAGGCCGGGCCTCTGGGTCACGGCCAGACCGTCCAGGTCGCCGAGGGTGATCCCGGCCTGATCCAAGGCCCCCTGGATCACCGGCAGGATGTTTTCCAGATGCCGCCGGGCCGCGATCTCCGGCACCACCCCGCCGTATTGGGCGTGCAACTCGAACTGGGTGGCCACCACCGAGGACAAGACGGCGCGGCCGTCGGCCACCACCGCCGCCGCGGTTTCATCGCAGGAGGTTTCGATGCCTAAGATCAGCATAGTAGAATCAGCAAAGGCCGCCGATAAACGCAGATGCTACGCAGATATGGCGTTCATCGGCGTTCTTCGGCGGTTTCCTTTCCCTCTGAAATGATCAGGTAGCGGTTTAATTTTCTCCAGCTTCTTCCGGCCGATGCCGGAGACTTTTCTCAAGTCGGCGATCTTTTTATAGGGGCCGTGGGCCTGGCGGTAGTCGAAGATCCTCCGGGCCAGGACCGGACCGATGCCCGGCAGGGTTTCCAGGTCTGCCTGGGAAGCCCGGTTGGGATCAATGACGCGGCCCGGGGGCTTGGGCTGGAAGCCGATTTTGCTCCCAGGCAGCCGAACTGCCGGGCCTTCACTGTAGATCCCTGAGCCGGATTTGCCGGCGGTCATGGCCGCCTCCCAGTCAGGAGGAGCAATGGCCTCGGGGCCTCCCAGACCCAGATAGGGTTTCAGCCTTGGCAGGCTCTGGGGACCGATGCCCTTGATTTCGCCCAAGTCCTCGACCTTCTTAAACGGCCCGTGGGCCTTCCGGTAGTCGACAATCCGTTGCGCCAGGGCCGGGCCGAGGCCGGGGATGGCTTCCAGGTCCTGGGCGGTGGCTTGGTTGAGGTCCAGGGGCAGCCCCAGGGTGACAAGCTGGGCCCCGGACATGGCCGCGACGCGGTAGCCGCCGTCCGGCGTCACCTCCACCCGGCTGCCGGAGGCGATGATTTTGTCCGGGTCGGGGGTATTCCCGACCGCCCCGGCCTTGGCCCGGACCTCCCTCAGGGTGGGTGGCTTCGGGAAGGAGTAGACCCCGGGGTGGTCCACCTTCCCGGTGACCTCCACGAAGGCCAGGCTCAGGGTGCCGGGCGGGGGAGGGGAGGAGGAGAAGAAAACCTGGGCCCGCCAGGCGTACAACAGCAGCAGCGCGGCTCCCAGGAGCAGGATGACACCTGATTGGGAGCGGCTGAAGGAAGGCAGGCGCATGGTCAAAGGGCGAAGAGGGGGGAAGAAAAGGGGGAAAAAGGGAAAAAGGCGAAAAGGGGGAAAGGGGGAAAAAGCAAACAGGCTGCATCCCTCATGGCGTTTTCTCCTGGCGTGGCGGGAAAAGAGGCTTAATAGTACAGAGCAAGCAAAGACTAATTCTCGTCATTCTGAGTAGCGAAGAATCTCTCTTTTTAGGCCGCCGAGATTCTTCACGAAGCTCAGCTCCGTTCAGAATGACTTGAATATTCATGGTCTTTTGACTGCAACTGCATATGGGTAAAGCAAAGACGCTGTGATTGACAGGTTTTTACCCGTTTCGCCTTTTTCCCTCTTCCCCTTTTTATCCCTAATTTATCCGCCTTTCTACCCCTGTTTTATCTTGCCACTTGTTCGTCCCGAAACAGTTTATAGGTGATGGAATCCACCAGGGCCTGCCAGGAGGCGTCGATGATGTCGGTGGCCAACCCCACCGTGTTCCACCACTGGTGGCCGTCCCGGGAGGTGATCAGAACCCGGACCATGGCGCCGGTGCCCCGCATGCCCGGGAGCACCCTGACCTTGTAGTCTTCCAGGATGATCTCCGTCAGCCGGGGGTAGAACCTCACCAGGGCCTTGAGCAGGGCGTTATTCAGGGCGTCCACCGGGCCGTTGCCGAAGGCGGCGGTGTGCACTTCATGGGGCCCCACCCGCACCCTCAGGGTGGCCTCGGGCAGCGGCGAATCCGGCCCGCCCACCTTCTGGTCGATGATCCGGTAGGCCTGAAGCTGGAAGTATTCCTTGTACTGGCCCAGCGCCGCCCGGAGGAGCAGCTCCAGGGAGGCCTCGGCATCTTCGAATTGGAACCCCTGGGCCTCCAGTTCCTTGACCTTGTCCAGGATGGTCTTGATGTTGCTGTCGAAGGGCGGCAGCTCCAGCCCCTGGGCCTCCAGGCCGAGAAACTGCTTCAGCTTTTCCAGGGCCTGGCGCACCGCGGCATCATGGGTTCCCATCTCCAGCCCCAACTCCTGGGCCTTCATGAGGATGTTGCCCCGGCCCGACAGGTCGGAGACCGGGATGACCCGGGCGTTGCCCACCAGGGCCGGGTCGATGTGCTCGTAGGCCTTGGGGTTGCGCTTCACCGCGGCGGCGTGGATACCGCCTTTGTGGGCGAAGGCGCTCTTGCCCACGTAAGGCTGATAGCGGTTGGGACGGGCGTTGGCGGCCTCGTAGACGAACCGGGAGACCTCGGTGAGGCGCTCGAGCTTTTTGGGGTCCAGGCAGGCCAGCCCCATCTTCAACTGGAGGTTGGGAATGATGGAGCAGAGGTTGGCGTTGCCGCAGCGCTCGCCCACGCCGTTGATGGTCCCCTGGACCTGGCTGCACCCCAGCTCCACCGCGGCGATGGAGTTGGCCACACCCAGCTCCGAATCGTTGTGGGCGTGGATCCCCAGGGACGCCTTGGGGAATTTTTTCTGCACCGCCTTGACGATCCCGATAAGTTCGGAAGTGAGGGTGCCGCCGTTGGTGTCGCACAGCACCAGGTACTGCGCCCCCCCGTTCAGGGCCGCGTCCAGGGTCTTCAGGGCGTAGTCCCGGTCTTCCTTAAAGGCGTCGAAGAAGTGCTCGGCGTCGTAAAAGAGCTCTTCCACCCGGGGCTTGAGATAGGCCAGGGAGCCGGTGATGAGCTCCAGGTTGCGCTCCGGGGTGGTTTGCAGGATCTCCGTGACCTGGAACAGGGACGACTTGCCGAAGATAGTCACCACGGGGGCCAGGCTGATGAGGAGTTCCTGCATGTTGGAGTCGGATTCCGGCGGCCGGTCCTTGTGGTGAGTGCTGCCGAAGGCGGCGATGCGGCTGCCGCCCAATTCGTAGTTGCGAATTTCGCTGAAAAAATCCTTATCCTTGGGGTTGGCGCCGGGCCAGCCGCCTTCGATGTAATGGATGCCCAGGTGCGCCAGTTTTTGGGCGATGCGGATTTTGTCGGCCAGGGACAGGTTGAAGTCCTCGGCCTGGGTGCCGTCTCTCAGGGTGGTGTCATAGATTTTCACCTGGCGCATGGCTTACCTCGTAGTGGCTGCCTAAAGTCCCCCTTGGTTAAAGGGGGATTTAGGGGATGAGAAGGCGCTGATTAATCCCCCCCTGACCCCCCGTGAGAAAAGGGGGGAAGGTCTATGGAGATGCTTACTTATTCTTCGGCGGAGGGGTGTCCAGCCCGAAGGCGTCGTGGAGGACCCGCACGGCCAATTCGCCGTATTTATCTTCGATGACGCAGGAAATCTTGATCTCCGAGGTGCTGATCATCAGGATGTTGATGTTTTCCGCGGCCATGGCTTCGAACATGCGGGCCGCCACCCCGGCGTTGTTTTTCATCCCCACGCCCACGACGGAGACCTTGGCGATGTTCTCTTCGCTCAATACGTTCCCTGCCCCAATATCGTCGGCCACCGGTTTGACAATCGCCAGGGTCTTTTTCAAGTCGCCCTTAGGCACGGTAAAGGTGAGGTCAGTGTGGCCTTCGATGCTGGTGTTCTGGATGATCATATCCACCACGATGTTGGCAGCAGCCACCGGCTGGAACAGGTGCAACGCCACTCCGGGGCGGTCGGGGACCCGGGTGATGGTGACCCGGGCATCGTTGCGGCTGAGAGCTACACCGGATACCGGCACAATTTCCATTTCTTCATCCTCCACGGTCACCAGGGTGCCCGGCTCTTCGGAAAAACTGCTGCGCACCACCAGGGGTACGCCATAACGCCGGGCAAAACCCACGGAGCGGATTTCCAGGACCTTGGCCCCCATAGAAGCCAATTCCAGCATTTCGTCATACGAGATGCGCTCCAGTTTCCGGGCCTTGGGGTAGACGCGGGGATCGGTGGTGTAGACCCCGTCCACGTCAGTGTAGATTTCGCACAGGTCGGCTTTTAAGGAGGCGGCTACGGCCACCGCAGTGGTGTCGGACCCTCCCCGGCCCAGGGTGGTGATGTTGCCCACTTCGTCCACGCCCTGAAAGCCGGCCACGGTGACGATGCGGTTTTTCTTCAATTCTTCGTTGATGCGGGCGGTATCGATGCCGATAATCCGGGCCCGGCCGTAGGCGCGGTCGGTGTAGATCCGGGCCTGGTGGCTGAGCAGCGAAGTCGCCGGGCACGCCCTGGGACCTGAGAAACATGGAAAACAGGGACACGGTCACCTGCTCCCCGGTGGCCAGGAGCACGTCGAGTTCCCGGGGGTCCGGGTCCTCCGCCAGTTCCTGGGCCAGTTTAATAAGACGGTCGGTCTCCCCGGCCATGGCGGAGAGCACCACCACCATCTTGTTGCCGTCCTGCCAGCTTTTGACCACCCGGTTGGCTACATTGGCGATGCGATCCGGGTCGGCCA
Organism: uncultured delta proteobacterium; assembly: GCA_963841475.1. Taxonomy (GTDB): domain Bacteria; phylum Desulfobacterota; class Desulfobaccia; order Desulfobaccales; family 0-14-0-80-60-11; genus 0-14-0-80-60-11. The sequence continues at coordinate 519,805 of CAWJCT010000001.1, forward strand.
CCGAGGTGCCGCCATATTTTTGCACAATGATAGGCACGTCTGAACTCCAGTATGGTATAAAATATTAATTATATCTCATCTTTAAAAAAAGCAAAGTGCTCCCGGGCCTTGTTTTCCCTTGGCGCCAGGGTGAATTTTTAGATTGACGCTGGTGCGCAAATAGTGGTATTAATGAAAAAAATCACAAGTAAAGGAGGCCAGATCCATGGCTGCAAAATTGATCAAAGGGGCCGAAGTGGCCGCCCAGATACGCGCCGAATTGAAGCAAGAGGTGGACGAGCTCAAGGCCAAACATAATATTACCCCGGGCCTGGTCACCATCCTGGTGGGCGAAGACCCCGGCTCCGTCAGCTACGTCACCGCCAAACAGAAGACCTCCCACGAGCTGGGCTTCTATTCCATCCAGGACAACCAGGCCCCGGATATTACCGAAGCGGCCCTGCTGGCTCTGATCGACAAGTATAACAAGGACCCCAAGATCCACGGCATCCTGGTGCAGCTGCCCCTGCCCAAGCACATCGACTCCAACAAGGTGCTGTACGGCCATCGACCCCAATAAGGACGTGGACGCCTTCCATCCGGTGAACGTCGGCCGCATCCTCATCGGCAACTATGCCTTCCTGCCCTGCACCCCGGCGGGCTGCCAGGAGCTCATCTATCGGGCCTACGGCGACCCCAAGGGCAAGGAAGTGGTGGTGGTGGGCCGCTCCAACATCGTGGGCAAACCCATGGTGGCCATTATGATCCAGAAACGGGCCGGCGCCAACGCCACCGTGACCTGCGTCCACACCGGCACCCCCAAGGACAAGATGATCGAGCACTGCCGCCGGGCCGACATCCTCATCGTCGCCGCGGGCGTGCCCAATTACATCCAGGCTGACTGGATCAAAGAAGGCGTCTGTGTCATCGACGTGGGCGTCAACCGCATCGGCATGAGCGAGAAGACCGGCAAGGCCATCCTGGCGGGCGACGTGGACTTCGAGGCCTGCTCCGAAAAGGCCTCCTTCATCACCCCGGTGCCCGGCGGTGTGGGCCCCATGACCATCACCATGCTCATGAAGAACACCGTCATGGCCGCCAAACTGGCCGCCGGCCTGGTAAAGCTGTAAAATTGAGTTAAGAAGAGGTTTCTTGGGGGAGGGCGGGGGATTTTTGTCCCCCGGCTCTCCCCTCAACTTTCTAATGCGAAAAGGCGATCTCCGGGTAGACTTCGTCCGGGTCGAAGACCTTGGGGTCGGCAATCTCCCAGCCGCCTTCGCCCAGACGCCGGAAAAAGCAGGACGCATAGCCCAGTTCGCAGGCGCCGCCTGCGGGCCTGCACCTTGAGGAGCAGTTGGTCCCCCCCGCAAGACAGGCGTATCTCCACCACATCCTGAAAGTGTCCCGAGGCCTCGCCCTTGGCCACCACCTTGCGTTTGGCCGGGTGGTAGTAGTGGACCCGGCCCGTGGCGGCGATGAGCGCCAGCGCCTCCTGATTCAGATCCACCAGCATCAACACCATGCCGCTCGCCGCGTCCTGAATGACCGCCGGGGTCAGCCGGCCGGCCGGCAGCGGCAGCCATTCCGGCAAACCGGACCATAGATTTTGCACCTTTAACCTCCCTCTCCTCCGGACTGCGCGCACCGGTACCTGGTTAAGCCTCCATATCACGGTTTGGCGGCCTCATTCCAGAGAAATCCGACCGGAGAGTTCTCGCCCAGGCCCCAGGGCAGCCAACGGGTTAACTAAAATGGTCCCCGGGAGACGACAACTCAGAAAATCCTTGACATATTTTGTGGATAGATGGTATTTAGGAAAGAGGAAAGTGAAATTGTGCACAAATAAATCGTCCAAAATAGGGAGGAGGCAAAAGATGGCGATCCGAGACTGGGTTTCATTGAATTTTACTACAGCACCAAACACAACCCGTAGATAAATATAAGTGCGATAATGCCAACGTACTTAATTTGCTGAAGAGCCTGGAAGCCAAAGGCGTCGAGACCTCGGCCATTGATCTGGCAGATGATGCCGATCCCTTCAAGCAGTACCACAAGGCCTCCAGCGGCCCCGCTTCCGATATAGCGCCCCGATTTTCGGCGAGGTTCGTGGTTCGGATTATAAAGAATATTTCGGCAAAACCATCCCGGCCCTGTGCTGTTATGTCAAGAAGGGCGACCGGGCTCCGGTGGAGGTTTTCCCCCGCATGGCGACAAAAAGCTGGGGCGGGTATATCTCATCGAGGAATTCTTGGAAAATTATATCGGCGAACTGGAAGGACGGATCGAGTCCCCGGAAGCCAACTAACCCTACTGCCCTACCAGGCCCCGCCGGCATCGGCGGGGCTTTTTTTATCTGGCCTGCAAGCCGGTGGGGCGGTCCGCGTTTTTGGTTCCCCGCATCACAAATCCTCCGCAGGGCCTTTCTTATAAACCTCGTAAGCGGCCCGCCCGAACAGCACGAAACGGACCCGCTCGATCTCCGGGTGGTGGGTGAGGTAGTCGGTTACGGTCTTCAGGGCGACCCGGGCCGCGTCCTCCATGGGATAGCCGTAAACGCCGGTGGAGATGGACGGAAAGGCCAGGGATTTTATACCCTTGGCCGATGCCAGCTTCAGACTCTCCCGGTAGCACAAGGCCAGGAGCTCTGGCTCCCGGTGCAGACCGTTCTTATAAATCGGGCCCACGGTGTGAATTACGTATCGGGCCTTGAGCTTGCCGCCCGTGGTGATCCTGGCCTCCCCCGTGGGGCAGCCCCCCAACTGGCGGGCCTCCGCCTCGATGGCCGGACCGCCGGCCCGGTGGATGGCGCCGTCCACCCCGCCGCCGGGAACCAGGCGAGTGTTGGCGGCGTTGACGATGGCCTCCGTGTCCTGCCGGGTGATATCGCCCTCCACCAGCTCCAGGGAGGCTGGACCGATCTTTACTTCCATGCAGTTGCCTCCGCCTTCACTTTAGGGGTAGAGGGTTCCTCATCCGGGCTTCGAGATCGGGCTTCTCACCGAGTTGGCTCCAAAGGCTAGTATCTGTAGCCGCAGGCTGAAGGGTGGCAACCCGAATCCCCCTTTGAAACGGGGGGAGGGGGAATTTTTATCCCCAGGGGTGAGACTTCGATGATTCATGCATGGTTAGCGTAAGGGTTCGTCAGTAGGGGCGGTGCGCTCACCGCCCCTCAGGCCAGGTTATGCCCAATTCATTGGGGAATAAGGCGATACGGGGCCGCCTTTTTGGTCCACTCGCTACCGGGGAATTTGGCCGTCAGGGTTTCGTAGGCTTCCCGCAGCGGTTTGGGATCGTGGGTCGTTTTATAGCGGGAAACACCCATAAAGAAGACGGCCTCCGCCGCGGCATCGCTGTCGGGATATAACCGCAGGGCCTCTTCGAACATGCCCTGGGCCTCGGGATGCTGCTCGGCGTTGAAGTAATATTTGCCCTTGGCCACCATGAACGTGGGAATGAATTCCTCGGGCGCCAGAAACCCCACCACCCGATGGACCTCATTGCCGTCGGCATCCAGCACAAAATGGCGGGGGTCCACTTAACCTTGAACTGGTTCATCAGGGCGGTGTTCGAGGACTCGATCTGAACCGGGACGAAGTTATAGTCCACGAACTTGACGACCTTCTCGTTGGGGTACGTAACCGCACCCATCTGTTGGCAGCCGATTCACTGGGGATTGAAAAAGTCCAGGAGTACGGGCTTTTTCGTCTGTCGTGCGTGTTCCTTGGCTTTGGCCAGGTCATCCAGCCAGCAAATATTCAGGGCCATAGAGGTTTCCTCCTTTTATCGGGACTGGGGCCAAATCTGGCCCGACTGTTGGACAAAACATAAGCACTCCCAGCTAAAAGGCAAGAGATGGAGGGACGTGATTGGCAAGGGGGGCGTGCAGTTCGGGCTGAAGGTCAGCCGGGAGGGCAGGGTCGCCCCCCCGAATTTTGACTTTACGGGACGTATCGCTTAGGGGTGAGGCCTCACCGGGCTGATAAACTCCGGTGGCCTACTCCACGACGATGACGGCGCAGCCTTTGGCGTTCTGCGCCACCTTCTGGGTCACGCTGCCCAGCAGGAGGGTCTTGGCCAGGCCCAGGCCGCGGCGGCCCATGACGATGGTGTCGAAGTTTCCGTCCACGGCCATGTTGAGGATATCTTCCGCCACGTCGTAATCTTTAGGCTTGAAATTGTTGATCACCGCGTCTTTGGGGACCCCCGCCTTGGTCAAGCGCTCGTGGGCTTTTTTCACCAGGCCCTGCCAATTCTTCTCCTGTTCTTTCTGCCAGGTGGCCACCAGCCGCTGCCGGGATTCTTTTTCTTTTTCTTCCAGGATGTGGCCGTCGTCCCAGAAAGCCGGCGGCAGGCCTGACAAAACATGGAGCAGCGTGACCTGGACCCCCGGGGTGTGCCCGAAGGCTTCGGCCACGTATTCTACCGCGCGCCAGGCCCCTTCCGAACTATCCAGGGCTATCATTACCTTATGGGCCATGACTGCCTCCTTTTGTATCGATCTAGAGTCATTCTACTCATTCAGAGGAGGCGATGTCAACCTCAGGTGTTGGAGGAAGCCCTCATCCGGGTAGAAAGCCCCAGCCGCCCTTCTCCCGGATCGAGGCGGGGTCACGGCACCAGGGCCCCCGAACGCCACGTGATGAGCCCTTAAGGCTGAGGCCGCGTACAAAATTCTTGCAATGTCACCCCCTTGCCCATAAACTCCCCAGGTAAGAAGCATGGTTATGGACCCAATAGACGATCCCTTCTATAGTCCCGGGGAAACCGGCCAGGTGGACCGCCTGCTGGCCACCATCGAGTTCTCCAAGGCCCTGGTAAGCGCCTACGACATGGAGACGCTCCTCACGGCCATCCTGGAGCGCATCAAGGCCATCATCCCTGCGGAGAACTGGTCCTTGCTGTTGATCGACCCCTCCACCGGAGAACTGTATTTCGCCGTGATCGTGGGATTGGCTCCGGAGACGGTGAAGGATATCCGCTTGAAGCCCGGGGAAGGGATCGCCGGGACTGTGGCGCGAACGGGAGAGGCGATCTTTATCCCCGACGTGGCCCAGGACCCTCGCTTTTCCTCCCGGGTGGACACCCAAACGGGCTTCGACACCCGGTCCATCATCGCCCTGCCCCTGATCGTCCGGGGAGAGGTCATCGGGGTGTTTGAAGTGGTTAACGTGGCGGAAGAGAGATTCTTCCGGGAAAAGTACCTGCCCCACCTGACAATTCTGGCTGACTACGTGGCCATCGCCGTGGACAACGTCCACAATTTACAAAAGCTCGAGGCCCGCACTTTTATCGACGAGGTGACGGGGTACTACAATACCCGGTATCTCATCCACGAACTGGACCGCCTCATCCCCCAGGTCCTGGACCAGGGCGGGCATTTTTCCGTGGTCTTCCTGGACCTGGATAACTTCAAGACGGTGGTGGACAGCTATGGGCACCTCAAGGGCAGCAAGGTCCTGGCCCAGGTGGCCAGGGTGATTGATGGGGCGCTGGGCCCGGATGACAGCCTGGTGCGCTACGGCGGCGATGAGTTCATCATCCTGATGCCCCGGCGGTCCCAGCCGGGGGCCCTGGAGGTTACCCGCCGCCTGCGCCTGAGCCTCAACCAGACTGCCTTCCTGAGAGACGAGGGGCTCGAGGTCAAAGTCACGGCCAGCTACGGCATCGCCTCCGTGCCGGAAGACGCCCGGGACCGTGAGAAGCTGCTGCTCATCGCTGACCGGGCCATGTTTGGCAGCAAAGGCCGGGGCCGGGATCGCATCATGGTGGGCCAGGACCTGATCCCGGTGGAGGAAGAATAAGCCCGGGTGGCGCTCCCATGGTGGTTTTGGTCGCCGCAGCAACTGAGGGAAATAGCGTCGCGCCGGCAAGCCGGGGCATCAGTCCCAAACGCAGCTGCTGCCGGCTGCTTAAGCGCATGCCTTACCGCTTGACTGACTCTGGTCCTGGTAACCCCCCAATCGGGGGGGTCTCCTGCTGATTCCCCGCCCCAGGCAGCCGAACCAGTTCCGCTTACTTGGCCTTGCCCTGGGCCGCCACGGCTGCCATGGCCTTTTTAATCTCTGCTTCGTCCCCTAAATAGTAATGCTTAATCTGGTTCAGATCGGCATCCAGTTCGTACACCAGAGGGATGCCGGTGGGGATATTCACCGAGACGATGGCGTCGTCGGAGAGCCGGTCCAAATGCTTCACCAGGGCGCGCAGGCTGTTGCCGTGGGCCACCACCAGCACCTTTTGGCCGGTCTTGATGGCCGGGGCGATGTCGCTGTGCCAGTAGGGCAGCATGCGGGCCACGGTGTCGGCCAGGCATTCGCAGGCCGGGATGACGTTGGGGGCCAGGTTGGCATAACGCCGGTCGAACCGGGGGTGGCGAGGATCGTCCGGGTCCAGGGCCGGGGGCCGTACCCCGTAACTGCGGCGCCAGATATGGACCTGTTCCTCGCCGTACTTGGCCGCGGTTTCGCTCTTATTGAGCCCCTGCAGGGCCCCGTAGTGCCGCTCGTTGAGCTGCCAGGCGCGGACTACCGGGATCCACTCCAGTTCCATGGTTTCCAGGATAATCCACAGGGTCTTGATGGCCCGCTTGAGCACCGAGGTATAGGCGACATCATAGGTGAAGCCCCGGTCCCGGAGGAACTGCGCCCCCGCCAGGGCTTCGGCCTCCCCCTGGGGCGTCAGGCCCACGTCGGTCCAGCCGGTGAAACGGTTCTCCAGATTCCAGGTGCTCTGCCCGTGCCGCACCAGCGTCAGGGTGTAAGTCGCGGCCATTGTTCCTCCTTGGTCGTTGCAGTGATGGTGGCGGTCTCTGGACCCCCCCATCAACTCCGGTAGTCGGCGTTGATGCGGATGTAGTCCTCGGTGAGGTCGCAGGTCTCGTAGTAGTCGGCAAAGTCCCCGTGGTTCAGATGGATGGTCACCGTGAAGGCGCCGGACTTGATCTCCTGCTGGGCCGCGGCTTCGGCAGCGGGGCCCAGGCCCCGGCCGTTTTGCACCACGGGATGGGGCCCGAAGGCGATATTTACCCGCTCGGGGTCGAAGCGGGCCCCGGCGCGGCCCAGGGCGGCCATGATCCGGCCCCAGTTGACGTCTTCCCCCGCCATGGCGGTCTTGACCAGGGGCGAGAGGGCCACGGTCATGGCGGCGTTTTTGGCCTCCGCGGGGCTGGTTGCGCCCAATACCTCTATCCGGTAGACGTGCCGGGCTCCTTCGCCGTCGGCCACCACCTGCCGGGCCAACTCGCCCATGACCTGGGTCACCGCCGCCCCAAGAGCCGCCATCGGCGCTCCGGTTCCGGTGATGACCGTATTTCCGGCCCGGCCCCCGGCCAACAGGAGGATAGTGTCGTTGGTGGAGGTGTCCCCGTCCACCGTGATCCGGTTAAAGCTGTGGGGCAGGGCCTGGCGCAGAAGGGTTTTCAGGACTTGGGGCGTGGCCGCAGCGTCGGTGAAGATAAACACCAGGAGTGTGGCCATATCCGGGTGGATCATCCCCGAGCCTTTGGCGATGCCGGCCAGGGTGAATTGCTTGCCGTCAATTTTCCCCTGCACCAGGGAGGCCTTGGGCCGGGTGTCGGTGGTCATGATGGCCCGGGCCGCCTCGCCCAACCCGTCAGGGTTAAGCCCGGCCACCAAGTCGGGCAGGGCCTGGATAATGCGGTTCCCGGGGAGAGGCGCGCCGATGACCCCGGTTGAAGACGGCAGCACCAGGCGCTCCGGGATCTTCAGCAACTTGGCAGCCTCCCGGCTGGTGGACCGGGCGGCTTCCAACCCCCGGGGGCCGTTGCAGGCGTTGGCGTTGCCGGCATTCACCAGGATGGCCTGGGCGGTGCCGGCCCGCAGGCGGGCCTGGGTGATCACCACCGGCGCGGCCTTGACCCGGTTCTTGGTAAAGACCCCGGCCGCGGCCGCGGGGGTATCCGCCACCATCAGGGCCAGGTCCAGGACCCCGGGCTTTTTGATGGCCGCGGCGGTGGCGGCGAATTTAAATCCGGGAATGATCATGGGCCTGCCTCCTGAATAAATCCTCGGCGCGCCGTTCGCTCCGAATAATGGCGGCCACGGGCCGCCCTATGACTGAGCGGAGCGAAGTATCTCAAGCATACAAAACGAGATGCTTCCCTCCGCTCAGAATGACAAAAAAAACGAGCACAGGCAAGATGCCTGTGCCACTATTTTTTTTTTGAAGAGGGCGACCCACCGGGTCGCCCCTAGGCCTGCGGTTTGAGGTGGGGTTAGGGGGAGCTCAAGGCTTCCCAGCTCCTCGTCCCCCTCTCCACCCCTGGTAGGGGGTAGGGGCGGGAGTTTGAGGAAAGGGTGGGGGACCCTTAGGAAAAACGTCCCCCGGTCCTCCCCTCAAAATCCTATTGTCCGCAGCACTTCTTGTATTTCTTGCCGCTGCCGCAGGGGCAGGGGTCGTTGCGGCCCACTTTCTTTTTCTGGCGCTGCTTGGGCTGGGCCTCGCCGTCGCCGTGGCTGAACACCATGGGCGTCGCCTTGGGCCTGGCCTCCGGCGGGGGTTCCTGGTGGGGTTTCACCTGGAGGTGGAACAGGGTGCCCACCGAGTCCGCCTTGATGCGGTGGATCAGGTCCATAAACATGTCATAGCCTTCCCGCTGGTATTCCCGCAAGGGGTCCACCTGGCCGTAGCCCCGGAGGCCGATGCCGTCCCGCAGGTGGTCCATGGACAGCAGGTGCTCTTTCCAGTGGTTGTCCACGATCTGGAGCATGACCATCTGCTGCAACTGCTTAAAGAGTTCGGGGCCGATCTCGTCGCTCTTGGCGGCAAAGCGCTTTTGGACCAGGTCGAAGAGGACGTCTATCTGCAGGTCGCCGTCCAGGTCTGCCAGGGAGACCCGGAAGCCGAACTGTCGGTAGAAGGCGTCCCCGAGGCTCTTGAGGTCCCACTCCTCCGGCATCTTGTTGGCGGTGTATTCCTCGACGATCTCCTCCACCAGTTCGTCGGCCATATCCAGGAGGTCATCTTCCAGGGTTTTGCCGCTCAGGATCTGGCGGCGCTGGGCGTAGATCACCTCCCGCTGCTTGTTCATCACGTCATCGTATTCGAGGAGTTGTTTGCGGATGTCGAAGTTATGGCCTTCCACCCGCTTCTGGGCCTTTTCGATGGCGTTGGACACCAGGCGGTGCTCGATGGGCTCGCCGTCATCCATCCCCAGGCGGCCCATGAGGCCCTTGATGCGGTCGGACCCGAAGATGCGCAGGAGGTCGTCTTCCAGGGAGAGATAGAACCGGGAGGTGCCGGGGTCACCCTGGCGGCCGGAGCGGCCCCGGAGCTGGTTGTCGATGCGGCGGGACTCGTGGCGTTCGGTGCCCAGGATATGGAGGCCGCCCCGTTCCACCACCCCGTCGCCCAGGACGATGTCGGTGCCCCGGCCGGCCATGTTGGTGGCGATGGTCACCATGCCCTTCTGCCCGGCGTGGGCCACGATCTGGGCCTCTTTCTCGTGCTGCTTGGCATTGAGCACTTCGTGTTTGATGCCTTCCCGTTTCAACAGGCGGCTCACGTGCTCCGATTTTTCAATGGAGGTGGTGCCCACCAGCACCGGCTGGCCCCGTTGGTAGCAATCCGTGATATCCTCCACCACCGCGGTGTACTTTTCCGCCTCGGTCCGGTAAATGGAGTCGGGGAAGTCCACCCGGATCATCTTTTTGTGGGTGGGGATGACCATGACCTCGAGGTTGTAGATCTTCTTGAACTCCTCGGCCTCGGTGTCGGCGGTGCCGGTCATGCCCGCCAGTTTTTTATACATGCGGAAGAAGTTCTGGAAGGTGATGGTGGCCAGGGTCTGGTTTTCGTTCTCGATCTTCACCCCTCCTTGGCCTCCAGGGCCTGATGCAGGCCGTCGGAGTAGCGCCGGCCGGGCATGAGGCGGCCGGTGAACTCATCCACGATGAGCACCTGGCCATCCTTAACGATGTAGTCCACGTCCCGTTTGAACAGGTTGTGGGCCTTCAAGGCGGCCTGGAGGTGGTGCAGGACCTCGATGTTCCGGGGATCGTAGAGATTGGGCAGGTTGACCAGCTTTTCGGCGTGGGCCACGCCCTCTTCGGTAATGAGGACGGACCGGGCCTTTTCGTCTACGGTGAAGTCCTGCTCCTTCTTCAGCTGCCGGGCCACCTGGTTAAGGGTGTAATAGAGCTGGGTGGATTCCTCGGCGGGGCCGGAGATGATCAGGGGCGTCCGGGCCTCGTCAACGAGGATGGAGTCGACTTCGTCGACGATGGCATAGTTGAAATCGCGCTGGACGTATTCCTCCAGGGAGAATTTCATGTTGTCCCGGAGATAGTCGAACCCGAACTCGTTGTTGGTGCCGTAGGTAATGTCCGCGGCATAGGCCTGGCGGCGCTCGTTGTCGTCCAGGCCGTGGACGATGGTGTCCACCGTGAGCCCCAGGAAACGGTAAATGCGCCGCATCCACTGGGCGTCCCGGCGGGCCAGGTAGTCGTTCACGGTGACGATGTGCACGCCCTGGCCGGTCAGGGCGTTGAGGTAGGCGGGCATGGTGGCCACCAGGGTTTTGCCTTCACCGGTCTTCATTTCGGCGATCTTGCCCTGGTGCAGCACGATGCCGCCGATGAGCTGGACGTCGAAGGGGCGCATCCCCAGCACCCGGGTGGAGGCTTCCCGGGCCGCGGCAAAGGCCTCGGGCAGCAGGTCGTCCAAGGGTTCGCCCCGCGTCCAGACGCTCTTTGAATTCAGGCGGTTTTGGCCTGAAGCTGGGCGTCGGACAAGGATCCCGGTATTCCGGCTCCAGGTTGGTGATCCGGTCCACCAGGGGCGCCATCCGCTTCAATTCCCGGTCGTTTCGTACTGCCAAATACTTTTTTGAAAAAGAGATCGATCATATGCGTATCTGCCAATAAAAAACCCCGATAAAGCCAGGCTTCACCGGAGAAATGAAGGCGTGGTTTATAGGTTGTCCAGAGGGCTGGCCGCGGGGTCCATTTTACTGCCGGCCACATAACCCCGACTGGAGAAGGAGTTCCTCTTAAAAAATAACGCACCGCCCTCATGGCTGTCAAGTTAATCCCCCTGGTCCTTGAGGCCGGTCAGGTCCAGGAGCATGGGGACTTCGTCGCAGTCCGGAAATTTGACGCAATTGACGCAATCGGCCCAGACAATGGGCAGCAGGTCCTCCCGGGAGACGACCTGGAAGCCGAAACGCTGGAAAAATTCCGGCGCCAGGGTCAGGAGGAAGATTTCGCTTAAGCCGATGGTCCGGGCCTCGTGCCAGGCAGGTTTCCACGATGCGGGAGGCGATCTTCCGGCCCCGGTGGGCCGGCGCCACGGCCACGGAGCGGATTTCACCCAGGCCGGCCCAGCAGATGTGCAGGGAGGCGATGCCCAGGAGGGGGCCGTGGTTCTGCCGGTAGACGTAGTAATCCCGCAACTGGCCGTAGAGATCGGCCAGGGTCCGGGGCAGGATGCCGCCATCCTGGGAAAATTCCACCAGGAAGCGGCGGATTTCCGGGACTTCATTAATTTGAGCTTTGCGAATCATTTTAGGGCCAGGGGTTACGGAAAGATGATGGTTCAGTTATAATTTTTTGATTATATCATTAGGTTAAAGGTAAAACCACTATGTCCGTCATCGCCAAAGATAACTATGTTAGCCTGGAGTACCGCCTGTGGCTGGATTCCGGCGAACAACTCCGGGGCACCCCGGAGGCGCCGGAGGTGCTCACTTTTATAGCCGGTTGCAAGGAACTCATGCCGGGGCTGGAGCGTCCTCATGGGGCTCCGGGAGCAGGATGCGCTGGAGTTTGTGGTGCCCGCGGCCGAGGCCTTCGGGGACTACGACCCCAATTTTGTCCAGGAGTGGAGCCACAAGGTCTTTCCCCCGGGCATGGAGCTCAAGCCGGGCCAGAAGGTGGTCCCCGCCAACCTGCCGTTTCCGCCGGAATATCCTCTCACCGTCAAGGAAGTCACGGCCGAGGCCGTGATCCTGGATATGAACCACCCCTTGTCGGGCCATGACCTGCGCTACGAAGTGAAGGTGGTGGAGGTGCGCCCGGCCACCCCGGAGGAACTGGAACCCTTGAAGCAGTGCCTGTCCTGCGCCGAGGATATGAGCTGCGAGCACTAACCTGCGGTTGACCACCCGGCAATTTTAGCAACGGTCAGGCCCTGGGTCCCACCGCCTCTCGGCGGTTCCGGCAGTTACTATCCGGCCTGGCGCTCAGGGAGCAGACCCAGGAAAAAGGGGAGGGGGACCCGGGTCCCGCCTCCCCTTGCTCGATTTTCTGCGCCCGGGGCGCTTAGAATTCGGTTATCGTGATCGCCCCCGAGGGGCAAACCTCGACGCAGCTCTCGCACCCCAGACATTCATCTTCGTTCACCGGAACGGCTTTTTCGTCCTGCATTTCGAAGACGCCTACCGGGCAGACGTTAACGCACTCTTCGTCGCCGGTACATTTGTCAGTGTCGACTTCAACACGCCAAGCCATAAGCTGTCACCTCCTGGAAAGATCGCACCACGAATCCTCAAAGATTATATTATCAAAAAAGGCCCCGGCTGCAAACAGGGGGAGAATTGTTAGGAAGAAGGGGCGGGCGGCAGCCCACCGCCAGCCGGCGATCCGGGGGCCTTCAGAAGCAAGGAGGAAACCAGATTTTGGGCCTAAAGGCGCATCCGTTCCGGTGTCTCGTACTCCGGAGAGGCAGCGGTCTCTTCCAGGTTAGGGTCGCCGTGGTACTCGCGAGCCCGGCGCACCAGGGCCTCGGCCCACTGGGGGCACCCCAGGGCGTGGAGGTGGGTGTAAGTGGCCAGGACGTTCTGGAAGAGGAGGCCTTCCCGCTGCCCAGCCATGCCGGAGCCCCGGGTGACCCTGAAAGCCATGGCGGCATCGGGGGCCGGGTCGGGCACTATCCGGGAATAGTGGAATTCATGGCCCTTGAGCACGGTACCCCTGGGGAAGTAGGGGTTGTCCCGGGCTACTTCCAGGATGGTGTACCCGTGCCCCTGGGGTTTTTTGCCCATGACAAAGTCATAGGGGAAGACGCCCGCCATGGGAAATTTGTCGCTCCCCACCTGGATATGTTCGCCCAGATACATGAGACCGCCACATTCGGCATAGATGGGCAAACCGGCCTGGGCTGCGGCCTTGACGGAATTGCGGAAGCTCAAATTCTCGGCCAGGGCCCGGGCGTGGGTTTCGGGGAAGCCGCCGCCGATATAGAGGGCGTCCAGGTGGGCCGGGCAGCACCGGGTCGTCCAGGGCGCTGAGTTCCATGACCGCGGCCCCGGCCTCTCTCAGGGCCTCCAGGTTTTCGGGATAGTAAAACTGGAAGGCGGAGTCCCGGATGACGCCGATGACCGGAGATTGGCAGTCGGCGCAGAAAGACGGCGGCGTGGCGGGGACTTCCGGTAGGGGCGGCGCCTGGGCCGCCACCTGCCAGAGACCATCCAGGTCCAGGTAGCGCTGGGCCAGGTCCCGGGCGGTGGTTATGGCCCGGATGGCGGTGGCGTGCTCCTGGGGGGGCACCAATCCCATGTGGCGCTCGGGGAAAACTTCGCACTTGAGGCGAGGGATGGCCCCCAGCACCGGAATGCCGCAATAGGTCTCGATGGCCTGGCGGATGATGGCTTCGTGGCGAGGGCGGGCGATCTGGTTGAGGATGACCCCCCGGATGGGCACCTGGGGGTCGAAGTGCTGGCAGCCCAACACCATGGCGGCGGTGGTGCGGGTCCGCATGGTGCAGTCCACCACCAACACCACCGGAGTGGCCAGGAATTTGGCCAGCTCCGCGGTGCTATAAGTGCCCTGGGCATCGAGGCCGTCGTAGAGGCCCCGGTTGCCTTCGATCAGGAGGGCGTCCGCCTGGGCGGCATGGCGGGCCACCGAAGCCAGAATCTGGTCCCCCTCCATGAGGAAGGGGTCCAGATTGTGGCTGGGGCATCCTGCCGCCAGGCAGTGCCAGGCCGGGTCGATATAGTCGGGGCCTTTTTTAAAGGGCACCAACTCGACGGCCCTGGTCGCGCCAGGCGGCCAGAAGCCCCAACGTCAAGGTGGTCTTGCCGGCCCCGCCCCGGAGAGCTGCCAGCAGCAGCCGGGGACAGGGCTTTATGCATCAGTGCTTGGCAGCCCCTTCTTCGTGGGGGATTTCGATGAAGCTCCCGCCGAAGTAGGTATAGACGCAGCGGCCGCCGTCAATGAGATCCTTGATGGCGAACTTGACATCGTTCTTGGGCTGATCAGGATGCTCTTTGAGCACGGCCTTCTGGATGTCCATGGCCTTCAACTGCTTTTTGCCCTGGGCTTTTTCAACCATCTTGAAGATAAATTCCACCAACTCTTCTTTGGATAGTGCCATTTATCCCACCTGCTTAGAATTTGAAATGCATCGACGTCCGGTAGGTGTCATACGCCCAACGGTAGTCGTCAATGTGCTGGAAGGTGAAGGGAATTTCGCATACTTCAAAGAACTTCTCCCACCCGATCCGGTTGACCCATTCGCCCACGCGCTCCCACTTGTTGGCGCCTTCGGCGTACTTGATGAGGATCTTGCGGATGGCCTGGACCACTTCCGGCCAGCGGGGCGGGTTATTGGGCAGATAAGGCACCGCCAGCTTGGAGAACATGGGCGGGGTCTTGGCGTTGGATACTTTGCCGCCGACCAGCAGGGCTACGCCGCCTTTGACGGAGTCGAACACCGGCATGGCCGGGCACATGGTGTAGCAGTTACCGCAGTACATGCAGCGCTCGTCGTTGACCACCACGCTCTTGATGGACTTGTCCGGATGGGGCCGGATGGCGCCGGTGGGGCAGGCCGCGATGGTGGTGGGAATTTCGCACAGATGGCGCAGCTTCTCGTGATTCACCTTGGGCGGCGTGCGGTGGATGCCCAGGATGGCGATGTCGGAGCAATGCACCGCGCCGCACATATTGAGGCAGCAGGCCAGGGCGATCCGCACCTGGGCCGGCAGTTTGTGGCTGCCGAAGTACTCGAACAGGTCGTCCATGACGGCCTTAACGATACCCGAGGCGTCGATGGCCGGGGTGTGGCAATGGACCCAACCCTGGGTATGAACGATGTTGGTCACCGAGTGGCCGGTGCCGCCGATGGGGATGCCCAGCCTTTTTGCAGGCGTCCTTCAACGCCGGCGATCTTGCTCTGGTCGGAGAGCAGGAACTCGATGTTGTTCCGGGAGGTGAAGCGCAGGAAGCCGTCGCAGAATTTGTCGGCCAGGTCGCACACATCTTTGACGAAGTCGGTGGTCACCAGGCGGCCGGAGACCACCCCGGACGGAATAGACTTTGGCGCCGGACTCGGACACATGCATCAGCACGCCGGGTTCCAGGATCTCGTGGTATTTCCACTTGCCGTAGTTGTCTTTGATGACCGGCGGCAAGAATTTGTCAAACTTTGGAGGTCCAATATCAGTAATACGGTCAGCCATTTTCCTAATTCCTCCTCATATGATCGCCATTAAGTCAGTAAATGACTTGAATGGGTGAATGATCTTACAGTTTGATGTACTTGCGGCCCGCGGCCTCGGCCTCGAAATCTTCGGCGTGCCAGAAGAAGAAGGGGTTGGCCCGGGGGGTTCTGACGGTCTGGGGCGGCGGTGCCAGGCCCACGCCCTGGAAGAAATTCCGCATGCCCAGGCGCAGCATCAACTCACCGACGCGCTCCCGGTTTTTGCCGTTTTCCGACCACCATTCATGGATATTGCCCACCAGCTCCATGAATTCGTCGTAAGGCGGCTTCCATCCGCATGAAGGGCACGATAACCCAGCTCATCTGGGCGCCTTCCAGGATGGGGGCGTGAGAGCCCTGGAGCAGGGTGGCGCCGGTCTCGGTGCCGATCCGCAGGGCCTGGGGCATCAGGTTGATGCAGTGCATGCAGTGGTTGCAGTTCTTGTTGTCGATGGTCAGCTTGCTGCCGTCATAGCTCATGCAGGCGGTGGGGCAGAGGTCGGTGACATCGGCCTTGATGTCCAGCTTGGCATAAGGGGTGCCGCCGGCCCGGGGTTTCATTTCGCCGCCGGCATAGGCCTTCACCGCGGCCTGGTCGATGCGGATGTCGTC
Organism: uncultured delta proteobacterium; assembly: GCA_963841475.1. Classification (GTDB taxonomy): domain Bacteria; phylum Desulfobacterota; class Desulfobaccia; order Desulfobaccales; family 0-14-0-80-60-11; genus 0-14-0-80-60-11. Next base: position 535,834 of record CAWJCT010000001.1, read on the forward strand.
TTTCCAGACGCCGATGACGCTCATATCGGCCCGGGCCACCGCGGCCACGCAGTCGTTGGGGCAGCCGGAGCATTTGATCTTGTACTTGTAGGGGAAAGACGGGCGATGCATCTCGAACTGGAAGTTCTGGGTGGCCTGGTAGCACAGGTCCATGGTGTCATAGCAGGCCTATTCGCAACGGGCCTCGCCCACGCAGCAGGACGGGGTCCGCATGGCGGAACCGGAGCCGCCCAGGTCCCAGCCTTTGGCGGTCAGTGCGGCAAAGGTGGGCTCCAGCTCATCGGTGGTGGTGCCCAGGAAGACCATGTCGCCGGTGGAGCCGTGCACGTTCAGCACGCTGGAGCCATGCTCGGTCCCAGATGGCGCACAGGTCCCGCAGGGCCGCGGTGGTGTAAAACCAGGCGGAGGGCTGTTGACCCGGATGGTGTGGAAATGCTCGACGCCGGGGAATTCGTCCGGCAGGTCGGAGTAACGGCCGATGATGCCGGAGCCGTAACCCAGGACGCCCACGATGCCGCCGTGCTTCCAGTGGGTGATCTTGTCCTTGTAGGAACGATCCAACTGCCGCAGCAAATCCTTGGCTGCCGTTTTCTTCGGCGGCGGCCCGCTTCAGATCCTTGACAAAACTGGGCCAAGGACCGGACTCCAGTTGATCCAACAATGGAGTTTCGGACATGCAACACTTTCCTCCCTCGGTTAAATGGTCCCCAAAGGGCTTATCCTTTTTTTCACAAAATCATATCCTATCTCATAATATCGCAGAGCCATTTGTCAACTAAAAAATTGGTAGCCTAAATTTCGTCAAGGATTTTCAGCGGCCCAATATCCCGCAAAGCGTCGGCGCAGCGGGCCGCCGGGCCCATGACCAGGGTCACCAGATTGTCGGGCTGGAGGTGGTCTCGGGCCGCAGCGGCCGCGGTTATGCAGGGTGACGCTCGCGGATTTGGTCACAATAGCCCTTCAGATAATCCGTCCCCAGGTCGTAGAGGTCCATGGACAACACCTGGCGTCCGATGCCCCGGGAGGTTTCCAGCCCCAGGGGGAAATGGCCCACGTAGTAGCTCTGGGCTTCCGCCAGTTCCTGAGCCGTGACCCCGTTCTGGTGAACTTCGGTGATGCACCGCCCGGATCTCTTTGACCACCTGGGCGGTGTTCTCCGCCGGGGTGAAGGTGGAGACGATGAAGGGCCCCGGGGCCCGGCGGAAGGAAAAACTGCTGCGGATGCCGTAGGTGAAGCCCAGATCCGAGCGGATGCGGGCCATGAGGCGGGAAGAAAAGCCGCCTTCCCCCAGGATGTAGTTCGCCAGCTTCAGGGGAAAGTAATCGGGGTGGGCCCGGGGCAGCCCCAGGTGGCCGACCCGAATTTCGCTCTGGGTCAGGTCGGGCCGGTCCAGGAGATAGATGCCCGGGGCGCACAGATGCTCCGGCACCGCAGTATAGGGCGGGCTGGCCGGGCCCCGCCCGGGCCAGGCGCCCCAGAGCCGGGCTGCCACCTCCTGCACCCGGTCAAAAGCCAGCATGCCCACCACCACCAGGGTGGCAGTGGCCGGGGTGAACTCCCGGCGGTAAAAGTCCTGCAGATCCGGCCAGTCCGATATTATCCAGGCTCCGGAGGTCGCCCGGCACCGCGTGGCCGTAAGGCGAATCTCCGAAAAACAGGCGCAGGTAGCGGAGATTGGCCATTTCCCGGGGATCGTCCTGCTGGTGCACCAGTTCGGCCCGGCGGCGCTCCTGCAGGAGGGGGAACTCGTCCTCGGGGAACCCCGGGGTCTGGACCACTTCGGCCAGGGTGGCCATCAGCTCGGAGAAATCTTCGCGCCAGACCCTTCCAGATTCACCAGGGTGGCGTCCCAGCCGCTCCGGGCGTTGAGGCAGCGCCCCCCGGGATTCGATGTCCTCGGCCAGTTGCAACTGGGTGCGCCGGGCGGTGCCCAGGGTGAGCAGCTCGGCGGCCCAATCGGCCACTCCGGGTTTGTCCAGGGGGTCGGTTTCGGCGCCCCGCTTGGCCATGAACGTGAGGCTCAGCCAGGGGACCCGGTCGTACTCCACGCCCAAAAGTTGCATGCCGCCGGGAAGGGTGGCTTGGTGGATTTCGGGAGGAAAATCGGTCATGGTGACTTCCTTATCCTTTACGAGGTTTCTTTTAAGAATATTCTGATCCGTTCGGCGTTAGCTTGCCAGGTCGACTTCGGGGGGATGTGAAGCCCCTCGAACACTTCCACGGTGGTGAGACTGGGAAGCAGTTCTTGAGCCCGGCGCCGGGCAGGTTCCACCGGAATGAAAAGGTCCGATTTAGCCAGGAGTAACAGGGTTGGGGCTTTGAACCCCGCCAGGGTTATCTTATCGAATGGTCCCGGAGGGGCCACGTTTAATTTGAGGTGGCGGAAGGTGGCATCGAACACCCGCAGCGAAAAGTCATCCGGTTCGCCGGCCAAAGGCTGAACTGTGTCGATTAAGCGTTCCCGGCTGGGAAAATAGCGGTACAGCATACACGGGATAAAAAACCTGATGGCCGTGCCGAGGAACGGGACCCGGGTAAGGCCGGCAGGAGCCATCAGGGCCGTCTTGGAGATGCGCTCCGGGGCATACGAGGCCGTATCCAGGACAATGCCCCCCCCGAAGGAAACCCCGATAAAGGGCAGTTGTTCGAGGCCAAGACCGTTTAAGACGTCCACCATCCATTTGCCGTGATTGTGGTCCCCGGGTGGAATTCGGGTCTGGGCGCTGCGGCCCGGTTGGCCGATGGGGTCCGGGGCGTAGAGCCGAAAGTCCCTGGCGAGGGGATGAAACCATTCCAGGATGCGAGGCGCCCCGGTGCTGATCCCGGTCAAGACCATCACGGGCGGAGCATCTTGGGGGCCGGCGGCCAGGACATGGGTGTGGCCGAAGCGGGTTTCCACCATCTGGCTTTGAGTTTCGACGGCGAGGCTGGACAGCTTTTGCTCATAGAGGGCTATGATTTCAGCCTCGCCCCGGGTACTTCTATAGATGGATGCAGCGGACATGCGGTTTTCCCAGATCCCCGATCTTCTCAGGCCAACGGCCCCAGGGCCTCGCTTTCTTCCGGGGAGACCGGCTTTAAGCACCACCACGGTGCGGTTGTCCTCCCTGAGGTAGGTCCGGGCCACCCGGAGAATATCGTCGGCGGTGACCGCCTCCATGGAGCTGAGGATCTGGTTGGCCAGGCTGGCGTCCCCGGTCTTCAAGTGAAACAGGCCCACTAACAGGCCCCGGAAAAAGTTGTGGGCCAGAGAGCGCACCGCCTGGGAGCGCAGCAGTTTTTTGGCCCGGGCCAGTTCCGCCGGGGTCACGCCATCCTGGTGGAGCCTGTTCAGGGCCTGCCCAGAGCTCCTGCTCCAACTCCGCCAGGGGTTGGCCCGGGGGCGCCACCGCGGCAATCACCAGCAGGTCCGGGTCCTGGGCCGAGAAGGGCAGGGGGGCCAGTTCCACTTCCAGGGCAATGGCCTTGCCCACCCGGACGAACTCCTGGTGGAAGCGGGAGGCCTTGCCGCCGGAGAGGATGATGGCCAGCAGGTTCAAGGGGTAGAGGTCCGGGTGGTCCATGCCCACGATATGAAACCCGGCCAGCAGGGCCTCCACCTGGGAGACCTTCTTGACGATGGCCCGGCGCTCGCCCCGCTGGGGCGGCTCCGTGACTCTGCGGCTCCGGGGGTACAGCCGGGGCGGGAATCTGGCCGAAATACCGGTCTACCAGGTCCCGGGCCCGCTGCGGGCTCCACGTCTCCGGCGATGACCACGGTGATTTTGCCCGGGTGGTAGTGGTTGCGGTAGTAGGCCAGGCAATCGTCCAGGGTCATACGGTGCAGGTCCTGGTCCCAACCCACCACCGGCCAGTTGATAGGGGTGCTGGGTATAGGCGGTGGCGAACAGCTGCTCCTCCACCAGCCCGAAGGGGCTGTCCACGCGAGCGCAGTTTCCGTTCGCTGATGACCACCTGGCGCTCCGGCTGGAAGGTGTCGTCGTCCAGTTTCAGGTGCAGCAGGCGGTCGGCCTCCAGTTGCAGGCCCAGTTCCAGGTGCTCGGCGGGCAGATTTTCAAAATACGAGGTGTGATCCTTGGTGGTGAAGGCATTGATCTCGCCGCCCTTGGCCTGGAGGAGGCGGGAGAACTCCTCGGGCCCCAGGGTTTCGGTGCCCCGGAACATCAGGTGCTCGAAGAGGTGGGAGATGCCGGTGATGCCCGGAAGCTCGTGGCGGGAGCCCACCTTATAGTGAATCTGCAGGGAGACGATGGGCAGGCGGTGATCGGGGAGCACGAACAGGGTGAGGCCGTTGGCCAGGGTAAAATGCTCCAGGGTGATCTCCGGCTGCCAGGCGGCCGGATCGAAATTCCGGGATGAGGGCATGAAAAATCTCCTCCAGAAAAAATTCGGGGCGAAAGGGCGCCAAGGGCAAAAGGCGAAAAGCCTAAAAATTTTCCTTCGCCCCAGTAGCGTCCGGCAGGGATCTATACCAGGGACGCCGGACTGAAAATGGCAAAAAACAGCCGCAGGATTTGGTATGGGCTCTCAAAGGCGAGACGCCTGTGCCACCTGGACTTACATGATAACTGAATTTCCCGGCTCTGTTCCACCGAAGCACAGGGCCAAGGTGCGGAACTCGTTATAACGTAAGCACGCGCAAAGGCTAAAGGGCGAAAAAAGGCACAAAAATTATAATTTTTGCTCTTTTTTCCCGGTTCGCCTTTTGCCTGTTTCACCCTCTGGGTTAACCGGCGGATAGCCGCTCCATTTCCGGGCCAGGGTCTCATCGACTTCCACCCGCAGGGGGGTTTTTTCCGCAATCGGCAGGGTTTTGGGGGCTTCCCCGGCCAGGACCCGTTGGGCCAGGCCGGCGACGTCCTCCCCCAGCCTGAGGTAATCCAGGGCCACCCACAAGACCGCTCCTTGGTGCGGCCCCTCCGGGATACCGCTCACCACCCGCACTTTCATCCCGCGGCCCGACTCCAGCACCAGGGGCGCGTAGCGGGCCGCACTGGGCGCCGGAGGCAGGTAGATCACCTTCGCCCCACGCTGCAGCAGCCGCACCAACCCGTCGCCGTCGGTGGCGGCCGCAGTACTGGTCTCGGTCAAAGGCTGCACCCCCTGGCGCCGGGCCTCGGTTTCGAAGCGCCGGGCCAGGTCCACCGCCACCCCGTCGGTGGGATCGTAGAGCAGACCCCAGGCACCCTGGCCCAGGAGACTAACCCCGTGCTGCAGGGCCGCGTCCAGGGGCGCCGGAGACGCAATGCCGGTGACGTTCTCCTGGTGGATCTCGGGATGGGCCGGGTCATAGACCGCTCCGGTAAAGTAAGGGTTGGCCACCAGGCCGAAGACCACCGGGACCTTTTTCACCACCGGGGCCACCAGCAGGAGCGCCGGGGTGCCCAGTACGATCAGGAGCCGGGGCTGACGCACCCGCACCCGGCGCAAAGTTTCCCGGCCCTCGGGCCCAAACTCCGGGACCAGAATCACTTCCAGGGGGTCTGCCTTAAGCCTGGCCCGTAATCCGGCCACCGCCTGGCGCAACCTGGGCGAATCCGGGGAACCGAAGACGATAATGGGACTTTTGGGTGCGGGGCCGGGGCTGCAACCGGCCAGAGTTACCAATCCCATGAGCAGCAGGGTACGGAGGGTTTTGTAGTTGGCGGTTGGCGGTTTTCGGTTGAAGAGCTTGGCCGTATGAGGAGATATCATGGTTTGATTGGCTCGTAATTCACGCCGCGTGCCCATTGTCTGAGAAACCTGGCCGAAATTTCAAAGACAAGTCACGAGCCCTGGCTGTGAGACTCCCCTCTGCTCTTCAACTGAAAACCGAAAACCGAAAACCCTTAATGGATAATCTTGCCGAAGCGGTCCCAGCGCAACCGGAAGTCATTGCTGTTCCAGGAGAGATGGAAAACGAGGCCCTTCAAGCCCCCCAGAAGAGCCTCAAAGAAGGGTTCCCCTGAACGTCCCTGCCAGGAAAAATAAATGATGAGCGCCTTGCCTCGGAAGTTGTCCATGGGCACGAAGCCCCAAAAACGGCTGTCGTAGCTGTGGTCCCGGTTGTCACCCATGACGAAGTAGGAGTTGGCCGGCACCGTCACCGGGCCCATATTGTCCCGTCCCGATTCGGTGGGGCCATGCGGGGGCGGGATCATCAGGGGATCATCATAGACCGCCTGGGGGGTCTCTAACACCTTGCCGTTGATCAAAACTTTCTTGTTGATGACCTGAATACGGTCGCCGGGCAGGCCGATAACCCGCTTGATGTAGTCCTTGGTGGGGTCCTGGGGATAAATGAACACCACCACGTCCCCGCGCTGCGGCGTGCCGATGGGAATCCAGACCTTGTTAGTTAACGGGTTGCGGATGCCGTAGGTAAACTTGTTCACCAACAGGTAATCGCCGATGAGCAAGGTCGGCTGCATGGAGCCCGAAGGGATGGAGAAGGCCTGCACCAAAAAGGCCCGGATCACCAGGGCCAAGATGAAGGCGATAAACAAGGCCTCCCCGTATTCTCGCCAGAAAGGCTTCTTCGGGGAACCTGGCCGCGCGCCAGCGTCTTTAGAGTTCATGGATAGCATAGTTGAGATTTTTTTGGGGGACAGGCTGCGATGGGCAGCCTGCCCGTGGCAGCAGCCCTAATCCACCGGCTGAATTGGTCTTGGGAGGCGCCGCAGATGGGGCAGACCCACTCCGGGGGGACTTTGTCAAAAGGGGTGTTGGGGGGAACATGGTTGTCCGGATCACCCTTGGCCGGGTCATAAATATAGCCACAAATCTGGCACTGATATTGCTTCATCACTTTCTCCTTGGCGAAAAGGATTCGTCCCGAACCAGACCCCGAATCAGGTCAGGCCCCGCAGCAAAAGAATCCAGGTAGTAGTTTGCAGTTAAGCCGGGGTTGCGATAGGCCACGAAAGGCACTCCGGCATTGGCGGCGAAGTGCTCATCGACCTGGGAATCGCCGATGTAGATAGCTTCCAGGGGAGACAGGCGGAAGTGCTCCAGGATGCGCACAAACGATTCCGGGTGAGGTTTGGGGCGGCTGACGTCCTTGGCGCTCACCACCATGTCGAAGTCATCCGCCAACCCGTGGTAGTTGAGGACGGCCTGGGTGGTGGTGGTGCGGTTGGTGGCCAGGGCCACGTAACAGCCGGGGCGCAAGAACTGGAGAAACTCCCGCAGAAACGGCTCCTCCACCATCATCGGGATAAAGGGGCTGTAATCGAAACTGCGGGCGAACTCCAAGACCGCCGTAAGATCGACAGAGCCCTGAAAAATGTGTTCCAGAGATTCCCCCACGGTGTGGCTGTGGATATAGTCCACGGCCTCGGGGCTCAAGGGGGGGACGGCCGAAGTGCGCCAGGATGGAGTTGTAGAAAGCGATGTTGGCCTGCTGGGAATCGAACAGGACCCCGTCGCAATCAAAGGCTACCAGTTTGATCAAGTTGTCAGTCCACTAGAGGCGGCGTCACCGTTCTCCCCGAGGGTATCAATACCGGGGCCGCCAGAATAAATTTAAAATAATATATTATCAGATTCATCTCAATTATCAATGCCCCCCGAGAAAAAGGAGACAGGTTCCGGGGTGTGAACCGCGCCCCGGGCACTCCGGCGGCCGGCGGTGGCGCACAGATAGTTCCCAAGCCACGGGCCCGGCCCGGCCTGAGGCGCCTCCCACCTAAGCCCCCGGCGAGGTTTTCTCCTTGATTTCCTGTCCCGCTTCTCCCAGAATCATACCTTATGATGACTAACTCCGTTACCCTTCGTCTGGCCGCCATCCGGGAGCTTCTGCCCGTTCATGAGGTTGACGCTCTCCTGGTGTCAGGTCCCGAAAATCGCCGTTATGTGAGCGGATTTACCGCCAACGATCCCGCTTGGGGCATGGTCCTGATTACCGCTCGGGCGGCTTTTCTCCTCACTGATTTCCGCTACCAGGCCTGGGCCCGGCAGGAAGCCCGGGAGTGTGAGGTATGCATCTACAAGGTCGATCTGGCGGAAACTTTAGGCCGGAGCACCTCAAGGCTCTCAAGGTACGCCGCCTGGGTTTTGAGGCGGCTCATTTCAGCTTCTGGCAGTACCAGCGCCTGACCAAGGCCGTGGCCGATGCCGGGGCTGGCGGTGACCTGGCAGCCCCTGGAAGGTCTGGTGGAAGGCCTGCGCCAGATAAAGACCGGGGCCGAGTTGGCCGTCATGCGACGGGCCCTGACCCTGACCGAAACCGTGATGCGCCAGGTGGCCGGGGAACTCGTCCCGGGACAGACCGAGCGCCAGGTAGCCTGGGAGATCGAAAAGCGCCTCCGGGAGGGCGGGGCCGAAGGGATGGCCTTTGCCCCCATCGTGGCGGCCGGACCCAACAGCGCCCGGCCTCACCACCACCCCGGGGACTATCCTCATCGCGGCCGGCGAGCCCATCATCATCGACATGGGGGCCCGGATCGACGGCTACTGCGCCGACATGACCCGCACCTTTATCATCGGCCCTGCTGACGAACATTTCCGGAAGATCTACTCCCTGGTACGCCAGGCCCAGGCCCGGGCCGAGGCCGAACTCAAGGCCGGCATGGACAGCCTGGCAGGGGACGCCCTGGCCCGGGAAGTGATCGCGGCCGCGGGTTACGGCGAGGCTTTTGGCCATTCCCTGGGGCACGGGGTGGGGCTGGCGGTGCATGAGACCCCCAACCTGACCCCGTCCGAGGCCAGGAGAGGCGAGCTGCCGGCGGGGTGCGTGGTGACCGTAGAGCCGGGCATCTACCTCACCGGCTGGGGCGGGGTCCGCCTGGAGGACATGGTGCTGCTCCACCCCGAGGGCGCCGAGGTGCTGAATCAGCCCGGATATTTTTATAAGTGGGATTAAAGAAGAGGGGAAAAGGGTTCTTTATGCAGGGGGAAAAGGGAAAACGGGAAAAACCCGGGCTTTCTCCTGGGGAGAGGGCGTCACCAGAGCGTTCCCACCTAACGCCACTACCGATGACTGGAAGCAGTCCCGGCCGTCTTGCGAATATTTGCCAGAAGATACTCAGCGATCAAGGTATTGGCCAATTTATTTGGATGGCCATCATGGTCTATTAAGTATTTTTTTTGGGGGTCGTCAACTTTAAGTATTTCTTTCGTAGTAATTACATCTATATGGCATTTCTGCAGCTGAGAAAGAACCGAATCAAAGTCTCTATCAGATGGCAATTTCCACAATAAGACTATAAAATGGCCATGATATTTTGCCACAAAAAGATTTTTGGCTTTTTCTATAACTTTGACAAATAGTGTAATATCTGCTGGAGTTCTTTTTTCATGAAAAAGGTTTTGCGTAAGATGGATTTGATCTAATGTATGAGATTTGGCCAGCAGAGAATTGAGGAAATGTATGACTTGCAGCCTGATCTCGTCTCCGAATTTCCCCACATATTTCGGTTCTCCAGAACTATCCAATACATATTTCGGCCCATTTACATCCCATATTACATAAGGATACTTCCCTGCGGTCCGCTCAATATGATCAGTTAATATTTCGCAAACACCTATTACTGGTTTTTTATCGGTTATCACGTTATCCAGTAATCCGGCCTCTAAAATTCTTAACGTTTGATGTGGCCCATAGCCATGGAATCCGAAATTATATGCCCTAAAACTTCCTTTGGATAGGTTCTCAAATATATAAGGCAAGGTTTCATCATCGTTAACGCCCTGTCCAGCCATAAAAGAACAGCCGAAAAATACGACATTGGTAAAATCTTTTACGTCAGGATATTTGTTAAGATCATGGGGGGTAATACGCAGGCCATATTGGTTATTTGTATAAGTGATATCATAAATTAATTTATCACCAAAATATTTTCTGGCAGTGACACTGATATTCTTTCCACCAGCATAACCAAGTAACTCATTTGTTTTCCAATAATTCTTGCTGTTGGTTACATAGGTCCCTTCATATCGATATACATGAAGTCCTTTGCGCTCAACTTTTGAAGAGAGCCAGCCGGCAAAATAAGCTTCAGACATTGAAAACGTGAAAGTGATCAGGGATAATGTAATTAATAGGGATTTTAAAAATGCTCTCTTTGATTTCCATGAGGCTAGAATAAAGACAACGCACAGCTCTATTCCTATATAAAAAAATGGCGTATGATGTCTTTTAAAACGATAAATTAAAACGATAGAGGTGATGATTAATATTGTCAAAGCTATTTTAATAATAACCTTGCTAATATTATGTGCATATACTTTTTTGATTAATTGATTTATTGGCATGGTCGTCATATGGAAGAGAGAGAAGATCAAGGTTCGGCTGACCTGCCCTCAGTAGTTGTACCAAGTTTTAAGTTAGGATGGAGGTCAAGTCAAGCCAGAGATCGTGCCCGAGCAGAGCCTATCCAGGATCTCCGGGTATCACCTGAGAGGCCTCGGGTGCGGCTGGCCGATAGCCCAAAGCACGAAAAGGCCTTATCGTCGTGTACTCCCGACGCCAGCGATGGAAGGTCGCTGCGGCAATGCTCAGGGGACGGCAAACTGGCCCCGCCGTCCCCCTGGCAATCATGATAGCACAGATTTCGTGGGAAGGGGATCTTCAAAAATTAGCCGTATAAATCCAGTTCTTGGTCAGAGGCTATCTTGCCATAAGCTAAACTTATAAAAAAATCCAACTACTTAGCGATAGGGTCCGAATAGCGCCATTGACTTTTTGTGGGAGGATTTCCAGAATTTCCGATGAGGTTATGCCCGGATAGGGAGGTTGTCTGGTCAAATCTTGACATTCCCCTGGAGGCGAGGGTGGGCAACTGTCCTCCCCCTTTCCCGTTTCGCCTTTTTCCCTCTTTCCCTATTTACTTATCCCGGGCCTGGATGTCGCAGACCATGACCATCAGGTCGCTGCTGTTGCCGGCCGGGTCCTTGACCAGGTCTTCGAACACCGCCTTGACGGAAAACCCGGCCTTTTTGAAGGCGTTGAAGGCTCCCTGGGCCTGGAGGTGAATCTCGGCGATCAGCTTTTCCAGGCCGAATTCCCCGGCCAGTTCGACGATTTCGTTGATCAGCAGGGTGCCCAGGCCCCGGCCCTGATAGTCTTTGGCCACCACCACCCGCACATTGCCCATATGGCGCTTCCAGCCCACCTTGCGCATGTGCAGGGTAGACATCCCCCACGATCCGGCCGTCGGCTTCCGCCACCAGGGGAAAGACCCGGTGATAGTCGATGTGGTTCACCCAGTGATCGATGACGGCCGGGTCCCGCACATCGTTGCGCAGAAAGCTCAATTCCTGGTCATCGAGACCCTGGAAAAATTTCAGCAGCATCTCCCGGTCTTCCTTTACCAAGGGCCGCAGTTTCACCCGGCTGCCGTCCTTCAACACCCCCTCTTTTTGGTAAGCCATCCTTTCGTCCCCCTTGGGTGTAAGTTAGCAATGTAGCAGGTCTAGGCAAAGGCCAAAGGCTGACAGCCTAAAAGCTCATGGCTAACGGCTCGTTTCTAAGCCCCCAGGGCCAGGCGCTCCGCCAGGTAAGGCGGCAGGCCGGCGGCCAGGATGCGGCGTTGGGCCCCGCTCACATCATAAGGGGCGGACTTGAAGTGAATGGAGAACTCTTCATCGTCGAAAATGGCGTAAGCCGCTTCGGGGTTGCCGTCCCGGGGCTGGCCCACGCTGCCGGGGTTGATGAGATAATGTTCCTCCCGGGACAACTGCATCGTGGCCGGGGTAATCTGGCGCAGGGCCACTTTGCCCCGAATATCCCGGTACCACAGGGCCCGCCGGTGGGTGTGCCCGAAGAAGCACACCCGGAGCTGAGGGTGATTGCGCAAATCTTTGAGAACCCGTTTGCCCTGGAAATGGTAGGCAATATAGCTGTCAGGGTTGGCCGGGGTGCCGTGGCAGGCCAGATATGAGCCCGGCTGCTCCCGGAGCAAGGGCAGGCCTTGGAGAAATTCCAGGAATTCCGGGCGGACCTGCTGCCGGCACCACATCAGGGCCTCATAGGCGATGATATTAAAATTTTGGGCCCGTTCCGGATCGAGCAGGGCCAGGTCATGATTCCCCGCCAGACTCCAGATGTTGCGGCCATGGAGCAATTCCAAGCACTCATTGGGGCTGGCATTGTAGCCCACCAGGTCGCCCAGGTTCAAGATGGCCTCCACCCCCTCCCGGTCGATCTGGGCCAGGACGCTTTCCAGGGCTTCCCTATTGCTATGAATATCGGCAGATAATGCGCAAGACGCATAAGAGGTGTCCGGTTTGCGGGGCAGTCGGGGCGGCGTCAATGTTTGCGCGGCCCTCCCGGGGTCGATTATTTTTGCCCAAATCGAGAGATATTCAATCAGATTTTATACCATACTGACGGCAATGTAACGACAAGGGCCTCAAAAGATTATTTATTAACCCAAAACCGTACGAAAATCTGCCGACCACTCCCTTGTCGCCCTTCCTTGACTTTTCCGGGGATTTTGTTACGTTTTGGCCACTATGGAACCCGGCGATATTGTCGAATTCTTCGAAGAAAAGCGCATTTTCTGCGGCGTCGTCCTGGAACTGAAGGGCGAGCGGCTCCATGTGCTTACCCAGACCAGCCGGGAGATGACCCTGACCCCCAAGCGGGTCCTCCACGCGGGGCCCCGCTTGCCCGTCGCCAGCCTGTCCCGCCAGGAATTGTTAAAACATCTGGAAGCCACGGCCCAGCACCGCGAGGGCTTAAAGGATGCCATCAACCTGGAGGATCTCTGGGAACTGCTGGCTGCAGAGGATCATACCGTGTCGGTGGCAGAGATGGCGGACCTGTGGTTCGGCCGGACCGACGCCCGACCAGGTGGCTGCCACCGGCCGCAGCCTCAGGGAGGACCGGTTTTTCTTCAGGCAGAAAGACGGCCTGGTCAGCCCCAATCCCCCGGAAGGGGTGGAACAACTGAGAGAGCAGCATTTCAGGGAGTTGGAGCGCCAGCAGGAACTGGATGAGATCGGCGCCTGGCTTGAGAAGGTCTGGGCCGGGCAGGCCGTGGTGGCCGGACCCTGGAAAGACCGGACCGTGGACCTGTTGCGCCGGATGGCCTTGTGGGGGATCGATGCCCCGGATTACGCCCAGGGCAAAGCTTTCCTGGACAAGGCCCGGCTCAACCCGGCGGAGGCTCCCTTTCGCCTGCTGGTGCGGCTGGGGGTGTGGCAGGAGGATGAGGACCTGGACCTCCACCGGCTGGAGGTTCCCCTGGAATTCTCTCCGGAGGCCCTGGCCGTGGCCCGGCATTTGGCCCAGAGTCCGCCCCCGGACCGTTACGCCTCACGGCGGCAGGACCTGACTCACCTTGATATCATGACCATAGACGGGGAGCGCACCCGGGACTACGACGACGCCCTGAGTCTGGAAGAAGTGCCGGAAGGTTGGCGCCTGGGGATTCACATCGCCGACGTCTCGGCCCACGTGATGCCCCACACCCCCCTGGATCAGGAGGCCCAGGAACGGGGGACCTCCATTTACCTGCCGGAGCGGCGGCTGCCCATGCTGCCGGAAGAACTCTCGGAAGATACCGTGAGCCTGCTGGCCCACCAGGAGCGCCTGGCCCTGAGCTTTCTGGTGACCCTCAGCGCCGACGCCGAGATCAAGGACTGGGTGATCGTCCCCAGCCTGATTACGGTGTCCAGGCGGCTGACCTACCATGAGGTGGACGCGCTCCTGACCCAGGACCGGCAGCTCGCCACCCTGTTCCGTCTGACCCGCCGTCTCAAGGAACGACGTCTGGCCCGGGGCGGCTATGAGCTTAAGTTGCCCGAGGTGTGGGTCACTTTCGCTCCCCAGGGCGATATCCAGGTCGTGGTGGAAGACCAGGAGACGGCCAGCCACCAACTGGTAGGCGAAGCCATGGTGTTGGCCAATACCCTGGCATCCCAGTTCCTGGCCGAGCACAGGGTTCCCGCCATCTACCGCGGCCAACCCGACCCCCGGGAGCCCATCCAACCGGCTTCGGACAAGAGCCTGCTGGAGCTCTGGCAGGACCGGCGCCGCCTGAGCCGGGTGGTGATGGACCTCTCACCGACGCCCCACTGGGGTCTGGGGCTGCCCTGCTACACCTTTGCCACCTCCCCCATCCGCCGCTACCTGGACCTGGTGATCCACCGGCAGCTGCTGGCGGTGGTGAGCGGGCAGCCGCCGATTTACGGGCCTGAGGAACTGGAGCAGATCCTGGCCAGCATCGAGCCGGCTATGCGCCGGGCCGGGCAAATGAAAAACCGGCGTCTGCGCTACTGGCTTCTGAAGTACCTGTCGACCCGGGTGGGCCAGAAGCTCGAGGCCCTGGTTCTGGACAGCCTGCCCCACCGCTACCGCCTCATGCTGCCCGACATCTTGCTGGAGCTCTTTATGGCGGTTCCGGTTACCATGAAGCTGTCCCCGGGAGATACCGTCCTGGTGCGCCTGGATCGCGTCAACCCCCGGGAAGACCAGATTAAGGTCTCCCTGGCCTAGCCCAGAGCCGCTAACCTTAGCTTATCCCGGACGTGAAAAGTTCCCGAAGGCGTGTCTTAGGCACCGAATTGATGACTCGAATTGGCGGGCAGTGCCGCCCCACCTCTGGCGGCTCATGGATGACTGCTTCTCCCGCAGCGGGCGCCAATCCCTGCCTCATGCCGTAATTCAGCGGACCACGAAGTTTTCAGACTACCTTTTAGCCCGGTTGCCTTGCTCTACCGCGACCCCGCAAAATCTTTCCCTCCCTTCGCCCCATTTCGCCAGGCCGAACCTATCCGCAATTTTCCCCAACTTGCTGACAGGCGTTGATTTTGGCCAGGTATAGTGCAGACCGGCGAACTGCCTTGACGTGGCTCACAGGTGCCGTTACCAGGAGAGGCTCAAGCACGGTTTTTAATGCTGAGCACGTGATATTCCTCGACTCTGCTTATCATAGGATGATAGAAATTTCCTGAGTCGTCTTTCCTACCTATTTCATGCCAAGAAGTTATAATTTAGTAAATATTTCTTGACAATTTTTAATAAAGGTGTTTCGATGAATGCCTCAAGAGAAGGTCAAACCTGCTGTCTCGAATATTGACAGGACTGAGAGGGAATGATGCGCTGGATTATCGGCTGCTTGGCGGTTATCATGCTAATGGCCACTTTAGGGAGTGGTTGTGCCGGCTTCCAGGTTGGCACCCCCTCCAAATGGAGCAATTGGGATCATTCTAACGCGAAACAAGATGACATGGCCATTATGTTGAAAAAAGTATCGACCTTTTGATTTCTTTACATCATCTTAGGTTACAAAAATTTATCTGCATGAAGGGATTTAAAGTATAGCAATCGAGATTTGACCAGACATCCCGGCCATCAAGGGATAGCGTCAACGGGAGAATTCGGCTTCAAGAACAGAAACTTTGGGGGATTTTTTCCGTGCGCAGAGATCCTAAAAACCATTTTTTGACTGCAGTGGCCAAACCTGCCGCCTGATCTCAGTTTTTATAGAATTTTCAAAAGAGTGGATATTTATAACTATTTTAATTTATTTATATAATTGGCCAAAGCAGAAAATGAGTCCAAATTTTTATAATTTTCTCTCCAAGTTAAATTTGCCAATAAATGATAGTTATTGAATAATCAATGAGTTAATTAAATGGCACGAAAGATGCTATTATTTTAGAAGCATAAACGCAATATTGAGAGGGCGACATGAAAAAGGGCTTGCTGATCGCATTACTGCTGGGCCTCTTAGCGGTGCCGACGCTCTCCATGGCCGGGGAGTCCGGAAGCCAAAATGCTTTGGTGTCCTTAAATCAGCTGGGCGACCAAGAATTGGCGGTGACCTCGGGTCACGGTTGGGGTTCTCACGCTGTGGTCACAGAGCCAGGCGAACGCCAAGCCGCGACCAATAGTGGCGGGAACTCAGCCGTTACCGGCATGGGCCCCGACTGTGACACCAGAGGTGGCAATACGAGCAGCCTTAATTCTAACAACAGTTATAGTTCTCGCGGTAGCTATAATGTTGACAACGCGATATTGATCAATACGAGTGGGAGAGCTGCATCAACCTCCAGGTAAACTTTTCCTTTGGCAACCTATCTCCGGCTTGACTTGAACCCCATCATAATAATAATTTGGTTAAACTGCTGTGCACCGGATCTCTGATAAGGTCGGTCCATGGTGAGTTTTGTTGTTCTTAGAGATAGGTGCTTTATCCGTAGTTTAATAGAAAATACTAACTATTCTGTATGGTTGCAAATAGCAACAACTACCAGGAAAAGCTGACCACTGCCTACTTGCTGCCGCTGAACACCCAGGCAAAAGTCGTTTGCACATGGCGGAAGGAGCGGTGGAGATCGAAAATCGCCCGCAACCTCCGCCGGGGTCAGGGGTTGGCTGATTCAATGGGACTTCTTCCTCCCCAGCCGGCGCCGAATTTCCTCCAGCAGCGCGGGGATAATCTCTCGGAAATCCCCGACGATGCAGATATCCGCCACCTCAAACAGGGGGGCCATGGGGTCCGAGTTGATGGCCACCACCAGTTCCGATCCGTCCATACCCACCACGTGGTGCGACATCCCGGAGACGCCCACTCCGATATAGAGACGGGGTCGGATGGTTTTGCCGCTCTGGCCGATCATCTGCTCCTCTGAGGCCCAGCCTTCGTCCACCGGCGGCCGGGTGGCGCCCACCGCGCCGCCCAAAAGTCCCGCCAGTTCTTCCAGCAGTTTCCAGCCTTCCGGTCCCCCGATGCCCCAGCCGCCGGCGATCACCACCTCAGCGGCCTCCAAGGGCCTGGCTTTGGGCTCCTCCCGCTCAATTGACCGGACCTTAGGCCCTGAGACGTCCAGGTCCTCGCCGACGGTCAAGGTGATGACCTGACCCGACCTCCCCGAAGATTCATCCTTCTGCATCACTCCCGGCATCACGGTGGCCATTTGGGGGCGATGGCCCGGACAGCGGGCTTCGGTGCCGAAATCATTGAGTGCGGCGATGGCCATGTGATGTACTTGCATGCCCATGGAAACGGCCGCACAGATGCGGGCCATCTCCTCTAAGACGATAGTCCGGGCCATATACCCCAGGCCGACGCCCTCGTACTCCCGGGGGGCGATGATGCCGGTGATCCCCAGTTTGGCCATGGGTTTGAGCAGATCTACGGCAAAATCTCCGGTCCCTTCCATGGTCTCTATTTTGGGGGTAATCTCGCTTTCGGCAAATTCTCTGGCCGATTTTCTGAGCAACTCCTCTCGTTCCGACAGCTTGAAGTCCATAAAACTTCCTCCTTTTAGGGTAATACCTACCGGTCCCCCTGATGATGCCAAAAAGTTTCTGCCTTGCCGCAATGGCAGGCAGGCCCTCTTTTAAGGAAGGTTCAGAGGCTGATCATGGTTAAAAAATCTATCAGACCCTGGATGGTGTGATCCAGATTCTCCTTGGATTTGTCTGCAGTGTAGGAAACACAAGCCCCCAGGATACCTGAGAAGATAACTTCGGCAACCATGCCGGTATCAACCCCTTTTCTCAGGTTGCCCGCGGCCTTTTCCTGGTCCAGCAGGCGCTTAATCATGCCTTTAAACCCATTGAAGCCTTCAGTAACTTCCCTGGCCAGGCGGGGTTGCTGGTCATGTAATTCCACTGCCAGGGCCACAAAGACACATCCTCCCGGAAAGTTTTCCGAGTCGGCCAGGTAATGGTCCCGATAGTTTTCCAAAATCCGCTTGAGCTTGTCCAGGGGCCGGTCAGAGTGGTTCAGGCCGGCCAGGTTTCTCTGCCGCCAGATTTTTCGGGCCTCGCTCAGGGCCGCGAAAAACAGGTCCTCTTTGCTCTTGAAGTGATTGTAGAGCCCTCCCTTGGAAGTGCCCACGGATTCCAGGATGTCACTGATGGAAGTGCTCATAAATCCTTTGCTGGAAAATTGGCGCAGGGCCTCATGAATAATTCTGTCTTTCAGGGACAACATGTAAACCCCCTTAAATAAGAGACCGACCGGTCGGTTTCTGACTATAGCGCCAGGAGGCGACTCTGTCAAGAATTTTTGAACTGCCGGGTACGCCTCGGTGCGGTGACATCAGACCAAACGGGCAACAGGTTGAAATGAGGGCTTATCCTGCCCGTTATCCGGAGTCGCGGTTTCAGGTCGAGCAGGCGGTTTCAAACTCCCGGTCCGCCCGGTTCTCTTCTCCCTTTCCGAGGCCTGGGGGTCCTGCTCATCAGGTTTTCCGCATTTGGCCGCGTTGACATTTCCCTTCGCCGTGCTTACTTAAAATTTACCATTAATCAGGGGTCAAAGCCGAAATAACGAAGCTGCTGAATAGCCGGGGACCTGCAAACTTCAATTGCAAGGCATAGTAAACCGCCCCCCTCCCCCCATGGCAGCCAACGTGGTGGCAGGTGGTTGATCAGTCTGAAGGCGTCCTGGCCGCAGAGAGGGGGCTGTAACCACCTGGCGGAGCGGTTTCCAAACGCGATGGGTGCGATTGCTCCCGGAAGCGGAGTTATCCCGGGGGGAAACCATGAGCTCTTTTAGCTGACAGCTTCGAGGCAGCTTCAGTGAAGAGGGTGGGCACCGCCAAAACCTGCCAGAGTCAAGATGTGACCCCGTAAACGATGATGAGGAGAAAGAATCATGGTTATCTATGTAAACGAAGGTGGTTCGGATCGGCAAGAACTCGTTGAGGAACTGGTAAAAGAAGGGGTGACTTTCAGAGAGTCCTCCCGCCAGACCACCCGGGAATCGAGTACGACCGGTTGGCGGACGGTGGCCGTGGAAGCCAATCTGCCCGAGGTGACGCCGGTCCCGTCGGATTTTTCCCAGAGCGACGGGGATGTCAGGGCTTGGCGCCTGCCCTCCGGACGCATGATCATCACCGATCTGCAAGGCAACCTGGATCGCATCGCCACCCCCCGGCCAGCTTAAGGAAGGGAAGCAGACCGGGAAGTTGGTTCTCACGCCAAAGACCCGGATGGCTTAATGGGCCGACCTTATTGAGGTGAGGGATGGGTCTGGGATTTCCACGGCCGGGTCCTGGTTTGGGGAAAGCTGGACTCTGTCCAGAAAAGTTCTGATGAGATGGT
Source organism: uncultured delta proteobacterium (assembly GCA_963841475.1). Lineage (GTDB taxonomy): Bacteria > Desulfobacterota > Desulfobaccia > Desulfobaccales > 0-14-0-80-60-11 > 0-14-0-80-60-11. The sequence goes on from CAWJCT010000001.1 coordinate 554,823, forward strand.
GGCACAGGCGTCTCGCCTGTGCTGCCCGGGCGGGTTTAAAACCCGCCCTCACCTTTTAATCTTCATTTATGGTCACCGCCGCAAACCCTCTCCGAGAAATCTGAGCGCGTCCTGCTCCCGATTCACTTTCCAAAGACCCGGGCAAAAATCTCATCCACGTGGCGAAAATAGCGGTTCAGGTCGAAAATCGCCGTCAATCTCCGCCGGGCTCAGGTGCTGGCCGATTTCGGCGTCGGCTTTGACCCGCGGGCGAATTCGCCCCCTTCCTGCCAGACTTGCATGGCCGGACGCTGCACCAGCCGGTAGGCCGCGTCCCGGGTGCAGCCCCTTGTTGATCAGGGCCAGCAGCAGCGACTGGGAGAAGACCAGGCCCCGGGTCAGGTTGAGGTTGGCGGCCATGTTCTCCGGGTAGACCTGGAGGTTCTTGAGAAGCCGGGTGAGCCGGGCCAGCATGAAATCCAGGAGCACGGTGGAATCCGGGGCGATGACCCGCTCCACCGAGGAGTGGCTGATGTCCCGTTCGTGCCACAGGGCCACGTTTTCCAGGGCCGCCAGGGCGTTGCCCCTGAGCACCCGGGCCAGGCCGCAGAGGTTTTCCGACAGGATCGGGTTGCGCTTGTGGGGCATGGCCGAAGAGCCCTTTTGGCCCGCGGCGAACATTTCTTCCGCCTCCCGGACCTCGGTGCGCTGCAGGTGGCGGATCTCCAGGGCCACCTTTTCCACGCTGGCGCCGATCAGGGCCAGGGTCAGGAAGAATTCGGCATGGCGGTCCCGCTGGATGATCTGGGTGGAAATGGGCGCGGGGTTTAGCCCCAGGCGCTGGCAGACCCCGGCCTCCACCTCCGGGGGCAGGTGGGCGAAGGTGCCCACCGCGCCGGAAATCTTGCCCACCGCGATGGTCTTCCGGGCCTGCCACCAGGCGGATCCCGCTGCCGCTGAAACTCGGCGTACCACAGGGCGAATTTCAACCCCAGGGTGATGGGTTCGGCGTGCACCCCGTGGGTCCGCCCCACCATGGCCTGGTCTTTGATAGGCGTAGGCCCGGTCTTTCAGCACCGCCAACAAGTTCATCCACATCGGCCAACAAGCAGGTCCGCCGCCTCGGTCAGGCGCAGGCCCAGGGCGGTGTCCAGCACGTCGGAGGAGGTCAGGCCGAAGTGGAAGTAGCGGCCGTCCTCCCCCAGGCAGGCGGCCACCTGGTCCACGAACGCGGCCACGTCGTGATGCGTCTTGGCTTCGATCTCCAGGATGCGGGCCACGTCGATCTTGGCCTTCCTGGCGGCCCGTTCCGGCACGTCCTGCAGGGATGAGGCCGCACTCCGCCATGGCCTCCATGGCGGCCAACTCCACCTTGAGCCAGCTGGCAAACTTGTTCTCTTCGGTCCAAATCCGGGCCATCACTTCACGGCTATATCGGGTAATCATGAGCTTTTTTCCCTTTCTTCGGCTGATTTTGGGTGGTCCCGACCCTGATGGCGCCCGCCCCTGGGGAGGCAGGTGCGGCCTTTTCCTGAGACTTTCCCATTATATATTTTTTTTCTTCTGAGGGGAGGGGAAGGTGAGCTCACTGACCCTGGTGCAATCGGCCGTCCTTCAGTTGATAGACATGGTCAAACCCTTCAATCATGCGCACATCGTGAGTCACCACGATCACCGCCGACTGGTTTTCTTTGGCGATTTTCTTGAGCATTTCCATGACCTTCTTGCCGCGCAAGGTGTCGAGGGAGGCGGTGGGTTCGTCAGCCAGGATCAACCGGGGATTGTTGGCCAGGGCCCGGGCAATGGCCACTCGCTGTTGTTCGCCGCCGGAGAGCAAGGCCGGCAAATAATCGGCCCGGTCGTCAATTTCCATGTATTCCAGAAGTTCCCTGACCCGGTGCTGGGCCGCCTCGCCCTTGAGGCCCACCAAACTGAGGGGAAAGGACACATTTTGCCGGGCCGTGAGAAAGGGGATGAGATTATGGGACTGGAAGATAAACCCCATCTTCTCCCGGCGCAGGCGCCGAATATCCACCCCGCCGGACCAGCCGTTTTTTTGGAAGATCGTCTGGCCGTCAAAGACGATTTTGCCGGCGGTGGGCTCGAGAATCAGGCTGGCGCACAAGAGCATGGTGGTCTTGCCGGAGCCGCTGGGTCCCAGCAGGGCCACCAGATCTCCCGGCGACACGGCGAGACTGACATCCTCGAGAGCCCGGACTTCCAGGCGGCCGGACCCAAAAACCTTGCTGAGGCCCTCGATCTTTAAGACTTCCATCACTGTCCCCCCAGGGCCATGGCGGGCTGGGTCTTCATGGCCTGCCAGAGACCCAGAATGCTGGCGAGAATGCCACCGACCAGGGCCACCACGAAGGTGAGGGCATCGTCGCCGGGCAGCAGGAAAATGGTTTTGGGGAAGAGATGGTAGGTATTATGGATGATGAGCAAACCTAATAAATAGGCGCTGATGGTCAACAGCAGGGATTGTTCCATGACCAGCCGGACAATGACTCCATTGGGAGCGCCGATGAGTTTCATGACCGCGATGGAGCGAATCTTTTCAATGGTAAAGGTATAGATCACCAGGGAAACGATGACCACGGAGATGATGGACAAGAGGGTGCGGAACAAGAGGAGCTGTTTGGCCATCTTTGATAACTTGCCTTTCAGCATCAATTGGGTCTCTTCCGCGGTCGTGTAAGCGGAGAAATACAGCCAATTCTCAATCCGGCGGGCGATCTCGGTGCGGTCCGCCCCCGGAGCCACCTTGACCAGGATGGCATTGATGATGTGGGTATCGGGCTGCAGCCTGGGGAGCAATTTTTCTGCCCCGGCCGGGGATAAAGAGGTCTGGAGGGAGAGGGTGCGCAGGGTCCGGAGCCCGCTGGTTGCGCACCTCTTCGTTGTCCCGCTGATAAAGGACTTCCTGGGCATCCGGGAGAGACAGGTAGACGAGAGGTTCCCCGTCCGGGGATAAAGGCTCCTTGCTCAGGCCCACAACGGTGTAGGTATGGAGACCCAAGAGGCACCTTATCCCCGAGCTCGAGCCCCAATTTTCGGCACGCGACCATCTCGTAATGGGCCTGTTGGATGCTGCGCCCCGCCACCAGCTGATTGGGGCCGCCCAAACCGCCAAAGACATCGTAGCCGATGATGCTGAAATGCTTACTCTGGCCCCCGATCTTTCTTTCCACGGTATAGAAGATAAAAGGGGAGGCCTGCTGGACGCCGGGGATGGCCCTGACGCTGTAGTGGTAAAACTCAGGCATGGTGGACTGTTCATTGAAGGGGCCGCCGCGATGACGCTCCACCACCCAAAGATCAGGATTGGTTGCCTGGATGACCGCAAGCCCTTCGTGGATGTTGCCGCGGTAGAGGCCGTTCATGGCCAGAACAATGGTAAAGAGCAGGCCCACGCCAATTATGGTGGCGATGAACCGGCCTTTGTGCAGCTTTAAATCATAGATGGCTAAGTCCATCAGTCCCCCGGCGCGGCTGGTTTAATTTCCGGGCGGATCTTCTGGCCGGGGGTTAAACCGGCGGGGTGAACCACCACCAGGTCCCCCGGTTTCAGGCCTTCCAGCACCGCGGTCTTTTTACCGTCGTTCAGCCCCAGGGAGACCTTCTGGAAACGCACCAGGCCCTTGTCCGCCACCAGGACGCCCTTGGACCCCTGCTTGGTAAGAATAGCGTGCAAAGGCACCGCAACCGCAGTCTGCCGGCCGGTATCAATGTCCACTTCGGCCTCTTCGCCGATGACCAGGGGTTCCGGCAGTCGGGCGAATTTCACGTCCACTTCCAACTCCCGGGTGACGGTGTCGGCCTCTTTAGTTGAGGCGGACGACTTGCCCCTGAAACAACCGGCCCGAACGCAGTTTGATCGCCGCAGGCTGTCCCTCCCGCAGTTGGGCTATTTTGGTCTGCATCTATCCAGGCCGCTACCCAAATCTGGCCCAGGTCCACCATCTGAAAGATGGGGGTGCCCGGGGCGATGGTCGTGCCGATTTCCGCCTTGCGCACGGTGATCAAGCCGTCCATGGGAGCCTTGATGCGCGTATAGTTATGGAGTGCCGCGGCCGCGTGGGTCTCAGATTCAGCCTGTTTGACCGCCGCCTCCAGGGCCGTCACGGTGGCCTTGCTGGCCGCAACTTCGCTTTCCGCCACCTTCAGTTGGGCCTTGGTGGTGTCAAAGGCCGCCTTGGAGATATAGCCGGGCTTGAAGACCTCCAGGTCCCGCTGGTAATTGCTTTGGGCCAGCCCCAGGTTAGCCTGGGCCTTGACCATATCGGCCTGGGCCCGGGCCATATCGCGCTGGGCGCGGTTCCTGGCGGCCTGGGCGGCCGTTTCCCGGGCCCGCAATTCAATCGCATCCAGTTCCGCCAGGAGTTGGCCTTTCTTGCACCTGGTCACCTTGATCGGCGAGAGTTTTTCCAGGATCCCGGTGATTTTGGCGCTAACCGTGACCGGGACCCTGGACTGCACCGTGCCCGGTCCATGCACGTTGCCCTGGACCTCAACCTTCTTGACCACGATTACCGGCACCGGCGGTCGATACCAGATGAGACGGTAGGCCAGCAAAACGAGGATGATGATCCCGATGGCAGCCGCGATTAATTTCTTTCTCCCCGGTAATTTCACGGTTTCTGCCCCCCGTTCTTGTCTGGCCGATTCAGACGCCGGTTTTGCCGAGCCGATAATTTGTTTAATCCGGGCCTGGCCGATTTCATAGGCCACGGCGTATTTGATAAGGTGGAACCGGGAACTGGTCAGGTCTACCTGGGCCTGGAGCACATCCAGACCGATGGCCTTGCCATGCCGGTAAAGGGCCTGGGCGCTGGCATAGGCCTCTTCGTTCGTGGCCACGGTTTGCTTGGTGGTGGCTACCCCCTGGCGGGCGTTCTCCTGGTCTTTCCAGGCGCTGGTGAGATCCACCTTGAGGCCGTTAAGCCGGTCCCGCTTTTTCTCCAGCAATTGCCGGATACTGGGAGGAGGCCTTGGCCACCTGGGCCTTGGTCAGACCACCCTCGAAAAAGGGATACTCCATAAAGACCCCGCCGATCCATTCCGGCTTGGTGCCGCCCAGGTCCCGATGCCGGACGTCGCTGCCCGCCTGGAGACTGACTTCCGGAAAGTAGTTGCCCCGGGCGGCTTTGATCAGGGTCTGGCTCTGGGCGATTTCCAAATCGAGCTTTTTGAGTTCGGGATTGGTTCTGAGCGTTTCCTGCCACAAGGAGTTCATATCCCTGGCCGCCACAAACTTCTCGGGAAGCCGGCCCCGGATATCCACCTGGACGCTGTTCTTGCAACCCCATGGTGCGCACCAGGATTTCCCGGGCCAGGCGCACGGCGTTGTGGGCTTCCACCACCGCCTGCTCTGCCTCGGAGACCTGGGACTGGGCCCGGAACGAATCCAGGTGGGTGATCTTGCCGGATTGGAAAAAGGCATCGGTGAGTTTGGCGAACTCCCGGCGCTGCTGCAGGGCTTCCTGGGCCACCCGGAGATTTTCCTTGGCCTCGATCAGCCGGTAGAAGGCCTGGGTCACCGTATAAGCCACTTCCTCCGCGGTGCGCTGGACCTCCTGCTTTTGAGCCTGGGTCCCGATTTTCGCGGCCTGGGTGTTGTAATAGGTCTTTAAGCCGTCGAAAATGATCTGTTTGCCCGTAACCGCAGTATACCCCCTCTCGCTTAAACAACTCAAAGGGGGTCAGGGCCCCGCCGGAGGAAAAGCGGTTAGGCGGCACCCGGTCGTAATAGGACGTGAGGACGAGCCGGGGGAAAAACTTGGAACGGGCCGCCTGGTAATCCGCCACCAGTTCCCGGACCTTCTCCCGGCTGGCGCCCAGAACCGGATTGTCCTGCCGGGCCAGAGCCAGGCAGTCATCCAGACTCAGAGCTCGATAATCCCTGGCCCCGGCCAGGGCGAGGTCCGGCAGCCCGGCCAGCGTGAGCCAGGCCAGGGCGCAAACCAGCAGCGGCGTACTGAGCTTAAGGCGCATAGGGCAGCCCCCCTGAAGAATCCCCTTGGAACCAACAAGGCTGGCGCCGACTTAGCCGGTGCCGATATTTGTCAGCCCCTATCCTTATAAACACAATAATATCCGGTTCCGGCGGGGCCGGGGAAAAATATTTCACCAAGGATCTAAACAGGAGGTAGTCAAGGCAAGAGAGGGGCAAGAAACTGATCATCGAGAAGCGGCGGGAAGCAGAAGCGCCCCTGGGCCTGAAGGTCCACAGCCTTGAGAAGTCGGGTTTCCGGGGCTGGGTAGCCAAAAAGCTAGGGTAAAGTACTGCTCCGGGAAAATTTGTGCTATCATGCCGGCGGCAAGGGGATTCGGCGGTTAAGAATTGCAACCTTAGTGGTCCCTCGGCCCCAGCGCCGCGGCGGCATATCGTTATTTCCGGGATCCCATGTGCCTCGCTAAAACCCGATGATACGAACAGCCTCACCAATGAAAGGATTGAGCCATGGCCCACGACGTCTTTATCAGTTATTCCAGCAAGGACAAGCTCACCGCCGACGCCGTCTGTGCCGCACTGGAGGCCAACGGTATCCGCTGCTGGATTGCGCCCCGGGACATCCTGCCCGGCAGTGACTGGGGCGAAGCCATCATTGACGCCATCCATGCCTGTCGGGCCATGCTCCTCATTTTTTCCAGCAATTCCAATGCCTCGGCCCAGATTAAGCGCGAAGTCGAACGGTCGGTGAACGCTGGCATACCCGTAGTTCCCTTCCGCATCGAGGACGTCATGCCTTCCAAAACGCTGGAATATTTTATCAGCACCCAGCACTGGCTGGATGCCCTGACGCCCCCCATGGAACAGCACCTCCATTATCTGGTCAACACCATGCGGGCGATTCTCGCCCAGAAGCCTGACGGGTCCGGGGCGGCGGTGAGGGAGCCCCAGCTCAAACCACCGCCTGTCGCCACCGCGATTACTCCTCCGGTGGCCGCAGCCGCGCCAGTCGCAACCGCGCCGACCCCCGAGGCGGCCATCGCACCGGCAGCCCCAGGCGCCCCTAAACAAAAACTTGTCTGGCCGGTGGCCATGATCCTTCTGGTTCTGGCGCTGGGGGCGGCAACGGTGGCCGCAGTGCTCTGGCAGCGCCGGGATCGCCCGACAGCGTCGCCGGTGGCGGTAACGGCCCCGGAAAAACCTCTCACCGCCGGCCAGGCCCCAAACCCGGCGGAACCGGAAGGCAGGGCCCAGGCGGCTTTGAACTTTGCCAAGCAGTCCCAGGCCACCCAGGATTTTGAACAAAAAATCGCGCTCATCGGCAAGGCCATCGACCTGTCGCCCACCGCGCCGGATAAGGCCCATTTTTATGAAATGCGGGGAGAATACTATTTTCAAAACCAGGATTACGGCAGAGCTATTGACGACTTGACCAAGGCCCTGATGTTAATCCGGCCCTATGATCAGCTCCCGAAATATGAAATCTATGAAAAGCGCGGCCTGGCTTATAGGGAGAAAGGGGATCTGGAGAAAGCCCGGCAAGATTTTGAGGAAGCGCTCCGTGAGGACCCGTTAAAATCCCGGACGGATAAGTACCAGGCTTATATCAACAAGATCAACGAACAGCTGCCGCCCACTTCACCCACCCCGGCGGCCCCGGTGGCGCCCCCCGTGGTGGCGGCCCCCCCGGCAGCGCCTCCCCCTCCGGCCGCGCCCCCCAGGGGCCCCGGCCTTTGGCCATGGACCTCCGAGCGCCTGATAACCGGATATGACCTGCAAGGCTTGTCGGGGCAGGATCTGGAGCTCATGCGCAACGAGATTTACGCCAGGCACGGCTGGGTCTTCCGCCGGCCGGATCTGCGCCGGTATTTTGAGGGCCAGCCCTGGTACCGGCCCAACCAGGACGGCCTGGCCAACCGCATGGTTGAGGCGGAGTTGAGCGGCGTGGAAAGAAGAAATGTCCAGATTATTCAGGAACAGGAGAGAAGGATCAACCGATAACCTGAACGCGGCGTCAGGTGAGGCGCCGCCCGAGGACCAAACCGATGCGATTGGCCCGCCGGCGCTGGGGGATAATTTTTGCTCTGCTGCTGTTGCTGAGCGCTCCTACCCGTTCATTTGCTGCGGAAGTTTTGATCAAAATCCCCCCGGGGGCCTTGCCGGCCGATTTCTTTGACCGGTTGCCGGAAGGGATGCGCCAGAATGCCGCGCTCCAGAATAATTTGCGGGCCCTGCTCACCGGTTATGCCGGATATTGCCAGGGCTTGGCGCTGGCAGAAAATAATCGTCTCTACCTGATTATGAAAGATAACGTCAGAATCCTCTATGACGACGGCAAGGTGAAGAGTTTCGATGAAAAGCTGGATCACCCGGATCTCGAGGATATGCTGTCCCAGGCCTATCCGGCCGGAGAATTTAAGGAATACAAAGCTGATTACGATCCCGGCCGGTTCCGGGTCACCGCCTTCTTCAACAACGTGTATGGCGGCACCTCCAAGCAGGTGCAGGCCAATCTGACGACGGTGAATTTTTGCGGCCAGAAAGCGCAGTTCAATGCCCGGAATGGGGCGGCTGCGGCCCTGGGCCGGGTGGGGGAAAACCTGGCGGCATTAACCAAGTCCAAACCGGAATTGCGTAAGTATCTCTTCCCCCTGGGGGGCAGCGTCAACTGGCGCAGCATCGCCGGGACCAGCCGGGTGAGCCCCCATAGCTGGGGTATCGCCTTTGACCTGAATCCTCGCTACGGCGCGTATTGGCGCTGGCAAAAATCGTCCACCCCGGCGTCCATCCTCACCCTGCGGCAGTCTTATCCCCAAGAAATCGTCAAAATCTTTGAGGCCCAGGGGTTCATCTGGGGCGGCAAATGGTCCCATTACGATCTCATGCACTTCGAATACCGGCCGGAATTGTTGGTGGAGAAGTCAACGGCCCCCCCACCCTGAGAAAAGAGTTCCATCAATACGGTAACGGATATTTTACTCCGTGAAGGTCACCTCCCCCTCACCCTGACCCTCTCCCCCATTGGGGGAGAGGGGAAAAGATTGGGACCGATTTAAGGCTCTGCCCTGGTAAAAACCTGGCGACCTTATTCTTAGTCTTCAATAGCCGCGTTTATTCGGGAACGGCATACCAGGGAAATATGAGCGGTCGGCATCACGGGGCGACTAAATGGGGTGTGCCCGAAACAAATAGTGCTGTAGGATTAGGACGGGCGTCTGGATCAATATTGGGGTCAAAATATTGGGTGACAAAATGCCCGGTCATGGTATTGGAGCCTAACGAATCGACTTGAAACGCCGCCCACCCGATGATCGGATAATAACTTTTTTGACTGAAATTGTTTTGGATTACCGGCAACACCACGGTCGAGCCTTGAGTGACTAGGTTCGTCAAGGTAGCTTTCGTCCCCGGCACCATATAAAGCCGGCTTCCGCCGGTAATGCCGTCGGGCTGGGCAATCTGTGGAGCCGCAATCCTGACCGACGGGACGCTGTTACCTCCATCCAGATTAAACCACCCGGCAAGCCCTTTATTGCTCTGGATCTTGATATCTTGTTCGCTCGCATCCACTACCGTATTTCCGTTAACGATATTATAGACCACGTCCCAGGCGAAGGCGATTGGCGGGAGGCCAGTGACACCATATATCTCAGGGAGAATGGCGATTGCCTTGGCGCTCACGGTTCTTGGATTGGTGACCCCGACAATCGGTGCGAAGGACAAGGTAACCTGTCTGCTTACCGTTACGCTTATGGCCGGCTGAGGCAGATAGGCTGCCGTCGTGGGGCGGGCCTTGGGCAGTGTCTGGACGTAATCTGCTGGTGGGCTCAACAACCAGTAGCCATAGTCGACAGTGCCTTCGTCAGAGGTGAATTGCAGATTGTTAGCTAGATTAGCCGGATTACTGATCAGGGTGTGGGCCTTGGCCACGCCGCTCGCCCAGGCTGGCGTTTGGGGAGAACCGGTGTAGGGAACCAAACCGGTCACGGCGGCCAGGGCCGCGGCATCTGCGGTCCTCTGCAGCTCGCTCCTCACCATCACCATATGGCCCACATCGAAGGCCAGGGCCACGAACCCGCATAGAACGGAGAGAGTGAGGGCGAAAAAAATAGCCGTCGCGCCAGATTCATTAGAAAGCAAAGTCAACTTTTGCTTGGTCCTCATGGTATGGAACGCTCCAGGTTCATAGCGGTAGTGGCGGTGAGTGTCTGCGGGTTGGTAAATCCCGAGAAGTTAAAAAACGTGAAGGCGCCAAGCACCCACCAATGCTTAAGCGCGGTAACCTTGACCGTGACAATCCGATTGGGAACCGCACCGGCAAAGGTGGTGGTAACGGTTAGGGTGTCAAAATGGAAGGCGTTGTAGTTAAGCCCGCCGGGGGCCGGTGGGGGTAATTTTACGTAGTTGGAGACTGAAGTAGTATTGGGGTCAGCGCTGGTCCCGGTATATTTCGCAGCATAACGGGCGCCCTCGCGGCTGGCATTGGTAATAAGATTTTGCATGTAGAACCGGTGTCCTAAATCCATGCCCCCCAGCACCAAAAAGACCAAGATGGGCAGAATTAAAGCAAATTCCACCGCCGCGGCCCCTTCCTGGCCGCGGCCCCGTTTCAGCAACTGGCGCAACCTGCTCAACACTGTTTATAGCCCTCCCAGTGGGGTCAACCTTTCTCTAAGATCACGACTTGCCCGCCATTCCCCGCACTCTTGAGGCGGCAGGGGCCATCCCAGGTTGGTCCCCGGATAGCCGGCCCTTATAGACTCCTTATCGGCATAACTGGGGATTCCCCCAATTTTCCTGGATATCGAGGGGTGGCCCGGGGCCCGGGCCAGAGATCGGCGGTGAAGAGATGCCCCCCGGTTTCACCTTGACAAACTGGCCAAATTTATTAATGATTACCCCTATTCCGGCCGTCAGGCGGTATAGCACGGCCTCAGGGTTCCAAGGGCGGTCCGGGACCCGATAGCGGCTGGGGCGGGGACCTCGGCAGGCCAGTGGGGGCCCGGCCAGGGCCGATGGGAAAAATGGTGGCAGGCACCCCAACCCTCAGAGGCCCGGCCGGCTGCAGAAAGCTTGTAAAAGGCCGGGAGAGAGTGGTATCATAGCCGCATGGAAGAGGGCTTTACCCACAAGGAACAGGTGGCAGGGGGGTTTCTCCTGGTGTTGCTCATCTTCACCATGGTGACCTTGCTGGTGATCGCCCAGGGCAAAGGCTGGTTCCAAACCCAGAACACCTACCTGATAAAATTCCGGCAGGGCTACAACCTGCATCAGGGCTCCCTGGTCAAGATGTTCAATGCGGAGATCGGCAAGGTCGCCATGCTGGGCATCACGCAAACCTCGGGGCAACCCCAGGTGGAAGTCACCCTCAAGGTCAACGAGGAATACGCCAATCTTATCCGCCAGGATTCCGTGGCGGAAGTGGTGAGCCCCACCCTCATCGGCAGTGAGTATGTCGAAATCAGCCCCGGCACTTCCGGCTACCCCAAGATCGAATCTTATGGCACCATCCCCTCCCGGGAGCGCAAGTCCGTGACGGAACACCTGGCGGAACTGGCCAGCGAGGAAAATATTCTCAAAGTCAAAACCATGCTGGCCCATCTGGCCCAGTTCAGCGAGGATCTGAAAAATGACGAGAAAATCCTCCATGCGGCGTTAACGCATATCGACGCGGTGTTTCTGGACCTCGCCGAGGGCAAGGGGACCTTGGGGATGCTGGTCATGCAAAAGGATTTGTATAACCGGATGAACCAGGCTATCGACCACATGGACAAGTTCCTGGTAGAGGCCAAGATCCTCATGGTAGATTTTAAGCCCACGGCCAGCAACCTGGGAGTTTTTACCAAATCCATCAACCAGGAGATCGAGCCCTTGAAGGCCATCGTGGCGAACATCAAGGCCGGCAGCGAGGAATTGCCCGACTTGATGGAGGCGGCCACCGGCACGGCCCGGAGCGCCAAGCAAACCATGGACGCCATCAAGGCCAATCCGTTAATCCGCATGACCGCCCCCGAGGGGGCCAAGAGCCAAACCATCCATGTGGCGCCGCGCACCCTTCCTTAGCCTCTGGGCCCGGCTCGGGCTGGTGGCCCTGCTGGTGGCCGGCTGCGGCGCCAAGCCGGACCCGTACGGGCAGCAGGTGCAGCGCATCGACGAGGTCTCGATGGCGGGGGAGGAATCATATTCCCGGGGGGATCTGAAGCGGGCCTCCCGGAATTTCTCCCGGGCCCTGACCATGAGCCGGTCGGTGGATTACCTCCCGGGGGCGGCGCAGCAGCTCAACAACCTGGGGGCCGTGGCCCTGGAAGAGGGAGATTATCCGAAGGCCCGGGACTACTTCACCCAGGCCTACAACCTGAACCAGGAACGGCAGCAGTTCGCCGCGGCCAGCATCAACCAGGCCAACCTGGCTACCGTGGCCCAAAAGCAAGGCAAACCAGCGGCAGCCTCCCAACATCTGCTGGCGGCCCAGGACGCGGCCCGGCAGTCGCGGTCCCCCCAGGCCTTGGGACGGGTCTACCTCCAGTGGGCCGGTTTTTATCTGGACCAGAATGATCCGGCCTCGGCCCAGGTTTTTCTCACCCGGGCTCAACCCCTGGCCACCATTCCGGAACTCAAGGGCACCCTCTTCCATCACCGGGGCCGGCTCTCCCTGGCCCGGGGGGACACCGGCCAAGCTCTGGAGATGTTCGGCCAGGCCCTCAGAATCGACCGCTCCATCCTGGACCGGGCCGCCATGGCCGCGGACCTGTCTCGCCTGGGGGAAGTGTATCAGACCCGGGGGGACCTGGCCCAGGCCTGGGACAACTATGTCCGGGCCTTCGACGTCTACGCCGGCCTGGGGAAAAAGGCCCAGTTATTCAAGTGTCTGCAACAGCTCCAGGAAGTCAACCGCCAGGGCCGACTGGGCCACTCCCTGGAACGCTTCGAAAAGCAAGCCCACCCCAAGACTTCCTGATTTTCCCGCTACGAGGGTGCATTGTCCGGTTAAGATAACCCCCACAAAAAGCAAATTGCGGTATTCTGATCATCTCGCCAATTCCTGGAAGTTTTTGGAAAGTTTGGGGTTTGGCAAGCTGCAATCAGCTAGGATCGGGTTTCTTGCCAGGGTAAAGAGGTTCCCAAAACCATTTTTTAACCGCCGTGTCCAAGACTGCGGCATGATTTCGGAATAATCCACCGTGCCACAAACCAAGCAAAATGCCATGTTTCGTTTCTTGATGGTCCTTACCATCAGCTCGACGGTTGGCCTGAAAGCCTGGCTTACGCTCTTCAATAACTTTGCCGTAGAAGTGGCGCATTTGGACGGCAGCCACATCGGCATGATCCAGTCCATACGGGAAATTCCCGGCTTCCTGGCCCTGCTGGCGGTTTTTATTATGCTGGTGATCAAGGAACATCGGCTGTCCGCCCTGTCGATTCTCTGCCTCGGGCTGGGCCTGGCGGTAACCGGCTGGTTTCCTTCCTACCTGGGCCTCATTCTCACCACACTTATCATGAGTTTCGGTTTTCACTATTTCGAGACCACAAATCAATCGTTAACCCTGCAATATTTTGACGCCACCCAATCACCCTGGGTGTTCGGCAAAATGCGCAGTCTGGCATCGGCTTCCAGCGTGGTTGTCGGAATCATGATTTACTGCCTCGCGGCTCTATTGAATTACACCCAAATCTATTTGATTATCGGAGGTGCCATCGTCGCGGCCAGCATCTGGGGCCTGCTGCACGATCCCACCCACAGCGATATTATCCCCCAACACAAGAAGATGATCTTTCGCAAGAAGTATTGGCTCTTCTATTTCCTCACCTTTATGGGCGGGGCGCGCCGCCAGATTTTTATGGCCTTTGCGGTCTTCCTGCTGGTGAAAAGGTGTCATTTCAGCCTTCAACACATAACCATCCTGTTTGTGATTAATGACCTGATCAATTATTTCCTGAGCCCGATAATCGGAAAAAGCATCCTACGCTTTGGCGAACGGAAGGTGTTATCGTTGGAATATTCCAGCCTATTCTTTATCTTCCTGGCCTACGCCTTGGTACAGTCCAAACTCGTCCTCTCGATTCTGTTCATCTTGGATCATGTATTTTTCAATTTTGCCATTGCCATCCAGACATTTTTCCAGAAGGTGGCCGACCCACGGGACATTGCTCCCAGCATGGCAATGGGCTTCACCATCAACCACATTGCCGCGGTATTTCTCCCAGCTATCGGCGGGTTGCTCTGGATGGTGGACTACCGCATTCCCTTTGTCGCCGGGGCGGCGATGAGCGTGGTGTCGTTGATCGCGGTGCAGCAGATTCGCGTTACCGTCAAAGGCTAAAGCACGAATCAGAGTTTTCGCCTAAAAAATTCTTATTATAAACCAGTTATAAGCACGCAACGGCCTGATATGCTGCGCATCATACCCTGCTCAGGCGCCGAACCTGATCATCAGCCGCCCATTCCAGGTATAAATACTTTTGCCGACGTCACAGTGTGGGACAACGGCCTGAAACACTGCGGGCCTAAAAATAACGATGCCCTCGAGGGTCAATGGCCGGCGTCGGCGGGCCGCGTGGCGTTTTCCTGCCCTACGGCGCTGCAACTACGTTTGTGGGAGCCTGATCCGCCCCTAACTCCCCGCCACCTTTTCGGCGGGGGCGCGGCCGGGGGGGCCGGCTTCGGGACGTCTTTACCCCGGCGCTCGCTGAAGCGTTGGGTGATCACATAGAACACCGGCACAAAGGGGATGGCCAGCAGGGTCGAGGCCAGCATGCCGCCGAAGACTACCGTGCCGATGGCCTGCTGGCTGGCGGCGCCGGCGCCGTCGGCTTCACGAGGGGCACCACCCCGAGGATGAAGGCGAAGGAGGTCATGACGATGGGGCGGAAGCGGCGGCGGGTGGCTTCGACCGCGGCGTCGGTGATGGACATGCCGTCTGCCTGCAGTTCCCGGGCGAACTCCACCACCAGGATGGCGTTTTTGCTGGCCAGGGCGATCATCAGCACCAGGCCCACCTGGGTGTAGAGATTGTTGTCGAAGCCCCGGGCCATCAGGGCCAGGATGACGCCCACCATGGCGATGGGCACCACCAGAATCACCGCGGCGGGGTTGATCCAGCTTTCATATTGGGCCGGCCAGCACCAGAAACACCAGGGTGATGGCCAGGGCGTAAATGAAGTAAGCCTGGTTGCCCACCTGCTTTTCCTGGAAGGAGGTGGCCGTCCAGTCATAGGAGATGCCCCGGGGCAAGTTGTTTTTGGCCACCTGTTCCATGAGGTTCAGGGCCTCGCCCGAGCTGAAGCCCGGGGCCGCCGACCCGAATATGGAGCGCTGCGGGATAGAGGTTGTAGCGGGTGACCAGTTCGGAGCCCAGGGTGCGGTTGATCTTCATGAGGGTGCCCAGGGGCACCATCTCCCCTTTGTGATTGCGGACGTAGAGGGCTCTTGATATCCTCGGGCTCAGGCGGTAGGGGGCGGCGGCCTGGACGTAGACCTGGTACGACTGGTTGAACTTGTTGAACAGATTGACATAGGACGAGCCCAGGTAGGCCTGGAGGGTGTCAAAGACATTGTTCAGGGGAATATTCCAGGGACTCCGCCTTGGTCCGGTCGATATCCAGATAAAGCTGGGGACTGCGGGCGCTGAAGGTGGTGGTGAAGCCCGCAACCCGGTCTGGCCTGACCCGGCCCGCATGACTTCCAGGGCCGCCTTCTGCAACTCGGCCAACCCCAGGCTGCTGCGGTCTTCCAGCATCATCTGGAAGCCGCCGGAGGCGCCCAGGCCGCTGATGGGCGGCGGCACCAGCACCGCGACCTGGGCCTCCTGGATGGAAAAAAACTCCCGCTGCAATGCCCCGACGATATGCTTCTGGCTTAAATTGGCTGCCCCGCTTGCTCCAATCCTGGTAAATCACGAAGGTGGTCATAATGTTGGAGACGTTGGTGCCGTCCAGGATGGAAAATCCCCCCACGGTCACCCAGGCATCGATCCCCTGGGCCCGCTTGAGGATGGCATCGATGGCATCGGAGATCTCGTTTGACCCGGGGTTGGGCCGCGCCGTCGGGCAGTCTGGCCAGCACCATGCAGTAGCCCTGGTCTTCCGTCGGGCAGAAACCCGGTGGGCTGCTGGGTGAACCGCCAGCCGGCCAGGGCGATGATGGCAATGAACACCAGCACCATGAGGTCGGTGCGCGCCACCATCCAGCTGACGAGGAGGACATAGGCGTGTTCCACCACGCCGTAGCCCCGGTTAAAGCCCCGGTAAAAGAAGTTGGGTTCCTTTTCCACGTGGGGGCGCAGCTAGAGGGCGCACTGGGTCGGCTTCAGGGTCAGGGCGTTCAGGGCGCTGATGATGGCGGTGGAGGCGATGACCAGGGCGAATTGCCGGAAGAGCTGGCCGGTGATGCCCGGCATAAAGGCGGCGGGCAAAAATACCGAGGTGAGCACCAGGGTGATGCCGATAACCGGGCCGGTCAATTCCTCATGGCCTTGATGGCCGCCTCCCGGGGGTGCAGGCCTTTCTCGATATAGTACCGAGGCGTTCTCGACAATGACGATGGCGTCGTCCACCACGATGCCGATGGCCAGGATCAGGGCGAACAGGGTCATCAGGTTGACGGTGAAGCCCAGCAGGGCCATGGCGGCAAAGGCGCCGATGATGGTGACGGGGACGGTGGTGGCCGGGACCAGCGTGGCCCGCCAATTCTGCAGAAACACCATGATGACGATGAGCACCAGGATGCCCGCTTCAAACAGGGTGACATAGACCGAGTGATGGCCTGGCTGATGAACTCGGTGGTGTCGTAATAAATGGCGTATTTCAGGTCTTCCGGGAAGGTCTGGCTCATCTCGGCCATGGCCGCAGCGACCTTGGCGCCGACGTCGATGGCGTTGGCCCCGGGCAGGGCGTAGACCAGGATTTGGGCCGATTGTTGCCCGGTCAGGCCGCCAAAATTGCTGTAAAATTGCTGGTCCAGATCGACCCGGGCCAGATCTTTCACCCGCACCAATTTGTGCGGTTTCACCTTGCTGGCTGCGCACGCTCTTGACGATGATGTCCTCGAATTGCTTGGCGTCGGAGAGCCTTCCCAAGGCGTTAATGGTGAACTTGAAAGGTTTGATCGGGCGGCACCGGCGGGCCGCCCAGTTGCCCCGCCACCACCTGGACGTTTTGCTTTTGGATGGCGTGGACCACGTCCATGGTGGTGAGGTTGTAGTATTGGAGCTTGTTGGGGTCCAGCCAGACCCGCATGCTATAGGGCCCGGCGCCGAAGACCTTGACCTGGCCGACCCCGGGGAGACGGGCCAGGGGATATTGCAGGTTGATCATGGCGTAATTGGACAGATAGGTCTCATCATAGCGGTCATTGTCGGAGAAAGATACTGACTACCTGCAGGATATTGGTGGAGACCTTGCCTGACGGTGACGCCCTGGGCCTGAACGGTTTCGGGAAGTTGCGCCAGTGGCGCCGTTGACATATTTTGCACCAGGGCCAAAGACGTATCGAGATCGGTGCCCACCGCGAAGGTCACGGTGAGGGTGTAATTGCCGGCACTGCCGAACTGGTGGAGGACAGGTAGATGGAGCCTTCGACGCCGTTGACCGCCTGTTCGATGGGGATGCCCACGGTATCGGCGATGATCTCGGCGCTGGCCCCGGGATAGCATGGTGGTCACCTGGATGGTGGGCGGCACAATTTCGGGATACTGCGCCACCGGCAGCGTAAACAGGCAGACCAGCCCCAGAATGACGATGACGATGGCGATGACATTGGCGAAAATCGGCCGGTCGATGAAAAACTTGGAGATCATGGGGCGGCTTTCTTGAGTTGCCCGCCAGGGTTCGGGGGCGGTGGTGGTCCCGGGTTCGGGGCCGAGGCCTTGACAGGGGTCACCTGTTTGCCCGGGATGGCGGCAGAGGAGGCCGTTGGTGATGACCCACCCCTGTTCATTCAGGCCTTCGGTGACGACGGTCAGGTCCTTGACTTCGGGGCCGAGTTTGACGGCCCGGCGCTGGACGACGTTTTTATCGTTCACCACCAACACGTAGGGGCCCAACTGGTCGAAGCCGATGGCACGCTGGGAACCAACAGGGCGGCTTGTCGTGGGTCACCGGGACGCGCAGCTGGCGAACAGGCCCGGCAGGATCATGGCCTTGGGATTGGGGAAGACTCCCCGTAGCGTCAAGGTGCCGGTGGTGGCGTTAAGACAGATGCTGGCGAAATCCAGGTAGCCCTGGTGGGGATAGCCCTCCTCATTGGCGAGGCTGAGGTCCAGGGGAATGTGCTTGCGAATGACGGTGCCCACCGATTCCTTGGTATCTTTGCCGTGACATCCAGAGAGGTCCTGCTCATTGATGGTGAAGTAGACATAGATGGGGTCGATCTGATTGATCATCGGCCAGGAGAGTGGCTTCGCCGGCGCCCACGAGGTTGCCGGGGTCTTTCAGGTGGCGGCCCATGCGGCCGTTGAAGGGCGAGGTGACCTTGGTGTAACTCAGGTTGAGCCGGGCCAGGATCACGCTGGGCCTCCGCGGAAATGACCGCGGCCTTGGCCGCATCCCGTTGGTAGAGCCAGCTGTCCACGTCCGTCTGGGCCGCGGCCTTCTGGGTCACCAGCTTTGAGAACCGGGCATATTCGGTTTGGGCATGGAAGAGTTTGGCCTTCTGGGAGAGAATCTCCGCCTCCGCCTGCTGGAGTTTGGCTTCGTAGGTGTTCTGCTGGATCAGAAACAGCAGTTGGCCTTTCTTAACCCGGTCGCCGTCTTTGAAGAAGATCTTCTCCAGGTAGCCCTCGACCCGGGCCTTGAGTTGCACCGAGTTGATGGCCTGGGTGTTGCCGGTGAATTCCAGGTAATCGGTCACCGGCTGTTTCACCGCCTGACTGACCGTGACCTTGGGCGGCGGCGGGGCCACGAAGGTATTCTTTTCGCCACAGGCGGCGGTCACCAGGGTTGCCAGGATGAGCAGCCCGGCCAGGGCGCCGCGGCCCGGCCTGGGCCCTGGCCTCCCGTCCACCGTCTGGTTCTGGGCTTTTCCCCCACTGTGCATAGAATCAAACCTCATTTCAGGACCGTTGCTTGATATGACTGCCATGCCCACCCCATCGCTGCATTCCACCCTGCGGTCCCCTTACCAATCCGGGGCGCGAATCAGGCGGCGCTGACCTTCCGGGGCTGGAACCACCGCCACCGCCGCCGGGGCCAGCAGGTGTCCCCAATTGGTGCGTTGAGCCATGGTTGCTTTGATCTCAGCCGGCACAAAATCCTGTCCTTCCCGGATCTCCCAGCCGCCCCCCAGGGCCCGGTAAACCCCCACCAGGTTGCGGGAGATGTCTCCCAGGGTGGTGGCCAGGCTGTCCTGCTCGCTCAACAGGGCCTGTTGGGCGGTCAGGACGGTGGTGAAGTCGGTGATCCCCTCCCGGTACTGAATGACCGCCAGCTCCAGCGACCGCATAGCCGCGGTGGTGCTGTCGGACAGAAATCTGGCCCGTTCCTGGGCCTTCAGGAAGGCCACCAGGTTGTCCTCGACCTCCTGCTGGGCTTTGAGGACCGAGTTCTGATAGGCGATGAGCAACTCTTGAAACCGGGCGTCCTGGAACCGGACGTCGTTGGTGATTTGTCCGTAGTTAAGAATATTCCACTGCACGGTCGGGCCCATGGAGCCGGCCCGGTTGCGCCAGTTGAACAGGTGGGCGAGGGTGGCCGTTCCCACATCGGTGGCTTGAGGCCCAAAGGTCCCGGTCAGGGAAAAGGCTGGAAAGAGCTGAGCCTTGGACACCCCGATTTGGTCGCATTGGGCCGCGGCCCGGAACTCCGCAGCCCGGATATCCGGCCGCCGCCGTATCAGGTCCGCGGGGATACCCACCGCCACCTGGGGCGGCGGCGCCGGAATGGCCGCTTTGCCCTTAAACAGATTCGCCAGATCCTGGGGCGGCAGGCCCAACAGCACGGACAGGGCGTTTTTGGTCTGGCGCAGCTGGCTTTCCAGGGAGGGGATAGTGGCCTGGGTGTTGGCCAGAATGGTCTTGGCCTGTTCAACGTCCCGTTCCGAGGTGGTGCCGCCCAAAAACCGCGCCTGGGCAATTTGCAGGCTTTCGGTCTGGATGCGCACGTTTTCGTTGGCGATACCCAGCCGCTTTTCCAGGGTGCGCATGAGGATATAGTTGCTGGCCACATCCGCGGTCAGGCTGACCAGGACGTTGTCATAATCGGCGATGCTCGCCTGGAGGCTGGCGTCGGCGGATTGGATGGCCCGGCGGAATTTGCCCCAGAAATCCAATTCCCAGCTGGCCGTCAGGCCGGCCTGGGCTTGAGCCAGACTGAGTCCTCCGAAAGACGAGGAGCTTTGTGCCGTGCCGCCGAGGACCTCACCGGGGCTGATGCGTACCTTTTGCAGCGAGCCGGTGGCTTGTTGGGACTGGGGATAGAGCTGGCCGGTGACGACACCCAGTTGGGCCCGGGCTGCCAGGACGCGCACCCCGGCACTCCGGAGCGTCAGGTTATCCCGGTAGGCGGTGTCGATGAGCTGGTTGAGGGCCGGATCCTTGAAGGCCTGCCACCAGCTTTTGTAGTCTGCCGCCGCGGTTTTGACCCGTTGGTCCGCGGTATCTATCCAGGTCTGCTCCACCTTAAGCGGCGGGCGCACGTAGTCCGGCCCCACCATGGTGCAGCCCAGAACCAGCATGGCCAGACCGGCGGCGAGGCCGACCAGCCGGCCTAACCGGCTTCCGGGGATCACACCGCTCATCAGTTCTCTGGTCGTTTGCAAAATCTGGCCATCACTTTCTTTCTGGACTCCAGGGATTTTTGCCTTCCCCCAATCTGCGTCCACCGGCGCCTGACCTGTGGGCCCCCCGGGCACAGGCTATTTCAAGGAAAAATACCGCTGACCGCCATTGTAAGGCAGCAGCGCCCAAAACTCCAAGGGAAAAACGGCCCGGCCGCCCCGAATCTTTGCTTCCAGGAGACGTTGACGGAAGCCTGATCAAGCCTTATTTGATTATATGAAGGTGTTTTCCTTGACAATTGAGATAATAATTATTAACTAAGAATAATTACTGTAAGGATAATCCGGCCTGCCTCGACCCGGCCAACCCGGTAATCTACTCATCATTGAGTCTAAAGGCAAGGAGGAAGATATGGAAGAAGCTGTGACTCTGCAGGTTGAAGACCTCTCGGGATTGCCCCGCCTGGGTGAGCCCGCCCCCGCCTTTGCATGCGAAACCACCATGGGCCCGATCCGCCTGGAAGATTTCCAGGGGAACTGGCTGATTCTCTTCTCCCACCCGGCGGATTTCACTCCTGTGTGCACCACCGAATTCGTGGCCTTTGCCCAATTGGCCGAAGAATTCCGGAAGATGAACGTGGAGTTGATGGGGCTCTCCATCGACAGCGTTTTCTCCCACATCGCCTGGGTCAGGAACATCGAGGCCAATTTCGGGGTCAAGGTCACGTTCCCGGTCATCGCCGACCTGGATCGCAGAGTCGCCACCCTCTACGGCATGGTGATGCCCGGGGAGAGTAAGACCGAGACCTCCCGCTGCGTCTTTATCATCGACCCGAAGGGCATCCTCCGGGCCATGATTTATTATCCCCTGTCCACCGGTCGCAATATGCAGGAGTTCCTCCGGCTTATCCGGGCCCTGCAAACCACCGACGAGCACGGGGTGGCTACCCCGGCCAACTGGCAGCCGGGCGAGCCGGTGATCGTGCCGCCGCCCCGGACCCAGGAACTGGCCGAGGTGCGCCTTACTGAGGGTTATGACTGCAAAGACTGGTATTTCTGCAAAAAGCAGCTTTAGGGGGAGCCGCCATGTGTGTCAAACCTGACGGGACCCTGTCCCCGAACGCCGAGATGATCCTCAAGGGCTGCCGCCAGCCGGTCACCATTGACGAAATGGCCCAGTCGACCGGTTTGCGGTCCTTTCGCATCAAGAGTTCCATCCGGGAGTTAACCGGGGCCGGGCTCCTTGCGCAGGACGGCGACCGGTATCATATTACCCCGATGGGGGAAGCAGTACTTCAGCCCTAACCCGCCGAGGCCGCGGCCAGACCTCGCCGCCGGCGGCCCGGTTACCGCTGGCCCCGGCCGCAACTCAGCGATCAACCGTTCCCCCCGGGGAATTTCATCAGGAGAACCTGCATGGATCTGAAAGCGTATTTTGATCAAGCCAGAGGCCACGGGGTGCTGGCCACAGCCGATGCCTCCGGCCGGGTCAACCTGGCAATTTTTGCCCGGCCCCACGTCATGGAAGACAATTCCGTGGCCTTCATCATGCCTCACCGCCTGACCCGCAACAACCTGCAATCCAATCCCCAGGCTGCCTACCTGTTCCTGGAAGCGGGCCCCGGCTACAAGGGCAAAAGGCTCTATCTCACCAAGATCAGGGAGGAGCAGGATACCGACCTCTTGTACTCCCTGCGCCGGAAGACCTATTCGGAAGAAAAGGAAAAAAAAGAAGGTCCCCGCTTTCTGGTCTTCTTTCAGGTCGACCAGGTCTTGCCGGTGGTGGGCGCCGGCGACTCCGCGGGGCAATAAGGCTTTCGGGGACCCAGAAGGGGAGAGCGGCGGGAAGCAGAGCCCACAACACCGCTGCTCCCTCACGCCCCGGCAGAAAGGAGTTAGCATGACCACGTATCTGATCATCGGTAACGGCGTGGCCGGTAATGCCGCGGCGGAAAATATCCGGAAACATGACCCGGAAGGCAAAATTGTGGTCTTTTCGTTGGAATCCCGGCCTTTCTATTACGTCCCCGGCCTGCCGGAGTACCTGGCGGGGGAGAAGGCCGCGGCCCAGATCATCATTCATCAGCAGGGCTGGTACGACCAGCACCGCATCGAGCTCCATCTCAACACCCGGGTGAAGCAGATCGATGCCGCCCAGAAATTTGTGGAGACCGACCAGGGGCAGCGTTTCCCCTTCGACAAGCTCCTGCTGGCCACGGGTGGCAACTCCTTTGTGCCGCCCATGCAGGGGTCGGACTCCCCCGGGGTCTTCACCCTCCGGACCCTGGACGATGCCGACCGGATCAAACAGGCCGCGGCGGGAGCCAAAACCGCGGTGTTGATCGGCGGCGGCCTCCTGGGTCTCGAGGCGGGCAACGGCCTGCGCAAGCTCGGCCTGAAGATCATCGTGGTGGAGTTTTTCCCCCGGCTCCTGCCTCGCCAGATGGACCCGGCCGGGGCCGCTATCCTGGCGAACCAGATGGAGGCCATGGGCTTTACCTTTCACCTGGGGGCCAAGACCCGGGAGATCGCCAGGGATCCGAGGGGCCTGACGGTCAACCTCGAAAGCGGGGAGAAGATCACGGGTGACCTGGTGCTCATTTCCGCCGGAGTGCGGCCGGATCTCACCCTGGCCCAGGCCCTGGGGCTTGACATCGACAAAGGCGTCAAGGTGGATGACACCATGCAGACCTCCCGGGAGGGCATTTACGCCGCGGGGGACCTCATCGAGCACCGGGGACGGTTTTACGGCATCTGGCCCGCGGCCATGGAGCAGGGCGCGGTGGCCGGCGCCGCCATGGCGGGGCATATGGCGAAATACGAGGGCACCCTGCCGTCCAACGTCCTCAAGGTGGCGGGGATCGACCTGGTGGCCGCCGGCGACATCGATGCCGAAGGAAAGCTCCCCGCCATGGTCCACACGGACCCGGCCCGGAAGACCTATCGCAAGCTGGTGCTCCAGGACAATGCCCTCGTGGGGGCCATTCTCCTGGGGGATATCCGGGGCAGCGCCGAAATCCAGGCCGCCATCAAGAAGAAACAAGACATCAGCCATCTCAAAGCCGAACTGGCCCAGGCAGATTTTGACTTTAAACGCTTGAGGTAGTGTTATGCTGTTTATGGCACATGCCATAACTGGCTGAACCAAAAAATTGACTCTGAAAATAAGGAGCAGGTTATGGAACTTCCCGTATACGTCACCAGGGAGGAAGTGCAGCGGGTCTGCAAGGCACTGAAGATCCGGGACTGGACCACGCTGGCGGATGGCAAGGTAACCCCCGAGGAGGCCCGGATAATCCTTCAGGAGGTCAACACAGAAGGCATGCCCATCCCCCTGGTGGATTTCGTCATCGGCCTGGAGGTGGAACTGGAACACGGCACCTGCTTCCAGGATGCCAACGTCACCAACAATCACCCCATCCTGACGGGCAAGATCGTCCTGGCCCACCTCAAGGAAACCATGGACTATTACCAGCGCCTGGACGTGGCCGAACTGGAAGGCGACCTCCTCAAAGCCATGGCGGCCAACGACCTGAACAAGGCCGGCCAGAAGTACCGGAAGCTACTCAAGGCCAAGCTGGCCCTGGCCGAGGCGGAATTCCGGGAGATTCCCTAAAATAAAATACGGCGAGCCCCCCGGGATTTTTCGCAACCTCCGGGAGTGATATTCTCGTCAGCCTCCCCCGGCTCAGGAGGCTGGTTTCCCGGGAACCGGGCAGCCCGGGCCGGCCCGGTGGGTGGCCGCGCCTACCCGCTCCACCAGTTTCCGGCGGGAGTTTGGGGATAGACCCAGGCCGTCCAGTTCGGCCTGGAGTTCCGCCGGGTCGCCGTAGCCCGCCAGGTAGCCGTTGACCCTGGCCGCGGCCGTGGAGCCCGCCAAGGCCTCGGGCCTGGGGTAGATGGCCTCGAACTCGGCCAGCAGTTCGGGACGTTGCCGCAGGTAGTATTTCTGATGGTACCCTTCGGCCAGGGTGAAGGGGCCGGCGGGGAGAATTTCAGTGGCGACCGGGCCTTGCATCCGGGCCGCCACCTGGTCCCGGGTCTTCAGGGCCAGGGTTTTCTGCCGCTCACCGTGATAAAAAACCACGGCCCGGTATTGCCGGGACCAGGCAGGCTGGCCGGGATGGTGGCTGCGCCAGAAGATGTCCAGCAGTTTTTCGTAGGAGATGACGGCCGGGTCGAAATCAATCTCGATGGTTTCGGTGTGGTCGCCGAGGTTCCGGTAGGTGGGGTGTGGCTGCGTGCCGCCGGCGTACCCCACCCGGGTACGGATGACGCCGTGGATAGCCCCGAACTGGGCATCCGGGCCCCAGAATCAGCCCAGGCCGAAGGTAGCGGTCTCCGTGCGGGCGGGCACGGCGGCATCCAGAGGCGGGATCTTAACTTCCGGGGAGTGGCTGGCTGTTTGCATGAAAGTCGTCCTTTCCTGAGGGCTTTTAGCGCTCACGGACTGGGGGGGCGCGGCGGCGGAAACGTTGCGGCTGCCAGAGTCTTGAGCCAGAGCGTAGACCACCAGGCCAAAACTCAGCGCCAACGCCGCCATAAGCAAGTTCAAGGCTTGTCTTACCAAATTGATCATATAGACAAAATGATAGTCACAATATGGGATCGTGGCAAGGTTTGTCCGGAAAAGTTTTTTGGGGTGGCTTAGGGCGCCTCTCCGCCGGGCAATGCACCAATTATGGCAGCCTTTATGGGGTTCAGGCACCTCTCAGGAGACCAGAGTTGGAGAAAGGGAAGGCCTTGCAAGGGGGAAAAGCAGGTTGTGGTTCCGAGAGAAAACCCTGGAATTCAGGCCAGGGCACGAGAATTCCCGAAGAGAGTGGAGGCTTCGCAGCCAGTGCCGCGATGATGATTTTGACCGCCCCGCCCGGTAGCTTCGGGGCAGGGCCGATGAGTGCGGCCGGGTGTGAAAAAATCGGGGCAGGCTATCCGTCCAGGGTCCGGTCCACTTCCTTGGTCAATTCGGTGATGCGCTTCTGAACCGTCTCCAGTTCCTGGGCTAACATTTGGGCCCGACACCTCAGATCGGCCAGTTCCTCTCTCCTCGTAGCATACGACCTGGCTGCCGAGATATCCCACCACATGGCCGGACCATAGCCGGGGAACTCATACTCGCCGCCACCGTCGTAATCCTGCCAATTTCTGTTGCGCCGGAACCCGCGGCCCCACGGTCCCATCCCGTTGAAACCTGGCATATCCATATCCTCCCGGAGTATGGAGTGATTGACGATCATCGGGCCGCTACCGGGCCCTCACCTGACATGAGCGCACTTTTAGACAATGATAATATTATGAGGTGTCAGCCCCATTTGTCAACGGCAGAACAATGTTTTATTATTGCATAGTTTAGCCCAAAAGTCCTGGGGAATAATACTGCAGCCGTTTAATGTATCGGCGCCACAGTAATTTCATCGGAGCCCAGCTGATTTTCTTGCCAGATACGAGGAAAATAGGATATAAGCAATTAAGATTTCATTAGCAAGTTGGTGCATGAGCTTATGGAAAATCTCTGGCGAAACGGTTGGTTCGGACCTCAGGCCTGTCTATGGCCGGTTCTCCTGTTGAGTGCGGTTATCCTGCTGTTCGGGTGTCACCAGGAGCCTCCCTTGAACCCCGGGATCGCCAACTTCAAGCAAGAGCTAAAAAGTTGCTTTGACGGCATCGCCATCACCCTGATGGAGCCGGTCGCCAGGAAGGACATAGCAGGGGTTAAAGCTGGCCTGGAGAAAGTCGAGTCCCCGGCGGTTAAGTTGTGCCGCATGTGTCCTTTTGAAATCGGGGTGTTGGACGAGTCCGGCAAGATTCTGTCGACCTACCCCGTCAAAGGAGACGGCAAGCCGAAAGATTACTCCAACTATGACTTGGTGAAAAAAGCCATCAACGGCCAAAAGATTCAGCAGCAGACGTTATTCCTGCCGGACGGTTCCAAACTCTATCTCGTCTGCGCCCCCCTTATCCAAAAAGATAAATTGATCGGTCTGGTCGCCATCGCCATCAGCTCCAAGGACGCGGAACAGAGATGGGGCCTCAAGGAAAAGGAGTTCCTGGCCCTGGACTTTAATACCTGAGCCCGCTGCGCCGGTTACTTGAGAGCCACAAGGTCGGACCTCCCCGCAACGACAGGTCCGTCACCGTTCCCCACCAGCAAAGGAAAACGCCAGAGTGCCAGGGCACGGCCACAGCATCCAGGTAAGCGGCGACAAAGGGAAACAGGTTACCTTCACCGTGTCCGGCCGCATCGCCCTGGATAACCTGGAATGCCTTCATTCCGAGACCCAGGCCGTCCTCCAGGAGATGATCCCCGCCAGCCTCACGGTGGACCTGGCCGGCGTCGAGTTTCTGGACAGCGCCGGGGCGTTGGCCCTGATCGAACTGGAAAGCAACGCCCGGGGCCGGTCGGTGACCTTTGAGTTCGTCAACCTCACCGACAAGGCCCGGGGGATTATGGGGCTCATCGACCCGCAAAGCCCTGGCCACCCCGCCCCTCATCTCCGACCGCCAGACCGGCAATTTCCTGGAACGGCTGGGGGAGACAACCCTCAAGGTTCTGAACGACTTCAAGCGGATGTTGACCTTCCTGGGGGAACTTCTGGGGGCACTGACCCACGCCCTCTTCCATCCCCGGGCGGTGCGCTGGGACGACGTGGCCTTCTACATGAAGCGGGCCGGCGTGGACGGGCTGCCCATCGTGGGCCTCATCGCCTGCTCCTCGGCCTCATCCTGGCCTTCATGTCGTCGCTCCAGCTCAAGCAGTTCGGAGCCAACATTTACGTGGCCTCCTTGCTGGCCATTGCCATTGTCAAGGAACTGGGACCCATCATGACCGCCATCCTGGTGGCCGGGCGTTCGGGATCGGCCTTTGCCGCGGAAATCGGCACCATGATGGTCAACGAGGAAGTGGACGCCCTCACCACCATGGGGTTCAGCCCCGTTCGGTTCCTGGCCGTCCCCAAGGTCCTGGCGGCCATGATCGTGGTGCCCCTGCTCACCCTCTATGCCGACTTCTTCGGCATCCTGGGGGGCCTGATCGTGGGCGTGCTGGGGCTGGACCTGACGGTCTACACCTATTTGAAGGAAACCCAGACCAGCCTGAGCCTGATGGATCTCATCACCAGCCTGATCAAAGTCCGGGGTCTTTGCCGTGATCATCGCCGGGATCGGCTGCCAGCGGGGCTTTGAGGTCAGGGGCGGGGCCGAGGCGGTGGGCTCCGCCACCACTTCCGCGGTGGTGGCGGCGATTTTTCTGATTATTGTCACGGATTCGGCCTTTGCCCTGGTCTTTCATTATCTCAATATATAAGGTGAGAGCATGAGGCGCGAGACCTCAAGGCCGATGACGGGTGTAACCATGGCCAGCCCTGCTGAAACGTCTGAAAAGCCGGTCATTGTCGTCGATCAGTTGACGGCCCGCTTCGGGGACAATACCATCTTGGACCGGGTGAGCTTCCAGGTCAAGCAGCGGCGAAATCCTGGTGATCCTGGGAGGCAGCGGTTGCGGCAAGTCCACCCTGCTGAAACAGATGATCGGCCTCTATAAACCCGCCACCGGCAAGGTCCTGGTAAACGGCGTCGACATCAACACCGATGACGACCGCATCTTGCGCCGGGTGCGCATGGACCTCGGGGTGCTCTTTCAATCCGGAGCGCTCTTCGGCTCCATGACCCTGGCGGAAAATGTCTCCCTGGCCATCCAGGAATACACCGACCTGGATTTGGCCACCATCGAACTCATCGTCAGGATGAAGCTGGGGCTGGTAAGCCTGGCAGGTTATGAGAATCACCTGCCTTCCGAGATCTCCGGGGGCATGCAGAAACGGGCGGGGTTGGCCCGGGCCATGGCCCTGGACCCCACGGTCCTGTTCTTCGATGAGCCTTCCGCCGGGCTGGATCCCATCACCTCGGTGGAGTTGGACAACCTGATCAAAAGCATCAATGCCGGGATGGGAACCACCATGGTAATTGTCACCCACGAACTGGAATCCATTTTCAACATCGCCCACCGGGTGATTATGCTGGACAAGGAGGCCCGGGGCATCATTGCCGAAGGTGACCCCCGGGAGTTGAAGGACCATTCCACCGATCCCCGGGTGGTGAACTTTTTCAATCGCCGGCCGTCCGCCGCAGCCGCGCCCCGAGGAACGTGACATGGCCAGGCAAAAAACCAATCTGATCATCGGTCTCTTTGTGATTCTGGGCGTGGTCATGGGGATTGCCGCGATCATCTGGGTGGGCGCCACCAGCTATTTTCAAAAGGGCGTGACCTATATCAGCTATTTCGACGAGTCGGTGCAGGGCCTCCAGCTCAATTCCCCCGTCAAGTTCCGGGGCGTTGATGTAGGATTGGTGGAAAATATCCGGGTGGCCGCCGACAACCGCCACATTGGCGTGGTGATGAAGATCAACATGAAGGAAGACCTGCGAAAGAATTATGTGGCGCAGCTCAAATCCGCCGGGATCACCGGCATCATGTTCGTGGAGCTTGACCTCATCAAACCCGGGGAGCCGGACTTTTCCCCCAAGATCGACTTCCCGTCGGAGTATCCCATCATTGCGTCCCGGCCCTCCGAGTTGCAGAGGCTGATGGCCGGCGCCAACGACATCGTGCAAAAGTTCAACAAGATTGACGCCAAGGGTATCTCCGACCAGTTGATCAGCACCACCAAGTCCCTGGAAGAGGTGATCAAAGGCAAGCAGATGACCAGCATCCTGACCCGGATTGACGCCGCGGCGGGCAACCTGGACCGGCTCACCGCCCGGGCGGACAAGATCCTGGGCGGGGCCGGCCTGGAGAAGACCGTGGCTGAGGCCCGGGAGGCCATCAAAGGGGCCCAGGCCATGCTGGCCACCATCAACGACCAGGTCAAAGGCATGCAACTCCCGGCCACGCTGGCAAAGACCCGGGAACTCACGCGGGAACTGCAAGCCACCAGCCAGAACCTGCGACAGAGTTCCGAGACCCTGGAGATGTTTCTCCAGAGAGTCTATGACCGGCCCTCGGACCTCTTGTTCGGCAAGCCCCCCAAGAAAAGGTGGAATGAATGAAGGCCCTGACTGACCCCGTGCGCACGCCCCGACCGGCTCGACGACCCCGCCCGGGTCGGGCCCTGCGGCCCTGGCTCCTCTATCTGCTGGCGGCCTGCCTGGTTGCGGGCCTGAACGGTTGCGGCAAGCCCCCCATGCTGGTCAACCAGTACATTCTGGAATACCCGGCCCCGGTGGTGCGCGGCAAGGCAAAGGTCCCGGCGGAGATTAAAGTGGAGCTGTTTTCCGTGGCCCAGGCCTTCAACACCCACGCCATGGTCTATCAGCCCCGGCCTTATCAGAGCCAGACCTATAATTACAGCCGTTGGCGCGCCAATCCCGGTTACCTGGTCACCGACTATCTCATCCGGGATTTGCGGGAATCGGGCCTCTTCAAGGCCGTGTTTGGCCCCGACAGCGGCGGCAAGCACCGCTTCAAGCTCGAGGGCGGCGTGGCGGAATTTCAGGAACTGGATGCCACCGGCGCCTGGCAGGCGTCCCTGGCCCTGACGGTCACCCTCCTGGATACCGACCAGGAGGAACTGCCCCAGCGGGTGGTCTTCCAGAAAAACTACCGGGTCCTCGAACCCCTGCCGGAGAAAACCCCCCAGGGATTGGCCCAGGGGATGAGCCGGGCCATGGAGCAGGTCTCGGCCCGGATCATCTCTGACACCTACGAGGCCGCCCGGAGCCGCACCGCCGGCAAATAGCCCCTTGCACCCCCTGGTGCGATCATCCTGCGCCGGTCGGGATGAAACGGCGAGGCGCGCCTTAGCATTTCAACTACTGCGTCCCAGCCTCCCCCCACCCAAAGCGCCTTTCATTATGCAGATCAAATCTATAACTTCTGAAAAATTACAGAAGTTGCAGTCTTAGCAAGGTGGGTACTCGGTAAGTCTTCTCCTTCGAGCCTCTCCCAAAAACCGTTTTTCTGTCATCCTGAAAGAAGTGAAGGATCGCAACGTTCTGAAAAAACGAGATGCTTCGCTCCGCTCAGAATGACCACTGTGGACTAAAAGGAGTTTTGCACGAGCCTCATTCTTGAGAGAGGTTACGGGCTGATTTATGAGAAAGGGGTTAATGGCTCCCCACATCAATAGTAAAAGAGGAATTCTCCGCTACACTCAGAATGATACATACTATTCTGTCGATGGATTTTGGCCTCAAACCAGCGGCAGGTAGGCTGTGAGGGGGCGGGCCCGGTGTTCCAGGGTCGCCTGTCTGCGGAGTCGCCTCGATTCCAGCATGAAGAGCTGGTGTCCCAGGGGGTAGAAGGCTTCCAGAGACTCGCCCAGGAGCAAGGCGGCGCTCCCATAACGGACGCGGTAATCCTGGAGGACGTTGGCCAGCATGGCGGCCCCGGCGGTGGAGGCGAGGTCCCCGGAGATCACCGCCACGATCAACTCCGGCTCTTTTACCAGTTCCCGGGCCCAAACGGCCCGGGCATAAACGGCGGGGGACACCTGGGGCGGGTACTGGGTAAGATGGGTCTGGAGGTCCAGATGCTCAAGCAAGTCGCCGTAGGGGGCTAAGGCTTCTCTTTCCCCGCATCCATGGTAGTAACAGGGGCCCAGGGCGATATTCTCGCCGAGGGTAATGAGGTGCAGCAGCACCTGCCAGGGTGAGATATAGGCGATGCGGCGCCTGAGGCGGTAGAGTTGGTCCCGGCGCCGCAGGGCCGCGTCCCGGCCCCAATGGCGGACATGGCCAGCCACCGGGGAGAGGAGCGTGGCCGCCACTTCCAGCAGGGGCTGGCTTACGGCCGGGCCGGCCCCTTCAATGAGCACCACCTCGTTGAACGCCACCGTCAGGGACAGGGGCGCGGGCCAGAGGCTCGTTTCCGGCAGGGTGACCATATCCAGATTCAAGGCATGGTGCAGCATAGATACCGTTGGGTCTTACTGCGGCCCCCGCCCGGGGCCGCTCACAGGTAATAAGCCGTGGTCAGGATAATGTCAACAGCCCCGATGAGCACCAGGCTCCAGATGGCCGCCAGGGAGGTATTGCGCGCCACCTCGTCCACGTTGACGCGGCAACTGAAGCCGAAATAGAGGGACACGGTGGCAATGAGCATGGCGAAGAGGGTGGTCTTGGCGAAACCCACGCTCAGGTCAACCCACTGCAAGGCATTGACGAAGGACATCCAGAATTTGGTCCAGAAGATCTCGGCGAAGGCCTGGGCAAAGAGATACCCCCCGATGATGGCGGTGAAGACGCACAGAACGTAGAGGCACAGCAGGCTGATGGTGAGCCCCCAGAAGCGCGGTACCCCCAGGAAACGGTAGGGGTCGATGCCCATCATCTGCAAGGCCCGGATCTCCCGGTTCACGGACATGTTGCCGATCTCGACGGTGATAGCCCCGCCGGAATTGAGCAGGACGAAGAACGCGGCCCACACCGGCCCCACCTCCCGGACCACGATGGTGACCAGCAGCCAACCGATGAATTCCTCCCCCTGAAACTTGACCAGTTGCTGAGTGGCATGGACGATCACCAGCATGCCCAGCATCAGGGACGTAAAGACCAGGATATAAGCCCGCCGTATCGCGGTGAAATACACCTGCCGGCTCAGTTCCCGGAAGAACAGGCCCAAAAAGGGGGGACCGATGAAGACCCCCAGGAGGAGACGATGGAACATGGCGCAGATGTTCAGCAGGCGGACGATCCGGGCGGCGAACCGGCCCCAGGCCCGCCCCAGGAGCCCGCCCAGGGCCCCTACCACCCTAAATAACCGGTTCATGAGATTCTTCCGCCAGGGGAGGCAATTCTAGGGAAAAGACCGCGCCGCCAGACTCCCGGGGCGCCACCGTGAGACTGCCGCCGTGCTGGGAGGCGATGGCCGCAGCTATGGCCGGCCCCAGACTTCCCTGGATCCGGCCCGGATCGCCGAACGGATTCAACCACTCCTGGCACTCCACCGGTGAGCGCGGGGCCCCGGAAACCGAGACCAGGACCCGCACCCCCCCCGCCGGGCTGGGCTCCGCCTGCAGCCCCAGTTCCCCGGCCGGCGGCAGCAGGTCTACCCCAAAAGCCAGAAGGTAGAGCACGGCCAGGCTCAGCTTGGTCTCTGACCCCCAGACCGGCGGCAGGGGCGCTGATAGCTCCTGCTGGGCCGTGACCTCCGCCGGCAGCCCCAGAGTCGCCAGGCGCCAGGCCCGCTGTATTCCGGGGGTGAGATCAACGCGCTCCCAGGCCCCTTCCGGGTCAGACCAGAGATGGGAGAGATCCTCAAGCACCACGTCCTGTCGGGCCCGCATCAGCTCCAGGGTCTGCCGGGACGGCGAAGGCGCCTCGGTGGCCCCACCCTCGCCCAGTTCCTGTTCCAGTTCCTGCAATTGCGTCTGCATGGCCTGGTAGGCCGGAAGCCCCCGGGCTATCACATTCCCCAGGCAAGCCCGGGCTTCCCCGTCAATCAGCCGCTGCCCCAGTTTGGGGACGGCCTTCCCCAGCCGTTCCAGGACCTGCTGAATTATCACTACCTCGGCCTGCCCCTGGGGATCCACCCGTTTGAGGTTCTCCAGCCAGAGGTCGAAGTCTTCGGGTTTAGCCCCCTGTAAAGCTGCGGTTACTACGCTGAGGGTTCGCAAAGGCTCCGTGATGTGCCGCACCCAGAAGTAGATGAGGCTCATGGCCAGGACCCCGGAGATGAACAGGCTCAGAATGATCTCTATCCAGATGTCCCGGCGGATTCTGGACTGTTCCTGGCTTTGGAGAAAAAGCAGTTGGCGCACGCGGTTGGTATCGATGCCGATTTTGGCCACGCCCCAGAAGACCGCCCCCTCCTCCGCCCGCAGCACGTGCACCGGCATGTAGCGCAGCAGCATCTCCCCCTCTTCTTTAGGACCTCGATTGACGGACCCCTGGACGGCGTTATCCACCCGCTGCTGGGAGGTGATGCTGTTGATAAGATCTTTTTCCATGCCTTGAAACGATTTCATGATTTTTTGGGGGCCGGCCATGGGCTCCAGTTCCGGAGCCTCCCGGCGGTAAAACATGTAGGTCACGTGCCGGCCCTGCGCGTCTTGCTGACCCTGGATCAGCTCAACCCCTTCGATAATTTCATTAAAAGTGACCTTCTCCCAGATGAGATTTTTAATCCACTGGTCCATCTCCGTATTCGAGGTCGGGGTCGCCTGCAACAATCCCTTGATCGACGAAAATTCCAGCACCAGGAGCCGGGCGATGGTGGTGGCTTCCACTTCGGTGGCCTCTTGCATGGAATTGATAGTGCGGTTCTGGAGCCCGTCCAGGGTGAGGTTGAGCAGGGGGAAAAACAGCAGGATGACCAGAGCGCACAACAAGAAGGTGGCCCCGGCCAGAACGAACAGCCGGTTCCGCAGGGAATAGCGGATGAAGGTCTCAGGTGTTTTCATCTAATCAAAGGTCTGGTCTTTTTTCAGGTCCTCAATTGCCCTGGCCAGGGCTGCCTCCGGAGTTTGCCGGCCGTGTAAGGCCTCATCCATGACTTTTTCCAGCACGTTGTTGATTCGCCGGCTGTGGGGCCGGGGCCGCATCACCATATCCTTCTGGGCAAAGGTGTCATGGTACACCTGTAACACTTCTTTATTGGTGACCTTTTCCAAGGCCCGGATCAGTGACGGCACCTGCCCCATGGTTTCCGCCGCCAGAAGCTGAAATTGTTCGTCGGACACCAACTCGATAAACTGCTTGGTTTGCTCGATGACCGCCGGGGCGGTCACGGCGAAGCGATTGACCGCCCAGCCAAAAGAGCCGATGTTGGAATAGTGGTGGGGATGACCGGCCTGGACCGGGATGGGAGCAACGCCCACCTGGCTGATAGTGGCGAGGCTGCCCGGAGGCTGGCCCTGGCCCTTGGCGATCAAATCGCTCAAGTCTTTCATGCGAGTGCTCCAGTTGATCATGAACAGGGTCTGGCCTTGGAAAAAAGCCTGTCGCAGGCTCCCCCCGGGGTCGAATTGTGCCAGCGCCCCAGGCCCTGGAATAATGCTCCCCTGCATGGCGATCAGCTCTTTGAGCGCTAACAGGAAGGCCGCGGCGTTATTCTTCTGGTGCAGGGCAAACTGGCCGGCGTCGTCATTGACCCGGCCGCCGAAGCCCCAGAGGATCGGATAAAAATCGTTCAGGGTATTGGTGGAGTGGATAAGCAAGCCATATTTCAGGGACTTTTCCTGGGGCAGGACCTTGCGGCAAATTGCCTTGAGCTCGTCCCAGGTGCGGGGAGGCGACAGGTTGTAGCGCTTCAGGATATCCCGGCGATAGAAGAGGATATTGCCCTTGATGTAAGTGGGTACGGCCACCAGCTGCTTGCCCGGCTGGCCGGTGATTTGGGCCAGGGAAACGGAAAAGGCTTCCGCCACCGCCGGCACCAGCTCGGTCCGGTCAAAGACATTGGTGCGTTCCAGTTCATAGAGCCAGCCGGCCACCCCGTACCGCTGCACCCAGGGAGCGTCCAGGAGCAATACCGCGGGTATCTTGCTCTCGGTGGAGAGTCCCAGCACAAAAGGTTCATAAGGGAGCAGGCTTTCCGGGACCTGGAGCCCCTTGAATTTCCGGTCGAAATCCTTATACGCGGCACTCGCGCCTTTCTCGGTCAAGAGCCGGATCAATTCCCGGGTGGGGGCATCGAAGGTGTAGGTGATGACCCGGGGCGGCGATATGTCCGGGCCCGGCCCGCACCCCAGCAATTGCAGGATCACCAGGGCCCAGACTATCCGGGTGATGCATGGCACGGCAGTTGCGGACTTAAGGCGCGGCGTGACCACTTTTTCCACCCTAATACGGTTTCGCCGGTTTGTCGGCCACCAGTATCGCCAGTTGAGGCCGGTATTTCTCCAGGCTCAGGGGCACCAGGAACAGGAGGCAGGCCAGCAACCCCACCCCTTCGAGCAAAAACACCCAGCCATAGGCCCCGGCCTCACTGCCCGAAAGATAAGCAAACCGGTCTTTGAGAAATCCCCCGGTCATTTCCCCCGCGGCCAGGGCCAGGCCGCTGGCCAGATTCCACAAGCCCATGAAGACCCCGCTGAAGGTGGGGTGGGCCATGCTCATGGTCAGGTGGGACAGCCCCACGTTGTAAAAGCCCCGGGCCAGACCCAGGAGACAAAGGGCGTAAATGCCCCAGGTCGGGTCGGGTTTAAAAGAGGTGAAGCTGAGCAGCCCGAAGGCTGCCGCG
Source organism: uncultured delta proteobacterium (assembly GCA_963841475.1). GTDB lineage: Bacteria > Desulfobacterota > Desulfobaccia > Desulfobaccales > 0-14-0-80-60-11 > 0-14-0-80-60-11. The sequence continues at coordinate 590,643 of CAWJCT010000001.1, forward strand.
CCCAGCACCAGGCTCGCCACCAGAACCATTTTGTTGCCCCAGTTCTGCCGGGCGGTGACCAGGAGATGCACCCCCACCATGCCCACCAGGATGCCGTAGGTGGTATAAATCCCGAACCGGCTGGTTTCGGCCACCGGCAAGGCCAACACTTCCCCGCCGTAGGCGGTCAGGAGGAAGGACTGAATGGCCAGGAAAAAGATGCTGGCCCCCAGAAAGGCAAAAAAGGTCAGGGCCTGACGGTTGCTGGCCAAAAATTTCAAGGTGGGCCACAAGGCCATCTGGCGATGCCCGGTGGCGGTCTCGGCCTCGTTGGGGGGTTCGATGCCCCAGGCGCCCCAGAGGGTGACCGCCACCACCGCCAGGGTGACCACGGTAAAGAGCCGCCGAATCTTGTCGGGATCATAAGCCGGGAACATCCACCCGGAGAGGGCCGAGCCCACGATAAAACCCAGCAGGGTCAATATCCACACCATGGTCAGGGCGTCGCCCCGGTCGCGCTCCCGGACCCGGTCCACCAAAAGGGCATTGATGGCGGTGGCGGATACGGTGGTGCCGATGCCGAACAGGGAAAACAGCAGCACTCCCCCGTACAGCAGGGGGCGGCTGTGGGGCTGGGCTCCCAGCGCCAGGGCCCAGCCCGGGAAAAATGGCATCACGGCCACGCTGAGCAGCATGCCTCCCCAGATGTAAGGGGCGCGGCGACGGCCCCGGACGGCATAGTTGTCGGAACAATAACCGGTGACCAGGCCCACCGGCGTCATGACATGCTGAAAGGCGAAGCTGAAGGTGACCAGGGCCGCGGGCACCATCAGGTCCACGATCAACACCCGGTTCAGGACATTGGCCAGCAAAACCACCAAAAATGAGGTGGCAAACCGCACCAGTCCTAATTTCAGCACCAGCCGCGAGATAAACATAGCCCGTTTGCAGCATAAACCGGGTGGTTCGGGAAGTAAAGCCCGGAAGTGACGGCTAGTTAGGTTCGCATCGGTTTAGGGCGACGCCGGTTTTCCCGCCGGTGCCATCAAGGTTTTGCCCCAACGCCGGCTCAAGCTCCCTGGCACATCTCCTCGTACAGCTTCACATAGGCCGACACCATGGTGTCCCGGGAGAAGTTTTGCGCTACGTGGTCCCGACAGCGTTGCGCGTCCAACCCGGCCAGATGCTTAAGACTGTCTCGCAACTCCTCGAAGGTGTGCGTGACAAACCCGGTTACCCCGTGAACCACCACTTCGGGCACCGCCCCCCGATCATACGCCAGGACCGGAGTGCCGCAGGCCATGGCCTCCAGCATGGCCAGCCCGAAGGTCTCGTCTACCTCCAGGGGCAGCACCAAGGCCTTGGCCCGCTTCATCAGGTCAACCTTCCGGGCATGATTCGCCGGCCCCAGGTAGATAATCTGCTCCCCGTCCAGCTGGTCCCGGATCCGGCTGTCAAAATAGGGCTGGTCCGGCTCGAAGACCGGTCCGGCAATGAGCAGCCGCACCCCGGTCTCCCGGGCCAGGCGGATGGCCGTGTGGAGACCCTTGTCCGGGTAGATGCGGCCCAGGAAGAGGAGAAAATCCTCCTTGGCGGCCCGAAAGGGATAGTCCGCCAGGTCCAGGCCGTGAGGGACCAGGTGCAGCCGGGGATGCCCCGTGAGCTGCCGGGCCTGAAAGGCGCTCACCGCCACCAGGTGGACCTTGGGAAAACTGAGGAGGTATTCCCGTTTCATGGGGAACAATGGCGTGTGAATGGTGATGGCCAGAGGCGCGGCCGGGGCCAGGGCCCAGAAACCCGCGGCGGACTCCAGGTGCGAGTGAATTACCGAAGGCGGCTGCTGGGTTAAACGGGCGAAGGCGTGGGACAGGTGGAGGTTCTCGGAAAACTTGTCCGGCGGCCAGAAGGAATGGAGGAAATGTCCATACTGGGGTACTTCCAGGGTGGAATCCCCGGCGCTGAACAACCACACCTCCACCCCCCGGGCCGTAAGCCCCCGGATAAGGCCGGCCACCATCAGTTCCGTGCCGCCGTAAGTCACAGGGGGCACCGGAATCCAGGGGGGCGCGATCTGGGCTACCCGCATCAGTCGCCTCCCGCGATGAGGCGGGCCCGGACCTCCGGACGACTCGCCAGGGGCGGCAGGGTGACGTCGGCCAGGGGGACCTCCATCCAGGTCAGCGGTTCGCCCTTATCCCCGCCGGGCACCGGGATGCTGAGCCGCGGCGCGGCCAGTTCCGGCCCCTGCCAGTGCAGCAGGCCAGCGGCCTTCAGGGACTCCATCAGGGTGTGGAACACGGCCCCGGCCATCTGGTCCAGCCCCGCTTGCCGGGCGTGGAGGTGAGGGGGGCGTGGCGGTGGTCCATCTGCCCCACGTAGACCTGGACCAGGTGTTCCAGGTCCGGGGTCCCGGGGGTTAGACCCAGGTGGTCCAGGGCGAAGGACAGGAGAGTCAGGGTTTCCACGCCGAAACCCGTCTTAAAAGGCAGGCGGCTCCAGAACTTCAGGGTGCCGGCCATCTCTCCGGACAGCAGGTAGACCAACTTCTGGAGGGCCTGGACCCCGGCATGGGGACACAGGGCCAACAGCGACCGGAGCATGGTGTTCAATCGGCCGCCGTGGGGGCGCTGATAGACGATTTTGGCCGCCTCGGCCGTGTGAAACCAGAGGATGGCCCCCACGGGGTCCACCACCCACCGGGGATGAAAATAGGCCGGCCGGATGTCCGCGTCGATGAAGGCCACGACGGTCCGGGGATGGGTGACGTTTTCGCTCACCACCAGGTGATACAGGAAGGCCCGCATGGAAGCCCCTTTGCCCAGGGGAGCGTCCTGCTGGTCCGGGGGGAGAAGCCGGGCTGCCGGGAAGATTTTGACCTGGGGAAAGAAATCGGTCAGGCGCCGCAAACCTTCCGGACGAGGCCCCCCATAGGCGACCCAGACCTGATCGACGAGGCTGCCGAACAGCGGCTGCAGCATCAGCAAGAGAGGGCGCAGATTGCCGGCCTCCCGGGTGCTCCCCAGGGGAAAGACCAGGTGCACCGGCACCCCTTCCGCCTGTTTCAGGCGGGTTACCGCCTCCGGGTCGAAGCTGCCGGCAGGGATCAATCCCAGGGCGGGGAGCCGCGGCCCGCGCTCCCAATCCTGGGGCCGGATCACCAGCGGCGGCCGGCTCACGCTGCCCCCCACAGGGCCTGGTGGGCGGCGGCCGCGACCTCAGGCGCCGCCAGCCAGGCCTGGAGGGCCTGCCAGAGGCCGACGGTCCGGACATACGCCGCATAGACCCCGGCGCCCTTCTGCTCCAAGCGGTCCATCAGGGCCAGGTTCTCCAGGGTCTGCCGGGCGGCCTCGCAGTCGCCCTGGGCCAGGTAGTCCAGGGCCAGGAGGGTGTGGCTCTGAAAGGCCCTTTGGGGCAGGTCGTCTCCCAGAAAATTGCCGGGATAGGGTTTGAAATCCCCGGCAGTCACCCGCGTCCGCCCCGGCCCCGGCTCCTGCTGCTGCAATTTCAGCCGGGTGTAGCCAAACCGCACCAGGTCCTGCCTGAGCCTCAGCCAGGTGGGATGGGGCTTGTCCGGTGGCAGGTGGATGATGCTCAGGGTGTTGTCCAGGAAAAAAGGAATCCCGAACATCCGGGCGTTCAGGAGGTAGTCCGTGTCTTCACCCCGGGTGATGGCGGGATCAAAGGGCAGGCGGCGGCAGAGCGCCGCGGGCAGAGCCAGGTTGCCGCCGAATCCAAGATGCGTGGGTTTCAGGTGGGGGCTACGCAGCGCCAGTTCCTGGAGCGCGGCGTTCAACCAGCGCATCTTGGGCCAATATGCGGCCCAGGGGGCGGCGGGTTCCGGAAGCAGGACGCCGCCATCCTGGTTCCGGTAAATCCCGGCCAGCCCGAAGATTGGGTGCTCCCGTTCCAGAAGCTCAAGGTCCGCCGCGACTTTAAGCAAAAAATCCGGGTCGGCGATCACCTCGTCGTCGTCCAGGCTGACCAACGCCCCCGCCCGGCAGATAGTAGCGAGAATCAACGTAATATTGCGGACCTGGGAATACCCGGCCAGGGACAGCAGGGGCAGCCACTCGGCCCGCCCCTGAGTTCGGCAGAAGTCTTGGAAGATACGGAGATGTGGCGCCGCGAACAATTTCACCGGGTAGGGGAGGGGGGGGGACTCGATGACCTCCCGGACCCGGCTGGCCACCGCCGCCTCCAGGGCCGGTGCGGTGGCCGCGGCCACCACGCCTACCTCAACCTCCGTCCCCGGGGTGGCCAGGGGGATTAAGCTCTCCAGGGTCCGCCGCAGGGTCCCCGGCGTGTCCAGGGGAGTGGGGTGATCAAAAACGATCTCTTCCGGCCCGTCCCCCCCGGGGTAGGTCCAATAGGTGGGAATCGCTATCAAGCAACCGCGCATGGGGTCAGGCTATCCACTCTGCCCGGATGAGTCAAGGAGATTATCTCGTCCACGCCGGGGTAAGGCGGAAAGAATGCTTATCCGGCGGCAGGGCTGCCAAACCTCCAGCGGCTTTGGTTAGAGGTTCAGCCGGGGGATGGCGCTCCTTTATTACTCCGAAATAATTTAGCGAGATGGAAAAGAGGTCAAGACTGAGGGTTTTTTCAGAGGTGATTTGGATCATTTTCGAGAAAGATTTAGGATATTCCCTATTTTCTTCATCTTCTCTTTATCTTACGGTGTGCCTCAGAGGATTAGACGAAAAAGGGGCCGGATTTTGGTACATACCACCATGTCTAACCAGGGTTGGAAAAGGAAGAAGACTTATGACTCGGAAAGGTAAATCTCCTATCTTTAATTTTTTGCGTCAGACCAAAGGAGGAGTAGCGGTTGAGTTTGCCATAGTGGGCACGCTATTCATTCTCCTTATTGCCGGGGTCATCGATTTTGGCCATGCCTGGTACATGAAGCAGATCATCACCAATGCCAGCCGGGAAGGGGCCCGCTACGGGGTAACTTACCAAACGAATAGCAGCGGCGCGCGGGTAGCCCCTAATACGTTCAATCCTACTATTAAAAGCTACATACTGACCAAGTACTTGGCTAACCAGGTGCTCCCTACCGATGCCAATCCCAACGTAACCGTCGCGGGAGCTGGATATACGTCGGGAAACAAAGGCGCTGCTCTGGAGGTCACGGTTACTGCCACTAAAACCTGGTTCATGGTATCGGGTTTCATTCCTGGACTTGGCAATCAAAAAACGCTCACAGCCAAGACCGTGATGCTCTGTGAGTGAATTTTTATCTTAGGAGGAATGAGGGGAGCGAAATTAAATCAGGCGGCTGTACTCAGGGAAAGGGAATTGGCCAAAGGAAAGACACAATCATGACGGTGCTAACCTGATAGGAGAACGGGAGGTTGTTATGGGCAAGGTAAAAGTCTTGAGGAGGTTACTGAGAGGGACGCGGGGTTCGGTGGCTGTCATCACCGCCATCGGCCTCATTGCGTTTGTGGGGATGGTTAGTCTGGCCATTGATATGGGCCATCTCTACACCGTCCGGAATGAACTCCAGAACGTGGCTGATGCCGCCGCCCTGGCCGCGGCGGGGAATTTAATCCATGACTATGGCGCCGGCGCGGTGCGGGATTCCGCCGCGGCCCAACAGGCGGCCCTGACGGTGGTCCAGCGTCAGAGTCAGCTCTCCGGACAACCGGGCGTGGCGGCTGAAGACCGCAATGATCTCAACTTCATCTTTGGAGCATGGGATATCTATAAAGGCGATCCCGCCACGGCGTGGACGGAAATCGGCTCAACCTGCGCCAGTGACTCCAATGCCAATGGGGTGAAGGTCACGATTCGCCGGGCCGCGGGCACCGTCTACGGGCCGGTATCCAACTTTCTTGGCGGGATTTTTGGACGGGACACCTCACAAGTCGCGGCCACGGCCATTGCGTATTTAGGCTATACTCATGAGGTTCCCACCGCCACCGTCGAGGTGCCACTGGCCCTGCCGGACACCATAGTCGCCGCCTCTAAAAGCCGACCCAGCTGGTTTGCCCGTATTTTGGGGCCTTCCGAGGCCGTGGCCACCACCACCAAGACCTATGTCTTCAAGGACACGGGAGGCACCCTGGTTGATAATAATGTCACCACGGCTCCCCTGGACCCGAATCAAGCCTATCTTTTCACCGTCGGTGAAAATGACGCGGTGCCCGGGACTATCTGGGATATCCTGACCAAGGTTTATACTCCCAGTTACACTTCGAGCAATCCCGTGTATGTGACCGACCTGAAGCAGGCGCAGGAAATCCATACCAGAAGCGAGTTTATGTATGGCTCCAGCTATATCTCCCCTATTTTTCAGAGACTGCAGAAGGCCTATAATTATAAGACTACCGGTAATGCCAATACGGCGCCCCCTGCCGGCACCGCCTGGCGGGTCACCCTGCCGGTTTACGGCACTACCCCCAACCCCTCGGCTTCCCGGCAACATCGGGGGGTTTTCAAGTCTTTGGCCCGGTTGCTGGCCCCGTTCTGGCCCTCGGACGCCTATGCCTGCTATACCATGCCCCCTCCGAAGACCTATGTGAACGGCTTTGTCAATGCGGATATCACCAACGTCACCTACAGCTCCAGCGGTGACGATGGCAGCTATACTTACCCTAAAACCATCAATAAAATTAAGTACAATAACAAAAAAGACTTTCTGACTCGTTATCCCCAGAGTACCTGGAACGTCAACTCCCTGACCATCAAGAATGTGACGGATGGCAGCACGGTATCGCCTCCGGGGAGCACCTCCGGAGGGCCTTCGAATACCGTGCTCAATCCCGGGGCCCCGACCAACACCGGGGCGTTTGCCAGTATCCCCGTATTGGTAAAATAGTCGTAAGAGTCATCCTGGGGCGGTGTGGCGGCGGCATGGATCTCAATTGCCGCCGCCTCTTTGCGTTCTGACGGCCCCCGTGGAAGTGGCGGCAGGGGCCAGGCCGTTCCGTCAACCCGGCTCCGTGCGGCAAACGCCAGGGGCAATCAGGGAACGTCCGGGGTGGAAGTCAAGCGGCCGGCAAACTTCCCGGCTTGCGGCAGGTAGCGAACCTCGTAGGTATCCAGACTCCCGGCTCTTCCCCGGTAATCGATGGCATATTTCCAAGAGCCGGGCGACTCCGGGGGCTTGCTGAACAGATAATCCACCCATAAGGCAGTCCGGGTGGACTTCTGGTTTCCTGAAATCACGGTCAAGGTCACGGGATATTGGATCACCCGGTCTTGGGCCTCGCGGTACCCGATCAGGGTAGTGGGCAGTCCCATGCAGGCGACGGCATCGAACAGGGCAAATTCCCCGGCCTGGCCGTCGCCGTTGTAGTCTCTCAGCCACATGACGGTGGGTTTGCCCTCCTTCCCCTTGGGCACGCCGGGCACGTGGTAGTAAAGCCCGCTCTCGATGCGATACGGGATGTCGAAGGTATCGTCGCCTTGGAAATTGAGGATGTTGATGGTGTTGATGATTTTTTGGGTCTGTTGGTCAACCAAGGATACCCGGGTGCGACCGCTGTAGTGGCTGCCCCGGGTGTATTCCGGGCAGGTATAAGGGTCATCCGGATTATCCCGGGGAACTTTGAGGGGACTCTGCATCCACAACACCAGGGCCCGATGCGGGTGCTTCATGGACTGGAGGGGCTGGACCTCGATGACCTGGGCCCCGGCCGGCAGCCCATAATGGTCCGTCTGGCTCGAAGCCGCCGACCCCAACAGCACGAGAAAGCCTAAACCGAACAGGATGATCTTCATTATCCCCTCCTTATTTCCCTGCTGATTGGCGAAAATTTTGCCGCATCGCCCGAGCCTGACTTAAAGAGTTCAAAGTTCAAGGTTCAAAGTCAGGTGATACCCCCCATGAACTTGTCATAACTTACGGGTGGGCTCAAGGCCCAAGCATGACAGGTGAAAATTAAGGTTCGCACCTCATTTTATCATAACCTCGGAGAGGGCATCCTGCCCCAGCCCGCCCCGGTATACCGATGGCGCAGGTCGTTATACCAATCGCGCTTAAAAAAATAATTTCCCCGTGCCGGGTGCGTCTCACGCCCAAGCAGGGCGCGTGGGACGCGTTCAACGGGTCTCCGCCAGGAGAAACTATTCCTCGGACCTGAAAATACTCTTATGAGAGCAACCTGGTCTTAGAGACCATCTGCCGGGAAATCATACAGCGCCCCGAATTTCCGTTGGAGGTAGCGCACCAGGTACTGGGGTGTCAGGCTCCTCTCCGGTGACCTCCCGGACCAGGGGCCGGGCCCAGAGGCGGTTGCCCTGGGAATGAATCCTGTCCCTGAGCCAGGCGAGCAGCGGCGCAAAATCGCCTGCGGCGAAGCGGTCCTCCAGGGGGCCCAGCTCCGCCTCGGCCCGGGCATAGAACTGGGCGGCATAGAGGTTCCCCAGGGTGTAGGTGGGAAAATACCCGAACAGCCCGCCGGACCAGTGGATGTCCTGCATGACCCCCTGGCCGGGGCCGGAGGGCGTCAGCCCCAGGTAGGCGCCCATCTTGTCGTTGAAGGCCCCGGGCAGGTCGCCACCGCCAGGTCGCCGTTCATCAAGGCCCGCTCCAGCTCGAAGCGCAGGAGAATGTGCAGGTTATAGGTCACTTCGTCGGCCTCGGTGCGGATCAGCGACGGCTTGACCTCATTGATGGCAAAGTGAAAGGTGTCAAGAGGCACGCCTTGGAGGCGGGAAAGGCTCCTGGGCCTGGGGATAGAAATAGCGCCAGAACCCCAGGGAGCGCCCCACCAGGTTTTCCCACATCCGGGACTGGGATTCGTGGATGCCCAGGGAGACGGCGTCCCCCCGGGGGGTGCCCCAGCGGTCCGCCGGCAGCCCCTGGTCGTAGAGGGCGTGACCGGTTTCGTGCAGGGTGCCGAAAAAGGCCTGGCTGAAGCGGTGCTCGTCAAAGCGGGTGGTGATGCGGACGTCCCCGGGGCCGATGCCCGTGGAGAAGGGGTGGGCGGTTGGGTCCAGGCGGCCGCCGGCAAAATCGTACCCGAGGCTTTGGGCCGCCAGCCGGGCGAAACGGTCCTGGGCCTCCACCGGGAAATGCCGGCGCACCACCTCGCCCTGGGGCCGCCGCCCGCTTCCCTGGACCGCCAACAAAATCCGGAGGAGGGACATCCGCAGTTCGGCCAAAAGAGGCGCCAGGGCCGCGGCGGTCTCTCCCGGCTCAAAGAGGTCCAGGTGGGCGTCATAGGGTTCGGCGGCGTAGCCCAGGGCCTGGGCCTCCTCGCGCTTCAGGGCGACGACCGCGGCCAGGAAGGGCTTGAAGGTCTCCCAGTCGTCCTCCGGCCGGGTGCGCTCCCAGGCCGTCTCCCCTTCGGCGGTGGCTTTGGCCAGGGCCACGGCCAGCTCCTGGGGAATTTTGATGGCCCGGTCGTAATCCCGCCGCCATTCCCGGACGTTTACCGTGGGATCAGCCATCGGGTCTGACACCAGGTCCGAGGCCTCCACCCGGGCCAGGGCCTCCCCAATCCGGGGGTCGGTGGCCCGGTCGTGAATCCACTTGGCCAGCATGGCGAACTGGTTGTGGCGGTGGGGATGCCCTTTGGGAGGGATGTGGGTGCGCTGGTCCCAGCCCAGTAATTGGCCCATGGATTTCAAATGGGCGATTTCCAGGCTGTGCTCCACCATCCAGCGGTAGGCTTCGTCCGGGGTCATAAGGTTCTCCTTATAAGATTGAGGGCACGGCCCGCCGCGCCCCGGTGGATTAAATAAATTTTCTCTATCCTGAGAAGCTTACCGTAGGCTGCGTCCTACGCACCAATTAATCAGGGGAATTGGCGGGCAATCCCCACCCTACATGGCCCCAGATCGGCTCAAGCGCCAGGCCACCCAGGTATAACTCTTTTCCGGCGGGAGTTCGATGACCCACTCGTCCCGGGTGTGCCGGGTTTCCAGGACCCAGCCCGCTTGTTCATACCCATTCCGGAGTTCCTCCTCCTGGGTGTCCTTGAAACCCGAGAGGATCAGAAAGGCGTCCGGGGCTGCCAGGCGGGTAAATTCCGCCACTTTGTCCATCTGAACCGCCCAGGGCAGGTTAGCTAACATCAACCCGAAGGGGCCCCGGAGAGCTTCCGTGGACCCCCGGACCACCTGGACGGCGGCGGCCAGGCCGTTGGCCCGGGCGTTGTTCCGGGTGGTGGCCACGGCTTTACCGGAGAGGTCCAGACCCACCCCGAGGCGGGCGCCGGCGGCCACTCCGGCCAGCAGGAGCACCCCCGAGCCACAGCCCACATCCAAAAGGAGCGGGCAGGGCGCCTCGGCCAGGTTCGTCGCCAGGAGTCCCAGGCACAGGCGGGTGGTGGGATGGCTGGGCGGGAAGGTTGTGGCCGCCGCCAACACCAGCACCTGCTCCCCCGGCCGGGGCCGGTAAGGCCGCCAGGGAGAACGCAACACCAACTCAGGCGATAACCGGTAAAACATGGTGAAATCCTCGTGATCGCCAGGACGGTATTGCGGCCTCGGTTGCCGTCGGCCAGGGTACTGTCCCAAGGTAGTGCCCAGCAGTACTGTCCAAAGTCCTAATCTTTTTCCCACCCCCTAATGAAGGAGGGTTAAGGTGGGGTTGGTTAAAATAGTTAATGATTATGATAGGTTAATCGAAATTAACTTCCCCCGCCCCCTCCCACCAGGGGAGAGGGAGTTATCAGGACCACTAGTCTGTGACGATATTTCTGGGACGGGGCACAGGATAAACGTCTCGTCCCAAGATCCAGGCGGCGATTTATCAGGCTCACCGGCGCACTATGTGGCCCCCTGCGGGCCCTGGTACCTTTTGGAGATGCGGCCCCTCTGGTCCACCCGGCGCCAGGGCTTGCCCTGATCATAGACGGCCCCGGCCGTTGCTGTCAAGGCGCGGCTGCGGGGATAAATTCGCCCGGCCTGCCTTGCCGCCGTGTTGACCCCGCCTCTCTTTTTAGATAAGAATAGGGGGAATTTACTGAAACTGCCGGTTTTGCCGAAACTTATTATCCGGAGACCATGAAAAATAGTCCGCCGGGTGGCCCCGGTGCCTCGGAAGGCCAAGGTGGGGGGAAGGAACGGCTTGGTATTGAGATGAAGTTCAAGGTTGGGGCTCCTGCCATGCAGGGCCCGGAAGACGGTTCCCGCCTATGGACCAGCCGGGGGCGACTGTCCTCCAGTTTGGCTTTTTGTTCTTTGCGGGTGGACCAGGGGCTCACGAGCCACTACTTTGAAGGATAAATCAATTATTGGTAGTCAGGTGGCATGGAAAAGATTCTCTTGACCAGGGCCGGCTATGAGAAGCTTATCCGGGAACTGGAGTTTCTCAGCCAGGTGGAACGCCCCCAGGTAATCCAGGAGATCCTGGAGGCCGCCCAGGAAGGCCGGGTAGAAAAAAATCCCGATTTCCAGTCCGCCCAGGTCCAACGCCGGCAGCTGGAGCGCCGCATCAGGCAGTTGCAGCAGACCCTGGCCAACGCCGAGGTGCTGGTGGGGAGCAACCTGTCTCCCAATAAGGTAAGATTCAACGCCCGGGTCAGGGTGGTCAACCTGAACACCGGCCAGGAACGTGAGTATAAAATGGTAGGCCCCCTGGAGGCCGACGCCGCCAGCGGGCACCTCTCCCTGGCCTCGCCCCTGGGAAAAGCCCTGCTGGGGCGGGCCGTGGGCGACCGCCTGCAAGTCCAGACCCCCCGGGGCCTGAGGGTGTACAAGATACTGGAAATTTACCGTGGAACAGGTATGAACGACCGCGGCTCACGTCCACTATCAGCGGTTCGAGAGCAGCCGCCGGCGCCTGTGACTGGCCTTTTGGACCCAGCTGGCGTTTTTGGCGGTGGAGTTGGGGGGCGGCATCCTCACCAACAGCCTGGCCCTTCTGGCCGACGCCGGGCACATGCTGAGCGACGTGGGCGCCCTGGGACTGAGCCTCCTGGCCCTGGCTGGACCGCCAAGCCCCCCACCGCCCAGAAGACCTTCGGGTACCACCGCCTGGAAATCCTGGTGGCTCTGGTCAACGGGCTGGTGCTCTGGGCCATGGCCGGCTATATTTTTTACGAGGCGGCGGGCCGGTTCTTTCAGCCGCCTGCGATCAGCAGTCGCCCCCTGATCGTTATCGCCAGTTTGGGCCTGCTGGTTAACCTGTTCGGGATGTACGTGCTCATGCCGTCCCGGGGGCACAACCTTAATCTGCGCTCGGCCTTCCTGCACCTGCTGGCCGACTCCTTCGGGTCGGTGGCCGCCATCGCTGCGGGCGTGGCCATCTGGTGGCAGGGCTGGTACTGGTTCGATCCCCTGGCCGGCGGCATCGTGGGGGTGCTGATCGTCATCAGCAGCTGGCAGATGATCTGGGAGGCCGCGGACATCCTGCTGGAGTCCACTCCCGGCCATATCCCCTGGATGAGGTGGAGCAGTCCCTGAAGAGCCACCCCCAGGTGCAGGAGGTGCACGACCTGCACATCTGGACCATCGCCTCGGGGATCTATCTCTGAGCGTCCACGTGACCATCGACAACCGGATCTGAACCGGGACTGTCTCACCTGGGAACTGGAAGAACTGCTGCGCGACCGGTTCGGTCTGGAGCACAACACCATCCAGATCGAGGGTCCGGATTTCCATGACCCCCAAGTCTGTCCTTTACACCGCCTGAAGGGGGCACATAGATAATGCGGTCGCTCGCAGATTCCAGGCGGCCCTCCGCCTGGAATGAGATAATCAAGAGGAGGAAGCCATGTCGTCTAACCGCTGGGAACTGAAGCCCGAGAGCTTGCGCGCCGTCTGTGACCCCGACGCTTTGGGGTTCGAAACCACCCTGGACGTCCCGCCCCTTGAAGGAAAAGGTCGTGGCCCAGGACCGGGCCGTCCATGCCCTGGAGTTCGGCCTGGGGGTGAAGGACTTGGAATACAATATCTTCGTGGCCGGGCCGCCCCGGGCCGGGAAGACCGAAACCATCATGGCCTATGTCCAGGAGTTGGCCGCCACAAGAGCCCACCCCGCCGGATTATATCTATGTCCACAACTTCAAGGACCCGGAGCAGCCCCAGAGCCTGAGCCTGCCCACCGGCAAAGGCCGGCTCCTGAAGGCGGATATGGAAGAGCTCATCTCCAACCTGAGGGTCCAGATCCCCGAGGTTTTCGAGAGCGAAGACTACTCCGGCCGGCGGGAAGCCCTGATGCCGGCTTTACCCAGGAACGCAACAAGATCCTCCAGGAACTGGACGCCAAGGCGGGTGAAGAAGGTTTTATCCTCAACATCTCCCCCACCGGCCTGATGATCTTCCCCGGCAAGGAAGGCAAGCCCCTGGGCGAGGAAGAACTCAAGGCCTTGAGCGACGAGGACCGGGAGGCGCTGCGCCAGAAGTCCACCCAGCTTCACACCGAAATGAATGAGGCCATCCGCAAGATTCGCAAGATGGAAAAGGAGTTTCAGGAAAAGGAGAAGAAGCTGGACCAGGATGTGGCCCTCTATGTGGTGGGCCATCACATGGAGGAGTTGCGGGAGAAATACCAGGATCTGCCCCAGGTGCTGGACTACCTCAAAGACGTGCAGGAAGATATCCTGAAGAATATCGAAGACCTGAAGCGCCGGCCCGGCTGCCCAGGGCCCCTTTCCCTTCCCCATGCCGGAGCCTTCTTTCGTGCAATACCAGGTGAACGTCTTCGTGGATCACTCCGAAACCAAGGGCGCCCCGGTGATCATGGAGAATAACCCCACCTACCCCAACCTGTTCGGGGCGGTGGAGCGCCGGGCCCAGTTCGGCGCCCTGGTGACGGACTTCAGCCTGATCCGGGCCGGGGCCTTGCAGCGGGCCAACGGCGGCTATCTCGTCCTGGAGGCCATGGACCTGCTGCGCTGGTTCTTTTCCTATGAAGCCCTGAAGCGCTGTCTGAAAAACGGCGAGGTCAAGATCGAAGACCCCATGGAGATGTTCGGGATGATCACCACCCGCAGCCTCCAGCCCCAGCCCATCGCTCTGAACATCAAGATCATCCTGGTGGGCGACCCGTATATCTACCAGATTCTCTATAGCTACGACGAGGATTTTCACAAATTTTTCAAGATCAAGGCCCAGTTCGACTCGCGGATGCAGCAAGACCGACGACCACCTCCAGCAGTTCTGCGAGCTGTTGGCGGCTTATTGTCAGGACCGAATAACCTCATGCCGCTCCACAAGACCGGCATGGCCCGCCTGGTGGAGTATGCCCAGGAGCTGGCCGGGCACCAGCAAAAGCTCACCCTGCAGCTCAAAGAGGTCCAGGATGTCGTTAAAGGAGGCCAATTACTGGGCCCGGAACAACACCCACGAGGTGATCTTCGGACTCCGACGTGGACAAGGCTATCGCCGAGAAGACCTATCGGGCCGACCTGCCGGAAGAAAAGTTGCAGGAGTTCATCGACGAAGGGCATGCTCTTCATCGAGACCGAAGGCCAGGTGGTGGGCCAGATGAACGGCCTGTCGGTATATGCTCTGGGGGACCACGCCTTCGGCCGCCCGTCCCGGATCACCGCCAGCGTCGGCCTGGGCAAGGAAGGGGTGATGACCATCGACCGGGAGTCCCAGCTTTCCGGCAATATCCACAACAAGGGGGTCCTCATCCTGGCGGGTTACCTGAAGAAGCCGCTTTGCCCAGAACAAGCCCCTGACGCCTGTCGGCCAGTCTCTGCTTCGAGCAGAGCTATGGGATGGTGGAAGGCGACAGCGCCTCCCTGGCGGAACTTTGCACCCTGCTGTCCGCCCTGGCCGAGCTGCCCCTGGCCCAAAACATCGCCATGACCGGTTCCATGAGCCAGCGGGGCGAGGCCCAACCCATCGGCGGGGTCAACTGGAAGATCGAGGGCTTTTATAAGGTCTGTAAAGCCCGGGGCCTGGACGGCAGCCAGGGGGTCATCATCCCCAAGTCCAATGTCCAGGACCTGATGCTGAAAAAAGAAGTGGTGGACGCGGTCAAAGAGGGCAAATTCCACGTCTGGGCCGTGGGCCACGCCGATGAGGCCCTGGAACTCCTCACCGGGCTGCCCGGCGGGCAAACGCCTCGCCGGACGGCACTTTTGAACCCGATACGGTGAACTGGCCAAGTGGACCAGAAGCTCAAGGAGATGATGGAGCTGGCCAAGGAGCTCATGAGAGGGGAAGAAGGCCCCGGCAAGAGTCCCGAGCCCGCAGCCCCGGCTCCATCCTGCGGCAAGTGAGATTGACCGGAAAACCTAACGGTGACAGCCGAAGGCGGCCGCTCGCGGCCTTGATTTTCTCTAGGGCGGGGAGTCCTGCGACATTCAGTGTCGCGATTCGTCCATGGTATGGTATGAAAAAGCGCTGTCTCAGATTCGTATAAACCGCAGGCAACCTGAAGGAGCTTATGATGAAAAAAATCTACTTCTTACTGCTTATGCTCATATTGGCCGCCGTCCTGGCGGCTCCGACCCTGGCGACTACTACGGCGCCGGGGATTTCTGCGGATGAAGCCCTGAGAATTCTCAAAGAAGGCAATAGCCGTTATGTGGAGGGCAAACTCCAACATCCCCGCCAGGACCGGGCCCGCCGGGCCCTGACCGCGGCCAGGGCCAGCACCCCCTGGCCGCCATCCTCACCTGCTCCGACTCCCGGGTGCCGGCGGAAATCATCTTCGACCAGGGCATCGGTGATATCTTTGTGGTCCGGGTGGCCGGCAACGTCGCGGCCACGGATGAGATCGGCTCCATCGAATACGCCTTGGATATCTGCGCCACTCCCCTGGCGGTGGTGCTGGGGCATACCCACTGCGGCGCGATCGACGCGGTGCTGGACGATGCCAAGCTGCCCCCCAACATCGCCACCCTGCTGGAGCCCATCAAACCGGCGGTGGACAAAGCCCGGGAGGACAACCCCCAGGCGGCCAGGGACGTGCTCTCCAAAGCCGCCATCACGGCCAATGTCTGGCAGGCGATGGCCGATATGTTGCGACTGAGCCCCATCATCCGGGAGAAGGTCAGGGATGGACGGGTCAGGTGGTAGGGGCCATCTATGAGCTCGACTCCGGCCAGGTTCAGTGGCTGGGGCCGCATCCCGACCAGGAAAAACTGGTGGGCGGTAAGAAGGGGGGGACGGGTAAATCCGGGAAAAAGGGGAAAAAGTCTAAGAAGTCTGAAGAGTAAGGGCGCCTGACGCATCACGCCCATGCGGTTGGGGTCCGGACCTGCCGGGAGACTCCGAGCCCCGATTAGACCCAGATGAACACCTCCCGCCGGTTTTAAGGGGCGGTCAGGGGGCGGCGGTGGGGGCTCAGTTCCCATCAGGTCCAAGCGCCCCACCGCGGTT
Organism: uncultured delta proteobacterium; assembly: GCA_963841475.1. GTDB lineage: Bacteria > Desulfobacterota > Desulfobaccia > Desulfobaccales > 0-14-0-80-60-11 > 0-14-0-80-60-11. Next base: position 606,864 of record CAWJCT010000001.1, read on the forward strand.
CCCGCCTTATTACTTCTTATCCCCTTTGGGCGATTCCACCGCATATTCGGCCGCTCGCAAGCCGAGGTCGCGCTGTCGCACCAATCCGGCAGCGGTTCGCCGGTGCCCGTCACGGGCCGCTCGAATTGGTCCACCACCTGCCAGCCTTTTTCCTTCCAGGCCGACAGCGGGCGGCGGTGGGAAGCCGCCGAACTTGAACTTTTTCGGGCCGCGGGTATCCAACATCTGCACCTCGATCTCGTGGTCGCCCTTCTTGACCTTATAGCCCCACTCAAAATTATTGGTGGTATTGGGCGTGGTCTTCTTGCCGAAATATTTGATAGTGTTGCCATCATGTTTGACCCGGGAAAAGGTCATGCAGCAATCGCCGACTCCCGAACCGCCAGGGCCGGTCAACCCGCCGCAACCGCAGTTGGCGGCCTTCAGCTCCAGGCCGTCCACCTTGTAACCGCCGTGTATCTTTTCGAAGCAGCCCATATCATTCTCCTATGGTGAGAATTTGACCATCAGGGTCTTTAATTCTGTCGCTGGCAAGCTCCTCCGCCGATACTTCCCCGGCGGCGCCAGAACCTGCTAACCATTCAAAAGCACGTAATTATTATTAACCAAAAGCTAATGCCCCCCCGGGTTAAAGCCAATGGGTAAAAATACCTATTTTGAGGCAAAACCAACTAAAAGGGATAATGATGAGAAGCGGGAGGCTTCCTGGGAGACCCTGCAGCCCAAAGGGCCATCCCCGGGATGGCGCTTCAGGGCCGAGAGGAGAAAAAGCACGGTCTGGCGGCTTATGGAGAGACTCGGCTGAGAACCGCTTAAGGGTTGAGAAAAATTCTATTCCGACTCGATATAGGCGTAAGCGGAATGGTTGTGGATGGACTCGAAGTTTTCCGATTCCACCGCGTACCAGGTGAAGTTGTCGTCCTGGCTCAGGTGGTGGGCGATCTCCCGCACCACGTCCTCGACAAACATGGGATTGCTGTAGGCTTTTTCGGTGACGAATTTCTCGTCCTGGCGTTTCAGCAGCGCATAGACCTCACAGGAGGCCGACTCCTCCACCAGGCGGATCAGGTCTTCGATCCAGAAGAACTTCTTGTAGCGCACCTGGATCCGCACTTCGCCCCGCTGGTTGTGGGCCCCCACCTGGCTGATCTCCTTGGAGCAGGGGCACAGGGTGGTGATGGGCACGGTGATCCCCACCACCAGGTCCAGGACGCCGTCTTCATCCATGGAGCCCGTTGAAGTTGCAGATATACTCCATCAGGCCCCGGGCCTTGGTGACCGGCGCCTCTTTGTCGATGAAATAGGGAAAGGTCATCTCGATGTGGGCCGACTGGGCGTGGAGGCGGCGCCGGGTCTCCTCCAGGATGGGGCCGATCTTCTTGAGGCTGACGTCCCGGCGGTGCTCGCTCAGGATCTCGATGAAGCGGCTCATGTGGGTGCCCTTGTGGCGGTGGGGCAGGTTGACGTACATGTTGATGCGGGCCACGGTGTGTTGGGTGCCGTTAAACTTGTCCAGCACCACGATGGGGTAGGAGATGTTCTTGACCCCCACCTTGTCGATGTCGATGGTGTGGGGGCTGACGTGGTTCTGGACGTCGGCGATTTCAGCTAAGATGACCGTTGGGACTTTATGGGTTGACATGGCTCATGGTCCTGGTCTGGGGTGCGGGGTCATCAGAGTTATCTTCCCCGATCCATGGCGGGGCTGGCATCAGGGACGGCCAGGCGGCTTTCCGGCCCCGTGGCCGTTTCGTTAATCATCGCGAAACCTTTCGGCCACGGCCCGGGCGTGCAGGAGCAGGCCCTCGTGTTCGGCCAGGGTGATGACCGTATCCTTCAGGGACCTGCCAGGGCCTCCTCGGTGAAGGTGCTGAAAGGTGGGTTTCTTGATGAAATCGTCCACGCGAAAGGCCCGAGAACATCCGGGCGCAGCCCCCCGTGGGCAGCACGTGGTTGGTCCCCGAGGCGTAGTCGCCCACCGGCACCGGGGCATACGGCCCCAGAAAGATGGAGCCGGCGTGCTGGATACGGGGCAGGAGGGCAAAGGGGTCCCGGGTGACGATCTGTAAATGTTCCGGGGCATAGAGGTTGGCAAAGTCCAGGGCTTCATCCAGAGACGGGGCCACCAGCACCGCGGAGTACTTCGCCAGGGCCGCGGTCGATGATCTCCCGCCGGGGCAGGTGGGGCAGTTCCGCGGCGATGATGTCCACCACCTTCCGGGCCAGCTCCGCAGACGGCGTCACCAAGACCGCGGCGGCCTCGGGGTCGTGCTCCACCTGGGAGAGAAAGTCCAGGGCCACAAACCGGGCGCTCGGCGGTGTCATCCGCCAGGATCAGGGCCTCGCTGGGGCCGGCGGGGGAGTCGATGTCCACCTGGCCGAAGACCAAGAGCTTGGCCGCGGTGACATACTTGTTGCCCGGCCCCACGATCTTGTCCACCCGGGGGACCAGCTCGGTCCCGTAGGCCAGGGAGCCGATGGCCCAGGGGCCGCCGATCTTAAAGAGGCGGTTGCGCCCCGGCCAGGTGCGCCGCCACCAGGGTGGCGGGGTTCACCGCCATCTCCGGTCCCGGCGGGGTGGCGGCGAAGATCTCGGCCACCCCCGCCACTTTGGCGGGAATGATGTTCATCAGGGCGCTGGAGGGGTAAGAGGCCAGCCCGCCGGGAATGTAGCAGCCCACCCGGTCGATGGGGCGGGTCAGGCGCCCGGCCAGGATGCCGGGCCGGACTTCCATGGCCCACATTTCCCGTTCCCGCTGGGCCCGGTGAAATTTTTCAATATTGGCGGCCGCGGTCTTGAGGGCGGCCAGAACTTGGGGGTCCAGGACCCGGTAGGCGGCCTCGATCTCCTCGGGGGTGGCCTCAAGGTCCGGCGCGGTGATGTCGGCTTTGAACTGCCGGTGCTGCCGCAGGGATTCGGCGTCGCCGTCTTGGCGCAAGGCCGCCAGGATGGGCGCCACGACCTCCAGCACGGCGCTCACGTCTTCCTGGGAGCGGGACAGGATCGCCTGCCGCCGCGCCGGTGCCAGATCGGTGAGTGATTCTACCTGCAAATCTGCCACCCGCAGGTTCCGCCTTTTCCACAAAATTGGTTTATACCACAAAAAATTATATAAGATTGTTCAGCGAAGCACAAACCTATTCATGAAAGCCTGAGAGGGAGCTATCCCCGCGCTTCCCATCGGCAGAGAGAGGCTTGGGCGCAGGGGCAGGCACTCTCGATTTTACTCGGATAACTCTTATATCCCAGTGCCTCCGGGCCTGCCTCAGGAGGTCTCCAGGCCATGGACAGGGACCCGAATCAGCCTTATATTTTCTGCGCAGGGGCCCAGAACGGCAAGAAAACCGATGCCCACGACCAAACAGACTCACCGCCGATGTCTTGTTCCTCGTCCAAATCGGCCTGGCCCTGATTTTCGGCGGCAGCGAATTCCTGCGCCTGCTCAAAACCTCCCAGGGCATTCCCATCTTCTGGCTCGCCAGCTGGCTGGCATTCCTGCTGATCAACCTGGCCTTGACCATCCGGGCCCACGTCAGCCGCCCCAGCCGGGTGACCCTTCAGGCCGTCGGCTGCTATGCCCTCTGGGCGGTGATTATCGCCTCGGACCTGGTCGGTACTGTTCCTGAAGGGCACGGACATCTGGCGCCCCGCCGATACCATCACCGCGATTATCGTGGGGGCCGGCATCATGGTCACCAGCCTCTGGGGGTACCGCCGGGGCCGCGGCCTTGGCGACCCCATCGTCCACGGTTACTTTGGGATTCTGTTTATCGGCATACCCCAAATCACCCTGGCCTACACCATCTTACAGGAGGGCGGCCAGGGATTGGCCGGGGCGGCCTTGCTCGTCAGCAATTTTTCCATCCTTATCCGGCTGGCGCTCTTGGGTTTTGCCATTGCCGAGGCCGGTTGGGACCGGAACCGCAAAGGCGCGGCCATGAGCGAATTCGCCAACGAAATCAGTTGGCTGCTGGTCACCCTGGCCTGGTTGATCCGCTACCCCCATGGTTGAGGCGGCAAGGCTGCAGGCGCTCTCAACTTAGCAGATTTTGAACAAAATTATCCGGAACGATATGGGCGCTGGTGACAAAGCGGACTGCGGGTATTATCTTGGACACGAGACCGGTATGAAGACCAGCACATTTTCGGCGACAACGGCTGACCACGGATGCCCTCTTCGGGGTGCAGCTGCTCTTTACCTTTATCTTCGGCGGCAGCCAATTCTACCGCATGTTGACCACCAGCCAGGGGGTGAATCTCAGTTGGTTTCTCAGCTGGCTGATATTCCTGTTGCTGAATCTCGCCCTGACTATTCGGGCTCACCAGAACCAACCCAGCCGGGTCACGCTCCAGACCATCCTCAGTTATGCCGCCTGGACTTTCGTGGTGGCCGCGGATTTGGCGGTAATGCTCTGGAAAGGCAGCCATGTCTGGGGCAGGACCGATACCATCACCACCATGCTCGTGGGTCTGGGGGTCGGCTTTGACCCTGGTGGCTGGCCTACCGCCTGGAACTGGGCCTCGTCGACCCCATGGTCAAGGGTTGGCTGGCGGTGTTTTTCAAGGCGATTCCCCAATTAGCCCTGGCCTACAAAATTTTCATGAGGGGCGGCGCCGGCCTGGCCGGCGCCGCGGTGATCACCGGCCATATCACCATTCTCGCCCGGCTTGGCCAACTCTGGTTTTCCATCAAAGAGGCCGGCTGGGACCGAAATCGCCGCGGCTCAGCCCTAAGCGAACTGGCCAACGAAGCCAGCTGGCTGGTGGCCACCCTGGTCTGGCTGTTGGTTTAATCCAGTCTGCCCCGATGCTCCCCGACGGCAAGGACCTCCACCCGTTCGCGGCCAGCCTGAAAGAAGCTGGCAAGCTAGCGGCTGGTGGTACGGATTGAGAGAAGCCGGGGCGGCTGCCAGGAGAGTCGGGTAATCCGCAGGCCTGCATATTTTGCCGGTAAAAAATTAATATTTTCGATGATCGTGCCGATATCCCACAGAACGGGTTTGATCAACCGATCTCTTTCCCCATATGGCGGAATTCCCATGAAAACTGATAACGATACTCCCTCGGCGCTCTCTTCGGAACGACGGCGGTTCGGTCGGATTCACATCTTCGAACCCAGGAGATGTCATATTCACCTGCCCCAAAGCCAGGAATTATGGACCGACCAGGGCATCTTAGTGAATATCAGCCTCGGAGGCATTTATTTTGTCTGCGATCGACAGCCGCCGCTGGGAAAAGACGATATTTGCTATTTAATTTTCGATTCGTTAGACGCTGCTCCAAAAGAAAATCAGCTTGGGCTTCATGTTTCTGTGGTTCGCACTGAGCAGGTGAATGTTCACTTAACGCAATATGCGGTAGCACTGAGAATTATGTCACCCCCCGTTTTCCATGCGCCAAATAAAAATAACAATGGAGGATATAATGCCTTAGATAAAATTAGTATAATGTACCAGTATTACGATCTGAATAAGAAGGCCCATGAAATCGTCACAAAGACTTCAGAAATTCGGACTGAAAAAATATATAATATAGAAGAAATTGTCAGGGATGGCTCTTATGAGGTGAAACCTGATAAAGTGACCCGAAGCTTTATTAACGATCTTTTCATAGAAAATATTTTTCGCTTAAAAAGTTAATCATCAGGCTTTAAAGCCTGGCTGATTTAACCCCCCGATCTTGTGTGACCGGCGCTCGACCACCCCGCTCCCAGCAATTCAGGCCATCAAGGCCAAAAAAGGCTGACACTTCCGGAAGGCAGGCTTGCGTTAACCCAGTGGGATCTATTGAGGTCGAGGCTTGCTCCCTGCCAGCCCCGAGGCCGGGGTTTGCCCGCAATGCCGTTTTTTGGTGACTATCGTTTAACATATTGATATTATAATGAATGTTTTTTAAATCCACGATATCAACGCACGCGGCGGCGAAGGCGGCTCATACCTCAACCCCTTTAAGGCCCGGGTTGCGAGGCAGACGATGACGACGAGAAGACGGCGGAAAAAGAAACCGGCGGCCAAAGAAGACCATATCCTGCGGACCTTTCAGGAGGCCGCCCGGCCGCTGTTGATGGAGGAGCTGCTCCGGCTGCTCAATGCCGGCCAGGACCAGGCCGAGACCGTGGCCACGCTGGTGGACCAATTGGTGGCCCGGGGACAATTGGTCTCCCTCAAGGGCGGCCGCTTCGGCCTGGCCGAAAAGATGAACCTGGTGGTCGGGGAGCTCTCCGTCCACCCCGACGGCTTCGGCTTCGTCACCCCGGAGACCGGCGGCAAGGACATCTACCTGGTGGCCGCGAACCTGAAGGAGGCCTGGCACGGCGACCGGGTGGTGGTGCGGATCGAAGGCAGCCGGGGCCGCCGCCGGGAAGGCCGGGTGATCCGCATCCTCTCCCGCCGGCTCACGGAAGTGCTGGGCCTCCTGTCCCAGGCCGGCGACACCTATTTTGTGGAGCCCGAAGACGAGCACCTCCTCTTCAATCTGGTGATCGCTCCCGGAGCATCTCAACGGCGCCACCCCGGGACAGATGGTGCGGGCCGCGGTGACCCACTATCCCACGGGCCACCTGAATCCCCAGGGAGTGATCACCGAGGTCCTGGGTGACGTGGAAGACGCCGAGGTCCAGACCCGGCTGGTGATTTTGAAGCACGGTCTGCCGGACGAGTTCCCGGCGGAAGTCCTGGCCGAGGCGGACGGACTCGTTCCCGACCTGTCGGGCAGACCCTGAAAGACCGGCAGGACCTGCGCCACCTGCCCTTGGTGACCATCGACGGCGAGACCGCCCGGGATTTCGACGACGGCGATCTATCTGGAGAAAAAGCCCGGGGGCGCTTTCACCCTTTACGTGGCCATCGCCGACGTCAGCCACTACGTCACCCCGGGCTCGCCCCTGGACCAGGAGGCCACCGGAGCGGGGCACCAGCGTCTATTTCCCCCAGCGGGCGGTGCACATGCTGCCGGAGAAGCTGGCCACCAACGTCTGCAGCCTCATCCCCGAGAAGACCGCCTGGCGGTGACGGTAATTATGCATTTCGACCGCCGGGGCCGCCTGAAAGACTTCACCTTTGCCAGGAGCGTCATCCGCAACCATTCCCGTCTGACCTACCGCCTGGTGGATGACCTGGTGGTCGAAAAAGACCGGGAACTGCGGAGCCGCTACCGGCCTTTGGTGAAGATGCTCACCCAGATGATGGACCTCTGCGACCGCCTGCGGGAGCGCCGGGCCGAACGGGGCAGCCTGCTTGATGAGTCATTCCCGAGGCCGAGGTGGTCCTGGATGACAAGGGCTGGCCGGTGGACATGCGCCGGGTGGATCACCTGGTGTCCCACCAGCTCATCGAGGAGTTCATGATCGCCGCCAACGAAGCGGTGGCCACCTTCCTGGGGGAACCCTCCCTCTTCCGGGTGCACGAGAGCCCCGACCCCGCCAAGCTGGCCGCGTTCCGCACCTATCTTGAAGAGCCTGGGGTTTGACCTGCCCAAGGAGGTCAACCGGGACCCCCGGGTCCTCCGGGAGTTTCTGGATAAAGTCCGCCAGACCCCGCTGGCCCCCATGGTGCAGTTGATGCTGCTGCGCTCGCTGAAGCAGGCCCGCTACGCCGGGGAGAACCTGGGGCATTACGGCCTGGCCACCGACTGGTACACCCACTTCACCTCCCCCATCCGGCGCTATCCCGATCTGCTGGTGCACCGGCTGCTCCTGGCCCGGCTGGCCGGGCGCAAACCGCCGTTTTCCGTGGAGCCGGAAGACCTGGAGACCCAGGCCGGCCACCTCAACCGGCGGGAGCGCAAGGCCGGTCGAGGCGGAGCGGGAGATGCTGTCCCGCATGCAGGTGCGCTGCCTGGCCCACCGGGTGGGTGAGGCCTTCTACGGGGCGCATCACCGGGGTCAACGCCTTCGGGTTTTTCGTCGCCCTGGAGGAGGTCTTTGCCGAGGGCCTGGTGCGCCTGGTGGACCTGCCCAACGACTACTACCGCTATGAGGAATCCCAGCAGCGCCTGTTCGGCCGGCGCACCCGGCGCATCTTTGCCCTGGGGGACCTGGTCCGGGTCAAAGTGGCCCACGTGGACATCCGCCGCCGCCACGTCAACCTGTTGTTGGTGGAGGAAGAAGAAGGGGAAAAAGGCGAAGAAGGGAAAGGGGAATAAACTCTGAAACCCTGGAGATGATTATAGGGCGGCCCGTGGCCGCCTTATGCAATATAACCATAGTGGGGCGGCCGTCCCTGGCCGCCCGCGCCGGAGGCGGGCACGGAGGCCCGCCCCACCAGGAATAAACCGCCGGGTCGCCCCTACGCTGGCCGTTGCTTTCGCCACGTTCCCCAGTACAACCTGGAAACGTGTTAAATCAGCGCCACCATTTACAGCCCTCTTTTAAAAATCCACGTATTCCCCCCGAGCCAGGTCCCGGAGATGGCAGGCGTCGTTTAAGCCCATGATGTGCCAGGTGTTCCCCACCCGGTTAAAGCGGTTGATGGCGGTGGTGTCCTGGCCGATCCGCCAGAAGTGGGAGTTGTCCAGGCCGATGAAGGCCGCGATGAGCACCTTGTTCACCGCCCGGTGGGCCGCCAGTAAGACCACTTGCCCGGGGTGGCGCCGCACCACTTCCTCAACCGCTTTAAGGGCCCGGTCTTTGACTTCGTCCAGGGTTTCGCCCCCTGGAAAGCGGACGGTGGCCGGGGCGGTTTCCCATTGACGGTAGAGGTCGGCATACCTGACCTTGACCTCCGCCAGGGGCAGGCCCTCCCAATCGCCGTAGCACAGGTCGGTGAGTCCCGGCAGGTCCGCCACCGCCAGATTGTGGTGCCGGGCAATGGCCTGGGCGGTGTCCCGGGCCCGGGACAAGGGCGAGGTGTAAGCCGCGTGGATGGTCTCCCCCCTGAGCCACTCCCCCGCCAGGCGGGCCTCCTCCCGGCCCTGGTCGTTCAGGGGAATGTCCCTGGAGCCTCGGAAAATCTTGTCCAGGTTCCAGGGGGTTTGGCCGTGGCGTACCAGAATAATCCCGGTCATGAGTCGTCTTCCTCCTGCGTTTTTATCCACCCGGGCTCCGATCACGGCCTGGGCGCAAAAAGGGGCCCCGGGCGGAAGCCCTGGCCCCTACTATAATGCCTCGGTCGCTCCTTTGAAAAGAGCGAATCAGCTCATGATGTCCCAATTCAGCTTAAAGGTATTGTCATAGAGGGTATATTCAAACCCCATCATTTTGCCTACCCCGGGCCGTTCTCCCGGTTCGACCCGCCAATACATCAGATAAATGGCGGGAATCATGCGGGGATCGCCAGTCTTGGGGTCAGGTTCGATGTTGGCCCAAATCTCCTTCTTCTCCATGACCCGCCAGACCGTGCCATGCTTTTTGCTGCGCACTTCCTGCCCTACCTCGGGCAGGCCCTTTTCCCGGATGATCTTATCAAAATCCTTCATGGCCGCCTCCTTTTGAGGTGATGGGTGATATTCTAAAAATAAGATTTTTATTCAGTATTTCAAGTAAAGATATAAAGATTAACAGCCTGACCAATTTTAATAAAGAAATAGTGCTTCTTACCCGGCTCAGGACTCGCCTTCGGTGTCCGGGTGGGGCGTCGATCCATATCGCCCTATTCCCCCTGAGGGGCCGGGGAGCGGCGCTATCGGGACCCCCGGGAGCTCGGCCAAGGCCAGGAGCGGCGGGAGGTGTGTCTCATGGCCCAGACCGTAATCTGGCACCCCGGTCATATTGCGCTTGACTATTGCACCCCTCCGGTTCAAAATAATCAGGAGAACTGGCGATGGAGCTCGCCTGGGAAATTTTTCATACTGAGGAGCAATCCAAAAGTTTTTGATGGCCGCCGCAGGCCTTAGCCGGTTGCCGGATTTTTGATTGCGAGTCGGTATCACGGCCCGAACCGCGCTGGCGCTGATGGCTCCTGATTACCCCATGGGGTTCAGGGGCTTTTTTTGTTGGCCGGGTCAAGGTTGCCCCTTTACCCCTGCTGGAGGAGACCCTTATGGCGATCAGCCTGGCCTTGATCATCATCCTGGGTTTGGGTGCTGACTACCTCTTCCGCCGCCTGAAAATGCCGGGCCTGGTGGGCATGCTTTTGGTGGGCATCCTGGTGGGGCCCTATGTTCTTGGCCTGCTGCGCCCGGAAATGATCGCAGTCTCGGCGGATTTTCGCAAAATCGCCCTCATCGTTATCCTGCTCCGGGCCGGCTTCACCCTGCGCCGGGAGACCCTGAACCGCACCGCCCGCCCGGCCCTGCTCATGAGCTTCGTCCCCGCCTCTTTCGAGATCGCCGCCGTGAGTGTGGCGGCCGTGTACCTGTTCAACTTCTCATGGCTCCAGGCCGCCATGCTGGGAGCCATTATCGGCGCCGTCTCCCCCGCGGTGGTGGTGCCCATGATGATTTACTTCATGGAGCAGGGCAAAGGGGCGCAAAAGGGGATCCCCACCTTCGTCCTGGCCGGCTCCGCCCTGGACAATGTCTTTGCCATCGTCATCTTTACCCAGTTTTTGAGTCTCTACCAGGGGGTCAAGAGCAGCATCCTCTGGGACCTGGCCAGTATCCCGGTCGCCGTGGTCCTGGGGACCCTCCTGGGGCTGGTGGCCGGCTACCTCCTCTACCTGTTTTTCAGCCGCTATGAACTGGCCAGTCCCCGGCGCACCATCATGGTGTTGGGGGTGGCCATCGTTCTCACCTGGATCGGCGACCTGGCCAAGGACCTGGTCCCCATCGCCTCCCTGCTGGGGGTCCTGACCATGGGCCTGGTCATCCTGGAGAAGGCCGATAGCCTGGGGCATATCATTGCCCAGAAACTCCAGCGCCTCTGGGTCTTTGCCGAACTCCTGCTCTTCGTGCTGGTGGGGGCCCAGGTGAACCCCAAGGTGGCCTGGGGCGCCGGGGCCGCCGGCCTGGCAATCATCGGCTTCGGCCTTATCTTCCGGTCTCTGGGCACCTACCTGTCCGTTCTGGGGGCCGGGCTCACCTGGCGGGAAAAGCTCTTTTGCATCATGAGCTATATCCCCAAGGCCACCGTCCAGGCGGCCATCGGCGCCATTCCCCTGGAGGCCGGGGTCCCCGGCGGCGAACTTATCCTGGCCATGGCGGTGCTCTCGGTCTTGATCACCGCCCCACCCGGGGCCGTCGCCATCTCCCTGTGGGGCGAAAAAGTCCTGGACAAGGAAGAACTCAGCGGCTACCGCTTTTTCACCCTGAGGGACAGGTTGAAACTGCCCCGGGTGGGCCAGCGGATCCGCCACAAGCGCTCCGGCGCCGTGTGGAAGGTTATCGAGGAGATGGAAATCTGGGCCGAGAAGCCCGCCGGGGCCGGCGCCACCACAGAGCAAGTCCCGGGTCTGGCCCTCCGGTTCTGGAAGGTCGACGACCACCTGCCCCGGGGCAAGGGGAAAACCCTGCGCCACACCTACACCCCCGGCGACCATACTTTTGAGCGCTATTGGGAGGTCCTGGAAGGGTGAAATCCGCCGCCTGGAAGTTCATCATCCTGCTGGGGGTCATCAGCCTCTTCAGCGACATCACTTATGAAGGAGCCCGGAGTATCAGCGGCCCCTTCCTCGGTGAACTCAAGGCCAGCGCCCTGGTGGTGGGGGTGGTGGCGGGCCTGGGGGAGTTTCTGGGGTACACGCTGCGCCTGGCGTCCGGCTACCTTGCCGATCGTCTGGGCCGTTACTGGCCCATAGTCTTTGCCGGCTATAGTTTGAACCTTCTGGCAGTGCCGCTCCTGGCCCTGGCCGGCAGTTGGGAAATTGCCGCGGTGCTCCTGGTGGCCGAACGGATGGGCAAGGCTATCCGCACCCCGGCCCGGGACGCCATGCTGTCTCACGCTGTGAGCGCGGTGGGGCGGGGCTGGGGCTTCGGCTTCCACGAGGCCATGGACCAGATTGGCGCAGTCACCGGGCCGCTCATCGTGGCCGCAGTCTTATATTTCCATGGAGGTTACCGGCAGGGGTTTGCCGTTCTCTTGATCCCGGCCGTCCTGGCGCTGGTGGTGATTACCCTGGCGGCGCGTCTCTATCCCCACCCCCAGCACCTGGAGGTGAACGCCCCGGGTCTCAACCCCACCGGGTTCAACCGCCCTTACTGGCTCTATGTCGTGGCCGTGGGATTGATGGGAGCCGGCTATGCCGACTTCCCCCTGATCGCCTATCACTTCGGCCAGACGAGCCTGGCCCCTCCCGGCTGGATCCCCCTGTTTTATGCCGTCGCCATGGCGGTGGACGGTGTGGCCGCCCTCATCCTGGGCCGCCTCTTTGACCGACTGGGGCTTCGGGTAATCATGGGGACCGCGGTCCTGTCGGCTCTGTTTGCGCCCCTGGTCTTCCTGGGAGGTTTTAAGCTCGCCCTGTTGGGCATGGTCCTCTGGGGCATCGGCATGGGGAGCCTGGAGTCCATTATCAAGGCCGCCCTGGCCGAGATGGTGCCCCGCCACCGCCGGGCCACCGGTTTCGGCCTCTTTAATTGCGGCTTCGGCCTGTTCTGGCTCCTGGGCAGCGTCCTCATGGGGTGGCTCTATGATTATTCCCTGGGCGCCCTGGTGACCTTTTCGGTAACCGCCCAACTCCTGGCTATCCCCTTTTTTCTGGCGGTCTCGAGGCGAGTGTGCTTCCAACCCCGATGACCGAACGTGTCAGGCAACCGCTGAGGAGGCTGACTGGACAATAAGTCGTCAAGACCGTCCAACCTCTGTCGATAGCAAATGAGATGATCGCAAAACATAGCAAATGAATTGTCCGTTTTTACGGATTTCGGAGACTATCGCCAGGAGGCGGGCGATGAAGGTAGTGGAAGTCATTTTGTAGGCCGCGGCCAGGGAGATCAAATGGATTCAGGCGGCGTGCTATTGACGGTTTTCCGCATAAGACCTTGCCCGGCCGCTGTTTCTGTGATAGAGGATTGGAAAAGCCACGCGCCGGGGGAGGATTAATCATGGCTGGGCTCAACAAGGTTATTCTGGTGGGGAATCTGGGGGCCGATCCGGAGATGCGCTATACCGCCAGCGGCACTGCGGTAGCCAAGTTCTCCCTGGCCACCAGCCGGAAATTCACCGGGAAAGATGGTCAGAAACAGGAAAAGACCGAGTGGCACCGCATCGTGGCCTGGGGCAAAGCTGGCGGAGATCTGCGGCCAATACCTCTCCAAGGGCAAGCAGGTAATGATCGAGGGCCGGATCGATTACGGGTCCTACGAAAAGGACGGCGTCAAGCACTATACCACCGACATCGTCGCCGAAAATATGCAGATGCTGGGCGGCCCCGGCGGCCGCGGCCGGGACCAGGAGCCGGAACCGCCTTTTGGACCGCCCCAAGGCGGTGCGCCGGACGATGATATCCCCTTTTAGGGAGCCGCCGCCATTGCCTCTCCCCCTGAACCCCTGACGGCCAGAGGAGACAACCCGGTTTTGCCGAACAAACGGGTCAATTGCGGGAGAAGATCGTCCCGCTGCTCCAGGCACGGGGATTTCCCCGGCCTGACGAACCTGGCTGGCCAGGAATCAGGGGTGGCCGCCATCCTGATGCAATTCCTCTACGACCCGGGCGCCCTCCTCTATTGGCGGGCCCTGGAAGGGCTGGGGCAGGTGGCCGGCTCCCATCCGGAGCAGGTGCAGAAACTTATCAGCCGGCTCCTCTACCTGCTCAACGAGGATTCGGGCAGCAACGGCTGGGGCGCGGCCGCGGCCCTGGGGGAGATCGGGCGCAACCAGATCTCCCTGGTAAAAGAAATCATCCCCATGTTCGTCGGCATCCTGGAGGAACCCTTCTCCCGGGAGCCGATGCTTTGGGGGGTGGGCCGGTTAGCGGAAGTGCATGGGGAACTTCTTCATGAAGTTTTGCCCGTTATTGTGCCTTTTCTCACAAGCCCTGAACCCCAGGTTCGGGCTCTGGCCGCCTGGGGACTGGGCCGTGCCCGGTATCGGCCGGCCGCTGGCGCCATCCAGGCCTTGACCGGGGACCAGCACCCGGTGGAACTTTACGAGCGCGGGCATCTGGTTGAGTCCACCGTGGGCCACATCGCGGATGAGGCCCTGGCGGGCCTGAACTGAGTCCGGAGAGCCGCGACGCTCAAAATTTTCTGTGCATGCGCACCAGACTAATCTCGGATAAGAAAGGAAGGTTCAGATGTTTTTAATCATTCTTGGTTTTCTCGGCGGCGTATTCGTGGGCTATAAATACCCCCAGCAAGTGGATCAGGCGGTCCAGGCCATCAAAAACGCCGTTAATGATCTGAAGGATAAGTTTTCCAAGAAGTCCTCCTAAAGGCGACCCCCGGTCTATCTTCCGGGAGAAAAGGCCTGCCGGACCCGGCTGCTTTTTTCCCCCGGAGGGGTTCCTCCAGGGTGCCCCCGTGGCCCTCGCCAGGAGGACCCAAGTGCGGGCGCGCTGGGGCCAGGCGGGCCGAGCCTGGCGTCGGCCTGCCCCGGTTTATACCAGGGTGAGGCCTCTGCGAACGTGGCCTAACCTGTCTTTTTGAGAGAACGGAGCGACCGAAGCCCCAGCGACTGTTCGGGGTAACGCCAGGGCGGGGTGGCGACCCGGCTTCGGACGGTCTCGGACGACCTTGAATCTCCCGGCCGGCCACCCTCCCCTCGGGGGCGGGGTTAACCCCGCCCCCGAGGGCCTGAATTATTTAACCAAGTTCACGCAAATTGCAACTAACCTACAAGAATCTCTCTTTTTAAGCCGCTGAGATTCTTCACTCCGCTGCGCTCCGTTCAAAATGACCTGATTATGCACTATTTTTGAATGCGCCTTACGTCTGAGAGGCTTTTGGGTTTTGAGTTTTTGGTGTTTGGTAAAAAATACGTAAAATAAAGCTCAATAAGTTACAGGGCAAGTCGGTGGATTTTGCCATGGACCATGGCAGAGCGCCAAACTTGCCTGATACCCTGATCTTTGCAAGGGCGGACCGGCGAGTCCGGCCTTATTTTTTGGCCTTGATAAACGTGCCGTTCTCGTACTCCTCGAAGGCCACCCGCAGTTCTTCTTCCGTGTTCATGACGATGGGGCCGTACCAGGCCACCGGTTCCCCGATGGGGTGACCCGACACCAGGAGAAATCTCACGGCTTCCCCGGCCGTGGTGACCATGATCTGATCGCCGTCGCCAAAGAGGACGAGCATTTGATTGGCCACGAAAGGTTCTCTCTGCATGTCGAAATAGTTGACCCCTTCCACCTCATAGGAAAACGGATTTTTCTCCTGGCAGAAGTACCCCTGGCCTTCGATTACGTAGGCGAACACGGTGTGGCCCCGCCGGGTGGGGTGCAGGAATTCCCCGTGGGGAGGCACGGTGACATCGAGGTATTCCGGGTCAATGACGATGTCGGTCACCGGTCCGTCCACCCCCCTGGACCCGGCCGCAGATGATCCTGATCTTGACGCCGTTGTCCAGGATGACTTCCGGGATGGTCCGGCTCTTGACGTCCCGGTAACGGGGAGCCATCATTTTGTGGGATTTGGGCAGATTAGCCCAGAGCTGAAACCCGTCCATCACTCCCTGGGGGTCCCCCTGGGGCATTTCCTGGTGGATGACCCCGCTGCCCGCGGTCATCCACTGAACGTCGCCGGAAGTGATAATACCCTTATTGCCCATGCTGTCGCCGTGCTCCACGTCGCCGGTAAGCACGTAGGTGATGGTCTCGATGCCCCGGTGCGGGTGCCAGGGAAACCCCTTGAGATAGTGCTCCGGCCGGTTATTACGGAAATCGTCCAGGAGCAGAAACGGGTCAAACTGGGGCACTTCGCTGAAGCCGAAGACCCGGTGCAGATGCACCCCCGCTCCTTCCAGCGTCGGTTTGGCTTTCAAGACCTTGCGGATTTGGCGCGTTGTCGTCATGGTGGTCCTCCTACGAGTCTCGGGGGGCATAGGGAGGCAGCCGCGGCCCGAACTTGACGGGATGCGCCGTCTTTGCGGTTGCCTGGTCCCCGAATCGATGTACCCAATATAAGACCGGTTGGTTAATAAATCAAAGACCGGGCAAAAGAAAATTCCGACGATATGGCCGATAAAGAAAAAGGAAACAAGCCCTTACCGAAAAGGCTCTTATCCGGACCTCCCCAAGCCCATTTTTTTGACAAAAAATCTCACCGGCCCCTTGTGTTTTTGGCAAGGATGATTAATATGATAATTGCTAGGAGGGTCAGTCTGAGCACCGGGAAAAACGGTTACGGGGAGCAGGCCATTAGGCCGCACCCGGAAGAGGGCAGGGTCGCCCTCCGGACTGAACTTCACGGCAACCTGCTTTGGCCCTGAGCCAACGGCTAACATGGCCCACTGATGTTCGGATGGGTTGGCCGGGAGCTGCTAGCCGGAAAAGGCGACAGCCCGCTCCGCTGCCGGAGCAGAGAGAATGGCTACGGAACGTTTCGGGCGCAAGCCCGGCGCCTCTCCCTGCGGGAGGAGTGAAAAAGGTTTCGTGGTTCCGGGAAGCCGGGGATTTTCAGAGGAGTCTCCTCGTACAGCGGAGGCGTCTGAACCCCGGCTTCTTTTCATTTCAGCCCCTGGCCTTATCCCACCGCTTAGAGCCCTCAGGTATCGCACCATGACCAGGGGGGTTAGATGACCTGTCGATAATCCCCACTAAATCACCTTTTAAAAAAGGGGGGAATTACAACCCCCGGCCTTCAGGGGAGGGCTGTTTTTTATACCCCGGAGACCTCCATTTTGAGCAAAAATTTTGATAAAATGGCAGCCATGGACCGACGGGAATTTGTCAAGCGGGTGGGTCTGGGCCTGGCCGCGGGCTGGGCCGGGGGGCGGCTGTCTTGGCCCTGGCCTGCCTGGGCTGCGGGTCCGCAGGTGCGCTTGGCGCTGTTGGCCGACGCCCATCTCAAGGACGGCAATGACCGGCGGCCCGAGGCCCTGGCCCTGGCCCGGGCGGTAGCGGAGATCGGCGCACTCTCGCCCCGGCCGGACCTGGTGCTCTTCGCCGGGGACCTGGCCCACCGGGGCCGGCCCGACGCCCTGGATTTGGGCCGGGAAATCCTGGCGGACCTGCCCGGGCCCTATTGGGCCGTGCGGGGGGAAGGGGACCACGGCCCGGGGGGGAAGGCTGCCTGGGTCCGGCGCTGGGGGGAGCCCTGGTTCTCCCGGGCGTTTCGGGGTTTTCAGCTCATCGGGTTAGACACCTCCCTCACCCCCGGGGCCGCCGGGCCGGTCTTCGAAATCGGGAGGGCCCAGCGCCAGTGGCTGGCCCGGGAGTTGGCCCAGCTTGCCCCGGCCACGCCCCTGATCATCTTATCCCACGCCCCCCTGGCCCGGCTCTTTCACCCCTGGCAGCAGTGGACCGGGGACGCCCCGGAAGTGGTCCGCCAGTTGGGGCACTTCTCCCAGGTGCTGTTTCTGCATGGCCACGCCCATGGAGCCGGGATCAGTGAGCCGGGCCGCAGGGTCGACGGAAAAATCCCCCCTATCCCCCCTTTAGAAAAGGGGGAGAAGGTTGCGGGTCTCTTTGGTGGAGCAGGGGTTGGGGCTGCGAGTCTCCCTGTGCCAAAGGAGGATTTAGGGGGATTTTCAGGGGGCCGGTTTGGTTTCAATAACTTCAGCCCCGGCGCTGATGTCAGCGCCAACCACAAACTTGAGGCCGGAAGCCGGGTATCCCTGCCCGCCACCGCCTGGCCCCGGCCCCTGGCGGTCCAGGGGACGCCGGCTACACCGCGCCCCGGACGGGGCCCCCGGGGTTGCGGCTGGGCCCTGGTAACCCTGAGCGCCGCCGACCGGCACTTCCAGCCCTATCTCTGGCAGGCCTGAGGCTTTTGAGAGGAGGCCCCCGAGCCTCGAACTCCCTTCCTGTCTCCCGGCACCGGCCAAAGAGTTCTGCAAAAAATCCCCCAGAGTTGAGGTTCGGGAATACTTTTATCGACTCATTCTTGCCTCTCATACGGAGTTGAGGGGCCGGTGCAAAGCTTTGTTGTCATCCTGAGCGGAGTGCAGGATCTCATAATTTCTCGTAGTTATGAGATTCTTCAGTCGCTCCGCTCCCTCAGAATGACAGGTGAGGGGGACTTTAGCAGAGGTCTCACGTTGCAGATAAGCGGTAATTCTTTTGTAGGGGCGGACCTGTGTGTCCGTCCTTGTTTTAGGGCGCGCCCCGCTAGGGGCGCCCCTACGATTGCGCGCTTTTTGATGGCGAACTGGCATAAAATTAGTCTGCGCTCAAAAAGGTAATTTTCCTGAGCAGGTTGCGTCTGGCGCACCAAGAATGGCTCGTGAGACGCGCCCTGCGGATTCTATTTCCTTGGGAGACTATTCTCTGGGCTCTATGATGCTTTTTCGGGAGTAACCCGGTGATAGCCTAAAGATGCCCAGGCAGACAGACGGGGCGGGCCTGCACTCGACACGAGCCCCAAGGCGGTATATAATGCGAACCGGCTATGATTGCTGATAAAAAAGAGCCGTTACTCCGCATCGAAAACCTCACCGTGCACTACGGCGCGGCCCAGGCGCTGTTCGGCGTCGATCTGGCGGTGGGGCCGGGGGAGACCGTGGCCCTGGTGGGGGCCAACGGGGCGGGCAAGACCAGCCTGCTCAAGGCCGTCATGGGGCTGGCGCCGCCGTCCGGGGGCCGTATCTGGCTGGACGGGGACGACGTCACCGGTTCAACACGCCGCGGCCATGGCGGCCCAAGGCGTGGCCCTGTGCCCCGAGGGCCGGGAGATGTTCGGGGACCTGACGGTCAAGGAGAACCTGGAACTGGGGGCCCTGGCCTTAAGGATCGGCGCGGCCGGAGATGGCCCGGCGCCTGGCCGCGGTTTCGGCCCGGTTCCCGCAAGCTGAAAGAACGGGCCGGCCAGCGGACCAACACCCTCTCCGGCGGCGAGCAGCAGATGGTGGCCATGGGCCGGGCCCTGATGGCCCAACCCCGGCTGTTGCTCCTGGATGAGCCGTCCCTGGGGCTGGCGCCGCTGATCACCGACGAGATCTTCGACATCATCAAGCAGCTGACCCGGGCCGGGGTAACCATCCTCCTGGTGGAGCAAAACGCCGCCCGGGCCCTCACCGCCTCCAGGTCGGCGTATCTTTTGGCCAACGGCCGGATCGTGGGCCAGGGCCGAAGCGACGAACTCCTGGTGGACCCGGAATTGCGCCGGGCCTTCCTGGGGGCGGGTTCCGACAACAACCCGGCGGCGTCCCGGCTGGGCGCGGCGGGATTGACCAATATCAGACTGGAGAAGCCGAATTTGAGCAAGCAGACCTTTATGCCGTCTTTCAAGACCGAGGACGAACTCAAGGCCCACCAGCTGGCGGGGCTGAAGTGGACGGTGCGCCACGCCTACGAGGGCTCCAGCTTTTACCGGGCCCACCTGGACGACGGCCGGGATTTCCCCGGACGATATCCGCTACTCTGGACGACCTGCAAAAACTGCCGCTGACCACGGGCGAAGACCTCCGGGACGGTTACCCCTTTGCCTTCCGGTCCGTGCCCTTTGAGCAGATCGTGCGCATCCACGCCTGCAGCGGCACCACCGGCAAACGCAAGATCCTGTGCTATACCCAAAAGGACGTGGACGACTGGCGGCATTTCTTCGCCCGGGCCTACGAGATGGCCGGCGTCACCCCCCTGGACCGGGTGCAGATCGCGGTGGGCTACGGGGTCTGGACCGCGGGGGTGGGCTTCCAGGCGGGCTGCGAGGCCCTGGGGGCCATGGCCCTGCCGGTGGGGCCGGGAAACGTGGACCTGCACTGCGAGTTCCTGGTGGACCTGCAGAGCACGGTGCTGTGCTGCACCGCCTCCATGGGCCTGCTGATGGCCGAAGAGGTCAACAAGCGGGGCCTGGCCGACAAGATCAACCTGAAAAAGGTCATCTATGGCTCGGAGCGCTCCTCGGTCTCCATGCGCCGCAAGATTTCCGAACTCTTCGGCGGGGTCGAGCTCTTCGACATCCCCGGCATGACCGAGCTCTACGGGCCCGGGACCGGGATCGAGTGCCCGGACCACGACTGCATCCACTACTGGGCCGACTACTACATCCTGGAGATCCTGGACCCGGAGACCCTGACTGCCGGTCCCCGACGGCGAGTGGGGGGAGATGGTGGTCACCACCCTGTGCAAGGAGGCCGCGCCCCTGATCCGCTACCGCACCCGGGACATCACCCGCATCATCCCGGGGCCCTGCACCTGCGGCGTCGTCCTGCCCCGGCACTCCCGCCTCCGGGGCCGCACCGACGACATGTTCAAGTTCCGGGCGGTGAACATCTATCCGTCCAGCGTCGACCGCATCCTCTCGGAGGTCCCGGGCCTGGGCTCCGAGTACCAGATTCACCTGACCCGGGACGACGCCGGCCGGGACCACATGCTCCTCAAGGTGGAGCGGGGCGAAGGGGTGGAGGCGGGCCGCACCGACGAACTGGGCCGGGAGGTGCGCTACGTGGTCAAGCACCGGCTCATGGTGACCCCGGAGGTGGTGGTGGTGGGCTACGGCGAACTGCCCCGCTCCGAGCGCAAGAGCCAGCGGGTTTTTGACGGCAGGATTACGGATTCGGTGGTTTGATACCGTTAAGAGGTTATATATCAAGGTGTTAAAATAACTTGGCCAACAGATTGGTCACTTGCAAATTCAGTTGATTCATCAAGCCACTCCGTATTACTGCCCATAGCGCCGTCCAGATCATCTTCAGAGGTGGCCATAGAGTGCACGTTCATTCCGACAAGGCTGTAGCCCAAGATCGTATCCCTCTACCCCTTATCAACCCCGGCACTCAGCATAATAGTTTTGACCGTCCGCCGACTATCGTGAAAGGTGATCCCAGCAGGCACCATCTGGCCGCGAGCGATTCCAGCCTTTGCCCAAGCTTGATTTGAGCCCGGGCCGACGAAATTCTCTCAGCCCGGTGCCGACCCTCGCACGACGGGACTTAATATGGTAAATTGTTTTTTCTATCCAAGCCGTTAGTACTGCTGCCTCATCCTGGAGACAGGGAAAAATCATGTCGAAATTTTCTCTATCCAGCCTGCGTAGTCGTGCCGTTATCCTGGTCCTGCTGGCCATTTTTCCGCTGCTGGCCTTGACGTTCTATTCGTATTTCGACCAACGCGACCGGGCTATTCATGAGGTGCAAAGAGACGAGTTAGTTGCGGCCAGGCTCCTCGCCACTATCCTGGAGATCACAATCAGCGACGCCCGGCAGCTTCTGGCGACCCTGGCCGAATTGCCCCAGGTGCAGCGTCGGGACCGGGCCGCCTGTGATCGGCTGTTTGCCAGGGTGCTGGAGCAGACCCCCTGCTATGTGTCCCTCGTGGGCGCCGACCCGGAGGGCATGCTTTTCAGCAGCGCACCTGCCGTCTCCGGTCCAATCAATTATGCGGATCGCCTCTGGTTTCAGAAAACCATTCAGACCCGGGCCTTTTTCGTCGGCGAACCTCTTTGGGGCCGTGTCAGCAACAGGTACACCTTCAATGTGGCTTACCCCATTCTGGACGATGCCGGGCGGCTCCGGGGGGTAATTACCGCCGGGATAAATCTGGACTGGCTGGGAACCCTGCTGGCCAAAAGCGATTTCCCGCCCACCACCGCTATGGTTTTAACCGACTCCTCCCGTAAGGTTATCTTCCGTTATCCCGAACCCAGGAAATATGTCGGCAAAAAGTTGCATGATTTTCTGGTCAAGGCCATGACCCTCAACGATGAAGGGGTGGCGGCAGGGGTGGGATTGCCCGGAGATGCGCGCCTCTTCGCCTTTGCCCGGCTGTCACCGCCCTGGCAGGAGATGCTGGTGGCCATCGGACTCCCCAGGGTATGGGCTGTGGATCCGGTTAATCGCGTCTTGTGGCGCAACCTTATCTGGCTGGGCCTGGTGGCAATCTTCGCCATGGCCGCGGCCTGGTTCGGCGGGGACCTTTTTATCGTACGGCCGGTAAAGAAGCTGAGAGCCGTTACCCAACGGCTGGCGGCAGGGGATTTGACCGTGCGTGCCGGTCCCGATTTCGCCGGGGGGGAAGTGGGGTTCCTGGGTCAAGCCTTCGATCAGATGGCCGACTCCCTGCAAGAGCGCGAGGAGGCGCTCAGGGAGAGCCAGCGCCAGGCGGCTTTCCTGGCGGACTTGCTGGAGAGTTCCTCCCAGCCTTTCGGGGTGGCGCGTCTGGATGGAGGCCTTGAGTTCTTTAATTCCGCCTATCCTCATATGCTGGGTTACAGCGAAGAGGAATTTCATAACCTTGATTGGGCTCGAGACCTCACGCCACCGGATTGGCTTGAGAGGGAGCAGACGCACCTGCAGGAACTGGAGCGTACCGGCCAACCGGTGCGCTATGAGAAGGAATATTTCCGCAAAGACGGCAGCCGTGTGCCGGTGGAATTATTGGTGCATTTGCGTCGGCTTGAGCAGGGGTCAGCCGCATTGTTCTTCGCCTTCATTACGGACATAACCGAGCGCAAGCGGGCCGAGGCGGCCTTGAAAGAGTCGGAGGAACGCTACCGCAGCCTCTTTGAGAACAGCAACGCCGTAATGTTCCTGGTGGATCCCGGAACAGGCGCCATCGTGGACGCAAATCTGGCGGCGTGCAGCTATTACGGCTATTTCCGGGAAGATCTCCAGGCCAGGAAAATCACGGACCTCAACACGCTCTCTCCGGAGCAGGTGTTCGCCGAGATGCGGAGGGCCAGGGAGAGACAGCAGGATCACTTTTACTTCCAACACCGCCTGGCCAGCGGCGAAGTGCGTGACGTGGAAGTGTTCAGCGGGGTGATCCAGATTAACGGGCAGGACTTGCTCTACTCCATTGTCCACGACATTACCGCCCGCAAGCAGGCCGAAGGGGCCCTTAGCGAGAGCGAGGAGCGTTTGCGCCTGTTGGGGGACAACCTGCCGGAGAGCGCCGTCTATCAGTATGTCCATGAGGATGACGGCCGCGTCCGCTTCCTTTATATGAGCGCGGGCATCGAACAGCTCAACGGCGTCAGTGTTCAAGACGTGCTGAACGATGCGGGCACGCTGCGCAGGCAGGTCCCGCCCGAGTATTTCGAGCGGCTCGTCGAAGCCGAAGCCAAGAGTGGCCGCGAACTGTCAGACTTCGATATGGAAGTGCCGATGCGCCGGCCCGACGGCCAGGTGCGCTGGATGCAGTTGCACTCTCGTCCCCGCCGCATGGCACATGGCCGCATTATCTGGGACGGCGTGCAAACCGACATCACCGAGCGCAAGCGGGGGGAGGAGGCCCTGCGGGAGAGTGAAGGCAGGTTCCGAGGGTTATTCGAAAGTATGACCGAGGGGGTGGCGCTGCACGAGATCATTTACGATGACCGGCATAAGCCGGTGGACTACCGCATTCTCGCCATCAATCCCGCCTTCACCGTACACACCGGTCTGCAACCCGAACAAATCAACGGCCGGCTGGCCAGCGCCGCGTATGGCACAGGCGAGGCCCCCTTCCTGGAGACCTATGCACGCGTGGCGCAGACCGGGGAACCTGTTTCTTTCGAGACCGTTTTCAAACCGTTGCAACGGTGCTATTACATTTCCGCCAGTTCCCCCCGGTCTGGTCAATTCGTTACCGTTTTCGAGGACATTACCGCCCGTAAAAAGATGGAGGAGGCCCTTCGGGAGCGCACCTCCCAGTTGGAGTTTGCCAATCGGGAGCTTGAGTCCTTTTCGTATTCCGTGTCCCACGACCTCAAAGCCCCCATCCGGGCCATCGCGGGCTTCTCCCGGATGCTGGCGGGCGAACATGCGGCGCGGCTGGATGAAGAAGGGCTCCGGCTGCTGAACGTCATCACCAGCAATACCAAGCTTATGAGTGCCCTGGTCGACGACCTGCTCGCCCTCTCCCGTTTGGGCCGCCGCGAAATCAGGAAGGGCAGCATCAACTTAACCGTTCTGGCCCGGCAAGTTTTTGAACAGCTCAAAATTCAAGAACCCGAACGGGATCTGCAAGCTATTCTTAAAGACCTGCCTCCAGCCCTGGGCGATCAAGCCTTGCTGCACCAGGTCCTGGAGAATCTGCTTTCTAACGCCATTAAATACACCAAGACGAGAAAGGCTGCAGTCATTGAGGTGGGGGGCAGGGAAGAGGAAAACGAAACCATTTACTATGTCAAGGACAACGGGATCGGCTTTGATATGCGGTATGCCGGTAAGCTGTACGGCGTCTTTCAACGCCTACACGGCGGCACGGAATACGAAGGCACCGGCGTCGGCCTGGCCATCGTCAAGCGCATTATCGAGCGCCACGGCGGCCGGGTCTGGGCTGAGGGGAATGTCAATGAGGGCGCGACCTTTTATTTTGCTCTGCCCCAGGACAGGGTTTGAGGTCGTCAGAGGTTTTGCTCAGTCAGCCGCTAGGCTTTTTATGCCAGGTCGGAGGATATTGCTTTTCCAGCGCCTTTGCAGGTCATTGCCTCCACCCGACCAATGCTCCCAAAGAGGCAACTCTCCAAAGGATTTCTTGACTGCGGTGGCCAGGGTTGCCGAATAATCCCGGAAAAAAGAAAGATGTTCAACTCTCTCCTAAAATTTCTGGTAATGGTTCCCAGCAAAGATTATAAAGCTTATATTTTTTGACTGCCTGAGCAAAAAGATCGCCGCACGGCATGAGGGTCCCATGAGGCTGAAGCACACCTCTGGGCCGGCTTAAACATTTTACCTTACCTGGCCTGCAACTCATTGCAGGGACGGGGATTGGACCGATGCGCACGTTTGGGCACATTGCGGCCAGGCCTGGTTTAAGGATGGTTCTGGCACTGGTTGTCCTGGTGGCCCTCTGGGGATGCCAGCCCAACGCGGAGCAGGCGCCGCAAGGCCCTCCGCTCAAGCTCTCGGTGGGTTTGGCGCCTTTCCCCTACTCAGGCCTGGTCGCCATCGCGGCAGAAAAAGGCTTTTTCAAAGAGGCCGGTCTTGATCTATCCATAAAGGATTACTCTTTCGGTTTTGCCACTCTGGAGGCCTTGTCTCGAGGTGAGATCCAGATGGCCATGGGAAATGAGTTTTCTTTTGCCATGATGAGCGACCATGATCCGTCCCTGCGGCTCGTAGCCTCGATAGCTTTGGTCAATACCAACGAGATTGTTGCCCGGAGGGATCGGAACATCCATATACCTGCCGACTTGAAAGGCAAGCGGATTGGCTTTTGCCCTAACACTTCGAGTGAATACTATCTCATCGCCTTTCTTCTGGTGAACAAGATACCTCTGTCCGCGGTGACCATGGTGCAACTCCCGGCTGGCGGTTTGGTCAAGGCTTTCGTGAACGGCGACGTCGACGCGGTGTCCGGGTGGGACACCATTGTGTTCAATCTCAAGAAACAGATGCCGCAGAATACCGTGTGGTGGCCGGCACAAAACAATCGGGATTGGCAATGGATTCTGGCAGTCAAGGAGAGCCTGACCAAATCCCCCGAGCCGATAAAGCGTTTTCTCAGAGCCCTCCTCAAGGCCGAGGACTTCGTCCTGAACAATGGGGACGAAGCCAAAAACATCATTGTGCGCCGGTGGGGCTTTGAGCCTGCATTCATAGATCAGATTTGGGATAAAACCAGGCTGAGTGTTACGCTCAACCAGTCCCTGATCATCTCTCTGGAAAGCTTCTCCAAATGGAGCAGGGAGAAAGAAGGTAAAGAAGGGGAAGGTCCGAATTTTCTGAAATTCCTTTACAGCGACCCTTTGGCTCAAATCGATCCCAAGGCGGTCACGATTTTTAAATAGGTTCTCGAATGCGGGCCCAATCCAAAATCTGGATCAGCATTACCGCTTCCCTCGTGGTTGCCGCGGTCATTGCGTATTTCGCCTTCATCATCGTGCGCGGGATGAGCAATGACTTCGCACAATATCAGAGATATAGCGAAATTATCAATGAAGCCTTCGACTTGAACATCCTCATAGATGCCGCGTTGAAGGAGGGATCAAACCCGCGCCGTATCCAACAGATCGGCCAGGTGAGCCGCACCTTGAACAAGGCCCTCGAGTCCATCTCCTCCTCAAATTCCCGGGAAGAATCCCTTCTCCGGCAAATACGCAGAAATAACCTGGAACTCGGGCCTCTCCTTGAACAGTTATTCGACCAAAAGGAAGGATCAGGCGGCAGCATTGCCCTCGAACGCAGGAGCCTTCTCGCTTCTCAACTCATGGTCAAGGTGCGTTTTATCACCGATGACGTCAACCGTCTCATGGAGACCAGCGGCACCAGGATCGTTTCTGCACAGGCCAAAACCAGTCTCATCGTCCTGATTCTCATTGTTGTGGTTATTCTCACCA
This sequence comes from uncultured delta proteobacterium, assembly GCA_963841475.1. Classification (GTDB taxonomy): domain Bacteria; phylum Desulfobacterota; class Desulfobaccia; order Desulfobaccales; family 0-14-0-80-60-11; genus 0-14-0-80-60-11. Next base: position 633,037 of record CAWJCT010000001.1, read on the forward strand.
AGTCCATCATTTATTTTTTCTCCAGCCGGAGCATCGTCAGGGCTCAAGAAGCGCTCCAGGAGAGCCAGCGGCAAGCGGCGTTACTGGCCGATTTATTGGAGAGTTCCTCTCAACCTTTTGGAACGGGTTTTCCCGACGGGCACATGGGTATGTGCAATCCGGCTTTCCCCCGGCTGTTGGGTTATAGCAAGGAAGAGTTTTTTGCTCTTGACTGGGGTAAAGATCTGACCCCGCCGGAGTGGCTGGAGAAAGAGGCCGCCATCCTTGCAGAGTTGCATCGCACCGGCCAGCCGGTACGCTATGAAAAGGAATACTGGCACAAAGACGGAACCCGCGTGCCGGTGGAATTATTGGTGCATTTGCGTCGGGATGAGCAAGGAGAGCCATCCTATTATTACGCCTTCGTCACCGACATCACCGAGCGCCAGCGCGCAGAAGAAGAAATTAAGCGCTTGGCCTCCTTTCCGCAGATGAATCCGACTCCGGTGTTAGAACTAGATGCCACCGGCGCCATCAGCTTCTATAACCAGGCTGCCATTGAGGCCCTGGGAAAAATCGGCCCGGAAGCCGAGTTGGCCTGCTTGTTACCTGCGGACATCGGGGAAATTGCCACTGCCGCCAGACAGAAACATGAACAGGTCTTTTACCGGGAGGTCAAGCTGGAGGATACGGTGTTCGGCCAGACCATCTCTTATGCCGAGTCCTTCGACGTCCTGCGTATCTACAGCATGGACATCACCGAGCGCCAACGGGCCGAAGAGGCGTTACGCCAGTCGGAAGAGCGGTATCGCACCTTGTTTAACACCCTGATCGAAGGGTTTTGCACGATCGAAATGGTTTTCGACGCCGACGGAAGCCCCGTGGATTATCGTTTCCTGGAAATCAATCCGGCCTTTGAAAAGCAAACCGGATTGCACAACGCGGCGGGGAAATTAATGCGCGACCTGGCTCCGGAACACGAGGCGCATTGGTTTGAGATTTATGGCAAAATTGCCTTGACAGGTGAGCCCGCGCACTTTGAGAACGAAGCGAAGGCGTTGGGCCGTTCCTATGATGTTTATGCCTATCGGATCGGCGGGCCGGAAAGTCGGAAAGTTGCAATCCTGTTCAACGACATCACCGAGCGCAAGCGGGCGGAAGAGAAATTACACCGGACCCTGGAGGACCTGGAGCGCTCTAACCGGGAATTGGAGGAATTTGCCTATATTTCCTCCCACGATCTCCAGGAACCCTTGCGCCAGATCGCCAACTTCTCCGAGATGTTGGCCAAGGAGTACCAGGAGCGTCTGGATGAACGGGCGATCCGTTATTTCGGGTATATCACCATCGGCGCCAAACGCTTGCAGTCCCTGATCAACGACATCTTGTCTTACTCCCGGGTAGATCAGGGCACAATTCCACAAGTCCCGGCCAGCCTGGAAGATATCCTCAGTGCGACCCTCAACGACTTGCATATCCTGATTCGGGAAAGCGGCGCCGCAATCAGTTTTGATCCTCTGCCGGCCGTGAAAGTAAATCCCCGCCAGATAGGCCTCTTGCTGCAGAATCTGATTGCCAACTCTATCAAATTTAATAACGGGAAGTCCCCCATGATTCACCTGGCGTCAAAGCGGGAAGGCGGCGAATGGGTGATCTCTCTCCGGGATAACGGCATCGGTTTCGATCCCCAGTATGCCGAACAAATTTTCAAGGTATTTAAGCGCATGCACACCCAGGAAAAATATCCAGGCACCGGCATCGGTCTGGCCATCTGCAAAAAAATTGTCCAACGGCACGGCGGGCGTATTTGGGCCGAATCGCAGCCAGGGCGTGGCGCCACGTTTTATTTCACTATTCCGGCGTAAGAGGAGGAGGCACCGATGATATTCCAGGCGGCAGAAGTTCTCTTGGTGGAAGACAACCCGGCGGACGTGGAACTGACGCAGTATATGATGAAGAAAGGCAAACTTGTAGTCAATCTGCATGTGGCCGTGGACGGCTTTGAAGCCATGGCCTTTCTCCGGCGGGAGGGTATGTATGCCGGGGTTCCCCGGCCGGACATCATTCTCCTGGACCTCAATCTGCCGGGTATGGATGGCCGGGAGGTCCTGGCCGAAGTGAAGGCCGACCCCGTCCTGAAAGCGATCCCGGTGGTGGTCCTGACGACTTCCCAGTCTGAAGAGGATGTCTTGAAAAGTTATAATATGGGAGCCAACTGCTTCATCACCAAGCCGGTGGGCATGGACGAATTCGCCAAGGTGGTCAATACCATCGATGACTTCTGGTTCACGATCGTCCGGCTGCCCCAAAGTTAATAGGGACACCTGGCCAAATTTAATCGAACAAAAATTCAAGCTCTCCTAAACATATCGACGCTTTCGGGGTCGAAAAATTTCGCTGCACTGGGTGCCAGCTGCTTTCTGTGGGTCCACATTGGCGCTTACCTAAGCAGCTCTTCCAGTTGTTCGAGATTGAAAGAGGTCTCGTGAGCCTGGGACATCCACCTGGCACATCGATTTGCATTCAAGGGAATGCCAATAGGTGAGATGCCCGCGCGGATACACAGCCTCATGCCCATGGCCAGTTCCGGGATACAGGCGATCCCGAGCGCACCGAGGCTGGGGTGTTCTTGCTTGAGTCTCTTAAAAAGTTTTTCCTGGTCCATTTCTACAGAAATATAAGGTTTGATGCCGTATTTCTCGAGGAGGACACTCCCCAGGCGAATGAAACAGTCCTCGGTGCAACCCTTGCACACGGCCTCGATATCACCCTTTACCGAGCGGCAATCCGGCCTGAAGTCGCGGAGGCAATGGGCGATGAGGGCGAACTTGTATTCGGAGCGTTTGAACCCTTCTCGATAGATCCTGTTTACTAATTCAATCTCAAGCATGTACAGGTGGTATTTCTCCTCCGTCGTTGTCAGCGTGCTGTCTACCCGCTTGGCGTAGGGCAGGCTTTTTAAGTGGTTCGCAACGTTCCGGGTATAGATGGACAAGGACTGCTGGAGAGTTTCTCTGACAAACTGCAGCGTCTTCTGATCGGACCCCGTGGTTTTTGAGCCCAAAAGCCAGGGCTTCCTGCCCACTTGCTGGATCAGACCCAAAAGCCTTTTTTCGTCAAGGCCGCGTTGGAGGAAGACGTCAGCCAAGCGCTTGATTTCGGCATAGTAAGGTTCGCTATCGTCGTCCTCAGCAAACAGTGAGTACGTTTTCCCCTGGACTGGCGTGTAGAGCTTTTCGTGATTTGGCAATGCCTTCAACGTATTCTCTCAATTACCCGAGACAAAAGGGCTGGGGGGAACTTCATCCCGGCGGCTTTCACTACAGAAAGCCTTTTACCATCATTCAGCCGGGTGAAGGGCCGAACTGTGGGCCTGATCGCGAATCATCCTGAGAATATCTGAGCCCGGAAGGGTCTGTCGGGACTTGATGGTATCTCTCCATGGCACATCCGCTGAGGAATCCAATTGACCACAAAATAAGGATCCAGAGAAATGGCTTATGCATCTTCCTGTCCAAGGGGGATGGCTCAGTTCCATTCGAGGGAAGGAGCCAGAGGTTCATCCCCTTCTCCCGTCACCCCTTGATTGTAACCTTTTTGGAAGTTACCAGAGCATCTTTTGCTTTTCTGGCGCAGATTGACGCTTCGGCAAGAATTTCTCCGCAATCGCCTGGGCAATCAAAGGAGCGTTCCCGCCTGCCCGATTATTGATGATAAGGTTTACCAGCATTCCTTTGCCGATTGCGTCCTTAATAATGTCCCCCGTCTCTAAAATCATCTCCGTGGCCAGCATCCCTTCCACCAGTTGGTCGAAAGGATAGGCGCGCCCATAAGAATCTTCATATCGCATCCCCAGTGGCGTCAAAAGCCGGATCACGCATTCATTCCCAGAATTGAAAAACCGCCCGTCAGCTTTGGCCAGCTGCTTTCTTAAGGGCGGCAGCCAGGTCCAGTGGGATAAGACTTGCCCTACGCCATGTTTGGCCAAAACTTCGAAAACCTGGCCTCTCAAATACAGGTCGGTTCTCAGTTCCAGATGGTACCGGCAGTCTTTGGGGATCTGGCTGAAGAATGTATCCAGGACCTGAGCCATCGCCTGCACCGAAGCCCGATCTTCCTTCCGCTGATATTCCTGTTCAAAAATGAAGCCGGTGAGGTTGGGGCCCAACAGGTTCAAGGCCGGTTCATAGAATTGCCCGGTGAAAATGGCAGGGCTCAGGTAGGCTTCATTCTTGACGTACTGTTCGCCTCTGTGGAACTTCTGGGCCGTGATCATCTGCGGAACCTTGAGAATGATCCGGTCATTATCTTTCAAATGCCCGGCGTAGGTCTTCAATACCTGATAGCTCTGGGAGGGGTGGCCATTATGGTCCAAAAGCGGCCGGTAAAAAGTGAAGTCAATCTCCAGGACCGGGAAATGTTCGAAATACTCCTCCACGCTGTCAACCGGGAGCACTTCTTCGACAAAAGATTTTCCGGAAATGACTTTGGTGCGTTTGGTTATGCGGCCTCGGTAACGGTCTGGTGAATATATTTGCCCGAGCCAGCCGGCATAACGGTCGCTCGCCGTCCCCAGGAGAATTTGGGGATGGAGATTGCGAAAGTTAAAGGTGTGAAGATTGGTCGTGAAGACTTCGGACATGATTCCATTTTAGAGGCAAACCAAGGGTTACCCAACCTCAGGCCAAACCGAGGAGTTCGGCTATTCAGGGCCTATCCGGTATTTTTCTGTAAATCCCCTAACTTTCTCATAGGGCGGGCTATCTCGCCGCGCCCGGTTAAACCCTTAGCAGGATGGAGAGGAAAGCAAAAAGGCCGATGACCAGCAATAAGATCGCGGTTATCATTACCACTGGCCGGAACCCGGTATATTGGAAATCCTGAAACTTGATATGTTGCAGAATTCGCCAATGTTGGACCACCGCGGCGAGAAGACCGAGGATACCGAGGGAGATAAAACTCAACCCGAAAATCAGGGTGGAGTTCATGTGGCCGCCGGCCGGGTGCGCCAGCCCGCCTTCGACCAGAATGTCCCGGAATTTTGCGATGCCGAACCCGAAGCCGATCAGCGACAGGCAAGTGCGAATCCACGCCATGAGGGTGCGGTCGGCAGCCTCGCGAGTGCGCTCTTTGGCGAGTTCATCGGAGACTTTCTTGCCGGCGGGAGATTCGTCCATAGCTTTTTGCCAACCTTTCCGCAAGAGTGAGGTAAATTGCCTTTGGAAACCACGTTATGAAGCTGTCCGGCCTGGTCAAACCCCTCACTCCCAGGCGAAGAGCTTCTTGAAATCCTTTTTCATCGAGATGACGACCCAGCCGCGCTGCTGCGCTTCGGCCATCAGCGCCTGAGGGAAGGTACCGACCTTGGTGTCCGGCAGACCCGCGGCAGGGCCGTACGCATACTCGCGCTCCGGGTCGTCGTGAAGCAGCAGCATCATGAGACGCGCCCCGCGGCCGGCGTTGGTCCATTCCAGCATTTCCCGGTCACCCGCGGAGTTGCCGAAGGCCGCGAGCGGGCGCCTGCCGATAAAGAGGTTGATGCCGATGGCCTTGCCGGCGTGGTCATCGATGAAAAACACTTTTGGCAGCCGCATCAGCACCGGTTTGCCATTCTGGTATTCGTATTTGGTGGCGATGCTTGAGCCCACCACCTGCTCGGGTGGCACGCCGTAAACCCGCTCACTGTAAACCCGGACAAACTCCTGACCGCCGCCGGTGACGATATAGATCTTGAAGCCGTTGGCCCTGAGATACCGCATCACTTCCAGCATCGGCAGGTAGACGAGATCGGTGTACGGCCGCTGAAAACGGGGGTGTTTGGCGTGGGCCAGCCACCCCCGGACTATCTCCCGGAACGCCTCGGTGGACATGCCCGCGTGCGTCGCCCCAATAATTCTGGCCCAATCCTGCTCGGTGAACTTGGCCATCCCGGCCCGGTCGTTTGACAGGACCACGTTAAAAGGCGGCTCGGTCTTCCACTCCGGATGGTTGGGAGCGAGTTCGTGCACCCGATTCAGGGCAAACACGGCCTGGGTGTAGAGGGGATGCTCCACCCAAAGCGTGCCATCCTGGTCAAAGCTGGCTATACGGTCTGCTATCGGCACATATGCGGAACTGGACTTATCCGTAACTTTCCGTACAAAGCTCACGATGGCTTGTTTCGCCCGCCCTGCCTGCCAGGAGGGCAAGGGATCCTGGGCCTTGGCCTGGGCCAGTCCCATGGCGGTGAAGATCAGGACCCCCAAAAACCCGGTGAGGCAGAGAAAACCGATCTTGTCGAGAATAGTTCTTCGTTTCATGGCAACGGTCACGATGAAAAACACGCCCAGGCTGAATAGTGCCGTTGCAGGACCATAAAGGAGTCCGCTCGACCCAGCTTAAGGCAGGCAGGTTTTTCCTTTATTGGACCATATGGCCCAAGGCCCCTAAACGAACCAGGCCATTGATGATATATTGCGCCGCCAGCGCCGCCTGGAGCACGGCCATCACCCATCCCAGGACTTTAGAACCGGTGCGGGGCCGCGTCTTTGAAATCGCCTCGATGTTCAGGAGGGTGACCAGGTTCAGCCCCATGATCACCAGTAAAGCCGCCAGGACGATGCCTTTTTGCGTCCAGTCGCCCCCGGCAATAGCCATGAACCCGGCAATGGCCGCAATGCCGGGAGCAGTGACCAGGGCAGGAATGCCAGGGAAAATTGGGCCGTCGCCAGGGTTGGCGGAGTCTGCCCGGCGTCTGGCTGGGGAGGCGATGACGCCACGGCCCCGGGATGCATGATCATCTGGAAAGCCTGGCAGAAGAGAATGATGCCGCCGGTAATGACGATCGCGGCAACGGAAACATGCCAATTTTTCAGGACCAATGCCCCTAACAGGGCCACCACCAGAACGATGAGGGTGGCAATCGCCGTGCCCCGCCAGGCCAAGGTCCGGCGAAAGGCAGGGTCGGATCCCTGGGTCAACTGCGCAAAAGGGGCGATGGCCTTGAGCGGACCCAGGGTTAAAAAGAAAATTATTAAAGCGTCTGAGATTGCGACGTGCAAGAGGGGCATGCGAACCTCGAGGCGCTCGTCATATCGGGTCTGCTACTTCGACCCCAGTAAACGATGTCTTAGTGAAAAGAAGTGACCCCCGCAGATCCACCAACGGCCGTAGAATCTGCGGGGAATGGGTGTCCGGTTCATGGCAACGTCAACGGCTGCCGGCGCCCCCCAGGAGCTTCTGCAACACCTGGTCGATGGTGAAGCTCGCCGCCTTCTGGCGCGGGGGATACTCCTTGAACGTCATCAGGAATTCTCCCACGACTTTCTGCGCCGGCAGAAACAGGTAGACGTGATCGAGTATCCAGTCCCAGTAAGTGTTCGAGGTGATGTCGGCCCGCTCGAAGGGGTCGGTGCGCAGATTAAAGAGCTTGGGAAACCGCAGCGGCACCAGCGGCTCCTGCCAGATCCGCAGGGTGCCTGCCATCCGCTGCTCCATGAAGATCAGCTTCCAGTTGTCGTAGCGCAGGGCCATCAGGTCGCCGTCGTCGGAGAAGTAGAAGTACTCCACCCGGGGGCTCTTCTTGACCTCGCCCTTCAAGAAAGGCAGGAGGTTGTAGCCGTCGAGGTGCACCTTGAAGGTCTTGGCGCCGGCCTGATGTCCTTTGAGGAGTTTCTCTTTGATGTTCGGGTCGCCGGCGGCGGCCAGGAAGGTGGGCAGCCAATCCAGGTGGCTGACGATCTCGTTGGACACGGTGCCGGGCTTGATCTTGCCGGGCCAGCGCATCATGGCCGGCACCCGGAAGGCGCCCTCCCAGTTGGAGTCCTTCTCGTTGCGGAAGGGGGTCATGGCGCCGTCGGGCCAGGAGTTCATATGCGGCCCGTTGTCGGTGCTGTACATGACGATGGTGTTGTCGGCGATGCCCAGGTCGTCCAGTTGCTTCAGCAGGGCGCCCACGCACTTGTCGTGGTCGATCATGACGTCGTGGTATTCCGACTGCCAGCGGCCGGACTGGCCCAGGCTCTCGGGCTTGGCATGGGTCCGGAAGTGCATGTGCGAGGTGTTGAACCACACGAAGAACGGCTTATCGGCCTTGGCCTGGCGGTCGATATATTCCGTGGCCGCGGCCAGGACCTCATCGTCGATGGTCTCCATCCGCTTTTTGGTCAGCTGGCCGGTGTCTTCGATGCGGCCGTCGGCGGAACAGCGGAGCACGCCCCGGGGTCCGTAGTTTTTCCTGAAGTTGGGGAAGTCCGCTTCCGGGGGGTAGTCGCGCAGTTCCGGCTCCTCGCAGGCGTTCAGGTGGTAGAGGAAGCCGAAGAACTCGTCGAACCCGTGGTTGGTGGGCAGGAATTCGTCCTTGTCGCCCAGGTGGTTCTTGCCGAACTGGCCGGTGGCGTAGCCCAGCGGCTTCAGCAACTCGGCGATGGTGGGATCCTCGCCGCGCAGGCCGAAGTCGGCTCCCGGCATCCCCACCTTGCTCAAGCCGGTGCGGAAGACGCTTTGGCCGGTGATGAACGCCGAACGCCCCGCGGTGCAGCTCTGCTCGCCGTAGCAATCGGTGAACATGATTCCTTCGTGCGGCGATGCGGTCGATGTTCGGCGTCCGGTAGCCCATCATGCCGTGGCTGTAGGCGCTGATGTTCCACATGCCGATGTCATCGCCCCAGATGACCAGAATGTTTGGTTTCTTTTCTGCTGGCATAAATCCTCCTTTTAGAGGGGTGGACGTTAATCATCAAGCCAGGAGATCCTGATTCAGGACCTCCCGGCATTGCTTAGGCGGCGTTGATTACAGGGAAGTTCTCTTGGCCTGGACAGTTACTTTCCTGCTTTCAAGAAAGGCAGGAGATTGTAGCCGTCGAGGTGTACCTTGAAGGTCTTGGCGCCGGCCACCAGTTAAGCTTATTTCCCGTGATGGGCCAAAATTGCTTTCTGGATTTGCTCCTTCACCGCATCCATGTTGAAGCTGGCGCCCTTCTGCATGGGCGGGAACTCGATGAAGCTTAGCCCGGCCTTCATCACCTCCTCCTGCACGAAGACGAAGCGCCAGAATTCGTACATGAACCAGTCCATATAGCATAACGAGCCACCCTTGCCGGTGGGCATGCCCGTGCGCTCGAAAGGATCCAGACGGAGATTCACCAGGAACGGCGCATCGACCTTCTCCGTGGCGCCCAGCCAGCCGTTGGGCTGATCAGTGAAGCGGTACTTGTAGTCGTCGATGCGCACCGCGCTCAACGTGGTCTCGGTGAGGTAGAAGACCTCGTGGCGCTTTGACGGCCCCTTGCCGGTGAGCAAATCCATCTGGTCGTAGCCGTCCAGGTGCACCTTATAGGTGCGGTCACCGAACTGCTTACCCTTCTTGAGGTCCTCCACGATGTCGCCCTGATAACCTGCCGCCGACACGAAGGTGGGGAACCAGTCGAGACTGGAGACGATGCTGTTTTCCACCTTGCCAGCGGGCACCTTGCCCGGCCAGCGGATGATGGCGGGCACGCGGAAGCCGCCTTCCAGCGCCGTTCCCTTGCCCCCGGCGAAGGGCGTTTGGCCGCCGTCGGGCCAGGTGAAGTTCTCGGTGCCGTTGTCGGTCGAGAAGACGATGATGGTGTTGTCATCGAGGCCATTGTCCTTGAGGTACTGCATCACCGCACCGACGATGTCATCCAGTTGCGCCATCCCGGCTTCATGGATGCTCCAGCCATTTTCCGGAGTGCGCATCTTCTGGTATTTCTCCGACAGGTGCGTGACGACGTGCATGCGCGTCGGGTTCAGCCAGACGAAGAAAGGTTTGCCATCCTTCCTGGCTTTGTCCATGAACGCAAAGGCGAAGTCGCGAATCGCCTCGTCCACGGTCTCCATATTGTATTTGATGCCCTGCATAGGGTGCGGAGGCAGCGGCCCGGCGTCTTCGATCTTCTGTTTGCCCACCTTGCCCCAGCGCGGCTGTTCAGTGGTATCGTCCACGTTGGTTGCCCAGGAATGGATCATATTCCTGGGGCCTACCTTGTCCTTGAGCTCCGGCGGGTAGTTGGGATGGAAGGGGTCCTCCATGGCGTCCAGATGGTAGAGATAGCCGAAGAACTCGTCGAAGCCGTGCACCGTGGGCAGAAACTTGTTCAGGTCCCCCAGGTGGTTCTTGCCGAACTGCCCGGTGGCATAGCCCATGGACTTCAGCACCGTGGCGATGGTGGGGGCCTCATCCGGGATTCCCAGGGTAGCGCCAGCCTGCCCCACGGTGGTCAGCCCGGTGCGGATGGGCAGCTCTCCGGTGATAAAGCTGGCCCGGCCCGCGGTGCAGGAGGCCTCGGCGTAGTAATCAGTGAAGCGCATACCTTCCGCGGCCATCCTGTCGAGGTTAGGGGTCTTGCCGGACATGATGCCCTGGTGATAGGCGCCGATGTTGAACCAGCCGATGTCATCACCCATGATAAACAGAATGTTTGGTTGCTTCCCTGCTGGCATAAATCCTCCTTTCAGGGGGGTGGACGTTGATCATCATGCCAAGAATCCTGATTCAGGGCATTCTATTCTGCTTGAGACCGCGTTGACCTACCGGGAAGTTCTCCCGGCCTGGACCGTCACCTCCCGGCCATGACATTTCTTGAACTTGCGGCCGCTGCCGCAGGGGCAGGGGTCATTGCGGCCGGTTTTGGCCGGCGCCGGGACCGGCCTGCCAGCATCCTCGGCGAGAACCTGCATGACCTGCGCCGCCGGGTAACCACGGCGCAGCAGACCGGCCATGATCTTCAGGGGATGGTCGACGTGCTGGAAGAAGGCCCGGTAACCGAGGCACAGGTAGTTCAGCCCCGGCTCCCCATCCGGGGCGGTGAGAAACCGATTCTTGGGACATTCACCCTTACAGGCAAATCCCACCTCGCATTCCCGGCAATAACGGGGCAGCTTCTCCAACTTGGCGCGGCCAAAAGTGTGCTGCTGGTCGGAGCCTGCCAGGTCGATCATGTGGTCTTGCCCGATGTTGCCCAGGAGGTGCTTGGGCTCAACAAAATGGTCGCAGGAATATAGATCGCCGTTGTGCTCCAAAGCGAGTCCATGACCGCAGGTGGCATCGAAGACGCACATGCCGGAAGAAGGCAGGCCCAGCCAGTTTCTCACCGTGGCCTCGAAGGTCTGGACGAACACCCGCCCGACGTCATGCCGGACCCATTCGTCAAAAATAGTGATCAGAAAATTACCGAACTGTCCCGGCGTCACCGAGCGGTCCGAAACGGTAGTTCCTTCCTGACAGAGAGAGACCCCGGCGTCGTTGAGCCGCTCGATGGCCGGGATGAATTGCATCCAGGGAGCGCCGGCTTCGTCCCGGAGAAACCGGTAGACCTCCAGGGGATGATCAGCGTTGAGCCGGTTAACGGTGGTCAGGATATTGTATTCTACCTCATGCTTCTGCAGCAGCCGGAGGCCCTGCATTACCCGGTCAAAGGTCGGCCTGCCGCGCTTGTCCACCCGGTGGGCATCGTGCAGTGCGCCAGGCCCGTCGATACTGATCCCGATGAGAAAGCCGTGCTCCCGGAAGAACTCGCACCAATCGTCATTGAGGAGCGTGCCGTTGGTTTGCATGGTGTTCTCGAAGACCATGCCCGGCCGCTGATACTGTTGCTGGAATTCCAGGGCCCGCCGGTAGAAGTCGAGGCCCATCAGGGTCGGTTCTCCACCCTGCCAGGCCACCGTCACCCGGTCAGCACTGTGGGATTCGATGAGTTGGCGGATATAGTGTCTCCAACACCGCCTCACTCATGCGAAAGTGACTGCCGGGATAGAGCTGTTCTTTGTTCAGGAAAAAGCAATAGGAGCAGTTCAGGTTGCACGTCGCCCCGGTGGGTTTGGCCAGCACGTGGATGCGCGGCGGTATTTTTTTGTCGGCCATGGGGAAGGCACTCGGAGTGAGAATATGCGAAGCTTTAATCTGCGTCTAAAGGTAGTGCTCATTAACCCCTTGTCAAGCAGTCATCGCTCCGGTGGAAATGAACCAGGTATTCATGGTGGTGCGGCATCGGGCCCAAGCGAAATCACTGGAATGAAATGGCCATTATATGATATGAGAAACCAGCATCTCAGGTGACCAAAGCTTAGGTTACGGCCAGCAATAGTGGTGTGCGGTCAGTAAAGCCATGATAATTTTTAGGGGGATGGGGGCGATGACCAGTTTCTGGAGTAAGGTGTTGCGGGTAGGATTGCTTGCCTGTCTTTTGATGACCCTGGCCGGGCGGGACGGTTCGGCTGCCGATAATCCCACTTCCCAGGATGAGCCCGGCGCCGCCACGGAGAAGGCCGCGACCCCCAAGGAAGATGACCGCCTCCCCCTCTATAAAGAGGGCTGGCAGTTTTTCCTGGCCCCTTATCTCTGGATTCCGGGCGTCCATCTTGACCTCAGCCACCAGGGCCGCTTCAGTGGCACCACCGTGGCCAATGTGCCCTGGTATGAGCTCGTGCCCCTTCTCTTCAGCAAGGCTATGGGGGGCATGGGCCGGGTGGAGATTTGGAACGGCAGGTGGGGGATCTTTTCAGACACCACGTTTCTGTATATCGGCGAAAGCATCAGTGCGGGCGGTGCCAGGGAACTCAAACTTAACCCCAAGCAAGCGCCCGCGACCATTCCGGTTCGCCTGCAACTTTCAGGTGACCTGAAGATCTGGACGCGGCTTCTGTGGCAGGACGTGGGGGTGCGCTATCTGCTGGGGACCGTGCCCCTCCAGTCCGCCAAACCGCTGCCCGTGGTTTCTTTCGAGCTGATGGGCGGGCTCCGCTACACCTACTATAATCAGGACACCAGCCTGAACCTCAATGCCACCCTTACCGGTCCTCTCGGTCAGCAAAGCATCAGCCGGGGCGGGAATGTTTTTAGCGACTTACAGGCGTCGATTTTTGAACCGTTCCTGGGGATGCGGGTCGGCTTCTGGTTGACGCCGAAACTTAACCTGCTGTTAAGAGCCGACTGCGGCGGCTTTGGCTTTGTCGCCTACAATAACGTGGACAGTGTGCTCGAAGCCTTGATTGGCTACCAGGTGCATAAAAACATTCGCATGTATGCGGGATACCGCGGCCGTTATTTTTCTGGGAGCGGCAGTACCAAGGATATCACCGTCCATGGCTGGTTCCACGGCCCCATGCTGGGGGCGGCTTTCAATTTCTAGGAGTCGGTACTTTTGTTCTTTTCTCTATGGATGGCAGGGAGCGATTAAATCATTGCTTAAAAATCAAGCGATGTTCAATGGTGTGGAGATATTATGATATTGGATTGGCTGCAAAATAGATTTATTGCATTAAAAAGTGCGGCGACGATTTTGTGTTGATACTGAGGATCTTTGAGCTGTAATTCTTCATTTCGATTTTTTATGATGCCGCATTCAAATAATACTGCCGGCATATGTGCTTTTTTCAGCACAACCAAATTATTATATTTATAGATGCCTCTGGTTTTGTCGATCAGCTCCTTGTCTCCCCCCGTAAATTTTTCGGCATGATGCAAGGTAGGGCAAAATCGGCTCTTTAACATCTCGGAGCCGAGGATAACGGCGAAGGTGAGGCTGTCGAGGGGACTGCCGTTTTTTTCCGAATAATAGAGGGAATATCCGCTGAACTTGTCGCAATAGGGCAAAATTTTCCCCTGGCACAGCCATTGAGACAGGTCCTTGGGCTCCACGGAATCATGGTGGATAGAGATCAGGAGATGGGCCCCCCGTTGATTGGCGATGGCGGCCCTGGCCGGGAGGGAGATGTCATCCCCGGTCTCGTTGATGATAAACGAGCCTTTGAACCTCTTATCCTGCAGGAGTTGCCGATGCAGCAGGGTGCCGATGTTCTGGTTGAAGCGATATTCCGGCGCACCTCTGGCGCTGGTGGCTCCCGGAGTATTGATGGTGTGGCCGATATCGATGGCAATGATAAAATCCTCAGCCCGACAATCACCGTTTATCGTGGCCACAAAAATCAACACCGAAAAACAGGACATGATCAGGTAATAAAACATTGGCGGTGATTTTCCCTGGCTAAAATAAGTTTCGTCGCGCCGTAGCGCCCTGGGGCGGGTAAGCGGAGCGCATCCCGCCTGTTGCCTGGCCCCGGGTGGCTTCACGCTTGTCCCTCGCCCGACTCGACCTGAGGGAGTTCATGGCCGCACTTAAAACAGAAATTATCGTTCCGCGGCACCCTCATTTGGCAGTTGGGACAGATCCGAAAAAATTCACTGCCCGCACCTAACGGCAAGCCGCAGTTGATACAAAACTTTGCCCGGGCGGCATTGCACTTTTGACAGTGTTGACAGATATTCCCCGTTAAACAAAGGGATTGATCTCTCAGGTAGAGTAATTTTTGATTGGCGTACCAGACGATGAATAGCAAGAGGGGAAGAATCAGGACGATGGTCCAGGTTCGCAGAAACACAAAAAAATCAAAAGCCGCATGAACCCCCGCCGCCGCCAGGAGATACGGGAGGACGGTGATAAAGTACCGCCTATGCCTGCTGATAAACCTGGCCCGGGCCAGGCCGTAACCCCAGATGGCGGCACAGGCCAGATGGACAGGTATGGACAGCATGGAGCGCGTGATCAGCACCCCTGGACCAAAACGCACCGTGTACTCCAGGTTTTCGATGGCGGCAAAGCCGAGAGCCACGGTCATGGCGTAAATCATCCCATCAAGGGGTTCGTCGAATTCCGGCAGTCTCCTTACCAGGCGGAGCGTGGCCAGGAACTTCCAGGTCTCCTCGTTGATGCCGATGAAGATGGCCGAGATGAGGGCCAGGGGCAGGCTGACCTTCCGGGAGAGATCAGTGACAAAACCCGTCAGGCCCAGGAGATGGTCGACCAGGTTATTGCAGACGATGGCGGGGATGACGCTCAATACCCCCCCCAACAACCCCACCCGAAGCAAGACCTTGAGCGGTTCTGGCTCCAATCTATCGTAGCAGCGCAATACCCAGAGCCATATGCCCGTGGAGACCAGCAAGCCCGAGGCGCCCCAGAGAAAATGTGCCATGCCTGACTTTCCTTCCTGTTGTTGAGAACCTGCGCCCCCAAACCGGCTTCAAGGGCGGGAGGCTTTAATGGGGCAAGGCCAAGCCCGTGGCAGAACCTTGCCGGGCGGCCCCCCCGAGCCTGGGCGCCCGCGCCGGCTGAGGCTCACCACCCTGGCCCCACCGGTTTATTAGGTATGACCTGCTCAAGGTCTGGGGCATCAGCAGTCTGATCCTGACTTGCCTGGCCAAAACTCGACGGGAGCACCAACTCCTTAACAGGGACCAGCCTGGACTTTATTAGCTTCTCATAATTTTCCCCGGGCTGTCCATCACTATCAAGGCTGGATTATCCTGAAAGGGGGAGATACGGAATGGAGCGAGGGATCAACCTGGTTTGGCTGGTATGGTTCCTTCTGCGCCGAAGGGAGGTGGAGAGGGTTCGGATGATGAGGGAAGAAATCTTCATGGAGTCTAAGTCATGGGTTAGCTTGAACGTAGTTGGCTCCGAGAAATAAAATCCACTTGCCCCTTGATCTGAGGCGACAAATTTCTCTATAGTTAGGGAAAATCTGCTGAGGAGAGCCGCTGAAAGCCCGGCTCGCATTTTTGCAGACCCCGGCGGGGACAACGACGCCGGGTTGATCCGGACCGGGCGGTAAGACCACACCAAATCTTATTGAGGTGACTTGTGATGATGTTCGTGTTCCGCAGCAACTATGGTATCTGCCTGCTGGCCCTGTCTCTGGTCCTGCCCCTGGTGGGCATCGGCTGGGGCCAAACCACCCCGCCCCCGGCCTCTGACCCTGTCAAGGCCTACCGCCAGGCGGTTTCCCTCCTGGAAGAGGCGCAGCAGCAATTAGAGGCCAAGAACCTCCCTGGGGCCCTGTCCCTGGTGAAACAGTCCAATGCGCTCTTTACGCTTCTTCAGAAGGAAAGCGCCGCCAAACTGGCGGAGCATGAGCTTTCCTCCCAGGAAAGCCAGCAACTGGCCATCAACCAAAAACTGGCTACCGGGACCCAGGCCCAGGCGGATAAATTGCTGGAAACCGCCGCGGCCAAGAAGAAGCAAGCTGAGGAGTTGAGAGCCCAGGGCAAGGCAGATTCGGGTGACGCAGCCGAACGTGAGTCCAAAGAACAATATCTCCAGGTCCAAACTCTCTCCATCAAGGCGGCAATTTACGCCCTGCGCAATCAGCAGATAATCTTCCGCTTCCTGGCGCCATAATTCCCGTAACCGGGCCCCAAAGGGATGTGGGTCCCGGGGCCGGTCTGCCTCAGATAACCGTCCGCCCCGGTGCGGGGCTCCAACTTACTCCGATAATTGCCGGCGGCGAGATTTTTGAGTTGACATCATGGCCTCATCTAGACCAACAATGAGGGCATATTTTCTGAGGAGGGAGGACACTATGAGTCGAGTACTGTCAAGGGTTCTCGTGGCTGCAGCCCTGGTGATGCTGGTGGCAGGCGGGGTCCAGGCTGCGGACCAAAAACAGCCTATCAAAATAGGGGCCATGTTCGCCCTGTCGGGGCCGGCAGCCCATATCGGCACCCCCACCAAGCTGGTGGCGGAGATGGTGGTGGCTCAGATCAACAAGGCCGGGGGCATCAATGGCCGGCCCCTGGAGCTGATCATCGGCGACACCGAGAGCGACCCGGCCAAGGCTGCCACCATCGCCAAGAAATTTATCCACTCCGACAAGGTGGCGGCCATCATCGGGCCCACTACTACGGGCTCGGGGATGCAGGTCAAGAAGATCGTCGAGGAAGCCGGGGTCCCCACTTTTATGTGCGTGGGCGGCGACCCGGTAATCATGGGCGGGAAATTCGGCCCCTTCACCTATGTGTTCAAATCCCCCCAGCGCTCCTCCGTGGCGGTGAAGCGGCTGTTCACCTATCTGAAAGAAAAGAAAATCACCAAGCTGGGGCTGCTCTACGCCTCGGACAGCTTCGGCAAAGACGGGGCAGCGTGGCTGGAGAAACTGGCGCCGGATTACGGCATCACCCTGGTGGCCAAGGAGTCCTTCGGCCCCAAGGACACCGACATGACCGCGCAGCTCACCAAGATCAAGAACGCCGGGCCCCAGGGGATCATCTGTTGGACCATCGGGCCGGCCGGGGCCATCGTGGCCAAGAACAAGGCCCAGCTGGGCCTTAACCTGCCCCTGTTCCAGTGCCACGGTCTGCCTGACCCCAAGTATATCGAACTGGCCGGCAAGGCCTCCGAAGGGGATCGCATGCCGGCCACGAAACTGATGGTGGCGGCGGATTTGCCGGATACCGACGCCCAGAAAAAGGTCATCCAGAACTTCATCCACCTCTACACGGACGTCTATCATTTCGACAAGCAGTTCCCCATCAACACCCACTCGGGGTATGCCTGGGACGCCATCAGCATCGTGGCTAACGCCATGCGGAAGGCGGGCACCGACCCCAAGGCCCTCCGGGCCGCCATCGAGGAGACCAAGGGCTACGTGGGGGTGTCCGGGATCTATACCCTGAGCCCCGAGGACCACAACGGCTTGGGCCCTGATTCCATGGTCATCATCCAGGTCAAGGACGGCAAGTTCGTGATGGCGAAATAGGGCCGGCTTCTCAGACTTAAACCTACCCACAGCGGGGCCCGCGGCGACGGGCCCCGCTGCATTTCTTACCGCCGTCCCTTTCTCCCCGTCCCGGGATCACCCCCGGCCTAATACTTAAATTTCCGGTAAAATATCCGTTTCAGGACCTCGGCCGACAGGATGTAGAGGAGCAGGATGGCGGAAAGGACCAGGTAAAACTCCAGGGGCAGCACCTGGAATTCGAAAACGCCCCGGAGCGGCGAGGCCGGGAAGATCAGGGTGATCCCGATAATGACCAGGGACACGATCAGCAGGTACTTCCCGGGGCGGCTCTTGATGAACGGGCGCCGGGTCCGGATGACCAGGACGATCATCACCGCCGAGATCACCGATTCCTGGAACCAGCCGGTCCGGAACAACTCCGGGGTGGCCCGGAGGATATAGATCAGGGCGCCAAAGGTGAGGTAGTCAAATACCGAACTCAGGATGCCGAAGAAAAACATGAAGCGGCGGATAAAGCCGATATCCCACCGGTGCGGCCGGTCCACCAACTCCTGGTCCACACTGTCGGTGGCAATGGTCATCTCCGGGAAATCCGTCATCAGGTTGGTAAGCAATATCTGGGTGGGCAACAGGGGCAGGAAGGGCAGCAGCAGCGAGGCCCCGGCCATGCTGAACATATTCCCGAAGTTGGCGCTGGTGGCCATAAAAACGTATTTGAGGGTGTTGGCAAAGGTCTTGCGGCCTTCCTGCACCCCCTGCAAAAGGACGTCCAGGTTATGCTCCAGCAAAACGATGTCCGCGGCTTCCTTGGCCACGTCCACGGCGCTGTCCACGGAGATGCTCACGTCCGCGGCATGTAAGGCCGAGGCGTCGTTGATCCCGTCACCCATATACCCCACCACGTTGCCGGCCTTTTTCAGGGCCAGGATGATCCGCTCCTTCTGGTTGGGCTCGACCTCCGCAAAGATGTCCACTTCCTGAGCCCTTTGCATGAGGGCTTCGGGGCTCATCTGGCGCATATCCTGGCCGGTGAGGATACTCGTGTTGGCCATCCCCACCTGGCGGGCGATGGTGCCGGCGATCAAATGGTTGTCACCGGTAATCACCTTCAGGGTGACCCCGAGGCCGGCCAGCCGGTTGATGGTCTCAAGGATACCCGGTTTGGGAGGGTCCTGGACGATCAGGAATCCCAGTAAGGTCATGGCAGTTTCATGCTCTTTGGTGATGTCCGTGACCGAGCCCACATCCCGATAGGCCAGGGCCAGAGTCCGGCTGCCTTGCTCGCTGGCCGTCTTCACCAGGTCGTGGATCTGGGCCTCAATCTCGCACAAATCGATGGCTGGCGCCGTCCGCAGTTTCCGCGGCGGAGCAGACGCTTAGCACATTGGGAACGGCCCCCTTGGTAATCATCACCCGGCGTCCCTCGTGGCCCACCAGAATAGTCAGGCGTTTGCGGATAAAGTCATAGGGCACTTCATCCAGTTTTTCATAGCCGGTGATGTCGCAGGCAGCCTGGTTGCGGATGGCCAGGTCGATGGGGTTGGTAAAGCCGGTCTCGAATATGGCGTTGAGGTAGGCGTACAGAGCAACTTTCTTGGCTGTCGCAGCCATCCACGCCGACCATGGCATGGAGGTGCACCGTGCCTTCGGTGATGGTGCCGGTCTTGTCGGAGCACAGCACGTTCATGCTGCCGAAGTTTTCGATGGAGGCCAGGCGCCGGACGATGACCTTGGCCGCGGCCATGCGTTTGGCCCCGGTGGCCAGGTTGACGCTGATAATGGCAGGGAGGAGCTGGGGGGTGAGGCCCACGGCCAGGGCCAGGGCGAACAGGAAGGACTCCAGGATCGGGCGCTTCAGAAGGATATTGCCCACGAAGATGACGCCCACCATGACCAACGTCACTTGCATCAGGAGGAAGCCGAAGCGCCGCACGCCGCGTTCGAATTCGGTTATGGGCGGGCGCAGCACCAGCCGTTCGGAGACCTGGCCGAACTCGGTTTGGGTGCCGGTGCCGATGACCAGGGCCCGGGCGCTGCCGCTGACCACGTGGGTCCCCATAAACAGGGTATTGACCCTCTGGTTGAGGGAGGTGTCCGCCGGCAGCACCGCGACCGACTTTTCGGCGGGAAAGGTCTCGCCGGTTAAGGCCGCTTCATCCACGAAGAGTTCGTTGGAGGCAAGGAGAAGGCAATCGCCCGGGATCACATCGCCGGCGGCCAGGATGACGCTATCCCCGGGGACGATCTGCTCCACCGGGATTTCCGCCTGCTGTCCGTCACGCCACACCGTGGCCTTGATCTGCACCACCGCCAGGAGCTTCGCCAGGGCATTGGCCGCGCCCCGCTCCTGCCAAAACCCCAGCAGGCTGCTGATCACCACGATAAAACAGATGATGATGGCATCGGCCCGGTCGGCCAGGAAATAGGAGAGGATGGCCGCACCCAGCAAAATGATGATGATGGGGCTCTTGAACTGGGCCAGGAGCAGGGTGAGGGAATCGGTCTTGCGTTTCGATTTGAGGAGATTGGGGCCATAGAGGGCCAGGCGCTGCCGGGCCTCAGCCGTGGTCAACCCCGCCGCCGTGGTTTTAAGGCGATTAAGCAGTTCGTCCGGGGGAATACTCCAGAAGGCTGCGACGTAGGGTTCCTGGGGATTTTCCTCTTTAGTTCGCGATGGCCGGCCTCCCGAGGCCCGGCTGGGGGCCGGCCGGCAAATATCAGGAAGTGGCGGCTGACGAGCCGGAGGTAATATCCCCACAGGGGAGCCCGGGCCGATACGGTCCGCACCCCGCTGCAACTTTGACCTTGATGATCCATCGCCATAAAATCGTTGCGGAAATAAGCGTCAGTCCTTGCGCCTTATATGATAAATTCTATTTTAAATCAAGGGGATTTCCTATAATCTTAACACGGTTGCAGGCCTTTTTTCGCCGCCGCATCCGGCGGCAGGTATTTTAAAGATATATTAATAAATATAAGCTGTTATGCCGATAATTTCTGGTATCCCGGGTGACGGTGGTCGGTGCGAGCCTGGGATGAAGGCGTAGGGGCCTCGGATCACGGTTATCCATCGGTGCAGGAAGGGGTAGAACATGGGCTTATCAAGCAAGATGTCCCCGCAGTCGTCCCGGGGCGCCGGCGCAGTCGCCCGCCAACTGGCTCTTTTATTGATTATGGCGCTGGCTCTGGCCTGGTCGGCGGCCATAGGCCCGGCCGCAGCCCAGGAACGGCCCGCCTCACCCGCCAAAAACGGGTTCGACTCCAAGAAACACTTCACCATCGTCAAGATCGAACCGGACGCCATGCAAGAGGAGGTCAGGATCTTTTTCAGCCAGCCGCTGTTGGTTGAGAAGCCTCCGGGGCAATCTGCGGTTGTTGCCCCGGGTCAAGATCGATTGGCAACGCATCACCTTGAGGCCGAAGGGGTCCTGACCCTGCGGGGCGCGTTTCCGGTACGCCACCGGCTATCTCATCAGCCTGCCCGAAACCCTGCGGGTGGGGAAAAAGACCTACCACCAGACGGTCAAATCCTTTTTCATGCCCGACCGGCCGCCCAAGGTGGAATTCGTGGGCCCCCAGAGCGTCATCGAACGGGACAGCCGGCAGCTGCTGCACGTCCGGGCCCAAAACGTCAACAACTTGAGGTTTGAAGGCATCCGGGTGCCGCCGCTCCTCTTGCCCCTGGCCCTGGCGGTGGAGAAGTCCCCGGCCGACTGGGACCGGCGTCTTGGCCGAACTCAAGACCGCCGTCGCTGGCCTCAAACCCTTCCTGACCTCCCATAAGGACCTGGCCGACGTTTGTCTCCCCGCCCCTGGCCGAGAAGCAACTCTTTCCCGCCGCCGGGGAGAAGAACAAGGCCTGGGCGGTGTCTCTGCCCCTGAGCTTCGACAGGGCAAGGAGGCCGGCGCCCTGGAACTAATCCGGGTGGCCAGGACAACGAGGCCGGCAGTTCGGCGGCCACCCCGCCCCGGGTTTTTGAAATCACCAATCTGGGCCTGACCTATAAACGCGGCCAACAAAATCTGCTCCTCTGGGTGACCTCGCTCAAGGCCGGGACTCCCGTGGCCGGGGCCCGGGTTATGGGCTTCACCCGGGACATGGAGGCCTTTTCCCTGGGGCGCACCAACGCCGACGGCGTGCTGCTTTTGCGAACGCCATGACCTGGCGGGGCTGTCCCTTAAGAACCCCAAACAACCTGCAGCCGGTCAAGCGGGCAGTGAAGGAGGACGACCTGGTGCTGCTGGTGGCGGGGACCGGAGACGACGTGGCTTTCATCCAGGTCGCTGCCCCAGGGCAACCTCAAGCCCCAGGGGATCTGGCAGGTGAAGGCCGGCGAAAAAATCCGCAATCTCCGGGGCAACGTGTTTACAGAACGGGGCGTCTACCGGCCCGGGGAGAAGGTCTACTTCAAGGGCACGGTGCGGGAATACGGCCATGGGCCGCATTTTCCCGCCCACAGGGCGAAGTCTGCTCCTTTGAGCTCATCAGCCCCAAAGGCGAGCAGGTCTTTACCTATGAGGGCCGGACTTCGGATTTCGGCACGGCCGCCGGGGAAATCCTCACCCAGAGTTACTGGCCCCTGGGGACTTACACCCTGAACATGACCTATGGCCCGGAAACCCCCGCCGCAAGCTCGCCGACGGCCCGTAAGGGCCGCCGGAGCGAGGACCCCTCCCTGGAGGGGGCGGCGACCGGCCCCAAAAACCAGGTGAGTGTCACCTTTCAACTGCAGGAGTTCAAGCCGCCCCGGCACTTCGTCGGGATCAACTTCCAGCAGATCGTCAAACCCCTGAAGGGATACGTCAACCGGGGCGAGCAGCAATGCCCCCTTTGTCAGGATCGGCCTCACCGGCTCCTACTACGCCGGAGGGCAGGTCAAGCACGGCCAGGTGCGCTGGAAGATTTATCAATCCAAGACCAGCTATCAGGTGCCGGGATATGACAACTTCACCTTCGGTTACGGCGGCGAAGATCAGGGCGCGTTGATCGAAAGCGGCCAGACCATTCTCGACGAGCAGGGGAGGGCGGAGCTGGAGTTTCCCCTGGACCGCCAGGTCATGAGACGGGGAGCACGGCCTCTCCGTGGTGGCCACCGTGGTGGACTTCGACGGCCGGGCCGCGTCGGAAACCAAGGTGTTCCAGGTGACGCCGGAAAAATTGGTGGGCATCAGCCGCCACCCGGAAGACGGCCCGGGCCGATGAGGAACAGGTCCTGAACGGTTATGCTGGCCAGGCCGGACGGCAAGCGGATTACCCAAGGGCGCCGTCCAGGCCGAAATTCTGCAAAAGAGCTGGGCCTACGTGCCCAAGCGCAACGAGCAGGGCGACCTCTATTGGGATGGACAGGAAATCTGGCGCAAGACCGTGTCCAGCGACCTTACCCTGGAAAAAGGCACGGCCACCTTCCGTTTCAACTTCGCCTGGGGCGGCCGCTATCTTGTGGCCTTTACCTATACGGACGAAGGCCGGCCGCAGTTTCGCTTCGGCCACGGCCTTCGAGGTGAGCGGTGAAAACTACGCTTACGAGAACCGGGAACGCCCTACCTGCCCCTGGCGTTGTCCGCGGACCGGCCGGCTTATAAGCCGGGGGAGACGGCCAGACTCACGGCCCGGTCCCGAACGCCCGGTGTCCCGCTACCTGGTCACCCTGGAGCAGGAAGGCGTGCTGAAGTACCAGGTGATTACCCCGAAAGCGGAGGCCGAGAACCTGGAAATTCCCATCCGGGCCGAATACGCCCCCAATGTCTTACGTTTCGGTCCTGGGACTGACGCCCCGGGGGGAATTCCCGGTGTACGCCGGCCACTATGACTCCCAGGCGCCCGGCTTTTACTGGGGCACCCTCAACCTGCCGGTCCGCCACGAAGTGGAAGGCCTCCAGGTCAAGATCAGCCCGGCGGTCAGGGAACTCAAGGCCGAGCCCGGTGCCAAGGTCACCCTGGACTTCACCGTCCAAAATCCCAAGGGCGGCGGGGCCGAAGCCGAAATGGCCGTGGCGGTGGTGGATGAAGCCGTCCTGGCCTTGACCGGGTTTAAGACTCCCAGCCTGGAGGGCCTGACCCGGTTCGACCGGCCCCTGGGGGTGTTTACCGGGGAACTACGGGCTTTGCTGGTTCACCAGACTCCTTTCTATCTTTCTAAGAACGAGCCCCTGACCGGCGGCGGCGGCTGAGCGAAGAGGTCATGTCCAAGCTCCGGCGGCGCTTCGAGGCGGTGGCCTTATTTCAACGCCCAGGTGCACACCGACGCCCAGGGCCGGGCCCAGGTAAGTTTCACCCTGCCCGACAACATGACCACCTACCGGATTTACGCCGTGGTCCTGGACCGAAGGCAGCCGCTTTGCCAGCGCCGAGCGGCCCCTGCTGGCCACCAAGGACTTTTATCTGGAACCGGGTCTGCCCGGATTTCTTCACCCAGGGCGATACCTTTAAGTTTCAGGTGGCCGCGTTCAACGCCACCGGCGAGCACGGGGCCGGTGAAATTCAGCGCCGTGGGGGACGGCGGGCTGTTTCTCACCGCCACGGAACCCGAAGGCAGACAGCTCAAACCCAAAGACAGCCTGAAGCTCAAGGTCACCGGCAAAGCGGCCACCAGCCGGCCCGGCCGGCGGCCCGTTTCGCAGGCGAGTTCCAGGGGCGGACCGACGCGGTGGAACTCAAGCTGCCCATCAACTCCGGGTACGTCCGGGATACCCAGGTCTGGTTCGGTTCCCTGGCCGGGGCCTCCGAGATCAAGGTCCCGCTCCCCGCTTACCTGACCGGCAAGGACGCCGGCCAGATCAACCCGGAGGAGGTCCAGGCGGTGCTGACCCTGGCCGGGTCGCCCTTCTTGCGGATGACCGACGCCATCCACTACCTGCTCAATACCCGTATGGCTGCGTGGAGCAGACCAGTTCCGGGGTCCTGGCCCTGGCGGCCTTCCGGGGGGTGATCCAGCAAGGGCTGGTGTCCGGGGTGAGCCTGGCCAGACACCGATAAATATCTGAACCGGGGGGTGCAGCGCATCTTGAGCCTGCAGACCGACTCCGGCGGCTTTGCCTATTGGCCGGGGCAGCGGGAACCCCACGTCTGGGGTTCGATCTATGCCGCCGCGGCCTTGAGCCTGGCCCAGGAGAAACGGCCTCGACGGTGCCGGAGAGGCCCTGAGCCAGGCCCTGGATTACCTGAAAACCCAGATCCAGGAGCCGAAACGCTCCCCCGCCGTCAAGGCTTTTGCCGCCTACGTCCTGGCCCTGAACAAGTCTCTGGACCGGGACACTTTTAGCGCCGCCAGGCGCAATTATGCCAAGATGCACCGGGAGAGCAAAATCCTGCTGCTGTTGGCGGCCAGGCTGGCGGAACTGCGGCCCGTGCCAGGAACTTCAGGCCGCGCTGAAACCGCTGTTGGGCGGCAGGTGCCGGAGCCCGACTGATGACGATCCCGAGGAATTCCCGGCCGAGTTCCGCAGCCCGGCCCTGGCCCTCCTGGCGGCTGCCAGCCATCATGCCGCAGGACCCCGCTCACCAAAGAGGAGGCGCTGCTCCTGCTGGGGGGCCTGGACCGCCAGGGCATCTGGACCTCCACCAGCCGACACCGGCTGGGCCCTCCTGGCCCTGGGAAGCTACTTCAAGGGTGTGAGCTTCGGGACCGAGCCGGTGGAGATCGCCATCAGCCAGCCCGGCGTCCCCGCCAGCCCGAGCGCTCAAACTGGACCCCAAGGGCTTCCGCACCGTGGGCCTGGACGCCGCAGGCCCTGCTCAAGAACCCGGTGGTCAAGATCGAAGGCCAGGCCGGCAAAACCTGGCTCTACAAGCTGGAGCTGACCGGCCCCCGGCTGGATATCGCCGGCACCGGGGCCGCCCACGGCTTTAAGGTCCGCCAGGTCATCAAGAACACCGATGGCTCGGAGGACATCAAGGTGGGCGACCTGGTGAAGGTTACGGTCTTCCTGGACGTGGCCGGCAAGGAGCAGCGCTACGTGGTGCTGGATGACCCCCTGCCTGCGGGGCTGATGGCCCTCAACACCGCCTTCAAGACCGAGGAGCCGGTCCCGGCAGGACGAGCGAGTCGGAATCCGACGACGACTTCGATTACGTCACCGCCGAAGGCACCATGCGGTTCCGTCCCAATTATTTCGAGATCCGGAACGACCGGGTGCTGGCCTTCCGGGACCAGGTCTACTCCGGCTCCTACGGTTCGAGTATTATTGCCGGGCCGTGTGCGAGGGCAAGTTCGTGGTCCCCGCCACCCGGGTGGCGGCCATGTACTCGCCGGGGGTGAACGGCTACTCCCCCCAGGGAGAGCTGATCGTCAAGGGGCGCTGATGCTGAAGCGGCTGCCATGGGGGCGTCCCGCCTGGTGCCTGACTGCGGCCTTGCTGGCCCTGGCCGTCCTGGCCTGGCATTTCGCGGCCGCCTCGCGCCTGGACCTGTCGGCCCTGGAAGCGAGGCCCGGCCCCCTGGTGCTGGACCGGACAGGCCGGCCCTTGCGCCTGGTGTCCGGGGCCCAGGGGCGCAAACTGGTCACCCTGCCCGACGGAGCCGTGCCCGCCCTGGTGGCCGCGGCCTTCGTGGCCGCGGAGGACCAGAGATTCTGGCGCCATCCGGGCCTCGATCCCCTGGCCATCCTCCGGGCCGCCATGAGCAACCTGAGCCACGGGCGCATCGTGTCCGGGGCTTCCACCATCACCCAGCAACTGGCCCGCCTCACCTACCCCGGGCCCCGGAGTTATTACCGCAAGCTGGTGGAGATCTGCCGCAGCCTCAGGATGAGGTGGCCCTCAGCAAGGACGAAATCCTGCGGCGCTACCTCGACCGGGTGCCCCTGGGCAATAACCTCATGGGGGTCGAGGCCGGGGCCTGGGCCTATTTCGGCAAGCCCGCCTCCCGGTTGGACGTCAGGTGAAGCCGCCACTCCTGGCCGCCCTGGTCAAGGCCCCTGGGACCCTGAACCCCTACGGCTCCCACCGGGAGCGCCTCCTGGCGCGGCAGCGCTGGGTCCTCAGCCGCATGGCCCGGCTCGGGCTATCTCAACCCCGGGGAACTCCAGACCCGGCAGTCCGAACCCGTCAGGTTTCTGGGCACCGGCCCCCGGCCGCCGGCATTCCCCTTTGAAGCCCCCCATTTCGTCAACCTGGTCCTGGCCCGGGAGAAGCCGGCGGCCCCGGGTCCCCAGCGGCTCAGGACCACCCTGGACCTGCCGCTGCAGCGGCGGGCCCAGGCCATCGTGAACTCGCACCGGACCCGGCTCCTCAAGGCCGGCGCCTCCCAGGCCGCCGCGGTGATCATCGCCAACCGCTCCCGGGAAGTTCTGGCCCTGGTGGGCTCCTGCGCCTATGGCTCCCGGGACCGGGGCTTCAACAACGGCGCCGCGGCCTGGCGCTCGCCGGGTTCGGCGCTGAAGCCCTTTCTCTACGCCCTGGCCCTGGACCAGGGGTTCACCCCCGCCTCGGTGCTGGAGGACGTGGAACGGCGCTACCGCACGCCCCGGGGCGAGTTTATCCCGGCCAACTTCGACCGCGTGTCCCACGGCCCCGTTTCTTTCCGGGAGGCCCTGGGCAATTCCCTCAACCTCTCCACCGTCCATCTCCTCAACCTGATGGGGCCGGAGACCTATTACGACACGCTGGTCGGGCTCAACCTCATCAACCACCCGGAATTTACCCCGGAGCACTACGGCCTGGGCATGGTGGTGGGCAACCCCGAAGTCAGCCTCCTGCAACTGGCCGCGGCCTATGCCTGCCTGGCCAATGGCGGGAAATTCGCCCCCCTGCGCCTGACGCTGGATTCCCCCAAAGCCGACGGGACGCCGGTCTTTACCCCCCAGGCGGCCTTTATCATCAGCGACATCTTGAGCGATCCCATGGCCCGGACCCGCATCTTCGGCGGCGCCTCGGCCATGAACCCGCCTTACCGGATGGCCATCAAGACCGGGACCAGCACCCACTACCGGGATTTGTGGGCCGTGGCCTACACCCCGGAGTATACCGTGGCGGTGTGGGTGGGCAATTTCGACGGCCGGCCCACCGCGGGTCTCAGCGGCGCCACCGCCGCCGCCCCGATTGTGGCCGACCTGGCCGGAGCCCTGTTTGCCGGGAGTCGCCGCCGGCGTTTAGACAAGCCCGCCGGGGTCGCCACCGCCGAGGTGTGCGCCTTCTCCGGCCTCAAACCCGGGCCGGCTTGCGGCGACCTTCGCCAGGAGCTGTTTATGGCCGGCACCGAACCCCAGGCGATCTGTTCCTATCACCACCCCCAGGAACCCTGGCACCGCATGCCCGCCAATTTTGCCGGCTGGCTCCATCAGCGCTACGAGAAAGGGGGCGAAGGCCGATTCCGCCTGGCTGACTTCGATCAGGATTTGGGGAAAACCTTTCAGGGGCCGGGGCCCGCTGACCCGAAGGCCGGGGCTGGGCCCCATCGCCGGGGCGACGCCCTGGTACTCGGCCGCCCCACGACCCCGCCGCTGGGCGGTTATCCCCCCGCCAGGGCCGGCGGCCTGGGGCTCCGGGTCAGCATCAGCTACCCTCTGCCCGGAGACCGGTTTCTGTTGGCGCCCCGGGCCGAGGTCATCCGGGTGATTTCCAAAGTTTTGTGCCGTGACCCCCTCAAGGCGGTCACCTGGTTCGTGGACGGCCGGGAAGTGGCCGCCACCGGCCCGCCCTATGAACTGCCCGTCGACTTAACCCGGGGCCACCACCGGCTCACCGTGGTGGGGCCGGGCGGTCAGGGCGATGCCGTGGAGGTGGTGGTCCAGTGAGGCCTGACGCTCCGGGAGGGTGATTTTTGCTCTTGGGTGGTCGCCAACGAATTATATTTGAAGGAAGGGGACCCGGAGGGCCGTCGTTGGGGTGGGCAGGTGCCGGTTTAACCAGATTCCGTTCTAAAGAGATAAGGAAATTTTCGGGATCGCAGGGACGCACCTGCGTGTGCACCCTTTGGAGGGCGGACACCCAGGTCCGCCCCTACAAAAGCTTCTAGTACCTGTTTGAGCGTATCAACCCTTACTTGGGAACCGGGTTTTCTATCGTCTCAATCTTGAGAGGTTTCTTGAGAGCGGCTCCAAGGGATTTGGCCGCGTCCTCGGCTTCGCTCTGGGAGGAAAATGGCCCCAGCCAAACCTGAAAGCGGTTTATATCCCTGGGGTCCCGCTGAACAAAGGCGGGTTTTCCTGCCTTTTTTAGCCGGGCCAGCATCTTCTCGGCATCCCGGTATTTTTTATAAGTCCTCGCCAAAATGCCGTAGCGCTGGCTCGGCTCCAGGGGCGGGAGAACCGTAACTTGCGGTTCCTGGCTGGAAGCCGCCCCCATGGGGGGGCCGGCGGGTTCAATGGGGGGGGCGGGTGTTGCGGGCGCCGGGACTGCCGACGGTGCCGGCTTGGCCGGAGCCGTCGCCGCGGTCGGACCAGGGGCAGTGCCGGGGCTCGGCCCGGTTTTCCCAGGGCCGCCGGTAAAGAGGTAATACAGGACCACTAACAGGACAATTACTCCGGCCTCAACTGCCAATCCGCGCCAGGATTTCAGGTTCATAGAGCCTCGGCCCGCACAATATTGGTCCAGTGTCCTACCGCACCGGCTGGACGAGAGGCGGTGTGGTGATCAGGAGTTCCGGTGGAAGCATCATGCGTTGGTTCCATACCTCGTCATAGGTCAGGTAGCCTTTGTTACCAGTGTCGCACTTCTGGAAAACTTCCAAACCCTTGTTTTTGTCATTGGTGCGCGCCATGAACTCCTCCGGAGTGATCTTGCCGTCACGGTTCGTGTCCAGGGCCGAACACAGGGCGTTCCGGTCCGTTTGGGCCTGCTTGTCCTCCGTGGTCGCACAACCAGCCATCAGGAGTGCAGCTAACAGGGTTGCCAGCGCGATCATGCCTAAGCGCCTTATCATCTGCGGCCTCCTTACTCCCTCCCGGAATCTTGGACTGATTCCACCATAGCACAGAAGGTCTTCCCAAGAAACTGTTTATTAAATTGGCCCAAGACGAACGCTTTCATGACCCGGGTTCAGGAGGCGCCGGACGCCCGAGCTTGACAGGCAGGCGCCGGTGGGATAACAATGAGCGGGAGAACGGCCAGCGCACCGGCAAAATTTCTCTTGAGACTCGGATAAGAGGTTAAACTCATGGAACTGTTATTTCGTCCCCGGCGCTTGAGACGGCGGGAACCCCTGCGGCGCATGGTGCGGGAGACGCACCTGCGCCCCGAAGATTTCATCTACCCCATGTTTGCGGCCCCGGGCAGCCGGGTGCGCCAGGAAGTGCCGTCCATGCCCGGCGTGGCCCGCCTGTCCGCCGACCTGCTGGTGGAGGAGGCCAAAGCTGCCCTGGATGTGGGGGTGCCCGCGGTTCTCCTCTTCGGACTGCCGGTCAAGAAAGACGACACCGGTTCCGAGGCCGCCTCCCCCAAGGGCGCGGTGCAGCAGGCGGTCAGACAGCTCAAGAAAAAGCTTTCCGAACTGGTGGTGATCACTGACGTTTGTCTGTGCGGCTATACCTCTCACGGCCACTGCGGCTTGCTGTCCGGCCAGGAGGTGGACAACGACACCACCTTGGAGGTCCTGGGGCAGGTGGCGTTATCTCACGCCGAGGCCGGGGCCGACATGGTGGCGCCGTCCGACATGATGGACGGCAGGGTAGGGGCCATCCGGGAGGCCCTGGACGAGCGGGGCTTCGAGATGGTGCCCATCATGTCCTACGCGGTTAAATACGCCTCCGCCTTCTACGGGCCTTTCCGGGACGCGGCGGAGTCCGCCCCGGCCTTCGGGGACCGGCGGGCCTACCAGATGGACCCGGCCAACATCCGGGAAGCTCTGCGGGAAGCCGCCCTGGACGTGGAGGAGGGGGCCGATCTCCTCATGGTCAAGCCCGCCCTGCCGTACCTGGACGTCATCGCCCAGCTGGCCGCCGAGTTCGAACTGCCCCTGGCCGCCTACCAGGTGAGCGGCGAATACGCCATGATCAAGGCCGCCGCGGCTAACGGCTGGCTGGATGAGACCGCGGTGATGCTGGAGTCGCTCCTGGCCATCAAGCGCGCCGGCGCCGACTTGATCCTCACTTATTTCGCCAAACAGGCGGCCCAGGTACTGGCCAAACAGGGTTAGGGAACCGGAGGTAAGAGATGTTCGGCCATCGTGTGAAACTGTTTAAACTCCTCGGGTTCGAGGTGCGCATCGATGCGAGTTGGATCGTCATCGCGGTGCTGGTCACCTGGTCCCTGGCCAAAGGGGCCTTTCCTTCCTGGTATCCGAATCTTACCCCGGAGACCTACTGGATCATGGGGGTGGTGGGGGCCCTGGGGCTCTTCGTCTCCATCGTGGCCCATGAGTTCTGCCATTCCCTGGTGGCCCGGAAGTTCGGCATGGCCATGAAGGGCATCACCCTGTTCATCTTCGGCGGCGTGGCGGAGATGGGGGAGGAGCCGCCTACTGCCAAAGCCGAATTCATGATGGCCATCGCCGGCCCCCTGTCCAGTCTGGCGATTGGCGGCTGCTGTTACCTGATCTACCTTTTGGGGTTGCAGAGCCATTGGCCCACCCCGGTCAATGCCGTCAACTATTACCTCTTCTACATCAACGTCATCCTGGCGGCCTTCAACCTCCTGCCGGCCTTCCCCCTGGACGGCGGCCGGGTGCTGCGCTCCATCCTCTGGGGCGCCAAGGGCAACATGCGCTGGGCCACCCGGGTGTCCTCCTCCATCGGCTCGGCCTTCGGCCTCGGCCTCATCTTCCTGGGCGTTATCCGGTTCATCAGCCACGACATCATCGGCGGGGTGTGGATGTTCCTCATCGGCATGTTCCTGAGGAACGCGGCCCAGACGTCATATCAGCAGCTCCTGGTGCGCAAGGCCCTGGAGGGCGAACCGGTGAGCCGCTTTATGAACGCCCACCCGGTGACCGTGCCGGATTCCCTCACCGTGGCCCAACTGGTGGACGACTATATCTATAAATATCATTATAAAATGTTTCCGGTCATGGCCGGGGAGAAGCTGGCGGGCTGCATCACCACCCGGCAGGTGAAGGAGATTCCCCGGGAGGCGTGGGAGCGGGAGACCATCCGGGAAGCGGCCAGCCCCTGCTCGCCGGAAAATACCATCTCGCCCGGGACCGACGCCATCAAGGCCCTGGCCATGATGAACCAGAGCGGGGTCAGCCGGCTGCTGGTGGTGGAGAAGGGCCGCCTGGTGGGACTGGTCTCCTTAAAAGACCTGCTGGATTTCTTCTCTCTCAAGGTGGAACTGGAAGAGCAGGATTGATCGAAGGTTGAGACCTCCGGGAAAAGCTCGGGTGAAATATAGTGTAGGGGGACACCCGCGTGTGCCCCTTTGGAGGGCGGACACGCAGGTCCGCCCCTACAAAAGATAGACTACCTGCATGGGCGCAATTCGGTCTCCGGCTGTTGAAGCAAGGAATAAACCTGGAATCCTCACCTAAAGCAGCTTCCTCAACGTTTCCTTAAACTCCTGCACCTCATCCTGCACGCCCGCCAGGATTTCTTTATAACGGTAAAAATCCAGCACCCGGATATTGGTCAGGGCCGGCTTGACGTAGATGTCCGGCGGGGAGAGTTCCTTCTTGGCCGCCACTATGGAGGCCTGCATTATCTGGAAAGTGGACAGGATACTCTCTACCATGTTGGGGACCGGGTCCCCCGGGGCATAGGTCTTCTCGCCGGAGACATCAATGGCAATGGTGAGATCACACTCATCGCGGAGGAGGTCATAAGGCAGGGGGTTCACCGCGCCGCCATCGACGAGAACCGTGTCATTGAGGAGCACCGGTTCGAAAACTGCCGGCATGGCCAGAGAGGCCCGGATGGCGGTGATGAGGTTGCCGCGGTCGAATACCACCGGGCGGCGGTCCCAAAAATTCGTGGCCACTACTTTCAAAGGGATCTCAGTCTCCTCGAAGGTGCGGACCGGAATCTCCCGGGAGAGAAAATTTTCCACGGCTTTGCCGGTGAAAATCGCTGACTGGCTCAGGATGGAGAAGTCCAGGACGATCTTGTAGAGGTCACGGAAGCCGATGTCCTGGAGCAGTTGCGCCAGTCGGTCCCCGGAGACCCCGGCGGCGTAAAAGCCCCCGATGACGGCTCCGATGCTGGTACCGGCGATGACTGCCGGCCGCACTCCCAAATCGTCCAGGGCCTGGAGAAAGGCTATGTGGCTGAGACCCTTGGCCCCACCGGCCCCCAGCGCTACTCCGATTCTTTTCATGGACTTTTCAGAACCTCCGGTCAGGTTGCTGGTTCAGGCAGGTTAGTGAATCCTGGGACAGGCCGCACCAGCGCCCCCTGGCGGCAGGAAAGGCAAACACAGCCCCAGGCCGCCGCGCCGCAGTTTCCGCATAGAGATTACCCAGGGGGTGGAGGCGCAGTAAATAGGTCCCCTGGGGGTAGAATATGACTTCCAGCAGGGCCCCGGACACCCCCGGCCGGTTCTGGTCAAAGATAAAATTGCCCAGGGAGAAGGCCAGACACTGCTTGCGGTCGCCGGTGAGAGCCCCGGCCCGGTGGGGATGGCTGCCGATGATGAGTTCGACGCCTTTGGCGGCGAGCCTGGCCGCCAGGGCTTGTTCCCGGGGACCGGGCACCGCCCTGAACTCCTCGCCCCAGTGCAGGAAGGCGAACCGGGGTTTGTCCGGTTTGAGACCGTCGAGCCGGTCCAAGTCGGTCTCCCTCAGCAAGGCCCGGACAGGTTCTTGGCGGTTGTCCAGGTCGGTGAAGGCGGCCAATTGGAACGGCCCGAGATCCTTGACGGCGCCATTTTCCAGCACGATGATGCCGGCATCAGTAAGGAGATGCTGCATGGTGCGGCAGGCAGGATTACCGAAGTCATGGCTGTGATTGTTGGCCAGGCTCACCGCCACCACGTTGAGGTCCTTGAGGACATCCAGGCTTAGCGGGGCGGCCATGCACAACCTGAGGGGGCCGGGGTTAGCCGGGCACTGGGCCATCATGACGCCCTCCAGGTTGACGATGAGGGGGGCGCCGCCCGTGAGTTGCCTGACGCGGTTGACCAGGCTGTCCCGCCACGGCCGCCGGGCCAATTTCGCGGCCAGGTAGCGGCCAAAGAAGGTATCGCCCGCGAAGAAGAACCTTTGGACCGCGCTTATGGGGAGGTTTTCCGGGCTATAGACCTGGACGAGGTAGCTGGTGGTCGACTTAAGGGGCTGGGCCGTATATTCCTGGGAGTTGCGGGAAGCCACCACCGCACATCGGGCCTGATACATGTGTTTCTGAAGCCGGAGTTGGAGGTATTGGGCTCCCCGGGAATCCAGGTGCTGCGGTTGGGTGAGACCGATGACCCCGCCGGGGTCCCCGGCGCTCAGGACCCGGAGGGTTTCCTGGTCAAACTGCCGGGCCTGGGGCCAGGGAAGGTAGTGGGAAAAGTCGGTGCTCTGAAGCAGGAGGGTGTCGCCCGTCAGGAGAGGGGCCAGGGTTTGGGCCAGGGAATCCCACTGGGCGGGCTGGCTATCCCGGTGAATGGCCACGGCCACGATCCGGGCCCGAGGGAAGTAATGCGCCACAAAAGGCAGAAGCGCCCTGACGCCGTGTTCATGGGAGAAGAGATTGGACACCGAGACCAGGGGGTTTTCCCGGAGGCGGGCGACGGCGTCGGCGTCGATCCTCACCTCGCCCAGTACCGTCAGAAAGTTACGGATGGAGACCGCAAAAGGCGTCCGGCTCCGGCTAAAGTGGTCGGGGCTGAGGATAATGATCCGCCGGTAATCCTGGCCGGAGGCCAGGGCAAAGGCGCTGGCGATGAGGTTGGCGGCCAGGAGGTGATGCGGCACGGTCAGACCGGTGATGCGCTGGGCCAGGGGTGCGGTCTTGGTTTGGCGAATAGCGCTCAGAAAGGGCTGCGCCTCGGGGTAAAAAAGCGGCAGAGCACCCCCCGGGGTTGCGGCGTCCTGGCCGCAGCCGCACAAAAGGTGCCCCAGGAGGAGGCAGAATGTGGCGAGGCGGCGCATTTATATGACCATTACGGCATCATACCATAAATTCCCGGGGGAAAGGCGCCGAGGTTGGGCGTCAAACTATCATCCGCAGTATTTTCACCTCTGACCTGGTCCAGGCGCAACCGGGGCCGAGGCCTGCTGGTGAAGATTTGGTTCGTCATTCTTTTTCACCCGGCGGATCGTAGGTTCACCTCGGGAATATTCTCAAGCAGTTTCGATCCGGAGGAGTGATGAGTTTCTTATAGTTCATTAATTTTGTTAAAATAAATCAAACGTTAGTTAAATAATTAATGACGTTACTGAAAAATAGAGTTCAGAGTTGCTTACAATACCTGCCGATGGTCGGTGGAGGTCGCATCCACCTTTACTTTGGCAGACTAGGAGCGGATAACGCCGGCTCCAAGCCATGGCCGGCAAGACCAAGATGTACGGGCGCACCCGTGGGCTGGTAGGTATAACTTGCAGGGCTGATTAGATATTTCTGGTTTTACTCAAAACCTAATCGTTTGGGGAGGTTAATTCTGGAGCAAGCGTTGTGATGCACCGGCCTTGGGCGACTCTATTTGGGGGGGCAGAAATTTTAGTTAATCTCAGAATAAAATAATTGCTTTTCAAACAAGTGAATGTTAATTTTCTTTTTGAAAGGTAGGTCTTACTTGATGAAGGGACTTTTTGAGGGGTAAGATCGGGGAAAGAGAAAAAGATTTGGTGTGTCAGTGAGGCGTTAACCTCTGAAAGGAGAATTTGTGATGACCAGAAAAGGGCCCAACCAAGAGCCGGAAGAAGCCCCGAAAGATGAGGGCTTGACCAGGCGCACGGCCATTAAGCGGATCGCCGCCGGTCTGGCGGGTGCAGGCATCGTCGTCGTCGCCGGGATTTTCGGCCAGGGGCAGGACCGCCAGGTCTATGAAAAAGGGAAGTACGGCGACTCAGCCAGTGAACCCTATGGCGATTCCGCGCCGAAGAATAGAAATGAGATGGCGACGCCGCCTTACGGTGATTCGGCCAAGCTGCCCTACAGTGATAAGGCGCCAAATTAATCAGGCGTGAAACGCCGCCCGTATCTGAAATACCCTGCCGGCCGTTACCGCCATTGGTGGTTCGGCTTTTTCCGTGGTGATTTCCGCCTGGTTGGCGGTCCCGCCCTGCTGTAACGCCTGCCCTGGGGAATGACGACCATGGCGACCATTCTGCTGAACTCCCCCTGCCACCGAGCCCGCCCCCATGGCAGCGCCGCTAACGAGACCTACGGCCCCACGGGGGCCCAGTCGCTGTCTTGGGAAAATCTCATCTACATCGCGGATTTTCTCCGGGCCTCCGGCCAATTCCGGGTATCTCTCGGAGGAGGGGAGCCGATTATCCACCCGGAGTGCGTCGACTTCATCCTCTACCTGCTGGACCGCGGTTTCGACGTGACCCTGTGCACCGATGGTATCCTGAGCCCGCTCCGCCTGAAGGAGTTTAGGCAGCATCTCACCGGGGTCCCCATCGAGGGGTTCCAGGTGCTGTGCCATTTCCCTGATCCGGTTCAGCCTCCGGGTTTGCCCCGGGAAACGCCAGGGCTGCACCGTTTCCTGGCGGTCATGGGACCCTGGACCCAGGGGGGCTTTACTATCCATGGGCCGGATTTCAGCCTCGATTTTCTGTTCGAGGCCATAAGCCGGTTCGGCCTGAAGCGCCAGGTGCGCCTCAGCCTGGCCCATCCTGCCCCCGGCAGCCAGGCCGGGTTCATCGAGGCTGGGGAGATGCGGCGGGTCGTTGAGGGGCTCAATGAGCACCGGCAGCTATTCGAGAGCCAGCGCGTCCGCCCGGACCTCGACTGCGGCTGGCCCCTCTGCACGTTCAGCGACGGAGAACTCGGATGGCTCCACCGCCTCCGGGGCCAGGCCCCGGGCGGCTGCCGGCCTGCCTTCGCCATTGCGCCGGACATGACGGTGTCTTTCTGCCTGGCGCTGTCTCATTATCAGAGCACGTCCCTGTTCGAGTTCGATGACCTGGAGCAGATCGACCGACATTTTTCCCGGCTGCAGGATAGAATCAAAGCGGAGGCCGCCGGCATCTATCCGGAATGCGATGGCTGCGCTTCCCGGGAAAACGGTGGCTGCAGCGGCGGGGGGCTGTGCCAGATTGTCAGTCGCAGCATGGGCCAGGCGCCCAGACGCGGCGCGGGGGTGGAGGATGGGGTTTCCCAGGATCGTCTGCCCGGATAGCGAGATTTTACTCCAAAGCTTTACGGGGCTGTCGGTGGCTCTGAGGCTGAACCATTGCCAGGGCATCGCGGCCTGTGCGGAACACGTCCTGAAGTCCGGCAACACCCTTTTCTGTGTCATCGTGGAATCGGACCGTCCGCTGGCGGATATGGAATTCGATGACTGCCACCGGGGCATCCCCCTGGCGGTCATGGCCCCTGCCCTGGGGCGTTTCCGGGACCTGGCCCGGCATCTTGACCGGCTGCGCAGCCTCAACCTGCGGGTTTATTTTCCCGGCGACCAGCCCGGAAACCTGAAAGGTTTGCGCATCTTGTCGTCAGTGGGAATCCACTGCTGCGCCGATTTCCGGCAAGGCGGCACAGATTGGGAGGCCCTGGCCGATTTGGCCACCTACGCGGTGCTGGAACGGACGCCCCACGCCGCCATGGAACCCTTCGCCTTCATGGCCGCGCACTACCCTGCGTCCCATCGCCTCGACTGGGGGCGGGTCTGCTTCGATGATCCCCGGCATTTTCTCCATCTGGACGGCAACGGCCGGGTCGCACTTTCCCAGGCGGAATTGGCCGAGGGTCGGTTTGTGGCCCACAGCCTGGATGAAATAGGGGCGCCAGCGGAATTTCCGCCGATCCGGGAGCGGCTGCAGTCCTGGAGACGCTACTTCGTTGACAGCCACCCCTGCGCCTTCTGCGGCGGGTGGCGGCTCTGTCTGGGAAATTCTCCCGGGATCCCGCCGCCAGGGGCGGATGTTCCGCATTCTTTCAGGAAATGATCGACCTGGTGCGCCAGTCTATGGCGTTGCAGGCGGCCCCGGAGGAGCGCCGCATATGGCAACCGTGATCTTCAAACCCACGGAGGCCTGTAATTCCCGGTGCATATACTGCGAAGTGGTGAAGAAAACCCGCGGTCCGCGGCGGATGACCTTCAAGATCCTGGAATTATTTTTCCAGCGAGTCAATGAGTTCCTGGTAGAACGGCCGCAGGAAGAAATGGAAATCATCTGGCACGGCGGCGAACCTCTCCTCCTGGGCCCCGGCTATTTTGAACGGGCTCTGATTTATCAGGAAAAGCATTGCGCCGGGACCGCC
This sequence comes from uncultured delta proteobacterium, assembly GCA_963841475.1. Classification (GTDB taxonomy): domain Bacteria; phylum Desulfobacterota; class Desulfobaccia; order Desulfobaccales; family 0-14-0-80-60-11; genus 0-14-0-80-60-11. The sequence goes on from CAWJCT010000001.1 coordinate 670,755, forward strand.
GGCCGCATCGAGCACTCTATTCAGAGCAACCTCACCCTGCTATCCAGGGAATTCCTCGATCCCCTGAGAAGACTGGGGATCACCACCATCGGTTCCAGTTATGATCCCGTCGCCAACATTCGGGGCCTGGGGGCGAACCGGGACTGGAGGGAGTATAACCGTCGTTTCCTGGATGCCATCGGACTCCTGGAAGACGAAGGGTTTAATTGGGGCGTGGTCTACGTGGTGACCCGGCAGTCCCTGGCCAGGCCGGTGGAGATCTTCAATTACCTGACCAACATGTCACCCCGGCGCGGCCTCAGGTTCAACCCCCTTCTGGCGTATGGCGAGGGACTGGAGCACCTCAAGATTTCCCCGGCCGAGTATGCGGAGTTTCTGGGGACCATATTCCCGGTGTGGTGGCAGCATCGGGCTGATTTCGGCCACGTCGAGCCCTTGGTTTCTCTGGTCCAGAAACTGGTTGGCGAGGGCAAGGCATTGACCTGCACCGAAGCCGGGGCCTGCGCTTCCAGCCACCTCAGTGTGCGTCCCGACGGCAGCACCTCCCATTGCGGCCGTTCCGCGGATTGGGGGTTGCTGGATTACGGCTCCATCCGGGACCGATCATTCTCGCAGATTTTCGCCGATCCCCAGAGGGAGGTCCTCCAGCGGCGGGGTGCCGTCCTGCCGGAAACCGAGTGCGGGACTGCCGGGTTTGGGATTTCTGCCACGGCGGCTGCCCCCTGGATGCCTGGTATACCGGGGGGTCGTTTCTTCATAAAACCGGCTGGTGCCTGGCCCAGAAAGCATTGATCGAAAAATACATCGAACCCCTGGTCGTCGGGGGCAACGCCGGCTCGGTCGAGAGTCACAGGGCAACTCTGCCATGAGAGGGGAATAACCATGGGCCCAAAAGGGCTGTTAGAAGTGGTGTTAGGGGTGGTCGTGGTGTTTGGTTTCTGCCAGGCCGGTTGGACCGGTAATGGCGACATGAACCGGCTGGCCAAGGAAGGCAAGCAGGCGTATGACGCGGCCAATTACCTCGAGGCCCTGGCCAAGTGGCAACAGGGACTGGAACTGGCGGAAAAATCAATGAATCAACCGGCGGCGGCGGAATTTTTAGCCAATCTGGGCCTGGCCTATGATGCCCTGGACCAGTATGAGCGGGCTTTGGAAAATGCCCAGGCGGCCCTGGCCATCCACCGGGACCTCAAGGACCGCCGGAGCGAAGCGCATGACCGGAATGACCTGGGTGTGGTCTATCGTCACCTGAGCCAGTATGACCGGGCCCTGGAGAATCACCAGCAAGCCCTGGCTATCCACCGGGAGTTCAAGGACCTCCGGTTTGAGGGGAATGAACTGATCAACCTGGGCGAGGTGTACTATGACATCGGCCAGTATGAACAGGCCCTGGAATGTTTCCAGCAGGCCCTGGACATCTTCCGGAAGATCAAGGGCCGCCGGGGCGAGGGGCAGGCCCTGAGCGACATGGACGGGGTGTGCCGTGACTTGGGCCGGTATGACCAGGCCCTGAAGACCTTACAGGAGAGCCTGAAGATTGGCCAGGAAGTGGGCCATCCGGAAAACCTCTGGAGGGCGCAGCGAGCCCTGGGAGCTGTGGAGGTCAAACTGGCCAGATATGACCAGGCCATCGATCATTACCAGCAGGCCCTGGATACCATTGAAGGCCTGCGGGCCGGCCTGGACAGCAAGGAAACCAAGTCCACCTACATGAAGAACAAGCTCTTTGTCTATGACGAATTAATCGAGCTGCTCAGGTCCCTGCACGGCAAAGATCCGGGTAAAGGCTATGACCGGGGCGCCCTGGAGATTTTTGAGCGCAAGCAAGGGCGCCTCTTCCTGGAAGAGATGGGCCAGAGCGGCGCCCGGAACTTCGCCGGATTGCCGGAGCAGGTGAAAAGCCGGGAAAGCGCTTTAGAAAGCCGCCTGGATAAGCTCCAGGCCGACCTGGTTAAGGAGCGGTCCCGGCCCACGGTGGACCAGGCGCGCCACCAAGCCCTGGAAACCGAGTTGCAGCGGGCCAGGGCAGACTTCCAGGCCCTGAAAGCCGAACTGCAAGCCGGCTACCCCGACTACTTTGCCCTCAAATATCCTCAACCCGCCAAGCTGGCCGAACTCCGGACGAAGGTCCTGCAATCCGGGGAGGTCATCATGGTGTACGGGGTCATGCAAGATAAGACCTGCCTGTGGGTAATCGGCCCGGAGGTCTTCCAGCTCCATACCATACCCGTGGGGGAGGAAGACCTGGGCCGCAAGGTGACTGCCTACCGGCGCCAGGTTTTGAAGACCGAGGGGGAGGGTGGCGAAGCGGCGGCCCCCCAGGGCCAGGCCGAAAAAGAGCGGGAGCGGCTCCACCATGAATTGTATAGTCTGCTCTTCCCCGCCCCGGTCCCTTCGGCCCTGCCCGCCGGTTGCCGCCTGTATATTGTCCCCACCGGCCCCTTATATGGCCTGCCTTTCGAGGCCATGGAAACCCAGGCCCCGGGGCAGCCGCCCCACTATCTGATAGAGGATTATGCCATCGCCTACCTGTCCTCGGCGTCGCTGCTCAAAACCCTCCGGGAAGCCCAGGCCCGGAAGCAGACCCGACCTGCTTATCCCCTCCTGGCCTTTGCCAACCCGCGCTATGGAAAGGTCTCGGGGGACCAGGATAAGGACAAGAAAAGGTCGGTGCGCGATTTGCAAACCCGAGCCTATAGAGCGATCCTGGGGGGTACTTTCGAGGAACTGCAGGAAACCGAAGATGAGGCCCGGGCCATCAAAGAGGTGCTCAAGGCCCCGGACCGGAGCAACCCCCTCCAGGTCAAGGAAGCAGCCTCCCGGAGCACGGTCTTAAACCTGAACCACACCGCCAGGCTGGCGGCTTACCACTACCTGGTGTTTGCCTGTCATGGGGTCTTGCCCGGTCAAGTGGACCGGGTGGTGCAACCGGCCCTGGTCCTTTCCCATCCCGAAAAGGACGGCTACCTGACCATGGGGGATGTCTTCAGCCTGCAGCTCAATGCCGATCTGGTATCCCTGTCCGCCTGCAACACCGGGCGAGGCGCCCAGGTCAAGGGCGAAGGGGTGGCGGGCCTGACCCGGGCCTTTATGTACGCCGGGACCCCGGCGGTGGCGGTCACCCTGTGGTCGATAGAGTCGGAATCCGCCAAGGAGCTGAATGTGGGCATGTACCGCTGCCTCAGCCAGAAGTACGGCCGGGCCGCGGCCCTGCAGCACATTAAGCTGGCCCTGCTCCGGGGTGAGAAAGGCAAGCAATACTGCGACCCCTTCTTCTGGGCCCCCTTGGTGGTTTTCGGGGATGGCCAGTAAGATAGGCGGCTGCCACACCGCCATGGGCCGGGCTTTTGGTGACCCGCGGCTAATCCAGGTTGTCCTCATCCTCCGGGATATATTCCGGCCAATCTCCAGTAGCCGTAGACCCCGGCGTCGGCCAGGTCTCAAGATACTTGCGAAAATTGGTTTGCAGGAAGAAAATGGACGCCGGCGGCAGGGGGCATTGGGACAGGAGCCAGCCCGAGGTCGCTGGTTTAATGGGTAGGCTCTGGTGACCCCCCGGGGCCGGGCAACTGGCCAGCTGCAGGCGGGAATTTCTGAGGTTGTTGGCAGCTGGGCGTAAATCCCTGGGGGGGGCCTGCCGGGCACAGGGTTTTGCCGGATCGTCCCAGGGGTTTTCCCGGCCGGGCGCCGGCAACTGGTGATCCGGCGGTCCGGGATGCTGTCGGCTTGCTACTGCCGCCCCCGGAGGGGAGAGTGGGGAAACGTCCGGCCCCCCGCCGGATTGCCCCCGGGCGGTTGCGGGAAGCAGCAGCAGGGTGATCAGTCCCAGGAGGATAAAGCCGGGGCCGGCGGCCCCCCACAGAGATTGTTCTCGGCACATTATGGTCATAGTTGAGCTCCAGGGCTAAGATTTACTAGCCCTATCGGCGGGACTTAAAATTAACTTTAGCCAGGTTCAAATTTAGTGAAGCGAAGGAGGCTGGTGGCGGCGTGGCGGCTGGGATGAGGTGATCTCAACCCCCGCTGGGTGCGGAAGGGGATAACCGCACTACTCTTATACCGATTGAGTCTGCATGGAGTTCAGCCTGACGCCTGATAAACGTCCATCATGAGGACGTTTCGAGAGCGACCTGAGACCTCTGTTCAAGTCCCTTTAACCTGTCATTCTGAGGGAGTGGAGCGACCGAAGAATCTCATAAGTGCGAGAAAAGAGGAGATCCTTCGCTCTGCTCAGGATGACAAAATGGCTTTGTGCGGATCTCTCAATCGGTTATCAGGCGGTTCGGGAGCGTCCGGAGAGACCGGCAGGTCAGGCCTGACGTCGGAAAAACTCTTGACATATTTGCTGGAATTTATTATACATACTCGTTGAGCATTGAGCGGGCATAGCTCAGCTGGTAGAGTACAAGCTTCCCAAGCTTGGTGTCGCGGGTTCGAATCCCGTTGCCCGCTCCAGCCCCGGGGGCGAGACGGTTGGCGATAGAGGCCAACCGGTCCGCCGGGGAGACCCGCTTCCCCCATCGCGGTTACCGGCAGTAAGGGGCAGGATGGCCGGCTGACTTTGAGGGTGGAGATAAGTAGTTGCTCTGGGGCGCCCCGAGATTAATTATTCTTGGAATTTCCCGGAAGTGGGCCGCGGCCCGCTTTTTTTATTGGCCAGGCGGAGCCCGGGAGAAGAATTTGGGAGCAGGACAAACCGTGCCAGGAGAAACACAACCGAAGGCAGCCATGATCTCCCGGCTGGAGGAGTTAATCCAGCCCCTGGTGGAATCCCAGGGAGCGGATCTGGTGGAGCTGCAATACGGCATGCCCAGGCGGGGCCGGGGCGTCCTGAGGCTGTTTGTGGACCGGACCGGGGGCATCAGTATAGAAGAACTGGCCCGCATCAACCGGATGGTGGGCGGCCTGTTGGAAGTTCATGACGTCATTCCCGGGGCTTACACCCTGGAGGTGTCGTCGCCGGGCCTGACCCGGGCCTTGAAGACGCCCAAGGATTATCAGCGATACGTGGGCCGGTTGGTGCGGGTGACCACCCGGGCCCCCTGGGAAGGCCGCCAGGTGCACAGCGGCATCCTCCAGGGCCTGGAAGACGACCAGGTGAGTCTCAAGGAGGGAGAGAGCGTCGTCTCTATCCCCTTGAGTGAGATCGCCCGGGCCCGGCTGGATCTAGACCTGAAAAAAATGAGCAAGGAGGGCTAGCACCTCTCATGAATCTGGAATTGAAACGGATCATTGACCAGGTAAGCCGCGACAAGGGAATCGATAAGGACCTGCTCGTGGGGGCCATCAAGGACGCCATCCGTTCGGCCGCCAAGAAGAAGCACGGGCCGCGCCTGGAAATCGAGGTGGAATACCGGGACGAAACCGGGGAGATCGAGGTCTTTCAATATAAGGAAGTAGTGGCCGAGGTCAAGGACCCGGGCCAGGAGATTTCCCTGGAAGAGGGCCGTCTACAGGACCCGGAATGCGAGGTGGGCGACAGCCTGGGCTTCAAGATGGACGCCTCGGCGTTTGGGCGGATTGCGGCCCAGTCGGCCAAGCAGGTGATCATGCAGCGCATGAAGGACGCCGAGCGGGACCTGGTGTATGAAGACTACAAGGACCGCAAAGGCGACATCATGAACGGCATCGTGCAGCGCCTGGACCCCGACGGCATCATCGTCAATTTGGGGCGTACCGAGGCCCTGCTGCCGCCCATGGAGCAGGTCCCCCGGGAGATTTACCACAAAGGCGAGCGCATTCGGGCTTATGTCCTGGACGTGAAGCGCCAGACCCGGGGACCCCAGATCATCTTGTCCCGGACCCATCCCCAGTTCCTGATGGCCCTGTTCAGCGCCGAGGTGCCGGAGATTTCCGAAGGCATCGTCCAGGTTCTGGGCTGCGCCCGGGAGCCTGGCAGCCGTTCCAAGATTGCGGTATCCTCCCGGGACTCGGACGTGGACCCGGTGGGGGCCTGCGTCGGCATGAAAGGGGCCCGGGTCCAAAATATCGTCCAGGAGTTGAGGGGCGAGAAGATCGACATCATCCCCTGGCATCCCGACCCGGCCAAGTTTGCTACCAATGCCCTGGCGCCGGCCCAGGTAAGCCGCATCGTCCTGAGCAAGGAAAGCCAGACCATGGAGGTTATCGTGCCGGATGACCAGTTGTCCCTGGCCATCGGCAAGCGGGGCCAGAATGTGCGGCTGGCCTCCCGGTTGGTGGGATGGAAAATTGACGTCAAGAGTGAATCCAAGTACTCGAAATCCTTGAAAGAAGGTTATCTCTCGCTGTTGAGCATCCCCGGGGTCGGGGAAATCACCGCCAGTCTCCTGCATGAGGCGGGATATTCATCGGCCCGGGAGGTGGCGGAAACCAGTTTGGAGGAGTTGACCCAGTCCACCGGCTTGACCGAGAAGAAGGCCGCGACGCTCATCGCCGCAGCCCGGGAAATGGAAACACAAGGCGGGCCGGAAGAAGCGGCCGAGCCGGTTGAGAAGCCGGCCGAGGTTCAGGAAGGTTGAAAAGATTGTTTTATTGGCGCCGAGGGCGAAATCAGTATCGGGGGTTAGGTTAGGTATATGGGCAAGACCAGGATTGTTAATTTGGCCAAGGAACTAAAGATGGAAGTGCGGGAGCTGATCCAGCGTCTCAAGGATGACATGGGGCTGCAGGAAAATTTCACCTACCTCAGTTCTCTGGACGACGCGACGGTGGTCCGGGCGCGACAGGTAATCAGCGCCTCGACGCCCCAGGTCGAGGAACTGCGCGTGGGTGATAATGTCAAGCGCCGCCGGCGGGTGGTGCCGCCGCCGGTAACCCCGATAGAACCGCCGCCGGAGGCTGCCCCGGAAGCGGAAGTGGCGCCGCCGCCACCCAAGGAGGCGGCCAAGCCTCGAAAACCCAAGGAGACGGTGGCCCGGGTAGTGTCGCTGCCCCCCAAGCCTCCCAAAGGGAAGGCGGCTGCCGTCAAGGCCCCGCCGCCCGTCCCGGTCGAAGAACCCCCGGTAACTGGAGAAGTGCCGTCCGAAGTGACGCCCGAAGTGACCCCCGAAACTTCGGAGGCGGCGGCGGCCGCACCGCCGGAGGAGACCCCGGCTGCGCCCCCGGCGGCTCCCCCCAAGGCGCCGGCCCCGGGTGACTCGGCTACCGCGCTGAAGCGGCAGCGGGGCAAAGCCAAGAAGAAAGAGGTTCCGGCCCGGATCATCAGCCTGCCCTCGAGAAACCGCCGGCGCCGGTTAGCGCCGCGCCTGCGGCTCACCCTGCCCCGGCAGAGCGGGGCGCCTCACGGCCGGGAGCGAGGCCCACAGGGGCCAGGCCGGCGACGCCGGGGGCCAGAGGTACGGTACCGGCCCGGCCGGCAGCTGGACCTGGCACACCGCCGCCGGTCGAAGAAAAGAAGGACAGCAAGGGCAAGAAGAAGGTCAAGCGCCCGGAAGTTCCGGATGCCGCCCGGGCCAAGCCCGTCAAAAAACGGGAGGTTCGGGAACGGGCCGACCTCTATGGCGGGGCGGAAGGCGACACACCGTGGGTCAGGCCGCCGGAAAGGCATGAAAAAGGCCATTAAAAAGGTCTCCAAGTGGGAACTCACGATCCCCAAGGCTATCAAACGGCGGGTCAAGGTGGGAGAATCCATCACCGTGGGAGAGCTGGCCAAACGCATGGGCATCAAGTCCGGCGCAATCATCAAGCAACTGCTGCAGATGGGGGTGATCGCCAACATCAATTATCCCATCGATTTTGATTCCGCCACCATCGTAGCCGGGGAATTCGGCTATGAAGTGGAACACGCCAGCATGCAGGAAGAAGACCTGCTGGCTGTGGCTCCCCGCCAGGAAGGCGAGGCCAAGTCCCGGCCCCCGGTGGTCACCATCATGGGCCACGTCGACCACGGCAAAACTTCGCTCTTGGACGCCATTCGCCGGACCCGGGTCACCGAAGGGGAAGCCGGCGGCATCACCCAGCATATCGGCGCTTACTATGTGGACCTGCCCGAAAAGCAAGGGGAAGTGGTCTTTCTGGACACTCCGGGCCATGAGGCCTTTACGGCCATGCGGGCCCGGGGCGCCAAAGTCACTGACCTGGTGGTCCTGGTGGTGGCCGCGGACGACGGCGTCATGGAACAGACCACAGAAGCTATCAACCACGCCAAGGCCGCGGGAGTGCCCCTGGTGGTGGCCGTCAACAAGATCGACAAACCCAATGCCAACCCGGAACGGGTGAAACGAGAACTGTCCCACGGCTGGGGTGGTCTCGGAGGAATGGGGCGGCGACGTCCTGTTTGCCGAGGTGTCGGCCAAAAAGCGCCTCGGCATCAAGGAATTGCTGGAGAAGATCCTCCTCCAGGCGGAGATCCTGGATCTCAAGGCCGTGGCGAAGGCGCCGGCTTCCGGTCGGATCATCGAATCCCGGCTGGACAAAGGCCGGGGCCCGGTGGGCACCGTGCTGGTCCAGGAAGGCACCCTGAAACCCGGGGATTACTTCGTGTGCGGGCCGCAGTACGGCCGGGTCCGGGCCCTGTTCGACGACCGGGGCGAAAAAGTGGATGAGGTGCCGCCGGGGTTGCCCGCGGAAGTTCAGGGGTTTAACGGGGTCCCCGAGGCCGGGGACGAATTCCTGGTGCTGGAAGATGAGCGCAAGGCCAAGCAGATCGCCATGATGCGCCAGCAGAAGCTGCGGGAAGCCACCATGGCCCGCATCAGCCGGGTTACCCTGGAGAAGCTCTACCAGCAGGTGACGAGATGGCGCGGTCAAGGAACTCAAGATGGTGCTCAAGGCCGACGTGCACGGCTCCATCGAGGCCCTGGCCAAGGCCCTGTCCGAGCTGGGGACCAAGGATATCAAGGTTTCCCTGATCCATGCCGGCCTGGGGGAGGTCTCCGAAAGCGACATCATGCTGGCCTCGGCCTCGGATGCCATCGTGGTGGGCTTCAATGTCCGGGCCAACCCCAAGGCCCTGGCCCTGGCAGAACAGGAACAGGTGGACGTGCGCTACTACGACATCATCTATAATCTGTTGCAGGATATTCATGCGGCCCTGGAAGGGTTGCTGGAGCCCATCGTGGAAGAAAAGGTCATGGGCCGGGCCGAAGTGCGCCAGGTCTTTTCCATCACCAAAGTGGGCACCATCGCCGGCTGCATGGTCCTGGACGGCAAGATCGAGCGCAACTCCCTGGCCCGGGTGCTGCGCAAAGGCAAAAGGTTTCCGAAGGCGGCAAGATCAATTCCCTGAAGCGCTTCAAAGAAGATGTCAAAGAGGTGCTGTCGGGATATGAATGCGGCATCGGCATCGACCGGTTCAACGACTATAAGGCCGGGGACATCATCGAGGCCTATACCCAGGAAAAGGTGAAGGCCGATACTGGAGGCCCCGACGGCCAGGCCGGAACGCCACCGAAGCGGATAAGCAGGCAACGCGGACCATTCTGGCGCCCGGATAAGCTCGCCGAGATGATTATCGCCGCAGCCATGATTACCCTGGTTATCCCGGAGAACGACTCCTTGAAGGGCAAGCGCCGGGTGGTCAAAAGCCTCATCGAGAAGTGTGCGGCACAAGTTCGAAGCGGCCGTGGCCGAAGTGGGCGACAACGACTTGTGGCAGAAGGCCAAGGTCGGCGTGGCCCTGGTGGGCAACGACTCCCAGTTGCTGGAGACCCGGCTGCAGCAAATCATGAAATTTATCGAGAACCAGTACCTGGCGGAGATCATCGATTCCCAGGTGGAACTCTGTTACCTGGAGAAGTGAGACACGTGAAACATCGGACCCCCACGGGCCGCCCCCACCGGGTGGCGGAGTTGCTCCGGGAGACGGCTGGCGCTGATCCTGCTCTATAAGTGCGCCGACCCCCGCCTCCAGGAACTCACCCTCACCGAGGTGGAGATGAGTCCGGATTTGCGGCAGGCGAGGGTGTTCTACGTGGTCCGGGAAAACGTCGACCGGGACCTGGTGCAGATGGCCCTGGACAAGGCCCTGGGCTTCATCAAGCACGAAGTGGCCCGGGAAAACCTGTTCCGGTTGATGCCGGAGTTCATCTTTCTGCCGGATACCGGATTTGACCGGGCGGCCAGGTTGGCAAAGCTGTTTCAGGAAGCCAAAGTGGGGCCGGGATCGGAAGGGGATTCCGAGACGTAAATTTATCTAAAGGGCAAATCATGTTAAGTCCTCCTATTCTAAAGGGGGATTTAGGGGGATTACAAAATCTCAGCAAATCCCCCCTGCCCCCCTTTAGAAAAGGGGGGAAGAGAGCCAGTTTATGGCCAGGGAATATAAGGATTATAAGGGGTAGGGATTCAGTTCAAGATGACCTCCGGCATCCTTCTCATCGATAAACCCGAGGGCGTTACCTCCTTCGAGGTGGTGCGCCAGGCCCGGCGGGCTTTGGGGATCCGGAAGATCGGCCACCTGGGCACCCTGGACCCCATGGCCACGGGGCTGTTGCCCCTGTGCCTGCTGGAGGCAACCAAGCTGGTGCCCTACCTGATGCCCGAGTCCAAGGTTTACCGGGCCAGGGTCAGGTTGGGAGTGGCGACTGACACCCAGGATGCCACCGGAACCGTGGTGGCCACCTCGGAGGCGCTGCCGTTGCCTGAGCAGATTTATCAGGCTGCCGCGGCCTTGGTCGGGGAAGTGACCCAGGTCCCCCCGATGCACTCCGCCCTGCATTCCAGGGGGAGCGGGCCTACCGGCTGGCCCGCCGGGGAGAGGTGGTGGATCTGCCCCCCCGGACGGTGACGATCTATGCATTGACTGTCGACGAGGTGGCCCTCCCGGAGTTCACCATGACGGTGCGCTGCTCCCAGGGCACCTACGTGCGCACCCTGGCCAAGGATTTGGGTGACACCCTGGGATGCGGGGCGCATCTGACAGCTCTTCGCCGCCTGGCGGTGGGGGCGTTGCGGGTGGAAGAGGCCCTGAGCCTGGCGGCCATGACTGAGCTGAGCCGGGAGGAACTGGAGTCGCGGCTCATCCCTCTGGTTCACTGCCTGCCGGGGTTGCGGCCGGTTGAGGTGGGGCCGGCTGAGGCCCGGCGGTTGCGCCAGGGGCAGCTCCTGGTACGCCCGGCGGAAGATTTACGGGACGGGGAACAGGTCCGGGTGTTGGCGGACGCTACCCTCGTGGCCGTGGCGCAGGTGAGGAGCTTGACGCCCCAAATGGTCCTGGCGCCGGTGCGGGTCTTTGCCGGGCATGAGCCGGGAGCAGTAAACGAGTAAGCCAGCGGTGACTTGCGACAGAGAACCGCGCAACCCGATGGCCGCAAGCGCCGCCTTGGCGCAGGAAATGGGAACCCCCGGCAGTTATCTGCCGACAAACTTTGAGAGGATAACAAAAGCGGTCAAGATCGCCATAGGGGCCTGGAGTTTTAGCTGACGGCTGCACGCTGAAAGCTGACCGCTATAAAAAGGAGGAAGACGTGGCCTTAAATACGGAACAGAAACAGGAGATAATCGATCGCTACCGGCTGCATGACGCTGACACCGGCTCACCGGAGGTTCAGGTGGCCATCTTGAGCGAGCGAATCAGCTACTTGACGGGTCATTTTAAGGTCCATGCCAAGGACCATCATTCCCGTCGGGGATTGATCAAGTTGGTGGGTCAGCGCCGGCGCCTCCTGAACTATCTGAAAGACAAGGACATCGAACGTTATCGGGCTTTGATCGAACGACTCGGCCTGAGAAAGTAGGAGGCTTAACTGAATAATATGGCAAAAACATACTCAGTAGAAATCGGGGGTCGAGACCTCTATTTCGAAACGGGCCACCTGGCCCAACAGGCCAGCGGTTCAGTGCTGGTGCGTTACGGGGAAAATGCGGTCCTGGTTACCGCGGTGATGTCCGACACAGTTAGGGAGGGCATCGATTTTCTGCCCCTGACGGTAGATTACATGGAGAGAGCTTACGCGGCCGGGACGGGTCCCCGGGAGCTTTTTCCGGCGGGAGATCGGTCGCCCCTCTGAAAAGGAGACCCTGACCTCCCGGCTCATTGACCGGCCCATGCGGCCGTTGTTCCCCAAAGGGGTGGTCAATGAAATCCAGATTATTGCCACGGTGCTCTCCGGCGACATGGAGATTGACCCGGATATCGTTGCCTTGAACGGGGCGGCGGCGGCCCTGGAGATTTCCGACATCCCGTTCAGCGGCCCGGTGGCCGCGGTGCGGGTGGGCAAAATCAACGGGCAGCTGGTGGTCAATCCCACCAATTCCCAACTGAAAGAGAGCACCCTGAATCTGACGTGGCCGGGGCGCCCCAGGGCCTGGTGATGGTGGAGGCCGGGGCCCAGATGGTCCAGGAAGAGGAAGTGCTGGAGGCCCTGTTCTTCGCCCAGGAGCAGCTTAAGCCCATCCTGGAACTCCTTACGTCCATGCGCCAGGAGATTGGCCGGCCCAAGCGAGAGGTCCCGGAGCCCCCGGATAACTCGGACCTGCGTCAGAAAATCGAGGCGCTGGCCAGGGACAATATCCTGGTGGCGATGACCAAGCCGGAAAAAGAAGGCTCGGCATATGGCCATGGACCAGGTGAAGCAGGAGATTCTGACGGCCCTGGGTAGCTGAAGTGGAGGGCCGTGAAAAAGAAGCGAAAGGCCTCATTCTCGGAGGTGAAGAAAAAGCTGGTGCGGCACCAGATGCTGGCGGACCAGCGCCGCATCGACGGGCGCGGCTTCAGCGACGTCCGCGTCCATTACCGGGGAAGTCGGCATGTTGAGCCGCACTCACGGTTCGGCGGTCTTCACCCGGGGCGAAACCCAGGCCCTGGCCGTCACCACCCTGGGGACCCCCTCGGATGAACAGAAAATCGAGACCCTGGTGGGCGAGACCTTCAAGTCCTTTATGCTCCATTATAATTTCCCCCCGTATTCGGTGGGGGAGACCCGGATGATCCGGGGGCCGGGGCGGCGGGAAATCGGGCATGGGGCCTTGGCCGAGCGGGCCATTTCCCAGGTGCTGCCGTCGGCGGAAGAGTTCCCCTACACCATCCGTATCGTCTCCGAAATCCTCTCCTCCAACGGTTCCTCCTCCATGGCGACGATCTGCGGGGCCTCCATGGCCCTGATGGACGCCGGCGTGCCCATCAAGGCGGCGGTGGCCGGGGTGGCCATGGGCCTCATCAAGGAGGATGACCGGGTGGCGGTGCTGTCCGACATCCTGGGCGATGAAGACTCCATCGGCGACATGGACTTCAAGGTGGCCGGCACCAGCGAGGGAATTACCGCTCTCCAGATGGACATCAAGATGACGGGGCTGACCCGGGAGATCATGGGCAAGGCCCTGAGCCAGGCCCGTGAGGCCCGGCTGCACATCCTGGGGAAGATGGCGGAGACCATCGCCGCGCCCTCGGCCACTCTGAAGGAGCACGCGCCGAAGATCATCGTGCTCAAAATCAATCCCGACAAGATTCGGGACGTGATCGGACCCGGCGGCAAAATGATCAAGAAGATCGTGGCCGAAACCGGGGTCAAGATGGACATCGAAGATGACGGCAGCATCCACATCTCGTCGTCCGACCAGACCGCGGCCAACGAAGCCATCCGGATGATCAACGAGATCACCGCGGAGGCGGAAATCGGCGCCACTTACCGGGGCATAGTCAAGAAGATCATGGACTTCGGCGCCTTCGTGGAGATCCTGCCGGGCACCGACGGCCTGGTCCACATTTCGGAACTGGCCCATCGCCGGGTGAAAACCGTGGACGAGATTCTGCAAGGAAGGCGACGTTAGTGATGGTCAAGGTGCTGGACGTGGACCGGCAGGGGAAGATCCGCCTGTCCACGCAAGGCCTTGATCCCCAATGACAACCCTCAGCCGGAGGAATCCGATCGCCGGGGCGGACGTGTACCAAAAAAGCGTCCTGAGTAACGGTCTTCGGGTGGTTACCGAGGAGGTGCCTCACTTCCACTCGGCGGCGGTGGGGGTGTGGCTCAACGTGGGCTCCAGGGATGAGACCGGCGCAGAGAACGGTCTGAGCCATTTCCTGGAGCACATGGCCTTTAAAGGCACCCTCCGGCGCAACGTCCTGGAAATTGCCCGGGAAATCGACCAGTTGGGCGGGCAGTGCAACGCCTTCACCGGTAAGGAGCAGACCTGCTTCCACGGGCGAGTCCTGGCGGAGCACCTGCCCCGACTGGTGGACCTGCTGGGTGATCTGGTTCTCAGGTCCCAACTGGCGGCCCGAGGACCTGGAACGGGAGCGGCAGGTCATTCTGGAAGAGATTTACGCCCAGGATGACAACCCCGAAGAACTGGTGCAGGTCCACTTCGCCCGGAGTTTCTGGGGGGACAACGCCTTCGGGTGGCCTATCCTGGGGGCCGCGGACCACATCGCCCAGGTGAGCCGGGAAGACCTGCTGAGCCTACCGGGGGATCAGCCTACCGGCCCGGGGACATGATAGTGGCCGCCGCCGGCCAGGTCGGGCACCAGGAAATGGTGGACCTGGTGGCTGCCGGTTTCGAAGGGTTTGCCAACGGCGCCCCCAGCCGGGGGCGCCAGGCCGTCATCACCCATCCCGGGGTCTACGCCCTGTCCCGAGACCTGGAGCAGGTCAACTTGGTCCTGGGGGGCCCGGGATTGGCGGCGGGGGATCCCCGGCGCTACGCGGCCACCATGCTCCAGTTGGTCCTGGGAGGCAACATGAGTTCCCGCCTCTTCCAGGTAATTCGGGAGCAACTGGGGTTGGCCTATGCCATCCAGTCTTATATCCAGTTTTTCAGCGATGCCGGGCTGTTGGGCATCTCCGCCGGAGTAAGTCCCGAAAACCTTGAGGCAATCATGGCCGCCATCCGCCGGGAACTCAAGCTGTTGACCGAGCGAAAAAATCTCCGAGGCGGAGTTGACCTCGGCCAAAGAAAACCTCCGGGGCTCCATCATGATGTCCTCGGAGGATTGCGAACATCTCATGGGTCGCCTGGCCAAAAATGAGCTGAACTTCGGCCGCTATATCCCCCAGGCGGACATCATCACCGGCATGCTGAAGGTTACGGCGGACGAGGTCCTGGAAGTGGCCCGGGACCTGCTCCGGCCGGAGGCCTGGGGAGTGGCTCTCCTGGGCCCGGTGGATGGGGCGGGGGATTACGGCCTGTAGACCGTAAACAGTAAGCAGTGAGCAGAAACTGAGGATTGGCGCAGGAGCTACCTTGCAGGGTGCACCCTGCACACCAGGCTTCTTTCCAGGAACAGGCGCTCCCGCCTGTTTTCCATTTTCGTGTTTCGTTCGGAGCGCCCTTTATGACGATGAGCCGGCCCTGGCCCGGGCAAGATGTCTGGGCTATTGGCTAGCCCCCGAGAGAAAAGGTGACGAGTCCTCATGCTGGAAATTATGTCCGAAAGTCAGGCAAATATCCTGGGAGTGAAGGCCACAGGTGAGTTAACCAGGCAGGAATTACAGGAGGTTCTGGTGCCTCGCCTGAAAGCCATCATTGGGGAGCACGGCGGGGTGCGGGTCCTCTTCTGCCTGGATAAAGATGTTAAGGGGTGGGACCTGGCGGCGTTGGAACATGCCGGTTTCGGCCGGAATGACCTGCAGGCCTTTCAGCGGGTTGCCGTGGTGGGGGCCTCCTGGCAGATCAAAATGGAGATGAAAATCCTGGCCCTCCTCCTCTGCGGCGGGGTGCGGAATTTCTCCCGGGCCGAACTCCAGGAGGCCTGGACCTGGATCCGAGGCTGAAAAACCAAGCGGGGCCGGATGGCCCCGCGGTGTAAACGAATCTCTCAACCGCAAACCGGGCAGCCCGCCCGGGCCGCAGTCTTTCCCCTCCCAGCCGGGTTACTGCTAAAAATCCTCCTCGTCTTCCAGGATGGCCTTGTTGATGAATTTATAGAGGCTGCCGATCCACTCCAGTTCGTTTTCCAATTCCGAATTGGCGAAGATCCATTCGCCGTCCCGGTCCTTAGCGATGATGACGATCTCTTCGATGTCATCCAGTTCCTGATAGAACTTCTCCACCACCTCCTTGACGGAACGTTGCGCCCTGGCAAACGGAATAATGTTTTTCGTCATATGTCTGTGGCGGGCAGCGACGCCCGTCAGCCTCCCTCATGGTTATTCCCTTCAGTGGAAGGGTGGTCGTTCTCTTTAGTATAACAGCTTATAAATTCGCTGACGTCTTGAGAGCTCTGCCCCAAGCTATCTTGTCATCCTGAGCGGAGCGAAGGATCTCGATTTTCTCGTAGTTATGAGATTCTTCGGTCGCTCCGCTTCCTCAGCATGACAGGTTGGGAGGCTTGAGCAGAGGTCTCGTCTTACTTACTTCATGAAGATTACTTTTCCCTCACCCTGATCCTCTCCCCTATTGGGGGAGAGGGGAAAAAATGGGACCGATTTAATGGTCTGCCAATTTATAATCCCTTAACGTTATTACACCCGGTGCCCTCATGACCTATCCCCGCTCCCCCCGCAGCCGGGTGCCGGGGAGGAGATATGATGTTAGCGTAGTTATGCAATCTTACGCTTGTTTTAATTCTTCAATGAACGGCCTAAAAAATCAATGATAATCTTGTTTACCGGCCCAGGCGCTTCCTCCTGGGGGGCATGGCCAACCTCGGGGAGGAGGTGAAATTCCGCCTGGGGCAGATGCGCGGCCAGCCAGTGCCCCTGGGTGGGGGGCAGGATGCGGTCTCGTTCTCCCCAGATGAGAGTTGCGGGCTGGGTGAGTTCCCGGAGCAGGGCGGCGATCTCATCAAGGGGCCTGATCTCAAGCTGCCGGCAGACCTGGCGCAGGGCCAGGCGGCGGTTAAAATCCCGATAGGGCGGGGCGTAGCCGGCCACCGCCTCAGGGAGCATGCCTTCCGGGTGGCAATAGACCAGGCGCAGGAACCAGGGGAGCAGCCAGGGCCCCAGGAGGGCGGCCGCGAAGTATCCCAGGACCGGCAGACGCAACGGCCAAAAGGCATAGGGCATCCGGGTCAGGGCCGCGGCGGGGGCCAGCAGCGCCAGGGACGAGACCCGGGCCGGATGGTCCCGG
The DNA here is from genome assembly GCA_963841475.1 of uncultured delta proteobacterium. Lineage (GTDB taxonomy): Bacteria > Desulfobacterota > Desulfobaccia > Desulfobaccales > 0-14-0-80-60-11 > 0-14-0-80-60-11. Next base: position 687,684 of record CAWJCT010000001.1, read on the forward strand.
GCCAGGACCAGGCTCAAGCCGCCCCCCAGGGAATTGCCCCCCAGGGCGACGGTGTCGAGTCCCTGCCAGTCCAGGAAATCCACCACGCCCCGGACCAGGGCCTCGGTGCGGTAATCCCCGTCCACCGGCGCCGGGGAACGGCCATGCCCCGGCAGGTCGGGGGTGATCACCCGGAAGTGCCGGGAGAGGGGGGCCCGGTTGTGGCGCCAGGAGAAGCTGGAGGCCCCCAGGCCGTGGAGCAGGACCAGGTCGGGCCCCTGGCCGGCGATTTCCACGTACCAGTCCCGGGGGTGGATCATTGGTTTTTTCCCTGACCGGCGGTGGCCGGGAGATCTTGCACCGGGGGCCGGCGGGAGGCTGCAAGCCCCGGTGCGCTCAATGCCGGCAGACCGGGGGGCATAATGGCGCTCTCCGGTTGCAGCCGCGCCCGCAGGGTGATGCCGGAGATGGTGGTCCAGGCTTCGCGTGGCACAAACTGCTTGTCCAGATAGGCGAAAACTTCCCCCCGGGAATCAGGGAAGATCGGGTTGTGTAGGGAGACCATGGCCTTGAGGCCGGACTCGGTGGTGGCTCCCAGCCGCACTTGCATGGCTTCGGGCCGGGGATAGGGAATGCCCGGGATAGTGCCGGTTTCCCCTGCCTGATTGGGCTTCAAAATCCCCAGGCGGATATTGTAGAAGGCGGACAGGGGATCGTAGACCTGCCCGGCCAGGTCGGTTTGCCATTTTTTCAACAACCCCTTGCCCTGATGCCATTCCCACAACTCCAGGCGGTTCCGGGAATAGTCGAAGCGGTATTCCTTAAATCGGCGCTTCTTGCCCCGCCTTGACTCTTCCCGGTAAATCAGCGGCAGGAGACGGTGATCGCGCCAGACCATTTCGGTCTCCAGGCGTTCCTTTTGCCCTCCCGACAGGAGCTTGATGAGGCCTTGAGGTTCGCCGGTGATCTCCGCCACAAAGCGGTCCGGTCCCAGGCGAGTCAAGGTGAGCTTGACCCGGGCCGCATCTTGCCAGACCATGATCTCGAGCCGGTAACGCAAGTCCTCCAGGAGGACCGGGGCGGCCAGGGCTGGATGCCTCGGCAGCCCAAGCTGAATCAGCAGCAGCAGGAGCAGGCAGGGGAGGGCGGCGGCGAGGTGGATCCGGGTTCTCAAAAGGCAGGGTTCCTTAACGCTGGGCTTCAAGGCGGGAAGAAGAGCTGAGCGGTAGAGCCAGCAACCTTTCCTTCCTGATCTCGCCCGGGTTCAGTAACCGCCCCGTGAGCTTGCCCAACAGGGGTAGGCGGGTCCAGGCCAGGGTGGGTACCTGCTCCGGGTTGAGGTAACAAAAATAGTGTCTCACGGCTTTGGATCCCGCCCGGCGGCGGTCCAGCGTCACGTTCCGGCCCTGCTCGGTGACGGGGCCGACCACGAAGACCATCTCCTGGGGCTTGAGCGTGGACAGGACCATTACCTTCAGGGTGGTGCCGCTGGGCAAGGGGCCGAACGTGCCCAGGCGAACGTTGTAAAGCAGGGACAAGGGGTCGTAGACCGGGCCGTTCAGGGGCACTTCCCATTGCTTTACGTCTTCGCCGCCTTCGGGCTGACGCCAGAGCGAGAGGCGGCCATGCTCATGGTCGAAGCGGTACTCTTTCTTAACGCGCTGTCCCTTAATGATAAGCTCTTCCCGGTAGACGAGGGGCACCAGTCGCCCCTCCCGGTAAACCATTTCGGTCTGGAAGCGCTCCGGTAGCCACCGGCTCGACAACTTCCCCACCCCCAAGGTTGCCCCGGAAACCTCCGCCAGGTAATGTCCCGGTCCCTGTTCCTTGAGTACCAGGTGAACCCGGCCCACATCCCCACAGGGCCCCAGGCTGACCTGGTACTCCAGGTTTTCGCGAATGACCGGCGCCGGGGCGGCTGCCAACCGAAGGGGCCCCGGGGCCAGTTGGAGCAGGAGGAGCACCAGCAGAAGGACGCGAAACGCCATCAGTCGTCTTCCCCGTCGGGTTCTTTGGGGGGCGGCGGCCCCCACACCCCGGTGGCAAAGCGGTCGGTCCACCACTGCTGGAGATCTTCGGGGCCGGCGCTCGAAACCAGATCGTAGCGATAGTCTTCAATGAATTGGACTATCAGCTGGTAGGCCGCGTTAATCTGCTGCATCCGCCCCTGGTAGTCTGCCTCGGCGCCGGCCGGGGCCAGGTCAGGATGCCAGCGGCGGGCGGCCCGGCGATAGGCCGCCCCGACCTCCTTCCTGGTGGCCTTGAGACCAAGATTCAGGATTTCCCGGGCTTCTTCTATAGTCATGAGGTAGTGTACCGTCCCAGCATCATCTTACCAGAGGTTGGAGATCTGTTTCTCCCTCCCCCTGGATGGGGGAAGGGGAGTTATGGAAGCCGACATTTGGCAAGTTATCCGTGGGACACGATACCAGTGGTGCAGTTTATCAATTGTTTGGATTAGTTATGCACGGTTACCCTACCAGGAACCGCGCCGACAAAATTGGCGGGGCAATTACCCCCCATGCCGGGGCGCTCGAACCGCGCCTGACGACTGGTGTCATTATAGCCTCGATTTATCCTTGGGCAAACAACCGATTGCGCCGCGGCGGCGCGACCTGTGCCCTAAACGGCAAGAGGCCGGGGCGCCGGGGCGCGGATTCGGCCGGCGGTCAGGAGGTTTCCTTGTCTTATCGGTGAAATCATGGTAACATAAAATAATTCACCTAGTTGCCTTTCGCCAGGAGGTGATTGCCGCCCGGGTTGCCGGGGTCCCCGGTTTCCCGGGAGCGAGGTTCACCGGTAAAAGGCTGGCAACCCCCGCGGTTTTTTCAGGCAGGTTCGGAAGCGGGGGAACATCACAACAGAACGGCCCAGGATCTCCCGCCCGGAGAGGCTGAGGCTCCGCAACCGCCAAGCCCCAGTGGCGGGAAGGGGAAAGTAACCAATCCATGAAGTCAAACAAGACCTTGGACATGCCCGCCCGCGAACTGAACCAGACCCTGGAACGGCTTACCGATGAGATTATGGCGAAGCATCCGAATCAGGACGCACTGGTGCTGGTGGGGATCCGGACCGGCGGCGCCTTTTTGGCCCAGCGCCTGGCCGCCAGCATTACCCGCCGGACCTCCCGGCCCGTGCGGGTGGGGGTGCTGGATATCACCCTCTACCGGGACGACTGGACCCAGCTCAGCCACAAGCCCCTGGTGGGCAAAACGGAACTGCCCGGGCTCCATCGACGACCAGGAAGTGGTGCTGGTGGACGATGTCCTGTTCACCGGCCGCACCATCCGGGCGGCCCTGGACGCCCTCATCGATTACGGGCGGCCCCGGCGCATCGAATTGGCGGTGCTGGTGGACCGGGGCGGGCGGGAATTGCCCATCCAGCCGGATTATGTCGGGCCGGGTCCATGGCGTTGCCCCCGGGGCAGACGGGTCAACGTCTACCTGACTGAGATGGGACGGCCCGATGAAGTGGCCATCGAATCGGGTCCCCCGGAAAGGCCCTGATGGTGACGCCGAAAAAAGGCCCAAGGCCCGGGGCAGCGCCGATCCGGCGCCGCTTGGACCGCGGAGGCCGAGGCCCGGCTGGCAAACCAGGTGGCCGGGGTGGCGAGCGGCTCTGGAGATCCGGAAGCCGAGACTGGCCGCCCTCAAGACCCTGGTCACCCCTGATCCCCAGGACCCTGACTGGGACGTCCACCTCATGGCGGCCCTGGGGGCCTTGAGTCATCCGGCCATCCCGGCGCTGCTGGCGGCGCTCTTCGGCGAGGCCCGGGACAAGGTCCGGCGCAAGGCCCTGAAAAAGACCCTGCACCTGCTCAAGACCCGGGGGGTGGCAGTCCCTGCGATCTCCTGCCCCAGGAAGAGATGAGCGTCGGGGCGCCGCGGCCCGGGACCGCCAAGGCCTTCGTCACCCCCATCTTCGGCAACGGCGAAAGCTACGTCATCCTGGAGGGGCCCCCGGAGATCCTGGGCGGCAACTTCCTGGTGGCCCTGATCAATGACCAGGAGGGCTTTCAGGAGTGCGTGCTCCTGAATCTCTGAAGCGCCAGCAGCAGGCGGAAGTTTGGGACCGTTTCCGCGAGCAGGGGCTGGACGGATGGTTTTCCCCGCCCCCGGCGTTATGCGGTCGCCATGCTGGAAGCGGCCTACACGGCGCACGCCGATGCGCCCGGGGCCTCCCAATATGGGGCCTTGCGGGAGAAAATTTTCCAGCACTGGGGCCGGCCCGAGGCCGCCCCGGACCTGGAGTCGGCAGCTGCCGGCCCTCAATCCCGGGAGAGACGGCCCGGCTCCTGGAGCAGTGCCGGAAGCTGGCCCTGGACCCGTTGTTCCATTCCTGGCTGCCGGGCCCGGAGGAAATCGCCCCCTGGCTGACCAAACTCCAGGAGGTGGCAGGACAGCCCCCTGGTGTTGTCGGACCAGCAAAAGCAGGTCCGCGTCGACGCAGTGCTGGATGAAGCCACCCAGGGCCCTGTACCCGCCTGAGAGCCGGGCCGATTGGGGCCGGCGCCTCCTGACCATGGCCTATTACCTGCATCTTACTGGGCAGGGCGGAGGACTCCCGGGCTCGCCCGGGCCGCGGCGGCCGACCTGGCCGACCCGGACCGGAGCGCCCTGGCCGGGGAAAACCCCTTACTGAAAGGCCTGGTGCAGTATGCCCTGCACCTGGCCTGGGAGAGCGCAACAACCCCGGGAAGCCGCGGCGCCATCCGGGCCTGGTGGCCCCACCCGGCGAAGGCCGTCCTCATCCGGAGGTAAGCATGATCCATACCTTGAGCGTGCGCACCACCAGCCGCATCGAAATGGTGGATATCACCGGCCAGATTCAGGAACTGGTGCGCCAGAGCGGCGTTGAGGAAGGCGTCTGCCACATCTTCGTGGCCCACACCACCGCCGGCCTGACTATCAACGAAAACGCCGACCCCAGCGTCCAGGCCGACATCCTCATGGTCTTGAATAAGATCATCAGCGACCAGGAGGCCTATCGCCACCTGGGAAGGCAACTCCCCGGCCCATATCAAGGCTTCCCTCATGGGGCCCGCAGCTCACGGTCCTGGTGAGCAACGGGCGTCTGCTCCTGGGCACCTGGCAGGGGGTCTATTTCTGCGAATTCGACGGGCCCCGGACCCGCAAGGTGCATATCAAAATTATGGCAGATTAGATGGGGCATACCCGGAAATTCTTCGGCGACGTGCAACTGGACGGCCAGCCCCTGGCGGCCTACCGGAAGGGTCCGGCCACCATCCGGGACCGCAATCTGCTCAAGGACTTCCTGGAATACACTCCACATCCGCCAGGGGCTGCTGGACCCCTACGACGCCGCCTATCCCCTGATCGAGCCCCGGGAACTCCTGCCGTCCTTTGAAAAGAATTTCTCGGAATATAAGCATCTGCCCAGCTTCAGCATGGTGGCCTTCAACCGGCCCCTGTCCTACCAGGAGGAAATCTTTCAGTTCGATCTCCTCCATCCCCCGGAAGAGGGCAAGCGGCGGTCTATCCGGGAAAATCTGGATAAGATCGTCCCTCACCTGGACCGGGATCTCCAGGCTCCGTCTTCAAGCAGCAGTTCGGCTCCCGGGATATCACCGATCTGGCCCACTATGAGGAAATGTTGCCGTTTCTCTGTTCACATGGACCGGGCCCACGTCATTGCCCGGGATGAGGCCGGGGATTTTCGCCTCCTGGGGGTCTATGGCTCCTTTCCGTCGGACCTGGACACCGAACTCAAGGCCTTGGGCCGCAAGCTGGGGAAATTCAAGAGGCTGGACAGCGCCACCTACGAGCGGGAACGGGAATTCGTCTACCAATTCCTCATGGAACTGTACGGGTTTCCCATCGCCTCGGAGCGCCGGACCTCCGCGGCGCTTGTTCGCCCGGCGGCTGAGCCGCGCTCAAGGAGCAGTATCTCATCAAGGTGCTGGGCGCCTCGGACCGGACCATCACCAGCCTCTCGCGGGTTCGAGCAGAAGCGGTATCCCCTGGTGGAAAAGATCGCCCTCATCTCGCTGTCGCCGGGCCTGGCGGAGGCCCACCCTCATCTCAAGGAGGGGGGCTTTTACGTGGACCCCAGGCGGCGGGTAGTGATCTTGAAGGTGACCTACCAGCAGCACAAGTACAACCGTTACAATGTCCTGGAGGACCGGGCCCTGTCCATCGTGCGCCAGGAGATCATCCATCCGTACCACGGCGGCCGGGAGACGGATCTCAATATCTTGAAGGACACCAAGCGGACCTTGAAAGAGCTCACCGATATCGTCCGGGGCGAGTATATCGGTTCCATCACCTACCGGCGCAGTGACCTCATCACGTCCACCAAGACCCACGAGGAGCGCCTCAAGTTTCTGTCGGCCTGGCTCGCCAAGAATCAGCGGCGGCTGGGGGCTTATGGCCAGGAGACCTTCGAGGCCGCGAAGAAATTGCTGAACAGCTACCTCTCCCAGCGGGACTACCGGGAGGTGTTCGGCAAGCACCGGGAGCTGCACCGGGAAGTGGTGCAGCGCCTGGCCTACTTGAGCCAGGTGCAGCAACTCCAGCCCCTGGAAAAGCTGGCCCAGCCGGGAAGCGCCAGCCGGGGCTGGGTCCCAGCCGCCGTCTGGCCCTGGCCTTGGCCTTTCTGGAGGAACATCAGCACGATTTGCCGTATTTCTATCCCGACCTGTTCGAAATGCCTGCCATCTCTTCGACCAGATCTGCACTATCCTTACTTCAAAAAATTGCTGGCCAAGGAGAGCCCCCCGGCCAGTTCCTTTCGGCGTCGGGTCTGGCAGATGCTGATCCGGGGACAAGAACTCATAGCGAATATGAAGAAGCAGCATTGCTGGATCAAGGCGGAAATCAAACGAGGCAATCCGTTTCCGGTGGCTGCCCTCGAGGGCCCAGCCGGCTCCCCCCCCAAGACCGCCTGAGCCGGAAATGGGCTTGGTACCGGTGAGAAAAAATTCATGAGCCTCCCCTTGAAATAGTTTAAATGATGATTAATATATAATCAGAAGCCTGAGGACCGGAAAATCTGCCGCCGGCCCCCCAAAAGCAATGCGACTGAAGGGGCGCGATGTGGGGGTTGCAGTCCCACCTGGCTTGCATCAGCAAGAGGGCCGTGTCGTGAGGCATGGCTCCTCTTGTTTTGGGTTATTGGCAAGTCAAGGCTGGTCAATTTGCAGTTTGGTCAAAGATTTGCCGGTAGGGACGGGCTGAAGAATTTCGCGGCGGCGTTAAAAGCTTGATAAACGCGTTTGGGATATAATTATATCTATGAAAAATCCTGCCCAGCCCGTAATCCATCTTTCCGGCTTCCGAGTATCCGGCGGCACCGTATTGTTAGTGCGTCGGGGCCGGCCTGTTGGGTTTGGGGCTGGTGGGGCCAAGGAGGATGTTGCGGTCATAACCCGTGACCCCCACCACCGAAACTTTCAGGCAGGGCCGCTTGCGGCCCTGTTTTTTTTGTCGGTGGCGGCAGGGATGGCCGGAGGAGGTTTTACTGGACGTTAATCTCCCCGCCGCCTGGGTTCAAGGGCTCTGAGGCGAGGTGGATTTTTTCCGAGGGAGACCTGACCACTCACGGCAAATATCCATCATACTTGAGCCTAAGTTCTTATTTTGCCAATGATTGACAAATATCTAACACTATTTTAATATGTTAACTTTAATAATCTATAGAATGGTCCGGGGCAGAGCATGGAGAGAAGCGACCAGGAACTCATTGATCAGTTGATGGATCGGGACCCGGAGTTGAAAAAGTATGTAGAAGAACACCGGGAATATGAGAAACTCTTGGAAGAATTTAACCGCCGGCCTTACCTGACGGCCGCGGAAACCATCGAGCGCAAACGGTTGCAGAAATTGAAGCTGGCCGGCCGGGACCGGATCGAACAGATCCTGGCGCAGCATCGCCAGAAGGAAAATGTGCAATGAAGCTGAACGGGGCCCAGATTCTGCTGGAATGTTTGAAGCGGGAGGGAGTGAAGCACATCTTCGGTTATCCCGGCGGCGTGGTTCTCGATATTTACGACGAACTGACGCGGCATCCGGATATCCAGCATATCCTGGTGCGCCACGAACAGGCCGCGGTCCACGCGGCCGACGGCTATGCCCGGGCCTCTTCGCAGGTAGGGGTGGCCCTGGTCACCTCGGGCCCCGGCGCCACCAACACGGTGACCGGCATTGCCTCGGCCTACATGGACTCCATCCCCATCGTGGTGTTCACCGGCCAGGTGCCCACCGCTCTGATCGGCAACGATGCCTTTCAGGAAGTGGACATCGTCGGCATCACCCGGCCCTGCACCAAGCACAATTACCTGGTGAAGGACGTCAAAGATCTGGCCCAGACCATCCATGAGGCCTTTCATATCGCCCGCTCCGGGCGGCCGGGGCCGGTGCTGGTGGACCTGCCCAAGGACGTGATCCAGGCCAGTACGGTCCCCAAGTTTCCGGAGGACGATCAAGATCAAGAGCTACAACCCGACCTACCATGCCAATCCCCGGCAGGTGAAACGGGCTTTGGAGATGATCTTGGCCGCCAAAAAGCCGGTGCTCTATACCGGGGGCGGCATCATCCTGTCCGATGCTTCGGAGCGAACTGCTCAAGTTCGCCGAGACCTTGCAGATTCCGGTGACCAGCACCCTCATGGGCCTGGGCGGCTTTCCCGGGAGATAACCCCCTGTGGATGGGCATGCTGGGCATGCACGGCACCTATTGCGCCAATATGGCGGTGTCCCAGGCCGACGTCCTGATTGCGGTGGGGGCCCGTTTCGACGACCGGGTGACCGGCAAGCTGGCGGAGTTTGCGCCCCACGCCAAGATCGTGCACATCGACATCGACCCCAGTTCCATCAGCAAGAACGTGCAGGTGGATATTCCCATCGTGGGCGACTGCAAGGATACCCTGAAGCAACTCAACGACCTGTTGGCGGCCAAGACCCGCGCAGGATTGGACGGAACTGCGCCGGCCCTGGCTGGACACCGTGAATTCCTGGGAAGAGGAGCCATCCTCTGACCTACACCTGGAGCGACACGGTCATCAAGCCCCAGTACGTGGTGGAAAAGCTCTATGAACTGACCAAGGGCGAGGCCTACATCACCACCGAGGTGGGCCAGAACCAGATGTGGGCCGCCCAGTTCTATAAGTTCAAGCGCCCCCGGCAACTGATGACCTCCGGCGGCCTGGGGGTCATGGGTTATGGCTTCCCCGCGGCCATGGGGGTGCAGGTGGCCCGGCCGGACGCCATCGTCATCGACATCGCCGGCGACGGCAGCATCCAGATGAACATCCAGGAGCTGATCACGGTGGTGGACAACAAGCTGCCGGTGAAGATCGCCATCCTGAACAACACCTACCTGGGCATGGTGCGCCAGTGGCAGCAACTGTTTTACGACCGGCGCTATAGCTCCACGCCCATGACGGCCCCCGATTTTGTCAAGCTGGCCGAGGCCTACGGCGCGGTGGGGCTCAGGGCCACCAAGCCCGAGGAAGTGGTGCCGGTGATCCAGGAGGCCCTGAATACCTCCAGGCCGGTGATCATGGACTTCAGAGTGGAACCGGAAGAGTGCGTCATGCCCATGGTGCCGGCCGGCAAGGCCATGCACGAGATGTTACTGGCTTAAGGAGGGGAAGATGATCGGAAGCCGCGACATACCATTGCAGTGGAGGTGGATAATACTCCCGGGGTGCTGTCCCGGGTGACCGGCCTGTTTTCCGGCCGGGGCTTTAATATCGAAAGCCTGTGCGTGGCCGAAACCATGGACCCGGAAGTCTCCCGGATCACCATCGTCTCCACCGGGCGATGAGCAGATCACCGAGCAGATCATCAAGCAGCTCCACAAGCTCATCAACGTCATCACGGTGATGGACCTGAGCGAAGTGCCCCACGTGGAGCGGGAGATGGCCCTGGTCAGGGTCAAGGCCGAGGATAGATCCCGGGCCGAGGTCCTGCGCATCGCCGATATCTTCCGCTGCCGGGTGGTGGACGTCAGCCCCAGCACCTATACCCTGGAGATCACCGGCAACCACGAAAAGAACGAGGCGGTGCTGGGCCTCCTGAAGAATGCACGGCATCCAGGAAGTCGTGCGCAGCGGCACCCTGGCCATCCAGCGGAGCAAGAAGGAATAGCGTGCAGGGCGGGCATTGCCCGCCAGATAAGGTCGGGTGCGCCTCGCGCCTCACCTGAGGGTAAATTGAGTTTTTCAAGATAATCCTGGCGGGCCGGGCCCGCCCCACATAAGGGGAATAATTTAACCATGAAAATGTATTACGATGCGGATGCGGATTTAGGGATTCTCAAGGGCAAGAAGGTGGCCATCATCGGCTTCGGCTCCCAGGGCCACGCCCAGGCCCTCAATCTGAGGGACAGCGGCGTGGACGTGGTGGTGTCCGAAGTGCCGGGCACCCCCAACTATGAGCTGGCGGTGAAATACGGCTTCAAGCCGGTGTCGGCCGCCGAGGCCGCGGCCACGGCCCAGGTGGTCCAGATCCTGACCCAGGACCACGTCCAGGCCGCGCTCTATGAAAACGACCTGAAGCCCCACATGCAGGCTGGGCAAGACCCTGCTCTTTTCCCACGGCTTCAACATTCATTACGGCCAGATTGTGCCGGACCCCAAGGTGGACGTGATCATGGTGGCCCCCAAGGGCCCCGGCCACCTGGTGCGGAGCGAATACGAGAAAGGCGCCGGCGTTCCCTGCCTGGTGGCGGTGGAGCAGGACGCTTCGGGTAAGGCCCTGGCCACGGCCCTGGCCTACGCCAAGGGCATCGGCGCCACCCGGGCCGGGGTGCTCGAGACCACCTTTAGGGAAGAGACCGAAACCGACCTCTTCGGGGAACAGGCCGTGCTCTGCGGCGGCGTCTCCGAACTGGTCAAGGCCGGCTTCGACACCCTGGTGGAGGCGGGTTACGCCCCGGAGATCGCCTATTTCGAGTGCTTCCATGAACTGAAGCTGATCGTGGACCTGTTCTACCAGGGCGGCCTCGAATACATGCGCTATTCCGTGTCCGACACCGCCGAGTACGGCGACTACACCCGGGGGCCCCGGATCATCACCGAGGAGACCCGGGACGAGATGCGCCAGATCCTCTATGAGGTGCAGACCGGTGAGTTTGCCAAGGAGTGGATCCTGGAAAACCAGGCCCGGCGTCCGGTGTTCAACGCCTTCGGCGCCAGGAGGCCGAGCATCCCATCGAAGAGGTGGGCAAAAAGCTCCGGGCCATGATGGGGTGGCTGAAAAAATAAACAGCGGGGCGAAAAGGTGAAGAGGGAGAAAGCATGAAGGCGGCCGATTTTCTTAGCCTTTTCGCCCTGTCGACTTTTTCCCTTTTCGGATGGATAGCGGTTAACCATGCCTTCGTCTTGTTCCAAAGGTCGGGGATGCATCGCGGCCCAAGGCTATCCCTTAATTCTGGGCGGGGTGGTCCTGTTCCTCCTGGGCGTGATGGGGGGCTGGCCCTGGCTCACCGTCCTGGGGGTCCTCAGCGGCGGCTTTTTCGCCTATTTTTTCCGGGACCCGGAGCGGGAAATCCCCTCGGAGCCCGGAGGCCATCGTCTCCCCGGCGGACGGCAGAGTGGTTCGGGTGGACGAGGTGCCAGGAAAACGAGTTCCTCCAGGCCCCGGCCCGGTACGTGGCGATCTTCATGAATGTCTTTGACGTCCACGTCAATCGGTCCCCGGTGGCGGCGGTAGGTCAGGGAAATGCGCCACCGGCCGGGAGAGTACAAGGCGGCGTCCCGGCAGGACGCGCCCAGCCGCAACGAGCAGCAGGCCCTGCTCCTGGAAAATGAGGCGGGGCGGCGGGTTCTGGTGGTCCAGATCGCAGGGCTGTTGGCCCGGCGCATCATCCCGTTTGTCAAAGCCGGGCAGAACCTGGCCCGGGGTGAGCGGCTGGGCATGATTTGTTTCGGCTCCCGGGTGGATCTCTATCTGCCGGTGGAGGCCGAGATTCAGGTGAAGGTCGGTGACCGGGTGAAAGCCGGCAGCAGCATCATCGGGAGATGGCATGAGTTTCCGCCGGAGACGTAAAAAGAAGGACCGGCGCCGCTTTCGGGGCGTCTACCTGCTGCCCAACCTGATCACCACCGGCAGCCTGTTCGCCGGGTTCTACGCCATCGTAGCCGCCATGGACGGCCGGTTCTACGCCGCAGCCTGGGCCATGCTGGTTTCTTGATCCTGGATGGCCTGGACGGCCGCGTCGCCCGAATGACCAAGAGCACCTCCGGTTTCGGAGTGCAATACGATTCCCTGGCGGACCTGGTGGCTTTCGGGGTGGCCCCGGGCATCCTGGCCTACCTCTGGGCCTTAAAATCTTACAGCAGTTCGGCTGGGTGGCGGCCTTTCTCTTCGTGGTCTGCGGGGCCCTGAGACTGGCCCGCTTCAACGTCCAGCAGGGTTCTCATCGACCCCCGTTATTTCAACGGCCTGCCCATTCCGGCTGCCGCCATGATGATGGCTACTGCCGTGGCGTTTTACTATGAAATCGGCGAAATGGGCTCCCAGGGCGCCACGTTTCGTTCTGGTGATGATGTATCTCCTGTCCTTTCTCATGGTGAGCAATATCAAGTACATCAGCTTCAAAAAGATGGAACTCTTCCAGCGTCATCCCTTTCATACCCTGGTGGCCTGGTCTCGATTTTCGTGGTGGTGGCCACCGCCCCCAATATTATGGGTTTTTTCCTCCTGGCGGCTTATGTGGTCTCGGGGCCCATCAGCACCGTGGTATATTATCGCCGGGCCGCGTTGGCGCCTAAAGAAGACAGCGAGACCCCGCCCCCGAAGCTTACCAACTCTCAGGGTTTGGACCTGGGAGGCGGGGGAGAGGCCTGAAAGCCGGCCTGATTGACTGCACCCAGACTACCTATCCCACGTACCGGTTTCCCAGGTTGCTCGCTTATGGCTATTTTCCCTCTTTCGTGGTGGCGGTTTAGGTGTCGGCCCGGCGTGGGGGCGGACCGGCGGCTCAGCTCCGGCGACGCATCTCTTTGATAGCAGCAAAGCATGAGGTTACTTTTTTTTCGAATTATCGGGGTGCTCTTTGGTTTTCTGGTGGCTTTGGCCCTGGCCGAAGTGGCCGTGAGGCTTATCAGCCCCCAGGAAGTGGGGCCGGTGCGGTTCGCCTGCACCCCCGAACTGGGGGAGATTCCCGTGCCCGGTCAACAGGGAGAGCGCCGGATTCCCGGGGTTTATGCCTTACCGGTACAGCAACAATTCCCTGGGGTGGCGCGGCCGCCGGGAATACCGGGAGGCGAAGCAGACCGATTACCGGGTGCTCTTTCTGGGCGATTCTTTTACCTACGGTCTCGGCGTCAATGACGACCAGACTTTTGCCGCTCAAGTGGAGCAAGACTTGAAAGCCGGCCATATGTCCGTGGAAGTGATGAACGCCGGCTGTCCCGGCAAAGGCACCGATTATGCGTTGAAGTGCTTCCAAACGGTGGGACGTAAATTTCACCCCGATCTCACGCGTCCTGGCCTTTTTTAGCAATGATTTTCAGGACAACGCCCGGGGTGAGTATTATAATATCGACGGGAGGGGAGACCTCCAGGTTAAAACCCAGGACTGCCGCCGGGGCGCTGTAAAAGCGGTGCTGGCGCGTCTGCCGTTTTATAATTGGCTGATTTCCCGGTCCCAGGCGGCCAATTTGATCAGGCAGGCGGGAGTTAAGGTGCTGATTAACCGGACCCGTAAAACTGGGCCGGACGCCAGCCGGGGCTTGGTGGTATCCTATGCCCGGGGTGCCAGCGGCTACAGCACCGCAAGCAATAGGGAATTGACCCGAATCTATGTAGGGCAACTGAACGCCGCAGTGAAACAGGCCGGCGGGGCGCTGATGATGGTTTATATCCCGTTTTCCCAGGAAGTGCTCGAGTATCGCCAGACCGGAACGATCTCTCCGGATGAGCGGGCAGTGGAGCAGATCGCGGCGCAAAACGGCCTGAGGCTATGGTCCTTGACCCCCTTGTTGGCCCACACGGGCCAATCTATCGATCGCTTATACTATTCAGAAGGTCATTGGACCGCTGCGACGCATGCCATCGCGGCCCGCTACCTGAGCCGGCTCATCCAGAACGGACTGGAGCGGCGCAGCCAGCCGATTCATGAAAGCAGGGAATAAATTGCCTAACCGCAGGGGCGGTGAGTGCGCCGTCACTGCAAAAAATAAAAGGGTTTGCTCATGGCACACAAAGTTTTTATCTTCGATACGACCCTGAGGGACGGGGAACAGACCCCCGGCGCCAATCTTAACGTGGACGAAAAACTGCAGATTGCCCGGCACCTGGAACTTCTCAACGTGGATGTCATCGAGGCCGGTTTCCCCTTTTCTTCCCAAGGGGATTTCGAGGCGGTCCGGGCGGTGGCCCGGGAAATCCGGGGACCGCAGATCGCCGGGCTGGCCCGGGCCTTTCCGGCGGATATCGACGCCTGCTGGGAGGCCGTCAAGGAGGCCACCAATCCCCGGATTCACACCTTTATTTCCACCTCCGACATCCATCTGAAGCACCAGATGCGGAAGTCCCGGGAAGAGGTCCTGGAGATGGCGGTGGCCGCGGTGAAGTACGCCTGCCGCTACACCTCCAACGTGGAGTTCTCGGCCATGGACGCCTCCCGGAGCGACCTGGACTATGTGGCCCGGGTCTTTGCCGCGGTCATCGAGGCGGGGGCCACCACCCTGAATTTCCCGGATACGGTGGGCTACGCCGTCCCCGAGGAGTTCGGGGCCAAAATCAAGTACCTGGTGGAGCACATCCCCAACCTCCACAAGGCCATTCTCTCGGTCCATTGCCACAACGACCTGGGCCTGGCCGTGGCCAACACCCTGGCCGCCGTCAGTAACGGGGTGCGCCAGGTGGAAGTGACCATCAACGGCCTGGGCGAACGGGCCGGCAACGCCTCCCTGGAGGAGGTGGTGATGGCCCTGTCCACCCGGCGTGACCTGCTGAACTATTACACGGATATCGTCACCCAGTACATCTATCCTACCAGCCGCCTGACCAGCAAACTGTCCGGCGTGCCGGTGCAGCCCAACAAGGCCATCGTGGGGGCCAACGCCTTTGCCCATGAGTCCGGGATTCACCAGGATGGAGTGCTCAAGGATGCCAGCACCTTTGAAATCATGACCCCCACCACCGTGGGCATCAAGAAGAGTATGCTGCCCCTGGGGAAGCTCTCGGGCCGCCACGCCTTCAAGAACAAGCTCCGGGAGATGGGCTTCTACCTGAACGAGGAGGAACTGAACCGGGTCTTTACCCGCTTCAAGAGCCTGGCGGACCGTAAAAAGACCGTGTTCGACGAAGATCTGATCAGCCTGGTGGAGACCGAGGTTATTTATAAGTCGGTGCCGGAGCACTTCAAGCTGGTGGAACTGGTGGTGCTCGCCGGGACCATGGCCCGGCCCTCGGCCAACGTCAAGATGGAGGTCGGCGGCCAACTGGTCGGGCCCTACTCGGTGCTCGGGGACGGCCCCATTGACGCCACCTACAAGGCCATCACCCACCTGGCCGGGTCCAAGTGCACCCTGCTCAAGTTCGCGGTGAGTTCCATCACCGGCGGCACCGATGCCCAGGGTGAGGTGACGGTGCGCCTGGAGGAAGGCGGCCACGTGGTCACCGGCCAGGGGGTGGACCCGGACGTGGTCACCGCCAGTGCCCGGGCCTTTATCAACGGCCTCAACCGTCTCCATTTCCTGAAGGAGACCGGGGTAGTCAAGGGGCCGAAGCCGGAAAAGATGTAAAAGCAGTGGTCAGTAGCCAGTAGTCAGTTGTCAGGCAATGATAACGGCTATGGGCTACTGGCCTTGTCAGTGATAACCAAGAGGTTGCCGGTGGTCAGAACAGCGCATTACTAGGCAACTGACCTACTGACATACTATTCTATGGAGTCATCAATGTCCAAACCACAAACCATTACCCAAAAAATTCTCGCGGCGCACTGCGGCAAAGATTACGTCGAACCCGGTGAGCTGATCATGGCCCGGGTGGATATCGCCCTGGGCAACGACATCACCGCGCCCCTGGCCATCCAGGATTTTCATAAGGTGGGGGCGAAGCAGGTCTTTGACCGGGAACGGGTCGTGCTGGTCTGCGACCACTTCGCCCCGAACAAAGATATCCCCTCGGCCATCCAGTGCCAGCAACTGCGCCAGTTCGCCAAGGAACAGAACCTGGCCCATTTTTACGACGGCGGCGAGATGGGGGTGGAGCACGCCCTGCTGCCGGAAAAGGGGATCGTGGGCCCCGGGGACGTCATCATCGGCGCCGACAGCCACACCTGTACCTATGGGGCCCTGGGGGCCTTTGCCACCGGGGTGGGCTCCACCGACCTGGCCGCGGTCATGGCTGCGGGGGAATGCTGGTTCAAGGTGCCGGAGTCCATCCGCCTGGTGTATAGCGGCGTGCTGCCGGAATGGCTCACCGGCAAGGACCTGATCCTCCACACCATCGGCGATATCGGGGTGGACGGGGCCCGGTATCTGGCCATGGAGTTCACCGGCGAGGCCATCCGGTCGCTGCCCATGGCGGACCGGTTCTCCATGGCCAACATGGCGGTGGAAGCCGGGGCCAAGAACGGCATCATGGCCCCGGATGCAATCACCCTGGACTATGTCAAGGGCCGGACCCTGAGGCCCTTCGCCACCTTTGAGAGCGACCCGGAGGCGCCGTACATCTTCGAGAAGACCTATGAGGTCAGCGGCCTCGAGCCCCAGGTGGCCTGCCCGTCATCGCCCGGCAACGTGGTGCCGGTTTCCCAGGTGGGGGACGTGCCCATCGATCAGGCGGTGATCGGCTCCTGCACCAACGGCCGCATCGACGACCTGCGTCTGGCCGCCAGGGTCCTGAAAGGCCGCCGGGCGGCCAAAGGCGTGCGCCTCATCGTCATCCCCGCCACGCCTCTGGTGTGGCGTCAAGCCATGGACGAGGGTCTGACGGCCATCTTCATGGATGCCGGGGCGGTAATCAGCCCGCCCACCTGCGGACCCTGCCTGGGGGGGCACATGGGCATCCTGGCCCCGGGGGAGACGGCCATTGCCACCACCAACCGGAATTTCGTGGGCCGCATGGGGCATACGCAATCCAAGGTCTACCTGGCCAGCCCGGCCGTGGCGGCGGCCTCGGCCGTAGCCGGACGCATCATAAGCCCCAAAGACTTGTAAAACGGGGCCGGCAGTCTGGGAGGGGGGGAGTCCCGGCGATAACCGGTAAAGATGACAGCAGAGAACGCCTTCGGCCTAACATTTAGTCAAGCGAGAGGTCTAATTATTATTGGGAATTAAAAAAATCGACTTTCTTGTGAAAATGTGTCATCTTCTGGCTCAACCAATGGTTGAGATACCAGGAGCTCTGCGAGGGTACGGGCTTGAAAAACCGAGGAATTAAGCGATGGCTGGTGGGGGCGTTGGCGGCGACGGTGTTGTTGTCGGGTTGCTCCGGAGTCTTGTTCGAGTCGAAGGGAAAAGGCGGCACTTCAGAATCCCTCAAGCTGGGCTCCGGGGAAGCCTGGGCCGCGTATGATACCCATCCGCGCTACCCCTATGACAAAAAGAACAGCAATGATGAAATGAGCATCATGCTGAAAAGCATAAAGACCTTTTAGCCCGGTTCGTCCCGGCGTCGGGCTTGCACTACCCGCTCTATGCCGCTGAAATCTTTGACGGTCTCTATCCGGTCATAGGCCCCGGTTTCTGCCACGAAAGCTGCCACCCGGGGCGCCTGCTGATCCCCAACTTCCAGGAGCACCCAGCCACCCCCCATCACAAACCGATGCGCCTGCCGGATCAGAGGCCTGATCAGGTCCAATCCGTCTTCGCCCCCCAACAGGGCCCCGGGGGGTTCAAACGCCTTGATCTCCCGGGGGAGCCGTTCCCACTCCGCCCGGGGCACGTAAGGCAGATTGGCCACCAACAGGGAAAAGGCCGCGGTGGGCTTGAGCCCGGCCAAAAGGTCCGACCGGAGGAAGTGGATGCGGTCGGCGACCCCATGCCGCCGGGCATTGGCCCAGGCCACGGTGAGGGCGGCGCCGGAGCGGTCCAGGCCGACCCAGGACATCCGGGGCAGTTCCTGCGCCAGGGCGATGACCACCGCGCCGCTGCCGACGCCGACTTCCAGGCCCAAAAGCGAGGGAGTTTTCGGGTTCCGGTTTCCGGTTTCCGGTGGGCTTTCCTCCCGGCCCATATCTTGGGGCGAAGTTTTGTTCTCAACTGTCGGGGTCGGGTTTGAAACCCGCCCCTCCCCCGAAAGGCTTTGCGGCCTCCAGGGCCGCGGCCACCAGGGTCTCGGTTTCGGGCCGGGGGATCAGCACCGCCGGGGTCACTTGAATATCCAGGGACCAGAACTCCCGGTGGCCGGTGAGATAGGCTACGGGCTCTCCGTCCCGGCGCCGGACCATCAGGGCCTTGAAGCGGGCCAGTTCGTCGGCATTGAGGGGCTGATCGTAGCGGAGATAGAGGTCCAGGCGGCTGACGCCCAAGGTGTGGGCCAGGAGAATTTCGGCGGAGGCCCGGGGTTCCGGGACCCCTTTGGCGGCAAAATAGTCGGAGGTCCACCGGAGCATGGCCAGGATGGTCCAGGAGGCTTGGGGGCCGGACATTTACGCCTGGGCCAGGGTCTGGGTGCGATAGTAGGCGATCAAGGCATTGAGGAGTTCATCCAGATCGCCATCCAGGGTAGCTTCCATTTTAAGGCCATGGATGGAAAAGCCGATCCGATGGTCGGTGATGCGGGATTGCGGGAAATTGTAGGTGCGGATGCGCTCACTCCGGTCCCCGGTGCCCACCTGGCTTTTGCGCTCCTGGGCGATCTGCTGCTGCTGTTCCTGTTGCTTCAGGTCGAACAGCCGGGAACGGAGCACCTTGAGGCCCTTGGCCTTGTTTTTGTGCTGGGATTTTTCATCCTGACAGGAGACCACCAGGCCCGTGGGCAGGTGGGTGATGCGCACCGCCGAATCCGTGGTGTTGACGCTCTGGCCCCCGGGGCCGGAGGAGCGGAAGACATCGATGCGCAGATCTTCCGGGTTGATCTGGACGTCCACCTCTTCGGCCTCCGGCAGGACAGCCACCGTCACCGCGGAGGTGTGGATGCGCCCCTGGGATTCCGTTGCCGGGACCCTCTGGACCCGGTGCACCCCGCTTTCGTATTTGAGCTGGCTGTAGACCTGGTCGCCGGAGATGGAGGCGATGACTTCCTTGAGACCGCCGACGCCGGTGGCGGAGTGGCTGAGAATTTCCAGCTTCCAGCCTTTGCGTTCGCACAGGCGGGTGTACATCCGGAAGAGGTCGGCGGCGAAGAGGCTGGCTTCCTCGCCCCCGGTGCCGGCCCGGATTTCCAGGATGACGTTCTTGTCGTCGTTGGGGTCTTTGGGCAGCATCAGGAAGCGGAGTTCTTCCTCTAAACGCTCGGCCTGTTCCTTGAGGCCCTGGACCTCCTCCCGGGCATAGGCCTTCATCTCCTCGTCGGTTTCTTCCTTCAGTATGGCCTGGTTTTCCGCCAGCTCTTTGTCCACCTGCTGATAGCGCCGGAAGATCTGGATCACCGGCGACAGGTCGGCGTGTTCCTTGCGATACTTGTGGTACAGGTCCTGGTTCTTGATGACCTCGGGATCGGTCAGGGCGTCTTCCAGTTCCTGGTAGCGATTTTCCAGGGATTCTAAGCGATCGGTAATCATAGGGATTTATCAGGGCGCCGGGAACACTGAGCCCCGACCGGCGATTCTGGGATTGGGGAAATTATCTCAATATTTGAAGATATTATAGAATAAAAGCTGGCCCCCGGCAAGGCCCCGGGGCGGTTATGCCGCCGGACAAGGGGCGGATTTTCGCCGGGATGGCATTACCTCCGGCCCGGCCACAACCCGGCCGAACCAAAAATTATTCATAAGTAGTAAGGTTGCGCCCCGCAGCTTTACTCCGGTGCATCAGGACATCGGCCCGGTGGATCAAACTTTCCGGGCTGTCTGGCAGACGGGCCAGGGTTACTCCCAGGGAAATGGTGACCTGGATGGAGCAGTCCGCCAGGGAAACCCAGGCACTTTCCACCAGGACCCGCAGGCGCTCAGCGATGTTCTTGATCTGGCCCGGCTCTTTCAGCTTACTGATAACGCAGAGAAATTCTTCGCCAGCCCACCTGCCCACCAGGTCGAAAGAGCGACAATTTTTCACGAGGGTCTGGGCCACCATGGTCAGGACCCGGTCTCCCGTCTGGTGGCCGAAGGTGTCCTTCACCTGCTTGAACCGGTCCACGCCGATGAAAATCACTCCGAAAGACCAGCCCAGGCGCCGGAATTCGTTGAATTTGCCGACGATAAAGTTTTCCAGATAGGTGCGGTTGGCGACCCTGGTCATGCTATCCAGGTATGACAACTCCTCCAGTTCCTTGAGGTGCTCCAGGGCCGCGACGGTGGCGGAGTCGTCCCGGAAGATCTCCACCGCTCCGATAATTTTCTGCTGATGGTCGGTAATGGGGGCGACCCCGATGGCCACGGGCAACCGGTGCCCGTTTTTGTGATGGAGGAAGACCGAGGCAGACCGGGGCTGGCCGTCAAGCAAGGTATAGGACAGGGGGCAGGCCGCCTCGCACAGGGCATTACCGCGGTCGTCCACGTGGCGCAACAGGTTGTCGGCGCAGCGCTTGCCCAGGACTTCGGCTTTGGTGAATCCGGTGATTCTCTCGGCGGCCTTATTCCACAGGGTGATCTGCCGCTCCCGGTTCACGAAATAGACCCCGTCAGAGAGGTTGTCCAGGAGAGTTGCATAGAAATCAGGACTGATGTCATCCATGGGTCTCTCAGCCCTCCGCCAGGCGGCGGATAATCTCCGGAATGGTGGCGGTGGCCAGATGGGCCAGGGAGCCCCCTGCCAGGACCACCATGAGGGGGACCTTCAGGTCGGCGGCGGCGGCGAGCATTAGGTCGCAGATGGCGAAGTAGGCGGTCTCGGAGAGGCCCAGGGAGCCGTAGTCGTCCCGGTGGGTGTCGAAGCCGTAATACCAGATGAGCAGGTCCGGCTTGAACGGCGTGATCGCTGGCAGGCTGCGGCGCACCAGGTCGACGTATTGGGTGTCAGGGTCTTCCCGCCAGTTGATCTGGTGGGCGTTGACATCAACCTTGGTACCGTCCTGACTGGTGAAATTGAGGCCGCAGAAACAGAGGTGAAAGACCCCGGGGTCATCCCGCACCAGTTGGCGGGTGCCGTCGCCGTGGTGGGCGTCGGTGTCCACGATGGCAAAGCGGCGCCAGGGGCTGATTTCCCGGGTGTGGGTCAGGGCGATGACCACGTCGTTGAAACAGCAGGCCCCCCAGAACTGGTGGTAGCCGGCGTGGTGGCCGCCGGCGCCGATGAAGCAGAAGGCCCGGTCGACCTCGCCTGTGGCCAGATCCGTCATGCCGGCGACCACGGAGCCCACAGACTCGTAGGCGGTGGAGCAAAAGCCGTCCTGGGCTACCATGTCCAGCATCTCCGGGGCGTGGACCTTGAGGATGAGTTCCTCGGAGACCCGGGGGCTTTCGATCAGGCGCACGTTGGGCCGGGCCAAAAGCGGCGCCAGCGCCTCGGGAAAGTCCCGCAGCCGGTTGCCGACGGTCATGTAGCTTTTGCGGCTGAAGGAAGGGTGGTAGTAGATGCCGGTTTTTTTCATTTTTTCATAAAGTCAGGGGAATAACCAACCGGGGCGGCCGTGGCGCGGCGCCGCCAATTGGTTCATTCAGTAATCGGAATATTTCATCAGACCATTAACCAATTGCACTTTTTCCTTTTCCCCCCCGGGGGTGCTTGGCCCGGAGAGAGGGGCAGGGTGGGGGGGAAGATAATCAGCCTGTCGAACATTAATAAGGAGGATTATTTGGCCTTGGTCCCGACTGCTCTCACCCGCTCTTCCCACTGCTCGTATTTGGGGAAAAAAAAGTAGAAAAACCCCAGGGAAATCGCCATAAAGATATAGAAATCTACGGCGTTGCCAGCCAGCAAAAAGAGGACCAGGCCCAGGACCGCCACGGCTTCGCACAGGGCCAAGGTGATGACGGCCACCTGGCTCAGGTTGTCCGCCGACCGCATCGGCAGGATTTTCTGTACGGCCTTGATGATCCCAAACTGGGCCGCGGCGAGGACCAGAAAGGCATACTTGAGAAAGCCGGCCGTGCGGGGGTCAAGCCGGGCAAAGCCGGCGAAGGGGGCCCACCGCCACTTGATCAGTTCCACCACCCCGGCATAGACAAAGACCGCGGCGATCATGGCCAGGCCAATGAAGTTGACGGCCAGGTAGCGCGCCTTCAGGGTGGTGAGGGTCCGGGCCAGGTCCTGCCTCCGGCTCATGTGGGGCACCTTGCTGCGGGCGGTCGCAACCCGCTATCTTTCCGGCGAGTTCAGCATACTCTTGAGCATGCCGGCGATAAACTTGCTATCCTCGGAATTCATCGAGCTCATGGCGTTTTCAAACCGGGCCACCCGCTCCCGGTCTTCGAGATAGTGGGCCACAGCATCGGCCAGCTTAATGGCGTCTTCCAGGACACCGTGGACTTCCACCATTTCCTGGATCGAGCCGGTTTTTGACTCCCAGGCGGTGATGACGTCCATGAGCCGCCGGTACTCCTTGAGCCAGTCCTGGAAGTTGTTTTCGCTCTTCACGTAACCCTCGGCATCCCCCACCACCCACAATTTGACCGTCTTTCTTTCCTCCTCGGTCAGGGGCTGATTATTTTCCAGCTTGCCGATGACGGCGGCGATGGCCCCGGCGGTGGCCTGTTCTATAGCCTGCCGGATTTCGTTCTTGCTCCTGACCAGTTCGGTGGCTACGAGGCCGTAGGATTCCGAGGTGTTGTCGGCCTGGCCTTTCTTCATGGCCTGGGACATGCCTTTGAGGTATTCCATGTTCTCCTCCGGAGGGAAATCAAGT
Organism: uncultured delta proteobacterium; assembly: GCA_963841475.1. Lineage (GTDB taxonomy): Bacteria > Desulfobacterota > Desulfobaccia > Desulfobaccales > 0-14-0-80-60-11 > 0-14-0-80-60-11. The sequence continues at coordinate 710,529 of CAWJCT010000001.1, forward strand.
TGTGGTTAGCGTATCATCCGGCAAGGGGCGCCGGAGCGGTGGATCTGGTTCACGGCCCCCCTGGGGGGGCCGGCCGTCAGCAGCAGCGCATGATCGCGGGGGCCCCGAACCGGTCGCCGGGACGGGGTTTCTTGGCCTCGACAAATTCCGGGGCCTTGACTTTGCCCAGGTCTTTGGTGCGAAAACGAGCGATCAAGAGGGCGGCCCCCGAGACGGCCACCTTGATGCCCTTATCCGTAACTTCCAGGATCTCTCCGGGGGTGACGGTGTGGTCGTCCATGAGGAAGGAGGCATTATAGAGCTTGACCTGCTCCCCCCGGAAGGTGGTGGTGGCCCCGGGCTGGGGATCGCAGCCCCGGATGAAGTTGAACACCTGGCGGCCCGGCTGGTTCCAGTTGAGGGCGGCCACCTTCTCGTCGCAGGGGGGGTCGTAGGTGGCCAGGGAGTGGTCCTGGGGAATCCGGGGGGCCTTGCCTTGGGCCACGAGAGCCACCGCTTCCAGGCAGGCTTCCACCCCCAGGGCGTAGAGCTTGTTGAAATACAGTTCCCCGGTGGTCTCGTTGGGGCCGATCTCCACCTTCTTCTGGAGGAGGATATCCCCGGTGTCGATGCCTTCATCCACCCAGAAAATGGTCAGCCCGGTTTGCCGTTCGCCGTTGATCACCGCCCAGTTTATGGCCGAAGCGCCCCGGTATTTGGGAAGGATGGAGGGGTGGTAGCAGATGGACCCGAGCTTGGGGATGGCCAGGACCTTGCCGGGCACAATGTCGGTGACGAAGGCCAGGACCGCCAGGTCGGGGTCGAGGGCCGCCATCTGGTCATAGGCCTGGGGATCTTTCATGCGGGGCGGCTGATAAACCTGGATGCCTGCTGCCAGGGCGGCATCCTTAAGCGGGTCGACTTTACTGCCCCGGTCCGGGGGGCAGAAGACGCCCACGACTTCTTGACCCTGTTTGATTAATCCTTTCAGGACGTCCGCACCAAAGGCCGCCTGGCCGATCAAGGCGATGCGCATAAGGCCCTCCTTCTGGTTGGGAAGCGGGCGGGGGAGGCTCGGAGCCAGGCTGGATTACTGTCGGCCCCGCACCCGCGGCCACCCGGTTATGGAATCCGGCCGGGCGATGGCGAGAAAGTAACCGGCCCGGGCCAGGTCGTCACCTAAGGGGTAAAGCGGTCCTGGAGGGAAGGGTAGGGGAGGTGCCGCCTCCTTCCTCCTCCGGCAGATTAATGATGGTGTTCGTCAGGCTTTTTTTCCGGCTCCAGGGTGGAGGCGTAAAAAGTGATGCCACAGGCCGCCAAGATAGCGACCACGGCCACCGGGGCGCTATGTCCCCAAATGGCGACTCCCAGGCAGGCAAACACCCCGAGCACCAGGTAAGCCTGCTTTTTCCGATACGATTGATCCTGCTCAGCCATGAAGAACCTCCCTAAAATATGGCGAAAACTCAGCCGGTTGGGCAATTCAATGCAGTAAAGCGGGGCGTCCCCGATGCTCCCTCCAACCATTACGAGGTCTGCCGTTCCGCAAACTCAACGGCGTGGTTAATCCGCCGCAAGGCCTCCTCCCGGCCCAGGATATGGATGACTTCATAGAGGCCGGGGCTGGCGGTCTTGCCGGTCAGGGCCACCCGCACCGGCTGGGCCAGGTTGACCATTTTCTGTCCGGTGGCCTGGGCCAGGTCGGTGAACAACTGGTTGATGGCCGCCTCTGTTGGTTCGGGCAGACCGGCCAGGCGCGCCGCAATTTCCTTCAGGATGGGACCGGCGGCCGGGGTGAGGAATTTTGTCGCGGCCTTCTCGTCGTAGGGCCTGGGGTCCAGGAAATAAAAGCGCGCCGCTGCGGCCATCTCCACCAGGGTTTTGCACCGGGCGCTCAGGGTGGGCACTACCCGGGCCAGATAAGCCTGGTCCGGATCGGTGATCCCCTGGGCCGCCAGAAAGGGGGTCAGCTCCCTGGCCAACTCCGCGGCCGGCATCTCTTTGAAATAGTGGCCGTTGAGCCACTGGAGCTTTTCCTCGTCAAAGATCCCCGGGGATTTGGTCACATGATTCAGGCTGAAAAATTTAATCAGCTCTTCCCGGGAAAAGATCTCCTGGTCGCCGTGGGACCAGCCCAGCCGGGCCAGGTAGTTCACCAGGGAGTGGGGCAGGTAGCCCTGATCCCGGTAGGCCGTGACGGACACGGCGCCGTGGCGTTTGGAAAGCTTGGCCCGGTCTTTGCCCAACATCAGGGGCATGTGGGCGAACAGCGGCGGGGCGACTCCCAGGGCCTCGTAGATGAGGAGCTGCCGGGGGGTGTTGGGGATGTGGTCTTCTCCCCGGATGACGTGGGTGACTGCCATGGTGATATCATCCACCACCACCGCGAAATTATAGGTGGGAATGCCGTCGGCCCGCTGGATCACCAGGTCGTCGAGTTCCTGGTTGTCGAAGGCGATGGCCCCTTTGATTTGATCGTCCCAGTGGGTGACGCCGGTGTGGTGGGTCTTGAAGCGCACCGCGGTATCCGGCCCGGCGGAGAGGTTGAGCTCCCGGCAGTGGCCGTCGTATTTGGGTTTTTCACCCCGGGCCAGGGCGGCCTGGCGGCGGGCCTCCAGTTCCTGGGGCGGGCAGTTGCAGTAATAAGCCGCGCCGCTCGTCAGCAGCCGGTTGATGTAGTCGTGATAAATGGGCAGCCGTTCGGACTGGCGATAGGGGCCTTCGTCCCAGTCCAGGTCCATCCAGGTCATGGCCGCCAGGATCTCGGTGACGAACTTCTCCTGGGAGCGCTCCTGGTCGGTGTCCTCGATCCGGAGGATGAACGTCCCTTGATAATGCCGGGCAATGAGCCAGTTAAACAGCGCCGTGTGGGCGCCGCCCAGGTGGAGGGCGCCGGTGGGGCTGGGGGAAAATCGAGTGCGCACTTCTGACATGGTACCTTCCTTTAAGACTAGGGGATTTTTTACCATAATTTTGCGGCCATGGCCAGGGAAATTCCCCGGCGGAAATAACTTGCCGGAGGGCAGGCCGGCTATAATAATGCACCAAAGTTTACAATAAGGGGCCAGGGGCTGCCAGGAATGAGGCGGAAGCCTGGAGCCCGGAGAAATCGAATTGCCCCCCAGGGTAAAAACTGGTAAGTGTATATAGTTAGCCGAAAGCGGTGCCGCCGCCGCTACCTCGATCCGGAATTGCCGATGCCCAAAAAACCACCGCCAGCTGAGCTCAGGGATCATGATTGGTCCCACTTCCTGATCCAGAACACTCCGGGCGCGGTAATAACTGCGGACCAGGAAGGGCGGATCACCGAATGGAACCGGGCAGCCGAGAGATTGACCGGCTTTAGCCGGGGCGAAGCCATGGGCCGCCCCGCTGAGGAAGTCGTCCGCCTGCGGGGAGACGACGTCAGCACCTGGAAGCAGGTGTTGCAGGGGCAAAAAGAGATAACGGAGGAAGTCCTCCTGTCCAACCGTTCGGGCCAGGAGGTGCCGGTGATGGTCAGTTCCTTCGCCCTCCGGGACGATGCCGGCATCCCCCAGGGCGGGGCCATCATCATTCGGGACCTGACTCCGGTAAAGCGCCTGGAGACCGAACGCCGCCACCTGGTCAACATGTTCGCCCATGACCTGAAAACCCCGGTGGTGGGTATCGCCGGACTGATCCGCCGCCTCATCCAGGGGAAGATGGGCCCGGTGGTCGCCCCGCAAATGGCCTATCTCCAGACCGTTGACCACGAGTTGGGACGCCTGGAAAAGCTCATAACCCGGTTTCTGGAATTCGCCCGCCTGGACCTGCGGATTATGACCCCCCAGCCCCAGGTCCTGGATGTGCTGGAGGAGTGCCGGCAGGTCTTGACCTTGCTGCAACCGCTGGCGGAGGCCAAAGAGATCAGCCTGGAAACCGATTTTGCTCCGGAGGTGCCCGGCCTCAAAGCAGATCCGCTCCTGTTCCGGCGGGTGCTGCAGAACCTGCTGGAGAATGCCATCAAGTACAGCCCCGTTGGCGGTAAGGTGAAGCTGGAGGTCCGGGTGGAGAACCCGGCCATCCGGTTCGCCGTTTACGACCAGGGGCCGGGGATCGCTCCGGCTGATCTGGCCCATCTCTTCGAAATCTTCTACCGGGGGCAGCGGGAGGGAGATACCCAGGGCTTCGGACTGGGGCTGGCCACGGTCAAGCGGATCATCGACGCCCACGGCGGCCGCATCTGGGTGGACACAGCCCCCGGCCGGGGCTCCACCTTCTGGTTTACCTTTCCCCTGGAACCGAGAGTTCCTGAGGATTCTTCCCGATCTTGAGCGGTGCGGTTACCCGGTGATGTGGGGGGTGAGGCCGGGGCCTTCCTGAGTGAGTCGATGGAACCCAAAATCATCATCAACATCATCCTGATTTTGCTGGTGGCGTGGCTGCTGGGGGACCTGTTTCAGCGCCTGCGCCTGCCACGGTTGTTGGGGGAGCTGGTGGCGGGCCTGGTTTTGGGGCCACCGCTTTTGGGGTGGGTCCAGCCCCGGGAAGCCTTGACGGTGTTGTCGGACCTGGGCATCTTCTTCCTGATGTTTTATTCCGGCATGGAGATGGACCCCCGGGAACTTCTGGAACACTTCTGGATTTGCCTGGCGGTGGCGGTGGGGGGCTTCGTCCTGCCCTTTGCGGCGGGATACGGGGTGGCGGTGCTCTTCGGCGCCACCACTTTCCAGGCCCTCTTCATGGCCATGGGGCTGTCGGTGACGGCCCTGGCGGTGCAGGCCCGGGTGCTCCAGGACATGGAGATTCAACACAGCAAAGTGGGCCACATCATCATCGGGGCCGCCATCGTCGACGACATTCTGGCCCTCGTCACTTTTTCGGTGCTCACCGGCCTGGCCAAAACCGGGCAGGTGGACCCCGGCAATATCGCCATTTTGCTCCTCGAGGTGGGGGCCTTCTTCGGCGGCACCATCCTGGCGGGCCATTTTGTGTTGCCTCACCTGACCCGGCGCCTCAAAGACCGGGAAGCCAAGGGTTTCACCTTCGCCTTGCTGGCGGCGCTGATCATGGGGTACCTGGCGGAGGCGGTGGGCCTCCATCTCATTATCGGGGCTTTTCTCGCCGGGCAATTTGTGCGCAAAGAAGTTGTCGATCCGGACCTGTACCAGCACTTGCACGACCGATTCTTCAACATTATCTATGGCTTCCTGGGCCCGATCTTCTTTGTCAGCCTGTCGTTCTTCGTGGACCTGGCTCTGCCGCGGGAGGACTGGGGCTTTCTGGCTGCGGTGGTGGCGGTGGCAGTGGTCGGAAAGGTGGTGGGCTGCGGCCTGCCGGTGCTGCTTTTCTGGCGGGATTGGCGGGAGGCGCTGGTCATCGGGCTGGGCATGAACGGCCGGGGCGCGGTGGAACTCATCGTGGCAAAATCAGTCTTGGTCCTGAGTATCCCGCTTTTGGCCCAGGGGGTAATTCAGCACCCCTTGCTGACCGACTCTCAATTCACTATCCTCGTCCTTATGGCCTTTATCACCACGCTCATCGCGCCGGTATCGCTGCGGCTGGCGGTGCCGAGGGTGTGCGACAGCTCCGACCGGGATTTTTGTCACCTCTGGCGCAATCACTGAAGCGGGGTGGCTGGGAGTTCCGCCCCGGGCCCAGCCGTGATCGGGCCGGCTCATTGAAAGGTAAAAGCCTTTTCGGATAAAAGCCTCAAGCACGCCTGGACCACGGTGGCATCGTAGAGCACCCCCTGATGCTGGGAAATTTCCGTAATCGCCTGGTCTAATCCCAGAGCCGGGCGATAAGGACGGTGAGAGGCGATGGCTTCCACCACGTCCGCCACGGCTAAGATTCTGGCCTGCATGATGATATCGGCGCCTAAAAGTCCGTGAGGATACCCCGAGCCATCGAGCCGTTCATGGTGTTGCAACACCGCCAGGGCCACCGGCCAGGGGAAATCTATTTCCCTTAAGATGTCGAACCCGGCCTGAGGATGAATCTTTATCAGGTTAAATTCGTACTCACTCAAGCGGCTCGGTTTGCTGAGAATCTCCCCGGGTATGGCGATCTTCCCCAGATCATGGAGGAAGCCCATGACCCGCATCCCCTCGATATCATGGGGTGATTCTCCCAACTCCTGGGCCAGGGCGCAGGCCAGTTGGACGACCCGCCTCTGGTGGCCGGCAGTATAAGGGTCTTTCGAGGCCATAGTATTGGCCAGGGCCTTGACTGTGCCGTTCAAGGCTTTCTGTAAATTCTTGACACTTTCCTCCACACTCTGCTGGGCTTCCACGCGGTAGGTAATATCCCGGATGTACTTGATAACCCCCTTCATTTTTCCCGTGGTTTTACTGAGCCAGGGGAAAGCGTGCACATCGGCCCAACCCACGCTCTGGCCATCGACGCCTTTCAGGGGTATGGATTCGAAATGCGGTTCGCCGGTGAGCATGGTGAGAGAGGCGGGACAGGGTTGACAGGGCTCGGACCTGCGATGATGGGCCTCATGGCACTTTCTCCCCACCAACGGGAGGGCATGTGCATACCATTTTTCCATGGTGGAGTTTGCCTGGATAATATTGTAATCTAAGTCGATGACGCTAATCCCGTCAAGAATGCTGGTAAAAACGCTGGAAAGAAATCGCTCTCCTTCTTGCAAAGTTTCTTCGGTTTGTTTCCGCTCTGTAATATCGAAGAAAATGCCGCTCACGTACTGGACGCTGCCATTCTTATCACAGACTATCTGGCCTCGTTCCTGAATCCAAATAAGATTTTCTTGCCGGTTTCTAATTCGATATTCTCTCACATACGACCTGTCGGTTTTAAGCCCATGAACAAAGGCTTGTTTGACTGCTTCGAAGTCTTCTTCAAAAACTAATTCAGTCCATTTGCGATATCTGGATTCGAAATCTCTTCTCAGATATCCGGTCATCTCTTCAACTTTTCCATCAAAGAAATCAACGGACCCATCGATATATCCTTTAAAGACCACCGCCGGGATATTGTTTATGAGCAACTTGAATTCATGGTTGCTATCCAAAAGCACCTCTAAGGTTGGCCGGTAATCTGGTTTTCCTTCAATGAGACTTTGCACCGGTATTAAGACCTGCTTGCCATATATTGACGGATATCCCGGATTCTGGCATCCCTGATTGAGCCAGAACTTTTTATTTTTCACCTGCCGCCTCCGCGGTCATTCGTTTCCCCGGCCCCTCAGAGAAGCCGCGATCCTGGATCAAACGGAAATTCCCCTGCAACTAATGCAGAATAAGGGAGAATAATCCTCTTCAACATAAGGCATTCCCTGATAGTGGGAGAATAAACCCCTAATTATTCAGTGCGCCACGAAGGCGCGAGATGCCAGTGGAGGAAGGTTCCATCCAGATAATTGACAGTAAGTCTGGTAGCTGACGAGCAACATGTTCGGGTAATCGGGCATGTTGAAGCCTCGTGACAAAGGTCGCCTTGGGCGATTGAGCAATCCTGCGGGCCGTAACGCGAGTGAACCCTGAGCAGGCCTCGAAAGTGAAGTGGTGAACGCCGACCCGCCTGAATAACGGGGAAGGCAGCACGGGCCGGGAAGAAACTGTCATGAGCACCGGTTCGGTTCACCGGGGTAATGGGGACGGCACGCGGGAACGGTATCTCGGGCAACGTGGGAGGCCCGGCTTGGATGGAGGTAGCGTCTCCAAACGTCAGGAGAGCTGGCGGCCAGACTGGGAATCGGAGAGGGTCATAGTACCGAAGAACCCGGGTAATGCCGGGGGAGGGAAGGACCCTCACTTCTGGAATGCTTCCGAGGAAGCTGAGGAAGGGTGATTGACGATGAGTCTGAGAACACCCGAAAGTATCCGGAGACTTCAGAGGAAGCTTTATCTCAAGGCGAAGGCGGACCCGGATTTCCGCTTCTACCAGCTCTACGACAAGATATATCGAGAAGATGTTCTGTTCCATGCCTACCGGCTGGCGCGTGCCAATCATGGCGCGCCTGGAGTGGATGGCCAGAGCTTCGAGATGATCGAGGTGGCAGGGTTGGGGGCGTGGCTGTCCGGCCTCGGGGAAGAACTGCGTACCAAGACGTATAAACCCCAACCTGTACGTCGGGTGTTGATCCCGAAGCCCGGAGGCGGCGAAAGACCACTGGGTATTCCCACCATTCGGGACCGGGCGGTGCAAATGGCAGTGAAGCTGGTCATTGAGCCGATCTTTGAGGCGGACTTGGAGCCTGCGGCCTATGGGTATCGGCCTCAGCGCAGCGCCCAGGATGCCCTCAAAGAGGTGCACACTCGGCTCTGTCAGGGTTACAGCGAGGTGGTGGACGCCGATCTGTCCCGTTACTTCGACACCATTCCTCACCGGGAACTGATGCAGTCGGTAGCCAGGCGCATCAGTGACCGCCACGTTTTGGCTCTGATCAAGATGTGGCTTAAGACCCCGGTGGAGGAAATGGATGATCAGGGGCGGCGGCGGTTGACAGGTGGCAAGCGTAGCAAGTGTGGCACTCCCCAAGGTGGGGTGATCAGTCCGCTGCTGGCCAATCTGTATATGAACCGCTTCTTGAAATACTGGCGGCTGAGCCGGATGGGGGAAAAGCTGAAAGCCTGTGTGGTTTCCTATGCGGACGACGTTGTCATCTTGAGTCGTCACCAGGCCGGGGAAGCCCTGGCCTGGACCCGGCAGGTAATGACCCGTCTGGGTCTGGCCCTGAACGAGGCCAAGACTAGTATCCGAAAGGCCAGAGAGGAGCAGTTTGACTTTCTGGGCTATACTTTTGGGCCGCATCGTTTTCGTAAAGACGGCCACTGGTATCTGGGTGCGAGTCCGTCCCGGAAGAGCCTCGCCCGTCTGAAGCAGAAGGTGAGAGTCATTCTGAACCCCGGCAATGTCGGTGCCTGGCCGGTGGTGCGGGATCGGCTGAATACCTTGCTGCGGGGCTGGTCGAGCTACTTCAGCTATGGGACCCGACTGCCGGCGTATCGGGCGGCTGATAACTACGTCTATAAACGTGTTGTTCACTTCCTGAGGCGGCGTCATAAGGTGCCGACGCGCTGGCACCCGCCGTTTCTCTGATGCTACGGTGTTTGGTGAACTTGGGGTTTTGCGATTGCGCCGTGTTCATCTGGGCCCGCCGCCGTGTGCCATGGGATGAATCCAGTCGGAGAGCCGTGTGCGGGAAATCCGCATGCACGGTTCGATGAGCGGGGTTGGGAAACGGAGCTTACTGGCCACCGCGCCCAACCTCGACTCTACTACTAAAGATTGGGGATCGGCTTGGCAGGTGCGTCGTGGAGAAACCGGTACCGGGATAATCCCCGGCAAGGGCTCATTTCGACCCTGAGCCCTGCACGGGTGATTATGCCGGCCGGAGGCGGCCGACCAGCGTCTGGATGGCCGCCATGTAGGCCGCAAAGCCCTGGAAGAGAATGTCATTGTGGTTGGCGTGGGGGATCTTGAGCAGGGTCTTGTCGACGGCGGTCGCGGCATCGTAAAGGGCCTGGCCGTCGCTCATGGGGATGATGTGGTCGTGCTCGGCGTGGATGATCAGGATGGGCCCGGGGTAGTTCCGGATCTTGTCGATGTTGCGGAACCCCGTTGTTTCCTTAAACCCGATGGCGGCCAGGTTGACACCCAGGAGCTGCAACAGGGGCCCGGCATAGGCAAAGCCGCTTTCCACGATGAGAGCCGCGACCTGATCCGGGTAGGCCGCGGCCAGCTCCAGGGCCGAGGCGCTCCCCAGGGACCGGCCCATAACCACCAGGGGGCCAGGGTAGCCCATCTCCGGGAGCCACTGCCGGACGAAGCCGAAAATCTCGTGGCAATCCCGCATCATGGCCCCCACCGTGGGGTCGCCGGTGGAGCGGCCATAACCCCGGTAATCAACCGGGAAAAAGTTGACACCCTGACGCTGGTAGAAGGGGGCCAACTCGTCATAATCGGCCACGATCTCACCGTTGCCATGAAAGAAGAGGATGGTAGGGGAGGTGGCCGCCGCCGGATGAAACCGGGCCCCCACCGCCACGTTGCCGGCCACCGGGATCAGCAGGTCCTGGGCATCAGTCGGGGCGCCGGCTGAGCTCAATTCCGGGCGGGGGTGGAACAGGCGCAGCAGCACTTCGGGTACGTCCAGGGGGGCATAAGCAACGGCGTTCAGGTCAATCATGGCTATTTTCTCCTTATCTCTCCTCTTCCGGTCAAATAAAGGTTATTTGGGGCCGGCCGGCGGCAGGTTAGTGGGGGCGAATACGGCTGCTGACGCAGGCCCGGCAGGTTCCCGAGCGGAAACGGGTGGCGTCGGACAGGGAGAACACGCCGACGATCTGCCGGGGAGATTCCCGGTACACAAAGAGGCGGGAGACGTCGGCAAAGATCATCCGGCGCAGGGCGTTGACCAGGACGTCGTTATCGTCGCAGGCCTGAACCCCTCCGGTCATCACGGTCCCGGCCGGGGACTCGGGGGGGATGCGGTGCAGGTAGGCGACGATGAGGTCGGTCTTGGAGATCACCCCCGCCGGGGCGCCATCCTCCCCGGTGATCAGGAGGGCGCCGAATTTATGGGCCGCCAGCCCCTCCATCACCTGGAGCAGGCTGTCCGCGACTCTCAGGGCAAAGACCCCCGGGGTCATCACTTCCCGAAGGTGCACCCGGTCGGCCTGGAGATCCTCCGAATCCCCCGTATTCCGGCGCAGGTTCTTGTCGCACTGGTGGCAATAGCGGTAGAGCAGACCCACGATGTCCGGGTAGGCCAGGACACCCACGGCCTGGGGGGCGGCCGCCTCCTGGACATAGAGCCGGTGGATTTTGTGGGTCCGCATGCGGTCCAGGGCCGCGTCCAGGGAGTCGTCCAGGTGGCAAAACAGGGGCGGGCCCACCATGATTGAGGCCGCCGGGGTGTCCAGGGGGAGCCCGGCATAATAGGCCCCCATGAGATCGGTTTTGGTGACCACCCCCACCGCTTCCTGATGGGAATCGGTAATCAGGATGGCGTTCACCTTGTACTTGATGGCATAGCGGATGGCCTCCTCCAGGGTGGCCTCGGCGACAAGGTTAATGATCAAGCGCCGCATGGCCTCTTTGACCGTCAAATCCTTCATGACGTTCTGGCGGTTACTGACCCGCATGGCATGCCCTCCTGGCGGCGGCCCCGGCTTCACGCTGAAGATCGTCTCCAGGAGATGCTGGAAAACCCGGGACAGGTAGACCATGCCCACCATTTTCCCCTCTTCCAGGACCGGTAGGCGCCGGACATGTTTTTTGATCATTATGTCGATGATTCGCAGCAGGTGCAGGTCAGGGGCGATGGTGATAAGGTCGGTGGTCATGATATCCGAAACCAGCATGGACCCGGCCCGGGCCAAGGCGGCGTCGAGGATGCCCGAGACGTCCACGTCCTTGATTTCGCCCCAGATGTGAATATGCTTGGGCCGGATGAGCAGCAGGATGTCGTACATGGACAGCATGCCCAGCAATTGCCCCGCCGCATCAGTGACCACCATGCCGAAAACGATCTGGTGGTGTGCCTCCCCGGCTTTCTGGAAGACCCTGAAGGCCTCCCCGATGGTCATTTCGGGTGACAGGGTGGAGTAGCCGGTATCCATGACCTCACGCGCGGTTATATCCATAGAAATTCCTCAATTTGCCAGGGGTGGGGACCCGGTCGATGTGGCGAGGGGCAGGCTGAGCCTGTCCCCGGTTCTGCCCCGCCCGGACGCCACCGGCCCCATTTTACCACAAAAACGGGATTTCCCCACCCGGGCCGCCGGTTAATCCTGCCGGAGTTGTCCCCGGGACCTCAGGCTTGATTGAGCGGTAATGGCCGGGACCGGAGCCGACCACCGGCAAACCGGGATCAGATGAAACCTGACCTATAGGGCTGAAATTTACCTTTCCCCCTCGAAAAATTTTGGATCTTCAACCAAGATTATCCTATAATGTTTCGAAGGAAGGGATCCGAGAACAAGGAGAATCTTTTCTCTCCATCAGGTGAGACCGGCCGGATCTGCTGCCACCGCACCTGCTCAGCACCGTTTCTCTTGAGAGCGCCACCGATGAAATTCAAGACCTACACCGCCGGCATCCTCTCCATCGCATCTGCTTTGCCCGATCCGCCGTTCGAATTCATGGACGGGGCGACGCCAACCGGCTTTGACGTTGAGCTGATGCGGGCGATTTGTGGCGACCTCGGTCTCGAATGGCGGCTCGTAAACTACACCGGAGCGGATTTCAACGGTATCTTCGACGGGCTGGCAGACGGATCATGGGATTGCGTTGCGTCTGGCGCGACGATCACGCCCGAGCGCCAGGCCGTCGCCACATTCTGCGCCCCTTATATCGAGTCCGGCCAGAGTCTCGTCTGCAACGTCAAGAAATCGCCGGAAGTGCACTCCCTTGACGACCTCAGCCACATGATCATTGGGGTCCAGCACGGCAACACATCCGAACCCGTGGCACATCGTCTGAAGGCCGAGGGCCGCGTGAGGGACGTTCGCACCTATGCCTATCACGAAATAGGCGTGATGCTGGATGACCTGGAAGCCGGGACGATTGGCGCGGTGATGAAACTGGCTCCGGTGATGCATTGGCTCATAAAAAATCGACCTGCCCTGCGCATGGTGCAGGAGGGCATCACCAACGAGAAGTTGGGAGTTGCAGTGCGATTGGGCAATGACGGCTTGCGCCGGGCCATCGATGAGGCACAGGCGCGGCTGGGCGAGTGCGGGGTTCTGGGCAAACTCACGAGGAAATGGTTACAGGCATGATTCGGTGTATCCACTTGTTCACCGGCGCCGATGGCCAGTCGCACGTCGAAGATGGGACGATCCCTGTTGGTATCGTGCTAGCTGCGACGGCCCTGCGCTTTGAGGAGACCGCGGCAGGTTCAGCGCTCGATTGGCACACCGCTCCTCACGTTCAATACGTCATTACGCTGTCTGGTACGCTCGAATTCACGACGCGCGACGGCGAGACCTTCGTGTTGTCTCCCGGCGACGTGCTGCTGGCCGCCGATACGACGGGCAGCGGCCATCGCTGGCGGCTGATCGACGACCAGCCTTGGCGACGCCTCTACATCGAACTCAGCCAACCCGTTTAGTCGCACGAAAGGCACCGTTGAGATAGAGGTTGCCAAGTGCCGAACATCTGGTCATCATCACAAATAATGAGAAAATATAGAGAGTTGCCCTTATGATCGGCATGACGGCAGGGCTGGTTTTGGCCGGGCAAATGCCGGGAGAGGGCAGAATTTAGGGGATAGCGGCAGAAAGCGCCCCGGGGGGGCAGGCGCATTCCCCGGCAGCGGGCGGGCTCAGAATTGGCGCAGGAACCTGAGGTCGTTTTCGAAGAAGAGGCGGATGTCGTCGATGCCGTACTTCAGCATGGCGATGCGTTCGATGCCCAGGCCGAAGGCGAAGCCGGTGTAGGTTTCCGGGTCGTAGCCCACGGCCTCGAAGACCGCGGGATGGACCATGCCGGAGCCCAGAACCTCCAGCCAGCCGGTGGCCTTGCAGACCCGGCAGCCGTCGCCCCGGCAGATGACGCACTCGATGTCCACTTCGGCGCTGGGTTCGGTGAAGGGGAAGTAGCTGGGACGGAAGCGCACCCCCACCTCCGGGCCGAACATCTGGTGCACGAAGGCGGTGAGGACCCCCTTGAGGTCGGCAAAGGTGACCCCCTTATCCACCAGCAGGCCTTCCACCTGGTGAAACATGGGGGAGTGGGTGATGTCCGAGTCCCGGCGATAGACCTTGCCCGGGGCGATGATGCGCACCGGGGGCTGGCGCGGCTTCCATGGTGCGGATCTGCATGGGGGAGGTGTGGGTCCGGAGCAGCACCTGGTCGTTGAAATAGAAGGTGTCCTGCATGTCCCGGGCCGGGTGGTCCGGTGGCAGGTTGAGGGCCTCGAAGTTATACCAGTCCAGTTCCACCTCGGGGCCTTCCACCACCTCAAAGCCCAGGTGAAGGAAGATGTCGCAGACCTCCGCCATGGTCTGGTTCAACGGGTGGAGCCGGCCCCGGGGGAGGCGCCGCCCCGGCAGGGTGACGTCCACGGTGGGGGTCGCAGCCTGGCGGGCCGCGGCCTTCAGGGCGCCCAGGGCTTCTTCCAGGGCTGCCTCCAGGACCTCTTTGGCCCGGTTGGCCTCCTGGCCGACCTGCCGCCGCACCTCCGGGTCTAATTTCCCGAGACTCCGCAGGATACCGGTCAGATCCCCTTTACGGCCCAAATATTTGACCCGCAGCAGTTCCAGTTCCTCTGGAGTCCGGGCCTCCCGGATGTTTTGCCGTGCGCTGTTCTCGAGGCTTTTGACCTGGTCTGTCATCCCGGGTGGTATCCTCTCGGGTCTTCCTGTCATTTTAACGAAGCAAAGCGAAGTGAAGAATCAATATACTTCGCTTCGCTTAGCATGACGACGGGCTAGTCTCGGGCCCAAAGGCCGCGCCACGAACACAAAACCGGAAACTCCCTTTACAGCGACTGGCGAGAGAGGTCGGCCACCTTGGCGAAGCCATGGGGGTCGAAGATCGCCATGTCGGCCAGGACCTTGCGGTCCAGGTCGATCTCGGCCTTTTTGAGCCCGCCGATGAATTTGCTGTAGGACATTCCCAGGGGCCGCAGGGCGGCGTTAATGCGAACGATCCACAGGGCGCGGAATTCCCGCTTCCGCACCTTGCGGTCCCGGTAGGCGAAGGTCAAAGCCCGCTCCACGGCCTCCCGGGCGGACCGGTAGAGCCGGCGCCGGCCGCTGCGGAACCCTTTGGCCATTCCCAGCCATTTTTTCCGGCGTGCCCTTGAGGCTACGCTTTTCTTGACGCGTGGCATAACGTACTCCTATCTCATAGATAAGGCAGCAAGACGCCTGAGGCATTTGGTCTCGGAAAGGGACACGTAGGCCGCCTGCCGCAATTGCCGCTTGCGCTTGGAGGTCTTGCTGGTCAAAATGTGGCTGGTGTAGGGCTGCTTGTGCTTCAGCCGGCCCTTGCCTGTGGCCTTGAAGCGTTTGGCTGCCCCCCGATGGGTTTTCATTTTGGGCATGGTTAACCTCACATGGTGCTAACACTGCCGGCCGCCAGACAGGCGGCCGGGTGGATTATCCGATTCCTTGAACTGAAATGCCGCTAACAGCTAAACTTATATTTTATACTCTATTCATCACATTTTAACAATATGTCGGCAAAAAAATCCTTCCCCCAGACCACTTAGGCAGTGGATCCGCAACGACAACGGAACTGGCGCAGGTCTACTTAGGGGTAACGATCATGGAGAGGTTCCGACCTTCCAGCTTGGGATTCGACTCCACGGTTCCCACATCCGCCAGGGCCTCGGCCATCTGGGTCAGAAGGCGAAAACCGCGGTCGGTGTGGGCGATCTCCCGACCCCGAAAAATCACCGAGATCTTGACCTTGTCACCCTCTCCCAAAAAGCGCCGGGTATTCTTCAATTTGAAGTTCATGTCATGCTCTTCGATCTTAGGCCGGACCTTGATTTCTTTGACCTGGATCGTGGTGGCCTTGCGCCGGGCTTCCTGTAGTTTCTTGCTCTGCTCATACTTGAATTTGCCGTAATCCATGATACGGCAAACCGGCGGGCGGCCTGGGGCGCAACTTCCACCAGGTCCAGGTGGGCCTCGGCTGCCAGGGCTAAGGCCTCTTTGATGGGCATAACCCCGACCTGTGCGCCGTCGGCGCTGATGAGCCGCACCTCCGGCACCCTGATCTGTTCGTTAATTCTCACTCTTTGCTGCTTCTGGATGACCGTCACCTCCTGTTGGATTGGCAAAAAATTTTATGAAATGCAGTTTTCGGCGGGGGACGGAATCCGGGATTCCTCCTGGAGGCGCTGGATAAAGGCCTCCAGGGTGATGCCCTTCATCTCCGTGCCGTCCCGCAGGCGGGGCGCCAGGGTGCGGTCAGCCGCCTCCCGGTCCCCCAAAATCACCATATACGGAATTTTCTGTACCTGGGCCTCTCTGATCTTGTAGCGCAAGGTTTCCTGGCGGGTGTCCACTTCCACCCGAGGTCTGCATCCAACAAGGCCCGGGCTACTTCCTGGGCGTAGGCATGGACCCGGTCGGTGATGGGCAGGAGAACGCCTGGACCGGGGCCAGCCAGACCGGGAAGGCCCCGGCGAAGTGCTCGATGAGGACGCCCATGAAGCGCTCCAGGGAGCCCAGGATCACCCGGTGCAGCATCACCGGGCGGTGGCGTTCCCCATCGGCGCCGATGTAGGCGAGATCGAAGCGCTCCGGCAGGGTGAAATCGCACTGGATGGTGGCGCATTGCCAGCGGCGCTGCAAGGCGTCCTTGAGCTTGATGTCGATTTTGGGCCCATAGAAGGCCCCTTCGCCGGCGCAGATGTCGTAGGGCAGTCCCCAGGTCTTGAGCGCCCCGATGAGGGCGTTGGTGGCCAGCTCCCACTCGGCGTCGGTGCCGATGGATTTCTCCGGCCGGGTGGACAGCTCCACTTCGTACTCGAACCCGAAGATTGCCATGACCTCGGCCACGAAGTTCAAGCACCCCGAGGATTTCGCTTTCCACCTGCTCCGGGCATGCACAGGATATGGGCATCGTCCTGGGTGAACTGGCGCACCCGGGTGAGGCCGTGCAAGACCCCGGAGCGCTCGTGGCGCATCACGGTGCCCAGTTCAAAGTAGCGCAGGGGCAGATCCCGGTAGCTCCGGACCTGGGATTTATAAATCAGCATGTGGGCCAGGCAGTTCATGGGCTTGATGCCGTACATCTGGCCTTCCACTTCGGTGAAATACATGTTGTCCCGGTAATTGTCCCAATGGCCGGAGCGTTTCCACAGGTCGGCCTTGAGCATCTGGGGGCCCATGACCATCTGGTAGCCCCGTTTGAGATGCTCCCGGCGCTCGAAATTCTCGATGAGGCTCCGGAGCAGGGCGCCTTTGGGGTGGTAGATCACCATCCCGGCGCCCGCTTCCTCTTCAATGCTGAACAGCCCCAACTCCCGGCCCAACCGGCGGTGGTCCCGGCGCTTGGCCTCCTCCAGGAGTTCCAGGTGGCTGCGCCAGTTCCTTCCGGGTGGCAAAGGCGGTGCCGTAGATGCGCTGGAGCATGGGCCGGTGCTCGTCCCCCCGCCAGTAGGCCCCGGAGGTGGCGGTGAGCTTGAAGGCCTTGATATAACCGGTGGAAGGGATGTGGGGTCCCCGGCAGAGATCGATGAAATTTCCCTGTTGATAGAGGCTCACCTTCTCCTGGGGAATCTCCTCCAGGAGTTCCACCTTGTAGGCCTCGCCCTGGCTCTGAAAATAGCTGGATCGCCTGCTCCCGGCTCATGT
Organism: uncultured delta proteobacterium; assembly: GCA_963841475.1. Lineage (GTDB taxonomy): Bacteria > Desulfobacterota > Desulfobaccia > Desulfobaccales > 0-14-0-80-60-11 > 0-14-0-80-60-11. The sequence continues at coordinate 727,760 of CAWJCT010000001.1, forward strand.
CGTCCCGGCGGAAGGGCTGATCCTGGGCGGTCAACTCGGCCATCTGGGCTTCAATTTTGGCCAGGTCCTCCGGGGTAAAAGGCTCGGGCACGTCAAAGTCATAATAAAAGCCCGCTTCGATGGCCGGGCCGATGGCCACTTTGACCCCGGGAAACAGGTTCCGCACCGCCTCGGCCATCAGGTGGGCCGCGGAATGGCGCATGATCTCCAGACCCTCGGGACTGTCCAGGCGAATGGGGGCGATGGTGCAATCGGCATCAAGCACCCGGGACAGGTCCACCAGGTCCCCGTTGATCCGGGCTGCCACCACGTGCCGGTCGGCCGGCCAGGTCCAGTGCCTTAAGGGCTTGGGCTACCGTCGCGCCCGGCTCCAGAGTAACGGTGGAACCTTGATCCAGGGTAACGTTGATCATGCCTACCTCAATAAAAAAGGCATCTCAGGCGTCCATAGACGCCTTCCCAGATGCCGTCGAATACTCAATGATGTTACATACGATTAAAATTCAAAGGGTTGCCGTTAAATTCCTCAAGCTCTGCTCTGGGAGCCATCTGATTGACCTGCAGTCCGCTCCAATATTTCTCATAAATACTGGTGTTTGTCAAGAAAATTCTGTGGGGCGGCTGACTTAAGGTGGCGGGTGAGAATGATTGCCCCGCATCGGAAGGCGTCCTGGGGCAACCCGGCCGGGCGGGGCCGATACAACCGGGTTGGTCCTGGTTAGGCTAACGTGCTAGTCCCCTGTCAATTTTTGCCGCTTACTGATAACAACGCCGTTATAGCATTCTACTTCCAAAGAATTGAGTGAAGTCCCAAAACCGCTGAAGCATTTCTTTCCGTAAGCATAATTATAGATTTTTACGCCATTGACCAGTTCTCGTGTCTCTAACGGTTCGCCCAGCATGGCGAGAACCTCCCGATCCGTGGTTTGGTCAACGACGATTCTGTCCATTGCCGTGGTGTCATATTTGCGCCCCGCGCTACTGCAAGACGCCAGGAACATAACGGCCGAGGTTATGAGCAACAAATTCTTCCACATAACTGTCTCCCGCATAACCTGAAATTAATCCCCTCGAGTTCTCCTTGAGGCTAACGTCCTGAAATCATCCGTCCCCTTTGGTTCTTGTCCCCTTACCGGGCCGGATTCAGTTGATCTGAGCCGAGATTATGCAGCAGCCTTGACTTGGCGGCATGTTAGCACAAATTCAGTTGGTAAAGGATATTTTCTCCAGTCGCTAAACTCATGCTCTCTAGGGACTGTCTTGCCATGAGACCTTATCCTCATGATTGCGAAAAGTCCTGATATGAGCTGGTAAATAGTAGCTATGGTGCATTTTTGGCCAGAGCAGCAACCAATCGTCCAACATCTCCAATGAGGCAGGTGGAAAATCTGGAGAGAAAAACCGGGCCAGGGAAGGTAATAGAAAACATTGAAGTTTTATTTTAAGCATGCCGATCAATATTGCAAAAAAAGTAGTGACCCGAACTGAAGCGGCTGAAGACAGAGAGTGGATGATACCAAGCTTATAGTTAAGTGCGCCACCAGCCAAATCGGATGACTGGCTTGCCCAGGTTGGGTTGCATTGCACCCGAAACAAGATGTCGGAGATCTGACTCTTAGCTGGGGATGCCCTGAAGGTGAGGTTACATGAAACGGGGAAAAAGTTCCAAACTTGACCGGCTTCCCAGGTTTGCCCACCCGCCAGCCGCCGGCAACTCCCCCCTATCGCCCCGGAATGAAGCGGCGGCCGATCTGAAGCAGCAGGGGGCGCCCTCCCCATCGTCGGCATGGGCGCGTCCGCCGGGGATCTGGAGACCTTCGAGGAATTCTTTTCCCGCCAGCCCGGGGACAGTTGCATGATCGTGGTCCTGGTTAGCCGGTCGGATGTCGACCATGCCAGTATGCCGGCCGGAACGGTACGCTGCTTTACTCCTATGAAGGTGACAGTGAGAACGGAATTCCCGCCTGTCCTCTCCAGAGTGCTCACCCCGAAGAATGGAGACGGGACTCGATGATCAATCCGGGTGACGTTGAAATCTTGTTGGTGGAGGACAGCGCCATTCAGGCGAAGATTCTCCAACGGAAGTTGGTGCAGGAGGGTTACCGGGTCTCGGTGGCGGGAAATGGCGCCAAGGCCCTGGCGATAATCCACAAGGCCAAGCCATCTCTTATCATCAGCGACATCGTCATGCCCATCATGGACGGTTATAAGCTGTGCCATGACATCAAGGCGGACGATGAACTCAAGGATATTCCGGTAATCCTCTTGACCGGCTTATCGGACCCGAAAGATATCATTAAGGGCCTGGATGCCAGGGCCGACAGCTACGTCATCAAACCCTACAACGACAAGTTGCTCCTGGCCAGGATTGAATCGATCCTTTCAGGGGCAATCGATTGCCAGGATGACGACCGAACCGGTGAATTAGCGCTTACCTACGGAGGCGTTAAGCATCGCATCACCTCCGGGCGGCGGGAAATATTGAACCTGCTGATTTCCACGTATGAGAACGCGGTGCAGCAAAATCGTGAACTGGTCAAGGCCCAGAGTAGTCTGAGAACCCTGAATCATGAACTGGAGATCAATCTGCGCCAGTTGCAGGAATCGGATGAGCGCTTCAGCGTCCTGGTGCAGATGATCCCCGACATCGTTTACCGCCTCGACCAGGAAGGCAGGTTTACCTTTATCAACGATGCCATCCGCCAGTTGGGGTTGCAGCCGGAGGAACTGATCGGCAAACACTTCAGTGAAATCATTTTGCCGGCGGATGTGGCACTGGTCAGCCGGAAACAGGTGCTGCCCCGCTATCGAGGGAAAGAGACCGGACCTGACGGCGCCCCGAAACTTTTTGATGAACGACGGACAGGGGCGAGGGTAACCAAGAACCTGGAAATCAGGCTGGTGCTCAAGGGTCAATCCGTGCTTAAACCGGCAGTGATGGAAGCTTTTGGCAAAGCAGTGGTCATTGTCGAAGTAAACAGCTCCGGGATGTATGAAGTTATCCCCGAGACCAAGGATAAGGATTTATCCGGCTCTATGGGGTCAGTTACCGGGAAACCCACGGAGCCCAAATACATCGGCTCGGCTGGAACTATCCGGAACATCACCGACCGCAAGGTGGCGGAATTCGCCCTGCACCGGAGCGAAGAGCGCTTCCGGATCCTGGTGCAAACCGCGGGCAATGTCATCGTCCTGTTGTCGACGGATTATTGTGTCCAGGAGTGGAATCACGAAGCGGAGCGGGTTTACGGGAAAAGCCGAAATGCGGCCCTGGACCAAAGCTTTATTCCCCTGTTCGCCTCTGGAGCCCAAAGGGATAAGGTGGCCGAGAGTTTGCAGAAAGTTCTGTCTGGAACTCAGATAAAAGATCTTGAGACTTCGGTCCAGAACCAGGACGGGACGTCAAGGATATTATTATGGAACTTCAACTGCATAGTGGATTCCGAGAAGAATCCTTTGGGGATTATTGCCGTTGGCCAGGATGTGACGGAGTGGAAAAAGGCGGAAGAGGACCGGTTGAATGCCGAAGTGGTGGCGACGATGTCCAGCCTATCCGCCCGCATCGCCACGGAGACCATCGACGGAATGATGGATGCGGTGGTCATCGTCAACCTGGCCGGGAAGATAATCCAATATAACCAGGGCTTTCACGAGTCTTTTGGCTGGGATCGCGAGGTCCTGGGCAATGCGCTGGCCCATTATGTAGTGGGGGTGGATGTTGAGAACGTCCTGGGAGAAATCAGAGATGGTGTATCAGGCAAGAATCATTTGAAGAACCTCGATTGCAAAGTACTAACCAACGATAGTAAGGAAGTGCCGGTATTGATTAATGCCACCTTACAGAAAAATCACGATGACAACCCAGCCAAAATAATTATTGTAATACGAGATATCACCGAACGCAAAGAATATGAGGAGTCAATTAAACAAAGAAATTCAGAGATAACTGCGCTCTATGAGATTTCCTCTACTACCGCAGCGAGTATAAATATTGAAGAGATGTTTGACAGATTAGTCAATGCTGTTTCAGAACTTGAGCTATTTAATGCCTGCAAGCTTGAGTCATTATTTATGGTCGAAGAGGGCCGGATGATACTCGTCCCGCATCCTCAACACTCCCAAGAGTTCATCGAACTCCACCGGGACATGCAGGTTGGTGATTGTCTCTGCGGAGCAGCGGCCCAAACCGGGGAGTTCATCATCTCCACCGATTGTTTTCAGGATAACCCGCATACCGTGAGGTGTCACGACACCGGCTGTCATGGGCATATCGCATTACCTCTTCTAGTTTTGGGAGAGGTGAAGGGGGTTTTATCCTTCATCTGTGAGCCTCATTTTGCGTTGGACGAAAATATGGAAAAAATCCTCCACACTATCGGGGGTCAGGTCGGCATCGCCCTGGAGAATGCGGCGCTGCATGAGAAGACCAAAGCCCTCTCCCTTTCCGACCCCCTGACCGGCATCGCCAACCGGCGTTTTCTGGACTTGATGTTGGATACGTGCCTGGCCCGAACCGAACGGTATGGCGACCCCTTGGCCTTGGCCATGGTGGATATCGATCATTTCAAGACCTTCAATGATACCTACGGGCACGTAGAAGGCGACAAGCTCCTCCGTCAAATCGCTCACCTCATCTCGGGGGAAATCAGACAGACCGACTTGGTGGGGCGATACGGCGGTGAAGAGTTTCTCATCATGCTGCCGGATACCAGCTTGCAACATGCCTCCCTGACAGGCGAAAGAATCAGAAGGAAAATCGCCGAATATACCGAGGTTACGATAAGTCTCGGCGTGGCCTCATATCGCAAGGGGATAACCAAAGAGGATCTGATCAACCAGGCTGATCGGGCCATGTACCGGGCCAAACAGAACGGCAGAAATCAAGTCCAGGTAATGGAACAGGAACATGGACTCTAAATCACTGCTGCACATCAAACTGCAAATCGCCGAAAAGACCGGTTTAATGATCCGGGAGCAGGACGCGGGAAGGCTCGGGGAGGTGATCTCGGCGCGCCTCAGACATTATAGACTCTCAGACCCTGAGGATTACTATCGGTTGCTCCAGGCCGCCCCGGAGCTAAGCGAGGCGGAATGGCAGAAATTGATCTCACTGGTCACGGTGGGGGAGAGCTATTTCTTCAGGGATAAAGGGCAGTTCACCCTCCTGAAAGAGCAGATCCTGCCGGAGTTGATCGCCGCCCGGCAAGCCAAGCGTTCCCTGAAGATCTGGAGCGCCGGCTGTTCCACCGGTGAGGAGCCTTATTCCGTGGCCATCCTGATAGATGAACTGCTTCCCCAGCGCCAGGGTTGGCAGATTCAGATTCTGGGAACCGATATCAATCCAGAAGCCATTGGCAAGGCCAGGCGCGGGGTCTACGGCCAATGGTCCTTTCGGATGTGCGCCGAAGAACTGCAACAGAATCATTTCACGCCGCGCCAAAATAAGTGGGAGATCATGACCCGGGTGCGGAGCATGGTGGCGTTCCACGCCGGAAATCTGCTGGATTGCTCTGACGACCCTGTCTCTGATTTTAACAATGTTGACCTCATCATCTGTCGCAATGTGTTCATCTACTTCAATGAAGAGGCCATAACCCAGGTAATTGACAGATTTACCCGCTGCCTGCGGGAGGGCGGCTATCTGCTTACCGGGCACGGCGAACTCCACGGCCATGGGCTGGTCCTCAGCGCCTTCCGGCCCCAGGCCTTCGAAGGCTCGGTGGTCTATCAGAAGCTGGGCGCCGTGGCTCCCCTCAGCGTCTTTGAGACGCCGGTGGCGGAGAGACAAAGGCCATGTTTGCCGGCGGCAACTCCTGCAGTACCAAAGCGCAGAAGGGACCCCCACAAAAAGAAGGTTCCCAGGAAGATTGAGAAACCGGAACCTCAACGTGAAGCTTCCAGGCTTCAGGGAAAGCCATCTGAACTCGTAGCGCTTTTTCGGCGCGGCGACTATGCGGGCGCCATTACCCGGGGGGAGGGCCTCCTGGCGGTGGCTCCCCATAATTTCGCCGTTCTGCATCTGCTGGCCCAGGCGTATGCCAATGTGGGGAAGCACGCCCAAGCCGCAGGCCTTTGTACCACCATGATGGAACTCCAGAACCTTTCGGCCGAGCCATACTTTTTGCTGGCCCAGATCGCCGAGGCCCGGGGAGATTACGAGACCGCCAAGAAGCTTTTAAAGAAGGTCATTTACCTCGATCTCACCTTTGTGGCGGCTTACCTGGAACTCAGTGGTTTGTACGAGCGGGAAAACGACCGGAAACGGGCCGCCACCATGCGCCAGGCTGCGTTGGCACTCCTTAAGGGGTTGGCGCCGGACCAGATTGTCGAACCTTACCAGGAAATCACGGCCGGAGAACTGGTCCAGTATCTCAGGGAAAAAGTGGCGTGATCCTGGCCACCGTTCACTGATGGCTCAGAATCTATCCAGGACGGAAGAAGAGGGAAAGATATGACCGACCAATCATTTCTAGTCTTCGGTTTGCAGGGACAGCTCCTGGCCCTGGAGGCCATGGCGGTGCGGGAGATTATCTGGCTCCTGGAAATAACCCCCCTGGATGAAATCCCTCCTTACCTCACGGGAGTGATCAATCTCAGGGGGCGCCTCATCCCGGTCATGGACCTGAACCGCCGTTTCGGGCATGCGGCCCAGAGATACCAGTTGACGGACAGCATCATTGTGGCGGCCCTGGAAGGAGTCCTGGTGGGTCTCATAGCCAACGAGGTCAATGAAGTCATTACCATATCACCTGAGAATATTGAAGCCTCCCCCGCCGCCAGTTTGATCGGTGCGATTCCGCCCCAATTCGCCACCCGGGTGGCCAAGGTGGATGAGGCCATCATCACGCTGTTAGATCATGCCAACCTGCTGCAGGACGAAACGTTGAGCCAAGAGACGGTTTGGGAGGAGGCGCCGGAGCCCATGGCCGCAAGGAGTTCCTTCTGTCCGGAAGCGAGTCCCGAAGAGCGGGCGGTCTTCCGGGCCCGGGCCCGGAGCTCGATGCAGCCCCCGGTGGATGAGGGCTTCGCCGGGATGATCCCCACCGCGGTGGTGGGGTTGAACGGTGAATACTTCGGGGTGGATCTGGAACTGGTGCGCCGGTTCGCCGACCTCCGGCATCTTACTCCCATCCCGTGTTGTCCGGGGCACATAGTGGGCAACATGAACCTCAGGGGCAATATCCTGACCCTGGTGGATATCCGGACTCTGTTGGATTTGCCCGGCGCCGCGGTGAGCGAGGACAGCAAGGTCATGGTTGCCAGCCTGGGAGAGTTGTCCGCCGGGGTGGTGGTGGACCAGGTCTTTGACATCATCTATCTCAACCCGGCGGACATCGGCCCCGTCCCCACCGCTATCCAGAAATCGGGGGAAAAGTACCTCAAAGGGACAACGCCCTATGGCGGCAAGGTAATGACCATCCTAAATTTGTCCAATCTCCTGGCCTCGGAGAATCTGGTGGTGGCTGAAGAGGTTTAACGGGTGCGGTCTCCTTGTGTTCCAGAAATAAAGGCCGGAATTATCCAGGCACTATGGTGCCCATTATCCGAGGAGAAAGAAGATGGTTAAAAATCTGAGATTAAAATACCGCATCCTGCTGGGATATTCCGTCCCCCTGCTGCTGTCCATGGTGGTGGCCGGGGTGGTTTACAGCTGTGTCATGACCGTGGAAAAGGAGGAGGCTCTGACGGACAGGGCCAATATCGTCAAGAATGAGATGTTACATCTACAAAATCACATTGAGCGCATGCAGAACTCGGCCCGGGGCTATCTTCTGGAGAAAGAAGACGCAACCCTAAAGAGTTTCCGGACTGCCCTGGATGGCGCCAATGAGCAGTACGAGTCTTTAGCCAAAGAGGTTAAAGATGCTAAGCAGCGAGAGCAACTGCAAAAAATCTATGACCTCTTCAATCGGTCGGCCCATTTTTTCGAGGGAATGATCTCCCTGGTCAATGAGGGGAAGCTGAAGGAGGCAATAGACCTCTACAAGCCGGGAACCGGCACGAAATTGATAAGGGAGATCGCCGTCCTGGAGGAGGCGTTTAACCAGAGACAGTCCGAGATTTTCGAGGCAGCCAAAGCCGCCTCCTTGGGGGCGGCTGATATCCTCCACAAGGTCCTGATAGGCGGCACCATCCTGATGATCACCCTGGCCATCTTCGTCGGCCTGTGGATTGCGGCCCGCACCAGCCGCGCCATCAGCGCCGCCACCAACAGCATTTCCGCTTCGGCCACCGAGATCGCCACCACGATGACCCAGCATGAGCGCGCCGCCACGGAGCAGGCCGCCATGGTGAATGAGACCACCGCCACGGTGGATGAATTGAATGCCTCCGCCCGGCAATCGTCGGAGCAGGCCTCCTCCACCGTAGAAGTGGCCCAGCGGGCTTCAGCTTTGACGGAGGAAGGCAACAACGCGGTGGGGCAGGCTATCGAGGGGATCAGCAGTCTGAAGGACAAAGTGGGGGTGGTGGCGGATCAGATCCTCCGGTTGGGCGAGCAGACCAGTCAGATCGGCAACATCGCCAACCTGGTGAAAGATCTGGCCACCCAGACCAACATGCTGGCTCTGAACGCCGCGGTGGAGGCGGCTCGGGCCGGAGAGCACGGCAAGGGCTTCGCCGTGGTGGCCAGCGAGGTGCGCAAGCTGGCAGACCAGAGTAAAAAGTCGGCCGAAGAGGCCGGCGCCCTCATTGCCGAGATCCAGAAGGCCACCAATTCCACCATCATGGTGACTGAAGAGAGCACCAACACGGTGGAGGAAGTCACCCGGAGCGCCCACAAGGTGGGGGAACTGTTCGACACCCTGGCCGGCGAGGCGAACCGGGTGTACGAGAACGCCCAGCAGGTGGTCTTGAATGCCAAACAACAGTCAACCGCGCTCAACCAGATCGGCGAGGCCATGAACAACATCAATGCAAGTTCCAAGGAGACGAGCGCCGGTATTTCCCAGACCAAGGTCGGCATCCAGAATCTGGAGGGAGCCGCCCAGACTTTGCAGGCCATGATCTGATGCACCCTATATCTGCGAGGTAAGCCGGTGATCGAAGACAAGGAACTCAGGGACCTCTTTAAGGTCGAGAGCGAGGAACACCTGCAGCATCTCGACCGGGGCTTGCTGGAGCTGGAAAAGGACCCCAAGAACCAGGCGGTGCTTGACGAGGTGTTCCGGGGGGCGCACAGCCTTAAAGGTGGGGCTCGCATGCTGGCCCTGGGCGACATCGAGACCATCGCCCACCGCTTCGAAAGCATCCTGGGGGCGGCCCAGAAGGGTGAGATGCCCCTGACCCTGGAGACCATCGACCAACTGTGCCGGGCCCTGGATGGCATCCGCAGGCAGGTCAATGAGGCCGTCACCGGGGAGCCTGCCGGGGTGGTCATGGATACCCTGACCCTGCTGCGACCGGCAACAGACGGACCGCCGGAGGAGGAGGACTTTCCCAGCCTGGACCCGGAGGCCCCGAGCGCGGCGGCACCGGAGCCCCGGACGGAGGTAGGGGAGACCGGCGGGGCCGCCCCGCCGCAGGCAGCCGGGGCCGTATTGCAAAAGATCGGAGAAGAAGGAGTAAATCCGTCCCCCAAGGTCGCAGCCGTGAGTTCCACCGACGGTAAATTTCGCATCGAAACCATCCGGGTGGCCACCGAGAAATTGGATGCCCTGATGACCTTGGCGGGGGAACTCAGCGTCACCAAAAACAGGATGGCCCATGGCCTGGCCAGGATCGAAGAGATCGCCTGGGTGTGGGAGCAGTTGAGCCGGGGCGGAGTCATCCTGCGTTCCCTGCTCCACGAGATGGGAAGCCACCATCATGACGGCTTCCTGAACAGGCTGATGGATTATCATCACCGGGAAATCGAGCTCCTGGGGCGCCTGGGGATGTTGCTCAACGGGGTGAAAACTGCCGCGAATGAAGACAGTTCCAAGCTGGATTATGTCACCGGCGAGTTGGAGAGCGGAGTCCGGGCTCTCAGGCTCTTGCCACTTTCCACCATCTTGAACCTTTTTCCCCGGATGGTGCGGGATTTGGCCCGTTCCCAGTCCAAGGAAGTCCAGCTTCTCATGGAGGGGGAGGAGAATACCGTCGACAAGCGTGTCATCGAGGAGATGAAGGACCCGCTGATGCATTTGATCCGGAACGCCATGGATCACGGCATCGAGGCGCCGGAAGAGCGGGAGCGACTGGGGAAGTCCCGGATGGGTTCCATCCGGCTCAAGGCCTTTCAGACCGCCAGTAATATTATCCTGGAGATCACGGACGACGGCCGGGGATTAGACCTGGAGGCCATTAAGCGCACGGTCCTGAAGAAAAAGCTCTATCGCGCCGATGAACTGGAGGCCATGACGCCGGCCGAGATCCATGCCCTGGTCTTCCTCTCGGGGTTCTCCACCAGCACCTTTATCTCAGATGTTTCAGGCCGAGGAGTGGGCCTGGATGTGGTCCGGGCTAATGTGGAACGTCTCAAGGGCTCGGTTCAGATCGACTCCGTACCGGGGGAGGGATGCGCCTTTCGGGTACAGTTGCCCGTTACCATGTCCACGGCCCGGGTGCTCATTGTGGGGGTGGGCGGGATGAAATACGCCATTTTGGTGGAATACGTCGAGGCCAGCCACCTGGTGTCTCCCCGGGAGATCTTCAGCATTGAAGGGCACGGGGCCGTTGTGATCGATTCCCGGCCGGTCTCGGTGGCCCGCCTGGAGGATCTTTTAGAACTGAGGGGAACCGTGGCGCCCGAGAGTCGCGGTAAATCCAAGGATGGCGCCGCAAATCCCTGTGTCATCCTGTCCCTGGGTGACGAGCGGCTCGGCCTGCTGGTAGACGAGTTGCTGGATGAGCAGGAAATCGTGCTAAAGACCCAGAACAGGCTGCTCCAGCGAGTTCGCAACGTCTCCGGGGCCACGATCCTGGGAACCGGCGAGGTCTGCACCCTGCTAAATCCCCAGGATCTGATGAAATCGGTACGCCGGCGGGATCGGCACGGGGCTGCGATGGCCCCTGCAGAGTCGGAAGAGCGGAAGAAGGTCATTCTGATGGCCGAGGACAGCCTCACCACCCGGACCCAGATGAAGCGCATCCTGGAGGGCGATGGCTATGAAGTCGTGGTGGCGGTAGACGGCCTGGAGGCCTTCAACATGATCGGCACCCGGTCCTTTGACGCCCTGGTCAGCGACGTCATGATGCCCCACCTGGACGGCCTGGCCCTGACGGAAAAGGTGCGCCAAGACCGAAAATACCAGGAACTGCCGGTCATCCTGGTGACTTCCCTGGCCTCGGAGGATGATAAGCAAAGGGGCTTGGAGGCCGGCGCCAACGCCTACATCACCAAACCGGCGTTCGATCAGAAGGTGCTCCTGGACACCTTGAGAAGATTGATCTAGCCCCCTGGTTTATCGGGCCGGGGCGACCTAACGCCCGTAACCCTTGCCATAAAGACAAGAGGAGTTGCAACATTGACCGTGAAATCCTCGGCGTTCAATCATAAGTCCGGAAAAGTCAAGGTCTTGCTGGTGGATGATTCACCCCTGGCCCTGGCCATCTTCAAAAGGATGCTGTCAACTTCCCCGGATATTGAGGTAGTGGGAACGGCCAGCCATGGCCAGGAAGCCCTGGAGTTGATCCCCCGGTTGCAGCCTGAGGTGATTTGCACCGACCTCCACATGCCGATGATGGATGGACTCCAATTCACCCGGGAGGTCATGGCCCGATACCCCCGGCCTATCCTGGTGGTGAGCGTCTCGGTGGCAGGGGACGGCTCCAACGTCTTTAAAATGCTGGAGGCAGGGGCGGTGGACGTCATCCCCAAGCCGCGGAGCGGTCTCGGCGATCAAACTTCAGGATTTGCGCTCGAGCTGATCCAGAAAATCAAGATACTTGCCGGGGTGCGGGTTGTCCGCAGGTCTCCCGTGACGACCCTGGCAACGGCCGCGGCCCCTCCCTCCAGAATGACGCCTGCCCTAGAGATTGAAAAGCCCGTGCGCCTGGTGGTCATCGGCGCCTCCACCGGCGGGCCCCAGGCCCTGCTGGCCATCCTCTCGGGACTGCCGGCGGAATTTCCCGTGCCGGTGGTCTGCGTCCAGCACATCAGTGAAGGTTTCCTGCCGGGGCTGGTGGAATGGCTGGCGCAGGAATGCCGCCTGAGGGTGGCGATTGCCCAAGCGGGTGGTATGCCCGCCCCGGGGTTCATATTTTTCCCCCAGGAACAGAGTCATTTAAAACTTGACCTTCGGGGCCGGTTCGTCATCTCCCTGGAGCCGCCGGTGGACGGGCATCGCCCCTCCATTACCGTGACCATGCGGTCCGCAGCAGCATGCTACGGTAGTGGCGTGCTGGGTATCCTGCTCACCGGCATGGGGAAAGACGGGGCCGAAGGTATGCTGAACATCGCCCGGGCCGGGGGGATCACCGTCGCCCAGGATGAAGCCAGTTGCGTGGTCTTCGGCATGCCCAAGGTTGCCATCGAACTGGGGGCGGTACGCTATGTCATGTCCCCAAAAGAGATGGCCGGTACCCTGGGAAACGGCATAAGCGCCTTCAGGGTTAAGCACGATTAACCCAACGAGAAGCCGGACAAATTTTTCAGAAAAATCTGATTTAAGAAGATACGCCCGGTAAAGGTAAGGACCCCATGCAGAGTTCTCAGTCCCAGTCAAGGCTGTTGGTAGTGGAAGACAGTATCGTGCAGGCGGAGATTCTCCAGCGTATCCTGGTTGAAAACGGGTACGCCGTTGATATTGCCGTGAACGGCGCCGCAGGATTGGCAAAAATTAAGGAGGCCAGACCTGACCTGGTGATCAGCGATATCATCATGCCGGAGATGAGTGGTTTCGAGCTTTGCCGGCTGATCCGGGTGCAAGAAAAGCTGCAGGATCTGCCCGTCATCCTGGTAACCGTCCTTTCCCAGTTGGAAGATGTCCTGGAGGGCCTGGCATCTGGAGCCGACAATTTTGTCGCCAAGCCCTACAATGAGTCCAGACTCATCTCTATTGTCAGGGAGCAGCTTGCCAGGGGAAAGCTATCCAGGAAAGGACAAGGAAGAACGGATCTACTGGTGCCTTGTCGCGGTCAGGAATATTGTATCAGGGAAACACCTAAAAAAATTCTCGATTTTTTTCTCTCCACCTATAGTATTGCTCTGGAAAAGAATGCTGAACTGATCCAGGCCCAGAGAGACATGCAAGAACTCAACGAAACGCTGGAAAAGAAGGTGCAAGAGCGGGCCCTGGCCCTGATCGCCGAATCCTCCCAGCGCCAGGAGGCCGAGGAGGAACTCGCCCGTACTCGCCTGCACCAGGAAATGATCTTAAACTCCTCAGGGGAAGGTATCCTGGGCTTGGACCTGCAAGGGCGCGTCAGCTTTGCCAATCCCGCCGCCGCCAAAATGTTGGCCTATGAGAAAGATCAGCTTGTCGGCCAACCCAGTGGCTCCGTGTGCTTGTTCTTGAGGCCGGACGGCAGTCCCTTCCCGGAAGGGGAGTGCCCTTTCCGTGGCACCTTGAGGGATGGCAAAGTCAGAAGCATGGAAGGGGCCTTCCGGAGACAGGACGGCACCTGCTTCCCGGCGGATGGCACCAGCACCGCCATTATCCAAGGCGGCAAGATCACCGGCGCGGTTGTCACTTTTGGGGACATCTCCGAACGCAAGCAGGCTGAAGCGGTCCTAGTCCTGCAGGCCACCCGGCTTCAGGCGCTGTTGGATCTCCACAAGCTGGCGGATGGGTCGCAGGAACAGCTTCTTGACTTTGCTGTGGAAGCGGGCCTGACGGTTACCCAAAGTGAGTATTGCTTTGTCGGACTGATGAGCGAAGCCGAATCGGTGTTGAGCATTCGCCGGTGGTCGAATAAGCTGATGGCGCAATGTGCCGTCCCCGATACGCCGAGTCTCCATCGGATCTCCGAGGCGGGGCTGTGGGGTGAATGCGTCAGGCAAAGAAAGGCGGTGTTGCTGAATGATTATCAGGCGCCGCATCCGAGTAAGGAGGGCCTCCCGGACGGGCATGTGCAGATCCACCGGGTTTTGGCCGTTCCCGTATTGGATGGAGGACATACTGTCGTCATAGCCGCGGTGGCCAATAAAGGAAAAGACTATACCGAAGACGATGTCAGCGCCTTCACCTCCATCCTCAACAAGCTGTGGGAGATCCTGAGACATCAGCGGACGGAGGCGGCGTTAAAGGAAAGCCTGGCTAGGACAACGGAAGTCCAGGACGGTGCGATTGAGGCCCTGGCCACGGTCACGGCAACGCGGGACCCCTATACTGCCGGGCACCAGCGCCGGGTTGCCCGACTGGCCTGCGCCGTGGCCCAGGAACTGGGGTTTTCCATCAGCCAGGTGGCCGGCCTCCGGGTGATAGGATTGCTCCATGACATGGGCAAGATCAGCATCCCTGCCGAGATTCTCAGCAAACCGGGGAAATTAAGCGAGACGGAATTCAACATCATCAAATCCCATGCCCAGGCCGGTTATGAGATTATCAAAGAAATCCGGTTCCCCTGGCCCGTTGCCGAGGTTATCCTTCAGCACCACGAGCGGCTGAATGGTTCCGGTTATCCCCAGGGGTTGCAAGGAGACGAGATCGTTCTGGATGCTAAAATTTTAGCGGTGGCCGACGTGGTGGAAGCCATGGTCTCTCATCGCCCTTACCGCCCGGCTTTGGGGATTGAGTCGGCCCTGGAAGAAGTCACCCGGAATAAAGGCGTCCTCTATGACTCTGAGGTGGTGGATACCTGTGTGAAGTTATTCACCGAAAAAGGATTTACGTTTAACAAGGACCAAGGCCCAGACTTTTCATTTACCGGTTATCGCGCCAATGTAGGGGAAAAGCATGGCTCGGCCTCATGACGGCGTGGACCCTGATGGTGGCCGGGTTCCTCTGCTGGAATCTGCATGATAATCAGCGGCAGACCATTTCGCTGTCGCCCGGTGGGACGGCAAAGGGCATAGTCTATCTTCCGCTTACTTCCGAATCGACTTTATCCGTTAAAGGGGGTTTGCAGGTGCCTGACCAGGGCAATCTGAAATTAGGACCTGCCCAGATTTTAGCCTGAGGATTTTAAGGTTCATGTTGAAGTTAACTAATGCATAGCTTGTACCTGAGCGATTCCCCGAACTCTGCCTACGGCATTTTAGTGTTAGCTTTGGTATACAAAGCTTCAACCACTTGGCCAAGAACCCCGACTGTAGAGATGATTGTCACTGCTATGCAACCCACCAGGATAGCGTATTCCATCGATGATGCGCCGGACTCATTTTCGTAAAAGCTCCTAATTACCCTTTCCATCTACATCCCCTTTCGTGTATTTTAATCAGTTCAACGTGAGGTCTGATCAAAGCGTTATGAAGAATTAACCCGAGAATATTAAAGGTTCCGCTAATATCTCCGAGAGCCCATATGCTACCGTTGCCCCAATCCCCCGGTTAATATCATTCCATATCCTAGTTTTACTTAAGATGCTGTTTCTGCACTTTATTTACTCGCTCTTTTTGACTGGCCAAATCAACGTTCAATGCGGCCAGAATATTTTTTGTGGCCAAATGACCCTTAAAAAGTAACGCTAAATAAATAGCTACTATTAAAAGAATGCCGGAAAATATTACGATCATATAAACTTTTGGAACATAAGATGGTTGGTTTTACCCAACGGTAAGATGCTCCTGATGGTAATATGCCAGACCAGGGGTGCTTTGAGAATGAGGACTTACCTGGTTTTGGACTAAGACCGGAGATCCTGGGCGTTTCTTCCCGAACGTCACCGGTCCAAGCGACTCACAAAACGGAGTAACTTTTGCTTTTCCTCCTCAATCTGCTTGCCTTCGTCTCCCAGACTAATAACCTGATTTTTCCCCAACCTTTTGGCCTCGTATAAAGCCTGGTCTGTTCTTCCGATAAAGCTTGTGCTGGTCTCTCCTGGCTGATAGGTGGACACACCAAAACTGGCGGTCAACCTGATTCCGGGGCCAGGTAAGGTTATCTCCCCCAAACGATGCCGGAGACGATCACCAAAAATGGTTCCTTGCCTTGCGCTGGTGCCTGGGAGCATCATAATAAATTCTTCCCCGCCCCAGTGCGCTATCAAGTCCTCCTGCCGGCCATTTTCCATCAAGAAGATGGCAAAATCCCGGAGCACCCGGTCCCCGGCGTTATGACCAAAAATATCGTTGACGGATTTGAAGTCGTCCAGGTCGGCCATAATGAGGGGCAGGGGCGTCCGGTGCCTCTGGGCAAAGGAGATGGCGCCGCTTAGGCTTTCCAGGAAGATGCGCCGGTTGGCGATACCGGTCAACGAATCAGTATACGATAAAGCAATGATACGGTTATGAGCTGCCCGCAGCCGGTTGAAACCAAAAATGATTCCCCCCAGGCCCAGGAGCCACAGGAGACCGTGTCCTCACCAGAGGCCCGCGGCAGGTTCCAGCCGCGGCTGGGCCAGGTTCCACCAAAGGGATGAGGCCACTACTATGGTCCACATGGCCATGAACGCGCAGGCATAAGAGTTGTGGCGGGAGAAATCTCGCGAGCGGGCAATGTGCTGATCCATGCTGGGATGGACCTTTGGCCTTTTGGTAGGGAGGATGTGAAGCAGCAGCATAAGGGACAAAATCCTTTCGCGCCCTCTGTAAGGTTTGGCTTGACCGGATCCAAGCATCTTCTGATTGGAATATGCTTGATTGAGAGCATTAGGAAAATGGGGACATACCCGGATTTTGGCCTGCGTATCATGGGGGTTCTTCTGGGGGGGGGATGTCTGTATATATCAAGTAGGATGAAGGGTAAAACCAGCCATGGCGGGCCGAGCGCGAGGATGCCAGGCTATTGTTCTTGGCGAGCTCAACTACTCGGTTTTGGCTGCGGAAGTTGGGCGATTTTATGTGCAAAGTCGAGATCGTTCAGATGTATCGGTATCCGGTTAGAATTCTCATCCGTTTCTTATGCGTGGTTCCCCGCTCAGGTACGAACGGCGCGCCTTATAACAGCGAAAGGTCCGGATACGATCCGGATAGCGGCAGTAACCTTTGGGCGGCAAGAATTCTCTTTGGTCCGATAATATTGTGACTTGATGGAGTTGGCCCTGACAAACCTTGACTCTTGCAGATTATCCTTGCATGCGGCCCCTGTTAGTGGCAAGGTGCGAAAAAGGCCTGTGGGCACGTTTGGCAATTTGTGGCTAGCGGATCCTTTAATTGCCCAGCCTCTGCAAAGAAAATTGCGCTGGCCAATGCAGGCTGAACGTCTATGGACGAAGCATTGGCTACCCCTGAGCCTGAACGCCCCTGTACGGGTGGGTTTTAAACCCACCCCACCCGGATTTTCACGGTAAAGCCTGCGGCACCATAGCGCCTCCTGTGCCGGCGGTGATCATGAGAAAAATTCACCCCATTCTGATCGTCCTCCTTGCCTGGCTCTGCCTCGCCTGTCAACCGGACCCGACGAAGGCCCGAGTGGAGAGGGTGCTGGCCACCTCCTGGCAGAGCTATTGCCGGCACTTCATCAAGAGCGACGGCCAGGTCGTCATCCCGGAGGAAGGCGGCGGCGCCATCTCCGAGGCCCAGGCCTACGCCCTGCTTAGGGCCGTGTGGGCCGGGGATGAAACGATATTTAACCGGGTCTATGCCTGGACGTATAAAAATCTCTCCCGGGTCCATAAGCACGGCGACAGCCTCCTGGCCTGGCGCTGGGGCCGGCTCCCGGGCGGCTCCTGGGGGGTTCTGGATGCCAACAGCGCCACCGACGGCGACCTGGATTACGCTCTGGCCCTGGTCCTGGCGGCCCGGAAAGGGTGGCGGGCCCCAACGGGCCTCCCGGACTACCGGGAGGAGGCCCGCCGGGTTCAGGGGGATATCCTGGCCAAGGAAGTGGTGGCCCTGCCCGGGGGGGAGGTGTTCCTCACCCCGGGCAACTGGCATGAGGCCCTGCCCCCCTACCTGGTAAACCCCTCGTACTTTGCCCCGGCGGCGTATCGGCTGTTTGCGTCCCCCGCAGGCGCAAAAGATCGTCAAGGCGGCACTGGACCCCGGGGGGCAGTTCACGAACCGCCCCTACAACCGGAGGTCGACGCAACCAATAATCCTTCCCCTTGGCTGCTTCTCCGGGAAGATACCTATAAGCTCCTGGCGCAGCTTAACCAGGGCTTCGGGGGCCGGGGCGGGGTGGGCTTGTTTCCCGACTGGTGCCGGGTGGACGCGGCCGGGAGGATCGCACCGGCGCCGGGCAAGGACACCGATTTCGGCTGGGAGGCGGTGCGGCTGCCCTTCCGGGTGGCCCTGGACGCGATCTGGTTCAAGGAACCCCGGGCGGCGGCGCTCCTACTGAGGAAGTTCCTGCCGTTTTTCAAAGCCCGCTGGCAGGCCCGGGGCCGGCTGGCGGCGGTCTATACCCTGGACGGCGCCCCGGCGGTGGACTATGAAAGCCCGGTGCTCTATGCCGGGGTCCTGGCCGGGGCCCTGGCCACCGGGGACCGGGACTTCGCCCGGCAGATGGCGCTTAAAATCCTCTCCTTCTACCATGAAGACGGCGACCGGGCTTACTTCGAGGCCCCGGACCACTACTACGCCAACAACTGGGCCTGGCTGGGCCTGGCGCTGTATGCCGGCTGGACCAGCCCTTTTTGACTTCCTGCTCTCAACCCCGCGCCGTCTTGAAAGAGATTGTTGGCAAAGGTTTTCAACCTGTGGAGCAGGAGGGCGCCTTGCACGTGCCGCTTTATGGCGCCTGAAACGCAACCTGTTTCACTGCAGTACCCTGCGAGACCCTTCACTCCCTGCAGCGATGACAAATAAGAGGTTGGAGCAGAAGTTATGATCATGTCCCCATGATAGGCCTGCTGGTCCGGCCGGGCGTTTTTTGCCGGACTCTGACCCTGGTTGCCGCCGGAAAATTAATTGCTCCGGCAACCTGGGGGATATGATATAGTTTATAAATTACTTTTATGGATCAAGAATTGCCCCACATCTATACGGTGAGCGCCCTGACCCGGGAGGTCCGGGACCGCCTGGAGACCTATTTCTCCCTGGTCTGGGTGAGCGGCGAGGTCTCCAATCTCCGGCAGCCTTTGAGCGGCCACTACTACTTCACCCTCAAGGACGCCGGCGCCCAACTCAAGGCCGTGCTCTTCAAGGGCAGTCACCAGCACATGCGCGTGCAAGCCCCAGGAGGGCAAACAGTTCCTCTGCCGGGGGCGCCTGACGGTCTACGAACCCCGGGGCGAATACCAGTTGGTGGTGGATTACCTGGAGCCCCTGGGGCTGGGGGCCCTGGCCCAGGCCTTCGAGGTCCTGAAGACCCGCCTTAAGGATGAGGGGCTCTTCGCCCCGGAATTGAAGAAAGCCCTGCCGTTTCTGCCCCGCAAAATCGCCCTGGTCACCTCGCCCACCGGGGCGGCGGTGCGGGATTTTTTGCGGCTGTTGGGGCAGCGTTTCCCCAACGTGGAGGTGCTGATTTACCCGGTGAAGGTCCAGGGGTCCGAGGCCGCCGGGGAAATCACCCAGGCCCTGGACGACCTGGCCAGCTATCCCGGGGTGGAGGTCATCGTACTGGCCCGGGGAGGCGGCTCCCTGGAAGATTTGTGGCCCTTTAACGAAGAAAAGGTGGCCCGGGCCATCCACCGCTGCCCCACTCCGGTGGTCTCAGCGGTGGGCCACGAAGTTGATTTCACCATCGCCGATTTTGTGGCGGATAAGCGGGCCGCCACCCCCAGCGCCGCGGTGGAACTGGTGGTGCCGGATAAGGGCGAACTGAAGCGTCGCCTGGCCCGTCTGGGCGCCACCCTGGCCGGCACCCTGGCCCGGCGCCGGGACCTGGCCCGTCAGCACCTGGACCTGATGGCCCGGGGGTTGCCCGATATGCGCCGTTCCCTGGTGGATCTGCGCCTCAGGGTGGATGAGCGGGCCGAAGTGCTGGTGCGGCGGTACCGGCGGCTGGCGGGCAACCAGGACCAGGCTCTCGGCTGGCCACCTCCCGCCTCTTCCTCCTGAGTCCCCGGCGGACCTTGATCGCGGCCCGGCAGCGGCTGGCCCAGGCGGCCCAGATGCTGGGGCAAAGCTGGCGCCGGCGCCAGACCGAACAGCGCCGGCGCCTGGAATATACCCAGAGCCAGCTGGAGCAGATCAATCCCCTGGCCATCCTGAAACGGGGCTATGCCGTGGCCACCCTGCTCCCCGGGGAAACGGTGATTCGCGACGCCACCCAGGTCTCGGCCGGCGCCGCCATCCGGGTCCGGGTGGCCCAGGGCCGGATGGACTGCGAAGTGAAGGAAGTGAGCAGTGAGCAGTTTTTCGTAGACTGAGTTTTCCACGCCATTACCTTAGGGGAATGCGGGCACGGAGGACCGCTCTGCCTGCTCTTCTCGTTTAGGATGTTCCCAGGCAACGGGTATTATTGCTTCAGGGGCAGAAAAATAGGGTTGGATTAAAACTGACCACTGACTACTGGAAACCAAATCATGGCCAAAGCGAAACAGCCGGAACCGAGTTTCGAGGCGGGGCTGAAGCGTCTGGAGGAAGTGCTGGATGCTCTGGAGCACGGCGACCTGGCCCTGGAAGAGGCCATGCGCGCCTTCGAAGAAGGGGTGCAGTTGGTCCGGGTCTGCCATAAAAAGTTGGACGAAGTGGAAAAGCGAGTGGAACTCCTGCTCAAGGATGACGCCGGGCGGTTTTTCACCCGGCCGTTCCCGGGGGAAGAAGGGGAAGGCTAAAAAAACCGTGCTCGGTTTATCGTTTTTGGTGAGAACCTCAGGGGCTGAAACGTGAACCGATACCGAAAACGATAATATGAGCGATAATTTCGATCTGAAGGCCTATCTGGTGGAACGGCGGGGCCTGGTCAACCGGGCCCTGGAAGTGTATATGCCGCAGGTTCGGGGGCCGGCCTTCCGGGTGACCCAGGCGATGCACTACAGCCTGTTCGTGGGCGGCAAAAGGCTGCGCCCCATTTTGTGCCTGGCCGCGGCGGAAGCGGTGGGGGGCGATCCGGGCGAAGCCCTGCCCGTGGCCTGCGCCCTGGAGATGATCCACACCTATTCCCTGATCCATGACGACCTGCCGGCCATGGATGACGATGATCTGCGCCGGGGCCAGCCCACCTGCCACAAACAGTTTGACGAAGCCACCGCTATCCTGGCCGGGGACGGGCTGCTCACCGAGGCCTTCCGCATCATGGGCGCGGCGGCGGCCCGGTTTGCGGGCCGGGAAGGGGTCTTGCTGGAGGTGATCGGTTGGTGGCGGCTGCGGCCGGCTACCAGGGCATGGTGGGGGGCCAGATGCTGGACCTGCTGGCGGAAGGGCGCCAGGTCACGTTGAAGGAACTGGAGACCATCCACCGGCACAAGACCGGGGCCTTGCTCACCGCGCTCGGTGCGGGCCGGGGCTTTGGTGGGGGGCGGCAACCGGGCCGAAGTGAACTGCCCTCACCGACTTATGGCGAAAAATTCGGGCTAGCGTTTCAAATAACCGATGATCTATTAGATGTAGAAGGGAAACCGCGGAGATGGGTAAAGCTGCCGGTATGGACGAAAAGCGCCAGAAAGCCACGTATCCCGCGGTGCTGGGGCTGGAGGCCACCCGGGAGTGGGCCCGGCGCCTGGTGGAGGGGGCCGTCGCCGGGTTGGAGCCCTTTCAGGAACGGGCCGAACCCCTGCGTGAACTGGCCCGCTATCTCCTGGTGCGGCGCGCTTAAGCGGCGCCGGCTGCCCGGGTAACGAATCAGGATTTAACAAGTTTAACTGCTTGAATTCGGTGATTTTTAGTATTAAGTTAAGTATAAACCACCGGTAAGAGGTTAGGTGCACATGGATAATCGCCAGGGCTACCGGCCGGACGTTGCGGCCCGCCGTTTGCTGGATACCATCAATAATCCCCAGGAATTGAAAAAGTTGCCGCCGGAATTCCTGCCGCAGTTGGCCAAGGAGATTCGGGAGAAGATCATTTCTACCGTGGCCGGACCGGGGGGCACCTGGCCCCCAGCCTGGGAGTAGTGGAGCTCGCCATCGCCCTGCACTATGTCTTTGACTGCCCCCGGGACAAGATCGTCTGGGATGTGGGGCATCAGGCCTATGCCCATAAATTGCTCACCGGGCGCCAGGACCGTTTCGATACCCTGCGGCAGTTCGGCGGCCTCAGCGGTTTCCCCAAACGCGGCGAGAGTTGCTACGACGCCTTCGACACCGGGCACAGCTCCACCTCCATTTCCGCGGCCCTGGGCATTGCCAGCGCCCGCTGCCTGAAGAAGGAACGCCACCGCGTCATCGCGGTGATCGGCGACGGCGCCATGACCGCGGGGATCGCCTTTGAAGGTCTGAACAACGCCGGCGATCTCAATAAAGACCTCATTGTGGTCCTGAACGACAACGGCATGTCCATAGCCCCTAACGTCGGGGCCATGTCCTCGTTTTTGAGCCGCCAACTCACCCGGCCCACCATGGT
Organism: uncultured delta proteobacterium; assembly: GCA_963841475.1. Taxonomy (GTDB): domain Bacteria; phylum Desulfobacterota; class Desulfobaccia; order Desulfobaccales; family 0-14-0-80-60-11; genus 0-14-0-80-60-11. Next base: position 750,171 of record CAWJCT010000001.1, read on the forward strand.
TTTCTGAAAAAGCGGGTGGAGAACCTGCTGCGCTCCCTGCCGGCCATCGGCGAGGACCTGTTGACCTGGGCCAAGCGGAGTGAAGAGTCCTTTAAGGCCTTTTTCACCCCGGGCATGCTTTTCGAGGCCCTCAAATTCACCTACCTGGGGCCGGTGAACGGGCACCGACTTGATCACCTGATTGAGACCTTGCAAGAACGTCAAAAATTTGAAGGGGCCCATCCTGGTGCACGTGCTCACCACCAAGGGCAAGGGCTACGAACCTGCCGAGACCGACCCCACCGGCTTCCACGGCCTGGGTAAGTTTGACCCGGATACCGGCGAGCCCAAAAAGAGCGTCAGCGAGGTCCCGACCTACACCCAGGTCTTTGGCGACACCCTGGTGCGCCTGGCCCGGCAGGACCCCAAGATTGTGGCCATTACCGCGGCCATGCCCGACGGCACCGGCCTGGTGGATTTCCGCAAGGAGTTCCCCACCCGCTTCTTCGACGTGGGCATTTGCGAACAGCACGCCGTGACGTTCGCCGGGGGCCTGGCTGTGGAAGGGATGCGGCCCGTTGCCACCATCTACTCCACCTTCCTGCAGCGGGCCTATGACCAGATCCTTCACGATGTCTGTATCCAGAAACTGCCGGTGGTCTTTGCCCTGGACCGGTCCGGGGTCGTGGGGGAAGACGGCGAAACCCACCAGGGGCTCTTCGACCTGTCGTATCTGCGCCACCTGCCCAACCTGGTCCTGATGGCCCCCAAGGACGAAAATGAATTGCGGGACATGCTCTTTACCGCGGTGGAGCACCCGGGTCCCGTGGCCCTGCGGTATCCCCGGGGCCGGGGCGTGGGCGTGGCCTTTTCCTCGACGTTGAACAAGGTGCCCATCGGCAAGGCCGAGGTGCTCCGGGAGGGAGAGGATCTGCTCATCCTGGCCCTGGGCGCCTCGGTCTACCCGTCTCTTGAAGCCGCCCAGGAGTTGGAGAAGCAAGGCTTCAGCGCCACCGTGGTCAACGTTCGCTTTGTCAAACCCCTGGACGAACCCCTGATCCTGAGTCTGGCGGCCCAACACGGCCGCGTCCTGACCGTGGAAGAAAACGTCCTGGCCGGCGGTTTCGGCAGCGCCGTACTGGAACTCCTGGCCGACCGCGACCTCTTCGGGCTCACCGTGAAGCGCCTGGGGATCCCCGACATCTTCATGGAACACGGCACCCAGCAAATTCTCCGGCAGAAATACGGACTGGACGCCGCCGGCATCCTGAAACACGCCCTGGCCGTCCTGTCCCACCCGGCCCAGCCCAAGAAAGTAGTCTGGGGCACGTTTAACTAACGGTTTTCACTGAAAGACCAGAAAGGCAGGGATCGTCTCCCTGCCTTTTTTATTTTGTCACCATCTCATATATGAGGCTGATGAATAACGTGACAAATAAGTATCCAAATCACTTCTTCCGCTGTTAGCTGTGGCATCATGATTCCGACAGATTGTACCGGCATTATCAAATAAATTGACAATTGTTTATTTTCCTATAAAAGCATATCTACGCTAAATGGTCTGTATGGTCTTAGGTTGGCTTCTTCTTGGGGGAGGAGAAGTCGCTACTTTTCTCATGGAAAGTCGCGGATGGAAGATTTTCCTGGAAAAAAGGGGGGGACTCAATGGCTCCTATCGTGAAATGGACAAGGTATGGGGACACAATCTTAGTGTCAAATCCATACCATGCGGCAGAAGCTTTGGTGACTTGGGCGGGAGTGACGCATGGTCATTCCACCCACAGCATTGTGAGCCTGGAAAATGGCTGTGTTAAAGTGGACATTCCCGGTATAACCAGCATCACTTATGCTCCAGATAATATGCCCATGTAACATCTAATAATCTGCAGATCATTTGGTGATACTTCGTTAAAGGGCGGTCATGAGATCGCCCTTTTCTCTATTGTCGGGTCGATTACGCGTGGATACCTCGCTTAAAGGCGTGCCCCGCAAACCAGGCATCCATATGTCTGGGCCGGGGGCTAGAAAAATCTTCCCTTCCGGGGCAGGGACGTGCGCATGAGGATATCGAGGCGGGTGTTAGAGGTAGTGCTCGCCCGGCCTGGTGTGAAAGGTTATAATAAAAAAAACCGCGGTTCCGGCGGTTTTTGCCAATGGGTATCGGGATGAGCCCTGATGTTCCTAAGCGCTTGGTTTCTTTAGATATATTTCGCGGGCTGACCATCGCCGCGATGATCCTCGTCAACAATCTGAGCGCCTGGACCGATACGCCCCGCTTCCCAACCCTGACTCATGCCGGGTGGCATGGGTGTACCTGGGTTGACCTCATCTTCCCATTTTTCATTTTCATCGTCGGCGTCACGTCAGTCTTTTCACTGGACAAACGCGTCCAGACGGGCGAGCGTCTGGCGCCCCTTTATAAGCATATCTTCATCCGGACCGCCGGGCTTTTCCTCATAGGTCTGGTGGCGTGCAGCTATTTGATCTGCGGCTGGCTTTGCCAAACGATCTGCCCACCCGGAGTGACGCAGAAGAGCATCTGGGCGATTTTTCTCTCTCCGCCAACCGACACGGACATATTCTACTTTTCTCTATCCAACTTGAGAATTATGGGAGTGCTCCAGCGCATCGCCCTGGTTTATTTGGTAGTCGCGCTTCTCCTGGTCCACACCCGCTGGCGGGTCCAGGCGATGGTTGCCGGGGCCTTGCTGCTCTTATACTGGGCCCTGATGAGCCTCCCGGGCTTTCCGCTTGAGCCGGGCAAGGACCTGGGCGCCTACATCGACCGCGCCATTTTCGGAGAAGCCCACCTGTGGCGTTACTCCAAAACCTGGGACCCCGAAGGCTTGCTGAGCACCCTGCCGGCCATCGCCACCGGCTTGTTCGGGGCACTGACCGGCCATTGGCTGCGAGGCCAGCGCGACCGGCGGGACACGCTTATCGGACTTTTCCTGTTCGGTTTTCTCGGCATCGTCGTTGGCTCGGCATGGGGATACGTCTTTCCCATTAACAAGTATCTCTGGACGAGTTCCTTCGCGGTCTATAGCGCCGGCTACGCCCTCATGTTTCTGGCCGCCTGGTACTGGTTGACCGACGTCGAGCAGGCGAAGGCGGTTTGGGCAATGCCATGCATCTGGCTCGGCATGAACCCGCTTTTGGCTTATTGCGGAGCCCAGATCGGCTCTTTAGCCCTTGGCGCTCTGTATATCGGCACGCCGACGCAGCATACCCACATTATTGCGCTCATATTGACAACTATCTTCGGAGCAAAATGGAATGTTATCGGCCAGACCAGTTGGCAAGATCCACGGTGGCCGTCTCTTTATTGGGCGCTTATCTATGTCGCCTTCTGGACCTTGCTGACTGGCCTGCTTTACCGCAGGCGAATCTTTTTCAAGATATAAAGGCGGCCCCTAACGGGTCATAAATTGTATATATCTGCCACATAGCCTGATATGAGACCTTATGAGGATCCTTTTGCTATCTGGATCAGCCGGCAATCGGGCTATAATAAGCAAAGTGATTATTGATATGCCTGCTGAGAAAATAAAACCGGAAACCGAAAACTGAAAACCGCAAAGTCGCCAACCGAAATCTCGTCTCGACCAACTTCTGGTGGCTCGGGGTCTGGCCCGGAGCCGGGCCCAGGCCCAGGCGTTGATCCTGGCCGGGCGGGTGGTGGTGGAAGGGTTGGAACTGCCCAAGGCCGGCGCCATGGTGCCGGAGGCGGTGGGGCATCACCCTCAAGGAGTCGCCCCCCTTTGTCAGCCGGGGCGGCGAAAAACTGGCCGGGGCCCTGGAGCATTTTGCAGTTTCCCCGGCGGGGAAGGCGGTCCTGGACACCGGGGCCTCCACCGGGGGCTTTACCCACTGCCTCCTCACCCGGGGCGCCAGGCGCGGTCTATGCCGTGGATGTGGGTTATGGGCAACTGGACGCGAGCCTCAGAAATGACCCCCGGGTGGCAGTCCTGGACCGGGTGAACATCCGGCACCTGCCTAAAGAAGCCATCCCCGAGCCCATCGACCTGGCCACCCTGGACCTGTCTTTCATTTCCCTGACCCTGGTGCTTCCGAAAATCCTGGAGTTTCTCGCCCCCGGGGGTCAAATCCTGGCCATGGTGAAGCCTCAGTTCGAAGTGGGCAAAGGCCAGGTGGGGAAGGGGGGGGTAGTGCGAGACCTCGAGTTGCAGCAGGCCGCGGTGCCAAAGGGTGGCCGCGGCCGCCGCGGCCCTGGGCCTCAAGGTGAGCCCGGCCTTCCCCTCGCCCTTAAAGGGCCCCAAGGGAAATCAGGAATATTTCCTACATCTTATCTTGCCGGCAGACTCCCCGGAGCCTATTGACAAGCCCGGTAACTGATTTTATTTTTATATGTTAAAGTGGTCTACCCAGAGAAGTTTGAACCGACCATTGCCATCGGCTGGGAAGCCTTGAAGTCCCCCCTGGCCTCAAGGGGGGTAATCATAACGACGGGGAAGAATCCCGTCGAGGAGCAAACGTATGGAAAACAGAATAAAAACCGTGCTGTTACTGGCCGGCATGACCGCGTTCCTGATTGTCATCGGCAGACTGTTGGGCGGGCGCACCGGCATGTACCTGGCCTTTATCCTGGCCCTGGGCATGAACTTTTTCAGCTACTGGTTTTCGGACAAGATTGTCTTAAAGATGTACGGCGCCCAGGAAGTGACGCCGGCGGACGCCCCCCAGCTGCATCAGATCGTGGATGAACTGGCCCGGGAGGCGGGCATTCCCAAACCAAAAGTTTACATCATCCCGGACGATTCCCCCAACGCCTTCGCCACGGGCCGCAATCCCGAGCACGCCGCGGTGGCGGCCACCGAGGGCATCATGCGCCTGCTCACCCCCATGGAGTTGAAAGGGGTGCTGGCCCATGAGATCGGCCACGTGCGCAACCGGGATATCCTGATCTCCACCATTGCCGCCACCATGGCCGGCGCCATCATGATCCTGGCGGACATGGCCCGGTTCGGGGCTATCTTCGGTCTGGGTGGCCGGGACAACGAAGAAGGCGGCGGGCATTATCGGCATCCTGGTGATGTCCATCATCGCCCCCATTGCCGCCATGCTCATCCAGATGGCCATCTCCCGGTCCCGGGAATACCTGGCGGACGAGACCGGGGCGCATCTGGCCCACAACCCCGAATCCCTCGCCCGGGCCCTGGAGAAACTCTCCCTGGGGGTGCAGCGGGCCCCCATGGACGCCAGCCCGGCTACGGCCCACATGTTCATCGTCAACCCGCTGACGGGCAGCAGCCTCATGAACCTGTTCAGCACCCACCCGCCCCTTGAAGAGCGGGTGGCGCGCCTGCGGGCCATGCGCAGTTATTAAGACTGGAAGAGAAAAATCAATTCGTGGTATAAAGGGTCATCTGCCTGGGGGTGGATGACCCTTTTGTCTGGCGGCGGCTGCTTCTTGCAAAGTGTACGATTCGAAGATTAGCCGGTTTTTTCCTGAGGGTTCGGTGGAAAAGTTATTGGCACGATTAGTGAAAATTATCGTAGGCTTGACATTACTCTTAATATTAATTCCGGGGATATATATACTTTGGGGGTATTATAAGATCGACCGCGACTGCAGGGCCAAAGAGAAATATGTTGTACGACCGCAGGTCGATTCAGGAAGTATATCTGAGGTGGGATATGTGGGTAAATCTCAAACCGTAACGTGTATGAAAAATAGAACCAGGAGAATATATTGGTGGGTGAGAATCCCGTCAACGCACAAACAATATTTGTGCGAGTGGCAATACGGTTTCTCCGGGTTTATAAAAGATGACCCGGTAACCATGATCCACAAGGTCGGAGGGGACGAGGTCCAGACCGACAATACAGGTTATTTAATCGGCATGCAGGGTAAGATAAAAGACACGCCTTCTTCAAGTATCGCAACACTTGGTGTTGAAGACATAACTCATTAGGTTGATTAATTAATATCTCCAGCTTATGAGAGGTCTCGGGAGACTGGTTATGAAAGCTTGGGTACGGACCATCGCGGTTCTGCTTTGCCTGGTTTTCCTGGCCCCGGCGGCCTGGGCCGGGCAGGTGCTCCTGGTCAAGGGGATGGAAGCCCAGAAGGCGGGTCGTAATGAGGAGGCCTTGAAACTGCTCAATGCCTATGTGGACCGTTATCCCCAGGTGGCGGAGGCCAGGTACTACCGGGCCCTGGCCCTCAGTGCCCTGGGCCGCAACAAAGAGGCCCTGGAGGATGTGGATAAGGCCTTGGCGGATACTCCGGGAAATGTTAACTTTCTCCTGGCCAAGGGGAACATCCTGGTGGCTTTGGAGCGGCGGCCGGAGGCCATATTGATCTTTGCCCAGGCCATGCGGTGCGACCCCCGGAACGCCGAAGCCTGCAAGTTACGCGGGGACTGCCTGGCCCAGGAGGGTCAGTTCACCGAAGCCATCGCCGACCTCAACCGGGCTGCGGGGCTGGCCCCCAGGGACCCCTGGGTGTTCAACAAGCGGGGCTTGGCCTGGTTTTGCCAGGGGGAGTACCAGAAGGCGGTGGATGATTTCACCACGGCTATCCGCCAGCAACCCGACCTGGCGATAACTTATTTCTTCCGGGGCAATATCTACCGGTACCACCTCAAGCAGCGGGACAAGGCCATCGCCGATTTTCAGGAGGGCTGCCGCCTGGGGAATCTGCTCTGCTGCGGCGAGTTGGAGAAGCTGGGGATCAAACCCGGGAAAAAGTAGCGTTTAACTCCCGGCGTCAGCACCTGGCGCCTTGGTGCGGTGATGAGCGCCGTCACCCGGCCCGGGCTGGGGTGACAACGGCGAATTGTCGTGCCTGGGCTTGTGGAAACCGATATAATTGACCCGAAATATTGAGTTGCTTGCCTATAACCGAACCTTGTCTCGGAGGACATCTATGAAGTTGAAAACCTGGACGAAAGGTGTTTTGACCCTTTTTGCCCTGTTATTTTTGTGTGGTTGGGCGTTCCACCTGGATGCCTGGGCCCGGGCGGGCGGCGGCCGCTCCATGGGCAGCCGGGGCTCCCGGTCCATGACGGCCCCCAAACCCTACACCGCGCCCCGGCCCACCACCCCAACACCGACCCGGCCCTATACCGCTCCTGGGGCAACGACTCCCCAACCGAGCCCGTCCTCGGGAAGCTTCATGCGGAGCTTCGGCGGCGGCTTGCTGGGCGGCCTGGCGGGCGGTATGCTCTTCCGCAGCCTGTTCGGCGGGCCTGCGGCCCAAAGCGGCACCGGCGCCGGCTCCGGCGGGGGCGGCATCGGCCTGATGGATATCCTGCTGCTGGGGGGCATTGCCTACCTGATCTACTGGTACATCAAAAAGAAGCGCCGGGAAGCCGACGCCACCGCGGGATATTACCAGAGCAGCGGCAACGTGGCGCTGCCGCCTCAGCCCCAGTACCAACCGTTGTATGACCAGCCCCAGGTTGCCGCGCTGGGAAGCGACCGAGACCTGGAGCAGGGCCTGGCCAACATCCGGCAGTTCGATCCCAATTTCGACGAAGCCAAATTCCAGGAATATGGCACGGATGCTTTCTTCAAGGTCCAGGGCGCCTGGGCCAACCGGGATATGAGCACCGTCCGCGGTCTGCTGACTGACGAAATGTACCGGATTTTCCAGGCGGATGCCGAGGCGCTGAAAGCCCAGAAGAAGATCAACCGCCTGGAAAATATCGCGGTACGCTCCGTGGATATCACCGAGGCCTGGCAGGAAGCGGGCTCCGATTTCATTACCGTGCGCATGTTAGCCAACCTGCTGGATTACAATGTGGATGAAATCACCGGCCAGGTGGTGGAGGGAAGCAAGACGGACCCGGTTAAGTTCGAGGAATACTGGACCTTTTCCCGGCCCGTGGGCGACAACCCCTGGCAATTGTCCGCCATCAACCAGGCAACGTAGCCGAAAGTTTTCAGTTTTATAATGTTGGTTCTTGGTAGGGGCGATCCGGTGGGTCGCCCTTTTTTTTCATGAGGGGTGAGGCCAGGGACTTGTACCGGCGGAGAGACCTGCGCCACCAGGTTCATGCCATCCCCCCAACTGGGGTGCACATTTCCTGTGGGGGCGGACCTGCGTGTCCGCCCTTACCGCAGAGGGGGGCGCGGCCTGACCATCAATGCACTACCAGCGTCTCACCCCGGAAGTTGAAAATCCCCCCTCCCCCCCTTTGGCCAAGGGTTTTTTTTAAAATTCCCCCTTTACTAAAGGGGGATTTAGGGGGATTTGCAGTTTTCACGGCCAAGCCTGAGGCGACAACCATTGCCGTTTTACTGCAACTCGATAGTAAAACTCAGGAAATTATCTCAGCCACCCGTTCCGGTGCGGTATAGATATTGAGGCGCTGGTTCCGCATGAAGCCCACGGTGGTGAGGTTGAGTTCCCGGGCCAGTTCCAGGGCCATGGAGGTGGGGGCCGAGACCGCGGCCAGAATCGGGATGCCGGCACGGATACATTTCAGGGCCATTTCGAAGCTGATGCGGCCGGACAGCAACGCCACCAGACCGGTGAGGTCCTGGCGGGTGAGGACGGCCCGGCCGATAACCTTGTCCATGGCGTTGTGGCGCCCCACGTCCTCGGCGGAGATGAAGACCTGGCCGTCGGCGCTGGCCAGGGCCACGGCGTGGGTGGCCCCCGTCGCCTGAAACACGGGCTGGGACTCCTGGAGGCGGCCCATGAGGGCGTAGAGCGTCTCCGGGGGGATGGTCAACTGGCTGGCCACGGGGGGGACCTTCTGGCAGATCTCGCTCACCGCCTCTTTGGCGCAGAGGCCGCAGCTGGAATAGGATACCTCCAGATGCCGGCGGCCCCGCCGGGCCAACGCCGCCTCGGTGAGCTTCACGTCCACCACGTTGGGGGGCAGCAGCGGGTCGGTGCCGGTGCCGCAGAAGTGCACCGTGATGACCTCGGCCAGTTCCCGGACGATGCCCTCGGTATAGAGAAACCCCAGGGCCAGTTCCTTCTCCCACCCCGGCAGGCGCATCAAGACCTGAAACGGCTCGCCCCCCAGGCGGATTTCCAGGGGCTCTTCCACCACCACCACGTCTTGGGTGTCTTCTATCTTGCCCTGCCGCCAGCGCCGGATGGGGAATTCTTTGATGGGTTCAGTCATGGTCAGTAGTCAGTAGCCAGGGGTAGTATCATGTCAGGGGTCAGTTTCGGTTTATCTGCCTGGCCAGATGATATTGCAAGATGCCTTTATAAACATATCAAAGATTATCGATATTTCGCAAAAGTATTGATTAATTATGCGAATATCGTTCGAAGTGGAAGGTTTCAATTAAGGAGTGATTTCTAAGCCTTTCCAAAAAGCTGGATTCACAATATAAGTGAGACCACCAACTTCATTTTTTTTGATTAAAGCCTTAAGACGCTTCATGTCATAATTAACAGAATATATAAATGCAGCCTCCCCATCCCCTCGACGGTATCCGATTATCCCATGCCAGAGTAGAAGGTCCAATAATTTCTCATGATTATCGGGACTTGGTGTAATCTTATTGATTATTGAATGCAGTGTTTCTTTGGTAAGTTCAGGAGTTATTCCGATGAATTCATATAGAATATTTTCAGCATCTGGAAATACATCTTGAATTTCATAACTAATATCATTTACAAGTTGAGTTGAAAATAACTCCTCACCTTGCTCAATATCTTCAAGTTCTATTTTTGAGTGTCCCAAATTTACTGCATGACTGCGGCAGAACCTTAAGAAATCTATTAAAGATCGTGGCCGCATTAGACACCTGTCAATCATATAATGTGCGGATTCCTCACCCCTGATATGGCTGACGCATATACTGCGCCAGATATTATCAAAAGAAATATTTTCGTCAATTTGACCAGAAGACAAGAATCTCCGGCGCAATAGTTCTAGTAATAATTCTGGGTCCGACCAATCAACAAGCGCGTGAGATACCTTTCCTCTATCGGGGGTGATGTCAACAAGATTTTCATATACATCATTTCGTATAAAAATAATGCCATTAGTGGGGATATTTTCACGACGTAAGGCTCGTATCAATTTTATCATTGCATCTATCAAACAGCGTAAAGATAATACGTCGCTTGAGGTTACACCTCGTGGAGGCCAACCTTTGTCGAGATTGTCAAAAAGAATCCACAGAGCATTCTTGAATTTCAAATAGCTTATAAGTTGAGAGCGAAGAGAAATTATATCGTGTTTATATAGTAGTTGTGTTATTTCCTCCTTACTCATCCACTTCTGACGTTCTGCGAAATCTTTTTCCTTCCGCCTAAAATCTTCTGAAATTCGTTTGGTTAACTTCAACATTCTCTCAGCGAAGTCGCCTTCTGACACGTATTCATCAGAATCGTAAGTTTCTGCAAGAGGCAAATAGTGATAATAAATTTCGTGGTCGATAAGGTGAAGAGACCTATCTTGTTGGAGTAATTTGTGGCATATTTCGAGAAGCAATAAGTATTCCCAAAATGCTGTTATCGTATGCTCCTGAGTACCTTCAGCAAGGAAATCAAGAACTAATTCTTTGAACTTTAATAGCTGGAAACCTTCAGGCTTTAGGTCTAGTATAATATTCCCTTTTTTAGAACGCAGTCGGTCGCGAAGTTGAAAAAATAGAGCGGTCTTCCCGGCACCCTTACGCCCTAAAACAACTTGTACTTCTCCCCTCAAGGCGCGCTTAAATTCATCAGTTTCTAAATAATACTCGCCAAGTCTCTGGAATTCGTTTTCAGCGGATGATGCACCAAGGGTAAGATGTGAAAGGAAGCTCCCTGGTTTCTTGATGACATCCGGTTGTAAAGATTGTAGACTTTCGAACACCTCCGTTGCAAATCCCGCAACGTATTCATCTATTTGATTTGGGATCGTGTATCGACTGACAAAATCTCTATAATCCAATGGAACAAGGTCATTATTATATTGAAGCATAAGTAGTAATCTGCTCATACCTTGAGTTAGACCTGCAAGGAAAGCCCCACGCATGTTATGGATATCAGCGTCAACAAAATATCTGGGTAAAAAAGGTATTATTACACCATGAGAACTCGCAACATTTTCAATAGCATCTACTGCTGATAGCCGACCGTGCTCTTCCGGGTCATATGATCTGAAGAATAAACGTGCCTTTTTAACCCTTGATACTAAGTGAGTTTCTACATCTCCTTTGAGTTGTGGAAGTATAAGGTACACTGGTGTTCTATTGCTTCTTGCATTGTTATCAAACTTCAATGGAGTAAAATCACTAATTCCAGAAATTATATCTTGAAAGGTATTGCTATCTTTGTAAGTTGCGTATCCCAATGTATCGAAAATCCCGACACGCCGAATTAGCTCGGTATCAGCTTGCAGCATTTCATTACGCAGGAGAATTGTTCGTTTTTTGCAGCCTATTGCAAAGCCAATTTCGTAAACAACATTGAAGTTAAGTTTCGTTATATCCGCAACGAATAAATTTCCTTTTTCAATAAGTTGAAGTACTTCGGTTGCTATAAATCTGCCAGGAATATCATTTTCTTCCCAGCTGGTTAGGTCGGGAAATTGGTGTTCATGATGGAACTTTCCAAGCCCACGGAGGATAGTCTGCCCAATTTGCGAGGGTTCTGAAGGATAAGCTACCAGTCCTGATAACAAGGAGCACCTCCATATCTATTGATCTATTTATTCTGCCAATTTCAGGTTCATCTGCTAAAAAAATCCCCATATAGAAAATGTTATAAAGCTAACTCCAACCAATTGTTCGCATATTGTTACAATATGCCACAAATTATCAAGAAAATGGAAAGATAATTTAAATCGGAGAGAAGGAATAATTGGCAAAATCTATGACCATCGTAACCTGCTAATATCTGGGTTCACCAAATGGTCAGGATATGATTTTCAACCAAGCATTAGGATAAATAAAACAGACCCCTGCCCCCGCCTACTTCCGCACCCCCAGTTCGCCCCAGCCCAGTTTGGTGCGGAGGATTTCGAAGTGGCTGTGGTAGGGGGATTTCACCAGTTTCAGGTGGTAGGGGGCCCGGCGGATTTCCAGCCGGTCTCCCGGCTCCATGTCCCGGCCCACCTGGCCGTCCAGGGTGAGGTAGACGTCCTGGACTTTTTCGTCCAGGGTGACGGCCACCGTCACCGTGTCCGGCATGATGATGGGGCGGTTGCTCAGGGTGTGGGAGCAGATGGGCAGCAGGATGAGGTGGTGCAGGGTCGGGATAGACGATGGGACCCCCGGCGGACAGGTTGTAGGCGGTGGAGCCGGTGGGGGTGGCGACGATGAGCCCGTCGGCCCGGTAGACCGTGAGGTATTCCCCGTCGATCCAGGTGGTCATTTCGGCGATGCGGGCCAGGGCGCCTTTGTTGATCACCGCGTCGTTCAGGACGTTTTCCTGCCAGTACATCCCGGCCTTGCCGGAAGAGGGCTGACGGTGAGCATCAGGCGCTCTTCCACCTCAAATTTGCCGGTGAGCACATGCTCGGTCATGCAGGGGTAGAGTTCGTCCAGGGAGATTTCCGTGAGAAACCCCAGGCCCCCGAGGTTGACCCCGAAGAGGGGCACGCCCCGGTCGCCGTAATGGCGGGCGGCGCTCAAGATGGTGCCGTCGCCCCCCATCACCACGATGAATTCCACGTCGTCCGGCAAAACCGGGATGTCCGGTTCGGGCTCGTTTTCGAAATGGCAGGCTTTGACGCCGCGTTCTTCCAGCCAGACCTTTAAAGCCTGGCCCGCTTCCAGGGCATCGGGTTTGAATTTCTTGGTGATGATGGCGACGGATTTCACCGGGCAGGCCTCCCGCAGTTGACAATTATCATAATGTTGGTAAATTTTCAAAGGATTGTCACCGTGAGATTGCGCCGGGTAGGTCGATAGACCTGACGGCAGGTTTCAAAAATAAGGGACCTTCGTACGCCAGGCTTTGGCCCCCCCTGGTTCAAGGGGGGCAGGGGGGATCTTGATCAGCCCTCAAAATCCCCCTAAATCCCCCTTTTGCAAAGGGGGACTCAGCCGGCAAAGTCCGACGCTCCGGACCTGTTTTCAGGTCCAGCCAATTTTGAAACAGCGCCCCAGACTGCAATCCACCCGGCAAATTTTATCCACAAAGGAGTAACCATGCAACTTGCCCGCCGTATCAGCCAGATTCCCCCGTCCGCCACCCTGGCCCTGAATGCCAAGGCCAATCAGCTCAAGGCCAAGGGGGTCGACATAGTCAACTTCGGGGTCGGGGAGCCGGACTTCGACACCCCGGAAAACATCCGGGAGGCCGCCATCCGGGCCATCCATGAGGGGTTTACCCGCTACACCCCGGTGGGAGGCACCCCGGAACTGAAAGCCGCCATCGTCGACAAATTCCAGGCCGACTACGGCCTGAGCTACAAGCCCAGCGAAATTCTGGTGTCCTGCGGCGGCAAACACGGCCTCTACAACCTGTTCCAGGTGCTCTTCGATGCGGGGGACGAAGTCATCATCCCGGCCCCCTACTGGGTCTCCTATGTGCCCATGGCTCATGCTGGCCGAAGCCAAGCCGGTGGTTGTCCCCACCCAGGAGGCCAACGGCTTCAAACTCACCGCGGCGGAATTGAAGGCCAGCCTCACGCCCCGGACCAAGGCCCTGGTGATGAACAGCCCCTCCAACCCCACCGGCGGGGTCTACACCAAAGAAGAACTGGCGGCCCTGGGGGAAGTGGTGCTGGAAGCCGGGCTCTATGTCATCTCCGACGACATCTACGACAAGATCATGTTCGACGGGGCCAAGTTTGTGAATATGGCCATGCTGTAGCCCGGAGCTCAAGGCCCGGACCTTTATCCTCAACGGCGTCTCCAAGGCCTATGCCATGACCGGCTGGCGCATCGGCTACCTGGCGGGCCCCGAAGCCGGGATCAAGGCGGCGGACACATCTGCAGAGCCAGAGCACTTCCAACCCCACCTCCATTTCCCAGAAGGCCGCGGTGGAGGCCCTGTGCGGCCCCCAGGATTCGGTTGCCAGACCATGCTGGCGGAATTCGCCTGGCGCCGGGACGACATCTACCGGCGGACCCTGGATATCCCCGGGGTCACCACCATCAAGCCCGGTGGGGCCTTTTATCTCTTCCCCAATTTTTCGGCGTATTATGACCGGCTGAAGGTGGAACCGGGGCAGTCACAATCCGGGGCCCTGGCGGCCTATCTGCTGGAAGAGGCCCGGCTGGCAGCGGTGCCGGGCGGCGAGTTCGGGGAAGACAAGTGCCTGAGGTTTTCCTATGCCACGTCCCGGGAGCGCATCGCCACGGGATTGAGCCGGATCAAGGAAGCCTTGGAGAAGTTGGGGAAATAGAGGCAAGGCGGAAGGATAAAACAGGAAAGCGCGGCCGGCTTCAAGAGTCGAGCCGCGCTGTCCGTTCAACGCCTGCTTAGCGGCCGGCGGCTTGGCGTTTGGACGCCTTCAGAGGATTGACTTTCTGGGCCGGATCTCTTTCTTGCCGCGCTCTTAATATGAGTGGCCAAGTTGCAGGCCCCCCGGCGCCATTTGGCTGGCGGGATCCGGAAAAGAAGCGCAGAAAGAGCTGCCGTTGGACCCCAAGATCCGGTCGCAGCCTTCACATTCCGTCACCACCGTCTTACAGCTGCCGCCATTGAACGAACAGCCTTTTTTAGTCATAAAGGTACAATCTATCCCTGGTTTCAAAGTTTCGCAGTGCATGGCCGTAGCCCCCCTTGATGTGCAGTAAATCTTATATTTATATACTACATTTATAATCAATGTCAAGACTGGTGATTATTTTTTAGTCAGGGGCTTTTTTTTTGCCCCGAAATATCCGCCAGGTTGAAAAGTTCAGAGTCGAGAACTCTGCGGAAAGCCATGTTGTCGGCCTGAGCGGAGCGAAGAATCTCGTATTTTCTCGAATTTATGAGATTCTCCGGTCGCTCCGCTCCCTCAGAATGACAGATTAGGCGACTGTCGCGGAGGTCTCAAGTCCACGGTTCAAGTTCAATGTTCAAGGTTAAGAGCAGGGATAGGCATGAACTTTTCATAAGTGCAGGTGGGAAAGGGTCTACGGAACGACTGACCTGGACCGATGTAGCCGGTGCCGGGCGACCTGGAACCATTGACCGGAAGGCCCCGGGTGATTATGTTAGCGGAAGTAACGCCGCCAGGGAGGCGCCGATGG
Source organism: uncultured delta proteobacterium (assembly GCA_963841475.1). Lineage (GTDB taxonomy): Bacteria > Desulfobacterota > Desulfobaccia > Desulfobaccales > 0-14-0-80-60-11 > 0-14-0-80-60-11. The sequence continues at coordinate 765,267 of CAWJCT010000001.1, forward strand.
CCAAAGACAGTCTCAAGGATTACCAGGGAAAGCGGGATTTCGGCGCACCCCGGAGCCCCAGGGCGGCCGGGGGCCAGGCTTCGCCGAGCCCATCTTCGTCATCCAGAAGCACGCTGCCAGCCATCTCCACTACGACTTCCGCCTGGAGGTGGACGGGGTCCTCAAGTCCTGGGCCATCCCCAAGGGGCCCTCCACCGACCCCAAAGACAAGCGCCTGGCCGTGCCCACCGAAGACCATCCCCTGGAATACGCCGGCTTCGAGGGGGTGATCCCGGAGGGCGAATACGGCGGCGGCACGGTGCTGGTGTGGGATACCGGCCCCTACCGCAACCTGACGGAGAAAAAGGGAGAGGCCATCCCCATGGGCCAGGCGGTGGCCCACGGCCACGTCAAGGTCTGGCTGGAGGGGCCAAACTCAAGGGCGGCTATGCCCTGACCCGTTTCAAGACCGGCAAGGACGAGGCCTGGCTTCTGGTAAAGGCGGACGACGAGGAGGCCGATCCCGGCGCAACCCGTGGCCGACGAGCCCCGATCGGTCCTCACCGGCCGTACCCTGGAGGAGATTGGCGGAAAGCAGCTAGGCGTTAGCGGTTAGCTTGCTGGCATTGCCCATGCCAGGATGATGGGGCGGCGGAAGCCCGCCCTACCGAACGTGTTTTTTTTAGCGGTGAGCTAAAATCCACAAATAACTGCATATTAGCGATTCCTAACGGCCAATTGCCAACTGCTGACCGCTAACTACTATCCCCCCACAACTTTCTGCTATAATAAATTATGGACCTGATCGCGGCCTTGATGGAGCCGGCGGCCTACCCGGAGCCGACCGGGCGGGTTGACCTGATCCAGACGCATATCTCCTGGGTCTTCATCACCGACGGCTTCGCCTACAAGGTCAAGAAACCGGTGGACCTGGGCTTTTTGAACTTCACCACCCTGCGCCGCCGCCACCACTATCTGCAGGAAGAACTCAGTCCTCAACCGCCGCCTCTGTCCCGAGATCTACCTGGAGGTCCTGCCCATCACGGCTCACGGGGCCGGGTGCGGGTGGGCGGCCCGGGACCGCCCGTGGACTATGCCCTGAAAATGGTGCGGATGCCCCAGGATCGCATGATGGATGAGGTGGCGGATCGGGGTGAGCTGCGCCAGGAGCACCTGGACCGCATCATTGCCCGGCTGGTGCCGTTTTACGAGCAGGCGGCCACCGGCCCCCGGATCAACAAGTATGGGGAGCCGGCCATCATCGCCTACAACCACGAGGAGAACTTTTCCCGGACCGAAACTCTGGCGGGGCAGGTGTTCCCCCGGGAGCTTGTTTGAGGAGATTCGGGACTTTGCCCGGTCTTTCCTCTCCCGGCACCGGGCCCTGTTTCTTCAGGCGTATCCGGGAAGGCCGCATCCGGGACTGCCACGGCGATCTGCACATGAAGAACATCTGCCTGGCCGACGACATCTATATCTTTGATTGCATTGAATTTAATCACCGGTTCAGATATGGTGATGTGGCGGCGGATATCGATTTTCTGGCCATGGATCTGGACTTTCACGGTTTCCAGGACCTGTCGCGACTATTTTGTGAGCGCCTTCGCCGCGGCCTCCCGGGACCCGGAACTGCTCCAGATGCTGGATTTTTACAAGTGTTACCGGGCCTACGTCCGGGGCAAGATCAACGCCTTCAGCGCCCAGGACCCGGCCCAGCCGCCAGAGGCCCGGAGCCGGGCCCTGACAGCAGCCCGGGCCTATTTCGCCCTGGCCGGGGAGTATGCCGAAGCGGGGGAACGGTGGGCCGCTTGATCGTCGTGGTCTTCGGGCTGATGGGCTCCGGCAAGAGCAACCGCTCCCGGGCCCTGGGTGCCAGCTTTCACTGGCCGGTGATCCACAGCGACGCAGTACGAAAAACCCTGGCGGGGCTCAAACCCACCGACCGGGTGGCTGTGGATTTTGGTAAGGGCATCTATGGCGAGGATTTTTCCACCCGGACCTACGACGAGATGCTGCGTGTCGCTGAGTCCCACCTAACCGCCGGGCACAACGTCATCCTGGACGGCTCCTATAAGCGGACCGGGGAACGGGCCCGGGTGCGGCAACTCGCCCGGGAGCATGACGCCCGGGTGGTGTTCGTCTGCTGCGAATGCCCCCCGGCGGTGGCCCGGGAACGCCTGGGGATCAGGCTCACCGACCCCGAGGCCATCTCCGACGGCCGGGTGGAGCTCTTCGAGGACCAGGCCCGGGACTTCGACCCCTTTGCGCCGGAGGACCGGCCCTTGCTCCGGCTGGATACCAACCGGGACCCGGCGGTGGTGCTGGAAGAGCTCAAGAGTTTTGTGCAAAGTTATATATAGGGCGGCCCGGGACCATCGTAAATCGGCGTGCCCGGCAAGCTCCAGACGCTGAAACTGTTGGAATATGGCGCAGGCTGCGGCTGCATCCCGGTGGCGCCAGACCTGGTTCTGCAAAGACCACCTCGGTTTTTGCCGCAACCTGGTCATCGAGAGCGCCGGGCTGGCCGCAGAAATGGCCACGCCCAAAGACCTGGCCCGCTGGGGCTCATTACCCTCTGGGGCGCAGCACCCTTAAGTGAAGCTTGACAGGATTCGCTTCTTAAGATAGAAATAAACCGACCGGTCGGTTTATTAAACAGCAGGGGCAGAGGCGTCATGAGCGGCAAGGGTGAGCTAACCCGTCAACATATCATAGAAAAATCCATGCAGCTCTTCTCGGTCCAGGGATACTTCAATACCTCCATAGCCGGGATCATTAAAGCCACCGGTCTCACCAAGGGCGGTCTTTATGGCCACTTCCGGAACAAAGAAGAGATCTGGTATGCGGTCTATGCTGAATGCGTCAGGATTTGGAAGGGCATCGTTTTCCGGGGCGTGAGGGATATCAATGATCCTCTGGAGCGGCTTGAACGGGTCATAGAAAACAGCCTGAAAAATTACCTGGGGGGCGGGGTCTTTGAGGGAGGCTGTTTTTTGTTCAATGCCCTCGTCGAACTCGCCGGCCAATCCTCGGCCATGAGCGACCATGTGCTCAAAGGTTTCAGGGATTTCGCCGCCTTGTTGCGCCAGTGGCTGGAGGAAGCCCAGCAGCAAGGGCGGCTACGGGATGGCCTCAATCCTGACGAAATCGCCGATTTTCTGGTGATCTCGCTGAACGGGGCGGCCCCCCTGTATGCCGCCAGCCATGATCCTGCCGTTTGGCAGCACACCCTGGCACAATTGCACTTTTATATCAAATGCTTGAGCAAACCGAATTAAACCTCATTCTATGATGGAAAATAAGGAGGCTGCGTTATGACTACACCAACGTCATGGTGGAAAAACGGGATCAAATCGGCTTCATTACCCTGAATCGCCCCCAGGCGATGAACACCTTCAACGTCCCTTTTGCCCGGGAGCTGAATGATGCCCTGGTGGGAGATGGAGAAAGACCCCGAGGTGCGGGTGGTGGTGATCGATGCCAATGGCAAACATTTCTCCACGGGTATTTCCCTGGACGAATTCAAGGGCAAGACCAGCAAGGAATACCGGGAGTTTATCCACCTGATGGATGAGCACAATCACACCATTGCCCAGATGAAGAAGCCGGTGATCGCCTCGGTCAAAGGCTATGCCCTGGCCAACGGCGCCGGCCTGTCCTTTGCCTGCGACCTGACGGTGGCCGCCGAGGACGCCAAATTCGGGACCACGGCCATCAATGTCGGCCTTATCTGCCTGGGACCGGCGGCGCCCCTGGCCCGCAACGTCGGCCTCAAAAAAGCCCTGGAGATGGTGCTGACCGGAGATATCATCTCGGCGGCCGAGGCCCAAAGGCTGGGATTGGTCAACAAGGTGGTGCCGGCTGATAAGCTGGAGGAAGCTACCCTGGAATTGGCCGCCAAGTTGGCCGCCAAAAGCCCGCTGGCCCTCCAGACCGGCAAAGCCGGGATCTATGGCCAGCAAGATGTGGCGTATCACAAGGCCCTGGACCTGCTGGGCGACATGTTTGCGGCCCTGTGCAGCACGGAAGATGCCGAGGAAGGGGTCAAGGCCTTTCTGGAGAAGGGAACCCCGGAGTGGCAGGAACGCTAACCCGCCGAACTGGCGATATCTAAAAGATAAGGTGAAAACGATGAGCATCGAAGAGGTAATGACCAGTCATGGCTTCAATTTCTCGGCCAGTTGCGCCGGGAAAGGCTCGTTTACGAAATGGATAAAATACCAGGGCAAACGAGCCTATATCACCATCAATGATGCAAGCGGCGAGGGCTTCCCTACTGCCCTGGAGGAGCCCGTCCGGGTGGCCACTCATGACCTCAGGTCCGGGGAACGAACTTGAGGCCCCTTGGATTTCGGCTCCCTCAGTTCTTATCTGGCATCGCTCAAGGAGTGAGGCAGTAGCCCGGTTACCGGGCGATGGCTCATAGGATGATGCCTCTAAGATCAGGAGACCGCTTTTCTCGCCGCGTTGCAAGGTGGCGGGGCGATGGGTTTCCGGATGCTTAAGGGAATTTTGGCGCCCCTTGCTCAAGGGGATGGCAAACGGAACAGTTTTCGGCCAAAATACCGGGGCTTGGGTCAGATATAGCACCGTAAGCCTCATGCCTGAAGAACCGCAGGTCATGAGCCTGCGCCCGCACCGGCTGGAAACCCTTTGCCGCCACCTGACAAAATCTTATATCGGCATAGGAATAAGTATGGCATTTGACAGATAAACCCGGCTCCGGAACAAAATCCTCTGGATTACCACAATAAAGCGCATCCTGAGCGGCATGCGCCCCACCGGCAAAATGCACCTGGGCAACTATTACGGGGCCCTGTACAACTGGATGCGTCTCCAGGAAGATTACCAGTGCTACTATTTCGTGGCCGACTGGCACGCCCTGACCACGGAATACGAGAACCCCCGGCAACATCAGCGGCTTTATCCCGGAAATGGTGACGGATTGGCTGAGCGTGGGCCTGGATCCGGAAAAATCCACCATCTTCGTGCAGTCGGCCATTCCGGAGCACTGCGAGCTCTACCTGATCTTCGGCATGTTTACCCCGGTGCCCTGGCTGGAGCGCAACCCCACCTACAAGGACCAGATGGAGCAGTTGGCCCACAAGGACCTGGCCACCCACGGCTTTTTGGGCTATCCGGTGCTCCAGGCCGCGGATATCCTGATGTACAAAGCGGAAGGGGTGCCGGTGGGGGTGGACCAGGTGCCCCACGTCGAGATGACCCGGGAGATCGCCCGGCGCTTCAACCACCTCTACCGGCCCATTTTCCCGGAACCGGAGGCCCTGCTGACCGAGATCCCCAAACTCACCGGCACCGACGGCCGCAAAATGAGCAAGAGCTACGGCAACTGCATCTACCTGAGCGACCCGCCGGAGGTGATGGCCAAAAAGGTGCGCCAGATGACCACCGATACCCTGCGGCCCTTTCGGAAAGATCCCGGCGAACCGGACCGCTGCCTGGCCTTTCCCTTCCACCGGCTCAATCTGCCCAAAGAGCGCCTCGACGGAAATTACCACGGAATGCCGGGCTGCCAACCTGGGCTGCGTGGATTGCAAAAAAATGCTGGCCGAGGCGCTGCTGGAAAATATGGCCCCTATCCAGGAGCGGCGCCGGTATTACGAGGCCCACCCGGACGAGGTCCTGGATATCATGCACCAGGGCAACGACCGGGCCCGGGAACAGGCCCGGCGGACCATGGCCGAAGTCCGGGACGCGGTGGGCTTTAACCAAAAATTCCAATTGGTTCCTTAGCGGCGCTGGAGATGGTTTGCGGGGGAACGGGGAGGCCTGACGAAAAATTTGGCGCCCCCTTCCACATCCCCCACCCAACCCTTTGTAGGGGCGGATTCCCCACAATAGCCAGCCGTGAGGAGGGGGCTTGGTGAGGCAGGAAGGGCCCTGATGAAGAGGCCCCTGGTTCCCTCCCCCAAAACCGACACGCCTATGACCACCGAGCGCTTACAAAAATTTCTCTCCCGGGCCGGGGTGGCCTCCCGGCGCACCGCCGAGGAGGTTATCCGGGCCGGGCGGGTGGCGGTTAACGGCCAGGTGGTTACCGCTATGGGGGTCAAGGTTGACTCCGACAGGGACGTGGTCCAGGTGGATGGGAGCACCGTCAAGGTGACCGCGGCGCTCCGGACCGTCATGCTGCACAAGCCCTACGGGTATGTCTGCACCACCCGCGACCCCGAGGGGCGGCGGGTGGTCACGGAGTTGTTGGGTAAGCAGGCAGGGCGGCTCTATCCCGTCGGCCGCCTGGATTACGACGCCACGGGCCTGTTGCTGCTCACCAACGACGGTGAACTGGCCTATCGCCTGACCCATCCCAGCTTCCAGGTGCCCCGCACCTACCGGGTAACGGTGGAGGGGGAGGTGAGCAAGGAAAAGGTGCGGCAACTGTCCGCCGGGGTGGACCTGGATGGCCGGTACGTTTACCCCGAGGTGCAGGTGAACAAGCGGGAGGCGGGAAAGACCGTGTTGGAAATCACCGTGCACGAGGGGCGGTACCATCTGATCAAGCGCCTGATGGAGAAGATGGGGCACCCGGTGGTGAAATTAAAGCGCATCGTCTTCGGCCCCCTCAAGTTGGAGGGACTCCTCCGGGGCACCTTCCGGGAGGTCACCGGGCGGGAGATGGCGGCCTTGAAGGCCCAGGTGGACCTGAAGTGAGCCCGGAGGAGAGACCGTTGGCACCGGAGATCATTCCGGAGCCGTTTTGGGAGCCCGAGTCCGTGCCGCCCTGGCCGGCCCCCAAGCCGCCCCGCCGCCTGCTGCACCTGGGGCTGCTCCTGGCCACGGTGGTCACCACCGTCATCGCCGGGGCCCTCCAGCAGGGGGTCAACCCCCTGGAAACGCCCGGGCTGCTCTACCGGGGCATCCCGTTTTCCTTCACCCTGCTCCTGATCCTGGGCACCCACGAGATGGGGCATTACCTGGTATCCCGGCGGCATCACCTGGACGTGACCCTGCCTTACTTCATCCCGGCCCCGCCCATTCCCTTCATTATCGGCACTTTTGGGGCCTTCATCCGCATCCGCTCCCCCATAAAAGACAAGCGGGCCCTGCTGGACGTGGGCTGCGCCGGGCCATTCACCGGCGTCCTGGTCTCCATCCCGGTCATTTTCATCGGCCTGAAATTGTCCGCGGTCACGGTCATGGGCGGGGGCGGGGAGACCTTAACCCTGGGAGAGCCCCTGCTGTTCAAGCTTTTGAGCTGGCTGGCCCTGGGGTCGATGACGCCGGAGCAAAATGTCATCCTGCACCCCGTGGCCTTTGCTGGCTGGATCGGCCTGTTGGTCACGGCCCTCAACCTGATCCCGGTGGGGCAGTTGGACGGGGGCCACGTGGCTTATGCCCTGTTTCCCGACTACCATCGCTATATCTCTTTGGGGGTGCTCGGTCTTTTGGTGGTCTGCGGGGTCATCTTCTGGCAAGGCTGGCTGTTTTGGGCCGTTCTCCTGGCTTTCCTGGGCTGGCGCCACCCGCCGCCGTACCAGTTTTGGGTGCCCCTGGACCGGCGCCGCCGGGTCCTGGGAATCATCACCATCGTGGTGTTCGTACTCACTTTTACTCCGGCGCCTTTTGTCCTGGGGTAACCGGATAGCCGGTCAGGTCCGATATGACCGGTGGTTTTCGCGGTGAAGACCTATGTCCCCGATAGATGAAACTGCCACCTACAAGTTTTGCCCCCAGTGCGGCGGCCGGCTGGAGAAGCGCCTGGTCAAGCCCGGCGAGCCCCACCGCCTGGTGTGCACCGCCTGCGGCTTCATCTTTTATCTTAACCCCAAGCTGTCGGTCATTGCCGTGATCCCCATGGATGGCGGCGTGGTCATGGTGCGCCGGGCCATCGACCCGGGCTACGGCCTCTGGGTGGTCCCCGGGGGGTTCGTGGACCGGGGGGAAGTGATGGAAGACGCCGTGGTCCGGGAGACCCGGGAGGAGACCTACCTCACCGTGCGCCCCATCCAACTGCTCAATATCTATTCCTACCCGGACCAACCCACCGTGATCACGGCCTACGTGACGGAGTACGTCTCCGGCGAACTCGGCGCCGGAGATGAGACCCTGGAGGCCCGGGTCTTTGGGCTCAAAGAGATCCCCTGGCCCCGGATTGCCTTTTCTTCCACCAAGGAGGCGCTCCGGGAATATATCAACCGCTATGGCGGTAAGCAGTGAGCAGTGAGCAGTCTTGCAGGCGCACTATGATTTACTAAAACTCCGGGAGACCACCATGGAAACTTTACGTCGGCAACTCCTCGAACTCCTCAGGGAGAAATCTTTTCGTTACAGCCCGGATATGCCTTTCAAGCTGGTGAGCGGCCGGGAGAGCCCCTACTACATCGATTGCCGCCCTACCACCCACAATGCCCAGGGGCTGGCCCTCATCGGGGAGATTTTCTTTGACCTGATCCAAGAGCTGAAGGTGGACGCCATCGGCGGCCTCACCATGGGGGCGGACCCCATCGCCCACGCCACCGCGCTTACCAGCTATGTCAAGGGCCGGCCCATCAACGCCTTTTCGGTGCGCCAGCGGCCCAAGGAGCACGGTACCGGCGGGGTGCTGGTGGGGGATGTGACCCCGGGGGACCGGGTGGTGGTGGTGGAAGACGTGGTCACCACCGGGGGCTCGGCGCTCCGGGCCGTGGCCGCGGCCCGGGAGTTCGGCCTCGAGGTGGTCAAGGTGCTCGTCCTGGTGGACCGGGAGGAAGGTGGCAAGGAAGCGGTGGCGCAAGAGGTCCCCGGGGTCGAGGCGGTCTTTACGATTTCAGATTTAAGGTAGCCGGAGCATTTCTTCAGCTGGATGGCATCGTTAAGGACTGGCGGGATTGGCAGGGGAGGGCGCCACGGGCGCGGTTGGCATCATAGCCGGCGAGCTTAACCGCGGGAGATCTGGCCCCGAAGCCGGCTTGCAGGATGAGGCTTCCCGGTTGAGCAAGTTGTCAGGGAAGAGTCACGCAGCTTTCTGCCACCACCACCTGGTTGCGGCCTTGGGCCTTGGCCCGGTACATGGCATCGTCGGCGGCCCGGAGCACGTCCCGGCCCGTGGCGCCATGCCCTGGGAACATGGCCACTCCCAAAGAGACCGTGACACTTTCCAGCATCTGACCCCGATACAAGACCGGGAGCTTTGAGAATTCCCGCCTGATGTCTTCGGCCCGCAGTCGGACTATCTCCTGAGAGGCTTCCGCCAGGATCACGACAAATTCTTCTCCCCCAAACCGGCAGGCCACATCTTCCCGGCGCACTCGCTCAGCCAGGAACTTTCCCAGGGTGCGGAGCAGGTTGTCCCCCGCTTCGTGGCCATGGGAGTCATTGAAATGCTTGAAGTGGTCAAGATCTATCATGATAAGGCCCAGGCAGGCGCCCCGGCGCTGGCTCCGGTAAATCTCCCGCTCCAGGGTCTCTTCCAGGTAGCGGCGGTTAAATAGGCCGGTGAGGGCATCGTGGACCACCTGGTAGCGCAGCGTTTCCCGGAGTCGGATATTGGCCAGGGCCAGGGAGATGTGGTCACCGAAGGCCACTACCAGAGTTTGCAGCGGCTCTGCACGCTCCTGGGAAAAACCAGCGAGTTTCTGGATATGCAACAGGCCAACATTCTCACCCTGGACCAGCAAGGGCAGACATAAACAGGGTTCCGGGTAAAGGCTGGGCAGGTGATGGCAAGGCAACTCCCGGCCAGGGTCGCCGCCCAGGTTGATGCGTCCGCGCCGGAGGGCCCAGCAATCAGGGGAAGGGAAGGCCAGTTCTCCATCCAGGGGGTCCCCCCAGGTGGCCACCGCTTCCATCAGGTTGTTGGCGGGATGCGGGATAAAAAGGGCCCCCGACGTAGAGGGAAACATGGCCAGGGCATGCTGCGTGATAAGAGGATAGGCCTCGTCAAGGGAGAGGCACGATTGCAGTTTTTCCGCCATGGAGTTGATTATGGTGAGTTCATGGTTGCGCTTCTCGGCTGCCTCCACCAAACCCTGGAGTTTGACATTAATTTGATGCAACTCGGCCAGGGACTTTTTGGTTTCAGTCAGGTCTCGGGCCACGCAGACGCTCCCCGTGCTTTTCCCGGCCCCATCCCGGAATAACCGGATGGACAGACTGAAGGGGGCGATGGTTCCGTCCTTTTTTTGCATGTCGATTTCATATCCCCGGACAAGACCATCCTGGCGCAATTGGCTCAGCATCTTGTCCAGGGCCTTCTGGTCGGCATACAAATCATGGGCAGTCAGGCCGGCGAGGCCCTCAGTGCTGTAACCATAGACCTCTGCCGCGGCCTGATTCCATCTGGTGAAACGGCCGTGTTCCTCCACGATGGCGATGGGGTCGACCGAGGAGGCAATAACATTTTCCAGAAAGGCGACTGTGGTTTGGATTTTTCTCTCGGCCAGCTTGCGGGCCGTGACGTCCCGGAAACTCCAAACCCGCCCGACAATCTCTCTCTCCAACCTGTGGGGCTGCGAATACCGTTCAAAAATGCGCCCATCCTTGAAATCCAGCAGGTCATAGCTCTCTGCCTCCGGGTGGGCGTACAATTCCTGCACTCTGGCGAGGAAGTCCTCCGGGGATTGCAACTGGTCCATTGCCCAGGAAAGGACTTGCCGGTCATCACCCGCCCTCATAAGGGCTGCGGGGAGGCGCCACATACTCATAAACTTGCTATTGTACCGGACGACACGCCCCTTGCGGTCCACCACCAAAATGCCGTCAGCCGTGGATTCTAACGTGCTGTGGAGCAGGGAAAGGGACTTTTGCAACTCCTCCTCCGCCTGCCGGCGGGCGGTGATATCCTCGAACATACAGTGAGTCCTAAGGACCTTTCCCTGTTCGTCCCGGATGACCCTGCCGTTAAAAGAGGTAATGATGGTGGTGCCGTCCTGGCGGGCCATCTCCCACTTGACGCCGTTGATCTCCCCGGAGTCCTTGAGGCGGGTGAAATGCTCGGAAAAGAGGTCCTGGTGCGCAGGCTTCAGAAAGGCCTTGAACCAACGGCCCTGGACCTGGTCCCGGGAATATCCCATAAGGTCCAGCCAGGTCTGATTCACCTCGAGGATGCGCCCCTCTCCGTCCAGGGACTGGTATCCCAGAGGCGCCTTATCAAAGAGGAGATGATAGATTTCCTCACTGCGCCGTAAGGCTGCCTCAGCGAGTTGGCGGTCGGTGATGTCGCTGAGGGCAGAGCGGCATTGAGTGGGACCGCTAGCCCCTGTCCGGACCGCAATGCTCTCCAGAGCCACGTGCCGCGCCGCGCCTTTGGGGGTGGCTAACTCCAGGGTGCAGAACTGTCTGGCCTGAGTGGCAAAAACCTGGGCCAGGTGAGCAGTGAACTCGGGCCTGAAGGCCGGGGAGACATGAGAAACGAACGGGGTCTGCAGAAGCGAGCCCGGTTTCACTTTCAATAACCGGGCGCCGGTGAGGTTCGCCTCCAGAATTACTCCCTGGGGGTCGAAGGTGAAATAGCCGATGGGGGCGAAGTCATAGAGGTCGGTATATCTGGCGCAGGCTGCCTCGGTTTCCCCCTGAGACCGGCGCAGTTCCTCGTTTTGCATGTCCAGCTCGATCTGGCGCAAATGCAGATCGTACACCAACTTCTGGATATCGGTGGGGGGAGGGCTGCCCAGGTCAGGGTTGGTTTGGGCTAGAAATTTTTCGGCTCTGACCCGCAAAATCTCATCCGGTTTGCTGCCTGGCTTCTTCCGGGGCAAGCAGTGTCTCCCTAGAGGACGCTTAGATTGGCCTAAAGCCTCCTGCTCGGGAGGCGATACCCTCCTTGGCATAAAGGTTAATTTTATTCATCGGCATCTATACCTTTTATATTAAATTAAAGAAATCTGCTGAATGGCAAGCTGAGACCTGGCCGGATTGGGGATGGGGCTATCTCTTATTTATAGGGAATTTAAAGAACTGATGGGTTGGTCAGGCAGAAGATATATGGCGAGAAATCGCCGGGGGATTTGCATTGCGTCAGGGTGGGCGATGCCCACCCCGGTCAATGTTCAAGCAAAATTGTGCGGGCCTGAGGGGCGCATGCCAGGTTCGGCCTACAACAGCTTGTCCTTCACCAGGTATTCCATGGCCCGCTGGGCATAGGTGGCCATGGTGCTGACCATCCAGGTCAGGTGGGACTGGATGTCGGCGAACATGTTGGCGTCCGCCATGCCGATGAGCCCGGTCATCACCGTCCGCACCCGGATCATTTCAGGGTCGCCGATCTGCGCCTGAACCAGGTTGACCTCCTGCTCCAGGCCCTTGAGATATTCCACGAAGAGCCGGCCGGCCCCTTCCCGTTCCAGTCCCTCCATATGGATCACCGTGTTGAGCAGGCGGGATGCGAGCAGGAGTTCCGCTTTCACCCGGTCGGCAAAGTGGAAGGCCAGGATTGCTTCTCGCCGGTTGGCCGGGAAGACTTCAGCCATATCGTCACCTCCTGTAAGATTGCCGTCTACCTTACCATATCTCACGCCGGGCCACAACCTGCGGCGGGTGGCGACGCCCCGCCTCGAGAGCCGATCTGATTCCGATTGCAACGCCAGCCTCTCGTTTTGAGCTGATACGTATGAGCGGGGAGAATTTGGCCGGCACAGGCTTTAGCCTGCGCCGGCCCAGGGGAGACGCCGGCGCCACCTGTTTGATGGCCACGTGAAGTCTCTGGGAACCCTTCTTACGGGTCATCCTCAGAGAGGGGGGTGACTGGAGAATCTTAATAAGTACGAAAAAATACGAGATATTTCGTTGTCGATAAAATTAATTTTGCAGGGGGCACCTGTGTGTGCGCCCTGCAGGGGGAGACACAGGTCCCCCCCTACAAGGCAACCTGAATCCCATTTCCCTAATTTGTGGTCACCTCAAACGGTCGGGACGCACCCCTCAGGATGACCAAATGGCCCGGCGCAGGGCTCTCGCCTGGGATTATGAGGCCGATTTCTTGAGGATTCTCTCGGACTGGGGGGCGAAGTCGGGGGTGGAGGGAATGTTTTGCTTTTTCATTTTTTCCAGCAGGGTAGTGCGGTTGAGGTGGAGCAGTTTCGCTGCCCGGCTTTTGACCCAGTTACTCTGGTGCAAGGCCTTGATGATCAGATCCCGTTCGAAGGATTGGACCACGTCGGTAAACAGTATGCCCTGCTCCGAAAAGGCCCCCGTCTCCCGGTGGGGTGAGAGGCTGAGGCGCTGAAACTTATCCGGCAGGTCGGACACTTCAATGACCTCGCCTTCGGTGAGAATGACCAATCGTTCCATGAGGTTTTCCAGTTCCCGGACGTTCCCGGGCCAGGGGTAATGCCGGAGGAGATCCATGGCCGTGGGACTGACCCGTTTGAGGGGCTTTTTCTTGGTCCGGCTGAAAAACTGCAGGAAGTGTTGGATCAGCAGCGGAATGTCGGAGACCCGCTCCCGAAGCGGCGGCACCCGGATGGGGATGACATTAAGACGGTAAAAAAGGTCTTCCCGGAACCGGTTCTGGCGCACCATTTCTTCCAGGTCCCGGTTGGTGGCGGCAATCACCCGGATATCCACCCGGAGGGTCTTGATGCCGCCGATTCTTTCAAAGGAGTGGTCTTGCAGGACCCGGAGGATCTTCACCTGGAGGCCGGGACTCATCTCCGAGATTTCGTCCAAAAAGATGCTGCCGCCGTTGGCCAGTTCAAAGCGGCCGATGCGGGTGCGCACCGCGTGAGTAAAGGCGCCTCGTTCGTGCCCGAAGAGTTCGCTTTCCAGCAGTTCTTCGGGAATGGCGGCGCAGTTGACCGGAATGAGGGGACCTTCCCGCCGAACACTGTTATAATGGATGGCGTGGGCGATGAGCTCCTTGCCGGTCCCGGATTCCCCCAGGACCAGGACGTTGCTGTCAGTGTCAGCCACCTTGCGGATCAGGTCGAAGACCCGGGTGATGCCGTCGCTGGTGCCGACCATGTTGGCGAAGCCGTACCGCCGGTGGAGTTGTCTCTTGAGGTGCAGATTTTCCCATTTCAGGCGGCGGTGTTCCAGGGCTCGGGCCACCACCAGCCTGAGTTCGGTGGGGTCCACGGGCTTGGTAAAGTAATCGTAGGCCCCCTGGTGCATGGCGGACACCGCGTTGGCGATGGTGCCGTAACCGGTGATGATGATGCACGGGCAGGCCGGCGCCTCCCGCCGCAGATATTTCAGCAGTTCCATACCGTCCAGGCCAGGTAAGGCCAGGTCACTCAGCACCAGATCAAAGGCCTGCGCCTTCAAGCAGTCCAGGCCGCTCTCCCCATCGGCGGCGGTCGTAACCTCGTAGCCCTCGGTCTCCAGGATTTCTTTAAGGCTGTGGCGCAGGGCCGCATCATCATCCACTACCAGGATGGAGGAACTATCCCGTTTCATTAAATATCTCCCTCAGTTATTAAAAGATATCCCAAAGTGCCCCTAAATGTCAATATAATGACAGGGTGGAAACTGCCGCTTGATAAGGCTTGCGGGAAAAAGGTTGACTTCGAAAAATTAATATTGTTATGCTTTAACAACCTTAGCGCGAGGAGAACCGGTGCTTGCAACTTTAGCTGTAGTTTTGTGGGCTTATGCGATGTACGCCCTGTTTTCCTATATTTTTCATCGGCAGGGCGGTCAAGTCCGCAGTCGAAGCCGTTGGCGCAAGCTTGGCCGACTTGCCCTGGTGGGCGGGGTCACCGCCGGGGTGGGGCTCATTTTCTGGTGTTGCCTCTACCCCGATAAACATGATCAGCGGCTGAAACTCGCCGGGTTTCTCGGGACCGTTTATGCCGAGGGGTGGCCGGACCGGGTGGACCGTCTCAAAGATCCGCCGGTCAAAAGCGCCAACCCGGGGGTATCGGAGCAACCGGCTTATGCCCTGCTGCATCCCGAGACCCCGGCCAGTCAGGTTGGCCCGGAAAAAAAGCTTCTCCGACCAAGGCCGAGCCGGGTTGCCCCCAAGGGGTCATCCGTAGCCCCCCAGGATAAGGCCGGCAAAAACGCCAGGGTCAACAAAACCCCGGCCTCGCCGTCCAAAAAGGACAAAATTGCCGCCAAAAACCGCGCCAAGAAAAAGAACCGGTCTTCTGCCCCGGGGGGCAGGCAGGCCGATGCCGGTTAGGACCTCGGGAGCCGCAGTCCGGCTCCAGGGTGACCCACATCCGCTGTGACCCGCCACGAACCAAGCAACCTGAACATTTTTGCCTCCAAGGCCTGGAAGCGGCGCCCGCGGTTGTCGCCGCGCCTCCCCTACTCGGGATAACCCTTGCCCCAGGACTCAGCCAGCCAAACGGGAACCATCGCCCGGGCCGCAGGAACGGTTAGCGTTGCGGTCCTCGTCAGCCGGATTTTGGGGCTGGTGCGGGAACAAGTCTTTGCCGGGCTTTTTGGCGCAGGCTATGCTTTTGACGCCTTCGTCGTCGCCTTCCGGATTCCCAACCTGCTCCGTGACTTGTTTGCCGAAGGGGCTTTGAGCTCCGCTTTCGTCACGGTTTTCACCGATTATGACCAACGTCTGGGGCAGGAGGAGACCTGGCGACTGGCCAATAACGTGGTCTTCTGCTTCACCCTGCTCCTGAGCCTGGTGGTCATGGCGGGCATGTGGTTCTCTCCGGATATCGTCGGGGTTATGGCCCCGGATTTCGGCACGGTCCCGGGGAAGCTGGAACTCACCACCCTGATGACCAGGATCATGTTTCCCTTCCTTATCCTGGTGTCCCTGGCGGCCCTGGCCATGGGAGTCCTCAACAGCAAGGGAAAGTTTTTTGTCCCCTCGCTGGCCTCCAGTTTTTTCAACCTGGGCGCCGTCGTTGCCGGCGTGGGTCTGAGCCTGGCCGCTCCCTGGTTCGGGGTAGCGCCCATCGTCGGCATGGCCTGGGGCACCCTGGTGGGGGGCCTTCTGCAAGTGCTGGTCCAGTTGCCGCTGTTGTGGCGGGTGGGGTTCAGGCTGAGCTTCGCCCTGAATCTCAGGGACCCGGGACTTCTGCGGATCGTCAAGTTGATGCTCCCGGCGGTAGTGGGCCTTTCCGCCACCCAGATCAATATCTTCATCAACACCTTCTATGCCTCCAGTTGCGCCCAGGGCAGCGTCTCCTGGCTCAGTTACGCCTACCGGCTGTTCCATCTGCCCATGGGCCTGTTCGGCGTGGCCCTGATGGTGGCCACCTTGCCGGTAGTCTCCCGCCACGCGGCCAATCACGACCTGGGTGCGCTCCGGGGAGCCCTGCAATCTTCCCTGTCCCTGGCCATCCTGGTCACCCTGCCGGCGGCCTGCGGCTTGATCTTCCTGGCCCAACCCATCATAGGCCTCATTTATCAGCATGGCCAGTTCACCGCCATGGATACCCAGCAGACGGCTGCGGCCCTGGCGCTCTACTCCCTGGGATTGGTAGCCTTTGCCGGGGTCAAGATTATCGTGCCGGTTTATTATGCCCTGGATGACACCCGGATACCGGTGTTGGGCTCCTTCGTGACGGTGGCCGCCAACCTCGTCATTATCCACCTCACCCTGGCCGCCATGCAGCACCGGGCCATCGCCCTCTCCACCTCTCTGAGCCTGATCTTGAACTTCCTCTTTCTGGCCGCGGTGCTCTACCGCAAACTGTCGGGTTTTAAGGTGCGCCCTCTTATCCTGACGCTGGTAAAAGTGGCCGGGGCCAGTGCGATCATGGGGCTGGCCGTGGCCTGGCTTCACCCCCGGGCCGTCGCCTGGCTGGGGTCTGGTTTGGGGGGGCAGGCCCTGGGTCTGATGGGGGTGATCGGCATCGGCATGGGTCTCTATGTGGCCATGGTATCTCAATTGCAAATTCCGGAATTCCAGGAATTGATGAGGCATGTACGCAGCAAGCTTGGCCGTTGAGGGGCGGGGAGGCCCGGTGGCGAACCGGTTTCTCAACGATCTCGGCTTCCCCGGGACGACGCCGCGACCTTAAGTGAGAGACCCCTGCGAAAGTCTCACGTAGGATAGCCGCCCCCGGCTGTCCACACTGCCTTCAGGCGCAGGCGAGGGCGGCGATGCTACATTTTGATGGGGAAGGATAGCGATAGAGACCTTCGCAGAGGTCTCAGTGAGGAGGTTCTCCATGAAGCCAGCCGAGAAGATCGGCCCCATCTTGAAGCTGCTGGATGAGCATTACAGCGACGCCCACTGCACCCTGGACTTCACCGATCCCCTGGAATTGCTGGTGGCTACGGTGCTCTCGGCCCAGTGCACCGATGTCCGGGTCAACCTGGTCACCCCGGCTTTATTCAAGAAGTACCCCACCGCGGCGCACTACGCCAGAGCCGACCTGACGGAACTGGAGCAGGCCATTTACACCACCGGCTTTTACCGCCAGAAGGCCAAGAGCCTCAAGGCCCTCTGCGGGGTTCTGGTGGCGCAGTTCGGCGGCCAGGTGCCGGCTTCCCTGGATGATCTGGTCAAACTGCCGGGGATCGGCCGCAAGACGGCCAACGTCATCCTGGGCAACGCCTTCGGCATTCCGGGCCTCGTAGTGGACACCCACATGAGCCGGGTCGCCCAGCGCCTGGGGCTCACCGGTCAGAAGGACCCGGTAAAGATTGAGTTCGACCTGATGCCCCTGGTCCCCCAGGAGCGTTGGGTAAAGTTTTCCCATCAGATGATCGGGCACGGGCGCCGGACCTGCTTAGCCAAAAAACCCGACTGCCCCCACTGTTCCTTGCGGCCCTATTGCGATTACGGGGCCCGGGTTAGGGGCCAGGCGGCTTGACACGCCGACTTATTCGTGGCATAAGACAGAAAACAGGGGGAGGTCTGGAACCATGCAGAGACAACGACGGCTCAAATTGGCGGCGGTCCTGGTGGCCATGGCGATGGCGGCGGGGTGTGCCGCGACCTTACTCATGGGGGTAGGGGGCTTAGCGGCCCTGGGGACGTATAAGTGGGTGGAAGGCACCATGGAAAAGGACTATCCCCGGCCCATGCAGGAAACCTATAATGCTGCCATGGAAGGCGCAAAAAAGCTGAACATCAAAATCACTTCGGATCAATACGGCCCCTCGGAGTCCAGGATAGATGGATTGACCCAGGACGGCACCACGGTCAAGGTTGAACTGATCGCCCGGCCCAACGAGATCACCACCGTCAAGATCCGCTTCGGCCTGATGGGTAACGCCGACTGGTCGGGCTACTACCATCGTCAGATCATGAAAATCCTGCGCATCCCGGACCAGCCGTAAGCGCGGAGCCGACAATCAAGCCGCAGGGCAGGGGAGGGGGCCGGAACCCGGCCGCTTCCCCGCCCCCTTTCTCAGTAAGCCGGGCTGGCATCTCTAGCGTTTGCCATAAAGTCTTTCCACGTGGAGATTCTTAAATCCCCCTAAATCCCCCTTTTTCAAAGGGGAACTTTAGCAGCAGTTCCTTATAGTTCCCTCCTTTTCTCACGGGGGGTTAGGGGGGATTAGAATGATGCCGCCATCGGAAAATACTTTCGGCCAACACTATAAGACTTCCGGCCCGATGTGTGGGTAGTTCTTCCGAGTTGATCCCGACAGCCTCAGGGCCAGGGCAGGGACGGGTTACATAACTTCCCGGTCCGCCGGCCTATCGACGGGTTCCTTCCCATCTTCAGGTCCCGGCCGGCCCCGGGGGGTACCCCGGGGCGCGACCGCGTTCGTCTGGTCGTCCTCCCGGCACCTGTGCGGGAGAACAGCCCCTACATGGCCTTGGGGGATTCGGCGGGCTTGGGTTGCTCCTTGGGAGCCGGTGCCGAGCGCTTCCGGGGCACATACTGCGGCCGGTTTGCCGGTACGGGCTGCAGGTAGCGCATGTAAGCCCAGCCGACCCGATCACGACTCACATCCCCCACCCGGCCCCAGCCAGAACTGATCTCCAGGATTTGCACTTCATCATTGAAATGCAGGGTGCCAACCTGACGCGCCGCGGTGGTGGGGCCTTCCCGGAGGGCCAGGCTGGAAACGTTGACAAAATAAAGCGGGGGGCCTGACGGCGGCGGCGGAGTTTCCACCATCGGCGGGGGCATCGACGGCGGCGGGCCCGGTTCCACACAGCCCGTGAACAGAGTCAGTGCCATCACACAGAGTGCCAGACCGGTAAGGGTGCGTCTCAGGGTCATGAAAGTCTCCTTATTCAAGATTATGCAGCAGGCTGACCTGCTCCGGTGTCAACGCCTCAGGTGGGACCTCATCGCCTCAACAATCCTGATCGCGAAGCCCACTTTTTTCGCGTTGACATGATAGCACACAACTTTTGAGAAAATCATCCCCTAAGTACTTTTTAAGGTTCGGTCCGCGCTCCCGGTTTTAGAATGGTAATAGCCGACGATATCTCGTTTGGAGATCATGGCGATGATCTCGTCCGGGGCCTCTTTTCTGACGACCGGCAATTCGTCCACGTTTAACAGAATCATCTTATCCAGGGCCAGCTGCAGTGAATCCACCCGGAAAACCCTGACCACATTCGGAGTGGCCACATCTTTAGCAACAATCAACTGGCGCACGCTCTCCTCGAACATCACTTCCCGGATATCGTTGATGGAGAGAATCCCGGTTGTTTTGCCCGCCAAATCAACCACCGGGAAGTAAACTTGCTGGGAATTCGCCATAACCTCGAGGAGCTGGTCGAGGGGCATTCTCTCCCCGACGACCACAACCGGCTGCGGTTTTACCACATCGCCCACATACATGTCTTCCAGCAGGCCCCGGGTGAACTCGGTGACGTGGGCCGGAGAGGCGATACGCTTCACCACCTGTTTTTTATAGAGGCTGACCTTGCCCAAGATTAAATAAGAGATAGTGGATACTGTCATCAGGGGGACGAGTAACGTATAGCTGGCGCACATTTCACAGGCCATGATGATGGAAGCCACCGGGACCTTGGCGACCCCGGCAAAAAAGCCCCCGATACCCACCAGGACAAAAGAACTGGGATTGATAACCCAGCCCGGCGCCAGTTGATGGCCCAGAAAGCCGAAGGCCCCCCCCAGCATGGCCCCGATGAAGATCGAAGGACCGAAGACCCCGCCGCTCCCCCCGGAACTGATGGTGCAGCTGGTGGCTACTATCTTCGCCAGGGACAGGAGCATCATGGTGCCCCAGAATATCTTCCCTTCCATGGCCGCCTGCATCCACCCATAACCGCCGTCCATCACCTGGGGAAACACCAGGGCAATGAGGCCCAACAGGAAGCCACCGAGGGCCGGCAGCAAGGCCCGGGGCAGCTTGAGGCGGCGGAACTGCTCACGGGCGCCATAAAACGTCTTGACCCAAAGGTATCCCACCCCGGCACAGAGGACGCCAAAGATGGCGTAAGGCAAAAGTTCCACCGGAGCAAAATCCACCGGGCCTGGAAAGAACAGGGCGCTGCGGCCGAAGTACTGGTCGAAGATGGAAGAAGCCACAATGGAGGAGACAATGCAGGGGAGGATGGCTTCGAATTCGAACTCCGTCTCCCGGTAGAGGACCTCCGGGGCAAAGAGAGCCGCTCCCAGGGGCGCATGGAATATGGCTCCCAGGCCTCCAGCCGCCCCGGCCAGGACCAGGATGCGGCGATCTCGGGACTTGAGCTTCAATAACGTTGCCATAATCGAACCAAACCCGGAGCCTATCTGGGAAATAGGGCCTTCTTTCCCCGCCGAGCCGCCACTGCCGATCACTATGGCGGAAGCCAGAATTTTGATAAAAGGCACGCGCTTGCGAATAAACCCGCCCCGCTCGTGAAAGGACTCAATCATGGCATCGGTGCCTTCGCCCTGAGCCTCCGGGGCGGTGAGATACACCAGCAGGCCCGAAGCCAGCCCCCCCAACGCCGGAATGACCAGAAACCACCAGGAGTGGATCGAAGCCAGAACCGCCACCGTCTCCGCTCCCATATCCTGTATGGGTTCTATAAACCCGGTGGGGAGACGCAGGAAATGATACAGGGTGTATCTCAGGAGTTCCTCAAAGAAAATGGCCCCCAGGCCCGAGACCATCCCCACGGCAATGCTCATCAGCGGCCAACGGATATGGCTCGACCAGCCATAGCGCTCTGGATCAAACCGACTCTTAATCGATCGGAATAACCTGCCAGTCATCAATATGCCCCTAAGACTCTAAAATTATACAGTAAAAGAGAATATCACCCGGTAATTCAAGTCAGCCGCCCCTGGCTGAGGTTTGCGCTATGCCGAGTTTATTTTAAAGCAAACCTCATGAGCGGCGAAAGGTTATGTGCCTTTTTCCGCAGAATCCCGGCGCTGGGAGAGGTGGATTTTGAGTAATCTTTGTTTATAAGTCGTTAATAAATCTTCCTGTTTCAAGATGCCCACCACTATTTTATTTTCAGGCGGCAATACCACCGGCAAATAGCTGAGATTCCTTTCTTCCAAAAGCTCTGAGGCGGTCTCCAAATTATCCTCCGGGGTGAGGGTGACCGCGTTTTTGGTCTTAAGCTCCGCAGCAGTGAGGGTCCTGGAGTTGCCCCGGGAAAATCGCAAATCCTGCCGCAAATCGCTGATCGTCAAGACTCCGTCCAGTTCCCCCCGATTATCCACCACAATAAAGAAAGGGGAGGTGCTTGCCTCAGATTTCTCTAAAATTTCAGCAAGAGTGGTTTGGTTATGGATCGTCTCTACCCGGGAGCTCATGCATTCTCCCACCTTCAGGGAGCGAAGAATATTAGCATCCAGTCCCCGGACCAGGTGGATGCCACGGCGCAATAATTTGGTTTGATAAATGGAGCTGCCATAAAATGATTTCACCGTAATCATACAGGCCGCACAACTGATCAGCAACGGAATAATGGTGTGATAATCGTGTGTTAGCTCGAAAATGAGGAGGATGGCGGTCATGGGGCCTAAAGTGACGCCGCTGACCACGGTCCCCATACCCACCAGGGCATAATCTATCGGATTTAACGCCAGCTGCGGCAAGATGAGATTGCCGGTCAAGGCCAGGCTGGTGCCCAACATGGCCCCCAAAAACAGGGACGGCCCAAAGACGCCGCCACTCATGGAGCCCAGGCAGATGGCGGTGGCCAGCAATTTGGCCAGCAGGATCAGCGCCGCGAAGTCAAGGGTCAGTTTACCGGTGAGAGCCAGGTTGATGGAGTCATAACCCACCCCAAAGACGTGGGGACACCAGAGCCCGATCAAGCCCAGTCCCAACCCGCCTACCCCGGGTTTGCACCACTCCGGCAGGGGCAGTTTCCGGAAAAGAGTATCGGAGGCGTAGACCCCGCGGATGAACAAGATCGCCAGGAGTCCGCTCAATAAACCCAAGATTAGATACAACCCGAGTTCTCCCGGATTCACGAATTCGAACCCGGGGGTGATGAATATGGGAAAGCCCGTCCAAATCTGGTGTGCGGTGAGGACTGCGATAATTGCCGCCAGGGCGATGGGGCCAAGATAGGCAACCTGGATATCACCCAGGATGATCTCGACGGCGAACATGGTGCCGGCAAAAGGGGTATTGAAGGTTGCCGCGATGCCGCCGGCCGCGCCGCACGCCAGGGCCACCCTGACTTTTTCGGGACTGAGCTTAAAGAAGCGTCCCAATGACGACCCGAGGGCGGCGCCGATGGTCGCCACCGGTCCTTCCCGGCCCACCGAGCCTCCCGTGGCCAGGGTGAGGGCAGTGCAGAGTACCTTGAGAATAGTTGCTTTGGGCCGCAGGTAGCTATCCTCCAGGGCCGCGGCTTCGATCACCTCGGAGACCCCGGGCCCACGAAGTTCGGGTACCAGGAAAGCAATCGCCGGCCCCAGGGCCAGGCCGCCCAGGGTTGGCACCAGGAGCTTGAACCACCAGGGGGCCAACATTACCTGGGCCAGGAAATTTTCGCCTCCCGGCCAAAAGGCCCATTGACCTAACGCTATTAAAGCCAGAAAACCTAAGGCGCCGACTCCGGACAGGACCCCGACGGTGATGGCGCACAGGAGCAGCAAGGCTTCAATGATGTGTGGCCTGAGCTTCATATCTTCCAAGGGCTAGCCTGCAAACACAGGTGAGAACCCATCGCCTCGACGTTTGCATTTAATGTTGCAGCGACCAGGCACTTCTCTATCCAGGCCTCCCCTCTGGCTTAAGAAGACGAGACATCATCCCTTAACCGAGCCGCACAAGAGCGTCAAGCCCTGATCCATTCCCAGGCTTCGGAGAGCTGCTCGGCGGCAAAGACTTTGGTATCCCCTTGCATCAGGGGTGCAAAGATCTTCATGGCCAGTTTCACCCATTGGGGGCCCCCCACAATGGCCATTTGTTCAAAGTCATTTTTGTGGGACAGGAAGAATTTGGCATCATCCCACATGGCCCCCGCTTCCATCCCCGTAAACCCCTCATCCAGGAGGCAGAGCAGGCGAATTTTGCCGTGCTGGTTAATCAAGGCTTCCAGAGTGGGAATCAAGACCTCCTGATAATCCGCATCCGTCAGCTTGCCGGAAGGCTTCACCCCAATGATCTTGCCGTCGCTTTCGGGCATAATCTGAATCATGTCTTTCCTCCTGGATATAAAATAATAGTTTTTATCCTTTCTGCAAGGCATTGATGAGCCAGGGCAATGCTTCCCGTCCTGGAAGGGCGCAGGTTGGCAGGCAAAGGCTTGAATATTATCAATCGATAATGTATAAAGGTAAATCAATATTCAATTATTATCAAGGAGTGGCCGGGATGTTCCGCTTAACCAGCCTGATTTCTTTAACATACCAGGAATTTGGCCAGATGTTGGACGCTTCTGGCGAACAGCTCTACAGGAAAATCATGCTGGCCCTGGGGGTGGAAACCGACAAGGAACTCGCCCACAAGCTGGGCATATCCGAACAGGCGGTTAATAATGCCAAACGGCATGGCAAAATTCCTGACCGCTGGTTGATGTTTGCGGTGTGTCATTCCGGCTTCCCGTTGCCCCTGTTATTGTCTCTCCCCGACCGGGAGTTAAGCCGGGTCTTCACCGATCAAAGCCGCTACGCCTTTAAATTGGTGCCGATTATTAAATCCTTGCAGGACCTGAGCGGAGAAAATTACCTGGAGAACGCTGACTCTTATCTGGCCCAGCAAAAATATGAGCTCCATAAGGCCAGCGCTGAAAAAGATGAACTGGTGGCCTTGGTGATGGCCGAACATGCCCTGGAGCCCACCATCAAGCCGGGAGATACCGTCATTATCAGCCTGACCCAGCGGCAATTCGCCCAAGGCGGCATTTTCGTGATCGGTCTCGACGGCACCCAGCTCTTGTGCAGGTTGAACAAACTGCCGGGTAGATTCCGCATCGCTTTTGATAATCCCCACGTCAAAGATTTTGAGACGGAGGAAGTAGATATTCGCGGCCGGGTCTTGTGGATTTCCCAGGCGGTTTAGCAGATTTTTTCGCGGGTTCGCTGACTTTATGAATTTCCTTTCGGCGTTGTGACCATACGTCCCCTATCAGCCTCAATTTTTAGCAGGAGGGAGATATGCCTTATCGGAAGAAAGTGGCGGAACTGATGATTCCCCTGGAGGATTATCCTCATATTCCCTACTGGTTCACCCTGCGTCAGGCCATGGCCATCGTCCGGGAGGCGGCCATCAAGTTCCAAGGCACTTTCGAGCCCCGGTCGGTTTTGGTATTCGATGAAAAATACCACCTCCTGGGCATCTTGACCCTGCGGGATATCATCCTGGGTTTGGCCCCCCAATCTCTGAAAGGGATTGGCGGCAAAGTGCGAGTCACCCTGGACCTGGAAGGCGCCCTCGCAGACCTGGAGACGGAGCTTTCCGGCCCGAAGGTCAAGGAGGCCTCGCAGACCGCGGTAAGCGAGGTTATGAGCCCCATCGAGGTCACGGTGAGCGCCGGCGACTCCCTGGCCAAGGCCCTCTTTTCGATGATCAAGGAGGGCTTGGGCCGAATGCCGGTCATGCGGGAACAAAAGGTGGTGGGCATAATCCGACTGAGCGACCTGTTCCAGGAGATCTCCGACTTCGTGCTCAGCGAGTGATGTTTTTCTTAGGGCCCAAGCGAGATTAAATAAGCCCAATCTCCAGCGGAGTCACGGGTTCCTCTGCGGTAAGGAATATGGTTTATGCGAAATATGATGAAATTAACCGCCCTCGTTCTGCTCGGGGTCTTCCTGGGCGTCACCCTGGCGGCCGCAATGGTTTCGGCCGCGGTGGAAAAGCCTGGCGACCGCCTCACGGTGGCCGGGGCCGTCAAGAATCTCCAGGGCCGCGGGGTTAAGGAAGTGGTGGTGGAAGTTCTGCTGAATGGCCAACATCTCAAGACTGCGGGCCCGGATGAGGAAATCGCCACCGGGAAGTCCGGGAGCTTTTTGGGGGAATTCGTGCTGCCCGCCGGCACCCTGCCGGGCGCTAAGGTGGAGGTGCAGGCCGCCAAACCCTCCTGGCGGGAGATCGGGCCCACCGGGGTTAAAGTCATCGAAGCGGGCCACGATACCCAGGGCAACAAGGTCTATCAAGCGACCCAGACCCTGACGATGTACCGTACCGTCACCCCGGCCTTCTGGATCGCCACGATTATTTTGTTCGTGGTCTACGTGATCATCGCCGCGGAGTGGATGCACCGGGCGCTGGCGGCCTTCCTCGGCGCCACCCTGGTCATGTTCATCAGCTATACCATGGGCACCTTCGATAAAAAGTATTTCATTCTCTCCTTCGAAGACGCCATGCGGGCCATTGACCTGAATGTCATCTTTCTCCTCATGGGCATGATGATCATCGTCGGGGTCCTGAAAAAGACCGGCCTGTTCCAATGGCTGGCCTATAAATCCTATGCCCTGGCCCGGGGGAATATTTTCGTCCTGGCGGGCATCCTCATGGTGGTGACCGCCATCGCCTCCGCCTTCCTGGACAACGTCACCACCATGCTGCTCATGATTCCGGTGACCATCGAGATTGCCGTCACCTTAAAGATCAACCCCATCACCTTTCTGATTCCCGAGGTCTTCGCTTCCAATGTCGGGGGCACCGCCACCCTGATCGGCGATCCGCCCAATATCCTCATCGGCTCTTTTGCCAAGCTGACCTTTGTCCAGTTTGTGAGCCATTTGGCGATCATCTGCCTCATTTGCCTGGTGGTGGCGGTGGTCTATTATATTTACTGGTACAAGAAAGATTATCTGAAGGCCGAAGTCAAAGACGTGGACCGCACCATCGCCTATTTGCGGGAGGAATACCAGATCACCAATGTCAAGCTCACCATCATGAGCTTGGGGATGCTGGGCTTCACCATCCTCCTGTTTGTGTTCCATGGCGTCCTCCACATGGAACCGTCCATCGCCGCCCTGACCGGAGCCATGGTTCTCCTGGCCATCTCCGGGGTGGACATTGTGGAGATGCTGGAACACGAAGTGGAATGGCCCACGCTGGTTTTTTTCATGGCCCTGTTCATCGTTATCGCCGGGGCGGAAGAGACCGGCTTGATCCAGATGATTGCCGAGTGGGTCCGGGACGCCTCCCGGGGTAACCTGACGGTGGCCGTGATCATGGTCCTGTGGGTGGCGGCCATCGCTTCGGCCTTCATCGACAATATTCCCTTCACCGCCACCATGCTGCCCATCGTGGCCTTTCTCAACCAGAGCATGAACGTGCCCAATGACGTCCTGTGGTGGTCCCTGGCGTTGGGGGCCTGTCTGGGGGGCAACGGCACCATGATCGGGGCTTCCGCCAACGTGGTCACCGTGGGTATGATGGAGAAGGCCGGCTACCACGTCTCCTTTCTCCATTATATGAAGGTTTGCTTTGTGCCCATGCTGATTACCGTCCTCCTGGCCATGTTCTACCTGCTGGGGTTTGAA
The DNA here is from genome assembly GCA_963841475.1 of uncultured delta proteobacterium. Lineage (GTDB taxonomy): Bacteria > Desulfobacterota > Desulfobaccia > Desulfobaccales > 0-14-0-80-60-11 > 0-14-0-80-60-11. The sequence goes on from CAWJCT010000001.1 coordinate 791,930, forward strand.
ATGCCGAAATAAGTGGTTTTCTCAGCCCACCTGTGCCAGGGTTAAGAGGAGAGGTATAGTCTGTCTATAGATCACCGGGCCGCGCTGCAGACCTTGAGGGAGGTTATTTTGGCAAAGACTGAGAAGTTTGACCCCAACTTGCGGGCTAAGGACCCTTTCTGGTTTCGGGAGTGTTTTTTGATGCCCATGCCCCTGGGCCGGAAGGCCATCAACCTCAGGGAACTCCTGCAAATCCTGCGGGAAGCGGACGAGTCGGTGCTGTACTACCATCTCTTGCAATCCCGCCTGGCTGTCACCCAGCCGGTGGTGGAGTATCCCAACGATTTTGCCTTTTGGGCCGCCACCGCCCTGCAAGACAGCAAGCTGGCCGAGAAACTCAGCTCCTTTGATCCTTTTGAATATAACCACATGGAGCAAGTCCGGGAGGCCATGGTGGACATTCTGGAAGAGTATCTGTGGGATTTGCCCAGTGTCCCCTGGGCCCGCTCCGGGTTTGAATTCCATTTCTGCGAAGCCTCCATGGTGGTCATCCGCTCCGAGACCCCGGCCAATACCCTGAAGGAATTTTGCCAGGGCCTGGGGAAGGTGGGGCTGGATTCCGTTTATTACCATTTTTTCGAGGCCCGCCGCCGCCTGGGCATGGTCCACATGGATGACTTTTCCTACTGGGTGGAAGCCAATTTCGGCCTGCCGGAGTTGGTGGAGGCGATTCGGGACATCGATGGTTACTTCTATACGCTGAGAGAAATTCGGGACACCCTTTTGGCCTTGATCCACCAGCATTTGGGAGAACTCTGTGGTCACACTGGATGATTATACCGCGATTGTCGGTGCGGAAGTGGTCGGCCAGCTCTACCGCCTGGCGGAGCGCCTGGGGCCCCGCCGCTTCGTCCATATCAATTCCACCCGCAGCGGCGGGGGGGTGGCGGAGATCCTCTCCCGGGCTGTGCCGCTGTTGAACCAGTTGGGGTTGGAGACTCGTGTGGGAGGTTGTCCAGGGCGACCCGGACTTTTTTGAAGTGACCAAATCCTTTCACAATGCCTTGCAGGGACAAGACGTCCGGATCAGCCAGTCCTTGTTGAACCACTACGAGGAGATCAACCGGGAGAACGCCCGGAAGTTTACCTGGGAGGCGGACTTCGTCCTGGTGCACGACCCCCAGCCGGCCTGGCTGATTAACGAAATACGCTCCCGGGCCAAGCACTGGATCTGGCGCTGCCATATCGACGCCTCCCGGCCCAATCTCAAGGTCTGGAAATATCTGCGGGAGATCGTCAGTAAATATGACGCCTCCATCTTTTCCATGGCGCAATTTGCCCAGAATCTGCCCCACCCCCAATATCTCATCCGTCCCTCCATCGACCCTTTAAGTGAAAAGAACCGGGAACTGACCCCGGAGGAAATCCAGGAGGTCCTGGACCGTCTGGACATCGAGCGCGACAAGCCCATGATTTTGCAAGTCTCCCGGTTCGATTCTTTTAAAGACCCGGTGGGGGTGATTCAGGCCTTCCGCATGGTGCGCAAACATACGCCCTGTAAGCTGGTGTTGGCCGGAGGCGAGGCCACCGACGACCCGGAAGGGCCCCAGACTCTGGCGGAGGTCATGGAGGCGGCCCAGGGGGAGCCGGATATTCAGGTGCTCTTGTTGCCGGCGGACGCCCACCACGAAATCAACGCCTTGCAGCGCGCCGCGGATATTATCCTCCAGAAATCCACCCGGGAAGGGTTCGGCCTGACGGTCACCGAGGCCATGTGGAAAGGCAAGCCGGTTATCGGCAGCGACGTGGGGGGCATCGTCTTGCAGCTCCGGGATTATAGCACCGGCTTCCTGGTCAATTCCCCCGAGGGCTGCGCCTTCCGCATCCGCTATTTGCTCCACCGCCCGGAGATGGGCAAACGCATGGGTAAACTGGCCCAGGAATTCGTACGGCAACACTTCCTCATCACCCGTAATATCCGGGATTATCTGACGCTCCTGATCGCTGTTGGAAAATCCCGACAGCCGCGTCATCGAGCTCTGATTCTCTATGAAGGATATCCTTACCAAGCAGAAAGTCGCGGAGCCCCCAGGCAATCTGGGAGTTGCCTACCTGGGGGACAACCGCTGCCATTTCCTGGTGTGGGCGCCCCTGGCGGAGCAGGTGGAGGTTCATCTTGTTTCCCCCCGAGAGGAGCTGGCGCCCCTGGAGAGAGGGGAGGGGGGTTACTTCTCCGGGGTAGTTGCCGATGTTACGCCGGGCTGCCGGTATTTTTACCGGTTGAATGGACAGCACGACTTCCCGGATCCGGCCTCCCGGTTTCAGCCCGAGGGGGTCCACGGGCCGTCCCAGGTGGTGGACCCCAGCTTCTCCTGGGACGACGGCCATTGGTCCGGCTTATCCCTCGGGAGATTACGTCATTTATGAGCTGCACGTGGGCACTTTTACCCCGGAAGGGACCTTTGACGCGGTTATTCCCTACCTGGATGAGCTGAAAGAGCTGGGCCTCACGGCCCTGGAACTGATGCCCGTGGCCCAGTTTCCCGGGGGGCGCAACTGGGGCTACGACGGGGTGTTTCCCTTTGCGGCCCAGAACTCCTACGGCGGGCCCGTTGGTCTGAAAAGATTGGTCAACGCCTGCCATCAGCGGGGCCTGGCAGTGGTCCTGGACGTGGTTTACAACCACCTGGGCCCGGAAGGCAACTACCTGGCGGCTTACGGCCCCTATTTCACCGAGCGCTATCGCACCCCCTGGGGGGAGGCCCTCAACTTCGACGGCCCGGACAGCGATGAGGTGCGGCGCTTCTTCATCGAAAACGCCCTCGCCTGGGCCTCGGAATTTCATCTTGACGCCTTGCGCCTGGACGCCCTGCATGCCATTGTGGACCAGTCGCCGCAGCCATTCGTGGCCGAACTGGCCGAAACGGTGCACCAGGCCCGGGAGCGCTGGAACCGGAAATTCTTTCTCATGGCGGAGAGCGACCTCAACGACGTGCGCCTCCTCCGTTCTCCCGAACTGGGGGGCTATGGTCTGGATGCCCACTGGAATGATGATTTTCACCACGCCTTGCATACGTTGCTGACCGGGGAGCAGACCGGCTACTATGCAGGATTTCGGACGTCTGGAGCAGCTCGCCAAGGCCTGGCGGGAAGGTTTCATTTATTCCGGGGAATATTCTCCTTATCGGCGGCGTCGCCAGGGCTCCTCTTCCCGGGATGTGGCGGCGGAGCGCTGGGTGGTCTTTTCCCAAAACCACGACCAGGTGGGCAACCGCCTGGGGGGAGAACGTCTCAGCCAATTGGTGTGCTTCGAGGCCTTAAAGCTGGCGGCCGGGGCGGTAATCTTGTCGCCTTTTCTGCCCCTGCTGTTCATGGGAGAGGAATATGGGGAAGCGGCGCCTTTTTGGTATTTTGTCAGCCACTCGGACCCGGGGCTCATTGAGGCGGTGCGGCAGGGGCGGCAAGGCAGAGTTCGCCGCCTTCGATTGGCCGGGCGAACCTCCCGACCCCATGGCTGAGGCGACTTTTGTCCGGGCCAGGCTTGACCACCGTCTCCGCCAGGACGGCAAGCACAAAGTTCTTTGGGAATTTTACCGGGAATTGTTCCGGCTCCGGCAGGAACTGAATCTCTTGGCCGACCTGGGCCGCCAGGATCGGGAAGTGAAGGGCTATGAGGAAGAAAAAGTGTTGTGGATGCGAATGATTGGCGCGGAAGGCGAAGCGGTTATCTTGTTCTCTTTTGGGCAGGAAGCCTTGAAATTATCTCTCCCCTGGCCCCAGGGCCGGTGGCACAAGCGGCTGGATGCCGCCCAGAGGCGCTGGCAGGGCCCCGGCAGTGACGCACCAATGCTGATTGAAGGCGAGAGCGCCGTCTCCCTCGGACTTGCTCCCCGGTCGCTGCTGGTTTATCTCCGCCAGGATGCGTCTTGATGGAAAGATATATTTGCATCCACGGCCATTTTTACCAACCTCCCCGGGAGAATCCCTGGCTGGAAGATATCGAGCTCCAGGATTCAGCCTACCCCTATCACGACTGGAACGAAAAGATCGCTGCCGAATGTTACGCCCCCAACACCGTATCCCGGATCCTGGACGGCGAGGGCCGTATCGTTGGGCTCACCAATAACTATGCCAGGATAAGTTTTAACTTCGGGCCCACCCTGTTGGCCTGGCTGTCCAGCAAAGCCCCCGAGATTTATGCGGCCATCCTGGCGGCGGACCGGGAGAGCCGGGAAAGATTTTCCGGGCCACGGCTCCGCTCTGGCCCAGGCCTACAACCACATGATTATGCCCCTGGCCTCCCGTCGGGACAAGTTCACCCAGGTGCTCTGGGGAATCCGGGATTTTGAGCACCGCTTCGGACGGCCCCCGGAGGGCATGTGGCTGCCGGAGACCGCAGTGGACCTGGAGACCCTGGATATCATGGCCGAATTGGGGATCCGCTTTACCATTTTGGCGCCCCGTCAGGCGCACAAGGTTCGCAAGATTGGCCGGAGTCACTGGCGGGACGTGAGCGGCGACCGGATCGATCCCACTACGGCCTATCGCTTGAAATTGCCGTCGGGCCGAACCATCAGCCTGTTTTTCTATGACGGCCCCATCTCCCAGGGCCATTGCTTTTGAGGACTTGCTGGAGCGGGGTGAAAATCTGGCCATGCGCCTGGTCAACGCCTTCTCGGAGGGGCGCCCCTGGCCCCAGCTGGTGCATATCGCCACGGACGGGGAAACCTATGGGCACCATCGGCTCCACGGCGATATGGCCCTGGCCTACGCCCTGGATTATCTGGAAAACCACAACCTGGCCCGCCTGACCAACTATGGCGAGTATCTGGAAAAGCACCCCCCGGCCTTCGAAGTGAGAGATTTTTGAAAATTCTTCCTGGAGTTGCGTCCATGGGGTGGAGCGGTGGCGGCAGGATTGCGGCTGCAACAGCGGCATGCGCTCCGGTTGGAGCCAGGCCTGGCGCGCCCCCCTGCGGGAAGCCCTGGACTGGCTGCGGGATACCCTGGCGCCCCAGTATGAGGAAAGAGCCTCGCTGTTTCTCAAAGACCCCTGGGCGGCGAGAAATGATTACATATCCATCATCCTCAATCGCCGCCGGAGGATGTCTTAGATGAGTTTCTGCATCAACACGCCCTGCGGGAGCTCAGTCCCAATGAGAAGAGCCTGGTTCTGAAACTCCTGGAGATGCAGCGCCATGCCATGCTGATGTACACCAGTTGCGGCTGGTTTTTCGACGAACTTTCGGGTCTGGAAACCGTGCAGGTTCTCCAGTATGCCGGCCGCGTCGTCCAATTGGCCCGGGATGTCCTGGGAGAGGACCATGAAGCCCGATTCCTCGAACGGCTGGAGCAGGCCAAGAGCAATATCCCGGAACATGGGGACGGCCGCCGGATTTTCGAGAAGTTCGTCAAACCCGCCATGGTGGACTTGCTCACCGTGGGAGCCCATTACGCCATCAGTTCCCTCTTCGAAGATTATCATGTCCAGGACCGCATTTTTTGCTACACCGTTGACCGGGAAGACTACCGGCTGGCGGAGGCGGGCAAGGCCAAACTGGCGGTGGGACGGATACAGGTGACCTCCGATATTACCTGGAATGCCGCTTCCGTCAGCTTCGCGGTGCTGCACTTCGGCGACCACAACCTCGTCGGCGGCGTGCGGGAATTCCAGGGGGAGGAGGCCTACGCCGCCATGGCTGCGGAGGTCAGTGAGGCCTTTTCCTGGACCGATTTTCCCGAGGCCATCCGCCGCATCGATCAACACTTCGGAGACTCCACTTACTCCCTGCGGTCCCTTTTCAGGGACGAACAGCGCAAAGTCCTGGACCAGATTATGGAAATGACCCTGGAAGAGGTCTGGTCCGCTTATGGCCGGCTCTATTCCCACAACGTGCCCTTGATGCGCTTCCATAGGGAACTGGGGGTGCCCTTGCCCCGGCCCTTCCTGGCCACGGCTGAGATTGTCCTCAACCGTTACCTGCTTGAGGCCTTCCGGGCGCCGGAATTGGACCTGCAGCTGATCCGCGGCCTCCTGGAAGAAGCGCGCCTCTTAGAGATCGGGCTTGAAGGGGCAGGATTGGAATATGCCCTGAGGAAAGCCATCGAACGCCTGGCCGAGAGATTTCGGCAACACCCCCTCGATGTGGAATACTTGCAGAAATTGGAGGCCGCGGTAACCCTGGAAACGGAATTGCCCTTTGCCGTGCATCTCTGGAGAGTGCAGAATATCTATTATGAAATGCTGACTTCCGTCTATCCCCAGCAGTGTCAGCAGTCGGACCAGGGACCCGGGGAGGCCCGTACCTGGGTGGAACATTTTGCGGCGCTTGGCACCAGGCTATCGGTCCAGGTTGACTAAGCAAGGAGGTGTTCGGGTGGAACCAACCATAACCGGATTTAGAGTGCCTGCTGCCACGTATCGTCTGCAATTCCACCATGGCTTCCGCTTCATCACCGCCCAGGCCCTGGTGCCGTTTTTGCACGAACTCGGCGTCTCCGACCTCTACGCCTCCCCCTTCTTCAAGGCCCGCCGGCGCAGCCTGCATGGTTATTCCGTGACCAATCCCCTGGAAATCAATCCGGAGTTGGGGTCCAGGGTCTCTCTGAGGGCTTTGAGAAAAGTCTTGAAATCCAAGGATATGGGCCTTCTGCTGGACATCGTCCCCAACCACATGGCTCTGAGCCATAACAACCCCTGGTGGCTGGATGTCCTGGAAAATGGCCCGGGGTCTCCTTATGGCGTCTTCTTTGATATTGATTGGCATCCTTTTAACCGGGTGTTGGACGGCCGCGTCATCCAACCCGTGCTCGGTTCGCCCTACGGCCAGGCCCTGGAAAACCAGGAAATCAGGTTGGCCCTGGAAGAGGAGGGCTTTTTTGTTTCTTACTATGAATATAAATTTCCCTTGGACCCCAAGACGTACGAACTCATTTTAAGGCACCGGCTGGCCGACCTGGTCCGGAAATTAGGGGAGGGGAATTCCGCCGTTATGAGTCTCCTGGGGCTCATTACCCTGGTGGAACATCTCCCGCCCCGCTCCCTGAGCAGCAAGAGAAAGCTCCTGGAACGGCACCGGCAAAAAGAAATTCTGAAGAATAATCTCTGGCTCCTCTACCAGGTAAATCCCGTCATCAAGAAATTTCTCGATGAAAATATCGCCATTTTCAACGGCCGGGCCGGAGACCTGGAAAGTTTTAACCTGATGGACCGCCTCCTCGGTTTGCAGCCGTATCGCCTTGCCTACTGGCGGGTCTCCCTGGATATGATCAATTACCGCCGTTTTTTCAGCGTCAACGATTTGATCGGCCTCCGGGTGGAAGACCCCCGGGTCTTCGAAGCGAGTCACAGCCTGCTGTTCAATCTGATCCGGGAAGGGAAGGTTTCCGGAGTGAGAATCGATCATATTGACGGATTATACGACCCCCTGGGATATCTGCAGCGGCTGCAAAGCCGGCTGGCCCCCGGCGAGAAGGCCTCGGGGGACCGGGAAAATCTTTATGTGGTGGTGGAAAAGATCCTCGCCGCGGACGAACCCTTGCCGCCCGACTGGCCGGTGGCGGGCACCACCGGCTATGATTTTCTCAATATCCTCAACGGGCTTTTCATCGAGGCCAAGGGATTCCAGGAGGTAGAGCAGGTCTATAACCGCTTTGTCAAACCGGACCTAACCCGGGCCGAGCTGATTTATCAGAAGAAAAAGCTCGTCATGGAAACCCTTTTCCAGGGGGAGATGGAAACCCTGGGATATATGTTGAGCTTGCTGGCGGAACAGGACCGACAGGCCCGGGATGTCCCCAGAAAAGAGCTGCAGGAAATTATCGGTGAAGTCATTGCCCGCCTGCCGGTTTACCGCACCTACATCCGCAGCTTTGAAGTCAACCCCAGGGATCGGGCCTGTCTGGAGCAAGTTATTGGAGAAGTGAGAACCCAGTCTCCGGCCCTCGACCCCACGGCCCTGGACTTTGTGCGGCGCGTGCTCTTGCTGGATTGTCCTCTCAATTTGTCAGAGGAGCAGCGGGAAGACTGGCTCCGGTTCGTCATGCGCTGGCAGCAATTCACCGTGCCCATTATGGCCAAGGGCCTGGAGGATACGGCCCTTTACGTCTATAACCCCCTGATCTCACTCAATGAAGTGGGGACCGACTTCCTGCTGGTGGCCCCGGAGGATTTCCACCGGTTTAACCAGGCGCGCCAGGAAAATTGGCCATTTGCCCTGAACGCCACCACTACCCACGACACCAAGCGCAGTGAGGATGTGCGGCCGCGTATCAACGTCCTCTCTGAAATTCCCCGGGAGTGGGAGGCCTGCCTGCAGCGCTGGAGCGCCTGGAACGCCTCCAAGAAGCGCGACGTCCAGGGCCTGGCGGTACCGGATGCCAACGAGGAATATTTTCTGTACCAGACCTTGCTGGGGGCCTGGCCGCTCTTTACGGGGGAGTTGCCGGAGTTTAAAGAGCGGTTCAGGGCCTACGTGATCAAGGCGGCCCGGGAAGCCAAGGTGCATACCCGGTGGATCGATCCCGGCCTCGAGCACGAGAGCGCCCTGCTGGCCTTTGTGGATGCTATCCTGGAGGATATCGCGGCGAACTTCTTCCTCAAGGATTTTCTGGAATTCCAGGCGCGCCTTTCCTCCTGCGGGGCGCTGTACTCGCTGTCCCAGGTGCTTCTCAAAATTGCCTCACCCGGGGTGCCGGACTTCTACCAGGGAACGGAACTGTGGGATCTCAGCCTGGTGGACCCGGACAACCGCCGGCCGGTGGATTTTTACCAGCGCTCCCGGCTTCTCACTGACGTGAAGATGAAAGAATCAAGGGGAGCAGGGCCGCTGATCCAGGATCTTCTCGCCAACTGGCAGAATGGCGGCCTCAAGCTCTATGTTACCTACAAGGCCCTTAACTTCAGGAAGGCGCACCTGAATCTCTTTTTACAGGGGGACTATATTCCCCTGGAGACCAGGGGCCCAAACCGGGAGAAGGTGGTCGCTTTTGCCCGGCGGCAGGAAGATTCCTGGGCAGTGGTGGTGGTTGCCAGGCTTTTTAGCACCATGCTGACGGCCGGAGATCTGGCTTTCGACCCGGGGGTGTGGCGAGAAGACTTCCTATCTTTGCCGCAAGGGGCGCCGGGTGAATGGCTGAACATTTTCACCCATGAGCGCCTGACAGCCAATCAACCGCAGCGATCAAGATCATTGCCCCTGGACCAGCTCTTTCAGAATTTGCCGGTAGCTCTCCTTTTCGGGCCTGCAGCCTGATGCCTGCCGAAAAGACAGGTTGAGGAAAAGGATGCTCCGGGCCGGGATCGTCATGGTTCCCCCGGAGGTTGGGGGGAGATTATTTGCCGGCGGGAGGTGGGTGGGGGCTTCCCGGTTCAGCGGGTGGTTCAGAACGGCATGCTCCTGGGTTCCGAGAGCAGAAAAGTAGTTTAGCTGCCGGGCCTCGAAGTTGACTTTGCCCATGCAGTGAATAATTTAAAGATAATTGCGAGTTCTGCCGACCTGCTTTAAAATATAAAAAGCTATCAACTGCGGCCATCGAGGAGCCTTCGATCATGATAATAAAGCCATGGTTGTATATGAGCATGAGTCTGTTGGCACTCGCGTGCTTTACCGGCAGTGTTTTTGCCCAGGTTCCGGCTAAAGAAAAATCTGCCGCCACCAAAGTGTTGCAAATGACCATCAAGGGCGAGATCGTCTATTCAGCTACCCTGAAGCGTTACGTAGTCCGGGGACGAGGTGAGGTATACGGCATCGTCAATCAGAATTCCGAGGCGCTTGATCGACTCGCCAAGGGCAAACAAACCGTGACCATTGAAGGTCACATTGTGGGGGGCGATTCATTATTCATCGAGAAGATTGACAACACCCCATATCAAGGGGAAAAAGGGCCGGGGATAAAATAACCCCCTGAGGCTGAGGCCCAGTCTTCCGGCGAGACCGTCCCATTGAGGCGGCCTCGCCGGCTGAGTTTTCCGACACCGGGCTGGGGTATCCAGGCGCGGTCCTCATGGCCGGTTACCGCCCGGCTTGCCAAAAGTTCTCTGAGCATGAAAGCGTACTGAGGAGGTTGATGAGCATGAAGTGTGCTAAGGTTAGGTGTATTTTCCTGATTTTTCTGCTTCTGGCTTTGGTAGCCTGCGGCAATTCCCAGGAAAGCGCTCGCTTAAAGCTGGGGCAGATGAACGTGAAATATAGTGAAGACAGTTTTGTGGAGCGAGTGCGGGACGGAGACCTCCTGGCAGTAAAGCTCTTTTTGCAGTCTGGCATGAATCCCAACGCGAGCAACAAAGACGGGGAGTCTGCCCTGGGGGTGGCGGCTCGTTTTGGGCGCGGGGAGGTGGTACAGGCCCTTTTGGCCCAGGGGGCGGACCTGAATAGCAGAGACCATAAGTATGGTGCGACTCCCCTGATTTGGGCTTCCGTTAACGGCTTTACCGGCATTGTGAAGTCGCTCCTGGAGAAGGGGGCTGACGCCAATACCCCGGACAGCAAAAACGGCATGACCCCGCTCATGTCTGCTGCGGCTGGGGGTAAGGCCGAAGTTATCAAGGTGCTCCTCGACAAGGGAGCCGCGATTAATGCTACGGACCAGGATAACCGCACCCCCCTGATGTGGGCGGCCAACTATGGCCACCTCGGGGCGATCAAGGTGCTCCTGGAAAAAGGGGCGGACCTGAAAGTCGTTGACAAGAAAGGCGGGATTACGGCCCTGGGCATTACCGCGCTCAATGGCAAAACCGGGGCGGCAAAGCTGCTGGTTGAGAAAGGGGCTGAGGTCAATTTCGCCAACAAACAAGGTATGACACCCTTGATGCTGGCGGCAAAAAATAACCGGCTCGACACGGTCAAACTTCTGCTGGAGCATGGCGCCCAGGTCAACGCCAAGGATAAAGAAGGCAAAACCGCCCTGGATTTGGCCCGGGACAAAAATCATAAAGATGTGGAACAAACCCTGCTAAAAGCCGGGGCCATCGCCGGGACCAGCGAGACCCCGAAGCAGAAGAAGCCGCAAAGCGAACCGGCTAGCAGCAAAAAACCACGGAAGAAAAGTACCTAAACGGTTGATCTCCATAACTTCGCAACCCCCAAGGCCCGGCATTTCCTCGGGCCTTGTCTTATTCAGAGCGGGGCCGGGATCGGTCCAGTCAGGCCGTTCTCTTAGCCATGAGACTTTTCGCCGGCACTTCAGGCTCCTGCAAAGGATCAATTAGCGGTTTGACGGCAGTTCGTTATGCCGAGCCAGGTACAGTATCCTTTGAGGCCTGGGTCAAAGGTGGGGATGCGGGGAACTGGCAGGCTCAAGGAAGGTCCGGTACGGAAGGCGGCGCGGAGCTGCAGTGAGACGGGCGGGGAACCAATCTCCTGGCCGCCCCTGGCAAGAAAAAAAGAGGGCCGCGATGTGCGGCCCTCTTTGATCATCGTCCCGACCCGGGTTTACGGATAGGTATTGTTGGCTGATTTACTGGGGATATAGGGACGCATCATCTCGTTATCCTCGTGGTCCACAATGTGGCAGTGCCAGACGTAGCCCGGACCTCCAGGGTAGCCCTTGACGACCTTTTTCGGGTTGGAATTGGTCGGGTCAAAGCCGAACTTGTCCAGGCCGGAGTAATTGCCGAGGGCCAGGTCTTGCGGCGTCCAGCGCACCACGATGCGGGTTACATGACCGGGAGGCATGATGAAGGTGTCTTTCCACCCCATCTCCTCGGGTCTCGGCTCCCCTTCCATGCCGTCCGGCAGCGTGCCGGGGGTTAGCAAGAAACCACTGACGGGCGGGTTACCGCCGAGAGCTCCGTCGGAGTTTGGGGTATTATAAGGGAGCGGTGGGCCATAGCCGGGGATAATTGCGCCGCCATCGAACGCAGCCGCGTAGGCCAGCAGGTAGTCGTCCCGGTTGAAGGGAGTCCGGCTGATGATCTGGAACTGTGTCAGATGCAGGTGAATGGGGTGCGAGTCCACGGTCAGGTTAACGATGTCCCACACCTCGGTGGAGCCTATCTGGGGCAGTTCCGTCATCCAGTTGCCAAAGTTCCCCACATTCACGGATCCTGGAATGGGAGTGGTGGTACCTTCTCTGAGGCCGTTCCACTTACTGTTGTTCACAAAGACCTCCAGAGGACCGCCGGGACCTTCATTCTCGAGGAGAGTCAGTTGGCGGTAATTCTGGATATTGGTGCCATCCACAATGGGATCGCTGAGGGGCGGCCCACCGGCGGTGCCGGGCAGACGGACGATCTGCTCCAACTTCGGGGCCACCGTGCTGCCGGCGCCGCGCAAAGGCGCACCGGTGGACGGGTCGTAACTGGTGTCGGTAACCGGGTTGTTGGTTACTACAAATTGGAGGATATTGGTCTGTAAACCGTTCGTCGGGGCATCGCCGTCCGGATAGGGGGCGTTGGCATCGTTGTGCACGGTGACGGTGGTCCCTTCAAGGCCCGTAAAATCAACGATGATGTCGTAGCGCTCACCCGGGGCGAAAAGGAGGTTGTTAACCGGGACCGGGTTGTCCAGGAGGCCGCCGTCGTTGCCGATCACAGAGAAAGGCACGATGGCGCTGGTATCGTCTCTGGTGAGGGTGAGGTTGTAGAAGCGGGCGTTGGAGCCCTCCAGAAGCCGAAACCGATAGCGCTGGGGATCCACGGTTAACTTCGGCCAGCTCTTGCCGTTGACCACGATGACATTTCCGAAAAACTCCGGAATCCAGAAGGGATGGACCGCGGGGTTCGGCGGCGGTCCGTTCAAACCATTGGGGGCATCTAAAGGAGTTCCATCCGGGAACAGGAGCTGGCCGTTGTCGTCAAACTGGCGGTCCTGGATGACGATCTCAACTTCCTGGAGACCGGCGGGCAGCTTGCCGGTTCCGGCTACGCCGTCGTCGCCATCGCCCCGGAGAAGATAGAAGGCCGCCAAACCGGCGTACACGTTCAACCGGGTGCCGCCCAAGGTATGGTCATGAAACCACAAGGTGGCCGGTTCCTGGGTGTTGGGATACTTGTATCTGTTATCTACGTATCCTACCCCCCTGAAGGCGTTTTTCAGCTTCTTCCTAAAGGAACCTTCGGCTCCGGGGGTCCACCACTGTTCCGGCCCGCCGTCAAAGGCCGAGGGCACCTCAGCGCCGTGCAAGTGAACCACCGTCGGCTGGGGACCCGCGTAAGAGTTCATCCGTAAAGGATTACCCATGGCAAGGCTATAAGGGTTAGCCCAATGGATACTTTGGTCCCAGGAGATGTAATTCTGGAGGCTCGGACCAAAGGGGTTGAAAAAAGTGCTTGGAGCCGAGGGCTGGGGGACGAGATTGTTGATGTAGGTCGCGTGGGTTTTCTTACCCCGCTGGGCCACCACGGTAAAGCCGGGAAATAATCCGGGAAGTCCCGACGATGTAGGCGGATACAACTTAGAGCCGCGTTTGATCCCGTAGCCGAACACCATGGTGCCGGCGTTATAGGGGGCCGATAAACCGGTGTAAAAAGCGTCGGGCAGGACCTTCTGCTGGAACTCTTGCATCGTGACTGTGTAAGGTTTGGTGCCATCGACCCGACCCAGGACGGCAAAATTCGGCAACTCTTCCCCAAATTGCACTATGGTGGTTGGGTCCAACGCCGTCTGGGGCACGGTATCACTGGCCCAGGAGCCGGAATTAACTCCGACGACTGCCAGGGTCAGGGCTACGAGAAAAATCCCCGAAAAAATTCCCCCTTTCTTCATATTGTTCTCCTTTTCGTTGTACCCAGCAGTTGGGTTGGGAGTGGTACGAACGCTTTACCTCGAACACACCTTGACCTGGAGATAAATTAAGTGAGCGGATACGCCTCCTTCCCGGGACCTTTGTGGTTTATCGGCATCTTCTCATCTTTCATAAAAGATTTATTATCCGAATTGTTTAGCCCAAAACTTCACACACATTTGTATGTAATAAATATTGTTTAGTCTTTACTATGGACATAGTATTTATTCTTAAACTCTATAGTGCAGAAACCATAAGCAAAAGGAGCAATAATAAGTAAGTAAAAATTCCGGCGGGCTGAACCGGGCCCCGGAAGTCGTCAACGCCATGAAGGAGGCCGGGGACAGGCTGGTCGTCCGGCGCAACCCGGGAAGATGGCTCCCATGGCCTGCCGGAGGGGCTGCTCAGCTTGCCGCCCCGAGAAAAGGGTGATAGACTAGAAAAGGAAGGGGGGTAACGGCAAATCTCCCTACCTGAGCCGGCGGTTGCCGGCGCGGTTTGCCATGATTCAAGCGGAAGACGGCCTCCCGGAAGATTCACCTATCAGGCTCCGGCCCGCAGACCAAAGTGGTCAGGGACACGGCCGGGCCTCAGAAGCGGGGTTTTATAATGACCGAGATTGTTTTTAAGCCCATCGGCACGGTGCATTCGCCTTTTAAAGAACCGCCGGGCACGCCCGTCCAACCCGGGGCCGCGACCGAGATCCAGGGGTGGGTAGAAGTCTTCCCGGAGTATGGGGAAGGCCTCGCCGACCTGGAGGGTTTTTCCCACCTCATTCTGCTCTACCATTTTCATCTGGCCCAGGGCTTTGCCCTCAGGGTGAAACCCTTTCTGGATGAGCACCAGCACGGCCTGTTTGCCACCCGGGCGCCGGCCCGGCCCAACCCCATAGGCATCTCCATCGTCAGGCTGGAGCGTGTCGAAGGGAGCCGGCTCTACATCCGGGAGGTGGATATCGTGGACGGCACGCCCCTGCTGGACATCAAGCCCTACGTGCCCCGGTTTGACTGCCGGGACGGGGCCACCAGCGGCTGGCTGGCGGAGAACCTGGACCGGATGGAAACCACCCGGGACGACGGCCGGTTTTTGCTCTGAGGCCCAGGACTGCGGCGGCGTCAGGCTGGGCAAAGCCAGCCGCGGCCAGTGGCAAATAATCTTACGGACTGTTAAAAAATCTGGCAGATGATGTAAAAACTTATGGATTCTTAGGGTCTTCCGAGGCGAGGGATAATGTCGGGCTATTTCATGAAGTTGCGGCCATTGACGGGGCTTCGGGAGACAGAAAAAGAACATTATTTTTAAGCCCGGTCGGACCCGGCGCCGTCGGGGCTCCGGGATTGCGTCCAAGCCCCCGTCAGGAGCGGACTATCGGCCCTGGCGGCTGTGACTCCGGCGGGTGCGCCTTGCCCGGAAGCGCCCTCCACCCTGAGGCCTCTTGACCCCCTGGTAATATAGTCACAGATGTGGCATTTTTACCCATAATTTATAAATATGTTAAAAATCAGTAAGATATACGAATAGTCTTTCTCCCCCTGCCCCAAAACCCCCCATGCTCTCCGTTGAGCGCTTGACCCTTTTCTCCCCAGGATGAGCCCGGCCGCGGGTTTCTCCCCCGCTCCGTCGGGGGCATGGGCCTTGCATTGTTAAAACCAGAATCAATCACTGTGGCAGTAACTCGGTTCGAGAAATCCGGGGCGCCGATGATGATGGAAAAGAGTGGGACACTGTTGATCGCAGAACGCAACGGGGCCTTGTCCCAGAACCTGGACTTCTGGATCGCCGACCAGGGGCACCGCCTCAAGGCCGTGGACAACATCAAAGACCTGCTCATGACCCTGCAGAGTGAAAAGATCAATGTGCTGGTCATGGATGTCCGCCTGCCGGAAGAGTTGGGTTACGAGGCCATCTCCATCATCAAAGGACTGGACCGCAAGCTGCCCATCATCATTACTGCCGATGAAAACAACCCGGAACAGGAGAGCCGCATCCGGCACCAGGGGATTTTTTACTATCACGTCAACTCCTTTGGCCTGGATGACCTGATTTTAGCCATCTCGAACGCCATGGTGCGATCATCCCAATAATCTCAGAGAGGGACCGTGATGCCATTACAAGAGAAATTGACTTCCGGCGAATTTGTCATTCTGGCGGAGATGGAGCCGCCCAAAGGCACGGATGTATCCGACATGGTGGCCGGCAGCCACCGGCGTCAAGCGCATGGTGGACGCCTTTGTGGTCCCGGAGATGAACAACGCCGTGATGCGGTTGAGTTCTCTGGGCGGCGCCCTCCTCTTGCAAAGCAAGGGATTGGAAACGGTGATGCAGGTGTGCTGCCGGGACCGCAACCGCCTGGCGCTGCAAGGCGACCTGTTGGCGGCCCATGCCCTGGGGGTTCCCAATGTCATGGCGGTGACCGGCGACGAGATCACCCACGGCGACCATCATCAGGCCAAGGCGGTGAACGACCTCGGTCTCCTGGAACTGCTCTCAGCGCCATTAGGACGATGCAGGCCGGCCGGGATCTGGCCGGGGTGGACCTCAAAGGGCGCGCCGCAATTCCTGGTGGGCTCCACCGTCAAGGTGACCGGCGACGCCGAACGCCCTGAAGCAGGAACTGGCGGACCTGGACCAGAAAATTGCCGCCGGGGCCCGGTTTTTTACCACCCAGGCGGTTTTCGACGTGGACGCCCTGGAGAAATTCCGGCAACAGGTGGGCCCGCGGCCCGGCCGCCATTATTCCCACGGTGATGCTCCTGAAGAGCGTGGGCATGGCCCGCTACATCAACGCCCACATGGAGATGAAAATCCCGGAGGAGTTCGTGGCCCGGATTCAGAAAAGCTCCGGACCGGGTACGGGAGTGTGTGCAGATCGCCGCGGAATTTGTGGCCGAGGTCAAAAAGGCGGGGTTCCCGGGAGTGCTCGTCTCCACCATCGGCTGGGAGGAAAAACTGCCGTCGATCCTGGCGCGCGGCCGGTTTATAGCGGCATCCTGAGAATTTTAACCGGTTATAAGGGATAGGATTATGCCCCAAGAAAAAGACGTGACGGCTCAAGAATCAGCCCGGAAGAACGGCAACGTGGGCGCCGTGATGGTGGTGGGCGGCGGCGTGGCCGGGATCCAGGCGTCCCTGGACCTGGCCAACTCCGGCTTCTACGTCCATCTGGTGGAAACCAAGCCGGCCATCGGCGGGGTCATGGCCCAGTTGGACAAGACCTTCCCCACCAACGACTGCTCCATGTGCATTATCTCCCCCAAGCTGGTGGAGTGCGGCCGGCATTTGAACATCGAGATTCACACCCTCACCGAAGTGGCGGCAGTTGACGGGGAGCCGGGGAACCTCACGGTCACCCTCAAGAAACAGCCCCGGTACGTGGACCCGGCCAAGTGCACCGGCTGCGGCGAGTGCGCCAACGTCTGCCCGGTGACCATGTCGGATGCCTTTAACGCGGGCCTGGCCGACTGGAAGGCGGTTTACCGCCTCTATCCCCAGGCGATCCCCGCGGCCTTCGGCATCAAGAAGCTGGACCGGGCCCCCTGCACCCTGACCTGTCCGGCGGAGATCAATGTCCAGGGCTACGTCCAGCTCATCAAGATGGGCAAATACGAAGAAGCCGTGAAGCTCATCATGGAGCGGCTGCCCCTGCCCGGGGTCTTGGGCCGGGTCTGCCCGCATCCCTGCGAGACCAAGTGCCGCCGGGCCGAACTGGATGAGGCCGGTGGCCATCTGCAATCTGAAGCGCTTTGCCGCGGACCAGGTGGATCTGGCCGCCATCGCGCCGCCCCTGGTGGAGGCCCAAGAGCGAGAAAGTCGCCATCATCGGCTCCGGCCCGGCGGGGTTGGCCTGCGCCTATCACCTGGCGCTGAAGGGCTACCGCCCCACCATCTTCGAGGCCCTGCCCAAGGCCGGCGGCATGCTGCGGGTGGGCATCCCCGACTACCGCCTGCCCAAGGACATTCTGGACCGGGAAATCAACAACATCCTGCGCCTGGGGGTGGAACTGAAGACCGACACCGCCCTGGGCCGGGATTTCACCCTGGATGAACTCCTGGAAGAAGGCTACAAGGCCGTTTTCCTGGGGATCGGCTGCCACGTGGGCAAACCCCTGGGGATTGACGACGAGGACGCCGAGGGCGTGATCCAGGGCGTGGAGTTCCTGCGCCGGCACAACCTGGGCGAACCCCTGACGGTGGGCAAGCGGCTGGCGGTCATCGGCGGCGGCAACGTGGCCATGGACGTGGCCTGCACCGCCCGGCGCCTGGGGTCGGAGGTGACCATCGTCTACCGCCGGTCCCGGGAGGAGATGCCCGCCTTTGCCCATGAAGTCGAGCAGGCCACCTGCGAGGGCGTCGAGATCGTCTACCTGGCCGCGCCGTTGAAAGCGGTGACCGGCAAAGACGGCAAGGTCACGGGCCTCATCTGCCAGAAGATGGAGCTGGGCGAGCCCGATGCCTCGGGCCGGCGCCGGCCGGTGCCCATCGAAGGCGCCACGTTCGAGCTGCCGGTGGACATGATCGTGCCGGCCATCGGCCAGGAAGCGGCCCAGGAGCGCGCTTGGCGGCCTGCGGCGTCAAGCTCTCCCGCTGGGGCACCATCGAAGTGAATGAAGTCACCTACGAGACCTCCCGGCCCGGGGTGTTTGCCGGCGGGCGACGTGCACACCGGCCCCTGGATCGCCATCGAGGCGGTGGGCGGCGGCATCGAAGCCGCGGAGTCCATCGACCGCTATCTCAAGGGCGTGGACATGGTTGAGGGCCGGACCGAAGGCGAGGAGGCCCACAAGCGCTGGGCCGAGATTCCCAAGGACGAGGAAGGCGCAGCCCCGGGAAGTGATGGCCGCCCTGCCGCCGGAGTATACCTGTGGCTGCTTTGATGAAATTTCCCAGGGCTACACCGAGGACCAGGCCCAACGGGAGGCGACCCGCTGCCTCAACTGCGGGGTCTGCTCCGAGTGCATGCAGTGCGTGGAGGCCTGCCAGGCCGGGGCCATCGACCACACCATGCAACCCGAAACCACCGAGGTCGAAGTCGGGGCCGTGATCCTGTCGCCGGGCTTTCAGACCTTCAATCCCACCAAATGCGGAACCTACCATTACGACAAGCTATCCCAACGTGGTGACCTCCCTGGAGTTCGAGCGGATTCTCTCGGCCTCCGGCCCCTTCGGCGGCCACCTGGTGCGGCCCTCGGATCACCAGGAACCCAAGAAGATCGCCTGGCTCCAGTGCGTGGGCTCCCGGGACGTGAAGTACCACACCTACTGCTCCTCGGTCTGCTGCATGTACGCCATCAAGGAGGCGGTGATCGCCAAGGAGCACGCCCCCTACGAGCTGGAAGCCAGCCATCTTCTTCATGGACATGCGCACCTTCGGCAAGGACTTCGAGCTCTATTACAATCGCGCCAAAGACGAACACGGGGTGCGTTTCATCCGTTCCCGGATCCACAGCATCGATCCCTTGCCGGGTGACAATCTGGCCATCCGCTATGCCGACGAAAGCGGGGAAGAGCATGTCGAAGAGCTTCGACATGATCGTGCTGTCGGTGGGCATGGAGGTGAGCCAGGCCGCCCGGGAGTTGGCCGCAGACCCTGGAGGTGGACACCAACGCCCATGATTTTGTGGCCACTTCGCCCTTCGCGCCGGTGGCGTCCTCCCGGGCGGGCGTCTATGTCTGCGGCGCCATGCAGGGCCCCAAAGACATCCCCGAATCGGTCATGCAGGCGTCGGCTGCGGCCGGGGCGGTGAGCGCCGCTCTGGGGGACGTCCGCTGGACCGAGACCAAGACCCGGGAGGCGCCCCGACGCCCAAAGACATCCGGCCGGAAGACGACACCCCGCATCGGGGTCTTTGTCTGCAACTGCGGCATCAACATCGGCGGCATCGTCGACGTGCCGGAGTTGTCGGAATACGCCAAGATCGCTGCCCAACGTGGCCTACGTGGAAGACAACCTGTTCACCTGCTCCCAGGACACCCAGGTCAATATGACCAGGATCATCGAGGAACACAACCTCAACCGGGTGGTGGTGGCGGCCTGCACCCCCATCACCCATGAGCCCCTGTTCCGGGAGACCTTGATCGACGCGGGCCTGAACAAGTATCTCTTCGAGATGGCCAATATCCGCAACCAGGACTCCTGGGTCCACATGAAGGAGCACGACAAGGCCACGGACAAGGCCAAGGACCTGGTGCGCATGGCGGTGGCCCGGGCCTCCCTGCTCAAGCCCCTGATGGAGAAAGCCCCTGACCATCAACCAGCGGGCCCTGGTCATCGGCGGCGGCATCGCCGGCCTCAACGCCGCGCTCAACCTGGGGGACCAGGGCTTCGAGACCATCCTCCTGGAAAAAGAGCCGCAACTGGGCGGCATGGGCCGCCGGGTCCACAAGACCATCGAGGGGCTGGACGTCCAGGCCTACCTGGATCGGCTCATCGAGCGGGTGAAGGCCCACGACAAGATCCAGGTGCTCACCGGGGCCCTGGTGGTAGGGTTCAGCGGTTACAAAGGCAACTTCACCACGGAAGTGCTGGTGGGGCCGGGCATGTACGAGCGGAAAATCGATCACGGCGTCACCGTGGTGGCCACCGGCGCTCACGAGTACCAGCCCAAGGAGTTTCTCTACGGCGAGCACGACCGGGTGATGACCCAGTTGGAGCTGGGCGATTTTCTCCATACAGGCGCCGCAGGAGGCCGCCGACGTGGAACCGGGTGGTCATGGTGCAGTGCGTCGGCTCCCGGAATGAGGAGAACCCCAACTGCAGCCGCATCTGCTGCCAGGGCGCGGTGAAGTACGCCCTGCAGTTGAAGGAGATCAACCCGGACATGGACGTGGTGATCCTCTACCGGGATATGCGCACCTACGGCTTCCTGGAGGATTACTACCGGGAGGCCCGGGACAAGGGCGTGCTCTTCGCCCGGTTCGAGCCGGACCAGCTGCCCCAGGTCACGAACGACAACGGCCAGTTGAGCGTCACCTTTGTGGACCACGTGCTGGGACGCCCCATCAGCATGCCCGTGGACGCGGTGGTGTTGAGCGCCGGGGCCCGGGCCAACGACACCGAGGAATTGGCGTCGCTCTTGAAACTCCCCCGGAACGCCGGCGGGTTCTTCATCGAGGCCCACGCCAAGCTGCGGCCGGTGGACTTTGCCTCGGAGGGCATCTTCCTCTGCGGCATGGCCCACTCCCCCAAGCTCATCGGCGAGAGCATCGCCCAGGCTATGGCCGCGGCCTCCCGGGCCGGGGCGTTTCTGGCGGACGTCAACCAGACCATCAGCGGCGTCACTGCCCACGTGGAACCGGACCGCTGCGCCGCCTGCCTGGTGTGCGTCCGGACCTGCCCTTACGGCGTGCCCCAGATCAACCGGGACAACGTCTCGGAGATCAACGAGGCCCTGTGCCAGGGCTGCGGCACCTGCGCCTCGGAGTGCCCGGCCAAGGTCATCCAGGTGGCCCATTATGAAGACGACCAGATCAGCGCCAAGATCAAAACTCTCTATTGAGGAGGTCCGATGATGGAATCGTTTGAGCCGAAGATTGTCGGGTTTTGCTGCCACTACTGAGCTTATTCCGCTGCGGACCTGGCAGGTTCGATGCGATTGCAGTACCCGCCCAACGTGCGGATCATCGAGGTCCCCTGCACCGGCAAGGTGGACATCATGCACCTGCTGATGGCCTTTGAATACGGCGCCGACGGGGTCATCGTGGTGGGTTGCATGGAAGGAGATTGTCATTACAGCGCCGGCAACCTTTACGCCAAGAAGCGGGTGCAGCGGGTCAAGGATATCCTCGATAAAGTCGGCATCGGGCGGTGAGCGGTTGGCGATGTACAACCTGTCTTCCGGCATGGGAGGGCGGTTCGCCGAGATCGTCCGGGAGATGACCGAGAAAGTCCTGGAACTGGGACCGAGTCCCATTCGAGCTGCGACAGGAAAGGCCGCTCAGGCCCATTGCGGAGGTAACCACATGATCAAGGCAGTGCCCAAACCCCTGGAAGAAGTCCTCGACCTGGTCAAGGACTTCAATAAAGTGCTGATTGCCGGCTGCGACGGCTGCGTCACCGTCTGCGAGGCCGGCGGTCTGAAGGAAGCCAAGGTGCTGGCCTCGGCCCTCCGGCTCTACTTCACCCAGGCCGGCCGGCAGGCCCAGGTCGACGAAACCAGCCTGACCCGCCAGTGCGAAAAGGAGTATCTGGCGCAGCTTTCCGACAAGATGGACGCCTATGACGCCGTGGTCTCCCTGGCCTGCGGGGTGCGGCGTCCAGTACCTGGCCGAGATGTACAACAACAAGATCGTCTACCCCGGCGTGGATACCTGTTTCATGGGGGTCAACGAGGAGCGGGGGGTCTATTCCGAACGCTGCCAGGCCTGCGGCCGCTGCATCCTGGCCGAAACCGGCGGCGTCTGCCCCATCGCCCGGTGTTCCAAGCGCATGCTCAACGGCCCCTGCGGCGGCTCCGACAAGGGCAAGTGCGAAATCAACAAGGATATTCCCTGCGGTTGGGAGCTGATCTACGAACGGCTGAAAACCCTGGGCCAGCTGGACCGCTTTGAGAAACCCGTGGATCCCAAAGACTGGACCACCTCCCGGGACGGCGGCCCGCGCAAGATCGTCAGAGAGGATTTACGGATATGAGCGCGACTACTCCCAGCAAACTGCAGAAGATGATTGCCTCGGGCAATTTTGCCGTCACCTCCGAGGTCGGCCCGCCCCGGAGCGCCGACGGCGAGGTGATCGAGAAAAAGGGCAACCTGATCAAGGATTACGTGGATGCCATCAACGTCACGGACAACCAGACCTCGGTCTGCCGGGTCTGTAGCCTGGCCTGCTGCATCCGCCTCAAGCTCATGGGGCTGGAGCCGTGTCTCCAGATGGTGACCAGGGACCGGAACCGCATCGCCCTCCAGAGCGATATCCTGGGGGCCGCCTCCTTCGGCATTCAACAACATGCTCTGCCTCACCGGCGACCACCAGCAGTTCGGCGACCACCCCAAGTGCGCCAACGTCTTTGACCTGGATTCCGTCCAGCTCATCCAGACGGTGAAGATGATGCGGGATGAGGGGCGGCTTCTGGGCGGCTACGAATTCGAGGTGCGGCCCCAGATGTTCATCGGGGCCGCGGCCAACCCCTTCGCCGGGCCCAACGTGGCCATGCGGGTGGCCCGGCTGGCCAAGAAGGCCGCCGCCGGGGTGCAGTTCGTCCAGACCCAGTGCATCTACAACCTGGACAAGTTCAAAGAGTTCATGAAACTGATGGTGGACCGGGGTCTGCATGAAAAAGTGGCCGTCCTGGCCGGGCATCACCCCCATGAAGAACGTCGGCATGGCCAAATACATGCAGAAGCGGGTGCCGGGCATGGATGTGCCCGATGAGATTGTGCGCGCGCATCGGCGGCGTCCCCAAGGAGAAGCAGGCCGAAGAAGGCATCAACCTGGCGGTGGAGCAGATCGAGGAACTGAAAGGGAGTGGAGGGCGTTCGGGGCTTCCACATCATGGCCATCGAATGGGAGGAGAAGGTCCCGGAAATCGTGGAACGGGTCGGCCTCTATCCCAGGCCGCAGTTGGCGTAAGGCCCGGAGGGGAGCCACAAAATTTGCTCAAATCCTCAAGAGGCCTCATGAGCCTTGTAATTTATCAATTTTGAGTTCATAATGGCAGAACGTATCATCATGAAAGGGGAGGTCTCATGTCTGGAAAATACATACTGATTGTCGACGACGATCCGGATCTGGTGGAAACCGTGGCCATGATGCTGGAGTCCAAGGGCTTCGAGGTCGGGAAGGCGTACGACGGGATCGAAGGAGAGGAGGCCATTAAAAAACGCCGTCCGGATGTCCTGATCCTGGACGTGATGATGCCCAGAAAGAATGGCTACGAGCTCTGCAAGGAATTGAAATCCAACAAGTGGACCCAGGAAATTCCGGTCATCCTGCTCACTGCGGTGGGCGAGGCCGTGCCGACCACCAGCTACAGCCATGCCGATGGGATGAGCCGTGGAAGCCGAAGATTTTATTCCCAAACCCGTGGATGCGGCCACTCTGGTGGAAGCGGTACAAAGATTGCTCTAATCATCAGGCATGACATCCGACGAACATTGGAAAAATTCGACCGGATCAGGATAGGTGGCCTTAAAGTCCTGGAGGAGGGCGCTTGTGTTGCGTCCTCCTCCCCGTGGGAAGACAACCGCCTGGGCCCAGCGGTGTGCGCGCCGCTGGCCCGCCACCGCATCAACCTGACCTTTTTGACCCATGTGGCCGGCGACCGCGAGGTGATGTGCACGGCCGGCCACAGTCGGGGAAGCTGCCTTAGCCCTGTTCAGGTCCCAGGCCGACCCCCAGGCCTTCCTGGCCTTGCAGCCGGGCAACCTCGATTCTGGCCGTTTATCCCCACGACAAGCGCCCCGAAGTTATCGGCACCTTCATCAGAGCCCTGGCCCGGGCCCGGGTGGTGATCCACGGCCTGGCCAGTTCCCCCTCCGCCATCTCCGTGGTGCTGACGTCGTCCACGAATCAAGCCCGCGGTGGAACAGTTGTTCGAGCATTTCCATTTCCCGGGCTTCGCTTCTCCCCAGGAATTTTTTTCGGCCCAGGCCCCTCCCAAGGAATACCTGGAGAAGGTGGTGGCCACCTATCAGGAGAAAATCAACAAGGTCTATTGGATCATCCCCCAGCCGGACCTGGACCTCTGGGGCATGAGCATCGCCACCGCCGACATCCTGGCAGGCTTTGCCGGCGCCCTGATGGAGATGGGCAACTGGGCCTGGCCATCCCGTTTCTGGTGGCCCTGCCGGGGCTGGGGGGCCAGGAATTCATCCTGTCGTTTCAGCACGGCCCGTCGCCAACCTGGCGGGCCCGACCACGGCAGCGAAATGCGGCGGATATTGAAAAACCACCTGCCGGATCTCCGGCCCATGCGCCTCACCCCGGTGGCGGGTATTTTTCTGCATGGCCCCCATTTCGGCGACCGCTACGGCATCGCCCACACCTTGGTGGAGGCCCTGGAGAAGGCCCATATCACCCTGTTGGCCCTGAGCTGCACCATCTCCAGTATCTCGCTGATCATCCGCCAGCAGGAACTGGCCGCGGCCCAGGTGATCCTGGGGAACACCTTTGCGTCCCCGGTGGAGGCCGCCCCGGCCGCGGGTGGGGCCTGAAGTGAATGTTTTTCTGGAAAGTCTTTCGTAGGGTGCGTCCTACGCACCAATAGCTAAAGCTTCCCATAGGCCAGAGGCCTGTGGGACTATTGACGAAGAGATATTTAGGGCAGGCGCTGCCAGCCAATTTCGCTGATTATCGTGTGTGCCATAAATTCCTTTCGTTTGGAGGTTCTCAAATCCCCCTAAATCCCCCTTTTTCAAAGGGGGACTTTAACAGCAAATCCTTGCAGTTCCCCCCCCTTTTTTTAAGAGGGGCAGGGGGGATTATAAGGCTGCCCGGAGCGGAAAAAACTTTTGGCAATTGCTATAATTGGTGCGTAGGACGCACCCTACGAAAGACTCTCGCTTCATGCGGCGAGAAGGAACGGGCTATGAAATCAGGGCGCGACGCCCCCCCGAGCAGACCCGACGTGCCGCCGGCGTTGACGGAGGCGCGGCGGTGGCGATGGAGTTCCTGGGCCCGCTCCTGGGGGAGTTTCCCGATCCGGTGGTGGTCACCAACCGGCGACCGGGAGGTGGTCTTCCTCAACTGCGCCGCCCAGAAACTCTTTGGCGGCAGTCCCTGCGGCCGGGGGACCCATGTCCCTTCTGCGGGGAAATTCCCCACATTGCCGGGGCCGGAGAGGGTGCGTCCCGGTTGACGCGGTGTCCTAACTGGGCGAGAGCTTCAAGGAAGTCCCTATCCTGCTGAAGGCGCGCTGGCCCGCCGGCGTCCCCCTGACTCTCACCGCCACTCCCATCCGCGGCGCCGATGACCAGAAGGCCGGCTGTTTCATCATCATCCGGGAGCATGCCGAACTTGCTGGCCCACCCGGTGATGAAGCAGCAGATGGCCACCCTGTCCAGCATCCTGGAAAATTTCCCCATGCCCTTCTTCCTGGTGGACCCCTTCCTGGTGGTAACCCACATCAACGACGCATGGAGAGACTCACCGGCTACCCCCGCAGCGAAGTGGTGGGCCGGATGACCTGCGGCGAGCTGCTCAACACCGCCCAGTGCGGCACCTGCGATTGCACTGCTCAAGCAGGTTATGGAGCATAAAAAAGCCCATTTCGGGACTGCGCCGGGTAGTCCGGCACCCGGGACGGCCGGGAGGTGCAGGTGACGGTCTCCGCCTCCATCATCACCGATCCCGAGGGCCGGGTCATCGGCGGCTTCGAGGCCATTCGGGATATCACCCCCGTGGTGGAAGCGGAACAGAAGCTCGATCTCCTGACCCAATTGACCCAGGAAGGGCTCTTGATGGCGGATGAGGATTACCGCATCATCTTTGCCAACACCCGGATGATGGAAATTCTGAATATCCCCAGGAGCCGGATCATCGGTATGCACCTGGGGGAGGTGCTGACCTCCCAGCATCTCCACATGGCCCAGGAATTGGGAAGTCTGGTGGACCAGGATTCGCAGCAGGAGACCCGCTTTTGCAGCCTCCTGGACCGGCCCAAGCATGAGAGCCAGGTCCCCCGGGTCTTTGAAACCTGCATGGCGGTATCCCGCCTGGGGACTAAGGTCCTCACCTGTTTGTACCTGCGGGACCTCACCAGCCGGATTCTGATCGAACGGGAACTCCAGAAGACCAACGCCTTTCTCACCAACATCATTCAGAACTCGGTGGACGGCATCGTGGTGGTGGACACCAAGGGGGTGCCGCTGATTTTCAACGAAGGGGCGGAACGCATTCTGGGCTACACGGCCGAAG
The DNA here is from genome assembly GCA_963841475.1 of uncultured delta proteobacterium. Classification (GTDB taxonomy): domain Bacteria; phylum Desulfobacterota; class Desulfobaccia; order Desulfobaccales; family 0-14-0-80-60-11; genus 0-14-0-80-60-11. The sequence continues at coordinate 818,484 of CAWJCT010000001.1, forward strand.
AGATGATCGGCAACGCGGAGAACTTCCGCCGTTTCTATCCGGCCGGAGTGGCCGCCGAGATGATGCGGCGGATGCGCAGCAATGAATACGGCCCGCCGGATAAGTTGAATACCACCCGGATGAATTTTATCAATAAAAATGGCGAAGAGGTGCCGGTTAACTTTTCCGCCACCATTATCCGGGAGCGGGGCGAGGAGGTTGGCAGCGTCGGGATTTTTTCGGACTTGAGGGAAATCCTCAAGGTTCACGCCGAATTGGAGGCGGCCCAGGCGCAACTGGTGCATAGCGAAAAGATCGCCTCTTTGGGCAGGATGTCCGCAGGGGTGGCCCATGAAATCAACAACCCCCTGGCTGGCATCCTGATCTACGCCGAACTCTTGCAACGGGACCTGGCGGCCGATACCGCCCACCGGGAAAATATCGAGGTGATCATCAACCAGACGATGCGCTGCCAGCAGATCGTGCATCGGCTTCTGGACTTTAGCCGCCAGTCTTTGGGCGATAGGAAGCTCTTTGACGCCAACGACATCATCCACCGCTGCGTGGAGCTCATCAGCCACCAGGCCTTTTTTCACGACATCAAAGTTACCCAGGAACTGGACCCGTTTCTGCCCCAGATCGTCGGGGACCCGGGCCAGTTGCAGCAGGTCTTTACCAACCTGCTCCTCAACGCCGCGGACGCCATGAACGGGCAGGGGCGGATCACCATCGGCAGCCGGGGCACGGACCAGGGAGACGGGATCATTTTGAGCTTTACCGACACCGGCTGCGGGATTCCCCCGGAGATCCGGGACAAGATCTTCGAACCTTTTTTTACGACCAAACCCCCGGGCAAAGGCACGGGTCTGGGGCTCTCCATTGTCTACGGAGTGATTCAGCGGCATGGGGGGACCATCACCGCCGACAGCCCCCGGGAGGCGGGACCACGTTTACCATCAAGCTGCCCCTGGAAGTTGGGCACCAGGAGGCCGGCCTGGATTTCGCCGAGGCGTGATGCTTAGAACTGAGGTTCAGTGTTAATGATTCAGGATTGGTATGGCGTGAAACCAGCGATATCTTGAGTGCCGGGTGTTTTGAGTCCCCATTTTTGATGGGGAAGAAAAAACCTGGATGTAAATGCCTGATTAATTAGCAAGTTCCCACCGGGGCCGGTTCCGGGTTGCGGGCGGTAGCGGCCATTAGGTTACCAACTATGGATGACCAATACAGCATATTAGTGGTGGACGACGAAGAAGTGCTGCGGTTGGGGTGCAGCCGGGTGCTGACCAGCGAGGGCTACCGGGTGACCACCGCCGCCAACGGCCAGGACGCCCTGGACAAACTGGCCGCCGAGCCGTTCAACGTGGTCCTCTGCGACCTGAAGATGCCGGTGATGGGGGCCCTGGAGGTCCTGGAGCAGGCCTCGGTCCGCTTCCCCGGCATCCCGGTGATCATCATGACCGGCCTGGGCACCGTGGCCGACGCGGTGGAGTGCATGAAAAAAGGGGCCTACGATTTCGTCACCAAGCCCTTCAGCATCGACCACCTGTGCCTGGTGGTTAAGCGGGCCCTGGAAAAACAGCTCCTGGAGCAGCAAACTCGGCAACTCCAGGAGGAGCAGGCCCGTAACCTCTACAACCTGGCCATGGAACAGAGCCGGATGCATACCATCGTCAACTGTATGGCCGACGGGGTGTTGGTGACAAACCGGGAGGGCGAGGTGGTGCTGTGCAATGCGAGCCTTATGCAACTTCTGGGAGTCCAGGCCCAGCTGCCCCAGCCCGGACCTTTGGCAGGACTATGTCGATAACCGCGACTTTCACGTGGCCATCGAGTCCCTGTTGGCGGAGGGTAACCCCAGTGAGGAGCGGTTCATCGCCCAGGAGCTTTGCCAAAACCACATTCATCTCAGGGCCCTGTCGGCGCCGTTTTCCGGGCCGGATAACCAGGTGCTGGGCACGGTCACCGTCTTCCACGACGTCACCCACTTCAAAGAACTGGACGAGATGAAGAACGATTTCGTGCGTATGGTCTCCCATGAACTCCGGTCCCCCCTGGCCGCCATCAAGCAGCAGCATGCCGTGATCCTGGACGGTTTGGCCGGGGATCTGACGGATAAGCAGCGGGAATTGCTCACCCGGGCCCATGCCAAGATCCAGGGCTTGCTCGACCTGATCAACGATCTTTTGGACGTGGCCAAGATGGAAGCGGGGTACGGGCAACTGGAGCAGGTGCCCCTGGATCTGCGGGAAATCCTGGGGGAGTTCGTGGAACTCTTGCGGGAGAAGGCCGCCAGCCAGCAGGTCACCCTGAAGCTGGAAGTGGCCGACGGACCTGCCTCTCATCCAGGCGGACCGCCGCAGCATGGAGGAAGTGTTCAGCAACTTGGTGAGCAACGCCATCAATTACTCTCCGGATGGGGGCGAAGTCAGGATTGCCGCCATCGGCCACGGGGACTACCTGGAAGTCGTGGTGCAGGACCAGGGCATCGGCATTGAGGCGGAGGAGATCTCCAAAATTTTTGACAAGTTCTATCGGGTCAAGAACCCCAAGACCCGTCAGGTGATCGGGACCGGCTTGGGCCTGGCGCTGGTCAAAGGACTTATCGAGGCCCACCGGGGGTCGGTGGACGTGGAAAGCCAACTCGGGTCGGGCACCACCTTCCTGGTCAAACTGCCTACGGTTGGCGCGGCAAAGGGTGTGGATGCGGGAAAGTGATTTAGACCGGCAGGTCCTGGTGGTGGACGACGAAGCCGCGGTGCGGACCGGCATCGCCCGGGTTCTGTCCCAGCAATCTCTGGCGGTGGCCACCGCCGCCGACGCCACCCAGGCCCTGGCCCAACTGGCCCGTCAGCCGTTTGGCATCGTCCTGTTGGACATCAAGCTGCCGGACCTGGACGGGGTGCAGCTGCTGAAGCACCTCCGGGAGGATTTTCCGGATACCGAAGTCATCATGATCACCGGTTACCCCACCATTACCGGGGCGGTGGAGTGTATCAAGCTGGGGGCCCTGGACTACCTGGTGAAGCCGTTTCGGATCGAGGAACTGGAAGCGGTGGTCCAGAAGGCCCGGGAACACCTGCCGCCAGAAAAATCAGCGGGCCGCCCCCGAACCGGAAGCCGTCGGCGGCCTGGGCCTGGGTTTCATCATTGGCCAGAGCCCCGCCATGCGGCGGGTGTTCGACAAGATCAAGCGGGCCGCGCCCAGCGACAGCACCGTGCTGCTCACCGGGGAGTCCGGCACCGGCAAAGAGCTGGTGGCCCGGGCCATCCACCTGCTCAGCCCCCGGGCCGACCAGGAATTCGTCCCGGTGGACTGCTCCGCCCTGGTGGAAACCCTGTTGGAAAGCGAGCTCTTCGGTCACGTCAAGGGCTCTTTCACCGGGGCCCTGCAGACCAAGCACGGGCTCTTCGAGCTGGCCAACCACGGGACCTTTTTCTTCGACGAGATCAGCAACCTGAGCCTGAATATCCAGGCCAAGCTCCTCCGGGTGATCCAGGAGCGGGAATTCATGCAGGTGGGGAGCCAGAAACGCATTAAGCTGGATATCCGCATCATCGCTTCGTCCAACCGGGACCTGAACGAAGCCATCAAGGCGGGCGCCTTCCGGGAGGACCTCTACTACCGGCTCAGCGTCATTCCCATCCATTTACCCCCCCTGCGGGAGCGCTCTGGGGACCTGGTCCTGCTGGCGGATCACTTTCTCCGCACCTACAGTCAGAAAGGCCACCGCGAAGTCACCGGGATCTCCAGCCCGGCCCTGAAATTGCTCGGTGATTATGGCTGGCCGGGGAATGTCCGGGAGTTGGAACACACCATCGAGCGCATCGTGATCCTGGAAGACGGGGCCATCATCCAGCCGGAGCATTTGCCCAGCTTCATTTCTCAGCGCCGGGGCGAGTTCCAGGCCTTCTCGGATGAAGACTACTCCCTGGAGGAGTTGGAAAAACGCTACATTCAATTTATCCTGCACCGCACCAAGGGCCGGCGCCAGGAAGCCGCCCGCATCCTGGGGATCAACCGCAAGACCCTGAGTCACAAGATCGACAAATACCAACTGCGGACCAACTGGTAGGGCAAGGGGGTAGGGGACTGGAGCCGTGCACGTGCGGTAGTTCTTCTTGGTATAAGCCGCAGCACCGGCGCCGCTCCTGATCCTTTAAGGGGGCGTGGACTCAGCCTGGCCTCTCCGGGAGGCGTCCAGGGAATCCCGCACCTTTTTAACCAGGTCCATGGGCCGGAAGGGCTTGGGGATGAAATACTGGGATGATTCTGGCGCCCCGTAATCGCTCAGGTCGCTATCGGTGTAGCCCGACATGAAGAAGACCATCATTTCGGGATGCAACGGGGCCAGACGGTCGGCCAACTCCCTGCCGCTCATCTGGGGCATCACCACATCGGTCACCATAAGGTGGATGGGCCCCGGGTGTCGTTCACAGAGCAACAAGGCTTCGCCTCCGTGCCGGGCCTCAATGACGTTGTATCCGTAAAGCCGGAAAAACCGGCACAGCAAAGTCCGGAGAGCATCTTCATCTTCCACCACCAGAATGGTCTCGGACCCTTCCAACTTGTCGGCCAGAGATATCCTGTCCTCAGGGGCCTCAACCGCCGACTCGAGGCGCGGCAGATAAATATTGAACGTAGTGCCCTGGCCGGGCCGGGTCTCCACCTCGACAAAACCGTGGTTTTGCTGGACAATGCCGTACACCATGGGTAACCCCAGGCCGGTGCCTTTGCCGATCTCTTTCGTCGTGAAGAAGGGCTCGAAGAGGTGATTGAGGGTCGCCGCATTCATGCCGCTGCCGGTGTCGGTCACCGACAGCCTGACGTAGCGCCCCGGCGGGGCCGCCGCACTGTAGCACTGATGGCTGTCGGTAAAGTCGATATTGCCGGTCGCCAGGATAAGCCGGCCGCCCGTGGGCATGGCATCCCGGGCGTTGATCGCCAGGTTCATGATGATCTGGTTGATCTGGCCGGGATCGGCTTTCACTGCCCCGAGATCGGCACCGGCCATGATTTCCAGGTCGATGTGTTCCCCGATGAGGCGCCGCAGCATCTTTTCCAGGTCGGCGGCCACCCGGTTGAGGTTGAGCACCTGGGGCTGCATCACCTGCCTTCGGCTGAAGGCCAGCAACTGTTGGGTCAAAGACGCGGCCCGTTCGGAGGCCTTAAGAATGTCGTCACTGTATTTATAGAGGGGGTCATCCTCCATGAGGCTGGACCGGATGAGCTCGCCGTAGCCCATGATGGCCATCAGGAGGTTGTTGAAATCGTGGGCCACGCCGCCGGCCAGCCGGCCCACCGCCTCCATCTTCTGGGCCTGGAGGAGCTGCGCCTCCAGGGCCTTGCGTTCGGTGATGTCGATGCCCAGTTCCAGGACCATGGGGGAGCCGTCAATGTCGTCAAAGGGGTAATCATGGATCTGATAAGTTTTGCCCAGGGGACTGGCCCACTCATACTCTGCCGGCTGCCGGGTCTCAAAGACCCCTAAGGTCTTACACCCCTCGCATGGTTCTGGTAGGGAAAATATCAGTTCGTGACAGACGCGGCCCTCGGGTTCACCGAAGATCTCTCTGAATTGACGATTGACAAAGGGCAAGGTGCGGTCCGGCGCCACCAGGGCGACAATGGCCGGCAGCATGTCCAACAGGGAAAAGAATCGTTGGCGCTCCTGGCGGATAATAGTTTCAGCTTCCTTGCGCCCCGTGATATCAAAAGTTACACCGCTGCTGTGGTCAACTTTCCCTGCGGCATTGCAGAATATTTGTCCGTGACACTGGACCCAGCGAATCGCTCCATCTTTTCTCCTGATCCGGTGTTCACGCACGTAGGATTTGTCAGTCTTCAGGGCCTCAATAAAAACTCTTTGGGCGTAATCGAAGTCCTCGACGGGAATAAGGTCGCTCCATTTGACTCGGCCCGAATCGAAGTCTTCCTTATCGTAACCGGTAAGTTCTTCAACTTTCCGATCCAGAAAATCCACCCGCCAATCGGCATAACCTTTAAATACGACGGCGGGGATTTGATCGACCAGAAGCCGGTATTGGCTTTCACTTTTTTTGAGCGCCTCTTCGGCCTGCTTGGACGCGGTGATATCTTCCATGGTGGAGAGGTAGTAGAGGGGCGCTCCCTGGGCGTCTTTTACCAGGCGCACCGACAGGCGCACCCAGATGACCTCGCCGTCCTGGCGGATATAGCGCTTATCAATCGGATACGGCTCGATTTCCTCTCGGGCCAGGAGCGCCCCCAGTTCTTCACTCTTCGCTCTATCTTCCGGGTGGGTGATGTCCAGAAAGGTGCGGGAGGTCAATTCCGCTGCTGAGTACCCGGTCAGTCGGCACAATTCGTCGTTGACCCTTTGGAAACGGAAGTCCAGAGAGGCGATGGCGGCGCCGATGGGGGCCTGGTCGAAGCTCGCCCGAAATTTTGCTTCGCTTTCCCGCAAAGCCTCCTGCACCTGCTTCTGGACGGTGATGTCCTCTATCACTGCCATGGCCCCGATGATGTCGCCATGGGAATCATAAAGCGGCGCACTGGACAGCCTGATGTCCAGAAGCGAGCCGTCTTTTTTTCGCCTTTGCAGTTCCATCCCGGCAAAAGACTTCCCTGCCCAGAGGCTTGCCAGTATTTGCCGGAAATTATCCTGGTCCGCCGGGGGGACGATGGGGATCGGGCGTCCCATGACTTCCGCTTCCAGCCAACCGAAAGTTTGCTCCGCAGCAGGATTCCACCGGGTAATGCGCCCTTCCCGGTCCAATGCTGTAATCGGCAGGGGTGAGGCCTGAAAAAGGGTCTGGAGCCGGTTGTGGGCTTCCTGCAGTTCCTGCTCCATCTGCCGGCGCGCCGTGATGTCCATCCAGGCGCCGGCGATTTCCACCAGCCTGCCGGTCGGGTCCCGGACCAGCTTGACTTCATCGTGCATCCAGCGATAGGCGCCATCCTTGGCCAGGAAGCGGTATTCAAAGGTCTGGTGGTCTTCCGGCCAGGGGAGTTCTAACCGCGTCAGAACCCGGCGTCGGTCTCCGGGGTGCACGTGCTTGATCCAGAACCGGGGATTTTCCAGAAATTGCCGGGGCTCCCACCCCAGCAGTTCTTTGACGTTATCGCTTATATAGGTAGGAACAAAATTCCCTTCGGCTTCGCAGGTATAAATCGCGGCCGGGCCGGAACCCAACCAATGCTCCAGCCGGGCTTTGGTTTCCAGGGGCTCGGTGACATCGATGGCATTGAGGCCGATCATGACCGTATGGCCATCCGGGTCGACGATGGGAAACCGGTAGGAAATCCATTGATGGATTCCGTCGGCATGGGGTAGAGATCCGAGGGTATGCAAGGCTTTCCCGGTCTCTATGACTATCCGATCCTGCTCCGTGAATTTTGCGGCAACTTCGGGCGGCCAGAGGTCCACGGTGGTTTTCCCCCGCCACTGCCCCCCGGTTTGCTGAAAGGTCTGCTCCCAGGCGGCGTTGGCAAAGAGGTAGCGCCCCTCCAGATCCCGGATAACGGCCACGCTGGGCAGGTGCTCCATGAAAGCGGCAAATAGCCGTTCACCTTCTTGCTGTTTCTGCTCCGCCTGCTTCAGGTCGCTGAGATCGGTGATGGAAGTACGGCACACCCGCTCGCCGCCGGCGACGGTCACGGCGACGCTGTCCAGGCGGGCAAAAAATTTTCGCCCATCGGGTCGTTTCAGTTTTATCTCACAGTGCTGGGGACCCGGTTCCCGGAAAACCCGGTTAAGGTAAAGCCGGAAGTGGGCGGTAACTTCCCCTTCCGTAAAAGAAGCCAGGGACCTGGCCAGGATTCGGTCCCGGTTTAGCCCTAACTGGCTGGCGGCGGTCAGGTTGACCTCCCGGATGATTCCGGCGCTATCCAGAGTCAGGAAGCCCACCGGGGCGAAGTCATAAAAATCGGCATATTTTTTGTTGGCTGCTTCTAACGCTATTTGGCCCCGGTGTAATTCCTCATTCTGCATTTCCAGCTCAATCTGGTGTACTTGCAACTCATGAACCAGCGCCTTCATTTCCTCGAGGGGCAACTCTTGCAACCCCGGAGCCATGGATTGGAGTCTGGCTTCAGCTCGTTCCCGGAGATCCGGAGTTCCTGGGGGAGGCTTTCTGTCCTGTCCCATCAATCACTCCTCGTGGGGGGCAAGGCCCGCTAGCAGCCAAGCGGTTCAGGCCTCGGCGGCCCGGTCCTCGTGAGTACCCAGGGGGTGCCGGGCAAGGCCTGACTGCCAAACTTCGCCAGGCCGGCCGACTCGCCAACGCCCCTTCGCTTGACCGGCAGCAGTTTAAACCTTGGAATGGTCGCCAGGTCTCGCCTTCACGGCTGAGAAGAGCCCAGGGAGAATCAGAGTTGGCCTCCTTGGCCCAAGGTTCGCTTTCCTGGACCACGTTGCCGTTTGGGGAAGGTTGTGGGAAGAACGATGCGGCAAGTGGGCCGGTGGCGGGCTTTCTTACTGTACTTATATGATTTAAGCATCATCTCTAGACCACATGTCAAGCAAATTATGGCCCGTTCACGCTAAAAGGTTGCCCGGGAGAGGCGGTGCGGTCCCGCCTGGCCTCGGGCAAAAGGGGGACGGGTGGCCGGGGCGCATCCCTAACTCCCAGGTCGACTTGCACCCCGGCCGGGGTTCGTCTTGAGGACAGGTAAAAGAGTGGCGGTCCAACGGTGGCCCACCTGCCCCTGCGATAATTGCATTGACAGCGCTCCCAGATGATGGCATATCTCCTGTCAAATAAGGGGACCGCCTCGCCGGTCAGCCATGGCCCCGGCAGGATTGGTCGAGCCCTGCTGGCAGGGGCGCGTCGTCTTGGCAGCAAGAGGAGAGAAACCGGGCCCCCCCGGAGAACCCCCCGGCCAAGAAAAGTGCTTCCATAGTGCTCCCAAGCAAAAGATAAGGTAGAATATACACCGTGCGCCTGTAGCTCAGGGGACAGAGCAACGGACTTCTAATCCGTCGGTCGGAGGTTCGAATCCTCCCAGGCGCGCCAACTAATTAAAGTGGTTAGCTATAGTTAGTTAATTCTTTATTCTTGAAGATCGCAATTCTGCCCCACTATAGCCCCACATTTTTAAGGAAGCCAGGGAAAATCCAGGTAAAAAAAGGCTGCTTTCCCATCTTGATCCTCTTATTAGGAAGGCTAAAATTCCAAAGGAACTTGTCAAAATTACGCCCCACTACCCTCATTACCCCGCTCCCTTAAGAACCCAGACGACTTAAACACCAAAACCTTCCGAGCCTTTTACATAAGACTCTCCTTTGTCTGAGGGTTTCTGCCCTGCCGTCGTTGATGTTCTATATATAAATGAAACGCCAGCCCAGACCCTCCGATTACGAATCAAATTCCCTGAGCTTCACAACCTCCTCTGTCTGTTGCAACATGTTGCAAAAGCATAAGTATTTCTTTCCACATTTTAGCGGATTTTCCACCCTGTAGCAGGTTTTAGAGGAAATTTCTTACACTGGGATTCCTTCAAATCTGACTCCCGCTCAGCACTAACTTACTTCCGCTTTCAGGATCTCCGGCACACCTTTGCGTCCAACTTGTTGATGAGGAGGCTAGTACTACTGTGTCATAAAATGCTTGCAAAAACTTACAAACTATGCCTAAGCTGGGTGCATGAAAACTGCATCCTTACCCGATATCGAGGCCAGGTTTCGTGCGTATGCGGAAAAGCTGTCCACCGCGTTGGGTCATGCAGACAGGGTGGAACCTTTTCAGGCGTATTGCACGGGCCTGTTGTTGCCTGTTGAGCGCAAAAGTGTCGAACCCATGGCGGCACAACTTGCTCCGGGCCACGTGAGTGCCAAACACCAATCCCTGCATCATTTTGTGGCCAAGGCAGCTTGGCGTGATGACGCAGTGATGCGGGCAGTTCGGGATTACGCCTTCCCGAAGATGCAAAGTCAGGGGCCGATTTTGGCATGGATCGTCGATGACACCGGGTTTCCCAAGAAGGGGAAGCATTCTGTAGGGGTGGCGCGACAGTATTGCGGCCAATTGGGGAAACAGGACAACTGCCAGTGCGCCGTGTCCGTCTCCGTAGCCACCCCCCAGGCCAGCCTGCCGGTGGCGTATCGGCTCTATGTGCCCCAAGAATGGCTCGCGGATCGCGAACGCCGGACCCGGGCGGGAATTCCGGAGGAGGTTGCCTTCCAAACCAAACCCGAGATCGCCTTGGAGCAACTGAGCGCCTTGACCAAGACGGATACGCCCAAAGGCGTGGTACTCGCCGATGCGGGCTACGGTAACGACAGCGAGTTTCGCCGGGGTGTACGCCGCTTGAACCTCTCCTACGTGCTTGGCATTCAAAAGAGCACCAAGGTGTGGACACCGGGCACGGAACCCTTGCCTCCACCTGAGTATTCGGGCTGTGGGCGGCCGCCGAAGTTGCCGCGCCGCAGTCTGCAGCACACTCCGGTGAGTGTTTTGCAAGCAGCTCAGGATTTACCGAATAACGCATATCAGACCATCGCCTGGAGGGAAGGCACCAACAAGATGCTCTCCTCTCGATTTGCCGCCCTGCGGGTGCACGAAGGGCATCGTTATTATTGGCGGAGCGACCGCCCTCCGGAAGAATGGTTGCTGATCGAGTGGCCCGAGGGGGAACCGGAACCCACAAAATATTGGCTCTCCAACCTTGACGCAGCCGTTTCACTTGAAGAGTTGGTTGCTACGGCCAAGCTGCGGTGGCGCATTGAACGCGACTACCAGGAACTCAAACAGGAAATCGGCCTGGGTCATTTTGAGGGCAGAGGCTGGCGGGGATTCCACCATCATGCCACCCTCTGTATTGCCGCTTATGGGTTCCTGGTGGCCGAGCGCAGTTCTTTTCCCCCCTCCGGCCCCGACATCCGGCCAGGCTTTACGCTACCTCAAGTACCCGAAGGTTGGAAGCCGAGGGGATCCTCCTCTCAGGCCGGAGCGACATAGTCCATATTCCATCGCCACCATAAAAAGGGAACTCATGATCATTTTGTCAAACAATCTGTCTCGGTGCCCCTGCTGTCAGCGGACAACAGCCAATGAGATTATTTTATGACACAGTAGTATTAGAAGGGAGTTCCTTTGTGAAAAGTGCTGGGGAAATGACCCGGCCATTGAAGATCTTCGGGAGTTTGGAATTGAAATTTATCTTCCCGAGGCTCCGGCACAGGCCAAGGGAGCTGGTGGAAAAGGCTTTGGGGAGTGGAGGGACAAGGGATGGGATTCTTTTCATGGATTTTTGGTAAGCGGGAAGCAGCGCCGTCCATAATAGCGAATTTGCCGGGGCCGGGGACTTATGCTATCGACGTTGTGGGCGAATCTTATTACCAGCCAGCCCTTGAAAGCATTTGTGGCGGGCGGGAAGCCTGGCCTGAAGATAAAATTGTGGAAGCGATATTAATTCATGAAGATAATAATCCACACGATAACCAAGCTATCAGCATCAACATTCAGGGAAAGAAAGTGGGCCATCTAAGCCGAAGTGACGCAAGAAAATACCGCAAGGAAATGGAGCGAGCTAGTTATCCAGGTGTGAACGGAAAAGCAATAGGGAACCACTCGTGGCAGTTCAAAAGGGACCCACTTGGTTCAAAAAATGATGACATATCTCCGTAGACAAGCCAGCCGCTGGCCGGGCAAAGCGAGCCCAGAGCCGGCGGCACCCCACAGATGCGGGCGGCTCTGGGCTCGCCCCTGCTGATCACTCAGGAAGTTTCTTCCGGCCAAGGCTGGCGTTATGAGAACCAGACTGTTGGCCATCCAAAAGGGAGCCACTCAGATTATCCTCCTTTCTCTGCCCATGCTTTCCTTGAACCGGAAGCTTTCCCCATTCATAGCCAGGATGTGGGCATGGTGGGTCAACCGGTCCAGCAGGGCGCCGGTCAGTTGTTCGCTGCCGAACACTTGCGGCCATTGGGAGAAGTCCAGATTCGTGGTCATGATGAGCGACTGCCGCTCATAGCTCTGGGCCACCACCTGGAAGAAGAGCTGGGCTCCCTTTTCCGAGAACGGCACATAGCCGATCTCGTCGATGATCAACAAGTCCATCTGAGCCAGGCTCCGCTCCAGGTGCGAGAGTCTGAGACTTGTCTGGGCCTCGGTCAACCGGGTGATGAGACCGGCCGCCGTAAAAAATCGCACTTTCTTGCCTTGCTGACAGGCGATGAGTCCCAGCGCCGTGGCCAGATGGGTCTTGCCGGTACCGCTATTGCCCATCAGGATCAGGTTCTCTCTTTTATTCAGGTATTCCCCTTGAGCCAGGTCTAAGATCCGGGCTTTATTGAGAGAGGGAACCGCGGTGAAGTCAAACTGATCCAGGCTCTTGATGACAGGAAACTTGGCCATCCGCAGCCGCTTTTGGTGGGCGTTTTCTTCTCGCTGTTGGGCTTCCAGTTCCACTAAGGCCAGCAAGAAGGCTTCATAGGGAAGATTCCCTTGGGCTGCCTGGCGGGCCAGTTCCTGGTAATGCCGACAGATAGCCGGCAACTTCAACCGCTTGAGATAGGACTTCGAGGAGCAGGCTCTTTTCCATCAATGCCCCTCCTGAGCGGTGCAGCAGCTGGTCGAAGTGGTCTACCCGGTTGGGCCACACCGGCGGGGACTCACAAGGTTGCCTGGCTGATTCTCCTCCGAGAGTGGTTTTTACTACCTCATAGCCATAAAGCCCGGAGCGTAAGGCTCGCTCCACGGCTGCCGTGACCTTGGGGAGCGGATGGTCCTTGAGAAGCATGAGAACCTGGATATACTCTTTAGTCCCGACAGAACCTTCCCGGTGTTCCTGCAGATGCCGATGGTAAGTCTCATAAACCGGCGGCAAGGGCCACTTCAGAATCGGTGTCGCCCGGGCGAAGGCGCCAGGCTTCCGCAGCAAGACCGGCAAATAATGCTGGGGTTCCAGGACTTCGTCTTCCCGGCCATAGCTCCGCACATGGGAGGCGATGATTTTATCCTGAAAGGCAATGGTCACCCTGAAGACGTAGGCGTGGACGGTCACCAGGCGGCCGACATACTCCGGCGGCACCGAATACCAGTTCCCGTCCAAACGCACCTGTTGACGCCGGTTAACCTTGGCGGTGACCGAAACGCAGGCCTCCGGCCACTTTGACGGTAAGGGCCTGAGGCGAGCCTGTTCCTCTACCCAGAGATCCTGCACCGTCCGGCCAAAGCGGTGGCGCTCCCGGGCATCCCGCTCACAGCATTCGAAAAGATAGGCATTGAGTTCGGCAAAATCCTGAACCTCGGGTAGCGGCACCAAAAAGTTGCGCCGGCCATAACCCACCAGATTTTCTACTCCGCCTTTCTCCTGGCCCCGCCCAGGGTTGACGTATTCGCTGGCAAAGAGAAAATGGGACCGAAAGGCGATCCAGGCAGCCTGTTCCTGGCGGTTCTTCCCGGTCAGGATCTTGTGAACGGCCGGCTTCAGGTTATCGTAACGCATCCGCTGGGGCACTCCCCCAAGATAGGTAAAGCCCCGGAGGTGACATTCAAAGAGTGCCTCCTGCCGCTCGGTGGGCAGGGCCAGCATCAGATATTTGCTGGAGTAATCCAGACGCAGGTAGCCCAGGTGGACCTTCGTCTCCCTGCCGCCCAACCGCACGTAGGCCTCGCCAAAATCGAAGGTGCCACCATCGGCAGGTTGATAGGTCTGAGGCACGTGACTGTCAGGAATCTTGCCTTTTAACCGGCTCACTTCTGCCCTGACCGTCCGGTCTGAGCCTCGATAACCATATTCAGCCTGGAGACGCTCATAGATCCGCTTGGCCGTATGCCGCTGTTTGACGGGGCGCTGCTTATCCTCCGCCAGCCATTGCTGAATAACCTCTACATAAGGACCAATGCTTCTCTTCGGGGCAGGCTGACTCCGCTTATAGACGGGAATCCCTGGATCATAGATGGCCTTGCGGATCGTCTTGCGGCTATGGTGCAACTCCTTGGCAATCTCCCGCATTGACTTGCGGTTCAGAAAATACTCCCGGCGTATGATCTCCTTCTGGTCCACCGTGATCATCTCCTCTACCCCTCTGGCCCAAGATGTCGCTCACACATCTTGTAACCAGAAGAGCGGCTACGGTGGTCCCCTTTTCTACTGCCGTTTCTTGCGCTAAATGGTCCCCTTTTGTATTTCCATACAATCCAGGGGTCACCGCAACATGCTCTGCAATGATTGTAGGGGGCTGGAACCGGGGTGGCGGGGATCAAGGCCATTTCGGGGTTAAATTAGACTTGCCAACCGATGATCGGAGTTGAAAATGGATATCAAAGATATGAGAACCGAAAAGGAGCATCTGGAAAGGGAACTTCTTTATTTCATTCAAGATAACGTCGGGGAGTTTGAGGAAAAGATCGGCGTTTACATAAACGACATGAGATTTGAGATGACTACCTAAGGATTACCACTTCGGAAAAGTAAGAGAATTGACTTCGGTTAGGGCTGTTATCATCCTGTGATTAGGAAACCGACCCAACGACTACCTGGCGGCGAACCAGAAAAGGGGGGTGCAGATATGAAAATAGCCGGGAAAATGAGACCCAAATGGGAATCAATCTTGACCGAAATTACCGATAACCCCGACTCCCCACATGAAAAGGTTCATTTAATGGGCCTGCACAGGCTCAATGTTCATGGAGGCTGGCTTGTCTGGAAGCGGAATGGAGGCATAACCTTTATTCCCGATCCTGACCACGAATGGAAATGGAGATGACCAGCTCTTCGACAAATCTTAACTTTTAGATAGAAGTTAAGATTTATTTTTCAGATATAGCAACGACTACCTGGCGGCGAACCCGAAGAAGTGATGGGGCTGGTGAAAAAAGCTTTGAGGCTGTACTTAGTCCAGAGGAGAAATTATAATGGATGTAGATTGGGTTTTTTTGCATCTATTGTTTTATGTTGCAGTATGGACACTAATGCTTGGAACTTCTTTTGCAACAAGGGAATGGTTAAAGAAACATTATCCATGTTTTGCTGAACTTTGGCATCATAATGACCCAAAACCTAACCCATTACCAACCTGTAAAAAGAAGTTTTTAATAAGTATATATTCTAGTTTGTGTGCACTTGGTGGAGCTTTGTTCTTATCTCTTTTATTATCTGGCCCGACTGAGGATGGTCCTCCATCACGACCTTGGATTGACAAATTTGTCTTGGTCAGTTGTTTTATGTTGTATACCGTATGGGATGAAATTGGAACTTATTTTAGGCTACTCAATCGTTTGATCAAACTGGGAACCAGGGTTGCTTATCATGCCCATAGGCCTCCCTTCTCCTTTATGGCGTCGGGGTCCTGGGCCGCCGTGATAATTTCAGCTACACGCCTTGACATTCAGCCGATAGCCGTCGGGATCTGGGCCACTTACAAAGGCCCATCATGGCGCTCTGCGGCACAATTAAGTCTGGCTTATTCCGCGGGTCAGAGGTTCCGCAGGATGTCGTCGTCTTCCACCACCGGCACCACCGTTTGAATCGACAGGTCCGACCACCCCATTAACCAACCGGTGAAGGCCGTCATGTCTTCTACTTCCACCGCTATGAAACCCTTGCCCGTGCCGCTCTCATGCCAGCGCCCCAGGATTTTAACCCCTGCCGGCGAGTCCCCGCGCCCCTCTTTAAACCTCTTAAAGGTCTCTTTGGAGTTCTCCGGGGGAATGGTCCAAGTCACCATAAACTTCATGTCTGCCCTCCTTTGGTTTCAGATTATGCGGCAGCCCTGTCCACCCCTATCCCAAAATGTTTTTTGGGGCCTCTGTGCCCGAGTAAAATCTCCCAACCGGTCATCCTTTCAAAGCCAATGCTTCTCCTATTTAACAAGGTAGCATAAATTTTTGCGAAAAGTCAATTTCCCTAAGATTTCGGGCATACCAATCCCTCGGCGACCAGAGGCTATCCGGCTGGTAAGCCTATGGACCCCAGGCCAGTACCGACCGTTAATAGTGAGCCAGGGGAAAAGCAGAGGCTATATACACATAACCGAATACTGCTATGATCCAACAGTTATCACCGGGCCAAAAACCTTTCATATTCAGAGGATATCAAGCATTTATGCCTTTGCTTTCCCCGCCAGCTTTTCCCGCAGAACCAAAACGTCAGCTGGCGCCTCGATCCCAAGGCGGATTTGCTTTCCTCGAATCTCCACCACCATGATAGTTGCATTGTCTCCAAGGAGAATTTTCTCGTCTTCCTTCAATGTCACAACTAACATGGTGGCTCTCCTGCGGAAGGTCGCGCCTCATGTGGTTGATCATGTTACTTATCGCTGGGATTGCCTTTTTTGGTGGACCTTATGCTTGTCTTTCTTAGCCTTTTGGCCTCCTTCTTACCGCTGCCTCCCATAGCTCTTTCCTGGCTTGGGTCGGGTTCTTAACCTTGGACAATTTCTCTTTAATGGGTTGGGACGTCTTCGTGAGGACCTCAGTTGGCTCAAACCTCCGCTTTCTTTTTTCTTCCCAGCGCTCCCAGTCCCCTTTCCTTGGCCAACTTGCTTCGCTGCTCGGAATATTCCTTACAAACCAGCGGGAATTTCTTCGGGTCGAGGGCAAACTTCTGGTAAATATTCTTTCGGCATGAGGCCATGTGCCTTGCGGATATGGGCTTTTAAGGTGCGCATCTTCTTCCCGCATTCGAAACAGACCAAATGTTTGGCCGTGACGATGTCTTTCAGGGGCAAAGACGGTTTCTTTGCCTCAGCCGGCTCCTCCAAAATTGCCCCCTATTTAACAGAAGAAACCAATCATTTTATAGCGCTTAAGCCCGCAACCCCATGCCGTAAGACAAACTTTTTGAACATGTTTGCAAGTCCGGTTCCTAAAGTGAATACAGAGTCGGCATCAAGATTCCGATCAGCCGTCTCATCAAAGAAAACATGGAGAATAGAATCTAAGCCATCATCCGGCAGCCAATAGCAAATCATGATGGGAACTTTCGGCAGGGGGTGCAACACCACGGAGAGATCGGAATCCAGATGCTTTGAAACCTTTCTGCCGCTGAAAAGCTGAACAATATCTTTAAAAAGATCTGGATAGACGTCGGCTACTCGCTTCATAGGTTCTTCGCATTGCTTTTGAAAAAATTGATGGCGGGCTCTTCCCGTTTTTAACTCCCGGAGCGATACCCACTTATCGGCAACCGAGAGCCCTTCCCCATAGAGAATGTAGTTAAGAAACGGCACCGTTATCCAGGGGTTAATATGGATATCGGCGTAAATATTTCCCTGGGAGTCAACGCTGAAGTCTTTGCCCAGAACCTTTAAGGTCAGTCTTCCTTCCGAATAAATGCCACCTACTCTTTCCGCCGCCGAAGCCAGATCAATAAGGGCAACTTCAGATTTTAATTTTGCTATGTACTCAAAGCCCGGCTCATTGGCCTGGCGGTCTCCCGGTTCTTCGACGAACTGGGCAAGGATCTCCGAAGGCAATTGCGGACATTCAGGGAGTTTTCTTTTCCCCATAATGACTGCTGAGGCAAAGGCAAGACAGGTTTTTTCGCCACAAAGCTTGCAGTTCGACTTTTCCAGTAACTTAAATATTTCTAATGGATTCTTAAGGTTACGTTTCAAAATCCCCTCTTTTGTCGTTATCTTTGTGCGGTGCAGATCCCGGCAACCAGGAACATATCTGCCATTTTAGCATGAATAAAATCCTTGTGGGCGCGGGCAAATTCGAAAAGTTGGGAATCATTTGCCAAATCTTTTTGTCAACTGGATCATAAATTTAAAGAGGCAGGGTCAGATGCCCATCTTGTTTTGAATATGCATGATGAAGTGGTGGTTGAGGTTAAAGAGGATGAGGTTGAGGTGGTACAAGGGATTGTTGAAGATTGTTTGAGGGATGGATTTAAGGAATTTGTCCCGGAGATGCCATTTGAATTGGATGTAAAAATTGCTGAATTTTGGGAAAATTGATTGCCTAATTTTTGAATGGATAATTCATAAGTTTTTTTGCCATTGGTGCATAGAAGGGTTATATTCCTAATATAAACGTTCGCAATGAATCTCTTTTCTCTTAAAGAGCACGGACGAAGCCTGATCTTTATCCCAGCCTGAGACCGATACTCAGGGAATTTGATATTAATTGTGAGGAAGATAGGATGGCTAATGAATTGGATGATTTTGTCGTGTCCTTGCAGGATCAGATCCATGAAGAGACAAAGGAGGCATACGGGCAGGTAACTTTTGAAAGGTGGCTTAAGCCTCTGTATGTCGGAGTATTGCCAAATCCGGAAGGTTATGGTCGTATCACCGGAACATGCGGCGATACTATGGAAATTTTCCTGAAGTTTGAGGACGATAGGGTAAAAAATGCCACATTTCAAACCAATGGATGTGGCTCGAGCACGGTTTGTGGTTCTTTTGCAGCCGAGATTGCCCAAGGCAAGAGCCCTGATGAGATTGCTGAGATTACCGGGGAAATGATCCTTGATATTCTCGGCGGTCTTCCCGAGAAAAATCGGCACTGCGCTTTTCTTGCTGCAGAGGCGCTACAAGAAGCCCTCAATGACTATATGCGGAAAGAACGTGGGAGAGATAGTTCGAAAACGTGAGAAGTTGAGAAAATCTGGAGAATCTTAAACATGCCTATTTATGAATTCAAATGCAAAATCTGCGGCAATAATTTTGAATATCTGTGTCTTCGCAGGGATGACAAAGATCACATGGTCTGCCCATCCTGTGGCCATGCAGAAACCGAAATATTACTTTCAACCTTTTCTTCTAAAGGATCAACGCCTTCTTCCACCTGCGCACCTTCAAAAGGGTTCTCTTGAGCCTGATGTCTATAACCGCAGGTGGCGGTGATAAAAGGCCTGAGATAAGCCTGAGTAAAATATATAAAGTAAGGAAAAAATTTGTGAAAGAAGAAGCTACTGATTTTATAAAACAAATTGTTATCGACCTATTAGCTGCCTTACTTTCATCTTCAGTAATTTTCTCTGGAGGTTCTCGTCTTTTTACAGGGTATTGGATGAGATGGTTTCGCACACCCTATATCTACATCTGGGCAGTCTTGGTGATTTTGATATTGGTATGGATAAGAAAAAGATATCAGGATAAAAAGAACAAGATATCAGACGCTTAACCAATTGGAGGACCTCATGGCAGTTTCCGCTTACTTGCGCCATAAAAATCTGAGGGGATATTCGCCTTTATTCGAATACCCCCCGCCTTTCATCACCGTGCCTACCGTGCCTGGCTTTGCATTTTCGTGCCAAGCTCCACCACGCCAGGGACAGCCAAATCTTCTATATTCATTTTAATATAAGGGTCTTTTGCGTCAAGCAATTTTAATGCTCGTGAAAATTATTATTTATTGGCCAGTTTGGTCAAAAATATAATTTCCCTATGCCGACTTCTTCCTCCCACCCGTTTTCCCGAATTCCCGGTCTTTGGCCATCTTGCTCCGAGCCGCAGAATAATCCTTACACACAAGCGGGAATTTCTCCGGGTCCAGGTCAAACCGTGCATAATATTCTTTCGGTTTTAATCATGAGCCTTGTGCAGATGGGTCTTTAAAGTCTTAAATGTTTTCCACATTCCAAGCAAATCAAATATTTGGCTGTAACGATATCTTTCAAGGGGATTGATGGTTTTTTACACCGCCATCTTCTTCAGAAACGGGCTCATCTAAAATTCCACCGCCATCCAGAGAAGAGAGAACATTGTAGACGGCTTTTATCTCATCAACCAATTGTTCGGGGGTGAGTTCTGACATGGAGGCATGGGAGACGACAATCTCAGTGGTTAGTTTTAGAATTTCGGTGGACATGGGGATTATCTCCTTCATTCAGTTAGCTAATTCAATGAATATCAGACATTCAATTTATAGTGTCAAGAAAATTTATTTTGTATTAATTATTGAACGTATTGTGTGATGGGAATTTACATATTTCGATTCCGTTTCAGAAATAGAACATTGTCAGTGTCCCGTATCCATCATAAAATGATCAAAAGTAGCCTTGTGAGTGTTGAACTGAAATTTGCTTTAGAAAGGAGTCCCATGTGAGTGAAAAATTCTTGTCTCTGGTCCTCTATCCGGCATTGGCGGATGGATTATCCAAAGGTGAACAAGAGGCCTTGAAAGGGATTGTCGAAGGAATGGAAGGGGTTGAACCGGCTCAGATAATCGATGCCATTTCACAAAGAATTTCTGTGTCTGAAATGACAAGATTAGCAAGCTTGGTCCCGGATGAGGAAAAATATCATTACTATTCCCTGGCCAAACAGATTGCTGCCGTGGATGGATTAAGCCAACCGGAGAAGGTGGCCTTACAAGAATTATCAACGGCCTTAAAAATCGCCTGTGATCGGGAGGTATTCGAAATTCCTGAGCCTGCACCCGATATTAATTTGAAAGACGATGAGAAAAACTTTTATGGTATTGCCAAGAAGTTTTCGATGATTGCTGGAGCCATCGGTTTTCTTCCCACACCGTTTATTTCCGATTTTACCCTTATAGCGCCATTGCAAATCTATATGGTCGAAAAAATTGCCAAACTATACGAGTACCCTGTCAATGGCAAAGAACTGATAAAAATGATGTCAGGTACGCTTGGCTTGGGCTACACCTGCCTATTGGTGGCAAGAGGACTTTTAGCCTTTGTTCCGGTGGGAGGTTGGTTTGTAGCCGGTGGGATTGCTTTCGCCGGGACTTATGCGATAGCGATAATTGCTCAGAAATATATCGAAAACAAAGGTGATTTGAGTGAAGAATCGATCAGACGCATTTATAAAGAAGCTTT
Organism: uncultured delta proteobacterium; assembly: GCA_963841475.1. Lineage (GTDB taxonomy): Bacteria > Desulfobacterota > Desulfobaccia > Desulfobaccales > 0-14-0-80-60-11 > 0-14-0-80-60-11. The sequence continues at coordinate 839,185 of CAWJCT010000001.1, forward strand.
TGAGGAAGGCAAGAAACAATTCAAACTGCTGAAAACCGATATCGCCAAAGAGAAGGACAATCTTTTGGGTGAGTTAAAGAAATTCATGCAGGAGAAACGATAAATTAATAATTTCTGCGTTTCTAAGCCAAGGAGGCGTACCACCTGGGCCAACCAAACCCATTTAACCTCTGACACGGGTCGGTCTGATAAAGGAAGATTAAAGCCGATATGACCGGGAGAAATCTCATGAGCAGTGGAAAGAAACACATCGAGCCCGCCTGTGCCAGCTGTTCCATAGAACCTGAGACTCAGGCTTGTAAGAAACCCAAAGGCGCCGGCCCTAAGGGATGTCCAACGCTGACCCGCAAAGAACTGTTGAAAAAGGCCAATGCAGAGTACAAGAAACCAGAAATGGGGTCATTCGCACGGCAAGCCTCCATCCAAGAAGCCGCTTGCTATGCTAATCGCCATGAACGTCCTTATATCCCCCAGCCGACAAAAACCCGGATCGAGGAAATCTGTGAGTTTGCCCATCGCATGAATTATCGTCGCCTCGGGTTGGTGTTTTGCGCTGGTCTCAAAAAAGAGGCGGCAATCGTCGATGAAATCCTGAGAAATAATGACTTCGAGGTGGTTTCGGTAATTTGCAAGGCCGGAAAGACCTCAAAGGATTTTATTGGCATTGAGGACCAGGACAAAGTATGTCGTGGCACAGATGAGGCGATGTGTAACCCCATATTCCAAGCAATGGTGGTTAATGACGAAAAGACAGATTTTAATGTCTTATTGGGCCTTTGTGTTGGCCACGATTCTCTTTTTTTGAAATACGCTGACGCCTTCACCACGGTTTTGGCCGTGAAAGATCGTGTCACTGGCCACAATCCGTTATCCCCCATTTATCTCTCCGACCATTACTACAGGAAAATAAAGCGGCCTGTAATGGCTGATTCTGGCGAAGAACCCCAAGGCAATGGAAAAAAGAGTGGGTCTGAGTAAAAAAACTGGCCGAGAGGGGGAGTCCCGGCCAGTCAGAAGGAGAAAATGGTATGAACTTTTAAGGGGGGTTTGGGGGTTTCCTTAATCAGTTCATCTATGCAACAATATAACTGCACTAACCATACCAAGCCATCTCATTGAGTATAACCTAATGATTTTACATAATAATCACTCTATCCTTCTGCATAGTCCATGGCTTTTGGTCCAAAATTTTATACTGGAAAGGGAAAATTAATTTGAATCTTGTACTGGGATTGGAATCACGAATCCCACAGATTAATTTGGTGAGGAGTCTTGGATTTCGGTTTTGAAAAAATAATGAGCGGCTTAGCCTGGTGACTTTAAGTGCCAGGGTTTTTGTGGCTCTCTTTTGGGTATGCGAGGATCTTGCGATATGCTTTTCATACAACAAATTTATGGAGATAGCGGATCATGGCAAGCTCAGCCGCATATGACGGCGATGCACTGCGCGTGTCTCGCATTGCCAATAAAAGAATGAATCATGCGGGAAGCGAACCGTTGGGTGAAGACGAGGTGTTCTTCGTTCGTTAAAGGGTTTCTCAGTCTTGCGGCTAGGCTGACTATTACTTCTCACCGAACACAGACGCCGCTGTTTTGACGGCTTCCAGCGCGGCAGGGAAACCGGCGTACACGGCCATTTGCAGGATAATCTCTAAGATTTCGTTACGGGTGCAGCCGACGTTCATCGCGCCTCGGATATGTTCCTTCAACTCGGCCTGCGCGTAGCCGAGGACGGTAAGGGCTGCGACCGTGAGCATCTCCCTCGTCTTCAAATCCAGACCGGGGCGAGGATAGATGTCGCCAAACGGGAATTCGACGAGGCAACGCTCCAGATCGGGATCGGTTGCGGCGAGGCCCTTTAACACGGATTCGATCCCCGGTCCGAAAATGGCTCGCATAGTACCAAGCCCACGGTCGTATCGAGATTCTTCCGGCTGCATATCCAGCTACCTCCGGTGCAATGGTAGAAGAGAGTTAGGGTCTACCCGTGGTACTTCTGTAATGGCTCGCGCACTGGCCAGCGGCTCGGTAGCAGCTTGCCAGTCGGTTTGGCGAAACGGCAGCGGAGCGTCCCGAGTCGCTCGAAAGTGATCTGAATCTCGGCACCTGGGTCGATAAAATCGTCGTGGTCAAGGCCGGTGCAGTCGGGGATGGTGCCGAAGCCCATTACCGAGCCGGGCTTGATGGGACACATGAACCCCAACCAGGCGAATGCGTCTTCGGCCTTGTGGCTGATCTCGGAGGTTGATCCCTGGTACTTGAGTTGCCCATTCACCAAGACCGTCACCTTGAGGTTGTACGGATCACCAACTTCATCGGGCGTGACCAGGTAAGGCCCGAGTTGGTTGCCCTTCGCCATGTCCTTCGTCAAGCAGAATCCACCGATGAACTCCGTGGCCTGAACGTCGCGGGCCGAGACGTCGTTGAAGATGCAGAAGCCCGCCACCGGCTGCTTTTCGTTCCCGTACACGACGGCCAGTTCAGGCTCGATGTCCAGCCGCGACGTGTACGCCGGCCAGGGGACGGTTTCCCCGTCGCCGACGATGGCGTTCATGTTGCTCTTGTAAAAGGCCAGCGGCTCGGGCTGCCCGGCGGGGGGCTTGGGTTTCTGGGTCAGGACGACTTTAGTGAACGCCTGCAGTAACGCCACGATCTGCGGGTTATCCTTCTCATACTTCATGTTGGTTTCGATAGAGTTCTTAAGGTGCCGAGGCGTCAGGCCGAAGTCGAACAGGGCGGCGACCTCCACCGGCTCCAGCAAGCGGACGGCGCTGAGAGGAAAGCAATCGCCCTTGCCCAGTTCTCCGAGGTGCTGTTCGCCCCAGGTGAGCAGCTCCTTGGCCGCCCGCTCGCTGTCGGGAAGATTGGCAAGGTAGGATCGGCTGTCGGCCAGGTGGGGGGAGGACTTCCCCGCTTTGTTTTGCAGTACGGAGAACGGGACAGCGTGGTCTTGGATTGCGACGCCGAAAAACGGATTCGGCGAGTCGGTTGTAGTGAAGCGGATCAATTTCATGGAAGACCTCCTTTTTTGTCTGGACTGGATCAGTATTCGACTTCGATGCCTTTTGCCTTCGCCACCTCGTAGATGGCGTCGAACACGGCTGGCTTGTCCCAGGGCATGTCGGGGGGTTCACTGCGGAACTCACGATACGCCCGTTCGACGTTCATGTACAGCCGCGCCGGGGCACGCCACTCACCGTAAGGGCCAAACTCGATCCGCTTGGCAGCCTCCAGCGAAGTGATTCCGGCGTCGAAGCACTTCCTCGACTCGTCACGCATGTACTGGAGGTACGCTTTCATCTCGGTTGCCCCTTCTACCCCGCAGATCGGGCCGTGGCCGGGGACGATGGCTACCGGGTCGAGTTGAATGATCAGGTCGAGGCACTGGAACCACTTTTCGTATGATCCCACCCAGCCCATCGGCGTGCACTGCTGGAAAATCACGTCGCCGGCGAACACCACGCGCTCCTTGGGTACGTGGACGATCGTGTCGCCGACCTGGTGGCATGGCCCGACGTAGATCACGTGGACCTCCGTGCCGTCGAGGTTCAGTTCGTAGCGTGTGTCAAACAAGGTCGTCGGCAGGACGAGTTCGACGCCGTCGAAGTTATAGTCCTCCCGCAACTGCAGCCCTGCGGCCACGAGGCCGGGGTGGACAGCCTGCAGTGCCGTGCGCGTGGTGACATTTGCGACACCGTGCAGCAGGTGCTGGGTCTCCTCCGGATCGGCGACGAGCTTCATACGCTCGGGCACCGACCGGTGGGCGATGATCTCCGCGTCTTCGAAGAGTTGATTGCCAAAGACGTGGTCCGCGTCCTCGTGCGTAATGATGACGTGTTTCGGCATAGCGGGCCATATCTTACTGAACAACTCGATCATCTGCCGCGCATGGGCGAGGTCCGACTGCGTGTCGATCACAACACCCCCGCCCCGGTTGATGAGGCCGGAATTGGCGTCACACACGCGATTCTTCTCGATCAGGACCGCAAAGCAGTTGTCGCTGACTTGTTGCATCTTCATGAGGCTGATCTCCTCTATGGAGTGGCGGTAGTTTTGTCATCCAAGTTTGGTTTGCGTAAGGGATTGCCAAGCTCCGACAGAAGCTCTTTTTGCGCATTCGCGTTACCAAGGAGTAGCAATTATCACCAAGATGAACCAAGATGTCAATCCTGGGACCCGTTGATAGCTGCTATATCCATTTATCTGACAAGTTGCTGAAAATTAACCACTATCTGGAACATATCATTCATCTGACTGACGGCATCTGACATGCCGGCATCAAAAGCCAACCAAGGCCTTTTTAAGACCGGGCTTGCACAAAACCTCATGCTCGAACCAGGTAAGGAGCACATCAGCAGTAGGCTTTTTTTCAAGCATCAGGCTTTTCCGCTTGATGACGGCGAAATCCCCGGGGGTCAACTGATGAAGATGGGTCAGTCTCGCCTGGAGGTGCGCAACCTCCGACGGACGCATGGATACCTTCAGACCAGCAGCCATAGCCTTGAACAGTAGCCACGCCTGCACCGGCTTCAAGTAATCAAACCCCACCTTGAAATCAAACCGCCGGACTACCGCTTGGTCGAGGCTTTTCTTGAGGTTCGTGGCGCCGATGAAGGTCCCCCCAAATCGTTCGAGTTCCCCTAAAAACTCGTTGACAATGGTTACTTCCCACGAGTGGTGGGCCCGTTCCCGGCTGTGGAAAAAGCCGTCGATCTCATCGACGAAGAGGATCGCTGGCTTGATCTCTCGGGCTCCGGAACATCGTCGGCAATTTCCTTTTCAGTCTGCCCAACATATGGCCGGAGGAGGTCCGAGCCGGTTTTGAGCAGCACCGGTTGTCCCCAATACTTGTCCGAAATATTGGACAAAGGCCGTTTTCCCAGTCCCCGGTGGGCCAAACAATAGCAGGCGGACTCCAGGAGTGCGGCGGCAGCACATTACCAGCCCTCCCAAGTCGTGGTCGGCATTGACATGGGCGAGGCTGTAGGAAGGGTCGAGCGGTTGACCGAACCCTTGGCGTTGCTGCAAGTGCAACGCCTTATGGACGTTACCAATGACGGTTTTGAGTATTTTGCCGGTAGCTGTGCTGGGTCCGGGGGTGGCAGTAGTGGGCGACTTTGGCGGCTTTGTCGATGTGACCCGGGGCGAGGTGGACGTTGGCGGCGAGTGACCGAAGGAGACCTCCGGTGACCTTCAGACCACCAAGCCTGGCTGCCAACATTTTCTCTCTGGCCTGGAGGGGCGGCACCGGCATCTCCATGACCAAGTCAAACCGTCGGACATGAGCCGGGTCAATTCCGTCCAACTGGTTACAAATCCAAACTGCCGGCACTGGGTTGGTTTCGAGCAGGCGGTTCGTCCACCCTTTCTGCCCGTTATCATGGTGCGTGAGCCCAAAAAGGAAGAAATCGGGCCAGGGAAAGGCATCCTCGATTTCGTCAAACAACAACAGGCTGTCAGGGGCCTGAGACAGGACCCGCTGGCTGAGGAGGTAACCATGCAACCGCTGTCCACCTGGCAAGGCTTCGCCATCGTCGTCTTGCGTGCTGACTTCAAACAGTCGGACTTGGACGTGGTGGGCGAGGGTCCGGGCCAATTCGGTCTTCCCGGTACCAGGTGGGCCATAGAGGAGGATGTTGGTACCGGGTTCCCGGCGTTTGAAAGCTTGCCGCGTGTACCGGACCAACAGGCTGAGGTCGGGGTGGTGGGCGAAATCCTCCAACGACAGGGTTGGGGCCGGGGACTTGGTAAAATACGACGACAGTATGCTTTCAACCCCACCTGCGGGCTTCCAGAGGGCCTTATAGAGGCCTTCCATGGGCTCGAGCTCAACCGACCGGTGGATGCCTTTATAGACTTGGACGAGCCCAGCCGTGGCCAGAGTCCCATCCTTCCGGACCGCCAAGCGAATTTCGGGTTCGGGGACCCTAAGTATTCGGGCCAGATGGTCATAAAATTCTTGGACCCCACAACAGTTGAGTTCATGCAAAGCTTGCCGGAGCCCGGGTTCTTCCCGCCAAAGCATGACGAACAAGAGGGCATCCCGCTCGGCTTCGGTCAGCTTCAGCAACTCACCCAGCTGTGCCAGGTTCTGAAAGAAGACTCCGTTCCGAGTCAAGTTGACTGCGTCCACGCCCTTTTCGAGGGTGGTCCGGGTGTTGGCCGAGAGGAGCTGGACCGTCGCCGGCGTCTCCTTGGCTTTGAGGTAGTCGAGCAAGTCTTCGAGCTCTTCTTTGTCCCAGCCGACCAACCCATCCTGCAGCTTAAACTTTTGAAACCCTTCGGGGGTAAGAATCCCCCTCAGGGCCCAAACCGCTGCCAAGCATTTGAGTTCACGTTCGCTGTCCATCGCCCGTTCCTGTCACTACGTCTGGTTCATGGAAATAAGTATGGATCCCCAGCCCGCTGGGCTCGCCTCTGCGGTGGTAACTGGGCGCACAACCGCTGCTGGTGGAGGACGCATGCCTGGTTCGGCTTCCCGGGCTTGCACTTGTTCAAGTTGCATATATTTTCGGCGTTTTTGGCGCAAAAGGCCCAAATGTGGTACTGCACGAACCTGGGAAAGTGGGCTGGAAGGGTAGGGTTAAACTTTCGGCAGTCAATGTGCTTCGCCAGGTCCTGTATCACCCCCAAACAACCGTTTTGAGTGTGGCACCGGGGTCCATAGGAGTGGTCAAGCTGGTAGCTGTCCAAAATACCGGTCCGGTGAAGAAAGTTGTGCACCAGGCTGTCGACGGCAACCATATGGAGACCCACTCGGTGGTAGTCCCACCCGGGATAGCGGCACAAGAACAGGCTGGACATGGCCATGTGGGCAAGCTTCGGGCCGACGTTGGCAATGGTCGTGACTTTCTTGATGAAGCCGTCGAGGAGATCGGTGATGGCCCCACCGGCAGACTGGGCCTGTCCAAAATGCTCGGTCACATACGTGTAAAAGTCCCCACCAGCCACATCCCGGAGAAAGAAATACAACGAGAAGGCCATATGGTTCAGCGCCCCCCGTTTCATGTCGAAGCTCGGGAGTGGACAACTCCTCAGGAAGGCTGGTTCACGGCAGCTTGGTTTGGTTTTTCGGTAGCCACACCCCTTGAAGGCCTCAAAACTGGCTAATTTCGGGCACTGGGCGCCTTTGACGGCTCGCTGGACCCGGTTAAAGGTCGGCTTGACCCGCTGCTTTGCGTAGTAACCAAGGTTTGACTGGTCCCCGCCACCGGACAAAAGGAAGGCTTTGAGCAAGTATTGGTAGAGCTTGATTGACTTGTGGTGAAGCTTCCCATGGATCATTTGCTGCAGAATGGTTTCTATTTCAGTTGAATCCGTCAGATAGATGTCAACAAATAGCTTCTGATGAGCCATGATGATTTGTTTTACTATCTCAATACTGTGATATTGGCGTGACATGCTTAATAAATTATCACAAAGTGCGTAAAAAGTCAAGCATAAGCTAATTGTAGCTGCTTGTGATGACATTTACTATATATTTTAGCGATAGTATTACAGAAGTAGTACTTTAATTGAAAATGCGGTTAACCAATTGCTAAAGGAAGTAAAGCATAATCGTTGCTGATTAATGGTGATTGGTGAGGTGGGGTGCTTGAGGAAACTTTTAAATCGTGATTATGGAGCCTCTGCGGTCGACAACGTTGGGTGAAGGAGGCCATCGTGGTGATTTTCGTACCGTCTGATCAGGGGTATAGGTCTTACCAAGAGCCCATTGCTATATCGAAATCATAGCGACAACTTTTGAGAATTTTTTATGATTAGCGGTTTTGGCAAGCGATCCAAACTCGAATAAGTTTTTAACCGTACAGCCTTATACGTATTATGAGGAAAAATGTGGCGATGATATCTCACCCCGAAAAGTTTGGTTATCAACTGACAGGGGGATACGCTCACTAAATATTCTTTTTAGCAGCCCAAACCTGGTGTGGGGAGAGGATGCGTGGCAGGGGCAGCGGAGAAGCACGTCCGCTGCCCCCAAGAAATTTCTACTTCACCTTGAGGACGGTCAGGCCCTCACTCACCAGGTCCAATTCCAGCCCTTTCTTGACGGCCTTGAGATTGAGGACCACACCCTTGTCATTTTGCACCACCAGGCCGATATCCCCCTTCTTGATGAAGGTGATGCCGGCCTTGTCCGCCTTGTGATATTTGCCCTCCAAATCATCGATGGCCTTAAGATTGAACACCTGACCATTGGCTTGCAACTTCTGGATGCCAGCGGTGAGCACATTCAGACCTCTCACTTTGAAGGCGTAGGTTTTCGGTCCATAGGTTACCACCCCCCGGCCCCAGCTGGCGCCCAGGCCCGCGGCGGCAGTAGTTACGTCAATACTGATGGTGGCATCGGCTGTTTGGGCCAGGGCCGGGGTGACCGACAAGGCCAACACCAGGGCTACAGTTACTACCAAGAGTTTCCGGTACATGCGTCGTTCTCCTTTTTTGCTTAATGGTGATTAATGTTCAGCCACGCTTTGATGGCTGAATTATAACAAATTACCCTGGGAAGATTATATGCGTTTGGGTTGGTTAATTCGAGATTATGCCGCATCCTTGGCCACCACGGTCCTGCCATTCCCACGGTCTTCTGGCCTTTTTCAGTAAGAGCACCTGAGATCAGCCTCCCCACAAAGGCCCATGCACGATACACAAATCATATCCGCAACTATTTGTTAATTTTGAGAAGTTTCGGGTTTGGCAAGCTAATCCAGCATCCTCCTCGGCCAACTAAAAAGGCAGGGCAATGCTAACCCTGCCTTCCAGGTTCACCAATGAAAAAATTTAACTAACTTCTGCGAAACTTCCTCCTCCCCCAGCCCTTGCAGCTGCCTTAATCTGTAACTTTCCCGGGAATTCCCGGCTTGGCCCAGTGATAAAAAAGGAAACGGGCATCCAGAGGAAACAGCCGGATACAACCGTGGGAGGCAGCATATCCGGGAACTATGCCCTCATGAATGTAATAATCACCGCCAATATTCAGGGCATGATCCATGGGGGAATCATATTTTTTGGAGTAATGTTTTTCATCCATTTGATTTACTACGAAATTTCGTAAGGGCGTCGCTTTCGAGATACCGGAAGAAATTGGGTAAACGTATTTCAAATGTCCCCATTCATAAAGGCCGAGATATTGCAGGCGGCGGTTTATCAGAATGTACTTTTCATGTTTGGCCGCACTAGGCAAAAATTCCGCCAGGATTTTCGGTTTGATGGAATAGTCGAGGGGCACGAATATTCTGTTTTTATCGGTGCTGACGTTACCCTTCCCCTTCATGATCAAAAGATAATGCGTTCCATTAATGAGAGCGATCCTTTCCTGAGCCTTAAGTGAAATTTTCTTTAAAGAAGGTATGGAATGGACAAATGACATTATAGTTTCGCCACTCCTTAACTCCACTTCTACGCAGGGCACGCCATACCTTGTAATTATCTCTCCGGTCAGCATCCGATGCTGTTCAGCCAATTCCTTATAAATAGGACTATTTTGCTCCATGCCTTGAGCTCGAACTGGCGACGGGGGGGCCGGTGGCATCGGGAGACCCTCCCGGGTCCCGGTTTCAGGACCTTTTCCATAGGTCTGCGCCGGTGGGGGCGGCGGGTAACCGGCAGGGGGAGCCTCTTTGGCCTGAACGGCATTGGGGTCGAACCGCAGGCCCAGGCGGAACATGGCCAACCCTTTCCTCAAGGGCAGGATTTCCCGGGACATTTGGTAAGGCCGGTCCGGAAACATCGCCACAATGATCTTGACCCCGGTGGCTGAGACCTCAGTTTTGACGCTCTTTACCAGGCTCTCGTCGCCGGCCAGGGTCCCGGGCAGTTTGGCGGCTCGAGCCTGGGGGAACTCTATCACCACCTGGGAGCGATTCGCCCCGGTATAGGGCGTCACCCGTGGGTTGGCGGACCGGTTTAGGATCACGGTTACCATCGTCCGTTCTCCCACCCGGCTGATACCCAGGTTGCGCACTTCTACTCTCGGGAGCGCGGCCATAGTCGGGGAGGGGAGCCCCCAAGCAGAACCAATCCCCAGAATCAAAAGAGCCCCAGCCTTTCGCCACCAGTTGTCCGCAGAGAGTGCCATAAGATCATCTCGTTGAGGTTTTGAGTTAGTGTTTACTATTTTATAACAAGGTGAATTCTTGCCTACCAAAAAGATTAGAAGATCAAATGTCGGGTCTGAAAGAGAGTCTTAGGGGCGGTAGAGCAGGAAGGGCCAAAGTGTCAGGTACCTGCTATTTATTTGCTAATCTATTGGATTTAAAAGGCTTTCTCTATCCAGACTATATCTGCAACTTTTAAGGCTTTGGGGATAATTGCGAAGTTTGGCAAGATAGTCACTATCTTGCTCAGGGAGTTTAAGGAGATCTAGTATTGGAGTTTCCACATATCCCACTGCGTCCGGCTTCTTGACACGACAATCTTCATACCTACCCTACAGGCATTACCTTCGAGGCTCCAAAAAACAGAAATAAAGGAGGGTGATATATGGCACGATACGGCGATCTGGGCGTGAACCGGCGGAGAATGGAAGAGATTCGCCGCCGGTTCCCCGGTCAGTAGAATGAGCTACGCGCAGCAGAATTAAAAATGGAAATCCCAGTTAAGGAGGTTTTTTTCATGAGTACGAAAAATGACAGGCTGTTCCTGATCACAGGAGCGACCGGGAACACGGGTGACACAACGGTGCGCCTGCTGCTTCAGCGTGGGCACCGTGTGCGAGCCTTCGTTCACCGCAGCGACGCGCGTTCCGACAGCCTGGCCTCGGCCGGCGCGGAGATCGTCGTGGGTGATATTCTCGACTTTTATGCCGTCAGCGCCGCTCTGCGAGGGGTCACGGGAGCGTATTTCTGTTACCCGATCGCTCCTGGCCTGCTCGACGCCACCGCCATCTTCGCCCAGGCAGCCAGCGAAGCCGGTGTCAAGGCAGTGGCGAACATGTCCCAGATCTCCGCACGCCGCGAGGCGAACAGCAACGCCGCACGCCAGCACTGGATTGGCGAACGCCTGTTGGACCGCACCGCCATGCAGACGGCACACCTGCGACCGACGTTCTTCGCCGAATGGCTGACCTGGTGCTGGAATTACCGTGGTGACGAGGGTGGTGTTCTGCGACTTCCTTTCGGAAACGGTCGCCACGCACCGATGGCTGGGGAAGACCAGTCCTACGTCATCGCAGCCATCCTGGAAAACCCGGAACCGCACGACCGCCAGATCTACCCGCTCTACGGCCCGGTCGAGATGAACCACTACGAGATCGCCGCCGTGATCTCACAGACACTCGGTATCCCTGTGCGGTATGAACCTCTCGAGGTCGCCGCGTTCGCGGAAGGGCTGAAAGCAAAGGGATTCCCATCCCACCTCATCCAGCACTTCAGCAATGTCGCCGTCGACTACCAGAACGGGATCTTCGCCGGAACCAACAACTTGGTCGAAGTCATCGGCAACAGGACCCCGATGACCGTCGCGGACTACGTGAACGCCAATAGGGAAGCCTTCAGCAAGGATGGGCGCTTCGCCATTACCTCGATCCCGGCCCATGCCCTGGACGAGTGATCCAACTCGCTTCCACACGGCAACGGCCCTGTAGGTCCGGGGCTGATCAAAAACCGCGATTGTGACAGGGATATCCGAAGGAATCGAATCGACCCTGCATTATGATGAGGAAGACCACATGACAGCTCTTAAACCCGGAGTTCAAGCCCCTGACTTTTCCCTTTTATCCACCCCTGATCAAAAAGTATCCCGTTCCGACTTTCGCGGACAGCCCATGGTCCTGGTCTTTTATCCTGCCGATTGGAGCCCAGTTTGCAGTGACCAGTTGGCGCTCTATAACGAGTTGAAGCCCGAATTCTCCGAGTTTGAAGCGCAAATCATCGGCGTCTCAGTCGATGGCGTCTGGTCCCATCTTGCCTTCAGCAAAGACCGCAAATTGCACTTTCCGCTCTTGGCGGATTTCGAGCCCAAAGGCGCAGTTGCCCGTCAGTACGGCGTCTACCGGGAGAAAGAGGGCGAGTCGGAGCGGGCCTTGTTTGTCATCGATGCCGAGGGGGTCATTCGCTGGAGTTACGTCTCGCCGGTGGGCATCAATCCGGGCGCCGACGGCATTTTTAAAGCTCTCGAATCGATGGCCAAAGGGAAAAAGCAGTCGGCGTCAAATTAGTTTAACGTCCAAGTCAGGAGGTATCATGGATAAATCCCCCACCCTCACCCAGCCCGTTTCAGCGCATGACCACGCTGAAGGACCCGCCGACGCACCTCTGACTTTAGTGGAATACGGCGATTATCAATGCCCTTACTGCGGAGCCGCCTATCCCGTCGTGAAGGCGCTTGCAGAAAAACGTTGGGGAAGAAGCTGCGATTTGTGTTCAGGAACTTCCCTCTGACCCAGGCGCACCCCTATGCCTTGATCGCGGCCGAAGCGGCGGAAGCCGCGGCGCTCCAGGGTAAGTTTTGGGAGATGCACGATCTGCTTTTTGAACAGCAGACCTTCCTCGAGCCGCACATCATTCCCTCGTGGGCTAAGAGGATCGGGTTGAATCTCGAAAAATTCGAGAACGATATCAAGCAAGGCGTTGTCGAAAAGCGTATTAAGGAAGACCGCCAGAGCGGCATCCGCAGCGGCGTCAACGGCACGCCGACCTTTTTTATCAACGGAACACGCTACGACGGCTCGCCGGATTATCATTCGCTGCTGGCGGCCTTAGAGTCCGAATTAGCGCTACGCTCCGTCTAAATACATTAGCAGCAAAAGGAGAATCGAGATATCGGACAAGCGCTAGACGAAGAATCGGACGGCGCTGCTTTCGTCCAAGATCGTCAAATGCGCCATTCAGAAAGTTTATCCGGGGGCGCCGCATGGCCTCTGCTCGACTCTCAAGGACCAGGTTAACGCAGCTCTGCTTGCGTTCCTAAAGGCCTGAACAAATTACGCACAAAAGGTAACGAGAACCGAAGACGAGAATAGGAGAAATCACTATGTCATCGGAAGCTGCCATTTCGGTAATTCGTCGTAATACCGAAGAGGTTCAGAGCGGTGGGAACTTTGAAGTGTTCGAAGAGATCTTCGCCTCCGATTTCGTTGATCATACGCCCCAGCCGGGTGGTTTCACCCCGGATCGCGATGGCGCTCGAAATTTATATCGGACACTTCGCGCCGCATTTCCTGATTTTAACGCGGAGATCCATTGGCAGATTTCCGACGGCGATCGTGTGACAACCTACAAAACGTACCATGGCACACACGAAGGGATATTCTGGGGATTGACGCCGACCACGACCTCGGCGCCGGTGGCGCGGAGCGTTTCGGCCCGTTCATCTTCGCGATGGACCAACGCCCGAACCGGCAAGCCGCGCTGGCGCAGCATCTCCACGATAGTGCCACCCACTCCGCCTAGGCGGCCTGCAGCACCCGTGACCAGAATAGGAACGTCCATAGACATGATTGCTCCTCCAACCTTACCGGAAGTGGTTTTTCCAAGGTTTAAGTTCGAGAGGGAGTGCAATGAAGATGGAGATTTTATCTAATATTAGTTATGGAGGGAGCCAATTTCAAGCGTGCTGGCAATTCCTTAATCAGGCCGCATCTGCAATTTACAACTCCACTTTATGGCAAGTGGCTCAGAATTTTTGCTTAGCTGCTTGGTGAGCTGGAAATAATGATTAATTTAGTTTGAGAGGACATACATTACTCGGCTCTGGTCAACTGCCTCGCCAGGCGCCACGCCACCCGTAGAAGAGGATTATGCCAAGGATGGAACACCATGAATTTTGGCAAAAAATTGAATCATCTCTGCGGAAATACGAGCAAACCTATACTATAGCGCAATGGTTCGGCCATTGGGGAGGCTTGACCAATAATCGGCGGGGAGTCTTCATTTTTCTGATTATCTTTTTAGTGGCCCTCTATGTGGCGGCCTATTACCTGCCGTTATACCTGTGGGCCAAGATAGCTCTTACCATAATCGCAGTTTATTTGATTGCCGATATGCTCATGGCGCCTATTGCCCTCATCTTCGGTGGCTTTCCGTTCATTGGGCCGCTGCGGGCCTTGGTTTTTCTTTTCTTTAATTACATCTCGATCTGTATGGCTTTCGGGATTTTGTATATTACCCTCTGCCGTGCTTCCTTTAATATCGTCCCCGATCTGATTGATCTGGCTTATTTCAGTTTCACCACCATGACTGCTCTGGGATTGGGAGACATCACGCCGGCGAGGCACACCCTGTTGGTTAGATTTCTGGTAGTCTCGGAAGTCTTGATCGGTCTTTTCTTCTGGGCCGTACCGGTGGGGACGATCATCGCCTGGACAGTAAGGGAAACCAAGAGCGAAACGAGTTTGCCAAAATAATATGAAACCATGCCTGGTTACCTGCCTTTAACCAAAACACCATCAGCATCATAGGAGGCCGCCATGAAATATGAAAACCTGCTCTATGAAACTGCGGCAGGGGTCGCTACCATTACCATAAATCGTCCTCAAGTCTTAAACTCACTTAACCAGGCCGACCCTCGGGGAGTTGGCTCTGGCCCTCAAGGAAGCCGGAAGCGACCCCGGGGTCCGGGTGGTTATCCTCACCGGGGCCGGGGAGAAGGCCTTCATTGGCGGAGCAGACGTAAAAGAGATGCATGATAGAGTTAAAGCCGGTTCCCCCTTAACCTTCCGAAGCTCCCTCATGGAACCCTTCCTGAACCTCGGTAAGCCGGTTATTGCGGCGGTCAATGGCTATTGTCTGGGTGGCGGGATGGAGATCTTGTATGCCTGTACCCTCGCTTACGCGGCAGAGATAGCCGGATTTGCGCAGCCCGAAGTCAACCTGGGCTTTAACCCACTGGCGGGAGCAACTCAGCAGTTACCTTTGCTGGTGGGCCGGAAAAAAGCCCTGGAGATTCTCCTGCTCGGGGAGATGTTCGATGCCGCTGAGGCCTTACGACTGGGGATTATCAACGAGGTGGTGCCGGCCTCGACCTTAATGGAACGGGTTAGAGAAGTTGCGACCCGGTTGGCTACTAAGCCCCAATTGGCCGTTAGATGCATTATAGACTGCGTCCGGCAGGCAGGGTACCTAACCTTGGAACAAGGCCTGGATTTAGAGGCCAAGTGCTACGCCATCTGCTGCACGAGCCCGGAGGTCATCCAGGGTTTAGAGGCTTTCCTGGAGAAGCGCCGGAACAGATAACAAATGCAAAATTAGGAAAAACGTCAAACGCCTGTTCTCCATAGCAAGCCTCCCGCGTTGGGAAAAATTTGATTAGCTATGAAAAAAATCTCGTGGAAACCGCCGCGGCTACGCATCGGTGAGGGATCAGAAGGAGAACGGCACGCCCCTGGCTAGAACTGTTTTATGACCTGCTTTTTGCCGCGGTGGTGGCCCAATTGACTTTTGAACTCAGCCAGGATCTCTCCGGCTTCGGGGTCCTGACATTCGTCGGTTTGTGCGCACCTGTCTGGTGGGCCTGGGTGGGTCAGTCCTTTTATGCCACCCGGTTCGACACCGATGATTTAGGACACCGCCTGTTCATCATCGTCCAAATGTTTGCAGTAGCGGCAATGGCGGTGAATGTTCATGCCGGCTTGGGCCGCGGTTCAGCCGGTTTCGCCCTCTCCTATGCCGCGGTACGCTTCTCCTGGTAGGAGAATACCTTGGGGCCCATGTCTTTGTGCCTGCCGCCCGGTCTTTGACAAAACGCTTTGCCCTCGGTTTCGGTGTGGCTGCGGCCTTCTGGCTGGTATCGGTCTGGGTCCTGCCTCCCTCCCGCTTTTACCTGTGGGGAGTCGGTCTCTTGATTGATTTTGCTACCCCTTTGGGTGCCGGGAAGCTCCACTCAAAATTGGCGCCCCACGCCACCCACCTGCCGGAACGCTTCGCCGCCTTCATCCTCATCGTTCTGGGAGAGGCCATCGTGTGCGTGGTAATGGGTTTAACGAAACACACCTGGAGTGTCCAGTCCGGGCTTACCGGGGCAATGGAGTTAAGTATCGCCTTCAGCCTCTGGGGGGTCTATTTTGACAATATTGACGGCGCCGCGATCCGCTCAGCACGGACCCAGGGTCGCATCTGGCTATACCAGGGATGGCTTTACGCCCATCTCCCCCTTGTCATCGGCCTGGCGGCCAGCGCCGTGGGCGTACGGTATGCGGTAGCCAGCCCGCAGGAACTGGTCTTGCCGCCGGGAAAGCGCTGGCTCCTTTGCGGAGCCGCAGCCCTGGCTTTACTATCCATCGGCTTTATCCAACTCATTATTGACGTCAGCCGGAGTGAAATCCATAAAACTCGCCTGGCCTGCCACTTTGGAGGTGCTGCCGCGGTGTTGTTGCTTGGCGCCTTGGGCGAGATGTCCCCACCCAATCTTATCGGTCTGCTGGCCTTGATTGGGGGCCTCCAAGTGATGCAGGAACTCTTCCTCTAATTATCTACATGAACATTGCAACCACGGCCGTTGAGATAAAATTCGGTTATACCTTTGATCAAGTGCCCCCCGCTAAGCTGAGTAAGTAGGCGATAACTGCTGAGGCTGTCGAAAAAGGTAGCTCCCAATCATTTCTTTCCTGATATTTGTCTCCATAGCACTGCCCAATAAAATATATCTAACAGATTATAATCTTTAATAAATAGCCGTTGTGTGCTATCCTTGGCCAATAACTTTTTGGGGCGGATAAGCCATGGCCAAATTTAAAACCTACGACTATCGACAAAGAGTTCTCTTGCCGGTTTCCCTGGAAGATCAGTTGATGCCGGGAACCTTGGAGTTCGCCATTCATACCCTGGTGGAAAAGCGGCTGGATATGTCTATTTTTGAGGGCAAATACCGCAATGATGAGACCGGCAGGGCTGTGTATGACCCCAAGATTCTCTTGAAGGTGGTATTGCTGGCCTATTCTCGGGGACTGATTTCTTCTCGGAAGATCGAACAGGCCTGCCGGGAGAATGTCGTTTTTATAGCCTTAGCTTGTGGTCAGCAGCCTGATCACAGCACCATTGCTGCCTTTGTCTCCTCCATAAAGGATGAGATCGTGTCTCTGTTTAAAGATGTGCTGCTGGTCTGTGAGGAAATGAACCTTCTGTAATGAACCATGTTTGCCTTGATTGGCACCCGGTCATCTGTGGTCTGGGATGTTTAGGGGAAAATTAATCTTTTAAAAATATTGGGCTACCGTTGTTTTCAATAGGATCCCGTGTTTGCAACGAATCTCCATTGGAGCAAAACGTAGCTATAACGCCTCATTCAGCCTGTGCCACCCTGCAGGGTAGGAATTGCTTACCCCACAAAACTGTCACCGCGGGATCCGACTACTTCCGGAGCCTAGCTTCCACCGCGGACCAGTTGATATTCTGGAAAAAGGCCTGGATGTAATCTCCCCGCTTTAGCCCGTAATCGGGCAGGTAGGCGTGCTCGAAGACGTCCATGATCAGGAGGGGGTTTCCGCCTGCCGGGTGTCCCACGTCGTGCTCATTGATCCAGACATTGATGAGCCGACCGTTTTTGGGGTCTTCATAGAGCGCGACCCAACCTATGCCTCGCATGGCACCGATGGCCTTGAAGTCCGCGGCCCAATTGTCATAGCTCCCGAAGTCCTCCTCCAGACGCTTCATGAGCTTGCTATCTTTTTTCAGGGCTTCCTGGCCTCCCAGGTTGCCGAAATAAAGCTCATGGAGCCGCATGCCGTCAAATTCCCACCCCAGGCGGCGCTTTAGTTCCGAGTACGCCGGACT
Source organism: uncultured delta proteobacterium (assembly GCA_963841475.1). Taxonomy (GTDB): domain Bacteria; phylum Desulfobacterota; class Desulfobaccia; order Desulfobaccales; family 0-14-0-80-60-11; genus 0-14-0-80-60-11. Next base: position 856,893 of record CAWJCT010000001.1, read on the forward strand.
CCCCGTTTGATTCTGGGTCGTCATTTGTTGCAGCTGCTCCAGCAGCAAATTGGCGTTTTTAACATAGCCCTGGTACAGGGTGAAGTGCATATCCAGCGCCTTGTCGCTGAAACCGGGGGTACCTTTCAATTTGCTGAAATCCTGCGCCTCATAAGGTTTGTTGACTGTTTGCCCCTGATTGCAGGCCAGAAGCAGCACTAGCACCATTAACGCCGCTATCTTGATAAGTTGCATCCGCCACATGAGCCACCTCCGCTTTTTTTACATCATATAGGTAGTGGCTATGGGGTTGTCCAGGGAATACATGCTTTTTCCTTAGGCTTGCCAATGCAAAAAAAAAGCACAAACTAGAAAGTTTGTGCCCCCATGGCCGGTGAGCCCTGCATCCCTCGGCTACACCAAATCCAAAAAGAGAAAAAATCCGTCCGATTTTCGCAACGCCTTACCCCGACAAGTGCAGGTGGCCCCATCAGAACACAGCCGATGCTGCCACCATGACGAACTCCTGGATTAATCCAAAGGCTTGATTATTTCCGGCGTTATATCTTTAAATTGGAATATTGCCGTGCCCTTATGGTCGACCTTAAATTCCTTGGCAGCAGTTTCATCTTGAAACGGAATCAACTCTTTGCCCATGGGGCCGTACACGTCGCTGCCGATTACATACCAGGCCTTATGGCCGTCAATCAGCGTCAACTTATAATAATCCGATACCAGGATCAGGCCGATATCGGCAGTGGTCTTGGCCGGATTGTATTTCGGCAGGTCGAAGTAATACTTCATCATGTCCTTGACTCCGTCGAAAAAGGCCTGGGAGCCGTCCTTGAAAACAATGTGGGCGACGAAGTCGGGGTACTTGGCCACAAACATGCCGCACACCGGACATTTGTCTTGGGGGGAGACCTTGCGTGGTTGAAGATCTTCGGCCGCAACTGAACCATAACTTAATATTGTCATAAAAATAATCGCAAAAAACACTCGCCTGTGGCGCATATGGCTTACCCCGGTTACGGGCCGGTAGCCAGGATAGCTGCAATCTTCCTGTCCCACCAGCCCGATCTTGTTTCAGATTACGGTTTTTTTTCCTGCTGCATCTGCTTCATTTTGGCCCGTTTGGCCCGAATCATCTTGGTGTCATTATACATATCTTCGTAGGTGGCTTTCATAGCGTCATTGAAATTGCCGATTTTTCCCCCATGTTCCTTCACGTAGGCCTCGGCATCTTCCTTATCGGCAAAAGCCCATTTGGCGGTTTTGGTCATGACGCCGGGCTTGTTCCCTCCAATCACCCAGTAAGCTGTTTCGGCATCAATCAAATTTTTCTTGTTATAATCCGCTGCCAGGATCTCTTTGGGGGTCTTATCAAAGGCTTGCGCCAAGTCTATGGCTACGCAATGGAGGCTGCAAGAGCCAAAACTGGAGCCATCTCCATACTTGACCAGCATGCGGCTATAGGCAAATTTTCCCCTGTCCATACCACAGTACTTGCAATTAGGGATTTCTTGAACATCCTGCTGAGTTTCGGCATAAACAGTCACTGCAGTCAACAAAAGCAACATGCCGAACAATCCACAGAAAATTCTTCTTTGCATCGGCGTCTCCTTTTTTTGTTTTGCATTTAATTATGCAGACTGAATGATGCCTTAAATTCTATAACAGAGAATATGAAAAGTTCGTAGGGCATTTGCCTGAATTTCCTTCCTTTATACGTGCTTCCCCTTGCAAGAGAAAGAGTAAGACTGAGGCGAGAAACAGAAAAACATTTGACAAAGAGTATCGATAGAGAATCCCTGGCCCGAAAAAATTCCATCGCTCAGGTACGTGGAACGGTATTCACTTCCAAAACTTTAGGGTGGGCCAGCGACCCTGGATAATTGTTTGGTCAGATGGCGCAGGTTTTACACTAACCCCCACGGCAAAAGATTAGAGCCTCATTTCACCCACTAAAGGAGGGCGGTCTCTGGAACCGCTCACAGCGGGCGCAAGAGATGTTATGGAAATTTTATATGTAACATAAGTTCTAAACTCAGAAAAGTCAAGGAGATATTTTTAAATCAACTTTTCGCTCAATATACATCTGTGTGCGCCCCTGCTATCACAAGTTAACGTCTCCGATATGCATATCATAGGCGTAACTCTGATGGCAATTCAGAGGAGTTTGACGACATTAATCTGTTAATTTTCGTTTATTGCGATCAATCAACGCCAATTATTAATTTCCCCCTCTAAGAAATCGACGATGATGCCATGATGTCTTTGGATTACTTCGATCATTGCAGAGAAAAAGCGATTCATCAAGTAAATGGTGGCTTCCGGGCTCAAGCCTTCCGCTAAAGGGGGAACCCAGTAAAATCTCTAAGAATTAATCAATAAATGAATAGAGACAGACAGGCTGCGGCGGCCGCCACCCAAAGGAGGTTTACCCTAAGGGGAATCAGGGCCACCATTGCGCCCACCATGATAACCCAGCTTTGCCAGTCCACCAGGGAAGCTCTCCCCATTTGAAAAACCACCAGTATCAGCATCCCCACCAGGGCACAGAGAATCCCCTGGATCACCGGGCGCATCCACCGGGTTTCCTTAACCCATTGGTAATATGGGCTTAAAAAGATGATTATCAGGATGGGAGGCAGAAAAATGGTGACAGTGCCCACCACGGCCCCCACCAATCCTTTTATCCAGTAGCCGATAAAGGTGGCGGTGATGATGATGGGGCCGGGAGTGACAAAGCCCAGGAGGATGCCATCCAAGAACTGGCGCAGGGTGAGCCAACCCAGGTGGTCCACCATGTCCCACTGCAGGATGGGGATCATGACGTAGCCACCGCCGAAAGCGATAACCCCGATCTTAAGAAAAATGAGGGACATCAGCCCCAACTGCTCGTTTACAATCCATAATCCCCAAACTACTATGGCCAACATGGTCAACGCACCGATTACCTGGGTGACCACCAAGCCGGTGTTGGGAACCGAACTGGCCGTTTCCTCAACGGCGGATTCAGGGAGGGGAAGCAGTTTCCAACCCAGAACCAGCCGGAAAAGTCCCGCCCCCAGAAATACCGCCAGATAGTTGGCTCCGCCCCAGAGCGCCCCAAGAGTCAACAGGGCGAGGGCAGCATCCAGCCAGTGCCGGCGAACAATTTCCTGAAACCGCCACAGGGTCTGGACCAGCAAGGCGATGACCACTGGCCCCAGGCCCTTGGATACTGTTTTCACCCAAACCAATTCGCCGTAGCGGGAATAGAGAAAAGATAGGACCAGCATCAGCACAAAGGCGGGAAAGATAAAGGTGGCAGCCGCAACTAGGGCGCCTTTGGTTTTGCGGAGGTGGAAACCCACATACGTGGCCAGTTGCACCACGGTGGCCCCTGGCACTAACTGGCAGAGGGCCAGCCCATCCAAGAAGTCTTTTTGATTTAGCCAGCCCTTTTCCTGGACAATGCGCCTCCGGATAGGCTCCACCATGGCCAGGCCGCCATAGGCGGTGGCGCCCAGATGGAGAAAAGTTCGGGCTATATCGCCCAGCGATGGTTCCTTCATAGTGTTAACAATCCCATCCTCTCCGGTAAAAGAGTCTTCACAGGGGCAGGGCGATGAGCAGGAGGCGTTATACAATGAAGCAGAACGCTCACGTTTAAAGGGCCCGATAACTGCTATGATCCGATAGGTATCACCGGGCCAAAAACCTCCCATATCCTAGAAATATCAATACGTTTTGCCTGCAGTGTACTAAAAGGGACCCCCAATAGTGTCATAAAAGCATTAAAGTCACGAAAAGGATTCCCTATATCAGGCGCAAATCTGAGGTGGGCAATCAGTCATCAAAAGGAAATTGATTGAAAATTTTCTTGTTTCTGGCGTTCCTGTTGAGATAAATTGCACAAATCGAACAGCGGCATTCATTGAGATTACCCTCAGCTTTGTGCACCTCATAGCAAGGGCGCCTGGGGAGTTTGAAAGCTGAACAATCATCTTTGCGAGGACAAGCAAAAATATCCCAGCATTTGCCCATGACCATCATCTTTCGGAGACAAGCAAGGGTTAAACTATGCTTGTGAATCAGCTGGTTAATTTGTTTGATCTGGGAGATATCGAAGGAGGAGAAGAGCCGGTTCTTCGTATATTTTTCCCTTAAGGGTTTAATAAATCCTTCTTTTTCATATTCTCGGATGCGCTTTTGGGATAGGTTCACCATGCGGGCAACCTCGTTAATTAAATAGAGATCCTCTCCATCTTCGCTTCTGCGGAGCCTCAGCTTACTTGGTTTCATAAACTTTCCTATAAAATTAATTAGCTATACATTATTTATACAAAATAGAATGATTTACAAGAGAAAGATGTCTTTTTAACAAATCCCTTTAAGATATGCTGATTATATATCGTAAAATCTCTAATATCTTTAGTAGCTTTTCTCATGGCAAGTTATGTCGCAGTCAGCATAGCAAGAAGACTGCAGAAAATCCTCTTAACTATTAGCCCCCAATGAGCGGACAGCTCTCACGAAGGCCTTGGTGCCCTCTCGGGCAGGGTATGCCCTTGAGACCGGTCCTCCTTGCGAGGGGCGATAATTGAAAGGTAGCAAGATCGTGTGGTCGGATGACCAATAGAGATCAAAACGGGCATAGGTATCACGGGAACGCTTGGGCATCAGCAGTTTGAAGACTGTGGCGGTCTCGAGTTCTTCAGGTCTGGGTAGACGCCAATCCGCATGGCTACCCAGCTGCAGACTCTGACAGTACTTCTGCGCCTCCTCGAATGTTACCTCTTTGCCATTATCGCCCTTTTGCCACATCATTTTCCGAACCGTATCAGTAACCGTGCCATCACCGTTATCCACAAACCTTGCCGCTGCTGAGGCGGCCAGAGGTGACTGGCCAAGAAGCGGCAGAACCAAGGCTATGATGAGGAAGAATTGCCAATTATGTCGCATCGTTACATCTCCTTTTTCTTCTTAACTCGTCCGAACCCTTCCCGACCACGGAAACCTACACCTTGCAGGATCCACGTGCCCCTCCGAGCAGAAGCTTAGCGATAAGCCAGGCTATTGCGTAAAGCAGGCCGAGCAGGACGACATCCGCCGGGCCGACGGGCAAATCCCATTGATATGCGACCCAGAAACCGAGGAACGCGACCACGCCACCCACCAAAGAGGCCAGCATCGCAAACTGACGCATATTGCGGGCGAACAAATGCGCTGTCAGCGCGGGGATCAGCAAAAATCCAAACGCAATCAGCGGCCCGACACTGAGCACTGCCATCGAGACGGTCAAGCCGATCAATAAATAGAGGAGCATGTCCCAGAAAACCACGTTCTTCCGAAGGGTAATTGCCATCTCGCGGTCGAATGAGACCAGGAGCAACTCCTTGTGGAACAATCCTAACGCTACAAGGACGACCATGAGCATTGCTGCCGTCAGTGCGAGATCAAAATTGGAGATGGTGATGAGGTCGGCGCACATTTCGGCGCACACTCTTTCCGAAGTCGCCTACCAAACTCTTCCCAAGACACTGCAACCTTGCCAGCCAAACCTTTTTGGGTTATAGTATCAAGAAAAGACTGTTTCAAACCTTGGAGATCTCGCAAATCCCCGGCTCAGTAGACCAAGAAACCTCCCTGGCCCCGGCAAAGTAATTGCCTCCCGGAAGAACGGCATCTGGAACATTGAGCCGCCGCTATCCTGAAATCCGCTCTGCGTCTCTGCATCTATTAAGGCCTACAAGAATATCCCCCGGCCAGCAGTATGATCTTCGGTAATCATCCCGAGAGATCGGAGCCAACCTCCCTGGACAGCTACGGACTGGATCTCCAAACGCTGGAGCAGCCAACCAAACCAACGGAAAGGACAGAAGGATTTCCATGACCATCATCACATCTTTAAGAGGGAAAATTTTGGGATAACCTGGGCCTCCCTGGCCCTAATGGTTTTATTAGTGCTCTCGCCCGGCATTGCCAGATCGGGCAGTAACTGGTGGGAGCAGGCCCCACCCCCGGTGGTACACGGTCAGGTCATGCCGTCCCATTGGTGGGAAGAGGTCAAACGCTCGAGCGAGCGCTATCATGTCAACCCCTTCCTGGTGGCCGCCGTAGCCTGGATTGAAGGAAATGGCTGGGACGGCGATCGGATTGGCGATAGCCCCTACTGGGGGCCTATGGGGATCAACGAGCAGTGCTGGAATATTCCCCGCTGGAAACTCTATGACGACCTGGCTAACATTGAACTTGGGGTTCGCTCTCTAAGAGGCAATGTCCCGGCGGTCTTAAAGCGCTACAACTCCAAGTGGTATAAAAACCACTACATCAGGGACGTTTTGGCCCTGCAAAGGCAGTTGGAGCAGGGGGCCCAGATACAAGTTGGTCTCGGCGTCAAAGGCAGAGGGGCTTCTAAGAGTACGGGATAACAACCCATGGTTGCTGCCAGACCAACCTCTGCCTGAAACCGAAAACGGAACCCTTAACTTCTCAAGGGCGTGCCCCGATCCATCGTGGCCGCCCTTGAGCTCTTTAACCCTCCCTAACCTGCCTCAAAATCATAATAGCAGTGTTGCCATGAAGGTTGAGTCAGCTCGTCACTCTGATGAGAACCACAGACGCTGTCAGCCACGGTATTGTCTTTATTGTTTAACCGGTAAAGGACACTGTGCGAAATCCCTCCCTTAACGTCAACCCAAGAAAAATTGCATATATAATCCGCAGATCTCCCGCAGGCCTTTGTAGGAGAACGATTCCAGGTGCCCGCGTTTATAAAGAGGGCAGAATGCAGAGGCGAAAGGCAGGGGGCCATCAATTCGACAAGGGTCGAAATGCTCTGGATAACAAAATCCTCCGAACGTCTCTTAACGTGCGCAATTATATCAGTTACCATTCTTTTCTCATTGGCAACAGCGACTACTTTGCCTTTCCCAAGCCTGTGGCGAGCCCCTCCCGTCTGGCCCAATTCATGACCAGCTGCAAGATGTCCAGTTTTCAATTCTCCATGAGCCCTCTTCTAGGGTCTTTTAAGAAGAATCAGGTTTTTCCGGAGGCAAAAGTCGGGTATTTCCCGATTGAAACCGATCCGTTTGGGCTCTTAAATAGGAAATAAGTATTCGGCAGGGAGGGCTTGGACGGCTTCCCGAAAACCTAACCTCCCTCATGGGAAGAATTGGCAAAGCGGTTACATACTAATTTTCTAGGCACCTTTGGTCGAACGCGGAAGAAAGCATTGAGGCCTTCCAGCTCCGGGATGCAGCCTGAAAATGAGAATTCCGGTGAAAGAGAGATTGTTGACCACGCGTGAAGCGAATTAAATCTATAGGCGCTGTCATCCGGGCCGAGAAACCAGAACCGCCCCCAGCACTGCCCGACAAAGAGACCCCATTCCAAACTCGTGTCAGGATGGGCTCTCAGGAAATAGATCATATTAACCAGGCCCGTAAGGGCCTGGCAGACGTCACGGTTCTTGCCCAATATGCCATCCTTTACAAGAACTTGGGCTGGTCGCCGGTGGCTTTGGACGCTCATAGCGGGACCTGCCTGCAGGTAGACTTCGATCAGCCCCATTCGACCTGGTTAAATCTGTTGATGGATTTGACCTTGAAAAATACCCGGGTATCTTTGGCCATCCGTCTCGAGCCTGACTCGCAACTTTTCGCGCTCATGGTGAATCCTGCCTTTGGCGAGGAATTTCTGGATAGTCTCGGAGGTTGGCGGTCTCCCTGTATGGCTCGAATAGGGGATATCTGGGAAAACCATTTCATGGTGTTGCCCCAGACCTGGTGTTTTTCTCCAGGTCATGACCACGACGATGGAGATGCTCCCCTGTCCGTCGTGGGGCCAGGGAGAGTAGTAACGGTTCCGCCTTCTGGGGACCCATCCAGTCAGGAAGCTTGGCGCTGGCTTCAGCACCCCTGGGAGCAACCACCTGGGCAGCCTATCCCAGGATTATTACTTCTGCTCGAGGAGGGTGGTTATATTTCCAGGCGGAGTCCCCTCTCCGAGGGCGATTTGCCCACCTGGGATGAGATTTTTCCCTTCATTTGTCATTCCAGCAAGTTGCTGCAAGCCTTGCTGGCCTCGGTGGCGAATAGTGAATTCTATTATCGAACCATCCTTTCTGAGGCTCTGCAGGCCGGCTTCCGAGACCCCAGAATGCTCCAGGGCTTGCTTTGGCATGCCCCCCATGGCGAGATGCGGCAGGATCCTGAAGGTCTCCATAAACTTTCCCATTGGGCCGCCGAGATTCAGAAACTCTTATCGGCTGGGGCCTTAAATACCGGGGACTGCTCCCCCGGCCGTGAATCCTGTCTGCCTGGCCCCCCCCACGGCGATTCGACCCCAGGTGCAGAAACCCTTGCGCCTGGTCTCAGGAGTGGGTCGGCCACACCCTCATCTCCGGAAAACCTGCGGCATGAATTGAATTTTTTGGCGAGCCTCGCCTCGCGGTTGGAGCAACAGGTCGACGAACTGGAGCGGCAGCATATATTCTCGCCGGCTGAAACCGGGAACCGCGTTGCCCAGAACCTGACCCCTCAGCAAAACGATGGGGATTCCCAGGAATTGCGCCGCGTCCTGGAGAAGTTTTTATCGAAAAATCCGGATTTATTAGATTAAAAATAACGTTAGCTTCTCCACTATTTCAGGAATTTGGGGGAATAATCAAGAAGTTAATAAAACTATCCAAGGCTTAAATGAATATAGGCGCATTTTAAATAAACAACTTGTTGGTAATATATTAATTTTCTATTGACTAAATATTGAAGAGGGCTCGCTTCAAACTATTTTCTGACAGAACAGGCCATGCCGTGGCATAATCTCGATGAAATTATTTTGATGCCAACTTGCTTTGCAAAGGAGATTTAACAATGCCAGCCAATACGTTACAAGAGTTGTTCCAGGGCCAGATGGATTACATCTTTTTCTTTAAAGGGCTGGCCTTTATCTTGATAGTGACGGTCTCCTGCCTTTTTCGGGGATACCCTTCCCAGCGCCTCCCCTGGCGTTGGTTCGGGCTGTTCGCCCTGCTGCAGGGACTGGCTGCCTGGCTATCTCTGGTCGCCATGAACTACGGGGAGCCTGACTCGTTAAAAACCGCCTGTAGCCTCTTGCAAATAGCTTCATGGCTATCCTTGGCGGAATTCGGGCGCTCCGGGATAGGCCGGCTTCTGAACCGGGATTCTGGGCTTTGGCTCATCGCGCTGCTGCTGATGCTCACCAGCCTGGGCGGTTTGAAAGGCTGGAGCGGCATCGAACACGCCAGCCGTTACACCCTGGGGCTGGCTGGGGGGCTGTGGGCTGCGGCAGCCCTGTTCATGGCTGGACATCGCCTGCCCTCCCGGGAACGGGGTGGCAGTCTCACTGCGGGTATCAGCCTGAGCCTCTTTGCCCTCACTATCGTCCTTTTCCCCCCTCTCGCCTTGGTTTCCCCGGGGTCTATCCTCAATCAAGAGTTCTTCCGTCGACTCACCGGTGTGCCTTTGGAATTTTTTCAGGCCCTGCTGGCCTTCGGGATGGCGGCCGGCATCTACGGTTTCCTGCCGTGGCGGCAAAAGGGGGCCGAAAGTCAGACAGCCCGGCAGCGCTCCCGGTCCATGTTTGCCATGCTGGCCACTCTCTCGATTATCCTGGGGCTGGGAAGCATCTTGACCCTCTATTTGGGGGAATGGGCCCAAAAAAACCAGGAAAAGGTCAAAGGCGAGGCCCATGAGTATGCCACCATTGTGGTTAGCCGACTCAATATCGAGTTCAAGCGCATGGAAGACGGCGTAACCGCACTGGCCGAGACCAGCTGGCTGCCGGCCTCCCTACTCTACCCAACTGAGTACAACCTGGAAAAGATCGATGCCTTATTGGACCGCTACCGTGGCACCTTGGACGCTTCGGTATGCTATATCATGAACAAAAATGGGAAGACGATAGCCTCCTCGAATCGAAATGCCCCGGATAGTTTCGTGGGCAAAAGCTATGCCTTCCGTCCCTATTTTAAACAGGCTATCAAGGGACTCACCGGCCGGTATTTTGCCGTCGGAGTCACTTCCAAGGCGCCGGGGTATTACGTCAGCCGCCCGGTGCGGGCTACGAGTAACCTGGGAGTTGCAGTGGTTAAAGTTTCCCTGCAGAATGTGACCCAGGAATTGCAAGCCGCGGGCCAGAAGGGCAATTCGATAATATGCCTGGCGGATCCCCGGGGGGTCGTGTTTTTAGCCAGCCAGCCTGACATGATTCTTAAAAGCCTTTGGCCCGTGGAGGGGAAGAACCGGGCCGATTTACAAGAACAGTATGGCAAGGATAAGTTCCCTGCGGTTTTCCCTGAAAAAATCGGGGATGGCAGTAAAGTTACGTATCAGGGCAAAAATTATTTGGCGTCCTTTGCTGGCACCATCCATGCCGGCTGGTCGGTCTTCTTTTTCCGCTCCGTCGAAATGGTGGGGGCGTACCGGCTGACCGGTATTGCGGTGGCCGGTCTCTTGGCAATCCTGGCCCTGGTCCTCCTGGGCAGCAACTTTTATGTCAAGGAACATGCCCAAGCCTCTGCCGGCCGGTTCCGGGCTATGTTCGACGCCTCGCCGGAAGCCATCGGCGTCATCGATCCCCATACCTTGCAGATCATGGAAGCCAATCGTTCGCTGGCCTCTTGCCTGGGCTTTTCCCAGAACGAACTGCTCACCCTGACGCTGGGAAAACTGTTGAACCAGGATCCCCGGGAGGTTCGCCACCAGCTTCAGATGATTAGCGAAGAAGATGGCGGAGCCAAGATGGCATGGCAAGCGCGCAAAAAAGATGGCAGTGTCGTGGACCTGGAGGTCATGGGGTCCAAACTTGAGCACCAGGGCAAGGACCAGGTTCTGATTTTTTGCCGGGAAGCGGAAGCCTTGCGCCTGCCCCCCGCCGCCTTGCTTCAGGAAAGTAGCCATTTCTCCGAAGTCCAAGAGCCTCATGCTCTCAGCCTCCTGGCGGGAAGTAACTTCTCCGAGGCGCCTGACGCCAGTAGGGCTATCCTTCCTGTCTTTGAGGAAAAAAGCCCCGCTGAAAATACAGCGAACTTTGACCACGAAGCCAAGGTACATATCAAGAGAATTATGGAGGCATTAAATAAGGCCGAGAAATTGCGCAAAAACTCTGGAGATCTCCAGAAACTTTAGCCTGGTGACCTGCCCTGACCGGAGCCGGTGTCCCAGGTTTTGAGCTATCGTTGGGGCCAAAGACTCGCGTAACAAATCAACTAATTGGACCGGTGGCGGTTCGAGTCCGTCCCGGGGAGGCACGTAAAGTAAGGGTTTGGCCATTGGGCCAGGCCCTTTTCTTTGGCTTGCTGCATAACTGGATGATTATCCTGAACCTGGTTTTGCGGAGTAACCCAGGCCTGATATTCTGGCGACATCTGGCCTGTTTTCCACGATAAGTGCCGAACCTGTCAAGTTAGTGCCTGCTTTTAACGTGCATATTGAATCCAGGTTGCGACTGGCATGAAAATAATCGGGGGTAATGATCGGGTTGGCACATAATGTGCTTTACTGGATTAGTAGATCTGAACAACGAACCCTAAGCTGGACGCTGACGGAGCACTGATGATGATTGCCATTCCCATAATGAGGGGGCGGGTGGCGCCGGTGTTAAACTGGTGTTCGCGTACCATGATTTTTCCGGTGAACCCTGAGGGGGAACGCTCGGGAACTCTGGACGCCGGAGTTGGCTCCATCGGCACGGTTGCAGTTATTGCGGGAGCAGCATGGGGTGCAGACGTTGATTTGCGGGGCTTTGAGTTTGGATTTACAAAACTGTGCAGTTGAGTTGGGCGTGCAGGTAATTCACGGTGTGGCAGGAGATATTGAAGAAGTCATCAAAGCCTATCGGCAAAATCGCTTGGATCAGCCGGAATTCTGGTTGCCAGGCTGCCGGGGGACCAGGCGCTACCGACAAGGGTTATGGAACGAAGGGAGTGCGGAAACAACTAAAGATCAAGGAGGTAAACCAATCATGCCACGTGGTGGAAAAGGGTCAGGCGGCGGACAGGGCGGCGGCGGAAGATGCCGGGGGACTGGGGCTGGACAGGGCGGCGGTACAGGGGCTTCAGATTCCTGCATCTGTTCCGCTTGTGGGGCCAAAACGTCCCATGAACGCGGCATCCCCTGCATGCAGGTGAAGTGTCCGCAATGCGGTAAACCCATGGTGCGGGAGTGAGCCGCAGGTCCCGGTGTGATCGGGATTTTGCTGATGGGGCGAATCAGGAGTCAAAGATATGTCGCCCGACAATTGCCCGGATCAAGGCGCACCTGGGGAACAACGATTTAACCAAAGAAGGGTGAATTGCTGGTGAAGCGGATAGAGGAGTTGAAAGGCGGCATGGTGCGATTGGCGATCCTGGAACGGCGCCAATGGCGGCGCATGGCCTCAGCCAGGGATTTGGGCATCGATAACCATAGCCTGCGCCGCAAAATCGTCGGCCACGGATTTAACCCCGCAGGACAAGCTGGAAAGTGAAACAATGCAGGTCTTATGGGTTCAGCTTTTGATGATCAGGCCGCGGCGTATGACAGCTGGTTTGCCACACCCTTGGGACGCCTGGTGGATGAAGTGGAGAAGCAGGCGATCTTCAGGCTTACCCCCGAGGTGGAGGGGCGGCGAATCCTTGAGATAGGCTGCGGCACCGGCAATTTCTCCCTGGCTTTAGCACACAAAAGAGCCAAGGTGGTGGGATTTGACTGCTCCTCCCCCATGCTGGCGCGGGCCCAGGAGAAGGTAAGCCGGCAAGACCTGGACCTTACTTTGGTGAGGGGCCTGGCGTCACATTTGCCCTTTGTGGACGAGAGTTTCGACGGGGTAATGTGCATTTTGGCCATGGACTTCATGACAGAACGGGAGATAGCCCTTCGGGAAATGGTGAGGGTGCTGCGTTTTGGAGGGTTTTTATTGGTCGGGATGTTAAATCGCTTTAGCCTCTGGAGTGCAGAGCGGGCTATCAAGGCCTGGTTTAAGCCGTCTCTGTGGCGGGAAGTCCGCTTCATTACTCATCGAGAACTGCGGCGGTTACTCTCTGCCCCCCTGGAACTAACAGCTATCCGCACGGGCCAGGCCATTTATTTCCCCCCTTGGGCAAGTCGCCGGTTGTTGCCAGGCTATCCATATCTGGAGAACTTAGGAGCCGGGTTGACCCTCCCAACGGGGGCCTTTCTGGTGGCCGCGGCGACCAAGAGCGGACCTGTGGAAACTGGACCAGGGTGCAGCGAGGCGTGATTTTCCGGTCTTCAGGTGAGATAGTTTTCGATAACGAAGAATTCCTCCATTTCTCGGTAAGGGAACAATCCACCCCTAGATCTTAACGAACCTGGATTCAAATTGTTCCCCCTAAGGCCTCGCCAATTCTTTTCTTAGCCTGCGGTTTTCCAGGGCACGCTCTTTAATCCGTGCAGCTAAAGGGAAAAAGTTGGTTATCCGAGGGGTCTGGCCTCGATATCTCTGGATTTGCACCAGGGTGCGTTAATATGGTATAAAGATTGCTTGGATACTAATAGTTGCAGAACGAAGTTCGATGCGAGCAGTGGCTGTCCCGGGATAGAGAGAGCCTGATGCACTGTCCGGGCAGCTGGCGATAAGCCATATGGCATTAACTATCAGGAAAGGTCGAAGAATGAACAAGATTGCGGTAACGAGTGAAGGTCCTTCACTGGATGATCAAATCGATCCCCGCTTCGGCAGGGCTGCAGGTTTCGTCGTGGTGGACCTGGAAACCATGGATACTCAGTACATTGATAATGGCCGGTCTCAGGTGATGGCTCAAGGGGCGGGGATCCAGGCCGCAGAGCTGATCGCCCGGGCCGGCGTGAATTGCCTGCTCACCGGTTATGTCGGCCCCAAGGCCTTCCAGGCCCTGGCCGCCGCGGGCATCAAGGTGGTACAGAACCTTGAGGGGCTGACCGTGCGCGCTGCCGTGGAGCGGTTTAAGAACGGCCAGGTCGAGATGGCGCAAGCGGCCAACCGGGCTGGACATTGATCGTCGCGGTGGCGAGCGGCAAGGGCGGCACCGGCAAGACCACGGTTGCAGCCTCCCTGGCCACTATCTGGGACGGGCCGCTCGTGGCCGTGGACCTGGACGTGGAAGAGCCCAACCTCGACCTCTTTCTCCAACCCGCCATCACCGGGACCGCCTTGGCCTATATGACGGTGCCGGCAGTGGCAGAGGCCAAATGCACCTATTGCGGCGCCTGCTCCGAGCTGTGCCAGTTCAAGGCCATAAGCGTTTTCAACCAGGTGATTTTAACCTTTCCCGAGATGTGTCACGGCTGCGGCGGCTGCATGGCGATATGCCCCGAAAAGGCGATATCTGCCGGCCGGCGGGAACTGGGGGAAATCAGTTGGGGGCGAGCCGGTGATTTAGGCTTCCTCTCCGGCCGGCTGCGCATCGGCGAAGCCATGAGTCCGCCCCTGATGCGCCTGGTGAAGGCCAGGTTGGCTCAAATGCTGACTGCAGAAAGCGGGGATGCCATCATCGACGCACCGCCGGGGGTTAGCTGCCCCGCGGTCAATGCGGTGCTGGACAGCGATGTGATCCTCCTGGTTACCGAGCCCACCCCCTTTGGCGTCTATGACTTTAAGCTGGCCTGGGAAGCCTTTGCGCCCCTGGGAAAGCCCCTGGGGGCCGTGGTCAATCGGGCTGGTGTGGGCAATGACGCCATTTACCGGTTCTGCCGGGAGCAGGGGCTGCCGGTTCTGGCCGAGATCCCTTACGACCGGGCCATTGCCGAGGCCTATGCCCGGGGCCGGATCATCGCCACGGTATCCCCGGAACTTAAAGCGATCTTTGTCTCTCTGCGGGACCAGGTCCGCGATCTGGCAAAACCCGGCCAGCCCCGGGAGGCCGCCCATGCGTGAGATCATCATTATCAGCGGTAAGGGCGGCACGGGCAAGACCTCCCTGACCGGGGCCTTCGCACATCTGGCCGGCGAACAAGATCATCTGCGACCTGGACGTGGACGCCCCGGACCTGCACCTGCTGCTCCAGCCGGCCAGGGAACGGGTCGAGGAGTTCTACTCGGGTAATGAGGCTGAAATCGACGCCGAGAAATGTGATGGCTGCGGTCTTTGCGCCACCCTGTGCCAGTTTGGGGCGATTCGGGAGAATGGGGCCGGTTTTGAGGTCGACCCGGTGCGCTGCGAGGGCTGCAAGGTCTGCGTGGCCTTCTGCCCGGCGGCGGCCATCCGGTTCCCCGAGAAACACTGCGGCCAATGGTACGTCTCAGCCACCCGTTTTGGCCCCCTGGTCCATGCCCAGCTCTTTCCGGGCGCCGAGAACTCCGGGAGGCTGGTTATGGTTCTTAAGCAACAGGCTCGGGAACTGGCCACGGCCCGAGGGGTTGACCTGGTACTGTGCGACGGCGCGCCGGGGATTGGCTGCCCGGTGATCAGTTCGCTGTCGGGAGCAAACCTGGCCGTGGCGGTCACGGAGCCCACGCCATCGGGGAGGCATGACCTGGAGCGGGTGAGTGAACTGTGCCGGCACTTTCAGACTTCCCTGGCAGTCATCATTAATAAGCATGACCTCAACCCGGACGAAACCGGCTGCATCGAGGCCTTTTGCCATAAACAAAGCTACCCGGTTATCGGGCGGCTGCCCCATGATCCCCTGGTCACCCGGGCCATGGTCCAGGGGAAGGTGGTAACCGAACTGCCGGAAACGGATTTTAGCCGGGAACTGGGGCAGGTCTGGAGCCGGATCGAGTCCCTGGCGGGCTAACGGTTTGCCAGAGAAGCCTGAAACTATGAGCCTCGAAAAGAATTGTGCAAACGGTCTAAAAGGCTCGATATTAATAAAAGGATAAGTTATGCACGAGGAAAAAGATTCACATAAAGTTCACCATCACAGAGGGAAATCTTCGGAGAGCCTTTTTAGTAAAGAGCTTATCTTAAAAGAACTGGATATTTCCCCGGGTCAAACGATACTTGATGCTGGATGTGGAAACGGCTATATGTCAAAAGAGTTTTCCCGATTAGTAGAAAAGAGTGGAAAGGTTTATGCCCTTGATCCTGATGATCATGCCATAGAAGTCCTGGTAGGAGAAACAAAAGGTACTAATATTACACCGATAGTAGGGGATATAACGAAAACCACCGCGCTGAAAAATGCGTCCATTGACTTGATTTATCTATCCACGGTTTTACATGGATTTTCAAGAAGCCAGATAGATGGCTTTCACGCAGAAGTCAATCGTTTACTGAAACCAAACGGAATTTTGGCAATAGTGGAAATAAAAAAGGAGCCTACCCCTTTTGGGCCTCCTTTGGAGATCAGGTTTTCTCCTCAAGAGCTCAAAGAGATCATCGGTCTATCCCCAAAAAAGACCGTCGAAACGGGACAATTTTTTTATATGCAAACTTTCGAGAAGAAAGAATAAAAGGAGAGTTACATGGAAAGTATGGTTGTTGCCATTCCCTCAAACCAACCCGGCGGGCTCGATGCCGCGCTGGGGGCCCATTTCGGCCACTGTGACCTTTACACCCTGGTGAAAATCGCCGAAGGAAAAGTGATAGAGGTCGCCACCCTGCCCAACGTTCCGCATGAGCAGGGCGGCTGCATGGCCCCGGTCAATCATCTGGCGCAAAACGGCGTTCAGGTTCTCATCGCCGGCGGCATGGGCATGCGGCCGCTCATGGGGTTTAATCAGGTGGGAATCCAGGTGCTCCATGGTAACGGCGTCGAAACCGTGGGAGAGGCGGTGGAGGCCCTCTTGCAAGGCAAGCTGCCGCAATTTAGCGCCGATTTCACCTGTGGCGGCGGAGGTGGGGCCCCGCAGATGGAAAAATCCTGATCACCAGGAAAGGGGAAACACGTGTCTGATGACGATTTTCCCAAACCGGGTGAGGTTGGGGAGCAGTTTCTCCGTGTAGCCCGATATCCCCAAAATATCGGCTCCCTGGACAATCCCAGCGGACAGGGCGCCGCAGTGGGTAAGTGCGGAGATTCCATGGTGGTGTCCCTCAAGATCCAGTCGGGTGCCATTGCCGATATTAAGGTGTTCCCCCGGGGGTGCGTCTATACCCTGGCCTGCGCCAGCGCCATGAGCGAGCTGGCCAAGGGTCGGGATCTGGACCGGGCGCTGGAACTGGAGCCCGACGATGTGGCCGAGGCCCTGGGGGGCCTGCCGGAAGACCATTTACACTGCGCCCGTTTAGCGGTCAACACGTTGGGAGAGGCCATTGCCGATTACTATCAGAGGGTTGCTCTGTTGGGATCAAGCAGTTCCCCTTAACAAACATTGCCACGCGGAGATTGGAACCCTGACCAGGGTTCCGCTCCGCGTTCACCGAGAGGTTTTTTCATGCTGCGCATTGTTCTCGCCACCGGCCGTCCTCAACCCATGGAGGCTTTTGCGGCCGCTTTGTCGTCAAACCCGGAGGTGCGCCTTCAGCGCGTGGGTTCCGGAGCCGAGGTCCTGGAGACGGCCCAGGCCTCTGCCCCCCATCTGGTCATCATTGACACCGATCTTGCGGACTACGAGCCCCTGGAACTGGTGCAGAAGTTGCTCAGGGTCAATGCCATGGTGAATACGGTGGTGGTGAGCCCGCTGTCCGAGGAGGAGTTCCACGAGGCCAGCGAAGGCCTGGGCATCCTGGGGCGGCTGCCGGGCGAGCCCGGTGTGGGCGATGCCGCCGAGCTGCTCCTCAGGCTGAAGAAGGTGCTGGGCCCCATGGGATGATTTAGCTGAGGCCCAAGATCATCGTCCCGCTGTGAACGGCCTCAATGCAAACCTCCTGCCGTTCCAAAGCATCCGACCTGACCCCGCAGATAAAAATCGCCGAGACGCGACGGGGGCTGGCCAGGCCTCTCAAAACCCTCTCCTGGCCTCGTGGGAACAGTTTGATACCATGCAGCAAGGAACCGGGTGCATTATGTTCCCAATCTCGTTGGCCGGCTCACTTCAACCGGCCTTGGTGCCACAACCAGACCGGGTGAGCAGGGTGAACTGTCCCTGGCACAATCCTTGATGATAACCATGAGCGAGGGGTTACCGGAAGGGGCCGCTGAAACACCCGGCGGTAAGGGTCAAATCCGCCAAGGTTTGATAAACCGGGCTTAGGCGCCTGACCATGAGGGCGGTCTTACCGGGAGATGGCGACTGATCGTCGTGACCTAAACTTTCCCCCGCTGGGCGGGAGGGCCGGTTATCTGAGTATTTTACTCGGCAAGGATAACCACCTCCTCCCTCGACCCCTCCCGTCCGCGGGAAAGCTCTCCTGGGAGTTGTCAGGGAGCATTCAGGAGGAACGATGAAAATAGCGGTAAGTGCCAGCGGTCCTGAACTTGACGCAGGAGTGAACCCCAGGTTCGGTCGGACCCCGTATTTTCTCCTTGTCCGTTCAGATACCCTGGAATTCGAGGTGGTGAGCAACCAGGAAAACCTGCGGGGCGCGCATGGGGCCGGAATCCAGGCAGCGGCCCTGGTCGCCAAATGCGGCCCGTCGGCGGTGCTCACGGGCAACTGTGGCCCCAAGGCCTACCAGGCGCTGCAGGCTGCCGGCATCCCGGTGATCCTGGGGGTGTCGGGGTCGGTAAGGGAGGCAGTGCAGCACTACTCCCAGGGCAAACTCGCCCCGGCGACAGCGCCAAACAAAGTGGGGCACTGGTAGACAGTTAACCCGGGATTGACCCGGCAGGCGCCGAGGTACGGTGATTTCACGAAGAATACTTATCAGTTGCATATGCCGCGCCCCGTGCCTTGACTCAGCTGTGTCTATCAAGGTGCCGGAGAGGCCTAAGTCTTGATTCACAGCCTGGGGCAGCGGGATAAGTCGGCGGAGATTGCCCGGGCCGCAGTTGACCCGGGCCGCTGGATCGCCCTGATGAAATCTGCCACGGGGCACCAAAAAATTTAAAACCCCTCGAGATTTCAAGGGGTTTTTGTTTCCGTGCTCGTGACTGTTGCATAACCTTAAGAATCGCCTCGGTTGTAAGCCCCTTCCTCTATGACAGGCCCAGAAAATCACTGAATTTGCCCACCCCAAAAGGCCTCGGCAGATTTGGCTACCGGGCCAGAGTGCTGCTGACTCAGGGACAGCCCCGGTGAAATATGCCATGGACTACCCCCGGTCGTCGCCTTTCATTTAAGTTTTGGATCTTCTGACGAAGGCTGGTATTCTGTCGGCCATTGCCGAGGCGCCTCGCATACAGGTCCCGGGTGGTCTCCCCGGCCGTGTCGGTCTGACTCCCGGTGTCACGCCTTTTCCCCGATTGTCGAGCCGGCAGGGGTTTGCATCAAGTCCGTCCTCTGCCGGGCCGGGGACTGCCGGCCTAACTCCTTGAAAACCTGCACCAATGATGTATGGTGTACGTGGACCCTAAAAAATGGTCAGATTTGGCGTGCCTCCAGAAGTTTTGAGCGCAGAAAAGATGAAATAAACCTGAAACCTTGATTTATGCTACCTCCTTTAATAAGGGAAAGATGATGCACACCAAGAGCACGGAAGAGTTGTTCCCACCCTGCGCCGCCGCCTGTCCGGTCGGCACTGATGCCAGGCGCTATGTTGGCCTCATTTTCCAGGGCCGCTATGAAGAAGCCATGGAAGTGATCAAGGCCAACAATGTGATTCCTTCCGTGTGCGCCTATATCTGTGCCCATCCGTGTGAAGATGCCTGCCGCCGGCAATACGTGGAAGGCCCCCTGGCCATTCGGGCCTTAAAGCGCTTTGTCATGGACCACACCCGGGAATACCGGCGGAGCCACTACCAGCGGGCCGCCTTGACCCGGCCCGCAGCGCGTGGCCATTGTGGGCAGCGGCCCGGCCGGCCTGGCGGCCGCCCGGGATTTGCTGCTCCAGGGGTTATCCCGTGACGCTCTTTGAGCGGGAATCCGAGCCAGGGGGCATGCCCATGCAGGTGGTGCCCAAGTTCCGGCTCCCCAAGGCCGTGGTGTGGGAAGACCTGCACGAGTTGGAGGCCCTGGGAGCAGAGTTCCGCACCGGCCAGAGCCTGGGGCCAGGATTTTTCTCTCCAGGACTTAAAAGAACAGGGCTATGAGGCGATTATGCTGGCCATCGGCTTGCAGAAAGGCCGGAGCCTGCCGGTGCCCGGGATGCATGCGGCCGGGGTGCATCTGGCGTTGCCCTTCTTGCGCCAGGTGGCCCAGGGGCAGGCCCCGCCGCTGGGGGAGAAAGTGCTGATTGTGGGGTGCGGCAACGTGGCCATGGATGCCGCCCGGGCCGTGAAACGGCTGGGGGCCCCGGAAGTGCTGATGATCTGCCTGGAAGCCCCCAACCAGCTCTTCGCCTCGCCGGTGGAAACCGAACGCACCAAGGACGAAGTCATCGACCTCATTTATCAATGGGCCCCCAAGGTGGTGCAGGCCGAGGGGGGGCGGGTCCAGGGCATTGAATTGATGGCCTGCACCTCCCTCTTCGATGACCTGGGCCGGTTTGCCCCCACTTACGATGAAACCAGGACCCAGCGCCTGGCCGCGGATACGGTGATCTTTGCCATCGGCCAGGAGGCGGAACTGGACGCTGCCCTGCAGGAAGGACTGGAATTGGCGGGGCCAGGGTTGCGGGTGGATCGGCAGACCATGGCCACCTCGCTTCCCGGGGTGTTTGGCGCCGGGATCTTTCTGGCGGGGGAAATCTTTACCGGGCCCACCCTGGCCGTGGCCGCCGCGGCCAGTGGCCGGCGGGCTGCCGGGGCCATTGAGCCATTTTCTCCGTACCGGCCGTTACCTCACCGTGTCGGAAGACTGTCCCCGGCCCAACCCGAGGTTGCCGGAAGAGCAGGCCTCCCGGATCTGCCGCGTCCCCAGCCGCCCTCTCCAAGAGCGCCCGGTGGCGGACCGCCTGAAGGATTTTGACAGTGCCGAACTGGTCTACGAGGAAAAAGATGCTCTGATCGAGGCCCGACGCTGCCTGCACTGCGGCCGGGGGGCCGAGGTGATCGACCGCAAGTGTATCCGTTGCCTCACCTGCGTGCGGTGTTGCCCTTTTTTGGTTCCGCATATGGAAGGTCAGGCGGTGTTTCCCGAGGAAACCTGCATCGCCTGTGGCTTCTGCGCTTCCCAGTGCCCGGCTTACGCCATCAATATCCGGCGCCTGGAGCCGCCGGCCATGCGCCAGCGGGCAGCCCAAATTTTATGAACGGTCCCCGGGAGATTACTTACGCCTGCTTGCGGAGTCTGACCAGCCGGGAGCAACTCCAGGCTCCGGACACGGTGTGGTGGGATTGCCTGAAACTGCTTCAATCGGAAGACCTGCTGGCTCCTTTTGAACTGGGAGCTACCGGTCTGATCCTGCGTGAATGCCAGGAAGATTGCCGCCTGCAGGCAGCCGACGCCTGGCTCCAGCGGTTGGTCAGCCGCACCAATGAGACGCTGGTAACCGTGGGGCTCGGGGAGCGGGTGCGCTTTGCCCCGGAGGGCGGTGCAACTGCAGAACCGGCCAAGGACCCGAATTAAGGCTCGGCCTCGATGGTCTGAGAGGAGCGGGTTTATCGCCCGAATCAAGTCCCCCCTCAACCCCTGAGGCAATTCCCCAAGACTGCCCGCCATAAGTCTTTTCGGTTCACCGGTTATATTATTGTTCATTCCTCTTGATTTCAGATAATTTCAGGGTTATAATCTATACTAAACAAATATAGATTAATGACAATATGTTATGAGCGCTGGAGGAAGATCATGAAATTTTTGGATCATTGTCCAGCCGATGCCACGGCTGACTTGGTCTATCGAGCTTGCCCTATGCACCTCCTGGAGCCGATGGAGTTAATGAAAGACCTGAAGCAGGGCCAGGTGCTGGAAATATTGACCGATTATGACGGCGCTCTGGAAGATATCCCGGCTTGGTGTGCCAAACACGGGCAGGAATTCATGGGCATCTGTGAAGATGCCTGCGACGATTGCTATAAGCTTTACATTAAAAAGCTATCCTGAGGAACAGGCCATGAAACGAGCCTATATGGATCACGCCGCGGCCACGCCGGTTCGCCCTGAAGTTTTGGAAGCCATGCTGCCTTTCTTTGTCGAACGGTTTGGCAATCCCTCTGCCGTGTACGACCTGGGATCGGAATCAAAGCGGTCATGGAAGAGCAGCGCGGCAAGGTGGCCCGGCTCATCGGCGCTCACAAGCGAGGAGATTATCTTCACCTCCTCGGGTGCCGAAGCCAATAACCTGGCCATCAAGGGCCTGGCCCTGGCCAACTTTTCTGAAGCGGGGCAAGCACCTGATTGTTTCGGCCATCGAACACCACTCGGTGCTCAATTCGGCGAGATTCCTGGAGAAGTTTTTCGATTTTGAAGTAACCTTTCTGCCCGTGGACCGCTACGGCCGGGTTGATCCGGAACGTCTCCAAAAGGCCCTCACCCCGGCCACGGTCATGGTGTCCATCGGTCACGGCAGTAACGAGATCGGCACCCTCCAGGATATCCCGGAGCTGGTGGCGGTATGCCGGGCGGCAGGAGTCCCTTTTCACACCGATGCCGTGGCGACCGTGGGCCAGGTGCCGGTGGATGTCAAAGAGTTGGGCGTAGACCTGTTAACCATTTCCGGTCCGGCCCTGGGGGCGCCCAAAGGGATCGGGGCCTTGTATTTTCGCAACAAACTGCGCCTGGTGCCCCAGCTCAACGGCGGCATTCAAGAAAGCGGCAGGCGGGGCGGCACGGAGAACATCCCCGGCATCGTGGGCTTGGGACGGGCGGCGGAGTTAGCCTGTGCAAGAGTTGGATGAGAAAGCCGTCTACCTGGCGAAGCTGAGGGACCTGTTGGTCGCCGGAATCCGGGAGAATATTCCCGAACGTCTGTTATACCGGCCATCCGGACAAGAGATTGCCAGGGCATGCCAGTTTCTGCTTTGAAGGCATTGAGGGTGAGGCCTTGGTTTTTCGGTTGAGTAGCCAGGGAATCTATGCCAACACCGGTTCGGCGTGCGCCTCCAAGGCCCTCAAGACTTCGCCGGTTTTGGGCGCCATCGGCATCAAGCCGGAAGTGGCCCAGGGCTCCCTGGTCTTTACCCTGAGTCGTGCTAACCGGGAAGACGAGGTGCGCCATGTCCTGGAGCACCTGCCCCCGGCAGTGGAAAACTTCGTTCTTTCTCTCCGGTCTGGCGGAAGAAAATGGCCGCAGGAGGGCTTAAGGATGAAGCTCTCCACCAAAAGCCGCTACGGCACCCGGCTCATGCTGGATATGGCCCAGCATTATCAGGATGGTCCGATTCACCTGGCCAGCGTGGCCAAGCGGCAGGGGATCTCGGTGAAGTATTTGGAACAGATCATCATTCCTCTGAAGAAGGCCAATTATATCCGGAGTGTGCGCGGTCCTAAAGGTGGACATATCCTGACGAAGTCACCCGGAAGAAATCACAGTCGGGGAAATCGTCGCCTTGCTGGAGGAAGCGCCAGCCTGTCTGCCTGTTCGGACAATCCCCTGGTCTGTGACCGGTCTTCATCCTGCGCCACCCGCTACATTTGGCAGGAAGCGGCCCAGGCCATGTTTGATAAATTGCAATCCATTACCTTAGCCGACCTGTTGAATCGGGCAGATGCGCTTAAAACACAGGAGCATGACCATGTATAGCGACATCGTGATGGACCATTTCACAATCCCCGCAATACCGGGGTTATCGAAGATGCCGACGGTATCGGTGAGGTGGGTAATCCCGTGTGTGGGGATATGATGACTTTCTATATCAAAGTCAAAGACAACCGCCTGGAAGACGTCAAGTTCCAGACCTTTGGCTGTGTGGCCGCCATCGCCGTATCCAGCATGGTGAGCGAGATGGCCAAAGGCAAGGACCTGGAGGAGGCGAAGAAGATCACCAATAAACAGGTGGCCGAGGTCCTGGGGGGCCTGCCCCCCAATAAGCTGCACTGCTCCAATTTAGGGGCGGAGGCTTTGACCCTGGCCATCAAGAATTATCAGGAAAAATCGGGGGCAACCCCTAAAACCGCCGGCGCCTGAGTGCAAAGAACCCTGGGCCCCCCAGGCCGAGCGCCAAACCGCGCCCGGGTGGCCCAGAACCATCAAGCTCGGGGCCCTAAACTCCTTTGCGGCAAGGGGCCCCCGATGGGCGACTGGCTTCGCTCTTTGCCGGGGTCATCCGCCAAAAATTCGCCAGATTCTCCTCGCCACCCGCTGCTTTCCCTCTGCACCGTTCCGTTATGGTCAGCATCGGCGGTTGATTTATCGGGCCGGTTTTTCGCCGGCGCTCTCCTCAGCCAGGTTGAGGCCTGCAGAGGGCCCGGGATAGGTGCGCTGATCCGATTTCTGAGCGCCGGCCACAGCCTCCGGGCTCTGATTTGCCGCGCAGGGCAAGTCAGATGATTTCCAGCCGCCCCCCAGGGCTTTGATCAAGAGGGCGCTGGCAGTCATGCGGTTGCCCAGGATGGTGATGGCGGTCCGTTCATTGGTCCGGGCCGTGCTCACCACCACCAGGAGGTCGAGGGTGCTGATGGTCCCGGCCTTGTACTGGTTGGTGCTCAAGGTGACCGCCAGCCTCGCCGCCTTTACCGCGTCGTCCTGGACCTTCGCCTCCTGCTCCAGAATGCGCTGGGCCGCCAGGTTGTCTTCGACTTCCTGGAAGCCGGTGAGCACCGTCTGGCGATAGGCGGCTACGGTGGAGTCGTACGCCGCCCGGGCCGCGTCGGTCTGGGCTACCAGTGCGCCGCCTTGGAATATGGTCTGCGCCGCGGCCGCTCCCAGGGACCAGAAGCGGCTGGGCCAGGTAAACCACAGCGGCGTGGTAGCGGCCTCGAAGCCGCCGGCGGCGCTCAGGGTAATAGTGGGATAATAAGCCGCTATGGCGACGCCGATCTGGGCGTTGGCCGCGGCCATGTTGCGTTCGGCAGCGGCGATGTCGGGGCGGCGTTCCAGGAGTTCCGAAGGCACGCCGGCGGGTATGGCCGGGACCTTCAGGGCCAGCGGCGCCGGCTTAATGGTAACGGTGGAAGCCGGCTTGCCGATCAAGGTGGCGATGGCGTGCTCCAGTTGCGCCCGCTGCACCCCGAGGTCAATGGCCTGGGCCTGGGTGTTTTTGAACTGAGTTTCGGCCTGGGCTATGTCGTTCCGGGAGGCAACGCCGCTGGCGTAACGGTTTTTGGTCCGGTCGAGGATTTTTTTGAAGGCCACCGCGATATCGTCCTGGAGACGTTTCTGTTCATCCAGGGCCCGTAACTGGAAATAGCTCTGGGCCAGGGTGGCCTGGGCGCTCAGGCGCGCTACTTCCAGGTTGGCGGCGCTGGCCTGGGCGCCGGCCTTATTCGACTCCACGCTCCGGCGCACCTTGCCCCAAATGTCCAATTCCCAGGCGGCGTTGAAATTCAGGAGGTAGTCCGATAGGGTCGTTCCCGGAGCGGTGCTGATACTGCCTCCGATCGGTACCGGTTCCCGAGGCTCCGGCAAGATTCCTATTACTGCTCCCAAGATTCTCCGATCTCTTGAAGCGCGACCAGGAGGGCCCGCCGGTGACGGTGGGTAAGTACCCCGCCCGGGCGAGGCGAATTAACGCCAGGGCCTGGCGAAAATTGGCCTCCGCGGCGGCGAGGTTCTGGTTGGAGATGTCGACCTGCTCTTCCAGGGCGTTCAGTTGGGGATCGTTATAGATTTCCCACCACCTGCCCCGGGGCAACTCGTCCCGGGGTTGGGCCACCTTCCAGCCGGCATTTTCCTTGTAAGCCTCGGGCGTCGCAGTGGGCGGCCGCACGTAATCCGGCCCCACCGAACAACCGGCTGAACAGCAGCAACACCCCGGCTGCCGCCACCAGGAGCAGGCGCCGCGGTTTCCGGCTGGCTCTCAAGACTGTCTTGCATTGGGCGCAGCAACATGGCTTTGACCTCTAAAAAAAACATAAAATAGCAGGATGTCTATGCAGAGCCGGCGTCCGCCGTCGCGAGGGCGGCGGTTCCAGCTTAACCCTCGCCATACGGCGGGGAGAGGGAATTTCCTGGGCTGACCATATTTTGCGCCTTGCCCCGCAGGCGGTTAAACCAGAGCCGGAAGCGGTCCAGGTAGAGATAGATCACCGGGGTGGTATAAAGGGTCATCATCTGGCTGAAGATCAGGCCGCCGACGATGGCGATGCCCAGGGGGCGGCGCAGCTCGGAGCCCACGCCGTGCCCCAGCGCCAGGGGCAGGGCGCCCAGCAGCGCCGCCATGGTGGTCATCATGATGGGCCGGAAGCGCAGCAGGCAGGCCTCGTAGATCGCCTCTTCCGGCTTCCGGCCTTCGTTGCGCTCCACCTCCAAGGCGAAGTCCACCATCATGATCCCGTTCTTCTTGACGATGCCGATCAGCAGGATGATGCCGATGACCGCGATGAGGCTCAGACTCCGTGCCGCTGAGCAGCAGGGCGATGAGCGCCCCCACCCCCGCCGACGGCAGGGTGGAGAGGATGGTGATGGGGTGGACGTAGCTCTCGTACGAGCATCCCCAGGACGATGTAGACCGCCAGCAGGGCCGCCAGGATCAGGTACGGCTCGTTGGCCAGGGAGGCCTTGAAGGCCTCGGCGGTCCCCAGGAAGCTTCCCCGGATGCTGGCCGGCAGCCCCATCTCCCGGGTGGCGGCCTCGATGGCCTTCACCGCATCCCCCAGGGCCGCCCCCCCGGCCAGATTGAAGGAGGTGGTAACCGCCGGGAACTGGCCCAGGTGGTTCACCGACAGCGAGGTGTTGGTGAGTTCGATAATGGGTGAAGGCGCTCAGCGGCACCTCGGCGCCGTTGGGCGAATGCACGTAGATCTGGCGTAGCGTTTCGGGGCGCTGCCAGAAGGGTGGGGCGACCTCCATCACCACGTGGTACTGGTTCAGCGGGGTATAGGTAATGGCCACCTGGCGCTGGCCGAAGGCGTCATACAAGGTGTCGTCGATGAGCTGGGCCGTCAGGCCGAGCCGGGAGGCGGTGTCGCGGTCGATGACCAGGGCGGCCTGCAACCCCTTGTCCTGCTGATCGCTGTTGACATCCGCAGTTGGGGCAGGGTGCGCAGTTTCTGCAAGACCCGCGGTCCCCAGGTGTTCAGCTCCTCGAGGTTCTCGCCCCGGAGGGTGAACTGGTAGAGGGCGGCGCTGGCGATGCCGCCGATCCGCAAATCCTGAACCGGCTGCAGGAAGGTGGGGGCCCCCGGCAATCTGGGCGAGCTTGCGGCGCAGCCGGGCAATTACCTGGCGGGCGCTGGCCCGGCGCTCCTCAGAAGGGCTTCAAGGTAATAAACATGCGCCCCGTGTTGGTGGTCGACCCGGCCCCGCCGCCGCTGACCCCGCCGGTAAAGCCCACCACGTCGGTCACGTCCGGGTCTTCCCGGATGACATTCACCACTTCGAGCAGCTTTTCCCGCATGGCCTGGAACGAGATGTCCTGGGCCGCCTGGATGCTTCCGGTGAGACGGCCGATGTCCTGTTCGGGAAAGAAGCCCTTGGGAATATACAGAAACAGGACGATATTGGTCGCGACCGTAAGCAAGGTCAAGGCGAGCATCAGCCGGGAGTGCCGCAAGGCCCAGCCAAGGCTCCTTTCGTAGGTGTAGCGCAGGAATTCGAAGACCCATTCGCTGGCGCGGTAGATGCGCCCGTGGGCCCGGCCCCCTTCCGCCCGCAGCAGAACGGCGCACATCATGGGAGTGGTGGTCAGGGAGATCACCAGGGAGATCAAAATGGCGATGGACAGGGCCACAGCGAACTCCCGGAACAGGCGCCCCACCATGCCCCCCATCAACAGGAGCGGAATGAAGACCGCCACCAGGGAGGCGCTCATGGAAATGACCGTGAAGGCGATCTCCTGGGCTCCCAAAAACGCGGCCCGCCGCGGCGTTTCCCCTTTTTCAATAAAGCGGGTGATGTTCTCGATCACCACGATGGCGTCATCCACCACAAAGCCGGTGGCGATGGTGAGGGCCATGAGGGTCAGGTTGTTCAGGCTGTAGCCCAGAAGATACATCACTCCGAAGGTGCCGATGAGCGAAACCGGAATTGCCACCCCGGGAATGACGGTGGCCCGAAAGCTCCGCAGGAAGGCAAAAACCACGAGGATCACCAGGGTGCCGGAAATGACCAGGGTATGTTCCACATCTCTCAGGGAGCTGCGGATGGGCGGGGAGCGGTCCACCACCACCGACAGGTTGATATCTCTGGGGGATGGAGGCCGACAGTTGCGGCAGCAGGCCGCGGATCCGGTCCACCGTCTCGATGATATTGGCGCCCGGCGACCTGAAGATGACCACCATCACCGCGGTCTTGCCGTTAAACAGACCCTCGGCGCGCACGTCCTCCACCGAATCCACCACCTCACCCAAATCCTTGAGGAGTATCGGGGCCCCGTTGCGGTAAGCCACGATCAGGTCCCGGTACTCGGTGGCCTTGAACAACTGGTCGTTGGTCCTGATTTCCCGGCTGGTGGCGGCATCGGCCAATCTGGCCCTTGGGGCGGTTGATGTTGGTGCTGGCCAGCATACTGCGCACATCTTCAAGGCCGATGCCATACTTGTGCACCATGGAGGGGTTCAGCTCCACCCGGACCGCGGGCAGGGAACCGCCCCCGGCGAAGACCGTGCCGACCCCTTCTACCTGGGAAAGCTTTTGCTGGAGGATGGTGGAGGCCGCGTCGTACAGGATCGCCCGGTCGGCGGTGTCGGAGGTCAGAGACAGGATGAGAATCGGGGCATCGGCGGGATTGACCTTGCGATAAACCGGGTTGCTGGGCAGGTTCATCGGCAGATAACTGCGGGCCGCGTTGATGGCGGCCTGGACATCCCGGGCGGCCCCGTCGATGTTGCGGCTCAACTCGAATTGCAGCACGATGGTGGTCACGCCCCGGTAACTTGCCGAGGTCATCTCGGTCAGGCCGGCGATGCGCCCGAATTGCCGCTCCAGAGGGGCCGCCAGCGAAGTGGCCGTGGTGTCGGGCTCCGCCCCGGGAAGACTGGCGGTTACCTGGATGGTGGGAAAGTCCACCTGGGGCAGGGGGGAGACGGGCAGGAACCGGAAGGCCAGGATGCCGGCCAGGAACAGGCCCACCGTCAGCAACGTGGTGGCCACCGGGCGCTTGATGAAGGGGGCCGAGAGGTTCATGCCGGTTCCGTGAAATTCTCCGCCGGTTCGTTGTCGCCCCGGTTTTTCCCCACCCGCGCCGCCAGCCGGTCGAACCACAGGTAGATGACCGGCGTGGTATAGAGGGTGAGGGCCTGGCTGAAGATCAGGCCGCCGACGATGGAGATGCCCAGGGGGTGGCGCAGTTCGGAGCCCAGGCCGGTGCCGATGGCCAGGGGCAGGGCCCCCAACAGCGCCGCCATGGTGGTCATCATGATGGGCCGGAACCGCAGCAGGCAGGCCTGGTAGATGGCCTCCTCCGGGGATTTGCCGCCATGGCGCTCGGCCTCCAGGGCGAAGTCCACCATCATGATGCCGTTCTTCTTGACGATGCCGATCAGTAGGATGATGCCGATCAGGGCAATGACGCTGAACTCGGTGCGGCAGAGGATCAGGGCGAGAATGGCGCCGACCCCGGCCGACGGCAGAGTGGAAATAATGGTGATGGGGTGGATGTAGCTTTCGTACAGCACCCCCAGGACGATATACACCGTGATCAGGGCCGCCAGGATCAGGAGGATTTGATTTTTCAAGGCGGCCTGGAAGGCCAGGGCCGTGCCCTGGAAACTGCCCCGGATGCTGGGGGGCAGCCCGATTTTTTGGGTGGCGGCCTCCATGGCCTGGACCGCTTCGCCCAGGGAGACGTCCGGCGCCAGATTGAACGACAGGGTGGTGGCCGGGAACTGCCCCTGGTGGCTGATGACCAGCGGGCCGGTGGTTTCCGCGACACGGGTGATGGCGCTCAGGGGCACTTTGCCGCCGCCGCTGCTGCGGATATAGATGTCGCTCAGTTTGCGGGGGTGGGTTTGAAACTCGGGCTTGACCTCGAGAATGACCCGGTACTGATTCAACTGGGTGAAGGTGGTGGAAACGATGCGCTGGCCGAAGGCGTCATACAGGGTGTCGTCGACGAGCTGAGGGGTGATGCCGAGACGCGAGGCCGTGCTGCGGTCGATGGTCAGGGAGGTCTGCAACCCCTGGTTCTGCTGATCGCTGCTCACGTCCCGGAGCTCCGGCAGTGCCTGCAGGGCTGTCACCAGCCTGGGGGCCCAGGTACTCAACTCCTTGATGTCGGGGTCCTCGAGGCTGTACTGGTATTGGGTGCGGCTGACCCGGTCCTCCACCGTCAGGTCTTGCACCGGCTGCATGAACAGCCTGATGCCCTCCAGCCGGTCGACCCGGGGCTGGAGCCGGCGAATGATTTCGGTGGCATCTAACCGGCGCTCCGCCAGCGGTTTCAGATTGATGAGCACCCGGCCGCTGTTGAGGCTGGTATTGGTGCCGTCGACCCCGATGAAGGTGGAGAGGCTGGCCACGGCCGGGTCCTGGAGAATTTCCCGGGCCAGGGCCTGCTGGCGCTCGGCCATGGCGGGAAAGGAGATGGACTGCGGCGCCTCGGAGATGCCCAGGATGATGCCGGTGTCCTGCACCGGAAAGAAGCCCTTGGGGACCACGATGTAGAGCAGCACCGTCATGACCAGGGTGCCGAGGGCTACCAGCAGCGTCCCGGTCTGGTGCTTGAGCACCCAGCGCAGGGTGGTGGCGTAGAAATCGATGATCCGGTCGTAACCCCGCTGGGAGGCGAGAAAGATCCGGGACTGCTCCTCCTCCGGCGTGTGTTTAAGCAGTCGGGCGCACATCATCGGGGTCAGGGTCAGGGACACCACGGCCGAGATGAGGATGGTCACGCCGAGGGTAATGGCAAATTCCCGAAACAGCCGGCCCACCACTTCGCCCATGAACAGCACCGGGATCAGCACGGCGATGAGGGAGATGGTCAGAGACAGGATGGTGAAGGCGATTTGCTCCGAACCCTTGAGGGCCGCCTGGAGCGGCGGGTCGCCCAGTTCGATGTACCGGGAGACGTTTTCGATCATCACGATGGCGTCGTCCACCACGAAGCCGGTGGCGATGGTCATGGCCATCAGGGTCAGGTTGTTCAGGCTGAACCCCAGGAGGTACATCACCCCGAAAGTGCCCACCAGGGACAGGGGCACCGCCACGCTGGGAATGATGGTGGCCGGGAGGTTGCGCAGGAACAGGAAGATCACCAGCACCACCAGGACCACGGCCAGCATGAGCTCGAATTGCACGTCTTCGACGGAGCCGCGGATGGTGGTGGTGCGGTCGGTGAGCACGGTGAGGTGGACTGCCGACGGCAGGGCGCTCCGCAACTGAGGCAGCAGCCCTTTAATGCGGTCGACGACCTCGATGACGTTGGAGCCCGGCTGCCGTTGGATGTTGAGGATCACCGCCGGGGTGTCGTTCATCCAGGCCGCCAGCTTGACGTTTTCGGCGCTGTCGATGGCGTCGGCCACGTCGGAGAGCTTCACCGGCGCACCGTTGACATAGGCCACGATCAAGGGCCGGTACTCCGGCCCGGTAAAGAGTTGGTCGTTGGCCCCGATGACCGAGGATTGACGCGGGCCGTCAAAGCCGCCCTTGGCCTGGTTGGTGTTGGCCAGGGCAATAGCCGAACGCAGATCTTCCAGGGTCAGGCCATAGGCGGCCAGGGCCGTGGGGTTGGCCTGAATCCGCACCGCCGGCCGCTGGCCGCCGCTGATGCTGACCAGGCCCACACCCGGGACCTGTGAAATCTTCTGGGCCAGCCGGGTGTCGGCCAGGTCTTCGATCTTGGGGAGCGGCAGGGTCTCGGAAGTGAGGGCCAGGGTCAGGATCGGCGCATCCGCCGGGTTTACCTTGCTGTAGACCGGCGGATTGGGCAGGTCCCGGGGCAGGAAGGTGCCCGCCTGGTTGATGGCCGCCTGGACCTCCTGTTCGGCCACGTCCAGGCTGATTTGCAGGCTGAATTGCAGGGTGATGACCGAACTGCCGCCGGAGGAGTTGGAGGTCATCTGCTTCAGCCCCGGCATCTGCCCGAACTGGCGCTCCAGGGGGGCGGTCACCGAGGAGGCCATGACGTCCGGGCTGGCGCCGGGAAAGAAGGTGAGCACCTGAATGGTGGGGTAATCCACCTGGGGCAGGGCCGAAACCGGCAACTGGTGGTAGGCCACGGCGCCGGCCAGCAGATATGGCCACCATCAGCAGCGTGGTGGCTACCGGCCGCAGGATAAAGGTGCGGGAAGGGTTCATTACTTGCTTTTCCGCGAGGGGCCGGGGCCGGAGCCCTTCAATTCCACCTTGCTCCCCTCGCGCAGCCGCTCGGCGCCTTCCACCACTACCCGGTCTCCCACCGTCAGCCCCGCGTCAATGGCGGTTTCATCCCCCTCACTGGGGCCGAGCTTCACCGGGCGCACCGTCACGGTCTGATCCGCCTTGACCAGGTAAACGAAGGTCCCCTGGGGGCTGCGTTGGATGGCGACCGTGGGCACCAGGGTGGCCCCCCGCCTGGTATCCAGCAGCAACCGGGCATTGACGAACTGGTTGGGGAAAAGCATGTGGTCC
Source organism: uncultured delta proteobacterium (assembly GCA_963841475.1). Classification (GTDB taxonomy): domain Bacteria; phylum Desulfobacterota; class Desulfobaccia; order Desulfobaccales; family 0-14-0-80-60-11; genus 0-14-0-80-60-11. Next base: position 889,312 of record CAWJCT010000001.1, read on the forward strand.
TTATTGTCGAACTCGGCCCGCAAGCGCAATGTGCCGCTGTTGGTATCGATCTGGTTATCGATGGTCAACAGGTGCCCCGTGGCGATTTTTTTGGTCTGCTCGCGATTATAGGCATCCACCGGAAGACGGGCTCCAGCTCTGAGCTTGGCGAGCACCGGCGGCAGGCTGTCCTCAGAGATGGTAAAGATGACCGTGATGGGTTCGAGTTGGGTGATGACGCAGATCCCGGTGGTATCGGTGGCGTGAATGATGTTGCCCGGGTCGACGATCCTGAGCCCCAGGCGTCCGCTGACCGGGGCCGTGATGCGAGCATAAATCGTCTGGAGCTTGGCGTTGTCGATCTGCCCCTGGTCGAACTTGACGGTGCCCTCAAGCTGGCGCACCAGGGACTTTTGGGTGGCATATTGCTGTTCGGCGATAGAATCCTGGCCGGAGAGGGTGCGGTAGCGCCGCAGGTCGATCCTGGCGTTCCGCAACAAGGCTTGGTCGCGGATCATCTGCCCCTGGGCCTGGGTCAATTGCGCCTGATAGGGCCGGGGGTCGATTTCGGCCAGCAGGGCCCCCTTCTTGACGATCTGGCCCTCCTTGTAATAGACCTTCATCAATTCGCCGTCCACCCGGGTCTTGACGGTGACAGTGTGTACCGGGGTGACGGTGCCGAGGCCGGTGAGGTAGATGCCGATATCCCCTTTTTTGGCCGGAGCCGCGGTCACGGCCACGCCTGCCTGATTAAGGGATGCCCCTTTACGGGCGGGGGTCTCGGCCGCCCGGCCCTTGGTTAACTGGCTATAGACCAATATCCCCAGGAGAATGGCGGCTGGCAGCCAAACCCACCAGTGTTTGACCCAGCCCCGGAGGGGGTGTGGTTCCGTGAGGTCGCTCCTACCTGGCCTGAATTGCATAATGATAGCCCCGTTGCGACAAGCCTTGGTGAACTAGTCTATTATAGTAACATAACTCAGTTTGGGGAAAAACGAAGGATTGCGGTCATCCAGGCGGGGGGTGAAAATATCGACTGCATGCTTAGTTCCTGCCCAGGAATCATTGAGGCGAGACATCTATGCTGTAAACACCATCGCCAGGCGAATCCGGCGGTCAATTGCATAAAATAATGACGGAGCCTCCTTTTAACCTGATTTATCGGGAAATTTACACACCAGGGAAAACTTCTGACCACCTCCGGAACTGGCAAAGGCCTGATCGCCAAGATATGGTGTGAGAAAAATTCTCTCGTTTCGTATGTCTGGCTGTCAGCGTGTCGTCTTTAAAATTCCCTCGGGTTATCTCGATGAGCGACTTAACCATAATGGGGCGCCATCAAATTAAAAACCCCTTGATCTTTCAAGGGGCCTTTTTCGTGAATTGTCGAGGCGCCGGCACTCGGGCGCCGATCCATCTTTGACCGGCCAGGTGCAGAGCATCGTCTTCACCACCTTCGCTTCACATACCGGCGCCGGGATGAGCCGGAGACTTTCTCTGGAGTTTTATGGCCTCACGCAGTTGGGCCGGAATGCCGGTAGCCTGGAACAGGGAGCGCACCCCCAATTTGATGAGAATTCGATGGACTATGAGCAAATGTTGCCAGTAGGGCTTGGGGAAGGGGAAGACTTTCTCCATGATGCCGAATATCTTCGTGAGAGGAAGATACTTTTCCATATCACCGAGAGCAATTTCGGGCCAGCGGTTGGCAGCCTGGTACAACTGACGCATCGTCCGATCCAGGTCAAGTTCCCGGGACAAATACCAGAGCGGCCGGAGCGGATCGCTGTGGTCGTGAATGAGGCCCTCCTCCAGGGCTATTTGCCAGAGCTTGGTGCCGGGATAGATCCTCACCCCTAAAAAGAGATTGGCGAGGTTGTGGGGTACGCTGTGCGTCCGAACCAGGTAGCGGCCAATGAAATCCAGGGTTTCCTGGAGGGTCTGAGAGGTTTCGCCCGGACCCCCGACGAGAAAATACCAGAGCACCGGGAAAGCAAACTGGTTGATGGCCTCGGCGGCCCGACGCAGATCCCCTAATCTGAACCCCTTCCGGTAATTGGTGAGCATGGTTTCAGAGGCGGATTCGGGTGAGATCATAAACGAGGTGAACCCGGCCCGCTTCATGAGTTGCAGGAATTTGACATCCAGATGTTTGGGGCTTACGCCCATGGTGCTGAAACGGGCTTTCCAGGGCCGCCGGATGATTTCTTCTAAAATTGCCTGGCAATGGTCCATCGGGTCATTAAAGACGGAGTCCACGAATTCGAAAGACTCGGGCCTGAATTGATAGAACGCCTCCTCGATCTCATCCACCACGTCGGTCGGCTTCCGCAACCGCAGATGGTGGCCTTCCAGTACCGTATTGTAGGTGCAATAGATGCACTGCATCCGGCAGCCGCGCTTGGTTTGCACGGTATAACTGACCCCCACCTTTTCATAAGGTGCCAGGTCAAGCCATCTTGAGAGGCGCGGATTTCCCGAGGGAAAGGAGGTTAAATGGGCCGGAGTCAGATGAAACTTCCCCTCCCGCCACATCGCCACTCCCGGGATATCGGCGGGAGATACTCCCCGTTCCAGGGCTTCAAGGAGGCGTACAAAACTCTTCTCCCCCTCGGATACGATCAGGTAATCACCCTGCAGAAATTCCAGGACGCCCCGGGGATCAAGACTGGCTCCCGAGCCTCCCAGCACTAAGGGCGCGGCGGTTAATTCCCGAATCTGCTGAACAATCTGAAGCGCCGAGGGGAGGTAAAAAATCGGGCGGACCATGTTGGCGTTGTCGAGATTCCTCAAGGAAACGCCGATTACCTGGGGAGAGAATCCGGTGATGGCCTTTTCCAGTTCCGGCTGGATGTGCCGCTTAAAGCAGAGATCAAGAACTTTTACGTCATGACCGGCTACCTCAGCGGCACTGGCTACATAGCAGAGACCGATGGGGGGCGCGGCTAAGATGTCGTCCTTCAGGTTGCTGTTAATTAAAAGAATCCGCATTGACTGACCCATCGGCCGGGTGGAGCTGAAGGCACCCGGTTTTCCCGGTAGCCAGGCTTGCCGCCCTGCTCTTACTCCGTGCTAGTTAAAGATTATAACGAAGGTGGGCTAAAAAATACAGGTTCCCGGTCCGAGAAAAAAGCAAGAATGGTGAGTTGCTTGGCCTTGATCTCACCGTGAGACCTCTGGGAAAGTCCCCTAACCTGTCATTCTGAGGGAGCGGAGCGACCGAAGAATCTCATAACTACGACAAAATACGAGATCCTTCGCTCGGCTCAGGATGACAAAATGGCTTGGCGCAGCGGTCTCAACTTCTTAATAAAATCTCAATAGTTGCGGAGCTGATCTGCCCGGGGCAGGGAGAAAGGTGCAGAAGGGCAAGCCCGGCCTCCTGGCTGCCTGACGTTTATGATGAATCAAATCCCGGCCGGAGTCAACCCCTGACGCCGACGGCGGGCCAGGCGCCAAGGGCCTCAGGGATGATTGACCAGCAGGCGCTTGCCCGGCAGGGTCAGGGCGGTAGTGGCGCCTTGCAGGAAAGGCTCCGGCGGCGTGGCGTCGTCCAGGAGCAAAAAGACTTTCCGGGGGCCCTGCCACAGCTCTTTGAGTCGCTCCGGAGTGATGATGTAGTCCGAGGCGGGGGGCACCGGGTAAGGAAACTGGGGCAGGCCGTGCCCCTTGACCATGAGGATGTGGCGCCGGGCGTAATATTCCAGGGAGGCCCCATATTCAAACTCTTCGATGGGCCCCATGATGAGCAGGTCCTGGGGGGAGGCCACCCGCCGGACGTATTCCCCCGGGACTCGGTCGCACATCAGGGGCGTCAGGACCAGCAAGGTCTGGAAGGTGAACCAGGCAACGGCCACGGCCAGGACGCCGTAAGCGGCCGCAACCAGGCGGGGACGCCGGAGCCAAGCAGCCAGGACCCCCGCCAGGGCCACGGCCGGAATGAACCAGGTGGCCTGCCGGGCCAGGGGGGCGATGAGGCTGACCATGCCGCTGAACTCCCGGCGGTTCTCCACGCAGACCCGCTCCAGGTAGGGGAGCAGCACCAGGAGGGAGAGGCCCAGCAGGCCCAGGGCCAAAAGGGTCCAGGGGATGAGCCGGTCTCCCGGGGTGTCCAGATAGCGCTTGAGGCGCCACCCCAAGATCAGGGCCAGGGCCGGAAAGGCCGGCAGGGAATAATATTCGATGCGGCTGGAGGACAGGGTGAAAAACCCCAGGATGACCACGGGCCAGATGAGGAGCAGCCGCCCCGGGGCTCCCACTTCCCGGCCGGGACGGGTGGCCGGCCAGAAACGGTAGAGGGCGTCCGGCAGAATGAAGGTCCAGGGCATCAGCCAGATGCCCAGAAAGACATAAAACCCGGCGAGGGTAAAGGAGTTGACGTCCGGGGGCTCCCGCCGGCCTAAAAACCGCATGATCTGTTCGTTGACGATCTGGAACTTGAGAAAGCCGGGATTGGCCGACTCCGTGGCCCACCCCCAGGCAACCAGCAGGATGGCTGCCAGGGCGATACCCCCGGGGGAGAAAAATAGCTTGAGGAGGCGGCGCTCCCCCAGGTGCCAGGCGTAGAGGAGGCCGATCAAACCGGGAAAGACCACCCCGATGAAACCTTTGCTGAGAAACCCGGCCACCAGGGCCAGAAAGAACAGGGCCGTCCATCGGAAGCCCGGCTGGGCCTCGCCAGCGCAACAGGCAGTACAACGCCGCCAGCAGGGACAGGGTGACCAGGTGATCGGTGAGGATCAGCAGGTGCAGGACGAAAAAGCCGATGCAGGTGAGGAGGATGAAGCCCCCCAGCCAGGCGGCAATCCGGCCCACCAGGCGGCGGCCGATGAGGTAGGTAAGCCAGACCTCCCCCACGGTCATGGCCAGGGTGGGGACCGCGGGCGCTCCAGTCCGAGACCCCGAGGAGCTTGTAGCCCAGCAGGTTGAGCCAGTAGAGCAGGTGGGGCTTGTCCAGATAGGGGGCCCCGTTGAGGGTGGGGGTCAGCCAGGACCCCGCGGCCAGCATCTCCTGGGGGATCAGGGCGTACATGGCCTCCGCCCGCGAGAAGGGGAGCTGCCAGAAGAGGGGCAGGTATAACCCCAGGCAGAGCAGCACCAGGGTGGCGCCGTTCATCCAGGCGATGGGCCGGCGGGCGGGCTTAAGGGGCGTTCCACGGCGTATAGGCTCATTGATGGCTTGGTTGGATGAAAGAGGCTGGATATCCGTAGGGGCGACCCGGTGGGTCGCCCCTCAATTTACCCCATGAAATACCAGCGCTTCAATGCATCGCTGGCTAACCGGCAGGGCGACTCCGATTGTCAACTAAGATTCCACCGGAGCATGGTCCAGATATCCGTCAGGCCGCTCATCTGCCGGACCACGGAGGGTTCGAACCCGGAATGCATCATGCACTGGGCGCAGCGCGGGTCCCGGCCCACCCCGTAATCCTCCCACCGGGTCTTGTGCATCATGTCGGCAAAGGTGGGGTAGTGGGTGTCCACGATCTGGTAGCAGGGGGCCCGCCAGCCCATGGGGTTGCGGGTGGGGTTGGCCCAGGGGGTGCATTCGTAGTCCCGTTCCCCCCGGAGGAAGCTCAGGTACAGCGGGGTGCTGAAGAACTTGAAATGGTTGCCGTTGCCGGTTAAGCGGGTAAACTTGTCCTTGATCTCCTCCCGGCTCATAAACATCTCATCATCGACCCCGGCAAAGCTGAAGGCCGGCGACACCAGGAGGCCGTCCACGCCGATATGCCCCAGGTAGGAAAAGAGAATTTCGATCTCCTGGGCGATCGGTGTCCTTGTAGATGGAGGTGTTGGTGCAGACCCGGAACCCCTGGGCCTTGGCGGCCTTGATGGCCTTGATGGCCAGGTTGAACAGCCCCGGCCGCCCCAGCAGCCGGTCGTGGGTGGGGGCCAGGCCGTCCATGTGGAGGCTCAGGGTCAGGCGGTCGGAACGGGGCAGCCGGGCTAGGGATTTTTCCAGCAAGTATGGCATTGGTGCACAGATAAATGTGCTTGCGGCGGTGCACCAGTTCCTGCAACAACTCAAAGACCGGGGGATAGAGCAGGGGTTCGCCCCCGGTGACGGTGACTACCGGGGCGCCGCAGTCCTCCACGGCCTCGAGGCACTCTTCCAGGGTCAGGGACTGTCCCAGGGTCTCCCGATATTCCTGGATGCGGCCGCAGCCCTGGCAGGACAGATTGCACTGGTGCGTGGGCTCCAGCATCAGGACCAGGGGAAATTTCTCCTCCCCCTGGAGGCGCTTCTTCATGAGGTAACGGCTTAGATCAAAACTCAAACTTAACGGGAAACGCAAATTTATCCTCTCCTTTATGCCAGGACCAGGGGCGAGCAACCTGCTCCATCGCCAACGCCCGGGTCTCCCGACAACCTGCAACAGATATTCACGAACCTGACGGCTCACGCATACCCGTGCTCCCGGAACCACTCCACCGCCTCGGCCAGGGCCTGGCGCACCGGGGTGAAAGTCAGTCCTAGATATTGTACCGCTTTCCGGTTGTCAAAGTACATATATTTCTTGGCCATGCGGATGGCCGCGACCGGCATGCGGGGCGGTCGCCGCGCGGATGTAGGTGGCGAAGAACTCGTCCACGTAGGCCAGCGCCAGGACCGGCCAGTAAGGCAGTTTCACCTTGGGGGCCGGCAGTCCGGTGAGGTCCGCCAGCAGGTGAAAGATCTGAGAGAGGCTGAGGTTCTCGTGGCCCAGGATATATTTTTCCCCGACCTGGCCCTTGGCTTCGGCCAGGAGGTGGCCCCGGGCCACGTCCCGAACGTGGATGAGATTGAGGCCGGTCTCCAGGTAGGCCGGCATGCGGCGCTTGAGGAAATCGACAATGATCTGGCCGGTGGGGGTGGGGCGGGAGTCCCAGGGGCCGACGGGAGTGCTGGGATTGACCACCACCAGGGGCAGGCCCTGGCGGGCGAAATCCAGGGCCACCTGCTCGGCCAGGAACTTGGAGCGCTTATAGTGGCCCACCATGTCCTTGAGGGTGACCGGGGTGTCTTCGGCGCCGGGGGTGCCGTCCCCGGGGTTGCCCAGGGTGCCCACGGTGCTGGTATAGACCACCCGGCTCAAGCCCAAGGTCTGCGGCCGCGGTGAGCACCTGCCGGGTGCCGTCCACGTTGATGGCGTACATGGTGGCCGGGTCCGGCACCCAGAGGCGGTAGTCCGCGGCCACGTGGAAAAGGCGGGTGCAGCCCGTCAGGGCCCGGTTCAAGGAATCCGGGTCCCGGAGGTCGCCCGGGGCCACGTCCACGGCCAGGCCGGCCAGGGCCGGATGCTCGGGGTTGCGGGCCAGGACCCGGACCTCCCGGCCCGCGGCCAGCAGTTCTTCCACCACGGCCCGGCCCACAAAGCCGGTGCCGCCGGTCACCAGGGTTTTACCCGATTGCGGTCACTGGAAAAATTCCTCGATTTTCGGTAGTTTCCGCCAAGGTTATGGCGGATAAAGCGGACCGTCTCCAATCTTTAATTATACAACTTTCCGGGATCATTTGGGTTTTTTCTTAGGCGTGGCATACGCACTAAAGACGGTGCCTGAAAAGGGCCAGCGTCGGGCGGCGATTGGGCAGCCAAGCCAGCAGCGACTTATGGTCAGGCCCGCGCCACACTGAAGGCAAAATCCTGCCGGTCGAATCAGGATGCAGGATCGTTACTGATGATCCGCGGCCAGGCGTCTTGAGCGCTTGCAGATAGGTGCCCCAGGGCCATCAAGGGGAAGCAGTCCCGATAGAGGTGATAGCGAATCATGAAGTGGTTGGGGAAGCCGGTGCCGGTAAAGTGCTCCTCGTCCCAGCGGCCCTGGGAGTTCTGGGTTTTGACCAGGTAGTCCACCCCGGCCTTGACTTCCGGGGCCTGGACTTCGCCCGCGGCGAGCAGCCCCAAGAGGGCCCAGGCGGTCTGGGAGGCGGTGGACGGCCCCTGGCCCATGAGTTCCGGGTGGCGGTAGGACTCGCAGACCTCGCCCCAGCCGCCGTCGGGGTTCTGGCAGTCCTTGAGCCAGTCCACCGCCCGGCGGACGTAGGGCCGGCTCATGTCCTCGCCGATGCGTTGCAGGGCCACCAGCACCGACCAGGTGCCGTAGAGATAATTCACCCCCCAGCGGCCCCACCAGGGACCGTCGGGGTGCTGGGTGCGGCGCAGGTAAGCCAGGGCCCGGACGGCCACCGGATGGTCCAGGCCGTGACCGAAGGCCCCCATCATCTCCAGGATGCGGGCCGTGATGTCCTCGGTGGGCGGGTCCACCAGGGCCTTCAGGTCGCCGAAGGGAATGGCGTTGAGCCACTCCTTGGTATTGTCCTTATCAAAGGAGGCAAAGCCGCCGTTCTTCGACTGCATGCCCAGACACCAGTTGATGCCCCGCTGCAGGGCCGCCTGGTGTTTGGCCGCATCCGCCAGGCCTTCTTTTAAGGCCACCAGGACCATGGAACTGTCGTCGACGTCCGGGTACCAGTTGTTGACGAACTCGAAGGCCCAGCCCCCCGGCGGCAGGTCGGGACATTTGATGGACCAGTCACCGGGCTTGAAAATCTGTTGGGTCAGCAGCCATTCCGAGGCCTTGGCCATGGCGGGATGCTCCGGCGGCAGTCCGGCCGCGGCCAGGGCCCGGATCGCCAGGGCCGTGTCCCACACCGGGGAAATGCAGGACTGCAGCCAGGTGCGCTCGCCTTCCTCCAGGGTAAAGAACTCCAGGGCCTTCAGGCCCCGCTGCATGACCTCGTGCTCCAGGTCGTAGCCCCGGCAGTGCAGGGCCAGAAGGGAGTTGACCATGGGCGGCTGAATGCCGCCCCAGTCGCCGCTCTCCTCCTGGTGTTCCAGAATCCACTTTTCGGCTTGCCGGAGGGCAAAATTCCGGGGCCAGGGCAGGCGCAGCCAGGCATAGAGCTTCAGAATCCGGTCCAGGATGACGAAGAGCGTTTTCCAGCAGCGGCGCCTTGGCGCTTCCAGGCCACCCGGTGTTGGGAAAACGGTTCGTCCGCAGTACAAAAAAAGCTCCTGCACCCCTTGTTCCGGCGGCAGGTGGCGGACCGGGCGCTTGGCCATGATGATCATCAGGGGGACGACGGTGAGCCCGGGTCCAACTGGAAAATTCATAGATGCTCAGCCCGGACCAGGACGGCAGCAGCATGAACTCCACCGGCAACAGCGGGATGCCGTCCCAACTGACCTGGCCGAACAGGGCCAGGAAGATGCGGGTAAAGACCCGGGCCTTCAGGGCCCCGCCCTTGGCGAGGATAAACTCCCGGGCTTTGACCAGGCGCGGGTCTTTCGCCGGCAGACCCGCCATTTTCAGGGCCAGATAGGCTTCCACCGAGGCGCTGATCTCGCCGCCGTCCCCTTGCCAGATGGACCAGCCGCCGTTGGCCAGTTGCTTTTCCAGAATATCCGCCGCCATCCGGGGCACTTTGCCTTCGTCCAGACCCAAAAACCGGTGGAGCATGATATACTCCGCGGTAATGGTGACGTTGGACTCCAACTCGGCCCACCAGTATCCCGCCGGCTCCTGCATCTCCAGCATGGCGGTAGTGGCCCGCTCGGACGGCCCGTTCGATCCGGTTGAGGTGGATTCTGGGAAGCGCGTCAATAACAGACTTGGCTGCGGACTGAAATGGTTTCCCCCCCCATTTCTTTCCCCCCGAGTTGTTTCTTAATCGGCATACTATACCACAACCCCAAAAAAAGCCAAAGGTTTTACTCCAGGGTTAAAGTAAGTTCAAATTCATGAACGATCAAGAGGCTGGGAGCCTACTACAACATTTTTTAACTATTTTGTTGACTCATGGGGTTGGCCTGGCCTATTTCCTCGAAAGAATTGGGGCCGGCTCTCCTCCCGTTCTGCCTCGCCAATTCCCTCGTTAAGTCATTGCAAATCCGTTTTGCGGTAGCATTTGGGGTCAGCCGAGGAGCTTAAGTTGGGGAAAAATCACCCCCCTTTTTAATGGGAGGCAGGCGGGATTAAATAAGCCCTTGATAATCCCCCTAAATCACCCTTTAGAACAGTGGGACTTGAAAATCTCTTTCCCTCACCTTTACTTGGTTTAGGGAACAGATTTACAGCCTCAGACAGGTTGTGCACTAGGTTCCAGGCGACCGGGAAAAATCCCGGCAATCGAGGAAAGCCCGGGAAACCGGGGGAATTTCCCGGATGATTTAATAAACTGCCGCCAAAGGTCTTAATATTTAGTGGGGCGACTGAATTCGCCGGTGCCTGGCTGCGGCCCGGTGGCAGGCCAAAGTCCCGTTCCTTTTTCATTCCCGAGGCTACCGGTTGCTCTTGTCCATAATCAGTATTATCTTAAATCCTGAGGATTGATGTTCCGGTTGACCCGAAGGGGAAATTCTGCTAAGGGAGAGGCATATTGAAAGTGACGATCACCAGCCACCCCGGAAATCCACCCCGCCAGTCAGCCGGTGCCCACTCCCCTATCGACCTATTCACATCTCTCAGGAGATAACATGGCAACGAAAGACAAAGAAGAAGAACAACCTCAGATCACCATCCCCGACGAACTGCCCATGTTGGCGGTGCGGGACGTGGTGGTTTTTCCCAATATGGTGCTGCCGCTGTTTGTGGGACGGGAAACCTCGGTGTTGGCGATCGAAGCGGCCCTGGCCGAGGACCGCCTGATCTTTCTGGCCACCCAAAAAGATCAATCCGTGGAGAATCCCGAACCCGAAGAAATCTACTCCGTCGGCACGGTCAGCCTCATTCTGCGGATGCTGAAACTGCCGGATGGGCGTCTGAAAATCCTGGTCCAGGGCAAGTCCAAGGCCATGGTCCAGGAGTATATCCAGGAGCGCCCCTACTTCCAGGTGGGCGTGGAGGTTTTGCCCGAGACCACCGTCCGCCGAGATTTCTCCCGAGGCCGAGGCCCTGATGCGCAATGCCCGGGAGATGTCCGAGAAGATTTTGACCCTCAAGGGCATCATGAGCCCGGATCTGCTGGCCATCCTGGAGTCCATCGAGGACCCCGGGCACCTGGCCGACCTGGTGGCGGCCAACTTGCGCCTCAAGATCGACGAGGCCCAACTGGTCCTGGAGGAGATGGACCCCATCCGGAGTCTCATCAAAGTCAACGATTTTCTGCGCAAGGAAATGGAAGTCTCCGCCATCCAGGCCAAGATCCAGAACCAGGCCCGGGAGGAAATGGACCGCACCCAGCGGGAATATTTCCTGCGGGAGCAGCTCCGGGCCATCAAGAAAGAACTGGGCGACCTGGACGAAACCAGCAAGGAGATGGAGGAGTACCGTCTCAAGATCAACCGGGCCCGGATGCCCAAGGAGGCGGAGGAAGAGGCCGTCAAGCAACTTGTCCCGCCTGGAGCAGATGCATCCCGACGCCGCCGAAGTCCTCCATCGTCCGCACCTACCTGGACTGGCTGGTGTCCCTGCCCTGGAGCAAGGGCACCCGGGACAAGCTGGAGGTCAAAGAAGCCAAGGCGATCCTGGATGAGGACCATTTCGACCTGGAAAAGGTCAAGGACCGCATCCTGGAGTACTTGAGCGTCCGCAAACTCAACAAGAAAATGAAAGGCCCCATCCTCTGTTTCGTGGGCCCTCCGGGGGTGGGCAAAACCTCCCTGGGGCAGTCCATTGCCCGGGCCATGGGGCGCAAGTTCGTGCGCATTTCCCTGGGGGGCATGCGGGACGAGGCCGAAATCCGGGGCCACCGCCGCACCTATATCGGCGCCCTGCCGGGGCGGATCATCCAGGGGATCAAAAACGCCGGCTCCAACAACCCGGTCTTCATCCTGGACGAAGTGGACAAGATCGGCATGGACTTTCGGGGCGATCCCGCCGCGGCGCTTCTGGAGGTCCTGGACCCGGAGCAGAACCACTCCTTCAGCGACCACTACCTCAATGTGCCCTTCGACCTGTCCAAGGTGATGTTCATCACCACCGCCAACCTGGTGGACCCCATTCCCTCGGCGCTGCGGGACCGCATGGAAGTCATCCGCCTGGCGGGCTACACCGAGGAAGAGAAGCTGGAGATCGTGCTCCGCCACCTCCTGCCCCGGCAGCTGACGGAAAACGGCCTGACCGCGGCAGCGATTTCAAGATCTCCACACGAGGTGATCAAGCGGGTCATCATGTACTACACCATGGAGGCGGGGCTGCGGAACCTGGAGCGGGAGATCGGCTCCCTGTGCCGCAAGGTGGCCCGGCGTATCGCCGAAGGCGAGAAAGGGCCGTTCGCCGTCACCCGGCGGCAACCTGCACCTCTATCTGGGCCCGCCCCGCTTTCTGCCCGAAGGCGAGGTGGAGAAAGACGAAGTGGGGGTGGCCACGGGCCTGGCCTGGACCCAGGTGGGGGGCGAGACCCTGGCGGTGGAAGCCAGCCTGATGAAAGGCAAAGGCCAGCTCACCCTGACCGGCCAGTTGGGCGACGTCATGAAGGAGTCGGGCCAGGCGGCCTTGAGTTACGCCCGGGCCCGGGCCGACCGCCTCAACCTGGCGCCGGATTTCTACGAAAAGCTGGATATCCATATCCACGTGCCCGCCGGGGCCACCCCCAAGGACGGCCCCTCGGCCGGGGTCACCATGGCCACCGCCCTGATCTCCGCCCTCACCCAGATCCCGGTGCGCCGGGACGTGGCCATGACCGGCGAAATCACCCTGCGGGGCAAGGTGCTGCCCATCGGCGGCCTCAAGGAAAAGGCCATCGCGGCGCTCCGGGCCCGGGTCAAGAAGGTCATCATCCCCGTGGCCAACAAAAAGGACCTGGTGGAAATTCCCAAAAACGTCAAGCGCCGCCTCAAGTTCGTGCCGGTGGCCGATATGGACGAGGTCTTGAACGAGGCCTTGATGCGCTCGCCCTTTCAAGGAGAGCAAAAAGACCGGGACCCCCAAGCGGCCGGCTGACCACGCCGCCTACCCGGCCGGTGGTCTGATGGCGACCGCGATCAGCTCCCGGCTTTCACCAATAACCCCGGATTAACGAAGGCAACCTCCAGGCAGGGTGCGCGGGACGCACCCTGCCTGTTTCCGGGAACAGCCATGTGCGGTTGTTCCCCATGTTCCCGATGCGTCGTGACCCGCCAGGGTCACGCACCGTTACCCTGCGAGAAAAGTGGACTTCATCTTTTCAAATCCCTATCTCATCCGCTAGCTGGCCATGGGCGTCCTGGTGCTCCTGGTGGCCTTCTTCGCCATGTCCGAAACCTCCCTCTTTTCCCTGAGCCCCCTGGACCGCCTGCGCCTTAAAGAGCAGTACCCGGCTCGGGGAGGGCTGGTGGAGGCCCTCCTGTCCCGGCCCCGGCGTCTGCTGGGGACGGTGCTCATCGGGGTGGAGACCTCCAGCATCGTTTTTTCGGTCCTGGCCACCTCCCTGGTTTTGAGCCTCTGGGGCCCCCGGGGCGAATGGCTGGTGCTCCTGGTCATGGTCCCCACCTTCCAGTTCCTGGGAGAAATCATCCCCAAGTCCCTGGCCCTGGCCTATCCCGCCCGCCTGGCCGGCCGCATGGCGCCCCTGATCCGGCCGATGATCTTTATTCTGTACGCCTTTCCGGGTGGTTTTTTTGCAGATCAGCCGGGGGATCCTGGTGATCCTGGGATTTCGCCCGGAACTGCCGGTGCCCTCGATGCAGCAGGAAGATTTCGTCCGCATGGTGGAGGACAGCCACCGCCGGGGCCTGATCGCCGCCATGGAGCGGGATTTTATCCAGAATCTCCTCAATTTCGGGGAACTCCGGGTCGGCCAGATCATGGTGCCCCGACCCGACATGTTCACCCTCCCCGTGGAGCTGCCTTTCCCGGAGATGATCCAGGCCATCAAACGCTCCCGGTTCTCCCGGGTGCCCATTTATGGGGAGACCCACGACCAGGTGCTGGGGGTCCTCCACGCCAAGGATATCCTGGAGTTGTGCCATCAAAGCTCCTGCGAGGCCGGCGAAATGCCCCGGCATCTCCTGCGCCCGCCCTATTATGTTCCGGAAAACAAGCGGGCCTTTGACCTGCTGAACGAACTCCAGGCCCAGCACCAGCGTCTGGCCCTGGTGGTGGATGAATATGGCACCCTGGTGGGTCTGGTCACGGTGGAGGACCTGTTGGAGGAACTCTGCGGCGAAATCCCCCAGGAGTTCAAGGAGGAGGAAGAGGCTCCTGGAGGAGGTATCCCCGGGCGTCTGGCGGGTCAAGGCGGCCATGTCCCTGGCGGATTTTAACGAAGCGCTGGGTTTGAAGCTGCCGGCGGAGGAATTCGACACCATCGGCGGGCTGGTGCTCAACCTCTTCGGCTCCCTGCCCCGGGAAGGGCGGACCATCGCTTATGACGCTGCTGACCAACTCACCTTTCGGGTGCTGCGCATGAAGGGCACCCGCATCCTGGAGGTGGAAGTGCGCCGGGGGACCCCATGATCTACGGGATCCTGCTCGTTTTCGTTCCCCTGCTGCTCCTGGAAGGGTTTTTCGCGGCCTCCGAGATCTCCCTGGTCTCGGCCAACCGCCGCCGCCTGCACCAACGCGCCGAAGAGGGCTACCGGGGCGCCAAAATGGCCTTGAAACTGCTCTCCCGGCCGGAATACCTCCTGGCCACCACCCTGCTGGGGGCCTACATGTCCTCCGCGGCCAACACCATCCTGGTGACCATGTTTCTCCTGGAACCGTCTGGGCCGGCGGGAGAAATTCCGGCCATGATCGCCCTGCCGCCCCTGCTCCTGATTTTCGGGGAGATCATCCCCAAATCCATCGGCCGGCAGCAAGCCACGGTGCTGGCGGAAAAGCTGGCCCCGCCCCTCTGGGTGGCCTCCTGGGTCATTTATCCCATCACCCTGGTCTTCGGCGGCCTGAGCCGGGTGGTGCTCATCATGGCCGGGGTCAGGAAGACCGGCCAGCTCCCCTTCATCACCCGGGAGGACCTGCGCCTGGTGGTGGCCAAGAGCGGCCCGGAAGTGGACCTGGAGCGCAAGGAGCGCATCTTTATCCATCGCATCCTGCAGTTTTCCCTGCGCACCGTCAAGGAAGTGATGGTGCCGCTGGTCCGGGTGACGGCCATCCCGGATACCCTGACCGTGGGCCAGGCCCTGGAAGAATTCCGCACTTCCCGCTTTTCCCGCCTGCCGGTCTACCACCGCCGCATCGACAACCTCATCGGGGTGCTGCATGATTTCGACCTGTTGGGGGAGGAGGACCTGGACCGTCCCATCCGCGCCTTCATGCGGCCCGTGACCTATGTGCCGGAACTCAAGAAGATCGACCGGCTGCTGGCCGAGATGCAGCGCCAGGGGAACCACCTGGCGGTGGTGGTGGACGAATACGGCGGCGCCGTGGGCATTGTCACCATCGAAGACCTCCTGGAAGAGATCGTCGGGCGAGATCACCGACGAATTCGACCAGGAGGTCGCGCCCTTCAAAAAACTGGCGGAAGGCCATTACCTGATCAGCGCCCGCACCGAAATCAAGGCCTTGAACGAAACCCTGCACCTGGAACTGCCCGCCGGGGATTACGAAACCCTGGCCGGGTTTCTCATCGCCCAACTGGGGGACCTGCCCCGGGCCGGGGAGCATCTGCAATACCGCAATCTCAAGTTCACCGTGCGCCAGGCCGAGGCCCGGGCCGTCAAGGAGGTCGAACTCTTTGTCGACGACACCCCGGAGTGAACGCTCGACAACTTTCGCAAAAAGTCAAGAATTCCTTATCCTTCTGATAAGGAGATCAAATCTGCAATTTTTCGGGATGAGGTGATAATTGTCGAAGCTGGCAAGTATATGGCTAATTAGTCCGATTGAACGGATAAGGATTTACATAGTCGGTGAGATAGGTTAAAAAGTCCTGTATAATGACCTCATAAATCACATAAATTGACATCTGTGAAATTTTCGCTATAAAATTTAACATCTTACATGTCATCACGAATGAAAATGGATTACGAAGGGCTACAAGAAAGATAATGGCGATCTCAGGGCAGAGCGTGTTGAGGATTTGCGGGAAAGATCAGCGCCACCCGGGCGGCCGAGAACCAGTTGCCGCTCAAATGGCAAGCCCTTTGGACTGAGAGGATGGCGGTCGAGACTGGCTGGGTATATCGCCTCATCAGACAAGCATGTACACTTTACCGCTACACAGGTCACTGGAGCCGGTTAGTTTAGGGATATGGCGATGGTTAGGAATATGCAGAAGAAACAAGGGGAAGCAGGTGCACTCCCCATTCCTGAAACAGTTGCGGCGACGCGGCCCGTTACGGGCGTTCGCGCAGGAGAACCTACTACTAAGAGTATCAAGCCTCCGGAGGCCCAGGAAGCGGGGTCCTTTGCCTTGATCGAGGCTCGATGGAAGTTCGCTGATGAGACTCACAAATATATCCGTGAATATATACGCTTAGCTGATCAAAAAGCCGGGTTCATATTTACTGCATGCGCTGCTCTTCTTGCTCTTCTTTATCAGAAGGGTGTTTTCCAATATTTGCTTAAGCCGCCTAACGAATGGCACTTCTCTGTCCTTGCTCTATTGTCGGTGCTATGTTTATCTCTGGCTGCTTTCAGTTCAATATGTGTTGTAGTGCCAAGGTTTAAAGGTCATCATCGCGGGTATATTTTTTGGAATTCTATAGCTGGATATGAATATAGCACTCAATATTATGACACCATTTCTGATTTGAGTCAGTCAGACTTAATTAGAGCAAAACTTGAACATTGTTATGAATTGGCAAAAGTATGCCGATCTAAGTACGTGATGTTAAGATGGTCATTTTTGGCTGGTTTATTTTCCCTGTTTTTCTTAGTTCCACTTCTTTTATTTCTTAAATAATGGCAACTTCAAGAATGCCTTTTCCGATTAAAAGGTTTATCAGTATTGGGGTGAGTATTTAATCATCTCTAGTGAATGGGCTATTTTTTCCTGAGGCCTTTTGGGGTATGATACTTTCTCCTCAGTTCCCTAACCATTTATGCTGATCTGAGCAATTCTCCACGACGTTCGCCCCAAATACGATCCCATGCACGAGTAAGCAGTTGATTCCCCTTTTGAAGTTCCAAAATTCTGGAGGACGGAATTTGAACGAGGACAGAATCTTCAATTACTTCTGCTTCATGACCATCAATTGGCCCTTGCGCTGAGGTGACACCAATGAAGTATCTGATCCAAAACGGCCATTCGCAACGATTTCAAGTGCGATAAATTCTGGAGGATTAATTCTTATTTCCCGTTGAACAGAATGAAAGTGGAATCTGTTATATTTAATTTCCCTCCGGCATTAAATTTTTTACACTTGGTAGGCTTTTTAATGAGGCAATCGCGTTGCTCATGATTAAAACCAGGGAAAAAATCTGCAGAACTCAATACGTTTTCTAAAATGCGGTGTCGTATTGTAGAATAAATCTTATTTGATAAATCTGGATAATCTTCAATAATATTTTGAAATAATGATGTATCGATTTCAAGAACTAAACTTTTCTCCAGAACTTTTAAATTTGCTGTTCGTCGAAGATTTGGAATCCAAAGGCTAAATTCTCCCACAATGTTCCCCGGAAAAATATTTATTGGCTGAGCAATGGTAATTCCTCAACCTCAATGATACCATAAACTGGAAAGTAACAACTACCTGCCGCATCCCCCTCTTTACATACAAACTCATCTTTCGTGTAAAACCTTGGATTTGATTCTTTCACTATCCTTTCAAGTACCTCGCAAGGCATAGTACTAAAAATGAAATGATGTCTTTTTTTATAATCCACTTGAACTTCTTGATCTTGACAAATTACTGAGAAAAGATCCCGAGCTTTTGAAGATTGCGAATCAAGATTAAGAAGAAATTTAGCCGACGTCAACGCAGCAATAGCATCATCTGAGTTCATTGCGTCGCGAATAAGAAATTCGTAATTCTCTTTGATCTTATGCCAATAGGAACCAATATTTTCCCAACGCAGAGCCTTCGATAGCCTTTCATCTAAACCAGTACCTCTCCGAGTAACATTCATGATAGAAATATCTTCGCCGTGCTTAACAGTTCTACTGTATACTTCGCCAAATTCAAAAAATTCTTTTTCCCTTCTCCCTTTGACAAAAGCATTATAATAATCGTTAGATATCAATATTTGCGATGCACTACATACTGAAAGGATTCTATTTGTTTTATTTATTCCATCCCCCCATATATTACTATTTCTGCCTAGTTCTGGCCCTTCCTCTACTAATCCTGAATGAATAGCAAAACGCAATTGAAGTTTTTCTATTCCAATGGGTGACCATTTAGGATGCTCTAATTTCTCCCAAATAGAAAATGCTACATCAAGAGCCATTATGCAAACATCTGGTGTCTTGAATGTGAGATAACCACCGTCACCAGCAGGACTCCATCTATAAGATTCTTCTGATATACCTAAACCTAAGAGAGATTGAGTAATCGCTTGAAATAATAAATCCATTGCTTTCATTTGTTCTTCGTCAGAAAGGATAGAGAACGAAACAAAATCCATCCCTAAGACTGCATGGAAACCTTTAATCGGTGAGGTTTGTTCTTCTTTCATTCTTTAATTTAATAGGATGCTGTGTTAATAAAAGATGTACTTATTGCCACTAACTTGTAGTAGCAAAAAACTCAAGTTATCCGAGCTATGAATAGGCCATCTACAGCCGCCCAAGCCTGGGATCCCCGACTATACGCCCCTTGCTATAATTATTGCTTTTTTCTTGGGATTAAAGGTGAGCATATCTAAAGTTTAATGTCAAGTAAATTATAAAAAATATGATATTTTGGAAAAGGGGTATGGCGATTAATGGCAGGCCTGGATATTTGAAAATGAAAAAGAAGACATTGAGGTGTCGCGATCTGTTATATATTCGAAATTCAGCCAAAGATGAATTATAATCGATATCACGTTAATATCATTTCATTAATCCCCTCTCCCCTGGCGGGGGGTTAGGGTGAGGGGGAATTAACTTTTGGGAATTCAACCCTGCTGGGCCTTTTTTGACTGTTTCGCCGGCATCAGCGGCGATATGACCCTGGGGGCCTTGATCGACCTGGGGCTCCCGGTGGAAGAACTGCAAGGGCTGATCGGTGTCCTCGGTCTGACAGGGGTCTCCATCACCGCCCAGCGAGTCAGCAAACAGCACCTCACCGGCGTCCAGGTAAGGATTGAGGCCGCAGCGCCCCAGCCGGCCCGGACCTACCGGGAGATCTGCGCCCTGATCGAGGCGGCGAGCCTGCCCGAAGCGGTCAAGGCCCGGAGCCTTGACCGCCTTCCGCCTCCTGGGGGAGGTCGAGGCCCGGATTCACGGCCAGCCCCTGGAAACGGTCCACTTCCACGAACTGGGGGGCCTGGATACCATCGTGGACGTGGTGGGCGCGGCGTACGGCTTAGAGTATCTGGGGGTCTCCCGGGTCTTTTGCAGCTCCCTGCCCATGGGCTGGGGCATGATCGCCGCCGGCCACGGGCGGCTGCCCAACCCGGCCCCCGCCACCCTGGAGCTCTTACGAGACCTGCCGGTTTACGGCACCGACCTGCCCGGGGAGCTGGTCACCCCCACCGGCGCGGTGATCCTCAAGGCCTGGGAGGCCCGGTGCGAGCCCTGCCCCCCCATGACCCTGGCGGCCGTGGGCTACGGCGCCGGAAGCCGGGACCTGCCGGGCCACCCCAATCTCCTGCGCCTCCACCTGGGGACGCCGTTGGCTGCCGCCCCGGGCCTCCGGGAGCAGGTGTTGGTCCTGGAAACCCACCTGGACGACATGAACCCGGAGTGGTATGAGCCCCTCATCAATGGCCTTTTTGCGGCTGGGGCCCTGGACGTGGCCCTGGCCCCTATCCAGATGAAGAAGTCCCGCCCCGCAGTGGCCCTCACCGTCATCGCGCCCCTGGCGGCCAAGGAAGGGCTGCTGGCCCGGCTGTTCGCCGATTCCACCACCCTGGGGGTGAGGTGCCGGGAAGTGGAGCGGGTCACGGCCCGGCGCTGGCCCGAAACCATCGAGACCTCGTACGGCCCTCTCCAGGTGAAGGTGATGGAGTACGGCGGCCGCCGCCGGCTGCTGCCGGAGTATGAGGCCTGCCGCCGCATGGCCGAGGCCCAGGGTTTGCCCCTGATCGAGGTCTACCGACTGGTCCCCCGGGAATAACCGGGGAAGGGTATGGGGTGCGCCTGATGCAGAGGTTTCTCGGAGGGGCTGACGCTGACGATCTAAAAATGTACCCACCGCTTATCAACCGGATGCTGGCAGGATTATTTGCCGCCAAAGTTGGGGTCCATATCCCTGCCCTTTGGCCTTTCGCTGCTGTGCGTGGGTAGGAAAGCTTACCGGGGCGCCGGATATTCCCTGGAGGTTTTATAGGTGCATTTCAGCTTCGGACCAACGTGAGCGGCTTTTTCCCCGGCAACCCCTGGCCCTCTCCTCCCGCGAAGCAATCATCCTTCAGCATCGACTCTGAAGCGCCCGGCGTGCCAGGCGTAGAGGAAGTAGACCGACAGACCCAAGACCAGCCAGAGGAACAGGCGCAACCAGGAGCCTGCCGGCATGGAGAGCATCAGGGCCAGGCAGACCAGGGCCCCGGCCGCGGCCACCAGTTTGCCGGCGGGGCACCGGAAGGGGCGGGGCAGGGCAGGGCGGGTGACCCTCAGCGCCAGCACCCCCAGGCACACCAGAAAGAAGGCGAACAGGGTGCCGATGTTGCAGAGAAAGGCCAGCTTGTCGATGGGGGTGAGCGACGCCACCAGGGCCACGGCGGCGCCGCAGATGAGCGTCATGCGGTGGGGCGTATGGTGCCGGGGATGAAGCGTCGCCGCCGCCGGGGGCAGGAGGCCGTCCCGGGCCACGGCGAAGAGCACCCCGGGTTGGGCCAGGAGCAGCATGTAGAGCACGCTGGTGATGCCGATGATGGCGCCCAGGCCCACCAGGTCCGCGGCCCAGGGCAGGCCCACCTGCCAGGAGGAAGGAGAGGATGATCCCGGGGCCGGCGATCTTCACTCCCACCCCGGAGATGACGAAGATGCCGGCGCCGATGATTTGGGCCACCCCGATAACCACCAGGTCCAGGCGGGTGAGACTGCGCCTCAGGGTGGGGGCGCCGGCTTCGGGCGCCGGGCCGGCATGCACCAGCTTTTTAGTGAGCGCCCGCCGGCCGATGGCTCGCCAGGTCAGCCCGGTTGGTTGAGCGGGGCTCAGAATTCCACAGCCTCAGCATTGATCTGGAGCTGGGCGCCCCCGCCCCGGGCCGGTGGCAGGTTTACCACACCTGTTACGGTGAGGGGTCTGTCCAGCGCCGCCGAGCTGAGGCTCTGGACCAGTTTCGGGTCCGGCAGGTTGCCGAACAGCACCTCAATCATGCCTTGAGGCCCTTTGAGCATCAGAGATTTATGGTGCACCATCACCGGGCCCGGCATGCCCTTGACCTTCACCCGGATGCCCAGGTAGCGGTCTTTGCCGGCCAGGAGTTGGTCCACGCTTAGAACTTCGAGGCCGGGTGGCTGGCTCGGCACGGCCATGGGCGCCACCTGGGGCGCCACCGGCGCCGCCGGATGAGCCACCGGGGAAGCCTGCTTCAATTGGTCTAAAATGGCTTGTTGCCCGGTCTGCAGTTGATTGAGCTTGTCCTGCAGAGCGGTCACTTGCGCCTTGAGCGCCTGGATGTCCTTGCGGAGTCCTTCATCCGCCTGGTTCGAGGGGGCGCAGGCGGACAGCAGCACCAGCGCCAGGAGCATGACGATGAGGCGGCGGACGCCGCCTGAGGCCGGTGATGGCGGCAAGCCGGGAACCGTTTGCATAAAGGTAACCTCTGAAGAGATTGGACTTGGGGAGATCCAGGCCCAGGCCGGCTTAGGCGGGGCCGGTGGCCCTGGCAGCGGCTTTAGCCCAGTTTAAGGGATAAACTCTTCCGGGGCAATGGCTAAATGAGGCCCCGGCGCTACCCAGGGTCAGCTCATTCCCCCCACACCAGGTCCTGGCGGATCCAGCCGATCACCTCATCTTCCAGGTAATAGCCCACCTTCACCCACTCGCCTTTTTCGTCAAAAATTTTGTAGATTTCACCTCTAGATGCCTGCTTGACTACCGGCCGCCTTAGGCTGGGACCCTTCCTGATATTGGCTTCCTCCACCGTGATCAGCGCGGTTTGCGTCCGGGAGATCAGGGGTTTGTAAACCCAACCGGTTTTGCTCTTCCAGTCAGTAAAATAGACCCAGTTATTTCGTTGCTTTTCTATGTGAATGGGGTATCCGAGGGAGGCCTCGAAAACAATGTCGGAGTTTAGAGTTGGCTTGGAACGCACATTGACCCGGTCTTTGCCGATGCTCTGCATATTGGCAGCCCACACGGAGCTCCCCAATAATACGACCGATAACACCGTTAAACAAATAATCTTTCTCACGTTGTATCCTCCTTAATTGTAGCCTATAGGTTAGTGCCTCCCTCAGGGTTTAAGTGGATTTTTGTCATCCTGATGGATGAAATGGTGGAGGTTAAAATGATTTACGCAATCATGAAATAACAAACGGCAAGGGGTTGATTATACCCATAAGCATTGCAACGGCAGGTGGGGTTCCATCTGACCCCCTGACGCTGAGTCGCTTCATTACAGCCTAATGAAAAATGCCGGCGATTGTCAACCCCAGAAAAATGAAAAAATGTTCCGGAGCAATTTACCTCAGGGCTGAAGCCGGTTACAATGGAGCCACGCGGCGACGTGAAAGGAGAAACGCATATGGCGCGCATCTTGATTACCGGCGGGGCGGGGTTCATCGGCTCGCATCTGGTGGAGAACCTGCTGCACCGGGATCACGACATCCTCTGCCTGGATAATTTTTTTACCGGCTCCAAAGTCAACCTTCTCCACCTGCGGGATAATCCCCGGCTGGAGATAATCCGGCACGACGTGGTGAACCCTATCATGCTTGAGGTCGACCAGGTCTATCACCTGGCCTGTCCGGCCTCGCCGGTGCACTATCAGTACAACCCGGTAAAGACTATCAAGACCAACGTTATGGGGACACTTAACATGTTGGGGCTGGCCAAGCGGGTGAAGGCCCGCATCCTCCTGGCGTCCACCTCGGAGGTCTATGGCGATCCCCAGGTCCACCCCCAGCCGGAGGGGTATTGGGGGAACGTCAACCCCATCGGGATTCGCAGTTGCTATGATGAAGGTAAAAGGGTGGCGGAGACCCTGATGATGGACTATCACCGCCAGAATAAGGTGGATACCCGCATCGCCCGGATCTTCAACACCTTCGGGCCCCGCATGGCCCTGGAGGACGGCCGGGTGATCAGCAACTTTATCGTCCAGGCCTTGACCGGCCAGGACATCACCATTTATGGGGAAGGGCAGCAAACCCGTTCGTTCTGCTACGTGTCCGACCTGGTGGAAGGGCTGACCCGGCTGATGAACCGGGACGACGTCTCCGATCCCGTCAACTTGGGCAACCCGGGGGAGTACACCATCATGGAGGTGGCGAAAAAGGTCCTGGAATTGATCAACACGCCTTCGGCCATCATCCACCGGGAGCTGCCGCCGGACGATCCGGGGCGGCGCCGCCCGGACATCGCCCGGGCCCGGGAGTTGCTGCACTGGCAGCCCACCGTGCCCCTGGAAACCGGTCTGAAGGAGACCATCCCCTACTTTGCGGCCAGGCTCAAGCAGGAAAATATCCCCGTGGCCGGGAGCCTTAACTACTAGGGTATCGTCCCAGGATTAAATCTTACCAAAGGTTGCAGGTTTTTCTCCCTCTCCCTGGCTGGGGGGGAGTCATGGAAGCCAACATTTTGCAAGGTATCTGTGGGACACGACACCAGTGGCTGTCTCAGAATTATGGTGGCACGGGAAACCGGAATTTTTTATCCCCCTTTGCTAAAGGGGGGCAGGGGGAATTTCATAAGGGGTTGAAATATCCCTAAATCCCCATTTTTCACCGGGGGACTTGATCTGCCAAGGCAGGTGCTTCCAGCCTGCTTTTCTGTTCATCTCATGATGAGACGTTCCCTGACCCTGATCCTCCTGGCCGCGTGCAGTCTGATGCTGGGCGCCTGCGGGGATGCACCCTCTCAACCGCCCCAGGCAGCCCTGGTGGTGTGGATCGTTGACGGGGACACCCTGGTGCTGGCGGGCGGCGCCAAAGTCAGGGTCCTGGGCCTCGATGCCCCGGAAATGGAGAGAGACGGCCGCCCGGCGGATTTCCTGGCCCACAAGGCCAAAGCGACCTTGGCCGACTTGACCCTGAATAAGACGATTGCCCTGGAGTATGACCGGCTGCGCTACGACCACTATGGCCGCCTCCTGGCCTACCTCTGGCTTCCGGACCACACCCTGGTGAACGCCGAGCTGGTGCGCCAGGGTCTGGCCCGGGTTTATTTCATTGCCCCGAATTTGCGCTACCAAAAGGAACTGCTCACGGCCCAGCAGGAGGCTATCGAAGCTCAGCGGGGTGTCTGGCAGCAACTGCTCAAGCAGGACGAAGCCTTCTACCGGGGGAACCGCCACAGCTTGCGCCTGCACCGGCCCAAGTGCCCCCTGGCCGCCAAGATGGCCAAAACTATTTTGTCTTAATTAATACATTAAGCCTGCTTGGGTTTCCGGCGCATCCTGGCCCCCTTTCTTTCTCTCATTAGCCTGATCGGCATGGGAAATGGAAATATTGGATCATTCCCATAAAATCTAATAGAGCTACGGGATAGATCCGGCTTCTAAAGATCTTGCTGCCTCCAGATGCAGAGGGGTCGCCTTATCTTCTGGTTTCCCTTTCTATGGTATTGATCGTATTCCAATCCGTCGGTTTCTGTTCTTTTTGGCTGGTCGCCGTATCCGAGGCACAACCTGCCATGGATAAGAGCACAAGGACGAGATAGGAAATAGCAACTACCTTCTTCATTTCTTAACCCCCTTCGCTTTTGCAGCTTGTAAACGCAGTGGTATAAATTGTAAATATATTTGTACCTATAGCATATTTTCAAGGAACACATGAAAAAATATGTGGCGGATGTGGCGGGGGGAAAAGAGATCTTATTGACTCAAGTTTCGCACCCCTCGGAGCTAAATTCCAGGTTCTCAGGCGGCCAGCTACCAGAAACTATTTTGTTTTAATTAATACATTTAGTTTAATAGGTTATTCTATGTAAATACAGATAGTTGCAGTATGACCCCTATTCCCTGTAGCCTGTTAGCCTGAGACCCGGTCACGAATAATTGAACCGGTTTTTTTTGTAAACATTCCCAATCATTGACAATTACCTTTATTTGTGGCAATGTGTAATAGGAGAAATTAAAGATTATATTTATCGGAGTGATAAAATGGGTGAAGAGCGATTACTCCTGAGAACGCAAAGAAATGATATACTTCAATTAATAACTAAACTAAACTTAGATCCTTTAGAATTTGAATTTCATAGAATCAAGAGTGGCTTAGTACTGGGATGCATAGTTTCTAAACTGTTCCATAAACCTACTAAATATTATTTTAATTTTGATTTTTCACAGTATGATGCTGATGAATATTGGACAAGAATATTTCCCTACAAGTGATGGGAAAAAGAAAATTTACTCAACGAAAGAATTTGAATTTTTAATGCATAGGGTAGAAGAATGGCTAATGGTTATAAAAAGAGAAATAACTGCTCCGATTTATGGGCTACTATTTTAGAGGAGAAAAAACTATTTGAGGTTGTCTCAGGTGTTGGTTTAGGGAATGAATTATTTGCTCAAGCAGAACAAAAATATATATCTGAAGAATTGAGATTAGTTAAGCAACATTTAATAGATACTCAAGAACTAATAGGCAAAGATATGGAATTTGTGTCAGCTAAATTCGACTATTTGGAGAATACGTTAACGAGATTAGGGCGGTATGATTGGGTACATGATGTTATCGGGGTAGCTGTCACTGTTATTTGGGGTATAGCATTAGCACCTGGTCCGGCAAAAGAGTTATTTAGTTCATTGGGAAAAATTATTTCTCACGTTATGGGAGGGGGTACTTATTTACCATTGCCATGATCGGACAGCATCACTGACGGAAATCTAAAGCCTGTTATCTGAGACCCGGTCGAGAAGTTTTGACCGGGTTTTTTTGTAAACATTCCTATTCCTTGACAACAGGCTTCACTTGTGTCAACGTGAAATTGACATACTATAAAAGCCTGCATTACCTACCACAAGGTTGTTTAGGGAGCATATATGGATAAAGTAGGTAAACAAATTGAATTGCTTATTGAAACTGGAAATGGGTTTACCTATGGAAACTTCTCATTTAAAGGGTCAGCATGGGTATCCGATTGAATTTACACCAGCATGGGTTGCTTGGACGGCAAGAGTCAGAAGATTTGACCGTGAAGATTTTTGGTAAAAACTCACCTCAACATAGAAGGATTAGATCAGCATTAAATATTAGAACTATTGGTTATGAGGAGCCAGAATTTCATAAAGCAAAAATGTCATTATTAGAAGCATTAGAAAGTTCTCTTGAAATAGTAAAAGAAGATATTTTCGAAGAACTTGTCACGGAAAAGGCAATTAGCACAGGCACATATTCAAATAAAGTTTTTGTAGTACATGGTCATGACGATAAATCTAAGATGGACCTCGAAATTTTTTTAGCTGAGGTTGGGTTAGAGCCTGTTGTATTACATCGAAAGCCTGACGAAGGTCAAACCATAATCGAAAAAATTGAAAAACATAGCGATGTTGGGTATGCGTTTATATTGCTTACACCTGATGAAGTTGCATATCTCGCAAGTGAGGAATCAACACCAGACAACGAAAGGAAAAAAGAAAAGAGAGCAAGACCAAATGTCATTTTTGAGTTTGGTTTTTTTGTTGGTAAACTTGGGAGGAAGCATGTGTGCTGCCTATATAAAGGCGATGTCACACTACCAAGTGATGTAGGCGGTTTTCTCTATAAGAACTTCACAAATAGAATTGAGGAAGTCGCTTACAACATAACTAAGGAGTTGAAAGCTGTTGGATATACGTTGGCACAATAGCGAGTACCAAACCTTACTGTGCGCTATTGCGTAGTACAAGAGAGATGCGAAATGAGGCTTAAATTGAAAATCAAGGTCGTGGTTGTTTTGGTGGTGGCTTTTATGCTTCTTTCAGGCAGACCTTCCCAAGCCGAGTGAAGAGACTTCACATCTTGCTTTCATTAAAGAATACATTCGTGAATTAGCAGCAAACGAAAACGTACGAGCTAATGCCGAAAAGGAGTTAAATGCTAGCAGATGGTCAACTGACAAACTATCAAGTGCAATTCACTCAAGCACCCTAATTCAATTAGCTCTGCGTTCACAAATATCCATGCTAAAAAGTATGCACCTTGACCCACCATTTTGATAACATCATTCCGACTATCATCGATTGGTATGAGAAAAAAATCACCTCGTATCAACACGTTATCGATATAAATAGCATTTTGCTTGCAGGTCCACAACCAGGTGTGGATATTGGAAATTATGGCAAATTAGCTGCTGAGATGCCAAAGATAAGGGCACTAATTAACTATACTGATGAGTCGTTATTTATGATTACCCCGATGATTTTTAGCACACTAATAGACCAAAAACCTGACTCTAAAAATCATCTTACCCATCTTATTATCACAAAGAAGGAAAGAGAAAAATTACTTAACGACCTTACAAAAAGGTTTGGGGAACAAACTGGAACAAGAAAATCAAAACTACATCGTAAGTTCTGCATCTGTGTTAAGAACATATCTTTCTAAGAACTATAAGTGTTCAGATGAACCATGGGAGTAATTACATGGTTATTCCTTTTAGAATCAAGTGGTTAGTAACAGCGAGGGTGGGGTTAGCAGCCTAAACCCTATCCCCTGAGCCTGTTTAAGCCTGAGACCCGGTCAAGTGACTTTGACCGGGTTTTCTTATGAACAACTTTATTATATTATTATATTATATAATATAATAGTCATATCAAACTTTAAAGGAAGTTATCTATGGAATACAAGAGAAAAGCAACCAAGAAGATTCCAAAACTTGCATATCAAATGGGTATTGATGGGGATATAAAAGAATTTCCCAAGACAAGACGTCAGCCATGGTCGTGGACAAAGTTACAGCTTTCTCGGGCTGACCATGTTATCAGAGTCGTAAAGGAATGACAGGAATACTGGCCGTTGACTTTGCGGCAGGTATATGTACCGATTATTAGGTGTAATGATACAAGATAACTATTATACTGCATACCAAATGCTCTCAAATTTAGTAACACAAATGCGATTAGAAGGTATGCTGCCTTGGAATGTAATAGAAGACCGGACAAGAGAACTTAGTGCTAAACGAGGATTTACAGATAAGGAAGATTTTATTGACCAGGAGATAGATGTTTTATTTGATGGTTACGAACGATGCTACATACAAGACCAGGAAAACCATGTGGAAATCTGGGTGGAAAAAGATGCCCATAGCTCATGTTCTTCAAAAAGTTGCAAGACCAATGTGTGTCCAGGTACTAACAGGACGTGGTTACCAGAGTACCACAGTAAAACATGAATATGCCGAACGAGCTAAAAGAGCATTATCACTTGATAAATCTCCAATAGTCCTTTATTGCGGTGATTATGATCCAAGCGGAATGAATATACTTGAATCAGTAATACAGGATATACATGATGATTTTGGTTTGCCAGAAGTACAGTTCATAAGGGTTGCTCTAAACTTAGATCAAATTGAGGAATACAATCTCCCTTCTGTTCCTATCAAAGCTAAGGACCGACGGAAAGAGACTCATAGACGTCGTTATGGTGATATAGCAGTAGAATTAGATGCTTTACATCCTGGGATTTTGAGGGAATTAGCTACTCAGGCTATGGAATCATTATTTGATATGGGAGATTATTGAATGGCATAAGGAAGGTATGAAAAGGAAGAACTGAAGGAGATTGACAGAGAAAAAGAAACAGATACAGAAGTAAATATGGAGAACTAAGGATCATATTTCCACCACCCCTGCCTCCCCTACGGCCCGACCAGCTCCCCACCCTGGGAACCCTTGATAACCCTTAGGCTGAACCGGAATCGTTTGCTCAGCGAGCTTAGGACGACCCAAAATTCTTGACTTTGGCCCGGAAAAGGTGTAGAGGCTGATAAGAGGGTAGGCTATGGGAATCGGTGACCTGTTTGGTGGTAAAAGAAAGGTGGAAGAATTTGCAGAAAGAGTAAGAGCAGAAGAAACCAAAAAAGGAAGACCACTCACAAAAAGAAGAATTACGAGCATTAGAAGTTGCAATACTAAAACCGGATAGGCTGCCTCCAGGATCTTTCAAAGTGAAATACACTACTAAATTAAAAGAGCAGACTGTAAAATTAGTTTTTGGTAATGAAGAGGATTACGATTTATTCTTGTTGGCACTTTAAAGTCTTACATTACAGAGAGCAGAATGTTACAGATCTGAAGAAATTAATGGTTATTCTAAAGGCGATAGAAGAAGGAGTGATTAGTTACGAGGACGGGAGGATTAGATGCCATGACTCCGACTCATGAACAAGCAGTTGCCAAGTTCGAATCTCATATGGAGAAGATTTATAAGCCTGGTGTTACTGCTTATCAAAGAGCAGAACAATTAGAGAAATGGCGACTATCTGGCAGCATCGCTCCAACTGTTCAACTTGATTACCTGGGCGTTGAAATACAAACTCGTTTGAATATTTTCAAAAATGAGACCTATAAAAAGGACAACTCCTATACGAAGCAAAACAAATATGTCCTCACGGTGAATTTCAGAAATGGATTAAAAAAGGTTTCAGATTTTCTTATGAAACGGCTGCTCTTTATATGCGAGTCTATAAGCGATGCCTTGGGTTCCCTGAGATTGTAGAAAAGTTAAAGGCAAGCACATTAAACGAATTGTGTAATAGTAAATTTCCTGACACGTTGCGACAGAAACTTTTTAAGGAATTGGATGAAGGATATCTGGATCCTGGTGCTACTGGTGAGAGTATAGATTTTGGTGTTAAGTCGCTACTCGAAAAGTACAAAAAGGGGGAAATTGACCCGGACAACCCAAAGTTAGAGACAATATTCCCTCATGCCAAATTACGTTCAAGCATGGAAAATTATATAAAATATCTTAAATCATGTTATGGCGAATTGACAAAGTGGATAAATATCTTTTGATAATCTAAAGTTTACGATAACCTTAGAATTTGGTGGTGAACCAATAGAACCTGACTCTGATGAAGACTCTTTAGTTGCATTGGCAGAATGTAAGCGCAAGCTGTTCACCATCATAGACTTATATGAAACACAAAAGGACCATGTAATTGGTAAGCTATGCAAAGAGCTATTCCCTGAGACGGAATTTGGTGGTGAACTTGTGCCACTACCAAAGAGGCTGAGGAACAGACTTAAAAATGTAATTTTTGCATATATGTAATTTTTGCATCTTTCACCTGATTCAACCCGGCTCTTTGCGACCGGGTTTTTCTTTGCCATAAGTCCCCGACTTGAACTTACAACTTTTAATCCAGATTTAAACCTGTAGAATAAAATATGTTAGAATATATCAGGAGGACACAAATGCAAATAGCTACATGGATCTTGATTTGCTGAAACTAAGTAATGGTTGTACCAACAGAAAGAAACCGGGGCCACGTGATCATGAAACAAGATTATTTTTCACTTGTCGTCCAATAGAACAAAAGGGTGATTGCTGATGTATGTGGAATTAATCCAGGTTACTTGTCTATGATGTTTCGTGGAATCATGTATATGCCTCCTGAGGTTGAAAAGAAATTATTTTCATTACGGGATAAAATCTTAAAATGGGAGTCAGATAACAGGTCGGATGATAAATACCCCAGCACCAGAGCCTATCGGGAAAAGGAAATAAAAAACCCCAAGTTGGTTTGCACTTGGGGAAAAGCAAAGGACAGTAGAAAGGATTAATCGATCAAACTTATTTTTACCTAGTATACATCAGAATTAATGAAAACTAAAAGTTGCAAGAGCAAGCGACATAAAACTATTCAGGAGAATACTAAAAATATGAAGGATACAATGACTTGAGGTAAATAAAGTTTCTTGCTGGGATACTCGAAAGAGGAAAAGGTAGATGCCCTCTCATCTACTCTTCTCAGCAAGAGACTTGTTAGAGGGGGGAACTGACAATGGAAAAGAAATTATCGGAAATCAGGAAACAACTTAAAAATGGTGCAAGTTTTAAAATCAACGGCAAGACAGAAACCCCAACAAAAGACGACCTATTTTGTGGCTGGACGGTGGTATTATTGGAACCTCATGCGTGGTGAGAGCTACGACGAAGATGAACAACCAACTAAAGAAAACACAACTCAACTCGAATCAAACATCCCTGCCTTGGAATGTCCATATTCGGAATATGGGTCAGTCATCGGAGTTAATTTTAATGAGACTCAAGAATGTACTGAATGCCATCTGTGGAACCAATGCAAAGAACTGGCGACACCACCAGAAAAAAACCGAAAAAGAATATTTTGCAATGGTGCCAATTGAATTCGCTCAAATATCATTCGGGATAACCTTACTTTTGCTGAAGTTAAGATTTGTCTTAGTTTGATGGAATTTACCGATTGGGACATATACAGGAAAGGGAATACATGTTACTCATAAAACCAATACTCGGATGATGGACGAGTTAAAAATTAGTCAAGCTACCATGACACGGTCAATTAAAGAGATTAAAGGCACTGGGATACATTACTGATATTGGGAGACACCAACATGGTTGGGCAAGAAACCGGGTTATCAACCTTGATCCATAAAAAGCTATGTATCATGCATGACATATCCAAGCACCTTAACCTTAAATCAGTTTATAAAAAGCTATGTATCATGCATGACATATCCAAGAAAAAGCTATGTATCATGCATGACTATATACTATGTATCATGGGTGACATAACAATCAATACTAAATATAAATATATATGTTTATCAGTTCGGACCAATCATACAATTAAATTAACTCGCTTTGCTCGTCAATTATAATTGTATGAAGTGTTTTGCTTGCTTCGCAAATCAAAACGTCTCGAATGCTTCGCATTCTTCACCGTTTAGATGCTTGCATAGCAAAACACTTATTAATGATCGCTAGCGCTTTTTAAATAAGATGATTAAAACTAGATTCATAAAATTCCTTGATTAGAAGAATTATATGACCCCATTGAATTATAAAATTAAATAACACCTTCCTTGAATACTTAAGGATGGCTCCGCCGATTAAATTACTTAGATTCCTGCGGCGGATTAAAACTGCAACACCAATGGCTGCATCAAGGCCAACTCCGCAACATTCGGATAATCCCCCAGCTTAAATAGCATTGTGGCTTCGTGTAAGCCCGACTACGAGGCGATAATTATAAACACAGCCAATATACCAGGAGATAACTATGCCCGATTTAAACAGAGTCACACCACTGGTCCCAAAACGATATCCAAAAGAAATATCAGACCAGCAGTTCCATCGGGAAGTCCAGGTCCGATTTGAGAAATTAGAACAAGGTTTGAATGATTTGAAGAAATTAATTTTCCAGTACATGGATCAGATTTAATTTAGATGACACACCACGTTGTCTACTCAGATTTATTGCAAGATGGATTCCTGGATACAAGAACCATGCTCAAGCACTATTACATCGAGCAAAATTTGGGCATGGAATCAATCGGATTAATTCTGGGAGTAGACCGAACAATCATAAAGAAAATGCTCTTAGCATGTTCCATCCCATTGAAACATCAAGGTCGCCCGAAAGGGCAAAAACAATGTAAGATAGCAGACCAAATACGGAAACCAAATAGAAGAGAATATGATGTTACTACCAATAGAAGAAATTGTCGGTATTGGGAATTGTGCTTCCTAGTTGCTGCAATTAAGGATGATTGCACTCCGCCATGTAAGGATTGTCCGGGTAAACCACAGAATGACTTGTTACAAATGCGATACATGATAAATGCAGTTCTACACCAACCTAGATAAAGAGACTTCGGATCGTAAGATGAGACTCAGGGAATTTGAAGAAGTGAAAAGAAGAGTATCACCGATTGACGCAACTAGTGAATGGCTGTCTGATAAAGATACAAGTAAGATATTCTTAGATTCACATTTCAATGTATATTTTTTAGAAGACCCAACAATTTTAATACAGGACTTTCCATCCAGGATGATGATCAAATTCTGGACTTGATAAGGGCAAGACCTGGAATACAACCAACTTCTATGGCAGGAAGTTTCAAATGCAATTGGTTTTTATTGAAAACCAGAATATTAGAAATGCAAAGTGAAGGTAAATTAGTTGGCAGACAATTCGGTAGATTATACATTCCTGAGGAGAATTAGAGATGGAATATTTTAAACATGCAAAATCACATTGCTGTAACTATCAAGCAACAGTTATCCACAACAAAGATTGCGTCAGACACAACTACTGCTGGCTGCAATCTAATGTATGCGAAATGCATCCGTCTAAGGATTTGGGGTGCTTCTATTTTGTGAATAGTGTTCTGCCTCTTGATAAGAAACTACAAGCAAAATGGCGGACAGAGAATCCAATTATGGGTTTATCTGTAGTAAGTGAACCAGAAGTTCAGACACTAAAATTGAAAGTAACTAAACCTGTTGGGTACAAAGTTTGTGAATGTGGCAAAGAATTTAAGATCAAATCACCAAGAACAAACCAGGTGTCCGGAGTGTGGAAAGGTCAATAGAAAGTCATTGGTTTCTAAAGCTGTCCGAAAACATAAACAATCAGGTTCTAGTTAATACTTTTAAGGGGTATGAAACCCGCTACCAGAGCGGGTCTGTAGAAGGAAAAATAGCAATCAAGGGTATTTCTATTAATAAAATATTTTCACCCCGTAGTCGAACTTAAAAGCAGTCAAAACGAGGAAGCAAAATGGAAGAAAGAAGAATGGGTAGATGTTCGGGCTGAGATTTACTGAAATTAAAACATGATCTGGGAGAAATAAAAGATGAATAAAGAAAGGTTCTATGGAGAAGTTATTTCTTTCCGACAAGGATTTGGTTTCATCCAGGTGCCGGGAGGGGAGAGTTATTTTGTGCATTGGTCAAATATTGCCGATGAGATGAAAGGATACCGGGAACTGTTCCCGATGGACAAAGTTTCATTTACGGTAGGTGAAGGTAAAGATGGAAGAAGGCAAGCGATGGATGTTGTTTTGATTCAGGAAGGATAAGAGTAATTTATTAACCAACTAACCAGAGGAGATGTGAAAATGTCTTTGTATCCAACGATGGAAAAAGAAATGGCAAGGAAGAAGAAAATGGCTATGGAACCAGAACCACAAGACCCAAGGGGTGAGCAATTATATCCAGGAATGGGAGTTTCGGAAAAGGTTCTGGATGCCGTGCAAACGCTGCGTGATAAGGATTGGGAAACTCTTAACGACAAAATATGTAACAATGAACCAGCTAGCCCAGAAGAACTTGCTTCACTGTTAGAGAAGAAACCTTGGCTTAACGCTGATAATCCAAATATATTGTGGGAAGAAATCAGACGCAACCGTCAGGCGCATCTTCTTTACTCAAATAGAGGAGAGCCTTCTTTTGAAGAGATTCAAGTTGCTAAATCATTTGTAATAGCTGATGCTGTTACTCCAGAAGGAAAAAAGAAATTAGAAGCTGCTGCCGATCAATGGTATTCAGAACATAAATCGTGGTCGGGATGGGAAGAGAAAAAGACAGGCGATGATAGAGGAAATCGTAGAAGGTAAAGCAGTTTAAAAACATACTATATTTAGAGGAGAATTACCATGACTAAGTATCAAGAAATTGAGAACTTTATTAATGATTTACAAAAGAACCAGCAGGATGTAATTTCCAAAATGGCACCATCGAATAGTTCTATCAGTGGATAGCTTACAAGGGAGAGATAACAAATGGCTACTAGACGAATAAAAACATATGGGGATTGTATTAGAACATTGAATCATTATTTTAACTTGCTTAACAAGAATGTGATCACTATAGAAAAAGCACATCAACTTAGACTCTATGTAATGAGTATCTTGGACGTAATCAAAAGTCAGGATTTAGAAAGACTAAAAGATTTAATCCATGAAGAACAGCAAAATGAAAAGGACTGGACTGAATAATGTCAACGCAACGTATTGAAAATGCACTGCGTAAACGTCAAAAAGCAAGAAGTGCTAAAGAAGTAAAACTTCAATTAGAACGGCTAAGACTTCTTATGATTCAGGAAGGTTCCTGTACTGTGAAGGACTGCCCTAATAAACTAAAATGTCCATACTACAAAAGATATCCCAAGGATAAGAAGTTAAAGTACTTGTATCAAAAACATGGTACCTTACTTGATAATCATATCAAAAACAAGATATTACCTACAATACCATCTGATATATGGATGTATCAGCATGGAACACTAGCTCCTCCTGATGGTTATGTGGATGGGGATGAAGTACCTAAACATAGTATTAAGGATGTGTGGGCTAGTACAATACCTAAAATAGATTAGCCTAAACCTTAATAGCATAACATATCAAGGTCATAACCTAGTAATGGGATATGGCCATTTATTGTGTACTGATTCAAACCTAAACCTGTACTCAATCATAACCTTCTTGTTATAAAAAATAAGATAATCATTAATACCTAAAAGGATAACAGGTAATAAGAGTAATATAACTGTCATATTGCCATAACTCAGTACAGGTGGGTGTCCTAGGTATTCAGGTAATAGGTGGGTGTCTTGGTTATGGTGGGGAAATGAGTCTGGTTATGCTGGGATTTCCTGTCCTTGCCCTTGCACGACACGAACATTTCACGAAACCGGGGTTAAACACAGGTCACGGTCAGGGTCTTAAACCGTCCCCTTGCCTTCCTGAGACGTCCACCACGGGTCGATAACCTATAACCCGGACAAAGGGGCCAGCCAGCCAAGTGCAGGTACAGGGGATGGCAGGTGGCTTGTATATAGAAGTTACAATCACAGGTTTACATAATGAAGATTATAAGTCATAGGACCAAAAGGTTAACCACTTGAAACCAGAACATAAACACAGATTGTGATAATTTATTTATTAGTAAACCGGAATCAAAGGCTATATGTAGTACCCCACGGTCGGTTCCGGTTAAACACACATGGGCTCAAGCCTGTGGATAACGGTCCCGGATCGGGGGCTAGGCGGCGGCGGGAGACCTCTTTCATAGTTTGTGGACTTTTTCAGGAAACCGGGTTTAATATTCCCATACCCATGCCCTGCCTAACTATTCCATTAAACATGTCTATAAAATAGGTCACTAAACCCGCCTCGTAGGTGGATTACCAAAGGTATTAAACAACCTCCCATGAATCCTTTCCCACTCCATGATAGCCTGTCTGAATGCTTCCATTTGAGGTTTATATTGTTCTGGTATTGGTTTGTTATCTCTTAACCATCTACCTACAGACATAGAGGTTACATCCCCTATCCACTCAGCGATCTTTGTATCTGGGATATGACGGTCCATGAAAAACCTCTTCATGGCTGGCTCCCTGTTAATGCCGAACACCTGAACGAGTTCATCCATTTCCATTTTGTATTCCTCCTGTTAATGGTTATCATCTAACCTGTTGTCCATTAAAAGCTGTATCCTGCATCCAAGGTCCACCCCTTGTTAGCCATTAACCCTGCCAAAACCCTTGCCCTGCCTATGCTACAAAAAAATAATGCACCTATGCTATAAAAATGATTGTCAAGTACATAGTTTCATTATAAGTTTACATTCACGGGGCTGCCCCGGTAAAAAGACTAAAATCTTTGGAGGACAGACAAATGGCTAATACTGCGAAGAACGAAGAACACGTGAATGGTTTCGGAATGCCGGATGAGAAGATCCAGAAGTTGGTAGAGAGAGAACGGAAATGGCAGGTCAAGAATCAGAGGAACAAGGTTGCTGCCAAATTGTTGAAGATCAAAATCAAGGAAGCTGGAATCGTGGTCACGGATGCGGAAGTGGACGCCGAACTCGCCCGGATGGAAAAGTAGGTGAGGATAGAAACGGGGGAAGGGTAACACCTTCTCCCGTTTTTTGTGTTAAAATAAAAAAATCAGGAGGCAAAACCGTGAAGACCAAGGACTCCCAACTGGCAGCAGGATACATCAGATGGTCCACCGATGACCAAGCCGAAGGAACATCACCAGAAATCCAAAAAGAAGCCATTGAGAAACATTGCAGGGATAATAACCTCACATTACAAAAACTCTACATCGACGAGGGTAAGTCAGGCTGGACAACTAAAAAAAGACCCAAATTTCTTGAAATGAGAAAGGACGGAGAGGAAGGTAAGTTCAATTATATAGTTGTCTTCAAACTTGACAGGTTCGGCAGAAACCTGAAAGAGATTCTTATTAACTCTGACGACTTTGAAGCCTTTGGGATAAGGTTAATATCTCTAAAGGAAAATCTTGATACCTCAACACCTGCTGGTAGAGCTATGAGAAATATGATGGGTACTTTCGCAGAACTTGACAGGGATAGCATCAGAGAGCGGATGTTTTGTGGTAGGTTCAAAAAATGGTCAGAAGGTAGTACATTTGTAGGCAAAACAGCATTTGGTTATATCTGGAATAAAAAAGAAAAGAGAATAGAAGTCAGTCCAGAAGAAGCAAAGATTTATCAGCACATTGTTGACCTTTATCTTCTTGAAGGTTTAAGCGATCTTAATATAGCATTACGACTTAAATCTGAGGGTGTAAAACTTCGGGGAAAGAAATACCCTGCTAACCAGACTATTTCATATATACTAAAAAACCCGGTTTACTATGGTCATTGTGTGGTCAACCAACACGAGTACGACAATGTTCGGCGTACCGGCAAAATGAAACCTGTCTCAGAGCATATAACAGTCACATTACCACCATTAATTTCTAAGACAAAATGGGATGAGATTCAAAGGAAAAGACTCTTTAATAAATCAAAGGCAAAACGAGTTACCATATCTGATAGTTACTGGCTTAGAGATATATTAATTTGTGATGAATGTGGTTCTAAGATATATGCTATATCGAATAACAGGACACGGGAAGATGGCACAATTCCCAGATACTACGGTTGCTTTCTTCATAAAGCCACTACTAAACGACTTGAATCTATGGGTAAAACCCGTTGTTTACTTCCAGTGATTAACGCTGATATGCTTGAAGACTTGGTATGGAATCACATCATGCAAAACCTTACTTTCGGTGGATTTCATTTGAAGGGACAATACGTGCCTTCAGAATTGGAAACCATTGTTGACCCGGGAAGGTTCGATGAGCAACTAACAAACCTTACATCGTCGTTAAACAATCTGGAAACTGAACTCAAAAGTGAGGAACGGGTCAAAGGTCGTGTCCTATCACTTCTTGAAGGTGAGGATTTTAACCATGAGGAATTCCGGCAAAAGTTAGCACAGGTGAATAATGATATTACTACGATTAAGGCTGGTATTATAGACATACAAGCAATTATAAAAACAATACAGGAAAACAAGAATAGTAGTGCTGAGTTTATGGATTTCGTAACGAATAATAGGGAGTGGTTGGTAGGGATAGTTGAACAACTTACTGCATTATCACCCCAAGATAAGAAGTCGTTTGTGGAGTCACTTATTCCCGGATTGATAACTGTTGGTATTGGATATAAAAAAGGTTCTCCACCATCCGTTGACTTTAAGATTGTTTTTAATAAGACCATATTTGAACGGCTAGCCTTCCCAAGGTAAATTACCACAATTAACCATAAATGGCCAAGGCCAACCAGGTGCGCTTCACGTCCCTGAAAGACGCCTACCTTCAGGGCTACAGCCCCTGCCGGAGTTGCAAGCCGTGAGGGCAGTTGCCAGTGGTCAGTTGTCAGTAAAAAGCCAGGTGGCACAGACGTCTTGCCTGGGCTTCGGATGTGTAGGGGCCACCATACTTGCCGTGCTTACTTAAACGGTCGCCCGAAGCAGGTGAGGACCAGAGGGCCAGGAAGGAGACACTGAGGAGATGGCAGGTAGAGCGGGGCGCCGGCATCTTAACTTGGCGAAGCTGTTCCCTCCGGAAGGATTTTATTGACATAAAAAAGGGCGGACACAGGGGTCCGCCTCTACACTTGTTACTCGTATCACCGAAAACCGTCTTACCTCGCCCCTTCATGTTTCAGCAGCCAGCGCTTGCGGTCCAGGCCCGAACTGTAGCCCCCCAGGCTGCCGTCCGCGGCGATGACCCGGTGACAGGGGATGATCACGGGGATGGGATTGACCGCGTTGGCCTGGCCCACGGCCCGGGAGGCCTTGGGGTTCCCTACCCGGCGGGCCAGTTCGCCGTAGGAGATGGTCTGCCCCCTGGGGATGTGGCGCAGTTCCTGCCAGACCCGGAGTTGAAACGTGGTGCCTTGCGGGTCCAGGGCGAGGGCGGCAAAATCGGTGCTGGAGCCACTGAAGTAGGCGATGAGCTCTCGTTTAGCGGCCTCGATGAGTGGCTTCAAGTGCGGCGGGGGCGCGTCTTGCTTCGGTGCCAGAGAGGCGCCTTCCCCGGCAAACTCCAGGGCGCTGAGGCCCCGGTCCGTAAAGGAGAGTTTGAGGGACCCCACCGGTGTCTCCGCCAGAAAAACCATCCATTCTTTGGTGTGTCTCGGCGATTTTTTTCTCATGTTATCCTCCTATCAGCCACCCGCACCGGCGAGACGCCGGTGCCACCTTCACTTAAGGGATTGGGGGTAGGGGTTTGGGCTAAGGGCTTGCGCCCTTAGCCCCCTTCCCCAAGAAAATGGCGCTTCAGCCGCCAGCGCCGCCACCAGCGCAGGAGATTGTGGGGCGGCGGCTGGGTTTTGGTCTGCTGCCAGGCCGGGTTGAAAGGGAGGTCCAGCACGTGCAGGGTGGGGTGCCCGGCCTTGCTCAGGCGGGCCCGGCAGGAGGCGCAGTAGGTTACCAGGTCCCGGGTGGCCTCGGACAGCCGGAAGTCGGTCATTTTCTTGGCCAGCTCCGGGGCCACCGCGGGCACCATGCCGCCGGAGCCGCAGCAGATGCTGCGCTCCCGGTTGTGGGCCATTTCTTCCACCCCGTAGCCCAGGTCAGTCACCAGGCGGCGCACCGCCGCATGGATTTCGGGGCTCCTGGCGGGCGCCGCAGGCGTCCTGGATGTTGAAGGTCCACGGTGGCCTGGCGCTGGCTTCCTCCGGTAGACCCACTTCGTTCAGCACCTCGTAAATCGTGCGGGTTTTGAACTCCGGGAGAAATTCCTTCAGGGTCTGGTAGCAGTGGGTGCAGGCCACGATGATTTCCAGGGCGCCCAGCCTCTTCAGTTCCCCGGCCACGTTCCCGATGATGCGGAGCATGACGTCTTTTTCCCCTATGAAATAGCTGGGGGCGCCGCAGCAGTTGAGCATAATGCCCGTATCCGGCAACTTCCGGCGCAGGTGGGCGTAGGCTGCCTTCACCACCCCAGTGGCGTGGCCCGCCAGGGAGCAACCCGGGAAAAAGACCCGGGCCGCCTTGCCGGTGGCCGGGTCCGGGACGGCTCAGGGCAAAGGTCGGGGAGGCGCCCCACTTGACGTAGTTCTGGATGCCCTTATGGGGGGGCAACGGCCCCTCGCCCTGGGCCACCAGCGCTTCCCGGGCCGCCAGGCAGGCCTGGCCGACGTGGAGGTCCTGGGGGCAGACCGTCTGGCACAGGCCGCAGTAATGACAGGAGTAGGGGACCAGGGGGTCGGATAAGCCCCGTTCCGCCAGGAGACGGACCAGTTCTTTTTCCGTGCCGGGAAACTGCTGTGACATAGTTCTGGAGAAAGGTGCAGTTCTTGACGCATTGGGAACAGGCGCAGGCGAGGCAGCGGGCGGCTTCGGCCCGGGCGGCTGCGGCGGCTGAACCCCAGCTCCACTTCGGCGGCCGGTTGGGCCGTTCGTGCCGCCTGGCTCAGGTCGGGCATGGGCTGACGGGAGGTAACTCGGCCCCCGAGGTATCCACAATGAGGTTGGTGGTCCGGCTGGCCAAGGGCGGCAACTCTTGCGGGCAGCGGCTGCCCTTGCAGGGCGCAATGGATGGCCAGGGCGGCCCGGCGGCCGGCGGCAAAGGCCTCCACCGCGCTCCGGGGCCCGGTAACCAGGTCGCCCCCGGCAAAGACCCCGGGGATCCGGGTCTTCAGGGTCACCGGGTCCGCCTCCAGCCGGTAAGATGGTGGCGGTGTCAAAGGCCAGGCCGGGGCCGAAAAAGCTAAAATCCGCAGTCTGACCCACCGCCAGGATCACCGTGTCCACCTCCAGGCTGAACTCGGAGCCGGCTACCGGCGCCGGGCAAGAGCGGCCGCCGGCGTCGGGCTCTCCCAACGTGGTCTTTTGGGCCACCAGTTTCCGGACCCGGCCGTCCCCCAGGAGACGCACCGGCAGGGTAAGGAAATGAAACTGGACGCCTTCCCGGCGGGCCTCCTCCACCTCCGAGGCCAGGGCCGGCATGAGGTCCAGGGTGCGGCGATAAAGGAGGTGTACCTCCCGGGCCCCGCCGCGCCAGGCGGAGCGGGCCGCGTCCACCGCGGCGTTGCCGCCGCCGATGACGGCCACCCGGCGGCCGACTTCCAGGGGCGTCCCGGCGTTGACGGCCTTTAAGAAACTGATGCCGTCTTCCACCCCGGCCAGATTTTCCCCGGGGATCTGAAGGCGGAGGCTCTTGTGGGCGCCCAGAGCCAGGAAAACCGCGGCGAAATCCCGGCGCAGGTCTTCCAGGTGGACATCCCGGCCCAGGCGGGTACGGAGCTTAACTTCCGTTCCCAATTGCGATACCACGCTCACCTCCCGCTCCAGCACCTCCCGGGGCAGACGGTAAGGGGGAATATAGAGACGCAGGGCCCCACCCAGGAAAGCTTCGGCTTCAAAGAGGGTGACCGGATAGCCATGGCGGCGAAGCTCATAGGCCGCCATGAGGCCGGCGGGGCCGCCCCCCACGATCGCGACCCGCTGGGGCCGGTCCGGCCCCGGCGCAACGCTCAGCACTGCCTCGGGGGTCCAGGTCAGCCAGGTAGCGTTTCAGCCCCGCGATGGCAAGGGGCTGATCCAGGGAGTTGCGGGTGCAGGCCGCCTCGCAGGGATGGGTGCAGATGCGGCCCAGGATGCCGGGAAAGGGGCAGCGCTCCAGGACCACGGCCAGGGCCCCGGCCAGGTCGCCTTGCTGCATCAAGCGCAGCTTTTCCCGCACCCGGATATCCAGGGGACAGGCGGCCTGGCAGGGGGGAGGCTCCTCCCCGATGCACTCCGCCAGGATCTTTTCGGACCAGTTGACCTTGGGATTGTCTCTATGGGTCATGGGCTTGGGTTTGATAAGGTGCGTCCAGAAATGACTTCTGAGTTATCTGGGTAATTTATCTTATTGGCAAGGGAAAATGGTCTCAGGGGCCGGAGCGATTGAATGCTACCACCTTGCCGCGGCCAGCCTGGGCCCGGGCCGGGCGAAGGCCGTCAAGATGTGGAGAGACCGGCTCACTACGGGCGCGATTTTATCCCGGCAAAGACCTGGGTGGCGTAACATATTGTGTCTTTGGCCGCCACCCCCACGCCTATGTGGGTATAATTGGGGTCGAGGATATTTCGACGGTGGCCCGGTGAAGTCATCCAGCCATCGACGATGAGCCGGGCCTGAGATCTTAATGTCGGTGGAATAATCCAGTTTGGCCCCCATGTAAATATTCTCGCCGATCCGGGATATGTTCCTGATGGACGCCGGCTTTTCCTCCTGGAAGCGGTCCTTCAGGGTCTTGCCGTCCGGGACTGGTGTGACTGAAGTAATTATTCTTCAGCATGTCGTCACTTTTCGCCTGAGCCTTGGCCGCCAGGCCACTATCCCAGTCAAGGCCAGGCAGGCCGTTTTTGTGCCGGGCCTCGTTGGTAAGCTGAAAGATGCGCCGTTCCAATTCCTTGGGATGCAGGATGCCGCCTGACCTGGAGGCCCCCGATTTGATCCTTACCTGTCCCCAAGCCGAGGGGAGAAAGAGCAAGGCTGCCAACAGTACCAGCAGGGCCGTGGTCCATTTCAGGTTAAATTTCATCCGGGCCTCCCCGCCAAAGGTTTAAGCTGCTTTTGGGGATTATACCCCTATCGAGGTCTTCCTTAAAGAGTTTTGGCCAAGGTACAGAGCCGAGAAGCAATTATCCGGGGGAATTTTGTTTGTTGGGTGGGGGAATCGGCAGGGTATCTTTCCTGGCCAAGCGGAGCGCCTGGGAAAAATAGCTCCGCTGATATCATTTGCGCCCCTGGAAGGAAGAAAAGGTCAGACGGTAAGGGGCGGACACCTGGTCCGCCCCTACAAGAAAGACTCCGGGTCAGATTGAGCCCTGGAGGCAGTTTCCTACAACTTGACAAACTCCTGGGCCCGTTGCTGCCGGGCGCAGGTGGAACAGAGGCGGCGCAGCACCTGTTTGCCCATCACGGTGTCGCTGTGGGAACTGACGTATCCCAGGTAGCGGGCCGGGGGCAACGGGCCGCCGCAGCCCGGACAGGCGTGGACTTCCAGTTTGTTCAGGACCGTGCCGCAGAGCCGCACTTCACGGTGATCCGGAGCCTCGATATACTCGATGGCGCCGGTGGGGCAGGTCAAGGCGCAGGCGCCGCAAGCGATGCAGCGTTCCTGGGCTCGCCCGTAATCGCTGAGCATCCGTTCGGTGGTGCTGATCTGGGTGAATTTCAAGGCGTAGACCTGCATCGTGTCCCGGCAGACCCGCTCGCAGGCGCCGCAGCGGATGCAGATGTCACAGCGCAGACAGCGCTGGGCTTCTTTTTGGGCCTGCTCCGGGGTGTAATCCAGTTCCACCCGGTCGAAGTTGGTGCGGCGCTGCTCCATGTCGAGGAAAGGCGTGGGGACACGGTGATTGGCGATTTTGGTTGCGGCCGGGATGCCCAAAAACGGCACCCGTTGGCGCTTTTGAGTATTGACGGTGGGGGCCGGACCGATGGCCCCGGTCAGGTAATAGTCAATATCCAGGGCGCCTTGTTTGCCCGCGGCGATGGCCTCTACCGCGGTGGCGGGGCCGGTCACCGAATCGCCCCCCGCGAAAATATCGGCCACGTTGGTGCGGGTGTTGCCCCGATCGGTGATAATGGTGCACCAGGGGCTGGTGTTGACTGGGGGCGTCGGGAAGGGACAGAGGTCGGGCTGCTGGCCGATGGCGGTAATCACCGCCCCCACTTCCAGGCGGAAGTTGCTATCCGGAATGCTGATGGGACGGCGCCGGCCACTGGCGTCGGGCCTGCCCAACTCGGCCTGGAGACATTCCAGGTAACTGGACCTGCCCGGGCTCGCCGCCGACCTTGATGGGCACCGTGAGGAAATGGATCTTGACCCCTTCCTCCAGGGATTGTTCCACTTCTTCGGGGTGGGCCGGCATCTCTCTCCGGGTGCGGCGGTAGGAGACGTGGACTTCCTGGCAACCCAGGCGCACGCAGGTGCGGGCCGCATCCATGGCGGCGTTGCCGCCCCCGATGATCACGACCCGGTCGGCCGGCGGTCGCTTGTCCCCCAGGTTCACTTTCTTGAGGAAGTTAATGACATCGTAGACCTGGGGAAAGTCGTCTTCCCCTCCGATCTTCAGCTTGTACCCCAGATGGGCCCCGATCCCCAGGAAGAAGGCCTCATACCCCTGGCTCCGAAGGTCATCCAGGGTGACGTCCTGACCCACAGTGACCCCGGTCTTGATCTCCACCCCCAGGGACTTAATCAGTTCGATTTCCTTGCGCACCACCTCCCGGGGCAGGCGGTATTCGGGGATGCCGGCCACAAAGAGGCCGCCGGCTTCGGGCATAGCTTCCAAAACGGTCACCAGGTAGCCCTTCAGGCCCAAGTAATGGGCGCAGGAGAGCCCCGCGGGGCCCGAGCCTACGACGGCGACTTTCCGGCCGTTGGACGGCGC
Organism: uncultured delta proteobacterium; assembly: GCA_963841475.1. Taxonomy (GTDB): domain Bacteria; phylum Desulfobacterota; class Desulfobaccia; order Desulfobaccales; family 0-14-0-80-60-11; genus 0-14-0-80-60-11. The sequence continues at coordinate 934,071 of CAWJCT010000001.1, forward strand.
CGGTTTGAGGGGCAGGTATTCGCCGTGGTTGGTGGCCCAGTCGGCCACAAAGGCCTTCAAATACTTGATGTTCAGAGGTTCGTCCAGATGGCCCCGGACGCAGGCCCGCTCGCAGGGGTGCGGGCAGATGAGGCCACAGACCCAGGGAAAGGGGTTGTCCTGGCGAATCACCTCCAGGGCCTCGAGGAAGCGGCCCTGACCCACCAGGGCCATGTAGCTGGGGATGTCGATGCCCGCCGGACAGGCCATGTGGCATGGCGCCGGCAGGAGCTTGGCGCATACCCGGGCCGGACAGGTTTTGTTGTCCGTGTGCATCCGGTATTCGTCCGGAAAGAACTGGAGGGAGGTGAGAATGGGATTGACCGCCTGGCGCCCCAACTGACAGCCCCCCTTGAGTTTCAAGCGCTCGCAGACTGTCTTCAACTCATCCAGGGTGTCCCCGGTGGCTTCGGCGCCGGCAATTTTGGCCAGCAAATCCCGGACGCGGATGAGGGGTTGATGGCAGGTGGGACATTGGGCCCCGGGTTGATCCAGGAGAAAGTCGATCTGGCGGCGTACCAGGGAGACGATGCAATCCTTCTCATCCAGGACCTGAATGGTTCCCAGGGCCAGGGAGGCTCCCAGTTCCCGGAGGGTCTCATGGCCCAGGGCCACCTGGAGGAAATTGGGGGGAAAGATGCCCCCCAGGGTGCCGCCCACCAGGATGGCCTTGGGGGTCCGGCCATGGCGGAAGCCGCCGCCCATCCCGTTGATCACATCACCCAGGGTGGCCGACAAGGGGACCTCCACAAAACCGGGCTGCTCCACGGCTCCCATGAGGCGAAAAATCATGGTGCCGGGGGCGCAGGCAATACCGAGTTTCCGGAACCAGGAGACCGGGGTCTGGGCGATGAAGGGGAGCCCGGCGAGGGTTACCAACCCGTGGAACAGGAAGGTGGGGTTGGGGTACTTCTGCCAAAAGGATGTCGGCAGAGTGGAGTGCAGGTACTGGCTGAACAGTTCCTCATCTTCCACGAGAAAGCGGGGTTCACTGGCGACGATCTCCAGGTGCACCGGTGTATACGTCGGCGGCAGGATGTTGCTCTGGAGTAATTTGTCCCAGCAGTAGCGCAGGCGCTCCCGGGCCAGGGTGGCCTCGGCGGGCAGATAGACGATTACCGCCTCGGCCTGGAGGGTGTTGACCGCCAGCAGGATGCCCTCGATCACCTGGTGGGGCACGCCTTCCAGCAGGAGCATCTCGGCGGTGGCCTGGGGATAAGGGGGCGCCGCGTTCACCACCAGGATGGGGCGCTGCTTCTCAACCCGCAGTTCACACCAGGCGGGACCGAAGGCCCGGCTGGTGGTCCGGGAAAATTCACAGAACCCCGCGGCCACCACCTTTTGCAGGAAAGAATCGAATCCCTGGCTGTAAAAAGACCGGAGGGCCTTGTAGCCATCGTAGTCCTGGTATTCTTCCAGGCACTGGGGGTCGATCTTGCCCAGGAGTTCGGAGAGGTACATCTTCTGGGTTTCGTAGTAGGCCTCGTAATCTTTGCCCACTACCCAGCGGCGGACGGGCCGGTGTTCGTCCAGATGGCTCTGGATGATCCGGGGGACCATGTCCGGGGTGACCAGTTCGTAAAGGCTGGAGGCCCCCTCATAGCGCACTTCCACCATGACGTCCCGACCCTCGATGCCCCGCCAGCCCACCAGTTGGACATCCAGGGGGCCCAACTCGTCGAAGGCCCGCTGTTTCAGGGTATCGATAAAGGCCTGGCGCACGGCTTCGGCCTCTTCGATGGCTTTGCCGGGAAAGGTGAAGATGTTGACCTGTAGCAGGGGGTATGGGCTGGCGATCATCGGCTAAACCTCTCTTCAGCCGGCCAGGGCAGGCCGGTCTGGCGGACGGGGCGGGAAGGGGAGGCCCCATGGCGTCGCCGGCACCCAGGGGGGCCGAAAGATGCTGATCTCATAAGATTGCTCCGGCAATGCGGTGAGGCCCTATCGGGCGCTGACCACGGTGTCCAGTTTAAATGCCACGGCCTTGGCCATCCGGTCCCGACGAGAGGTGTCCAACTGGTCGGCCACGCCGAAGTGAAGGCAGTGGGTGACGCATTTGCTCACGCAGGCCGGCTTCAGCCCCTGGTCGATGCGGTCCATGCAGTAGTCGCATTTGATGACCTTGCCGATCTGGGGCTGCCATTGGGGCGCGCCCCAGGGACAGGCGGAGATGCAGCTCTTGCATCCCACGCAGAGGGACTGCTCCACATAGACAATGCCGTCTTTGGGGCGCTTACGCATGGCCCCCGTAGGGCAGACGGGCACGCACCAGGGATCGGAGCAGTGGAAACACGGCATGAACACAAAGCCCATCCGGGGAACGTCGCCCACCAGCTTGGGGCCGACGGTAATGATCTGGCCCAGCCGGGGGCCCGGCGGGAGGCCCTTGTTGCTCTTGCAATGCACTTCACAGCTCAAACAGCCGATGCATCTCTTCTGGTCCTGCAACAGGTAATATTGACTCATTTCCTCCTCCACAAAGCTCTGTCAAGCCAGGGTAGGGCCGGGATCAGCCGCTGGCCTGGCGGCGCTGAGACTGGATCAGGAGGGGCACCTGCACATGGTATTATCCTATGCCGGGTGCCGCCCACCCGGGATGTCAGCGTGATCCACTCCCACCTGCGAGTTGCTAAAGCCTTTGAGGCTGCGGCAGGTGTGTTCAGCGAGCTTTTGTCCAGAGCGTCATGGGTGAAAAGGTTGGGAGAACAGACAGCCTTCATGAAGGTCTTGTTGACATGGGTATTTGAGATGAGTGCGCTCCCCGAAAATTACGCTCCGCCCGCCTACTGCCTGATGATCTCCTTGAGCCGGTTGGCCACGTAATCCAGCGCTGCATTCCGGGTGGCCATTTCCCTTCCCTGAAGGCCCGGTGGCCGGTGCGGGTAATGGCTGGGGCCGTTCGTCGTCGTGGAGCAGGGTCAGCCCCGCCGAGCCTTTGGCGCCCTAGGCTACTTCGCTACCCGGCGCTTGGGGGTTGCCTTCGAGTCACTTGACGTCGTCATTTCCACCAGGACCCGGATGGGCAGGAAGACCGAGGGCAGGGATATAACCCTGCCCCCGCTGCAACGCTCCGATTGCCCTCCCGCAGAACCTTTCCTACAGGGAGGCTAAAAAAAGTCCATGAACCTCGGCTTCAAAGAGAGCCAGCCCAAAGTATAAGCCTAACAACCCTCTCTGGGTGCCTCCTTAGCGGGCAATTTTTTCGGCTCGGCCGGCTTCGCGGGGGGACAAGGAGTTGCCGCCGGGGCCGCAGGCGTACCTTGCATTTTGGTTTCCTTGGGCGCCTTGGCAGGTTCCGTACCCTTCCCTTCGGACGCAACACCAGGTTTCTGGGTATCAGCGGGCTTAGTTCCCTGGCCCAGGCCCACATTCGCAAAAACGAGGCCCAAGCTCAAAACCAGACATAATCCTAAAAGAACCTTCCTATCTAGCCGCATTGGTCACTCCTCCACTCGGATAAGCAGTATATCAAGGCCTATCCCTGGTTCATTATAGTTTCTAGCTTATCAAACTCAAACACAAATTCAACATGCCAGAACCAGGGTCGGGACGCTATCAGGAAAAGTCCTATTTTCCCATAGGAGCCCATTACGGTCCCGAGTCAGTTTTTGTCCTACAGCCCCTTTTCAGAGGGTTTGACTCAATTTACCATCCCGCCTGACCCGCCAAAAATGATACATGATCAGACCCAAGCACAGTATCGGTCCAAAGAGGCAGTGAAAGGCGTAAAAGCGCAGGAGTCCGGATTCGGTCAGTTGAGGTCCGCCCAGGAGGATTTGTTGTAGTACGGCGCCGACCAGCGGCACCCGGCCCAGGAGTTGGGACATTACTTGAGCCGCCCAAATGGTTTGCGAGTCCCAACGCAGGACGTAGCCGGAAAAATCGAGACCAAAGGTAGTGAGAAAGAGGATCACACCGACCAGCCAATTTACCTGCCGAGGGGGCAGATAAGCCCGCGCCGCGACCACCCGTAAGGTATGCAGGAGAATAGCCACGAGCATAAGCTGGCCGGCCCAAAAATGCAGGGAGCGAATGAGCTGGCCAAAGGGAATCACATAGGTCAGATCGTGCAGCCCCGCCCTGGAGCCGGCCGCGCTGGGTAGATAGTAAACGGCAAGGAGCAGGCCGGTAAAGCCAAGGATAATGAAAAGGAAGAAAGCCGCCCCGCCAAGGCAAAAGGTGGAACTGATGCGGATGCGGTCTGCCGAGATTTTGGCTGGATGGATGTGTTCTAAGAACGTATCGAACTTCACGGGCTAAACCTATATCCAGTCGGGGCCAGTTCTTGCGGATAGGCGACCAGCGCCCCCTGAGTATCCAGGCGCAAAACGGCCAGACTCATGCCCCGGGGAGCCGGCCCTGCCAGCCAGCGCCCCTCCGGATCGAACTGACTTCCATGGCAGGGGCAAAGAAATATTCGCCGGTCCTCGTCAAAAGCGGGTTGGCAGCCCAGATGGGGACAGGTGGCATTTATGGCCCAGAAACCGGCGTCGTCCCGCAACAGGACTATCCGGCCAGATTTAGTCACTGATCCGACGGGGTGACCGTCGGGAGGGCCCAGATTCACCGGTCCCGGATCTGACCGGGCCTGAGAGCCTGCGAGGAAACGTCCGGTCATCCCGGTTATGGCAGCAGCGGCCAACCCCACCAGGGCCCATGCCAGGGAGAGGAAGAATTCTCGACGTCCCAAACGGGACTCGGTAGGCTTGCGTTCTTCACGAGGTAACATATAATTATGTAACAAAATTAATAAGGTGCTGACAATTTGCCAACCATAAACTTTGCCCAGCCAGATGACCAGAAATGCCGGAAAGACAGTCAAAATTTGCCAGACGCAAGGAACTCATAGTCAAAGAATTGCTGGCCGCAATGCTCCTGACCCTGATTCTGTTAGGGCTGGCATTGCTTCTCCCGATCGGCTATGCCCTGCCCCCACCGGAAGGCCCGGGCGTTGGTGAAATAACCGCTCCCTGGCTCATAATCTGGCTCCAGGTGTTGCTCCGCTATCTGCCAACCTTCCTGGCAGGCCTGCTTATCCCTCTAGCCGCCGTGCTCTTCCTCGGTGTCCTTCCCTGGCTTCCCGGCGCCGGCCGGCCGGATTCACGCTATCACTTCGGCCTCCACGTGGCAATTCTCCTGGCGGTAGGGTGCGCCTTGGCCCTGCTTACTTTTTGGGGCCTGTAAAGCCCTGAGGATTCCCATAGGCTTCCTTATTCACATAATACTCCAGAAGGTATTTCACATAAAGGGGATTACTGGCGGACATCCGTTCAAGCCGCGGCCGGTCGAGAAATGCGGCCTTTGGTTGAGTGGTGATCTGTAGGGGCCGGCCTTGCCCGTCAATCACCTGATCCAGTTCGAACTCTATGCCGAGCCCGTCGGCGATCGGTCTGGTCAGCCCCTGCGGCTGCGCATCCTTGGTCCGGATCAACCTCTGCCCCAGGCCCAGAGCGCGAGGGTTCCCATGGCAGTCCCAGCAAGCGGCGGTCTGGCGCCTTATCGTATGGGGGGTGTAGGGGGTCCAGGCCAGCGCCGCCCGGCCCGTCGCCGTGGTGGGGATGGTGGAATCCCTGAGCACCCGCCCTCCGGGGTCCACCCGGCTCACCCAATATTGATAATGAGGTCTCAGGGCGCTTACCAGCCCACGGTCATTGACCCCTAAAATGACCCCCTCCCAGCGGCGCCTGGAGTATCCTGCCAGCCAGAGGCCCGGCGACGATCGGCCGGTAATATAGTCGAAAGAGGTCGGCAAATTCCTCTGGGAGAGCGACTTCACCAATTCCTCCTCCAGAACCTGCTGAACCTGCGGATCAGCTTGCCGGGTAAGCCAGAGCCACGGGTCGTAATCAGCGTCCTCCTGTAGCGTCAGATGCAACCCGAGATCTTGAAAAGTCCAGGCGGCATGGCAGGTGGCGCACTCCAGGTTTTCCAGGTGGCCCGGGATACGGTGGTCGAGCGGGCCGGTTTTGGGACTTTCTCGCGCCAGGATCGGAATTTCGTGTTTTTTGCCATCAACCTTGGATACCAGCAGGAACTTGCCGTTGGCTTCCCTGGTGTTCGTCAGCAAATGACCTTTTGAGGTGACTATAACCCTTTGCCCGGGTTGGAGATCGTAGTTCGGATTGGCGCGGGCTGCCCGCAGAGCCCGCGTATCGGTAGGCTTTACCCGGCGGGTCTGTGGCAGTTTGTCCGGCAGGCCGTGACAGTCTGTGCAACGTATGCCAACCTGCTCACGGGAGTGAGCATGGATAGTTCCTTCGCCCATGAGTTCCTCCACCGGGTGGCAGTCGATGCAATGCAGGCCGCGCTCGTAATGAATATCAGGCTGCAGGAAGTGATAGGCGTGGCTATAGAGGTGAGGAACTCTATCGGGGTCTGAGGCTTCAAAGTTATAGGACGTTGAGTGATCCCGCTCGAAAAGTCCGGCATAATCAGCCCCGACGCGATTGCCGCTGTGACAGTGGAGGCACTGGGAGGTGGGCACCGCAGTAGTCACGAGATTTGACCTGGCTTGATCTCCAGACTCGGGAAGTTTCTGGTCTGGCGCAATGCTCTCGCTGCCGGTCAGGATATGGCAGGCTGCACAAGCCTTTCCGTCAAGCGCCCCTTCTGGTGGGCCTCCCGAGGGGATGGGGCCGGCAGCCCCGAGATGGCAGCGCAGGCAGCGGCGGCGGAGCAGGTCGTCTACCAGAGCGCCCGAGTCTTCGAAAGTGGGGAGAAGTTGCAGAGGCCCGATGCCCGCCGTGGCAAACCGCGGCCCTGTATCCTCCTGGGCTCCCCAGAGAAATCGAGTCTGATTGATGATACCGCTGGCGGTCGCCATGAGAGAGCGCTTTACCCAGTGGTTCTGCTCCCCATGACAGCGGCCACAGGCATAAGCAGGTTGAGTAAAATCAGGTGGGCCGCTGATCAGTCCCGGCGCACAGGAGCGCTCCGGACCCGGCTGGGGCGCGGCCCAGGCCGCACAAACCCAGAGGCAGAGACTAATCGATAGAATTAAGCTTACCAGAACCCGCATTTCGCGTTCCGTTCAACCGGCGGCCCACCTTCTGCTGATGGGTAAGTAATTTGGCCTTGACGAAGGCATCCGCCGGGTTAGCCCAGATTGGATCGTCATAGCGGCCATGACAGGGCAGGCAGGGAGCCACCCGGAGAAGGCGTTTCAATTCTCCTGCATTAAAAGGCCGCGCCCCCACGTGAGTTGAGGATGCCAGAGGCCGCCCCCTCGGATCGCACAGGGTCTCCCAGGCAAAACCCATAGGATTGATTTCCGGCTTCACCCAAGGCAGGAAGGTGTTCTCTTCCCAGCGCTCTCCAGCCTTGAACCAGCCCTGCCCAATCCCCAGGGCTTTCGGGTCGGCATGACACTCCTGGCAGGATCGAACCTCCGGGCGCGTCGTATGAGGCGAGATGGGAGTCGAGACGATCCCGTGCCCCAGCCCCGGACCCCGGAATACCTTTTTGTCGCTTTGGGGCAAAGGTTTGCCGCCCGGGTCCAACTCGGTAAAAACTACCTGGCAGCCCGGCACGACTACGGAAACCTTTTGGCGGGCATTAATTCCCAAAGTAGGCTTGTCAAACCGATAATAGTCCCTGGTCTCTTGCCAGAGGCCCTCGGTTTTGACCTTGAGCATGGAATCCAGACTTTCGGCGCCACGCCGCCGGTAGTCATGGCAACCATAACACTGGGGGGCCCAGCGGGAGTGACAGGCCGAGCATTCCAGGCGATCCACCCCATGGCCGGGAAGACAGTGATTCTTGTCGCTGAGGTCGGAAATAGTCGGGCAAGGGTGGTCTTTTTGATCCAGCTTGCTGCGCAGGACCATTTTGCCATCCTCTTTGCGGAGATTCAAAATAGCCGTCCCCCGCTGAGTCACCCCCACCTCCCGGCCCACTAGATCTGGCCACCTCAGAGCCCTGCCTCGCCAGAGGGCTTCTTCATCATCAGCCCTCAAGACCTTGGTCCGCGGCGGTTGACCGTAGCTGCCGTGGCAATCGCTACAGCGAATATCGACCTGGTGGCGCATGTGGCTGTAGATGGTACCATCGCCCATCACGTCCTTGCTGGAATGGCAGTCTATGCAGGCCAGGCCCCGTTCGAAGTGAATGTCAGGGACCAGGTGGCGTACGTCTCGATCTCCGGAAAGGGCCTCCAGGTTGGGTTGGCCTCTCCGGTAGGGAGTGCCGTATCCGTCGGCCTCTTCAAGTCCGCAATAAGAAAGTCCTATCCTCCCGGAGCGATTATGGCATCGCAGACATTGGTCCACGGGTATGGCGGTGGTTAGTTGGTGATGCCTCGGATAACCAGGTCTGGCACGGGGTAAAGTCGGATCAGAGCCCTCGTAGGTAGCTTTAGCATTATAGAGGGCGTGGCAGGCGGCGCAGCCAGAGGAGTGGGCTGAGGGGCCATCTTCTCGACTATTCCAGAGATGGCAAGTGGCACAGAGCTTCCGCCAGTGGTCGTCAGCAAGTTCTCCCGAAGAGGCTATAGGTTGTCCCAGGGGGTCGGTAGGATTCTTTCCAGCGGATGGCCCCATCTGGGGAATCGTCAATAATTTAGTTAAACTGCCTGGCTTTGGATTGGCATTCTGAACCCCGACGGCAGCATACTTGGCTTCATCTGAGGGCTGAGCCGCCCATGAATAGCGGAGGCTGGCAATGACGCCACTCATGGTCGCCATAATGCCGGAGCGAACCCGGTCCACTGAATTTTGGACTGCCAATTTTCGTTCCGCATGACACTGGCCCCCCGGGCTACCACAGGTCTGAGCGGCTACCGACAGGTCCGAGGGATTCCGGCCGCCGATGAGACCCTGATGGGCGATCTCCACCGAAACTCCCAGGCCTTGCCCCCCGTGGCAGACCACGCAGCCGAAGACCTCAACCGGATGCGAGGGTCCGATCTCCTCCAAACCATCGTGACAGGTGAGGCATCTTTCCTCCTTGCCGGTGATCGTTGGTCTAATTTCTTTCACCCGAAGCGGCGCCTGGCTCACGGCGGCGACTCTGGCCTGAATCTCCGCCTCAGGAAGCGAACCTTGCAGAGCTTCGCGCAGCTTATGGGCTTGGGCGGTGCGGTGGGCGGCTTGATAGGTTTGCCAAGGCTGATGTTTCTGCTGGAGGAGGGCAAAAAGGAGAAGAGTCACGAGAAGTATGCTCAGAATCAGAAAAGTGAGGGACTTTCCCATCATTTCACTTTATGCCTGGAGGGCGTTGCCGCACTTACCTATGTCCCTTAGAACCAGGTCCCTTTCATCCCGAATCCTTGTACCTGCCTTCATCCTAGCGATCGAGGGACAGGGGGACCAGGTTAAATCCGATGAGGATGGTACCTAATTCGAGTTTGCCCGCCTCCCAGCCAAACTTTTCCTTGAGGAAGAGATCGGCCGACCCGTGGGGAGAGGCGGAAAGAACATCTTTGACGCCGGGTATACCCTCAATTTCAGGAAAGGCCAGAGCTCGAAAAACGAAGGTCGGCTGCTTGCCGCCGGTCGCTTTTACCCTATCGAAGAAAACCACAAAATTTTTGCCGAAGACCTTAACCCCCGGGCGTTTTTTTAAGGCTTCAAGGCGCTTAGGATCGCTGACCTCCTCGCCAATAACCACCTCACCCACCACCCAGGAGAGGCAAGGCTCTGTGGCGTGCCGGAACTCATTATTGTTCAAAACCGCGCAGACCTGCTGACTGCCCAGAACCTTTAAAACTCCTTCATTACAATACTTGCCCAATCCTCCCAGGCCGCGCTTCTGCAGATCTTCTTCAAATTGCTTGATGGTTTGCCGATCGTTCGCATCGATCCAGCCGACATCTAATATCCCTTGGGTGGCACGCAATGCCTGTTCGACGCCGGTTCTACCGTTCTCTGGATCACAGCCGCCATTTCGGGTATGCATAGCGAAATTCACTAACTCCCAGGTCTTCCAGAAATATGGGTAAATGCCATGAGATTTGCCTTGACTGGCGCTTCAGCAAGTTATGCGGTTTGCCATGCTGATCTAGCAACAATTCTTTCTAAACTATAGTATGACATAAGAGGGGTGATCCAAAAAGCGGTTAATTATCGTGTGGTATAGCCAGATCCCGCCCTCAGGTAACCCACCAGAAAGGCGCCGCCCCGGGTGTTACGGCGCCAAAGATTATCCGAATTGCTGGGGAGGCAAAGCTTGCCCAGGAGAGAGAAGGGGGCAGGGGGGAACCCCCCCCCTGCGCGATTGAAGTGGGCGCCGCTTTGGTCGGCTTTAGGCGGCTTGGCGGGCTCTGAATCCCTTGATCCATTTCATGCCAAAGGAGTCGCGCCCCATGATGAGGTCGGCGGCCTGCAGCGCAGTCACTTCCTGCTTTTTTAATGGGTTGCAGATCGGGCAAGACAAACCAGCCTCCACGGAAAGTGCCATGAAGAACGCCGTGAGATTTTCCCGGTCAGGCATGCCGAAGGAGACGTTGCTGGCGCCCATGGTAATGTTGACCCCAAAGCGGTCGACGATCATGCGTATGGCATCCAGAACTATCTTGGCAGCCTTCCATTCGGTCCCAAGCGTTAAGACGAGGGGATCGATCACGATGTCCTCGGCGGGGATTCCCAGTTTGCCGGCCGCTTCGATGATCTTGGCGGCGTTCTGCAATCTAGCCTCAGCGGTCTTGGGGATCCCCGAATCACCGCTGCATAGCCCGACGACGGAGCACTTAAACTCCTGGATCAGAGGTAACACGGTATTGATGCGTTTGGTTTCGGCGCTGACCGAATTCACCAAAGGCCTGCCCCCATCTTTGCAGTAGTAACTCAAAGCCGCCGCCAGCGCTTCGGTCCTGGGAGAATCGATGCAGATCGGGAAGTCGTCTGTTGCTTCTCTGATTTCCTGGATCATTCTCACCATCAGGGCTGGTTCATCGGCCCCGGGGACCCCGGCATTCACATCCAGAATCCCTGCTCCCGCAGCAATCTGGGCCAGGGCATCTTTGCGGGTCAGATCAAATTTGCCCTCGCTGAGTTCAGCCCGCAGGACCTTGCGGCCCGTGGGGTTGATCCGTTCCCCGATGATCACCACGCCTTTGTCACGGCAAATGCGTACTTCCTTTTTTGCTGATTTAACCACAGTTGTAAGATTTGTCGCCATTGCGTCAAGCTCCTTTCCAATGCCCAGATTTCCTACAATTCTGCCACATGTTTGTATTCCTGACGTGACCGAGATCGGTGGTCAACCGCTGGACTGAGTGGGCTTCTCAATCCTCATCCAGAAAAACAAAGATCCCCACGTTGACCCTTCCGGAATTAATACTTTGCTGCCTGGAAGAGATCTGGTCAAGCGTGGAGATCTTTTTGAACTGATGGTGCAGGAGGAAGTCATGCCAAGGCGTGCCGAGTTTCAACCGTTATGGGTGAACCCGTGGTGGAATTATCGGCAAGCTCCGGTCAAACTCTGATCCTGGCCCCAAACAGCCTCCATCTTACCAATCCTTGAGTCCCAGCTTTTCTGCCGTTCCCATTATGGCCGGCTCCACCACGGGGGTAACCTTCTTCTCCATCGCCATGGCATCCTTGGCAGGAACCTGGAAGGTGCCCGGTACCAGAACCATCAGGCCATGTGAGTTGAATACTGGGAAACCGTCTTCGAGCCAACCCCGGAAGCCATCGGTGATATTGATGATCGGGCCGGAATAGCCCATGTCGATCATAGCCTTTTTGACTATGGCGCCGCGACTTCCACCATTTTCAGGAGTGCCGCCCTTGCACATCAGGTAGTAGGTGGCCGTGGGGTCTGGAGCCTTGCCCGGGAGCAGCCAATAGTCCAGGCCGGTGTCAACGCGGATCGCTCCAGGTACATGCCCCGCTTCAAACTCCGATTCCTGGCGGACGTCAATCAGCCTGATCTTCGGGTTCTTGTAGCCTTCCTGCTCGAACCAGACCTTGTAAAAATCTTTGGCTGAAATGCCGACGCCATACTGGAACATTATGGCACGGTGCCGGTTCTCGCCGTTCTCATAGAGCTGCTTTGACGTCAGGTCTGCGCCCGTAGCACGGGGGTGGATGGTTTTGTTTAAAATATATCTGGGCGGACGCCCCATTTTGTTCAGTTCTTCCTGGGTCCAGGGCTTTTTGGAGAAATCCTGGAGTTGCTTTTCCGTCCAATCTTTGCTGGGCCCTACCCCCTGGGTCTTGGCTTCCTCTGCCGCAAAGGCGAAAGAACCGGCAAAGAGAACCGCCATAAAAAGGGCAACGATCGATACACTTACGCTTCTCATCAGCCTAGACATCTTTCAAAGCTCCTTTCTGTTGAAGTATAAAATCTCCCTGCTCGTTTAATAAAACCTGGCCGCTAAAAACGCTATTTTATGATTGGCACATCCATACCGTGGGTTAATAGAGATGTGGTCACCTTGGCCGCAAGAAACATATCCGTTTCAAAGTGTTGTCGATCGGGCGTCAGGTCGCCAAACGTGACAGCAAGTAACGATGTAAGGATTCGAATTCACTGTTCTTACTCTAATCCACAGTTGGCCTTGAGGGCTGTCCGGGAGAGTCTGATTTTTTTATAGGACTTTACCACTCCATCAGGTCCGTATTTGTCCTACAGTGGCCTCAGCAACCGTGACGAAGGAGGTAAGAGCCTTGAAATCCAGGGAACTTTCATCAGTGAACCTGGTCCCGGAGGCCAACGAAAGACACATAGGGTTGTGTGGTCCGGGACCGCCTCCGGGTTAAAGGCAAACATCGACCTGGATTTCGGACCTCAGGGTGACAAACCCGATTTTTGGCCTGAGGTGGCCAAGGTTGCCGCACTATCTCGGTTGACCTACGGCTTGACGCCCTCTGCGCTGCTTCAGCAACGGTAAACAAGCTTTGACCGAGATTATGAGGCAACCATGGCCCTCGCAAGGTTATTTCGGCTAAGGGAGCCCTTATTTAAGAATGAAGGCCTTATAATCCAGCAGTCTCAAGGTCAGGGCAAAGGCGCCGGCCACCACCGGATTATCAAAAATTATGACGATATCCCGGCTCTTGTTCAGTTTCTCGAAATTGTCGAAAGTCCACAAATCGGCATAAGGGATATTGATCGCCCCTTCCACATGTCCCTGAGAGAATTGGTCGGGTGAGCGCAAATCCAAGAAGGTCGGATTTTTTAGGGATTTGGTCTGGTCTTTTGCAATGACCCAGGTGGCGGGATTACTCTGATTAAGATCCATCAACGGCATAAATACCTTGGAATCGGATTCCGTCGCATAGAAGGCTTTGTGCCAGCCCTTGATGCCCACCCTCATCCAGTTGACGTTTTTATGTCCGGCTTTCACTGCCAGCCTGGCAGCATGATAGGACTTCCATCACATATCGTCCGCACAGAACACCACAATGGGAATGGCTTTATCCTGCGGCAGCGCAGAAACATCGAATTGGGCATCTTTCAGATCGAAATCGGTCCGCTTGTGATCTTTAGGGACATCCATAGTAATGTGCATTGCACCGACGGGCCTGGCCTGGACCCAATCCGTCATGTGGGTGTAGCAGGCGATCAGCAATCCCCCCTGGGCCTGGATTTGCCTGGCTTCCTTGGGAGATACCACTCTTACCCCTTCAAGACTGGTGGGGGTGATTCCCTTGATAGGTTCGCTCATGTCTCGATTCCTTTCCTGTGTGAGGATGTAAGTGTTGTGAGTTAAATCGTTACTGCCATCAGACTATATAATAGGAGGCCATAGGATTATATCTGTCGGGGAGACTCCTAATATCTTGTCGGCGAGACGGCAATTTTTTTGTCAGGCATGGTCCTACCGGCCCGGCGGATCCAGTCAGGCCGGTGCAGGGGAAAGCCCGATAGGCCAGTCAGGCCCATTTAAAATGGGCCCAGTTTAGGGGAACACCGACAGGACCAGCTAACTCAAGACCGGGACAAATGAGCTCAGAGCCGGCGATCTTAGGGTTAGGGAGGCAATTGATCAGGTCCGCTTCGGCAGGCGATGTTTGATGAGCAAGGATGAAAATACCAGGCGGACGATCTGGTAAGGCTGATAGAATGAGAAACGCCCATCAGGGGAGCGGCAGTGAAAAACGGCCGGGCTCCGGCCCCGTAGCTGCTTGCATCAGGCGGCGCTGTTCCGGGAGGTCAATCTGCCCCTACAAGAGGGGCTGTGCAGACCGGAGGCGCCGGCCGGTGCCGCCGCCAACGCGGGAAACTCAGGCATCTTCGTTGGTCTATCTCCTTTTAAGTTTCCGCCCTTGCCGTCAAGCCCAGGGAGAGGGTCCCTTCATTGACACTATGGGTCTAAATGCAATAGTGTAGGACAAATGCCTACTTAGCATCTGGTGAGAGTCCTATGTAAAAATCAGACGCATACGGACAGCTTTTGGACCCAGCCTAACCTATAAATGAGGACAATAGTTTGAGAGAATTCCTCTCATCCGGGCAACCTTTGGGAAAGGTGAGCCTCCCTAAGGATTGACAGTTTTCATAGGGCTGCGTCTATGAAGGAATTATCCGGCAATATCGTTCATCTTGCGGTGGTTCCGGGAACCTTGAAGACTACCAGTGCCATGGCCCGGGAAGTGGCGAATCCTCCACCAGGGATTCGATAGAATGGCTGGCAGTAAAGGCAGAATGGCATCAAACACGCCAAATCCAATGTTTATACCCAATCAGCAGGAGGAGAAAAATGTCTTACTATTTGTATGACGGGTCCAAAGAAGTGACCCCCTGGGAAAGAATGTTCGCCACCATGAACGGCGAAAAGCTGGATCGGGTCCCCGTGCATGTCTACCCGCGCTGGGCCGGCCTGGAATACATCGGGGCGACCTTCAAGCAGGCCTGGGATGATCCCGAACTGTATGTCAAGGGACAGATCATGGCTCAGCAGCGGTTCCAGTATGATTGTGTCATCGACTATGATATGATGGGACCCGTCGAAGAAGCCATCGGTGCGACTCTCAAGTATCCCGAAGACGATGTGCCCCAGATTGCCGAGCCGTTCATCAAGACCAAGGAGGACATGAAGAAGGCGAAGTGGAAACTCGACCCGCGCAAAGATGGGAATATGCCTAAGGTTCTGCAGTGCATCAGACGCCTCAAGGAGGAACTGATCAAGGCAGGCGGAGGCAAACAGCAAGTGCCCATCATGACTTGGGGGAGCTGTCCTTCCCGTACCGCCGCCTGTCTGACGGGTTTCAAAGAATGGTTCTTGATTGTCGCCCGGGACCCGGATTGGGCGGTCGAACTCATGGAAAACGCCATGGACGGCTGGCTGCAAATGGTTATTGCCGCTCATGAAGCGGGTGTCGACTGCGTGTGGGTCAACGACCCGGTTTCCTCCGCGGACTGCATCTCCAGGAAACATTACGACACCCTGACCCAGCCTTTTCAGAGGAAGTTCATCGAGGCTATCCGCCGTGAAACCGGCATGAAGATCATCTTCCATCCCTGCGGCAACTGGCATGATCGCCTCGATCTCGTCTATCAGAACCAGGCCGATGGTTATTTCCTGGGGCCGATGAACATCGATCTTTGCGTCGAAAAGGCTGTCGAAGTGAGAAACGCTGGCCTC
Source organism: uncultured delta proteobacterium (assembly GCA_963841475.1). Taxonomy (GTDB): domain Bacteria; phylum Desulfobacterota; class Desulfobaccia; order Desulfobaccales; family 0-14-0-80-60-11; genus 0-14-0-80-60-11. The sequence continues at coordinate 949,639 of CAWJCT010000001.1, forward strand.
AATCCGAACCTGAAGTTCCTCAACGGCAACTATGGGGCGGCTACCAAAACTTCCACGGCAGATCGTAAGGCTGTGTCTTATGCGACAACTCTCAAGTTCGGCACCCCTGATGAACTCATCGAAGAGGCCAAGATTGTCATCGAGACTGTCGAAGGTGCCAACCTGCGCTGCATGCTCGGGCCTAATTGCTGGGAGCCGAAGAATACCCCTTACGTCAATCGCGATGCTACGGTCTACGCGGCGCGCCGTTACGGCAGTTACGACAAAAAAGCCTAGTAACCCAGGAGGATGACGTTGAAAATCTTAGAGGAAATCACCAAAGCAGTCTTTGACGGAGAAGAACAGGTCACAGTCGATCTCGTCAAAAAGGCGCTGGCTGAAGGCATCAGGGCTCAGGACATCGTGGATAAAGGGCTCGTCAAGGGGCTGCACGACTGCGGGGCCGGCTACGAGGCGGGTGAAAAGTTTATCCCTGAGATGCTCATGGCTGCCGAAGCTATGAAGGCCTCCATGGCAATTCTCAAGCCTCATCTCGTGGTCGGAGAGGGCGGAGTCAGCGGGAAGGTGGTGCTTGCTACGGTTGAAGGTGACGTGCATGACATCGGTCTCGAACTGGTTGCCACCATGCTGGGCAGCGCCGGGTTTGAGATCAATTTCATGGGACCGGACGTGGAGACGTCCCGAATCATCGCGGCGGTAAAGGAGGACAAGCCGGTGTTGCTGGGCTTATCCGCTCTGCTCACCAACACGATGGATGAGATGCCCGTTATCATCAAGAAACTTGAGGAGGAAGGCCTCAGGAGTTCCCTCAAGGTGATCATCGGCGGCGCCCCGGTTTCTCAGGATTTCGCCGACCGTATCGGGGCTGACGGGTTCGCGTACGACGCCGCGGCTGCGGTCCCCGTGGCGCAGAAGCTGGTAAGCTAAATGGCTTGATGGGATTCCGACATATCAGAAACTTTGCAAAACGGTTATCTTGTTCGTTGAACGAGGTAGCCGTTTTGCATCATATCGGCATAAAGGAGGAACCCCAATGAAGAGAGACAACCACGGGAAGAAGGACGAAAAAGTTTCGCAACCAAAGGCCATGTCGCGTCGGGATTTCACCCGCATTGCGTCAGTATTCGGCTTTACCTCCACCCTGCTGGCTTATGGCGGCTTTGCCCGGGCTAGCGTCGAACCAACGCCCAGGTTGCTGGCCCAAAAGGCGGCTGCGACCGCGCGCAGTCGTGCGAAGGCCAAGCCCAGAGTTATACTGAAATATGGCATGGCCGGGCACGACCTTGACTCAACGTGGGTCGCCAAAGTGGGGGCGTACGATTTCATCCACGATATCGAGGAGCGTACCGATTCTGCCATTCAGATCGAGGTCAAGGGTGCAAACTCCATTTGCGGCGAGTTGACGTGCGCTGAAAAGTGTATCCAGGGCCTTATTGATTTATACCTGGCTTCCACCAACAACTCTTCGACGAGCTGCCCGTATATGAACATCCTCGACTTTGGAGCCCTCTGGCATTCCCGCGCCGCCCTTTATTCCTTCGCTTTTGATTACAAAAGTGAGGATCTCTGGCGCGAACCGATGCGCCGGACCTATGGCCTGGAGATGCTTTTTGGTGATTACGGTCTACGCGGCTTCTTCATGAGCAAGAAGAAATACGGGGAAGGCACGCCACCCCTGGACACCCTTGAAAAACTGAGAGCGACGAATGCCAAGGTCAGGACCACCAATACTCTGTTCGGCCTCAAGAGCATGCAGCTCATGGGAGTCAACCCCGTCGCCATATCCTACGAGGAAGTCGTAGAGGCAGTGCGTCAGGGGGCTATAGATGGCGCTGATGCTTGGGAAATTCCCTTTGAGGTGAACCATTTTACTGAATTTACCGGCCAATATCTGTACTTGAAGTATTGCTCGGGCAACTGGGTCACCGGTATGAATGTGAAGGCACTGGATAAGATGCCTGCAGAACTCAGAGACGCCCTCATGGAGGCGGCCTATCACGCTCAGGTCGCCACCCTCGGAAAGGAAGAAGCTTCCATCTGGCAGAAGGCAGGCTCTGGTGAATGCGATCCACCCCCTCCGGGGACTGAGCATTGGAGATGCGGTATCCGTAATATCCAATGGGCCCAGGAAGAGCTTGACAAGCTCGAGAGGGTCATTTCCCCGAAGTACAACCCGAATCCCTGGAAGGAATGGATTGACAGGCTGGACAAAATCTACGGCCGTGGTTTTATCTTCGAGAAAATGTATGAAATCGCTCACGAAGTTCCCGCGAACGCCTATGCGATAGATATAATTCCGAAACGCTGGTGGAAACCGAACCCAGCCTGGTGGAACAAGGCCGAAACGGCGCCATGGAGGAGGGGTACCGGATACTTCGCAAGATCACTCAAGAAGCAGATCAAACAATAGCGACTCTGGCCGCAGGGGACGGAATCCCTCTGCACCTTGCATCCCTGGCAGCACCCCTAAGGGACACAGTCGATCAGTTTATTTTTCAGGGCATAATGGGTCAGTTCGGCGTTCGTCTGCATCCTGGTTTTTTCGAGAATCCGGGTGCGGTAAGTGCTGATGGTCTTGATGCTGAGCGATAGTTTCTCGGATATCTGTTTGACGGTTTTGCCTGAGGCAATGAGACACAAAACCTGGTATTCACGATCAGAGAGTTTTTTATGAACCGGCTTCTCATCATCGGCTTCCAGGCGAAAGGCAAGCTCTTCCGCTAGAGAAACGCTGACGTATTTCCCCCTGGCCAGAACTTTCTTAATAGCCTTGACCAGTTCCTCCGCCACGTTTTCTTTGGTTATATAGCCTGAGGCACCGGCCTTCAACATCCGGACCGCAAACTGATCTTCTGGGTGCATACTCAGAACCAGAACGGGAAGCTTCGGGCGGATCTGTTTTAACTCCTTGAGCACATCCAAGCCACTGCGGCCAGGCAAGGTAATGTCAAGGATGACGATATCCCACTCCTGCTTCCAAACCAGATTTAGCGCCTGCTGACCGTCGCTAGCTTCGCCAAATTGAATATTATGGAATTCTTCCTGCAGGATGAGCTTCAAGCCACGCCTCACGATGGCGTGATCATCGGCGACCAGTACTCTGATCATGGTGGCTCCTTAGCTGCCTATGTTTTGATGTGGTTGGGCAATGTTGATACGGGAGCAGGGAATATGGACGGTGACAGTCGTGCCTTCCCCCTCGACGCCTATAATGCTGAACTTGCCACCCAGGAGAGCGACTCGCTCCCGCACTCCCAACAGCCCAAAGGAATTCGCCTGGAGGTTTTCCCTCTCGGTAATGCCCCTGCCGTTGTCCTGAACCTCCAGATTCAGCATGCTCCTGCCCTTGCCCAGGCTGATGGTTACCTTGCTGGCCTTGGCGTGACGGGTGATGTTGGTTAACAGCTCCTGAAAGATCCGGAAAATCGCCGAAGCGGCCTTTTCATCCAGCTCCAGGTCCTCGGGAGTGGTATTGAACTGGCATTGTATACCGGTCAGGTTCTGAAACTCTGAAGCTTGCCATTCGATGGCTGCGGACAGACCGAAATGGTCCAGAATAACTGGCCTGAGTTCGGTGCTGATTTTTCGAACCATTTGCACCGTGCTGTTGATGGTACCCTTCATGGTAGCGATCTTTTTTAACAGCAATGCTGGCCGTGCCGTCTGACCCTTGGCATGGAGCTTTTTATCCATCCAGGCCAGATCGATCTTGAGACAGGTAAGCACCTGGCCCAGTTCGTCGTGGATATCGCGGGCAATCCTGGTTCTTTCTTCTTCCCGCACGGCTTCTATGTGTCCGGCAAGTTCGCGCATTCTTTCATTCGAACTCTTCAGTTCTTCTTCAAAACGCTTCCGTTCGGTGACATCGAACATGATGCCCTGTAAAAAATCAGGTTCATTAAGTTCATTTTTCACCGCGATGGCCTCGTCGCAGAGCCACAACATGGTGCCATGGCGAGTAAATATACGGTATTCGAGCCGAAATAACACCCCGTCGTTGCTCTGAAGGCTTTTTTGAACTTCCGCCAAGACCCGATCCCGGTCCTCAGGGTGGAGTAGTTGGACCCACAGTCCCGGGTCAGCCAGCCATTCTCCCGGTGTATATCCCAGGACGGCTTCAATCTGGGGACTGACGTAGAGCGTACCGACCGCTTTGTCCAGGGTGGTAATGTAGGTGATCATCGGCATCTGCTCCACCAGGGTCCGGTACTTGGTCTCAGCCCGGCGCACCTCAGTGGTGCTTTTGTCCAGGGACATGGCCATTTCGTTGAACGAAGCGGCCAAATCAGTCAGTTCATCACGATCGTCAGACAGTCCGATCCGCACGCCCAGATCCCCGGAGGCCAATCGTTTGGTGGCGGCCGCGAGCGCCTTTAAACGCCGCACAATGAAGACATCGTTCCCTATGAGACCTGCCAGCAGTGCCAGAATTCCAACCAAGCCTACTGCGGCCACATTCCTTTTTAATACGCGTTCAATGGGGCCGAAAGCTGCTTCCTTCGACATGCCGATGCTTACGTAGATGTCTGTCTCCGGGGCGGCGCGAATCGTGGTGATCCCATAGAGCCGACCGCTGCCCTGAAGGGTCACGAGGGACTTCCGGCCTTCCCCCATCCCGGCAAGAACCACCAGCTCGGCAGGCATGAATCGGCCGATCCACTTTTCAGGGTCGGGGTACCGGGCCAGCACCGCACCATTGTAGTCGAGCACCTGGAATACGGCGCCGGCGGGCAGTTGCGCCGCAATATCGATACGCTTGAACGAGGCCAGGTCGAGAGCGGCAAAAACCGCGGACGGCTTAACCCAACCCCAATCGTCGAACACCGGAGCCACAAAGACGATCACTGGGACTCCTGTAACGGTGTCTACCTGGTAACCGCTGACGACGAAATTGCCGGTGCTAAGGGCGCGCCTGATATAGGCGTGTTGTACCGGATTAACCGGCATATCAAATTGGTTAGCGCTGCAGATAATATTGCCCGCTTTGTCTATCAAACCGATATTCACATAATCGGGATATTCTGCGAGCAGCTTTCTAAACACCGCACTGCACGCCCTGGTATTTAACTCCCGGACCTCATTAATCAGGGCAAGGCCTGTTAGTAACTGGCGCGCCCCTTCTATAACCTGGGTCAGATCAGCGGCGGCCAGACGGGTAAGGCGCAGCGTATTCTTTTCCATCTGTTCCCGCTGGATGCGATGCTCTTCCAGTCCCGTGTAGAGCGTCAGCCCCAGGGACGGGAGGACCGCGAAAAGGACTAGCAGCACCAAACGGCTGCGCAGGCTGGGAGCAAGGAACGAAAACATAAGATTTACATCTCCTGACGGGAGGCGCGGTTGGTGTGCCGCTGATCAGGAAAAGCAAGGTTCGCAAAGAAGGTCTCTCTGAATTTAGGGGCGCCCCCCAATTCTACTATTTCCACCTCATGAAGCAACGCTTCCGCACGTCGGCGGGCCCCGACATCCAAGAGGGCCAGAGAGGCCCCCAGCCCGGCAGCGTTGCCGATTCCAGCGATGCTGTCGGGATCGATCTCCGGGATCAAGCCGATGGCCCGTGCATCTCCTGGTTCAATAACATTACCGAAGGCACCGGCCAGGAGGATGCGGGCAGGTGCCCGGATTCCTGCCGCGGTGCAGAGGAATTGAATGCCGGTGGCCACGGCACCCTTGGCAAACTGCAATTCTCTGATGTCTTTCTGATGCAGTACGATAGGGCGGCCATTGGCAGCCTGGGAGGCGACGGCGACCACGAATTCGTCTCCTGTTGCCGTATGCCGCAGAGAGGCATGCGAGCAACCAGGTTCGAATCTCCCGTCAGGACGGATGATCCCGTGATCGAGAAGAGCCGCCAGCACGGACATGGCGCCGGACCCGCAAAGGCCCTTGGGACGGAGGGAAGGGTCCGTGGAGTCCCCGATCACCTTCAGCTTGAGAGTCCCGTCCTGGAAAGTCACCTTCTCGATGGCTCCAGGCATTCCGACCATGCCGCATCTGAGGGTGGCGCCTTCGAAGGCAGGACCGGTCGCACAGGAAGTAGCCCACAGGCGGCCATTGGCGGACAGCACCATCTCGCCGTTTGTCCCCAGGTCCAAAAGGAGCGTCGGCTTTTCGTCCAAAGTACGCTCGGCCCACAACCAGGCCGCAATTGTATCGGCGCCAACATATGCTGAAGGAAGAGGGAGCGTTTGCGTGGAGGCGCCCGCATGGATGGGAAAGCCGATTTCTTGCGCCTGAACTCTGAGGCTGCCATGAAATAGGGGCCGATAGGGAGCTACTCCCAGGCTGTACACCGGGGCCCCGAGGAGAAGGTGGATCATGGTTGAGTTTCCGACCACCAGCGCGTCTACCAGATTCCCTTGGGGAAGATCATAGCGCCGGCACAGCGTCCGGATGCAGGCAGAAATGGTCTCACGAGCCAGTCCTGTCATGGTTGCGGCGCTCTTTGGATCCGCACCGGCCGAGATTCGGCTCACAACGTCGGCTCCGAAGGAAGCTTGAGGATTTCGAGCGGTCTCAACGCCGAGGATCTCTCCGGTTTGGAGGTTGCCCAGGTAGACGGCAATGGTGGTGGTGCCAAGGTCCACTGCGATCCCATAAGGGGCAAAAGACTGAGCCGCCAGCCCGATTACCCGACCGGACTCGGTAACGAGAGCAGAGCGGCAGGAGGGCGGAGAGGTGTTGGAGACGACAGGTGGTTTACCGGCAGGAGATCGCCGTTGTCCTGCGTCCGGCAGAACGGCCAACCAATCGACATCCTTCAGCAGCCCGGCTTGAGCCAACGCACTGTCGATCTCCCCATCAGGAAGAGGTACCGAACGGATCGAGGCCCCGACCGGCAGAGGTTTGCCGAGACCGATTCCCAGCCGCTTGTAGACTTCCTGCCGATACAACTCCTCAACGACTTCCAAAACCAGTCCGTCCACCGCCTGATGTTGGCAGGCCAGCCGATAGCCCTGGGTGGCATCTGGTTCGGTGAGTCCCTTGGCCTCTATTTCAGACAGCGGCAGAGCTGAGGCCCCTTCATGGACCTTGACCTTGCAGCGGCCGCACTTGCCCTTGCCACCGCAATCGGCAGCAACGGAAAAGCCAGCCGCAATCAGAGCCTCCAGAAGGGTCGCACCAGCCTCGACAATGATCGGTTTCTCACGACCAATAATGCGAATAGCTGGACTCATCCTGGACTTTTCCTTTTCCATTTCCTTGGCCAGCATGCACTCGAGCCTCACGGCCTCACATTTTCCCGCCGCACCTGAGTTTTGCCTGGGGGAGACGACGGAGCACGAACGCGGTGATCGGGGAAAGAATCCCGCCCAGCGCCAGAATCAGAAAAGCGGGGGCCCATATCGTCACGGCGGTGGGTTCTACCCTGCCATTATACCATTCCAGAAAGATTCCGAAATCTGCCGGTGCCACGATGGTTATGCCCAATCCAGCGGCAGATTGGAGGCCGGGGCTAACACCGCAAATCCTGGAACTCACCATTTCCACCAGTCCTGCCTTGTAGACTGACCCATCCGAGATAGCTCGGAACCCGATCCAGCCGCCGACCAGCGCGACCAGCGTCAAAGAATGACTAATGAGGAAACCTATAATAATTTCCCCGGCAACACTGCAGGCCCCAGCGCCAATGATCGCAGCGGTAATTGTTCCTCCCAAACTTACTGCCTTATCGGTCGACAGGCCCCGGGCCATGAGAGAGGCGACGAGGAACGGTCCGATCCAGCCCCAGAAGGCAGAAATGAAGATCATGCATGGCGCAGCGTTAAGCAGTTGCCCGCTCGCAGGGTCCGCTGGAATGATCTGTTAGGCGGAGTTCGCATTGCGCTTCTCCAGAACCACCAAGGCGATTCCACCGAGAATAGCGGCGCAGGCCAACGTCACGCGCAGGGTTATGGGCTCACTGAGGAAGACGAGGCCACCAAGGGCCGTGATGACCGGAACGCTAAGTTGCACGGTTGCCGCGCTGGTGGCTTTCAGTGCCGGCAAGGCCATGTACCAGATGGCGTAGCCTATTCCAGACCCCAGCGCTCCAGACGCAACCGCATACCAAACTCCGACATTATCCAGGCTGGCGACATTGAAACTCAAAATACTTATAGCTGCCGCGATGGGAACAGTGCGCAGGAAATTTCCTGCCGTTTCCCTGGTGGGATCGCCCGTAACTCTGCCGCGCAAAGAATAAATGCCCCATGCCACCCCGGAGCCCAACATCAATATGGCGCCGCCCAGGGGCGGGGCCGTGAGCCCCGGCATCAATAGACCAAGAAGTCCGCCGAAGGCGAGAAAGAGGCCAACCAGTTGCAGCCTCCTTAAATGTTCTCCCGACCAAATGCCATGGCCGATCATGGTTGTCTGGACGGAACCGAAAAGCAGTAGTGCACCGGTTGCCGTTGGCAGGGTCATATAGGCGTAAGAAAAGAAGGCTGCATAAGCGAACAGCATAAGCGCCGACAGCCAGTTGCCTTCAACGCTATGGGCGCCGCCCTGCATTCTCACTATTACCCACAGGATAAGCGCTCCGGAAATTAATCGAATTGTGGTAAAGCTGGCTGCGTCAATGCTGGTATCTTTGAGTGCGGCCCTGCAGAGAATTTGATTACCCGCAAATGCCAGCATGGTTAGCGAGGTCAGGGTAATTATGCGTGCTTTTGACATCGAAGTTTTCCTTAGGCCCGATTATGCCCAACGAGTATCAGGAAAAGGCCCGGCACACATCTATTCATTTTCATATTATACAATAATTATAGCCAATTGGGGCCTGCTGCCTATCCGAAAATGGTGAAAAGTGGAAAACGACATTTCGACCCGAATTGGACCGATCTGTCCCGGTGCAACCTTTAAACAGTCATAACCGACCTGAAAGGGTGAAAGAATGAGTATCGGCGAAGTTAGGGGAAATTCCTCGGAGACGTGCTTGACTACCGCGGAGAAATTGTCACAAGGCATGTACCACATGGCCAGGGAAACAGACATGGCCATCAGTATCCGGTTGCGGGCCTTCATCCTTCCCTTTCCCCCCGCCCCGGAAAGCTCGGTCGGGTTGATCGCGTTTAAATCATCAAAGGTGCTTAAACAGGCCAGCTATGCGTCCTTTGGCGCCCTCCCCGTTCAATGTCGTTCTGCCGAATTGGTGACAAAATTGAGGCAAGCGGCTACCTTGCTGAAGGAGCGAGGCCTGCCGGAAAACAACGATGTGGACATGCACGTCAGGGGTGCGGGGACTTGCCCCCTCGATCTGTTCATAGTTGATTTTGCCCAAAGAGGACAAAAGTGACATAGAGAGATAAAACGGATATTCTTTCCCGCCATGGTATCTTATCGGCTATTCGTCGGCCGGTTCCTCCCTACCACCAGGAAATTACCTGGTCGTTGGTAACTACCAACTCTAAGAGCCGATCATAATCAACGGGGTCTTCGTACAGCGGAAATTCGGTAGCCTCTCGCTCCCGGGAGGTGATAGCGACTAGCTCCCGAGTAACCTTATCCGGGGGATGACGGAAAATATGCAATATTTTCATAGTGCCTCTCAGAAAGGAATGATGATGTCCTGCTCCCGGAGCAACTCCCCCATCTGGGCCAGGGAAAGATAGGTGAATCCGTGCTGCTTCACGTTGGCCATATGATTGCTGAAGCGTTCCCCTTCCATTTCGTCCAGAAACTCCAGGTTTTCGAGATAGGCCTGGTCCTTTTCCACCTCGTAGTCCAACACCAGGTAAGTCACCAAATGGTTTTCCAGGAGGCAGCCCAGGCTGGACCGTAAGGCCTCGTGCTGGCGATGGGGGTGGCGCCCCAGGATCGTTACGTTTTTTACAGGCATGTTATCATTCCTCAGAGCATTACATAATAAGTACAGTCCGCCAGCATTTCCGCGTGTCTGGCCTGAGTGGCGAAATTCTTTTCACTCAAACCGGCCACTTCCCCCTTGAGTCCAAAGCCCTTGAATCCAACATCGCACAAGGATATCTCGGCCCGGCCCGCGAGCTCTCCAAAACGGGGCTCCTGGGAGAGCCAAACGCCCTCCGCGGTCAGGAAAACGGTCACGGACACCCCTTTCCTTTCAGCCGCCCCCACCAATCCCAGCAGGTGTTGCAGGGATTCCTTCGTGGCCACCATTATTCCCAAAGTTTCTGCCATCATGCCCCTTTCTTTGACAAACAGAGGAAGTCATGTCCTACTCTAAAGGGTAGGGCTGAAATGGGAGCAGCATTCCCGCGGCGGAATGGGCCCAAAACCACCTCATGACCCCGGCTAGGGAGGCTCCTCCCTAATTCATCTCAGCCTTTTCGAACATAAAAATGAATGAAACCAGTTCCTTCTTTCTCTCCAAGATACTCGTTCCCCGTCCGCTTGGTCCAGGCGGGAAGGTCATTCCGGGTCCCGGGGTCGGTTCCCAAGACTTCCAATACCTGACCGGCCTTCAGTTTTTCCATGGCTTTTTTAATCTTTAAAACCGGCATTGGGCAGCTAAGCCCCCGGCAATCCAGGATTTCATCGGCCTTAATTTCATCCATGGCTATTTTCCTTTCTCGTAGTTGATAAATGCCTCAGCCCTGAACCTGGGATTGCTCATGGCAAGGTTCAGGTCACCTTTGCCATCACAGTTCCATGGTGAACTTGTTGGTCCTTTCATTCCAGGAAAGAATGAGATACCAGACCACTAAGATTGCAACTATCAAAAGGATGCCCCCTACCCAGCCAAAATATTTGGGGAGGAAGACAGCCGCTCCCAGGGTGTCCCGTACGCCCCAGGATTGGTTCAAGATGGTCATGAGGGAGTTGGAGGTAGCAAAAGCAAACAACGCAATCCACAACTTCAGATTTCCTTCGGCTACTCTCCAGAGGGTCCCGCTGCCGCACCCCCCGGCGATGACCATGCCGATGCCGAAAATAACGCCGCCCACCGCAGCCCCCCAGCCAAAAGCGGAAACCACATACATCGCCTCGTGCCTGAACCCGTTAAATTTGAGCACCGCAATGCCGACGCAGGCAACGATGATACTGACGGCAATGGCTTTGCCGATTTCAGCCTCACCGGTCATAAAGGGATCTCGGAAGGCGCGCACAAAGCAGAAACGGCTGCGCTGGATAACGATTCCGATGGCAGCCCCAAACAGCAGCAATCCCCCAGTCTCAACAGCAGAAACCTTGCCGTAATATTTTGCCGCGAGTATCAGGCCGACCAAAACTGCGCCGCCTATGAAGGGTTGCAGCTTCTTCCAATCAAAAGACGGGGCTTCGTCCTGAAGGGGTGGGGTATACGTGGCGGTGGCGGCCGGAAAGTGTTCAAGTTCCCAAAAGATATAGCGGAGGCCGAGATAAGCTCCGAAGGTCAAACCTATCATCATGACAAAACCGTTGGCCGACAGGTTGATGAGCGGGGTATAAAAACCTCCCGCCGTACATCCCAGGGCCAGCGAGGAGCCTATCCCCATGAGAAGACCGCCGGCAAATCCCTTAATGGCTTCAAGCTTCGGAGGCATGCGAAGAGCAAATTCTTTGGCCAGGAGTGCAGCGGCAAAGCTTCCCAAAATCAGGCCGATATCCATTACTGAGCCGGAAAAGAGGAAGGGGTTACTCGGTTGTTTGGCATACAGACCCACGCCATAAAAGAGCCAATCGGCCCAATTGCGGATTCCTCCCACAATGCCCCAAGGCCGCGACCAGGCCTCAATCAGTATAGCCAGGAGCCCGATCAATAACCCTCCTACCAGTGGAGGCCATTGCCGTTCAAAGAGCAGGGCGTAGCCCTTTTTAAGTTCATCCCTGAATTGAGAGTTGTCTCCCATAAAAAATCTCCCGTAGGTCTTTGTCAGGCTTTATCCGAAAGGGACTATACCCACTGCGGATATCGGCAGGTGGCTAAACCAAATTAAGTATAGACAACATAGTTACCATTATAAGGATTTCGCTTGGTCGAGTCAATGAATTGCTGCCGTGCCTTTCAGACACCATCTTTACCGGAAGATGCCGGGAATTCCAGGGGTTTGTCCCGCAAGGCATCTACGGACCCCCCTGGTAAGAGGAGCCATCATTCGTTCGAGCCGGATATCGTCGAATAGGCTTCAACAAAATCAGCAGCCGACGTTTTGCCCTTAGCAAAGGACTTCATGGCTTCCTCGTGGAGGATTTCCAACGCCTCACCCTTATACCCCAGATATTCTTTGGAAGTGAGCATCTGGAACTGGCGCGGCCTGGGAAGATTGATTTCGATAATCTTTCTGATGTTGGCTGGAAGGTTGCTCATAATCACGAGCCGATCAGCCAGGAAGATAGCCTCCTCGATCTCACAGGTGACAAAGAGATTGGTCCCCGGATTGGCCTCGAAGAGACGGACGTAATACTCCTGCATCAGGGCCCGGGTCATGGCGTCCAGGCCCCTGAACGGTTCGTCCATGAGCATGACTTTCGGTCGGTTAATCAGGGCCCTGACCAATTCGGCCCGCCGCATCATGCCGCCCGAAAGTTGTGAAGGGTACTTGTCGGCGAAGGCTTCGAGCCCGACGAGCTTCAGCAGCTTCATCGTTTCAACCCGGAGATCCTCCTTGCTCATTTCCTTCCGGACATCGGGGCCGTAGCTGACGTTCTGAAAGGTGGTCATCCAGGGAAAGAGGGCGGTCTCTTGAAAGACCACCAACCGGTCGCGCCCGGGTCCCTTGACCGGTTGGCCATCGATGGTGACCTTCCCCGAATCCGCGGTATCATAGCCGGCCAGGATATCAATCAGGGTAGTCTTGCCGCATCCCGAAGGACCGATCAAAACGGTAAGCTTGCGGTTTTCGAGGACAAAACTGCAATCGTCCAACACCACCTTAACCAAGGGCTTGAGGCCGTGGGTCTTTCTGACGTGCTCGACGGTCATCTCGGCCGAACCGGCCTGCGTCAGTCCAGGGCGGACGCCCTGGCGCCCGTTTCCATTATCTTTGGTGCTTGGTTGCGGCATTTCCATCATCCTTTTAGGTTTTCTTAAAGGGCATTAAGCGGTTTTGAGCCACGGCATTAAACGGTCGCCCAGAAGCCGGATAAGGGCGCTAGAAATGTAGCCGGCGATGCCGATGCTGATCATGCCCACCACAATCAGGGGATAGGTGAAGGTCACATAGGCCCGCCAGGTCAGAAACCCAAGGCCGGAGCGGCCGGCAAGCATCTCGGCCGCCACCACCGTGTTCCAACAGATGCCGATGCCCACCGACATAGCCACGACGATACTGGGCAAGGTGGCGGGAAGAATGATGCGCCAGAATATATCTAGTCGGCTGGACCCGAGGGAGACGGCCGCCCGGAGGTAGCGGGCGTCGATACTCCTGGCCCCGCCAACAATGTTCAGGATCGTCACAAAAAAAGCGCCCAGAAAGGTGACGAAAACAATACTCATCTCAGGGGTCGGCCAGAAAAGGGCCGAAGCGGGAACCCAGGCGAGGGGCGGGATGGGCCGCAACACCTCGAATACTGGCAGACTCATTTCCCGGAAGAAGCGGCTGGTTCCCATGAGCAGCCCCAGAGGAACGCCGATGAGCTGGGCGAGCAAGAAGCCAAGGCCAATGCGGCGAAAGCTATTGGCCCAGGACTCCCAATATGCCAGGTCAAAGATGGCCTCTTTGAAAGAGACCAGAACCGCGCTCGGGGCTGGAACAGCTTTGAGGAGGGGTAGTTCGTATCTAGTGCCAACCTCCCAGATGACCAAGGCTACGGCGATCGAAAAACATCCCCGGAGGATAGACTTGGTCGTTAAAAACCCCTTGAACTTTTTGACCTTTTTGCTAAGGACGGCGTCCTTGGAATTCTTCGGTTGTGTTGCCATAAAAAACCTCTCCTTCTACTATATAGACCGACGAAACCGCCGGCTGGAATTTCCGCCTCTGCCCTACTTAAGCCCGCTCCCGTTCGCCAGCCTCAAAGGCCTTCAGGGCCTCTTCGTGGACCGCTTCAATGACCTCCTCCTTCAGGTCCCGGTAACGGGGTGAGGAGAGCACCCGGAAATCGCGGGGCCGAGGTAAGTCAACGGTAATCACCTTTTTAATCTGGGCCGGCCGGGTGGTGACCACGATGACCCTGGTACCCAGGAAGATGGCCTCCTCCAGGTCGTGAGTAATGAAGAATACGGTCTTATTGGAAGCATCATAGACATCTAGAAGATATTTCTGGATCACCGTCTTGGTCAGGGCGTCCATGGCCCGGAAAGGCTCATCCAGCAGCAGCACCTTGGGATCGTTCATCATGGCCCGGGCAATCTCCACCCGGCGGCACATCCCGCCAGAGATCTCGCTCGGATAGCTGCGTGAGATGCCGGCCAGCCCCATTTGGAGAAGGAGTTCATGGCCCACCTCTCTGGCCTCGTTGCGCGTCATCTTTCCCTGGACCACCGGGCCGTAGATAACGTTTTCCAGGACCGTGCTCCATGGAAAGAGAGCACCGTTTTGGAAAACCACGATCCTGTCGGCTCCGGGCTCTGTCGGCTTTTCAGGCGAGCAGAGCAATTCATCGTCCAGATAGATTTCACCTGACGTGACCCCATGGAAACCGGCGATGGCGTTGAGCAGGGTCGTCTTACCGCATCCCGACGGGCCCACGACCACACAGAACTCTCCAGCCGGAATTTCTATGGAGCAGTTCTCTACCGCGACGACATGAACCCCCTCCGGGTCGTAAATGACGGATACGTCCCGAATGCTGATCTTGCCAAATTCGGGTCCGGAGGCTCTGGTCGCCAACGCCCCACCGTTATTCTCTGTAACACTTTGACTGAGTATCATCTAGCCATCTCCCTGACCTGCCATTGCATTAAGCGCCTACCTAACATGCGGATCAAGCCGCTGCTGGCCCATCCCAAAAATCCGAGGGTAATCATGGCGATTATCAGCACTGGTTCCTGCATCATCATATAGGCGTTCCAGATCAGGTAGCCAATCCCATACCGACCGGCGATCATCTCTCCCGCCACCAGGCAGAACCAGGCGTAGCCCATGCTGATCTGCAGCCCGGTAAAGATAAATGGCAGCGACCCGGGCACGATAACATGCCAAAAGATATGTCGCGGCTTTGACCCCAGGCAGCGCGCCGCCCTGAAGTAGACCTCATCGATGGACTCGACCCCGAGAAGAGTGTTCAGGGTGGTGACGAAAAAGGAGCCCAGGAAGGTCACATAGATAACACTGGCTTCGTAGCCCGGGAACATCAAAATGGCCAAAGGCACCCAAGCTAGCATAGGGATAGGCCGGAGCATTTCAAACAGCGGAAAGGTGTACTGCTTGAAGATCTTATTCCAGCCCATGAACAATCCCAGCGGCACCCCGAGGGCGGTAGCCAGTAAGAAAGCCTCGATAATCCGCCGGCAGCTTGCCCAAATGTGCTCATAATATACGGTGCTGTAGATGGAAATCCCGTACTTAGGATGATGCGAAAACCATTCAGTTGCCACGGTGACCGGACCGGGAATCTTGTCGAACAATGGCGCCTTAATGACTTCCGTCAACAGCCAATAGAGGAGCAGGGTGAACAATAATCCGGTTGCCGCCAGGTACGGCGCCGAAGTCGACAACGCGTGCTTGACCCGGCTTACCAGTATTTCCCAGCTCAGGTAGGGTATCTCCTCTTCAAGCTCAAGCATAGGGGATTGGACTCCCTGCTCGGCCAGTGTCTCGATCTCACTAGTTTTTTCTGGTCTCATAATATTTTCTCGGGGAGCCCCGCAGGGGGATTAAAGTTTGGTGTCAATGGCGCCTTCGGTCCGGCTGGCGCCGAAATTCAGGACGACCGACTTCCCAACCGTGATTACGTCTGGCCTTCTCTGACCCGGGGGCCCTCCGGCATCCGAGCCAGAGAAGGGCAATGTCCAAAAAACTTAAGCCACGTTAATCCTTGAACGGGTTTTGAGCAGCCGGGACCGCGACGATCTCGCCAATGGGCGAGGTCAGACCGGCTTCCTTCAACACCTGCTGTGCGAGATTGGTATCTTGGATATTGGCAGGTGGGTTCTCGGTGGGAACCTGCTTCTGCTTGTGCTGGAAGCTGTAAAGTTCACGAAGGTATTTTTGGATCTCAGGAGTAATGGCAAAGGGGAAGACGGTTTTGGGGTTAACTCCACCAATATTCTTGGGAATCTCGCCGTAGAGGCCGAACCAAATGGCCCTTTTGGGCATTCCCACCGCGTATTTGGCGATCATCTCGACGACTTTTTCCCGGTTCTTGGGATCGGCCATGAAGCGTTCGGCTTCCAGTTCGCACTTGAGCCAACCTTTGGCCAGTTCAGGTTTTTTATCGATGAAATCGCCGCGCATCATCATCATGCCGACGTCTGGATCACCGCAGGTGGCGCCAGTAGCGGCGAGCTTGGCAATTCCTAAACCCGCCAGGGTGCCGATCCTCGAGGCGGTGGGTTCCCACACGGCGGCGGCGTCAATCTTCTTGGCCTTGAAATTCGTGGTGATGATTTCGATGCTCTGATTGAGATACTCGGCTGGCTTTATTCCCAGCTTGTCCTTGGCTATACGGACGAACTTGTCAGCGCAACTGCCCCAGGGAGAGGCGAGAACCTTGCCATCCAGCCATTTCATCGCTTCGTCGGGCGTCTTGAAGTCGGGAGCATCCTTCCTGACCATCAACAAGGCGCAACGCTGACCGGCGGCGGAATTGCTGGTGCAGACAACTTGCCGGACATCGCCTTGGTCCCGAGTGCTGCAGACGATGTTGGTGGGATTAGCCTCGCCGTAACCTACCTGGATCCGGCCGGCCAGAAGTCTGGCCGCAAAGAGGGCGGTGTGCAAACCTGCCTGGTAATTGACGGTTACCCCGGGAAGGTATTTTTCCGTCAATTTAAGCTCCTGAATAACCGCGGGAGTGTAACTGTCAATGTAATAAGGTTGCCAGCCTACAGTGAATTCCTCTGCGGCGCTGGCCGGCCCGGTATTAAAGGCCATGCAAGTAACTAGTAAGGTCAAGATTCCGAAAACCATTGCCTTTTTCATCTGTCGCACCTCTCTCCTCGGATTTTGTTTTTGACTACGAGCTTCCAATGACGGCAAAGCCTTCATCCCACGCTTTCCTGTGCTAGCCGTCCACGGTCCGGAGACACCGGGGAGCGGACACTCCTATTCCTGCAAAATTGCAGACGATCCTGACGATAAGCATCATTCCTATGTAAAGATAGGCTAAAGTGAGGACGAATACTGTCGGCAGGAGTCTGATTATTTTATAGGATATTACGCCATAGCCAGGTCGGTTTTTATCCTACTTTAAGGGAGGTTGTGGCGGGGTGATAACTGGCTGGATGCGCCCCTCCGGCTGCATCACGGTTCTGCAGACTTTTGACCATAGCCCTGGCCCGAAGACGCCCTGACTGGTGGCCGAGTAACGAAATTCTCCTCGTCTTGGCCCCAACTGGGGAAGGCCGTGGCTCTGAAGGGAAATTCGGGAAGGTATCATGCCGGCCGGTGAAATCTCCGCCAGCGCAGGGCTGCAGGATAAACAGGAGCATTAACAGGATTTATCATAGAATCCAGCGGCGATGATCACATCGTCGACCTTCTCAAAGTAGGTGATTTTATCCTCGATCATTTTGGTCACGGGGTTTTCCCACTTATATTCGATCCAGCCATTCCCCTTCTCCTTGGCCTCTTTGACGATTTCTGCGGCAAAGAGTTTGCCGCGCTCATCCTTGACCACCATGAAATCTTTGCCGCACAATTCGGCTTTGGGGTGGGCCAGCATCTTGCCGTTGAGATCCAGTACAAAAATATAGAGATCACCCTTAACGAACTGACCTTTGGGATCACTGAAGGTGGCCAATGCCTGGTCTTTGCCCTGGGCGTGGTAGAATGCCGCCGCTTTCTTCACCCATTCCCGGGCAGCGTTAGACGTCGCTTGGGCAAAAACCGGGGCCGCACAAGCTATGCATAACAGAACCACAACCCCAAAAATTAATTTTTTACGCATAAAAATCCCCCCTGGCAGGTAAGTCACCAAAGTCTTTCCTGAGGCAATATCTGGCTAACGCTCGGTGTGAAATTCGACTTGAATGTCCGGGGTCGCAACTGCGACCGTCCCATACAGTGGTCACCTTTTCTGGAAAGCCGCGACGAGTTTGGCGCCTTGTTCGTCGGTTACTCCCTGCAAGCGGAACTGCAGCCGGACTGAATTGAACAGGGTAAAATCCAAGCGCCCCTGGTTGCTGCGATCTATCATACCGCTAATTTCAACGCCGATGGCTTCCAGGGGCATCTTTTTTTTCCTGGCCAAAACCTGCAAGAGTTCGACGCCGCAGGCTGCAACGCTGGCCAGAAACAGTTCGGCAGGCGTGATGGCCTCTCCTGGACAACCGTTCTGGGTTGGCCCATCTGCCACGAAGTGATGGTTGCGGGCGCTGCACAGAACCCGCCCGAAAGTCTCCGTCGAGCGGGCTTGAACCTCGTATTGTGCCATCCTTCCCTTACCTTTTGGGGCCAACCTCCACCGGTCAGCGGTTTGTGAAGATGAACCAGGACAGACTGTATTATAAGTCTGAAATATGCTGCCCTTTTCAGGGGCCGGTTCCGAAATCCTTCCCTGGAGCGACTACCAAAAGTTTTTCCAAGCATTCGGCCAAACTTTGGCGATTGATGAACGACTGGAACCTGGGGAGGGGTGCTTACCTGCCGCCAGTTATAATTTCCAGTTCCGAGGCCACGGTTTTGGCGAAGCGTTCCCGGCGGGTTGGGTCCAGACTGTCAGCCCGGCCGAAATGGAGGCAGTGGGTGACGCACTTGGTCACACAGGCGGGGAACAGGCCCTGGTCCACCCGGTCCTTGCAGTAGTCGCATTTCACTACCTTGCCGGCCTCCGGATGCCATTGGGGGGCGCCCCAGGGACAGGCGGTGATGCAGCTTTTACAGCCGACGCACAGGGAAGGCTCCACGTAGACGATGCCATCCTTGGGACGCTTGCGCATGGCCCCAGTGGGGCAGACGGGGACGCACCATGGCTCTTCGCAGTGAAAACAAGGCATGAACACGAAGGCCTGCCGGGGGGCCGGGCCCACCATTTGGGGACCAACCGGCATGATCTGCCCCAATCGTGGTCCCAAGGGGAGGCCTTTGTTGGTCTTGCAATGCACTTCACAGCTCAGACAACCGATGCATCTTTTCTGGTCTTGGGTGAGATAATAGAGACTCATATGTGTCCTCCGGAAACTCAGGTCAGGGGGTGAATCTGGACCATGGTCTCGTGCAGGCCCGGGCTACCCCCCACCGGGTCGGTGACGTTTTTCTGGAGCAGGGCATCGCTGGCGCCCTTTTGATAGCAACGGGTTTGGGCCGGCACGGTCTTACCGAAACCGTGCAGCATGAACACCGCTTCCGGATGGATGAAATCCGTCACCTTCGCCTTGATTTTGCCGACGCCCAAGGGCGAGGACACCTCGACATAGTCGCCGTTCTTTACCCCCAACCGCCCGGCCGGCTGGGTATTGATCCACAATTCATTTTCCGGCACCAATTCGTTCAAGTAGAGATTGTTCTGGGTGGAGATGTGGGTATGGGCCGCACAGCGCCCCACGATCATGCGGAAATGGTCTTCAGGCGGCGCCGGCCTCGGGGTGTAGGGCACAAACGAGGGGAAGCCGGCGTTCTCCATCAAGGAACTCACCAGTTCAATCTTGCCGGAAGGGGTCTTGAACTTGATCCCATCCTGCCGGTCCCAGTACAAAGCTTTATCAGTCAAGGGCACAAAGCCCCGGGCATCGAAATCTTTAATCTTTATCCCCGTATCCTTAAGTTGAAAATTCCAGATGTCCTCGATGGTCTCGTAAGGAAAGTATTCCCCCAGACCTAAACGCTGGGCCAGCTTCTTGATAATCAGCCAGGCCGGCAGGGTATCGTAGCGCGGCGTTACTGCCTGGCGGCGCATATAAAGCGTGGGTTTCAGGCCCGTAACCATCTGGAGGGGGTCGGAGCGCTCCAGATACATCGACTCCGGCAGAATGACGTCCGCGTACCAGGCGGTTTGACTGTAATTCACGTCGATGGCGACGAGCAGGTCCAGTTTGTCAAACGCCCGCCGGGTGGCTTCAAAATCGGGGATAGACACGAGGGGGTCGAAGCGGTTGACGATCAGGGCCTTGATAGGATATGGGTCCTCGTTCAGGATGGCAGGGGCCAACTGCTGGGCATTACCGTGAAAGGCATTGATGATGGGGAAAGCCGCTTCGCCGGCGCCATCGAACCGGGGGTGGGAAATCTTGGGGAATTCCCGGTCGGAATATTTGGCGAGACCAGGCCGACCCGCGTCTTTAGCGGTTTTTTTGAAGACTATGCCGCCTTTGGCCTCGATGCTTCCCATCAAAGCATTCAACATGAGAATGGAGCGGCGTGTATAAATATCGTCAGTATAGTGCGAACTCCGATAGCCGAAATGGAAAATCACGGCGGGCTTGGCTTCCGCGGCTTCCCGGGCCAGAGCCACGATTTCGCCGGCCGGGATGCCGGTTTCCTGTTCGGCCCACTCGGGTGTATAAGGCTCCACAAACGCCTGGAGTTCGGTCAGCCCGCTGACCCAGCGCTGGACGTATTCCTGGTCGTACAACCGCTCTTTGATAATGGTCCGGATCAGGGCGTAGTTCAGGGCCAGATCGGTGCCGGGGCGAATCATCCAATAGCGGTCGGCCTTGGTAGCGGTGACGCTGACCCGGGGATCGATATAGGTGAGTTTGGCACCTTTTTCCATACTGTCCAGAATGCTGTTGGTGGATTTCATGTTTTCCAGGGATTCCATTAAATTACGGCCATACAAGATGAGGTGCCGCATGTTGGCATAATCCACCCCCACCTCTGCCGGAAAATAAGGGTAGCCCGTCACGGCGCCAATGGCGGTGAGCAACGAACCCCTGCACAGGGATTCATGGGTAAAATGGTTGGGAGAGCCCAGGCCATTCATAAGGGCCCTGACGATATGAGTATTGAGATTGTTCCGCTCCCCCCAGAGGAGGCTTTGAGGGCCGTGTTCCTCGATGATGGTCTTGAGCCTATCGGCGACATAATCCAGCGCCTCATCCCAGGTGGCCCGTTTCCACTGCCCGGCTCCCCGGGCGCCGGTGCGGATCATGGGGTACTGGGGCCGCTCATGGTCATGGAGCAGGCTCAGGCCGGCGGAGCCTTTGGCGCACAAACTGCTGTCAACATGGGGATTGCCTTCAATCCACACCACGTCATCGTTGGCAACCTCCACCCGGATGGGGCAGCGTTGGGTACACATGAAGCAGATGCTGTAGACTTCGTTTGCCATATCAGGACCTTCCTCTGCGTTATTGCGACGTTAATGATACTTTATCAAAATATCGTCAAGGTATAAATAGTGACAAATAAGTTGCCCAGGTCCGCCAGTCCCGGCCTGGCAGGGCAGGAGCCGCCCGGCGCTGGGGATGGCGGGTCACGACGAGGGGCTCACTTTGCCGGCCCCAGACCCAGAGGGTTTGCCGCCCGGCACTGGGGCTAGCAAATCACTGAAGCTTTTCAGGTTCCGGACCGCCAAGCTGGACGCGTTCAGCATCTCTTTAATCCGGCGGAAATAGGGGATCCTGTACTTCAGCGGCTTAAAAACGAAGTAAGCCGCGATGAACAGGAACAGGAACACCCCGACATACCCCAAGGAATAGGGCACGAAAGGGAGGGGAAACTCCAGGTCGGCAAAGCGCTGGGACATCCAGGCCAGGGAGAATCCGGCGGGCCACAGAAACGCCGCTGACAGGGCGATCTGCATGAAAAATGAGTGGCCGAAGGCATCGTTGGCCAGTCGGTTGGCGGCACGATAGGCCACCTTATCCCCGGCGGTCAGGGCTTCCAGCGAGAGGTTCTGGTATTTGATTGCCTCATCGGTGACCCGTTCAATGCGCCGCCGAGCGGCCAGATAGGCCAGGGCGATATTGAGTTCCCCGATGATCACGGCCATCAGGGCCAGCATGAAGGTGCCGAGGATAAAATCGAACCAGGCGTGCCCCGTTATCCGGTAAAACCAGATCAGATAAGGGTCTATGAACAGGAAAACCGGGTGCATTTCCATGATTGTCGAGTGAACCTCATGATTGGGGCCGGTATGGCCGGCCCCAATCCCGTGTCAGACGATTACATCCCCGGCATAATGGAATGACCCAGGAAGCCCTTGGTCAGGTAGCCGAGACCTACATAAACGGCCAAAACCACGAAGATGCGCTTCAGCCAGATATCCGGGATATACTTGGAGGTGATCGGGCCCAGGATGGAACCGATGAAAATGCCGATCAGCTCGGTGAAGATCATGACGAAGTCCACGGGCACGCTTTTCACGAACATGTAGGTGAAAATCGAGGTGACCATGCTCACCAAAACCGCCAGGGCCGAGGTGCCAGCCACGATGAACATGGGCAACCCGGCCACCGAGGTCAGGAAAGGCACATAAAGGAAGCCGCCGCCCACCCCGATGAAGGCGGAGATGGCCGAGATGAAAAAACCGCCCAGCACCGGCCAGAGGGGATTGAAGGAGAATTCCTGGCCGTAGAAGGTGAAGACGATCTTGGAGGTGCCCCAGTGGGTGACCTGGACGCCGCAGGCCTGAGCCCCGGTCTCATCCACCACGCACTTCCGGATGTTAATGTCTTCAAAGGCCTTGGCCGCGGCCTTGGCCGCTTTTTTCTTTGCCTGACCCGCGGGGGTGGTTTCATAAAAGAGGACGAAGGCCACGGCGAAGACGACAATGCCGAAATAGCCGATATAACTGCTCAGATTGATTTTTCCGGCGGTCAACATCGGAACCAGATAGGCGCCCAGGATGCCGCCGCCGGCCAGGCAGAGTCCCAAGGGCAGCACCAACCGGCCCATGCGGTAATAAGTCAGAGAGGAGATAAAGGCCGACAAGCCCACCAGATATTGGTTACAAACCCGGATGGAGTCGGTGAGCAGCTTGTTCAAAGGGGGACTGGTCTGTTTAAAACTCCGGCCGTAATCCGCCAGTCCAAAGACGGTGATGTGGCCAACGCCGGCCATGACCCCGCCGAAGGCGCCCACCGAGGAAAAAATCCACCCCACCCAGATGCCCCACAGGATATAGAACAGCCAGAAAGAATGGGGTGCGCCGGGAATTCCCATGAACCCCTTGGGCATGTCCGGATGGATCATGCCCGGGCCGGTGCCCACGGGGGTCTTGGCAATGGCTTCTTCCAGTTTGCCGGCCCAGGACGGTTCCACCAGAGCCAGGGTGGCTGCCACGGCGAGGGCGGCCAGGAAAAAGATGATGAGTCCAGTTCTGTTACGCATGCATTCCTCCTGGATAAATAATATGGTCAAGTGCGCCGGCACCAGACCGGATGATCAATGAGATTAGGGGCTCGCTGAGCTCTGATGCCAGTCACCTCTGGGGGGCAGGCCCCGATTCACACCCATTTAGGGAATAAGACGCTTTAGGTCCGGGGTAGGCCTTGACCTCCTGGTGGACCTTTCCAAACTTCTCCCAGGTGAATAGCAAATATAATGCCAATCTTATGGACAATTCAATCTTTCCCGTCCAGGTTGGAGTTTTTCGGGACCAGATAATCCCCGCTCTCTGAATTTTCCGGGGCCACCCCCGGAGGCGGCGGCCGTTTACCTACTCCGGGGCCGCCGTCGTCACCCGGTCCTCGCGCTTTCCCGCAACCGGGCAGGGATTCCACCAGTTCTTCCGGGGCTAGGCGACGGGGTTGATCAGTGAAACTGCCTCAGACTGCGGACCTGAGTTTAGCAAGATCATTCCTGCGGAGCAAGTCATAAGCTAATGTTCATATCTAAATTGCCCCATTAATTATTTTGAGAGGGTTCCTATTGGCTTGGCGGCCAAACGTTAATCGTTTATACTGAACACACGTAAAGTAGTTAACTGTTAACCTTTAGCTCTGGCAAAGGCTTTCGCCTCTGGGCCTAAGCTGGCCAGGCTGATTTCACCCGGACCCGGGTCAATCATGGGGTCAAGGGGTAAAAATTGACAGGTAACGCCTTAAGAGGGCAGCAAGGGACTCCAGAGGGTCTGTTTGAAGAAGGCCAGGAGCATTTCTGGAAGACCGTCATTGACACCATGATGGACGGCCTGGTGGTGGTGGACGTGGAGGGGGTGATCCTGTCCGTCAACCTGGCCATGGAGCAGATTACCGGCTACAGCCGGGAGGAGCTCATCGGCCAGCCCTGCACCATCTTTAAGTGTCACACCTGCATGGACTCAATGGGACGGGGGCGGCACCAGGAATGTGAGCTGTTCCGGCAGGGGCATGTGCGGCGGCGCAAGTGCATGCTGGAAAAAAAGGACGGCACCCCCCTGCCGGTGCTGAAAAACGCCGCCATACTCAAGGACAGCAGCGGCAAGGTGGTGGCCGGGGTCGAGAATTTCACCGACCTCAGCGAAGTGGAGGCCAAGGAGCGGGTCATTTCGCATCTGCGCCGCTCACTCAGCCGGGAAGAGACTGTTTACGACCCGGGCGTCAAATCTCCGGACATGATGCAGCTGTTCATTTCCCGTCTGCGCCAGGATTTGAACCAGGACGACGGGTTTCACGGCATCATCGGGAAGTCGCCCGTCATGGTGCAACTGTTCATCCTGATCTCCAGCGCCGCCCAGTCCGAGGCGCCGGTGGTGATCTACGGGGAGTCGGGCACCGGCAAAGAGCTGGTGGCCGCGGCCATTCACCGCCTCAGCCCCAGGCACCAGGGGCCCTTCATCAAGGTGAACAGCGCCGCTCTCAACGAATCCCTGCTGGAGAGCGAGCTCTTCGGCCACGTCAAGGGCGCTTTTACCGGCGCCGACCGCACCCGGGTGGGGCGCTTCGAGGCCGCCAGCGGCGGGGACATCTTCCTGGACGAGGTCGGGGACCTGCCCATGGCCACCCAGGCCAAGCTGCTCCGGGTGCTCCAGGAAAAGATCATCGAAAAGGTGGGCGATCATGCCCCCATCCCGGTGAACGTCCGGGTCATCACCGCCACCAACAAGGACCTCCACCGCCTCATGGCCCTGGGCCGGTTTCGGGAAGACCTTTACTATCGCATCGGCGTCATTCCCATTCACCTGCCCCCCTTGAGGGAACGCCGGGAGGATATTCCCCTGCTGGTCAAGGTCTTCATCGACCGGGCCCGGCGCCAGACCCGCAAACCCCTCACCGGGATCAGCGACGCGGCCCTGGACCTGCTCACCGGCCACGATTGGCCCGGCAATGTCCGGGAGCTCATCAATGTCATCGAGTACGCCTTTGTCCTGTGTCCCGAAGGCGTCATTCAGGCGGAACACCTCCCGGCCACGTTTCTCCCGAGGTCGGCGCCGCCGCTCCGGGATCGCCGGGTGGGCCGGGCCGAAAGGGGGGCGGACGAACGCCAGCGGTTGATCGAGGCCATTAACGAAGCCGGGGGCAAAAAGAGCGAAGCGGCCCGCCTCCTGGGTATCAGCCGGGTGACCCTGTGGAAGCTCCTCAAGGTCCACGACATCCAGGTGGAAAAAATTATCCGCGGCTAGTGTCGTGTCCCCAAGATACCTGGCAAGATGGTGGTTTCCCTAACTCCCCTCCCCCATCAGGGGGGAGGCGGAAACAACCTGCAACCTTTGGTAAGACCATCCTGGGACGATATACCAGGGATATACTTTGGCCCCCGGAGGCTTGCGCTCCTATCCCGGATTTTCGGGGCGAAGAGGAGAACCCATGCGACGTGAGCAAATCAAGAAGTGGGTACCCGCCTTATTGTTGTGCATCTGCTGCCTGCCGGCGTGGGCCCTGGCCCAAGAGATCAAGCCTCTCTCCATTACCCTGGAGGGATATGCCTACCCGTATAAAGTCGACTTTCTGCCTCTGCACCTCGAAGGCCAGGATGTAAGGATGGCCTATATGGACATTATGCCGGCCCATCCCAACGGCAAGACCGTCCTGCTCTTACATGGCAAGAACTTTTTTGGCGCCTACTGGCACGAGGTCATCGCCTTTTTGTCTCAGAACGGTTTCCGGGTTGTGGTCCCCGACCAAATCGGTTTCGGAAAATCTGCCAAGCCTGATATTCACTATAGTTTTCACCTGATGGCGGCCAATACGAAAAAGCTGCTGGACAGTCTGGGGATAAAACAAGTGGCGGTGGTGGGACATTCCATGGGGGGCATGCTGGCCACCCGGTTTGCCCTGATGTATCCGGAAACGGTAACCCGGCTCATCCTGGAGGATCCCATCGGCCTCGAGGATTACCGGGTCTTTGTCCCGTATGCGCCCCTTGAGGCGCTTTACGCCAATGAATTAAACGCCAAAGAGGCAGGCATCCGCAAATATCATCAGTCTTATTATGTCCAATGGAAGCCGGAATATGATGAATATGTCCAGGTGGCGGCCCGCTGGAAATTGAGCGGTGAATATCCCCGCCTGGCCTGGTCGTCGGCCCTGACCTATCAGATGATTTATGAGCAGCCGGTGTGCCATGAATTTCCCTATCTCAAGCCCAAAACCCTCCTGATTATCGGGCAGGCGGACAGGACCGTGGTGGGCAAGGCCAGGGTAAAAAAGGAGTTCCTCCCGACGGTGGGCCAGTATCCGGCCTTAGGCAAAAAGACCGTGGGGTTGATTCCCCACGCGGCCCTGGTGGAAATACCCAACGTTGGACATATCCCCCACCTCGAAGCTACCGACAGGTTTAATAAAGAGTTGCTGGCATTTCTGAATAATTAAGCGAGAGCGTGGCGGCGGGAGGCAAGCCGCGGGGCTGGCCTAGAAATCCACCGGTTCCCCGGACTTGGCCCGGCGCCATTTATAGAACACCGGGATGAGGCTGACTGCGACCACCAGGACCACCCCGACAATCAGTCCTGAGGAAATCTGCCCGTTAAGGAGCTCCAGGATATTGCTGGAGAAGTACACGTAGGCGATAGTGGAGGGCAGCATGCAGACGAAGGTGGCGGCCAGGTAAGGCCAGAAAGATACCCGGGTGAGGCCGAAGGCGTAGTTCAGCAGGGAGAACGAGAAGACGGGGACCAGCCGGGTAAAGGCCACGATCTTCCACCCATGCCGGGCCACTTTCTCGTCCAGGGACATGAGCCGGGTGCCGGCCAGTTTCCCGGCCACCCAGTCCCGGGCCAGATAGCGGGCCGCCAGGAAGACCAGCCCGGCGCCCAGGGTGGAGCCGAACGCGGTGTAGACCACCCCCCAGATGGGTCCGAAGAGCACGCCGCCGGCCAGGGTAATGGGGAGGCCGGGCATGAAGAGCGGCCCCACCATCCACACCGCCAGGAAGATCAGGGGCAGCAGAACCTCGTGCTCCGCCCCGAAGCGGCGCAGGCGCCCCGGGTCCAGGTACTGCTCCAGGTGAAAATACTGCAGGGCGATCACCGCCACGATCAACAGCAGAAAGAGGAGAGGACGGATGACGGACGCCTTTCTGCCGGTCTTTGGCGGAGTTATAATTTTAAGGTTGGCCACACGGTGCTCCTGGGGAAATTTTATCTCAATTTTCCTTTTAAGACGATAAAATGCGGCGGCGAACCCGCGAATTCACCCCCTTTGGACGCCCATGCAGGCGGGTCCCGGCATGAGTTCTCGAAAGCAAGACCTGAGGGCGTGATCATCGCCCATCGCCCCCGGTTCATCATCATAGGGCGGCCCGTGGCCGCCATAAAGCGGCGTGCCCGGCACGCCCTATAACCAGAGCTTCTGCGAGGCCTGCCTCGGGGCCGGGCAGGTCCAGGCCGGGAAACATCTGGATTATCCCACCGGCTCGATTCGGCCGGGACCCGGCAGCCCGAGCAGTCTCCGAGCCTGTTCACGGCTGCGCCACCCCGGCTGCGGCGCCGGGCGGGCCTGGTTGAGGAACCTTCGTAGGTCGTCACCCGTGTCGATGTCGGCCCGGGGGGGGAGGAGGTGGACCCTGAGGCCCAGGTGCCGGGCCAGTTCCAGGGTGTCCGCCAGGACTGTGCTGCTGGACCAGGCCGGCCCCTGAAACAAGCGAGGCTGGGGCTCGGTCAAACCCACCAGGTGGTACCCGCCGTCGGTGGCAGGTCCCAACACCACCTGGGCCCGGCCGGCCGCCAGCACTTCCCGGGTCTCCGCCACCACTGCGGCCGGGAGGTCGGGGACGTCGCTGCCCCTGAGCATCACGGGGCCGAAACCGGCGGCAAAGCCCCAGTCGAAAGCCCGGGCCATGCGTTCTCCCAAATCCGCTTCCTCCTGGGGGAAGAGATCCGTGCCCGGCGGCGTCAGGCCGGTAAAAAAGGTTCGAGCCCCCAGGGGGCTGAAGGCCACGGCCAGACGCACTTCGGGCACCCGGGCCATTTCTTCCAGGATATCTAAGAGAAAGTTGTGATAAAGTTGGGCGGCCGCCTCCGGGGACAGGGGGGGGCTGAGACGGGTTTTCACCTGTCCCGGGCGAGGTTCCTTGGCAAATATGATGAGCAGGGCGGTCATGCAGTGGGTCACGATATGGATTGGCAAGACCGCGGGGCCTCCCGGTTTTCCGGCCTTATGGCGGTTGCCAAAAAATTTCTTCCCCTTGCCGGTTTTTAAATCCCCCTAACCCTTTTTCCAAGGGGGACTTTTAAAGGAATTTCGGTAAGTCCCCCGCTGTGGAAAAAGGGGGATGAGGGGGATTTAGGTTTTAGGAACATGGTGCATCATGGAAAAAACTTTGGGCATTCCCGGCGCCTCCCATGCCCCGGCGGGGCCCGGCCAGACGGCGGAGATCCCTGATGGTGCCGCTTGGTCTCCGAAGCCGGTCATTTCCCTCATCCTGCCGGTTTTGAATGAGGCGCCGATGTTGGCCGGGGCCCTGTCAAATCTGCCCCGGACCCCGGATCTGGAAATCATCCTGGTGGACGGCGGCAGTACCGACGCCACCCGGGAAGTGGCAGCCGGTTTTCCCCACGTCCGCTGGCTGAGCGCGCCCCGGGGCCGGGGGGCCCAGATGAATGCGGGGGCCAGGGCTGCCCGGGGAGATTTATTCATATTTCTGCATATCGATACCGTTCTGACCGAGGACCATCTGGCCGCCCTGCGCCGGGCCGCCCTGGACCCCCGAATCGGGGCCGGGGCCTTCGCACTCCGGCTGACCCCGCCCACCCCCTTCCTCAGGTTCATCGCCTGGGGGGCCAACTGGCGCGGCCGCCTCTTTCGCCTGCCCTACGGCGACCAGGCCCTGTTCGTGCGCCGGGACCTGTTCTTCGCCCTGGGAGGCTACAGCCACCGGCGTCCGGAAGACCTGGACCTGGTGATCCGGCTCCGGGGCCTCACCTGCCTTCAGCTCTTGACCCCGCCGATAGCCACCTCCGGCCGCCGCTGGCTTGAACACGGCAACCTCCGGACCACGGCCCGCCACTGGCTCTCCCTGACCCGCCACCTGGCCGAACGTCTCTTTACCCGGCGCTGGCCGCGGCTGGGGGAATTGCGTGATGGGGAAGGGGGCTAAGGGCACACGGCCACCCCTGACAGCAGTTTTGGGGCCCCGGGCGGACACGCAGGTCCGCCTCTACAGGGAGGGAAGGGGGAGGGGCGGTTCGCGAACCGCCCCTGCTGTCCTGGCCCCCCGCAATCCTCAGGTCAATCGTTATGCCTCGGCCAAGCGGCCGCCGCAGGAGGAGCCGAGGCCGGCGGTGCAGCCGTAGCAGTGGTCCCCCAGGCGGATGGGCCGGGTGGCCAGGGCCGGCAGGTCGAAGTCGCCGATGGTCTGGGGCAGGCCTGAAAGCAAAGGCAGATCCAGGGCCTGGTTGAAGTCGCAGTCGTAGAGGCGTCCGTCCCAGGCGACGCTGATGAGGCTGCGGCACATGAGGCCGGCCACCGTGGCCGGATTAAAACCGGACACCAGTTTCCCCATGTACCGCTCATAATTCCTGGAGCGCTCCAAAAATTCTTTAAAACGCCCGATGGGCATATTGAGCAGGGTCAAGAGCTGGTGGAAGTGAATCCCGTGGCGCTGCGTCAGTTCCCGGCGAAAGAGCTCTTCCAGGGCCCCTTGCTCCGGCGGCAGGTAGGCCCCCGCGGGGTTGTACATGAGATTAAGCGTGAGGTCCGAATCCGGTTGCCCGTAGCCCAGGCGGTTGAGGCGGCGCAAGGCGGAAAGGCTCTTCTGAAACACCCCCGCCCCCCGGAGACGGTCCACCAGGTCTTCCTGGTAATAGGGCAGGGAGCACACCAGTTCCACCCGGTGGTCCCGGTAAAATTCCGCCAGGTGTTCCTTGCCGGGTTCCAGCAGGATCGTCAGGTTGCTCCGGGTGATGATACGGGTCCCTCCCTGGTCCAGGCGCTCCACCAGGTACTCGTAATGGGGATTGAGTTCCGGTGCTCCCCCGGTGAGGTCCACAGAGGGAATGGACCAGCGTTCCACCACCCGGATGATGGCGTCGATGGTGTCACGTTCCATCTGTTCCGGACGGTGGGGTCCGGCCAGGAGGTGGCAGTGCTTGCAGGCCTGGTTGCAGCGCCACCCGAGGTTGACCTGCAAGGTGGTGACGGTTCTCGGCATTCAGGTCGGCATAACCCAGATCCTCCAGCTTGGCGGGCAAAGGGCAGCATGGGGCTTCTTCCTTAGAGGGTGATCTTGGCCGCGGCGTTCATGGCCTGGATGCCGTGAATCAGGGTGGCCCCGCCCCGGATGGCCGCGGCCACGTGAATGGCTTCGGTCATCTCCTCCAGGTTGGAGCCGGCTTCCAGGGACCCCCGGGTATAGGCGTCGATGCAGTAAGGGCACTGGACCGCGTGGGCCACGGCCAGGGCGATGAGGGCCTTTTCCCGGGTGGTCAGGGCCCCGGCGCTCATGACTCCCTGGTAATAGTTCATGAAGATTTCGTAGAGATCGGGACGATATTTGCCGATCTCACCGAACCTCTCCAGGTCGTTTTCTTCGTAGTAGTGGGACATTTTGACTCCTCGGGATGAAAAGGAGGTGGTCACGATCCCACCGCACCGGAGTGCTCTCCACCGGCTCGGTATAGGTGGGGTGGTGGCCAGACGGCATGGCCCAGGGCCTGCCTTGCCTGACTCGCCCCGGGAGGTCCGGCCTCCGGCCAACCCGCCGGACCCCGGACCATGGCAGCGAACTGAGACGGGCCCGGAAACCTTCCGGGCCCAGGTCTGGCGGCTACTCTGCTAAAACCGGGTAAAACCGGTGAAGCGGTACAGGTCGCCCATCATCTCCTCATATTCGCCCTTGAGCTTCTGGTAGAGGCGGGCGTTTTCCATGGCCAGGGCCGCCTGCTCCGCCAAGGAGGAGATAAAGGTGATTTCATCGTCGCTGAAATCCCGGGGTTCGCTGGTATAGATGCGCATGACCCCGATGACGTTGCCTTTGAGGTTGATGGGCACCGAAAGGATGGATTTGATGCCCTCCTCCGCCGACTCCTTGACGTAGGTGGCCCGGGGGTCGCTGTCCACTTCGTAGATGGACACCGCCTTGCCCATCATGGCGTCAGTGATGGATTTGTCGGTCCCCACCGGACCCTTGGTGATGTAGCGGTCACTCAGGCCGTAGGAGGCCACCAGCTCCATCTGCTGCCGTGTTTCATCCAGCAGGCGCACCCCGGCCCCCTTGATGTCCAGGGCGGTGGTGACGGTTTTCACCAGGAGATTGAGGACCTTTTTCACGTCCAGGGCGGAGTTGACCGCCTTGGAGACCTCCAGGAGGCCCTTGAGGAAGTTGAGTTCCCGGGTGCGGGCTTCATACATCTTGGCGTTGCTGATGGCCTGGGCCCCCAGTTCCGCCACGGCGCAGGCGAAATCCACCTCCTCCATGGTGAACTCCCGGGGTTCCGCGGTCACCAGGCGCATGACGCCGATGACCTTGCCTTTGGCCACCATGGGGAGGGCCACCAGGGTGGCGATCCCTTCTTCCTTGGCCTCCTCGGGATACTGCATCCGGGGGTCGTTGACCACGTCAAAAATGGCCACCGGCCGGCCGCTCAAGGCCTCGGTGACACTCTTGTCCAGGTCCACGGGCCCTTTCTGAGATAACTGCTCGCTCAAACCGTGGGACGCGGCCAACTGCCAACCGGTTGGTCTTGGGGTTGACCAGGCGGATCGTGGCCCCTTTCAAGATTCATGACTTCGGTGATCTGCCGCACGATGTGATCCAGCACTTCGTCCACTGACAGGGTGGAGCTCAGGATCTTGCTGATCTCCTGAAAACTCCGGAGATACATCCGTTCTTTAAATGCCACCATCGCCGCCCCTCCCTTGTCTAATTCTTGGTGTCTCGATAGGAAATCCCTGAGACTCGTTCAACTTATTACACCGCTGTAGTTATTGTTAACAATTTTCCTGCCATCCGGCAAGGTTGCTGACCATGTTTCTTTACCGGGTAAAATCATATCACTTTTGCGGCCACGGGGAAATGCCTTGCACAGAAGAGTCGCCGCCCTGACTCACCGCAGGATTCACCGCCCCGGCGAACTCAAGCCCGTGTCCCCCAAGATTTTCTCCCTGCCTGGCAGCTCTGGGCGTCCCGGTGATGTGAAGATAAGCATGGTTAGGCCAAAGGCAATCCCGGCAGGCGGCTTGAGGGCTCGGGGGCAAGCTCTAGCGTCGTGCTGAGCGAGCCATCGTGGCCCTAAGGTTATAGCGGATGAGAAAAATGAGGCATGCTGATGAGGCGGCTGTCTCGGGCCGCCATCAGTTGGCGGGTCCGGAGGCCCGATCTACCGGGTTATCTTCAGAGAAAGCGCAGTGAGGAGATTATGTGGTCCGGCTGCTTTCCCAGAATGACCGGGGCGGGGACCTTCCCGGAGGTCTCAACTTGAGACTGCGGCGCTATCTTCCCGGGGGAAAAATTGGATCCTGCCAAATCCCATATAAATACGTCCTATTTTTGGTATAAACGTAAAGTATGGAATTCAAGCCCCTGCATTTCGCCGACCGCCTGACGGTCATCAATCCCCAGGGGACCATCGGCGTGGTGACCCTGTGGTCCAAGGTGGATTACGTCATCGGGCGCTTCCGCCAGGCCGGGGTGGATCTGGACCCGGCCACCAGTCCCATCGCGGTCTTCGGCACCCTCTACGGCAACGGCCTGCGGGAGATGCTGCGGAATTTACTCTATAACCCCCAGATTCAATCTCTCTTTATCTGTGGCAACAATCGATCCGGCTCCCGGGAGGAGTTGCAGAAATTTTTTGAATTGGGCCTGGAGCCGGTGATCCACCTCCCTGGTGCAATACCGCCCCCCAGCGGTGGGAGTCCAGGTAGCCCCGGCCAGGATTCGCGAGACCAGGCGGATCATCGACGACTTGGTGAAGCCGGAGTTGTTTGCCACAATTCCGGAACTTATCTGGTTAGGCGACACGAATGAAGAACAGATCGGGACGGGCATCTTCAAAAATTTTTTAGCCACGTGGAAGGCCAGGTCCTTGAACGAACTTGAAAGGCGTCAAGTGCCGCTTCCCGAAGTTGCAGTCCAATATTTTCCCAGCAACCCCCGTGGCCATGTGGTGGTGCGGGATACGCCCATAGAAGCCTGGAAGGAAGTTTTGTATTTGCTGACCCGCTTCGGCCACCGGGTAAACCTTAAAAAGGGCGACCGCCTGGAGTTGCAGCACGTCAAGGTGGTGATAGAGCAACCAGAATTCGCGGCCGAGAAGGAACTTCACGCAGTCAATATCGCTCCCGAGAAACTGCTGCGCTATCAGGAAGACATCCTCCGGGGCGAACTCCGTCCCGACGAGACCTATAATTATGGTCACCGGCTGCGTACGTATTTCGGCCTGGATACCCTGGCGGCCTGCGCCAGTCGGCTTAAAGCCGACCCGGAAGACCGAAAATCCTACGTATCCCTGTGGGACAGCGCCCGGGATCTGACGGTCAAGGAAGGCCGACCCTGCCTGGTATCCCTGTTTTTCCGGAAGTTCGAGGGTAAACTGACTCTGAGCGCCGCCTTCCGAACTCACAACGCCATGGACGCCTGGCTGCTCAACGTCTATGGCCTCATGGCCATCCAGGCCTGGGTGGCCAACGAGGCCGGGCTGGCCCCGGGGGCCATCGTGGTGGTGAGCCACTCCCTGGGCCTGGACCCTCGGGAGTTGGACCGGGCCCTGATGATCATCGGCAAGCGCCCTTTCAAGGTCAATCTCGACCCCATGGGCTACTTCCGCGTTACCCTGGATGAGGGTGAAATCATCGTGGAGCACCGCTTCGAGGACGTTACCCTGAAAGAGTACCGGGGCAGCACCGCGGTATACCTGCAGCACCAGATTGCCCGGGACGTGGCCCTCTCGGATATCAACCACGCCATCTACCTGGGGCGCCAGCTGGCCAAGGCCGAGATGGCCCTGAAGAGCGGCCGGGAGTTCGTGCAGGATTAGGCGTCATGAGTAAAATCTAGGGTGGGCGCTGCCCACCATTTCCTTTATCTGAAAGCACAGGCGAGACGCCGGCGACGACTTTTCCCCTTATATGACGGCCTGTGGGCGCCATAATCCGGCGGGCACGGCACGCCCTATAATCAACCCTGGAACAAGCTAAACGCGCATGAACCACAAATGTCTCACCCCCGAGGATGAAAAATTTCCCTTGCCCCCCTTTGCTCAAAGGGGAGGATTAAAGTCCCCCTTTATTAAGGGGGGATTTAGGGGGATTTTGGGTTTCACGGAAAAGCCCACGGCTTCACCGCCGACTCAGGGAGCGGACCCCGCAGCCAATCTCCGCCAAGTGACCATAAGCTCGATGCCTCATTGCCCCTAGCCGAATCAGCCATGTCCCCAGTCCCCGAACTCCAAAGCAGATTCATCGAATTTATGGTGGAGCACAATCGGCCCCGGATGGATGGGTTTAAACGGTGGGTCTTCCACCCGGGCATGCTGTTTAAGGCCCCGGAGAAATGGTGGGGCGATCAGGGCGCCAGATATACCCCCCATGAAGGCCTGGACCTGTACCGTTTTGAAGCTGCCGGCGGCCTGACGAATACCGTGAATCAGCATACCCAAATCCCCGCGGCCTTTGCCGGCCACATCGTCAAGATCGACCGGGATTTTCTGGGCCGATCCATCTATATGAGCCACGCCATCTTTACGGACGGCGGCCGGCAGCTTTTGTCGGCGTTGGGCCACACCGTTCCCCGGGAATCGCTGCAAACCGGCGACTATGTAGCCGCTGGTGAGATCATCGCCGCCATCTCGGGAGGCCCCGGCCAAAAAACCTCGCTGGCGCCGCACTTGCATCTTACCTTCGCCTGGGTGCCGGTCCCCCTGGCCCCGGATCGGCTTGACTGGAAAACCCTGGCTGATGATCCTGGCATCACGCTCATTGACCCGCTCACGGTGATCTAAGGACTGGTTATGAGAAGGAGCCGGTCGGTTGAATGCGCTCAATCTCGAGGGAAAACGCCATTTGAAACCCAGCGGTAGTCAGAGCCTGACCCTCATCGGCACGGTCCACGGCGACCCCCGGGGCCAGGCCCGGGCCGGGGAACTCCTCAAGTACCTGAGGCCGGAGTTGGTCACCGTAGAGATCAGCCCTTTTTCCCTGCGCTACCGCCGCCAGCACGAGGCCCGCTGGCAGCGGCAGCTGGCAAATGCTTTGGCCGATCTGCCGGAGGACGCCGCCCTGCACCTGGCCATCCGGCGCCTGGCGGCCCAGGTGGCCCTGCCCTTTGAGGTCAGGGCCGCCCAGGAATACAGCCGGAGGGCCGGCGTCCCCTGGCGCCCTCTGGACCTGGGTTTTTTGTCCAGGCGGCACCTGCCGCGGTTTGGGCCGGAACTCCTGAGCCCGGCCAATCTCAAGGCCTTGCTCACCACCCCCGACGGCTCCTTGGAAGAGTTTGTGGCGGCGGAATTCCGCCGGGCCCGGCAGGCCCTGGCCCGAGCCCCCCGGCGGCCCATCTCTCCCGGCGCCTCCGATACCGCTCGACGGGAACGCATCTTGGCTCGCAGGCTCAGGGGCCTCACCTGCCGGCATCGCCGGGTGGTGCACCTGGGCGGCTGGGAGCACCTGGTGGACTGGCAGGACTCCCTCGGCCTGTGGGGTGAACTGGCAGATCTCAATCCGGGGCGGCTGCTCCTGGACGAGGCTGACCATGTTGCCGGACTTCTCAGGTGCAGAGAATCGGGGCACTATCCCTGGCGGAGAAGTTCAAGGTCCAAAGTTAGGGGGAGGCCCAGCAGAAACCATGCATCATTGACGGGTCGGCCGAAAGTCCGTGGGCAATTGTCTGCAAAAGTTCTGCTTTAAAAAGTGAGAGACTGGTGGCACAGGCCTCTCGCCTGCTCATGATAAAGGTGCGCACTGCGCCTCATCGGCCGACCCCTATACCGGTGCGCCTATCCGCACCACCGGATTTTTCCTGATGGACGAATGGGGCCGGGGCCTGGCAGGAGCGAGCGCCGCTATGGGCAACTAATTGATTATCCGGGATAATTATGGGAAGGTCGCCCCTCCAAAAAATTAACTGCTTGAGTTTATGGAGGAAAAAAGGGTAAACTCTTCCCCGATAAAAGAAACGGGTTTTCCCTGGCGCGGCGAGAGGCAGATATGGAGATTCGTCCCTTCACGTTGCCGGTGGGAACGGACCGGACCATCCGCGCTGTCCTGGGGGTGCCCCGCAGCATCACCATGGACGCGGTCCTGGTCCTGGCCCACGGGGCCAACAACAATATGGACCAGCCCCTTCTCAAAGGGCTGCACGAGAACTTGGCCCTGGCCGGGTTGGTTACGGTGCGCTTCAATTTTCCCTATGCCGAAGCGGGCCGCAAGCGGCCCGACCCGGACGCGGCCCTGGAAGGGGTCTTCCGCCTGGTCCTGGAATATGTCGGCCGAAATGGACGAATTCAAGGGCCTGGCGACTCTACCTGGGCGGCAAATCCATGGGGGCCCGCCTGGCCGCCCAGATCGTGGCCAAGGACGTGGGGGCCAGCGGCCTGGTCTTCCTGGGATATCCCCTGCACCCCCCGGGCAAGCCGGAGCAGCTGCGGGATCAACCCCTCTATCAGTTGCCCTGCCCGGCCCTGTTCATCGAGGGCGCCCGGGACCCCTTTTGCCGGATGGACCTCCTGGGGAAAGTCCTGGGCCAGATGCCGGTGCGGAGCGATCTCCACGTCATTCCCGGGCTGGGCCATTCCTTTGAGTCCGGGGGCCGGCACCATGGCCCCGGAGGTGCTGGCCCAGATCACCCGGGTGATCCTGGGGTGGCTGGACAGTTTATAAGGAGGGTGGAAAGGGTGCAAGAGAAGAAGGGAAAGCACAAAGAGTTTTTTGGATATGCCTTTTTTCCTCTCGGTTTTTCCCCTTTTTGCCCCCGCGTGATAAGTTTAATGTAGTTTCATCCACTGATGAGTAGTGCACAGGCATATTATTATGAGCGTCATCCTTGTCGTGGACGACGACGCCCCCACCCGGGAGGCGTTGGCGACCGGCTTAAAGAAGTTGGGCCATGAGATCCATGTGGCCGGCACCGGGGCCGACGGCCCTGGAAGAAGTCCGGCGTCACCCCGTGGACCTGGCCATCATCGACTTGAAGCTTCCGGACATGGAGGGGACCGAACTCTTCGGGGCCCTGCGCATTCTGCGGCCCGAAGCCATTGCCATCATGATCTCCGGCGCCGCCACCGTGGACGAAGCCGTGTCCGCCCTGAAGCGGGGGATTTACGATTTCATCACCAAAGACTTCCGCATGGGGGACCTGCGCAAGGTGGTGAGCAAGGCCCTGGAGACCCAACAGCTCCTGGTGGAAAATCAGCGGCTGCGGGACGCCCTGAAGGACCGGGGCCCCACCGGCCGCATCATCGGCCGGGGACCGGCTATCCTCAAGATCATGCACCTGATCAGCCAGGTGGCGCCCATGAAGAGCACCGTGCTGCTTTCCGGGGAGTCCGGGGTGGGCAAGGAACTTATCGCCGAAGCCATCCACCACCAAAGCCCCCGGCGGACCAGGCCCCTGGTCAAACTCAACTGCGGCGCCCTGCCGGAGGGACTCATCGAATCGGAGCTCTTCGGCCACGAAAAAGGCGCCTTCACCGGGGCCATCCAGCAGCGCAAGGGCCGCTTCGAACTGGCCGACGGCGGCACCATCTTTTTGGACGAAATCAGCGAGATGCCCCAGTCCACCCAGGTGAAGCTCTTGCGGGTGCTCCAGGAGGGGGAATTTGAAAGGGTAGGGGGGACCCAGACCCTGAAGGCGGACGTCCGGGTGATCGCCGCCACCAACCGGGACCTGGAAGAGGAGGTCGCCTCGGGGCGCTTCCGCAAGGACTTGTTCTACCGGCTGAACGTCATTCACATGGTCATCCCGCCCTTGCGGGACCGGGTGGAGGACATCCCCCTGCTGGCCCTGCATTTCCTCGACAAGTTCTGCCTGGAAAACGACCGCCCCGCCATGGGGTTCAGCCCGGAAGCCATGGCCGGCCTTGAAAAGTTATTACTGGCCCGGCAACATCCGGGAGTTGCAGAACGTGGTGGAACGGGCGGTGGCCCTGTGCGCCAGCAACATGGTGGAATTCGAGGATCTGCCCGACGAAATCCGCCGGCATTCCCCGGAAGACGACCAGATCGTCCTGCCGGTGGGGTCTTCCATGGAGGAGATCGAGCGCCAGGCCATCCTCCAAACCCTGAAAAAGACCGGAGGCGACAAGGAACTGGCCGCCCGCCTCCTGGGCATCGGCCTGGCCACCCTGTATCGCCGCCTCAAGGAGATGGAGCTGAAAGACCGTTGAACCGGAGGAAACCTGAGATGGCCTGGTTAAACTTCCTGGACCTGAGGTCATTGCCGGTCAAAGAAGCCGAAGCGGTGATCCTGCCTATTCCCTACGAAGCCACCACCACCTACGGGGCCGGCACCCGGGGCGGCCCGGAGGCCATTCTGGCCGCCTCCCGCCAGGTGGAGTTGTGGGACGAGGACTATGACTGGGACCCCTCGGCCGCCATCCGCCTGGCCACCGCCGCCCCCATCCTCCCGGAGGTTTCGGGCCCCCGGGCCATGGTGGAGAAGATCAAGCGGGTGGTGCAGCCCTGGATCTCCCAGGGGAAACTCATCTGCACCCTGGGGGGCGAACACACCGTCACCGTGGCCCTGGTCCAGGCCATGCAGACCCGCTATCCGGACCTGACGGTGGTGGCCCTGGACGCCCACGCCGATCTGCGGGAAAGCTACGACGGCAGCAAACTCTCCCACGCCTGCGTCATGCGCCGGCTCTATGAACTGGGCCGGCCCCTGACCCTCCTGGGGGTGCGGAGCTACTCCCAGGACGAGTACCAACTCCTCCGGGTGGCGCCGCGCCTCAAGGTGTTCAAGGCCCGGGAACTGCACACCCCGTCGGGCTGGGACGCAGGCCCTGGCGCACCTTCAAGGCATCTCCGGGCCGGTTTACCTCTCCCTCGACCTGGACGCCCTGGACCCGGGAATCATGCCCGCGGTGGGCACCCCGGAACCCGGCGGTCTGTCGTACGCCCAGGTGCTGACCATCATCGAGACCCTGGCCAGACGGGGCCCCATCATCGGCCTGGACCTGGTGGAACTGGCCCCCATCCCGGGGCAGACGGTGAGCGAATTCACCGCGGCGCGGCTGCTCTATAAGGCGCTGGGATATATTTATCACATCCCGTCGACCGGCTGTGAGAGTGAAAGTGAATTGGGGGAAGGACCGGGAACTGCGTCCCGGCCGTCCTCCAAAACATCATCGTTATAGGAAAAACCAATGCGTCGCAAACACGAAGATTTTCATGACGGGGCCCAGGATGGCCTAACTCCCCTGGAGCCCCTGGATATCACGAAAGTTCAGGATTTTGACGAGCTCCTGCGCGGCCATGGGCAAGACCGCGTTCGGCGGCCGCAATCTGGGCGAGGCCGCCGAGGTCCTGACCCAGATGGTGCGGGACCCGGAGTGCGCTGTGGTGGGCACCTTTTCCGGGGCCATGAGTGTCGCCAAGATGGGCCTGCTGATCTGCGAGATGATCGACCGGGGCTGGCTCCAGGTGGTCATCACCACCGGGGCCCTCATCGCCCACGGCTTCATCGAGACCCTGGGCCGGGCGCACTACAAGTATCCCGGAGCAGGTATCGGACCGGCAGCTCTTTCAGCAGGGCTACAACCGCATTTATGACACCCTGGAGATGGAAGCCAACCTGGATTATGCCGAAGACGTGTTCCGTGCGGTGTTGGAGGGGCTGGACCGGGAGCAGGTCTGGTCGTCCGCCAGCCTCTGCCGGGAGTTGGGGAAGTATCTGGCGGAGCACACCGACAGCCCCGGGATCTTGCGTTCCGCCTATCTGAAAGGGGTGCCGGTGTTCATCCCGGCCTTCACCGATTCAGAGTTGGGCCTGGACCTGGCGGGGTTCATGGTGCGCCGGGCCCTGGCGGCAGGGCAAGGACATCGCCGGCGGCCCTGGGGTCGGTTTCCCTGAAATTCAACCCGTTCCTGGACCTGGGGGCTTATGCCCAGAAGGCCCTGGCCGCCCAAAAGCTGGGAATCTTTACCGTGGGCGGCGGCGTGCCCCGCAACTGGGCCCAGCAGGTGGCGCCCTATCTGGAACTGCTGCATAGCCGTCTGAACCTGGATCTGCCGGAAGTGCGGTTTCACTACGGCGTGCGGCTCTGCCCGGAGCCGGCCCATTGGGGCGGCTTGAGCGGCTGCACCTATCGGGAGGGGGTTTCCTGGGGCAAGTTTGTTTCGCTCGGAGGATGGCGGCCGCTATGCCGAGGTCTTGTGCGACGCCACCATCGCCTGGCCGCTCCTCCTCAAAGGCGTCAGCCAGCGTCTTGCTAAAACGCCAACGGCTTAATCAAAACCCGGCAAGACCGCTCAGGACGGGCCGGAGCCCAGGACCGCCACCCCAGCGACCAACACCATGAACAGCAGGCGCGGCCCACAGCGCCAGTTTTGCGGTGTTGACTTTCGAGAGGCATTTTACATATTTTGTGTAGTCCATAACTCACCCTGTAGGTCTGATTTTTCCCTTAACATATGGCCGGCGGCTAAGCCTGACAATTGGGGATTTCCCTAATTTGGCGGGATAAATATCTTAAATTAACTTCAGGTTATTGGCAGAGAAGGGCAGGGGCGGTTTAGCCGGGAACCCCGGGGAGATCAATCGCCGGCAGGATGGAGGGCAACATTGCCGCAGGAGGCGCAGCTGCAGAGCTTCTCTGTCCTTTAAGGTGTGGTAGCCCTCCCGGATCAGGAGGACGACGATCACCAGGCCGATACCGGGGTCGGCCTGCCAGATGCCGAACCAATAATTGAGCCCCAGGCCGATGAGCAGGGCCACGGATAACATGGCGCAGGCCAGGGTCTGCTTGGAGTCGGCCATCAGGCTGGCGCTGCCCAGGGATTTTCCGGTCCGGTATTTGAGGGCGAACAACCCGGGCATGACGATGATGGAGGCCAGGGCGATGCAAATGCCCAGCAGGCTGGGGGCGGGGATCTCCCGGCAAGATTAATTTCTCCAAGGATTCATAGAGCACGTAAGCCCCCAGGACAAAGAAGGTGTAGCCCACGATCTTGACGGCCCGGCGTTCCAGGCGCGCTTCCTCGGCGGCGCTCAGGGTCTCGTGCCGGGCGAACCGCCAGATCATCACCCCGCCGGACAGGGACTCCACCAGGCTGTCCAGGCCGAAGCCCACCAGGGCGATGCTGCCGGACAGGGAGCCGGCCACCAGGGCCAGGACGCATTCCACCACGTTGTAGCCGATGGTGAAGTAGGACAGGTGCAGGGCCTGGCGGCGCAGGTTGGTCATAGTTGTATCGGGGTCTGGTATCGTAGGGGCGGGTTTTAGACCCGCCCCTACCGATGGCGGTTGGCTCAAGCTAGTTCTTTTCCGGGAAAATGAAACGTTTCAGCCGCTCAAAATAAGCCTTGCCTCCCACCCCATAGATGTCGTTATGATGGGCCCCGGGGATGATGTAAAGATCCTTGGGCGGGTTGGCCGCGGCAAAGAGCCGCGCGGCCCATGGCCACAGGGATGATCTCGTCGTGTTCGCCGTGGATGATGAGCACCGGCACTTTTACTTTAGCAATTTTCCCCAGGTTGTCATAGGGCACCTTGGGGCGCCAGTCGAACAGGAAGGGTGCCAGCATCTTGGCCATGTCTGAAGAGTTGGTGAAGGCCGACTCCAGGATCAGGGCCCGGCAGGGTTTTCGGACGGCCAGGTCCGTGGCCAGGGCGGTGCCCAGGGAGCGACCGAACAGGACGATGTCCCCGGCGGGTATCCCCCGGGTTTCGGCTACGTACCGGTAGGCCGCGGCCGTGTCCAGAAAGGTACCCTCCCGGCTGATGCGGCCCTGGGAGCGGCCGTATTCCCGGTAATCGAAGATAAAGATCTGGACCCCCGCCAGATCGTGGAGCAGTTTGATATTTTCCAGGCGGTGGCTGATGTTGCCGGCGTTGCCGTGGAACCACACCAGGAGCGGGGCCCCGGCCTTCGGCATCCACCAGCCGTGGAGTTTGACGCCGTCGGCGGCCTCGAAAAAGACGTCTTCGTAGGCCAACCCGAAATCCGCCGGGGTGCCGATGAGATCGGAGTCGGGGAAAAAGACAATACCCTTTTCGGAATATTCCAGGATCATGGCGGCCCTGTATTCTTTGTCTCAGTTTCCGGCGGATCCGAAAGTCAAGATCACGTGAGGCGCATCCAGGGAATGTGCCTTTGGTCGGGGCGGCCCGGCGTGTCCGGCCTGGATTGAAGGCGCCCAGGCCGGCGCGCCCCTCCAGTCCAGGAGATTCATTGTCCTTCTATGAGCGCAACTTGGGACCTCGGCGGAAAGCCATTTTGTCATCCTGAGCAAAGCGAAGGATCTCGTTTGTACGGGCACTTAAGAGATTCTTCGGTCGCTCTGCTCCCTCAGAATGACAAGTGGGGGTAATTGCGCAGAGGTGTCAATTCGCTATCAGTCTTCAAAATCCCCCGTAAAAAGGCTATACCCGATGGTATACCCTTTTCCCCGGAGACACAAAAAAATAATCCGGGACGGGGGCCGGTAAGGGAAGGTCTCCCGGCCAGGCTCAACCCAGGAGGAACCCCAGGATGTAGCGCAGGGCCAGGCCCGTGATGACGATGCCTAAGCCGATGCGGATGAGCTTGGCGGAGAAAAATTTCTGGAGGCGGGCCCCGATGTACATGCCGGCGAAGCCGCCCAGGCCGAACAGCGCCCCCAGGGCCCAGTCCGGGGCCACCGGCCCGATATTGGGGTAGAAGGGGGCGATCACCGAGTAAAACCCCACCCCGGCCACCGAGGTGAGGAAGGTGCCCATCAGGGCCGCTCCGGCGATAGTGTAGATGGGGAGTTCGAAGATGGCCGCCAGAAAGGGGGCGATGATGGCGCC
This sequence comes from uncultured delta proteobacterium, assembly GCA_963841475.1. Classification (GTDB taxonomy): domain Bacteria; phylum Desulfobacterota; class Desulfobaccia; order Desulfobaccales; family 0-14-0-80-60-11; genus 0-14-0-80-60-11. The sequence goes on from CAWJCT010000001.1 coordinate 992,845, forward strand.
GCCGCCGATGCCGTAAGTGCCGCCGATGAGCCCCACCGCCAGGGCCAGGACAAACAGAGCCGGGGCGTTGAAGGTGAAGGTCTCCCCTAAAAATTCATAGCTGACCTTTCTTAAACTCCAACTCACGGTCTTGACCCGGGCCATGGCGGGCAGACCCCGGCCGGTGGTGTGCCCCGACTCCGCCAGGACCTTCTTCAAGCGTTCCTGGACCCGCGCCTCGAACTCCAGGATCTTGCCCCTCTTCCGCTTGGCCCGGGGAGTCTGCTCATAGAGCAGGCGCAGGCCGATATAGAGGAGCACGCAGCCCACGAAAAGCTTGAAATTTTTCGGGTCGAGCATCCAGTTGACCCGGATAAGGGCCCCCACGAAGATGCCCGGCAGGGTCCCCAGGATCACCACCCAGGTCAACGGCCAGTTCATCCGGCCCTCCCGGATGTAGCGGTAGACCCCGGAAGGGATGGCCACGATGTTGAAGACCAGATTGGTGGGAGAAACCGCTGGACTGGTGAAGTTGAGGATGCTCACCTGGAAGGGCAGCAGCAAGAAAGCCCCGGAGACTCCCCCCATCGAGGTGAAGGTGGAGACCAACAGGGCGATGAGAGGCGGAATGAACGGGTTGACTTCCACGCCAGACACGGGAAAGAGCATGACCCACCTCTTGTGTAATTTTTCACAAAATTAGCCAAAATTGATAACGCTGTCAAGGAAAATTTCGGGGCCGGAGAGGGGAGGGGAGTGCCCTAAATTGGGTCGGATAGTTACCGATTTTCTTAGTTGCCAGAGTTTGGCATCGCCCCACAGCAAGTTCGGGGCTGGGCTGGCTGGATCTTCCCTGCCTGGCATTTTGAGAAAAAGTGATTACGTTTATGGTGCCTTCCAAAGAAAGGCTGCCCTGAAGATTTTTCAGGGTTTAAGCTCGGGAGGGTGGTTCATAAAAACCTTTTTTGAGCGCGGCAGCAGAAGCTGCTGCATGATCTTGGCTATGACCAGGGAGGATCTCATACCATGGACCAAAACGCTGGAGTCATCCTGGAGGTTTACTCCGATTACGTCTGACCCTGGTGCTACTTCATCACCGGGCGTGTTGAAAGGCTAAAGGCAGAGTACGAGATCGGGATCAGGTGGATTGCCTTTCCCCTGCATCCGGAAACACCGGAAGAGGGGATAAGCCTCGAGGAGCTTTTCCGGGGACGGGGAATAGATCTCCCGGCATCCATGGCGCATCTGAAGAAAATCGCTGCCGAGTTGGGTCTTCCCTGGGGTATGCGCCTGAGAACCTACAATAGCCGCCGGGCGCAAGAACTCGGGAAATGGGCTGAGGCATCGGGCAAAGGGGATGAGTTTCACCGGGCCGTATTTCAGGCATACTTCGCGGATGGAAAGAACATCGCCGACATCTCGGTCTTGACAGAGATCGCCGGGACAATTGGCCTTGATGGCCGGATGGCGGCCCAGGCCTTGGCTGAAAGGGCTTTCAAGGACGCAGTAGACCGTGACTGGGAGTATTCCCGCACCCGCGGCATTACCGCAGTGCCAACTTTCATGGTCGAGGAGCGGAGAGCGGTCGGCGCCCAGCCTTACCAGGCCCTGCAAGACCTGGTCACGGCCGCAGGGGGGAAGATGCGGCAATGATAAGCGGAGTAGAGTATTTCGGGATCACTCCGGCAAGCTTCACTGGGAGGCGGTCTTTTGCCAGGTGCCCGGCGATGATGCTGAACATAGCGTCATAAGCTGAGGTGAGCCGCAATCCATACACCAACCGGTTGCGGGGCGCGGGAGGGCCGCCCCTTGCCACCTCCGGCTCAGATAAGCTTGGCTCACAAAAGCGGAAAACTTCCCTGAGGGAAAGTCATCATGAACGAATTTCCTTTATCTAAGGCATACCGCTTCATGGAGCCAGGTCCGGTCAGGCTTGAGGAACGCGCTAACCTCATGACGTCTCAGAGCCCTTTGAGGCTCTCCAGGACTTCTTCGTATTCGGTCAAGGTCTGTTGCCAATACTGCAAATCTTGATATTCTTGTTTCCAGTCCTCTGGGGGATGCGGTTCGGAAAGGCGGCCCTCCTCCAGGGCCTGGAGAAATGCTGCCGTCGTCATGCCGTATTGCTTCTCCCGCCGTTCGAGTGAATCTTTCAACCGCCTGACCTTTTTGCGGCAAAAGGCGATTTCCCTGCCAAGAGATATCTCATATTCATCCGTATGCATTGCCCAACCCTCTGCGCCATTGGAGATTGAAGCCGGAGCCTGAGTCTGAAATCACTTGCCCTGCCCCCCAGCATTATACCTTTTTCCATCCCAATCCCGGCATGATCTTCCGGGCCTGGCCACGCCAAGTACGAACGTCATATCAGAGAGCGCAGCGCCTCCGGCCTTATAGTCAGGAGCTAAAAAAAGGCAGGGTCATGGCTGACCCAGCCTTTTTTAGTCTTTGGCGGGGAGGTAGTTCGCCTTGGCCTATCCCTTCCCGGATGGTCCGAAGTTTTTTTTCTGAAGCCCATCAATCTCAGGAGGCCCGAACCTAGCAGCCAGACGGCCCCCGGTAGAGGCACGTTGGTGCTCGGGGTCACAGAGACATCGTCCAGAAATAAATAATCAGTATTGAGCAGCCCTGCGGCCTGCATCATGGCTAACCGCCAGGGAGAAAATCCCTTATCACTGAAAAATTTGGTCTCACGTTTCCCGTGGGACTTGAGCCGGCGAAGGCGCCGGCTCCACAAAAAAGGGCAGCCCCACACGGGACCGCCCCTTTTTTTGTCTTGGCGTCAGGCTGTCCTATTCCCAGGAGTCCTCCACCTGGGTGAGGATCGCCAGTTTGACGGATTGGATCTTGCGGTAGACCTGGTCCGGGGCCCGGAGCTGGCCTTCCACGGTGAGGAGGTCGGCTTCGATGGAGATGCCGAAGAGGCGCTCGTTTTCCTGGAGATACGGCAGGATGAGGGCCCAGTCGGCGTCGCTGAGGGGCACGATCTCGCCGCCGTTCAACTGCTCGTCCACCACCTGCTGGTAGGGGTCCCGGATATAGAGGGCGCCCCCCGAGGCCAGGGAGAAGAGGTTGCCGCCGGGGTAGGGGGTGCGCTGGGGGCGGAGGCGGCCCCGGGAGTCGAACTCCAGGCCGTTGACGATGACAAAGCCGCCGCCGGCAAAGGGGTCGCCGGCCATGAAGGATTCGGCCAAAAAGTCCAGGGCGGTGCCGTTGATCACCACCCGGGGTCGGCCCACCGCGTTGATGAAGGGCCGGCCGGCGGCGTTGCCCAGGACATAGACGTCCCCGCCCTTGGCGCCGTACATGAAGGTCTGGCCCACGTCGCCGTAGACCACCAGCTTGCCCCGCTTCATGATCTGGCCCAACTGGTCCTGGGCGTTGCCGTGAATGGTGATGGACATGCCGTCGATGCCCGAGGCCAGGTAGTCGCCGGTGCTGCCGTAGGCGTCGATGTGGACCTCGTCGGTGTCGCCCCCGAAGCCGCAGCCCAGGAAGCGCTGGCCCTTGTACCCGTAGGTGAGAAATTGCCTCCAACCCAGCTCGAAGGCCCGGCACAGGAAACGGGCGTCGCAGCCGTCCCCTTCCGGGGGAAAGCCGTGCGGCGTCCAGGATCAGCACCGCGTCGCCCCGGGGCGGGGCGCTTCAGTCGGTCCTGGGTCTCGAAATCGACCCAGCGGTAGCGGCTGGGACTCTTTGCGCCCAGAGCGGGGAGTGGCCTGAAAAATCTCGGTCAGGGTCTCCATGAGCAGGCTCAGCAGGTGGCTCCGTTTCTTGTCGCCCGGGATCGTAGCGCCGGTCCAGGAGCAGGGTCAGGCCGTTCAATGGCCGCGGACTTGGGACCGTCGCCCTCCCCGGCCTGGGCCACAGTGATCGCCAACGCTTCCCGGAAACTGGCATATGACCAGATGGGGACGTGTCCTTTGACCCACTGGAAGAGTTTCTTGCCGGTGCCGTCCTCCAGGTTAGCCCGGATCAGCCGGCTCAACTCCGAGTCGTCATTGATGCTGATCTCGAGCCGGGTGCCGTCCCAGGGACGCTGGTGCCAGGGCACGGTCTTGGGCTTGCCGAACTTGTCGTGGCAGGTGAGGGTCCGGTGGCCGTTGTTGCCTTCCAGGGAGAAGGTGAAGGAGCCGCCGTCGGTGGCGCTGCCGCCCCGGGCGTTCCAGTAGAGGTCGGCCACCGGGCAGAACCGCGGAGTCTTCCGCCGCCAGGCTCTCCAGGGTGGCGTCGATGGCCTGCTTCTCGGAGCAGACCAGGCCGATCTGCACCTCACCGTCCTGCAGGGCAAAGACCTGGGGCCGGAGCATCGAGGTGTCGGTGATGCCGATGAGCTCGAAGCGGTTCCGCTCGGGGTCGTTCCTGGCGATGATGAAGAACCAGGGGCCATCCGGGGAGCCGTGGATGTTGGTGGTCTGGAGATGCCGGTAAATCCGCTGGCGTTCCGGGTCCAGGAGGTCGAAGTCCCGCTCGGTGGTGGGGGCCATGGACTCGATGACGTATTCCAGGGGGTAGCCGTAGAGCCGGTGCCACAGGTCGAAGGTCAGGACCGCCACCTCGGTATCCGTGAGGAACTGGGGATAGAAGTGGCGCTGGCTCAGGTATTCGCTCACGGAATAGTAGTTGGCGAAGTCGCCGTTGTGCACCAGGGCGGTGTTCAGCGCCGCAAAGGGGTGGGCGCCGCCGGGGTGCCACACCCGGCCCCGGGTGGGGTAGCGCTGGTGGGCGATCCAGATGTGGGCCTTGAAATCCAGCAGATCGTAATAGAGGGCGGCTTCCTCGGCGTAGCCCACGATCTTGAGGATCATGATGTTGCGCCCCTGGGACAGGACAAAGGCCTTTTTCTCCCCCAGGGAGGCGTAATAAGCCTCGTTCAGCTTGTAGCAGTTCTGGGCCACGAACTCGTCTTCCACCTGGCGCCCGGCGACTATGATATAGCTTGTGCTGCTGGATGAAATGCTGGAGCACCTCGGGCTTGACCCGCACGAAGTATTGCCAGACCTCCGGGGGTTTGACCATCAGGCCCGGCAAATCCCGCCAGTCGTCGATGGTGGGTTGGCGCCGGGCGTGGTCCACCCGGAAGGCCTCGGTCGATGAACCGGGCCTCCACCGTGGCGCCGGGCCTCGGCGTCCAGGTAAGCGATCTGGATCAGGTAATCGTCATCCAGGATTTCCTGGGACACCCCCAGGGTGTCGGCATCCAGGCCCACGGCGGCGATACCGCCGCCCTTGCCGTTGCCCCGGTTGTGCATCTGCACCGAGGGCTGGAAGATGTGGCGGCCGGCCACCGGGATGCTGCGGCAAAGCCGGTGACCCCGCAACCGCCTTCGTCCGCAGCCTTGTGGATGCGGCCGGCAGGAAAAGGGGAGGTAAAATCGCGGCGGGTGTCGAGCAGGGCCAGGCCCGGGTGGGTATTCAGATTTACATTGGACTTCATGGAGTTCCTCTGGAAAGTGAGCAGTAAGCAGTGAGCAGGTTAAGAGCCGGTAATCATGCTCTTGATGCTCTTAACTCCGACTTATTCCTCACCTTGCTTTTATTCTCTCATTCAAATGTTGCTATTAGGCATAGGGCGTGCCGTGCACGCCGAATCCCGGCGGCCACGGGCCGCCCTATTAATTAATGTCGCTCAAACAGGGCGACCCACCGGGTCGCCCCTACGGCTCACTTCCTTCTCAGCAAACTATAGGGCTTGTTGTGCACGCCGAACTCCGGCGGCCGCAGGCCGCCCTATGACTTTGAACCTTGAACTAACTTTTCCTTCTCAGATCGTCGTTCACCGGGCGGTCGAAGTAGTCCAGGTGGGCCAGGACGTCGGTGCGGCCCACCAGTTCCCGGATGCTACTGAGGCCCAGGCGGCGCAGGATTTCCTTCAACTGCCAGGTCCAGGCGTAGTACAGGTTGCTGATGCGGTTGACGCCCCACTGCGACGGTCATCAGGTCCACCAGCTCTTCGTCGGTGGTGGCGATGCCCCGGGCGCAGCCCCGGCCGGACTCGCAGTTGTGGCAGCGCAGGCATTCCAGGGCCACCAGGTCGGCGGTGCCGATCTGGACCCCGTCGGCCCCCAGGGCGATGGCCTTGGCGATGTCGTAGGCGGTGCGGATGCCGCCGGAGGCGATGAGGGTGACCTGGTCCCGGATGCCTTCGGCCTTGAGGAACTGGTGCACCTTGGGGATGGCGTACTCCACCGGCATGGCGATGTTCTTCTTGGCGATGTCCGGCGCCGCGCCGGTGCCGCCGTAGCTGCCGTCCAACTGGACCACGTGGGCGCCGGCGTAATAGCTGCCCACGGCCACCATGTCCACGTCGGTGGGGGTGGAGACCTTGACGGACACCAGGGCCCGGGGATTGATCTCCTTGATCCAGTCGATGTGCTTCTTGTGGTCTTCCACGGAGTAGACGCTGTGGAAGGGGAAGGGCGAAAACAGGGAACTGCCCGCCACCGATTCCCGCATGCGGGCCACGGCAGGGGTGACCTTGTCTCCCAGCAGGTGGCCGCCCAGGCCGGGTTTGGCCCCCTGGGCGTACTTGAATTCCACCATCCGCACCCGCTGGATGGTCTCCTCCCGGACCCCGAAGAGCCCGGTGGCCACCTGGGTGACCATGTTATCGTCATAAGGATAAAGGGCTTCGTGGATAGCCGCCTTCGCCGGTGCTCACCATGGTGTTGAAGCGGATGGCGGCCTGGACCCGGGACAGGATGGTGTTGATGGAGACCGAGCCGAAGGACATGCCGCCGCCGTACCAGGGGACCGACAGCTTGATCTGGGGCCGGCCGTCCCCCCGGCGGTTGAGTTCCACTTCCAGGGAGATGTCGTCGTGGCTCAACTGGAAGTCGGGCCGGGCCTTGGGGAACAGGAAGCGCATCTTGTCGAAGCCGCCGCCGGAAGCCGCCCAGGCGGTAGTCCAGGTCGGTATAGGACAGGGTGCCCGTCTCCGCCTGCCACCAGTTGGAGAGGAGCAGGTCCGGGGTCCAGCGGCTGTCGCCCAGGGTGTTGTAACACCGGGTGGATACTGACGCTCAGGGCCTGGACCGGGCAGTTCTTGACGCAGTAGAAATCATTGTTCTGGCAGGTCGTGCCCAGGCAGCGGTAGCTCTTGGGGCGCCGCAGGTAACTCCCGGACTTGGTGTGGACCCCGTAAGGGCAGACTTCGACGCAGCGGCCGCACTTGATGCACTTGGCTTCGTCGCGCCAGACCCGGTACTTGCTCAAGGCATTCTTGAACCGGGACGGGGTGGGAACGGGCTCCCAGGGTTGGCCCGGGGACCAGGACTCGATGGGGACTACTTTCTTTGGTTGTGCCATATTGAAATCAATCCTAAAGGTAATATTTCCCTAAAAGCAGTATTCAGGAAGTCGAAAAATCCCCCCCGACCCCCCTTTTGCAAAGGGGGGAGTTACTCAAGGTCCCCCTTTAATAAAGAAGGATTTAAGGGGATTTTCTCCTCAGCTGCATCTCGAAATTACGGGTCAATTGCTTCATTCACCCACCCGCCGGCTGTCACCTTCGGGGCGGGCGAACAGGGGTGCGAAGATCTCTTTATCCAGGTCTTCCTTGAACATGGCCCGGCCCACTTCGCCCCGGAGGCGCCGACCTCCCGCATGCCCATGGCGCCCAGGATCTCCAATAACTGGTTGTTCCAGGCGCCCACCAGGTTGACCATGCGCTGGGCCCCCCGCTTGACGTTGAGGTTTGTCCAACTCAATGGGGCAGGTGTTGCCCTGGCCGTGCTGGCAATCCTTGCAGAGGTGGCACTCCAGGGACAGGAGCAGGGGGATGTCGACGATGATGCCGTCGAGCGCCGCAGATGATGGCCTTGGCCACGTGTTCCGCCAGGGCGATGCCGCCGCTGGCCAGCAGGGTGACCGCGTCCCGGAGCTGGTCTTCCACCATTTTAGGTGGCACGCGGCGGATCAAGTCTTTGAGATGCAGATCGCCGGCGTCATCCAGCCCCCGGGCCTTTTCCGTGGCCGCCAGGTGGATGACCTCCGCCCCGGCCGCGGCCAGGGCCGCCACCCGGTCCGGGGCCTTGAGGTCGCCGGGGACCCTGATCCAGACGATCATCTGGGGATAACGCTGCTTCACGGCCTCCAGCTGGCTGATGACCTCGGGGTGGTCCGTGAGTTCCACCGCCTTGACCTGGGCCAGGAGCGGATCATCCAGGTCAGGCCCTCCCGCCGGAAATTGCGGCACCAGGGAGGCAGCCCCGGCCATCAGGTCGGCAGCTGACGGCGTCCCGATTGATGAGCGCCAGGGTGCCCAGGGTCTGGGCCGCGGCGGCCATAATCTGGCGCAGTCTTTGGGGGGCTGGATCCCAGCGGCGGCTCCGCCAGGACCACGGGCAAGGGAAGTTCCAGCAGCGGACGGCGGCTCGAACAGCAGGTTGCCCTGCCTCGTCAAAGGCCAGGAACATGGGCTTGCGGCCCAGGTCGATGGCAGTGCTGATGTATTCCCGGCCATGAATGCCGTCCCGGGTAGGCCGGACGATCTCCGACATATCGGTCCACAGGGAATCGAAGCCCTCGCCGGCAAAGACGCCGCCGTAACCGGCGCCGGAGACCGGGATCTTGCCGGTTTCCGCCTGGTACCAGGTGGTGGCGATGATCTCCGGGGTGTAATAGTCGTCGCCCAACTGGCGGTACTGGGGGTTCAGGGCCTTGAAGACCAGTTCCTTGGGGCAGCCCTGGACGCAGCGGTAGCAGCTCCGGCACGTCTCGTCAATGGTGTCCACAAATTGCTTCCGGTCGAAATCCCGCTTCTTGTAGGCGTCCACCGGGCAGACCTGTTTGACGCAGCGCTGGCACCGCAAGCACCCTTCATTCCAATCGATGATCGTGGTCTTGGCCGGGGGCGAGAAGCCGGGGCGGCACCCGGCGCACGGGGATATGATATTTGGCTGGCAAAACTTCCTCCGAATTTAAATCCTTGGGGGGAAAAGGGAAAAAGGAAAAAAGGGGAAAAGGTAAAGCAAATGACGACGATTTTCCTTATTATTCCCGGTTGACGTCTTTCCCGCTTCTGATCCTCAGTCAATACGAGAAAAAATGATACATGGCCAAAGGATGGCATAAAATCAGGGTTTGTTCCCCTTTTCGCCCTTTCCCCTTTTCGCCTTTCCCCCCGGCTTTTTCAGAGGGCTGGCCCCCAGGGCCTCGGCCTTGGCCTTGATGTCGGCCACCACCGCGGCCAATCCGGGGGCGTCCCCCGGAGTCACCACCGAACGTCCCACCCGGGCGCTCTCCAGGCCGATCTCTTCCAGGTAGCGCTGGGTGTAAGCGATGCGGCTGCCCAGGCGGTGGCTGCCTTCGTTATAACGGCAGAGGTCTTCGGCGCAGCCGATGACCCACACCAGGTCTGCCGGGGTGGCCAGGGTCCGGAGCAGCTGAAAAGCCTCGATCTTGCTGCTGCACGGTTCGGAAAGCACCTGGAGACGGATATTCTCCTTGCCCCACTGGGTTCTCACGAAGTCCGGGTTCGGGACGGCTTGCTGACAGGCGTAAATTACCACTTCGCGTTGCCATAGATGGTCTGCCTCAAAAGGCCGGCCGGGGCTTCCCCAGGGAAGGCGCCCGGCTGGCCTATGAACAAAATTTATCCCAAATATATTATTATGCCATTCGATCCTGAGCCTTGCAACAATTAAGACGAATTTTTCCCGAGGATCAAATGCGGGGTGTTCTCCGGCGGCTCAGGCCTTGCTGGGATGCTTCGTCTCGTCAATGTCCCCCGGGTACATCACCGCCTCGTGGCCCCGCTCCCGGGTGCGGATGCGGATGGCCTCCTCCACCGGGAACACGAAGATGAGCCCGTCCCCGGTTTGGCCGGTGGAGGCGGCGTCGAGGATGGTCTCGATGGTCTCTTCCAGGTTGTGCTCACTCAAAATGATGTTGAGCTGAATCTTGGTGAGCATGTCCACCTGGTAGCTGCCGGAGCGGCCCACCAGGGTGATGCCGCCCTGGCGGCCGTGGCCGCGGATTTCAAAGACATTCAGGCCCACGATGCCGATTTCCCGCAGGGCCTCCTTGACGTCGTTGAGCTTGTCTTCCCGAATGATGGCTTCGATTTTCTTTAGCATGGCAAAAACCTCTTGATCGCAGATAAGCGCCGGTAGACGATTGATTTACATTATGTTATCCGGCGCCTAGCTGCGTTGCATCGGCGGTTGAATCTAAGAGTAGGCCCTCTCGCCGTGGGCGCTGATGTCCAGCCCCACTTCCTCTTCCATGGTGGTGACCCGGAGGCCGATGCTCATGTCCAGAACCTTGGCGACCACGTAGGTGACCACGAAGGTGAAGACCATGGTGACCACCACGGCCAGGAACTGAATCGCCCAACTGCTTGGGGTTGCCGTAAAACAGGCCGTTGGCGCCGGCGCTGTTCACCTCCACCGTGGCAAACAGCCCGGTGGCGATCATGCCCCAGGTGCTGGCCATGCCGTGGCAGGCCCAGACGTCCATGGACTCGTCCAGGTTGCGGTTCTGGCGGAAGCGGATGGCGTAATAACAGATGACCGCGGCCACGGCGCCGATGACCATGGCCGCCATGGGGGTGACGAAGCCCGCGGCCGGGGTCACCGCGGCCAGCCCCACCACCATGCCGGTGGCGATCCCCAGGGTGCTGGGACGGCCGTCCATCCAGCCCAGTACCATCCAGACCAGGCCCGCGGTGGCCGCCGAGGTGTTGGTGGTGAGCAGGGCGTTGACCGCCACGCCGTTGGCCGCCAGGGCGCTGCCGGCGTTGAACCCGAACCAGCCCACCCACAGGAGGCCCGCCCCCAGGACGGTGTAGGCGGATGTTATGGGGTTCCATGGGGATCTTGCCGAAACCTTTCCGGGGGCCGATGACCATGGCGAAGGCCAGGGCCGAATAGCCTGCGGCGATGTGCACCACGGTGCCGCCGGCGAAATCCAGCGCCCCCAGGACGTTCAGCCAGCCGCCCTTGCCCCAGACCCAGTGGGCCAGGGGATCATAGACCAGGGTCATCCAGATGAGGCTGAAGATCAAAAAGGATTTGAAGCGCACCCGTTCCACAAAGGCCCCGGTGATCAAAGCCGGGGTGATCACCGCGAACATCATCTGGAAGGCGGCAAAGAGCCCGTGGGGAATGGTCTTGGCATAGTCCGGGTTGGGCAGGGCCCCCACGCCGTTGAACCCAGAAAGTTGAACCCGCCGATGAGGCCGCCGATATCCGTGCCGAAGGCCAGGGAGTAGCCGTACAAGACCCACTGGACCCCGGCCAGGGCCATGAAGATGTAACTCAGGGTCAGGGTGGAAAGCAGGTTTTTCCGGCGCACCATGCCCCCGTAAAACAGGGCCAGGGCCGGAGTCATCAGCAGGACCAGCGAGCAGCACACCAAAAGCCAGGCGGTGTCGCCGGAGTTCAGGGCCCCCTCCATGCCAGTTACTCCTTTCAATTTTGCGGGCGATGTAAACAAATGAAGCAATTTTGTTGACATGCTAAAAAAGCGCATAAAAAGGCTGGGGGGAGGAAACCCCTCCCCACAGCCTTACCGGATGAGCCGAACGATCTGCAGCTTCAGCCGAGTGGTGAAACGGCGCTACTTACAAGATCGGGAGATAACGCTCGATCTCGAAGTCGCTCACGTGCATCCGGTACGCATCCCACTCGATCTTTTTGTTTTCCAGGAACTTGTGTGAAGATATGGTCACCCAGGGCTTCTTTGACCACGGCGCTCTTTTCCACTTCCTGGATGGCCTCGTAGAGGCTGCCGGGCAATTCCTGGATCCCCAACTTCTCGCGTTCGGCCTGGGACAGATGGTAGATGTCCACTTCCACCGGATCGGCCAGCTTGTAATTCTTCTCGATGCCCTTGAGGCCGGCGGCCAGCATCACGGCAAAGGCCAGGTAGGGGTTGCAGGCCGGGTCCGGGGCGCGGTATTCGCACCGGGTGGCGGCTTCTTTGCCGGGCTTGTACATGGGCACCCGCACCAGGGCGGAACGGTTGCGCCGGGACCAGGCAACGTACACCGGGGCTTCGTAACCGGGCACCAGGCGCTTATAGGAATTGACCCACTGGCTGCAAATGCCGGTGATTTCCCGGGCATGTTTCAGCAGGCCGGCGATATAGCTTTTGCCCATGGCCGACAGGTTATATTCGTCGTTGGCGTCGTGGAAGGCGTTCTTGTTGCCCTGGAACAGGGACTGGTGGGTGTGCATGCCGCTGCCGTTGATGCCGAAGATGGGCTTGGGCATAAAGGTGGCATAGACCCCGTTGACCATGGCGATGGCCTTCACCGTGGCCTTCATGGTCATGGTCTTGTCGGCCATGCGCATGGCTTCGTCGTAGCGCATGTCGATTTCGTGCTGGGAGTCGGCCACTTCGTGGTGACTGTATTCGATGCGCACGCCCATGCTCTCCAGACCGAAGATGGTGTGCCGCCTCAGGTCGTTGGCCATGTCCAGAGGCGGAGCGTCGAAATAGCCGCCCTGGTCCAGGACTTCGGTGCAGGTGTTGTCGGCGAAATAGAAGAACTCCAGTTCCGGTCCCAGATAACTGGTGTAGCCTTTCTCCGCGGCCTTGGCCAGCATGCGTTTCAGGGCATAACGGGGGTCGCCCGGATAAGGGGAGCCATCGGGCTGCAGGATGTCGCAGAACATCCGGGCCACGGGTTTTCTTCGGGGCGCCAGGGCAGGATCTGGAAGGTGGTGGGGTCGGGCTTGGCGATCATGTCGCTTTCTTCAATGCGGGAAAATCCCTCAATGGAGGACCCGTCAAACCCCATACCCTCGGTCATGGCCTCTTCCAACTCGGAAGGGCGAATGGAAAAACTTTTCAACACTCCCAGGATGTCGGTGAACCAGATCTGGATAAAGCTTACTTCTTTATCCCGGACAACTTGGAAAACATCCTCTGCAGTTTGGCAGGTTTGGCAGTGCACGGTATTCCTCCTGAAAAGAAAATTTGATATTTCAGAGAGCAATTATTATACCAGATTGATTTATTAAGTAAAATCAAAAAGTTAACGCAAGCTACGGTTTACATTATTGTAGAATTTGGCAAAAAAAATGCCGACAAGATTGTTAATGTTTCTTGCCGATCCGGGGGAGATAATCTGGGTCAAGGATTTGCGAATATAATTATTTTAAAAACTTAAGGTGACATATCCCTATAGTCAGAGATGATGCCGCAGTTCAGAGTAACAGAGCAGCACCGATCCCTCCCCCCCCCAAAAAAAAGTTATAGAGGAATAAAAAGGGTGGGCCGGGCCCACCCTTTAACATTATGCGGTTATGCCGCGGCAGCGATGCCGCCAAACACATCTCAATACTTAATCCAGGCCCGTTAGGCCGCCCGGAAGCGCCGGGCTTCGATGCGTACTGCTTGATCTTGTAGCCCAGGATGCGCAGGCTGGTGTCCAGGATTTGGGCCGCCTGGCTCTGGTTGCCCCGGGTCTGGCGCAGGGCCTCGGTGATGAGTTCCCGCTCCAGGTGTTCCACCTGGGCGGACAGGCCCCGGCGGTCCCCCCCGGGTTCCTGGCGTTGCAGGGTGGGAGGCAGATGAACGCTGAGGATGGTGTCTTCATCGCACACCAGCACCGCCCGCTCGATGATGTTTTCCAGTTCCCGGACATTGCCGGGCCAGGGGTATTGCATCAGCAGGTCCAGGGCCGGGGCCGACAGGCGCTTCACCGGTTTGCCGTGCTCTTCGGCAAACTTGATCAGGAAGTGCTCCGACAGGAGCCGGGATGTCGGCCATGCGCTCCCGCAAGGGGGGCAGGTAGATGGGAAAGACGTTGAGGCGGTAGTAAAGGTCTTCCCGGAAGGCGCCGGTGGACACGGCCTGCTCCAGGTCCCGGTGGGTGGCGGCCAGGAGGCGGATGTCGGCCTTCAGGGTGGTCGTCCCGCCCAGGCGGGTGAACTCCCGCTCCTGGATGACCCGGAGCAGTTTGAGCTGCACGTTGGGACTGAGGTCGCCGATTTCATCCAGAAAAATCGTACCCCCCTGGGCCAGTTCGAAGCGGCCTTGCTTGCGCTGCATGGCCCCGGTGAAGGCGCCCCGTTCATGCCCGAAGAGCTCGCTTTCCACCAGGGTTTCCGGCAGGGCCGCCAGGTTCACTTTGATGAAGGGCTTGTCGGCCCGGAGGGAGTTGTAGTGCAGGGCCGAGGCCACCATTTCCTTGCCGGTGCCGGATTCGCCCCGGATCAGGATGGTGGCGTTGCTCTTGGCCACCCGTTCGATCATCTCGAACACCTGGCGCATGCGCCCCGAGGTGCCGATGATGTTGCCCATCTGGTAGCGTTCCTGCAATTGGCCCTTGAGCTTCAGATTCTCGTTCTGGAGGCGTTCCTTCTCCCGGTCGATGAGCAGCAGGTTATTCACCGTCTGGGCGATGATGGAGGCGATGATGGTGAGCAGCCTGAGGTCCCGGTCCAGGTCCAGGTCGCTGTGGAGTTTGTCCACCGACAGGGCGCCGATGGTCTTATAGTTGATCTTGATGGGGACGCACAAGAAGGAGAGTTCATCCTTTTCCCGGGAGCCCCGGGACCGGGTCCGGTTCAGAAACAGCGGTTCCTGGCTCACCCGGGGGACCACCGCGGGCTCGCCGGTCTCCACTACCCGGCCGGTGATGCCTTCCCCCAGTTTGTAGCGTCCCCGGCGCCGGGCTTCCGCGGTGAGGCCGTGGGCCACCTCGATTTGCAACTCCGAGGTTTCCGGGTTGAGGATGGTGACGGTGCCCCGGCGCATGCCCATGTTCTGGGCCAGGATCTGGAGCACCTGTTGCAGGCTCCGGGGCAGGGGGCCCAGGGCGCCCAGAGTTTCGGTAATCTCGTAGAGGAGGTTAAGGTCGTTCATAGTTTACTCTCATGATCGGCGCAGTACGAAAATATTGTACCCGGGTTGATCTTGCTATATTCCATTTTCGTATATTTTGCAACAAAATGATAACTAAATTATACGAAAATGTGATTCATTTTCCGTCCCCTGAGAGGCAGGGGCGGAGGGACCCGGGCCGGGGCTTTCCCTTGACATAAGCCTGATTTTTAGGTAGTTTTAACCAGTTGGAACCTGTGGGGCGGCGTCGGAGGTCAGGTTATCCCCCATGTCTTTCCCGTCCGTGAGGTTTGCATGGGGCGAAGCTGATGAAAGAAGGCTTGTTCTATCGGGCCGGCCATCAGACGATGGCCTTCATCGATTACATGGGGGAATTGTTCCTCTTCTGGGTGGATGTCCTGCCGCAGCCTGGTCCGCCCCCCCTGGTTCGTCCGGGAGGTCATCGCCCAGATGTATCCATCTGGGGGTGAAGTCCTTCCCCCTGGTGGCGGTGGCCTCATTTGCGGTGGGGCTGGTTCTGGCCATGCAGGGCATCAACGGTGCTGAGATGGTTCGGGGCCGCCAACTACATCGCCACCAGCGTCGCCTTTTCCTTTGTTCGGGACCTGGGCCCGCTGATGGCCGGCATTATGGTGGCGGCCCGGGGCGGCGCCGGCATGGGCGCCGAGCTGGGTTCCATGCGGGTCACCCACCAGATCGACGCCCTCACCGTGTCCGCCGTCAACCCCATGAAATACCTGGTGGTCACCCGGATTCTGGCCTGCATGCTGGTCTTGCCTCTGCTGACCGTGGCCGCCAACCTCATCGGCATCCTGGGAGGCATGCTCATCGGCGTGTACCCAGGTGGGCATGACCCCCACATATTACTACACCCTGACCATCAAGTATCTGACGCTCAAGGATGTGCTGCCGGGCATCGGCAAGACCTCCATCTTTGGGCTCATCATTGGCACCGTGGGCTGCTATCACGGCTATAACACGGAACATGGCACCTTCGGGGTGGGCCAGGCCACCAAGACTGCGGTGGTGGCCTCCATCCTGCTGATTCTGATTGCCGATGTCTTTCTCACCAAACTCACCATACTCCTCTGGCCTTAGGGGGGAAGGAATCTGCCCGGGTCACGCCCGGAGCCCGGCCGTCCCCTGATTTCCTTCCGGGGGATACACAAATCTTTTGGGGAATAACGAAACAGGTGCTTACCGGGGTGGACCTGGATGTCTACCCGGGGGAGACCGTGGTAATCTTGGGCCGCAGCGGTTCCGGCAAGACCGTGTTGACCAGCATGCTGGTGGGGCTGAACACCCGGATAGCGGGGAGCATCAAGGTGGAAGGGGTGGAAATTACCGAATTTGCAGCGGATCCGACTGGCAGGACCTGCGACTGAAGACCGGCTACCTCTTTCAGGGCTCGGCCCTGTATGATTCCATGACGCGTGGGGGAAAACGTGGCCTTCCCCATGGTCCACCATACGGACTTGGAGTGAGGCAGAGATCGAGGCGCCGGGTGGCGGAGAAACTGGAGCAGGTGGGGTTGGCCGGGGTGGAGCCCCTGGAGCCCGCGGCCCTCTCCGGCGGCATGCAGCGCCGGGCCGCCCTGGCCCGCAGCCTGGCCCTGGACCCCCAGATCATCATCTATGACGAGCCCACCGCCGGGCTGGACCCCATCACCGGGGACGAGATCGGCTCATCTGATGCGAGCCTTGCAGGAGGCCCTCAAGGTCACCTCCATCGTGGTCACCCATGACCTGCGCCTGCGGAATTGGTGGCGGACCGGCTGGCTCTGCTGCACGAGGGCCAGTGGGCCTTTCAGGGGACCTACGAGGAATTTCTGCACTCCTCCCATCCCGAGGTCCTGCGTTTTCTCCACCGGGAGCCCCAGGGGGAAAAGACCACATGATCGCCCGAAAATATGAAACCATCGTCGGCATCTTTGTCGTGGCTGTCGCTGGCGGCCCTCCTGGTCATGGTGTTGATCGTGGCCCAGCAGGAAGGGCTCTTTCAGGAGTACGTCGAATACCGGACCATTTTCAAAAATGTCAGCGGCCTCAAAGCCGGCTCCGAGGTCCATCTGGCCGGGGTAACGGTGGGCAATGTCCTGACTACCGCCATCAATCCCGATGGCAACATCGTGGTTACCTTCCAGGTGATTGAAAAAATACAGCGACCGGATCCGGGAGGATTCCCGGTCCACTATCGGCTTCATGGGCCTGCTGGGGGACAAGAGCCTGGATTTGACTCCCGGCTCCCTAGGAAGCCGGCGATTCCCCCGGAAGGCTCGTGGCTTCGGTGGAGCCCCTGGATATCACCCAGATCCTGGCCCAGGCGGCCCCCAGCCTGGAGGACCTGCAGAAAGTCACTCAGTAACCTGGTGTCCCTCACCCATGGCCTGGCTGAACCGGGAAGTGATATCGGCAAGATCATCACTCCAGGTCAAGGAGATTGTCACCAAGGTCAACACAGGGCCAGGGCAGCCTGGGAAAGCTGGTGAACGATCCACGCCTTTACCAGGATACCGCCGAAACCATGGCCAAGTGCGGAAATTTGTCACCGACCTGGAGAAAGGCAAGGGCCTGGTCGGCACCTTTGTGAATGACCCGGCCTTCAGGGACCAGGCCGTCAAGACCATGGCGGAGCTGCAGGCTACTTTTGCCAATCTCAATAAAACCACCGCGGACCTGAGAGAAGCTGCGGCCCGGTTGCCGGACATGGCCAAGAGACTGGAGAGTTTCGTAGTGAACCTGGAGCGGGCCGGCAAGGGGCTGCCGGGATTGGTAACCGAGGGCCAGACCCTGTTCGGGGACGCTCGAACCAGGCGGCCAAGGCCGCCAAGAGGTACTGGCTGCTGCGCCGCTACGTGCACCCAACCCCAGGAGCATACCATCCGGCTGGATGCGGAGCCGGGAAAGGATTAGACGTGGCTGACAGATGGACGTGGCTGTGGGTGCTGGTTTTTTTGCTGTGGGCTGCGGTGCGCCCGCCAGGACCGCGGTGGATCTTCAACGCCAAGCGCATCGCCTTCAACGAGGCGGGGTATCAGTATTACCGGGAAAGCCGCTTCAACCTGGCCCAGGGCAAGTTTGAAAAGGCCCTGGAGTACAACCGGCTCATCGACCGCCGGTCCGGCATCGCCTCCAACCTCAACAACCTGGGGGTCATTGCCCAGGCCCAGGGGGACACCGAGGCAGGCCGTGCGCCTGCTTCCGGGAAGCCCTGGCCGTCAACCGGGAGCTTCATGACCCCGCCGCCATCTGCGAGACCCTGAACAACCTGGGCCTGGCTTATCAAGGCCAGGGCCGCCTCCGGGAGGCTAACGCCGCCTACCTGGAGGCCCTGGATCAGGCCCGGCAACTGCCTCCCGGGCCGCTCCTGGCCTTGACCTTCACCCACCTGGGCGATCTGGCCCGGGCCCATAAAGACTATATGCTGGCCCTGAACTATTACCATCAGGCCCTCGTGGCCGACGCGGCCGCCAAAGACCGGCGGGGCCGGGCCATGCGGCAGGAGCGTCTGGGGCGGACCTTCCTGGACCTGAAGGATTACGACCGGGCCGCCAGCTATCTCAAGGAGGCCCTGGGGGAATTCCGCCGGCTCCAGGATACCAACGGCATCGCCGCCGTCCTGAAGGATATGACCCTCCTGGCCCTGGCCCGGGGCGACCGGCGGGAGGCGGACCTCAACGGTCAACTCCTCCTGGGCATCTACCAGGCCCGGGGCCAGGAGCAGGAAATCAGGGAACTGAAGGCGCTGTTGGATAAATCTCCCCAGAAATAGAATCCCAGAGAAAACCGGCAGGTTACCGGCACGATTGGCGCGGTGAGAACGAATCCGGTTCATCATCATTCTTTTTATTAAATTTAGATTAACTGGATGATGACTTATAAGAAAGAAACCAAGAATCACCAGAAAAGCCCTGGTGGCACAGGCTTCCAGCCTGTGAAATCTTTTCAGATCAGCCGGAGAAACCTGCCCCACTGGCAGGAACCTGGTAGGATTTACTTCATTACCTGGCGCTGCCAACCAGGACAGAATCTTTGCCTTGAAGAGAGAACCATTGCCATGAAGGCCATAAGGTACTGGGATGCCTTGAAATGGACGGTTTATGCCGCGGTGGTCCTGCCTGATCATGTGCATATTTTGGTTCAACCTCTGTCAAAAACAGAGGGAGGAGTTTTTGATCTGACTGAAATTCTCCATAGCGTCAAAAGTTTTAGTTCTCAAAGAATTAACCAACAAAGAGAGGCAAAAGGTTCTTTTTGGCAAGATGAGCGCTATGACCGGATAGTTCGGGATGACGCGGAGTTCCTGGAGAAATGGCAATATATCAAAAACAACCCGGTGAAAGGGGACTTAGTTGCGGCCCCGGAAGATTATCCCTGGCTCTATGAAAAAGGCTCATAATGCACAGGCTGGAAGCCTGTGCCACCAGGGATCAGTGATTTTTCCAGCAATACCGAATAGTTGGAATTGATCATGATAAGCAATTATGAAAAAGTTAATCAATACTGTTCCTATTTTCAAAGTAATATTAATGAAATAGAAAAATTAAATAATCCTCTTTATAAGAAGATTCTTATTATTACACTATTGGATACATTGTCAAGGGTATGGACAGAAGGAAAGGAAGATAGAAACAAATTGAGATTTATAAAGTTGGTCAGAGAATGTATAAAATGGGAACATGCTGATAGAATTAGTATCCCAATGGTAGTTTATAGGATAAGAGAAGGAAATTTTAAGGCTAATGATAAATTAATGACTAAAATTATTGGATTATTTAATGAATTCCAAGATGGGAGAATTGCCAGAATTAATATTGATCCATTGTTACATGAAATTGAGTATATTGTAATAAGCGCTGAAGAAAAGAAAATATTAAAGAATTCGCGCCATGCCGAACTTCTCTACACATACCGCAATAATCTAATCCACGAATTCAGAATCCCAGGCCATGGTATGGAATTTAGCAATGATAATGAATCTCCCTATTACCATGGAATGGAACATTTAGGTAGCCAAACGGAAACCTGGGAACTTGTTTATCCAACTAAGTTTTTTATTAATCTTTCTCATATTGCGTTGAGTGCGATAAAAGGATTTTTAACTTTGAATAACCTGGACCATTCTCGTTTTATAAATTCGGTTCTCCGTGGTAAAGCTAACTGCCTATGAAAATGATGTCTCGGCTCCTAAGACTACCCGCGAAGGGGAAAAAATAGTAAAATTTATCTATGAGTAATGTTGGGTCCCCCAAAATCCCCACTCTCCGCCTCCTGGCCTGGGAGACCACCCGGCGCTGCAATCTGGCCTGTCTCCATTGCCGGGCCGCGGCGGGGGCGGGCCCTTATCCCGGCGAGTTGAACACCGCGGAGGGCAGAAAGCTCCTGGACGACCTGGCGAGCCTGGGGCAGATAGTGGTGATCCTGACCGGCGGCGAACCCCTGCTTAGGTCCGACATCTTCGACCTGGCGGCTTACGGCCACGCTTTAGGCCACCGCATGGTTATGGCGGTAAACGGCACGCTCCTGACCCCGGCCGTGGCCACCCGCCTCAAGGACGCCGGCATCCAGCGGGTGTCCATCTCCATCGACGGGGCCACCGCCGCCTCCCACGATCGCCTCCGGGCCGTGGACGGGGCTTATGAAGGGGCCCTGCGCGGCATCGCCGCCTGTAATGAAGCCGGGTTACCCTTTCAGATCAACACCACCGTCACCCGGGCCAATCGGCTCGAACTCCCGGCCATCTACGAACTGGCTCTTAAGCTTGGGGCCGCGGCCCACCACGTCTTTGTGCTGGTGCCCACCGGGCGGGGGGAACTCATCCGGGAGGAGTTGGTGTCGCCTGCGGAATACGAAGAGACTCTGAAATGGCTGCTGGCACGGCAGAAGGACGGCCGGCTGTTCATCAAGCCCACCTGCGCCCCCCAGTACTACCGGCTCTGGCGCCAGGACGCCCACGAGCGGGGCGAGGCGATCACCGCCGCCACCCATGGCATGGAGGCTATGACCAAGGGCTGCCTGGGCGGCCAGGGCTTCGCCTTTGTCTCCTACCGGGGGGAGGTCCAGCCCTGCGGCTACCTGGAACTGGCGGCGGGGAACATCAGGGAGACCCCTTTCCCGGAAATTTGGGCCAACTCCGAACTCTTCCAGCAACTGCGCCGGGTGGACGACTACCGCGGCAAGTGCGGCGCCTGCCAGTACCGCAAGGTCTGCGGGGGCTGCCGGGCCCGGGCCTATGCCCTGACCGGGGACGTGCTGGGGGACGACCCCATCTGCCACTATGCCGCACCAGAGTGAAGTTGAGGGAAGCGGAGTGCAAGGGAGGGCGCCGGGGCAACAACCACTCCGTGACTTTTGCCGAGTCCGCCTGGGGGTAAAGGTTGAGGCTTTATACCCAGGAGCAATCAAAAAACCACTTTTTGTCATTCCGAGCGGAGCGAAGCATCTCTCCGGTTAATCCGCCGCCGAGATTTTTCACGAAGCTCAGCTCCGTATGTAACCCAGGCAGATAGGACGGCTTATGGCACAGGAGGTTCACATCCGGGAGGCCGGGGCCGAGGAACGGCAAGAAGTCGAAGACCTGGTGAAAACCGTCTACCGGGAGTTTCAGCCCCTCATGCCCGCGGCGGCCTGGACCGGGTGGATGGAGAGCATCAAAGAGGCGATCCATTCCGCCGATGGCGTGCTGCTGGTGGCCGGGGACCCGGGCCGCATCGAGGGGGCCGTCAAGTTTTACCCCGACGCCGGCCAGGCTCACCAGGGGGACTGGCCGCCCGGAGCCGCGTCCATCCGGTTGCTGGCCGTGCACCCCGCCAGCCGGGGCCGGGGGCACGGGGTCCGGCTGACCCAGGCCTGCCTGGACCGGGCCCGGAAGCTCGGGGTGCCCACCGTTTTCCTCTACACCGGGACCTTTATGACGGCCGCCCGTCACCTCTATGAAAAGTTGGGCTTTCGACGCGCCCTGGAATTTGACCGGGACCCCGGACCCATCGCCTACCGGCTGGACCTTGCCTGAAGAAAATCCTGTCCACAGTAATAAGGAAGATAGGACTACCGGGTCGGAAATGTAGTTATGCATAGGATATCAGGATTGAGAAGAGGAAACTTTCGAGAGAATATCGTTAACTCAAGTGGAGGCCTCTTGATCCGGGTTGGCGCTTACCTATAAATACCCCGACACCAAGAGATCGCCACCGACCCGGCGAACGCTCAGGTCCCGGGCGATATGGGCTTCCCCCAGGTGGACGATGCCATGACCGCCCACCATGCCCGGGGCTTTTTGCCCCCCCAGGATTTTCGGGGCATAGAAGAAATAAAACTGGTTAACCAAGCGCTGGTCGAAGAAGGCCCCCAGGGTTTCGGCGCCGCCTTCCACCAGGAGGCTTTGGACCTGGCGGGCGCCCAATTCCGCCAGCAGGGCCGGCAGGGAAACCCGCCCGGCGTCGGCGGGCAGCACCAGGACCTGGGCTCCCCGATCCCTAAGGGCGCCGATCGCCTCCGGTGGCGCCTGGCTGGTTGTGGCCACCCAGGTGGGGGCCTCGGAGTCCAGGTGGAGCATCCGGGCCGTCAGGGGCAGGCGCAGCCGGCTGTCCAGGACGACCCGGATGGGGTCCTTGCTTTGGCCCCGGGGCCGCCGGGTGGTGAGTTGGGGGTCGTCGGCCAGCACCGTGCCGATCCCCACAAGCATGGCGTCTACCCGGTGCCGCAGGCGGTGCCCCAGGGCCCGGGCGGCCTCCCCCGTGAGCCACTGGCTCTCGCCCCCCACCGTGGCGATCTTGCCGTCCAGGGAGCAGGCCGCCTTGGCCATGACCCACGGCCGGCCGGTTTTAACGTAGTGTAACCAGGCTTCATTGAGGCGCCGGGCCTCGGGAGCAAGCACCCCCATGGTGATGGCCACGCCCTGGGCGGCCAAAAACTCTGCCCCACCGCCGGCGACCTGGGGGTTGGGGTCCGGGGTGGCGATGACGACCCGGCGCACCCCGGCCGCCAGGATGGCCTGGGTGCAGGGCGGCGTCTTGCCCTGGTGGTTGCAGGGCTCCAAGGTGACGTATAAGTCCGCGCCCCGGGCCGCCTCCCCGGCGGTGCGCAAGGCCTCCACTTCGGCATGGGGCAACCCGGCCCGCCGGTGGTAGCCCCGGCCCACCACCTTCCCGCCCTTGACCACCACCGCGCCCACCATGGGGTTGGGCGATACCCAGCCTTCGCCCCGGGCGGCCAGGCGCAAAGCCTGCTTCATGTATGAGGTTTCAGTCATAATTGTGCGTCATATCGTTTTCTTGTCGGGGCGCACCTAGGTGTGGGCCCCAAGCGGGCGGACACGCAGGTCCGCCCCCACAAAGGGCTGGAGAGGAGGCGAAGAAGGTCAATGGCCATTTGCCAGAAGTCGGCCAATTATTTTTCTCATCACTAACCACGGTTTTCCCCCGGCCCTCCCGTCAAAATGATTTCTTTTCCTTCTCTTCCTTCCGGCTGGCCAGGAGGTGGCGAATCTCTTCCATAAAATCGGTGGCGTCGGTGAAATGACGGTAGACTGAGGCAAAGCGCACGTAGGCCACTTCGTCCCACTGGCGCAGTTGAGCCATCACCCGTTCGCCCACCCAGGTGGAGGCGATTTCACGGCTCCCGGACTCCAGCATCTCACGTTCCAGGCTGTCCAGGAAATTTTCGACGTCGTCGATGGATACGGGCCGCTTTTCGCAGGCCTTGGTGATGCCCTCATAGAGCTTGGACCGCTGAAAGGGTTCCCGGCGCCCGTCCTTTTTAACGACCAGAGGCATGGTTTCCTCCACCTGTTCATAGGTGGTGAAGCGCCGCTGGCAGTGAAGGCACTCCCGCCGGCGCCGGATGGCGTTGGCCTCCCGGCTGGGACGGGAATCGATGACCTTGTTGTTGGTGCTGTGGCAGTAGGGACAGCGCATGGCATATCTTCTTATAAAAATGAGACTCAGTAAATAGCAAATTTAGGCGGCACGGGGAATGATGCCAAGTTGAGACCTCTGCGAAAGTCTCAAGCAGTATAGCCGCCCTCGGCTGTCCAGACTGCATTTAAGCGCAGGCGAGGGCGCCGACGCCACATTTTGATGGGGAAGGATAGCGCTAGAGACGATCGCAGAGGCTCAAGTTGCTCTTAGATAAGAAAGAAAAACTCTGGGCCTGTGGAGGCGCACCCGCGGGTGCCTCAACCTGAGGGCGGACACGTCGGTCCGCTCTACAAAAGGCAATTCAACGGTATGATCGCAGCTTGGTATGAGGCAATACTGGCCTGAGGGGCGTAGGGGGTCAGCCGGGGAATCGCAGGTTTTGAGGCAGGCCCAACTTAGCAGGAACTGCGCGCGGCGCAGGCCGGACCCGGTTGGTCCATCAGCCATTCTTCGGCAAAGAGCGGGTAATTCCGGCAAAGCTCTCTTACCTGGCTTTCCAATTTATTGAGCCGGGCTGCATCAGAGGCCGCGGAGAGGGCCTGGTGAATGAGTCCGGCGATGATCTCCATCTCGGGCTCCTTCATGCCCCGGGTGGTCAAGGCCGGGGTGCCGATGCGGATGCCGCTGGTGATCCGGGGAGATCTCTGGTCGAAGGGGATGGCGTTCTTGTTGACGGTGATGCCGGCCTGGTCCAGGGCCTCTTCCGCCTCCACGCCGGTGAGCCCGGTGGGAGTCAGGTCCAGCAGGATGAGATGGGTGTCGGTGCCGCCGGCCACCAGGCGGTAGCCCTGCTGGATAAATTCCCGGGCCAGGGTCCGGGCGTTGGCCACGATCTGTTCCTGGTAGCGCCGGAAAGAAGGCGCCAGGGCTTCCTTGAAGGCCACGGCCTTGGCGGCGATGATGTGCATGAGGGGGCCGCCCTGGATACCCGGGAAGATCTGGCTGTCCAAGGCCTTGCCGTATTGGGGCTGGGCCAGGATGAGGCCGCCCCGGGGGCCGCGCAGGGTCTTGTGGGTGGTCGAGGTGACAAAATCCGCGGCCGGCACGAGGATTGGGGTGAATCCCGGCGGCGATCAACCCGGCGATGTGGGCCATATCCACCATGAGATAGGCCCCCACTTCCCGGGCAATTTCGGCTAAAACGTGCAAAATCCAGGATCCGGGGATAGGCGCTGGCCCCGGCGATGATCATTTTGGGGCGGTGCTGCCGGGCTAACTCCTCGACCACGGCAAAGTCCACTTCTTCGGTGCGGCGATCCACGCCGTAGGAAACTGCGTGGTACAGGCGACCGGAAAAATTCACCGAGGCGCCGTGGCTCAAATGGCCGCCATGCGACAGGTCCATGCCCAAAATGGTGTCACCGGGCTTGAGGAAGGAAAAATAAACGGCCATATTGGCCTGGGACCCGGAGTGGGGCTGGACATTGGCGTAAGTCGCCCCGAAGAGGTTCTTGACCCGGGTCAGGGCCAGGTTTTCCGCGGTATCCACATATTCGCAGCCACCATAGAAACGCCGGCCTGGATACCCCTCGGCATATTTGTGGGTTAAAATAGAACCCTGGGCCTGGAGCACCGCGTCGCTGACGAAGTTTTCGGAGGCGATCATCTCCAACTTGTTCAGCTGGCGTTGGCGTTCACGCTCGATGACAGCAAAAATTTCCGGGTCAGTGTGGGCCAGGTCGTCCATCGATTCAGTTAACACTCCTGCGGGTCAGGTGCTCTCGGGCCAATCGTTCCAGTAGATCCAAACGTTCCTGGTGACGGCCGCCTTCAAACGGCGTGGTCCGAGCCAGGTCCGGACGATTTCCTTTGCCCAGGTCGGGCCCGATGACCCGGCCACCCATGACCAGCAGGTTGGCGTCGTTATGCCGGCGGCACATCATGGCACTGAAGATATCATGGCACAGAGCGGCCCGGATGCCGGGGAAGCGGTTGGCCATGATACTCATCCCCAGGCCAGTGCCGCAGATAAGTATGCCCCGGGAATCCGGGGCCGGGCCAACACCGCTTCCACCACTTTTTTGCCGATACAGCGGATAGTGCACCGATTCATCCGGGCTGGCGCAGCCGAGGTCCGCTGCGCGCACCTTGAGTTCGCGCAATAAGTTGACGAATTTCCCGTTTCAGCCCATGGCCGGCGTGGTCGCAGCCAATGGCGATAGTTTCCGGCTCAGGCGGCCCGGGCGGAGACGAAACTGATGACATCCTGGACGGTCCTTAGCTTTTCCGCATCCTCATCAGCGATTTCCATGCCGAATTCTTCTTCCATGGCCATGATCAATTCCACCAGGTCCAGGGAATCGGCGCCCAGGTCATCGACAAACACCGCCTCCGGCGTGACCTCGGAGCGTTCTACCCCCAATTTGTCCACGATTATATCAATTACCTTTTCTTCAATTGCTCCCATCGACCAAAAACCTCCTATTTTCTTAAACCATCAGCATTCCGCCGTTGACATGAATCACCTGACCGGTAATGTAGGCTGCGGCATCGGAAGCCAGGAAAGCCACCGCCTGGGCCACCTCCTCCGAGGTGCCGAACCGGCCCAGAGGAATCTGGGCCAGCATGTTGCGGCCTTGGCTTTTTCCGGCAGGGACTCGGTCATCTCCGTCTGAATAAAGCCGGGAGCCACGGCGTTCACCGTGATATTCCGGGAGGCCAGCTCCCGGGCCACCGACTTGGTCAGCCCGATCAGGCCGGCCTTGGAGGCCACGTAATTGGCCTGGCCGGCATTGCCCATAACGCCCACCACCGAGCTGATGTTGATGATGCGTCCGAACCGCTGCTTGACCATGGTCTTGCTCGCCGCCCGGATGCAATTAAGGCGCCCTTAAGGTTGACTGCCAGGACCGCATCCCATTCGTCTTCTTTCATGCGCACGATGAGGTTGTCCCGGGTGATGCCGGCATTGTTCACCAGGAGATCGAGGCGGCCGCTCTCCTTGAGGATCTGTCCGATGCCGCCTGGTTCACCGGCCGGCATCGGCCACGTTGAATTCGATCAGCCGGGCCTCGGCTCCCTTGGCCTCGCACCTCTTTTTGGGTCCGGCCGGCCTCATCGCCCAGGACCACGTCATTGAGGTAGAAGGTCAGGCCCGGCTGGGCCAGTTCCAGGGCGATGGCCCGGCCGATGCCCCGGGCGCGCCGGTTATCAAAGCCAGCGGAGATGTATCGTTCATAATTTCGTTACTGGCTGACTTCCCGGTTGACTGCCTAATCGACCTGGTTCAAACCCCAGACGTCCGACCTGGGCGATGCCAAGGCCTGCTGGGTTAATTAAATAAACCGAAATCGCCAAATTGAAAGAGGCTTTCTTATACTTTTTTTCACATATTGGCGCTTAAATCGGGCCGATTCGCCAGGGATGTCGCCACCCAAAGCGGTGCCGCAAATGGGCAGGCGAAGCCTGCGGCTACATTAATCGGCGGCCTAGGCCTTAACGGCTGCAAGCTCTTTTAACCCCGATCTTTCTTGATCTCCTGAATCAGGGCCGGGATGATCTCGAACAGGTCGCCCACCAGGCCGACGTCGGCCACCTGGAAGATGGGCGCCTGGGGGTCTTTGTTGATGGCCACGATGAAGTCGGCGGACTGCATGCCCGACCAGGTGCTGGGTGGCGCCGGAAATACCGCAGGCGATGTAGAGCTTGGGGCGCAACCGTCTTGCCGGTCTGGCCGATCTGGTGGGCGTAAGCGAATCCAGCCGGCGTCCACCGCGGCCCGGGTGGCGCCCACCGCGCCTCCCAGCAGATCGGCCAGTTCTTCCAGAAGCGAAGTTCTTGGCGTCTTTCAGGCCGCGGCCCCCGGCCACGATGACTTCCGCGGCGTCGAGGGGCACCCGCTCCTTGATTTCCGCCACGGTGGCCACAAAACGGCTGCGGGGTGCTTGCCGCCAGGGCGGCCAGGTCCACCCGGATCACTTCACCCGGCAGGGGCGGCCGCGCGGATTGCGGGCCTTGAAGACGCCGGGCCGGGCCGTGGCCATCTGGGGAAAGGTCCGGGGTGTGATGATGGTGGCCATAATGTTGCCGCCAAAGGCCGGGCGGGTCTGCAGCAGCAGGCGTTTTTCCGGGTCGATGGCGAAGGCGGTGCAGTCCGCGGTCAGGCCGGTTTTAAGGCTGGCGGCCACCCGGGGGATGAAGGCCCGGCCGGCATAGGTGGCTCCGGCCAGGATGATTTCCGGCTGAAATTTCCGGGCCAGCTCGGTTAAGGCCGCGGCATAGGTCTCTTCCAGGAAATCGGACAAAAGCGGGTGCTCCGCCAGGTAGACCTTATGGGCCCCGGCGGCCAGCAGGGCAGGGGCCAGGGGCTCCACCCCGTCCCCCAGGAGGACCGCGGCCACCTGGCGCCTGCAGGACTTCGGCCAGACGGCGGGCTTCACCCAGGAGCTCGGCGGTCACCGGGGCCAGCACGCCGCGGCGCTGCTCGGCAAAGACCCAGACGCCGTCGGGGGGCGTCTCGGGCCGGGGCGCCAGGCCCGTCGGTTTCGGGCAGGGCCAGGGCCTCCATCTCGCAGACCTCGACGCAGGCGCCGCAGAGGGTGCAGCCGTCGCCGATGACGAGGGTCTCGCCCTCCAGGCTGCAGGACCCCGAAGGGGCAGGCCTCCACGCACTGGCCGCAGGCGATACATTTGTCAGAGTAAAAGATCAGACTCATGTTAAAATTACGTAGTCGAGTAGTCAGTGGTCAGATATTAGATAAAGTGTAGGGCGGGCATTGCCCGGTAAAATGGCGCTTACCGGTTATCCGTGGCCAATACCTTGGTCTTTTTCTTCAGATATCCTATGCGCCAGATAAAGATCAACCGCACAGCCTAAAAAGAGTTTACCCAGATGGCGTCCAACGTCAATTTCCCGGAGTCGAACAGCCCGGCCAGCAGTTCCAGGGCCGTAAAAGTGGCGATGATGGCGAAAAAGGTGGAATATTCCCTGACCAGCGCCGATTTCCAGGAAAAAGCCAGGGCGGGCGGCTGCCAGTTCTTGAATTTCGGAATAATCGCCGGGGTGGCAGCGGCCCAATTCATGAAGGCGTCCCCGAATTTCTCCCGTAAAAAATCTTCTTCGGCGAAAGATGATCCGCTCATAGAATACCGTGAAAAACACGACGATAACCGTGGTGAACCACACCGATCTCATCAACAGGGACAACCCGAACCAGATGATAAAGTTGCCCAGATAAATGGGGTTCCGGACCACAGCATACATGCCCGTGGTGTTCAGGGTGTCCGCCACCTGGCCTCTGGTGTTGCGGCCCGAAGTCCCCCGGGGGACAAACCCCACGGTAAAGAAGCGCAGCAGTTGGCCCAGGAGAGCCACCGCCAGGCAGCCAGCCCCAGGCCAGTCCAGGCCGTGGTCGGCGAAGCGGAGGCCGTAACTCGCCAGGGCCAGGATAAACAACACCCCCATGACCAACGGCAGATAACTCCGCCAGCGAAAAAGATTCTCCGGTTGTCTCGAATTCTTCCTGTAAGGCCATGGATGAGGATGCTATTAGCTAGTCAGCTTTCAGCTATCAGCCCAAAGCTTTTGGCAGCGTGCTTCACGGCACCGGATATTTTTCGGCGTTCCCAAGATCGAGCTTGAGAACCAGCGGGAAATTTCCAAAGCTCTGCATTCTGAGCGTCAGCGAGGAATCTCGGAGCTTGGAGCCAGTTGTGATCCTTCGCTGTCGCTCAGGAACGACAAATCGCCGTCTTAGTGCCATAGACTCTTTAAGGCGCATCTGCGAGATGCCCCCCTACAATTGCGCCTTGCTTTGCTCCTTCAGCCGCTGCCACAGGCGGGCCGGCCAGTTCCTCGGGGGCGCCGGTCCAGATTTCCGATTACCCCGGGCCGGCGGCGGGAAGACCTTCACCACCTGGGTGAAGGAGCCGCTCAGGCCCACGTCCGCCGCAGCCATGCCGAGGCGTCGATCCCCCACACCGGGATGGCCTCTTTCTTGGCTTTGAGCTTGGCCTTGAAGGACGGCACCCGGGGCTCGTTGATCTCCTTGACCACGGTGACCAGGGCCGGGCAGGCTCATCTCCACCGCGTCATAGCCGTGGTCCAGGAGGCGCTCCACCGTGAGCTTGCCGCCGTCGCCGAAGGCCAGTTTCCGGGCCCAGGCCACGTAAGGGATGCCCAGGATAGTGGCCAGCATGGGGCCTACCTGGGCGGTGTCGCCGTCAATGGCCTGCTTGCCGCAGAAGATCAGGTCGGCGCCGCCCAATTTTCTCGATGGCCTTGGCCAGGGTCAGGGCCGTGGCCCAGGTGTCGGCCCCGGCAAAGGCCTTATCGGAAACAGCACCGCGGCGTCGGCCCCGTAACCTAAAGCCTCCCGCAGCGCCGCCTCGGCCTGGGGCGGCCCCATGGTCAGGAGCGTCACCGTGCCGCCGTGGGCGTCCTTGACCCTGAGCCCCTCTTCCAGGGCGTAGAGGTCAAAGGGGTTGATGATGGCCGCAATGCCTTCCCGCTTCAGGGTATGGGTCACCGGGTCCAGGCGCACTTCCTGGGTTTCGGGGACTTGCTTGATGCAAACGATGATTTTTAACATAGGAATTAGATATTTTGGGGAGTGGGCTTAGGGCAGACGCCCTTACCCCCTCTCCAAGCCCCACCCCCCATTATAGGGGGTTGGGAGAGGAGTTTGAGGGGAGGGCGGGGGACTCGCGTCCCCCGGTCCTCCCCTCAAGATTATTTCTTCTTCGAATATTCTTTATTCAGCGCCAGGCCGATGACGTTGCGCATGATCTGGTTGGTGCCTTCGTAGATCTGGAGGATCTTGGCGTCCCGCATCATCTTTTCCACCGGGTATTCCCGCATGTAGCCGTGGCCGCCCATGACCTGGACCGCGTCCACGGTCACCTGCATGGCCATGTCGGTGGCGAAGAGCTTGGCCATGGCGCCGTGCTTTGGAGTAATCCTTGGGCTTGGTGTCGATGTGGCGGGCTACGGAGTAGACCAGGGCCCGGGCCGCCTCGATCTTGGTGGCCATGTCGGCCAGCATATGCTGCACCGCCTGGAAGGAAAAGATGGGGGCGCCGAACTGGTGGCGCTCCTTGGCGAAGCCGCGGCTTCGTCCAGGGCGCCCTGGGCCAGGCCCACCGCCAGGGCGCCGGCGCCGGGCCGGGCCATGGTCCAGGGTCTTCATGGTGACGATGAAGCCCAGGCCTTCTTTGCCCATCAGGCGGTCGTTGGGGATGCGGCAGTCTTCCAGGATCACTTCCCGGGTGACGGAGGCCCGGATGCCCATCTTCTTTTCTTTCTTGCCGAAGGAGATGCCCGGGTCATTTTTTTCCACCATAAAGGCCGTGGCGCCCCGGGCCCCTTTGGTCCGGTCGGTGAGGGCGATGACGGTGTAGTATTCGGCTTCCCCGGCGTTGGTGATCCACTGCTTGGTGCCGTTCAAGACGTAATAATCGCCGTCTTTCACCGCGGTGGTGGTAATGGCGCCGGCGTCGGAGCCCGCCTGGGGTTCGGTCAGGGCAAAGGCGGCCAGGGCCTCGCCCCGGGCCATGGGCGGCAGATACCGGTGTTTCTGGGCGTCGGTGCCGATAGAGCAGCAGGGGATAGGCCCCCAGGAAGCTGGCGGCATAGGTGGTGGCCACCCCGACGCAGCCCTCGGCCAGGGCCTCCAGGACCAGGCAGTTCTCCAGGCACCCCAGCTCCAGGCCGCCATAGGCCTCGGGGATGACGGTGCCGCAGAGGTCAGCCTGGGCCAGGTCGGCCAGAATGTCCCAGGGAAAGACTTCTTCCTCGTCTAATTGCGCCCGGATCGGTTTAATGCGTTCGTAAGAGATCTGGCGGGCCAGTTCCTGGAGCATCTGCTGTTCTTCAGTGAGCAGATAATCCATGGCCCCTTACTCCGCCGCTTTGGGAATCACCAGCCGGCCCTTGTAAAACCCGCAATGAGGACAGGCATGGTGGGGTAGACGCTGCTCATTGCACTTGGGACAGGTGGACAGCTGACGGCGGCGTCAGGCCGTCATGGGAGCGTCGGCTGTTCTTTTTCGAGATGGATGTCTTTCTTTTGGGTAAAGGCACGGGCTTTCTCCTTAAATTTTCAACTTTGCCAGCTCGGCAAAGGGGGAATTAACGGTATCGGCGGCGCAGGTGCAGGTCTCGCGCTTCAGGTTGGCCCCGCAATGGGGGCACAGGCCCTTGCAGTTCTCGTCACAGAGGGGTTTCAAGGGCATCATGAGAATGATCTGCTCCCGCAACAGGGTCTCGAGGTCCACAGACTCCCCGGAATAATAATCCAGGTCCAGGTCCGACGGGCTCAGTTCTTCATCGGCAGCCGCGGTGGTTGTGGGGGCGGGGACCAGGAGGAGGTCAAACTCAGTGGCCGCAGGCGCCGGGAAAGACTCCAGGCAACGGCTGCAGGCCAGTTCCATCTGGCCGGAGAGGCTGCCCCGGACCAGGATGTCGGAGCCGTGTTTCGACAGGTTCACCTGGCCGGTTATCCGGGTGTCGGCGAATTCCAGGCCCGGATCTTCTTCCCGCCAGCGGCTGAACCACTCCGGACCCAGGTCGATGGCGACGGTGAGGCCCCTTTCGGGAATGGCCTTGATGGCAATCTGTAAGGCTTTTGGTTGCATAATCGGGCGCGGGGTGAATACCTTCTTTATCCCTCTATCTGAATAGGATACTATATAAAATAATCTTACCCAGTGTCAAGATCCACAAGCAAGTTAGCTCACTATTGGGGTCTTGGCTCCCGCCGCCTGGCGGCAGCCGGAAAAAACGCCAGGCCAATTGTAATTGATTCTCAGTAATGATAAGCTCAGCGAAATTCTTTGGAAGGAAATCCTTGCCTCCCGGCAGGTAACCATGATAATTTCTCTCATTGGCCAGCCCAATTGCGGCAAAAGCACTATTTTTAATTATTTCAGCGGCTACAAGGCCGCGGTCTCCAACTTTCCCGGCACCACGGTGAAATATACCGTCAGCCAGGTAGTGTTCGAAGGGGAAGAACTCACCTGCGTGGACCTGCCCGGGGTCTATTCCCTCACCTCCATCGACCCGGCGGAGCGGGAATCCCGCAACTACCTGCTGGCAGGGAAATCCGACGTCATCGTCAACGTCATCGATGCCTCCCTCCTGGGCCGCAGCCTGGAGCTCACCCTGGAGTTGATGGGCCTGGAGCGCCCCCTGGTGGTGGCCTTGAACATGATGGACGAGGCCGCCCGCAAGGGAATCGTTATTGACGTCCGCAAGCTTTCGAAGCTGCTGGGGGTGCCGGTGGTCACCACCATCGCCGCGCGCCGGCCGGGGCTTGACCGAGCTGCTGCGCGACCGCGGTCGAGCGCCGGCCGGGCCGGGGTGCGCCCGGCCCAGATCCAGTTTGCCCGGGACGTGGAAGAAGAGATCGACTCCCTGGCCGACCGGCTGGATTTGGCCTTTGCCCAAACATGGGGCTGCCCTGCCGCTTCATGCTGGTCAAGCCCTGGAGGACGACCCGTACGTCTGGAGGAGGTGGGCCGCCGGCACCCCGAGGTGGTCCATTGGTGCGTAACAGCCAGAAGATCCTGGCGGAGACCCACGGCCGGCCCCCGGAGACCGTCATCTCCTCCGAGCGCCATGCCCTGAGCGTCAATCTCTTCGAGCAGGTGGCGGTGGTGAGGCCCGCGGCAAGCCCGATTGGCGCAAGCGCCTGGACCACATCGCCACCCATAAATTCTGGGGCTACGTCCTGTTGGTGCTGATCCTGGCCGCTTTTTCCAGGGGGTCTTCCGGTTCGGGCAGTTAACCTGGAGAATTTCCTGATCGCCTATCTGAACCGCGGCCCAGGAAGCTGGGCCAGGTCTGGCTGGGAGTCCATACCCTGGCCTACAGCCTGACGGAAGGCTTGCTCATGGGCATCTTCGGCGGGGTGGCCATCGTGCTGCCCTACCTGTTGCCCTTTCTCATCGGCCTGGCCGTCCTGGAGGACAGCGGCTATCTGCCCCGGGTGGCCTTCCTGATGGACAACCTGATGCACCTCCTGGGCCTTCACGGCAAGTCCATCATCCCCTTCATCCTGGGCTACGGCTGCAGCGTGCCTTCGGTGATGTCCACCCGCATCCTGGAGAGCCCCCGGGACCGCCTGGTGGTCGCCATGCTGGCCATCCTGGTCCCCTGTTCGGCCCGCTCGGTGATCATCTTCGCCCTGGTGGCCTATGCCCTGGGGCCGTACTGGGCCTTGGGGGTCTACTTCTTCAACCTGCTGGTCATCGGCCTGCTGGGGAAGGTGTCCACGTGATTCTGCCGGAGGTCTCGCCGGGGCTGCTCATGGAGATCCCCGAGTACCGCTTCCCCACTGTGAAAAACGTGGCTCGCAAGTCCTGGCACAGCCTGAAGGAATTCATCGTCATGGCCTGGCCTATCCTCATCGTGGGCAGCCTGGTCCTGAGCCTGCTGAAGTATTACGGCCTGGAGGTCTACGTCAATGAGCCTGAGCCGGCCCTTCACCGCGGTCCTGGGCTTGCCGGCGGTGGTGGGGGTCACCCTGCTCTTCGGCATCATGCGCAAGGAACTGTCCCTGATCATGCTGGCCGAGGCCCTGGGCACCACGCACATTACCACCGGCTTCACCCTGACCCAACTCCTCACCTTCACCATTTTCGTCATCTTTTACATGCCCTGCGCCGCCACCATCGCCGCCCTGAGCCGGGAACTGGGCTGGAAGGGCGCCAGCGCCACCGCGGGCCGCTCCCTGGTCCTGGCCCCGATCCTGGCCCTGCTGACCCGGGGCTTCGGGGCGCTGGTATTCTAGGAAGTGTAATTTTGAGGGGAGGACCGGGGGGATTTTTCCTATGGGGGCCTGTGCTCTTCAGAGGGAGAAACGCCCCGGCGAGTCTCCCCGGGAAGGTCGCATCCGACCTGCGGCTACCGGGAAGGCGTCACCATCTTCCTCAGGGTTATCAGGACCTTCAGTTCCCACTACTTACCAGGAAGCATCTAATCATGTAATCTATGCGAGAAAGTTAAAAACAAAGATAATTTATCGGATCATCCACCCTAACGCAATATCAAGATGGGCGACTTTATCCCGGTCAACGGCCTGAACCCGCCCCAGGGACTACTTCCATAACCGTTTCGGCCAATCTCGGGAACGCCGCCAGCAGGGGAGGGGGCACGGTAACGCGGCGGCCGGGGTTGAGCCGGTGCGCCAGTTCCAGGGCGTTGGCCACGGCCTGGCCGGCGGGGTGGTTGTTGAAGATGACGTAGGTCTCAGCCGCCTGCTCCAGCAGTTCCCGGGCCCGGGCCGCCAAATCCTCCAGTTCTTCGAGGGAGTACAGGTAGTCATACCGGGCTCCCCGGTCTTCCCCGAACTCAAACCAGGTATCTTTTCGCCGGCCGTGGCAGCGCAGGTACCCCCGGGGCCCGGTGACCCAGCGGGTGGCCCCCATGGGGTAGGACACCATGGGCTGGTCGATGTTGCAGAAATCAAGGCTCGCCTGGGCCAGAAACTCCTTCACGGCCCGGTGCTGCCAGGAGCGGTGGCGCACCTCCACGGCCAGGGGAAAGTCCGGCAAGGCGGCTTTAAGCTCCAGGAGATACGCCCGGTTTTCTTCGGTGTTGTGGAAGGAATAGGGGAACTGGGCCAGGAGTACCCCCAATTTGCCGGCGGCCAGCAGAGGCTCCAGGCCCTCCCGAAACTGGGCCAGTTCGGCCTCCGGCAGTCGCCGTTCGTGGGTAAAGACCTGCCACACCTTGGCGGTGAAGCGAAAATTCTGGTTCTGGTCCACCGCCGCCAGCCAGCGCCGGGCGTAGTCGGCGGGGATGGGCCGGTAAAAGGTGACGTTGATCTCCACCGCGGTAAACAGAGTAGCCAGGAAGGTAAGGCGGTCGGCGCCCTTGAGCCCCGGAGGATAGACCACCCCCTGCCAGTCGGGATAATCCCAGCCCGCCGGGCCGATGCAGAGATGGGGGTTTTGGGGATGCAGTTGGGCGGCGGCGGACATGAAGGAATCCCACTCCCGGGCCA
Source organism: uncultured delta proteobacterium (assembly GCA_963841475.1). GTDB lineage: Bacteria > Desulfobacterota > Desulfobaccia > Desulfobaccales > 0-14-0-80-60-11 > 0-14-0-80-60-11. Next base: position 1,028,485 of record CAWJCT010000001.1, read on the forward strand.
CGGTCGGGTCCGGGTCAGTTTTCCCCATTATACCAGGATTGCGGGCCAACCTGATGGCCAAAAAGGCCGGGGGCGTGGCGCCTGGGATTTGCTTCGATCTTACCAACTATGGCGCCACGCCGGTTTCGAGTTAAGAGGCCGGGATTTTAGGAGTTCGCCAGAGACCAGAGGTGCGTTTCGGGGGCGACCATCGTGGCAGGGGTCCCCGACGGGCGATTTTGTCCGGATAAAGCCAAGACAACGGCACAATCCATGATTATAGTTTTTGCCAAGAGTTCCCTTCCGTTAAGGGGTCTTTAATCCCCCTCAATCCACTTTCTCAAAGGGGGATTCACCAAGGCATGCCGCTCAGTTCCCCCTTTGGGAAAGGGAGGTAGCGGGGATTTCGGTTCTTGGAGCCGGGGACCTGGCGGCAGAAACTTTTGGCAAGCGGTCTCTACCTCAAAACCGAGAGCCGTAATATTGACCAAGGAGGATAAATCTATGGCCCGCTTTCCCGGCAAAGCCCGCCAAGTTGCCGCAGGGTTTTTCATCGTATTCACCCTCCTGGCCTTCCTGGCCGCAGGCGGGATTTTCCCGGTCCAGGCTGGACCTGAACCGGTGACAAAGCCGAACTCCGAGCAGCTCAAAAAGATTTTAGCCGACTTCGAGCCCTACGCCCGAAAGGCCCAGAAGGACTGGCAGGTGCCCGGCATGGCCATCGCCATCGTCCAGGATGATAAGGTCATTTTTGCCAGGGGCTTTGGGGTCAAGAAGGTGGGCGGGGACGATAAGGTCGATGAACACACCGTCTTCCAGATCGGTTCCACCTCCAAGGCCTTCACCGCGGCGCTGGTGGCCATGCAGGTGGATGACAAGCAGTTCGCCTGGCAGGACCGGGTGGTGGACCATCTGGACCAGTTTCAGATGTTCGACCCCTGGGTCACCCGGGAGTTCCGGATAGCCGACCTCATGGCCCAGCACAGCGGCCTGCCCCCCTACGCCGGCGATGCCCAATCCTTCATGGGTTTCGACCGGGCCCACATCATCCATTCCCTGCGTTATCTCAAGCCGGCCACCAGCTTCCGTTCCCAGTACGCCTATCAGAACAGCTTCTTTCTGGTGGCCGCGGCCCTGGTGGAGAAGTACACCGGCAAAAGCTGGGAAGATAACCTCAAGGCCCGCATTTTTGCACCCCTGGGCATGTCCGCCACCACCGCCGGTCTAGAAGGGTTTAAGCAGGCCAAGAACGTCACTTATCTGCACCGGAAGACCGGCGATAAAGTCGAGGCCCTACCGGCTGATTGGCCCTATCACCACTGGGTCTATATCTATGGGCCGGCCGGCGGCATCAACTCCAATATCCTGGACATGACCAAATGGCTGCGTCTGCAACTGAACCACGGCAAGTTTAACGGCAAGCAACTCATCACCGAGGCCAACCAGAATTTTCTCCAAACGCCTAAAACCATCATGGGGACGGACCCGGGCAAGATGGCCTATTATTGTGAGGCCTGGCTGCAGCAACCCTTCAGTCCCCATCCCCTAATCTGGCACAACGGCGGCACCTCCGGCAACAAGACCATGGTGGCCTTCATGCCGGGCACCGGGGTCGGCATCGTGGTGCTTTCCAACCTGATCACGGATATGCCGGAGACCCTGGCCTTTAAGTTTTTCGATCTCTACTTCCACAACCCGCCCCGGGATTGGAGTAAGGAGGGTCTGGAGAGGATGCAACAGGCGGCGGCCAAAAATAAACCGCCCCAGCGCCCCGCCACCCCGGCGCCGCCCCTGCCCCTGGAGCGCTATGCCGGTACCTATAGCAATCCGGTCTACGGCCAGGTCACTATAACTAAAGAGCAGGACAAACTCTCTCTGCTCTTGGGGGTGCACCCGCAAAAGGTCCTCTTGCAACCTTTTGAGCGGGATTCATTTACTTTTACCTACGGGATGGATTTAGACGCGGCGCTCTTTGCTATCGGCCCCGAGGGCCGGGCCCAAAGCCTGTCGGTGGATTGGGACGGAGGCACCGAGTTTAAGCGGGTGGAGGAAAAACCGGAGCCTTAAGGGGAATGAATGAGCAGCGCTTTGTCCGGTAGGGGAGGGCTACGAAGATCAGGCCCGGGCTTTAGGTCTTCTTGAGCCCGTGTGGGTTTTCTTCTGCCTTTAGCCTGTCTGCAGGTCGAAGGATTTCGAGAATCAGACCGCCGCAATCAGGGTTAATGCTGGCACTCGGCGCATGACAGGGTCTCCCCGGCGGGCTGGCCTTCGGGCAGGGGATACTCTTCCCGGGCCAGGACCGCCTTCAGGGCCGCCAGAGCCACTTCCAGTTGGGAGTCGTCGGGCTCCAAAGCGGTGAGGCGCTGGGTGACCAGGCCGGGCCAGAGGAGGACTCTCGCCAGAGGGGATGCCGGGAGTGTTTGCCGCCCCAGCGGATGATCTCGTAGGAGAGCGCCGCGATGGGGAACATGAGGCCCACCTTGATGACGACCTGGAGGAGATTGTTGGCCAGGCCGCGGCGGGTCAGGGCCGGGAACAGAGGAAAGAAAGATGGTGAAGATCAGGATGCTGACCAGACAGCACCACCAGGATGAAGGAGGTGCCGCAGCGGGCATGGGCGGTGGGATGGCGGCGGGCGTGGGCCACCGTCAGTTCTTCCCCGGCCTCAAAGGTGCAGATGGACTTGTGCTCGGCGCCGTGGTACTCGAAGACCCGGCGGATGTCCGGGAAAAACGAGATGCCCCAGATGTAGAGCATGAGAAAGGCGGCCTTGATGATGCCGTCGACGACGTGAAAGGTGAAGTCGGCCGGGGTCAGGGGCGTGTCCCACCAGGAAACCGGCTTTGCCGCTCAGCCAGTGGGGCAGAAAGCCGAAAAACAGGAAGGCCATCAGAAAGGCGCCTCCCAGGGTGAGGGTGAGGCTGCCCCAACCCAGGGGTTCGTCCTCTTTGTCGGCTGTCTTCTTCCTGGAGGGCGGCCTGGGCCGAAAAGGTCAGGGCCTTGACGCCGGTGACCATGGCCTCGATAAGGATCACGGGACCCCGGAGGAAGGGGCGCTTGAGTATGGGATAGCGCTCCGCCAGGGAGTAGTAGGCGCTCATCCTTGAGGACCACCGTAGCCGTCGGGACGGCGCACCGCCACGGCCAGGGCGTGCGGGGAGCGCATCATCACGCCCTCCAGCACGGCCTGGCCCCCCACGGCCAAGCGTAGGTCTGTCCGGTTTCATTCGGCCTTATCTTCGGCTTGTCTTCGGCTTGTATTGATCCAAATTGGCGTATTTGCGCCGGAAGCGCTCCACCCGACCGGCGGTATCCATGAGCTTTTGCTTGCCGGTGAAGAAGGGATGGCACTTGGAGCAAATCTCCACCCGGATGTTATCCTTGGTGGAGCCGGTGATAAACTCGCTGCCGCAGGCGCAGCGCACGGTAGTTTCAATGTAGTCGGGATGGATATCGTTCTTCATAAGCTTCCTCGAATCTCCTGATTGGCATCTTAACCTATTAATTTTATATCAGGCCGGCGCAAAAAGCTAAAAAAAAATTGCCCCCCGAGGGGATTTCACTCGATAATCCGCCGGATGTCCTCTTTCAGCAGTGATCATAGTCGTTCGGATTTTGGTTGTTCATAGAAGTCTTCGTGGCTGCCTTACAAGATCTCGACTCGACCACAAGCTCGCGTTCTTAAAGTCCGTTGGCCTGGTTCAGATAGTGGAGTCGAGGGTCATGGGGCCTATGAGGGAAAAGCATTGGAGAAGGCGCATAAGGTAAGGGCTATGAATGCCGTGTCAAGGGAACCCGCTCAAGGAGGGAGGGCAAGGGAAATCAGGTTCTCCTGAGAACTCTGGGCGGATAGCAACGTCGAATAGCGTCGGGAACCTCAACTTCAAGAGGCTGTGGCCGTGCTCAATGGCCTGAGGAAAGTTGACACAGAATTGACACAAAAGCCCCTCAAAGCAAAAAGGCTGACAACCCTAAAGTTGCCAACCTCTTGTAGTTCCTACTTAAAAATTGGTGGAGCTGAGGGGATTTGAACCCCTGACCCCTTGAATGCCATTCAAGTGCTCTTCCAGCTGAGCTACAGCCCCCCGTGCAGCTATTTAGTTAACAAAACCTTGGCGGCCTGTCAAGTCCCGTCTTCGCAAATTTCTCTGGTCCTCTGGGAGTCTGTCTCCACTTGGTCCCATCCCGCAAACTGCCAGCGCAGGATGTTGCCATCCGCCACGAGGATGCACCATTTTTACCTGAAATTCTGGTATAATTCTAAGATACGCCCGCGTCACCACCGGCGGCACGGGTAACCCGGCGGCGAGGTTGATTAATATCGCGACCCATAAATGATGGGACAGAGAACCAGTCCTGTCTGACAGGGCGGATGAGGTATGCCCCCTTTTCTTAGAGGGGAGTTAGGACGATTATTAACGAGTCAGTTAATTTCCCCTGGCCCCTTTTGAGAAGTGGCTTGGTAAAACTCTCATTCTCATTGCCCTATTCATGGTGAGACGTTTGCCCAGATCGCACCGTTTGCGCCGGGAAAGGACAGGGACTTACTTATAGACGCCGGACTGAACCGAAATCGAGGCATTGCCGCTCAGCTGCCGGTGACCCCGGCACTCCCGGCCCGGCGTCTGAGGGTGCTCCATCTCTTGGCGACCATGCCGGTGGGCGGGGCGGAGGACCTGGTGGCCGCCATCGTCCGGGGCCTTGACCCCCGGCGCTTCTCGGCCGCGGTGGCCACCCTGGGCCCCCCCGGCCCCGTGGGTCATGAACTCCGGGCCCAGGGCTATGAGGTGATCAGCCTGGGGCTGGATATCAAACGCACCTCCGTCTGGCGGGTGGCGGGCGCGGTGCGGCGCCTGCTGAAAGCCCAGCGCCCGGATATTCTCCATACCCACCTCTACCACCCCAACCTCTACGGCCGCCTGGGAGCGCTGGGGCTGGGGTTGTCCGGGGTGGTGGCCGCGGTGCACAATTCCTACACCCGGGTCAAATTCCACCGCCGGCTGTGGAATTTTCTCCTGGGCTGGGCCACGGACCGGGTTCTGGTGGGGAGCCCCCAGGTCTGGCAGGACGTGCGCCGGTACGACGGCGTGCCGGCCTCTCGCCTGCTGCTGCTGCCCTACGGCATTCCCCTGGGCGAATTGGAGACGCCGTCTGAGCCGGGAGGAGGCCCGGGAACGGTTGGGAGTAAGGGGTCTGGTCATCGGGGCCGTGGGCCGGCTGGAAGACCAGAAAGGCCATACCCACCTGTTGGCGGCGCTGCCGGAGGTGCGCCGGGAGATTCCCGATCTGGTCGTGCTGCTGGTGGGGGAAGGCCGGCGGCAGGACGATTTACGGCGCCAGGTCCAGGACTTGGGCCTTGAGGACACGGTGCAGGTTTCTGGGCACTCGCCGGGATCTGCCCGAAATCTATCGCGCCCTGGACCTCTTCGTGCAGCCCTCCCTGTGGGAGGGCCTGCCCCTGGCCCTGCTGAAGGCCATGGGCGCGGGTTTGCCGGTGGTGGCCACCCGGGTGAGCGGCTCCCGGGAGGCCATCGTGGACGGCGTCAACGGCCGTCTGGTGGCGCCGGGCGACCCCCAGGCGCTGGCCCGGGCCATCCTGGAGACTCGGCTCGGCACCCGGAGAGCCGGCGGCGTCTGGCGGACGCGGCCCGGCGCACCGTGGCGGCGCGGTATTCCCTGGAGGCCATGCTGCGGCGACTGGAAGAGCTTTATCTGGACCTCTGGTCGGCGGCACGCCGGGCTCTTGGAGACTCAGATGGTACTGGCAAGTCTGACGCTCAACAGAGATAAGATGCCATCATGGCCGGTAAGTCAACGCCGCAAGACATTTTCCATCCTGCATACCGAGGCCTCCCTGGGCTGGGGCGGACAGGAGCGGCGCATCCTCGTGGAAGCCCTGGCCATGCGGCAGCGGGGCCACCGGCTGGCCTTTGCCTGTGATCCCCGGGGGGAGTTGTACCGGCGGGCCCGGCTCCAGGTTTTCCGGTGACGCCTCTGACTTTGGCGGGGTCGCACAACCTGGGCGCCTGGTCGGGCTGCGCCGGCTCCTGGCCGAGGGGGCGCCGGACATCCTGAACACCCACAGTTCCCTGGATTCCTGGGTGGGCGACCCTGGCCTGGCGCAGCCTGCGTAACCGGCCGCTGCTGGTGCGGACCCGGCATCTGTCCACCCGGGTCAAGGACAATCGGCCCACCCGCTGGCTCTACCAGATCCCCGGCGGCCATCATCACCACCGGGCAGGTTACCAAGGAGTTGCTCATAGAGCGCCTGGGGGTGCCGGCCCGCCGGATCTTTTCCATCCCTACCGGGGTGGAACTGGCGGAGTTTGTTCCCCAGGAAAAAAGCCGGGAGTTGCTGGCCCAGATGCAGATACCCGCCTGATGCCTTCATCTTCGGCAGCGTGGCGGTGCTGCGCTCCTGGAAGGGCCACCTCTATCTTTTGGAGGCCTTCCACGGAGCTCATTGCCGAAGGGGTCCGGGCCTTTCTGCTGCTGGTGGGGGAGGGGCCTTACCGGGTGGTGATCGAAGAGAAAATCGCCCAACTGGGGCTGCAACACCTGGGTGCGCCTGGCGGGCTTTCGGGACCAGGTGGCGCCCTGGTTTGCCCTGATGGACGTGGTGGTCCTGGCGTCCTACGCCAACGAAGGGGTGCCCCAGTCCCTCCTCCAGGCCCTGGCCATGGCCCGGCCGGTGGTGGGAACCGACGGTGGGCGGTATTCCCGAAGTGGTCATCGATGCGGAAACCGGCTTGCTGGTGCCTCCCCGGGATATCCGGGCCCTGGCCCAGGCCATGGGCCGGCTGATGGCGGACCCGGATTACCGCCGGGAGTTGGGCCGCCGGGGGCGCGAGGTGGTGGTGGAGAGGTTTTCCATGGAACAGATGGCCGCGGAAATTGAGGCGGTGTATGCGGCGTTGCGCCAGAGGCGGGAAGGGGAGGGCAGGGGGTGAACTCCATCCAGGCGGCCCCCGCCGATAAGGGCTCATCCTTGGCGCCGCCGCCCCGGAAACCTGGAGCTGCCTTCCCGGCATCATGAATTTTTCCCTGGACTACCACTGGTTATTCCTGGCCATCGGGGCGCTGCTGGTGCTTTGGGGGGCCTCCCTGCTGGCGGTGCGCCTCTGGACCAGGCATCAGGTGATCCAGGACTTGCTGCGGCAGGAGGGGGACCCGGACGAGGCCAGAATAAGTCTGTCGGACTCCCGGGCCGAAGACCGGGCCGCCCTGGAGATCATCCGCAGTTACCGCCGGCACTACCTGCTTAAATGGTGGCCGGGTACCGCCATCTCCTTCAAGGCCATCAACGAGATGTCCATGGAGTTGATCAGGGAGATTGCCCGGGCCTATTATCCCGACGAAGACCGGCCGGAACTCAAGGCTTCCCTGGCCGACCTGGTGGCGCTGCACAACCGGGTGGGCGTCCGGCTGGCCGCCTGGCTGGAGACCATGCCCATGCGGCCTTTCAAGGATGTGGAGTTGGCGACGCTGGTGCGCTATCACGAGATGTACCAAAGCTTCAAGAGCCATTGGGGCTATGCCTTCATCAAGCGACACCATCTGGACAAAGCGGCGCGGTGGGGCTGGACCGCATTTAATTACGCCAATCCCTGGTACTGGGGCCGCAAGGCAGTCTATCACGGCGGCAAAGAGGTGGCGGCCCGGCTCCTCATGGCCCGGGTCGCCGGCCTGGTGGGCGAAGAGGCGGTGCGGATTTACGGCCGGCATCAGCCGCCGCCGGTCAAGCGGCAAACCCGGGCCCCGGCCGGGGCCGACCCGGCCACTGCGTCTCCCGGGAGTAATCCGTGACGGCCCCGACCATGGCGGCAGCTTGGGTGATAATGCATAAATTACCTGATAATAATCGAGCCATACGATGCAGGCGGGATGTTTGAATCAAGTCGCAGACTGACGGCAATTTTTCGTAGGGGCGGACCTGAGTGTCCGCCCTTGATTCAGGGCGCGGACACAGGTGCGCTCCTCCTACGGCGCGTCCTATGATTGCGAGTCGATACCTCTGCGAAAGTCTCAATCGCTAGCCGTCCCCATCAAAAGGGAGCGTAGGCGCCCTCGCCTGCGCCCCAAGGCAGTCCGGACAGCCGGGGGCGGCTATCCTACGTGAGACTTTCGTAGAGGTATCGACCCGGCCTAAGTCCCCCTTTCTTAAAGGGGGGATAAATCCACGTTTTTGCAGGTCAGAGTATATGGTTTAGAGCCATCCCAAGGGGGCGTCTGAAAACCGAATGCCGAAGCACATCACCGCTCATGGCGGCAACTGGCTGGTGCGGGGCCTGGCAGCCCTCTGGTACCGCCTGGACCGGCGGCACCGGCGGATCACCCTGGCCAACCTGGAGTTTGCCTACGGCGAGGCGTTGACCCCGCGGCCCGGGAGCGCCTGGCCCGGGAGGTCTTCTGCCATTTCGTGCGCTTCGCCTGGGAGATGCTGGAACTGCTCCTGGCCCCACTGCCTGATTATTCGCCGGAAGGTGATCATCGTGGGGGAGGAGCATATGGCCAGGCCGCCCTGGCCCAGGGCCGGGGTGCGATCGCCATCGGCCGCCCATGCCGGCAACTGGGAGTACACCGTCATGGGCTACGGCCTGCAATATCGGCCCGGGGTCGGTGGTGGGCCGGGAATTGGACCACCCGTGGGCGGCCCGACTGGCCCGGTATCTCCGGGAGCGGGGCGGCAACTCCATGGTGAACTAAACAGAAGGGCATGAAGGAGATCATGGGCCACCTGCGGCAGAACCGGCCGGTGGGGATTGTCATCGACCAAAACACCACCACCGCCGGGGGCCTGCTGGTGGACTTTTTCGGCCAGCCGGCCCGCACCACCCCGGTGGCGGCGCTCCTGGCCCGCCGGGGGGTGCCGGTGTTGCCCACCCTGTCCCGGCGCCTGGCCGGACGGCCGCCACCTCATGGTGATCTTGCCGCCGCTGCCCCTGATAAAAACCTCCGACTCCCAGGCGGACATCCAGCGCCACCTGGAACTCCAGAGCCGGGTCATCGAGGCCTGGGTGCGGGCCGCACCGGCGCAATGGCTCTGGCTCCACCGCCGCTGGAAGAACCAGTTTCCGGAGATTTATGCGTAAAGCCTTCAGTTGTCAGTCAAAGCCAGGAAGACCAAGACCGGAGACGCAAGACGAACAACGTGAAAATAGTGTTGCGTTTCAGGATTACCCTAATGAAGTTATGAGAGCTTTTCTCCCTCCCCTTGATGGGGGAGGGCTGGGGTGAGGGTGAAATCGCTGGGCAATGCTTCAACACATCTCTCTCCCCCAACCTCCTCCCGCCAGGGGAGGGGGAGGCCAACATTTTATAAGGTATCTATGGCAAACGCTATAACCCTCGGGGGAGAAAATGAGCAAAGTTGATGAAACCTTCCTGGCGGCATTCAAGGAACGGGTAGCCGCCCAGGAGATCAGCCGGTTCTGGCATCTGGAGTTGGAAGAGGTGGGCCCCGGCCGGGCCAGGGTGAGCATGGTCTGCCGGCCCAACATGGCCAACATTCTGGGGATGGTCCACGGTTCGGCCATCTTCGCCCTGATCGACGAGGCCTTTCAGGCCGCGGTGAACGGTCACGGCACGGTGGCGGTGGCCCTCAACATGAACCTCACCTTCCATGCCGCGGCCAAAATGGGGGACCGCCTCACCGCGGCCACCCGAGAACTCCACGCCGGCCGCCGCACGGCCACCTACTTCATCGAGGTAACCGATCCCCAGGGCCGCCTGATCGCCTCCTGCCAGGCCCTGGCCTACCGCAAGGACACGCCGCTGGAATTTCCAGGGGTGTGAAACCCCGGTGGCGGGCAACCACGACCTGGGCGGTTGGAACGCCCGGTTTCCTGAAAGGATAGTCTTACGGGTAAGACGCTAGCCCCGTCCGGAAAATCCTTTTCCCAGCCCGCTCCTCTCCTTCACAGGCGTATCTTGTTTTTAATTAAGAGTTATTTCGGCGTTGGGGTGATATTTCCGACGACCAGAAAGAGGAACTCGTCCGCATGGCCCGGAAATCCTCGCCGGTGTTCAATACCCTGGTCAACCCCAGCATGGTCTTGGGCTTGCCGGATATCGCGGTTTTGCGCCGCCTCCTGGTGCGAGAACCGGTAGTTTGTTTGCAGCGGCTTTAAGAAGAATTACGGTTTACACTCCTCGGCCATCCGGGACTGGAGGACTTTGAGCAGGTTTTGGAACGAACCTCCCTGGATGACCCGGGCGAATTGGGCCCGGTAGTTGTCCGCCAGGCTTACCCCTTCGATCACCAGGTCGTAAATCATCCAGCCCTGGGGCGCCTTGAGCATCCAAAAGCTCACGGGAATCTTGTCGTTGGGGCGCAGGATGATGATAGGCACCTCGGCGTGGTCAGGTTTGAGGATTTCCGGCTGGTAGGTCACCCCCGCCTTGGTGAATTCGTCCAGGCGGCAGGCAAAGGAGGCCTTCAAGAGGCCGCTGAAGTTCTTCACGAACTCATCTTGCTGGCCCTGGGTCAGGGTCTTCCAGGTTTCTCCCAGGGACCGTTGGGCCATTTCTCGGTAGTTGAAATGGCGGGCCGCGGCCTTTTCCACCAGGTCGACCTTCCGGGCTCGATGGTTGGCCCCCTGGAGGGTCGGATTGTTGAGAATGGCCTGCACTTCAGTAATCAGGCTTTTGATGTCTTCCCCGGGGGCGGCGGCCAGGGCCCCGGTGCCACCCATAATCAGGCATACGGCCAGGGTCAGAAGGAAAACTCGCAACCTGAAGCTTCCTTGCACTTCGTTTTTAGACATACGCGGTCCCTCTCTTTTCTCCCGGCGGCTTCCACCCGACCCCGTCCGGCCTTTTCCCGAGACCTGACGCCGAGGGCCTGGAAACTCGGCCGCCATTAATTTATTAATCAAGGCATAAAAGACATTGCGGGGCCATAAGAGCGGTTTGCGAACCGCGCCTATAAGAGCAACGTTTCGTGTAATAAATTTGGTACTCCCGTGAATACGTAAATTATACGTGATTACCGGGAAAAATCATCCGCATAGTTGTGATCAGGCGGGGCATCGAGGCCAGAAGGGGATCACCCGTGCTCCCCGGGTCGCGAGACTGCGGCTGCGGGGCCCAGGGGGGGCGGTGAGAAACTTTTCATGAGGAGAAAGGCGATCCCGGTAATCAGGACCGTGATGAGCGTGGTCAGGAGGAAGCCGTCTTTAAAGCCCACGACCCCGATGATGGGGCCCAGGCCCGCGGCGCTGACCATCATGCCCAGGTAGATGGCGGAGTTATAGCCCCCCATGGCGATGGACCGGTGTTCCGGCGGGACGGTTTCAACGCAGAGGGCCGCCACCGAGGTGAAGGTCAGGCCCATGCTGAATCCCATGGCCACGGCGCAGAGGATGAAATGGAGCGGCTGCTGGGAGAGCCCGTAGCCGGCCAGGGAGGCCGCCACCCCCAGAAGCCCCCAAACCACCAGGAGGGTGCGGTGTTTCACCCGGTCGCTCAGGTGTCCGAAGGGGAGGCGGGAGACGGCGTTCATCACGCCCTGGACGGCAAAGACCAAGCCGATCTGCCCGTAGGTCAGCCCCTGGGCGTGGGCATGTAGGGGCAGGTAGGTGATGAAGACGCCCACCGCGAAGCACCCACCGCCCGTGGCCAGCCAGGCGCCCAACAACGGCTGGTTCTTTCCGACTTCCCGGATGACGGCCGGGCCCAGGACGGGTTGGATGGGGGCTACCGGCATAACGTGCCGGGCCCGGGGCAGGAAAAAAAACATGACCCAGAAGGTCAGGAAAATACTGAGGCCCGACAGGATAAACACCACGGAGAAGCCCAAGGCCTCGGCCACGAAGCCCCCGGCTGCCGGCCCCAGGCCCATGCCGACATAGAGCGCCGTGGTGTACCAGCCATAAGACCGGCCGAGGTGGGTGGGGGGCGAGATGCCGGCCACATAGGACATGGTGGTGGGACCGAACGCGGCCAGCCCGGCGCCGGAAAAAAGGTAAATCCAGAAGAGCTGGTGCGGCGTAGAACTGACGGCCAGGAGAAAGGACGAGCCGGCCAGGATCAGCAGGCCCACCCCGGCCAGCAGCTTCATGCCCAGGCGGTTGACGATCAGACCCAGGGGCAGGGACAGGGCCCCGGCAGACAGCAGGAAGGCGGCGTTGATCAGGCCGACCATAACCGTATCGGCGCCCAATGATTGGGCGTAGAGGGGCACCACCGGAAACCGCATATAGGTGCCGAAGTAGCACCCCAGGACCACCCCGCAGCAGATCAACAGCAGCAGGGCATAACGGGGGATGGGGGCCGGGTCGGGGGTCATGGGGATCAGGGGATGGGCCGGAAGGGCTCTGAGGACCGGTGGCGAGATCGCCGGGGGCCCGGGTCAGGCCCCGGAGCCGGAAGTGATGGGAAATGGGCGGGGTGAAGACCGGCGCCCATTTCCGCCTTTCCGGGCCAAAATGGTCTTCATCCGGTCTTGGATAATTCGGCGACCTTGGTCTTGAGGCGGCGCACCAGTTCGGCGTAGGACGAATCATGGATAATCCGGCTGAACTGAGACCGGTAGTTGCTCACCAGGCTGACGCCCTCGATCACCACGTCATAGACCTTCCAGGTCCCGTTTGCATTGATCAGGCGGTAGTTCAGGGGGATGCGGTCATTGGTCTTATGCACCACGGTGCGCACTTCAACATACTCGCCGTCCCGAATTTCCCCGGGATAGTCAATTTTCACCCGCTGGGCGTACTTCTCGATCTTATCGGAGTAGGAGGCCTCCAGCAGTTGGGAGAACAGGGCCACAAACTCCTGCCGTTGGCCGGCGCTGAGTTTGCCCCAGGTGGGCCCCAGGGAGCGCTTGGCCATTTCCTGGTAATCGAAGTGCGGGTCCACGATGCCCCTGACCATCCGTTGCTTTTCCTGCCTCCCGTAAGAGGGGTTTTGGATGATATCCAGGGACTTTTCAATAACCTGCTTGACGATTTCGGTGGGAGGCCCGGCCCAGGCCCCGGCCACCCCCACCAGCAGGTTTAGGGTTAATCCGAAAATTACGGTCCTTGTCAGCAAAGCACTCATGACGAACTCCTTGGTTTCAGGCCTCTAAAGTCTTTTCCCGGAACTGCCGATTCGCCGGGGCAACCACTCACAGTTTCCCGCGGGAAGTTGTCCAGGTGGCCCCGGGCGCTGCTCCAGAGGATTTCAGTTCTCCACAAAATAAGTATCGATAATTGAGAAGTCAAACGTCGAAAACCGCCAGAAGGCCACCGGGGGAGTTTTCCGGCTCCCGGTGGGCCGCTGCCCGGGGCCGGGCCTCAGACCTTGCCGTGGATATAGCTGCCGAGCAATTCTTCCAGATCGATGGCGGATTCGGTATTGATGATCTTTCCACCCGGCGGGATGATTTTTTCAGAACTTCCCGGGGACAATTTGACGAATTTATCTCCGATAATTCCCTTGGTGCGGATGGAGGCGATGGCATCGTCGTGAATCCGGAGTCCTTTTTGCAAGCTGATCTTGACCAGGGCCTGATACAGGGGAGTGATCTGGATGGAGATCACCTGGCCCACTTCCACCCCGGCTACTTCCACCACGGACCCGGTCTTGAGGCCGGAGGCATTCTCAAAGTTGGCAGAGAGCTGGTAGCCCTCGCCGTATATTTCGATCTTGCCCAGGTTAATCGCCAGATAGGCCAGGCACGCCAGACCCAACAGGACGAAAAAGCCCACGGTCATCTCCAGATTGGCTCTTCTCATAAGATTGTTTTGTCCTCCAGAAAATCTACTTCCCCGCGGATGAAACTTTGGACCACCGGGTCAGGGTGGTTTTGAATCTCCTCGGGGGTCCCCGCCGCAATGATCCGGCCCTTATGGAGCATCGCTACCTGGTGGGCCACCGAGAAGACTTCGGGAATATCGTGGCTCACCATCAGGGCGGTATAGTTACTCTCTTGATGAGTCCTGGAAATAAGATGGAACACGGTGTTGGTCATGGGAGGGTCCAGTCCAGTAACCGGTTCATCGAAGAACATGATCTCCGGCTCCTGGATCATGGCCCGGGCCAGGGCCACCCGTTTTCTCATGCCGCCGCTCAGCTCGTCGGGAAGCTTGGTTTCGACCTCCGGGCTCAGATTCATCTGGGCCAGACGGAACCGGACCCTTTGGGAAATCTCGGTCTCCGGCAAGCGGGTCTTTTCCCGTAGGGGAAAGGCGACATTTTCAAAGACGTTCAGGGAGTCGAACAGCGCCCCGCCCTGAAACAGCACGGCGAAGCGTTGCTTGAATTCCCGCAGCTGGCGGCCCCTGAGAAGGGACATATCCTGCCCGTCCACGATGATCTGGCCGGAATCGGGTTTCAGCAAACCGACGATGTGCTTCAAGAGCACGCTTTTGCCCACGCCGCTCTTGCCGATCACCACCGTGATTTGGCCGGTGGGCATCTCGAGATTGATGCCGTTCAGGACCTTCTGACCGTTAAAGGTCTTTACCAGGTTAATTATCTTGACCATGGCTTACATGAAGAAGGACGTGAGCACATAGTCCCACGCCAGAACCAGGACCGCGGACAGGACCACGGTCTGGTTGGTGGCCTTGCTCACGCCCTCGGCGCCGGGTCCGGTGTGATACCCCTTGTAGCAGGCCACCAGGATGATGGTGAGGCCGAAGACCAGGGACTTGACGATGCCGCCGTGGATATCCATGGCCACCACGCTCTGCCGCATGCCGGAAAAATAGGCCCCGGAGCTGACTCCCAAAAGCACGACTCCGACGAGATAGCCGCCCAGGATGCCCACGACGTCGAAGATGGCGGTGAGCAAAGGCACGGAAATGACCCCGGCCAGGAGTTTGGGCATCACCACGTATTGGACCGGGTTGACCGCCATGGTGTCCAGGGCGTCCAACTGCTCGGTGATTCGCATGATGCCGATTTCGGCGGTGACTGCGGACCCGGCCCGGGCCGAGACCATGATGCCGGTGAGCACCGGCCCCATCTCCCGAATCAGGCTCAAGGCTACCGCCGAGCCCAGGGCCCCTTCGGACCCGTACTGTCTCAAGGTATAGTATCCCTGCAAGGCCATGACCATGCCGGTGAAGGCGCCGGTGAGCATGACGATCAGGGTGGATCTTACCCCGATCTGATAAATTTCCTGGAGGACCCGCCGGGGGCGGAAGGGCGGCACCAGGGCCAGAGCCAGACTCTCCAGGAGGAAGATCATCATGTCTCCGGCTTCCTGCACGACATTTAACGAGCGTTGTCCCAGCTGACGGACGAGGTTGGCCATGTGCTATCCCGGTGAAATATTAAAGTATACAATTAAATGAAAACCGGCGAAATAGCAAGAGCGAAAGGCAACCCCGACCCCGGCGCGGCCGGAATCCGGCCGGGAGGCGCACCAGGCCACAGACCCGGCGCGGCCTTCCCCGAACCCTGGCGCACCGGAAAGAGTGGTGGGGCCAGTCTCACGGGATCACGTCCTCGTGATCTCCTGGTCGTAAAATCCCGCCGGAAGGATAAAATCATTGACGGCCCGAACAACTCTGATTAACATTAAGCCAGGATTGGTAAGCTTTCAGGCCCGTTATCGGTCAGGTATCCGGCAGGGGAGGGGGAATGGCGGTCAGAGTGGCCATCAATGGCTTCGGGCGCATTGGGCGGTGTCTCACCCGGCTCATTGTTGCTACCGATAAGGACCTGGAATTGGTGGCCATCAACTCCCGGGCTGACATGGCCAGGGATGTGCATCTCTTGACCTACGATTCGGTCCATGGCCGGTTCCCGGGCACTGTGGTGGCCTCGGGGAATAATCTCGTCATCAACGGCCGGGAAGTGCGGGTCACCCGGATCCTGGATCCGGAAGGCCTCCCCTGGAAGGAATTGGGGGTGGACATCGTTTTGGAATCCACCGGCGCTTTTCGGGACCGGGCTTCCAATGAAGGGCACATCAGGGCCGGGGCCCAAAGAGTCATCCTCGGGGCCCCCGGGAAAAAGCTCGACGCCACCCTGGTTTTTGGAGTCAACCATCGTGACTTCGATCCGCCCCGCCACCAGATTATCTCCAACGGCTCCTGCACCACCAACTGTTTGGCGCCGTTGGTCAAAGTGCTGAATGACGCCTTCGGTCTCGAGTACGGCTTGGTGACCACCTGTCATTCCTATACGATGGATCAACGCCTCCTGGATGGGTCTCACCACGACTTCAGACGGGCCCGGGCTGCCTGCCTGTCCATGATTCCCACCTCCACGGGCGCCGCCCGGGCGGTCAGCGAAGTTTTGCCGGCCCTGGCGGGCCGTCTGGACGGTCTCTCCGTCCGGGTTCCCACGCCCAACGTGTCCCTGGTGGACCTGGTGGCCACGCTGGCCCGGCCGACCGAAAGGGACGGGGTAAACCAGGCCTTCGTCGAGGCCGCAGCCGGGTCTTTGGAAGGGGTTCTGGCCGTGTCCTTCGAACCCCTGGTGTCCTCGGACTATAATGGCTCCAGCTATTCCGCGGTGGTGGATGCCGAACTCACCAACGTCATGGGCGGGACCCTGGTAAAAGTGATGGCCTGGTACGATAACGAGATGGGTTTTTCCAACCGGATGCTGGACCTGGCGGCGTACGTCGGTCGCCACGTGGTTTAATCCGTACGCACTTAGGAGCTGCCTGTGAAATATATTGATGAGATGGAAATCAAGGGAAAGACCCTTTTCATCCGGGTGGATTTCAACGTTCCCCTGGACCAGAACCGCAACATTACCGATGACACCCGCATCCGGGCCGTGTTACCCACCATTAATTATTGCCTGGAAGCCGATGCCAAGGTCATCCTGGCTTCCCATTTAGGCCGGCCCAAGGGCCAGCCGGTGGAAGCCTTCTCCCTGGCGCCGGTGGCCCGGCGGTTGGCCTACCGGCTCCACAAGAATGTCAAGCTGGCGCCGGATTGCGTCGGTCCCGAAGCCAATAAGGACAAGGCGGAAATGAAGCCCGGCGACGTGCTCCTCCTGGAAAACCTGCGCTTTCACCCCGAGGAGGAGGAAAATGACCAGGATTTTGCCCGGGAATTGATGCAGGGCATCGACGTTTACGTGGACGACGCCTTCGCAGTGGCCCATCGGGCCCATGCCTCGGTGGAAGCGGTCACTCATTTCGCCCCCATCTGCGTCGGGGGGTTCCTGATGCGGGATGAGGTGCATTATTTTCACCGGGCCATGGAAGACCCGGCCCGTCCCCTGGCGGCCCTCATCGGCGGCGCCAAAATTTCCGGAAAGCTCATTGCCCTGAAGAATCTGCTGCAACACGTGGATAAGATGATCATCGGCGGGGCCATGGCCAACACCTTCCTCAAGGCCATGGGCTATGAAGTGGGGAAATCCCTGGTGGAGGACACCCTGCTGGATGCCGCCAAGGAGACCATGACCGAGGCCCTGCGCAAGAACGTGAAATTCTATCTGCCGGTGGACTGCGTGGTGGCCGACCGGCTGGACAAGCAGGCCGAAACCAAGATCATCCCGGTGCAGGAAGTGCCCAAGGACTGGCTCATCACCGACATCGGGCCGGCCACGGTGACGCTGTTCGGCGAGGCTCTCCAGAACGCCAAGACCATTGTCTGGAACGGTCCCATGGGGGCCTTCGAATACGACGCCTTCAGCCGGGGCACCATGGCTATGGTCCAGAAGGTGGCGGATTCCTATGCCCTGACCATCGTGGGCGGCGGCGACACCGACGTGGCCCTGCACAAAGCCGGGGATTTTCAGAAATTTTCCTATGTTTCCACCGGCGGCGGCGCCTTTATCGAACTTTTGGAAGGTAAGAAGTTGCCCGGTATCCAGGCCCTGGAAGCCTGGTCCAAGAGGAACCAGGATGCTTGAACGTCAGCCCTTGATCGCCGGCAACTGGAAGATGCACAAAACCCTGGCCGAAGCCAGGGTCCTGGCCCGGGATATTCGGCAGGGAGCCGCGCCGGCCCGGCGGGCCGAGGTGGCTCTGGCGCCGCCCTTTACCGCCCTGGCTGCGGTGGCCGCTGAACTGGCCGGGTCCGACCTCGCGCCTGGCCGCCCAGGACACCTTCTAGGAAAAGCAGGGAGCCTTCACCGGGGCCATCTCCCCCGGGATGCTGGCCGATGTGGGCTGCCATTACGTCATCGTCGGGCATTCCGAGCGGCGGCAGCTCTTCGGCGACACCGACGCCATCGTCAATAAGAAGCTCACCGCAGTGTTGGCGGCCGGGCTTGACCCCGATCCTTGCGTCGGCGAGACCCAAGATGAGCGCCAGGCGGACCAGACTTTCCAGGTGGTGGGACGCCAACTCGAAGGCGGCTTGGGGGCGTTACGAACCGGCCACCGGCAACGCCGCTGGTCATCGCCTACGAGCCGGTGTGGGCCATCGGTACGGGGCTCACCGCCAGCCCGGAACAGGCCCAGGCGGTGCACCACTTCATCCGCAGCCTACTCCGGGAGTTCCTGGGGCCGGTGGCCGAAGGCATCCGCATTCAGTACGGCGGCAGCGTCACCCCGGACAACGCCGCCACCCTCCTGGCCCAGCCGGACATCGACGGCGCCCTGGTAGGCGGCGCCTCCCTGAAACCCGAGTTGTTCCTGCCGATTATCGCCGCGGCGGGGTAGGGGGGTATTCAGGATAGTCCTGGATGAGCCGCGGGCTCAGCCTTAGAGCCTGGAAAGGGTGGTTGGGGCGGCCCTCCGTGCCCGCCCCAACCCTGAGCTCATGGTGCGTTAGACGGACCCTACGGAAAAACCTTTTGGGAACAGAACGTACCGTGGAAACAAGCGAGATCTATTAACCGGAGAATTAAGATTGTCTCCCCAACTAGGTTTTGGTAGGGCGGGTTTTCAACCCGCCTCTTCATCAAGGCGCCGAATTATTTATGCGGTCAAAAGTGCCGTGGAGCCGGGATCAGGTCGGTGTAGCTCCCGGGGTCCCGGAAATTTGGCGGCTATCATGATTATGCAAGGATTCTCTCGATAGTTGCCCCGGAGGCGGTGAAAAACCTTGCACCCGGGCTGGGTTTTTCCTATAGTATATAATTGTTATGCATACTATCCTTATCGTCATTCATATTATCGTCGTCCCTGGCGTTGATCTCCATCGTGCTCCTGCAGCACGGCAAGGGCGCCGGCATCGGCGCGGCTTTCGGCGGCTCCAGCCAGACGGTCTTCGGCTCCACCGGGGCCGCCCCGTTCCTGGCCAAGCTTACTGCCATCGTCGCCATTGTCTTTATGTGCACCTCCCTCGGCCTGACCTTTATGGGCCGGCAGCCAGCGCCCTCGGTGATGCAGGGAGCGGCAAAACCGGCGGCGACCCAACCGGCCCCGGCTGCGCCGGTCCATCCGGTGACGCCGGCTCCGAGTTCACCTCCCAGCAAATGAGCACACCTGTGCCGAAGTGGTGGAACCTGGTAGACACGCCATCTTGAGGGGGTGGTGGGGAATACCCGTGCGGGTTCAAATCCCGCCTTCGGCACCAGTTATTTATATAGTGATAACAGTAAGTTAACTATCTCAGGCAACCTGGATTTTGGCCATTGTGTCTATGATTGTGCCTATCCGGGTTGCCTCTTTTCTTTTTTAGTCCCAGCCAGTAAAACCTGCAAAGCCGAACCATCGTGCCTGGTCAAATTGGGTATGTAACGCCCATAGGTTTTAAAAACCATTGAGGTGTTTACTTGCCCTAAGGTTCTGGCTACCCACTCTGCTGATCCCCCGGCAGAACAAAAATAGCGTAAATGATCTGCCTATCCTCCCAAGCCGTCTGTGGAGAAGACGATTTCGGTTGTCGTTGATGGCGGTATGCGGTGTGACCGGCGGAGTGAAAGGGCGATCCATAAGGTCGAAAAGAGCCGCGAGAGTCGATTTGTTCTGGCGAGCAAAAGTTTTGAAAACCGTGATAAGTTCCGAAGAATAGCGACTATATTCTACAGGGGAATTTTCATTCTATAATTATTGTTGCAAATTGCCAGCCCTATGAGCTTGGCTTATTGAGAGGTTCATGATGATCTTGCCACTTCCGACGCCCGACGATCCGGACGATTTAGATCCTTTGGTCATTTCTAAGCTCGAGACCATGCCACCCCTTAACGTCCTCTGGATGCTCGGCCGAACAGGCTGGCTAAACATCATTTCTGCGGCCTTGTCGCAGATGTTTGATGGGAGTCAGTTCCCCCCAGCGGACCGTGAGACAATGATCCTTTCAGGTACCCATGATATAAAATGGCAGGCTACCAAAATGGGACCAGCAGGTTGTAAAGAAAGGATATGCTTTGGATAGAGGGTAAGAGGGGGCGGTGTAGGCACCGCCCCCAACGCCCCGAAAAATGATTGAGACCACATCAGGGCATTCGGTTACCCGCTTATATTTTGTAGGTCCCTTCCATCTCCAGGACAAATTGGCCGTGCTTATCGGAGGGCTTCACGACAAAAGTGCCGGACCCCTTGAGGGAGCTCAACTTGCCGATGCCTTGGTAAACCTCCCACTTGCCCGTGGTGGTGGCACCCTTCTTTTCCCCCTGAAACCGGGAATAAACAGCGCCGTTCTGGTAGATGCTGGTGGCATATCCCGTCATCGGCCCGTCGCCTCTGAAACGATCGTGGAAGCCGACACTGCGCCGAGAAACGAATTCTCCTTGTTGGCTTTCTTCTGGTCAAGGCCTGCGCCCGCTACTACCCATACCTTGGAAGATTTGTTCCAGTTTAAGAACTCTCGTTGATGCGGTTGCGTAATACCCCAGATGACTTGAACACCAAGACCTTTCTCGCTGGCAGGATCAGACTCTCTCTCGTTTGAGGATTCCTTCCCCGACGTTCATTTTTCTTCCTCACCGAGAATTTTCCAAACCCACTGATCAGCAGTTCTTCTCCCTGGGTCAGGGTGTCCTTCATGATCCCTAACAGCCGCTCCACTATCTGGCGCGACTCCTGTTTGTCCAGGCCTACCTGTGTCTGGAGGCGGGTGATCAGTTTATCCTTGGTGAGGGCCATGATTTACCTCTCTTCCGGCATGGATAGGTTGGCTGGAGCTCAATGGTAACCGCCTGGCAATATAACAGATCAAGCCGGAAAAGATAACTCTTCTGAGCCTGCTCACCTATCCTGAATCGGGCATATCTCGCAATGCTTCAGGGTTTTATGGTATATGCATGCTGTACCCCGACTTGGATGAGGTCGTCCTGGCCTCAACCATCTCCATCCGTAAATTCCAGGGTCCGAATACCCGGCCGGTGGTTATCCCTATCCTGCCCCAACACTATGTGCTCCTGCAGTGTTATCTGATTTATGCGGCGGTCACCTGGGGAAAGAAATTGGTAGTCAGGGTGAGTTCCAAAAGAGCCTTGGCCATGGGAATCGGGAATGACCAGACGAGAACGCGCTGTACGTATCTGTGGAATAGGTTGAGTTTGTGGAAAGCTCGGATCATCGGAACGCTGGAACGGCTGGTTGGCTTCAATACTTTTTCTGGTTTTCTATGGTGTGGGGACAGGAGCCGTTCCGGTTGCCGGCGGCGATGGCAAAAACCCACACGTACGGCCCTTTTTTTGCCCCAAATTTCCACGATAGCCAGCCGACTGATGGTCAGAGCCAGGGTAGGAGTTTTTAAAGCCTTTTTGGATCGATTCAAGGCCTTTTACGGGGAACTTCCCCATTTGGGTTAGTGCGGCGTGAAGATATGCCTATCCGAACCGAGGATTTGTAAGGAGGGGGAGAGCCATGGAGCTGGCGATAAGAAGCCTGCGCCTTTCTCGCCGAGGTGTTGATCAAGCAATAAGGGCGGTAGAGGGTCCACTCCTTGTTACCTGAAAGATGAGCTATTATACCTAGACCACTATAGGTATTTATACCCATTGACACAAGATGTTAAAAATCTTAAGTAGTTGCAACGGATTGTTAAATACCTTATTAAGACTATTAACTTAGCTCCGAGTAATGGAATGCTCAAGGCATTCAAGCCTGAAGCATCCGGTTGAACCTTAGCGGTCCCAGATGCGACGGTTGAAGGAACAGAATGGCGCCAGGTGCAGGGGGGCAAGAGCCTAAAGCATTGCTTATATCTGAGTGAAATAATATTAATAGTTTACTATTTAATTTGAATATCTCTGTAATAACCGAAAGCAGCTTAACTCCTTAACGGGTTTTTTATATACACTTTCTCTTCCGGATCTATGATGGGTTGCCTCACGGGAGAACCTCCTTTGCCGCAATCCTGCCGGCCGCCGGCAGTTATCAGTTCCGGGCAACCAAGGACGGGAACCACCCAGCCCCCGGCAGCGCTCATGGTCCGGCAAAGTGAATCCAGTGCCCCGTAGGTCACCTCACGGTGATGGGATAACCGGAGATGAAGACGCCAGGCAGAAAGACCGGATGGCGGAGCCGCCTCAGTGCGGTGGCCGATTGGCTGGGGTTGGTTCTCCTGGCCCCACGAGCCCGGGAGACCCTAAGGGTTTTGCCGTGGCGCCACAGAGGGATGATCGGCAGGGGCCTTGGCGTCCTGGCGATGATTTTTGTCTTAAGTAGTTCAGCCCTGGCCAACGGCATTGATCTGGGGCAGGCCGGCCCTTTTCAATGGGCCTTTTTAGGTCTGGGCAACGGCAATGTCACCGTGACCACCGCCACGGTGAACGGCCTGGTCAACGATGTCGGCATCGTGGGCCCCCCCTCGGGAACCATTGGCTTCACAACCACGGTCTCCCTGGTCCCCGGCACCATTTACGAGGGCACCGGGGTCACCAATCTTAATGTTTTCTCGCTACGGGGCCCTTTGGTCCATCCGGCCGACGCTCTCCTCAATGCCGCCAAAGCCGACGCCCTGTTCTCTGCCAATCTCTATAACACCACCCCGGCAACTGATCCCCTGACGAATATAAACCTGAGCGGCGCCAGCACCCTGAACCTCACCGGAGGTGCGGGCCTCAATGTTTATGATTTAACCAATTTTCACCTGCAGGACACTTCCACCTTGAGCATAACCGGGCCGGCGGGTGCGCAGTTTGTCTTCAACATCTCGGGTGCCTTTGATCTGGCCGGCGGCGCCTTGATCTTCGGGCCGACGCTCTCTCCCGAGGATGTGTTGTTCAATGTCACGGGCTCAACGGATGTGTCTGTTCAGATAAACTGTGTGGGGGTTTTGTTGGCGCCCCTGACCAACGTCGCCATCACTGGCTCTCTCTGGATCGGCGAAGTCATTGCCGGGAAGAATTTTGTTCTTACCGCAGCTGCCATCTCTAACCCGGTCCCTCTGCCCGGCTCCGTGCTCCTTTTGGGCAGCGGCCTCCTGGGCCTGGGTCTATTGGGCTGGCGGCGCCAGCGGCACGGCTAAATCCTGGCTGCAAGGGGAGGTAAATGAGAAGACATCAGTGAGATCGGATTTTGGCAGGTCATATGCGGTTTCACCTTTACAACCCCCAGGGCGGGCCAAACCCGTTCCTTTCCGGAAGTGTTTGGCCCCACGACCCTCCCGAGGCGTCCGCACGCCGTCTTGGGAACCGACGGTCATTACCCTATAGATTACAGACATACTAAGGAGACGAGGCTATGGGTACTTCGCATCGGCAGTGGCAATGGCTGTTAGGAATCATCCTGGGGGTTTTTCTGGGCGCGCTCTGCCTGGGTCCTGGTCCTGCCCACGCGGTCCTGGTCAACTGGACTGATACCACCGGCAACTGGAATAACTTGCTTAATTGGAGCACCCTGCCCCAGAACGGGGATAGTGTATCTATAGTTAATAGCACTGGCAGCCCCTGGACCATCACCTACGATAACCCCTTGGGGCTCACCCAGACCTTTAACTCCCTCACCCTGAATGCCACCGGCGCCGGCAGCGCCGTGACCCTGAGTCAGACGGGGGCGTTTACCCTGAAGGCCAATAACGAAACCATCGGCAACGCCGGCAGCGGCGCCTTTACCCAGAGCGACGGTACTAACGCGGTGACCAATACCCTCACCCTGGGCAACTCCCCCACTGGCAGCGGCAGCTACGATCTCAGTGGCACCGGCAGCCTTTCGGCTTCTTTTGAGTATGTCGGCAATTCCGGCACCGGCACTTTCACCCAGAGCGGCGGCGCCAACGCAATCGCCACCCAACTTATCGTGGGTTTTCTAACCGCTTCCAGCGGCACCTACGGCCTGAGCGGCGGCAGCCTCTCCGCCCCAAATGAATTTATCGGCTCGGCCGGCACTGGCACCTTCTCACAGACTGGCGGCACCAATACGCCGACCATTAACCTCTACCTGGGTGACGTATCTATAGGCAGCGGCACCTATAATCTCAGCGGCACCGGTAGCCTCTCGACTGCTAATGAGTATGTCGGCAATAGCGGCACCGGCACCTTCATCCAGAGCGGCGGCACCAACGCGGTCACACACCCTCACCCTGGCGGCCAACAGCGGCAGCAGCGGCACCTACGCCCTCCAGGGCGGCTCCCTCGGCGCGGGGACGGTCAACCTCAAGACGGGCGGCCTCTTTAATCAGACCGGCGGCACCCTGAACGCCACGAACTTCAATCAGAACGGCGGCGAGGTGCAGGGGAGCCTGCAGAACCAGGGCACCTTCACCTATAATACCGGCACCTTTAGCGGCCGGCTGCTGAATTACGGCGCCGTCGTCTTCAATAATGATTTCACCGCGGGGAACGGCCTGGCCCAATACTCCGCCACCCCCATCACCCTCGATGCCGGGCGGAATATCACCCTGGGCGGCTCCGGCCTGACGGTGGACAATAACGCCAGCTTCATCCAGAACGGCGGCAGCCTCGCGGCTGTTAGTGAGACTATCGGCGATGCCGGCAGCGGCAGCTTTACTCAGAGCGGCGGCACCAACGCGGTGACCAATATCCTCCTGGGCAACACCGCCACTGGCAGCGGCAGCTACGACCTCAGCGATGGCAGCCTCTCGGCCGCGATTGAGTATATCGGTGTCTCCGGCACCGGCGCCTTCACTCAGAGCGGCGGTACCAATGAGTTAAGCGGGCTCCTACACCTGGGTGATGCCGCCACCGGCAGCGGCACCTACCATATGACCGGGGGCAGCCTCTCGTCTGCGGGAGCGTTTGTCGGTAATGCCGGGACCGGCGTCTTTACCCAAGACGGCGGCACCAACTCCGCGGGAAGTTTTTATTTAGGTGCAAACCCGGGCGGCAGCGGCATGTATGTCTTAACCGACGGCAGCTTAATTACAAATACGCCCCGAATCGGTAGCAGCTCTGGCAGTACCGGCACCTTCATCCAGAGCGGCGGCACCCACACGGTCAGCGGTTCCAGCACCTTCCGGTTGGGCAACTCAGCCAGCAGCAGCGGCTCTTACAACCTGAGCGGCGGCAGCCTCAGCGCAGCGAATGAAACTATCGGCTTAGGTGGCAGCGGCGCTTTCACCCAGAGCGCCGGCACCAATGCGGTGGCCGATACCCTCACCCTGGCGGCCAACCCCACCAGCAGCGGCACCTACGCCTTGAGTGACACCGGCAGCCTCCTGGCCAGTAATGAAACTGTCGGAGGGTCCGGCATTGGCGCCTTTACCCAAAGTGGCGGCACCAATGTGGTGGCCAATACCCTCACCCTGGCGCTCACCGGCGGCAGCGGCACCTACGACCTCCAGGGCGGCTCCCTCGGCGCGGGGACGGTCGACCTCAGGACGGGCGGCCTCTTTAATCAGACCGGCGGCACCCTGAACGCCACGAACTTCAATCAGAACGGCGGCGAGGTGCAGGGGAGCCTGCAGAACCAGGGCACCTTCACCTATAATACCGGCACCTTTAGTGGCCGGCTGCTGAATTACGGCGCCGTCGTCTTCAATAATGATTTCACCGCGGGGAACGGCCTGGCCCAATACTCCGCCACCCCCATCACCCTCAATGCCGGGCGGAATATCACCCTGGGCGGCTCCGGCCTGACGGTGGACAATAACGCCAGCTTCATCCAGAACGGCGGCAGCCTCGCGGCTGTTAGTGAGACTATCGGCGATGCCGGCAGCGGCAGCTTCACTCAGAGCGGCGGCACCAACACGGTGACCAATATCCTCCTGGGCAACACCGCCACTGGCAGCGGCAGCTACGACCTCAGCGATGGCAGCCTCTCGGCCGTGACTGAGAAGGTCGGCGTTGACGGCATCGGCGCCTTTACCCAGAACGGCGGCACCAATGTGGTTACCAATTACCTCAGCCTGGGTGACCAAACCACGGGGAGCGGCACCTACAGTCTCAACAACGGCAGCCTCACGGTTAACAATGAATTTATCGGTCAATTTGGCACCGGCAGCTTCACCCAGACGGGGGGCACCAATGCGGCTACCAGCGGTCTCTATCTGGGTAACAACTCTGGCAGCGGCTCCTACGCCCTGACCGGTGGCAGCCTCTCGGACAATATTGCATATATCGGTGTTAGCAGCGTCGGCGCCTTCACCCAGAGCGGCGGCACCCACGCGGTCACTAACGCCCTGAATCTGGGGAACGGCAGCAGCGGCACTTATGACCTCAGCGACAGCGGCAGCCTCTCGAGCAGCACTGAAAATATCGGTCTTGGCTTTGGCGCCAGCGGCAGCTTCACCCAGAGCGGCGGCACCAATGCGGTGACCAATACCCTCACCCTGGGCAATGGTCCCTCCAGCAGCGGCACCTACGATCTGAGCGGCTCCGGCAGCCTTACGGCCAGTAATGAAACTGTCGGAGGGTCCGGCTTTGGCGCCTTTACCGCCAGCGGCAGCTTCACCCAGAGCGGCGGCACCAATGCGGTGGCCAATACCCTCACCCTGGGCAATGGTCCCTCCAGCAGCGGCACCTACGATCTGAGCGGCTCCGGCAGCCTTACGGCCAGTAATGAAACTGTCGGAGGGTCCGGCTTTGGCGCCTTTACCCAAAGTGGCGGCACCCACACCGTAAGTAACTCACTTGCTGTGGATGGTGTAGCTGGGGGCAGCGGCAGCTACGACCTCAGCGATGGCAGCCTCTCGGCCGTGACTGAGAAGGTCGGCGTTGACGGCATCGGCGCCTTTACCCAGAACGGCGGCACCAATGTGGTTACCAATTACCTCAGCCTGGGTGACCAAACCACGGGGAGCGGCACCTACAGTCTCAACAACGGCAGCCTCACGGTTAACAATGAATTTATCGGTCAATTTGGCACCGGCAGCTTCACCCAGACGGGGGGCACCAATGCGGCTACCAGCGGTCTCTATCTGGGTAACAACTCTGGCAGCGGCTCCTACGCCCTGACCGGTGGCAGCCTCTCGGACAATATTGCATATATCGGTGTTAGCAGCGTCGGCGCCTTCACCCAGAGCGGCGGCACCCACGCGGTCACTAACGCCCTGAATCTGGGGAACGGCAGCAGCGGCACTTATGACCTCAGCGACAGCGGCAGCCTCTCGAGCAGCACTGAAAATATCGGTCTTTTTGGCGCCAGCGGCACCTTCACCCAGAGCGGCGGCACCAATGTGGTGGCCAATACCCTCACCCTGGCGCTCACCGGCGGCAGCGGCACCTACGCCCTCCAGGGCGGCTCCCTCGGCGCGGGGACGGTCGACCTCAGGACGGGCGGCCTCTTTAATCAGACCGGCGGCACCCTGAACGCCACGAACTTCAATCAGAACGGCGGCGAGGTGCAGGGGAGCCTGCAGAACCAGGGCACCTTCACCTATAATACCGGCACCTTTAGTGGCCGGCTGCTGAATTACGGCGCCGTCGTCTTCAATAATGATTTCACCGCGGGGAACGGCCTGGCCCAATACTCCGCCACCCCCATCACCCTCAATGCCGGGCGGAATATCACCCTGGGCGGCTCCGGCCTGACGGTGGACAATAACGCCAGCTTCATCCAGAACGGCGGCAGCCTCTCAGTCGCCGTTAATGAGGTTATCGGGGGTTCGGGCATCGGCGCCTTCACCCAGCTCGGCGGCACCAACACGGTTACCGATTTCCTCTACCTGGGTAATAGCTCCACCGGCAGCGGCACCTATGACCTGAGCAACACCGGCAGCCTCTCGGTGGCGACTGAGGTTATCGGCTTTTCCGGCACCGGCGCCTTTACCCAGAGCGGCGGCACCAACACGGCAAACGTCCAACTCTTCCTGGGTCTTGACTCCACCGGCAGCGGCACCTATGACCTGAGCAACACCGGCAGCCTCTCGGCGGCCAGTGAAGAGTATATCGGTTACGCCGGCACCGGCGCCTTTACCCAGAGCGGCGGCACCCACACAGTGGCCAATTTCCTCTACCTGGGTCTTGACTCCACCGGCAGCGGCACCTATAACCTGAGCGGCGGCAGCCTCTCGGCGGCCATTGGAGAGTATATCGGCATTTCCGGCACCGGCGCCTTCACCCAGAGCGGCGGCTTTAACACGGTGGGCGGCACCAGCGCGGCCTTACCCTGGGTGATGCAGCCACCGGCAGCGGCACCTATAACCTTACTGGCGGCAGCCTCTCAGTCGCCGTTAATGAGGTTATCGGGGGTTCGGGCATCGGCGCCTTCACCCAGAGCGGCGGCACCAACACGGTTACCGATTTCCTCTACCTGGGTAATAGCTCCACCGGCAGCGGCACCTACGCCTTGAGCGGCACCGGCAGCCTCTCGGTTGACACTGAACTTATCGGTAATAATGGCACCGGCAGCTTTACCCAGACCGGTGGCGCCAACGCGGTCACCAATACCCTCACCCTGGGCAACTCCGCCGATGGCAGCGGCTCCTACGATCTGAGCAATACCGGTAGCCTCTCGGTCACTCAAGGTGAGATTATCGGTGGTTCGGGCACCGGCGCCTTCACCCAGAGCGGCGGCTTCCACGCCGTAGGCGGCACCAGCGGCCTTACCCTTGGGGATGCAGCCACCGGCAGCGGCACCTACACCCTGAGCAACACCGGCAGCCTGACAGCTGTGGATGAGGTGGTCGGGGGTTCCGGCATCGGCGTCTTCAATCAGAGCGGCGGCACCAACGCGGCCACCAACCTCACCCTGGGTAACCAGGCCACCGGCAGCGGCACCTATGCCTTGAGCGGCACCGGCAGCCTCACGACCGTGCACGAGGTGGTGGGCGGCTCTGGCCTTGGCGTCTTCACCCAGACGGGCGGCACCCACACGGTCACCGGCCCCAGCAGCCTGATTCTGGGCGACACGGCCGGCAGCAGCGGCACCTATAGCCTGAGCGCCGGCAGCCTGGCCGCAATCAATGAGATCGTCGGCAACTCCGGCACCGGCACCTTTACCCAGAGCGGCGGGACCAATACGGTGAGCAATACCCTCACCCTGGCCGCAGTGAGCGGCGGCAGCGGCACCTATACCATCACCGGCGGCAGCCTGGCCGCGGGGGCCATCCAGGTCAATCCCAACGGCACCTTTAACGAGCAAGGGGGTGCGGTCAGCGGGGATTTGACCAACCTGGGGACCTTCAACTATACCAGCGGCACCTTCGCCAGCGAGCTGTTCAACTTCGGCGCGGCCAACTTTTTCGGCAACTTCACCGCGGGCAACGGCCTGGCCAATTACGGGGCCATCACGGTCAATCCGGCCATTACCCTGACCTTGAACGGCACCGGTCTGGATAACAGCGGCACCTTCAACCTGCTCGGTGGCACCCTGGCGGGGAGCGGGCCCCTGGTGAACAATCTCTCCATGTCCGGCCACGGCACCATCTCGGGGACCGGCGGGTTCATCAATAACGGCCTCTTCACCCAGAGCGGCGGCCCCCTGTTGTTGTTCAACACCGGCACCAACGTCAATTACAGTCAGATTGCCATGGCTGCCAGCCAGTCCCTGATCCTGGGTCCGGGCGTTACCCTGGACAACCAGGGCCCTCTGACGTTGCAGAACCTGAGCCTGATCACCGGCAGCGGTACCCTGAATAACACCACTGGCCTGATCGAGTTCCCGTCCCCGGGCAGCCAGGGCACCATCAACAGCCAATTCGCCAACGGTGGCGAGCTGCGATTGTCGGGCGGCTCCCTCACCGTTACCCAGAATTTCAGCAACAGCGGACTCATCAGCCTCACCACCGCGGACGCCGAGCTCCGGGGCGGGGGCTTTCTCACCAACACCGGCACCATCCGGGGCCAAGGGACCATCCGCAACAGTCTGGCCAACTCCGGCGATCTTACGCTTCTGGGGGGCAATATGACCCTCACCGGCTCGAGCATCGTCAACAATGCCGGCGGGCTGATCACCGTCCCCACAGGCCTGGAGCTGTTTGCCACCAACGGGGTGGACAGCAATGCCGGGACTATTCTGTATTACGGCAGCTTCAACAACAATAACCAACCCTTGAGCAATAGCGGCCTGATTTCCGGTTCCGGTACCTTCCAGAGCGGGACCCTGACCAATTCCGGTACCTTCCAAATGACGGGGGGCACCACCTTATGGAACAACACGGTCAACAACCAGGCAGGCGGTAGCTTCCAGATCATCAACACTGATGTGACTTTCCTCGGGAATGTGATCAACTCCGGCAGTCTGAAGAATACCAACTCTGCAGTCAGCTTTTTTGGCGGCTTCACCAACAACGGCGCCTATATCAGCGACCCGGCGGTGAATAATTTTACCGACCTGACCATAGGAACAGGGGGCTACCTGGTCGCCGGCGCGAGTGATATCTTCAATATCAGCAACAATTTCACCAACCACAGCACCCAGAATACCTCTTGGAATACCACCCAGGCGATCCTCAACTTCGTCGTCGGGTCCGACGCGGCCCATGACTTCTATATCCCCGGGACGGACCAGGGCGCCACCCTCGCGGGCTATAATAACAATTTCGCCTTGGGCACCCTGGATCTCACCGGCCAAACCCTGAACCTCTTCGACGGCACCGACACCAACGGCGGCGCCCAGTACCTGGAGGTCATCGCCGGACTGGTGTTGACGGGTCTGACGGTAGATAACATCATCGGCTCCAACACCGAGGTGCTGAACCTCTACTACGATCCCACCCAAGTGGACAATGCTTATCTGAACGGCCTGACGTATGCCTTCATCAGCGGCTACGGCCACCTCATTCCCACCACCACGGTGCCGGTTCCTGCCAGTGTCCTGCTCTTTGGCAGCGGCCTCCTGGGCCTGGGCCTATTGGGCTGGCGGCGGCAGCGGCGTGGCTAAATTCTGGCTGCAAAGGGAAGTGAATGAGAAGACATCAGTGAAATCGGATTTTGGCAGGTCATATGCGGTTTCACTTTTACAACCCCCAGGGCGGGCCCAACCCGGTCCCTACCGGATCTGTTGGGCCCCGCGGCCCTCCCGGGGCCTCGGCAGGCCGTCTTGGGAACCGGCAGTCATTACAGACGATAACTTCCTGTTTCTTCCATGATCCGGTTTTTCCGCACCACGACCGGATTGCAAATACTCATCTGCCTGGTGTTGGCGGGGGCAACCTTGTTGCCTTACGTTCAGGTGAAGAACTACGACTTCATCACCTTCGATGACAACATGTATGTCGCCGAAAATCGGCAGGTCCTGGCCGGGATAAGCTGGCCAGGCATTAAGTGGTCCTTTACCAGCCTGGACGCCGGCAACTGGCATCCGCTCACCTGGCTGTCTCATATGCTGGACTCTCAGCTTTATGGATCGTGGGCCGGAGGCCACCACGTAACTAATGTAGCTTTCCATCTGGCTAACACGCTCTTGCTGTTCCTGTTTTTGGCCCGGGTAACTCAAGCCCTCTGGCCCAGCGCCCTGGTGGCGGCCCTATTTGCCCTGCATCCCCTGCATGTGGAGTCGGTGGCCTGGGTGTCGGAAAGAAAAGATGTCCTGAGCACGTTTTTCTGGCTGGCCACCCTGTGGGCTTATGGGAGGTATGTCGCGGCGCCCTCTGTCCGGCGCTATCTGTCCGTCGTGCTTCTGTTTGCCCTGGGGTTGATGGCCAAGCCCATGGTGGTCACCCTGCCGTTTGTCTTACTTCTCCTGGACTATTGGCCCCTGGGCCGGGTCGAGGCAGGATTGGCCGCGGTTCCGGGCCTCATCGGCGAGAACATCCCAAACCCTGGGCCACCCAAACAGGTTTACTGGCGGCTGATCCTGGAAAAAATTCCCCTGTTCGTCCTGGCCATCCTGTCCTGCCTGATCACCCTGGCGGCCCAACGGGCCGGTGGTTCCGTGATGTCTTTGGTCCATTGGCCCTTAGGCCCCCGCCTCGCCAACGCCCTGGTCGCCTATATTAAATATGGGGTAAAGCTGTTCTGGCCTCCCCCCATGGCTATGTTTTATCCCCTGGCCCCTGTTCCCTGGTGGCAGGCCCTGGCTGCTGGCCTGATCCTGCTGATCGTGTCGGTTTTATTGCTGGCCCGGGCCCGGCGCTATCCTTACCTGGCAGTAGGCTGGCTCTGGTATCTGGGCACCCTGGTGCCGGTCATCGGGCTGGTTCAGGTGGGCGGACAGGCCCTGGCAGATCGCTATATGTATATCCCCTCCATCGGTATGTTCATTATCGTGGCCTGGGGGATATTCGCAGTTACCAAGCACTGGCGGCACCAAAAAGTGGTGTTGGCTCTTGGCTCAGCGGTTGTGCTGTGCGCCTGTTTCTGGGCCACCTGGATACAGGTCGGGTATTGGCGGAACTCGGAGACCCTCTTCACCCACACCATTCAGGTTACCGGCCCCAACTACATGGCCTATCATCACCTGGGCACGGACTTGGTAAACCGGGGGAAATTGGGGCAAGCCATCGCTCTGTACAAGCAGACCCTTGCCATAGCCCCTTCATATGCCCCGGCCTATAACAACCTGGGGTGCGTCTATGCCAGGCAGGGAAGGTTTGAGGAGGCAGTGCCTTATTTCAAAGAGGCCATCAGGCTCTCTCCCTATGCTCTCAGCTTTTACCGCAACCTGGCCCAGGCCTTTCTCGATCAGGGAAAAAAATCAGCAGCCGGGGCGGTGCAGGAGCAGGTCAGATGGCTGAAGAAGAGAGGTCGATAGATCTTCTTCCCCCGGAGGGATTACCCGGTCGAACTTTCCTAGCGCCCGGTTACGGGTAAGCAATCTGCCATGAACCGCTCAGACAGACACGCCTGGACGCTTATATCATTCCCAGGTCCTTTGCGGTTTTTTGCATTTATCCGGGATCCCATCCCAGAACCACCAGGTTGCTTTTGTTTCTCGAATGATTAGTTTCCAAACAAAACTATTTCCAGGAAATCCTATCAAGATTTTCTCTAACTGCTCGCTCATGGAGGAAAAATCCCATGCAGGCCCTGCAGATCGAAACCGAGCGTTATGCCAAATGTATTGAAATTTCAAAAAAAGTCCGGTGGGATATCGACAATGATGTCATCCGGGGGCGGGAGTTTGATTTCTCCAAGAAATTTCTTCCGGACGGCATCTCCAAAATCGACAAGCTGGACTTTCTTACCCAGGATGAACAACGCTTCCTAAGTCAGATTCAGGGACGCACCTATGCCAACATGTTCGGCTTTGTAGAACGCTTTATCGTGGCCAAGATTCTGGAAATCACCCGCAATCACTGGTTAGGAGACCAGATTGCCCTGGAAGCCTTGGTGCGTTTTTGCGATGAAGAGTTGAAGCATGAAGAACTCTTTCGCCGCATCGAAAAGATGATCGCCCCCAGCATGCCGCCGGGCTACAATTTTCCATGGAATCCCGACGAGGTATCAGCCGCGGTACTCTCCAAGTCTACCTGGGCCGTCCTGGGATTGATCTACGAGATCGAGCTCTTTACCCAGACTCATTACAAAGAAAGCATTGATCCGGATGAGAATCTGTCCGAGCTCTATAAAGATTTATTCCTCTTCCACTGGAAAGAGGAAGTTACCCACGCCCTGATGGACGAATTGGAATGGCCCATCGAAGATCAGAAACTCACCCCCGCTGAACGGGAGCAGGCAGTGACTGAACTGATCGAGCTCGTTAATGCCGTGGATGGCATTTTACAAACTCAGGCGGCTAACGATGTGGAATATTTTTTCCGGAATTGCGGTCGGTCCTTGGGCGAGGAGGAAAAGAAAAAAATTCTCACTGGAGTGATCGAGGCCTACCGGTGGCAATACATCTTTTCCGGGACCACGCATCACAGTTTCATCGCGCTTCTGAACAAACTTACCACTGATACGCAGCGTCAGCGTCTCAGCGCGGCGATCGCGGCTCTTATGTAATGGAGAGACACCAGGACATTAAAGAGGAGGAACAGTTATCATGGCACCCGAAACGAAAGTGAATGGGATAAACATCGACCAGTTATTCGGTACGATAGATCTTCTCAAGGAAAAGCCCGAACTCGCCAAGTTCAAGTTCCGGGCCACCAATAAATGGATCGACGGCGCCCACAGCCGGGCCACGGTCAAGGATTTTTATGGCCCCGGCAAGGATGATACCTCCCGGGCCCCCGTGTCATATGACCTGGATGAACCGGAGGTCCTCTTGGGGACTAATTATGGCTCCAATCCTGTGGAGTATCTTCTGGTGGCTCTATCGGGATGCATTACCACGGCCTTAGTGGCCCATGCCGCTGCCAAGAAAATCCTCGTGAGGGGTGTGGAATCAAGATTCGAAGGAGATATAGATCTCGCGGTTTTTTGGGCATGTCCGAAGAGGTCCCGGTAGGATATCAGGAAATCCGCGTGTATTTTAAAATAGATGCGGATATCTCCCACGAACAAAAAGAAGAGCTCGTGCGCTTGGGTGTGAAATACTCCCCAGTGGCCAATACGATTAAAAGCCAGACACCGTTGTCGGTGCAATTGGAAAAATAAAGACTCTGGTGGAGAAGTCACGAACCGGTAATTTCTCCATGAACATCTCCACCCAAAGGTGTCCAGATCCAAACCTTTCGTTCCCAGGCCCAAGAGAGCTTCGTGGGCTGATAAGCTCCTAGACTTCCGTCTCAAGAAAAAACCAAAGGCAGGGTCAACACTGGCCCTGCCTTTTTGGTTTAAAACCTAAGATGTTCTGGAATGAGAGATAGCTGCTATAATCCTAACTTATCACTGAACGCCTAAACACCCCATATCCAGAGCATATCGACTCTTTTTGACCTGACGGCCCTCTGCTTTTCCCACCGGTTTTCTATCCTGCTTCAATCCCTGGTACCCGAAATCATAATCCCTGTAAAGCCTCTGTGAGGAGTAATTAATGATGGTTAGATGATTTTGCGATTGAAATAACTTTTGGCGGTGACTTCTTCATAGGAGGGGAATCAGCTGAGTTCAAATCTTTTTCGACAGTCTCGCAAGTTATCCGCGATTCTTTGATTAATCCATATATCACCATATTCCCCCTTAAGTGCCCAGAGGTGGAATGCACACATGGCTTTCGGTTTCTTCCTGGCGCACAATCAAGGCAGTGTTTGCGTGGTCGGCTATGCCTTGAATTTGTTTAAAAGATGATTACTTAGAAAATTATAATTTACCAAGGAAATGTTTGCCTCCGAGGAAGAAGCTCGCTTTAGGGTTCAGCCTCAGTGAGAGAGGTCTCCGGAGCCGTTTTATGACTGGGGTAAACAAGGCTTCCGCACAATCTCAGTTGAAGCATCCAGTCCCGGAGGCGGCGCCGCCTAAAACCGGCAGCGAGTGGTTCGGTGCCAAGGTTAATCCGGGATCAGGAATGCCGCGATGGGGCATAGGCACCATCGCTGTCGATAGACAATTCGGCTACAACAAGAGGAAGCTTTCCGGGGTTAAACTCGTTGAGAGGGGTCCCAAAAGCGTTTCTTGACTGGGACGGCCAAGGTTATCAGATGAATGAACTGCAGACGTTGGGCCTCGATCATATAAATGGGAACACTTCTTTGGGCGGCAATCTGCTCAGCGGCGGCGAAGGGGCGACCTTTCGAGTCTGGGCGCCGGCGGCCCGAGAGGTTAGGGTTCTTTGGGATTACCGAAAAACCGCCGAAGGTGATTGGCGCAATAATCAGGCAGGAAAGCTTCAACAAATGGATGATGGCTTTTGGGGAGGTTTTGTTCCCGGCCTCAAGGCTGACGACAGGTATATGTTCTACCTGGTGGGTCCTCATGGGGGCACGGAAGGGCTGAAACGAGACCCTTATGCCCGTCATCTGACCGATGACCCCATGTGGCCGGACTGTCAGTGTGTCTTGATCGACCCCGGGGCATTTCCCTGGCATGACCAGGGATTCCGGCCGCAACCATTTCATGAACTCGTCATTTATCAGTTTCACATCGGTGTCTGGTACATCCCGGCAGGCAGGAATAACGGGACGTTTCTCGATGTGGTCGAAAAATTACCTTACCTGAAAACCCTTGGCATAAACACCATCCAGCCGTTGCCGGTAGTTGAATTTCCAACCTTGTTCAGTCTGGGTTATAACGGGGTCGATTATTTTTCACCGGAAACGGATTATGGGGTCAGAGATACCGACCCCACGCTGAATTCATATCTGGCATCCATCAATCAGAAGCTGTTCTCCATCAATCCCGATTTCAAACCATACCGTCTGCAAGACATTCAGGGTACTGCCAATCAATTAAAAGTGATGATCGACATGTGCCATGTCTACGGCCTGGCAGTGCTTCTTGATGTGGTTTACAACCACGCCGGCGGCGATTTCGGCGATAAGAGCATTTACTTTTTCGACCGAAGTCCCTATGGCAATCAGAATGACAGTCTTTATTTCACGGACCACGGCTGGGCCGGTGGACTGGTGTTCGCCTACTGGAATGATAATGTCAAACAATTCCTGATCAACAATGCCAAGTTCTA
This sequence comes from uncultured delta proteobacterium, assembly GCA_963841475.1. Taxonomy (GTDB): domain Bacteria; phylum Desulfobacterota; class Desulfobaccia; order Desulfobaccales; family 0-14-0-80-60-11; genus 0-14-0-80-60-11. Next base: position 1,065,053 of record CAWJCT010000001.1, read on the forward strand.
TCTCACGGAATACCATGGTGACGGCTTCCGCTACGACGAGGTCAGCGTCATCAAGAATGAAGGTGGGGAACACGGCTGGCTGTTCTGCAAGTACGTCACCGATACCTGTCACTACCTCAAGCCTGAGGCAATCCATATCGCCGAGTGCTGGCCGGTGCAGGAGGCAATTGTCCGTTCCACTGCCCAGAACGGCGCCGGGTTCGATGCCACCCAAAATGACGGATTGCGGGATGCAGTCCGCAGCGCCGTTGGCCAGGCTTCTCTAGGCGCTACCGCTTTTGTTGACCTGGATCGCGTCGCCCGGGAAATTGCCTCGCCGGTACTCGATGACAAATGGCGGGCCGTGCAATGCACAGAGAATCATGACTTGGTGCGAAAAGACCGAGGTTGGCGTATTCCCAGAATTGCCGATAGCTCGAACAGCCATTCCTGGTACGCGCGTAGCCGTTCGCGTGTTGCCCTTGGCCTTACCCTGACAGCTGCAGGTATTGCCCATGTTTTTATGGGACAGGAATTTCTAGAAGATAAGCAGTGGCATGACGAACCAAACAGCTCGTTCCAGATCTGGTGGGAGGGGCTCAACCAAGGCAACAAGCCCATGGTGGATTTTTTACGATTCACCCAGGAGATCCTGGGAGCGCGCAGCCGTTTAAAGGGCTTGAGGGGCGGTGGGATCAATATCTTTCATGTACATAATGATAACCGGGTATTGGCTTTCCACCGCTGGGTGCCGGGTGAAGGGCATGATGTGGTGGTAGTGGCGAGCCTGAATGAGTGGACGCATTTCAACTATGAACTCGGCTTTCCGATAAACGGCCACTGGAACGAGGAAATTAACAGCGATGTTTACGATAATTGGGTCAATCCCGGGCTGGCCGGCAACGGCGGAGGGATAAACGCAATAAGTGACGGAATACACGGGTTGCCATTTTCAGCGCGGATAACCATCCCGGCAAACAGCATTCTCATCTTTTCCAGGTAAGAGGGCGAACCTGAGGTCGGGTCAACCCCATAACATATCTCGTGACCGAGATGGGCTTTATTATTGACAAATATGTAGATTTTTGCTAACCGATTAATTTAAAGAAAGTTTAAAGATTACGGAAGACTTCCGGTCCCCAATTTTTCATGGCCTCCATCACGGAGATTTAGAGGGAGATGCATATGGATGTATGGGCGATGTATGTTTTGTCTGCCCTGGTATTGGCTCTGGGGGGCGTATCCCTGTTTGTGCAAAAAGTATATGCGGACCAGGAAACAGGTACGAAAATCGAGGTTGAACTTCCATTGTTAGGAAAACTGAGAACCAACTATCCGGCGCTGGCTTTTGTCTTTATCGGCGCGGGGATGGCTACTTTTACCTTTAACAGGACGTTTGAGGTCAAAGATCAATGGGTGATTTCTGGCAGTTTCAAAACAGCCGATTCCCGGGCGATCGATTGGACCAAGGGGGTTTTAACCCTGTATCCAAGGCAGGCCAATCCTATCTTAGAAAGGGACGGTTCCTTTCACGTAGAGTTAATCCTCCCGAGGAGCCGCAAGTTTGAGGATGAGTTCGGGCAGATATCATACTTCAACTGGTCCGGAAACGTCTCTGCTACAATCATGGTGGATGAGGAATACCAAAAGTTAAAGAAAGGCGACGCCACAATCCTGAAGACGGCGGAAGGCACCACACGCAGGTATGGGCCGGTGGAGGTTAGAGTGATCCCAAAGGCAACAAATTAGGAGGAGGTATGAAGCGAGTCATCCTAGCGATATTGCTGGTTTTGGGGCTTGCCACCACGGCGGTGGCTGATGCATTTCAGTTTATCAGTGGCACCGGGGCACTGGCGGTTGGCGCGGCAGTATATTCCGGGGGGAAACTCATCGGATATGCCGATGTCCAGGGCATTTTATTTATCAACGTATCCCCGGGAACCCACCAGTTCCTGGTGGTTTACCGGGGCCAACAAAGGGAATTAACGCTTACCATAACGGGCAAGCCCCACCTCCAAAAGGTTCGCATGCCGTGACGGATGTCCCCAAATTTCCGAGGGGGCGCCATATAGAGTTACGGGGGTGCGATGGCCCCGGGCCAACATCGCAAAATGCAGCCGGCGGTCTACCCCCATCGTCTCTTTTTTAGGCCAATAAGCCCACTCTCCCTACCCCACTCAGGGCTCAGCTAGCCCTGGAAGCAAACGCGCCGTGGCGGTCCTCGCATTGGCTCATTGCGGTGCGGATTCCCCCGTCACCCCTCCAAGTGTTGCAAAATTAACGGGTAAACATCCACCACGGCATTCTTGCCAAAGATACAATCAATATGGCCGTAATGAGGGACAATATGGCGCTGGTAGAGATTAGCGCCATTTTTTTCCCGCAGCAGGTTGTAAGTAATTGCGGTGCTTGCCGGCAAAAAGACCTGGTTTTCCGCCCCGTGAATAAAAGTAATAGGAATGGCCAGGCGTTCCAAATGGGGAAGGTAAATATCGGCCCCGTCCGCCCTTACCAGATGCCCTCGGCGCGTCATCAAGGCCAGATGCTCAAAGGCCTTGATATTCCCCGCCCCAAACATTTCGTGCAAGGTGTTATGGGTGGCGGCGTTCAGTTGCTCGTGCTCGAACAGGAGGCCATACATAAAAGTAATACGGTGACACACGCCACTCTCACACCGTTCTTTGGTTTCCACGGGATAGAGCTGGAGAAACTTGTCATAGAGGCGCTCCCGCCAGTCATCATGAATATCGGTGTAGGCGGTCAGAGACGGTACTCCCAGCGCCTCCAAAAAAGACGGCAAGTGCAACCCGCATTTAAGCCGCGTCAAGGCAGGCGCCGTCATGTGGGTGGCAACCTGGGAACATACCGCCGAGCGGACTCCCTTGAGTCCGGTGAGCATCGCCATGAAAAAGGTAGTGGAGCCAAAGCAATGGACGACCATCTGCACCGTGTCGACCCCGGTTAGTTCCCGTACCTTCGCCACCGCTGCCGGGTAGTCATAAGCGGCGATATCGTCGGCGGTAAACTGGGTCGCCGCCGCCGGCAGATCAATGCTGGCCCTGTAGTCCAGCAGCCAGACGTCATAACCGTGGGCCCAGAGATATTCCAGCAAATTGGTGTCGATGGTGTCAAGAGAGAAGATGGTGCTGGATACTCCCAGTCCATGGGACAGAATAACCGGGCCTTTACTGCCTCCCTGATAGCGGGTGAGCTTAAGCTGCACCCCATCTTGAGTGGAGAAAAAATGCACCTGTGGGGCCCCCACCCGCAGAGGCCTTTTCTTGCCGAGCCGGGGCCTCCGGGTTGAAGACATTGGGTTTAGCGAAAATCCCGCCATACGTGTCAAACAACACCCCGGCAAAAAAGCGCCCAAATCGGGCCATGGCCTCCACCCTTTGGGTGGCAGTCGCCGCATTGGTCACCTGCATGGTAGTGAGTTGCCGCAAGAAATCTTCCGGTTGGATGATCAAAATGCCCTTCCCGAGAATCGGGCTTTGCGGGCTGTCGCCATCGTATAGGGTGATATATAAAGTGGTAGTGTCGGCCCATATATCAAATCCCGGGTCATTGTGGATTACTTTGAAACCGTAAAAATAATACTGCCTGCCCTCGGAACTCGCCAGCTTCATACTATAACGCATCTGCCGGGTATCGGGATGCTCCGGGTCCTCCACAAAGAGGTTAAATTCTCCCTGGGTAACCGTGAGGGGTTGGGACGAAAGCGCCGGCGCGGTGAGGGTGCCCAGCATGCGGGCCCGATGCTGGGGGTTGACGAGCATGTCCTCCAGATTGTCAGCAATGATGGTGAGGGTGAATTCGCAGGGAGAGCCGTCCTCCTTGCCCCGTTGGGCTCCCTGGGCATAATCATCCTGAACTTTGGGGGAGAAATATCCCTTCATGGTTTCGGTGAATTGCAGGCCCAGAGGGACCGGCGGCCCTGCCTGGCTGGGAGCTGAAGGGAGCTGGTAGTTAATGGTCCAGCCCCGGTCCTTAGCCAACCGCGCCAGGCAGCGCTCCGACAGGGCGCAAATTGTCAACAATGGGTTAACCCCCAGGGACCGAGGCACGATGGAACCATCACACACATACAGGCTTTCGTAGACTGCGGGGCCCGTCTTGCCCGAGAAAACCTGGCCCTTGATGGTTGACTACCCCGTTTTCGGCATTTTCGGCCAGGCGGCAGCCGCCCAAGGGATGGACGGTGATCAGCTTATGCTTGAATAGCTGGCTCCATACGGGATTCTCTAAATAGGTGCCACCCAGGGGAATGGTGGCCTGCTTCAAAAGGTCGTTCACCCGCTGAAAGATGGGCTGCTCCCCCACCCCGGGCCAATCGATGCGCAGACGATCATCTTCAAGATACATGCGGCCGCCGCTATCGTCATGGGTCATCACCAGGTAGGTTTGGGTGTTGCGGGTAGCGCCGTGGTAGGCGCCCCGCACCAGGCTTTCCAGTTCCCGGGCCTTTTCTTTGATCATATCCAGCAACCCGCTGTCAGTGTCCTGAGCCATTAATTTCGCGGCCAGGGCCATGGCTTGGGGGATAAAATTCGCCATAACTCCGGGAATGGCTCCCTCTTCGATCACCAGGCCTTCTTCAACCGGGGAAGATTGGCGTTTATCGATGATGCCGGTGATGGTCGGTCCTACCGGCGGTAACTCTCCCGGCGGGCGGGGGCCCCAGCCGACCCCATCGATCTCCTCGTCGGCGTTATAGCTGAAACCCAGCACATCGCCATTGCCGGTGAAATGGCGTCCCAATTGGTCAGAGAGGGGCAAGCCGGCTCCTTGCGAACGTAAGAGGATTTCGGTGGAACCCAGGGCGCCGGCCCCCAGGATCACAATATCGGCACTCACAAACATGTCAGGCGCACCAAATTTCTCCCGGCCGGCTTCCAGCACCCGGTAATATACCAGCCAGCGCCCGTCCTGCCGCTCGATGCGCCGGACCGCCACCTGGGTATAGATTTCGGCGCCATGATTTTTGGCATCAGGCAAGTAATTCATGATCAAGGTGTTTTTAGCGGCGTAGTTGCAACCCGAGACACAGTCCCCGCACACTTTGCACGCCTGTTGCGGCACCCCCACATGATTGATGCCGTCTTTAAAGGTTACCTCGATGGGCGGGCGATAGAATTTCTCTTGCAAGAAATTAGCCGACTGCTCCAAGGCCTGAAGCTTATTTAAGTTGGGAAACCCTTGGGGATAAGGGGCCGGTTTAAGCATTTCCTCGGCCCGTCGGACCCCTTCCGCCAGTAAAGTCGCCACATCATCGCGCAGGCCCTGGGGCCAGCAGGGATCCGCAAAGAGGCGGGGGTCGGGAGGCAGGCAGATGTTGGCATTTATCAGCGATGTGCCTCCCAAGCCGCACCCCAGCACCACGTTGATATCGTCGTTGATTCGAAAATCGTACAGGCCGGTCTTGGGACCTAAATGTTCACCGGGCAGATCGGATTGCATCTCTCCCAGGGCTTCCGCTTCGGTGTTCGGGTATTCGCCCGGTTGGAACTCTTTGCCCCTTTCCAGCAGGCAAACTTGTTGCCCCGCGCGAGCCAGGCGGGAGGCGGCGATCGCGCCGCCATAGCCGGAACCGACAATCACCACGGTATAGTGGTCTTTAATATTCTCGATGGGTGAGGCTAACCTGGTCATTTAATCCTCCTTGATGGAAGAACTGCCTCCGGGGGCAGGGCGTTAAGGTCATTCATTATTGATAAGCGCCGGAGTCACCTCCGTCAACTTTGGGGTCGCATTTCCGGCTCCGTTGCCGGGCGTCCTCAGGAGTTAACCGGGCTGTTGATCCTGGTTCGCAGGTTCTGGGCTCGGACGTTGATGGCCCGGGCTACGGCACCGGAGAAACTTTGCCAAGGTTCAGGATTCTTATCGACGAGTCCAGCGATTCTCTGGTGAAAAGCACTCGGGGGATCTCCCGGATGCGCGGCTTCCTGAACCTTTACCGCATAACCATCAGGGTTAGCCGATTCATTGTACATACGCAAAGAAGTGGTCTCCAGGTTCTCATCGACCAGGACCACGGCCCCACCATGGAGAGGCGTGGGGTCCACCGTATCCACCACCCAGCCGCCGCTATTGTATACTTTCACCCAGCCGGTGCAGCTCCGAAAGTTCCGAACATCCTGAAAGGGTTTGTGCGTATGCCCGAAGACGAAGGTGAGCCGCTCCAGATCCTGGGCTTCAAGTTTTTCATCTCTCATCTGGTGAGCCAGGGGGCCTATCGAGTTGCCCTGGGAGTCCATCTGGTTGGGAAGGCCATCCAGATAACCGTATAATCCCTGCTCGGCGTCTTTACTCAATACCAGCCCGGGCTGGTTTCTCTCCAGAGAGCTGATGCGGTCGAAAAGGGCATCCATGGGCAGCTCCAGGGCCTTGGCCTCCAGGCGGTCAGTCCACCCGGATAGACTGTACCGCTTGGCGAGCCCCTGGGCCAGGTTGGCCAGCAGCTTTTTAAACTGATCTCCATTTTGGAGCTTTTCATAAATCCGGCCCACCCCCTGGCCCACGGCGCTAGACCGACCCAGAGTTGACCAGAAAAAATCGATCCAGGCAAAATTCTCGGCTTCCAGATTCCAGATCTCGGAGGGGATGTGGCTGGCGGGAAAGAGCATCGTTTTCAGGGTACTCATCAGCCGATAGATGGATTCGACAAAATGGCCGTGATGAAAGACAACGCACCGCTTCCGGTCTGCACTGAGCAGGCCGAAATTGGGATATATTGTCTGGATAGTCATCCCCTTCAAGTTGGGACGTCTTTGAATCAGGGCGGTCAAGAAAAATGAGCGCACCGGGTCGGTAAACATGCTGGTGGTATGCCAAGGGGATTCAAGCTGTGCTCCCCAGGGCTTTTGAGAAGAGATATAGTCCACGTACTGGCTTTCCCGGGCCGTCTCCCACAAGTGATGGTCGTGGTTGCCGGGGACATGGATAATTTCCCCGAACAACTCCTGGTCATGAGGCATGATGAGGTCGATGAAACGTTCGAAGGTCATGGCGGCGTCATGGTCATCCGCCAGGGCCAGTTCGAGAAGGTCCCCGTTGAGCACCAGGGTAGGCTTTCTGGTTTTATCTTTATTCTGATCGATGAGGTGACGCAGGCAATCTACCAACTGAGCCAAGACAGGACTAGGTTGCCTGGCATCAATAGTGTCACTGGCAATTTCCAGGTTTGTGAGGAGGCTGGTTTCAGCCCCGAAGTGCAAATCGGATAAACAAACGCATCGTATGTCCGGCATGGTTCTCTCTCCCTTTTGTCCGTTAGGCGCGACAATGCTCTGAAGCGTAGCGCTAACCCCAGGCTCTGGCTCCTACCAAAACTTGTCGTACCAGTGCAAATCCATTTGCAAGGCATGGTTGCCCTCTGAAGCAATCCCCCAATGCTCCGAGGCATTTCTCAAATCAAGCCTTTCACCCGCGATTCCACACAGCTCCGGCTATCCTCAATCTGAACCATAATTGCCTAGCGTTTTATTAAAGATAAGAATCGACCTGAAGCACTTCAAGACCCCGTCCATAATAGAGAAAAGATCCTGAACTAGGCTGGCACATGCTGAGGCTGAAAACGGGTGAGACTCAGAAAAGCCCCCCATGGTAAGGGAAGATAGGGATCAGAAAGGTCGCAAGGATCCTTTGATTAAAAACTCTCTCAAAAGCAAACCACGATGGATGTAACGAGGTTTTTCGACAGCCTCGCTATTTATGAACTCCTGAAAATCATATAATACCTTCAACCAGTTGATATTTTATAAAATTTAGATAGTGGCAAGATAGCCGCTACCCTTAAATACCGCCTCTCAAACTTTTGGCAAAATGCCATTTTCATTGCAATTTGTGCTATCATATTTCCTAACAAGTCAAAGTGAAGCTGTAAAAACAGCTAGATCAGTACCCGACAATTACTTCTAAGGAGGCTAAACCACAGATGAACTACAAAGTTACCGACGATGTGAACATCCGCTCCGGTCCCGACACCAGCTATGACATCATCGGGACGGCCAACGAGGGTGACATCATCAGCGGCGTCGATTCTACCGGCTGGACGCCCATCATTTTGGAGGCCGACACCGAGGGGGGTGAATGTGTCGGGTGGGTGTCAAGCAAGTACGTGCAAGGATACACCGCGTCGGTTACGCCGACCACTGATCCGGCCTCGACGCTTGCCGATGCCACCCCCATGGCACAGGCAGTCAGCTATTTCGTCTCGCAAGGCTGGGCTGCCAATCAGGCCGCGGGCCTCGTCGGTAACTTGATGCAGGAGTCCGGTTTGCATCCCGCTGCGGTGAATCCCAGCAGCGGCGCCACCGGCATCGCCCAATGGTTGGGCAGTCGGCTTACGCAGTTGAAAACCTACCCCAACTGGCAGAGCCTCCAGACCCAACTCACCTTCGTCAACTGGGAGTTGAACAACTCGGAGAAGCCTGCCGGGGATGCCCTGAGACAGACTACTACCCTAGCTGACGCCACCATGTCGGTCCGCACCCGGTATGAACGCTGCGGGGAGAGCGAGGCCAATGATGCCAACCGGCTGGCTCAAGCCACCATAGCTTACGGCTTGATCACGCCTGTGGTCACGAAGCCGGTGGCCGTACCGGCACCACCCGCCGCTACCGGGGAGCCGGTCTGGATCACCTGGGCCAAGAGAAAGCTGGGGTTCAAGGAGGGAACCGATGATGCCGAAATAAACACTTGGTTTCAATACACTACATTAGCAAAGAGTATGTGGGACTGCGAGAAGACTGCATGGTGCGCCGTGTTCGCCAATGCAGCCCTCTTTATCAATGGCATAAAAGGTGATCGAGATGCCTTGGCAGTTGATTTCCTTGATTGGGGCACGCGAGTAAAAGTACCACAACTAGGTGATATTGTGGTGTATGACTGGTCTTTGATTGGAAAAGAAGGCCACCATGTCAATTTCTTCTTGAAGGACTTGGACAACGGTTATATTCAGGCCATTGGAGGCAATCAGGGAACTGTAGGAGCAGTTACCATTGGTAATTACTTCTCCAAGGAGGCAATTAAGGGATATCGACGGCCTGTTTAAGGAACCTGCTTCCAACTAAAAGACGAGGCCATCGCAACGCCGCTTCCCGCGGGTTCAGACGCGACGACTCCCTGAGGCGCCTGGAAGGGCGGCGGCAAGTCCTGGCGCGGTGAACGAATACGGCGATCTCGTCCCAGCGGGCCCGCTAGGTCTCCGGGTTGACGGGCACCAGGCGGCTGATGACGGAGTCCCTCGGAACGTTGGTTATCGATGCGACCTGTTGTGGATCAAATCCCAGACAGAGGGCGAGGAGCTGGTTGTAATCGAAAATGGGTATCTTGTAGCGCTCTTCGCCAAGCTGTTGATTGAGGGTGGTCTGAACCCTGTCCAGGTGCATCAGGCAGGTGATACAAGAGACGGCGATAAAGTCGGCCTTGGTTTCCTCGAGTATGGCATCCAACTTGGCTTGGGCAAACTCGATAGCCTGCTCCGGAGTGTTTTTCATGAAGCCGCCGGCTCCGCCACAGCATTGCAGTTCACGGCTGTAGCTGTCCACTTCGGCTCCCAGCGCCTCCACCAACCGCCTAAGGCCCTCCGGCGCCCGGGCGGATTTCTCAAATCCCACGACCTCACTCGGGTACAAAGTATGGCAGGGATACTGGACGATACCATGGAGCCCCTTCAGACTCTTTTTGAGCAGTGAGGCAATCTTCTCCGGGCCTACTTCCCGAAAGAGGACTTCCGACATATGGCGGACCGCAGATTTCCCCGTGACCTGCCGCCCGGTGGGCCCGAGCAGTTCATTGGCCCGCGCCAGCTTGTCAGGATCATGCATCAAATGGTCCCGTCCCATACGCAGGGAACTGTAACACGACCCGCACTGGACGATAAAATCACACCCCTTCTCCTCGGCAATGGAAAGATTCCAGCCGCTGGTTGCCATCCAGGCCTCCTCATCGGCCGACGGGAAGGCGCCGAAGGCCGGACAGCAGACATAGTTGTCAGCATCTACCAGATCGATGCCCAGAACCGGCATGGACGCCCTGATGGCGCGCTCTACATCCGGTCGGATGGCAGGGGTATTACAGCCCAGGAAAAGACATAATTCCATTTCTTATTCCTCATAGGTATGACAATAGTCGCTCGAAGCCGGGCAGTTCACCATGATGGTGCAGGAAAACAGCCAGGTTCAACCGAGCGTCACTTTTTTTATCCCTTGAACATATAGTCGTTGTCGCTGATTAACTCGATCTTCATAAGCATTTCGCGGAACAATTTCAGCTGTTCTTCATTGTTGGTTATGGTGGGTAAAGGGGGCAAACCCAGCGATTCGCGTAGCTCCGTGTTCACCCCGACGGCCTGAGTATAGCCCCTCTTGTAGATCTCGACGATGGCCGACGGGATCAGGGTCTCATCGTTGCGGCACTGCCATTGCCGAATGGAGAGAATCATCTCGAAGGGCATGACATTCATCGGGCACATCTCCTCACATTTTGAACAGGAGACGCAGGCCCAGGGAGTGTCATCGGCGAGGAGTTCCTCCTCCAGTCCCAGGATCACCATCCGGGCCAGATTTCTGACCAGGAGCGGCGGATCCCCATGGGAGGCGGGACAGCCGGACACGCAGGTGCTGCAGTTGAAGCAGTAATGGAGATTGCCGGTATTATAGATATCTTTCCAGAGATCCTTGGTCGACCCTTCTTGCAAGTCCATAAAAACCACCTTTTATCATATAGTTGACGAGAGAAGGCTGTCCATGAGCTTGGCATCAATGGCAGCCATCAGCTGTTTGTCACTCCAGCCCCTGACCTCGGCGGCATTGTTCTGGCACTCAACCGCACACATGCCGCAGGCCTGACACGCGGCCGCATCGACTTCGATGCATTTCTCCGCTTCATTATATGATCTCGCGCCATAAGGACAGATGTTCACACATCGCTGGCAGCGCACGCACAGGGCGTCTTTCACCAGGGAAATGACCGCGGCGGTATGCACCTCACGTCCGGACAGATACGTATAGGCCTTCTGGGCCGCGGCTTCAGCCTGCAGGAGCACGCTCTTGAGCGGCATGGGAGAATGGGCCGTACCAGCCAGATAAAGCCCAACTTTCTGGAATTCAATGGGACGCCATTTTGAATCCGCTTCGGCCAGGAATCCGTCTTCGGTCAAAGTAACCTTGAAGGCCTCGGCCAGCCTCTGGTTCGACTCTTCCGGGTCCACGCCGGTGGATAGCACCAGGAGATCTGCAGGCAGCTCCATTTCTTCTTTCAGGACGGGATCCATGAATTTGACGACCGGTTTTCCCTCGACCATCTCTACCTGGGGCTTTTCATCCGGGCTGTAATTCATGAAAATAATCCCGGCTGCCCTGGCCTGCGTATAGTACTGCTCGTAAAAGCCATACGTCATGATATCGCGGTAGAGAATGAAGATCCGGGCCTCGGGATTCATCTCCTTGATCTTCAAGGCATTGGCAATGGCTCCCATGCAGCAGATACGGCTGCAGTAGCGGCGGCCGTCTTTCTGCCGTGAACCCACACACTGGATCATCACGACATTTTCGAGTTCACCGGCATCGATATCGCCGCTGGTCAGGCCTTTCCGCAATTCCGCCTGGGTCAGCACCGTCTCCGAGGCCCCGTAACCATATTCAGTAGTGGCTCCCTCATGCGCGCCCGTGGCCATGATCACTACACCGTGACGCAGGTAGGTGTCGTCCCCACTTTCCTGACAAACCAGTTTTGACTCGAAGCAGCCCAGGGTGCCGACGGTTTTCTCGATCTCACAATTCAGATGGACCGTGATGTTCTTGCTTTCGAACACCCTCAGCTTCATGTCCGTAGCCATGGCCACCGGAGCCAGTCCATCAATCGTGTGCTCCACCTGAGTGCCGAGATACCCGCCCAGGTGCGCGGCTTTTTCAACCAGATGCACCGGCACCCCCCGATCGGCCAGGGACAGGGCAGCCTGCATCCCGCCGATACCACCTCCGATCACCAGGGCGGTCTGGTTGATCGGCAAGGTGCTTACCTCCAGGGGAGGTTTAAATTTGAGCCTTTCGATATCCGCTTTGATCTCGGCCGCGGCCCGTAAGGTCAAGTCCCCGGCCGATGGCTCCAACATGCCTCTCCGGGCAATGCCGAACAGATCAAAGATCTCCACCAGGGAGGAGTTGAATCCTGCCTTTCTGGCATCATCTTTCAGCTTCCGCCGGTACATGAAAGGCTGACAGGCCCCGATCACCAACCGATTACATCTGGTCTGGCCAAGAAGGTCGACGAGAGCGGTTTCCCCGTCCGCCTTGCAGAGGGAATCGATGACCTGGATAGCACCCACTCCGGGGTAGCGTTTCAATTCAGCACTGAGAAGCTCGTAATCGAGTCCTTCGGCACCGGCCTTTTCACCGCATTTACAGAGGGCGACCGAGACCAGAGGCAGTTCCCGGTTATGGGCGGCCGGCTCGGCAATTTCCTCCTCAGGCACCGTGTCCAGGCCCAAGGTGGTGAGATATTTGGTGGCCTCGCCCGCCGCGGCAATACCGCTGGTCATGGCCTCGCTGACATCCGTGAGCCCCATCAGGGAGCCGCAGAGAAACAGGCCGGGTTTGCCGGCAACCCTGACCTTGCTGGACGTCTCCGTTTCAAGCAGTCCCCGGGAATCCAATGGGGCATGCACCAGGTCGGCCCATTTCTTATGGGTCTCAAAGGGAACCTGGCCCGTTGACATCACCACCAGATCGTAATCCTGCACCACGAACTCGTTGGTCTCGGGATCGAAATAACGCATCTCCAGACTACCGTCAGGCTGCCGCGTAACCCCCTGCACCCGGCAGCGGATCAGCTTCACCCCATGCTCGTCGACGGCCTTATCCCGGTACTGCTGAAAGCCTTTGCCAAAGGTCCGCATGTCCATATAAAAAATGGTGGTGTCAACCTCCGGCCCGCCTTTTTCCTTAGCCAGGACGGCCTCTTTCAGCGCGAACATGCAACAGATGGAGGAGCAGTAGTCTCTTTTCTGACGCCGGTTGCGCGATCCCATACACTGGATCCAGGCAATTTTTTTCGCCGGTCTATTGTCGGACGGCCGTCTGATCACGTCCCCCTGGTACGTACCGGAGCCGCTCATCATGCGCTCAAAGGCCAGCGCGGTGACGACATCCGGCGATACCGCGTATGACTTGGCGTCCTCGAACTCCTGGGTATTATAGAGCTTCACCCCGGAAGCCAGGATAATGGCGTGGACCTCCCGGGTCTCCACCTCGTCCTCGGCGTCCAGATTGATCGCATCGGTCGTACAGACCTTGAGGCACTCACCGCAACGGGTACAGGCCTGTTTGTCGATGAGCAGCATCTTCGGCGTACTATGAGGGACCGCCTGGTAGATCGCCTTCCGCATGGTCAGCCCATGGTTGAATTCATCGGGGACCTCGACGGGACAGACGTCGAGGCATTCTCCCATCTCGTTGCAGATAGCCGGGTCGACGGAGCGGGCCTTCTTCAGCAATTCGACCTTATAATTCCCCGCATCGCCTTCAACCGAAGTGATCTGCGTAAACGGCAGTATCTCGATGTTTTCATGAAACAGGCTTTTGCGCATACAGTACTGCGAAGCGTACTCGCGGCCCACCAGGGGCAACATCCTGCACATGCCGCAATGGTCCGTGGGGAATTGGTAATCAAGTTTGGCCAGGATACCGCCCATCTGGGGGGAATCATCGACCAGAACAACCTTATAGCCTGATTCAGCCAGCTCGATGGCCGCCTTGATCCCGGAAATGCCGGCGCCAGCCACCAGGACTGTGCCGGTAGGCTTCTTTTCAGCCATGATACCGCTCCTATTTGACTTGACCGGTCACTTCAACCAGCTCATCCGATTTGAATCCAGCCATGGGCTGTTCTTCATCGACCGACCGTCCGGCCTGATAGTTGAATCGGGCCTGGGTCTTATCGGCGCAGGTCCTGAACAACGGCATCAGATCAATATCATTCGGGCAGGCACTCGTACATTGGCCGCAACCGACACAGAAAAGACTCATATGGGTCATGCGGGTCAGATGATAGAACAAGGTGTCGTTAGGCAGCTTCAGCGTGCCGTTTTGATCCGCCCACATCATGAATTGCTCGCCGGTGTGCCGGAAGGTATCCGTGATGAAAACGCATTCCTTACAATAGCAGACCGGGCATGCCACCCGGCAATTGTAGCAGTTGATGCAGGCAGCCAGTTTGTCTGCCAAACCCTCATAGTTGCTGGTGTCAGCCCGAAATTCTGCAAATTTTTTATCCCTGGCCTCGGTCCGCGCTGCCACCAGGGTCTTCACTGCCCCCTCCCGGCCGGCCGGGGCTGTACCCGGCTTCAAGCCTGATTTTTCCAGGGCCTGCTCACCTTTTTCGGTAACGGCCTCGATGAAGACCGCGCCGTTTTCCGCGCCTATGGCGCACAAGCGCATATCGACATTGTCAGCCGTCGGAAATTCACATATCTGGCAGGCGCCGATGATATCGAAATCCTTGGTTGCGGTTTTGCCGGCCTGGGCCTCCGAAAGGAAAGACTCGGAGGTCCCCCCCTGCTCCTGGAATTTGGCGAAGTCGGTATTTTCATAGCGGCCGTGACAATCCATACCGATCAACAGGACGTCATCGAGCTTCACCTGCTTTAATTTAGCGAGTTCGACCACGGCCCGAATCTCACAGGGGCGCAGCACCATCGCCACCTTGCGGCCGGATGGGCGCGCCGTCAGCGATGAAGCAATTTTTGCGCCGCTTACGGCCGCGATGGGGGCAAAAGGATCCACCGGCGCGGTATGGTCAGCAGAGGTAACGAGGGTGAGTCGAACCCCTTTCTTGCCCTGAGCCATCGGCACCAGGACAGCATCAACCGCCTCATTTTCCAGCATGCCTTTGAAAAATGTAGACAGTTTCTTATTCAATTCGTCTTTCTTAAAAGACAATTTTGCGAATTTAGCCATTTTCAGTCATCTCCGTGCCTTCAAACTGCCATTTGTCTCATATTCTGAAGGGGGCTTGGTCCAAGCTCTTTCAATTTTGCCGTCATTTCAATCGCGACTTCCTTCAGCATGGTGCCCTCACTGGCGGCGATCCACCGGAGCCAGAAACGGTCTTCACCAATGCCATACTGTTTCAGAATCTCGGTGAGGAGTGCCACCCGGCGCCGTGCCTTCAGGTTGCCATTGATGTAATGACAATCTCCCGGCCAGCATCCACCGATCAAGACACCATCCGCACCGTTCAGGAAGGCCTTGAGGACGAACTTCGGATCAACCATGCCGCTGCACATGACCCTGATGATCTTGAGGTTGGGCGGGTATGAAAGACGTGAAGTACCGGCAAGATCGGCGGCGGTGAAGGTACACCAGTTGCAAAAAAACGCCACTATTTTGGGTTCAAACTCGCTCATCTCATCAAACTCCTTCATTAAGTAAAAGCCCGTCTATTTCCGCAAAGATCTGTTTATCGGTAAAGTGCCTCACCTTGGCGGCGCCGCTGGGACAAGCGCCGGCGCAGCTTCCGCATCCTTTGCAAATCGCCGTGTTGACCTCGCTGATGCCGAGATACGGATTGAATTCAATGGCCGAATAGGCACAGAGCCCGATGCACAGTTGGCAACCGACGCAGATGTCAGGATCGATACTGGAGATCATGGGCGGGATCTCAACCTGCCCCGCGGAGCTCAACGCCAGGCATTCCGCCGCGGCTCCCTTCGCCTGGGCCACCGTGTCCGGGATATCCTTCGGCCCCTGGCAAGTCCCGGCCAGGAAGATGCCGCTGGTGGGGGTGGATACCGGCGCCAGTTTGGGATGCTCCTCCTGGAAGAATCCGTCCTGACCGATACCTATCCCGAACTTCCGCATGACATCCGGTGCATCCGGCCTGGCCTCCATGGCGGTACAGAGGATAACCATATCCACCTTGATTTCGATCAGGCGATTGGAAAGCGTATCTTCGCCCTTCACGGTCAGGATACCGTTCTCATCCTCGGTGATGGAACCGGCCTTACCGCGGATCATCTTGACTCCTTCGGCCTGGACCTTCCTGTAGAATTCTTCGTATCCCTTGCCGAAGCAACGCATGTCGATATAGAAGTTGTAGATCTCGGTATCATGCCCGCATTTGTCCTTCAGCAGATGCGCATACTTCAGGGCATACATGCAGCAGGTGCGGGAGCAGTATTCATGGTAGTTTTGGTCGCGGCTGCCGATGCAATGGAGAATCGCCACGCTCTTCGGTGGACTGGTAAACTTCAGGGGATCCTTCATGTCACGTTTCAGGAGTTTGCCGGAAGTGGGCCCGGTGGCGTTGGAAAGCCGCTCGAATTCGATATTGGTAAAGACGTTCCGGTACTTGCCGTAACCGTACTGGGTCATCTTGGACGGATTCATCGGATCGAAACCGGTGGCAATGATGATGGAGCCGACGTCGACAGTTTCCGGCTGGTCGATCATCTTATGGTCAATGGCGCCAGCCTTGCACTCTTTGACACAGAGCATACATTCGCAGCAGCTGCCGCAATCCACGCAACGGGCCGTCTCGGCCCGGGCCTGCTCCTCGGTGAATCCCAGTTCGATTTCATCGTAATTGGTGATGCGCTTGGCAACCGGCAGGACGCACATCTGGGCCCGGGGCTGGCGCACGATATCTTGCGGAATCCCCTTCCAGTTACTCCCGCTCGGCCTGCCAGGCCTCTGTTCCGTAAGCTCCTCTTCCTGGAGGAATTTTTCTATGGAAATCGCGGCCTGCTGTCCCGCGGCCACGGCCTCCACGGCGTTGGACGGGCCGGTGAACAGGTCGCCCCCGGCAAAGACGCCCGGGAAGTTGGTATGAAACGTCACCGGATCGGCCATAACCGTACCCCAGGGGGTCATGTCGATCCCTTCCGTGCCCTCCAGGAATTTACCGCTGACCCGCTGACCGATGGCCGGGATAACCATGTCACAGGGGATATCAAATTCGGAACCGGCAACCGGGACCGGTCTCCGGCGGCCGGATTGGTCCGGTGCACCAAGTTCCATCCTGATGCAACGCACTCCGGAAACCTTGCCAGCTTCGGTCAGGACCGCAATCGGATTCACCAGCAGTTCGATCTTGACGCCTTCTTCCTCCGCGTCCCGGATCTCACTCTTGGCGGCCGGCATCTCCGACCTGCTCCGCCGGTAGAGCATCTTTACCTCGGAGGCGCCCTGCCTGATGGCCTCACGGGAGGCGTCGATGGCCACGTCGCCACCGCCGACGACCACTACTACCTTGCCGGTCTTGACCGGCTCTTTGCAATTGAGCTGGTTGAGATAATCGATGCCGGGCAGGACGCCTTCGGCAGCCTCGTTCTCGATATTCAACTTCACACTTTTCGGGGCGCCGGCTGCCAAAAAGATGGCCTTGAAGCCCTCGTCGAAGAGACCGGCAACCGGACGATCCTTGCCGATGGAGACATTCAGTTGGATATCCACGCCCAGCTTCTTAATATAGTTGACTTCCTGTTCCAGGATGGCCGGAGGCAACCGATAATCCGGGATACCGTAACGGAGGACGCCGCCGGCAATGGGCGCCTTTTCAAAAATGGTCGGATGATACCCTTTCTTGGCCAGAAAATAGGCGGCGGAAAGACCGGCCGGACCCGCACCGATGATGGCCACCTTCTCGGTTTCCGGCTGGCGCTCGATGGCCGGCACTTCCAGGGTGTCCCAATCAACCTGGTCCGCGGCGAACCGCTTCAACTTACAGATCGACAGGGGGGCATCAACCTCCTGCCGGCGACACCGGACTTCACAGGGGGCCGGGCAGATGCGGCCGAGGGAGCCGGGCAGCGGCATCTTTTCCATGATCAGTTCCAGGGCTTCCCGGTACCGGCCGACCCGGATCAGGGCGACAAACCCTTGAATATTGATACCGGCCGGACAGGTCTGCACGCAGGGAGCCCGATCCTTCTTATCAATGGCATAGCGCACCGGCACCGCCTGGGGGAAGGAGATATAGATGGCCTTGCGCTTCTTCGTCCCCACATCCCATTCGTTCGGGGCCTCGATGGGACAGACCTTGGCACAGTCTCCGCAACCGGTGCAGTTCGATTTCACATAGCGGGAGCGCTGATTAACGTTGACTTTAAAATTGCCGACAAAACCGCTGACACTCTCGACCTCGGAATTGGTCATCAAATGGATGTTCTTGTGCTGGCCCACGGCCACCATTTTCGGTGTACCGATACAGGCCGCACAGTCCAGGGTCGGGAAGGTCTTGTCATACTGGAGCATGTGACCGCCGACGGTGGGCTGCCGTTCCACCAGGTAGACCTGATTGCCGGAACTGGCGATATCCAGAGCCGCCTGCATGCCGGCGATGCCGCCACCTAGCACCAAGGTGTTGGGATTGACCGAGAATTTGCTCGGAAAGAGCGCAGTCTGATTTATGACCCGCATCAGGCCGGCCCTGACCAGGACGAGCGCCTTGGCCGTGGCCTCATCCTCGCTTTCCGTCACCCAGGAGCCGTGTTCACGGACACAGACCATATGGAAGGCCCGATAGGGATTCAACCCCGCCCGCTCGCACGCGGCCCGAAAGGTCCTTTCATGCATGCGCGGCGAACAGGAGGCCACCACCACATGCGTGAGGTTTTGGTTCCTGATTTCCTTCTCGATGAGATCCTGTCCCGGATCCGAGCACATAAACAGATAATCTTTGGCAACTATGACATTCGGGAAAGTGGCCGCATATTCCGCCACCTCCTCCACTCTGACCTTCGAGGCGATGTTGATGCCGCAGTGGCAAATGAAAAAACCGATTCGCTCAGACATGAGCGCCCTCCTGAGAAAACTTCATAGTGTTTTCGTTTTTTCCGGTTATGGCGGGTGTATCCGACAAATCAACCGATTGCAGGAGCAGTTCCGCAATATCCTGGACTTTTATCTTATTTCCGACACCCAGTTTGGCGATGGCCTCGTTGAGGGTGCGGATGCAGTAAGGACACGCCGTGGCGATCACTGCCGCACCGGTCCCCATGGCCTCGGTGATCCGAATCTCTCCAAGACTTTCTTTGCCAACGCGGCCCTTCCAGGGCCCGCCGCTGCCGCCGCCACAACAAAAGCTCCGCTCCCGGTTATTCTGCATTTCAATCAGGGTAACCCCCGGGATTGATTTAAGGATTCTCCGGGGCGCATCATATACGGCAGAATGCCTGCCAAGATAGCAGGGATCATGGTAGGTCACTTTGAGATCAAGTCGGTTGACGGGTTTGATGGCACCCTCACGAATGAGTTCATCCAAAAGCTCGGCAGAGTGAGTAATGGCTATCTCCTTCAGCCCTTCATAATCTCTCTTGAATGAATTCAGACAGTGAGGGGAGAGGGTCAGGATTTTGGCAACACCTGCCTCCTGAAACATGGCGGTATTCTTCCCGGTCAGTTCGGCAGCCACATCTGCCGCCCCGATCTTATCGGCCAGGTCGCCGCAGCAACTCTCCTTGGTCCCCAGAGTTCCATAGGAGACGCCGGCATGCTCAAGCAGGCGCAAGAAAGCGAGGCCTGCCTTTTGGCTGCCTTTATCGGCTGTTGCATCATAGGCCGTGGTACAACAGGTGAACAGGCAATACTCATGTTCCGGGGTATAAGCGGGCAGCGTCGCCCCCTTGGCCCAATCCAGGCGATTTTCCTTTTTTCCCGGCCACGGGTTACCGTTTTGCTTCAAACTCTGTACCGGGGCATTATAAGATTTCGGCAGGGATCCGGCCGCGACGACCTGGCGGCGGACGGATTTGATCAGCTCAAGCACGCCGATCCCCCGGGGGCACTGTTGGACACAGCTGTTACAGGAGGCGCAGGTCCAGGCGGCCTCATCGACGGTGACGTTCGAGGACCGGTCCAGAGAGATATCCCGGAGGATTTTCCGGGGGCTGTAGCTCGCAACCTCGTTCCAGGGGCAAACCCCGGAGCAGGCGCCGCACTGCATACAGCTCTGGAAGGTTTCCCCGATATCCTGCCGCATCGTCGCCAGGTCAGCCGGAGATTCGCGCAAGGCCTTGGCTTTCAGGGTGGTCAGGAAGATGGCCAAAGGCCTGTACATCAGATGGGAGAGTTTGCCGAAGGGTATCATCAGGCAAAGCATGCCCACACAGATTGCCACATGAATCACATAGGTGGTGTAGGTGATGAGCGGCAGTCCGGCCATCCGGAAAATATGCACCAGGATACCGGTGACGGCGATGGCGATGATTAACTCCAGAAAGAACACATCCGTAAAATCCGAATAGCGGTGGAGTTTCTCCTCCTTCTTGAACCAGCGGCTGTACAGCATGGTCGTGGCGCCAACCATCAGGGCAATCGTGGCATAGTAGCCCAACAGGCGGGTCGGATGCCAGAATGGATGAACAATATCGGTCTGGAAGGCAGAGAGGTACGCCATAACCAGGATCTCCATCGCCACCCAGCCGGAGAACAGAAAGACATGTCGCCACCAGGCACTGCCGGGGCCGGTTCCGCATTTTCTCCACTGTCTCTGGGTAAAGTAGTTGAGGAAGAACACCGGCGCCTGCGTTACATAGAGATACAGCGGTATCTTCGTGCCCTGCATGACCCGCGCATACATGTAAAACGCATTCGAGAACAGTATCAAAAAGATCAATCCGACCATGATCTGGTCACCGAGGTGGACCCAATGAACCGGAGCGAAGGTGGTGAGTTCCACGCGGGAGGTAACCACCGGCCCGTGGAAGATCAGGAACAGCATGACGACGAAGAGGGCAATACCGAGAAAAGCACCCACCAGCGTTTTCGGCGAGGTATAGAATCTCTTGGCCAGTCCGGTCCAGTCATACTGGGTCATCAACCAGCGCCGGGTCGCCATCATGGTCTCGGCAGGCTCCGCGCCTCGCGGACAATCGGTATTACAGTCACCGCAATAATAGCAGAGCCAGGGTTCCGGAGATTCCAACAGCTTATCTCTGAGGCCGAGCTGGAGATAGCGATAAATTTTTCGAGGAAACGTGTTGTCCCCGGTGGACAAAGGACAGGCGGAGGCGCAGTTGCCACATTGCATGCAGGCCTCCATATCCCTGGCCCCGAGCCTCTGGACTTCGCTATACAAATCAGGGCTGACATTGTTTTTCTTCACAATCTTCCCCTTGAAAATCCACACGACCGCGCCTTAGCGATCATTGTTTAACCTTTAGCAACAAATCTTAATATATTTACAATATCGGTGCCAGACTGGCAAAATTAATTATTTAACTTACTTAATTAATTTATAAAGTTAGCCAATACCTGCCAGCGATCTTTTCACCACCTGCTGATTATGTAGTTTACAAGTACCTTCTGTCCCTTCGGAACCGCAGTCACCAGCGCCCGTCGGCTATGCATTGTGTAATTGTTCCAGGGTTTGGGTATGGGCCAGACTGAAAAGCTGAGCAAGGCGTTCATTGAGAAGCAGGTCGATGGAGTTGTACCGGTTCTCAGCCCGGATCATTATATTGTCCTTGATTTTGGCGGAATAAGAAATAAAAAACTGATGATAAATTCCCCCGCCCAAGATGAACAAAGGGATCACGGCGAATCCGAGCATCGCCAGAATAATGCTCCGCCACCTGAGATAACCGCCCTCCATCGCCACAGAAACGGCAACCTTGCCACCCATGGGCGCAGAGCTGATGGCGTTGCTGTTCAGGTTGGCACACACCTCATCCATATTGCGCCGGGCGATTAGCCCCTGGGACAACCTCTTTTCTTCCGGGCAGGCCTCAAGAACCCGGGACTGGTCCGAAAGAGTTCCGGGCCCAGGCCTAGATTGATTTAGCCAGGGCATACACGGGGTAGCCGCCTTCCCAGCTTTGGCGGATGAGTCGGTTATCCCGCAGCAATTCGTTCAGTACCGAGGAAACTTCAGCAGACCGTGCCCCTAAGGCCTGGGCAATCCCCAGGGGATTGAGGGGGCCGTTGCTCAGGGCGCCGATAATCCTGGCGGCCATATATTCCTCCCGCAGCAAATCCTGCCAGCTTTCGTCGAAATCTACGGCATTGTGTTGGTCGCCGGGGAATTCCTTCTCCGAGGGCCTTCTCAGACTCGCCCCCAAAAACCAGCGCACCCGGGGCCGATGCGTAATGACGTGGGCCGCCTCCAGCTTCTTCTTTTGTTCTTCGGAGCGGTCCAGGGGAGCCATATTGTTCAGGTCGCTCAGGAAAGCCTCAGTCAGGCGCACAAAGGCCTCAGGCTGGTTCACGTCCACATACCCCAGGGCAATTCGATTCCTTTCCAGGCCACACATGGCCAGCAGCTTTTTCATCAGATCAACCCGCTGCCAGGCGTGATCCACGCCGCTGCCGTAGTGGCAGGAGCCGGGCCGACAGCAGACCATAAGGATGCCGGTGGCCCCGTTCAGAAAGGCCATGGAAAAGATGGTGGGGTCGATGGAACTCAGACAGTTCACCGCGACCAGGTAAACCCGGCTGGAATAGGACAGCCCCTGGAGGGCGGCCAGCTCAACGGTACTCTGGCCACCCCGACCACACACGAAGGTCAGTATCTCATTGTCTTGCATCCGTGGCAGGATGGCCCGGATCCGGGCTTCCAACTGCTGGGAGCTCTGGTTGAGCAACTTCATGGCTCTGGAAGGGCAGGCCGCAGTGCAGTTGCCGCCACCGTCACACGTGTAGGGACTCATATCCCGGGGGCTGGTCCCCTTACCGGGAAGGACACTTCCCACCCCGCCACAGGTACAAACTTCGTTGCAGAGTCCACAGCCATCGCATAGATTATTGTCCACCGTGACTGCCACCAGCGGGCTGGCCGAGTCGCTTTGGCCGGCCTTATCCCGTAGGCCCAGGACTTTCCGGGCCGCAGCTTTACCCTGCTGCAAGGCTTCGCCCAGATCGCAGAGTTTCAGGACCGAACCGGTTACAATAAGCGATTCCACCGACTTTTTATCGGGCTTCAGGGCTAGGGGACCCTGCTTTAGACTGCCCTCTTGCTGGGGGAAAAGGCCCAGAACGCTCATGAGTTCCTGGGTCCTGGCGCCCGGTTGCCCGGGAATAGCCGAAACTACCAGGGTATCCCAGCCGACCTCATGCTCCAGGTGATCATCCGGGCTCACATAATGCAGGTAACCGGATTTCACCACCGGATGCATGTCGGGCTTATAGGAAAAAAGGCCGATGCCACACCCCTTGGCTGCCACCAGATCAGCTTCAGTCACCGGCAGCTTGACATCAGCCGGATAAAGCACCGTGGGTTTGACTCCGGGAAATTCCTGGACCAGGGCCTGACTGCTGCGCCAGGCCGCGACCGCCGAGAGTTCCTGGGCCAGTCGGCCTTCCTCTGGGCCGTTAACCAAAAAAACTACTCGTCCGGGCTTCATCCGCTTCTCGGCTAAGCGCTTCTCCAGGTCCAGCTGATCTATAACCCGAGCGCCGCCGCCCATGGCTCTACTCTCTCCTGCGGCATATTCCCGATCCAGGGCCAGGATGATGGCCGACCCCGTTATTTCGCTCACTCCGTGGGGATCTTGCTGCAGGCCGACGCGGTAATCGCCCACCTGGCCCTCCACAAATTCCACGGGCCGATCCGGGGCCATTTTCACCAGTGAGCTGGCGAAAACTTCCTGGAGCATGGCTTCCAAATCCTTCAAGAAGATGTGGCTGCCGGGATAGGTGCGGTGCAGTTCGGCCAGGACGTCCCCGGGGTTGCGGGCGCCGGAGAATACCAGGCTTTCCATACCGTTATGGGCCAGTTCCTGGGCCGCCGCGAACCCGGAGATGCCACCCCCCAGAATCAGGGCCGGCCCCTGGAAATCCGCCAAGCGCGGCGCAAAAGGTTCCAACATCCCCAGGCTGCATACTCCCCCAGTCAACAGGGCGGCGGCTTTCCGGGTCAGTACCGGACTACCATCCTCATGAACCGCGGCGACATGATCTTTCAAATTAACCAGATCAATTTGGGAAGCCGTGATGCCCAGGGGCTTCAGGGCCGCGGCGAATTTTTTCTTCATGATGAGGTCCGAACAGGCCCCCAGAAGCACCCGGTTAAGCCCCCGGGCCTGCGCTTCCCGAGTCAAGACCGCCAGATCCGGTTCCTCGCAGAGGTAGGAATGGATGCTGCAATGGCTCACCTCTGGGTTGCGACTTAACTGTTCTTGCAGTTCAACCAGGTTGAGCCTGCCGCCGATCTTTTCCCCGCAGGCGCAGAGGAAAATCCCTAATTTCACGTCGTCTTTCATGGCCGACTCCTCAATGCTGCCGGTTCCCCGGCGCCGCTGGCAAAAATTCCACCTCCCCTGACCCGCTCAGAGAATCGTGCCATGGCTTCGGTGGGACTGACGTACAGACGGGTCCCGCAGTGGATGTTCTCCGGACAGGGTTCATAATCAGAAGTGATTCCTTCTTGATTCACGCCCCGGACCCCGGCTGCTTCGTCGCAGTCCCGGACGCAGAGGCCGCCGAGAATACCACAGTCTTCAGAGATGTTGCTTTTGAACCTTGAGGTTGGGACGCTATAAAGCTGGGGCAAAGCCAGCAGGCGCTTCGAGCCGGGATGTTCATCTACCAACTTCTGAAGGACCCCGCGGCGTTCGTTGTTACTCCGATCGGTCTTCCTGGCCGCTTTCATGCCCTCCCGGAGGGGATAGAGACGGGAACCTACCTCGCGACTTCTGGGCCGGTCGTTGACTTCTACCATGCGGAGCCGGCAGGCTCCAGAGGGCTCCAGGGTTCCGTGAGAGCAGAGGGTGGGAATGTCGATGGCGTGCTCCCGGGCCACCTCCAAAATGGTCCAGCCATCCTCACCGCTGACTTCTCGGACATTGATGGTGAAATGGATCAGGTCCCATCCTCCACTTCTCATGCATATGCACGTAAGTGCTTATCTATTTTTACTTCTTTACGAAATTTTATCAAAGTATGGAATCCTTTGCATCTTTTTTTTCACCAAACAGGTAAGGTGATTCCATGACTTACTTTCTTTTTCGCTGGAGGCGGGGACGAAATGCATTATGCCCCAGGGCCGGACCGCGGAGAGGATGAGGGCGCGAAGGCCGCCGATCAAAATCCCGCTGCGCATCCATCAGGTAGAGGGTATGAACGTGTCTGTCCGGCAGGAGAAAGGAACTTAAATAAGCTGCGGACAGGACGGCGGTTAGCCGGGGAAGGGTTCAGCGCTTCCTCCAAACCGTTGGCCGGATTCCCAAGAGGGAGGAAAGGTTACCCGGTTCCAGGCCTGGGTGTGGTCTCTCTCCGGGTTGAGAAAGCTGAAATCTTGATCCGCTCCTCCAGGATGAAGGAAATTTTTCTTATCCCTGAGTTAAGGGAATGTCAACCGCTTGGCTGGCAGGGGAGGGGAGGTGAAGCGGCACTGCAGGAAGGAGGAGGATGCACAACCGGGACGAACGCGGTCATTCCTCATCAATCTGATAGTGGTTCTGGTCCATCATGCGCAGGCGCAAGGTGTGAGCCCCGACTTGCAGGTGCAGGACTGCGCCTACGGGCACCAGGGCTTCGATGACGACACGACCCTTTTCCTGGCGGGTAATCAGCGACTGGTTGCCACCCATGCCGCTCCCCATCAGGGAAGAGGATACCGGGCCAGACTCCATGGACTCTATGTGGAAACGCTGGGGAGAGACCATTTTGACCACGAAATTGCCCCCTTGATTGCCGGCCTCCAGGGGGTGGCACAATAAAATGACGATGCAGGCGGCATAGATAACTAGGGGAAATACCAAGAAAAGGATGTGATAACCCAGAAGCCGTGGCGACCGCGCTCTTCTCTCTAGCGCTGCCAAACCCCTCGGGAAATATTGCAGCAATTTTAATAGCTTGATCAATGTACGCTGACACCTACCTGGGTTACTACCTGGTTCATATTCCCTGCCACTTGGGAAATCGAGGCCACCCCGGTGAAATTCTGAAACGCCCCATGTTCGATTTTGGTCTCAGGACGTTCACCTTTGCCCTCAATGACGTTGGTATCTTTTTTGGAAAGGGCCGTGACATTCTCCAAATTCTTATTGGACAAAGCCTGCCCATGCTCCGGGGCCGCATTCACTGACAACCCGACAGAATTCACCGTATTGTTCAGGTTGCCGGCAGTCTGACTCACCGCCAACATGCCGCTGTAGTTTCGGAACGATCCCCCGTCTATGACAGCTTTATAGAAGCTGCCCTTATCCAGCAGTAATACATTGTTACTGAGGTTCGAGTACACCAGCAAAGGGCTCCCGGCATGAATGGAAGATAACCCTCGACTGGGGTTGGACCATATCCCCGCCGTGGTCACCTGGTTGTTCAAATTTCCCGCAGCCTGGTTGACGGTCGCCACCCCGGCATACCCCTGGAAAGAATGAGTGATCGCCACCTGACCCAACGTATGCCGCGCATCCACAAAAAATCCGACCGTCTGCTGTAACACCACTAACCCACGATTTGCCGGGTTCGTAGCCGTTTCCTGTGTGAAGACCCCTTGACCATACACGGCGTTGCCCACGATGAAGGTGCCGGAATAACCCTGGAACAAGTAGTTGTCTGCCCCGAACCCGCCACCGGTGCGGCCGATGGAGATAGACGTAAAGACATTCTGATTGTTTAGATTACCTGCCGCGCTGTTGGTGTTCGCCACACCGCTAGACTGGTTGTAACTCCCATTTATGTCGGCTTTCTGGCTTGTCTTCAACCAATAGTCGTCTGCCGCAAACACGGAAGTGACCATGAGCAAGCATAACCCCGCACCCACTACCGCGCTCCATCCGGCCCGAATTTTTAGCATCGGCAGATTCCCCTTAGCGGCGCAGGAAGTTAAAACCGCCCATCCCGCTTACCGTACCCTTTATGCCCTGAAAGTTCTTGATATTAATGGTGACGTTGGTGTTGGCGATAACCAGATTATTGTTACCCATCACCTGCACTAACTGGATGACGCCGGTTCCCAATGGGCTGTTACCGATAGAGGAATGAAAGGCAACCTGACCGTTCCCGGCTTCAAATGAAGCTCCCCCACCGGATGTGACTTCAATGTGGCCGTTGTTGAAATTTGAATCCGTGACCAGAGGTTTCCCCTTAAACGCCAGGGCATAGGCCGAAATCTGCCCTTCGATCTTTTTCATTGATCCGGCGAAGTCAATGGTCCCGATGAAATCTAGCCCGAAAGCATAGATGTTGTCATAACACCCACGGATTTCCGCCATGTCTTGATCGGCGAGCACCGCACAGGTTTTCAACGAGTTCTGATTGGTTATCTTATCCACCATTTGAGCCGGGACTGGAACTTGTACGCTCGGACCGGCGCAGGCGGCGATGCACATTGTGGTTACGATTACACCCAAACAATTTCTCATAACGGGCCATAGTCGTTTTTGTCTATTCATCACTGGCTCCTATTCGCTCAGCGGCCGAAACCGATGAGGATGTCACTAGTCCCGATCAGACTGACTCGACTGCTCTGAATCAGAGCGAAGCTGGGATCCATGGCGCCCGCGTATCCCAGGAGACCCTCGGTGCGAATAACATAAGGCCACGAAGCCAACCGCAATTGGAAATCCCCAGTATAGAGTCCCGGTGCGTCGGCGGGACGAGGCCCACTGATGGCCAAAATGATGTTATTCCAGACTTTCTCGAAGTCGCCCCGCTTCATTCTCCGGTTCCCCCAGACGGGGTCCGAGAGATACACATAGTTATCATCTACCTTGCGGATCACCACGAAGTGCTTGTAACGCTGGGTATCGATAAGGGCGATAACGGGTATCTTCAGTTCCCTCAGTTTGTTGATATCCCCGATCTTATAACCCACGGCCTTATAATGAAGTCCCTCGGTAAATTTTTTCATATCCAGCAAGGAAAAACCGCGTTGTCTGATATCGGCGCGATCCCCCGCTTTGAACATGCCAATGATGGCCTCTCGCTCAGTTATCGGTTGGCCATAATAATACCGCAGGATGGTAGCCACCGTAGCCGCGCCGCAGCTGAAATCCTCCGACTGATGGACCACCTGGCGCAGGCGCCGTTCTTTGAATGTCTCTACCGACTTCTCCATGACGGGCTTGTCAAAGAAGCGGTAGGGCACACTACCCCCTGCTGCCGGGACAACCAACCCGCCCAGGAACAGCGTAAGCCAGAACAGGGTCCAATATGGCATGCTACTCCCCCTCGGCCGCATCAACCGGCTCAAGGCTTGACGCCCATCATCCGCTGCAACCCGCCGGATGGTGGGACGGGGTGAACCACAAGAAATTTGCCGGTCATTCACTATCCCAAACCTATTTGCTTATTGCCGTCAGTTTGGATGAGCCGCTGTTGGACATCAGCCCGCCGGCTGCCAGGTCCGGCCCTGAATAATAGGTTTTTTGGACGTTCAGATTGCCGGCCGCCACGTTAACATTCGCCACCCCTGTAAAATGGTTGAAATTATCCTTAACAGAGGCAACGGTGGTTTTGTTGAAGGTTTTTTCAGCGGCCAGGCCCTCGGCAACCAGGTCATTGCCATTCACCGACACCAGGAGGGCGTTATCCACAGCGATGATGCTGTCTGTATAGCCTCGACCAGTGGTGGTGGCCAGTATGCCCCGATCCTGTCCCGAGGCTTTCAGCGCGATATGTCTGGTTACCTTGCCCCAGGTTGTCGCCTTGATGCTGACGAGTTTTTCATAGGCGTCCGGTTGGAAAATTGGTTGGTCAAAGAAGCCACCCTCCAAATTGGCCGCACCAGCCGGGATAGCTAACCCGCAGATAAGGGCCATGACCCATGCCAGGGTCCGATATCTCATATGCCCCTCCCCCCCATTCATCTGGTCAACCTCTTAAATTGGTAAATCCATCTTCCGGGGGTTTCCCCCCGGAAGATGGGTTAGGTAATTAAGATTTTCTTAAATCTACCAAGGCTTACTGGGGGTGGTGGCGCCGCCGATGGAACCGGAACCGACTTTGATAGACGTGTAGGCAGTCTGGTTGTTCAAATTGCCGGCCGCCGAGTTGGTGTTGCTCACACCGTTATAATTGTGAAAGCTCTCATCGATTTCAGCATGCTGGCTCTTATGGAAGTTGATGGGCTGAAAGGGCAGGAATAGCATCATTCCACATTGACGTTAGCCAGGACGGCGTTGTCCACGACGTACAGGTTGTGCTGGTTGGAATTATTGCCAACTTGGCCGTGACCCGAGACCAGCGTGTTGCCATTAAGGGAGTGTTCCACTTCGATGTTGGTATCGGGGCTCAAAAACCTGTTGTCTTCCACTTCGATGTTGGTATCGGGGCTCAAAATCCTGTTGTCATTCACATCGACATCGACATCGGGGCTCACCACTTTGTTGTTGTTAGCAGACACGGCGACTGAATGATCCACCGCTACGGGGACAATGTTGTCGCTCAGGATATCATCCGCGAACGCCATTCCCGCCACTGCAAACACCATTACCGCAGTTAACGCAACCAGTTTCTTCATTTTCCCTTCCTCCATTTTATTATGATGAATTGTGATGCCAATTGTGATGCCGGTTACCTGAATCTTAGTGCAGCCACCTGATCGCCCGCCGTCGGACTGACCTTGCTTTATCTGGAGGCTGTCACCATCGCTTGCCCGATCGCATAATTGATGGAGACCTGACCGGGAGATGGAGCGTTGACCCCTTTACCCCCTGCGCTGCTATGGGTCCAGTCATCCCAAATCACGATGCGTCCTTCCTGTTTACTCTTGACAACTGCCTGAGGAGCCAGCCCTTGGCCCGAGCTTACACACAATTCTTGGTCGCTCAGCCGGTTTGAGGCCAGCAAAATATATTGGTCTTCCGGCCCCCCCGCCATGGACAGCGTCGGCACTGCTATGA
The DNA here is from genome assembly GCA_963841475.1 of uncultured delta proteobacterium. Lineage (GTDB taxonomy): Bacteria > Desulfobacterota > Desulfobaccia > Desulfobaccales > 0-14-0-80-60-11 > 0-14-0-80-60-11. The sequence goes on from CAWJCT010000001.1 coordinate 1,094,823, forward strand.
GGCCCATCATTAAACCGATCAACAAGGTCTTTTTCATAATTTCCTCGTCCGAAACTTTCTCTGCTGAGGGATAATGCAGCTATTGTGCCAATAAGTTAACTGATTGATTATTAAGTAATTATCGATTTTTGGCCTAATTATATTGCGGAGGATAATTATAAAATATTGGAACAAATGTAATCTCTATTCTATTTTATAAAGGATTATGGGGGCTTACAATATATTCCACTTTTTTAGAATGATCTCCAAAAATTCTTATGAATCATCGAATCTGCCGATAGCTTCTAATTCTCCGGATATTCGGAAACCCTTCAGGAACAACGAGTTGATTTTGTAAATAATCTATGTATAAATATTACAAAGGGATGGTGCTGCGCCGGGGAGGTGGCTCAGACTCGGGGAAGATGGCTTCAATGCCAATGATGCTGGCTACTGAGGCTGGCGGTTAGATAAATTCGAGGGAGGAGAGGAGCTCCGGGGCGACGGCATAATCCAGGATCATCTCTTTATAGTTTATCAGGGGGCGCTTGCCGTTGATTTTCACACGTTGAGTCTGAACAGGAATTAGGGGTCAAGAAGGACACGATGTGAAGCGTAAAAACCAAATAATCTACTGGATTTTTTTCGGAATTTTATGCTTATTTATGGTCGCAGGCAATAGCTTTGCTCAAAATCTGAGTTGGGATTTGAGTTGGGAGCATTATATGAGTGCTGCCAAAAAAGCCTTTATGCAAGGAGATTATGAAAAAGCGGAAAAGCTGTTAACGGCTTCACTGAATAAAACGAAGAAATTTGAGAAAACCGACTATCGACTTACTATTACATATAGTAATCTTGGATTAATTAATCAGATTCAAAAAAAATATAGTCGAGCTGAAACTTATTATACTAAGTCATTAAATATAAAAAGGAAGACACTTCCGCCAAATGATCCGAGCCTGGCGAGGGAAATCAACAACCTCGCCACTATAATGGTGGCACAAGGAAAATATTCCGAGGCAGAGGAGCTTATGAAAGAGGCTCTTTCTATCAATGAAAAAGCTTTCGGAAAAGATGATCCGACGGTAGCCACCAATCTTGGTAATTTGGCGACCATCTACGCCATGCAGGGAGATTACCCGAAAGCAGAAAAATTATTTCTTAGGGCTTTGGAAATCAGAGAGCAAGCCTTGGGCCCGAATCATCAGGAAGTGGGCATAATTCTCATGAACCTGGCCCAGGTGTATCGGTTCGAAAAGAAGGATAGCCAGGCCGAGCCTCTCATGAAGAGGGCGGCAGCGATCATGGAGAAGCAACCTAAAGGTCCGGCTCAACCATTGGCCCAGAAAAAACCCAAGGAAGAAAGTGTCCAGGCCCCTGACCAAAAAATCCTGGCCGAAAAATATCAGCTATCGGAACCGGTGCCAGCAGAGGGTGCGGCGGCTAAACCATCCCAGAAGAAAGTCTCCTGGATCGATTTGAGAAGTATTGGGGAGTCACTCATAAAAATCTTCAAGTGAATTGCTCCTTCGCAGACCCTTCAGAATGCCGACTTTAAGCAGTTGGCCCAGGACAATTTCAGACAGTCAATCAAGAAGGGATAGTTTGGTCATCCGGAAGTGCAAAGGTAGGGGTATGACCTATACCGATGTAATTAAGGCAAGGGCCAGAAAACGCCCGATTCCCTGAAAAAGCTTGGATTTGATCTGAACTGCTATGAGGCTCTATCCATAGCGCCGTTAAGATCATATTTTTGTATGAGATTATAGAGCATGGACCGGCTGGTCCGCAAAGCCTTGGCAGCCAGCAAAACGTTGCCATTATACTTTCCCAGGACCTGGGCGATCAGTTGGGATTCGAACCTGGCCTTGGCCTCTTTGAGACTCAGACCATCACAATACGGTTCGGGGTCAAGATGGGAAACCACTATGCCTAAGTGCTCCGGAGCAATCAAGGGGCCGTCCGCCATCACCACGCTACGGCGGATGCGGTTAGTGAGTTCCCGGATATTTCCCGGCCAGTTGTGGGACTGGATGGCGGTCATGGCCTCTTTCGAAAACCGCAAATCTTTTTTCCCCACCCGGGAGGAGTAACGTTTCAAGAAGATGGTAGCCATAATCAAGAGGTCATCGTCTCGATCCTTCAAGAGGGGAAGTTCGACGCTCAAGACGTCGAGACGATAATAGAGATCTTCCCGGAAGTTGCCCTCCTTGATCATGGCCGTCAGATCGCTGTTGGTGGCGGAAATAACGCGCAGATCCGCCTCTATGGTCTTGCGGCCCCCCACCCGTTCAAAGGTGAACTCCTGGAGGAACCGGAGCAATTTGACCTGCAGTTCCAGGGGGAGTTCCCCCACTTCATCCAAAAAGAGGGTGCCTCCCTGGGCCCGCTCCACGGTGCCGATGGAGGTCCGATGCGCCCCGGTGAACGCCCCCTTTTCATGGCCGAAAAGCTCCGATTCCAATAATTCCCTGGGGATGGCGGCACAGTTAATCGCCACGAAAGGCCCTTCGGCCCGCAGGCTCCGCTGATGAATGCTCCTGGCGACCATTTCCTTCCCGGTGCCGCTGGCCCCGGTTATCAGCACCGGCAGATCGGTGGCGGCGACCTTGCGAATCAGGTTAAACACCTGCCGCATGGGTTCGGACACCCCCACCATTTCTTCGGGTTCTCCGGAGTTGACATCATTTAACCAATCCTGGTAGCCAATGACATGGAGATCCTGGGGCAAACGGCACGCCGGGCAGAATTTGACGCCGCGCCCGGTGATTTCCTTGCCGCAAAACGGGCAGATCTCAAATTTGTGGGGCAGGAGAGGCAGCAGGGAATCCCATAAGCGGGACCGGTTGTGGCTATCGAGATCGAGAAATTCAACCCCGACCCCGGAAGCGGAGGAGCGGACTACCCGGACCAACACTTCTATGTCAGGAGACTTTGTGGAAAAGAGGGGAAATTTTAGATCGATAAGGTGGACATGCAGCTTCACCTTCTCCGGGAAGGCGATATGGGCCCCGGTCAGGCTCAGATCAGTTATCCGGCCTTTAACCGTTTGGCTTAATAAATACAGGTTTACCGGCAGGTCCACGGTAATCCTTGGTGCTCTCCGCACGCTAATCCTCCCATTTAATCAACGATTGGGTCAACCGGCATTGATTATCTCTACCGCGACCGGAGGATTCCTCACCTGTTCAACGGGACATATTGTGCACTTACCATTTTGCCCGACGCCCCCAGATGCCTAAATCCAACCACTACCTTTAGGTATCTAATTATTAAAACGAGCTTGGTCAAGGTCTATTATAGCGATTCCATAAAGAACATCAATATAATAATAATAAACAATTGTTTAATTATTGTGATTTTTATAATATGGGCAAATAATGTGCCAAATTATGTAACTAGCTTTAATAAAAGGTTATTTTGCCTATTTAATTTTTTTTGCCGGCCGTAAGTGTTCAGATCGCTTGACATGATGGCTAAGAGAGTGAGCAGATGATACAATGCGGTTCAACCTCCAAGCAGCTAAACTAGGAGAGAAAATGGGACGGCAAGGACTTCTGGGCCTCGTGTGGATGGTGCTTTTGGTGGTGGGAGGCTGCACCGCCGGGCAGCTTAACGGCAACCCCGCAGACGCGGTGGGAATGCAAGCAGCGGAACTGATCGCCCAGAAAGGGCAGCCGCAACAGATTATCCCTACGCCTGAGGGTGGGAAGATTTTAATCTATGAAAATCGCCGCATGGACCAGGTGGCGATCATGGGAGGCGGAACCTGGGATAAACCCGAACAGACTTATTACTGGCTCAATGCCCAAGGCCAGGTTGAAAAGACCAAGTATTTTCCTTATGGGAAAAGAAAGTTCCTTTTCGAGCAACCTGCTCAGGTAGCCGCTGCTCCGGTCCCGGCGCGGCCTCAATCTGCACCAGCCGCGAAGGAGGCGGACACCAAGAAACCTCTCCAGACGGCAGCTCCGGTACCTGCGGCCCCGCTCCCCCAAGGAGCTCAAGCTGCCGCCCCTCAGAAGAGTGAACCCATCGTTTCCAAGGCAGCCGCACCGGTTCCGGCTCATAAAGGCATGAAGGAGGCGGCCGGTTTGGAACTGCGCATGACGAAGGTAGAGGTTACCCGTCTCCTGGGGGTCCCGGAACGTACCGAGGGATTTATGACTGAGGGGAAGCAGGTGGTGATATGGACTTACCGCTTGGGGGACCTGGGCGGCCATCAGGTCGTAACCCCCTTAGTCTTTGAGAATGGCCGCCTCTCAGGTTGGGGAGATGCCTATTATCAGGCAATGCTTAAAAAAGTCAGAAACCAACCTTAATGATGCGCCCCGATGCCCCGCCCTTAGAACAAGAAGGTCGTGGGTATCCGCACGAGGATACTGGCATCCGGGGCGTCCTGGGTAAGGCCGATCCCGACCAAGAGGTCCACGGAGAACCGGGGCGAGATCACATAAGTAGCCCCGATATTAAAAGCAATGGCATTAATGTTAGAGTCCGGTAACGGCGTGCCATTTTGTGTGGTTCTCCCAAAAATCCTCTGGTTAAGGGCGAAGTTCACTGAGAATTTTTCCTGCAAGGCCAGGACAAAGCCGATGCTGTATTCAAAACTGTTGCCGAGCTTGATGTTGCCGAAGTCGATGGGCGGATCACCAGCGGAGCCCACATGGCGAGCGAAGTTATAATAATAGGCCGCACTCATGAAAAGAATCACCGGATCCGCACTCTTCACGAAGGTCGCACCCCACGTCAGGCCATAGTGGCCGGTACCGGTGGGAAACGAGGTCGTCACCAAACCCAAACCGGGGACATTTTCCCGGGTTAAGTCATAAGGATTCTGTCCGGTGGGGAAACTTCCTCCAAATCGGAGGATAACATCCGGAACCCACGGCCGCCATTTCCCTTCGTTGATTATGTGGTAATAGAGATTGGGCTGAAGATCACCGAGCCCGTTATCATCAAAAGTTGCCTGCTGAATGGCCCCGGTACCGCCAGACGACGGGAAAGCTGATTGATCGTGGCGAAACAGGTAAGGGATTTTGACACTGAGTTCAGCATCCTTATATCCCAGGCGCACGGTCATGGCAGGGATATAAATATCCCGCTTGACTTTTTCCACCACCAATTGGCCTATCAGGATAGCTTGAAAGACGGTAAAGCCGCTGATGGCGACATTTTGACCGGAAAAGTGGTCATATTCGAAGGAAGGTTCCAGAATCAGGCGGAACTTGGCAGGCGCTGACGTGGTGGTCACGCCTTTATCGGTTAATGCCGTTATTGGACGAGCGGCTTTTTTCTCCTGCTGCCTTTCCGTCCCCACCGTTGCCTCACCCGTAGCCTCACCTTGATCGGCACCCCATCCCGATACAGCTGGCGCTAACAGGGCCAAACAAATTAATAAAACGATCGCAGCTCTCATTTCCCCCCCTCCTTAAAAAGGTTTCCCCATTTTCTCCATCATGACTGCCCCTGTACCACGCCCATGGGCCCCCATGATATTTCTCTAGTGCCTCTCATGCTTACCCAAGGCATTTTTCCCCTATATACCAAAATACAAACATATAGCTAAGCTAACATAACTCTAATCCTAATTTGACTTCATCATGGTGTCAAGAAATTAATAATATTTTTTAAAAAAATTGGAAAATGTGAAGAAACTGGTGCCAGGTTCAACCTTCAAGCCAAAGGGATGGATAAATGGCGATCATCCCCTGATTTTGAGCCTGTCCTTATTCGGGTAAAAGTGGATGGTGATCTAAGTGTGATGGAAATTTAAGACATTCTCGGTTCGGAGTCAAGGACAATCTGGTTGAGCAGTTTGGCTTGGAGTATCCGAGGCTCTCGAAGGCCCTGGATGCGATGGAGGTTTTTCTTGATCTCCGGAAAGGCCGGCGCACGCGTCCTGATTGGTTGAACACCTCAACCCGACAGGGGATTCTTTGATAATTTTGGCAGTGCCAGACAGAAACTCAGCCCCTAAGGGTTTCATGGTGCAGGCCTCTTTCAGGCCTTGCCGAAGGCTGGCTGTCTCCCGTTTAACTGTCCCAGCAACTCTGCGGTTTTTAAGCGTGGCGCTTTTCTCCCGATCGGAAAACCCATGGGCGCAGTGGCGATCTCGAAGATGGACGGGTGACACCGATGGGGGGCTACTTTTTGCTCGGGAAGGTCTGCCAGCCGCGGAGTGGCGGTGCTCTCACTGAGCCGCGCCGGCTGCCCCGGATATGATATTCTCTCGGGAGTGGACGTCCAGGATCCCCACCACGGGAGCCCGGCGAAAACCGGCCATTCGGGTGGATGAATGAGCCGCTCTGCATCATCAAGGCGCCGGAGGGCCGATGGTTTAAGCTCCGGGAGGCTGGCTCTCTTAAACAGGGGTTGCCCCGGGACTTGCCGCTTCCCGCACGCTCCCGCCCATCCAGGTGATGACCCGGCCAGGATCCTCAGAAGACTTGGATGACTTCAAGGTTTTGCCGGGGCCAACCCGACCGAGAAGTCGTGTTTTGACAGGCTGCAGCTTATAGTTGCTAGTATCGGGCCGATGCCCGGCTGCCATTTCAGCCAAATTCTGTTATGATGTCGTCGCAGGGATTCGCCTTGTTCGCTAAAAGGAATTAAACTGATTCTCATGGATATGTCTGATAAAGCGCCAGCTCTTGTTCAACGGTAAACTCTGGCCGCGCCCTCAAAGCGTCAGCCGGGTATCTTGGGTTGAAGGACGCACCGGCTGGTTCTGAGGCTACATTCTATTTTCAGGAGTTTGGTCATGTTAGATAAAGAGACCCCGCCGAAAAGTCTGGAATCTGGCCACACAATGACGATTTCCCGGGAAGGTGCTGAGGCGCCAATTTCCCGAAGGGAAACCTTGGCTGCCCCGGCCAAGGGAGGATGGTTCCGGCGGGTTGGCGGCCTCGGAGCATTGACCGCGGCAGTGATTCTGTTGTTACTGCTGGGCGTGACCCTCGGTATAAGCGCCGACTCGTGGCGGCAAGGAACCGTATGGCAGGAATTTAGTCGTGGACAGAAGTTAATGTACCTGCAAGGATATTCGGCCGGATTTCTCGCCGGGGCGCAACAGGCGTTCCAGAATCCGGATGGGCTTAAAGATTTTTATAAGAGCCTTGCCAAAACGAGCTTCCGCCAGGGCGAAGTTATTATTAACCAATACGTGAAAAATAATCCCCATAAACTGGGTGAACCCTTGGGCAACCTGATATTTGAAGCCTACAACGAGGCGGCCAAAGGCGCCGCCAAAGCCCCGGAACGGGTTATTGCGGCCAAGAGTGCCCCAAAGCCCCCTGAATCCCCGGCGGCTCAGAGTGCCCCCAAGGCCCCCGAATCCCCGGTTGCCAAAAGTGTTCCCAAGCCCGCGGAAACTGTCGTGGCTCAGATTGCTCCCAAGCTCCCTGAGACCCCTGCGCCTAAGGGTATCCCTAAAGCTCCGGAAAGGGTGCCGGCGGCTAAGAATGTCCCCAAAAACTTGGAAGAAATCAAACTCGGTCCCGCTGAACCATCCCAGCTCCCGAAAACTTCAGGAGAGATCAAGGAAGTAAAGAAGGGTGAGGTTCAGACCAAGACTGAGATCAAAGCCCGAGTCACTCCTCCCCTGGCCACCAGCGCCTACACGCCGCCAAGAGAGAGTGACGAGCGCAAGGCCCTGTTCGTCTCTTTGGCGGAGTACATGGACCCGTCAAAAATATTGAGATTAAATTTCGTGGTAAAAGATCTCAAGGTGAATAATGGTTGGGCGTGGGTTCTGGCTGTGCCTCAGTCCAGAGATGGGGAAACTCAATATGCGCCGCTCTATGCGCTTATGCACCGACAAAACGATGCTTGGAAGGTTAAGGCCTATACCCGCAGCGAAAAAGGTAATCCGAATTTCTTATCCAGCACAGGTTACCTGGAAAAACTGGAGAAAAGATTTCCTGAAGCCCCGCTCGATATTTTTCCACGGGAAGGTATTGCCGCCAAGAGTGCCCCAAAGCCCCCTGAATCCCCTACGGCTCAGAGTGCCCCCAAGGCCCCCGAAACCCCGGTTGCCAAAAGTACTCCCAAGCCCGCGGAAACTGTCGTGGCTCAGATTGCTCCCAAGCCCCCTGAGACCCCTGCGCTTAAGGGTATCCCTAAAGCTCCGGAAAAGGTGCCCGCGGCTAAGGAAGTCCCCAAAAACTTGGAAGAAATCAAACTCGGTCCCACTGAACCATCCCAGCTCCCGAAAACTTCAGGAGAGATCAAGGAAGTAAAGAAGGGTGAGGTTCAGACCAAGCCCGAGGTTCAGACCAAGACCGAGATCAAAGCCCGAGTCACTCCTCCCCTGGCCACCAGCGCCCACACGCCGCCAAGAGAGAGTGACGAGCGCAAGGCCCTGTTCGTCTCTTTGGCGGAGTACATGGACCCGTCAAAAGTATTGAGATTGAGCTTCGTGGTAAAAGATCTCAAGGTGAATAATGGTTGGGCGTGGGTGCTGGCCGTGCCTCAGTCCAAAGATGGGGAAATTCAATATGCGCCGCTCTATGCGCTTATACACCGACAAAACGATGCTTGGAAGGTTAAGGCCTATACCCGCAACGAAAAAGGTAAGCCGAATTTCTTATCCAGCACAGGGTACCTGGAAAAACTGAAGAAAAGATTTCCTGAAGCCCCGCTCGATATTTTTCCACGGGACGGCGAGTAAAGGTTTTTAAGGAAGATGATTCGTGGAAAAATCTTCTTTAGACCATTAATGGGAAGCGCAGGACAGGCCACGCCGGCCTGGGCAAAGGGTGACCCTCCCCAAAGCGCCTGGAGTGGCCAGGGTTAAGAGTCAGGTGAAGCATTGGCCTTGAAGAAGAACATACTCCAGCGCCCAGGAGTTGCGCCTGAGGCTCACGGTGGTGCGCCCTCCGATTGCGAACCCACCCTGGAAATCCGGCCCAGGGTGCCTGAATCTTAAGGACGAGAGCCCTAAGCCCGCCGCCAGGTTCTCTCAAGAGATATTATCCTGCCGTAGCTGCATATCTAAGACATTAGACATGCACTTACGGCAATCCTCTCATTTTGTCGTTTCACTTTCTATCGTATTAACTGTTCCCCAACCCGGTGGATTCTTTTTCTCTTGGCTGGTGGTGTTATTCGATGCGCAACTCATAAAGGCGAAGAGCCCGAACATCAGACAGGCAACCATTGCTGCTTTTTTCATGGGGTAACCCTCCATTTTTTCTCAGGGGTTGGGCGTGTGCCCTGGGCGAAGCAGGTTCGGTCGTCGTGCCAGGTTACGGGCCATTATGGCTGTCCCGTAGACCTGCCAGGCCGAGTGTTCACCCCCCCTGGACCAATCCCAACCAACGCTATGATACATAATATAGATTTTTTAAAAAAATCCAATTCCTTTGAATGTATTGCCTCCGAATAGCCTGGTAACCTACTCCTCATTAACCCGGTTGCCCTTAACCGCAAAAGTTTGTACTTCAAGGGCCATGCTCCCCTCGGGGAAGGGAAACCGGCTCATGAAGCGCCACAAAAAATGGTGATTTAAGGGGAACGGCAACGCGGCGCGCCACCTCATAATTTGGAGAAATGGCTGTATATTTCCCAGGAGATCGTTTAGAGTTGAAATATGTCCCCAATAATCAGGGAGGAAAATTGCCATGCCTGAGCTCAAAATTTCCTCGGCGCTTCTGACGATTTTTATCGCGGTCTGGCTTTCAGGGTGTGCCGCCTCTCCCCCGCCGGCCCGGGTGATTCCCGACCAGGGTTTCAGAGTTGATGTAGTCGCGGTTTGTTCCGCCATCGAACATAGTCCGGAAGGCAAAATGAACCAGCAGGAATTTTGTCGATATTTTAAAGATCAAGAGGGGGCCTTGGAGACCTTCAATGCCCTGGACACCACGCATAAAGGCTATGTAACCAAAGACGACGTGCTGAGAAAGCAAGAGGCCATGGACCAGGTCATACGATTGACCACCCCGTCGTTCACAAGATAGTCCCATCCTGAGAGGGTCGTATTCCCCTGCGGAGACCTGGGGAATGCTTCGTTTGAGCTCTCTGTCTTCCCGCATGCAGGAGATATATCCGCCAGAAAACTTTCGCCTCCGAGCCCGTTTAGGACTGCCGTCAGCCTGGTCTTCGGATCAATCTGACGGCATTGGGTCCCCTCCTTTGAACCCGCATTATTCAGTGCGCCACGAAGGCGCGAGATGCCAGTGGAGGAAGGTTCCATCCAGATAATTGACAGTAAGTCTGGTAGCTGACGAGCAACATGTTCGGGTAATCGGGCATGTTGAAGCCTCGTGACAAAGGTCGCCTTGGGCGATTGAGCAATCCTGCGGGCCGTAACGCGAGTGAACCCTGAGCAGGCCTCGAAAGTGAAGTGGTGAACGCCGACCCGCCTGAATAACGGGGAAGGCAGCACGGGCCGGGAAGAAACTGTCATGAGCACCGGTTCGGTTCACCGGGGTAATGGGGACGGCACGCGGGAACGGTATCTCGGGCAACGTGGGAGGCCCGGCTTGGATGGAGGTAGCGTCTCCAAACGTCAGGAGAGCTGGCGGCCAGACTGGGAATCGGAGAGGGTCATAGTACCGAAGAACCCGGGTAATGCCGGGGGAGGGAAGGACCCTCACTTCTGGAATGCTTCCGAGGAAGCTGAGGAAGGGTGATTGACGATGAGTCTGAGAACACCCGAAAGTATCCGGAGACTTCAGAGGAAGCTTTATCTCAAGGCGAAGGCGGACCCGGATTTCCGCTTCTACCAGCTCTACGACAAGATATATCGAGAAGATGTTCTGTTCCATGCCTACCGGCTGGCGCGTGCCAATCATGGCGCGCCTGGAGTGGATGGCCAGAGCTTCGAGATGATCGAGGTGGCAGGGTTGGGGGCGTGGCTGTCCGGCCTCGGGGAAGAACTGCGTACCAAGACGTATAAACCCCAACCTGTACGTCGGGTGTTGATCCCGAAGCCCGGAGGCGGCGAAAGACCACTGGGTATTCCCACCATTCGGGACCGGGCGGTGCAAATGGCAGTGAAGCTGGTCATTGAGCCGATCTTTGAGGCGGACTTGGAGCCTGCGGCCTATGGGTATCGGCCTCAGCGCAGCGCCCAGGATGCCCTCAAAGAGGTGCACACTCGGCTCTGTCAGGGTTACAGCGAGGTGGTGGACGCCGATCTGTCCCGTTACTTCGACACCATTCCTCACCGGGAACTGATGCAGTCGGTAGCCAGGCGCATCAGTGACCGCCACGTTTTGGCTCTGATCAAGATGTGGCTTAAGACCCCGGTGGAGGAAATGGATGATCAGGGGCGGCGGCGGTTGACAGGTGGCAAGCGTAGCAAGTGTGGCACTCCCCAAGGTGGGGTGATCAGTCCGCTGCTGGCCAATCTGTATATGAACCGCTTCTTGAAATACTGGCGGCTGAGCCGGATGGGGGAAAAGCTGAAAGCCTGTGTGGTTTCCTATGCGGACGACGTTGTCATCTTGAGTCGTCACCAGGCCGGGGAAGCCCTGGCCTGGACCCGGCAGGTAATGACCCGTCTGGGTCTGGCCCTGAACGAGGCCAAGACTAGTATCCGAAAGGCCAGAGAGGAGCAGTTTGACTTTCTGGGCTATACTTTTGGGCCGCATCGTTTTCGTAAAGACGGCCACTGGTATCTGGGTGCGAGTCCGTCCCGGAAGAGCCTCGCCCGTCTGAAGCAGAAGGTGAGAGTCATTCTGAACCCCGGCAATGTCGGTGCCTGGCCGGTGGTGCGGGATCGGCTGAATACCTTGCTGCGGGGCTGGTCGAGCTACTTCAGCTATGGGACCCGACTGCCGGCGTATCGGGCGGCTGATAACTACGTCTATAAACGTGTTGTTCACTTCCTGAGGCGGCGTCATAAGGTGCCGACGCGCGGCACCCGCCGTTTCTCTGATGCTACGGTGTTTGGTGAACTTGGGGTTTTGCGATTGCGCCGTGTTCATCTGGGCCCGCCGCCGTGTGCCATGGGATGAATCCAGTCGGAGAGCCGTGTGCGGGAAATCCGCATGCACGGTTCGATGAGCGGGGTTGGGAAACGGAGCTTACTGGCCACCGCGCCCAACCTCGACTCTACTGAGCGAAGATGAGAACGCCACTTTCCCGGTTTGTTTGGGAGGTAAAACCGGCCGCGGGGCAGGCTGAGGGAAAGCGGAGAGATGGCCTCCGGATGTTTTACCGGGGAATCCGCCGCGGCATCAGAATGTTTGCCAGGTCTATGGGTAGGGGACTTCCCGGGAGGTGACTAATTATGGTTGAGGCGCTTGCGCAATACGGCGGAAGACTTGAATACTAGTATGGTGCGGGGTTCTAAAATCAGGTCTTTATTGGTCTGAGGGTTCCTGCCCCCTCCCTCCTTAATTTGCTTCACAGAGAACTTGCCGAATCCACTGATCAGCAAATCTTCCCCTTGGATCAGGGTGTCCTTCATAACGTCCAGGAGGCTTTCCAATAGTGCCAGGGATTCTCTCCGGTTCAGGGAAAGCTGGGTCTGTAAACGGTCGGCTAACTTATCCTTGTTAAGGCTCATCCCTGCTACTCCTCCCCCTGATGGCAATCAAATCAACCTGAGAGCCCGGCTTTCTCTATCTCATAAAAAACTACAGATATGGCTTGGAAACAATTCGGCCATCCCTAATTTTCGGGTAGGAAATCCCTAAACCCGGTGAGGCTGACCTGGGAGCTTGAATCGATAACAACCAGCCGGAAAAATGGGCTGTGGCCCCCAAGCTAGGCCGACTCAGCTCAAAATAGACGATAGGATGCACGCGCCTACGACCCGTGACTGAGCTGCGCCACGCAGCGCCTGGATGGCGGCCGCACCGTAGAAATCGAGGTCTTCGCCGCCAGGGGGGGTTGATAACCCAGGCCCGATAACCTCCAACCGTTATCGGCGCAAGTAACGCTCCTACTGCAGAGAGCAGGGGGGCGGCCGCGAACGTACCGGGTAATCGGGTTTTTATCCTCGCTGAACCCGATTCCCTTCGAGGCCGCAGAAGAATTGCCGCCAGTCTTCCGTCAGGTTCAATACATTAATTTTACCAGGATGATGGCGATGACGATGCCGGCCATATCCGCGGCCAGGCACACGGGGACCAGGTATTTGGTCTTCTTGATACCCACCGCGCCCAGGTAAACCGCCAGGACGTAAAAAGTCGTTTCGGCGCTCCCCATGATAACCGCCGCCATCATGCTGCCCAGGGAGTCGGGGCCGGAGGATTTGAGAATTTCCGTGAAGATCCCCAGGGAAGCCGCGTTGGAGAACGGTTTGACGACGGCCACCGAAAAAACTTCCGGCGGTATGTGCAGCGGCGAAGCCACCAGGGAGAACATATTTTTGAGAAAGTCGTGGGCCCCGGAGGCTTCGAAGGTTTTGACCGCAATAAAGATGGCCAGGACATAAGGGAAAATCCCGATGATGATGCCGATGCCATCTTTCGCTCCCGAGACGAACGAATCGTAGACCGGCACTCCTTTGGCAAATCCATAGACCACCGTAAAAAAAACGAAGACCGGTATTAACCCCTGGAAGAGAAAACTGATGGTATCCATGTCACCCGTCTTTTCTGCTGAATTTTTTGAAGAGGTAAAGTATCCCCACCGCGACTGCCGAAGAGATAAGGGTAGAAAGGATGGTTGGCAAAATAATGGCATTCGGGTTACGCGAGCCGTAACTGGCCAGCAACCCAATGGTCGTAAAAGGAACCAGCTGAATGCTTGAAGTGTTGATGACAATAAAAAGCATCATCTCGAACGTTATCGTGTCTTTTTCGTTATTGAGGGTCTGGAGGTCTTCCATGGCCTTGATGCCCAGGGGTGTGGCCGCATTACCCAGGCCGAAAAGATTGGCCAGCAGATTGAGGGTAATCGAAGTGATGGACGGGTGCCCTTCGGGTATCTTCCTGAACAGAAAAGAGATTGCCGGCCTGAAGAAATTTGACAGTTTGTAGATCAGGCCGGAATCCTCCAGTATCTTGGTGAGCCCGAGCCACAGAGAAACAATGCCTACCAGGTAGAGGCACACTTCCACCGCGGCTTTGCCGGCTTCAAACATGGCTTTGGTGAACCCGTCAATCCTGCCGTTGATGGCGGCAAACACGATGCTGATACAAAGGACCACGAGCCATACGGTGTTCATCCAGCCTTCCTTATCCTGTCCCTGAGATAGTCGCTATCCGACCAAAGCCGGGGGCCTCCGCCGTTTCCCGGGAAGCGGCCGGGGCCCTCCGGACCGCCTCCATTTTGCCTTTTTACCCCTGATGCCGCAAGAAAATATTGAGATCCCGGCCAATCGGCCCGGCCCGGGACTTCCCCAAAGAGCATCGGGGTTTTCACCCCCCCGGGACCGCGGTAGTGAGGGACCGCCGTAACGCCAGAGCCGGCAGGAACCGCCCGGAGCCGGGAGAGCGGGGTCATCCTGCGGCCTGCGGGGCCGGGCGTCAGCCGCCTCCTTCCGGGCGGCAGGATTTTTTTCGGGAGGTAGTTAAATGAAACTTTCAAACCGTTGTTTTTGGGTATCGATTGTAGTATCTTTCAACCAACCTCGGGGGAGACTGTTTGATCTTTAACGGCCTGACTCGAAAAACCCGATCAAGGACTGCAGGTGGCCAGACTGCCGCATAATTTGGACTGGTTTGGGCAGGGCGGAGGGTTGCGCCCTGGGCGCTTGCCGGCCGACTTGACCTGGGTGGGGGGGTGCTTGCAGGTTGGGCGCAGAAGTATTGATCGCGGTAACTAATTCAATGATCGAAGGGAAAGTGAAGATGATTCGGACGTGCCGTTTTCTTGCCGTAATTCTGGTGTTGGCCCTGTGTTTCTGCGGCCAGGCCGTGTCCGCGGATGAGCAGGTCTCCGTGCCGGTTCTGTGCTACCACCGCTTTGGCCCCAAAGTGGCCGACAGCATGACCGTGACCACCAAGGTGTTCGAGGCGCAACTCCAGTGGCTCAAGGACCACCAGTACACGGTCATCCCCATGAGGACGCTGGTGAATTACCTGATAGGACAGGGGCCGCCGCCGCCGCCGAAATCGGTGGTGATCAGCGCCGACGACGCGCACAAAACGGTTTATACCGAGATGTTCCCGCTGGTGCGCAAGTACAACATCCCGGTAACCTTGTTTATCTATCCGTCGTGTGTTTCCAACGCCTCCTATGCCATGACCTGGGAACAGTTGAAGACCCTCCAGGGGACCGGTCTGTTTGACATGCAGGGGCACACCTTCTGGCATCCCAATTTTAAGAAGGAAAAGAAGAAGCTTAAGCCCGCCGAGTACCAGAAGCTGGTGGATACGCAACTGACGAAATCCAAGGCCATTCTGGAAAAAAGGTTCGGCACCAAGGTGGACGTGTTGGCCTGGCCTTTCGGCATCTATGACGACCAGTTGGAAAAGGATGCCGCCAAGGCGGGATACGTGGTGGCCTTCAGTATCGACCGCCGGAATGCCAGCCGGTCCGAGAAGAACATGGCCCAGCCCCGCTACCTGATGACCAACGGCGACGGCCTCAAGAATTTTGAAGCCATCGTTACCGGACGGGCCCAGGAAAAGGGGCATAAAACCTATTAGCTGTGATGCGGTGCGGTAGGAGGATCTCTATCCTCTAAAGCCGGGGCTTCATTTTGGGGGCGGGCGGCAGCCCGGCGCCCCATTAAGTTACCAAAAGGAGAGCCAGGTGAGTAAAAAATTGTGCTTGTGTATAGGTATCAGCGTACTTTTGTTCATTTCCGGCTGTTGAGGCGGGGGCAAGGGACTGCGGTCGAGCAGTCCCCAGTTACAGCCCCAGGCCGATTTCCAGGTGGACCACCGGAATTCCGGCTCCCCGGCTTGCTCCCAGAAAATTGCGGACCTGACGACGAGGGGTTGAAAGGCCGGCCGGGCTCAACTCAGGCTCATCCCGCCTCTTGCCCCGAGCAAAAAATGGGTCCAGCCAGGCTGAGATAACCTGGAGGAAATTTCCCCTGAGTCCCCTTTTCACCAGGGGACTTTCTCTAACAATGAGGCCGGGTACCCCTTTGACCAGGAAGGGTAGGGGGCCCAGAGGGAGCGGATTAACCAGTAATCTCGTGTTGCGTTTCAGGAAAACCTTGAGAAAGAAGGTGCCTCTTGTTTCCTCCCCCGTGATGGGGGAGGAAGAATTTTAAGACCCTGACTAAGCGAATCTGGTCAAGATGCGCAATCTTAGTAAATGCTGCTATGGATAACTGGTCCGGACTTTTTATCCGCGGGCTCGGCAAGCAGGCCCCAAGGGCAGGTTAGCTGCCCAGAAAATACTCTGGCCGGGCCGCTGAGGCCCCGGGTTGAAAGAGGTCGGCATGAAGAAGAAACTCTGTATATCCTTGCTCATCCTGGTGGGGGCCCTGGTTCTGGCCGGCCCGGCGCTGGCCACCGAGCCCAAGGCCGTGGAGGCCCAGACCAAGGAACCCGTCGCCGGAGCGCCCAAGGCCGAAGTCCCGAAGGCCATTGAGGCCCAAACCAAGGAGCCGGTCGCAACCCCGGCCCCGGCCGGGGCTCCCAAGGCCCCCGTCGCCGGGGCCGCCCCGGCCCCGGAGGGCAAAACCCCTGAAGGCCAGACCAAGCCCTCCGCGGCCGTCGCCGCCAAAGGCTATAACGGCAGGGTGGTTGACGCCCAGACCAAGGCACCCGTTGCCGACGCCATGGTCACCCTGGGCGATCAGCAAGTGCGGGCCGACAAGGATGGCGTCTTTCACCTGGAGGGAGTCGGGGAGACCCTCAAGCTGCGCTACCCGGGTTACGCCCGGCGGGAGCTGCCTACCTCGGAGCTGACCGGACCCACGACCGAGATCGCCCTCACCCCCTTCAAGGTCAAGGCGCTCTATCTCTCCTCCTACGGGCTGGCCAGCAAGAAAATCCGGGAAGCGGCCAAGGAAGCCGGCAAAGTGAATAACCTGAACGCCCTGGTCATCGACGTCAAGGGCGATCAGGGCTTCATCCCCTTTAAGGTCGATATCCCCCTGGCCGAGAAGGTCGGCGCTCAGAAAACCATATTGTTCAAGGACATGAAGGCCGTCGTCGCCAGCCTCAAGGAACAGGGCCTCTACCTCATCGCCCGGATCGTGGTCTTCAAGGACGACCCCCTGGCCGCGGCTAAGCCCCAGTGGGCCGTCAAAACCAAGGGCGGCGGGGTGTTCCGGGATCGCGAAAGACTGCGCTGGATCGATCCCTTCTGCAAGGAGGCCTGGGATTACAATATCGCCATCGCTAAGGCCGCGGCCGACGTTGGTTTCGACGAGGTCCAGTTCGATTACGTCCGCTTCCCGGACAACCGCCGGGTGGGGTTTGCCAAGGCGGCGAATAAAGACAGCCGTACCGAGGCGATCAGCGGTTTCCTGAAGGCGGCGCACCTGGCCCTGGTTCCCTCTAACGTCATGGTGGCCGCCGACATTTTCGGTTACGTCATGTGGAACCTGGACGATACCGGCATCGGCCAGACGGTGGCGTCGGCCCTGGATTCCGTGGACGTGGTCTGTCCCATGCTCTACCCCTCCGGTTACCAGTTCGGAATTCCCAAGTACAAAAACCCGGTCCAGCACCCCTATGAAATCGTGTTCCTGTCCCTGAAGCGGGCCCAGGAGCGCACTGGCGCCAATCCCCTGCGTTTCCGCCCCTGGATCCAGGCTTTTCGCGATTACGCCTTTAGGGGCGGCGACTTCGCAGAAGAGCGGATGCGGATTCAGATCAAGGCTGCGGACACCTTCGGAGCCAGCGGCTGGATGTTTTGGAACCCGAGAAACGTCTACCCCACGGGGAAATTCGCCGATTGAGGTGAACAGCCTCAAGGGCGCTAGCCGGGATTTCCCCCCATCCTTACCCCGAGAGGTTGAGCTCCCGGGGCTGCGCCGGTCAGTTGCTGCACCCCCCGACCCGCGGCGAAGAGGAATTTCATGCCCAATGACCGCTACATCGCCTATTTCACCATGGAGATTGCCTTGGAACCCGGCATGCCCACTTACAGCGGCGGGCTGGGAGCTTTGGCGGGGGACACCATCCGGTCGGCTGCCGATCTCAAGGTGCCCGAGGTGGCCGTCTGCCTGCTACACCGCAAAGGCTATTTTTACCAGCGGCTGGACGCCCTGGGCAACCAGACCGAAGAGCCCGTGGAGTGGGCCGTCAACGATTTTCTGGCGGAGATGCCGGAGCGGGCCGCGGTGTCCATCGAGGGCCGGGAGGTGCAGATCCGGGCCTGGAGATATGAGGTCAAGGGCGTCAGCGACTACGTGGTTCCGGTTTACTTCCTGGATACCGATCTCCCGGAAAACAGTCCCTGGGACCAGCAGCTTACCGACTACCTCTACGGCGGCGACGAGTGGTACCGCCTGTGCCAGGAAATCGTCCTGGGCATCGGCGGCGTCCGGATGCTCCGGGCCCTGGGATACCGGGACCTGAGACGCTTTCACATGAACGAGGGGCATGCGGCGTTTTTGACCATCGAACTCTTTAACGAAGAGGCCGAGAGGGCCGGGAAGCACACCGTCGGCCAGGCGGAGATTGAAGCAGTCCGGGCCAAGTGCATCTTTACCACCCACACGCCGGTGCCGGCGGGGCATGACCAGTTTTCCCTGGAGCTGGTGAGGAAGGTAGGCGGCAATCTTAAGTACGTAATGGACATGCAGGACACATTTGCCGTGGATGTCCAGAAGCATATCTTCCAGTATGGGGGCGAGTTTGCCCGGCTGCCCGAACTGGCCCAGCGGGGCCTGCGGCTCAATATGACCTACCTGGCCCTCAACCTGAGCCACTACGTCAACGGGGTGGCCAAGAAGCATGGCGAGGTCTCCCGGCTCATGTTCGCGGACTACCCGGTGGACGCCATCACCAACGGGGTGCACGCCGCTACCTGGACCACGGAGCCTTTTCAGGCGCTCTACGACCGCCACATCCCGGGTTGGCGGGAGGACAATTTCAGCCTGCGCTACGTCCTCAACATCCCCAACGACGAGCTGTGGGCCACGCACCAGCAGGCCAAGCAAGAGCTGCTGGCCTACGTCAATCAGCAGACCAACGCCGGCATGGATGAAGACGTCCTGACCCTGGGGTTTGCCCGGCGGCTCGCCACTTACAAGCGGGCGGACTTGCTGTTCAGCGATGTCGAGCGCCTGCGCCGGATTGCCAAGGAGGTGGGCCCCATCCAGTTAATTTTTGCCGGCAAGGCCCATCCCCGGGACGGACAGGGCAAGGACCTCATCCGGCGAATTTTCCAGGCCGGCGAAGCCTTGAAACCGGATATCAAGGTAGTTTACCTGGCCAATTACGATACCTGGCTGGCGCGGCGGCTGGCCGGCGGTGTGGATGTGTGGCTGAACACGCCGCAGCCGCCCAACGAAGCCTCGGGCACCAGCGGCATGAAGGCCGCCCTGAACGGGGTTCCCAGCTTCAGTACCCTGGACGGCTGGTGGCTGGAGGGCCACATCGAGAATTTCACCGGCTGGTCCATCGGCAGCCCGGTGATCCACGGCCCCGAGGTTTACGATTGCACCGGCGACGCCGATTGCCTCTATGGAAAACTGGAACGCCTCATCGTCCCCCGGTATTACCACGACCGGCACGCCTTTATGCGGGCCATGTACGGGGCCATCGCCATCAACGGTGCCTTCTTCAACACCCAGCGCATGGTCCAGCAGTACGTGGTGAAGGCCTACCTGTAGAAGATCCGGCGGCGTGTTCCTGGCTTGAGCGGCCGGCCGCAAGCAATTTCCTGACAGGTTTCTCTCCGGGGCTTGGCCTGTTTCAATCCCGGGGGGCTGCCATTTCTCCCTCCAAAAAACAGGACATTCCCAAAAAATTGCTTTATCGATACAAGTAATGTTATTGTGGCCAGAAAGGAAATCGCCCTCCACCCGGAGGGAATTGCTCCGAAATCAGCTAAACGGGGGGGCCGCCAAAATCGTTTTGCCAGGAAGCGGCAGAGAGTGTTGTGGACGCAGATAAACGCTCAGATTAGGAGGCAGACATGAAACGGATATTTTATTCCCTGCTGATTGTGGCATCAATTTCATTGTTCCAGATCCCGGTGGTGGCTTTATAGAGTCCTGCCAAGGCCTGGACGCAACGGGAGGGTGTGGGAGCACCAGTCAACGTCAATATCCCCCCTCATAAGGCGTTTATTCGGGCCTTCGATCTGACCGCCAGGGGCAGGATTAGGATTGACTACACGGTGCAATCAGGGCAGATGGATATCTACCTGATGACTCAGGAACAGCAAAATAGGGCTTCTGCGGGCCACGAGCCAGCCGAGATCGGCCGGGATTTTATCACGAAAAGTTTTGGCGTGGTTGGCTCAGGTTCAGCTATTTCCCCTGATCTCAATCCGGATCGTTATGCGGTGATTTTTAAAAATTCCGGAGAATCAACCATTCACGTTACCGCTAAATTACTGGCAGAGGCCAGATAGGGATCGAAAGCTGGAGGGCCACATCGAGAATTTCACCGGCGGCTCCATTTGTTTGTCATGAGAAAGGTTCGTTGACATGGCAGGAAGAGCCATTATATATGTTTAATACGCGGTAAGGTTATCCTCGCCTTGATAAAAGCGGCAATCAAAATCCGCCGAGCCCTGGCAACACTCAATCTCAACAGGAGGTATCGATAATGAAAAGATTTGGGATCTTGCTCCTCGTGGCAATGTTTGGTTTGGTGCTGGCCTGCGGCAGTAAGGAAGAGAAGAAAGCTCCGGCCAAAGCGGCGGCCCCGCCGGCCGCGGCCGAGAAGGTAGTGCCGCCGGCCGCTCCGGCAACACCTCCTGCGGCCACACCGGCAGCGCCTGCTCCCGGGGCCCCGGCGCAGCCGAAGCCTGAGCACCCGAAATAATATCTGTCTTCATGATGGGGGTCTGATGGTTCAGACCAAGGGATTGCTATGCGTTGGCGCAGTATAGTTCCAGCGACGGTGCTGGTTTGCCTGGCTTTGGCGGGGGGCGGGTGCAGCGAGGGCAAAGACGCTCCGGCTGCGTCTGCCCCCCCCGTGGCCACCCCGGCGCCAACCGCCGGGATCCAGGCCGGCATCGAGAGGCACATCCAGGAGCAGGTCCGCCTGGGGGGAGGATATTTCCGGCTTCCCTTCCACAACCAGGAACTCCGTCTCAAGCTGGTCAAGGTCCACACCGAATACTTGGCGAAACTCGGTCCTGGACGTTATTTCGCCTGCGTGGACCTGGCGGACGTCAGCGGCGACGTCTATGACGTTGATTTCTTTCTCGCCGGTGATCCCGCCGCCATGAAGGTCACCGAAACCACCGTCCATAAGCTCAACGGCCAGCCGTTCTATGCCTGGGAGCAAAAAAGTGATGGCACCTGGCAGCGCCTCCCCCTGAATAAAGCTTCAGAAGGCGACCTGGGTGTCATCCGGGGGCGGGACAAGTTCGAGTTTCTCTACCGGGCCACCCTGCCCAAAATCACCGCTAGCGCCCGCATGTGGCTCCCTCTGGCCGCCACGGACCAGTTCCAGACGGTGGAGGTAAAATCCATCCATGCTCCGGGGAAACAGCACATATTACCGGAGCGGCAACACGGCAACCAGGTCCTCTTCCTCGAACTTGGTCCCGGGGACAGCGGTAAGAAGGTTGAGGTCCGCTATCAGGTGCAGCGCCTGGAGAAGGCCGCCTATGCGGCCCCGACCCCCGATCAGGGACAATACCTCAAGCCGGAGCGTCTGGTGCCGATCAATGAGAATTTCCGCCGCATCGCCCAGGAGGTCGTCAAGGGCAAGACGGGCGACCTGGTGCGGGCCCGGGCGCTCTACGACCACGTCATTGATCGCATGCGCTACATCAAGTACGGCGAGGGCTGGGGTAAGGGCGACGCGGTCTACGCCTGTGACGCCGGCACCGGCAACTGTACGGATTTCCACTCCTACTTCATTGCCCTGGCCAGGTCGGTGGGCATCCCGGCGCGCTTCGCCATCGGCGCGGCCATCCCCTCGGAGCGAAACGAGGGCGGGATAGACGGCTATCATTGCTGGGCCGAGTTCTTTGCCGAAGGCAAGTGGTGGCCGGTGGACATCAGCGAGGGCAACAAGTACACGAGCCTGGCAACCTACTACTTCGGCCATCACCCGGCCAACCGCTTCGAACTCAGCCGGGGACACGACCTGGTCGTTGAACCGGGGCCCGCTTCCGGTCCGATAAATTTCCTGGCCTATCCGGTCCTGGAAATCGAGGGCAAGCCGGCAACGGCTGCGGTGGCGTTCTCCTTTACAAGAAGCCCCCGACCCCAGGAGAAGTAGAGGCTGTCCCGCCGCAGGTGAGGCTCGGGGCAGGCCCGGTGGCGATCTCGCCCCGGCGGATTAACTGCCCGCCCGGAGACCCCGGGGCCCCGGGCCGCGCTTTCCCTCAAGCCCGGCTATTCCCTGGACAAAGGCGTCAGCCTCGGATAAAATCCCGCTATTATATAAAGGGGTTCCCCGGGTTTGGCCCCGTTCCGGCCGCCGCGGTCTGCCCCCTTAGAGGTTACGTCAAACCATGAAACGCACCCTGTTGCTCAACCCGCCGTCATTCCAGGATTTTGATGGTGGCGCCGGCTCCCGCTATCAGGCCACCCGCGAAGTCACCTCTTTCTGGTATCCCACCTGGCTGTGCTATGCTGCCGGCCTCATCCCCGAGTCCCGGGTGGTGGACGCCCCCCCGGAGAATTTGACGGTGGCGCAGGTGGCAGACCTGGCCCCGGATTTCGATCTGGCCGTGCTCTTTACCTCCAAGCCGTCGTTTTCCCATGATCTGGCCACCGTCAGCCGGCTCAAGGACAAAAATCCGCAGCTCCAGGTGGGGATGGTGGGGCCCCAGGTAAGCGTCCTGGCCCAGGAATCCCTGGAAGCCGGGCCCCAGTTGGATTTTGTGGCCCGCCGGGAGTTCGACTACACGGTCCTCGAACTGGCCCAGGGGCGGCCCTTGGCTGAGATCCAGGGGCTCAGTTATCGCACCAATGGCCGCATCCAGCACAACCCGGACCGGCCTTACCTCGAAGACCTGGATGCCCTGCCCATGGTCACGGAGATTTACCACCGGGACCTGACCATGGAGCACTACGAGATCCCCTACCTGCGCTACCCGTACGTGTCTTTCTATACCGGCCGGGGCTGTCCCGGGCATTGCGTCTACTGCCTCTGGCCCCAGACCTTCACCGGGCGCCGGTACCGGGTCCGGAGCGTGGGCAACGTGGTGGCTGAGGTCCGCCGTTCCCTGGAGCTCTTTCCCCAGGCGGCGGAGATCTTCTTTGACGACGACACCTTTACCGCCGACGGGGAGCGGGCCCGGCAGCTCAGCCGGGAATTCCGGGACCTCAAGTTCGTCTGGTCCGCCACCGCCCGGGCCAACACCTCCTACGAGACCCTCAAGGCCATGAAAGAAGGGGGGCTGCGCCTCCTGGTGGTGGGTTTCGAAACCGGCGACCCCCAGGTTTTGAAAAATATCCGCAAGGGCGTCACCCTGGACCTGGGCCGCCGCCTGGCCAAATGGTGCCGGGAACTGGGCATCCAGGTCCACGGGACCTTCATGGTGGGGTTGCCGGGAGAGACCAAGGAGTCTATCGAGGCCTCTATCCGCTTCGCCTGCGAACTGGACCCGGACACCATTCAGGTTTCTCTCGCCAGTCCTTACCCGGGCACGGAATTCTATGATTTCTGCCGGGACCAGGGTTTCCTCCAGGATGACACCCTGGTCAACGGCGCCACCGGTTTCCAGCAGTGCGTGGTGGATTATCCCGGCCTGGCCGCGGCCGACATCTTCCAGGCCTTGCCTCGCTTCTACCGCCGGTTTTACTTCCGGCCCCGCTACATGGCCCGGGCGGCCATGGTGATGATGCGGGACCCGGTGGAGCGCCGCCGTCTGCTCAAGGAAGGCCGCCAGTTTTTGAGCTTCATGTTCAAGCGGCGTCAATGTCAGGAAAACCCGGCGGGTGGGGGCAATCCTTGTCTATGACCGGCAAGGAACTCCTCCGCCTGATGCTTCAGGGGGGGCCGGGTTTCTGTCAGATTGCCGTCACCAACGCCTGTAATGCCAGTTGCCGCTTTTGCAGCTTTCCCCGGGTGGCGCCCGAGGCGCGGGTGATGGCCGACCCGGCCCGGCTCTGCCGGGGCCTGGCGGTTCTCCGGGACAAGGGCGTTGGTTACCTCTGCTTCACCGGCGGCGAACCTCTGCTCTATCCGGGCCTGCTCCCGGCCCTGGGCCGGGCCCGGGACCTGGGGATCCATACCCTCCTGTGCACCAACGGCTGCCTGCTCACCCCGGCTTATATCGGCGCTCTCAAGACCGCAGGCCTGGAAACCTTGATCATTTCCCTGGACGCGCCGACGGCTGCGGCCCATGACGCCACCGGGGACTGCCGGGTCTCACCGGGCATATCCGGGAGATGCTGCCTTCGATGCGCCGGGACCGGGCTGAACCCGGTGGCCTCGGTGACCTTAAGCCGCCTGATCGGCGATCTGGGGGAGATGCTGCGGTTTCTGGAAGAGCTGGGGTTTCGCCGGGTCACCTTTTCCTATCCCGTCACCCGGCTGCACTCCTCCTATCTGGGGTTTGCCGACCACTATTCCGTTGACTTCAGCGTCCCCGAGCTCTCCCGTGGTTCAGCCGGGTGAAGGAGCTAAAGTCCAGGACCTCTCTCCTGACATCCTCAATCCCCGGCTGGCCTTGAGCGACCCAGCGGCAGCTTGCGGCAGCGCCCCGGCTCGCTTTCCCTGCCTGGCGGGCTACAAATACTTGTTCGTGGACTGGCATCTCCAGGTCTTTCGCTGCCATTATCTGGACGAGACCCTGGGCCCCCTGGAAGATCTCTGCCGCCTGCCGCCCATCCGGGACAATTGCAACGCCTGCGCCATCGACTGCTACCGAGACCCCAGCGTCTACCAGTACCTGGCGGTGTCGGTGGCCGATTCCCTGGCCGCCCTGCAGCAAGGCCAGTGGCTCAAAGGCCTGGGCGCCTTGCGCATCCCTAAAATTTTCTCTCCCTGTACGCCCTGCTGGAGGGCCGCCATTGGCTCTGAGGCTGAGTCCCGGCGGATGGGGGAAGGGGAGGGGGGCCAGGTCTTTACCGGACCCGATAGAGGCTAAGGTTTTGCCAGGGTGTGAGGCATCGGCTGCTTGGCAGAGAATTGCTGTGCCCCTATAGTTGAGCAGAATTACCCGCTTTTTTAAAAGTTCTTTGGTGGCACAGGCTTTCCAGCCTGTGCCAAAGAAGCAGGTGGTTGCACAGCCTGGAAAGGCTGTGCACCAGCCAATAGCAGCTTTTCATGTTGCTCTTCAAGTTCCCCTTTGGAACGGGGGGATTTAACCAACATCGAATGGGATGATTTAAGGGCAAACGCTTTAGGGTGCGTCTCACACATCACTTCCACACTATGCAGACAACCTGGCCTGAAAAATCCGTTATCTTCACCGCCGACGACTTCGGGCTCGCCGACACCCTGAACGATGCGGTGGTTTTGTCCCACCGGCAGGGGCTGCTCACCTGCGCCAGCCTAATGGCCGCCGGCCCCCGGACCCGGGCGGCCCTGAGCCTGGCCAGGGGGCTCCCCGGTCTCTGCCTGGGGGTCCATCTCACCCTGATTCAGGGGCGGGCCGTCCTGCCTGCCACGGCAGTGCCTCACCTGGTGGATGCCCGGGGTTTTTTCCCCAACGACCCCGTGGCCACCGGCTGGCGGTACTTCTGGCGGTCCGGAGTGCTGCCTGAAATCCGCCGGGAGCTAGCGGCCCAGATCGAGGTCGTTCTCGAGGCCGGCCTCCGGGTCTGGCACCTGAACAGCCACCTCAATCTCCACCTTCACCCCCGCCTCTTCCCCGTGGTGGTTGACCTGGCCAGGGAATACGGTATCCCCGCAGTGCGCCTGACCCGGGAAGACTGGCGCACCACCATGGCCCTGGCCCCGGACGGCCCGGTGCCCAAGATCGCCCAGGGCTTGATTTTCGCACTCCTTTGCCGCCGGGCGCGGCGCGCCGGGCCCGGGCCGCGGGTCTGATGTATAATGACCACTTGTTCGGGCTGACCAACGACGGGCGCATGACCGAAGCCTACCTGACGGGTCTGGCCCCCCGGCTCCAGGGGGGGGTGACCGAAATCTACTGCCACCCTGCTCTCTCTGCCGACCCGGAACTCAAGCGCTGGGCTCCCCGGTACCGCCGCCAGGAGGAACTGGCGGCGCTGCTGAGCCCCCGCCTCAAAACCGCCCTGGCCGCGGCCGGGGCCAGGGTCACGGATTTCCGGGAACTCAGCCTCCGCCAACCCGGGCTCGCCGGCAATGATGCCGGGTAGTTGTTTTCAGAGAAGGCTCGAAGGTCTTTCCGTTATGACCTTGCTCCGAGAACCTGAATCCCCCCAACCCCCTTTCCCAAGGGGGGGAAATCAGCGGGTTTCCCTTAAAAGTCCCCCTTTGCAAGAGGGGAAGGTAGGGGAATTTATCAACCTGCCATCGGCGGGAAATTTTGCCAACCGCGATAATTCCGCCGCTTCAGCCGTGGTCGGTTTTATCCCCGCTAAGGCGCCTGGGGGGCGACGGCTGCCTTGACGCCACGGACTCCAGGACTTACTGTTTGAGTAAACGTGCGCCCTCAGGAGGAATGATCATGCCCAAAGATAAAACCTATTGCGACATCGATCCGGTATGCAATATGGACCTGTCCGGTACGGAAGGAAAGATCGGCTATGACTTCGAAGACGTGACCTACTATTTCTGTTCCGACCTCTGCAAGGACCATTTTGTCAAGGAGCCGAAAAAATACGCCAAGAAGACCAAGTAAAAAAAGGGGCGGCCCCAACGGGTCGCCCCTACTAAATTAGCTTCATAATCAACAAGTTACCCTATGGCGGCGATGGCTTCACCCCGGAGTTTGGCCCGCATCGCCTGGCTCTCTTCAATCACCTGGTCCAGGTTCTCGGCGCTTTGGTCATACAGGTTAAACAGGTGGCCCTCCAGCCCCATGGCAATGGGCTCGATGACCGCTTCCGGCAGCACCAGGGCCCTGGACTTTTCCCGGGTCTCCGGGGATGCCACCTCCAGCACCCCTTCCTTACCCCATAACTGAAAGATGGAGGCCAGCATCGCCAGAGGCCAGGCGCTGTCGGACACCACGACCACTTCCGCGGCGTTCACCGCCTGACGGTTGCCGTTGAACGAGATGGCCAGGCCCTTCCCGTCCCGCACCTTCTCGAAGGCCTGCACATCGGTGAGGCTGTCCCCCACGTAGATGATGTCTTCCATGGACAGTTCGGTTTGCGCCAGGCTGTCGGTTACGGCCGTGGCCTTCTCGGGGCCGCCCATGGGGTTGACCTCCTCTAAGAGGGCGCCGATTTTCATGGCCGGCAACCGTTCCCCGAAGATGCGGTCCAGTACCGCAATGGCTTCTTGCACCGGGGCCGGCAAATCCGCGGCCGCGGCGACGTCGGGTGGAAAGTGGATTTCCGGGGCCCCGGCGATTTCCCCTTGCAGGCGCTTTAATTCCTCGGCTTCGGCCCCAGACAGGCTGTAGCGGTCCAGGTCGAGTTCAGTTGAAAAGATGCGTTCCTTCTGAAAACCCAGTTTGAGGCCCACGGCCTCGGCAAACGGCCGGTAGCCGGCGCTGATCTCGAAGATAGGGAAATCCCGGCTGTGGAGGAACTTGAAGGTCCCCTCCGCCCCGGGCATCAGGGTGACGCTTTTCCGGGAATAAGCTTCGAGTTGGGCATTGGTGAGACCGCTGGCTTTCAAAAAGGGCAGAATGAGCTTGAGGGCGTCAGCGGATTTGTACTCCGGCCGCTTGGCCACTTCCACCAGGTAATTGTTATAGCGGCTCACCTGCTGAAAAAACCGGTCTCCCCGGGGCTTGATAAACTCCCGGCACAACTCAAAGGCGTTGTCATTGAGGGCCAGGGGGCCCTCGCAACCGGTAATCAGTTGTAGGTTAGGCATTTCTTCTCCTTATCTAACAGTAGCCAGTTTCTCGCAGTCAGTTGTCAGTAATTTTTGTAACTCGGCTCTCGCCACTGCTTACTGTTCTGAAAAGTCTTTTGTAGGGTGCGTCTTACGCACCACTAGCCTACGACCGCGGCGGGCCGCAAGGCTATCCCCTGCATGAGGCTGGTGGGCAGGGCGGGAAATCCACTACGAAAATACGAAAAATTCCCCGGTCCTCTCCTCAAAAAAATCATCCCCCCTGCAGCGCCTCGATCTGCCGCTCCAGAAAAGTCCGGTCCGGGTAGCTGTCCCGCCCGGCCCCCCGGAGGCTGACGGCCGCGGCCCGGTTGCCCAGGCGCACGCAGGCGTTGAGGTGGAGGCCGGAAATCCGCCCGGCCAGGTATCCTGCCGCGAAGACGTCCCCGGCTCCCAGGGTATCCACCAGGTCCCCGCCGAGCTCCACCGGAAAATCCAGGTAACGGGGCGGTGTGAGCAGCCTGGCGCCCAGGGCCCCCCGCTTGATCACCACCAGGGGCGGGGCCCAGTTGGGGTGCACTTTCGGTTCTCCCCCCAACAGCCGCCATTCGTTCTCCGTGACCAGCAGGGTCTCCAGGTGGTCCAGAATATCTTCCAGGGCTGGCCAGCCCCGGCGGGCGTACAATTCACCCGGGTCCAGGCTGAGGGGGACCGCCCCCGGGACCCGGCCGGCGAGTCGCTGTTCCACCAGGAGGGGGCCGTCCCCCACAAACCCGGTGAGATGGAGATAAGGCGCGGCCGCCAACGCCTCCCAGGGAATATCGGCATCCGTGAGGTCGTCGTTGGTATTGGGCGCTACCAGGATGGTGCGCTCCCTCTGCCCGGTCCGTCAGGATATAGGCCCGGCCGCTCTCCCCCTGGGCGATCACGTGGGACAGGTCCACCCCGGTGAGACTTTCTGTCAAGAATTCTCCGTCAGCATCATCACCCACCCGGCCCACCAGGCCCGCCGGCAGGCCCAGGCGGGCCAGGGCATAAGCGGTGTTGGCCGCCATGCCGCCGCCCCAGCGCCCCGCCGCCCGGCCGTATCGGGCCAGCAAGGCCGTCAGGCGCGCCTCACCCTCCCGGGAGACGGCCTCTTCACCGCCCCGGCTGAGACCGGTGCCCCACTCCTGAGGAAACCTTCCAGGTCATCCACCTCGAACTTCAGGTCGACATTGATGGCGCCCAGGCACATGATCGGAGACGGCATGCCTGGAAAACTACCAGGATTTACGGCGCCGGTCAAGGCGAGGGCCTCCTGGAGCCCGGGGATTCCGCTTCGATCCCGGCAATTTACGCGTGGAAGTTTCAAGATAACGCCATGCAATCCCTGGATTTTCTCAGAAGACGTCTTATCTTAAATAGAAATAATGTCTCGAGGAATCTATGCACCGACTCATACGAATCAGAATAATCCGTGACTTCGAGCACCTGGAAGAACAGGTGTGCCGCGGTTTCGACACTTTTTTGGGGGCCCGTAAGCCCTCGGTTTCCTTCCGGCCGGCGGCCGACTTCTATGAAACCACCCAGGGCCTGGTGCTCCGCCTGGAACTGGCCGGGGTGGCCTCCGAGGATGTTTCCCTGACCCTGACGGGCCACGAACTGGTGGTGCGGGGCCGGCGGCGGCCTCCCGCGCCGGAGGGCATCCGGCGTTTCATTCACCTGGAGATGGGCTTCGGCATTTTTGAGCGGAGCTTCACGCTGCCCATCGCCGTCGACCCCCAGGGGGTTGAGGCCCGTTATGTGGATGGCGTCCTGGAAGTCCACCTGCCCCGTAAGGCGCCCCAGACCCGAACTATACCGGTGAAGGCTTCGCCGGTCGGTAAATAACCGTATCTGACTGAGGAACATGGAGATAACATGACCGAGAATTACGAGACTGACGATATCCGGGTGGTCGCTGACCCCGTCGCCGAGACCGGCCCCCGGGTGCTCCCCATATTACCGGCAACAGAACTGGTGCTGTTTCCCCGGCTCATCATGCCCCTGGCCCTGTGGGAGGAGCCGGCCCAGAAGCTGGTGGACGAGGTCCTGCTGCAGGATAAGACCCTGGGGTTTTTGACCAGCCGGGAGGAGAAGCCCACGGGGTTTGACCCGGAGAATTTCTATCAACGTCGGCACCGCCGCGGTCATCCTGAAGATGCGCAAGGCCGACGACGACTCCGTGCGTCTGCTCATCCAGGGACTGTACCGGTTCCGGGTGGACAGGTGGATGGGCCAGGACCCCTTACCTGGTGGCCCAGATGACTCCCATCCCGGAAGAATACGAGCCCTCTCTCGAAGTGGAGGCCCTGGTATCCAACGTCAAGGGCCTCTTTCTGAAGATGCTGGAGCTCTCACCCTACCTGCCCTCGGAACTGGGGACCCTGGTGCGGGAGTTGAGCGACCCCCGGGTGCTGGCCGACATCACCGCCGGCAGCCTCAACATCTCCAAGACGGAGAAGCAGGAACTGCTGGAGACCATCGACGTGACCGAGCGCCTGCACCGGGTCCTGGCCCTGATCAACCGGGAACTCGAGATCCTGGAACTGGGCAAGAAGATCCAGAGCCAGGTGAAGACCGAGATGGACAAGGCCCAGAAAGACTACTATCTCCGGGAGCATATCAAGGCCCTGCAAAAGGAACTGGGGGAGGGCGATGATCCGCACCCGGGAGGTCGACGAGCTTCAGTTCCGGCTGGAGGAGGCGGAACTGCCGCCCCACGCCATGAAGGAGGCGGAACGGGAACTGACCCGCCTCAAGCGTACCCCGCCCACCTCGCCGGACCACCAGGTCATCCGCAATTTCCTGGAGTGGCTCATCGAGCTGCCCTGGAGCAAAGTCCACCGAAGACAACCTGGACCTGCCCCAGGCCCGGGAAATCCTGGACGAGGACCACTACGACCTGGAAAAGGTGAAGAAACGCATCCTGGAATACCTGGCGGTGCGCAAATTGAAGCCCGATATGAAGGGGCCCATCCTGTGCTTCGTGGGGCCGCCGGGCACCGGCAAGACCTCTCTGGGCCGCTCCATCGCCCGGGCCCTGGGCCGCAAGTTCGTGCGCCTCTCCCTGGGCGGGGTGCGGGACGAAGCCGAGATCCGGGGCCACCGCCGCACTTACGTGGGGGCCCTGCCCGGCCGCATCATCCAGTCCATCCGCCGGGCCGGCTCCAATAACCCGGTGTTCATCCTGGACGAAGTGGACAAGATCGGCGCCGACTTCCGGGGCGACCCCTCCTCGGCCCTCCTGGAGGTCCTGGACCCGGAGCAGAACTACCACCTTCTCCGACCATTACCTGGAGGTGGACTTCGACCTCTCCAAGGTCATGTTCATCACCACCGCCAACCTCCTGGACCCCATCCCGCCGCCCCTCCGGGACCGCATGGAGGTCCTGGAGCTCACCGGCTACACCGAGGAGGAGAAGCTGGAGATCGCCTTCAGCCACCTCCTGCCCCGGCAATTGGAGGCCCACGGCCTCACGACGGAGCAGATGGAGGTCGCGCCCGAGGCCGTCCGCCGGGTCATCGCCTCCTACACCCGGGAGGCAGGGCTGCGCAACCTGGAGCGGGAGATCGCCGCTCTCTGCCGGGGCGTGGCCCGGGAAGTGGCGGAAGGCGGGCGCCAGCAGGTCGAGCATCCGAGCGCCGACGTGGCTCAGTACCTGGGACCGCCCCGTTTTTCCGGGATGCGGCCCTGGATCATCCCGAGACCGGGCGTGGCCACGGGTCTGGCCTGGACCCCCACCGGCGGCGACATCCTCTTCATCGAGGTCCTGCGCATGCCGGGCAAGGGCAACCTGAAGCTCACCGGCCAGTTGGGGGACGTCATGAAGGAGTCGGCCAACGCCGCGCTGTCCTACATCCGGGCCCGGGCCCCCTTTCTGGGGATCGAGGAGGACTTCTTCGAGAAGGCCGACCTCCACATCCATGTGCCCGCCGGCGCCATCCCCAAGGACGGCCCCTCCGCCGGGGTGGCCATGCTCGTGCGCCCTGGTGTCGCTCCTGTCCGGCGCGCCGTTGAAAAAAGGTCTGGCCATGACCGGGGAGATCACCCTCCGGGGCCATGTGCTGCCCGTGGGCGGCATCAAGAACAAGGTCCTGGCCGCGCACCGGGCCGGCATCCAGGAGATCATCCTCCCGGCCCAAAACCAGGTGGACCTGGAGGAGATCCCCGAATCCATCCGGGGCAAGCTCATCTTCCACCCGGTGGAGCGCCTGGACGAGGCCATGGAGTTCGCCTTCCCGGCAAAAGAACAAAACTGACCGGAGAGGGGAGGGCTGGCCGGGGCCGATGACCGCGAAAACCGAG
Source organism: uncultured delta proteobacterium (assembly GCA_963841475.1). Lineage (GTDB taxonomy): Bacteria > Desulfobacterota > Desulfobaccia > Desulfobaccales > 0-14-0-80-60-11 > 0-14-0-80-60-11. The sequence continues at coordinate 1,126,965 of CAWJCT010000001.1, forward strand.
GTGCACCGATACTGGCAATATATCTCTTGCAGGGGCGGACCTAAGTGTCCGCCCTCTCAAGGGCCCCTGCAGCTGCGCCCTCAGGCCGTGAGCTTTTGTTACCGATAGGAGCGTAAGCTGGTAACGAGGTCGGCTCCGGGAAGTTGGCGGGCAGGGGAGAGGAACCGGGAGAATTTATCATGGGGGGGGTAAGCCGCCGCTGGCGAAACCCCATGTAACCCGGGGAAGTTCCCCCCTCCCCGCAACGTGAATATCTCCAGGTCAGGGCGCGGACCCGGGCCGTGCTCTAAAACAAGGCTTGCCGAAATCTGCTCTTATTCATTATTATAGGGCCACCAGGATTGGGGCTTGGCCGGAAAGAGGCACGGGTGCCGAACTGCAGTCAAATCTGTCTGTTGTAGGGGCGTCCCTGCGTGTCCGCCGAGCGGAGCGCCGATACCTCAGGTAGGCCCCTGCAATACGAAAAAGCACCCGTTTGATGGCACCTTTTTTTGCGGCCTTCCCGGCCTCGACGCGGCGTTACCTGGCGGTTTAAACTGATCTGGAGGTAGATTATGGCCGTTTTTACCTGCGAAAAATGTGGCAACAAGGTGGACACGCGCTGCAAACCCAAAAAATGCCCGGCCTGCAGCGAGGCCGGCGCCATGTGCAAGGTGGAGGCCCCGGCGCCGCCGAAACAGAAAAAGTAAGGGGCAACCAGAGAAACGAATAAGATTCCGTATTTCCAAGCCCTGCGTGGATTTTTCGGGTCACTACCCCCCTTTTCTCAAGGGGGGCCGGCGGGGATTTTTCGATAATCCCGCTAAATTCCGATTTAAGCCAGGGATTTACGGTCCGCCTTTGGCGCGCCGTAACCGTTACTTATGACCGAAAACCAAGAACCGAAAACTACCCATGATCTATGGCATCGGTATTGACCTGGTGAAGGTGGCCCGGATTGAGCGGGTCCTGGGACGCTACGGCGACCGCTTTTGCGCCCGGGTCTTCACCGAAGGCGAGATCGCTTACTGCCGGGGCCGGTCCTGGGCCGCCAGCGGGTTTGCCATGCGCTTCGCCGCTAAGGAGGCCTTCTCCAAGGCCCTGGGGGTGGGTCTCCGTAAAAACGGCATTCGCTGGCGGGAGGTGGAGGTGATCCCCAATCCCATGGGCAAGCCCGAACTATTCGTCAGCGGCCGGGCCGCGGCGCTCTGCGCCGAAAACGGCATCACCGGCATGCACCTGTCTCTCACCGACGAAGACGACCGGGCCCTGGCCGTGGTGATTCTGGAGCGGTGAAATACGTAAAGAAGAAAGAAGGAATTTCAGGTTAACAGATGGGTTTCTGCCAAATTCATAAGAAATATGAATGGATAAGATGTGAGAATCCCACTTTAGACTCAGATAGTGAAGCCCTTTGCATTCTTCATTCAAGACTGCCAAATAAAAATATAGCATTATTTATTGATAATGTAAATTAAAATTATTTAATGAAGATTATAATTTTGCCGGTATATTCTTCTCATGTAATATTGATTTCTCTGGAATTACATTTACAAAGTCAACCGATTTTCGCGCGGCAATTTTTTCTGAACCTTACAATTTTATAAATGTCAATTTTAATGATGAGGAAAGATTTGATAGTTCAAGATTTATAAAAAATGCTGATTTTAATAGAGCAACATTTTCAGGAATAGCAAATTTTAGTAATATTGGTGAACAAAAGGGAAATCAATTATTTTAAGCGAATATTGGGATCAATAAGAAAAAAACAGTTGGGCCAAATAAGGACCAATATTCTAAAATAGAGATTCTTTATAGATATCTTAAACTAAATTATGAAAAAGTGGGGGACCTCAAGCAAGCCGGGGACTTTCATTACGGTGAGATGGAGATGCACCGCCGAGCCAGCAGGTGGCGCTGGTTCCCCTTATTTTGGTACAATCTTTACCGAGTTTTGAACGGCTACGGCGAGCGCCCTTCCTGGGCTTTGGGCTGGCTGGTCTTTTTTCTGATCGGTATGGCGGGACTGGTCTGGGGGTTGAGGCTGGAGGTTGGAAATCCACCCCATTTAGCCGATTTTAGAGATTCCTTTATCTATCTGTTACAGAAAGCTACCCTCCAGCGGCCTACCTGGGCCGAACCGCTGGGCTTTGGGGGCAAGCTGGTGGCCGGGTTAAGCGTCCTGCTCATCCCCGGCCAGGCGGCCCTGTTTCTCCTGGCCCTGAGGAACCGCCTGGGCCGGAGGCGATAATCGAACTAGTGGCAGGGACCGGGTTACCCCGCCCGCCCTGACTATTTTTCAGGCCGGGGGAAATGAGGTGGTTATGGTCTGCCATTTATTGGGTATCTTGAGTGTAGCGGTGGGATTGACTCTCTATATTGTGACCTACCGCTTGATAAAGTGAGTTATGCCCGGCTCTTGCCACCAGGAAACCTAGTAATGTCTGGCGACCCTGCTCAGCCAGATAAGGTGGTTAATTATATTTTATGGGCCGAGGTAGGGGTAAATAGTCTTGGTTCGGAGCGATGCCATGCCCTCAAGATGGTTTAATGTGATCAAGGTCTCGCCGGGGCGCCAGGACAAGGTGCTGGAGGATATCGGCAACGCCTCCGAACCGGACAGCCGCTTCTACGCCCTGGTGGCCACCTCCACCCTCATCGCCTGCCTGGGGCTGGTAGCCAACAGCGCCGCGGTGATCATCGGCGCCATGCTGGTGGCCCCCCTCATGACCCCGTTGTTCGGCATTTCCATGGGGCTGGTCCGGGGCGAGCCCCGCCTCCTGGGACGGGCCCTCCGGGCCGAAATCGTCGGAGTTTTCCTGGGGGTGGGCCTGGCCACCCTGTTTGGGAGCCTGCCCCTGGCCCTGGAAGTCACCCCGGAGATGCTTTCCCGCACCCAGCCCAACCTTCTGGACCTGCTGGTGGCGGTGTTGGCCGGATTTGCCGGCGCCTTTGCCATGATTGACGAGCGCCTGAGCCCGACGTTGCCCGGGGTGGCCATCGCCACGGCCATCGTGCCGCCCATCGCCAACAGCGGCCTCTGCCTGGCAGTGGGGGCCTTCCAGGGCGCCTATGGCTCCTTTTTGCTCTTCCTGGCCAACTGCCTGTCCATCATCATCGTCTCCTGCGCCACCTTTATCGCCGGAGGCCTGGCCCGGAAGATCCCCTGGGCCGAGAAGTGGGGGCTGTTCAAGCGCTTCGGGGTCCCGGCCCTGGGGTTCGTGCTGGTGGTCATCCTCCTGACCAATGCCCTGATCAAGATAGTCGAGGAACGCAACCTGACCACTTCAATCAAGAACGTTATCAGCAGCGAATTGACGCAGTTCCCCACTACCGCCATGCTGCGGCAGAACCATCAAATCAGCCAGGGCAAACTCTTCATCCTGGCCACGGTGCGCACCCCCAAGGTCATTTCACCCGATCGGGTCAAACACATTCAGGCAGCCCTTTCCAAAAAAATAGGCAAGGAAACGGAATTGATCATGCGCTGTGTTCTGACCAAGGACATCAGTGCCACCGGCGCCACCAGCGAGGTGACGGCGGAAAACCTGAACGGCTCCTTCCTCACCAATAAGGTGGCCCCGGACGTGTTGAAGCTCCAGTTTGCCGAACAGGCCATCCGGGAGATCCTGATTTCCCGGCCGGAACTGGATCTGCTCGATGTGGATCTGCTGCATTTCCCCAGGGGTCCGTACATCCTGGCTAATCTCCAGGGACCCCGGGTCCTGATCCCCAGTGAAGTCCGGGAATTTGAGCAAAAGATTCAGACCCGGCTCAATGACCCCTCCATCCATCTCCTGGTCCGCTGTTCGGTTGCCGTGGACGTGGACACGAGCGGACGGATTCTTTACGGCTGGTCCCACCTGGGAAAGCAGGACCCGGCCCAAAAGGCCCTCAGGGTCCAGATTGAAGAAGCGGTGAGGGAAAAATTCAGGCGGTTTTCCGGTCTCTTCGCCACCAACGTGGACGCCGCCCCCAAGGACGACTCCTGGCAGGTGCGGGTCGAAGTGGAGGGCGCCAGGATAATTTCCCCCCAGGAATCGGCGGCCATCGAAAGAGAGGTCTCCCGGGAGCTGGGCCGGGAGATCAAGATCTTTTTCTGGTCCAAGAGCCAGGCCATGGTCACCCCGGAGGGCTACGACTCGGTTGAGGACTTTACTAAAAAGCGCCTGGAGAAACAGGAAGAGGTCAAGGGCAATCCCTCCTCTTCACCGGCGCCCGCGGCCGGTCCTGGCGGCAAATAATCCGGGTCGGTCTCTTAAAAAGGTTCGAACCGGTCGGGTTTGGCCTTGCCGCTGGCGGGCCGCGGAGTCGAGGGCGGCGGCGGCGCGATTTCGGCCGGCGGCGGCGGTGCAGCCTCAGCCGAAGATGGCGTCGCCATCGGGGTGGCTGCAGGAGCCGGAGTCGGCTGGCTGCGCTTATTCACCGGACGGCGCACCGCCACCCGGTCCAGGGCCAGGTCCGCAGATTTCACCCACCCGCTATCCCCGGTGCGGGCCACCGTCACCCGGGTCCAACCCTGGTCGTTCTGCTCCAGGACTTTTACCTGGTCATTGGTCTGGAGCCTCTGCAGCGATCCAGCCCGGTCATCCGGGGCCTGGCGCAGGTGCACCCCCCAGCGACGCACGTAAAGCCGGCTCACCGGCTCGAGGCTTAGATCCCTGTCGTTGGCCCAGCCTTCCTGGCCGCCGGCGGTGCGCACCAAAAACCAGCCCCCTCGGCGCTCGAGACTTTGGAGCCGCTCATTCAGGCGGACCTGGGTCCCGTTGGCGCCGGCTGCATCAGGCGTAGCCTTGAGGGTGAGTTCCCGGGCTCCCACGTAATAATAGGTCGGAGCCTGCAGGGGGGCCGACACAGGAGACGGTCCAGGCGCGGCGCAGCCGCCCAGGGCCAGCAACAAAAACACCAGTAAAGTCCGGAGTCCCTTGGGGTCCATGGCGATACCTCGAAATCGTTCGAGCTGATTGGAATTTTATTCCGCAAAGGCTTGGTTTTATGCTTAATATACTAAGAACTGCGGGAGAAAAGTCAATGTCAGCGAGGTCAGATGGGTGCACCACGGCGGCCCGGCGTTCCGGCAACCCGGGGGAACAACTCATCGTTTACGGCTCCCTGGTGCCTGGAGGCCTCTACCACTTCCTGCTGGCGGACCTGCCGGGAACCTGGGAGCCGTGCGTTATTCAGGGCCGCATGGGGAAATATGGGGGGTTCAAGGCCTTTTACTACGACGCCGCAGGGCCGGAACACCCGGCCTGGCTTTTTTCGTCCGCCGAACTTCCCCGGGCGATCTCGGAACTGGATGACTTCGAAGGGGAGGAATACGAGCGCCTCGTTATTCCCGCCCAGGTAGACGGCGATTGGGTCAAGGCCCAGATTTACGCCGGCAGGTATCGCGATTAAAGGTGGAGACGATTTGCTGAATTTCCTCTGGCAGGAGGCAGATTATGAAAATGCACCCCTTAAAGTTTTGGCTCACGCTGGTGGTGGGGTTTTCCCTGGCTGCCGCCGCCATGGCCCAGGCCCCGCCCACCACCTCCGGGGGGTCGGGCCAGGCTCTGCTCAACCTGGACAACACCGTTGCCCTGCACGGTTACGACCCGGTGGCCTATTTTACCGAAAATGAGGCCGTAAGGGGCAGCAAGAGGATTTTGGAGCGGCTGGGGAGCGCCACCTACTATTTCGCTTCCCGGGGCCACCGCTATGAATTTCTGCGGGACGCCACGCACTATCAGCCCCAATTCGGCGGTTACTGCGCCGCCTCCCTGGCCACGGGCCGGCTTGAGGACATCAACCCCCGCCTCTTTGTTATTTATGAAGGGAAGCTCTACCTGTTCAATAACCCCGAGGTCGAGGCCGTGTTTATGCGGGACCCTCGCCGGAACATCTATGAGGCCCGGCAGCAGTACTTTAAAATTGCCGCGGCGCGGCGCAGCACTTATTGATGCCGTTTCCGTTTTCTGGTTTTCGGTTTTCTGTGGCAATGAGAGACATCTGAGCAAAACCATATTGTCATCCTGAGCGGAGCGAAGGATCTCGGGTTTTCTCGTATCTATGAGATTCTTCGGTCGCTCTGCTTCCTCAGAATGGCAGAATGGGGACTTGACCAGAGGTCAAAAATAAGTATGAAGCCTAAATCTGTTAAAAGTTGAATTGAACAGATTTGCAGGGGGAAAGGGTATAAGACCGATGGGCCGACGCCTGAACCTTCCGGGATTTTTCTCCATCATCGGGAGAGTCGCCCTGGGGCTCATCCTGGCGGTCCTCCTGGCCAGCGGGGCCTGCGCCGGGGAGGGCTTTGAAGCGCCCCGGCCGGGCCGGGTCCTCCAGTTTCCCCGGGACCACGGGGCCCACCCGGAGTTCAAGACCGAGTGGTGGTATTACGTGGGGCATCTCACAGCCGCTTCCGGGGAGTCTTTCGGCTATCAGCTGACCTTCTTCCGGGTGGCCTTACGAAAACCGCCGCCACCCGACTTTAAGCCCCGTTCGGCCTGGAGCCTGAACACCGTCTACTTCGCTCATCTGGCCCTCACCGATACGGCCAGGCGCACCTTTGCCTTCAGGGAGAAAGCCGGCCGGGGGGCCCTGGGTCTGTCCGGGGCCGCGGCTGGCCCCATGCGGGTCTGGATCGACGACTGGCAGGCGGAGCTTCAGGGGGAAGAATTTCACCTCCAGGCCCAAGACCGCGGCCTGGGGCTAGACCTGGTCCTCAAACCCCTGACCCCCCCGGCTTTGCATGGCCAGGGCGGCTACAGCCTCAAGTCGGCAAACTCCGGTGCGGCCAGCTATTACTATTCCCTGCCTCGGCTTGACACCCGGGGGACCATTGTCGTGGACGGCCGTAAGCTGGCAGTAACCGGCACGAGCTGGATGGACCATGAGTTTTTCACCAGCGCCATGGCCCCGAATCTGGCGGGCTGGGACTGGTTCAGCCTCCAGCTGGCTGACGGCTGGGAGGTGATGCTCTACCTCCTGCGGCAAAAGGACGGCGCGGTGGACCCGGCCTCCTCCGGCACCCTCATCGACCCCCAGGGCCATACCCTGCACCTGAAGCTCAGTGATTTTCAGGTAAAGGTCATGGGGTCATGGACCTCTCCCCACACTCAGGCGAAATACCCGGCGGGCTGGGAAATTACCATCCCCGGGCCCGGGTACCATTTGAGGCTCACGCCGACGCTCTCCGACCAGGAGATCCGGGCCCAGGTACCGGCTCAGGTGACCTACTGGGAAGGGGAGGTCAAAATCGAGGGGGCGAGAAACGGCGCCCCGGTTAAAGGCGCAGGCTACGCCGAACTCACCGGCTACGCCGGGGGCCTGGGAGGGAGGTTTTAAAAAACGGGGAAAAGGGGAAGAGGGAAAAAGGCGAAAAGGGTGAGGGGAATAAATTTCTGCTGCATAACTTATACGGTGCCCGAGCGGAGCTTGGGCGGAAAATATGCGTTCCCAGGCTGGAGCTTGGGAACGAGAACAAAAAAGGGAGAAGGCGAAAAGGGGCGAAAGCTTGGGTGCGGCGAGCGGGCGTTTGTTTATCGTTTAATGCACGGGCAACATGCATCTTAGGCTGGTGGCACAGGCTTTCCAGCCTGTGCACCTGCGTGTTGAAGGCCCATGCAGTATCAATGACCGCAAGTTTCCTCAGATGCTTTCCGAAATATTAAGCGGATATCCCTCAGATTTTATCCTTTGTCGGCACAGGCTGGAAAGCCTGTGCCACCAGCCTTCCTGGGATAGAATGATGGAATCCCCGTGGAAAGAGACCTCAGAGGCTCAGCTCTCCTTAGGTTTTACTGATCGCTGCAAGCTGTAATCCCCCCCAAAAAGCCAGGGAGGGACAAAGCTCACGCTCTGCCCCTCCCTGAACCCTTCTTCTATATTATCGCGCCTTCACGCGTTAGCCAGCGGTCGTTGCGCACGGTGAGGAAGGCCCAGGGCTGGACCCAGTTGAGGGCGAAGAAGGCGAAGTAGGAGTAGATGATGCCGTAGATGAAGTCCATGTCCCGTTCCTGGTGGATGTAGTAGTACATCCACACCAGGGTGAAGACCCCCAGGCCGGCGAAGAACTTCACCATGACGATGGGGTAGAGCCAGAAGGAGAAGAGCAGCATCCCCAGGAAGAGGTAGGTCAGGGGAAACTCGATCTGGGTCATGAAGAAGTCAACGATGGGCAGCAGCCGGTGTTTGGTGCGGTACTTGCTCGAAGATGAACTTGAGCTGGACCCAGTTTTCCCGGAAATTGCTGCGGTCCCAGCGCAGGTACATGCGGCACAGGCCCTGGTAGGTTTCGGGTACCATGGTGTGGACCAGGGCGCTGCGCTGATAAGAGGTGTGGTAGCCCTGGCGCAGCACAAAGTTGGTCAAGGCCCGGTCTTCGCCGATATTGGCGGGCAGGCCCATGAAGGTCTGGGTGCGCCATTGCTTCAGGACGGGTTTGAGGGCCGCGGCCCGGTAGGCGGACAGGGCCCCGGGGGTGCAGGTGACGCAGCCGTACATGCTCTGTGAGGCCCTGAGGAAATCGAAGGCCAGGACGAAGCGTACCGCCAGCATCCGGGCCATGACACAGCGGCTCCGGTTGTAGACCTTGACGTTGCCGGCCACCGCGCCGATCTGGGCATCGTTGAGCATGGGGGCGATGACCTGCTTGACGGTATCAGGGGTAATGACGCTGTCCGAGTCGATGGTGACGAAGAATTCGCCCTTGCCCCGGGTGAAGCCGGCGTAGAGGCCTTCTTTCTTGCCCCGGTTCTTGGTGAAGCGGATGGCCTTGATCAGCTTGGGGTAGCGCTGGCGGGCCCGTTCGATGTAGGTCCAGGTGTCGTCTTTGGAGCCGTCGTCGATGCAGATGATCTCCAGCCGGTCGGCCGGGTAGTCGGAGGCGACCGCGGCGTAGATGGACTTCTCCACCATGGCGCCTTCGTTGTAAGCCGGGATGATGACGGTGACCCGGGGCAGCGGACCCGGGGGGATGGGATAGGTTTTATAGCGCCACCACAGCACAGTCCGCACCAGTTGAAAGCCCAGGTAAGCCAGGGTGAAGCCGGCCCCCAGGGCCATCAGGGGAGAACCGAAGCTCTGGCGGCTCAGCAGATGCAGATAGCCGTTGAATGAGCCCACTTTCAAGGCATATTACCAGACAGACCGACAAGATTAACGGGACCAGGATTTTGAGGGCCAGGTCCAGGGTCTGGATCCGTTGTTCCTCTTTGGAGCGCCATTTCGCCTGAGTCCAGGGAAAGGCAGAGGTGGTGGTTCGCATATAGGTCAGTTCCTCTATAGTTAAGACAAAATCAAGGTCTCAAGCTACTTATGCAAGTGGCTTGCCAAAAAAATCTAAAAATCGACATTTTTAACTGACTGAAATAATTACCTAATAAAACTCGTTCACTAATCTCCCCCTCGGGCATTGGCAACGAAACTTCTCTGCTTGAGAGAATGCCCCGGAACCTTGATAAATATTTCTCAAATTGAGAAATTTACTCAACCAGGCGCCCCCTCCCGGTGCCTCGCTTCAGGAAAAGCAGCCCCCACGAAGGGTTTCCCGGAAAAAATTCGGTAAAAATTATTTTGTTCCGAGGCGGAGAGGCGAGTTCACATTTAGGGTATCTTATGGTAAGAAGACATAGGAGAACGATAGTGGGCCTTCGTGTTCGGAAGTTGGCCGGGTAACCAATAATTCGCAACCCAAAGGAATAGCGGCATGGAGGAAACGGAGAAACCCACAGGGGCGGAAATAACCGCAGGTTTAAAGCTCTGCCAGTTGGGACAAGAGGTGAGTGTGTCCACTGGGGGCACGCATCGTCAGCCAGGGGAGGACCCCGGAATTTTTCTACGTCATCCAGTCCGGCCGGGTGCGGGTCTTCCGGGAAACCGCCGACCGGATTCGGACCAAGTTGACCGAACTGGGGGCCGGCAGCCTATTTCGGGGAAGTGGCCCTGGTTACCGGGCAGCCTCGCACCGCCTCGGTGGAGGCCTTGGAGGATTCCACCCTCATCAAGGTTTCCAAGGATGAATTCGACCGCCTCCTGGACCAGAATCCCCAACTGGCCCGGCATATCATCCAGCAGTTGGCCAACTGGCTGGTGGCCGGGGACCGGCGCCTGGAAACCGAAGTGGTGCACCAGGTCAAGCTGCGGCAGATCTCCTGGTTCGATTATGTCCTGATGATGGGCTTGAGCCTGATGCTCGCCCTGATCTTCAACATTTATAACGACAACCGGATTCCCCTGATTCACGGTTGGGGCGAAAAAAGCGCCATTCCGCGAAGTTTCCCTGCAACCAGGCCCTGGAAATGTACCAGAAGAACCAGGCCATTTTCGTAGATGCCCGGAAAAGCGCCTTTTTTAGTCAGGAACACATCAAGGGCGCCACAGAATTTGCCGGAAATCTTGTTTGATATGATGTTCCCCATGTTCCAGTTCACCCTGGACCAGACGCCGGGGGACAAGGACAAGACCCTGGTGGTATACGGCGGCACTTTCAGTCGGCGTATGGACGTCGACCTGGCCCGCCTGCTGGAACACAAGGGTCTGAAAAACGTGGTGGTGATGAAAGACTACTCGGGGCTGGCCGAAGGTTTTTCCCCTCAGGAGAAAGCGCGCCCCGGCGCCTGCCAGCCATGCCGCTGGGGTCTGCCGGCCTGCTGGAATGGATACCGGTGAGCATCTTTTTGTTTATCCTGATCCCGCCCATCCGGCGCAGCCCCTACCTGTCGGTGTTTTGCCGGTTACTTCTGGGGGCTATCTTTATTTCCTTCGCCTTGAGCAAAATTATGCGTCCGGCGGTCTTTGCCCTGAACGTGGTGGACTACGACATGATGCCCCGCCTGGGGAGTGAACCTCTGGTCTCTCGCCCTGCCCTGGGCCGAACTGGTCGCCGGGCTGTTCCTGCTCCTGGGAATCCGCACCCGGGCCGCGGCCATCCTGATCGCCGCCATGAACCTCATCTTCATCGTGGGATTGGTCAATGCTATTTTGCACCATATGCCCATCAACTGCGGGTGTGTGGGCGAGGTGGGCGAACCGGTGAACTGGCTGAAAGTTATGAAAAATACCGGCATGTTGATCATGTGTATCCAAATCTACCTCTACGATCGGTTTTTGGTGCTGGATCGGGGAGGGTTCATCTTGCGGGATAGAAAAATATGAAAACAAACTCTCTGAAACTGGCTGCGGTTCTGGGGCTGATCATGGTGGGTCTGGTCATGGGAGGCTGTGGGGAGTCTCGCTCCCAGTTCGCCGGGACGTACAAATCCTTGGAGCCCTTCGCAGGTAAAGATTACGTTGATCTCGATCTCAAGGAGGATGGCAAGGGAACCTGGGCGCTGGCGGGAAAAACCGTTGAGTTCACCTGGGTGGTGAATGACGGCAAGATCTTGATTTACACCAAGCCGGGGGCCATCCTCGTCGTCACCCCCAGCTGACGGTGGCAAAATATTGTCGGCGGACATGACTGGTGATTGGCACCCTGGTTGTCCTCCCGGCTCCTGTGTGACCTTCAAGCGGGTCAGGGAAGGAGGGTAAGCGCATTACCACTCTGCAGACGTTAAGCGCTAAAACGGGCCGCAGCCTTGCGGGGCTGCTGGTGTTGCTGTTGTGCCTTGCCCATCACGCCTGGGGGGCCGGGGGCGGCGTGGAAGTGCGCCGCCTGGGGTTGAGCAAGGTGGGGGAGAACACGCTCCTCACCGTGGTCCTGGACCGGGCGGCGACGCCCCGGGTGAGTTCCCGGAACGTGTCGGGCAAACCGCAATTGGTGGTGGATTTTCCCGGGGCCAGGTCCGGCCGGCTGCCCAACCACCTGGAGGGCGATGAACTCTGGTGGAGCAGGTGCTCACCGAAACCACCTCTCCTGGGGGCGGGGTGCGCATCATCCTGGATCTCTTCCCCGAAAAGCCCTACACCTTCTGGCAGCAGAGCCGGCCAGGCACCGGCGGGCAGTTCTTGTTCATCCTGGGGTTAAGCCCGATACTCAGGCCCGGCCGGTCCAGGCCAGGGTCATGCCGCCCTTAGAGCCGGACGTCGCCCCCACGGCGCCGCCGGCGGGTGATTTTAAGGAGAGTGAGACGGTCCCCGAGCCTTCTCCGCCCCGGGACGAAGAAGGCGGCTATAAGGAGCCCCAGACGAACGTGGCCCCCGGCAGCTTCGCCGAACTGCGTCGCCTAATGCCCAAGGCCGCCCGGTTGCTCCAAGGCCTGGAAACCGAAGGCTGGGCCGTGTCCGAATCCCACCGGTATGACCGCCCGGGGAAGCGCTTCAGCCGCGATTTCATCCTCAACAACCACAAGTACCCGGAACTGGTGGTGAAGATCGTCTATCTTCCCGCCAATGTCCCCAATACCCCCAACATCGAGATCATCATGTTGTCCACCGAAAAGGTCACCGGCGAGACGGCCACCGAATACCAGGGGCTGCGCCAGTGGAGTTTCGCCAAGATCAAGCAGAAATATGAGGATATCGGCGATTTTTTTGACGATGCCCTGAAACCTTTGCGGGTGAAGCTGCGGGAGCAGACCAAGAGCCGTGGCGCTGCGTGATGCCGCGGTGTTCCAGAACTTTCTGAAGCTGGCCGGCCCGAATGATCCCCAGCTCACCGACCAGGTGATGCAGCACGTCCGGGCCAAGGTCAGTCCCCGGTTTGAGGGGGTCCAGTTCACCGTGTCGGACAATCCTCTGATTATCCTCAATCTGGTGGATTTTCTCTACGTGAAGGTCTATTACCTGGAACCCCCGTTGAGGAGCAAGACCATGACCAGGGAGATCACCGTCTTCGGCAAACAGGGCTGACCCTTTACCCAGCGGGCCCGGGAGGCCAAGAGCAAAGAGGGGTTGACGGTCATTTATCGGGATGTCAGAGGGGACGACCAGGCCATGGCCGAGATGCTGCGCCTCACCCAGGGCAACCGCCGGGTGCCGGTCCTGGTGGAGGGTGAGAAGATCATCATCGGCTTCGGAGGTTCCTGAAAGGTCTAAATTACCTGCGAGGCCGCAGGGTTTAAGGATGCACCCCGGGGGGAGGGTCAGGCTGGCGACTACAGTTCATCAGCCGGGCGTCCCCCCATTTTTTTCTCCCGCCGCACTCCATCTGACTGGAGCCGGACGGTTGCCACTTGCCTGCGCTCCCGCCGGCGCCCTTGACCCGGCCCGGCGGGCTCATCTTCTTTCCCCGCACTTTAGGCCTGATAAACCTGCTATTCTCCCCGGAAGCACTTCTATAAGGCCGCGACCGGACGTCGGCGTTTGGGCGGTCTCAATGCTGGGATGGCCTCAGACGCCGGGACCGGCAAAAAATCCAGACTGCTTTTGTTACTCTAGGCGGCGCGCCCCGGAGTGAAGGCTCTTGGAGTCTCAAAAAGAGAGATTTTTTGTACGGCGCTTCAGAATGAAATTATGAGGCTTTCGAGGGCCCTGGGGTTTACATAGATATCTATTGAAAAACCAATGACCTACCTGAGAAGATTAAAGTTTCCGGGGAAGATTGTCGATGCAAAATAAAGGGGAGGGGGAGGCCGGATTAATTCTAAGTGGTTAATTGATTGATATTATTGGTAATAACGTACTAATTTACATAGTTGTTACTATCGGGAACTTATCCGCAAAAATGCCCCACTGGCCATAAAAAATCGGGCGAATATTGATAATCCGACCCACTGAGGCGAAGATTAGCCCTTTAAACTTCCAGTGGTTGCCATTGCGAAAATTAGCACAATGACATATGAACATATTAATAAGCTATTACAGTAGGTTAAAAAGCTTATGAAAATTAATCCTTGACACCCACATTTACCTGGGATAAAGATAGCTCACAATCAAATAAGCCCACTTGGGTGTGCGGCAGATAGTTCACGATACCATTGGATTGATGGGAATGGGAGCCTGAAACCGGACGGCCGATGATGCCGGGGGAACGTTTCCTCCGGGCAGCGCGGTCCGAGGCTGAAGGCGAAAACCAAACTATCGAAGCAATCCCGGGGCCACGGCCCTTAGCAGTTTCCTGGCAGTTCGTTTCTCACTCCATTCCCGAACCATCCGCAAGATTCCAACCGTGTTAAAAGTGAGGGAATTCCATGAGAAAAATGGGGCTAATGATAATCTGTCTCTTAGGGGTGGGGGTGCTGGCCTGTCCCCGACCTACAATGTGCGTCACCATGTCGATTGTTACGGTAACGGCCTACCACCACTGCCCCGGCAGCAAAGGCATCACTTCCTCGGGGCGCCGGGTCAAGCGTGGGGATGATTGCGGTCAGCCGGGACTTGGAACGAAACTTGAATATGGATTTTGGCGATCGGGTCTTACTGCACGGCATGGGGGTCTTTGAGTTTCAAGACCGCATGGCGCCCCGGTGGAACAAGAAGGTGGACATCTACCTGAGCAACCAATGAAGGCCAGGCGACTTCGGGGTAAAGCACTACGTAGTGCTGGTTAAACTGGTCTGACCCGCCGCTTTACTTGACCCGCTCGATATAGCCGCTGGTGCGGGTATCAACTTTCACCCGGTCACCTTCATTGATAAACAGGGGCACCTGGATGAGCCACGCCGCTTTCCAACGTAGCGGGCTTGGTGCCGCCGGCGGCGGTATCGCCTTTCACGCCGGGTTCGGTTTGCGTCACCTCCAGTTCGACGAACAGGGGGATTTCGACTGCCACCGGCTGCTGGTTGAAAAAGAGGACCTTGACGTCCAGATTATCCGTCAGGTAACTGGCGCGCCTCGCCCACCTGCTCCTCGGTGAGCATGATCTGCTCATAGTTCTCGTTGTCCATCATGTGAAAATCGTCGCCCTCCCGGTAGAGATACTGCATCTCCCGCTCCATGAGGTCAGGCTTCTTCACTTTTTCGCCTGAACGGAACGTCTGATCCAGCACCCGGCCGGTGAGCAGGCTCTTCATTTTGGTGCGCACAAAGGCCCCGCCTTTGCCGGGCTTGACGTGTTGAAAGTCCACAATCGTGTAAGGCACACCATCCAGTTCGACCTTCAAACCTTTTTTAAATTCCGCGGTAGAATACATAGGTTATATCTATCCTTTTTTTCGTTAAATTAAGTGAGCGGGGGGCGATGCGCCAGCTCCCCCCAAAGCCGGAGCCGGGTCCCGGCCCGATACCGTGAAAATCTCCTCAAACGAGCTTATGGTTGACGGTTACGGGAGAGGGGTTACTCCCGGCGTGGGTTGTGCCTCTTTTTCCGAGGACCTTCCGGAGGGCCGAAACCAATTTGCCGTTGGCGACTTTTCTGGCGGAAATGGCCTGGACATTAGTCTGCGCCGGCGTCGCGCCGTTTGCGGTGGCAGTCAGGTTTGCGGCGCCACGCCGGTTTTTCCGGCGGAAACTGGAAGATAATTTCGTGGGTCTTGACGAAATTGAGCTCCTGCCGGATCCGGTCCTGGATATATTCCGGGTCGTGCTGCAGGCGGTCTATGGTGCGGGCCAGACGCTCATTTTCCGCGGCCAGCCGGATATTCTCCTGCTCCAGTCGGAGCCCCTCCTGCCGGAAGCGAAAAATATTATAAAGGCCGTGGTGGCTGAACAGGATCACCACAACCATGGATACCCCCATGATCAGGGCAATCCCCGCCAGGAGCTTGTAGCCTCCCCCCACTTTCTGATTCTCAGGCGATGCATTCGGTGAAGTCATGTCTCCCCCCACACAAGACTTCTGCCGCATGATATTGCCTGAAAATCTCGACAGATGCAAGATAAAATTACTCATGCCGGGGACAAAAATTATTAAAAGATGAGGCCTGAGGCATTAAAAAACCAGTCCGGGACCGCTAAGTCCCCGAGGATAGATTAGGCTGCCAGGTTCCTGTTGAGAAAAGTTCAAGGTTCCAGGTGGTTAATGTAGGCTGCGCACCGCGCCCCACGCTCAAAAGGCTCGATTTTGCATGCGTTGCCGGAGGGCGCCAGTCCATGAGTAGCTGGCCTGAAAAGCTTCCTCAATCGATGGCCAGGCTTTGCGGCCTGAACCGAGACAGGAGGTTAGTCGTGCCCCGCCGGACGAGGCCGTGCCACCGGTCTGGACCTCTCGGGGGCACTATTGACAAGGTCCGGGAAACATAATAGGGTTTAGGCAAACATATCCGGGAGGTGACTATGTCCGGCCTGAGCGCTCTGGCCGCTACCGGCATCGGTTCGGTGCCCTTCACCGACCCTCGGGAGACCGTGGCCCTGATTTTGGAGACTTTGCCCCAGATTCCTTACTGGCCCCAGATGGTCCAATTGGGGTTTCTCGAGGAGATGACCGCCCAGTCGGCCCGGGGGCTTGCCCGGCCTTGAAAGCTGGACGAGGTGAGCCGCAGCGTCGCAGATGGACCCGGACCTGCCCCGGGATGAGGCCCTGGCGCCAGTTTTATGAGGTCGTCCTGTCCGGCGACTTAACCGCGTTTGCCTTGAGCGAACAGGATGCCCGGGGATTTTTTGCCCTCCTGGACGCGGTGGCCTCACAGGGCAGTCCCTGCCCGGCCCTCAAAGGCCAGTTGTCCGGGCCGGTGACCTTTGCCGGCGTCGTCAAGGACGCGGAAGGCAAGCCCATCCTCTATGACCGGGAGCTGACCCAGGCCGTGTGCGCCGGCCTGGCCCGCAAGGCGGCCTGGCAGGCCGAGAAGTTCAGGGAGTTGGGCAAAGAGCCCATCGTCTTCCTGGATGAGCCCTTCCTCACCGGGTTCGGTTCCGCCTATCTGCCCATCTCCCAAAGAAGAGGTGATGGAAATCCTGAGGCAAACCCTGGAAGAGGTCCGGGAAGCCGCGGCCGGCCCGGTCACCCTGGGGATGCACTGCTGCGGCAACACCGACTGGTCCCTGCTGCTCACTGCGCCCCATCGACATCCTCAGTTTCGATTCCTACGGCTACTTTGAGAGTCTCCGCCTCTATGACCAGCCGTTGGCGGATTTTCTGGCCCGGGGCAGCTGGCTGGCCTGGGGCCTGGTTCCCACCAACGAGGACTTTAAGCACGAGAACCGCGGACACACTGTGGCAGCGGTTTAAGGCAGCAGGCAAACCAACTGGCCGAGGACCTGAACCTGGGGCTCAAAGAAATCCTGGCCCAGTCCCTCCTTACGCCTGCCTGCGGGACGGGTTACATGAGCCTGGAGGATGCCCGCCGGGTGTTGACCACTCTTAAGGAACTGAGCGTCCGGGGCCAGGAGTGGCTGGCTGTCCTTTAGGGGAAAGGGCGGTCTGCATTAAATAGAGGATTTCAGAGAGACGCTCACGTCATATATCGCCCCCTCACCCCAAGCCTCACCCCCCGAAGCGGGTGGAGAGGGGGTAGGTGAGGTCGCTGGTTGCAGGTGATAGCAGAGCTCCAAATCGGTTGCACCTTTTCTCCCCTCCCCTCATGGGGGAGATGGTCAGGGTGAGGGGGAAGTGATCTTCATGGAGTAAGGAATACATTACCGTATTTATGAGTCAATGGACGAAGCGTCAATAACCGGGAGCGGCTCCTGACCGCCAGGAATCTTACAGGAGAGGAAAGCACTATGAAGGTCAATGAGATCATGGTAAAAGAGGTGGCCACCCTGGACGTCAATGACGAACTCAGCCTGGCCAACGATATCATGCGGTTGGGGCGGATTCGCCACCTCCCGGTGGTGGACGGCACCCGGCTGGTGGGGATTATTTCGGAGCGGGACCTGTTCCGCAGTTCCCTGGCCCAGGCTCTGGGTTACGCCTCCAAAGACACCCGGGATTTAATGAAAACCCTGCACATCAAGGACGTCATGGTGACCGGGGTGATAACCATTCCTCCGGATACCGAGCTGTGCGAAGCCACCAAGATGATGATGGAGGAAAAAATCGGCTGCCTGCCGGTGGTGGAAGACAACCAGTTGGTGGGCCTGATCACCGAAACCGATGTCCTGATGCAGTATATCAAGGAGTGCGGCAAGTCTTAGGTCGCCGCTCCCCCGCATCGTGGAGCGCAGGCACAGAAAAAGCGGGCCTTGTGGCCCGCTTTTTCTGGTTAATCACCTGGGCGCCGCGGCGCGATTAAATATAGGTTAGCCAATGCTGGTAGCGTTCATTCTGGCCCTTGACCACCCCGAAATAAACCTCCTGTATCTGCTGGGTCACGGGGCCGGGGTGACCCGGGCCGATAATCCGGCCGTCCACTTCCCGGATGGGGGTGATTTCCGCCGCGGTCCCGGTGAGGAAGGCTTCGTCCGCCAGGTAGAGTTCGTCCCGGGAGAAACGCTCTTCCTTCACTGTAAGGCCCAGGTCCTGGGCCAGGGTGATGATGCAGTCCCGGGTGATGCCCGGCAGGATGGACGTCAAGCGGCGGCGTCTTGAGCACGCCGTCCTTGACGATGAAAATGTTTTCCCCGGAAGCCTCACAGACATACCCGGCGGTATCCAGCAGCAAGGCTTCATCGTAGCCCGCCTGGATGGCCTCCAGTTTAGCCATGATGGAGTTGACGTAATTCCCCACGGTCTTGGTCTTGGTCATCATGATGTTGACGTGGTGCCGGGTGAAGGATGAGGTTTTGACCCGGATGCCCTGGCGCAGGCCTTCGTCCCCCAGGTAAGCTCCCCAGACCCAACTGATAATGGCCACCTGTATGGGGCTGCCCTTGGGGTTGAGCCCCATGACGCCTTCCCCCAAGAACACCAGGGGCCGGATGTAGGCCTCCTTCTGCCCGTTAAGCCGCAGGATTTCGCAGCAGGCCGCCTCGATGTCGTCCTGTTTGAAGGGAATCTTGATCATCATGACGTGGGCGGAATCGAACAGGCGCTGAATATGCTCTTTCAGGCGAAAAATGGCGGTGCGGCCATCGTGACATTGGTAAGCCCGAATGCCTTCAAAAACTCCCAAGCCGTAATGCAGGGTATGGGTCAGGATGTGAACCTGGGCCTGCTCCCAGGGAATGAATTTGCCGTCGAACCAGATGAATTTGGCCTTTTCCACCATGAATCTTACCTCCGGGATAGCTGCTGAAAATTTTTAACGTTTCGAGCCCCACTTGTCAAACGGTATTTCCCCCGGTTTTCATTGCCTTGTCAGGTCTTTTTCCGGTATCATGGGCAAAACGGCGCGCCGACTGCGGCGATCCGTATTCTTAGGCGCGGGTGCCTTTATGACTGAAATGACTGAACCGGTAAAAGTGGGTGTTATTGGCGTGGGCTATTTGGGCCGGTTCCACGCCGAAAAGTATGCGGCTCTGGCCGAAACGGAACTGGTGGGCGTGGCCGACCTCAACCAGGACCAGGCCCGGAAGGTGGCTCACGCCCTGCAAACCCGGGATTTTGTCGATTACCAGGAACTGTTGCCGCTGGTGTCGGCGGTGAGCGTGGCGGTCCCCACTTCCCAGCATTTTGAGGTGGTGCGAGACTGCCTGGCCGCCGGCTGCCGGGTCCTGGTGGAAAAGCCCATCACCGTCACCGTGGCCGAAGCCGACGAACTGGTGCACCTGTCCCGGGAACGCGGCCTCATCCTCATGGTGGGGCATCTGGAGCGCTTCAACTCCGCCATGGAGGAGCTCAAAAGCCGGGTGACCCAGCCCCGGTTCATCGAGAGCCACCGCCTGTCGTTCTTCAAGGAGCGGGGCACCGACGTGGACGTGGTCCTGGATCTGATGATCCACGACCTGGATCATGTGCTGAACCTGGTACCCTCTCCGGTGGCCGAGATCCGGGCCGCGGGCATCTCGGTCCTCACTGACCGCGTCGATCTGGCCAACGTCCGGCTGGAGTTCGACGACGGCTGCATCGCCAATCTCACTGCCTCCCGCATGTCCTTCAAGAGCATGCGCAAGTTCCGCCTCTTTCAGCCCGAGGCCTACCTGGCGGTGGATTTTGAAAACCGGGAACTCACCGCGGCCTCCCGGAAGGACGGCGCCATGGGGCCGCTGCCGGGGGTGGCCCTGGAGACTCGGCGGTTTTCCCAGGAAGACGTCCTGCTCAAAGAGATCATCGCCTTTGTCCAGGCCATCCAGGACGGCGGCGAAGCCCCCATCCCCGGCGAAGCCGGCCGGGCCGCCCTGGACCTGGCCCTGGAAATCAACGCCGCCATGAAACTGGCGAAAGGGTAGGGGGAGGAAAAAAAGCGGGGGCTGGGCAAATTACTATCCCCACTCGCCGCACCCCCCAACCCAAAAGCAGTGGTGAGAGATAAGCCCACCGGCCCCATCTTTTGATCCGGCTTCCAAGCTGAGCCCGGGGACGAGAAGGACGGCCGGGTATGATTATTTTAGCCGATTAACCAAGGGAGGGGTACACATGGCACGCTGGTCCCGTTTGGGCCTGATGGCGTTGATGCTGTTGGCGGTCTGGGGTTGCGCCACGGGGCAAACCATGACGGCAACTAACCCGGTCCAACCCAGATTTACCAAAGCCGCTAACGGGGTGATCTCCGACCACCTCACCGGCCTTGATTGGTATGTTCGCCCCACCGCCGACAACAACTGGTACGAGGCCAAGGCCTGGGTGGATGGTCTCACCGTGGCCGGAGGCGGCTGGCGGATGCCTACGGTTCCGGAATTGAAAGGCATCTATCAAAAGGGGCCTCCCGGGCCAATATGGACCCGTTATTCGAACCGAAGTCGGCCTGGGTCTGGTCCGGGCAGATGGACGACGCCCGGACGTATTATGGCTTTGCCTTCTACAGCGGTCTGGTGAACTCGCACAGCATGCTCTACGGCTACGGCAGAATGGCGTTTGCGGTGCGTTCCCCTAAATGAGCGCAGGTTACCGGGTCCCTAACTGATTTCATTCTATGAGAAAGATAAACCAAAAACCTGTGGGGGTTTGGGGGAGGGGAAGGGGCCGTCGGCCCCTGGCCCCTCCCCCAAATAATCCCCCCCGCATCCTCGTGGTCGCCGGGGAGGCCTCCGGGGACGACCACGCCGCCCGGCTGGTGACGGCCATCCGGGAGTCCTGCCCCCTGTGCTGAGTTCCTTGGGGTGGGGGGCGAGGCGATGGCCGCCCAGGGGGTGCGGATTCTCACTCCACGCCTCGAAGTTGGCCGTGGTGGGCCTCATGGAAGTGGTGGGCCATCTGCCCGCCGATCTGGCAGGCCCTTCGAGGTATCGGCCAGGTCCTGAAAACCTCGCCTCCAGATCTGGCCATCCTGGTGGATTTCCCCGACTTCAACTTCTGGGTAGCCCGGTTGGCTCGCTACCGGCGGGTGCCGGTGCTATATTACATCAGCCCACAGGTCTGGGCCTGGCGCACTTACCGGGTGCGCACCCTGGCCCGCCTTACTGATCGCCTGGTGGTGATCTTTCCCTTCGAGGCCGATTTTTACCGGCAGCGGGGCGTCACCGTGGATTATGTGGGCCACCCCTTTCGGGAGACCCTGCCGCCCCTCACTGACCGGCGCACCTTTTTGCGGGGTCATAACCTGGACCCGGAGGCCCTCACTATCGCCCTGCTCCCCGGCAGCCGGGCCGGCGAAATCGAGCGGCACCTCCCCGCCATGCTTCAGGCCGCCAGCCTCATTCAGCGCAGCATCCCTGAAACCCAGTTTATCCTGCCCCTGGCCTCCACCGCCCCACCGGGATTGGTGGAGTCGATGGTTTCCGGGGAAGATAGTCCAGGGGCGGGTTTTAAACCCGCCCCTACAGCCGTGCGGCTCAAAATAATCCCCGGCCAGGCCTACCAGGCCCTGGGCGCGGCCCACGTGGCGGTAGTGGCTTCGGGCACGGCCACGGTGGAGGCGGCCTTGGCCGCGGTGCCCACGGTCATCGTTTACCGGGTCTCACCCCTCACCTTTGCGGTGGGCCGCCGCCTCGTCCGGGTGGAGCATGTGGGCATGGCCAATCTGTTGGCCGGGGAGCGGGTGTTCCCCGAACTCATCCAGGACGATTTCACCCCGGTGCGCCTGGCGCAGGAAGTCTTAAGCCTCATCCGGGACCCGGGGCGCATGTTGGCGGTGCGGCGCGGTCTGGCCACGGTGATGCGCCGTCTCGGGGGACCGGGGGCCTCACGCCGGGCCGCCCGGGTGGCGGTAGAATTGATAACTCCAGGAAGGTGAGGGAAAGAAACCCTTGCCTAACCAAATCACAATCTTATATTTAATAAGATAGGCGCGGGATCAATTTGACCGATAGATTAAATTGGGCTACCCTGGAGGCAGCAGCCAAGAGGTATATATGGCGGGCGATGTCCGCCCTGCATGAATAATTTTCCCCGGGTTCATGCCGCAAACCGAAAACCACCAACCGAAAACCACTTTTAAGGAGGTGGCCCGTGATCAAAAAAATCCAATCGTTGTTGGGCGCAGAGGCCGATGACCTGCTGAACCACAAGTGCATGGGGTTTCCTAAGGAAAGCCTGCACCTGCCCGGCCCCGATTTCATCGACCGGGTCTGGGTGATGAGCGACCGGAGCCCGGGGGTCTTGCGTTCCCTGGCCTCCCTGTTCGGCCACGGCCGCCTGGCCGGCACCGGCTATCTCTCCATCCTGCCGGTGGACCAGGGCGTGGAGCATTCCGCCGCCGCTTCCTTCGCCCCCAACCCCATCTATTTCGACCCGGAGAACATCGTCAAGCTGGCCATGGAGGGGGGCTGCAACGCCGTGGCCTCGACCATGGGGGTGCTGGGCGCGGTGGCCCGGAAGTATGCCCACAAGATCCCCTTCATCCTCAAGCTCAACCACAACGAGATGCTCTCCTACCCCAATTTTTACGACCAGACTCTCTTTGCCTCGGTGGAGCAGGCCTTTGAAATGGGCGCGGTGGCCGTGGGGGCCACCATCTATTACGGCTCCCCGGAGTGCCGCCGCCAGATCCAGGAGATTTCCGAGGCCTTTAAAGTGGCCCACGAACTGGGCCTGGCCTGCATCCTCTGGTGCTACCTGCGCAACCCCGCCTTCAAGACCAAGGAGGGGGACTTCCACGCCTCCGCCGACCTCACCGGCCAGGCCAACTACCTGGGGGTGACCATCGAGGCCGACATCATCAAGCAGAAGCTGGCCACGAATAATGGCGGCTATAAAGCCGTCAAGTTCGGCAAGACCAGCGATCTGGTCTACAGCAAGCTGGCCCCGGACCACCCCATCGACCTCTGCCGCTACCAAGTGGCCAACTGCTTTATGGGCCGGGCCGGGCTGATCAACTCCGGCGGCGGCTCCGGCAAGAACGACCTGGCCGACGCGGTGCGCACTGCGGTGATCAACAAGCGGGCCGGGGGCACCGGGCTGATCTCCGGGCGCAAGACCTTCCAGCGGCCCATGAAAGAAGGGGTGGAGCTCTTCCACGCCATCCAGGATACCTTCCTCTGTAAAGAGGTGACCATAGCCTGAGGCGGGTTCGCCCCTCGGCCAGTGGCAAAGGCGTCTCGCCTGTGCAGCTGGAGGGCGCGTCTTACGCGCCCTCCTCTTCCTTATAAAAGATTAACGGCAGGGCTATTTCTGGCCCTGCCGTTTCTGTTCAAGGGACCGGTGGACACGACTTAGCTTTAGGTTTGGGCCGGCGCTCCGGTAAAACGCCAGCCCTCGCAAGCCTGAGCCCAGGAGCACCGGGGTGCCGGGGATGGCGAGGGGCTGAGGACTATCGATGGGCGGACTCACCTCGTTTAAGCGAAAGTCATCATCCCTGATGGTTATCGTTTGATTGCTGATGCCATCATCCCAGAGAATGATGTTTCCCATGGCCGCTCCACATTAATCAAATGATTGCCCTCCTCAGCCAAAAGACCCTTGGACCAGGTGATCCATAGCATAATAGGACAACTGGAACCATGCGCTTGGTTGGTATAGAGATGAGCAAAGCTGTTCACAACGCAAATAATCCTTAGACGCCTTTTTGACCCATCCTTCTCATCCGAACTATCTGGTGGGGGGGCAGGCGGTTACGCTTTTGGGCGTGGCCTGGCAGTGAGAACCCTGCCATCGGTTGGCCTGGGGCAAACGCCTGGATATGGCTGTGATCGCGATGAGGTGAAAGATGTGTTGGCAGGTGGGGCCCCGGAGGGCCCCTGGGTAAGAAGTTGCGTGAATATCTGTTAGTAGGGGGTTGATCCAGAAGTCGGCGTGCCGAGGCGACCGCCTGCAGACAGTCACTATCGCCACTACTGGGGGGACCACGGAAGGAAGCCGCAGGTCCCAGATCAACTTGCACTATCCTGTGCAGATTCCCGCCCCGACTTGACAATGCGGGTTCTCCTCTCATCCATGAGAGTATTTACCAGTCGTTGTGGTACCGGTCCGTCCTGGACCGCCTGCCACGGCGCCCGGCTGCGGATGGGTCAACCCCGTTCTTGCGCAGGCTCCGCTCGGACCTGCAAAAAAAACCGGATTGCCTCGAAGGCAACCCGGCTATCTTTTCTTCATAAGACCCGTGGCTTTCCGTCCCCATCTCTCGGTGGGTTTGGCTTTTTTCCAGTAATTATGAGAATAAAAAGGTAGGGGTTTGATGTCAAGAAAATTTTTCACTAAATCAGATTTTCTTTCAATTTATTATCCTTGCATATCCTGCCAGGCAATAAAATTGTACCTAGACGGGCTAGATGCCCCCGGGGACGCCCAGCAATTACCGGGCGGGCCCTGCGCGCCAACCATGGCGGCCACGGGCCGCCCTATAACTACTCTGCTTGGGGAATCAAAAGATTGACAATCAGGTGAAACCAGGCTTCACGCCCCAAGGGGCTTCCAAGGGCCGCCTGGGAACCAGAGAAAAAGAGGTGACAATCGCCTGATCAAGCGAGTGATCAGCGGTCAGTAGGACAGGCGCCCCCGCCTGTCTGCTGGGGATTGGCAAAGAGTGCTGTAAGGACAGGCCCCCCGCCTGTCTGGCCCTGAAACCGGTGGCACAGGCTTTCCAGCCTGTGCGGCCCCGGGTGCCCGCTACGCGCCTTCCACACCGGTGGCACAACCGCCTCACCTAGGACAATGTAGAGTGCGTCTCACGCACCTGGCTTACCCCTTATAAAAGCTCAAAGGCAGGGCCATTCCTGGCCCTGCCTTTGAGCTTTTCCATGGAGAGGTGCAGCGCAACTATCCTCTGAGAACCGCCCGCCGCTTACGGTAAAACGCCAACCCCGCCAGCCCCGAGCCCAGGAGCCATATGGTGCGGGCAGGGGAACCTGCGCATTGGACCAGTGGGCTGTATAATCAGCTATGGTCGCATCGGTAAGCGGCATCAGGTGGTGGCACCCGCATTGAACCGGCCTCGGTCAGACCGGTCGGGGCGGCACCGCCGCCCCGAACCGAAATAGCGTCATACCGGCAGCCTCAAGCCGTTGCTTTCCCCTTCCTTCTCCAGCCCAGGCCCACCAGGCCCAGAATGCCAGTACCCATCAGCAGAGCAGTTGGCGGAATGGGTACTGCACTTATTCCAGCGTCTAACGCGCTGAGATTACCCGCGGCATAAGGATAGCCGCTAAAGTCTTGCATATATAAGAAGTGCAAATTATCAAACTGGGCTAAGCTTAATTCTGGCAGCGTCGCGGGGGTACCGCTAAACAGGTCTGAGTTAGACGCTAGTCCCAGGTACACAGACCAATCGGCAGTGTGGATGTAGACCGAATCAAAATGGCCTGCATAGTTCCCCGGGTCGGCACTGTCGTAAGGGGTTGCGACAATCGCGCCCGAGAAATTCCAGCTGCTGGAACTTACTGTCATAGTACCGACTCCGGTTACGGGATCATAGGTGACCGATCCGCTATAGGCGGGATCAAGGTAATCCCCCTGATTAAAGGCGCCGGTAAAATTGTAGTATCGGCAAACGCCATACTGGGTAAACACACCAAAGCTAAAATCAGAAACACCTCAACCAATCTTTTCATTTTTCAATCCCCCTTGATATAAATGCAGCTTTAACCCCTTTAGGTAGGGGAGAGTTTCCTGGTGGTTGCCGTCCCCGGCGGGCCGGGGGGCCAGGCTCCACGCATTCATGATATCAACCAGACATCGCCGACGGACTTTCAGGGTATGGCAGTATGCTTCGCTTGGCCGCACCTCCTATTCCCTTCCCTGGGGGTGTTTCCCTTTCCTGAGAGGCGACGCAAAAAAACCGGGCCGCCTTTTCTGGCAACCCGGCTGTCTCGAATCTTGGAGACCCTTGGCTTTCCGTCCCCGCCTCTCGACGGGTTTGGCGCTTGACAGACAATTTAAAACTTTTAAATATATGCAAAAAATCACAATAGTCAAGGGTTTCATATAAATAATTTATTTAATATATTAATAAATTATTGAATATAATTATATTAAGTATATCATTATGTTAGCCAACAGATTAAAAGTACCGAGAAACAATCAGCATATCATTCCGGCTTAGTAGCCAATTTCATAAATCCGCCAAAGTCATATTTCGCGCCCATCACCTCAATCTCTCCCTGGAAGCGGGGGGAGGGGGCAAGGTCGCTGGGTTTTTTATTACGGCAGAGCCACAAATCGGTCCAGTCAGGATGAGGGAAAAGAGTTCTTCACCGGGCAAGAAACGCGTTACCGCATTTATGAACCACTTTACCAAGTAAACCTGGGAGATTTCAGTGGTTGAAATCAATCGATTCGTTCCGGATAACGAAAAAGCCGATTTCGCAACAGTCTGATATGAAAGCATTTTGGGGGCCCTGGTTTTTTTCCCGAAAAGGCTTTGGCTAATCCGGTCAGATAGGATAAAATTATAAAATAATTACCGATTTAAGGATGAAGCACCTCATGTTCACCGGGTTGGTAGAAGGCGTCGGAGAGATCGTAGGCCTGACCCCCATGGCCGGGGGCCTCAGGCTGGCGGTCAGGACGTCGTTTCCCGCCATAGAGCTCACCCTGGGGGAGTCGGTGGCCGTGGCCGGGGCCTGCCTGACGGTGGTGGCCCTGGCGCCGCCCGGCGGCCAGCTTCGAGGTCTCCCCCGAGACCCTGGCCTGCACGACTTTCCCCTTGAAAAAGGTGGGGGACCGGGTAAACTTGGAAAGGGCCGTCAGAATGGGAGACCGCCTGGGCGGCCACCTGGTCAGCGGCCACGTGGACGGCGTCGGGGTGATGCGGGATATCCGGCCCGGCCCGGCCCACACCCGGATGACCTTCGAGCTGCCCGGGGCCTTGAGCCGCTTTGTCATCGAAAAGGGTTCCATCGCCGTGGACGGGGTCTCCCTGACCGTAAATCTTGTCAGGGCAATACCTTCACGGTGAACGTCATCCCGCACACCGCCAAAGAGACCACCCTGGCCTCCCTGAAGGTGGGCGATAAGGTCAACCTGGAGACGGACCTCATCGGCAAGTACGTGGCCCGGCTCCTGGGCCAGGACAGCCCCCGGGACGAAGGCGTCACTCCGGAACTGCTGGCCAAGCACGGGTTTTTGTAGGGGACCAGTAAAACATGTGGGGCGGCCACTGCCCGCCATGGCGGGCAGTGATCGCGGGCGGTGCCCACCCCTAAAGAAAACCGTTAACGGTGCGCGGTGCGCACCCTCCAGGAACTGTTGGAGGGGCGGTTAGTGAACCGCCCTGGCGGAACTTTCCAAGGCGGTTCGCCGCGAGCCGTAAGGATAAAGACCGCACCGGCGAGAAGCCGGTGCCACTCATAACCGAAAAACGAAAACAGGAATATCAACATGAAGGTTTCACCCATTGAAGAAGCCATACAAGACATCCGCCAGGGCAAGATGATCATCCTGGTGGACGACGAGGACCGGGAAAACGAAGGCGACCTCACCATGGCGGCGGAGCGGGTTACCCCCGAGCTGTCAATTTTATGGCCCGCTATCGGCCGGGGCCTGATCTGCCTGGCCCTGGCGCCGGAGATCATAGAGCGCCTGCAAGCTGCCCCAGATGGTGCGGAATAACCAGTCGGGGTTCAAGACCGCCTTCACGGTGTCCGTCGAGGCCCGGCGCGGGGTGACCACGGGGATTTCCGCGGCGGACCGGGCCACCACCATTCTCGACCGCGGTGGCGGATGACGCCCAACCGGACGACCTGGTGAGCCCGGGGCACGTTTTTCCCATCCGGGCCCGGAAAGGCGGGGTCCTGGTGCGCACCGGGCAGACCGAGGGCTCCACGGACCTGGCTCGCCTGGCGGGCCTCAAAGGCGCCGCGGTGATCTGCGAAGTCATGAAGGACGACGGCACTATGGCCCGGATGCCGGACCTGGAGAAATTTGCCGAGGAGCATAATATCAAGATCGCCACCATCGCCGACCTGGTGGAACACCGGCTGCGGCACGAATCCTTTGTGCACCGCCGGGCTACCGTCAAACTGCCCACCTACCTGGGGGATTTCACCGCCATCGCCTATGACAACGACGTGGATGACAACCAGCACGTCGCCCTGGTGAAGGGGGAGATCGACCCCGACGAACCCATCCTGGTGCGGGTCCACTCCGAATGCGTCACCGGCGACGTCTTCCATTCCCTGCGCTGCGACTGCGGCGACCAGTTGGAGGCCGCCATGGAGCTGGTGCAGTGCGAAGGCCAGGGCGTCATCCTCTATATGCACCAGGAGGGCCGGGGCATCGGCCTGATCAACAAGCTCAGGGCCTACGAACTCCAGGACCAGGGCGCCGACACGGTGGAGGCCAACGAGGCCCTGGGGTTCAAGGCGGACCTGCGGGACTACGGCATCGGGGCCCAGATCCTCCGGGACCTGGGGGTCAGGAAGATGCGCCTCATGACCAACAACCCCAAGAAGATCATCGGTCTGGAAGGCTACGGCCTCAACATGGTGGAGCGGGTGGCCCTGGAGATTCCCCCCAACCGGGTGAATCGCAACTACCTCAAGACCAAGTGCCAGAAGATGGGGCACCTGCTTGAAAATGGTATAATTAAAAACTAGGGTTTTTAGGTGTTGTCTCAGCGACTCAACCGCCGTGGCAGCAAACCCCTGGAAGTTTTCATAACCGTAGGATCCCACGTGGCCCGATCACGTTGCCAGAAGGAGGGCAGATGCGTAACGTAGAAGGCAAGCTCACCGCCAAAGGCCTGAAATTCGCCCTGGTGGTGAGCCGGTTCAATTCCTTTATCACCGAGCGCCTGCTGGAGGGCGCCCTGGATTGTCTGCGGCGCCAGGGCGTCGCTGAGGAGCATCTGTCCGTGGTGCGGGTGCCCGGGGCCTGGGAGATTCCCCTGGTGGCCAAGCGCCTGGCCCAGGCCAGGGCCTATGATGCCGTCATCTGCCTGGGCGCGGTGATCCGGGGCTCCACGCCCCACTTCGATTACGTGGCCGCGGAGGTGAGCAAGGGGATCGCCCAGGTGTCCCTGGACAGCGGGGTGCCCATCGCCTTCGGCATCCTTACCACCGAGACCCTGGAGCAGGCCATCGAACGGGCCGGCAGCAAGGCGGGAAACAAAGGCTTTGCCGCCGCCGAAGCCGCCATCGAGATGGTCAACCTCCTGAAAGAGCTGGGGGCCTGACTGCTTGGGGGGATATTCCCGCAGCCGGTGCCGGGAATGGGCCCTGCAATTTCTCTATCAGGCCGAGTTCGCCGGAGCCGGACCGGCCCGAGGCCTTGGAGCGATTCTGGACCATTTCCAGGACGGAAGGTACGACCTCCCGCCTATCTGAAGACCTGGTGGAGGGGGTGGCCGCCCATCTGGAAGAGATGGATGTCTTCATCGTGCGCTATTCGGAGCATTGGCGCCTGGAGCGCATGACCGTGGTGGACCGCAATCTGCTCCGGCTGGCCATCTATGAACTGCTGTACCAGCCCCAGATTCCGCCCAAAGTGGTGATCAACGAGGCGGTGGAGATGGCCAAGCGCTACGGCAGCGAGGCCTCCGGGGGCTTCATCAACGGCATCCTGGACCAGGTGCGCCTGTCCGTGGGCCGGGAGGTCTGAAGCCCTTCTGGTCCTGCGACGCCCCGGCCGGTGAGAGAATCGAGCCCCGGGGGTTGCATCTTGGGGTATAAGAGATTAAAATGATAAACAGGGAATACGGTAGACTTTGATCGACTTACCCTGGCGAAGGGTGCTGGCATTCTGGCTTGAACCGCACTGCGGGAGAGGAGGGGACATGATGACTCGGAAATGGTTGGCGATTGCATCGTGGTTCTTTTTACCGTGTCTCTGGTGGGCTGTGCCACCGAGAGCGGCTATTATGATCCCGGCCAGGTCCGCCGGGGCCGGCGCCTTGGGCGGGGCGGCCACGGGCGCGGCTCATCGGCGCTATCATCGGCGCGGCCACCGGCAACGCCGCCACCGGCGCCTGGGTGGGCGCGGCCGCCGGGGGCCTCCTGGGTGGCGTGGGCGGCTGCGCTCTATGCCGCGCACCGCAACAGCGAGATCCGCTCGGCCCAGGCTGCGGCCCAGGCGAATAACTACCAGGGCCAGGGCACTGTGGTGAACGTGGACAACGTGATGGCCTCTCCGACGGTGGCCAGACCCGGACAGCCGATTAAGCTGGGGATGACTTACACCATCCTGACCCCTGCCAATACGCCGGTGTCCGTCACCCTGGTGCGGGAGGTCCGGTATCAAGGCCAGATGGTGGGCTCGCCTTACCAGACCACGGTGTCCAACAGCCAACGGCACCTTACCAGGATAGCATGAATTATTCCCTGCCCAACAACGCCACTCCCGGCGTCTATACCGTGACCAGCCGGTTGATGAGCAACGACGGCACGTCGCAGCGGGACGCGTCTTTTACGCGTGCAGTAAAGCCTCAACCCGGAGGGAGCCTGGGAAATTTTGCCGGACGTGCGGAGAATTCCCGGGCTTCTCCCGCCTGCCCCCATTGACAAGCCTGTTGCCTTCTGATAAATAATTATTTTTTACCTTCCTTGCTCTGGGCCAGAGTGCTCCAGGGCCATACGACCATAAGGAGGAAGAATGCGCCGCTATGAAGTCGGTCTGGGTGGTGAATGGTGACCTCCCGGACGAAGAAGTAAAGTCCGCCATCGACAAGTTTTCCGGGATTATCTCCTCTCAAGGTGGGACCCTGGTGGGGCTGGAAGAGTGGGGCCGCCGCAAGCTGGCCTACAAAATCCAAGGCACCATCCGGGGCTATTATGTCTTAGCCGATTTTGCCGGGTCGTCCGAGACGGTCAAGGAGTTGGAACGCAACTACCGGATTGACGACCGCATCATCCGCTACCTCACCACCAAGAAATCGGACAAAGTGAACCTGGAGGCCTTGCAGGCCGAGATCGCGGCCAAGGCCAAGGCGGCCGACCGCCGGCAGCCCGAGCCCGAAGCCGCCGCCGTAGCGCGTGAGGAACCAGCCGCCCCGGTGGAAGCCGCCGCTCCTGACGAACCTGCCGCCCCGGCCAAGGAGGAATAATCCGTGCCTGTGATGCCTCGCCGCAAACGGAAACAATTTTACGTCCGCCGCAAGGTCTGCCGTTTTTGCGTGGACGCCAATTTGCCCATCGATTACAAAGACGTCAATACCCTGAGACAATTTGTCACGGAGCGGGGCAAGATCATTCCCCGCCGCATCTCGGGAAACTGCGCCCGCCACCAACGGCGGGTCACCCGGGCCATCAAACAGGCCCGGCTGCTGGCCTTGATTTCCTATACCCCCGCACAGCCGCCCATTACGTGAGGGCAGGGGTAAGCGGTAATCCGTGGGCCGGGGTCACGTCATCTGGTTCCTCTGCCTGGGCGCCCTCCTGTGCAGGGTTCCTGGGGGCCCAGGTTAGTCCTCTGGCCTACCTGCTGGTGGGCGTCCTGGCGCCTTTGCCGGTGCTGGTAACGGGCTGGCGCTCCGGGGCGTTGGCGGCAGTGGCGGTGGCCCTGGCCGCCGCCGCCGTCATCTTCAGCCTGCACCCCGCTCTGGAAACCATCTGGCAAAACCTGGGGTTTCTGAATCTGCTGGTTATGGGGGTGGTGTTAGCCAGCCTCCAGTGCCGGGGAGTGGGGGCCCCTCAGGCCATCATCTATACGGTGGTGGCCTTGAGCGGGTGGCCTTGCTGATCTTTCTGGGGCAGGCCTTCTATCAGGGGATGACCCCCCAGGACCTGCTGGCTCAAAAGAGCGCCGAGATCATGGCAGCCGTGCGCAAGGTCTTGGGGGACCCGCCGGCGGCGCCTCCGGCCCCCTGGTTCCGGGCGTGGCCCCGGCTGAGGTGGAGGCCATGCTGCAGCGGCTGCTGCCGGGGTTGCTGGTCACCAACATGGGCCTGGTGGCCTGGCTGAACGTCGTTCTGTCCCGGCAGTTGATCTTTTTCCTGGGCTGGGGCGAAGCCGAGCCGCCGCTGTACCATTGGGTGGCCCCGGAGTGGCTGATTTTTGTCATGCTGGGGGCCGGTTTTCTCCTGTTGGTGCCGGTGACCGGGGCGCGGTTCTTCGGACTGAACCTGCTCATGGTGGTGGCGGTGCTCTATTTTTGCCAGGGAGTGGCGGTGGTGGCCACCTGGTTCCACCGGCTGGGGCTGCCCCGCCTCTTGCGGATGATCGGCTACCCCTTGATGTTTTTGAACCCGTTTTTTTTCGTGATTATCACCCTGGGCTTGATGGACCTGTGGCTGGATTTTCGCCGCTTGCATCAGCCCAAGGATGCCTGAGGAGGAATATACGGTGAAGGTCATCTTAACGGAAGATATTAACCCTTTGGGCGCCATGGGCGCGGTAGTCGACGTGGCCCGGGGCTATGCCCGCAATTATCTGATTCCCCAGGGAAAGGCCATGGAAGCCACCAAGGGCAATCTGGCCCGGGTGGAAAAAGCCAAGGCCAAGTATCTCCAGGTGCAGGCCACGGAGCGGGAAAAAGCCCAGGCCCAGGTGGCCCACCTTGAAGGGGTCAGCGTTACCATCGCCCAGCGGGTGGCAGAGGAGGAGCGGCTCTACGGTTCCGTCACCGCCGCCATGATCGCCGAGGCTCTCGCGAGCCAGGGTTTCACGTGGATAAGAAGCAGCTGGAGTTGGCGGAACCCATCAAGAAGCTGGGCACCTACGAAGTTACCATCCGCCTGGC
This sequence comes from uncultured delta proteobacterium, assembly GCA_963841475.1. Taxonomy (GTDB): domain Bacteria; phylum Desulfobacterota; class Desulfobaccia; order Desulfobaccales; family 0-14-0-80-60-11; genus 0-14-0-80-60-11. Next base: position 1,159,711 of record CAWJCT010000001.1, read on the forward strand.
CCCGGAAGTCAAGGCCACGATCACCGTGGAAGTGGTGTCCGAAAGGCCTAAACAGATAGCGAATCCGGGGGAGGCTCAGCGCGGTGGCCCGGGCGACTCGCCCGTGGGAACCCATGCCCGGAGAAAAAACTCCCCCGCCTCACACACCCCTCCCGCCAGGAAACCTGGCTGCATCGGGGTTTTCCCGGGAGATTGATTTAATTATCCGGCTGTCCTCAGGCTGGGTCTGCTTTTCCCGGCCTCAAGGGAAAAAGCCGAGATTTTGTTAGCAGGTGAAGACTCCCTCTCGCCAAATCTCCTTCATATCAGGGAGATTGCCTTGGGCGGACTTGAGTAATTCTCCCTATCAACCCTCCCGGCCTCAGGTTGGATTTGCAATCTCCCCGGACTTTTCTTAAGGTGAAATATCTTCGGCAGGTCACTCATTTCGGCCCCGCCTCGGGGACCGGCGTCCGGCTGATCCGGCCCCATCCCCGATGGCGCTGCAATGATCCCTTCGGTAGCCGCAGTCTTGAGCCTGCGCGGCACCGGCGAGACGCCGGTGCCGCCAGCCGGTTTGACCCGAAATTATTTGATTAGCCGCGCCTGGGTATCAATATTCGTTACCCCACCACGTGAAGCGCAAGCGAGACAGCCCCTATGCCCAAAACCAGCAGGCGATTTGCCCCGGCGGAAGCTGCCGGCCCCGGCGGGCTACACCCCCCCGGCCAACCCCGAGGCCGAGCAGTCGGTGTTGGGGGCCATCCTGGTGCGCCCGGAGGTCATGGACCGCATCGCCGACCTGATTGCGCCCGAAGATTTCTACCGGGAGGCCCACGGCCGCATCTACCAGGCCATGCTGGACCTCTACGGCCGGGGCGAGCCCGTGGACCTGGTGACCGTCTCCGCCCTCTTCAAAGAGCGGGGTCAGTTGGAGGGGGTGGGGGGGCCGGTGTTTCTGGCCGGACTCAGCGAACAGGTGGGGTTCGCCACCAACGCCGAATATTATGCCAACCTGGTGCGGGACAAAGCAGTGTTGCGCCGTCTGCTGGACTGCACCCAGGAGATTGCCTCCGCCTGCCTGGCCCCGGTGGAGAACGTCGCCGAGTTCCTGGACCAGGCCGAACACAAGATCTTCCAGGTGGCCGAATCCAAGGTGCGCCCGGGCTTTGCCCCCCTGAGCGCCCTGGTGGATAGCGAGATCGCCACCCTGGAGGCCATCTGGGGCCGGAAAGACGGCTCCCTCACCGGGGTGACCAGCGGCTTCACCGACCTGGACAATTACACCGCCGGGTTCCAGCCCAGCGACCTGATCATCCTGGCGGCCCGACCCAGCATGGGCAAGACCGCCCTGGCCCTGAACATCGCCTTTAATGCCGCTTACGGCCGCGTAGCGGCGGTGAATGCCAAACCCCCGGTGCCGGTGGCCTTCTTCTCCCTGGAAATGTCCAAGGAGCAACTGGTGCGCCGGCTGCTCAGCAGCGAGGGCCGGGTGGACGCCTCCCAGATTCGCCGGGCCGCCTTCCTCACCGGCCAGGAATGGCCCAAGCTCCAGGAAGCCGCGGGCATTCTCCTGGATTGCCCCATCTATATCGACGATACCCCCGCCGCCACCGTCCTGGACATCCGGGCCAAGTCCCGCCGCCTCAAGGCCGACGGCAAGCTGGGGCTGATCGTCATCGACTACCTCCAACTCATGCAGGGGCGGGCCGAGCTCTCCAGCCGGGAGCAGCAGATCTCGGAGATTTCCCGCTCCCTGAAGGGCCTGGCCAAGGAACTGGGCGTGCCGGTCATCGCCCTGTCCCAGCTCAGCCGCGAGCCGGAGAAGCGGGAACGGAAGCGCCCGCAATTGTCGGACCTGCGGGAATCCGGCGCCATCGAGCAGGACGCCGACGTCGTCATGTTCATCTACCGGGACGAGGTCTACCGCAAGGACATCGCCGAAAACAAGGGCATCGCCGAAGTCATCATCGGCAAGCAGCGCAACGGGCCCATCGGCACGGTGAAGATGCACTTTGAGGCCAAGTACACCCGGTTCGACGACCTGGAAAGAGGCGAAGGCCCGGAAGTTTATTAACTAGGCGAGGCTATCCTGGGGTAATTGGACCCTCGACCATCCCCGCCGGGGAGCAGTTTTTCTACCGATTAGCGCTCCATGGACAATTTTTGAAGGGGGACCTGCGTTTCCCCCTGAGGGCGCACACGCAGGTGCGCCCCCAGGTTTCGTCTGTATATTTTTAAACGCAACTCGGTATTCATAGGTCGGCCCGTGGCCGCCATAAGCATAGGTGACCTTAACAACGCGAGAGGGGCGGGTTTTAAACCCGCCCCTCCCTTCGTTTACTCAGGTTATCCGGCTCGCTCAGCCGACTTTCACTTCGATCTTCCGGGGTTTGGCTTTCTCCACTTTGTGCATCACCAGGCGCAGCACCCCGTCTTTCATGGTGGCCTCGATCTTGCTCTGATCGATGAGGCTGCCCAGGTGGAAGTCACGCTGGAAATCGCCGGTGTAGTATTCCTGGGCCACCATGGCCTCACCCGCACCCAGGGGCGGGGCCACGGTCCCGTAAATGGTGAGATGGTTCTCCTTGAGGTCCAGTTTCACTTGATCACCGGAGACCCCGGGCATATCGGCCACCAGGACCAGGGTCTCGGGGGTCTCGAAAATATCCACCGCCGGCACAAAGACCCGGCCGGGACGGACCCGTTCCCCTTCGGCCGGAGCCTCTTCTTTGGCTTTGGCTGCAGTTCTTTTTCAGTCATGCCAGGGCCTCCTTTAACCAACCTTCACTTCGATTTTGCGGGGTTTGACTTCCTCGGGCTTGGCCATCTTGATGGTCAGGATGCCGTCCTTACAAGAGGCTTCCACGTTATCGCCCCGCACCGCCGATGGCAGGGCCACAATCCGGCGGAAAAACCCGGATTCCCGCTCCCGGCGGTGATAGTTGACCTGCTTTTCTTCCGCCGGGATCTTGCGCTCGCCCCTTAGGATCAGGCTGTTATCCTGAAGGGTGATCTCCAGGTCAGCCGCCTGGACGCCGGGCAGTTCGGCCCGGACCAGGATGTGATCGCGATCCTCGGAGATATTTACCAGGGGATAGACCCCAACCCATCCCGGACGCCCTTCCCGGCTATATGCATTCTGGAAGAGGCGGTCCATGCGGCGCTGCAACTGCTCCAGTTCCCCCTGGGGATTCCACCCCGGTTCCCTGAAAAAAATCGGCATGCTCATGCTCCTCCGTACAAGGATAGATTTTCGATATTCTTACCGGTTAACTAAAGTTAATTTAAGCACTGGCCAAAACGCGGGTCAAGAGCCCTGGACTTGAAAAATAACCAATTATTCTATAAATAGAGGAAGCGACTTTCAAGAAGAGAGGAAACCCGATGGTTTTTCCCTGGGATGACATAACCTGGGTGCTCCTGGACATGGACGGCACCCTGCTGGACAAACACTTCGACGATTATTTCTGGGAAACCCTGGTGCCGGAGGAGTACGCCCGGCGGCAGGCCATGGATCTGGCCCTGGCCCGGGACCTGGTCTTCGCCCGCTACCAGCGGGAGGAAGGCACCCTCAACTGGACGGACATCGATTTCTGGTCCCGGGAGCTGGAACTGGATATTCCGGCTCTCAAGGAAGGCATCCGCCACCTTATCGAGGTGCATCCGGACACGGAAGATTTTCTCGAGTTTCTGCGGCGCAAAGAGAAACGGGTGGCCCTGGTGACCAACGCCCACTACAAGACCCTGAGCCTCAAGATGAACCACACGGGACTTTTGGGCTATTTCGATGAGGTGGTTTCTTCCTTTGACCTGGGCCAGCCCCAAGGAAGCGGTGCGCTTCTGGGAGATTCTCCACGACCGCCTGCACTTCGACCCCAGCCGGGCCCTGCTGGTGGACGACAACGCCGAGGCCCTGGCCGCGGCCCGGATCTTCGGCATCAAGTACCCTTACTTCAAGGCCAAATCCAGCTCCCGCCAGGAGAGCCGCATCCCACCCGGACTTCCCTTCCATTGAGAGCTTTGATGAGTTGATGGATTGAAATATTGAGGGGAGGACTTGGGATTACGTCCCTGGTCGTTTCCATCGAGAAATCAGACGCAATTCCCCTTTGATAGGGGGGTTAGGCGTCTCGGCTGTGCCATGCGCAGGCTAAAGCTTGCGGCAGAGCCTGGGACAGGGGGGACGGGCAGCGCCCTCGGCCCCTCCCCCAAAACTACTGCGGCATCCGCTTAATCCGCGCTCCCAGGGCCGAGAGTTTTTCCACCAGTTGGGCGTAGCCCCGGTCCAGGTGGTAGACCCGGAGGACTTCGGTGGTGCCCTGGCGCGGCCAGGCCGGCGATGACCAGGGAGGCGCTGGCCCTGCAGGTCCGTGGCCATGACCGGGGCCCCTGGAGCTGGCGCCGGCCCCGGACGATGGCAGGTTGCCGGACACGGTGATGTCGGCCCCCAGGCGCTCCAGTTCGCTGACGTGCATGAAGCGGTTTTCGAAGATGGTTTCGGTGATGAGGCTGGCGCCTTTGGCCAGGGTCATCAGGGCCATAAACTGGGCCTGCATGTCCGTGGGAAAGCCGGGGTAGGCCTGGGTCGTGACGTCCACGCCGGTGAGGGAACCTCCCGGCTCCACCATGATCCGGTCGTCCGTGGTGGAAAGCCGCACCCCGGCTTCGTGAAATTTTTCCAGCACCGCACTCATATAAGGCACCGGGGCGTTGGTGATGGTGACCTGGCCCCGGGTGATGGCCGCCGCGGCCAGATAGGTGCCGGCCTCGATGCGGTCGCTCATGATGCTGTAGGAGGCCGGGGTCAGGGCCTTGACGCCGTGGATGGTGAGGACGTCGGTGCCGATGCCTTCGATTCTCGCCCCCATGGCCGTGAGGAACCGGGCCAGGTCCGTCACTTCGGGCTCCTGGGCGGCGTTGACCAGCCGCGTGGTGCCCTTGGCCAGGGTGGCGGCCATCATCAGGTTTTCGGTGCCGGTGACCGTGGGCAGGTCCAGGGTGATGTCGGCGCCGTGCAGCCGCTTGGCTTTGGCCTCCACGTAGCCCTGGTTCAGGGTGATTTTCACCCCCATGGCCTCAAGACCCTTTAAGTGCTGGTCGATGGGCCGGGCCCCGATGGCGCAGCCCCCGGGCAGGGAAACGCTGGCCTGGCGGGCCCGGGCCACCAGGGGCCCCAGGACCAGGACCGCGGCCCGCATGGTCTTGACCGTCTCGTAGGGGGCCATCCAGCCGGTGAGGCGGCTGGAATCCACCACCAGGGGCTCGCCGTCCTCAAACTGCACCCCCATGAGGCCCAGGAGGCGTTTGGTGGTGCGGATGTCGGCCAGGGGCGGCACGTTGTAGAGCTTATGCACCCCCGGGGCGAGCAAAGTGGCTGCAATAATGGGCAGGGCGGCGTTCTTGGCCCCGCTGATGGAAACTTCCCCCTGAAGGGGAATGCCGCCTTCAATGACGATTTTATCCATGTATATCCTGTGTAGTTACCGCAGGGTGCGCCCTGCGCACCATCTCTGGTGGTCCCATGCCACCCCGCATTATTTATACCAGTCCTGGGGGTCGATGCCCCGGACGGTCTCGCCGCTTTTTACCTTGACCGTGATGGGCGCATGCGATTTGCAGTTGACGCTCATGCCGCACTTGACGAATTCCGAGTAATAGGCCCGGTAGTCCTTGGCATAATCGGCGCCATGCCGGCCCGGATCGGGGAGCTGGGCAAAGACGTGGTAATCTCCCGGCGGCACCGCCAGTTTAAAGCCCACCTTGTACTGATATTTTTTGGCCATCAGGTGTTTGTTAGTAGAATAAACTTTTTGGGTGGCCAGGTCTTCGGCGCTGATGGTCATGTCATCCGGGATGTATTCGCTGGGGTAGGATAACGAGCCTTCGATCATTCCGGATTGGGGCGCCGCGGCTAAGCCGGTGCCGGGATTCAGCAACAGGCACATGACGCCGATCAGGCCTAACCGGTAGAATATCATGTCTTATTCCCCCATCAGGTCCAGCAGCCGGGGCGCTTTACATTCCCGGATGAACTGCCTGATGCGTTTTTCCGCCAGGCGGACGTACTCGGGTTCGATCTCGTAGCCCACATAATGCCGGTTGCCCTGGAGCGCGGCAATGGCCGTCTGGCCGCTGCCCATGAAGGGGTCGAGGATTACGTCGTCCTTCGTAGGTGTAAAGCTGGATAAGGCGGTGAGGCAGTTCCACGGGGAACGGGGCCGGATGGCCGACGCTTTTGGCCGAGACCGCCGGAAAAGTCCAGACGCTCTTGGTAAGCTCCAGAAATTCATCCCGGGAGATGGTGGCCCGGCGCTTCTGGGGGTTTTGCCGGGAAAATCCCGCCTTGGAAAAGATCAGGATGTATTCGTGCACGTCCCGGAGCGTCGGGTTGGCCGGAGAGCGCCAGCTCCCCCAGGCGGTGGAGGGGGAGGCGCTGGCGGCCTTGTTCCAGATGATTTCCCCCCGCATGAGAAAGCCGATCTTCGGCCATATCCTGCACGATAGAGGAATGGAGCGGGATATAGGGTTTGCGCCCCAGGTTGGCAATGTTGATGCAGGCCCGGCCGCCCGGCACCAGGACCCGGTGGACCTCCTGCCAGACCCGGCGCAGGAAAGCCGAGATATTCTTCCAGAGTCAAATCCTCGTCGTAGTCTTTGCCCACGTTATACGGCGGGCGAGGTGACCATCAGGTGGACGCTGTGGTCCGGGAGTTCCGCCATGGCCTCCGAGGATTTCGCCAAAATCGTGTTCAGGATATTCCGGCGGCACCGGATTTTCAATATACTCGCAGACCCCGGCCGGGGCGACCTGGGAGTAGAGTTTGCTGGCATAGAAGGCCGAGGAATCGTGGGAGATGCTGCCCCGGGGTGCCGAAGGCGCTGGTGCGGGTCTTCTTTTTGGAGGGATTATTTTTCATCTATGCGATAATCGTAGTCGGGATTTACCGCGAGGCTGCTCAGCCGGCGGCGGCGCCGCCCCCCATGTCCCTGATTTTCCCATGGTTTATCCCGGGCCTGTATGGTAGGATATAATATTGAGGCGCGTAAGGCAAGGAAAGGAAATCTCTATGGATTGGTGGTTGTTGGCCGGGGTGCCGGTCACGTCGTTCATCGTGGCGCTCTCCGGGGCTTTGATGCCGGGGCCGCTGTTGACCCTGACCGTGGGCGAGGCGGCCCGCCGGGGCTTCTGGGCCGGCCCCCTGATCATCGTGGGCCACGCCTTGCTGGAGTTGGCCCTGGTCCTGTTGCTCCTGGCCGGGGTGGGCGTCTGGCTGCAGCGGCCGCTGGTCCTGGGCCTGGTGGGGCTGCTGGGCGCGGTCATGCTGGCCTGGATGGGCCTGGGGCTCTTCAAGGCCTCCCGCCACAGCCGCCTGACTTCGACCCGCAAGAGGCCTCGGGCCTCAATCCGGTCGTAGCCGGGGTGCTCATGAGCGCCGCCAATCCCTACTGGCTCATCTGGTGGCTCACCATCGGCCTGGGCTACGTCATGTTTTCCATGAAATACGGTTGGCTGGGGGTGGCGCCTGTTTTTCATCGGGCACATCCTGGCCGACTTCGCCTGGTACACCCTGGTGTCCGGGGCCGTGGCCCAGGGCCGCCGCTTTATCTCGGACCGAGTCTACCGCGGCTTCCTGGCCGGGTGCGGCGTCTTCCTCTTTGGCTTCGGAGGCTACTTCGGTGTCCAGGGAGTGAAATTTTCTGCTGAATTCTTGAACTTAGGGGCGGACCTGCGTGTCCGCCCTGCTTAAGGGCGCACACCCAGGTGCGCCCCTACGGGAGCTAACGATACATGATCCAAAAGGCACTGACCGTGGGGTTACTGGAAGTGAACTGTTATATCCTGGGCGATGAGGTGACCAAGGAAGCCGTGGTCATCGATCCGGGGGGCGACGAGGACGAGATTCTCGAGGTCCTGAACCATCACCAATTGCAGCTGAAGCTGATCATTGACACCCACGGCCATTTCGACCACGTGGATGCCAACCAGCCCCTGAAAGACGCCACCGGGGCCCAAATCGCCATCCATGAAGCCGACGCCCGGATGCTGGACAAGCCCTCGGCCGAGGCCATGTTTTTCACCGGCAACAGACTGCGGACCGTCCCAGGCGGATATCCTGCTGAAAGAAAATGACATCCTCACCTTCGGCGCCATACCGGCTCAAGGTCCTGCACACGCCGGGACATACCCCGGGGGGCATCAGCCTGGTGCTGGAAGACCACCCCTACGTTTACGTGGGCGACCTGCTCTTTGCCGGCTCCATCGGCCGCACCGACTTCCCCGGCGGCAGCTACGACGCCCTGATCAACGCGGTGCGAACCGAAGATATTTCCCCTGGGAGATAACTACAGCGTCTACTCCGGGCATGGGCCGGTGACCACCGTGGCCCAGGAACGGAAGTATAATCCGTTTTTTTAGAGATATTGGGGGAACCGGGCGCGGGTTACGAAAAAGTCCTGAGCTCCCTCCTCCCAAAGGAATTCCAAGAAGCTCTATGGATCTTCTCCGGCAAGCGCATCTTATTAGGGGTGACCGGCGGCATTGCGGCGTATAAGGCCGCGGAGGTGGCCCGGCGGCTGATCGGCTGCGGGGCTCGGGTCAAGGTGGTGATGACCCGGGCGGCGCAGGAGTTTGTGGGGCCGTTGACCTTTCAGGCCTTGACCGGCCAGAAGGTGGCCACGGCCATGTTCGGGCCGGAGAGCGAGCCTTTGGAGCACGTGGCCCTGGGGCAGGAGGTGGATGCCATCGTGGTGGCGCCGGCCACCGCCAATCTCATCGGCAAGCTGGCCGCGGGGTATCGGGGACGATTTGCTCACCACCATCATGCTGGCGGCCACCCGGCCGGTGCTGCTCTGCCCGGCCATGAACGTGGAGATGTGGGCCAATCCGGTGGTGCAGGAAAACCTGGCCCGGTTGCAAGGGCCGGGGCCTGATGGTCATGGAGCCGGCGGCGGGGTCCCTGGCCTGCGGCGCGGTGGGGCTTGGGCCGCCTGCCGGAGCCGGACCTGATCGTCGAGGCCGCAGCCCGCCTGCTGTGCGCTCCGGATCTGGCGGGGCGGCGGGTCTTGGTCACGGCGGGGCCTACTCATGAAGATTTCGACCCGGTGCGGTTTCTGACCAACCGCTCCAGCGGCAAGCAGGGCTATGCCCTGGCCAGGGTGGCCTGGCGCCGGGGCGCGGAGGTCACCCTGGTGAGCGGTCCGACCAGCCTGGCGGCGCCCTACGGGGTGAAGCGGGTGGCGGTGCGCTCGGCCCTGGATATGCTAAGCGCGGTGAACGAGCATTTTCCCGAGGCACGACGCTCTTGTTGATGGCCGCGGCGGTGGGGGATTATCGTCCCACCCAGGCCGAAATCCGCAAGATCAAGCGGGGGTCCAGGAAGAGATGCAGTTTCATCTGACCCAGAACCCCGACATTTTGAAGCAGGTGGCTTTCTCGAAAAGCCGGCAGATCGTGGTGGGGTTCGCGGCGGAGACCCATGATCTGGAGGCCGAGGCCCGCCGCAAGATGCGGGAAAAGCACCTGGACCTGATTGTGGCCAACGACGTCAACCGGCCGGATTCCGGGTTCCAGGTGGACACCAACGAAGTGACGATCATTGCCGCGGCGGGCGAGCCCTGGTCCTGCCGCTGCATGAGCAAGGAGGAGGTGGCGGCGCAGAATCCTGGACCGGGTGGTGGAGCTCCTTGAAGAACCGGGACCGGCAGGTTACACAAGATGCCTGAAGATCCGGTCCTGGAACTGCGGGAACTGATCGGACAGCCTGTCCGGCTGGCTGCGCTATCAGCGGCGCCTGGGCTGGCGGGGGTTGCCGGAGCGGTGGAGCCGGCACCGGCAGTTAAGGTGCAATCGGATGAACCAGATTCCAGCCTGGAGGAAATCCGGGCCGAGATGGGCGACTGCCGCCGCTGCAAGCTCTACGGCGGGCCGCACCAACCTGGTTTTCGGGGACGGTGCCGCCGATGCCCGGCTGATGTTCGTGGGCGAGGCCCCGGGGGCTGATGAAGATCAGCAGGGGTTGCCCTTTGTGGGCGCGGCGGGGCAGCTCTTGAACAATCTGCTCAGCAAGCTGGGGTTGAGCCGGGAAGAGGTCTACATCGCCAATATTCTGAAGAGCCGGCCGCCGGGGAACCGGGACCCGGAGGCCGATGAGATTACCGCCTGCCTGCCGTTTCTCAAAAAGCAGATCAAGGCCATCCGGCCCCAGGTGATCGTTACCCTGGGGCGCATCGCGGCTCAGGCCTTGTTGGGCACCAAGGAACCCTTGACCAAAATGCGGGGGCGTTGGCAACGGTATCACGATATCCGGGTGATGCCCACGTTTCATCCCTCGTATCTGCTGCGGTTTCCCAAGGAGCGGCACAAAACCTGGGACGATATGCAACAGGTTATGGAGTATTTGGCGGCCCATGAAGAAGCTTAAGTATTTCATCCCGTGCTGCTGGCGTTGCTGCTCCTGGGGGGGGTGGCCGCCGCGGCGCAGCCGCTCCCCGGGCGGTGTACGTGCTGCCGGCGGTGGGGTCTGTCAATCCCGGGCTGAGCGGAATTCATCGTGGAAGGCATCCGGCTGGCGGAGCACGAAAACGCCGAGGCCCTAGTGATCGAGTTGGACACCCCCGGCGGCCTGGAAACTTCCATGCGGCAGATCGTTCAGGCCATCAGCAATGCCAAGGTTCCGGTCATCGTCTATGTCTACCCCCGGGGGGCCCGGGCCGCCTCGGCCGGGGTCTTCGTCACGATGGCGGCGGACGTGGCCGCCATGGCGCCCGGGCACCAATATCGGCGCGGCCCACCCGGTTTCCGTCGGCATGGGCAAGATGGACAAGACCATGGAGAAGAAGGTGCTCAACGACATGGTGGCCTCGGGACGGTCCCTGGCCGGAGAGCGGGGCCGCAACGCCGATTGGATGGAAAAGGCCATCCGCCAGAGCGTCTCCATCCCCGCCACCGAGGCCGTGAAACTCAAGGTCGTGGACCTCATGGCCGACAACCTGGAGGACCTGCTGGCCAAGATCAACGGCCGGAAAGTGGAAGTGGGGGGCAAGCAACTGGTCCTCCACACCGCCGGGGTGCCGGTCAGGGAAATTCCCGAGGGCCTGCGCTTCCGGGTGTTGAAGTACATCGCCGACCCCAACATCGCCTTTATCCTGATGATGATCGGCCTGGCGGGCCTCTATTTCGAATGGCCCACCCGGGGGTGGTGCTCCCCGGGGTCTTCGGCGCCATCTGCCTGCTCCTGGCCTTTTTCGCCTTCCAGACCCTGCCCATCAACTTATATCGGCGTCATGTTGATTCTGCCTGGCTTTTATGTTTTTCATCCTGGAGTTTAAAATTACCAGCTACGGCTTGTTGTCCGTGGCCGGGGTCGTGTCGCTGTTTCTCGGCGGCATCATGCTGTTTCGGGGAGGTGAAGGGGGAGGATGGATATTTCCTGGGGTGTTTTGATTCCCACGGTGGTCATCGTATCCCTGTTCTTCATTCTGGTGGCCGGGATTGTCTTTCGCAGCCATCTGTGAAGCCCATGACCGGAACGGCCGGCATGGTAGGGGAGCGGGGCGTGGCCTATACCGCGCTTGAACCCCGAAGGGCAGGTCTTTGTCCACGGCGAGTACTGGCAGGCCGTGAGCGACGAGCCCATCGCCAAAGGAGAAGCCGTGGAAGTGTTGGAAGTCGTGGAACTCAAGGTCCGGGTGCGCCGGGCTTAATAAATAGGAGGCAAGCATGTTTCAATTTCTCTCCGGTTCCGTTCTCTTCATTATTGTTATTGCTGGTGTTCTTTTCCTGATGAGCGCCATCAAAATCCTGAACGAATTCGAGCGGGGCGTTATTTTCCGGCTTGGGCCGGGCCCTGCACCACGCCAAGGGGCCGGGGCTGATCATCCTGATTCCCATGATCGACCGCCTGGTCAAGGTCAACCTGCAGCTGGTGACCTATGACGTCCCCTCCCAGGATGTCATCACCCGGGATAATGTCTCGGTGAAAGTGAATGCGGTGGTTTATTTCCGGGTGATTGATCCCCTGAAGGCCATCATCGAGGTGCGGGATTATTGACTGCCACCCAGCTGCTGGCCCAGACCACCCTGCGGAGCGTCTGCGGCCAGGTGGAGCTGGACGATCTGCTGGTCGGACCGGGAGAAGGTCAACGCCCAGCTGGCGGAGATCCTGGACAATCAGACCGAACCCTGGGGCATCAAGGTGACCCTGGTGGAGGTGCGGTCCATCGACCTGCCCATCGAGATGCAGCGGGCCATCGCCAAGCAGGCCGAGGCCGAGCGGGAACGGCGGGCCAAGGTGATCAACGCCGAGGGCGAATTCCAGGCCGCCGCCAAGATGGCCGAAGCCGCCCATGTGCTGGCCACCGAGCCCATGTCCCTGCAACTCCGCTACCTCCAGACCTTAAGGGAGATCGCCGCGGAAAAGAACTCCACCACCCTGTTCCCCATCCCCATCGACCTGATCACGCCCTTTATCAAGATGGCGAACCGGAGGGAGAAGTTGGAGGAGGAGCAGGAGAAGGGGAAGGAGAAGGAGGCGTAAGAAGGCTGCCAGGCTGTCGGCAAAGGACCAGGCAAAGAATCTGGAGGCTTTAAAGAGCCACGGCGGGGTCGAATTGCGCTTTCCGGTCAAGGCTCGATGGACCGGATGGCTTTTTGGGGTTGAGGAATCGGAGAAATACCGGTAAACTAAAAAGGTTGTAGAGAAAAAGCCTCGGGGGACCGGGAGCCGGGCCCCGGTGCGAGGACTGAGAAATAATCGAAAAGGGTAGGGGGGGTAACTCTGCCCCTGCCAGGAAATATCACAGGAGAGCAATCATGGCTAAAAAGGAACGGAAAGAGAAAAAGGAAAAACCCCTGGACAAGATGACCGCCACCGAACTGCGCAAGTACGCCATGGACACCGGAGAGATCAGCGGGGTCCACGGCATGAACAAAGAGGAGTTGCTGGCCGCCATCAAAGAGGCAAAGGGCATCAAGGACGAGGGGAAGGACACCGAGAAGGTCAGCATGCGGGACTTGAAGGAAAAAGCCGCGGCGATGCGGGGCAAGAAACTGGAAGCCATCGCCGCCCAGGAACCCCAGGCGAAGATCGACATCCTGCGCAAGAAAGCCAACCGCATGAAGAAGCGGACCCGCAAGGCTGCGTAACCGAAACCGCGCCAATCTCACGCACTCTCCGGCCAGGATCGCCAGGTTCGAGGTTTGGGGAAAATAGCCGGAGTCTCGGGAGGACCATCTCCCTGGACTCCTTTTTATTGAAGATGAGCCTGCCTGGCCCGAGCCCGGGAACGTCAAAGGGCAGGGCCGCCTCCGGCCCCGCCCCGCCTCCCTTGATTGAGGCAGACAGGGTTAGCCGCGTTTCAGGCGCCGCTGCAACCTTGGCCGGATGCCTCTTTGCAACCGATGTCGATCCTAGTTTTTTTCCAATAAAGTCAAGGAAATTTGACGTGCTTAAGACCCGGAAGGAATTTTGAGGCGGGGCGGTTGAGCGCCATGACGCTACGCCTGATTGAAGCGTGAGACCTTTTCCGTTGTTCAGCTGATTAGCAGCTAACCTGCTTCTTCCGCCTGAAGAATACTAGTGCCACGATGCCGGTGCCCAAAAGATAGACGGTGGGGGGCAGGGGGGCGTGGGTGGTGGTTGCCGTAATATTCCAGGCCAGGGCGTAGTCCCAGAGGAAATCGGTCCCTTGCAGGGAGGCGACCTCCAGCAGGTAAGCATGGTCTGCAGTCAGGCCGGTGTACCAGATATTTTCCGTGTTGTCCGCCAGGCTGGCGGCATAGGCCACCTCTGAGGAACTGGTCATATCATAGAGATAAAGGCCGAGATTGTAGAGGGTGGCGGAGGTATCAAACCCACTGGTGGTTGGCCCGTTGACAGCCAGGTTCCAGACCAGGGAGGCTGACAGGCTGCCGGTGGTGAGGGCCTTAAAAATATAACTTCCCGTCTTGTTGCTGCCCTTTAAGCCCCCAAAGGCAGGATCGTAGTCAAACCCTACGGCGCTGATTTCCCCGCCGCCTCTTAAGAAATCTTCCTGGCTGTTCTGCTCCCCCGCCGCAATGATGTGATAGCTGCTGTAGATATTCAGTTGTCCGGCCCCATAGGTGCTGTTCAACCCGTTGGCCGTGTTCACGGTGTACCCCAGGGTCAGCTGCGGGGTAGTGCGGCTGGCTCCGGCCATCAGGGCCGCCTTGACCACTTCAGACCTCTCGGCGTTGTAAATGGTGTCGCCGTTGCGGTTCGTGGTGAAGGTAACCGTTGGATCGGTGGAGAGCGTATCGCCGCTCTGATGCCCCTCGGCCACCAACAGAGCGGCCGCCGAGGCCACCATGGGGGTGGCATAACTGGTGGCGCTCGCCGGCGCGACCAGGTCTGGCCGGGTGCGGCTAGCCGAGGCATAGGGGGTGGTAGGGGTGGTAGCCAACGGATAGGCGCCGTGGGCAGAGTTGCCGTTGCTGAGGCCCACGGCAATGGCATTGAACGAACTGCCCAGGAGCGGATAATTGGCGCCGCCATTATTCATGGCCACCACCTGGATGTATTCATCCCGGCTGACCAGCCAATCCAACCTGGCTAAAATCGGCACAACACTGGGACCGTAGGTGCTGGTCCCAATGTAGCTGTGGTTCGCCACCCGGCTGCTGGAGACCAGGGGGACGCTGCTCCCTGATCGGAGAAAATTCGTGAGAAAATCTCCAGCGTCGTAGCAGTCGATGGTGGTAATCCCAGGAACCAGGGAGGTGCCGTTGCCGTAAAAGTTCTGGGCGACGGAGTTGGCGTGGCCGCTGATGGTTAAGGAGGTGCTTTTGAGCGTAAAGGTTTTCCCGGCAAATAGGGCGTTGCCCGGATCTGGTTTACCGGAGGCAGCTTCCACCTGGGTCACCTTGACGCCGGTCCCGGTGGGCAGGTTAGCGCCCAACTCATCCTGCAAGGCGGTGAAGCCGACGTCAAATTTCCAGTCGGCGGCGGCAGAACCGCCCCAGCCGATCACCAACATGCCGGCTATGATGATGCGCACGAAAAATCTGTTCATCCTGGCCTCCGCCTTTCGAATAGTTGCTGACTGCGTCGCAGTCTTACAAAGCTATTTGGCCTGTTCTTGAATTCTCCTAAGGACTTGCAGCCTTAACCGATCTGGCGGCCATGTTCCCACCATGACGGTGACTTAAGATTTTTTCCGGTAGGATAAAATATGCTTTAAAGAGTTATTGGGGTAAATCGGGACTTCCCTTGTTTAGCCGCTCAAAAACCCTGAATAAGTACTGCTAAAAACAAAGGAAACGGCGGAGTGGATTGAGGGGAACAGGGCGAAACCAGGATCAATTCGGTTGCGGGCGGGGCATCTCCGAAGGCGTGCAAAGGATTACCTGAGCGCCCGAAGGGTTAGAGGCTGGTCTCCCACGGAAAGCATGGGCCGGCCCGTTTGAACCGGGAGACTTCTTTCCTGCCTGCTTTCTTCCACCCCTTTCTCGCTTGAACGGGGTAGAGAACGTGCGGGGAAAACCCTAGGGCACACCATCCGATCCAATGAGGATTTTTACCCTCACCCCCATAAGCTTGAACAAAGATAAAAACTAATATATTTATTTTATAAAAAAACTTGACACGCTTATTACGCCTGAAATAAAATACAGAAACCAAGCCAAACCCGCCGTGAGGTGGGGACGGAAAGCCACGGGTCTCTCAAAAAGTCATGAGACAGCCGGGCTGCCTGAAGAATAAGGCAGTCCGGCTTTTTTTTTGGCGTCCCATTTTGAAGGAGCGGGGGCCGGCGGTAGGGGCTGGGTAGCGGTATCGTGGCGCCGGGAAAGGTCCCTTGGTCACGCCCCCAGGTAGGTGGAGCCAGGCAAAACCTTTTAACCTCAAGGTTGGGTCCCGGCGACAGAAAGATGATATCCGGGCGCAATGCAAGGGGGGTGCATCCTCAAGGGGAAAGGTGTTGAAGCGGGTGATTTCGGGGAAATTAATTTTTAGTAAATTAAATTAAACGCAACGTCAATTTTTGTTGACATTGTGGCCCGAGACCGTTTTAAATTAAATAATTAAATCAAATAGTTATATATGGTACAAAGATTGCAAGATGATAGGAACCTCCCCTCGGGCGACCGAGGAAAGCTGGAACTTACGAAAGGAGTAAAAGACTCGATGGAAAAATTTAAAACCTGCCTCATAGTCATCGTCGGGCTGGTGCTGCTGGCTCCGGTGGGCGCCGCGGCCACCATCTACACCCAGACGCCGATAACGGACTCCACGCTCGTTATTCCCTATGCAGGCACGAGCCCCAGCACTGGTTACAATAATGGTAACCCGGTGGACGTCATCGCCGCCGATGCTTCCTTGTGGGACATCAAACAAGTTAGTGTCACCTGGAACACCGACTCCCAGACGGTGGAAATGAAGATTTACACCAACTATGGTCCGGCTGGAGAGGCGGGCGCTGGACAGGGCGATATCGCCCTGACACCCGGGAACAGTAGTACCCCATGGGGCTACGGCATCATCATGGCCGGGGTTACCCTTGGCGCGGATGGTACCTTTACTACCTCCTTGGTGCCCGTGACCCAATGGCTGACTACCACCCAGGTTACGACCTGGAACGGCGGGGGCTTTTATTATGCCGGCGCCTACGGGGATTCGGCGCCGGGCAACCCCATTGACAGTCTGATAGCTGGGCATAGTGCCTCTCTGGCCACCGTCAGCGGGAGTTATACGCAGCTCACTAATGATATCTCCACCTACCTGATAGACCTCGTGTTTAATTATGGCGACACCAAATTGAATTTCGAAGCCTTTGACTTCTTGATAAAGTCGGGTACCTGCGGCAACGAGACCATGGCGGGCAGCGCTACTTATTTCGGGTTAACCCCCGTGCCGCTGCCCCCCAGCGCCCTGCTGCTGGGCACCGGCCTGTTAGGTTTGGTGGGTCTGGGGTGGCGCCGCCGCCGGCAATCATCCTGATGCATCAATCTCCCCGGGGCTTCCTTCCCGGGGGAGTAAGCCCTTGAGCCCCGGTCTCATCCGAGTCCGGGGTTTTTTGTGCCGGACAGGCGACATAGCTTCCCCGGGGAGAGGATATATGAAGGATTCCGCCGCTCCAAGCGCCGGGGCCAGGGCTCACCCGGAGCCATGAAAAGGGAGGGACCCAGGCGCAGAAGGACATTTTGCGCCGGAAAGCCAACCATGGGCCGAAGCCTTCGCGACCATTCCCACCCATGAGTACCATTCTGCCGGCATGAAGATGATTTCCTTGCGTGAAGTGCGTCTTACGCACCAGGAATGGCGCCCGAGACGCGCCCCACGGATTTTGATCCCTTGAGAAACCCTTCTCCGAACCCGAACATCCTTTTCTGGGAGCAAACTGCATAAGGTATTCCGTAACCCCAAATCAGGATATTTCTACGATTAATGCGGTTTACCCTGATTTACCGTCAATAAGTTGTACGCTAATTTATCTCCATACTTGCCTCGGAACCCCGCATGAGGCGCCGAGGATAGAGTTCCCCCCCCCAAACGCCCCCTCCCCCGGGGGCGAACCCGGCCCCGGTCTCTCCGAAGACCGGGGCTTTTTCGCGTTGCTGCACCATAAAAAAAGGGCCAGGGGACTTGCCCCTGACCCTGAGGATTTCGCTAGGCTTATGGACTACAAACCCGGGAAGATCTTCACCGCGCTCATGGCCAGGTTGTAGAGGCAGCCTGGGAAGATGCCGATGAGCAGGACGCCGGCGGCGGTGACGGCCACCACCGCGGTCTGGGCCGGGGAGAAGGTCACCGGGCCCAGGTCGGCTTCCGCCGGCTTCATATACATGAGCACGGTGATGCGGAGATAGTAGTAAGACCGACACCAGGGAGTTCATGACGCCGATGATGGCCAGCCAGATGTAGCCCGCCTGGATGGCGGCGGAGAAGATATAGAACTTGCCCACGAAGCCCGCGGTGGGGGGAATCCCCGCCAGGGCGAACATGAACAGGGCCATGGAAGCGGCCAGGACCGGATGCTGGGCGCCCAGGCCGGAGTAGTCGTAGATATTGAGGTAGCTGTCTTTCTTGCGGCCCACCAGGATCACCACGCCGAAGGCCCCCAGGTTCATCAGGGTATAGGCCAGCAGGTAGTAGAGCAGGCTGACGGCGCCCAATTGGTTGGCGGCCACCAGGGCCACCAGCAGGTAGCCGGCGTGGGCGATGGAGGAGTAGGCCAGCATGCGTTTGATATTGGTCTGGGCGATGGCGGTGACGTTCCCGATGGTCATGGTGGCCACGGCCAGGACCCAGAGGAGCATGGTCCAGTCCACCTTCATGGCGCGGGAAGGCCAGGAAGAAGACCCGGGCGAAGGCGGCAAACGCCGCGGCCTTGACGGCTACGGCCATGAACGCGGTCACCGAGGTGGGGGCGCCTTCATAGACGTCCGGGGTCCACATGTGGAAGGGCGCCGAAGCCACCTTGAAGCCGAAGCCGACCAGCAACAGGCCGATGCCCAGCGAAAATCAAGGGCTGGGCATGGCCGGTGTCCAGGCCAGGCGCTTGGGCAGCTCGCTCAAGAACAGGGTGCCGCCCGGCGGCGCCGTAGAGCATGGCCATGCCGAAGAGCAGGAAGGCGCTGGAAAAGGACCCCAGGATGAGGTACTTCAACGAGGCCTCGTTGGAGCGCACATCTTCCCGGAAGAGGCCCGCCAGGACGTAGACCGCGATGGACATGACCTCGAGGCCCAGGAAGATCATGATGAGATGGGCCCCGGCGGCCATGAGCATCATGCCCACGGTGGCGAAGAGGATGCAGGGCGTAATATTCGCCCAGGTTCTTGCCGTAGTCTTCCAGGTACTGCGCGGGAGATCAGCACCGTCAGGGCCGCGCCCAGGAGAAAGATCAGATAGAAGAAACAGGAGAAGTTGTCCAGGTAGACCATGCGGGCAAAATCGGTGCCGGTCCTGCCCCAGAGGCCGATGGTCTGCAAGGCCGCCACCGCCAGGCCCAGCAGGGCGAGCCCGGAGAAACAGGCCTTCTTGCGCCCTTTGGGGGAGAGGGCATCCAGCACCAGGATGAGGATGGCGGTCACCGTCAGGGTCAGCCACGGCCCGATGCTGCTCAGATGGAAGCTGGGTATGGTGAAGGTCATTGCGCCTCCCCCTTAAACACGTGGAGATTGGGAAACCTGCGTGGACTTGGCCTTTTGCATCATGGCCACGAAGTTCTCCGTCGTATGCCTTGGTTTTGTCTAAAAAGGTGCTGGGGTAGACCCCGATCCAGATGATAAAGAGGATCAGGGGTGCAAAGATGGCGATCTCCCGCCAGGACAGGTCTTTCAGGTCCTTGTTTTTCTCGTTGGTCACCTTGCCGAATACCACCCGCTGGAACATCCACAGCATGTAACAGGCCGCAAAGATGACGCCGGTGGCGGCGACGGTGGCGTAGACCATGTTGGTCTTGAAGGTCCCCAGGAGGATGAGAAACTCACCCACGAAGCCGTTCAAGCCCGGCAGCCCGATGGAAGACAGGGTCACGATCATGAAGATGATGGCAAAGACCGGCATGGGGGTGCACAGGCCGCCGAACTCGGAGATCAGCCGGGTGTGGCGCCGCTCGTAGATCATGCCGACGATCAAGAACAGGGCCCCGGTGGAGAGCCCGTGGTTGATCATCTGGATGATGCCGCCCTGGACGCCCGCGCATGGTGAAGGTGAACAGCCCCAGCATGACGAAGCCCAGATGGCTCACCGACGAGAAGGCGATGAGGCGCTTTCATGTCCTTTTGCACCATGGAGACCAGGGCGCCGTAGACGATGCCGATGACCGCCAGGATACTGAACAGGGGCACGAAGTAGTGGGCCGCCTCGGGAAAGAGCGGCATGTTGAAGCGCAGGAAGCCGTAAGTCCCCATCTTCAAGAGCACCGCGGCCAGGATGACCGAACCCACGGTGGGGGCTTCGGTGTGGGCATCCGGCAACCAGGTGTGGAAGGGGAACATGGGCACCTTGATGGCGAAGGCCAGGCCGAAGGCCAGGAACATCCAGAACTGCATGTTGAAGGGGATGGCCACGGCCGTACAGCTTCAAGCAGATCGAAGGTGTAGGTGCCGGTGGTCTTGCCGTAGTGGAAGTAGAGGACCAAAATGGCCACCAACATCAGCAAGGAGCCGAACATGGTGAACAGGAAGAACTTGACGGCCGCATAGACCCGGCGGGCCGGATTGCCCCAGACCCCGATGAGCAGGTACATGGGGATGAGCATCACTTCCCAGAAGACGTAGAACAGGAAGAGGTCCAGGGAGACGAAGACGCCGATCATGCCGCTCATCAGGGCCAGCAGGCAGACCATGAATTCCTTGACCCGGACCTGGATGTCGTCCCAGGTGGCCAGGACGCACAGCGGGGTCAGGAAGGTGGTGAGCATGATGAGCAGCAGGGAGAAGCCGTCGATCCCGATATAATAGCTGATGCCGTAGGCCGGCAGCCATTGCACGGTGCTCCACGAACTGCATGGCCGCGGTCTGGCTGTTGAAGTTAAACCACAGGGGCAGGGAGACCAGGAACTCCACCACGGAGATGGCCAGGGTGGCGATCTTCAGCGCCTTGTGGCGCTTCCGGTCCAGGATGAGCAGAATCCCTATCCCCACGATGGGGAGGAAGATCAGAATGGAGAGGATGGGTAGTTGCATTGAGCCCCCCCTAACGCCCGATTAGATAGCCGGTGACGAGCACCACACCGACGAGGATGGCCAGGGCATAATTTTGCACAAACCCGGTCTCCAGTTTGCGGAGGTGGCCGCTGAGCCAACCGACGGTAGTGGCGCTGCCGTTCACCGCGCCATCAATAACAGTTTTCATCTACGCCGTGCCACAGGAAGTCGGAGCCGTTCTTGATGGGCTCCACCACCGCGGCGTCATAGAGTTCGTCCACGTAGTACTTGTTATAAACCAGGTCGTAGACCACCGGGATTTTCTCGGTGACCTTCTCGGGCAGTTCGGGCCGCTTCATATAGAACTTGTAGGCCATGTAGATGCCCGGCAATGGCCACCGCCATGGAGAAGGCCATCATGGTGATTTCGAACCAGACCGGGGAGTGCACTTCATGCACCAGCGGGAGTGATGGACGGGGCCAGGAACTCCTTGAACTTATTGGCCCCTTCGATGATGGGGAAGCCCACCAGGCCGCCCACCACCGCCAGGCCCGCCAGGATCATCAGCGGCACGGTCATCAGCGACGGCGATTCATGGGGATGCACATGATGATGGTCGAACTTTTCCTCGCCATGGAAGGTCATGAACACCGCCCGGAACATGTAGAAGGCGGTGATGAAGGCCGCCACGGTGGCGATGCCCCAGAAGAGCGTAATGGCCGCTCACCAGGGAGTGGAACAGGATCTCGTCCTTGCTGAAGAAGCCGGCGAAGGGGAAGATCCCGGCAATGGCCAGGGTGGCCAGCATGAAGGTCCAGTAGGTAATGGGCATGTACTTCTTCAAGCCGCCCATGTGGCGCATATCTTGTTCGCCGTGCATGCCGTGGATGACGGAGCCGGAGCCCAGGAAGAGGAGAGCCTTAAAGAAGGCGTGGGTCATGAGATGGAAGATGCCGGAGGTAAAGGCCCCCACGCCGCAGGCCAGGAACATATACCCCAACTGGCTCACGGTCGAGTAGGCCAGGACCCGCTTGATGTCGAATTGGGTGATGCCGATGGTGGCGGCATAGATGGCGGTGAGCGCCCCGACTCCGGCCACGACCGTCATGGAGATGGGCGCCAGCACGAACATGGTGCTGCACCGGGCCACCATGAAGACGCCGGCGGTGACCATGGTGGCCGCGTGGATCAAGGCGGACACCGGGGTGGGACCTTCCATGGCGTCGGGCAGCCAGGTATACAGGGGAATCTGGGCCGATTTACCGGTGGCGCCTAGGAAGAGGAACAGGGTGATGGCGGTGAGGACGCCGGAGCCCATGGGATACTTGGCCGCCAGGGGGAAGACCGTCCTTGAAATTCAGCGACCCGAAGGTCCAGAAGATCAGGAAGACGCCCAGCAGGAAGCCGAAGTCGCCGATCCGGTTGACCACAAAGGCCTTTTTGCCCGCGTCGCGAGGCCGACTTCTTTCTCGTACCAGAACCCGATGAGCAGATAAGAGCAGAGCCCCACGCCTTCCCAGCCCACGAACATCAAGAGGAAGTTGTTGGCGCTCACCAGGATGAGCATGGCGAAGACGAAGAGGTTGAGGTATGCGAAGTAGCGGTAAAAGCCCTCGTCATCGCGCCATGTAGCCGATGGAGTAGATGTGGATGAGGGTGCTCACGCCCGGAGACCACCAGCAGCATGATCAGGGAGAGGGGGTCGATGAGGAAGGCCACCGAGACCGTGAAGGGACCCGAGGCGATCCAGGTGTACATCACCTTTTCCACCGCGCGGGCATCCTGCCGGGAGCTTCAGGAATTCCAGGAAGATCGCCACGGTGAGCAGGAAACTCAGGCCCACGGCGGCGGACCCGATGGTTCCCACCACTTTCTTGGGCAGACTCTTCCCCACCAGGCCGTTAATCAAAAAGCCGATGAGGGGAAAGAGAGGTATCAGCCAGACATAATCCATCATGGGGTTCGCCTCACCACTTGAGGATATTGAGGTTGTCTACGTAAACGGTCGCCCCGGTTGCGGAAGATGGCCACGATCAGGGCCAGGCCCACCGCCACTTCCGCCGCGGCCACGGTCAGGACAAAGAACACGAACATCTGGCCGTCCACCGCTTTGAAATAGTCGGCAAAACCGATGAAGGCCAGGTTGACGGAGTTGAGCATCATTTCAATGCACATGAAGATGACCAGGGCGTTGCGCCGAATCAGGACCCCGATCACCCCCAGGGCGAACAGGGCCACGCTCAAGGCCAGGAAATAGTTGACCGGGACTACCATAAACGCTCTCCGCTTGTGATTCTGTGCTGCATCATTTCAACTTGCTCTTGGCCAAGACCACGGCGCCCACGATGGCCACCAGGAGCAGGACCGAGGTGACTTCGAAGGGCAGCAGATAGTCGGTAAACAGGCTCCGGGCAATGGATTCGGTGTTGCCCAGGCCCGGGGCCATTTCCTTGCCGGCGGTCAGCTGCCGACCTGGTCACGCCGTAAATCAGGATCAGCCCGGTGAAGCCGGCCAGGATGATGCCCGCCAGTTTCTGCCCGATAAACGGCAGCTTGGGCGTCTCTTCCGGCTGCCGGATATTCAGGAGCATGATGACAAACAGGAACAGCACCATGATGGCCCCGGCGTAGACGATCACCTGGATGGCGGCGATGAACTCGGCGTGGGCCAAGAGGTAGATGCCTGCCACCGCAAAGAAGTTGACGATGAGCCAGAGGGCGCTCCTCAGGGGGTGCTTCTGAAAGACCACCAGGCCGCCGGAAATCAGGGCCACGGCGCCCAGGATGAAAAACAGCGTCTGCATCCCTCGGGCCTCCTATTCCTGCCGCATTGGCTGGGGATTAGGGCTTACGTGGATCATAGCCAATCCCCCAGGCGCAGTTGCGACTTGCTCTGGGTTGCCCTCTCGATGTCGAGAATGAGCACCTTTTTGTCGTATTGGGCCAGTTCGTAAAGGTTGTTCAACTTGATGGCGCCCTTGGGACAGGCCTCCTGGCAGAAACCGCAGAAGATGCAGCGCTGCAGGTCGATGGTGAAGGCCACCGGGTACTTCTCGTGATCCTCACCTTCGCCGGCCACGATGCCCTTGATGGCGTTGGACGGGCAGACCACCATGCACAGGGTGCAGGCCACACAGCGCCGGGTGCCGTCCTCGTTGATGGTGAGTTCCGGATGGCCCCGCCAGCGGGGAGAGACCTGCCGTTTCTCTTCCGGATACTGCAGGGTGATGGGTTTGGTGAACGACCATCCGTAGGGTGGTCGCCAACCCTTTGAGCAAAGGAATAATCATGGATTAACCCTTGATAAATAAGATTACCGCCCCGGTGACCATGATGTTCACCAGGCTCAGGGGTAAAAGGACCTTCCAGCCCAACTGCATGAGCTGATCAAACCGGAAGCGGGGGAAGGTGCCTCTTACCCAGATGAAGAAGAAGACCAGGGCAAAGGTCTTGCCCATGAACCAGACGACCGGGGGCAGCACCGGCCCCTGCCAGCCGCCCAGGAACAGGGTGACGGCCAGAGCCGAGGCCACGATGATGTGGATATATTCCCCCATCATGAACAGGGCCCACTTCATGGAGCTGTATTCGGTCTGGTAGCCGGCCACCAGCTCGTTTTCGCACTCGATGAGGTCAAAGGGCGTCCGGCCGCATTCGGCCATGGCCGCAGTCATGAAGATCAGGAACCCAGGGGCTGGTACACGATAAACGGGATGCACTTCTGGGCTTCGACGATCTTGACGGTGCTCAGGGACCCGGCCATCATGAGCACGCCGATGACGGAGAGCCCCAGGGCCAACTCGTAGCTGACCATCTGGGCGCAGAGCCGCAGAGCCCGCCAAGCAAGGAATACTTGTTGTTGGAGGCCCAGCCGCCCAGGATCGCCCCGTACACCCCCAGGGAGGCCACCGCGAAGATGTAGAGCAGGCCGATGTTGGTGTCGGCGATGACCCCCTGGTTCAGGGGGCCACGGTGAGATCGATCTTGTAGCCGTAAAAGGTGATCTCCGGAGGCAGGATAGTGCCGGCGAAGGGGATGACCGCAAAGGGCAGGAGCGCCGCCCCGGCCGTGATGATCGGCGCCAGGATAAACAGGATCTTGTTGGCTCCCGGCGGGGTGAAGTCCTCTTTGAACATGCAGCTTGAGGACGTCGGCCAGAGGCTGGAACAACCCCCAGGGGCCTACCCGGTTGGGGCCGTACCGCAGTTGGATGAAACCCAGGACCTTGCGTTCCAGGAGTACCGTGTAGGCGACGCAGGTAAGCAGGACCCCCATCACCACGGCGATCTTGAGGACGCTGATCAGTATTAAGAGGGGCAGATTCATATTCTCAACCCTTTTGGATGGTCACGCGCACCAGGTTGGAGTTAAGGGTTAAATCGTTGGCCGCCGGTGCGGCGAAATGCTCCGGCAGAAACACCACACCCGCCGGCACCTCGTTGGTCAGATTCACCGGCGCCGTGATTTCCCCGTGGGAGGAAATGACCTTGGCCGCTTCACCCGCGGCCAACCCCAGGCTCTGGGCGTCTTCGGGGTTCATCTTCAGGAGCGCCCGGTTGGTGACGACCATGGTGCCGCAGGGGTGATGGGTGGTGAACGAACCGGAGTGCTGCAGGGATTTGCCGACGATCAGGGTGTAGGGCCGACGGCCCGGGCAGGCTGATGTCCACCTCGAAGGGCACGAATTTGCCGCTCACGCTCGGCCTTGATCTTCGGGACACGGCGCACTCAACTTGGGGGCCAAACCGGCCCACAGGGGCATCTTCTTGGCCAGTTCCTTGAAGATTTCCTTGGGGGTGACGTACTTCAGGCCGGCAAACCCCATCTTGGCCGCCCAACTGGCTGATGATCTGCCAGTCGGGCCGCACGCCGTTGGTGGGCAGGGCCTGGCTGATCAGACCCCAACTGGCCGGTGCTGCTGATGAAGGTGCCTTCCTGCTCGGCGTGCACCGCCACCG
This sequence comes from uncultured delta proteobacterium, assembly GCA_963841475.1. GTDB lineage: Bacteria > Desulfobacterota > Desulfobaccia > Desulfobaccales > 0-14-0-80-60-11 > 0-14-0-80-60-11. The sequence goes on from CAWJCT010000001.1 coordinate 1,185,261, forward strand.
GCAGGACCACCTGGGCCAGCTTGGCGGTATCCGTCAGGAAGGCGTCCTGGACCACGATAAACGGCACTTTCTTCAGGAGCTTTTCCACCCGGCTGCGATGGGGGAGACAGCGCAGCAGGTCGCCGCCCAAGAGATACAGGGCCTTGGGCGCGGCCGGCGTCGTCTTTCTCCAGGAGGTCCAGCACCTCTTCCAGGGTGGGGCCGGGATCGATGACCTTCCAGCCGGCACATATCCGGGGCCCATATCCGGCAGGACGCCCACTTCGCTGACGCCCCGGGAGTTGTTCTTCTCGGCCACGGGGTACAGGGCGCTGCCGGGGGCTTCGGGCTTGCCCACCAGCAGGAAGAGGTCGGCCAGGGCCAGGGCGTTTTGCTGGCCCTTGTCCTGGGCGAGCAGTTCGGTGCCGAAGATGATGGCCGGGGCCTGGGCCTGGGCCAGCAGGGCCGCGACTTCCTTGAGGACGCTTTCTTCCACCCCGGTCTTGGTGGTGATTTCCTTGGGGGTGAGTTTGATGCTCTCTTTGAACTCGTCCAGGCCGTTGGCCTTGATGGCCGGGGTCCAGTCGGGGTTATCCGCCAGGAAGAACTTGATCAGCCCGGCGATGAGGATGCGTTCGCTGCCGGGCTTATACCGCAGGGACAGGCTGGCGTAACGGTCGAACTTGGTCTTGCGGGGATTGGCCACCACCAGCCTGAAGTTCTCCTTCTCTTTGGCTTCCATGAGCTTCCAGCCCAGGGGCGGCATCTCCGGGGTGACATCGGTGTCCACCACCAGGACCAGGTCGGCCTTGGGGAGATCGTCCAGTTTCCCCAGGACAAAGGGGAAGCCGCTGCCGGTGGCTTCTTCCTTCACGTCAAGGGCGATTGAAGGGCGGCGCCGGCGCGCTGCTGGCTTCAACGCCTTCGACCTTGGGCAGGCCGAAGACTTCGGCCAGGGCCTTGATGGCCCGGACATAGTTATAACGGCCCGGGTTGTCCATCTGGTTGGTGGTCAGGCCGTCCCGGAAGAATTTCTGGAAGGCGTAGTTGGCTTCGTTGGTGGCCCGGGGCGAACCGACGCCGTAAACCGCCTTGGCGCCGTCGGCCTCCACGCGTCTCTTTGAACTTGGCGGCCACCAGGTCCAGGGCCTCGTCCCAGGAGGCTTCCCGGAAGCTGCCGTTTTCTTTGATGAGCGGGGTCTTCAGACGGTCCGGCGCTTCCACCACCGGCCAGCCGAACCGGCCCCGGCCGCAGAGCAGCACGCTGTCTTCGTTCAAGACCCGCATGATCTTGCCGTCTTTGGTGTGCACCTGGTAGGTGCAGCCGCCGCCGCAGAAGGGGCAGGCGATCTCGGTCTTGTCCACTTCCCAGGCCCGGGCCCGGTACTTGAACTGCTTGTTGATCAGGGCCCCCACCGGGCAGATGTCGATGCAGGAGCCGCAGAACTCGCAGTTCAGGGGCTAGGCCGCCGCTGGCCAGTTCGGTGAAGTAGCCCCGCAGCGTGAAGTTGATGGCCATGGCCCCCACCCGGTCCCGGCAGATGCGCACGCAGCGGCCGCAGGTGACGCAGCGGTCCGGGTGGCGCTCCACCAACTGGGAGACGTAGTCCGGGTTGGGCGGCAGTTTGACCGCGTCCAGGTCCACCGTGGGCACCCCCAGGGCATGGGTCAGGTTCTGCAGCTCGCATTCCCCGCCCTTGTCGCAGATGGGGCACTCCAGGGCGTGGTTGATGAGCACCAGCTTCATCAATTCCTGGCGCAGGGCCACCAGCTTGGGCGTATCGGTCACCACTTCCATGCCTTCGTTGACGGGGGTGGCGCAGGCCGGCAGGGGCCGGGGCGGCCCGGGCTTCACCTCCACCACGCAGATGCGGCAGGAGCCGATGGGTTTCAAGGCCGGATGGTAGCAGAGGAAGGGGATGAAGATCCCGTTCTCTTTGGCCACTTCCAGGATGGTCTTGCCCGGTTTCGCCTGGATGGCCCGCCCGTCGATGGTCAGATTAACCATAAGTCGTTCCTATGTTGTTTAGCTGACAGCTCCTGCTTACCATCGTCCACGTCCGCCAACACGATGTCCATGGTGCCGATCATCGCGATCATGTCCGACAACAATCGGCCCCGGCACAGCTTGTCCAGGGAGCCCAGCACCACGAAGGACGGCGTCCTGACCTTGAGCCGGAAGCGGCTTGGGGCCGCCGTCGCTGACGATATAGAAGCCCATCTCGCCCTTGGGGGCCTCGATGCACTGGTAGACTTCACCCTTAGGCGGCGTGATGCCTTCCTGGATCAGCTTGAAATGGTTGATCAGGCTGGCGATGTCGGTGTAGACCTTCTCCTTGGGCGGCAGGCACACCCGCGGGTCGGCGCATTTGATGTCCCCGGGCTCGGTCTTGGCGATCTTTTCCAGGGCCTGCTCGACGATGCGGTTGCCTGGAGCATCTCCTGCATCCGCACCATGTACCGGGAGTAGGTGTCGCCTTCCTGGGTTCCCAGGGGCACTTCGAATTCAAACTCTTCGTAGCTGGAATACGGGTTGTCCCGCCGCAGGTCCCAATCCACTGCCGGAGCCCCGGGCCATGGGACCGGACCAGCCCCAATCCAGAGCGTCGGCGGCGCTCATGGTGCCTACGCCCATGGTGCGCTGCTTCCAGATGATGTTTTGGGTCAGGAGGGTGTCGTAATCCTGCCAGAGTTTGGGGAAGGACTTGACAAACTCCCAGGCCGCCGGCATGAAGCCCTCGGGCAGGTCCGCGGCCAGGCCGCCGATCCGGAAATAGAGCGGAAACATGCGGGCCCCGGAGGCCATTTCGCACAGGTCCATGATCTTTTCCCGCTCCCTGAAGGCGTAGAACAGCGGGGTCATGGCGCCCAGGTCGTGGCCGTGGGTTCCCAGCCAGAAGAGGTGGGAGGCGATCCGGGTCAACTCCGCGATCAACACCCGGATATACTGGGCCCGTTTGGGGATCTCGACGTCCAGGAGCTTTTCCACCGCCAGGCAGAAGCCGAAGTTGTTGACTTCCCCGGCCAGGTAGTCCACCCGGTTCATCAGGGGCAGGCACTTGTGGTAGGTGCGGTACTCGCACATCTTCTCGATGCCGCGGTGGAGGTAACCGATGTCCGGGTCGGCGCTGACAATGAGCTCGCCGTCCAGCTCCACCAGGACCCGAAGGACCCCGTGGGTGCTGGGGTGGCTCGGCCCCACGTTCAGCAGCATGGTTTCGGTGCGTGTCATGGTTCGTTGGTTCATATGAATTCCCGTATCGCCGCAGGCTTTAGCCTGCGTGGGTTATGAGTAGGCTTCGTTACTCACGGCGCCGGCATAAGAGCCTGGCGGCACTTAGAACTAACTCAACATCCCCGTAAGGGGTAATCCTTGCGCTGGGGGTGGCCCACCCAGTCTCCGGGCATGAGGATGCGCCTCAAGTCCGGATGGCCCTTGAAGCGGATGCCCATCATGTCGTAGGCCTCACGTTCGTGCCAGATGGCCGTGGACCATACCGGCCGACGGAGTCGATGCTCGGGGCCTGGTCATCCGCCAGCCGCGTCTTTAAGGTGATGCGGCTGTGGTGCTTGTGGCTATAGAGGTTATAGACCACGCCGAACCGGGGGCTGTGCGGGAGAGTAATCCATGCCCGGCAATCATGGAGAGGTACTTGAAGCCGGTGTCATGGCCGTCTTTGAGGGCCGTGCAGATATCCACGATCCGCTCGGGCTTGACGATCGATGGTGGTGTCGCCCCGGAACTCCACGACCTCCACCACTCTCGTCGGCAAACTTTTCTTCGAGCAGGGCCACCGCTTGTTTCATGCCGCCTCCTCCCGCCGGAGCCTGCAGGCGTTCCTTGTACTGCTGTGGTCAGGAAGGGATCTTTCAGGATCTGTTCGTGGAGCTTCAGGATGCCGTACAGCAGACCTTCGGGCCGGGGCGGGCAGCCGGGCACGTAGACGTCCACCGGCAGGTACTTGTCGATGCCCTGGACCACGGCATAGGAGTCGAAAATCCCGCCGGAGGTGGCGCAGGCCCCCATGGCGATGACCCACTTGGGTTCGCTCATCTGGTCATAGACCCGCTGGATGGCCGGCATCATTTTCTTGCACACGGTGCCGGCGATGATGATCACGTCCGCCTGGCGGGGGGAGGCCCGGAAGGCCTCCATGCCGAAGCGGGCGATGTCCCAGCGGTTGGCCGCGGTGCAGATCATCTCGATGGCGCAGCAGGCCAGCCCGAAGGTGGCGGGCCAGAGGCTGTTCTTCCGCCCCCAGTCCACCAGCTTCTCCAGGGTGGTGGTCAAGACGTTATAGCCTAAATGTTCTTCAATTCCCATTACAGCGCTCCATGTAGGGTGGGCACTGCCCACCATATTTGGCGGGGATGGCCCGCCCTACATTTATGAGTGGCGGGCGGGGACGCCCGCCCTACCGGATTATGCTATTCCCACTCCAGGGCGCCCTTGCCCCACACGTACACCAGGCCCACCGCCAGGATGCCGACGAACACCAGCATCTCGCACGAACCCGAACCAGCCCAGGGGCTTGAAGACCACCGCCCAGGGATAGAAGAAAATGGCTTCAATGTCGAACACGATGAAGAACATGGCGATGACGTAGAAGCGCACCGTGTAGCGGCTGCGGGCGTCGCCGATGGGGTCCATGCCGCACTCGTAGGGCATGTCCTTGGCGGGAAAATGCTTCTTCTTGCCCAGGATTTCGGACAGGAAGACCATGACGCCCACCAGCCCGATGGCGATCACCATGTAAATCAGAACCGGTAAATAATTGATCAGCATAAGGTTAATCCTCAGCACTACTGCTTCGCATTAAGGATGATTCTGTTCTTTATGGTCTCACCGGCAGGTTGCCGGCGCTTTATAAAGGCGCGGGTTTTAAGCCCGCCCCTTCCTAGCGTTTTTTAGCTAATGCGAATGCTCTTCGGCCTTGCACACCCCCAACGGGCAGTTGCCCGCCAGGTGGGCGTCGTATTCGTCCTGGAAGCGCTCGATGGTGGTCTTGATGAAGGAATACGGGCTCATGCCCAGGGCGCAGTTGGAGGAATCCACCATGATCTGGGCAAGGGACAGCATCCGGTCCAGGTCGGCCTGGGTGGCCTTGCCCGCGGCCACCTTGCTGATCAGTCTCGTAGAGCACCCGGGTGCCCCGGCGGCAGGGGAGGCAGAAGCCGCAAGACTCGTGCTGGAAGAAGTACAGGATGGACTTGACCACGTCGATGACGCAGATGGTGTCGTCCATCACCAGCATGGTGCCGGAGCCCAACGCGCCTTCGGCTACTTTGCCCATGGCCATATATTCCATGGGGGTGTCCAGGTGCTCGTCGTGTGATGAAGCCGAAGGAGGCGCCGCCGGTCTGCAGGCTTTGAACTTTGGCCCTCTGTTGACACCCCCGCCGTATCTTGTCGATCAGAGGTCGCGCACGGTCATGCCGCAGTTGGCTTCAACGACGCCGGGGTTATTCACGTGGCCCACCACCTGGAAGATCTTGGTGCCCCGCGGCGTCTTCGGTGCCCTTGGACTTATACCATTCGGAGCCGTTGACCATGATGCCCGGCACGCTGGCCCAGAGACTCGACGTTGTTGACGATGGTGGGCTTGTTCCAGACGCCCACCACGACCGGGGAAAGGCGGCTTGACCCGGGGGTTGCCCCGTTTGCCTTCGATGGACTCGATGAGCGCGGTTTCCTCGCCGCAGACATAGGAGCCGCCGCCGGTCTGAACCTGAATATGGAAAGAGAACCCGGTGCCCTTGATGTTGTCGCCCAGGAGATTCTTGGCTTCGGCCGCGTCAATGGCCTTGTTGCAGCCGGTACATGGAGAGGTAATATTCGCCCCGGACAGTAGATATAGCCGTAGGTGGCGCCTACGGCATAGCCCGCGATGGCCATGCCTTCCAGGACCCGGTGCGGGTCGCCTTCCATGAGATAGCGGTCCTTGATGGTGCCCGGCTCGCCTTCGTCGGCGTTGCAGACGATGTATTTGGGGGTAATGGGGTTGGGCAGGGTGAAGGACCACTTCAAGCCGGTGGGGAAACCGGCGCCGCCTCGGCCCTCTCAGGCCGGAGTCTTTGACCATATTGACCACCTCTTCCTGGGTCATGGCCAGGGCCTTCTTCAGCCCCTCATAGCCGCCCCGGGCCAGGTATGCGTCCAGGCTCAAAGGATCGATCTGATCCACGTTGGCCAGGAGCGACCAGCTCATCGCCGCTCGGGGGATAGTCGCTCAGGGCATTGGTGGTGCGGGGAAGTGTCCGGTAATCCACGGTCTTTGCCCGCCCGGTAATCGGCCGATGATGCTTTTGACCCGCTCCGCCGTCAGGCGGCCGAAGACCACCTCGTTGATCTGCATGGCCGGAGAGACTTCGCAGACCCCCAAACAGGCGGTGTGCTCCAGGGTGAAGAGGCCGTCGGTGGTGGTTTCCCCCGCCTTGATGCCCAACTCGGCCTTGAGCACCTCCACGAGGTTGTCGGCCCCCATGATGTGGCAGGGCGTCGACTCGCACATGCGGATGATGAACTTCCCCCGGGGCGTCGGCGAAAACATGGTGTAGAAGCTCATAACGCCATAGAGGTAGGGATAGGGAATATCCATGCCCTCGGCTATCATCTTGAGGGCTTCCATGGGCAGCCAGTTGCCGCAAATGCCCTGAACGGCATGCAGGGCGGGCATCACCCCCCCTTTGACGGCTCGGTAATGGCTGACGGCATCCTGGATGGCGGATACTTGCTCGGGGCTTAATGCGGCGCTTGACGGGGGTTTTAATCTCCATCGTTATCGATCCATGGGTGTCGGTTCTTTGTGAATATTTTCTTTATTCCTGGAATTTTTATTATCAATCCCTCCGAGTGTCAAGTCTTTTTTCAGTTTTCTGACCGGTCCAAACGAGGAAGAAATACAGATCAGGAGTAATCGCCGGGTTTTTTCCAGCCTCGCCGGGAAGTTAGGGGTCCGCGGTTTAAACTTCCAGGCCTCGCCGATTCGATCCCGTTAACCCCGGCCCTGCTTTAACGACCCGGACAGTCCCGGGCCGGCTTATCCCGTCCTGAGACCTCTGCTAAAGTCCCCTGGCCTGTCATTCTGAGGGAGCGGAGCGACCGAAGAATCTCGTAACTACGAGGAAAGACGAGATCCTGCGCTCCTCTCCGGATGACAAAAGGGGTGTTCCCAGAGGTCTGAACAGTTCAAAGTTTAAGGTTTAAAGTTGACGGGGTTTAATCTCGGGGGCCCAACGCCCCCCTGGGATCAAAAGCCGCCTGGGGATCAGGGTGGGGGGGAGCACCATCCAAAGCCGCGGACTCAAGGCCCCGGCCGGGCCGCCGCTCGAGCCGGGAAAAGAGCGGTGGTCACTCCCTTGCTGATAAACAACCAGGCCAACCCCACCGCGTACCCGGCCAGGACGTCGTCCAGCCAATGGACCCCTAAATAGACGCGGCTGAATCCCACCAGGACGATCAGGGTTATGGATACTACCAGGAGCAGGGCCCTGGCCCAGGCGCCGCGGCACCGCGGCCACAGCAGGTAAGTGACGAAACCGCAGATCAGTATGATGTTAAAGGCATGGCCGCTGGGAAGACTGTACCCGTGCGCCAGGACCAGGGGCGCGGAGGGGCGGGGTCGCTGGAAGTATGACTTCAGGAATGATACCGTCAACTCGCCGCCCCCATAGGCCAGGAGCAGGAGAACTGAATCCCGCCACCGCTTCCTCAGGAGTAGTCCCAGCGCGATGATACCCACCAAACCCAGCACGACGCCCCGGCTACCCAACCGGGAGATATCTTGCATGACCCCGGTCAAACCGGGGCTGAAAAGGCCAGCCAACCAGGCCGTGGCCTGCACGTCACCATAAGGCACTTGTCTGTCCTCCGGCGCCCGCTTGGCGAGATGGCTGCCTCCCGGTGCGCTGTGGCTGCGTCCCCTGAGTCTCTTTCGGAGAAACCGTTGGGTTTTGTTACCGCCCCAGCCCTGCACGGGAACTGGAACATGTCCCGTGAGCCTTATACCAGGTTGAGACCTCGGCTAAATTTTCCTGCCCTGTCATTCTGAGGGCGTGGAGCGAGCGAATAATCTCATAACTATGAGAAAATAATAGAACTTTCGCTCCACTCTGGATGACCAAATGGCTGGGCGCAAACCTCTCAGATTGCCTTTATTTTGTAGGAGCGGACCTAGGTGTCCGCCCACAGGCGCTCACAAGCGTTAACCTTGCCCCTTTTCGCCTTTTTCCCTCTGCTTTCGCAGGGCCCGGGTCCCGGCCTTCCAGGCCGGCTCGTTCTTCCTGCCTTTGGAACGGGGTTTAGGCGCCGGCGGCAGCATCCCGGGCAGGTCCAGGGCGAAGCTGCCAGGGGTGGGGGCCGTGGGTCGCGGTTTCTCGGCTTTGGGCTTTTCCGGGGCCTGGGGCGGGGGCGGCAGTTGGAGCAAATCTCGGGGCAGGGCCGGGGCCAGGAAGAGGCCCTCGCCGTAGCCCGTGAAGCTCAAGCCCCGCCGGGTCGCGACCTGGGCCTGGACGATGACCAGGATGGGGTCCGGGGCCCGGCGGCGCCCCAGCTTTTTTGCTACCTCCGGGCTCGCGGCCAGGACGAGTTCCCGGTCCGGCAGCGGTTTCAGTCCGTCCTCCCACACCTTGGCGTGGGCCTTGGGGGCAATGGCGGCGTAGAGCAGGGCAGGGGGGGGCTCCCCCGGTTCGCGGCGCAGTTGCGCCGGGGTCAGAGCCCGGATCCGCTCCCCTTCCACTTCGAAGCCCGGGGGCGACATCAGCCCCGCCAGCTGGTCCAGGTGATAGCGCCGGACAAAGCCCCAACCGGGCTCGGCGCCCAGGGCCCGGAGCAGGGACTTGATGGGGATAAACCCTTCCTCCGAGAGGACCAGCCCGAACTCGTCGGGCCGGAGGCTCAGGATGTAAGTAAGCATCCGGGCCAGGGATTCCAGTTGTCGGGGTAGTCGGGCCATAATAATTGGCTTTCAGGTTTGGGTTCCGGATTTTCTGTTTTCGGTTAGGGTGTTGGTGGTCCAGGAAAAATCTTCGCTTCCTTTTGATAAGCATGGCGCTTCGCATCGGCAAGGGCTCGTTGTCAACCGAATTACCGTCCATCTGCCCTGAAAATCACAATGCCGCACTCCGCTGCTGAGTTGGCGCATTGTCAGGGCTTCAGGAAAATGCTATAAGAAAGAATAACTTCCGGCTTATTGTATCATCTACCGTCGCCGCTGCACCCGAAACTTTTTGGGGCCGTCAATCGTCAACAGGGAGAGCGCTATGGAGCCATGCCACGTCGAACTTTACGCTTTGAGCACCTGCAGCCATTGTAAGGATACCAAAGATTTGTTGGATCAGTGTGGCATTGATTACGACTGCGTGGATGTCGACCGCCTGGACGCGGACAGACGCCGGACCATCCTGGAAGAAATTAAGAAAGTAAACCCACAGTGCACTTTTCCCACCATGGTGGCGGGCGAGAAGGTCATTATCGGGTTTAAAAAAGCTGAAATCAAGGAGGCCCTGGGGATTCCATGACGGTTGAACAACTCTTTGAAGTGTTAAGGAAGGCCCAGGAGTCCCAAGGCTTCTTCTTCAACCAGGATAAGCAACGGGTTTTTGATCTCTTAGAAGGCCTGCTGACCAACAAAAGCCGCTACGGCTACATGTGCTGCCCCTGCCGGCTGGCGGCTGAGGACCGGGAGAGGGATAAAGACATCATGTGCCCCTGCGTCTACCGGGCGGCGGATGTGGCCGAATACGGCAGCTGCTACTGTAACCTCTACGTGTCCCCGGAATGGAACGCCGAAGCCATCCCCCACAATTACGTGCCGGAGCGCCGCCCCCTGGAGAAACGCTTTCCTCTATGAGGTCCGCTTCATCACCGGCCGGACCGGCTTGCCGGTATCGTCTACGCTTCTCCCCGGAGCGCGGCCCGGGCCGGTCAACCGCCGCCCCGCACCGCCATCACCCCCGGGGGCAGCAAAAGTATCCATTGCCGCACGTTTCCCGCTTCCGTCCCGACCTGCTGAAAAAATATCTTTTCGGCCTGAATAGTCAATTGATGAGAGTGAAGCGCCTTAATGGGTGATAATATTTAGACAGAGCCAGTTTCAAGCTGGGCGGCAGGGGAGGCTGAAGTGAATTTGCGAGAAACGCTGAGCCAATTCAAGGCGGGGGTGCTAGCCCGGGTAAGTGCGGCTGATGCGGCGGTCATGGAAAAGGCCACCGAAGACCTGATCCGCTCGGGGATAGTCGAGCGGGCCAGGAAGAGGGGGGATCAGGCTCCGGATTTCACCCTGCCTGACGCCACCGGCGAGTTGGTAAGGTTGACCGATCTCCTGGCCCGCGGCCCCGCAGTCGTCACCTTCTATCGCGGCACCTGGTGACCTTACTGTAACCTGCAGTTGCAGGCTTACCAGGCCAGTTTGCCGGAGATCAAAGCCCTGGGGGCTTCCCTGGTGGCGATTTCGCCCCAGACGCCGGATCATGCCCTCACCCTGGCGGAAAAGCATAACCTCGGTTTCGAACTCCTGAGCGACGTGGGCAATGGGGTGGCGCGGCACTACGGGCTGGTCTTCTCCCTGCCTGAACCGTTGCGGCGGCTCTATAGAAAAAAATTCGGGGTTGACCTGCAGGACTACAATGCTGACCAGGCTTACGAACTCCCCCTGCCGGGCACCTTTATCGTCGCCCCGGATGGCAGGATTCATTTCGCCTTTGTCGAAGCGGATTACACCCAGAGATTGGAGCCCGATGAGATTGTCAACCAACTGCGCCAACTGGTTGGCCCCGGCCAGTAGGCAAAGGCCCCGGAGCCGCGGCCGGTGTGGACGACGGTTTATCAGGGCGAACACCCGGGAGGCCCACGGGTATCTTGGCAGAAAAAAAATCAACTCCTCTGCGCGGAACACGCCGAGGAGTTGACAAGTCCCCTATAAATGGTAATTATATCTAGATAATGAATGCGGCCCAGTATTTTCACCAGGACCACAAGGAACTGCTGAAAGAGGCGGCGGTTATCGCCGAGGAGGTTATCTCCGACTTTTTCAAGCTGTCTCCCTGCCACTGGCGGCGGGCCCGCTACGATATCCTGACCCTGGAGGCCTTGCGGGCCGAGGAGATTTGCTCTCATGCCCTGGCCCTGGTGGCCAAGTACGACGGCCGCCATAAGGACCGCCTGTTGCGGCTCCGCGGCCTTCGATTTTTACCGGGTCTGCCTCCAGGACCACAATATCCTTAAGACCCTGGAGCAGGTTGACGACCTGAGCCTGTTCCCCCTGCTGCTCTATATCGTCACCCACGAACTGGTGCACATCGTCCGGTTCAGCCAGTTCCTGGCCCTCTTCGAGGCCCCGGAAGAGCACAAGCAGGAGGAAGAACGGCGGGTACACCGCTTGACGCAGAAAATCCTGGCGCCTCTGAAGTTTCGGGATTTGCCGCCGGTGATGCGATATTACGACGAAAGGACTCAAGGAGGTTTGCAGTATGCCGATTTATGAGTATCAGTGCGCCGCCTGCGGCCAGGTAATGGAACGTTGGCAAAAAATTTCCGATTCTCCCCTGGCGGATTGTCCGGCCTGCGGCGGCAGTCTTCATAAGCTGATTAGCTCCTGCGCCTTTCACCTCAAGGGCAGCGGGTGGTATGTAACGGATTATGCCGGCAAAAACCCCGCCGTCCGGGGCCAGTGACAATGGCGATGGCGCCAAGGACGCCGGTAACGGCAGCGCCCCCGCCGCCGCCGAGGCCCCCAAGGCCGAGGCCGCACCGGCTGCCAAGGTAAAATGAGGCCCTTGCTGATTCTCCCGGACGGGAGAAAAAGGGAGCGATAATTGGCGGATATCAAGAGCGCTTTAGAGTTGGCCCTGGAAAAGGCCGAGCAATACGGGCGGGCCTCCCGGGAAGAGATGGATCTGGCCCAGTACCAGGAGCAGGGACGTAAACTGGCGGTGCAATTCCTCAAGGGGGAAGGGGACCTGGTGGCTGATCTCAAGAGTCTGCCGCCCCAGATGCAGCCCGGTGCCCGGACTGGCCATCAAAGAGGTCTTTTTGCGGAATCTCGGACTGCCCCGGGAAAATGCGGTGGACCCGCGCCAGGACCGGGCCGTGGAAGGCCTCCTCCTGGTGGCCAGCGACCGCAAGGCCATGGCGCAGATTCAGACGGAACTGGAGCAGGTCCTGCAGCAGTTTATCCAATTCCGCAACAACGCCCTGCAGCAGCTCAAGGCCCGGTTTGCCGCCGGCATGGGACAGATGCAGAAGTCCATGGAGGCCCAGTATCGCCAACCGGTGAACCTGGACGTAGAGCGCCTGCCTCAATTTCAGGAAGAGTGGCTCCGGTTTAAGGGGCAGCTCCAGCAGCAGTTTGAGCCGATAATGGCCAGCCTCAAGGAGCGCATGCAACTGGCCTGAAAAAATTTCAGTTAAGCTGTTTAAAGTGAAGGGGCGGCCCGTTGGGCCGCCCCTTTTGTGTGGTCAGGCCAGGTTCTGGGGGCGGCAGCTCCTCTTTGGACCCATAAGAGAGCTCTGCGCCAGGCCATTTTGTCATTCTGAGCGGAGGATCTCCTATGTTCACGAACTGATGAGATTCTTCGGTCGCTCCTCTGCCTCAGAATGAGAGGTTAGGGGACTTTAGCGGAGGTCTCAATGAGAGGCCGGATTATCCCCAATCAGGTCAGTTAACCTGAATAATCCTTCGTGGCCGGCGCCGGGAGGGCCTGGGCGGGCTTGACCCCCATCTCGGCCAGCGCCTCTTTGCCGCGCACCGTCAGATCGCTGATGAATTGGAATTGTTCGCGGCTGTCCAGGGGATAGGACTTGAGTTGATAGTGGGTGCCCCAGGGCTGCTCCATCACAATCACGCGGACGGGGTGGTTGATATCCAGGTAGGGGCTGGTCAGGGCCACATCGTGCAATATCTGGCGCGCCCGGGCTGCATCGTGATCCGGGTCCACGTAAAAATGGGCGACACAGAGCAGATTGCGGTTGCCGTCGTTGCCATTATAGATATTGGTGGTCCAGATTTTAATGTGTGGAATGCTCACGATGGTGTCATCCGGGGTAAAGAGGCGCAGGGCCCGGAGGCTCAGGGACTGAACCTCCCCGTAGGCCCCGTCGATGGTCACCCAATCCCCCACCCGGTAGGGCCGTTCATAGATGGCCACGATGCCGGCAATCAGGCTGCTGATGTAATCCTTGAAGGCAAACCCCAGGGCCACCGCGGTAAAACCCAGGATGGCAATGAGATTTTGCAGGCTGGTCTGAATCACCATGGGGACGATAATGGCGACCGTAATTATCAGAATAGCCAGGCGGAATACGGGGATGGAGGGTAGGAGATACATGCGCAGCCGCGCCGGCAGGCGATTGGCCAGCCGGGGGACCAGGCGCTCCACCAGCATAATCGCTACCCATGCCATCCCCGCCAGGACGGCAATCTCGACGAAATTTATCTTGTCGAGTTGGTTAAAGATTTGCCCGGCCTTGTCTTTGATGGCATTTGGAATGGTAGATTGAAGGGAATCTGGAATTTTAGATGGCATCGGTCAGGTATCCTTCGCTTTGCAGCACCTGTCTCACCACCGGGTAACCCGCCGCGGTAACCCGCCAGAAGCTCCGGTCCGATTCCACCAGCCCGGAGGCCTGCAGCAGATAGAGATTTTCGAGGATCTCCATGGGAGACAGGGGCAACAGTCTCGGGAGGATCTGGCTCCACAGGCCGCCGTGGATGAGAAGGGTGTGGAGGACCATCAGCAACCCGAGAGAAACGCGTTGAAAGGGAAACCCCGGCAGATTGATTTGGGACCAGGGTTTCACCAGGATAGGATGGGGGGACTTACAATCATCAGCCGGTTGGGCTTCTGCGTCGCTTTTTTGTCCATCCTCAGCCGCTGGGGCTTCTAGGTCGCACCCTTCTCTATCCCCTGGCGTCGTGTCGACAAACCCGAAACTGTGACGCCAGACCGCCCAGGCAACTCCCGGAATGCCCCGGCTATAGGCGGCGACATTTTTCAGGAAACTACTGTCTTCGGCCGCATTTCCCTGGTTCCAATCGCCGGAGACCTCGTCTCCCGTCACCGGCGGCAAGACATATCTGCCACTGTCCAGTTGCCGGAAAACGAACTTATCCTCCCCCGATGCCGACGCCAGTTGCTGGAACCATATCTTCAGGCGTTCCTGGTCGAAGGCCTCTAGGACAAACGGCGGGGGAAACACGGTGTTGACTTTGAGGGCCTTGCTCAAGTAGGCCCAGGCCCAGGAATCGCACCCCACCAACCAACGGCGGGGTTGAGAAATTATGTGGTCCAGCAAACGTCGGAGCAGCGTCAAACCGTCAAAGTGGCGGAGGTAAAAGTGTTCCAGGTGAGGCAGCACCAGAGGTTCGTTGTCTTCCTCAAGCTGCGTCAGCCAATCCTGTCCCCCCGAGAGAATCATTTCCGGCGACGGCGCGGCCACCAGGCGCCAGCCCCGGGCCTGGGCCCAGGCGGTGAGAATTTCACCGGTGCCGTGATACGGCGCTCCCACGAACATTTGGTTGGTGGATCCCGGCACCTTGGCGTCCAGCCAGGTGTCCAGCGCTGCGGTCACTGCCGCAATGAACGCCGACCAGTCCGGCTCAGGCGCCGCCTTATCAACCAACTCTTGGGGTACCCGGCTCAATTCTTTTTCGGCAAAGACGGATTCCTCGGCCTTGCTCCCCCATCCCAGGCGGAGGAACAAACCGGAAATTCCCTTGCGCACGGTTTCCCGGGACGTCTCCGGCGGCTGCTTATATTGATCCAGGCGAATAAAGCGCCATGGGGCCTGACTTGCATCCGTAGTCATGGGCAACAATCTCTACAGGTAACCATGCATGGTTATTTAAGCACCACCGCAGTCCGGGCAGTCTCCCGGCGAATCCAGTCTTATACCAGTCGAGACCCCTACGAAAAGGTTCTTAGTAATCTTGAACGTAGTGCAGGATCTCGGGTTTTCTTGTAGTTATGAGATTCTGCGGTCGCTCCGCTCCCTCAGAATGACAAATGAGCGGACTTTTGCTGAGGTCTCAAGTCCCAGACAAACGGTAATTTTTCCGTATGGGCGGACCTGCGTGTCCGGCCTTGATTCAGGGCGAACCCGCACGTGCGCCCCTGCAATGGTGCATTTGGTGATCGCGACTTGGTCTTTAATCCCGCCTGATGAGCCAACGCCACGCCCCGCCGGTCCAGCCGGCTGGGGCCAAGACTTTACGACCCCACAGAGCCTCAACTTAATCGACTTATGACAAAAAGCAACCAAAATCGCGGCAAAATTTAAAAGAAAATAAATCTGATCCCGGACCGGGGGAGAGAGAATCTCGATGCGGGGCGGCCCGGTGGAATCTTGACCCCCATGGTTTATCCCAAACGGCACAGCCGCCGGAAGTTGTCCCCGAGGATGGCCCGGGTCTGGGCTTCGGGCAGGTTGAGGCTGAGAATCTTGTCCAGTTCGGCGGCGGGGCTGCCGAAGGGATAGTCGCTGCCGAACAGCAGGCGGTCAGTGCCGAAACGCCGGATGAAATCCTTGATTTCCGGGAGCGCCGCCGTGGAGGTGTCGGTGTACACCAGGGGGCGGCGCCACACTCCGGCCAGATCCAGGGCCACGTAGCCGCCGTTTAACCCCCCCAGGTGAGGGATAATCACCGGCAGGTCCGGGGCCCGTTCCTCCAGGAAGGAGCGGGTGTGCCCCAACGACTCTTCCAGGAGGATGGGGAGTTGCCGCTCCCGCACTACCTGAAGAAACTCCCGGCAGCGGGGCGCGTCGTAGTGGTATTCGGGCTCGTCCGGGTGCCGGTGCCACTTGATGGCCACGTATTCCGGGCCCAGGTCTTCCCAGGCGAAGTCGTTCCACACGAAAAAGTAAGGGTAAGTGGCGATCTCCGGGTCCTTGAGGTCCAGGAGGTACTGGTGGGCCCGGCGGCGGCAGGCCTGCCAGGCGGGCGAGTCGGTGAAGCCGGGGTCGGTGCGGTCGTAGATGTCCTCCACCGGCGCAATCGGCGCCGCCCCGCTGATCCCGGCTTCCAGCAGCAGCGGCCGGATGCGGTCCCAGTCCCAATTAACGTGCTGCACCCCGGTGTGGAGATGGCAGTCGATGATCTCAAAATCAACGGGCATGATAAGCCTCGATCCGATCTAAGGTGATGTTTCGCAATTGATCCGGCAATGAAAGTTTAGGGTTTTCTTCCACCGTTCCTAAAGGGAGACCTAAAATACCCGGCTAACCTGCTCCTGTATCGTGCCAGGATTTTCTTAGCAAGCGTTGCAGGGTTTTTCTCCCTCCCCGGAGATGGGGGAGGGCCGGGGTGGGGGTGAGATTGCTGGGCATTGCTCCAACCTCTCCCCCGCCCCCCAACCCCCTCCCACCGGGGGAGGGAAAATTCTTCCGGCCGACATAGTGCAGTATCTGCGGGAGGCGATACTATTGGCGCGATCCATAGATATGTTAAGTAGTCAGATTTACAGGTTATTTAGCCCCCCTTTTCTAAAGGGGGGGGGATTTTTATAAAGGTTGAAATCCCCCACACTCCCCTTTTCTCACCGGGGACTTTAAGAATCAAAGAGCTTAGATTACCGGTTGATTCTTCGTCATAGTCTGTATGAGGCACAATCTCAGCACGTGAGGTGCAGGGCCGCGGCCAGGCGGCGCCTCCCGTTCAAGTCGTTGATGACCCGGCAGGCCTCCCGGGTGGGGTGGACCATCAGTTCAACCCCCCGGTCCTCGAGGTAGGCCGCCAGGGCCGGGTCCACCTGCATTTTTCCGGGGTCGCCCTGGCCCACTACCAGCACCTGGGGGTTCGCAGACAGGGCCTCGGCCACATCGTCCAGTTGCAGCAGGTGGGCCTCCCGGCGCCACCAGTCGCTCTTGATCCGGCCCGGCCAGATCAGGACGTCGGTTTTGAAGGTCTGCCCGTCAATCACGATGATCCCGAATTCGTAACGGTCAATGTGCATGAACGTCTCTCTAATGGCGGCCGCCCCGGTAGGGGTCAAAGTAGGGCGGCGTGTACCAGTACTCCAGTTCGGGAGCATACCACTCCCGGGGCACAGGATAATAATATTTTTCCCAAGTGGGAGGCGCCAGGAAGGTGACCTCCCGGGCCTTCAAGAGCAGCCGGCCGTTCTCCTGGCCCTCTACCACCCCGGCCACCACCACCTTGCTCTTGGGGAGGTACTCGTCGGGGCTCAGCCAAACGTCGCTTGCCACCAGGAAGGTGCCTCCGGAAGCGGCGCCTACCGGGAAAAGCCGGGCATCCAACTGCCGCTGGTCCACCGCCAGCAAACTGCCCGTCCCCCGCGGGGTAACGCTCATGACCTCGCCCCCCAGGATCTCCAACTGGCCCTTATACCGGTTCGGCTGGGCGGATAATTCGGCGAAACTTACCCGGGGGCCGGTCTCCTGCTGCAAGTTGGTGGAGATGGCTGGACCGCAACCCACGGCAAAACTGAACCCGATGGCGAGCCAAAAACTCCCTGACCTTGGCATCTTCTCATCCTTGAACCAGTGGCCGCCCCTTCTCATCCGGCCCGATGTCCCTCCCCGAAAGGAGATCTCCGGGCTCAGGTTTCCGTTAAGAACACGGGCTGGCCACGATGATCGACTAGGAGGATGCGCACGGCGTTCGCTGCCTGCGCCGCCCCCCGCCGAAAGCGCCGTGCTCCATTTTTATCCTGCGTAACGCCCTGCTGACTATGAGCCCTAAAAAAAATTATACCTTAGTTAGACCGGATAGGCCAATAGTTGCCGGACGCGGCCCGTCGGGAGGCGGTGATTTTTACGGGCTGAGGCCCGGGGGCGCCTGTTTGCCGGAGCGGCGGGATATGCTAAAGTGTCGCCATGCAAGAGAAACGCAGCAGGGTGGCGCCGTCCGCCCGGGTGTGCCTGGACCGGGTCGCCGTGGTCCTGTTCCGGCCCCGGCTGGCCGAGAACATCGGCGCGGTGGCCCGGGCCGCCTGCAACATGGGAATCAACCGCCTGGTGGCGGTGGAACCCCTGGACCTGGACCGGGAGCGCATGGCCATGCTGGCCACCGGCCCGGCGGAGCGGCTCCTGGACCGGATGGAGGTCCACGACGACCTGGCCCGGGCCCTCGCGCCCTTTCAGTTTATCGTGGGCACCACCGCCCGGCTGGGGGGCGTCCGCAACGACTATTATTCCCCCCGGGAAATGGCCGCCCGGCTGGTGGAAGTTTCGGCCCACAACGACGTCGCCCTGCTCTTCGGGCCCGAGAACTGGGGCCTGACCAATGACGAGTTGCCCTTCTGCCACGCCCTGGTCACCATCCCCACCGGCGACTGCTCTTCCCTGAACCTGGCCCAGGCCGTCATGGTCATGGCCTATGAGCTCTTCACCGCGGTGAGCCCCAAACCCCACTTCGTGCCCCGCCTGGCCAACTCCCGGGAGCTGGAATCCATGTACGCCATGCTCGAGGCGACCTTGGTCAAGATCAACTTCATCAGCCACAAAAACCCGGAGCACTGGATGTTCAACGTCCGCCGCCTCTTTGCCCGCCACGGCCTCAGGGCCCGGGAGTCCCAGGTGATCAAAGGCATCTGCCGCCAGATCGACTGGTACGTGGGCAAGCGTCTGCAAGAAAAAGAGAAATAAGGAAAAGTTACGGCTTATAGTACATCAACTGCCGGGCGTAGGGGGCCACGGCCTCTTCCAGGCGGTTGCTGCTCCTCCGGGGTCATGGGCACGAAGTCCCGGACCGCCGCGGCCAGTTGCTCCACCTGTTTGGCGGAGTCCGCCCCCACCACCGCCAGGGTGACGGACTGGCTCAGGGCATAGGCCAGCAACTCTTTCACCATCGTATCGGGTTCCTCCGACATCTGCGGCAGCTGGCCCCGGCACAGGGTTTTCATGGCGATGACCCCCATCCCCTTGTCCATGGCCTCCTGGGCCAGGGGCAGGAAACTGGCCAGCTGCGGTTCCGCCGGGTTCACCGGCAGCAGCACCGTGTCAAACTCATACTGCGTCAGGGCCTGGCGCAGGACTTCCGGGTCGTGGTGGCCGGTGATCCCGATGAACCGCACCCAGCCCCGTTCCCGGGCGTGGTGGAAGGCCTCCAGCGCCCCGCCCGGCGCCCCCAGGGCCTCGACTTCCTCCAGGGTCCGGATATCGTGCACCTGCCACAGGTCCAGGTAATCGGTGTCGAGATTTTTCAGGGTGATGGTGAGGTGGGCCATGGCCTCTTTAAAGGTGCGGCCGTGGGATTTGCTGGTGAGAAAAATTTTGTCCCGGTGGCCTTTCAGGCCGCGACCCAGGTAGGCCTCGCTGCCGGAGTAGGCCCGGGCGGTTTCGAAGTAATTGATCCCGGCTGCCAGGGCCGCCTCGATCATGGCCTGGGCCTGCCGGTCGTAACCAAAGGTCCGCAACACGCCTTCGCCTCCCAGGCCCAACATGGTGGCCGAATACCCGGTGCCGCCCAGGGTTGTTTGGGGTAGTGCCATAATTCAGCTCCTCTCCGCGGTCGTTTCCCGTGGTCAGCGTGAAACGGTTACTTGCTGGTTCAGGGTTATTACGAAAAGTTCTTTACATCAGTGGCCCAGGCTTCTCGCCGGTGCGGACAGACGCCGTG
Source organism: uncultured delta proteobacterium (assembly GCA_963841475.1). Classification (GTDB taxonomy): domain Bacteria; phylum Desulfobacterota; class Desulfobaccia; order Desulfobaccales; family 0-14-0-80-60-11; genus 0-14-0-80-60-11. The sequence goes on from CAWJCT010000001.1 coordinate 1,204,817, forward strand.
GGCGGGACGCCCGCCCTAGCTCTTTTCATGGCTTACGACTGCGCCCCAGGCTCATGCCTGACCGCCTTGACAGCGCCATGGCGCCTGTTATCCTAATGATAAGATGTCTGAGCCCGATGTAAAGCCCGCTGCGCCCTATCCGGCCCTGGCCGCGGCCCTGCCCCGCATCCCCCGGGGCAGCGGCGTCTACCTGTTCAAGGACCCTGGCGGCCGGGTGCTCTACGTCGGCAAAGCGATCAACCTCAAACACCGCCTGGCTTCCTACCTCAAGACCCCGGACCGGCACGACCCCAAGACCGCCCTGATGCTCAAGAAAATGGCCCAGGTGGACGTGATCCTCACCGCCACGGGCCGGGAAGCCCTCATCCTGGAGCGCAACCTCATAAAAGAGCACCGGCCCCGCTACAACGTCATGCTCCGGGACGACAAAAATTATCTCTGCCTCCGCCTGGACCTGAAGGAAACCTTTCCGGCCCTCCGGTTCGTGCGGCGGTTTAACCCGGACGGGGCCCTTTATTTCGGCCCGTACGCATCCGGCGGTATGGCCCGGGAGACCCTGAAGGTTATGAAACAGGCCTTTGGGGTCCGCACCTGTAAGGAGCGGCGCCTGGCGCCCCGTTCCCGACCCTGTCTGGAATATCAGCTGGCCCACTGCCTCGGGCCCTGTGCCGGGCTGGTGAGCGAGGCCGCTTATCGCCAGGCGGTGCAGGAAGCCGTCCTGTTTCTCAAGGGAAAAGGCGGCAATCTTTTGAGAAGGCTCAAGGAGCAGCATGGACCAGGCCGCGGCGGAGCTGGACTTTGAGCGGGCCGCCACCCTCCGGGACCGGGTTACGGGCCATCACCGCACACCCTGGAGCGCCAGGACATGGCCCGGCCCAATTTCCGGGACCAGGACGTCCTGGGCCTGGCGGAAGATCGGGGCCAGGCCATGATTTCGGTGCTGCTGGTGCGGGCCGGGCTGGTCACCGGCAGCCGGGAATATTTTTTCCCGGAACTGCCGCCCGGACGGCGACCTGCTGGGGGCCTTCCTCAAACAGTACTACGCCGAAGGCCGGCCGTTGCCCGATGAACTGCTGCTGCCCGCCGAGGTTCCGGACCGCCGCCTCCTGGAGGCCCTGTTCAGCGAGGAAAAGGGCGCCAAAGGTACGCCTGCTGGTGGCCCCCGGGGGTGACCGGGCCCGGCTGCTGGCCCTGGCCGCGGACAATGCCCGGGACGCCCTCAGGCGCCGCCGGACCCCCCTGACCCCGGGGCGGCCCTCAGCGACCTGCAAGTACGCCTGAAGCTGCCCCAACCTCCCGGCCCGGCTGGAGTGCCTGGATATCTCCACCCTCCAGGGCGGGCCAGTCGGTGGGGGCGCTGGCGGCCTTTACCGACGGGGTCCCGGACAAATCCCGCTACCGCCGCTTCAAGATCAGGGAGGTGGAGGGCCAGGACGATTACGCCATGCTCCGGGAAGTGGTCCAGCGGCACTACGGCAAGGAGGGGCAGGAACTGCCGGACCTCCTGGTGGTGGACGGCGGCCGGGGCCAACTAAACGTGGTCCTTCAGGCCCTCAAGGAACTGGACCTGACCGGAATCCCGGTGGTGGGCCTGGCCAAGGCCACCGAACAGGACGGCCGCCCGGTACGCGACCGCCTTTTTCTTCCCGGGCGCAAGAATCCGCTCCTGCCCCCGGCCAACGCCCCGGGCTGGCTGCTGCTCCTACGCCTCCGGGACGAAACCCACCGCTTCGCCATCACCTACCACCGGAAGCGCGCCCGCCAGGAGATGCTGGCCTCGGCCCTGGATGGGGCCCCGGGCATCGGCCCGGTGCGCAAGCGGCGTCTCCTGAAACACTTCGCCAACATTGAGGCGATAAAAGCCGCCACGCTGCCGGAACTTGCCGCAGTGCCGGGCGTTAATCAGAAGGTGGCGGAGAATTTGAAAGCCTGGCTGGCCGGGGCAGGGGAGGGGGGGTCGGCGCGGGTTTCAACCCCGCCCCCGGTTTTGACAACCGGGAAAAGTGAAATCGGCCACGGTTGAAGAACTGGCGGCTCTGCCGGGGTTCAATCCGAAGCTGCAAGGAAGAGGCACCGTAGGGGCGGACCTGTGTGTCCGCCTTTTGCCGCCTCGACCCCCAGGACAACCTGGGCCCGGGGGATAAACCATCTGGCAGATCACGTCGCCGGTGCCGGTACGTTGGCCAAGAGACCGATGAGGCCCTCGGAGATCGTCGGATGGGTTAAGATCGCTTCGCCCAGGGTGGTGTAGGGCAACTTGCCGAGCATGGCGATCTGGACCGCCACCATCAATTCGCTGGCCTCGACTCCGAAGGCCGTGAACCCGAGGATTTCGTCACTTTCGGCGGCGATGAGCATTTTCATGAAACCGCGCGGTTCAGAAAGCGTCCAGGTCCTCAGCACGTCGGCCATGGGCATTTTGACCACGCGGTAGGCCAGGCCTTGAATCTGGGCCTCGGATTCGCTCAACCCGACTCGGGCCAATTCCGGGTCAGTAAACATGACGAAAGGCATCAACCGATTGTGCGTGCTTCTCTGGCCTCCCGTCAGGTTAGTGTGCACCACCCGAAAATCGTCGAACGCGACGTGGGTAAACTTCGGGCTGCCGGCGCATTCGCCCATGGCCCAGACGTTGGCCGCGGTAGTCTCCAGGCGTTCATTGACTCTGATAGAGCCGTCTTCTTTGAGTTCCACGCCGGCCTGATCGAGTCCAATGCCCTGAGTGTTGGGGGTGCGGCCCATGGCGACCAGGAGATCGCTGCCTTCAATGACCTGTGCCCCGGAGGCATCCCGGGTATGAACCCGGACCTGTTGGCCGGAGCGTCCCTCGACTTGTCTGACGTGCGTTTCGAGCTTGACCTCGATACCCTCGTCATGGAACAACTCCAGAAGCGCGGCGCCAACGTCAGGGTCCTCGTGGCTGGCGATCTGTAGGCCTCGCTCAATCACGGTCACCCTGGAGCCGAAACGCCGCAGCGCCTGGGCCAGTTCAAGGCTGACAAATCCGCCGCCCATAACGATGAGATGTTCCGGCAAACGGTTGAGGTCGAGAGCTTCGACGTGGGTCATGGGTTGAGCCGCCGCGAGGCCGGGTACCTCGGGCAAAGCCGCACGCGTCCCCAAGTTCAGAAAAACCCGGTCACCAGTGATGTGCCGGGTTCCACCCTTGTTCAAGCTGACCTCAACGGTTCTCGGGGCAGTGAAGCGGGCGGCTCCCATGATCAGTTCGGCCCCGCTTGCTTTAAACTTGTCGAGATGCAACTGCACCAGGCCCTCAACCATCAACCCTTTGCGGCGCTGCACGCCCGCCATGTTGGTGACCATGGGCCCGGCCTCCAGACCAAATTCGGCGCCGCGCCTGGCCAAAGAAGCAACTTTGGCGGAGTGAATCACATTCTTGCTCGGCAGGCAGGCAATGTTAGGGCACGAGCCCCCGATCAGCTTGCGCTCGACCACCGCGGCTCGATAACCAGATTTCGCCATGGTCCACGCCAGGAACTTGCCCGCTTCCCCGCTGCCAATGACGAGGATTTCGTAGGTTTCGATCTCAGGCATCCCGTAATCTCCTTGGTCCCCCCAATTCGGGGATATCACGCCTGGATCACTATCACCCGGCCTTTGGCGCCGGGTCGGGGTGCGCGTGGGGTGTGCCGAGGTAGGGGAAAACCTTGAGGAGGTCGGTGTGCGGCTTGAGCCCGTCGGGCGGGATCTTGCCTTTGGAGAGCATGGCCAGGCGGTGCGCCACGATATGGTCGGTGAGCCGGCGGCCGTTGGGGTAGCCGCCGGGCTTGGCAGGGTCGAAGCTCAGCATGTCGGGCAGGACCCCCTCGGCATCGATCAAGGCTAGGGCCTCGGCCCGGGAGTAGCCCCCGACGTGCTCTAAGGAGTGGATGACCGGGTCGAGGAAGCGTTCCCGGTCGTGAGCCGGCTCGCTCCGGTTGAATGCCGTTTTGACCTCGTCGGTGAAGAAGAAGTTGGCGAAGGTCGGGTGGCCGGAGCGATCCACGGGCACGAGCTTGCCGTCCCGGCGAATGCTGACCCGGCCCCAGATGCGCACCGCCGGGCTTGGCGCCGAGCAGCTTCGTCGGCAACTCAAAGGCCATGCTGAACACGTTATAGTTGGCAAAAAGGTCTTTATGGGTCCAGCGGCTCGGGTCCGGCGCGCCTTCGAGGCCGGTGAAGTTCTTGCCGTCCTTGTAGTCGAACATGTTCAGGATGCCCGCGAAGTCGATGAAGAACGCGTCGCTGCGCAGTCCGAGGAAGCAGGTGTAGGGGCCCGACGTGTGGATGTGCGGCTCGGGACCGAAGGACACCTCGACGTCTTTAAAGATCGGCTCGCCGGCGGGCTCAGCCTTACGGGCCTCCGGGCCGGTGGCCAGGTAGACGGTGGCCCGCTGGCGGCCGCCTGCCGGCTTGGAGAACACCAGGATGAAGGCGATATCGGTCTCGGCGTCACCGTTGTTATCGATATTGATCCGGTACACGGCCTCGGGGTGGAACTCAGCTTCCTCGGCAAACGAGTTACAGTTGAGGATGATCACGGTCCTCGAGGCGTCCGTCGGCGCCTGGAAGGCATAGAGATCGGTGAGGTCGAGTCGGGTATCCCCTTCGGGAGGGCCGAGTTTCAGGCCGGTGAAGTGGTTCGACATGGTGCTCTCCTTACGATAGTAGTCGTCTACGAGCTTTACAAAGAAAAGTAGTAATGGCCCTTTCGCCTGTCAAGCGCCCTGGCGGAGAAACGGCCAGGTGGAGCCGGTGAGGGAAGAAAGCCCTGAGGATGAGGCGCCCTGAGGCCCAAAGGGGATGAGAAGGAAGTTGAAGGAGAGGGCGGAGACCTGTGCAGAAAGGCCATTCGGCCTTTCCTGCAAATTCTTAGCGACGCGGTTCCGAGTGGGACTGAGCCTCGATCTGCTCCTGGGTCAGGCCGAAGCGGCCGTTCGCGCTGCTGGTAGGTTTCCAGGGCCTTGAGGAAGTCGTCCTCCCGGAAGTCGGGCCACAGGGTCTCGGTGACATAGAGTTCGGTGTAGGCCGACTGCCAGAGGAGAAAGTTGCTCAGGCGGTACTCGCCGCTGGTGCGGATGAGCAGGTCCGGGTCGGGCATGTCGGCGGTGTAGAGGTAGCGGGCAGAACAGGGCGGCGTCGATGTCCTCGGGCTTGAGGCGTCCGGCCACCAGCTCCCGGGCCAGGATCTTGCACCGCCTGGACGATTTCGCTGCGCCCGCCATAGCTCAAGGCCAGGGTCAGGTCCATCTGGGCGCCTTCGGCGGTGGCCGCGATGGTCTGCTCCAGTTCCCGCCGCACCCTTTCGGGCAACTGCTTCAGATTGCCGATGGCCTTGAGGGCAATCTGGTTGTCCCGCATCTCCGCCAGTTCCCGGCGCAGATAACTCCGCATCAGGGCCATCAAGACCCGGATTTCCATGGCGGGGCGCTGCCAGTTTTCTTCGGAGAAGGCAAACAGGGTGAGATAGGAAATGCCCAGATTGCCGGGCCAGGCGGGTCACCACCCGGACCGATTCCATGCCGGCCACGTGGCCCTTGAACGCGCAACAACCCCCGGCGCTGGGCCCAGCGGCCGTTGCCATCCATGATGATGGCCACGTGACGGGGGAGTTTTTGGGGGTCCAGAGGCATGAAATTGTTCAGTCAAGGCGGTCCTCCGGCCCCTTAAAAGGACATGATCTCCTTTTCTTTTTCGGCTGCCTGGGCTTCCGCTTTCTTGATATATTCATCCGTGATCTTCTGGACCTCTTCGGTGCCCCGGTGGGCGTCGTCTTCGGCCAGGAGCTTCTCTTTCTTCATCTCTTTGAAATCTTCGTTGGCTTCCCGGCGGACGTTGCGCAAGGCCACCTTGGCCTCCTCCTCCATCTTCTTCACCATTTTCACCAGGTCCTTCCGGCGTTCGGTGGTGAGGGCCGGAATGGGCAGGCGGATGATCTTGCCGTCGTTGACGGGGTTCAGGCCCAGGTCGGATTTGAGGATGGCCTTCTCGATGTCCCCCATGACGGAGGTATCCCAGGGTTGGACGGTGAGCAGCCGGCTCTCCGGCGCCGCCAGGGAAGCCACCTGGGCCAGGGGCATGGTGGTGCCGTAGCAGTCCACCTTGATGCCTTCCAGCAGGGCCACGGAGGCCCGCCCGGTGCGCACCCGGGAGAGGTCCCGGGCCATGGCCTCCAGGACCTTGTCCATCTTGCGTCTGGTTTCGTTGAGAACCTCATCTTTCATCGGCCGCGCTTCTCCACGATGGTGCCCACCATCTCGCCGAGCACCACTCTTCTTCATATTTCCCGGCTCCAGCAATTTAAAGACGATGATGGGGATATTCTGCTCCATGGCCATGGTGATGGCGGTGCTGTCCATGACCCGGAGGGATTTTTCCAGGACCTCGAAATAGGTGAGGCGGGGAATCATCTGGGCCTTGCCGTCTTTTTCCGGGTCCCGGTCGTAGATGCCCGCCACCCTGGTGCCCTTGAGGATGGCCTCGGCCCCGATCTCGGTGGCCCGCAGGGCCGCGGCGGTATCCGTGGTGAAGTAGGGGCTGCCGGTGCCGGCACCGAACACCACGATCCGGCCTTTTTCCAGGTGGCGCATGGCCCGGCGGCGGATATAGGGCTCCGCCACCTCGTTCATGGTGATGGCGCTCATGACCCGGGTGGGTACCCCGGCCTTTTCCAGGGCGTCCTGCAGGGCCAGGGCATTGATCACAGTGGCCAGCATCCCCATGTTATCGGCCACGGCCCGGTCGATCCCCTGGGCGCTGGCCTCCAGGCCCCGGAAGATGTTGCCGCCGCCCACCACCACGCCGATTTGCACCTTCAGGTCCACCACCGCCTTGATCTCCCGGGCGATGGCTCTTCAGGGTGGCGGGGTCCAGGCCGAATTTCTTCTCCCCGGCCAGGCTTTCGCCGCTCACCTTGAGGAGGATGCGGCGATATTTGACGGTCTGCGGCGCCATGGGCCTTGCTTACGCACCCACCTGGTAGCGGGTGAACCGTTTGACCTTGAGGTCCTTGCCCCCCAGCTTGCCGCCCACTTCCTTGAGGAACTGGGTCACGGTGATGGTCCGGGTTCTTCACGAAGGTTTGCTCGACCAGGCAGACTTCCTTATAGAATTTCTCCAGGCGGCCGACCACCATCTTCTCGATGATCTTTTCGGGCTTGCCGCTGTCTTTGGCCTGGGCCTCGTAGATGGCCTTTTCCTTGGCGACGAGTTCCGGCGGAAATTTCTTCCCGGCCCACGGCCAGAGGAATGGTGGCGGCCACCTGCATGGCCAGGTCCTTGGCCGCGGCTACGGCCTCCGGGGCGGCGCCGCCGCCGCTCAACTCCAGCATGACGCCGATCTTGCCGCCGTGGTGGATGTAGGCCACCACCAGGTCACCCTGATAGCGGGTGAAGTGCCGGATGCGGATGCCTCCCCGGTCTTGGCGATGACTTCGTTGAGGTAATCGGTCACCGAAAGATTGGGCTGATGCGCGGCAGGGCTGGGTCAGCAACTCTTCCACGGTCTCCAGGGCCACGCGCGGCCAGGTGCTCCGTCAGCCGGGTGCCCAAATCCACAAAGGCAGGGGTCTTGGCCACAAAATCCGTTTCGCAGTTGACTTCCAGCAGGATGCCGGATTTCTGGTCCGGGGCGATCGACGCCCAGATCGCGCCTTCCGAGGTGGTCCGGTCGGCCCGCTTGCTGGCCACCGCCAGGCCCTTCTGGCGCAGGTAGGCCACCGCCGCCTCCAGATCGCCGCCGGTTTCTTTCAAAGCCTTTTTGCAATCCATCATCCCGGCGTCGGTCTTGTCACGCAGGGTTTTTACCAGTTCAGCCGTAATTTCCAACGTCATGCCTCCTTATCGTAATACGCACCGCTTGGCCTAAGACGATAAAAGCCCAGCCATAGCGGGCCAGCGCTTTCGACACGGCCCCGCTCACCAGGCCCGGCAGGAGCGATGAGGGCATCGCCCCTACGAGTGGATTCACCTTAGGTCAACTGCGTCGACCGTTAAATCTTGGTAATGATACGACTCGAAACCGGCATTAAGCCTCGGTTCCGCCGGAGCCGCCGCGGCCTCTTCCGGGGCTGCGGCTTCCCGACCGGCGCCATCTCCGCCTCCACTTCGGCCTCGGCCATCTCCTTGTCGGTAATGGCCTGGAGGCGTTCTTCGGCCAGCTTCTTGCCTTCCAGCACCGCGTCGGCCACCCGGGAGGTGAGCAGGCGGATGGCGCGAATGGCGTCGTCGTTGCCCGGGATGGGGTAGATCGATCTCCGTGGGGTCGCAGTTACTGTCCACGATGGCCAAAAGCGAAATTCCCGTCTTGCGGCCTTCCGCCACCGCGATGTCTTCCTTCCGGGGGTCCACCACGTAGACGATATCCGGCAGACGGCCCATATTCTTGATGCCGCCCAGGGAGCGCTCCAGCTTGGCGGCCTTCTTTTCCATCATCAAAATTTCTTTTTTGGGGAAGCGCTTGAGGGAGCCGTCTTCCTTCATGGCCTCGAATTCCTTGAGGCGGGCGATGGATCGGCTGATGGTCTGGAAGTTGGTGAGCATGCCCCCCAGCCAACGGTGGTTGACGTAGAACATGCCGCAGCGCTTGGCCTCTTCGGCAATGGCGTCCTGGGCCTGCTTCTTGGTGCCCACGAACAGGACGAGGCCGCCGTTGGCCACCGTTTCCACCACGTAGTTGTAGGCGACTTTAAAGAATTGGACGGTCTTTTGCAGATCGATGATGTGGATGCCGTTTCTGGCCCCGAAGATGTAAGGTCCCATCTTGGGATTCCAGCGGCGCGTCTGGTGGCCGAAGTGTACCCCGGCCTCCAGCAATTCCTTCATGGTGACATATGACATGGTTACTGCCTCCTGGTTGGTCCGCCGCGCCATGGTCGGCGGGGCCACCGGCTCCGATGGTCGGCACCAGCCCGCCCTAGATGGCGCGTGAGAATTTTTTAAATCCATTCTTTATACCAGAACCACCGAGCCTTGACAAGGGTTTTGGGAGCGGAAAAATCTTGTCGTGGGCGGCCTGGCCCCGCAACGCCGCTGAGTTGTTATATTATTGTTCACCCACCGATTCTATCTCTTTGGCGCAGGGCGGGAAAGTGAAACGCATCCCGCCTTCGGCCTTCGGGTTAGATCTCATTGATGTCGAACCAACCGCAGAATGCACTGCGTTTTCCCGCCCTACATGCTCCGAGAATAAAACCGCTGCAGTGAGCCGTATGAGCTTTAGCTATGCAGAATTTTACGGCGTTTGATAAGATCATCGCCATGAACCCGCCCGATCCTCATAACTTCGATAACGTCATCGACCGGCGGGGGACCGCCAGTGCCAAGTGGGATAAGTATGACCAGCAGGATATCATCCCGCTGTGGCTGGCCGACATGGATTTCCCCTCGCCGCCGGCAGTAATCGAGGCCTTGCATCAGCGGGTCGAGCAGGGGGTGTTTGGTTACCCCAGGGTGCCGGATGAATTAATTGCGGTGGTCCTGTCGATGCTCCTGACCGAGTATGGCTGGGAGGTGCAACCTGAATGGCTGGTGTGGTTGCCGGGCGTGGTCACTGGACTCAACCTCATCTGCCGGGCGGCAGCCTCGCGAGGGGAAGAGGTGATCTCGGCGGTGCCGGTGTACCCGCCTTTTCTCACCGCTCCGCGGCTGAGCTGCCGCAATCTCACCACCCTGCCTCTCATCCGGGAGGGCGGCAGATGGACCCTCGACTTTGACCGGTTGACCTCCCTGATCACTCCCGCCATGCGCCTGTTCCTCCTGTGCAACCCCCATAATCCGGTCGGGACGGTCTTCACCCGGGAGGAACTCGCCCGTCTGGCCGAGATCTGCGATAAATATAACCTCATCATCAGCTCGGACGAGATCCATTGCGGCCTGGTGCTGGACCCGGACAAGGTCCATGTGCCCATCGCTACCCTGGATCCGGCCATTGCCAACCGCACCGTTACCTTTATGTCGCCGAGCAAGACCTTTAACCTGCCCGGCTGCGCTTTCGCCATAATTCCGGCCGAGTCGCTGCGCCAGAAGTTTTGCCGGACCATGGCCGGTATTGTCCCCGGCCCCAACCTCTTCAGCTGTACCGCTGCCCTGGCCGCCTACCGGCACGGAGGCGCCTGGCACACTGCGCTCCTCGCCTATCTGCGCCGGAGCCGGGATCGGGTGACCCGGGCCATTAACCAGCTGCCGGGCTTATCCATGGACCACGTGGAGGCGACTTATCTGGCCTGGATCGATACCCGGGCGGCGGGGATAGCCCAACCGGGAAAATTCTTTGAAAAAGCCGGGGTGGGACTTGGTGATGGGACTGACTTTGGCGGACCCGGGTTTATGCGGCTGAGCTTCGCCTGTCCGCAAGCGACGCTGGCGGAAGCCCTCACCAGGATGAACCGGGCCATGCAAGCCCGCTAGCCGGAAGGATACCCTATGAAAACTTATGAAAAACCGCACCGCGCCATTTTGCAGAGCATCGCGCATCAGGCCATGCTGGATCGAGGTTTGCTGCCTGATTTTTCGGCCGCCGCCCTGGGGGAACTTGGGCGGCTTCAGATCGCCCTGGCCACCCCGGGCGAAGCGCTCCTTGACCTGGAAAACTTGTTGTGGGCCTCCATCGACAACGATGACTCCCGGGACCTGGATCAGCTTACCGTAGCCGAGGCCCTGCCGGGAGATAAGGTCAAGATTCTGGTGGCAATCGCCGACGTGGATTCGTTAGTTAAGAATGGCTCGGCCATTGACGCCCACGCCCATCATAACACCACCTCGGTTTATACTGCGGCCGAGGTCTTCCCCATGCTGCCGGAAAAACTTTCCACCGACCTCACCTCGCTGAATTTCAACGAGGATCGCCTCTCCCTGGTCGTCGAAGTCGTGGTGGGCGCCGACGGAGCCCTGCAGGACTCCACAATTTATCGGGCCCGGGTCCGGAATCAGGCGAAACTTGCCTATAAGAGCGTGGCAGCCTGGCTGGAAGAGCAGGGAGTTGCCCCCGAAGCCCTGGTGGCCGTGCCGGGCCTGGCTGAGAATCTGCGCCTCCAGGACCGGGTAGCTCAGAGTATGAAGAATTTCCGCCAGCTCCAGGGGTCCCTGAGTCTGGAGACCATTGAGGCCAGAGCGGTATTCGACGGCGATCAAATCCGGGGCCTGGAACTAGATGAAAAGAACCGGGCCAGGGAGATTATTGAGGAGTTCATGATCGCGGCTAACGGTGTGGTGGCCCGCTACCTCCAGGCCAAAAAATGCCCCTCCATCCGCCGGGTGGTCCGCACGCCCAAACGCTGGGACCGCATCGTCGAACTTGCCGGGGCCCGCCAGGTTATGCTCCCGGGTGCCCCTGATTCCAAAGCGCTGGAGGAATTTCTCCTCAAGGCCAAAGCCGACGACCCGGTAACCTTCCCCGACTTATCCCTGGCGGTAATCAAGCTTTTAGGCTCTGGCGAATACGTTGCCGAGGTCCCTGGAGAGATTGCCCCCGGCCACTTCGGCCTGGCGGTCAAAGACTATGTCCATGCTACCGCTCCCAATCGCCGCTACCCCGATTTGCTTACCCAGCGCTTGTTGAAAGCCGCTTTAGCCGGGAAGCCGGTTCCCTATCGTCTGGGTGAATTGAAGAATCTGGCGTTGCATTGCACTGAAGCCGAAGATGCCGCCAAAAAAGTCGAGCGCCAGGTGGGCAAAGCCGCCGCGGCGCTGCTGCTGGAACCGAGGCTCGGCGAGCAGTTTGAGGCGATTGTCACGGGCGCGGCCGCCAAGGGGACCTGGGTCCGGCTTCTCACCCTGCCGGTGGAAGGGAAACTGGTCAGCGGCTTTAAGGGCGTCGACGTCGGCGACCGGGTGCGCGTCCAGTTAATCTCCATAGACGTTGAGCGAGGCTTTATTGATTTCCGGAAGGATTAATACAGCCAATCCGTGAGGGAAACTGCGCCGGCCTTGTTGCTGCGGCCTGAAATGACCATATAACGTCAGCCGGAGTTCGCCTCGGCGATCCGGTTAGTTGCCGTGGCAAAAACCGGGGCAATTCCCTGAGGATGTGGTGAGAAGCTCTAGAGTGTGAGTAATTTCCTGACGATATCCCAATTTCCCGACATGTTTAGAGAACAAACACCGCCGCCGCCACCGCGGTAACCCACTTTCCCTTAATCCCTTCGGCTACCGAGGCGACATACTTGGGGGAATACTTGCGTTCCTCCAAAGTATATTTGTGTTCTTCTTCGGACCAGGCCCGGCGCCAGTTTATCTTAAAACCCTTGGCGGAAGCGTAAAGTTCGGCCGCCTGGTCGCACACCCAATCCTCCACTTCGTCAAGCTTCTTGCCATAACCGTGGTATTCACTGATGTAGCCATAATCATTGCTATTCTCGGGAAGCAGCAAAGCGACCGCGGCCGCCAACAGACGTCCGGATTCATCACTCTCGCACCTGGACATGACACAGAAGGTTATCTGCCCCGGCGAGAGATACGACAGTCCTTCGTCAATCTCTACCAGTTCACAATGCGGGGGCACGATGGAGGAGACTTTAACTAAATTCATGGGTGAAATCCGGGCCGCCCTTAGCGCCTCTTCGAAAGAATTGAGTCTTTCGGCATGCACTCCCACCCCTTTCGTCAAAAACACCTTTTGAGGCACCCAGGGATTCAATGAAGTTTCTCGCTTGGTTGATATTTCATGTGCGTCTCCGTGCTCGCGGATTCTTCACTCCATCGCGTCGATGCAGAGAAGTCTTTGCATAATGATACCACTCTTCTTATCGGTGCCGGACAATTTTAAATGCAAAATCAGCGGCTAAACGGTGAGATGGGGGGCGGCATGGGGCCCGGGGCCGGAGATTCCGGTTCGGAGAAGCCGAAGTGGCGCAGGTCCGGGTTCTTCACCAGTAAAAATCCGGCCACCAGCGCCGCCAGCGCCGCCCCTCCGGTGATGGACGGGCCGGCCCCCACGTAGTGGGCCGCAACCCCGTACAAGATGCTGCCCACCGGCGCGAAGCCCATGACGATGAGCCCGAACAGGCTCATGAGGCGGCCCCGCAACTCATCCGGCACGTTGAGTTGCAGCAGGCTGTTGCCGGTGGAGAGCTGCGTCACCATGCCGAACCCGGCCAGGGCCATGCAGCCCAGGGCGGCGTAATAGTTGCGGCAGAGACCCAGCCCCATCAGGCCCAGGAGGAACAGGGCCAGGCCCGCCAGAAACGAGGGCATAGGCGGCCGGCGCGTCAGGCGCCGGGCCAGGGTGAGGCCTCCCAGGAAAGCCCCCAAGCCGCTCATGGCCATGAGCAGGCCGAAGCCCCGGGGGCCTACCCCCAACGTGTCCCGGGCCAGGATGGGCAGCAGGACGAAGTAGGGCATGGCAAAGACCGCCGCCGTGGTCATGAGCAGGAGGATCAGCTTCAGTTCGCGGCGCTCCAGCAGGTAATCCAGGAGCTCCCGCCAGGCCTTGATAAAGGGCTTCCAGGGCGCCGTCCGGGCCGGGGGCAGCTTGATAAGCACCAGGGCCAGGAGCACCGCTAGAAAGCTGGCGGAGTTGAGGAAAAAGCAGTTGGCCATGCCCACCGCGGCGATGACGACGCCGCCCACTGCCGGTCCCATGACCCGGGTGGCATTGAACAGGGTGGAGTTGAGGGCGATGGCGTTGGGCAGGTCCGGTCTTCCTACCAGGTCCACGATGAAGGCCTGGCGCACCGGAATGTCAAAAGCCATGGCCGTGCCCGACAGAAAGACCAGGGCGCAGAGCATCCAGACCTGGACCACTTTGACTTCCACCAGCACCCCCAGGACCAGGGCCAGCAGCATGAGGACGGTCTGGGTGATGAAGAGCAGCCGGAGCTTCGAGGTGTGGTCGGCCACCACCCCGCCCAGGAAGGAAAAGAGGAGCACCGGCAGGGTTTGGAGCGCCCCCACCAGACCCAGGTAGAAGGCAGAGTTGGTGAGCACCAGGACCAGCCAGCTGAAGGCCACGGACTGCATCCAGGAGCCGGTGAGGGAGATCATCTGGCCGGAGTAGAACAACCGGAAATTGCGGTGGCGCAGGGCCGCAAAGGTGGAGAACCGCACCGGCTTCATTTCCGCTCCCCCAAAAGCTGGCGCCTGGTGAGAATCACACTTCTCCCGGGGCCAGGGTTGAATAGTCGCTCATTGCGTCGCGGGAAACCGGCGCGACGCCATAATCTTTATAATCATAAAAAAAGACTGGCGCTTGTGCAATGGTCTGGCCGGCATCGGCGACCCCGGCTACGGGCTTGACAAGGGCCCGGTCCTGAGTCTATATATATCCCAAATACTTAGACCGCGGAGACCTGTTGCATGTTTGCCGTTGGAAACCTGATCGCAGCCCTGGCCTCAATTCTGGACCTGGCCCTGACTATCTACATGTGGGTGATCATCGCCCGGGCCTTATTGTCCTGGGTCAACCCCGACCCCTATAACCCCATCGTCCGGATGTTGTACAACGTCACCGAACCGGTCCTGGCTTGGGTGCGGTCCCGGGTGCCCGTGGTCTTCGGCGGTCTGGACCTCGCCCCCCTGGTCGTGCTGCTGGCCATCGTCTTCCTGCAACGCTTTCTGGTTGCTACCTTGTTTGAACTGGCCCGCCGGCTCAGCTAAAGGCGGGTTCCGCCGCCCCATGTCCCCCTTTTTTCAGCCCACCGGCCAGGGATATCTGCTGCGGCTGACCGTAGTGCCCGGGGCCCAGCGCACCCAGGTGGTGGGCCTCTACGGCGACCGCCTCAAGATCCGCCTGGCGGCCCCCCCGGAAAAAGGCGCCGCCAACCGGGAACTCATCGATTTCCTGGCCCGGGCCCTCGACCTCCCGAAACGTTCCCTCAAGCTCACTGTGGGTGCCCAGAGCCGGTCCAAAGTGGTGGCGGTGTCCGACCCGTCCCCGGACCTGAGCGACCGACTCGGTCGCCTGGTGCCCCCCTCCTAAGAATCTGCCTGGTTTCGCCCCCAACACCTCCGGGTCATCCTTGACAATGGTTAGTCGGATGATAACCATTATGATCAAATAAATCGGTGAGCGGACATTGGTAATCCGCGGGGGATCGTGGTTATTTCGGGATGACGACTTATTATGAAATCCTGGAGGTATCGCGGGAGGCGGTCCTGGAAGAGATTAGAACCGCCTACCGGCGCTTGGCCATCAGGTACCACCCGGATAAGAACCCCGGGGATAAGGAGGCGGAGGACCGATTCAAACAGATTTCCGAAGCTTACCAGATCCTGGCTGACGGGGAGAAGCGCCAGCTTTACGACCTCTATGGCGATGCCGGGCTGGCTGGCCTGGATTTAGGCGGCTTTAACGGTTTCGAGGATATTTTCAGCTCCTTCGGGGAGGCCTTCGAAGATTTCTTCAGTTACGGACGCTCCCGGGACCGGCGGGATCAACCCCAACCCGGGGCCGATCTGCGGCAACCGGTGGTGCTCAGCCTCGAAGAAGTTGCCCGGGGGCTGTCGACCAGCTTGGTCGTGGAACGCCGGGTTAGCTGCCCGCGGTGCCAGGGAGAGGGGACGAAGAACGGCAGCCCGCGCCAGACCTGTCTCAACTGCCAGGGGCAGGGCCAGGTGGGCCAGTCCAAGGGTCTCATGAAGGTTTTCAACACGTGTCCGGATTGCCAGGGGGCCGGCACCGTCGTTACCTCTCCCTGCTCCGCCTGCCAGGGCGCCGGGGTCATCACAGAACAAAAGGAGCTGCAGGTGCGCATCCCCCCCGGGGTGGATACAGGCACTCGCCTGCGCCTCCGGGGAGAAGGGGAAGCAGGGAGCCGCGGGGCGCCGCCGGGGGACCTCTACCTGGAAATATGCGTCGCCCCTCATGATATCTTCACCCGCAAGCGCCAGGACCTCTATTACCGAACGCCGATTTCTTTTGTGGAAGCCGCTCTGGGGACGAAAGTCGAGGTTCCCACCCTGACGGCCTCAACCCACCTGGCCGTTCCCGCCGGCACCCAGCCCGGCGCCACCTTGCGCATTCCCGGCCTGGGCCTGCCCGGCTTGCGGGGCAAACCCACGGGAGACCTGGTGGTGGTCGTGGACCTTCAAACCCCCACCCAACTCTCGGAGGCTCAGAAGCAACTCCTCAAGGATTTCCTCAGGCTTTAGCTAGCAGGAAATGGGCGCCGGATGGAAATGAGCCGCACCTGGCCCCCGCCCCAAAACCTGCCGGTCTTGCCTGAAATATCGCGCCGCTCCCTGGTTGGTGGGATGCCCCGGTCAGTCGAAAATACTGACTTCCGGCCAGTTATTTGCTATCATCCTGGTGACGAAGAAAATCGCTATCGCCTGTACGATCGCGATGAATTTTAACGGAATCGTTAGCCTGACAAATTTCCTTTCGGGGTTATAACCGTGCCCACATTGCCTGAGTCCGCCCTATTATGAAGATACTGCTGATCCAATCTTCCGCCTACCGGGAAAACGGTCGTTTAGACCGGCGCAAGAACCGCTGGCTCCTGGGAATGACCCTGCCTTATGTGGCGGCCTTGACCCCCAAAGACATTCAGGTGGAGATCAAGGACGACATGCTGGAGGAGATCACCTTCCGGGAAGAATGCGACCTGGTGGGCCTCACCTTCATGTCCCACCAGGCCCCCCGGGCCTTTCAACTGGCCGCGGGGTTCCGCCGCCGGGGCATTGCCGTGGTGATGGGCGGTTTCCACGCCACCCTGGCTCCGGATGAATGCCAGGAACATGCCGACGCCCTGGTGCTGGGTGAGGCCGAGGAGGCCTGGCCCCGGCTCCTCCGGGATTTCCAGGCCGGGCGGCTGCAGCCCCGTTATCAGGCGGAGAAACTGTCTGACCTGAAAAACCTGCCGGTGCCCCGCTACGACCTGTTGGATCTCAAGCGTTACAAGGTCTGGAACATCCCCTCCCAGACCACCCGGGGGTGCCCTTACAACTGCAGCTTTTGTGAGGTCACTCAGGTCTATGGCGGCAAGTTCCGGCACCGGCCCGTGGACGAAGTGATCCACGAAATCCAGGAGATTCGGCGCTTAACCGACAGCGGCTTTATCTACTTCGTGGACGACAACTTCGTGGCCAAGCGCAGCCACGCTATAGAGATCATGGAGCGCCTCATCCCCCTGAAGCTGAACTACGCCTGCCTGGCCACGGCCAACGTCGGGGACGACCCGCAGCTGCTGGACCTCCTGGCCCGGAGCGGCTGCCGCCACGTGAACATCGGCATGGAGTCCATCAGCCCGGAAAGCCTCAAGTCCATCAACAAAAAACAGAATAAAACCAAGGATTATGAACGGCAGTTCAAGGGCTTACGGGACCGGGGGATCGGCTTTTCGATCAACGTCATGTTCGGGCTCGACGGCGACCGGCCGGAGATCTTCGACACCACGGTGGATTTCCTCAATCGCGTCAAGGCCCCGGCCGCGTTCATGTTCATCCTGGCCCCCCGCCCCGGCACCAAGGTGCGGGAGGAACTGCTGGAAGCCGGGCGCATCTTCGACCACGACTGGAGCCACTACAGCGGCTTTCAGGTGGT
Organism: uncultured delta proteobacterium; assembly: GCA_963841475.1. Classification (GTDB taxonomy): domain Bacteria; phylum Desulfobacterota; class Desulfobaccia; order Desulfobaccales; family 0-14-0-80-60-11; genus 0-14-0-80-60-11. The sequence goes on from CAWJCT010000001.1 coordinate 1,222,296, forward strand.
GTACCACCCCAAACACATGACCGTCCGGCAACTGGAAGAGGGCTACTGGCGGGCCAACCGGCAGTACTATTCGCTCCTGGGCATGCTGAAGCGGTTCCACCGGGCCCCCTACGCCCTCAACATGCTGATCTTCAACCTCTATTTCGCCTGGGCCGTGCGCCGCCGCTTCCAGCCCTTGAACTACTATTTTTGAGAAGATATTTTGGGAGGGGGGCCAGGGGCTTTTCCGTAAATGGTCCCTGCCCCTCTCCCAAACCCTCACCCCCAACCCCCATTCGGGAGAGTCCTGTGCCAAGCCATGCTGTCATCCTGAGCGAGGCGAAGGATCTCCTATTTTCTCGAATTTATGAGATTCTTCGGTCGCTCCACTCCCTCAGAATGACAAGTTAAGGGACGTTGGCAGAAGTTTCTTAGAGGGAGATGGGATGGGAGTTTGCGGGGAGGGGGGGACTTGGCTAGGAAAAATCCCCCGGTCCTCCCCTCAAGACGTTACCCCCCGTACTTCAAATTCTCCGCCTCCAGGGACCGGATGCGGTCCCGGAGGGTGGCGGCCCGCTCGAATTCCTGTTTCTTGGCCGCGGCCTGCATTTCTTTCTTCAAGCGCTTAATCGCGCGGCACCGGCCGCTCCGTCAGGTAGGGCATCTGTTCTTCCGCGGCCAGGGGCACGGTGACGTAATCGGCTTCGTACACCGAGGCCAGGACGTCTTTGATCTGCTCTGGATGGTTTCCGGGGTGATGCCGTGCTCTTGGTTATAAGTCTTCCTGGACGTGCCGCCGCCGCTTGGTCTCTTCGATGGCCGCGGCCATGGACGGGGTCACCCGGTCGGCGTAAAACAGGACCTGGCCGTTGACGTTCCGGGCGGCCCGGCCGCAGGTCTGGATGAGGGAGCGGGCCGAGCGCAGGAAACCTTCCTTGTCCGCATCCAGGATGGCCACCAGGGAGACCTCCGGCAGATCCAGCCCCTCCCGGAGGAGGTTGATGCCCACCAGCACGTCGAAGACCCCCAGGCGCAGATCCCGGATGATCTCCATGCGTTCCAGGGTAGTGATGTCGGAATGGAGGTACCGCACCTTGAGGCCCAGGTCCTGGTAGTACTCGGTGAGGTCTTCGGCCATGCGCTTGGTCAGGGTGGTGACCAGCACCCGCTCGCCTTTGGCCAGCCGGGCCCGGATCTCCCCCAGGAGATCGTCCACCTGGTTGGCCGCGGGCTTGACCGTAATCTCGGGGGTCCATGAGACCGGTGGGGCGCACGATCTGCTCCACGATCCGGCCGCCGGCCTGCTTGACTCTCGTAGGGGCCGGGGGTGGCGGAGACATAGATGCGCTGGTGCACCCGGGCCTCGAATTCCTCAAAGCTCAGGGGGCGGTTGTCCAGGGCCGAGGGCAGGCGGAAACCGTAGTCTACCAGGGTCTGCTTCCGGGACTGGTCCCCCCGGATACATGCCCCTGAGCTGGGGGATGGTGATGTGGGACTCGTCGATGACCACCAGGGACTCCCGGGGCAGGTAATCCAGGAGGGTAGGGGGGGGCTCCCCCGGGGCCCGGCCCGTGAGGTGCCGGGAATAGTTCTCGATGCCGTGGCAGAAGCCCAGCTCCTTCATCATCTCCAGGTCGAAGCGGGTGCGCTCCTCCAGGCGCTGGGCCTCCAGCAGTTTGCCGTTGTTCCCGGAACCAGTTCAGCCGCGTGCGCCCAACTCCGCTTCGATGGCGGCCATGGCCTGGCGCCGCACCAGGTCCGGGGTGACGTAGTGGGAGGCGGGGTAGACCGTGACGCGTTTGAGCTGCCGCAGCGTCTTGCCCCGGAGGGGGTCGATCTCCCGGATGGCCTCCACCGTGTCGCCCCAAAACTCCACCCGGATGGCCCGGTCCTCTTCGTAGGCCGGGAAGATCTCCACCCGGTCGCCCCGGACCCGGAAGGTGCCCCGATGAAAATCGATGTCGTTGCGCTCGTATAAAATCTCCACCAGCTTGCTGAGGACCTCCCGGCGGTCCTTGGCCATGCCCTCTTCCAGGTAGAGGAGCATGCCGTGGTAGGCCTCGGGGGAGCCCAAGCCGTAAATGCAGGACACCGAGGCCACAATGATCACGTCTTGGCGGTCGAAGAGCGAGCGGGTGGCGGAATGGCGCATCCGGTCGATGGCTTCGTTGATGGAGGAGTCTTTCTCGATATAGAGGTCGGCCTGGGGGACGTAGGCTTCCGGCTGGTAATAATCGTAATAGCTGACAAAATACTCCACCGCGTTGTCCGGGAAAAACTCCTGGAACTCGCCGTAGAGCTGGGCCGCCAGGGTCTTGTTGGGGGCCAGGACCAGGGTGGGCAGATTGAGCTGGGCGATGACGTTGGCGATGGTGAAGGTCTTGCCGGACCCGGTGACCCCCAATAACACCTGGTGGGGATACCCGGCGCCGCACCCCGGCCAACAGCTTCCGGATGGCCTGGGGCTGGTCCCCTTTGGGGGTGATACGAGGTGACTAAATGGAACTGGTCGGGCATATAGGACTATATCGGTATTCGGGATAGGGAAAATATAACATTTTTTTGCAGGTAAGACGAAGGTTGCGGGCCTCAGTCTGGCCGCCAAGAAACCGGGGGGAAGGGACAAAGGGCTTTTCGTAGGCGCCCTTTCCCCTTCCCCCCGGACCCCCCACCCCCAATCCCGTAAGTTGAAAATTGGTGGCACAGGCGCCTCGCCTGTGGTTGGCCCTTATAAGGGTTGGGAGGGGAGTTTGAGGGGAGGCCAGGGGCCGTCAGCCCCCGGACCGCCCCTCAAAAACTTAGCCCTTCACCTTCCAGATCGTCCCTTGGGGCGTATCTTCCAGGAGGATATCCAGTTCGAGCAGTTGTTTCCGGATGGCGTCGGCCCGGGCCCAATCTTTGTTCTTCCGGGCCTGGGTGCGTGCGTCGATGAGTTGTTGGATTTCTTCCGGGGTGATTTTCAGGTCCGCGGCTTTCTGGCGCAGGGTGGCGACCATGGCCTGCGGGGTCGGCCTGGAGGAGGTTCAGCACCCGCGCCCAGGTCCACCAGTTCGTCGTGCATCTCCTTGAGGATGGTGAGGTAACCCGGGTCGCCGGAGGGCGCTTCCAGGAGGCGGTTGAGCAGGCGCACGGTCTCGAACAGGTAGCCCAGGGCCTGGGCGGTGTTGAGGTCGTCGTCCAGGGCCGCCTCGAACCGGGCCCGCGAGCGACCCGAAGCGGTGAAATTCCTCCAGGGTCAGGTTGTCGGGATAGGAGTCCACGGGGTGCTGGGGCTTCAGATCCGGGTAGTGCCGAAGCACGTCCTGAATGCGGGCCAGGCAGGTGTAGAGCCGCAGCAGGGCGGTCTCGGCTTCGGCCAGGGCCGCGTCCGAGAAGTCCAGGGGGCTGCGGTAGTGGCAGTTGATCAGGAAGAACCGCACCACCTCGGCGGGAAAGCGGGCCAGCACCTCTTTCACCGTGAAGAAATTCCCCAGGGACTTGGACATCTTTTCGGCGTTGATGGTGAGGAGGCCGTGGTGCAGCCAGTAGCGGGCAAAGGGTTTGCCCGTGGCCGCCTCCGACTGGGCCAGTTCGTTTTCATGGTGGGGGAAGACCAGGTCCTGGCCGCCGCCGTGCAGGTCGAAGGTCTCCCCCAGGTAGTGCATGCTCATGGCGGAGCACTCGATATGCCAGCCCGGCCGTCCCGGGCCCCAGGGGCTGTCCCAGGCCGGTTCCCCGGGCTTGCTGCCCTTCCACAGGACGAAATCCAGGGGATCTTCCTTGTTGGGGTCAACCTCGATCCGGGCCCCGGACTCCATGTCCTCGACCTTTTGGCCCGAGAGCTTGCCGTATCCCGGAAAGCGCCGCACCCGGAAAAAGACGTCGCCGCCCGCATGACCACCATAGGCAAAGCCCAGGTCCACCAAACGCTGGATGAGGTCGAGGATTTGGGGGATATGCTCCGTGGCCTTGGGCTCGATCTGGGCCGGCGGCACCCCCAGGGCAGCCATGTCCTCCCGGAAAGAGGCGATGTAGCGCTCGGCCACCTCCTTCCAGGAGACCCCGGTCTCCTGGGCCCGGCGCAGGATCTTGTCGTCGATGTCGGTAAAATTGCGCACCCAGGTGACCTTGAGCCCCCGGCGCTCAAGATAGCGCACCAGGACCTCGAAGGCCACACAGGAGCGGGCATGGCCCAGGTGGACGTCATCATAAACCGTCACCCCGCAGGCATAGAGACCCACTTTTCCGGGGCTGAGGGGCTTGAAGGTTTCTTTGCGTCTGCTTAAGGTATTATAGAGTTGCATAGGAAATAGGGGTTGACAAGGTCGGGAATTCAGGCGAAGTCAATCCCCAACATCAAATTTACCTCATGGGATGGTTCCTGAGTCTAGGGGGAGCATGATGTCCGAAATCATCAGTCAAGTTGCGAAAAACGCCCGGGAAGTGGTCTTCCTTTCCCTGTCCGAGTATAAGGGTCATCGCCTCATCGATATCCGGGTGCACGTGCCGGGGGACCAGGAAGGGGACTGGGTGCCCACCCGCAAAGGAGTGTCTCTGGCGGTGGGGCTCTATCCGGCCTTCAAAGAGGCCCTGGCCCAACTGGAAACCGCCCTGATCCAGCAGGGTCTCCTGGACCCGGAAGACCTGGAGCCTGCCGACTAAACCCTTAGGATTCATAACTATACTTAATCCAGCCGCCTGATGCAACGAAAAGGACGGAGGGGAAATTTCCGTCGCCGCCTTGCGTCGGGTGATCCCGGCACTATCTTTAAGGCAAACCAGCGAGGTCCTGACACCGGGACCGGGAGGAGACCACATGGCTTATGTCGCCAAAGATTTCGCGTTTTTATTAGGGATGCCTGGATTCAGCGACACGCTGCTCAAGAATCATTTCACCCTCTACCAGGGCTACGTGGCCAATACCAATAAGGTCATGGAACTGTTGGCGGCCATGGTGAAAGAGGGCCGGGAGGGCACGCCGGAATTTGCCGAACTGAAGCGCCGCCAGGGGTGGGAGTTCAACGGCATGCGCCTGCACGAGCTCTACTTTGCCAACCTGGGGGGCGACGGCGATATGGCCAAGGCCCCCAATCTCATGAAGAAAAAACAGGAACAGTTCGGCTCGGTGGAGACCTGCGCCAAGGATTTCAAGGCCACCGCCAGCATGCGGGGGATTGGCTGGGTGATCATGTACCAGGATATCGAATCCGGTCTCCTCTTTAACCAGTGGATCAACGAACACGATGTCGGGCACCCCGCCGGGTGTAATCCTCTCCTGGTCCTGGACGTGTTCGAACACGCCTTTATCACCGATTACGGGCTGAAACGGGCTGACTACACCGGGGCCTTCTTTAAGAACGTCAAGTGGGACGTGGTGGAACAACGCCTGTTGTAAGGAGATCCCCCGGATCAGGGGGCAATGGCCTCCTGGCCCAAATTTCCTTTACAACGACCGGTTCTTCGGGTTACCCTCGGAGGGCCCGTTTGGCGGGTATTCCTGTAAATTCAGGAGAGATTGATGCGCCGTACCGGTTATGTTTATGCCCAACGCTACCTGTTGCATGATCCGGGATCCTGGCATCCGGAACGCCCGGACCGGTTGAAGGCTATTCATAACGCCCTCAAGGAAGCCGACCTCCTGGAACTGCTGGTGCTGCTCCGGCCCGACTACGCCCCCCTGGAATGGGTGGAGCGTCTGCATAACCCAGATTACATCCAACGCTTCAAAGAGGCCTGCGAGCAGGGCCAGCAGATCTTTATGGTGCAGGACTGCGGCATCTGCCCGGATTCATACCGGACGGCCCTGCTGGCCGTGGGAGGGGTGATGCTGGGGGTGGATGCGGTCATGGAGGGCCGGGTGGACAACGCCTTTTGCGCCGTGCGGCCGCCGGGGCATCACGCCGAGAGCGACCGGGCCATGGGGTTCTGCTTTTTCAATAACGTGGCCCTGGGGGCGGTTTACGCCCTGGAGCACTTCGGTCTGGAGCGGGTGGCCATCATCGACTGGGACGTCCATCACGGCAACGGCACCCAGCAACTGTTTGAGGAGGACCCCCGGGTGTTCTACGTGTCGCTGCATGAGGACCCCCAGCATTGCTATCCCGGCACCGGCTACCGCCGGGAAGAGGGTAAAGGCCCGGGCCAGGGTTTCACCCTGAACCTGCCTTTGCGGCCTCACAGCGATGACAGCGACTACCTGACGGCCTTGAAGAAGGAAGCCCTACCCCGCCTGCAGGACTTTGCACCGCAGTTCGTGTTCATTTCCGCGGGGTTCGATGCCCACGTCAACGACCCCCTGGCCCATATGAACGTGACTCGGGAAGGGTACCGGGATATGGGCCAGTTGGTGCTGGACCTGGCCCAGGAGACCGCTAAGGGCCGGCTCGTCTCGGTGCTCGAAGGGGGCTATAATCTGGAGGTCCTGGAAGAGTGCGTCGAGGATCACGTCAGGCTCCTGATGGGCATACCGTACGACCATTTTTAGAGGGAGCCGCGCAGGCCTCCGTAATGAGCTGTCGCCCCGGGCCCCCAACGACGGGACTCGGGCTGCAGCGGAGAGAGGGGGGAGGTTGCGCCGCGGGTGGTGGCCCCGGATAACCTGCAAGGTCACCAGAGCGGTTTTGATTTACGGATAAGTTTTAAAGCCTATGAAGCATAGGGTGGATCACCCGAACCTGCACCAGAACCCCATCGCCTGGCAATTGTCCACCTGACGCTCCTTGCCTGGTTTTCGTCCAAGTTTTGAGGCCGGGCCGCAACAGCCATCCTCCCTTTAGATCGCCGCGCTCTTCTCCCAACGGTCATTTCCTCACGGCCCGAGCCTATCTTACCTATCAAGCCAGGCCCTGGACATTCCCCAGGGGAAATTCAGGGATTTCTCACCTCAAGATTCAGGGATTACCTAATTACGTTTCAGTGTGGAAATGGCACAGTAGGGGGGCAGGTAAGGTAGGGTCGGCAGGATTAATCCCAACCGGAGAGGAAGGTAATCCATGGATCAGACGAAGCATTACGAAGGGGAGCTGACTGCCACTATGCCCATCAAAGTTCGGCCAAAAGAAGAGGGCAGAATCAATGCCTGGGTTACCCGGCTGATTTTGGCCACACTCCAGATAATTTTGGCCATCTCCATATTCCAGTTATTTCGCGACATGGTTTTTTCTCATAGCGGCATCGCAGGTTCGAACCTCTACCTGAGCATTATGGGTTGTACTCTGGCGACCATTTGTGCCTACCTGCTCTTGGTGAAGTACCAGAAGCTCATCCAACAATTTAGCCGGGATAACGTCCAATTGGGGGAGAGACTCGGAGCCCGGACCTATGCCCTTGAGAAGGCCAACGAAGAGATGCGCCTGGAAATTGCCGAACGGGGGCGGATTGAGAAGGCCTTGATGGAAAGCGAGTCCCGGTTCCGCACGATTATTCGGGAAGCCGCCCTGGGCATAGCTCTCATTGACAAGCACGGACGCGTGATTGAAGGAAACCCGGCGCTGTTGGCCATGCTGGGTTATGCCCCTGAAGAATTGCGGGGCATGGAATTCACCCGGATCAACCATCCGGAGAATGCCGAATCGAGTTGGGAAAATTTCCAGAAATTGCTCTCGGGAAAGCAGGATGTCTCCCGGGTGGAAACCCGCTATATCCGCAAAGACGGCTGGAGCGGTTGGGGCCGGCAATCCATCTCACTGGTGCGGGAGGCGGGAGGCAACCCGCAATTTGCCATCGCTCTGTTCGAGGACATTACGGAACGCCGGGAGAGCGAGGAAAAGATTCGCACCTACCAGGAACAGCTGCAATCCCTGGCCTCGGAACTGTCCCTGACCGAAGAACGGGAACGGCGCCGTTTGGCTACGGTGCTCCACGATCATATTGCCCAGTTGCTGGTGGTGGCCAAGGGCAAATTCGAGAAGGTGCAGGAATCGGCGCTTTTTCGCAGCCTGGCCAAGCCCATGGAAGAAATCCGCAAGCTGATTGAGGAATCGATTCGCTACACGCGGTCGTTGGTCTTCGAACTCAGTCCTCCCATCCTCTATGACCTGGGGTTCGAGCCCGCCATGGAATGGCTGGCGGAGCATATGCAGCAGCAGTATGGCCTGGTGGTGACTGTAGAGGATGATGATCAGCCCAAACCTCTCGATAATGAGGCCCGGGTCCTCCTCTTCAGGGCGGTGCGGGAGTTGCTGTTCAACGTGCTCAAGCACGCGCAGGCGAGTTGCACCAAGGTAGGCATGCGCAGGGTTGGTGAGTATTTGCAGATAATCGTCGAGGATAACGGTGTTGGCTTCGCGCCGGACAAGCTCCAGGCTTCGTCCGGCAAGATAGCAGGGTTCGGTCTCTTCAGCATTCGGGAGCGCCTGAACTATTTCGGCGGCCGTATGGAGATCAAGTCAACCCCCGGGGAGGTCACCCAGGTTATTCTGAGCCTGCCTTTGCAGCCGGATAAGAAGAAGAGGCCTGTCAGCAAGGTGACCCCAACCCCCGCCAGGGTAGTTCTCCCGGCTGCGGCGTCGATGGTGGTATCCCTCCCGCCGGCAAAACCCCTGCCTCCCAAATCGGCCGCGGCCAGTTAGCCTGTCCCGGGCTTGTTCTGGCGGGGCGCGGTCGGTGTGAAACCGCCCCACGGCCCCAGCCCAACCGGCTCGAGCCCCCGCATTGGGGTCCCGCCGGGAAGGTCAGGTTGGCATGAGGCCGCCACTTCATGACCCGAGACTCGGGCTGCAATCCTCTTTTGTCATCTGACCCAAAATTTAGTATCATGCCACATTGAGCCAAGGGCTTTAATGTGGCAGGGTTTGGGGTCATTTTTTTGATAAATAATTTGACATAACCAGTTTTATATGGTGCTTATTCAGATGAATGGGGAACTGGCATGAGCATCAAAGTTTTGATTGCCGACGATCACCAGATCATGCGAGAGGGGCTCCGGACCATGCTGGAGAAGGAGCCCGACATCCAGGTGTTGGGTGAAGCCGAGGATGGCCGGATGATCCAGCGGATGGCCATGGAGCTGGCCCCGGATGTGATTATCATGGATGTGGCGATGCCGGACTTAAATGGCATCGAAGCTACCCGGCAGATTGTCGCCGCGCTGCCCGGGGTCAAGATCATCGCCCTTTCCATGCATGACGACAGGCGTTTTGTCTTGAACATGCTCAAGGCCGGGGCGGCCGGGTACATGCTGAAGGATTGCGCTTTCAAGGACCTGGCCACGGCCATCCGGGTGGTGATGTCCCATAGAACTTACCTGAGTCACGAGGTGGCGGATATCGTAGTGAAAGACTATCTGTCTTCGAGCACCCCCCCCGAATCATCAGCGTTTCAGCTGCTGTCCCCCAGAGAGCGCGAAGTGTTGCAACTCATTGCCGAAGGCAAAACCTCCGCCCTCATCGGCGATAGCCTGCACATCAGCATCAAAACCGTGGAAACCCATCGCCAACAAATCATGGTTAAATTGAAGATCAGGAGTGTTGCCGAGCTTACCAAATACGCCATCCGCGAAGGATTGACCTCGGCATAATGTCATCCGTACATTCCTGATTCGACCCTTGAGGTGCTAAACTGTGGTTTGCGCCACCGGTTTGAACCGTCGTCCCGGAGTTATCGCCACAATCCGCTTAACCGCCCTCCTGGGGCCGGCATTATGGGTAGGGATTTCGAGCAACTTCACCAGCGAGGCCACCAGGGTCAACGACGGGAGAGGGCATGATCTCCCCGGGGGAGACCGGCAACGCCGGCGTTTCTTCTCGGGAGGCCCCGGGCCGGACAGCAGGCTAAGACTGAGGCCGGTACTTACTAGAGGAAATTTAAGTAAAATCGAACCCGGATATCAGGAGTTCTCCCCATTGTGAGATATTCCTGACATTATACACTCTGCGCAACAAATTCAGGTTAACGCTAGAGGTGGGCCAGGGACTTGGGGGCCGGATCATACGCCACAGTCAGTCGAGGCTAACTACATGAATCGAAAAGACAGGGTCGTCAAAATCCGCCGGGAAGAGATGGAAAGTATCTTAAACCTGAAGTCTCTGGTTGATCATAAAGAAACGCTGTGGCAGCATGCGGAAAAATATCAAGCATTAGGCTGGGCTCTCCAGGCTGTGAACCCCCAGGATGGTACGAACCTGAAAATGGATTCCGGGAAAAATCTCGAGACCTGGGTCAACCGCTTGTCGAAACCAGGTTTGTCGGGACCGAAAATGAGTTTAGGGGTGCTCAGCGGCAAGCGCTCCCAGTTAATGGTCTTGGAAGTTGCCAGGGGCCGGGGAGAGTCAATCTTGGACCAGTATGGTGAATGGCGCGCAGAGTGTGCCGCCGTCTTGGGAACTGGCCGGGAACAGCATTTTTATGCCTGGGACTCCGCACCCCTGTTCGTCTCGGGTTCCTGCCAGGCGGCCCCTGGAATCAGGTGGTTCGGGGAAGGCCAGGTGGTGCCGGTGCCGCCTTCCTTTGATGCCGAAATGCAGGAAACCTGGCGGTGGCTGTGTCCTCCCTGGGAGGAAGCGCCCCAATACCCCAGCCAGGCTTTGTTGAGATTTTTGCAGCAACACCTCACCCGGGAGCCCCAACCCCGGCCCGAGGTCAGCTTGTCCTGGCAGGAAGTTTACTGTCTGGTGGCGCCTTTTGAGCCGCTGCTCCAGGCGTTATCAGCTTCTTATCCATCGACGTGGAACTATTACCAGGGGATTCTCGCTGCAGCGGAGGCCGCGGGCCTAAAGTCGCCGGAGGTGCTCCTGTCGTTGCTCTGGCATGCACCCCGGGGGAATGCTCGCCAGCAACCGGAAACCTGGAGCTCCCTGCAGAAATTGGTGGCGGAGACCCAGGGGCAGCCGGGCGCAGCAGCGACCCCGGAAAATGTCCCTTGGGAAGTCTATCTGCGTAATTTTCTGGCTCTGGCAAAAGGAACTTCCGATAGGGGTTCGGGTCAACCGGTGGACAATCCGGGCCCGCCGTGTTTCCCTCACAGGCGTCAGGCGAAACCGCTCCAACCCGGAGAGGCTATGCGGACCCCTTTTTCCTGTCGCACGATCAGGGCAAATTTGAAGAAAGGCTAGCGCGACCTGACCATGGCAAATTTTCAGAAGAATGAACTTGATTCGTCAATCCCGGAAACCATAAACTTGGGAACCCAGGAGGAATCAGCCATTTATATGGACTCGCAGGCAACCCGTGAATCTGAGCTGGCAGAAGGAGAGCTTCACCTGCCCCTTGACGCTCCCTCCGCCGCGACTGGCCCGATGCTCCCTGCGATGAAGACCGGAATTCCGGAGGCCTCAGGAACCGGTGTGCCGGTGAAGCCAGGCCCCAGCCTCAAGAGAGTATTGCACGATATCTCAGCCTCCCTGGAAGACCTCCAGGCCGTGGTCCAGGAGACTGATCTCCGGGGCAAGAAATGTCGGGCGGCGGCTAAACCTGCGACGGCTGCGGCAGACCAGGTTTATCGGGGCCTCTTCGACTTAGCCCCCGATGCCTACCTGGTAACCGACGCCCAGACTATCATTGCCGAGAGCAACCAGGCGGCCGCCGCCATGCTGAATGTGGACCATGGCTCCCTGCAAGGCATGCCCTTGGCGCATTTTGTGGCGGAAGCCGACCGGGCCGCCTTCCAGGCCAGCCTGATCCAGGTGCGGGAGGGCGGGGCCAAACGTAACTGGGAATTTCGCCTGCAAACGAGGGAAGGCGCCCCTTTTTCGGTGTCCGCCAATATCTGCGCCCAAACCGACTACCGGGATCAATTGGTGAGGGTGCTGTGGCTGCTCAGGGACGTCAGGGAAGGCAAGGCGGAAGAAGAGCGCCTGAAATCGCTGCTCAGTGGCATGAAGAGCAGTTTTCACGGCATCGTCCAAGCCGTGGCCGAGGCGGTGGAGATCAAAGACCCCCAAACCGCGGGTCACCAGAAACGGGTGGCGCAACTGGCGGTGGCCATTGGCCGGGAACTAGGTTTTTCCCTGAACCGTTTAGAAGGTCTCAGGGTCGCCGGTTTACTCCACGACATCGGGAAAATTGCCGTACCCACCGAAATCCTGAGCAAACCCGGGGGCCTCAACAGCCTGGAATGCGAGTTTGTTAGATCCCATTGCCAGATCGGCTTTGATTTACTGAAAAATATCGACTTCCCCTGGCCGGTACTGCAGGCCATTCTGCAGCACCACGAGAGAATGAATGGTTCGGGCTATCCCTCGGGGTTGAAGGATAAGGATATTATCCTGGAAGCCAAAATATTAGGGGTCGCAGACGTGGTGGAAGCCATGATTTGTGCCAGGCCTTATGGTCCGCCCCAAGGAATCGACAGGGCCCTGGAAGAAATTCATCAAAAGACGGGCATACTTTATGACCCGGAAGTAGTGACGGAATGTTTAAAATTATTTGTGGAAAAAGGCTTCTCCTTCAGTTAAGTAAGATCAGATTGGGTAACGATGGCATAAAACCGGAACCGGCATTGAAGCGTTGTTCTAAAGAAGTGGAAAATTTTTACCGATGCAATTTTTCATAAGCCCCAGTCGTTTTTTCTGCCAGAGGGAGAGGTCACCGGAGGCCCACCTGGGTCCGGAGAGTTGCAATGCCTGATAAGACCGAGCCCAAAGACCTGGAAATGGTGCTAGCCAGGCTCAAGGAGGAGTGGGGCGAGTTGGCCGATCTCCTCACCAGCCAAAATGAGTCCCAGGGCCGGGTCATCGAGGTGGAAAAGATCCTGCTTCGGGATGCATCGGGCCAATATCGCGGCAAAATAAGTGCGAACTTAGATGGCTCTACCGACCTGCTCCTGAGCGACGGTTCCGGCAACGTCTGGGCCCGTTTGGGGGTGAACCAGGGCGGCGAGGCCTTTCTCGAACTCAAAGACAAGCAGGGAGAGAGCAGCTTCAAGGTCGGGGCCGGCGCTCCTTTCCCCGGGAGTGGAGAGGGCGTGGCGGCCACTCCGGGTGACGCTGCAAGTCCCGCCGCTCCCCAACCCATTATGCCTGCCGCGGCGGAACGCGAACCATCGGGGGCATCGGCCCCGGGGCCAATGCCGCCTCCCTCCGGCCAGGACTTGCGCCAGGAAGGCGATGCCAATTTCGGGGCGATGGATCGCCTGGAAAAATTGGAGCGCCGGAATCGGCGTCAGAAAATGTATTGGGCTTTTATCCTGGCGGTGTTAGGGGTGATCCTGGCCTTCCAGGCCTATGTGCTCTTAAGGCCCCTGCCCTCTGGCTTGGCAGGAGAAACCCTCCTGGTGCGGGATGCCACCGGCAAGGTCCGGGCCTCTCTGGGCGCTAAGGGGAGCAAAGTCGGGCTGGAACTGTGGGACCGGGAGGGCCACCGCCGGGCCATCCTGGGGTTGGGGTCCCAGGGAGCTCCCCATCTGGCGTTTTATGATCGGGACCAGCGGGTCCGGGCCGAGTTGAACCTTGGGCCCGACGGCGAGCCCCAATTTACCTTGCGGGATAAGGGCAGCTTCCAGGGCAAAGCCGGGGCGAACGACTTCAGCGATTCCAGCCATCGGCCTCAAGGGGGCGGTGTTGGCTTGGGCTCCGAGTCAGACAGCGCGGCCAGCCCCACGGCTGGCCAGGCCGAAGCGGTTTCCCCCAACCGGGAGGCCGAGGCGGAAGTCGAGGTCGTGGGCTCCAAGACCTCCAACAAATACCATTATCCCACCTGCAAGTGGGTAAAATGGATAAAACCCTGGAACTTGATAAAATTCAAATCCCCGGCGGAAGCGCAATCCCGCCACTATATCCCGTGTCCTACCTGCAAACCGCCGCCGTTCTCCCGGTAATCACCTTCAGTCCCCATGACGCCGGGCCAGCTGAGACCACAGCCTGCGGCCCGGGGTTGCGGCCTGATCAACCATCGCCTCCAGGCAGGATGAAGTTATGAGTCGGGCAGGAATGAAAGAAATCGTTACTCCGGTGCGGTTAATCATGCCGGCATCGTCACCACCGGGGCTCGGAAGGGGAGGGGCCCGGTGCGTCTCGAGCCCTCCCCAACCCGGGGAAGACCTGATCCCTTATTCCGCCAAGGAGCTCAAATACCTGTGGATTCTGTGGGACGAGGCCGAAAGGCACCAGCAGCCCGGCCTGCGCTATCGGAACATCTATGTCGGGGCCTTAGGCGTGATCCTCAGCGGCTGGCTGATTTACGGGATGGGCCTGTCAATATCCGCACCGGTGGGGGGCATCCTGGTGCTCGCGGGCGCTTTAACCGGTGCCTGGTATTCTCTGAACTCCCTGCTTCACTAAGGACAGTCCGGCCCTAAGGGATAAGGACCTACCCCTCCCCTCCATAACCCCCAGGTGAGTGAGTTTGCCCCCTTGGAGGCAGGGTGCGCCCGGCCTACGTTCATGTTGTTCGGCGTCGGCAAGACATCTTCTTCCCGGGGCCGGGTTGGCTCAAGGAGCGCCCCCAACCTCGCCCGGGCGGTTTCAGGCCTCACCCTGACCTGCCGGCCGCCGCCGCCTCGGGGTAGCGCCGGACCACCTCCAGCCGCGGTGCCGCATTCCACCTGAGCCTGCTCACACCTCCTTTTTCCTTGCCAGATAACCCGCCCTTCTATAACGTTATAATCTTGAGGAACGGTCCGGGGCCGCATTCCCTGGGACCTGCCTCTTCCCCGGAAAAACGACATGGGCAGTTTTCAGGACCTGATCCAGTTCATCTTTGCCGGATTGACCGGGGGGGCGATCTACGCCTTGGTAGCCCTGGGCTTCGGGGTGGTGCACAACACCATGGGGATCGTCAACTTCACCCAGGTGGATTTCGTCTCCCTGGGGGGGATGCTCCTCTACAGCGCCCTGGTCACCGCCGGCCTCCCCATGGTCCCCGCCCTGCTCCTGGCGGTGGCGGGGGTGACCCTGGTGGCCATCCTGGTGGAGGTGGTGGGCATCCGGCCCTCTCGCTCAGAAAGCCACCTGGTGTTGATCTTTCTGACCATCGGGCTCTCCATCATTCTCCGGGGGGCCATGACCGTCATCTGGGGCAAGGACCGCATGGCGGTGCCGTCTCTGTCCGGGGAGGCGCCGGTGCATCTGGCCGGGGCCGCCATCCTGCCCCAGACCCTGTGGATCCTGGCCCTCACCGCGCTGGCCATCATCGGCCTGGTGCTGTTTTTCCGCAAGACTTCCATGGGCCTGGCCATGCGGGCCGTGGCCGCCAACCCCGAGGCCGCGGCGGTGGTTGGCCTCAAGGTGTGGCGGGTCAAGGCCATGAGCTTCGCCCTGGCCGGCGCGTTGGGGGGACTGGCCGGGTGCCTGGTGACCCCCATCACGACGCTTTCCTACGACGTGGGAGTGCTCCTGGGCCTCAAGGGTTTTGCCGCCGCCATTTTGGGGGGCTTCGGCTCTTTTCCCGGGGCCATCCTCGGGGGGCTCAGCCTGGGCCTCCTGGAAAGCCTGGGCGCGGCGTATCTTTCCAGCGCCTACAAAGACGTCATCGCCTTCATCGTCCTGCTGCTGGTCCTGTTCATCCGGCCCAGGGGCTTGCTGGGCGGGGCCGGATAGGCGTGGCGTAGGGTGCGCACTGCGCACCGGTATACTGAGGCAATCGGTAAGAGGCAGAACCCATGTTACCTACCATAAGATTCTTCCTGATTATGTTACTCCTCACTCTTATGGCCGGCTTTTGTCTGGTACCTACCCGAACCATGCCCGATAACGCCATCGTGCTCCTCGATGAGCAAAACCAGACGTACGTATCCCCTGGCTGCGCCGATAAGGAGAAAAAGGACTATCGCCGGTCCACGGCAGCCGAGGCGCGAACCTTGAACTATGCACCGGATCAGAAATGCCAGGCGGCCGGAGGATTCAGCCAGGATAACCGGTCCATTACCGGCACCTACCTGGTGCGCCTGGGAATGCTGCCGCCCCTGCCCAGCCGCTGGAACGCCGACGGTACCTGGAATTGGTAGATGAATCTATGATGAATAAAAATAACCAACGCATCCTCATGGGCAACGAGGCCATGGGGCGGGGGATCGTGGAGGCCGGGGTGAGCCTGGCCGCGTCCTATCCCGGCACCCCGGCCTCGGAAATTTTGGCCTCGGTGGTGACCTTCGCCAAAGAGACCGGGGCCGACCTCTACGCCGAGTGGTCGGTGAACGAGAAGGTGGCCTTTGAAGTGGCCCTGGCCAACTCCATGTGCGGCCGCCGCTCCGCAGTCTCCATGAAGCAGGTGGGCCTCAACGTCGCCTCGGACCCGTTTATGCGGGCCGCCTACCTGGGGGTCAAAGGCGGCCTGGTGGTGATTGCCGCGGACGACCCCGGCCCCCACAGTTCCCAGAGCGAGCAGGACAGCCGCTTCTTCGCCATGTTCGCCAAGGTGCCGGTGCTGGACCCGTCCAGTCCCCGGGAGGCCAGGGATATGGTGGCTCAGGCCCTGGAACTCTCGGAGCGCTTTGAGGTGCCGGTCATGGTGCGGCCCACCACCCGGGTCTGCCACGCCCGGCAGAATGTCCCCTGCGGGCCGCCCCTGCGCCTCCTGCGCCCGGCCCGGTTCGAAAAAGATCCCCGGCGCTGGTGCGCCACGCCGGTGTTTGTCCTGGAGTTGCACCGGCTGCTTAACCACAAGATCGAACAAATCGCCACCGCGCCGGAGTTCGCCCCCCGGTTGACCGCCGGGGACGGCTCCTCTCCCGGCGTCTGCATTATTGCCTCCGGGGTGGCCTGGGCCTATACCGGCGACTGGCTGGAGGAACTGGGTCTCCTGGGCCGGGTCGATTTTTTCCAGGTGACCATGCCTTATCCTTTAAATCGGGACTTCATCCAGACGGTCAACACCCGTTATGACCAGATCCTGGTCATCGAAGAAACCTATCCGGTCATCGAACTGCAGCTCGCCGGTGCCCGGGTCCAGGGGCGAACCTCCGGGTTGGTTCCCCGGGCAGGCGAGCTGACCCCGGACGTTATCCTCCCGTTGCTGGAGACCTTCCTGGATTTGCCGGCCCGGAGGGTTCCGGCCCCGGAAGGCGGCGGCGACCGGCCCACCCTCTGCGCCGGCTGCTCCCACCGGGCGGCCTTCTACGCCATTAAGACGGCCTTCCCGGGGGGCATCTTCCCCAGCGACATCGGCTGCTACACCCTGGGGTTGAATCTCGGGGCGGTGGACACCTGCCACTGCATGGGCGCCGGCATCAGCCAGGCCGCGGGTTTCTATCGGGCTTACGCCGCCGGGGGCGGGGAGTTCCCCACCATCGTGGCCACCATCGGGGACTCCACCTTTTTCCATGCCGGGGTCCCGGCCCTGATCAACGCGGTGTTTCACCAGGCCCGTTTCATCCTGGTGATCCTGGACAACGCCACCACGGCCATGACCGGCCACCAACCTACCCCCCAGGTGGGTTTCACCGCCACCGGGGCGCCGGGCCACCCGGTATTCATCCCTGACCTGGTGCGGGCCAGCGGCGCCGGGTTCATCAAAGAGGCCGACCCTTACGACCTCCCCGCTTTCATGGACCTGCTGCGAGAGGCCGACGCCTATTGCCGGAGCGCCGCGGGCGGAGTGGCGGTGGTCATCGCCAAACATCCGTGCCTGCTGGACAAAGAGGCCCGGAAATCCCAGACTGCCTATATCATGAGCGTCACGGAAGATTGCACCGGCTGCCGGCACTGCCTGGACGAGTTCGAGTGCCCGGCCCTGTCCCTGGATGAGGCCGACGGCCGCATGGCCATCGACGGGGACCGCTGCATCGGCTGTGGCGTCTGCGTCCACGTCTGCCCCGAAGGGGCTATTGAGACCAGACCGAAAGCGTAGGTTTGGGGGTCAGGGCCAGGGCTCCCGGCCCTCAACTCAGCGAGGAGCACTAATGAAGCAACAAATCATCGTCAGTGGCCTGGGAGGGCAGGGGGCCCTCACCCTGACCCGGCTCTTGGCCGAGGCCGCCGCCGCCATGGGGCTTGCGGTCATTACCTCCGAAACCCACGGCATGGCCCAGCGGGGCGGCACGGTCATCTCCATGATCAAGGTGGGGTCCTTTCGGGGTCCCCTGATCCCCGCCGGGGAGGCGGACCGGGGGTTGTTCCTCCACCGCAAGAACCTGGCCGTGCACCGCTTTTATATGAGACCGGGCGGAACCGTTTTCGTCAACGCCGGGACACCCGGTGACTACCTGGGCGTGGACGCCCGCCTCCTGGCGGCAGAGAACACCCTGCCCCCCGTGGCCGCCAACCTCGTCCTCCTGGGGTTTGCCGCCAGCCGGGGGGGCTTGTTCGCCGGACCGGACCTCCTGGCTGAAATGATCGCGGCCAAGACCCCGGAGCGCTTTCGGGAGGCCAGCCTCAAGGCCTTTGCGTTAGGCCTGGCCTCGGCGGCATGATGGTAATCACCTCACGGTTGGACATGGCCCATTGTGCTGAAGTCATTTTTCCCCCCTTTTCAAAGGGGGACTTTATATATCGCTGCTTAATAAGCCGGATCGTAATAAGTCAGGCATCTTTTCCAAACCAGGTATGAGATAGGAGACTTTAATGCCAGAATGCCCCAACCGATCGGTGAATCTGGAGAAGTGCAACTGCACCTATGAACCCTGCCCGCGCAAGGGCATCTGCTGCGAATGCATCAGTTACCACCGGGACTCGGGGGAGTTGCCGGCGTGTTACTTCACCCCGGAGGTGGAGCGGACCTACGACCGCAGCATTGCCCGCTTCCTGCGTTCCCAAAAATAACTGGGGCGACGGCTGGCCATGATCGGGTGGGAGAAAGCCAAATTATTTGTCGTCCGGCACCACACGGGGCTCCTGGTGTGGAGTCTGGCCCTGCTCCTGGCCCTTACCCCCCTGGTTATGAGCAACCCTTACAACCTGGGCATCCTCAACCTCATCGGGCTCTACGTCATCGTCGTTTTGGGGCTCAACCTCTTCATCGGCTTCGCCGGCCAGATCTCCCTGGGTCATGCCGCCTTTTTCGGCTTGGGCGCCTACGGCTCGGCCATCCTCACCGCCACGTATAGTTTTCCCGCCTGGCCGGCCATGCTGCTCACCGCCCTCGCCATGGTGGTGGTGGCCCTGCTCATCGGGATCCCCACCCTGAGGCTCTCGGGCCACTACCTGGCCATGGCCACCCTGGGTTTCAACTACGTGGTGGACAGCATTTTCGTCCAGTGGGACGCGGTCACCGGCGGGCCCAGCGGCCTTTCGGGGGTGCCGCCCCTGTCCATCGGGAGCCTGACCTTCGACAGCGACCTCAAGTTTCACTACCTGGTCTGGACCTTTGCGCTGGTGGCCCTGACCCTGTGCCTTAACCTGGTCCGGAGCGGGGTGGGGCGGGGGTTGGCCGCCCTGGCTGCTGACGAGGTGGCCGCCGCCGCCCTGGGCGTGGATGTGCGCCGCCAGAAAATCGGCGTCTTCGTCCTCTCCGCGGTCTTCGCCTCGGTAGCCGGCAGCCTCTTTGCCCATTACTTCGGCTACGTCAACCCGGACGCCTTCAGCATCTTCAAGTCCCTGGATCTGGTGATCATGGTGGTGGTGGGGGGCCTGGGCTCCGTCTGGGGCACCCTGTTCGGGGCCTCGTTCATTACTATCCTGCCGCACTTCCTGGGATTTTTGGAGACCTACACGGACATCATCCATGGGGTGATCCTGGTGGTGATTCTCCTCTTCCTGCCCCAGGGGTTCGTGTCCGGGCTGGTGGATGTCATTCGCATCCACTGGGCCCGGCGGCGGCTGGCCACGGACCGTCAATCGTGACGCGTCTGTTGATGAGATCAACACAATGAATTACGTCAAAGCTGCCTGCCTCTGGCTGGGATTTCTGGTGGTGGCCATCGCCTGCGGTTTTATCCGGGAAAAATTCCTGGTGCCGGGATTCGGCCCGACAGGTGGCAGAGCCTTGGGCACCCTCCTGGTGGCTGTGATTATATTCGGGATGATTTACGCCTACACTGGAAAATTGACGGGGGCGTCCCGGGCTGAGCTCTTTAAACTGGGCTTGGGCTGGACGGTGGCGACGATCATGTTTGAATTTCTTTTCGGGCATTATGTAATGGGACATGCCTGGGCGTCCCTCTGGGCCGATTATAATGTTTTTCAGGGGCGGTCCTGGCCCCTGGTGTTGCTCGTCACCTTATTTGGCCCGCTGTTGGCCCGGAAGATGAGGGGTTAGTGCCATGGGCGGGGACCTGCTGGAAATTTCCGGTCTCAGCAAGCATTTCGGCGGGTTACCGGCCCTCGCGGAGGTGAGCTTCAACGCCGCCCAAGGCCAGGTCACTGCCCTCATCGGCCCCAACGGCGCCGGCAAAACCACCCTCATCAATTGTCTCACCGGGGTCATCCGGCCTGACGCGGGGGCTATCCGGTTCGAGGGCGGCGATATCGCCGGGTTGCCGGCTCACCGGGTGCCCCGGCTGGGCATCTCCCGGACCTTTCAAAACCTCCGCATCTTTCCGCGCCTGACGGTCCTGGACAACGTCCTCTGCGGCCTGACGGTCCAGGCCGGGGCTTCCTTTTGGGAGGCGCTCCTCCGTCCTCCCGGTTTGCGCCACCGGGAGCGGCGGCTCAAACTCACGGCCCTGGAGGCTCTGGACGCCTTCGGCCTGGCGGACAAGGCCGCTTGGCCCGTGGGGGTGCTACCCTACGGGGACAAAAAACGGGTGGAAATGGCCCGGGCCTTCGTATCCCAGCCCGTTCTGACCCTGCTGGACGAACCGGTGGCCGGCCTGAACCCCGAGGAGACCGCCACGGTGGCCGCGTTTATCCGGCAGATGCGGCTGGCGGGGAAGACCATGATCCTGGTGGAACACGACATGGAACTGGTGATGGGCATCTCGGACCACGTCGTGGTCCTGGACGGCGGCCGCCGCATCGCCCAGGGGACCCCGGAAGCAGTGCGGCACAACCCCCTGGTCATTGAGGCCTACCTGGGCCGCATGAGCGCCACGGCCTAGTGCGGCGCCCGCCGCGGCACCGGGACGGAGAGGGCCGCGGGAAATCAAGCCAATCCGGAACCTCCGCCCCGGGAACGGCCTATCGAACCCCGGCTCAAGCGTGGCCGCGTTGCATCATATCCTTGCCGGAGCCCGGGAATAATTGTAATAATGAAGACCTAGCCGACCTTAACGCCGGAAGGCAAAAGCCGTTTTCGCCAACCCCTTAAAGCTCCCTGGGCCATGGCCATGCAGACGTTCCGAAGCAAAGTCTTTCTGGGATTCGGGGCCAGCCTGTTCCTGATGGTGATGATCCTGGCGGTGGCCATGTTCCTGGTCCTGCGGCTGGGGCGCGCCTCCGAATCCATCCTCCAGGAAAATTACCGCAGTATTCTGGCCGCGGAAAACATGATTGACGCCATTGAACGGCAGGACTCCGGGGTGCTGCTCCTGCTGTCGGGGTTCATGGAGCCGGGCCTCACCGAATTCCGCCACAATGAGAACCTCTTTCTCCAGTGGCTCGGCCGGGCCAAGGACAACATTACCATCGCCGGCGAAAGCGGGATCATTGACTCCATCGAAAAATCCTACACTCAATATCTTATCGAGGTATCGAATTTCCGTCTTACCCTGGAGAAAGACCATCAGCGAGCCGCGGCATCCTACCATGACGCGATTTTGCCCTTGTTCCGCTCCATCCGGGATAACTGTGTCAAGCTGCGGGATCTGAACCATGAAACCATGTACGCCGCCAGCAGCCGCGCCCACAAGCTGGCGGTGCAGACCGTGGTATCCATGACGGTGGTCGGTGCGGTCGCGGTCATGCTCGGCATCGGTTTCAGCTTTTTCCTGTCCTATCTCATCTCCCGGCCGGTATCGGAACTGACCGAGGCGGCCCTGCACATCGCCCAAGGCGATTATGGGGTCCGGGTGCCGGTCCGGGGGGCCGGGGAATTGGCCCTGCTCACCGAGGAGTTCAACCGCATGACCGATAAACTTCGACAATATCACGAATTGAACATCGGCCAGGTCATTGCGGAAAAGGGCAAGAGCGAAGCCATCGTCCAGAGCATGGATGACGGGGTCATGGTGGTGGATGACAAGCTCATTATCAGCAATATCAACCCCAAGGCCGCAAAGATTTTCCAGGTAAGCCGGGAGGACGCCCTGGGGAAACATATCTTTGAAGTGGCGAGACAGGAAACGCTCCTGGATTTCCTCAAGCAGTCCCTGGAATCCGGGCAGGCGCCCAAAATCAAGGAGGGCGACGACGTCTTTGCCGTTCAGGCCGACGGGGCCAGCCAATATCTTCAATTCTCCATCGTGCCTCTGCGCACCCCCAGCGCGAACCTGGGCGGGTTGGTTTTATTGCTGCGGGATATCACCAGGTTACATGAACTGGATCGGCTCAAAAGTGAATTTGTCATGATCGCCTCCCACGAGTTGCGAACCCCCCTCACCAGCATTAATCTGGCGGTAGACATGCTTCGGGAGTCGGCGCCGGGAAGACTTACCGATAAGGAAAGAGGGTTGTTGGACGCCTGCCATGAAGACGTGCAGCGGCTCCGGGCCCTGGTGAACGATTTGCTTGATCTGTCCAAGATTGAGGCCGGCAAACTGGAACTGGCCTTCGAGTCGGTCACCCCGGCCTTCCTGGCCGATCAGGCCGTGGTCGTGATGCAGACCCAGGCGGAGGCCAAAAAGATTACGCTCGCCGTCAACCTGCCGCCCGCCCTGCCCGCGGTGACCGCTGATGCCGCCAAGATCGTCTGGGTCCTGGTCAATCTCCTGGCCAATGCGGTGCGCTACACCCCTGAGGGCGGACATATCAGCCTTACCGGGGAACGGGTGGGCGGCCAGGTGCATCTGGCCGTCAGCGATGACGGCCAGGGGGTGCCGGTGGAGTTGCAGCCCCGGATATTCGATAAATTCGTCCAGGTCAAAGGCGGCGGCACCAGTGGCGGCAGCGGCCTGGGGCTGGCCATCTGCAGAGAGATTGTCCGGGCCCATCGCGGCGCCATTTGGCTCGATTCGGTACCGGGAGCCGGCAGCACCTTTACCTTCGCCCTCCCCATGGCCCCAACCTCAGAGGAGATTTTCACATGAGCACCCCGGCCGTATTAATCGTAGACGACGAGAAGAACATCCTCCTGACCTTGGGCCTGGCCCTGGAAAAGCTCTCGATCTCGGTGGATACCGCCGACACCGGCGGCGCGGCCCTGGACAAGCTGGCCGGCGGATCCTATGATCTCCTGCTCCTGGATCTGCGGCTCCCCGACCTGGACGGCATGGAAATCCTGCGCCGGATTTCCCAGACGCGGCCCGAGATCAAAGTGATCATTATCACCGCCTACGGTTCCATCGATCTGGCCGTGGAGGCCATGAAGCTGGGTGCGGTGGATTTTTTGCAGAAACCCTTTGACACTGCCGAAGTCCGGGCCATGGTGACCCGGGTCCTGGATCGGGAGACCCAGGAAAAGCAGCGGGGCCAGGACTATGAACATTATCTCGGTCTGGCCGGCCGGCGGATCAGGGAAGGGCAATTCGATCTGGCCCGCGTCTATGCCGAAAAAGCGGTTTTCCTCGATTCCCGGCGCCCGGAGGCCTTCAATATCCTGGGAGGGGTCCATGAAACGCGTCTCAACCGCCAGGAGGCCCATAAGTATTACCGGGTCGCCCTGGAACTTGACCCCACCTTTGCGCCGGCCAGCCGCAACCTGGAACGCCTGACCAGCCGGCCCTATACCCAGTTCGGCATTGTTTGGGACGAGCCTGGCAAAAAACCCGCAAGGCATAAACATGCGGATAGGTAATTACTGCCACTTATCTGCATCGACAAGCATGGCCGGATGCTCTACGAGCCGAATAATCCGCCCGACGGCTGGGGCCCCCGCCTGAGGACTGCCGAGCCGTGGTAATCGCCGTAATCCACAGAGAGCTTGAAAGCCTGGCAGACCCAGGCCAGGCGCTGATACTCCAACGATTCTTCAAGACCGGGCCGGGGGAGTATGGCGAAGGGGACCGGTTCCGGGGGATTCGCGTCCCGGTCTTGAGAAAAACCGCCAGAAAATATCGCCACCTCCCCCTGCCGGAGGCCGGCCGACTGCTCCAATCCACCTTCCATGAAGACCGTCTCCTGGTCCTGCTGATCCTCATGGAGCGCTATTATCAAAACGACGCCCTCCGGGGCGAAATACACCGCCTCTACCTGAAACAACGACGTTTTGTCAACAACTGGGACCTGGTGGATATCTCGGCCCCGCATCTGCTAGGCCATTACCTGAGGGACCGGTCTAAAGACCCTTTGACCAGGTTGGCCGCCTCCAACGTCTTGTGGGAGCGGCGCATGGCCATTATTGCCACCTTTCACTTCATCAAACAGGGGGACTATGGCGAGACCCTCAGAGTCGCCCGCCTGCTGTTGGGCGACCCGGAAGACTTGATCCACAAAGCCGTGGGCTGGATGCTTCGTGAGGTGGGGAAGCGGGACGCGGCAGTGGCGGAAGCCTTCCTGCAGGCCCACTACCGGAACATGCCCCGCACCATGCTGCGCTATGCCATCGAAAAGTTTCCCGAACCCAGGCGACAAGCATACCTGAAAGGCGAGGTGGTTTGATTCGGCCCGGCCCCAGGTGAAAATAACCGATGGAAAGGCTCACCCGCGGCCAGGTCCAGGCCTGGCCGTGGGTGAAAGGTCGCTGCGGGGCGGGGTGTCGGCCTATCTGACGCCGCTGATGGTGAAGCCCTGGGGCCCGATGTTCAACTGCACTCCCTGCTGGACGGCATACACATTGATGATGACGCCGCTCTGGTTCTGCATCTTCAGGCCGGCCACGCCCCCGGCCAGGGTAATGCCGGCGCCGACCGCGGCATAATTGCCAGAAAACTGAGAAAGACTGGTCATGTTATAGACGTTGCCCACGGCGTTGATGGACGAGATCCCCACGTTGCCGACGCTGAGGCCGTCGATCTTGAAGAGGTGGCGTTGCCCTTTGAACCTGAGGACGCCGCTGCCCCAACTGGCGCCCACGCCCGCAGCCACGGAAGTCATGTCTATGGATATGGATCCCACCGGGTAATACGGTCCCTGGGCGACGCCAGGGGTGACCACCAGCAGGAGAAAAGCCATCATGGCCAGACTGAGAAGAATTCGGTTCGTGCGCATGCTTTGCCATCCTTTCCCTTTTCGGGTAAAACGGATTTTCTTTACTTAAGGTTAAGGTAATGACCGAGAGGATAAAGTCAAGCCTGCTCTTGCCGGGGCAGGGGCCTGAACGGACCCTCTTCCAGGGCTCATTTATGAATTTATGATCATTTTTCTGGTGTTAGCCTGTATCTATTTCATTTATGATATCAACACGCCGTTTTCCGGCTTGATTACCGTCAAACCGGAGGCGTTCCGGACCGTTTACCTGAAGATGCTGAGCTTACCTTAATGGGTGGTCGAGGGATCTTAGCCTGGCAGTCCTTCTTGGGCCTTTGACCACTCCTCACGCCTGGAGCGTGGCAGCCTTTTTCCTCATGGGACGCGATACCTGGTTGGTATTTATCCGAACTTTGAACTTTTCTATACAGGGACTAAGGGGGGCAGATGGCGATTCAGTTGACGGTTGGCGCCAGGATTTACCGCCCGGCCCGGCTGGTTGCTGTAGGGAACAGTGATCATCTGGAACTCGGCACCGTCACTATGAAAGACTTTGGGGACGGCACCGTCATGCTCCGGGCTGCTCCCTGGGAGGCCAATCTCCCCGACTGGCTGGCGGTGCCTTGGGAGGCGATCGGGGGACGGGTCTGCGTCTGCGACGAGCCCATCCCGGACGACTGGACTTATTTCGAGGTCTTGTTCTCGGACGTCAACTTTGTGGCGGTCTCGCCCGTGGCCGGAGATCGGCAGGAACTCCGGGACAGACACCTGAAGGCGGACCAAGGGGCCGCAGGGCAGGAGCCAGCCGCATAGGGCTGGTGGTCTGTGACGTAATGAAGATGACCCGAAAAAAGCAGGGTTTTTATCCCTCCGTCCTCAAGGCAGGCAGGGGGGATTTTTATCTTCCCAAGGCGGGGTAGGGAAAAATTCAGCGCAAGCTTCACATACGTGCATAACCGCGGTATAATTTCCTTCGCTGCTATCAGGAGAGTTCCATTTTCTTGAAGATTTTAACAGGAGGCTCTATGAGCAAGTTTCTCTTTGTCCTGACCCGGGGACCGGAAGACCCCACCCGGGCGGTGCGCTGCTTCCAGTTCGCCAAGATTGCCGCGGACAAGGGGCACGAGGTCACCGTGTTCCTGGTGGACGACGCCGCCTATTTCACTAACCTCGCCCTCACCGAACGGATCAAGGCCCCCACCGGGGACGAACTCATCACCTACTGGAAGTTCTTGGTGGAGAAAAAGGCCCGGATTCTGGTGTGCAAACCCTGCGCCGAGACCCGGCTCATCGCCGCCGACGACCTGCCTCCGGGCACCGCCATCGGCACCGGCGTCACCCTCATCGACCTGGCCGCCGAGTCCAAGGTGTTTACGTTTTAATCCCCTGGGGAACAAGCCGGCGGCGGGACTCAGGCGAGCCGTGGCCGACGCCCTTGCCTTTTGCCGGCTGACCCAAGAGCGAGACCCGGGTCCTGCATGAGGGTTAGGTCTATCCAGGCTCACCTTACCCCCGTTGCTCCCCGGCTCCCTTGGGGTTACGGCCCGAACACCTCTTCGCCGTTTATCCAGCGCTCCACCGGGTTTTCTTGGCTGAAAAAATCCTCAAGGGCCTGGGCCAGGTTGAGGGCGCCGGACTGTAGGCCCGCGGCCCGGCAGCCTTCCCTCAGCCCAGCGCTGACCGAGACCGCGATGTCGTGGCGGTGGGCGTAGTAGGTGCTGGCCGCCAGGCTGCCGGCGCTGAGTTCCGCGGCGCAGCGCTCCCGCTCCAGGGCGTGCATGGCCCGGCACACCAGGGGCCTGACCGGGTAAACCGAGCACTTCCGGTCCCGCAGCAGGGGGCAGGGCAGCTCGGCCCGCATCCTGGCGACTGCCGCCGGACTCCGCCCCTGGGTTAGCGCCAGATTCCGGGCCAGGTTGGCCAGCAGCGCTTCTTTCTCGACTTCGGGAAAATTCCCGGCGATATGGTGAGCGATGATCAGGGCTTCCGGCGGCGTCAACTCCACCCGATTATAGCAGCAGGCATCGCACTCTTCCCGGCAGGCGACGGGCTGGGGGAGGTCCTGTTCAGCTTCAAAGCGCCGGGTCAGGTGATCAGCGAGAAAAAAGGCGCTGACCGCGATTTCCAGGGCCCGCTCGAGCCTCCGGCCCTGGCCGATAATCTCCGCAACGTTGTCTTGGGCCGCAGCGGCGATGCTGGGGTTGACCCGGGCCGCAGGCCGGCTGCCCGGGGCCGCGTCTTTAGGTCTGCGGGTCTTTGGCGGTTTTTTCCGCTTCCGGGCCCGGTTCATTGCAGCTCGTCCCTTAACCCATCGTTATGTTCCTCGGGTTCTGCCTCGGCGGGGCCGGTTTTCCCGCGGCCCGGCAAGCCTTCGACTTTGGCCTCCAGGCGGGCGATGAGGGGCGGTAAAGTGGTGCTGTTCAGGGCCGAGATGGCCACCCCGTGATGGATGCGGCATTGCAGCGCCGACAAGCTGGGGTCCACCAGGTCCTTCTTGTTGAAGACCAGCAAAACCGGCTTGTCCTGGAGGGCCAGCGACGCCAGGATGTCGTCCACCGTGGCCATCTGCTCGATGAAGCGGGGGTTGCTCAGGTCAACCACGTGAATGAGCAGGTCGGCCTCCTCCAGTTCCTCCA
Organism: uncultured delta proteobacterium; assembly: GCA_963841475.1. GTDB lineage: Bacteria > Desulfobacterota > Desulfobaccia > Desulfobaccales > 0-14-0-80-60-11 > 0-14-0-80-60-11. The sequence continues at coordinate 1,249,861 of CAWJCT010000001.1, forward strand.
GGGTGGCCTTGAAGGCTTCCAGGAGGTTCTTGGGCAGGTTCTTGATGAACCCCACCGTGTCGGTGATGATCACCTCCCGTTCTTTCGGGAAGCGCAGGCGGCGGCTGGTGGGGTCCAGGGTGGCGAAGAGCCGGTCTTCGGCCAGGACCGCGGCGTGGGTCAAGGCATTGAACAGACGTGGATTTTCCGGCGTTGGTGTAGCCGATGATGGAGAGAACCGGGAGGCTCAGACGCCGGCGGGGCTGGCGCCGCTCCCGGCGTTCGTCCCGCACCCGGGACAGGTCCTGCTGCAGCCGGTGGAGGCGGTCCCGGAGGCGCCGGCGGTCCATCTCCAGCTTGGATTCGCCGGGGCCCCGGCCGCCGATGCCGCCCATGAGCCGGGAGAGGGCGTCGCCTTTGCCCACCAGCCGGGGCAGGAGATATTTCACCTGGGCCATCTCCACCTGGAGCTTGCCTTCCCGGCTGCGGGCCCGCTGGGCAAAGAGGTCCAGGATGAGCTGGGTGCGGTCAATGACCTTGAGTTCGGTGAAGTCGGTGATGGAGCGCACCTGGGAGGGGCTGAGCTCGGCGTCGAACACCAGCATGTCGGCCCCCAGCTGGAGGGCCTGGATGACCAGTTCCGAAAGCTTGCCCTTGCCCATGAGGAAGCGAGGAGTCGAAGCGGGGCCGGCGCTGCATGATAGTGGCCGCCACTTCCAGGCCGGCGGAGCGCGCCAGTTCCGTCAGTTCCGCCAGGGAATCCTCGGCCTCGACGCGATTGGCCCCGGTAACGCCGATGAGGATGGCCCGCTCCCGGCTCTTGCCCTGCCCCGGCGTGGGCCAGCCGGGCAAATTCCGCTTCCAGGGAAGCCACCAGGGCTTCGAAATCCAGGTTCAGGGCGCCCACCTGCCGGGCCTTGATGACGGCCCAGCTCTGGCCGTCCACCGGCTGGGGCAGCAGGTGGGCGATCTCGATGGCGCCCGGCTGGCCGTCGGCCACGGTGAGAGCGCCGCCACCGCATCCAGGCGCAGCAAGGCCAGGTCCATGAGGTCGTCCTGGCTCAGGGGGCTTGAGTCCAGGTGGGTGTGGATCAGGCGGAGGCCCTTGAGGCGGCCCTTGACGCCCCGCTCCCGGGGCAGGGTGGGGATGACCAGGCCTTTGGCGTCCCCGACGATGACGTAGGCCACCACGCCCTGGCGGTCCACCAGGACCCCGATTTGCCGGTGCGGACCTCGGCGGAGATTTCGGCCAATTGCCGGGCCAACTCCGGGGTAAGCAGTTGGGCCGGCGGCACCTTGCGGCGGTACAGGCGCTCCAGGGCCCGGGATTGCTGGGTTTTTAAGCCGGTGAGATTACCTAAGGGGCGGTGGATAGGGGCTTCCTCGCTTCAGCCTGGTTGAGGGCACATTACACGCTCGCCCCACGCAATTAAAGCTGATCCCTCTCAGCGTGAAGGAGCTTTATTTTTGAATTATCAATCTCTTAGTTTAATTGTACTCTCTTATCCGGCAAGACCAAAGGGAAAATTACACCGCCTGGTCGATGACCCTGACGGTCTCCATCAGGCCGGGCTGCAAGACGTCCACCAGCGCCAGGCCGAGTCCGGCCCCGGCCAGAAGCCCCAGGGCGGCCTCCTCCACCCGGAGGGGATAGGTGTCTCTGAGCCCGCTCCTCAGGTTGGAGAGTCCCGCCATGGTCCGGGCCGGCTGCCCCCAAAGTCGCGCCGCCGGCCAGGAGACGCACGGTCTTGACGACTTCGCCCGTCTGGGCCCAGGCGTCGGGCCAGGTGAGGTTGGGGAGGACCGGGTCGAAAATCAATCGGGCCTCGGTTAAGCCCGCGGCCAGGGCGTGTTCCCGGAGTTCCAGGGCCAGGGTGATTTTGCCTTCCAGGGAAGTCCGCGGGTCGAGAGTGGGCGTCCAGAAGCAGGAGCACCAGGTCGGTCTGGTTTGCCGCGGCCAGGGGCAGGATGTCCCGGAGTTTGTCAACCTCCAGGGTGCAGGCGTTGAGGATGGGCGGTTCATTGGCCACCGCCAGACCCCGGGCCAGGACCCGGGCGTCAGGGCTGTCCAGGATGAGGGGGAGATTGGTGACCTCCTGGACCGCTTCCACCATGAAGGCCATGCGGTCGTGGCGCCGGGGCGGCAGAAAGCCGGGGTTGATGTCGATGCGGTTGGCCCCGGCCTGCTCGCAGCGGCGGGCCAGTTCCTGGAGAGGCCGGGGGTCGAGGGCCTCCAGGGCCTGGGCCACCACAGGATTGAGGATGTTGAGGTTGTCCGCGGCAATGATCAGGGGCATGGTTTCCTTACCAGGAGCCCGGCCTGCACCTGCTGAAACTCGGCCTCAAGGGCAGATAGCGTGTGGGTCAGATTCCCGGCCCAGATGGCCCGCCGGGAGTCCTGGCCCATGAGGGGCAGGTTGGCGCGGGCGATGTGGTGAGCGCCCCGAAACGCCGCGCCCAACAGCTCGCAGGCCACCAGCAGGTCAGATATGAGGTGAACCTGGCAACGGTCCCCACCCCGGCAAATCAGGCACAAGCCCTCCTGGGCCTGCTGCATGATCCTCAGGGGACAGGCTACCGCCTCGTCGAGGGCCGCCGCCAGGGCGTTGGGGTCTCCCTGGGAACGGGCCCGGGTGAGTTGGAAATAAGCTTCGACATCCTCTGCCTGCAACCGCTGGAGTTCCGCAGCCACCAGTCGCACCTGGGCCAGGAGAGCGCTCCAGAACGGATCCGGCGCTCTGCATCCGGGGATTGGCGTCGCTGCTCCAGTTGGACGATTTTCTCGAGCAGAGCCAACCCCAGGGCGGCGCTGTGGGCCGCGGCGGCCCCGCCGCCGGGATCAGGCCGGGCCTGTGCCAAGGCCTTCAGGAAAGCCGAGTCCATATTCCTCCCACGATCAAAGTTAGCGCCCGGTCACCTGGCCTGGTAAAATTAACCGGTACCTGTTATTGTGGGGCGAAGTCAGGACCGGGTCAACTGTTCTTGAGAAAAAAACGGCGAGGCCGGGTTATCGTCATGGAGACGCGGGCCGGATAACCCCCGATCCCCTGGTTTTACTCGGTCAGCCTCGAAGCCGAAGGCCGAGGGACGGCCGGATAATTTTTAAATTATTAACTTTTTCAGGCATAATGTCATCTAAGTCAACAGATAAGGAAATTCCGGAAATATTTTTTTGGGCGTATTTCTCCGGTTGACAAACCAGATTTACCCATGGTTCTGGCGGGGAGAGAGAAACAAACTGGAAAAAAAGCTGTCGCACCAGGTGAGTGGTGAGATTGACAAGGGCAATTTGGCCTCAAGTTCTCGGCAAAAAAACGCTTGGGAAGAGAAAACACGCCAATGATCATTTGGCAAACAGAAAGCAATCTGCGGAGGCATGTATGAAACGGCTCAGTTTATGTTTTGCATTGGCAATTTTGCTGGCTGGCTGCGTTGGGCCCCAGATGGGTGGCCCTACGTATGGTCAGGGGTATGGAGGCTATCAGGGTCAGGGAGGCTATCAAGGTCAGGGAGGCTATAACTATCCCCCCCCGCCTCAGAATCCTTATGCGACCCCCTGGGTAGGGGCTAATACGCCTTGGACCTATTACCAGGGCGACTGGTTTTTAAACGGATTACTGTATAACAACTTCGGCCCCCAATATGGGTGGGCCCCGTATTACTCTTATCCGGTCACCTATGTGGTCAGACCCGCAACCTGGTATGCGCCACAATATCAGGTCTGGTATCAACAGAATCCGCAATACGTGCGGACTTTTGAACAAAAGTACCCCTATTACCGCGGGCACCACGCTGGTCAGCATTATGACCAGAATTTTTATAATGCCCACCATCGCGGCCAGGGGGAAGGTTGGAACCAGGGATTCCACGGCGTCCGTCCTGGGGCTACTGGCCCTGGGGGTCATACTCCCGGAGCTACCGGCCCGGGCGCGAGAGGCCATGGAACCACCGGTCCGGGCAGCTATACTCGCGGCACCACCGGTCCCGGCAGTCATACTCCCGGAGCCACCGGTCCGGCTGTGCGTGGTCCGGGAACCACCGGTCCGGGCAGCTATACTCGCGGCACCACCGGTCCTGGCAGCCATACTCCCGGAGCCACCGGTACGGCTGTGAGAGGCCCCGGCACCACCGGTCCGGGGAGCTATACTCGTGGCACCACCGGTCCTGGCAGTCATACTCCCGGAGCCACCGGTACGGCCGTGAGAGGCCCCGGCACCACCGGCCCTGGGAGCTATACTCGTGGCACCACTGGGCCTGGCAGCCATACTCCCGGAGCACCCGGCTCGGCCGTCCGCGGCCCTGGAACCACAGCGCCTAGGGGCCATGCCCCTGGAACTGCCGGTCCGGCGGTGCGCGGTCAGGGAACCACTGGTCCTGGCGGGCATGCCCCGAAAGCCAGCGCGCCCGCCCCGAAGAAGTCTGGGAAAACCCCTCCTGGCGAGAAAAAGCGTCCGGAGTAGTTCTTCCTGCGGCACAAGATCCCAGATCGCTCCACCGGGGCGAGCTGGGATCATTTTGAGAGGGAAAGCAAAGCCCCCCTGACCACTAACCTCGCTGGCCCATAAAAGGGGGCTTCAGACGAGGCGGGCCGGTCAGGGAAATGGGTTTGCGCACCTGATCCCCGGGTCACACGCCCATGAGACCACCGGCCAGACGAGGGCCGGGGCCGGCAGATCCTCACTGGCGGGATGCGGTGGGGCCGGAAGCAGATCGGGTTGCCCCCTAATCTCGAATCCCAGCCGCCAGACTTGAGAATAATTTCTGTGCCGGGAAAACTGCATGGTGATCAGGGGCGTAAATAGCTGCATTACCCGGCCCGGAGGTGGCAGGTGGCCAGCTTCGGTTTAACCGGACCTTCTGCAGGGGCTCGGGCGCTGGTGACGGTTATTTCGCTGCTGGTCCTGTGCTCCTGGGCCCCGGCGTCGGCCCAATGGAGCGGCCAGAGGAGCGGCCGTCTCCAGCCGGCGACCCGGTCCCTCCCCCTTAATCTCCCGGGGGTGGAAGGGGCGATTGTCGCCATGACCAACGACATCCGCCGGCGCCATGGCTTACCCGCTTTACTTGAGGATGGGGTTTGCCGGGATGCAGCCCGGGGCCATAGCGCCGATATGCTGACCCGCCATTACTTCAGCCATAGCGACCCGGAGGGACGCACTTTAAAGGAGCGCCTGCCTGCCAACCTCGCTGCCCGGCAATGGGCTGAAAACATCTGGACGGGCAGCGGCTATGACCCCAGGCAGGTTCAATCGCTGGCCCGGACGATTATGGCCGGCTGGATGAACAGTCCGGGACATCGGGAAAATATCCTTGGACCGGGTTATACCCGCCTGGGAGTGGGAGTGATGGCGAAAAATCAAGAGATCACGGCTACCCAGGTTTTCATCGGGATAGACGCGGCCGGGATCAGGCCGGGCCCCGGCCTTCAGGGAAGATGAACCCCTGGGGGGGTAGCCAACATAGAGCCAGCATTATCCTTTTGGCGGCGACTCGTGAGGAGTCGAACCAACGCGGCTCAGTGGTAGGTGACGATTTCCCAGTTGGCCACGAAGGAATTGTCGTTGAGGTGATAAAGATGTCCAGCATTTGGCCGACGCCGGGCGGCACCCCGGCTTCAATGCGCCAAAAACTGAGGTAGGACGAAGGAACTACCAGGGCTGCATCGCCCTCCGGAGGTTCTTCAACCCAGTGCCACACTTCCCGTTCCATGACCCGCCACAGGGAGTTAGTTCTTCGGCAGCGTACCACGCTTCCAGCCTCAGGCAGCCCCTGGCCCCGGAACATCTCTGCGAACCCGTCCATAGCACCCTCCACCGCAAAACCTTATCGGTCATTCCGGCAAATATATTCAAACTAAAGCGCATTTCAGCTAACCTTGCGCCTCTCCGGCAGTATGGTTATAATTTAAGAAAATAAACGGTGGGCTGGACATTGCTGGACCAGCCTGGCAGATCATCAATCCTATGGAAAAAATTCCTGATCCCAAAGAACTGGAAAAAGAACTGAGTGATTACCTCACCAAAAAATATGGCAGCCGGATCAAAGTCATGGCGCCGCACTGGGTGGCCAAACCCGAGAAAGACGATGAAGGTCAGAGCAAGGGCGACAACCTCAGCCAGATCAAATTCGACCTGAAGCCGGAGGAGTTGGAAGCCTATCTCGATGAGTACGTGATCAAGCAGGATCTGGCCAAGAGTGTTCTGGCCACCAAGGTCTGCACCCATTTCAACCGCATTCGCCATTCCCTGGAGCTGGGCCGGGACCCGGAACCCGGGGTGGGCTCCATCAAGAACAACATCATCCTCATCGGCCCCACCGGCGTGGGCAAGACCTATCTGGTCAAACTCATTGCCAAGAAGATCGGGGTGCCATTCATCAAAGGGCGATGCCACCAAATTCAGCGAAACCGGCTACGTGGGCGGCGACGTGGAAGACCTGGTCCGGGACCTGGTTTACGCCGCCGGCGACGACTTGGAACTGGCCCAATACGGCATCATCTATATCGACGAAATCGACAAGATCGCTTCCTCAGGCGCACGCCTGGGGGGGGCCGGACGTGTCCCGCACCGGGGTGCAGCGGGCCTTGCTGAAGCCCATGGAAGAGACCGAGGTGGACCTGAAGGTGGCCCATGACCCGGTCTCCCAGATCCAGGCCATCGAGCACTACCGCCGCACCGGCAAAAAGGATAAGCGCACCCTCAATACCCGCCATATCCTGTTTATCGTCAGCGGCGCCTTCAACGGCCTGGACAAGATCGTCAAGGAGCGCATCAGCAAGCAGGAGATCGGCTTTCGGGGCGAAATGACCTCCCGGGAGCAGGACCGGACCTTTCTGAAACAGGTAACCGCGGAAGACTTGATCAAGTTCGGGTTTGAATCGGAATTCGTGGGCCGCCTGCCGGTGATCGCGGTGCTGGAGGAACTCACCGCCGCTGACCTCTATGCGATCCTGCAGAACCCCAACAACCCCATCATCACCAGTAAAAAGCGGGATTTCCGGGCTTACGGCATCGACATCACCTTTGAAGACGAAGCCTGAGCATGTTGGCGGAGCAGGCCGCCATGGAGAAAACCGGGGCCCGGGGCCTGGTCAGCGTCATCGAACGGGTGCTCATCCAGTTCGAAAAACGGCTGCCCTCCACCCAGGTCATGGAGCTCGTGGTCACGCCGGAACTCGTGATGAACCCCCAGGAGGAATTGGCCGCCTGCTGGCTGATCCCGAGGACCCCGATCTCAAGAGCGAGTTTCAGCCAGGCGGCCGATAAGGAGCGGCAGATTCTGAAAGAGTCCATCTGGCGCCGGGAATCGGAGTTGCTCAACCGCTACCAGCTGCCTCTCACCGAGGCCCGGGTGGAATTGCTGGCCGACCAGTACTATCACTGGGACTGCGACCTGAAAACCGCGTTTGAAGAGCTGGCCCGGCTTTATGACCAGGTGCGCCGCTTCGAAGAAATGTTCCTGAACAACCACGGGATCCAACTGCATTTCGAACCGGAGGCCGTGGATGAAATTCTCCGACAGGCCGTGGCCCGGGAGACCTCCGCCCTGGCCGTCTGCCAGGAGATGTCCAAGGACCTGGAATACGCCTTGAAACTGGTCCGGGACCGCACTTCCCAGGATCAGTTCATCCTGACCCGGGAGTCCCTCTGCGATCTGGATGCCTATCTCAATCGGGTCATCCGGGAACACTACCAGACCACCCTCTTCAGAGAGTAGATCACCTCCATGATCGGAGTATCCAAACTCTATTGCGGCGCCGTGGAAGCCGGGGATGTGCTGCGTTACCGGGACCGCCGGGCCCAGGACCTGCCCTCCCACCTCCTCCAGTTCTCGGCGGACAAAAAGCCGGTGGTGGTCTGGAACGTCACCAAGCAGTGCAACCTCAAGTGCCTCCACTGTTACGCCAAGGCCACCGCGGGTGCGGCGCCGGACGAACTGGGGCACGCCGAAGGACTGGCCCTGCTCCAGGACTTGAAAGAATTCGGGGTGCCGGTGGTGCTGTTTTCCGGCGGCGAACCCCTGATGCGGCCTGACCTGCCCGGCCCTGGTAGCGTGTACCGTGGCCCAGGGGATGCGGGCGGTGATCTCCACCAACGGCACCCTCATCGATCGGGAGCGGGCCCGGCGAGTTGCGCGACCTGGGCCTGTCTTACGTGGGCATCAGCCTGGACGGCACCAGCCGCCATCCACGACCGGTTCCGGGGAGAACCCGGGGCCTTTGCCGCGGCCATGGCCGGGGTGCGGAATTGCCAGGAGATGGGCCTCAAGGTGGGATTGCGCTTTACGGTGAGCCGCCTCAATTATCAGGAGGTGCCGGCCATCTTCGACCTGGTGGAGGAGTATGACATTCCCCGCATCTGCTTCTACCACCTGGTCTATGCCGGCCGGGGCAGCAAACTGGTGGAAGAGGCGCTGACCCATGCCCAGACCCGGGAACTGGTGGACCTGATCTGCGCCCGCACCCGGCGCCTCTTCGACGCCGGCAAACGCCGTGGAAGTGCTGACGGTGGACAACCACGCCGACGGCCCCTACATCTACCTCAAGCTGCTCGAAGAAGACCCGGACCGGGCCGCGGAGGTGCTGGAACTGCTGAAGATGAACGAAGGGAACAATTCCGGCCGGGGCATCGGCTGCGTCAGTTGGGACGGCCAGGTCCACGCCGACCAGTTCTGGCGCCACGAGTCCTTCGGGAACGTCCGGGAGCGGCCCTTCAGCCAGATCTGGACGGATCTGTCCAACCCCCTCATGGCCCGCCTCAAAGACAAGAAGCGCTATGTCACCGGCCGCTGCGCCGCGTGCCACTGGCTGGACGTCTGCGGCGGCAACTTCCGGGTCCGGGCCGAAGCCCTCACCGGCGACCTCTGGGCCCCGGACCCCGCCTGTTACCTCACCGACGCCGAAATCAGCTGAGAGAAAATTTTCTCCGGCCCCAATGCGTTCCTGCCGGAATTTTGCGATCAGGGTCAGGCGGTGTAAGGACAGAATTTAGGCTGACATTCATTAAAACCAGATCAGATTAAATCTCACCTTGATTTTTATGAATGCCTATCGAAGGATTTGATGGAACGTAAACGCAGGATATTTCTTGCTGCACAGGCAGCGATGTTCCCAAGATACTCCAAGATAATCGCGGGCTTGGCGCTCGGGTTCACCTTTCTGGCAGCCGGTTGCGCCACTGCGCCCTATACCGGCCGGCGCCAGGTCATCCTGGAATCGAAAAAAACTGAGATTGCCACCGCCGCCCAAACCTATAGCGATTTACGCGCCCGCAATAAAACGAGTCAGGACCCGGCCGCGAACGAACTGGTGACCCGGGTGGGCCGCCGCCTTGCCGCCGCGGCCCACCGCCCCGATTATCATTGGGAGTTTGTGGTCCTGGAAAACCCCCAGGAGACCCGCGCCTTTTGCTTTCCCGGGGGTCAGGCGGGCATCTTCACCGGCGCTTTGAGGTACACCCGGGACGAGGCGGGCCTGGCCACGGTGATGGCCCATGAGATGGGTCACGCGCTGGCCCGTCATACCGGAGAGCGCCAGAGCCAGGCCACGATGGCCCATATGGGGGGCTTGGGTCTTGGCATGGCGGTTGGAGGAGTGGGTGGTCTGGCCGGCCAGGCCGTCGGGGAGGGTTACAGCCTGGGGATCGAGCACGGCATCCTGCCCACGTATAGCTGGACTCAGGAGTTGGAGGCCGATAAGATCGGGCTCATCCTCATGGCCAAGGCGGGCTATGATCCAACCCTGGCCCTGAATTTTTGGCGGCGCATGATGACCGATGAATTCGTCAAGCTGAGCCCGCCCCAGTTCCTCAAGGGCCATCCCAGGAATGACTCCCACATGAAGGCCCTGGTAGATTTCCTGCCGGAGGCCGAGGAGCAGTATGTGCCCGTAGCGAAAGCCTCTGCCGCGCCGACCGCGCCGGTTCGGCCGGCCGAAACCTTCGCCCCTGCTCCTCAGGTTCCCTGCCAACCCCCGGCGCCCTCGGCGCCAGCCGCGCCGGAGCCTCCTCTTGCCCCATCGCCTCCGTCGCCGGTGCCCCCAACCCCCGCCGCCGGGCCTCCGGCCCAACCCGCTCCCGCCCCGGTGCCGGAGGTCAAACCCCAGGATACTGGGAGTCAGTCAGCCCAATAGATCACCCCTGCCATCTTTCCGGCCAATCCCCGCGGTTTTCAATCCGGCTCTTCGACCCAACTTTTCCTGAAAAGTCTTCGCCAAATTCTGCTAAGATAGCCACAGTCAGGTGGTGGTGGCCGGCAGCAATGTCTGGGGTTTAAAGCCGCGCCTGCCAACATCCCGAACCGGTTTCCACCCGAAAGAGGGGACATGCATGAAAACCGTGGCCATCGTCAACCCCAACGCGGGCTACCGCCGGGCGCGCCGGGACTGGCCCGGCCTCCTGTCTTCTCTCGGGGAGGCCGGCGCCCAGGTGGTCACCTGGTGGACCGAGTGGCCCGGCCACGCGGAAACCCTGGCCGCCCGGGCCCGCCGGGAGGGGTTTGACCGGGTGGTGGCGGTGGGGGGCGACGGCACCCTGCTGGAAGTGGTGAACGGCTTGTGGTGGGAACCCCGGGGAGCGCAGCCCAGCGTCGGGGTGGTCCCCTTCGGCACGGGCTGCGATTACGTGCGAAGTTTTAACCTGGGGCCGACCCTCCGGGATAAGGTAGTAACCGCCATGGGGGAGCGCACCCTCGAGGTGAGCCTGGGGCTTGTTCGCCTCCAGGGGGTTGACGGTCGACCCCGGCAGCGGGTTTTCGTGAATGTCCTGGGACTGGGTTTCGATGCCCAGGTTATCCATGGTTTCCGGCAACGACGTCTGGCCTTGCCGGGCAAAACGCTTTACTTCCTCAGCGGCCTCAGGGAACTGGTCCGGCTGAAGCATCACCGGATAACCGGGGAGCTGAACGGCCGTCCCCTGGAAACCGAAGCGGCGGTGGTGGTCTTTGGGCTGGGGCGTTATTTCGGGGGCGGCATGATGATAACTCCCGGGGCTTCGCCCCAGGCCGGCCATTTCCAGGTGGTCCTGGCCCAAAAGTTGAGGCGCCTGGATGTGCTCACCCTCCTGCCCGGACTCTACTTCGGCAGCCATCTGGACCACCCCCGGGTCAGGGCGGATTACGCCGGCCATATCAAGATCAACGCCGATCCCCCGGCTTACGTGGAGGCGGAAGGGGAGTTGGAGGGCCTCACCCCTATAGAAGTGACAATAATCCCCCTAGCCCTCCGGATCGGCGCCCCATCTCTATCAACATAGTGCTTCAAGATCCCGGAATTTTTTGTCGATGATATTATCTCTTGATGGAACGTTTACCTGCCAGGTCGTGACTTTTACACTTCAGCTCTTCCCAGAGACCTGGCATTCAAGTTTTCCTTGCGCCATCCTCCCTATACTCTAAAATATTCGCATGAAAAAATTCCGCATCGCGCTTCTCGGCCTTCTGCTGTTGCTCACCCTGGTACCCTGGAGTTACGCCAACCAGGTTGACCTGAGAATTCTCTATGTCAATGATTTTCATGGCTTTGCCGAGCCGTATAAAGCCGGGGCCAATGAGCCGCCCCTGGGGGGCATCGCCTACCTGGCAGGAGCCGTGGACCGGGCGCGGGGAAAATCACCGTCCTTGCTGCTGGCCGCCGGGGACATGATCCAGGGGAACGCCTGGGCCAACCTGTTTCGGGGCAAATCCAGCATCGACGTGATGAACGCCATGAAATTCGACGCCATGGTGGTGGGCAACCACGAGTTTGATTTCGGTCCCAAGGTCTTGAGAGAAAGGATGGCCCAGGCCCGCTTCCCCATACTGGGAGCCAACGTCAAGGGTTTATCGGCCCTCAAGCCCTATGTCGTGAAGAAGCTCCAGGGGGTGAGAATCGCCATTATCGGGGTTGTGACCCCCGAAACCCCCGTGGCTACGCATCCCCGGAATGTGGCGGGCCTGACCTTCAGCACTCCGGAGAGCGCCGTGAGGAAGTATATCCAGGAACTCAAGGGCCGGGCCGATATCATCATTGTCCTGTCCCACTGCGGCTTTCAGGCTGACAAGGAACTGGCCGCCCGGGTCCCGGGGATCAATGTCATCGTCGGGGGTCACTCCCACTCCAAGGTTCTCCAGCCCGAACAGGTGGGCCAGACCATCATCGTCCAGGCCTGGGAACACGCCAAGGCCCTGGGGATATTGAACCTCCGGGTGAATGACGGGAAGGTGGTGGGTTTTGATGGGGCCCTTGAGGAGATCAGTCCCGCCACCGGCGCCGCCAACTGCCAGGTCCAGGAAATTGTGGCCCGTTATGAGCGCCAGGTCGATGCCCTCTTGCAGCGGGCCATCGGCGAAACCCGGGTGGACCTGGACGGGGAACACGTCAGGACAAGGGAAACCAACCTGGGCGACTTCGTCGCCGACGTCATGCGGCAGGCGGCCGGGGCTGAGGCGGCGATCATCAACGGCGGGACCATCAGGACCGGGGTACCCCGGGGTCAGATCACCCTGAAAGACATCTATGCCGTGCTCCCTTTTGACAACTACCTGGTGGCCATCAGCCTGACCGGGGCCCAGCTCAAGGCTGCCCTGGAACACGGCGTGGCCCGCCTGGACGAGCCGTCCGGCAGTTTCCCCCAGGTCTCGGGCCTTACCTTTACCTACAGCCGCAGCGCCCCGGCGGGCTCCCGGGTTAGGGACGTCAGCGTGGGCGGCCAGCCCCTGGATCTCCAGAAGGGCTACGTGGTGGCTACCAATGATTATCTGGTGGCCGGCGGGGACGGTTATACGTCCTTCGGCGAGGCCCTGAAAAGCGCCGGGGACTATGCCAACCTGGGGGGAACGCTTACCAGCAGCAAACTCGCCTACAATGACCCCGGCACCTGGCTGCGGGACCTGGTAACAGCCGTGATCCAGGCCCGGAAAACCATCGCTCCCCAGGTGGATGGCCGCATCAAGGCCGTGGATTGATATGCGGGTATATGTTGACCAGAAACCCGTGGACCTGGTCCCGGGGATGCAGGTAAAGCACGCTTTGATCAGTGCCGGAAGGATGCCGGAAATCGCCGGGGGGCTCAAGGTCTATGATGCCTGGGGCCATGAACTGGGCCTGGACGGGGCCCTCGCTGACGGCATGAAGATTTTTGTAAAATAATTTTCTGAGGGGAACGCGGTATGGCTGAAATTGAACTCCCCAAGCCCGAGGAACTGGAAGAGGCTATGGTTCACAAATTCACCCGGCGGGTGGCCCTGACCACCGCCATTTTTGCGGCCATTCTGGCCATCAGCTCCCTGGGCGGCAGCAAGGCTATGAAAGACATGATCCTGTTCCAGCAGCAGGCCTCGGACCAGTGGGCTTACTACCAGGCCAAGGCCGGCCGGGAGCATTTCTATCGCGGCCAAAAGATGCGCCTGGAGCTGGACCTCATGGAAAAAGAGACCTTGAAGCCGGAGATCAGGCAGCGCTACGAAACCTTGCTCAAGCAGATGGGCACTCAGGAGGAGCGCTACGGCAAGGACCGCAAGGACATCGAAAAGATTGCCCGGGAGCTGGAACATGAGCGGGATATCGCCCGGAGCAAAGACCCGTACTTCGAATTCGCCGAGGTCCTCCTCCAGATCGCCATCGTCATGGCCACCGTGTCCATCCTGTCCCAATCCCGGGCCATCTTCGGGGTGTCCCTGATTTCCGCCAGTTTCGGCGCTCTGTTATGCCTGAACGGATTTCTCCTCTTATTTCACTTGCCATTCTTGTCGCATTGAGGCGAGGGAGATTTTTTGAGAAAAGGGGAGGGCAGGGGGTGGTTACGGAAGAGAGGAAAAATGCGGTAAATGGGGGAAAGGCCTGGCCTCAGCCCCCACCCTGGGGCCCGAATCATAAACTGTATGGGATGGAGCGGGCTTTACGCTGAATACCGGGCGTTTTTCAGTCCCCTGGGGGTAAAACAGTGGGTTCAGATCTTGTGGTAATTAAGCAATGCCACCTGAAAACCGGTCTCACAGGACCAAATGTTTCACCAGGTAAACCAGGCCCCAGATGCCCAGGCCCATGCCCAGCAGCCACAAGATTTTTTTCCGGGTAAGCGCCGCCGCTGCAGAACTCATGATGCCCAATTGGAAAAGAATCATGGCCAGTCCCAGATCTCCGGCCTTCTGGGCCAGTTCTTCCTCCTGGGCGGCCAGGCTCTGCGCCACCTTTTTAATCTGGTCCCGCTCCCGGTTCAAGCGGCTCATTTCTTCTTCGTAGGCCTTGATCCTGGCGGCGGTGGTCTTGGGAGCCTTGGCGGCTTTGCCCTCCGCAATCCCCAGGGAGACCAGGAAATCCCGGTGGAGGCCGAAATTATCCTTTCTGATGCTCTCCACCTGGTAATCCTGCCATTGCTGGGCCTCTCGGGCAGCAAAAATCTGGGCCCGGGTGGCAAAAGCGCTGGATTTAAAGGCTGCAATCCCCGCGGCCACCGCCAGGACGATGACCGTCAGGACTACCAGCCTGAGCCAGGCTTCTTGCTGCGGTTCCGGCATGACATGTCCCCGTGATTTTCCTGGGCCCTGAGCCCGGTAAACTGATAATTACGGTAATGGCAAGGTTAAAATACCGGCGCCACCAGGCCGGCCGGCGGGAAGGGTGTAGTTATCCTGTAGCTTAACCGGCGCTAATTGTCAATGGTTCAGGATGGAAAATGGCTTCTCGCCGTCGGTGCGGTTCCCTCAGGGGATCTCCGCCTCTCCCAGGGCCGCGGCGATGCGGGCCACCACTTCCGGGGCCCGGAGGCTCTGGACCGAATGGTACTGGCCCATCAGGAGCCGGCTGAGCTCCGGCAGGCAGCCCAGGTCCAGGCAGGGGGCGAACCGCTCCGTGTCCAGCACCAGGGCGTTGATCCCCAGGGTCCCGAGTTGGCCTGATAGTTCCTTGACCTCCTCCATGGGCTTGCGCCCCTGTCCCAGGCTGATGTTGGCCCGGCCGTCGGTGATGAGGACCAAGAGAAAGGCGTCCCGGGGATGCCGGGCCTTCTCCTGGCGCAGCAGTTCCCGGGCCAGGTAAAGGGCGTGGGGCAGGGGGGTCTTGCCGCCGGTAGGCAGGTGCGCCAGATAGCGCTGGGCCATCTCCACGCTGTGGGTGAAGGGCAGGGCCACCTTGCGCTTCACGGCCTCCGAAAGACGATGAGCCCCACCCGCTCCCGTTTCTGGTAGGCGTCGATCAACAGCGACAGGATCGCTGCCTTGGTCTCCGCCATGCGTTCATCCGCCCCCATGGAGCCGGAGGCGTCCACCACGAACAGGATGTTCCGCCCGATGCGCTTCTCCCTTACCTTGTAGCGCAGGTCGGGCTCACGGATGGCCAGGGCCAGGTTGCCGCGCTCTCGCAACCCCTGGTAGGGGGCCGCGGCCCTCAAGGTCGCGTCAATGGCCAGATCAGGAACTGCGGGCCTGGCCAGGGTGGGGCGGACATAGCGCCCGGTGGTGTCATCGCTCCGGGTCCGGGTGCGGGCTCCCGGCGCTTTTTTGGGCTGGCGGTCCGGGGGCAGTTCCAGGGGCCGCACCGGGAAGGTGGCCCCGGGCGCCACCGTGACTTCGCCCACTAAAACCGCCTCGTCCCCGTCGGGGGCGGTGTCCCCGGGTTGGGACGGGGGCGCTCGGCACGGGCGCAGCTTTATGGCCTCGGCGTGTTTCCGAAAGGTTTCCTCCAGCCGGTTTTCGTCCATCTCGGATTCGCTGAAAGGTTTGCGGCGCAGGCGGTGGGGCAGCACCAGGGTCGCGGCCTCCCGCACGTCCCCCGGGCTCACTGCCTCCCGGCCCCGGTAGGCCGCCAGGGTCTGGGCCACCTTGAGCATGAAGATGTCGGCCCGGTGGCCGTCCACGCCCTGATCGACGCAGATGGCGGTGATCAGCCGCAGGAGATCGTGGGAGAAGCTCACCCGGGGCAGGCGCTCCCGGGCGCTCAAAATGCCCTGGCGGATGATGTGCTGCTCTCCCTGCCAGCCGGCGGCAAAACCCTCCGGGTCGGCCTCGAAGGCCAGGCGGCGCTCCACCACGGCCATGCGGGCCTCGAGGTTGTGAAGCCCCGTTACTTCGACGCACAACCCGAAGCGGTCCAGGAGCTGGGGCCGGAGCTCCCCCTCCTCGGGGTTCATGGTGCCCACCAGGATGAAGCGGGCCGGGTGGGCGAAGGAAATACCCTCCCGCTCCACCACGTTGACCCCCATGGCCGCGGCGTCCAGCAGCACATCGACGAGATGGTCGTCCAGCAGGTTGACTTCGTCCACGTACAAAATGCCCCGGTTGGCCGCGGCCAAAAGCCCCGGCTCGAAATGCTTCTCGCCGCTCTTGATGGCGGCTTCGAGATCGATGGTGCCCAGGAGGCGGTCTTCGGTGGTGCCCAGGGGCAGATCCACCACGGGCATGGGCCGGTCCCGGCGGGGCAGGGCCTCGCCCTGGGCGCGGCGCTTCCGGCAGGCGTCGCACATCAGCTCGGGCAACTCCGGATGGCAGTGAAACGGGCAGCCCGCCACCATGGCGATGGGCGGCAACAACTCCGCCAAGCCCCGGGCCGCGGTGGACTTGGCCGTGCCCTTCTCGCCCCGGATCAACACCCCGCCGATGAGGGGATTGATGGCGTTGAGAATCAGGGCCAGCTTCAGCCGCTCCTGGCCCACCAGGGCCGCGAAGGGATAGGCATGGCGTTTGGGAGTCATAGGAACCTATTATAGGGGATAGGCTGGTCTAAAGCAACGGCGAGGTTTGTAGGGCCGGACCTGCGTGTCCTCCCCGGGAGGGACCGCGGGCAGGTTCCGGGCAGTCATGTCAGTTCTCTCGGTCAAACCTTCAGTTCCACCAGTTCCGGGTGCAGGGAATTGCCTTGCAGTTTGATTCGGGCCAGGGCCACCGGCAAGGTAAACCGCCTGGGGCCGGCGCTGCCGGGGTTGAGGAAGAGGACGCCATTTTGGCGTTCCAGGTGGGGGGAGTGGGAGTGGCCGAAGATGACCGCGCTGAAGCCCGCGGCGGCGGGGTCCAGGTCGAGGGTGAAGAGTTCGTGGAGGACGTAGAGGTGGACGCCCCCCACCTCCACCACCCGGGTGCGGGGGAGGCCAGCGGCCCAGTCGCCCCGGTCGGTGTTGCCCCGGACTGCGTGCACCGGGGCGAGGCGTTCTAATTGGCGCACAAGGCGCAGGTCGCCGATGTCCCCGGCGTGGATGATGAGCTCCACGCCCTCCAGGGCCTTGAGGGCTTCGGGCCGCAGCAGGCCGTGGGTGTCGGAGATGACGCCGATAAGATGTTCAGTCATAAGAGCAGGGGAGGGCAGGTCCTTAGGATAATAACGGCCGGACCCAATGCTAAAATTTATATTGATGCAGCCCTTACTATAGCCCCCTCTCCGCTCAAAAGCTCACCTTTACCCACAAGTGTATGCTTGTGCGCGGGTTCGCTTTTTCTCCCTCTCCACCCGCTTTGGAAGGGAGGACTTTCTCCTGCTTACCGATAGGTGCCCTCCCCCTCTTATGCGTGGGTAATAAAAAGCCTCCGAAGAGAGAGGATAACGGGCAGGAACTTGGGGCAACCGCCATACCCGGGAAGGGGGCAGCACCCTTCGGGGCCTTCCGGGGCGCGGCCGGTTAATCCTTCTGGTAAATCAGGCTGACCAGGCGGCCCAGGCCTTCCAGGCTCATGCGGCCTTCAGCGTACGTTTGGGTCACCTTCACCAGAGAGGCCAGGAGCGGCAGACCCCCGACCTTTTCCTCCAGTTGTTTGCGCAGCTTCTGGTCATGACCCTGAAGATATTTTCCCGTCTTGGCGGGCTTTCCGCAACCACAGGCGCACTCAGCCATCTTATTCCTCCTCTCCGGCTAACTACCGTGAAATGCATGGCAAATTCGCCACCATCATACTAAAGCTGCGGTAAATATCAAGTTTTTAAATAGGGGCGGCCGCGTCAAAGGGCGCCGGGGCCTCGCCGGCGTGGCCAAAAGAGGGGTGAGGCCGGGGCAGCAGGGGAGGGGGCCGGTTTCCCCGGTTCACCTCGCCGGGTTTCCTACGAAGTTGCAGTCAAAGAACCGTGAATATCATGTCATGCTAAACGGCGCGGAGCGAATTGAAGAATCTCGGCTTAAAAGGAGAGATGCCTCGATAGGCTCAGAATGACAAAAAATGGTCGTTTGACTGCTCTGGTTATCAGACAAATATTGTTAGCTTTTTCGCCGTTTCGCCGTTTCGCCTTTGCCGCTGATCTCACAGACCGGGGGCAGCAGGGACTCACCGTGGGAGGGGGAGCAGACGTCGTCTTCGAAGCAGGTCTTGGAGAAGTTGGCCTCCAGGGGCACGGGGTAGTCGCCTGAAAAGCAGGAGAGGCAGAAATCGCTGTGGTTTATTTGGGTGGCTTCCACCAGCCCGTCCAGGCTCAGGTAGCCCAGGTAATCGAGACCCAGGAAGTCACGGATCTGGCTCGACTTCCTGCTGGGAGGCGATGAGTTCGCCTTTGGACGAGAAGTCGATGCCGTAATAGCAGGGGAAGCGGTGGGGGGGGCAGCTCACCAGCATGCTCACTTCCTTGGCGCCGGCCTCCCGGAGGGACTTGACCCGGGAGCGGGTGGTGGTGCCCCGGATGATGGAGTCCTCGATCACCACCACCCGTTTGCCCTTGAGGACCTCCCGCACGGGATTGAGCTTAATCCGGACGGAGAAATCCCGCATACTTTGGGAGGGTTGGATGAAGGTGCGGCCGACGTAGTGATTGCGGATCACTCCCATTTCGAAGGGGATGCCGGTGGCCGCGGCGTAGCCCAGGGCGGCGTAGACGCCGGAATCGGGAAAGGGCATGACCAGGTCGGCGGTCAGGGGGTGTTCCTGGGCCAGGGCGGCGCCCAGGCGCTTGCGCACCAGGTAGACGGATTGCCCGTAGACCAGGCTGTCAGGCCGGGCGAAATAGACGTATTCGAAGATGCAGTACCGGGGCGGCGCCGGGGCAAAGGGCTTGTGGGAATGGAGGCCGTCTTTCGTCCAGGACCACGATCTCGCCGGGTTCCACATCCCGCCAGTACTCAGCCTGCACCAGGTCCAAGGCGCAGGTCTCGGAGGCCACCACCCAGGAGCCGTTCACCTGGCCCAGGCACAGGGGCCGGAAGCCGTGGGGGTCCCGGGCGGCGATGACCTGGTCGGCGGTGGAGAGCACCAGGGAATAGGAGCCTTTGACGAGTTCCAGGGCGTTCACCAGGGATTCCACCAGGTCGGCGCCGCGGTGCCGGGCCATGAGGTGGACGATGACCTCGGTGTCCATGGTGGACTGGAAGATGGAGCCCGCGGCCTCCAGGCGGCAGCGGATCTCCCGGGCGTTGGTGAGGGTGCCGTTATGCCCGATGGCGATCATCAAGCCGCCGTGCTGCACCACGAAGGGCTGAGCGTTGATGAGCATGGTGGAGCCGGTGGTGGAATAGCGCACGTGGCCGATGGCCAGATGTCCCGGGAGTTGATCCAGGACCGCGGGGTTGAAGACCTCGGGCACCAGCCCCAGGCCCCGGTGCATGCTGACCCGTTTGCCGTCGCCGGCGACGATGCCGCAGGACTCCTGGCCCCGGTGCTGGAGGGCGTAGAGGCCGAAGTAGGTGATGCGGGCCGCGTCGGGATGCCCGTAAATGCCGAAGACGCCGCAGTGTTCTCTGGGCTTGTGGTCTTCCTGGCGGATGGCTGGATTTTCGATTTCCGGTTTCCAGTTTTCGGTATTCTTCATAGCTCCTCACCCCAGGCCGAGGCAGATTTGCGGGTGATTATTTCTGGTCTTTTTGTCCTATTTCAGGTGAAACGATACAAAAAATCGGTAAAAAATTTTGAACAAATTGCCATCTATCTTATTTTACTGCAATTTTATCCGCATGGCATCGCACGGTGTAAGCGGAACAAATCGCCGGTTAACCGGGGTTGTGCCGCTGGTGTGCCGGCAGGGTTCCGCTGGCAATCGCTAGGTACCCGCAGGCTTTGCCGCGGCTTGGCGGGACGTGCCGTCCCCTGATTCGCAAAGATTTTCCATGAGAGATTGATTCTACCGCCCCGGCTTGAATCTGTGCCGCTTCTGGTCCCACTTTAATTGAAGCGGCGGCGATGTCCAGAAAAGAAAAAATGCCTGACTCCCGTTGTCTGACCAAGGGCGGAAAGGCTCAGGCTTCTATGACTCTTAACGAAATGCTGCCTACAATAAGGATAACAGGTTTTTCCGTAAATGGGTAGCGATATCAAGGGATAGGGGGGCCTCCCGAGCGTTCATCAAAAACTGTGCTCCAGTCCAAGGCTTCCCGGATCAAGGGGATCCGCGGTGGCTCGGTTCGAGTCTTCCGGATTGCGGGCCGGCAGGGTAGGGCGGGAACTGCGCGGCACTTCATTTTATCAATATTAGCCCGGTAAAGTCGACTCCATTCATTGCCCCTGAGGAACAGATCCAAACGACCCGATCCGCCGCTGGGTTTCCTGGTACAATGCCGGCCAATCGGGGTAAGCATACTTGAGGATGCAGGACTTTTGTCCCCCGAAGATAATTATGCAGATGGCCCCGGCCATATGGCGGGACTGGTACCGCTCGTAGATATCGGCGATCCGGTGATAGGAGATGAACTGATCCCCGCCCACCCAGCGGCCCAGGCATACCCCATCGGGCCGCAACTCCACGTACCTGGGGATCTCCCGCAGGTGCACGAGCTAAAGCAGGAGAAAAGCTGTGGTCATCAGGGCAAACATCATCAAAGGGACCATGGTGATCAGGTGTTCAACGTCCCGTTGGCCCTGGAGAAATTCCCAGGCAAGACTTCCTAAAGCCGGTTTTTGGTAACCCGGGCCCTTACTGGCCCAGAGACTCTGCAAAAAAAATGGCCCAAGCGCATAGAAAGCCGTTCCCAAGACAAGCACCGCGGCCAGGCCTTGCAAGGCAATCACCCGGGGCAGGGAGGGGAGGAATTTCATGCCGGTCCGTGGCCCATGGAGGTGTTGTTCAAAAGCTGGAGCTTTTGAGCCAACGCCATTCCCAAGCAGGAGCTTGGGAACGAGGGAATAATCTTCCTAATTGTTCAGCCAATACGAAGAATCCTCTCCATAGCCTCTAAGACAGGGTAGGGGAGGCCTTGCCCGCCATTATTGGTGCGCAGGACGAACCCTCAACTTATGCACAGGCGAGACGCCTGTGCCACCAAAACTGCAACTATCCCTTGACGGCCCGCAGGTTGGCCGTGGATTGTTTCACCATGGCGTGGTACTCCTGGAGGGTCTTGACTTCCAGTTTGCCGCGTTTCTGGGCCCGGATGGAGTCCAGGGTGGCCCGGGCCGCGGCCATGGTGGTGGTGTAGGGGATGTTGTGGTCCAGGGCCACGTGGCGGATGGAGTGGGAATCGCTGGTGGTCTCCCGGCCTTCCGGGGTGTTGATCAGCAGGGAGATTTCGTGGCTCTTGATGCGGTCGATGATGTGGGGCCGGCTCCTCCCGGACCTTATAGACCTCCGTGACCGGCAAGCCGTGCTCCCGGAAAAACGCCGCAGTGCCGCTGGTGGCAAAGAGCTTGAAAGCCCTCGGCGCGCATAGCCCTGGGCCAGGGTCACGGCCTGGGGCTTGTCGGCGTCCTTGACGCTGAAGACGACGCCGCCTTCCAGGGGGACGACCTGGCCGGCGGCCAACTGGGACTTGGCAAAGGCCAGGCCGAAGTCTTCGTCCATCCCCATGACTTCGCCGGTGGAGCGCATCTCCGGGCCCAGAATGGGGTCCACCCCGGGAAAGCGCCGGAAGGGAAAGACCGACTCTTTGACCGCGAAGTAGGGCGGCTCGATTTCCTCGGTGAAGCCCAGCTCGGCCAGGGTGCGGCCCAGCATCACCTTGGTGGCGAGCTTGGCCAGGGAGACGCCGGTGGCCTTGCTCACAAAGGGGACGGTGCGGGAGGCCCGGGGATTGACCTCGAGGACGTAGATCTGGTCGTCCTTTGACGGCGAACTGGATGTTGAGGAGCCCGATCACCCCCAGTTCCGCGGCCAGGGCCCGGGTCTGGGTCTTGATTTCCTCCTGGATGGAGCGGGTTAGGGTATAGGGCGGCAAGACGCAGGCGGAGTCGCCGGAATGGATGCCGGCCTCTTCGATGTGCTCCATGATGCCGCCGATGACGGTGATCTGGCCGTCGCAGATGGCGTCCACGTCCACTTCGATGGCGTCTTCCAGGAATTTGTCGATGAGGATGGGATGATCCGGGGAGGCCTCCAGGGCCCACTTCATGAAGTTGATCAGGGCGTCGTCGTCGGAGACGATCTGCATGGCCCGCCCCCCCAGGACGTAGGAGGGCCGCACCAGCACGGGGTAGGTGATGCTGTGGGCGATGTCCAGGGCCTGCTCCACGGTGGTGGCGGTGTCGTTGGGGGGCTGCTTGAGGCCCAGCTTGTTCAGCAGTTGCTTGAAGAGCCGGCGGTCCTCGGCCCGGTCGATGGCGTCGGCCCCGGTGCCCATGATGCGGACCCCGGCCTTACCCAGGGGCACCGCCAGGTTCAAGGGGGTCTGGCCGCCGAACTGGAGGATCAGGCCCAGGGGCTTTTCCGTGGCCACGATGTTGAGCACGTCTTCCCGGGTCAGGGGCTCGAAATAGAGCTTGTCGGAGGTGTCGTAGTCGGTGGAGACGGTTTCGGGGTTGGAGTTGACCATGATGGACTCCACCCCCAGCTCCTTTAGGGCGAAGGAGGCCTGGCAGCAGCAGTAGTCGAACTCGATGCCCTGGCCGATGCGGTTGGGGCCGCCGCCCAGGATCATGACCTTGTCCCCGGTCGGTCTGCCGGGCCTCGTCTTCCCACTCGTAGGTGGAATAGTAATACGGGGTGTAGGCCTCGAACTCGGCGGCGCAGGTGTCCACCAGCTTGTAGACCGGATTAACGCCATGCTCCCGGCGCATGTGCGGCGATACTCTCCTCGGTCGCCGCCCCAGAGATGGGCCAGTTGACTGTCGGAGAAGCCACACTCCTTGGCCCGGCGGAGCATGTCCTCCAGCTGGTCCTGGCCGCGGCCCTGCCTGCAGCAGCTCGCCGAACGCTGGCCAGTTCATCGGAGAAGCTCACCAGGTCGCGGATCTGGTAGAGGAACCAGGGGTCGATGCCGGTGAGTTCGTAAATCTCTTCCACCGACATCCCCGTCCGGAAGGCCTGGCGGAGGTAGAAGAGGCGCTGGGAATTGGGGACCCGCAGGCGGGTGCGCAGTTCTCGGGTCCGGGAGGTCGGGCAGGTCCTTGCCGTCGGCGCCCAGGCCGAAGCGGGAGATTTCCAGGGAGCGGATGCCTTTTTGCAGGGCCTCCTTGAAGGTGCGGCCGATGGCCATGACCTCGCCCACGGATTTCATGGAGGTGGTGAGGAAATCTTCGGCCCCCGGGAACTTTTCGAAGGCCCAGCGGGGAATCTTGACCACGCAGTAATCGATGGTGGGCTCAAAGGAGGCGTAGGTCTCCCGGGTGATGTCGTTGTGGATTTCGTCCAGGGTGAAGCCCACGGCCAGCTTGGCGGCGATCTTGGCGATGGGGAAGCCGGTGGCCTTGGAGGCCAGGGCCGAGGAGCGGGACACCCGGGGGTTCATTTCGATGATCACCATCTCGCCGTTTTCGGGGTTGATGGCAAACTGGATGTTGGAGCCGCCGGTTTCCACGCCGATTTCCCGGATGATGGCGATGGCGGCATCCCGCATGGCCTGGTATTCCCGGTCGGTGAGGGTCTGGGCCGGGGCCACGGTGATGGAATCGCCGGTGTGCACTCCCATGGGGTCGACGTTTTCGATGGAGCAGATGATCACCACGTTGTCCTGGAAGTCCCGCATCACTTCCAGTTCGAATTCCTTCCAGCCCACCACCGACTCTTCCAGCATGACCTCGGTGATCATGCTGGCGTCCAGGCCCTGGGCGGACAGGAGCTTGCAGATCTTCCAGGTTGTAGGCGATGCCGCCGCCGGTGCCGCCCAGGGTGAAGCTGGGGCGCACGATGACGGGATAGCCGATCTCCGGGGCGGCGGCCACGGCCTCCTCCAGGGTGCGGACGATGACGCTGTTCGGCACCCGGAGGTTGATGTTGGCCATGGCGTCCCGGAAGAGTTCCCGGTCTTCGGCCTTTTTGATGACGTGGGGGTTGGCCCCGATCATCTCGACGCCGTATTTCTCCAGGATGCCGGTTTCGGCCACGGCAATGGCGCAGTTGAGGCCGGTTTGGCCCCCCAGGGTGGGGAGAAGGCGTCGGGCCGCTCGCGCTCGATCACCTGGCAGACCATTTCCGGGGTGATGGGCTCGATATAGGTGCGGTCGGCCATCTCCGGGTCGGTCATGATGGTGGCGGGGTTGGAGTTGATCAGGACCACTTCGTAGCCTTCTTCTCGCAAGGCTTTGCAGGCCTGGGTGCCGGAGTAGTCAAATTCGCAGGCCTGACTGATGATGATGGGGCCTGAGCCGATGATCAGGATTTTCTTAAGGTCGGTGCGTTTGGGCATCTTGTCGTTGATATCGGGGCGGCTGACTGGTCAAATATCCCGGCCCCAATGTTCCTTTTCCTTACCCGTAACCCTCAAGGCGCCCCCACCGGCGCAGTTATGCGGGTTTATTTGGATCTCCAGGCTGGGACCGGCGAGGTGCCCCGGCAGGGTGAGCGCCTGGGAGAAGTCTCATCAATAGTATTCTTTTGCGCCGATCAAGGCCAGTAGATTTTTCCCTTGGCCGGACGCAGCTACCGGCAGCACGCCCGGCCTGCTCAGGGCAGTTGTACCCCAGGCGGTTCTTCGCCGGGGTCCCCGTTTCATAAATCGCTATCTCCGGCGGCCTTAGCCTCCTGGTACCGGTTGAGCGGGCCCTGCCGGCGCCGTAGGAACCGGAGGCGCTATTTGTCGCTGGGGCTGGAGCACCGGCGGGATCGTTTGCTGCAAGAGCTTCTGATCCGGGCTCCCCGGCAGCGCCAAGGGATATTGGTATTGGCCTCCCGTCCCGGGGGAAGGCGAGCCAAATCCAAACTCGGACCCGCTCAGCCCCGTGTCCATCAGGCGCTCCAGCGCGGCGAGCATCTCCGGAGTCAGAGTCTGGGCCAGATAGGGCTGCTTGCCCAAAGGAATCTGGGTGAATTGCATGGAATGCAGCAGAAGCAAGGCTGGAAGGGTGGAAAGGTTGGAACTCACCCCCAACGTGCCATGCGCCAAATACGTTGCGGTAACACTGGGACCCACGAGCGTATAAAAATTGGTGCCTCGCACCCCGATAACCGCGGTGTGGGTCTCCATGAGGAAATCCGGCTCTTCCGTCTTGATGATGCGGTTGACCACGGTGTGCACCAGGCCCCTGAAGAGGCGCACCACGGCCCGGCGCTCCTGCCGGGCGGGGGTATACTGGTAGTCGGCGATGGCCAGGCGGGATTCCGGCGCCAGGGTGATGACGGAGTCGTCTACCATAGCGAGCTGGGCCTTGGCCCTGCTCTTGGTGCGGATGATGTCGCCGGGCTCCACCCCGGCCTCCATCTTGGCGCTTATGGCGGGGAGCTTGCCGCCCTTGAGGAGGTCCACCTGCCCGACAATCAGGCTGAAGCGGCCGACCACAGCGGCGTGGAGGCTGGCAGGAAGGATCAGGGCTAAAAGCAACAGAGCGATCAAACCACAAAAGACTTTTCTTTGCATGCCGATACTCCTTTGCTTAAGAATCATCTTAACAATAATGATCTTTATAGCAGTCTCAAGAATTCGTCGATTGTCAGGTTTGCCTGTTTAATAATTTTGGCAAGCGTAGACCGCTTAACCGGTCTATGAGCTGGAACCGTGAGCTTACGCATCCGTCCTTCAGCAACCTTGCTTAAACGAATATGACTACCCTTTTGCCGATCTACTCGCCAACCGTCACGCACTAAAGCAGAGATGATTGCAACATAAGCGAGGCTGGGAATTAAGGTCACACCACTAACTCTAAGACCTGAGCTTTTTCCGGCAAAACCAAGGGCTCTTCCTCCAAGTAAAGATCAATGGCTGCGCGGATATTCTGCATAGCCTCTTCCATGGTATTGCCCTCGCTGATGCAACCGGGAAGCGAAGGGACGTAGACGGTAAAGCCGCCTTCGTCGCTGGGTTCTAAGATGACTTTGAGTTTCATGAGATCACCTTGTCTTTTATGAAAGATGCGCGGATGATGTCGCCGGGTTCCACCCCGGCCTCCATCTTGGCGCTGATGGCGGGGAGCTTGCCGCCCTTGAGGAGGTCCACCTGTCCGACAATCAGGCTGAAGCGGCCGACCACAGCGGCGTGCGCGGTTCAAGGCAGCGCCAGGGCCGTTAGTATCAGGATAATTACTAATAACTGGATTTTATGCCGCATGACATCCCCTCCTTGTGGTGGCACCGGCATCTGGCCGGTGATTTTCTATAATCAGGTCAAATAGTTGTCATTCTGAGCGTAGCGAAGAATCTCGAATATTGCTCCAATGAGAGATTCTTCACTCCGCTGCGCTGCGTTCAGAATGACAAAAAGCTACTGATTTAGTATAGGTTGAGCGTTAGCCATTATTTTTTATGAGATATCGAACCTTTTACTTAAATGCATTGGACTAAAATCTTCAGCCTCTTCAAAATGCTTTTATGCTTCAGAATGCTGTCGCATCAATTCCAAAACTGTAGCTCGGTTCCCAATTAAGTTTGAGTATGTTGAATCTAAGCTTAATGTTCGCGTATATTAGTGCCATCATTCATTTCACTTATGATCCTAATTGTGAGAATTTAATATTAATTTTTGAGCATCTTCTCATACACCACCCGATAAACCACCCCCGCCTTATCATCGGAAATAAAAATCACCCCATCATCCGTTATGAGAATGTCCACCGGGCGGCCCAGGGCGCCGGCCGGGGTCAGCCAGCCGGTGATGAAATCCTCGACCTCAACGGGGTTGCCGGCGCTATCCAGCCGGTGGCGCACCACCTTGTAGCCCGTGGGTTCGGTGCGGTTCCAGGAGCCGTGGTAGGCCACCAGGAGATCATCCCGGAATTCCCGGGGCCATGTCCCTGGAAAAAAGGCCAGCCCCAGGGGAGCGGAATGGGCCGGGATGTCGATAAACGACGGGATGGTTTCGGCACAGAATTCCCGGTGGCTGCCGTCGGGGTCGAAGGTATCGTCGTGGACCCGCTTGCCGTAACAGTAAGGCCAGCCGTAATCGCGGCCTTCCAGGATGATGTTGATTTCGTCCGGAGGCAGGTCATCCCCCAGGTAATCCCGGCCCATTTCCGTGGCCCAGACGAGCTTGCTCCGGGGATGGACCGCCAGGAACACCGAGTTGCGCAGGCCCGTGGCAAAGGGCGAAAGCTCGCCGCCGTCGGGGTCCACCGCCAGGATCTTGGCGCGCCGGGGGTCACTCTCCTCGCAGGCGTTGCAACTGGACCCCACGGAAATCAGCAGGCGGTGGTCCCGGGGCGATGGTAAGAAGACCAGGGACCGGGTGAAATGGCGCCCTCCCGAGGGCAGGTCCGCAATTTTCTGCTGGTAGGTGGCCGTGAGCCGCTCCGGGTCATAATCGTAGGCCGCCACCTGATCGGTTTCCGCCACATAGAGGCGGGGCTCCTCGCCGGGCTCGAAGGCCAGGCCGTGGGGCTGGTTGAGGCCAGCGAGGACAGTCACCGCCGCATCGGCCACGCCAGCGCCGCGGCTATCCCGCAAGGCCACCACCCGGCCCTGGGAGGTGAGGCTGACCAGGAGATTGCCGCCGGGGTCCAGGGCCAGTACCCGGGCGCCTGGCAACCCACTGGCGAAAATGCCGATGGAGAAGTCCGGCGGCAGCTTCAGGGGGAAGGCCGCCGGGTCGACGGCATCCCCACCGGGCGCGGTTTTACCTTTATCCAGGGCTTTGGCAATGTCCCGGGGCGGCGGCAGGACCGCAGGACCCGCCCCCCGGAAGTTTTGCCCGTAATACGCCGCGGCCCCCAGCCCCACGAGGGTCAGAATGATGCCGACGATGACGACAGGTTTCTGCATCGAACCATTGAGCCCCGACCTGCGCCTGGTCAAGACAACCGGGATAACGAGCCGACGGCGCCGGCGAAGGGAACGGCGAATCTCCGGTTAACTCAGGATTTCTCTACCATCCTTAAGAATTCCTCAAACAGATAATCGGCGTCATGGGGGCCCGGGGAGGCCTCGGGGTGGTACTGGACTGAAAAGGCTTGCTTGCCATATTACCTATCCATGATCCA
The DNA here is from genome assembly GCA_963841475.1 of uncultured delta proteobacterium. Classification (GTDB taxonomy): domain Bacteria; phylum Desulfobacterota; class Desulfobaccia; order Desulfobaccales; family 0-14-0-80-60-11; genus 0-14-0-80-60-11. Next base: position 1,277,983 of record CAWJCT010000001.1, read on the forward strand.
ATACCCTCTTGAGCCCTGTTACCATGAGGGGCAGCTCGTTTTTGAGGGTCACCCACAGGATTTTCGTGTCAATGCCGAAGTATTCATGAATAACGATATTGCGCATGTCGCCCATTTCCCGCCAGGGGATCGCTGGATACCTGGCAGTGACCTCTTCAGGCACCTTGCGGGCAGCCTCACCAACCACGGCCAGGTTATAGAGCACCGCCTTCAGAGTCCTCTTGTCCTGGCTGAAAGTTTCATAATCCATTCCCCGCGTGATTTCCAAAGAATCCTGCACTGCCTCCAGGATATCCGCAATCCTAAATTTCCAGTCCCTGACCGGCATTGTTGGCCTCATTCAGGATGCCGTCACGCAACGGTGGTTTAAGGGCTTCGGGGGTAACGAGGTCCACAGACCTGCCCAGCAACTCGGCCAGACGCTGCTTGAGGCCCACAAAGGCCAGTAACCCGATGGGCCTGGAAAACTCTACCAGAATGTCCAGGTCGCTTTCTGGCCCGGCTTCCCCCCGCACCACAGAGCCGAAGAGCTTCAGAGACTTGACCCCGGCCTCCCGCAACTCTGCCCGGTGGGAGCGCAGAATGTCCATGGGCGCTTGGCTCGCCATGTCGTCAATCCTCCCTGACCGCCTTCAAGAATTCATCAAATAAATAATCGGCGTCATGGGGGCCCGGGGAGGCCTCGGGGTGGTACTGGACCGAAAAGGCCTGAAGTCCGGCATGGCGCAGCCCTTCTGAGGTACCGTCGTTGAGGTTGACATGGGTCAGCTCCACCGCCGGGTCGGGGAAGGACGCCAGGTCCACCGCAAACCCGTGATTCTGGGAGGTGATCTCCACCCGGCCGGAGAGTTTATTCTTCACCGGCTGGTTGGCCCCCCGGTGGCCGAACTTGAGCTTGAAGGTCCGGCCTCCCAGGGCCAGCCCCATGAGCTGGTGCCCCAGGCAGATGCCGAACATGGGCTGGGCCCCCAGGCACTGGCGGACGTTGTCCACGGCATAGGTGACCGCGGCCGGGTCCCCGGGACCGTTGCTCAGGACGATGCCGTCGGGTTTGAGGGCCAGGACCTCTGCGGCCGGGGTGGTGGCCGGCACCACCAGGACTTCCAGACCCGCGCTCTTTTAAGCTCCTGATTATATTAAACTTTACCCCGTAGTCGTAGAGGACCACTTTCTTGCCGGACTTCTGGGCCCACAAGGCGGCCAGATCCGGAGTTCCACGGTTTTCAGCCGGGAAATCGGGCCACCAGTAGGGGAGGGCGCAGGTCACCAGGGGCACCAGGTCCTGGCCCTCCATGCTGGGGAGTTCCCGGGCCCGGCGCACCAGGGAGGCGGGGTCCAGATCCAGGGTCGAGATAATCCCGCGCATGGCCCCCACTTCCCGGAGGCGCTTGGTAATGGCCCGGGTGTCGAGGCCTTCCACCCCCAGGCGCCCGGAGGTCTTGAGGTAATCCGCCAAGTTGCCCTGGGAGCGCCAGTTAGAAGGGTAGGGGTGGTACTCCTTGACAATAAAGCCCTCCACCTGGACCCCCCGGGATTCCAGGTCCTCAGGGTTGACCCCGTAATTGCCCATGAGGGGATAAGTCATGGTGACGATCTGCCCTTTATAGGACGGGTCGGTGAGGATCTCCTGATATCCGGTCATGGCGGTATTGAACACCACCTCGCCGGCGCACTCGCCGGGGCCGGTAAAAGACCGCCCCGATAACACCAAGCCATCTTCCAAAGCCAGTAATGCTTTCAAAGACTACCTCTAAGTTCCATGGTTTTCCTATAAATATACCATAGCTAAGGGGGGTCGCGGTTATTTTTTGTGCAGGGGGCCCGGTGTTTTGTATTTCGTTTCTTGGCTCCGGGGGGAGAGGGTTTCCTCGGAGTTCCGGCCAGGAGCAGCCTGGCCGAGTCGTTTTGAGGGTTTCCTGGCCGGTCCGCTGGTGCGTTTTTGCATAAGTCGTTAATTATTTAATAAAATAAGCCAGTTATTTAATGGCTGCATATAAGGCCGGTGGCGGGACGATTTAGGGGTAACCAAGGGTTCACCCTGGGTTACCCGAAGCCGGAGTTTTCTCCCGTGAGGTTTTGGACTTCAAGCCGGCGACGTTTCTGCTCGCGAAGATCAGACTTGTGCTCTGGTCAGGGAATTTTGTGCTATCATGCTCGTGAAGAGAAATTTGGCTTTTATACCGAATCGCAATCAATTGGCGACATCGGCGTCTCGCCTGGGCTGGCGCAGGCGAAAGGTTCATGACCCTGGGGTTGGTCAATCCCGGAGAGAAAAATCCCCTCTATCCCCCTTTAGAAAAGGGGGGGAAAGACCGCGGCTTCCTTAAAGTCCCCCTTTTTTAAAGGGGAATTTAGGGGGATTTGAAGTTTCACGGTAAAGCCTGCGTCTGCAAATAATTGCCTTTTGATAGCAGCTCGGTATTAGCTGGTGCAAGAGCCTTGAGACGGCCCCGGAGGCAGGGGGCCCCGGCGAGAGGAAGCGGCCATGGACCCCAACCAGGTGAGTAAAACCGCCATGGGTACAGCCTTTATGCGGGCTTACCACGCGGCCCACGACCAACCCAGGATTTTCGACGATTTTCTGGCGCAGCATCTGATCACCGGGGAAGAACTGCGGATTATCGAAGCGCGCCACCTGGCGGCGTTCCAGCGCTTTTTCCCGGCCGAGGCGGCGTCGTGTCCGGATCAGGCCAGCGCTCTGGCCTGCTGGATGCAAAGCAATGGCGCCCCTGCCATCGTCTTCAGCCGGGCCCGGTATACGGAAGACATCCTGGAGGCGGCCGTCAGGCAGCAGGAGGTGGAGCAGTATGTGATCCTCGGGGCCGGGATGGATACTTTTGCGCTGCGGCGGCCGGATCTGTTGGCCCGACTGCACGTGTTCGAAGTAGACCATCCCGGCACGCAAGCCCATAAGCGCCGCCGCCTCCGGGAAGCGGGCCAGGAGCATCCGGCCCGACACCATTTCGTTCCGGTGGATTTCAGCCGGGAAAATCTGGGCCAAGCGTTGGAGGGCTCGGCATATGACCGCCAGGCCCCCAGCTTCTTTAGCTGGTTGGGCGTGACGTATTACCTCACCCGGGAGGCGGCTTTCGCCACGTTGCGGGCCATCGCCGAGGTGGCTCCCCCGGGGAGCACCGTCGTCTTTGATTATCTGGATGCCGAGGCCTTTGTCCCGGAGCGGGCGGCCAGACGCGTGCACATTATGATGAGACTCGTGGAGCGGGTGGGCGAGCCGATGCTCACGGGCTTTGACCCCGCCTCCCTGGCCGCCGACCTGGCCTCCCTGGGCTTACATCTTGAGGAAAACCTGAGCCCGGCCGATATCGAGGCACGCTTTTTTGCGGGGCGGCCGGATAAGTACCATGCCTGCGAGCAGGCCCATCTGGCCCGGGCCACGGTAGTTTAGGACGTTCAACTCCCCGGGGCTGGGCGCCTGATCCCGCCAACCTCCCGCCCCAAGGCTCCGATTTCACGCTAAAATTCCCTTAGGATACCAACCCGGCAATCAACTCCGCCTGGCGGCGGGAGGCTCCCTGGTGGGGAGTCAAAGCCGCCTGGGCCCGCCGGCCTAGCTCCTGCCGCTCTTGGGGATGATCCAGGAGGCGCAGGACGGCCTGGGCCAGGCTGGCGGCGTCGCTGACCATGATCCCGGCCCTGGCCTCTTCCAGGATAGCTCTGAGCCCAAAGGAAATTTTGCAGGTTAGGGCCATAGATGGGCACACGGCCCCAGGCCGCGGGCTCGAGGATGTTCTGGCCGCCATGGGGCACCAGGGACCCGCCCACAAAGGCCACGTCCGCGGCGCCGTAGAGGGTGAAGAGGTCGCCGATGGTGTCGATGATCACTACCGGAGCCGTGCGGGGCTCCTGACCGGACTTGAGAGCAGGTCCACAGCTGGCAGGGGAGGCCGCGCCGGGTAAAGAGGCGCGCCAGGTCCGGGGCGCGTTGGGGGTGCCGGGGCGCCAGAACCAGGCTCAGGGCAGGGCAGGGGCCCAGAAGCTCCTGAAAAGCGTCCGCCACCACTTCCTCTTCCCCGGGATGGGTGGAGGCTGCCAGCCAGACCGGCCCCTTGGCCTGGCCCGGTTTAGGTGCGGTGCCGGGCCCGGGGTGCAAGAAGCCGCGAAATTCCCGGAGACGAGCTTCGTCCCGGCCCTGGAGCAAGCGGTCGTACTTCAGGTTGCCGGTGAGATGCAGCCTGGACGCAGAGATTCCCAGGCGCTGCCACCGCTGAAAATCCGGGGAGAGACCCTGCAGCGACGAGGTCAATAAGGTTAAATATACCGGTATAGATATCGCCTATATTTAACAAACCTTCTTAAGGATTTATCGGAGAGACGGGCGTTGACCAGGGCCAGGCGGATGCCCCTGTGGTGGGCCTGGCTCAGAAAATTCGGCCAGATCTCCGATTCCAGGCCGATAAACACCTGGGGGCGCAGATAGTCCAGATAGCGCCGCACCACCCAGGGGATATCCAGGGGAAAGTAGCAGACCAGGGCGCCCAGGGGCGAAAAGTGTTTCCGGGCCACCATTTGGCCGGTTTCGGTGCCGGTGCTGATGATGAAGGACGCCCGGGGCAGGAGGGTCCGGAGTTCGGCGACCAGGGGGATGGCGGCCTGGATTTCCCCCACGGAGACGCCATGGAGCCACAGCCGGGGCGAGCCCGGCGGCGGCCCGGGCGGCAGCTTCAGCCCCAGACGGGGCCAAAAGCTTTCCCCCTGGCCCCGGGATTTCAGGTGCCAGTAAAAAGTAAGGCCAGCCCACCAGACCGGCCGCGGTGCTGATTAATTTATAAAGGAATAATAATCTGTTATCCACTCATATCTCATACTACTTCTTAAGTTTGGTCAGCCATTGGGGGCGTACCTTGAGATAATCCAGCAGGATTAGGCGGTGGTCAAAAGCCAGGACCGGAGGCAAATGGTCCGGGGCAAAGATCCTCAGAGTGCGGGCGTCATCGGCGGCCTGGGCCGTACCGAAACCCTGGGCCACGTACACGGTGGTGATGGTGTGTTGCCGGGGGTCGCGCCCGGGGTCGGAATACGTGTGCAACTGGCCCAGGAGGGCCACCGTCAGCCCCGTTTCCTCCCGGGCCTCTCTTATGGCCGCGGCCTCTAACGATTCGCCGTAATCCACGAATCCCCCGGGCAAGGCCCAGCCGTGAGGCGGATTGGCCCGTTCGATCAATACCAGGCCCTGGTCCTGGTACTCAATGATGATATCCACGGTGGGCACCGGGTTGCGGTGCCTCTGGGTGGCAGAACCGCACCGGGGGCATTTTTCTTCCATCAGTATATCTTAGTTTACATAATATATATTATCAGACGTTATGCTTAACGGTGGAATTCTCGCTTGGAGAACCTCTTGAGATCGGCATAATTAACCGACACGATCTGCCAGTTGCCGTGGTCAGGTTGGCGACGCATTTGAAAATGAAAGGTATCTTTGGTTTTGGGGTCAATCAGGGTCACTGCGGCTTCATCACCTTGACTGTCGATCTGAGCCACGGTGGCGGCCGCGGCGATCGCCAGGATCTGGGTGTTATTCAGATGGAGCAGATAACTTTCCATCCCTCCCCGGATTTGGGCCTCGAAGGCCTCAAATAATTTTGGCAGAAAGAGATGGGCAAACTTGCGCCCCAGTTGCTTGGAAAATTTAGACCATTCATCGGCTGGTTGGCTATCCGGGGTCTCCAGGTCCTTGCTGGAAGCCTCGATAAAGTTATTCAAGATCTCCTTTAAATCACATAGAGAAAGAACTTGTTCATGTCCCGGGTTTGCAGCGCCAGAGCCGCCTGCTGCAAGGCATAGCGGGGAGAGTTGGCCCAGCGCCAGTAGAGGCCGCCGGCCAGGGCCCCGCCCAGGACCACGATGGCCACCGCAATTATCCAGGTTTTCCGCCGCATGGTGCACCTTTACTCTGATTTTGCTATAGTCAAAAAATAATTATACTATACCCTAATTGGTTCTCATCCGGAAATCGCCTAAAATTTTCCCCGCTACCCAGGAAGGGTCAGGTTATCCAATAACTAACTGATTATTCTAATAAATCATCATAGTTGCGAAGCGAGCTTCCACCATTATGAAAAACCAGGTTGGGCAATAGCCATGAACTCCCCACGATTGCTGGACCGGCATCCACTTACGAATGGGCTTAGCCTGGAGCTTTGGGACCACTCCCGGCCGCTGGTGGGCGACCGCTGGTTTGTGAGCCTGGAGGCCCGGATAGCCATTCCCGTGCGGGTCGAGACTCTGCCGCCGGAGTTGGAAGCCCACGCCGCCCTGGTCGTGGAGGCCCTGGGAGAGGAGATTATCTTCTCCCGGGAAGAGGCGCGCAACTTTATTGCCGCGGCTGACGCCCCGGGCCTCCTTCAGGAGATGCAAGACCGGGTTCTGGCCCAGGCGCCGGGTTATTTCGGGCGTGCCGATTTCGCTGCCCGGTTTATCCGGAAGAAGTTCGCCGCACAGCAGGAACTATCGCGGTGGCAGCGTTTAGATACCCGGGGCGAGGGCGACTGATCGACCTTAGCCCTCCCCTGCCCTGCTCTTGTCTTATTAACTCGGCTCAATGATTACGCCTGAGCCCACGATACCGGAGAGCCTTATGAAGAACGAAGCACCGGGCCCCAGCCAGGTTGGGGTGGTACGGTTGACGGCCAAGGGGCTCAGATGGCACCGCACCGGGCACCCCTGGGTCTATCGCAATGACCTGGACGGCTCGCCGGAGATTCCTTCCGGCGCCCTGGTGAGCGTAAGCGACCCGGGAGGCCGTTTCCTGGGCCAGGCTTTTTACAGCGCCGCCTCCCGCATCGCCCTGCGGATGGTGACCGAAGGCGACGAACCGGTGGACCGGGACTTTTGGGAGGACCGACTCAAACGGGCCCTGGACTATCGGCGCCGGGTGGTGGCCGGCACCGACGCCTGCCGCCTGATCTACGGGGAGGCGGACGGGTTTCCGGGCCTGGTGGTGGACTCTTACGCCGGCCACCTGGCCATTCAGACCCTGCATCCCGGGCATGGAGCAGCGTCTGCCGGAGATCATCGGATCTCCTGGTGGCGCACCTGTCTCCCGCCTCTGTGACCCTGCGCCATGATGCCGAAGTGCGGCACCAGGAAGGGCTGCCCCTGGAGGTCAGGACGGTTCACGGCGACCTGCCGCCCCGGGTGGAGGTCCGGGAGGGACTTGTAAGGCTGGGGGTGGATATTCGCAGCGGCCAGAAAACCGGACTATTTCTGGACCAGCGGGAAAACCGCCTGGCCGCCGCGGCCTTTTCCCGGGGGGAAGTCCTGGACGCCTTCGCCTATCAGGGGGCGTTTGCCATGCACCTGGCGCCCGGGGCCCGGCGGGTGACCCTGGTGGAAAGCTCGGGTGCGGCCCTGGCCGTAGCCAAGGACAACGCCGGCCTGAACGGTTTTGACCACCTGGACCTGGTCAAGGCCAACGTCTTTGCCTTTCTCAAGGAGGCGGTGGCCGAGGGCCGGCGCTTCGATTGCATCTCCCTGGACCCGCCGGCCTTTGCCAAGAGCCGCCGGGACCGGGACGCGGCGTATAAAGGGTATAAGGAGATCAACCGCCGGGCCTTTCAACTCTTGAACCCCGGGGGCGTTTTGGTCACCTGCTCCTGCTCCTACAACCTGAGCGAGCCCGAGTTTCTGGGGATCGTGCGGGACGCGGCGGCCGACGCCCACCGCCAGGCCCGACTGGTGGAGCGCCGGGGGGCAGCCAGGGATCACCCGGCCCTGCTGTCCCTGCCGGAGAGCCTTTATCTCAAGTGCCTGATTCTGATGGTGGAGTGAATCCGAAGTATAGGGAATGCCGCAGTTTTATCTGTTAGGACTCAGGCCCCAAGGACCTAAAGCCCCCCTCCCCCCTTTTTCTAAAGGGAGGAACTGGGGGGATTTCTTTTGAAACCCCCTTTGAAAAAAATTTAGGGGGGGTAAAAAAATTAGCCCTCAGAAAGAAAGTTTGGCAACCACTTAAATGGCAGGACGATGGTCCCTCCCAAGGTGATCGCGCCCCGGTAAGCCTTCCCGGTAGATTACTCGTATACCCTTGACAGGACATATATTTGATACATATAATTGCATATAATCAAAGCATCTGATCGAGGGTGAAAGCATGAGAACCACCTTGAACATCGAAGACGAATTACTGGCCAGGGCGGCGGAGTTGACCGGCATTAAAGAAAAGACCTCCCTGGTCAGGCTCGGTCTGGAAGCCTTGATCGCCAGGGAAAGCGCCAGGAGGCTTGCAGCCTTGGCGGGAACCGAAAAGAACCTGGAGATGATCCCCCGTCGAAGCCGCGCAGGGTCATAACGTGGTCCTGGTTGACACTTCGGTTTGGGTGGCGCATCTGCGGCATGGAGCTGTCGGACTGGAGGAATTGCTGTATGGGGGCCGGGTGGTGTGCCATCCCTTCATCGTCGGTGAGCTTGCCTGCGGCAATCTCAAGAACCGGTCTGAAATAATCTCTCTTTTGCAAAGGCTTCCAGGAGCCGTCCGGGCTGGGCATGAAGAAGTAATGCAGTTTATCGAACCCCATGGCCTTATGGGCAAAGGCCTGGGATACGTTGATATGCACTTACTGGCTGCGGCCCGCTTGACCGGGGTCGCCATCTGGACCCTGGATAAGAGGCTCCATGAGGTTGCTCTAAAACTCGGGTTAGCCGCCTGATCTTCCCTTGCCGGCATCGGTGGCCCTGGCTGAGCCCCTGCCCTGCCGTTTCCCGGCCATCGCATTGACTGGACCGGCCTATTCACATAGAATTAGGCATGCAATCAAAAGTTCTGGCCTGGAGCCTGATTCCGGCTCTGCTGTGTGGCTGGCTGGCGTTCGCGGCCCCGGCAGCGGCCGAAGTTGCCCGGAGCTCTGATTCCCCTCCCCTTCCCGCCCATCCCCGCATCCTGGAGTCCTCCCAGGCGCCCCGGACTGGCAGGATTTTGCGCCAGGTGGCCCTGACCTACGCACCCCAGATGTCGGAGCGGGACCGGCAGATCGATTTCTTCCAGAAAATTGCCCTGGCCAAGCGCCTGCTGGGGGTGGGACGGCTGGTGGACCTGCGCCATGAGACCCTGAACCTGCTGGCCCCGGGGCAGGGAGTCTCCTGGGAAGACGTGCGCCGCCGCCGCTGGCCCGGAGGGGACCCGGTGGGGGTGACCCTGGAGGTCCCCGTGTGGGTGCCGGCCCGGGCCCAGCGCCTCAAGACTTACTGCGGTTTCGCCAAGAAGTGGCAGGCCGTGGCCCTGACCACTCCCCGGCCCTCGGGGTATGTCTGGTTCGTGCGCACCATGCGTGAGATCAACGATAAGGCCCATTACCGCCCGGCGACGATTCAGGTGGAGGTCAACAGCAAGTTCGCCCCTCTGGTGGGGCTGCTCGTGGAATATATCTTCCGGGAAGGCTGGTACGACCACGTCCCGGCGGGTGCCGCTGATGTCCCTGCGCATGGGGGAAGACACCTACGCGGTGAGCGCCGCCGCCTCGGGGCCGGTCACGGTGGAATGCCTGAGCTTTCCTGACCGACGGGGACTCCCTGGCGGCCACCGTGGCCAATTGCACCTATGGCAGCCTGGCGGAGATCTACCACGGCCGCCACGCCCCCGGCTCCAACCACCGCCTGGGCCTGGCCATCGACTTCAATGATTCCAACTATCCGGGCGTGGTGGACGGCACCCCCAACCCCATCAGCCGGGCCATCCGCCAATATAACCGGAACGCCATGCATAAACTGGACGCCCGGCAACTGCCCATGCTGGGTCTATACGGCCGCCAAATGGGATGGGCTGCCGCCTCCCCCAGGACTGGGCTTACCTGGGCTACTAACACCGACTGGGAGCATGTGGACGTGGGGACGAAGTGAGGGAGCTGGCAGCGGTCAGTTTTGGGAGGCGCAGGCTTTAGCCAGCGTGGGCACAGGCTGGAAAGCCTGTGCCACCCAGGCTTCATCTCGTTCCTAAGCTGGGCTTGGGAAGGGTGCTGCTGTGCCCAAGCTGAGCTTGGGCTCCAAATTCGTTCCCAAGTGCAACTTGGGAACGAGTACGAAAATGGCTGAATATGGTGGCGGCCTTGCTGATACAGAAATTATGCAAATCATTTTGATCTCCTTGGTTGGCCAAAAAGTTCCGTATTTTTGTCAATTATGGCCTTTTTATTAGGCAGTCCAGTTCACATGGGGCAATTGTCATTAAATCGCCTAGAGGATTTAATCCATTAAACGAATTCTCTGCCGAAAACCGAAAACTGAAAACCGGAAACCGTAACTTAGATGCTGAAAGATTTCATCAATCCCTGAAAGACTCTGCCGAGTACCGGGATATTCTCAGCCATTATCGTTATTTGCCTGAGAAGGCGGTGGAGTATGCCGCGGGCGATCGGGACTGTCGCCGCCGGTGGTGGCGGCGTTGGAGCGCTTGGGGATTCCCCGGCTCTACTCCCATCAGGGGGAGGCCCTGGCGCACATCCGGGCGGGGAAAAACCTGCTGGTGGCCACGCCCACGGCCAGCGGCAAGACCCTGATTTATAATCTGCCGGTCCTGGAGGCGCTCCTGGCCGAGACCCAAGGGCCACGCCCTGTATCTGTTCCCTTTGAAGGCCCTGGAGCAGGACCAGCTCAAGGCCCTCCAGGAATTGGACGCCGCCCTGCCCTACCCTTTTCTGACCGCCGCCATCTATGACGGCGACACGCCGCCGGCCCAGCGCCAGGCCATCAAGGCCAAGCCGCCCCACGTGCTCATCAGCAACCCGGACATGCTCCACATGGGCCTGCATGCCGTTACCACGCCTCGTGGTCCGGCTTCTTTGCCCGGCTCAAGTTCGTGGTGATCGACGAAGTCCACACCTACCGGGGCATCATGGGCAGCCACATGGCCCAGGTGCTCCGGCGCCTGCGGCGGATCTGCGCCCATTACGGCTCGCAAGCCCCAGTTCATGCTGTCTTCCGCCACCATCGCCCAGCCCGAGATTTTTGTCAAGATGTTAACCGGCCTGGATGTGGAAATCATTACGGAAAGCGGCGCGCCCCAGATCGGGCGGCATTTTATCTTCCTCAACCCGCCAGGCGGCGCCCCGGCCACCGCGGCCCAGATCTTTGCCCAGGCCATCCGGGAGGGTCTCAATACCATCTGTTTCACCCAGGCCCGAAAGCTCACGGAACTGATCCATGTCTGGTCCCAGCGCCTGGCGCCGGAGATGAAGCGCTTCATCAGCTCCTACCGGGCCGGGTTTCTGCCGGAGGAGCGCCGGGAGATCGAGCGGTCCCTGGCCAGCGGCAAGATGCGGGGCGTGATCTCCACCAGCGCCCTGGAGATGGGCATCGACATCGGCGGCCTGGACGTCTGCATCCTGGTGGGCTATCCCGGCACCATGGTGACCACCTGGCAGCGGGCCGGCCGGGTGGGACGCCAGGGCCGGGACTCCCTCATCGTCATGGTGGCCCAGGCCGACGCCCTGGACCAGTATTTCATCAAGTACCCGGAGGAGTTCTTCGGCCGGCCCATGGAGACCGCGGTGGTGGACCCGGACAACCGCTTCGTGGTCAAGGCCCATCTGCCCTGCGCGGCCCAGGAACTGCCGCTCAAGATCAAGGGCGAGATCTATTTCGACCTGAAGGCGCATGAGCCGGTGATGGCGGAACTGGCCCGGGAGCGCCACCTGCTCCATTCCGCCGCGGGGGACGCCTGGTTTGCCCGGGCCCGCTTCCCCCAGAAGGAAGTGAACATCCGGGGTATCGGGCGAGAGCTTCGCCATCTTCCAGACCGGCAAGAAGCGGCCCCTGGGCTCCATCGACGGCCACCGGGCCCTTAGGGAGTGCCATCCCGGCGCGGTCTATCTCCACAAGGCCCAGACCTGGGTGGTGGAAAAGCTGGATCTGAGCCGGCACAACGTCTGGGTCAACCCCATCGAGCCCAACTATTTCACCCGCATCCAGACAGACAAGGAGACGGAGATCCTGGAGGTGCTGGACACCCGGCAGGTGGCCCGGTTCACGGCCCACATCGGCCGGCTCAAGGTCACCGAGCACCTGTTGAGCTATGAAAAGCGGCGGCTGCCGGGCCAGGAACTCCTGGGCCAGGTCGAACTCGGAACTGCCGCCCCAGGTCTTCGAAACCGTGGGCATGTGGCTGGAAATCCCGGACGCGGTGAAAAACGCGGTTTACGCCGCCGGGGGCCACTTCATGGGGGGCATCCACGCCCTGGAGCACGTCCTGATCAGCATGTTTCCGCTGTTTGCCCTGGCGGACCGCTACGACATCGGCGGCATCTCCCATCCGGCGCATCCCCAGGTGGGCCGGGCGGCCATCTTCATCTATGACGGCTATCCCGGCGGCGTGGGACTGTCGGTCCGGGCCTACGAAATCCTGGAGGACCTGGTGCGCCGGGCCCTGTCGCTCACCGCGGCCTGCCCCTGCGAGGACGGCTGCCCCTCATGCATCCACTCCCCCAAATGCGGCTCGGGCAACAAGCCCCTGGACAAGGAAGCGACGCTGAGGATCGCCGCCCTGCTGTTGGGAGTGGAGGAGCCGGAGCCGCCGGCCGAGGCGCTGTGCATCGAGTTGCCGTCGCCGGCCGCCGCCCGCCGTGCCGGAGGCGCGATACCGGGGTCTCCTGGTTCCGGACCCGGAAAATCGGCGTCCTGGACCTGGAGACCTGCTGTTCCGCGGCGGACGTGGGCGGCTGGGGCCAGTGCCACCGCATGGGGGTGTCGTTGGCGGTGGTCCATGAGAGCCATACGGGGGTCGCCACCACCTATCGGGAGCACGATCTGGAGCGCCTGGGCCAGCGCTTAAAGAAGCTGGACCTGGTCGTGGGCTTCAATATCAAGCGCTTCGACTACCGGGTCTTGCAGCCCTACACCAAGGTCAACCTGGCGGAAGTGCCCACCCTGGACATCCTGGAGGAGGTCCACGCCCTTCTGGGACATCGACTTTCCCTCAATCACCTGGCGGAAAAGACCTTGGGGGAGGAAAAGACCGGCGACGGTCTCCTGGCCCTGGAACTCTATGCCGCGGGCAAATGGGAGGAACTGGAATCCTACTGCCGCCAGGATGTGCTCCTCACCCAGCGCCTCTTTGCGTACGGGGTGCGCCACGGTTACCTGGTCTACCAGCACCGCCAGGGGGCCCTGGTGCGGGTGCCGGTGGATTGGCGGGAGGAGCGTTTCTTTTCCTGAGGGCAGCGGCAGTCCGGCTGAGGACCTACCCAACCGCCAAGGACTCATGCCGGGGCCGGAAAGGGAAGGAGGGATTTCTCCTAAACTTTCAATAAATGGGGCGAGGAGGGCCATTGGTGCGGTTTTTCTTTGCCCTTTGGCGGAGGTTGATTTATCATTCAGCAAAAAGTTTAGAAAGGGGGCTTGTTAATGATGAGAAATAAGGTCCTGGTGTTGAGTTGTGTTCTGGCTCTGGTCTTTTTCCTGGGAGCGGTTTCCCTGGCGGGAGCGGCCGAGGAGGACCCGGTAGTCGGTCAATCGGTGGGCATCGTCAAATTCACGGCGCCGATCAGCCGAAGAAGGGGCCAAGTACTTTGGGTCTGGCCAAGGCCGCGGCCCTTTACGTTGAAGGATGTCAAAGCGCCTTACGTGCTGGTGGAGCAGTTCAACACCAGTTGCCCGCACTGCATGGCCCAGGCTCCGGTGATGAACGCCTTGTTTGCCAAGGTGGAAGCGGATCCCCAACTTAAGGCCAAGCTGAAATTCGTCGGCGCCGCTCAGGGCAACGAGGTTCCCCAGGTAAAGATGTGGAAGGCCTTTCACAAGGTGGCCTTCGCCCTGGTGCCCGACCCCAACAACTCCTATGGCAAGGCCTTGAATTTCACACCCTTATCCGGTCACCATGATCCTTGATAAGACCGGCAAGATCGTGTTCGTCCATATCGGCGCCTTTGAGAACGCCGACGAAGTGCTTGCAAAAATCAAAGCCATCGTAAAATAACTTCGCCATAACCGGGTCAGGCTGCCTCTCGCCGGAGCCTGACCCGTTCCCCGCCTGATTGACGCCAGCGGCCTTTGACACTTATCTTCAAGCTCAGCAGTTCATCCGAGGACAAATATATCCCGAAAAGGGGGCGATATGCGTCATAAGACTCTGCTCATGGCCCTGGCAGGTTGCCTGACGATTTTGCTGGCTTTGGGTTCCCTGTCTTTAGCGGCCCCGCCGCATGCATAAAATTGGCCAACCTCAAGTTTTCCGGCAACCGTCTCCGCGGCGGACCAGAAATATCTGGGCCTGGAAAAGCCGGGGGAATTTTAGCCTCCAGGATATCAAGGCCCCGTATGTCCTGATCGAAATCACCCGCACCACCTGACCCCACTGCGTGGATCAGGCACCGGTCGTGAACCGGTTGTACAATCTGGTGGCAAAATCGGACCTCAAAGACAAGGTCAAGTTTATTGCGGTGGGCGAGAGTGATAATGAGGCGTCCTTACAGCGGTTCAAAGCCGCTCATAAAGTGCCTTTCCCCATGGTGCCCGATCCCGATTGGGACATCGGCGTTGACCTCTTCCATATCGAGCGGCACCCCCACCACGGTGGTGGTGGATAAGCGCGGCAAGGTGCTGCTGCTGCGAGGATGGGGCCTTTGACAACGCCGGCGCAGGTGTTCAAGAAACTCAAGGCGAGATTGAAATAACCGGGGGGCAAGGCGCTATAGCCGGCTTCTCCCTGAGTTCAGGCCCTGATTGAAGGAGGAACTTCCCGATGGATTTCAAAGCCATTCTGGTAGCCACCGATTTTTCCGAATGCGCCGGCGCCGCGTTCAAGACGGCCAAGAAACCTGGCCCAGTGTTTCGGGGCCAAAATGGTTCTCCTGCACGTCATCCAGCAGACGATTGTGGCCCGAAGTGGCCGAACACCTGAAAGTGCAGCCGGACAGCCTCCTGCCGGAGTTCCGGGAGGAGGCGCAGCGACAGTTGGATGAATTTTTGGAGGAGTGCATGGCCGAAGCGGCCTGGAAGTGACCAGCATGGTGTCCGTGGGCATCCCCTTCCAGGAGATCGCGGTCATGGCCCGGGACCTGGCGGTGGATTTGATCGTCATCGGGGGCTATGGCCGGAGCGGCCGGGGACCCATCGAGGAAGTCTTTTTCGGCTCCACGGCCGAAAAGGTGGTGCGCCTGCTGCCGTGCCCGGTACTGTGCGTGCCCTGGGAAGGCGTCGCCCGCCCTGGTTGAGGTTGGCCCGGGTGGACACCAAAGGGCGCATCATCTGAAATTTGACCGCAGGGAGGGTAGGATGGCTAAGAGATTGGGCATTTACATTTATAACGGGGCCGAAGTCATTGATTGGGCCGGGCCGGTGGGGGTGTTTGCCGTGGCCCGGCGGCTGGACCCGGAGTTGGATGTTTTTCTCATCGGTGACTCTCTGGCCCCCGTTATGGCCACCGGTAACCTGACGGTGCAGCCGCGCTATGCTCTTGATCAGCAGCCGGATATGGACGCCTTCCTGATCCCCGGGGGTATCGGTTCCCGGGCCGAAATGCATAACGGCCGCCTCATCGCCTTTGTGAAAGGGTTGCCGGAGAAGACCCTGCTGGTGAGCGTCTGCACCGGATCATGGGTCTACGGCATGGCCGGGCTCCTGGACGGGCTCAAGGCCACGAACCGCAAGAACGGCGACCCCAGCGAAGTTATCCTGCCCATTGAGCGTCTGGCCCAAATTGCCCCGAAGTGCCAAATCGACCGGCATCGCATTGTGGATACGGGCAGAATCCTGACCGCGGGAGGCATCACTTCAGGCCTGGAAATGGGCTTTTATCTGTTGGAACGCTTCGGTTATGATGAAAAGTTCGTTGATACCGTGGCTCACATCATGGAATACAGCGAGCAGTGGAAGCTGATGAAGGGAGACCGGCTGGTGGACCGGTAGCCGGAAGTCGCGGTCTGGCGTATGGCGCTGGCAGACCCCGTTAGAGGGAAAAATCCACTTTGATCTTAAAGACCTCCTGGGCCGGGAGGCTCAAGATTTCCGCCACTTCCGAGGCCCGGGAGATTTCCTCCAGGATCTGGTTCAGGCGCTCCTCCGATTCGGCGATGAGGGTGAACCAGACGTTGTAGCGGTGCCGCCTCAGGTAGTTGTGGGTGACCCCGGGGTAGCGGTTGACCACGGCCACGAAGTTGTCCAGCGACGAGGGCGGGACCCGGGCGGCGCAGAGAGTGCTGGTGTAGCCTAACTTCCGGGAAGTAAAGTTGGCCCCGAGGCGACGGATGACGCCGGTATCGGCCATGGCCGTGACCCGGACCAAAACCTCCTCTTCCGAGGCCCCCACCCTTTCCCCCACTTCGGCAAACGGCCGCGCCGCAATGGGAAAATGCGACTGGATCTCGTTTAAGATAGCCCGGTCCAGGTCGTCCAGCTCTCGGCGTTCGGCTTGATCCTGCCCGGTTTGACTGGTTTTATCCATTAATGGCCCTAAATCCTGGTCCCCAGGCTCAGCCAGGGAACCGGCAAGAATTGGTTTTGCAAGGCAGGCGAAGAAATATTCCGAGTTTTTCCACCGGGGATTCTCCCGGGCTGGCCTCAAGTTATTCTATACCAACTGCCTGGCAAACCTAGAACATTGAAGTGAAGAAAAGAGGCGCGGGGCGAAGGATTTCGTATTTTCTGTGTACTTACGAGATTCTTCGGTCGCTCCGCTCCCTCAGAATGACAGATTAGGAGACTTCAGCCGAGGTCTCAAGTATCACCCACATAATTGTTTCGGTCATTCTGAGTGCAGCAGAATCTCGGTGGCTCAGATTCGAGTAATTCTCCACGCCGCGGCACTCCGTTTGGAATGACCCTATGCATACAAATCCCCACAGAATCTTTTGGGTTCCAACCGCGGTTACTTCCCCCGCAGGGGGGCCTTGAGCGCGGCGATAAAGTTTCCCACCTCATTGACCAGTTCCGGGCCCCGGAGTCGAGCTACCTTTTGGACGATGGCGCTCCCCACCACGACCCCGTCCACGTAAGGGGCCAGTCCGGCCACCTGCTCCGGGGTGGAGATGCCGAAACCCACGGCCAGGGGACATTTCACCAGGGAGCGCACTTCGGCCAGAGACGCCGCCAGGTCCGGGGGCAGTTCGGTGCGGGCCCCGGTGATCCCCGTCACCGAGACGTAGTAGAGAAACCCCTTGGTGAGGCGACCCAGGTGCCTGATGCGCTCCGGGCCGCTGGTGGGCGCGGCCAGGAAAATGGTGGCGATTTTCGCTTTGGCGGCCGCCACCCGCCAGGGTCCCGCTTCCTCCGGGGGCAGGTCCGGGATGATGAAGCCATCCACGCCCCGGGCCGCGGCCTCGGTGGCGGTGCGCTCCAAGCCGTATTGCAGCATGGGGTTGTAGTAGCCCATGAGGATTATCGGAATCTGGGTCTGGGCCCTGCAGTTCTCCCGCCAGTTTCAGGACGTCTTCCAGGTGCACGCCCCCCTGCATGGCCCGGAGACTGGCGGCCTGGATGGTGGGGCCGTCGGCCAGGGGATCGGAAAAAGGCACGCCCAATTCCAGGATGTCGGCGCCCCGGGCGGCCATCTCCAGGGCCAGGGCCCGGGTGGTGGCCAGGTCGGGGTCTCCCGCGGTGATAAAGGGAATGAGGGCTTTTTCGCCTTTGGCCTTGAGCTGTTTGAACACCCTGTCAATGCGCGTCACCGGACACCTCCATAGCTTCGGCCACCGCGTCCACGTCTTTGTCGCCCCGGCCGGAAAGGTTGACGATGATGATATCATCGGCGGTGTATTCGGGCGCCAGCCGCTGCAGATAGGCGATGGCATGGGCGCTTTCCAGGGCCGGGAGAATGCCTTCGGTCCGGGAGAGCAGGTTGAAGCCCTCCAGGGCCTCGACATCCGTCACCGCCACGTATTCGGCCCGGCCCTGTGTCTTTGAAATAGGAGTGCTCCGGGCCGACCCCGGGATAATCCAGCCCCGGCGCCAGGGAGTGGGCCTCCTGGATGTTGCCCCAGGGGTCTTGCAAGAGATAGCTGAACGCGCCGTGCAGCACGCCCACCGTCCCGGCCACCAGGGTGGCGGAATGGTGGTGGGTGTCGACCCCGTGCCCCGCGGCCTCCACCCCCACGAACCGCACCGTGGTCGTCGACAAAGGCATGGAACAGCCCCATGGCGTTGCTGCCGCCGCCCGACGCAGGCCACCAGGCATTGGGGCAGCTTGCCGGTGCGGCGGCGCAACTGGGCCCGGGCCTCCCGGCCGATGACCGACTGAAAGTCCCGGACGATCATGGGGTAAGGATGGGGTCCGCCCACCGAACCCAGGACATAGTGGGTGTGGCGCACGTTGGTGACCCAATCCCGGATGGCTTCGTTCATGGCATCCTTCAAGGTGCGGCTGCCCGACTCCACCGGCACCACGCGTGGCCCCCAACAGCTTCATGCGGATGACGTTGAGGCGTTGGCGCCGGATGTCTTCGGTGCCCATGTAGATGTCGCACTCCAACCCCAGCAGGGCCGCCACCGTGGCGGTGGCCACGCCGTGCTGGCCCGCCCCGGTCTCGGCAATGAGCCGGGTTTTGCCCATGCGCCGGGCCAGCAGCCCCTGCCCCAGGGTGTTGTTGATCTTGTGCGCCCCGGTGTGGGCCAGGTCTTCCCGCTTGATATAGATCTGCGGGCCCCCCAACTCCAGGGTCAGATGCCGGGCAAAATACAGGGGCGTGGGCCGGCCCACATAATCCTTGAGATACCAGGCCAACTCGCTGGCGAATTCCGTTGTCCCGACTGATCTGACGATAGGCCTCCTCCAATTCCAACAAGGCCGGCATCAGGGTCTCCGGCACAAACCGACCCCCATACCGCCCATACCTGCCATGTCGATCCGGTAACAAATGTAACCTCCTTTTATTGAGCTGTCAGCGGTCAGCTTTCAGCCAAAGAAAGTCTTCGCTTACTGCTTAGACAAGTTAAAAATTCACAATTCAAAGTCATTGCAGGGTGCGCACTGCGCAACATGACCCCAGGATTACGGTGGGCCCGGAGGCCCGCCCCACCGACTTTTCATGCTTTACGGGTGATCCAAAGGCCCATGAAGAATTGCCTTAAAAAACGCCCGCAGCTTGTCCGGGTCTTTTTTGCCCGGGGCGGCTTCGGTGCCGCTGGCCGCGTCCACGGCCTGGGGCTGGGCGGCGGCGATGGCCTGGGCCACGTTTCGGGCCTGAGGCCCCCGGCCAGGACGATCCGGCCATATTTTTGGGCCTGCCCGGGCCAGGTGCCAGTCAAAGACTTCGCCAGTGCCCCCGACCTGGCCCTTTTTATAGGTATCCAGCAAAAAGGCCTGGACCGCACCCCGGTAGGGCTCCAAGTCAAGGAGCGACTTTTCGTCCTTAATGCGAAAACCCTTGATCACTCTTCGGCCCCAGGCTGCGGCAGTACTCCGGGGATTCCTGGCCATGAAGCTGGACCCAGTCCAGACCCACCCGGGCCGCCAGGTCCCGCACCACTGCGGCCTCTTCATCCACAAAGACCCCGACGCTCGGCCACAAAAGGGGGCAGTTGGGCAATGATCTCCCGGGCGGTTTCCGGGGCCACCTTCCGGGGGCTTTTGGGGTAAAAAATAAACCCCAGGGCGTCGGCCCCCAACTCCGCGGCCAGGAGGGCGTCTTCAAGATTGGTGATACCGCAGATCTTAATATTTACCATAGGCGTGTCCGTAGCGGGCAACGCAGCGGGTCGCCCCTACCCTTCTATGAATTCCCTTAACGCCGCGCCCGGGTCCGCCTGGGTCACCAGGCGCTCCCCGATGAGAAAGGCGTTGATGCCCGCGGCCATCAGTGGCGCTCCAAGTCGGCCCGGGTCTTGATCCCCGAGGCGGCCACCAGGGTCACCCCCGGCGGCGCCAGGGGGGCCAGTTCCAGGGCCCGGTCCGGAAACATCTCGAAGGTGTGCAGATTCCGGGAGTTGATGCCGATCACCCGGGCCCCGGCGGCCAGCGCCAGTCTCCATTTCCGCCGCGGTGTGCACCTCCACCAGCGCCTCCAGCCCCAGGGAACGGGTCAGGAGCAGCAGGGCCCGGAGTTGGCCCAGTTCCAGCAGGCTGACGATGAGCAGCAGGGCGTCGGCCCCGAGAGCGGCACTCTCGTAAACCTGAATAGGCTCCAGGATAAAATCCTTGCGCAGGATGGGGAGGCGGATCACCGGGCGCATCCGCCGGATGAACTCCGGGTCGCCTTTGAAATAGTGGGCTTCCGTCAGGACCGAGATGGCCGCGGCGCCGTGGTCCTGGTAGATCTGGGCCAGCTCCACCGGGTCCCAGCCCATGGCCAAGTCCCCCTTGCTGGGGGAGGCCCGCTTGATCTCGGCGATGATGGCCGGGCCATTGGCGCCATCCAGGGCGGCCTTGAGGCTGATGGGCGCCGGCCGCCGGGCGATGTCGGCCTTGAAGGCCTCGGCCACGCCCGATTCGAACAGCCGGAGAGAATCTTCCAGTTTTCGGGCGACGATTTTCGCTAAAAAGTTCATAGCAAATCTGAACCTTTGCTCTCCACCAGGCCATTTAATGGGGCGCAGGGCGCACCCTACTTTGATCCATAGCGGGCAGAACCCACCCTACAACTGCTCACGGCTCACTGCTTACGGCTCTATCCCGAAAGATCTTGCTCTTGTCGATCAGGGCCTCCAGTTTGGCCAGGGCCTGGCCGCTGCGGATGGTCTCCCGGGCCAGTTCAATGCCCCGGGGAAAATCCGGGGCCAGGCCGGCGGCGATGAAGGCCGCGGCGGCGTTTAAGGCCACCATGTCTTCCCGGGGGCCCCCCTCCCCTGCCAGGACCTTTTTGCACAATCCGGGCGTTGTCGAAGACGTCGCCGCCTTTGATATCCGCAAGCGTTGCCCGCTTCAGGCCGAAATCCTCCGGCGCGATAGTCGTAGGTCGTGACCGCCCCGTCCTTGAGCTGGCTCACCCGGGTGGGGCCGACGATGCTGATCTCGTCAAAGGAACCCTCGCCGTAAACCACAAAGGCGCTCTTGCCTCCCAGGTTGCCCAAAACCTGCGCCAGGGGCTCGGTGAGCCGGGCGTCATAGACCCCCAGCACCTGGACGTTGGCGTTGGCCGGGTTGGTCAGGGGCCCCAGGACGTTGAAGATGGTGCGGATGCCGATCTCCCGCCGGGGGCCGATGGCGTAGCGCATGGCCCCGTGCAGCTGGGGGGCGAAGAGAAAGCCGATGCCCACCTCCAGGATGCACCAGGCCACCTGCTCCGGGGTCAGGGCCAGGTTGATCCCCAAGGCCTCGATGACGTCGGCGGAGCCGCAGCGGGAGGACACCGCCCGGTTGCCGTGCTTGGCGACTTTGAGCCCCGCCCCGGCCACCACAAAGGCGGTGGTGGTGGAGACGTTGAAGGTGCTGGTGGCGTCGCCCCCGGTGCCGCAGGTGTCCACCACCGTCTCCCAGTCCACGTTGATTTCGTCCCGGTCCAGGTCGATAAGCCCGTCAGAGATAGGGATGCGGGTGGCCTTGGCCCCGCATCACCCGGGCCGCGGCGGTGATTTCGGTCACGGTTTCGCCCTTCATCCTGAGGGCGGTGATGAAGGCGCCGATCTGGGCCTCGGTGGCCTAACCTGCCATGATGGCCTCCATGGCCCGGGTCATCTCCGCCTCGGTCAGGTCCTGGCCGCTCACCACCTTGAGTATGGCTTCTTTAAGCATGCGCTTTATCCTTCATGTGGTTATTCGTGCTTAGTAGAGGAGTTCATAACTACGGTAACGTATTTCTTGCTCAGCGAAGATCACTTCCCCCTCACCCTAACCCTCTCCCCCAACGGGGGAGAGGGGAAAAGATGAGACCCTTTTATGCTTTTCCTCATAAAATATCCGGTGGCACAATCTAACCCGGCCTCTTCAGAGGGCCTCTGATTATTCTTCGCCCTCCGACGGGAGGCTCAGCGGAGCCGCGGCCTCGGCCGCGTTGACCCCGGCGGCCAGGGCCCGGCGGTTCAGGTCCTCGGTGCCTTTGGGCACCCGGGCCAGCACCGCGGCCTCCAGGCTTTCGAGGGACACCGCCCCGGTGAGTTGGGCCAGGGCCCCCAGGGCCACGATGTTGGCCACCATGGCTCGCCCCAACTCCCGGGCGATCCGGGTGAACGGCAGGGCCACGGCCCCGGCGCCAGGCACCTCTTTCACCAGGTCGGCGTCAACCAGGAGCAGGCCTCCGGGCTTCAGGTCCAAGCTGAACGCCTCCAGGGACTTCTGGTTCAGGGCCAGGAGCACGTCGGGCCGGATGGCCTTGGGATAGTCAATCTCCCCATCGCTGATGACCACTTCGGCCTTGGAGGCCCCGCCCCGGGCCTCGGGGCCGTAACTCTGGGTCTGGCAGACAAACTTGCCGTCATAGACCCCGGCGGCCTCGGCCAGGATGATCCCCGCCAGGATCAACCCCTGCCCCCCGGACCCGGCTAACCTGATTTCATAACGGCTTGACATGATCAGTTACCTGGTTAGAGTTCAAGGTTCAAGGTTCAAAGTTCAAGGTTCGAGGTTACCTTAGGTTCTTAAGCTTTGAACTTTGAACCTTCAACTTTGAACTATCTTTCTTGCGCCGCCTGGGCGGCGTCCCGGAGTCTTCTGGTACTCCTCGGTATAGACGGGCAGGTCCCGGTCCACCAGGACGCCGATGGTGATTTTGCCCGCCAGTTCCTCCGGGGTCATGGTCCTGGCCTTGTCCACCCGCACGGCCAGTTCTTTCTGTTGGCGCATCATTTCCACCGCGCCCCCAAGCTTATTCTTGGCCCCGAACTGGGTGTGGCAGTGGCTGATGACCTCCACCACCGCGAAGCCCCGTTTCTTGATGGCCTGCTCCATGAGCTGATCCAGCAGGGTGGCGTGATAGACCGTGCCCCGCCCCACCATGGCGGCCCCGGCGCACACGGCCATCTCGCTGATGGAAAAGGCGTGTTCCACGTTGCCGGACATCGAGGTGGCGGATTTCGCCCCGTAGGGCGTGGTGGGGGAATACTGGCCGCCGGTCATGCCGTAAATATTGTTGTTGATGATGATGGCCGTGAGGTTCAGGTTACGCCGGGCCGCGTGGATAAAATGGTTGCCGCCGATGGCGGTGGCGTCGCCGTCCCCCATGACCACGATCACCTGGAGCCTGGGGTTGGCGAGTTTGACGCCGGTGGCAAAAGTCAGGGCCCGGCCATGGGTGGTGTGTAGGGTGTTAAAATCGGCGTAGACGCTCATGCGTCCGGCGCAGCCGATGCCGCTCACCAGGACGATGTCGTCTTTGCCGAACCCGGTACGGTCGATGGCCCGGATCAGGGCCCCCAAGACGATGCCGTTGCCGCACCCCGGGCACCAGACGTGGGGGAACTTCTTCTCGTGGCGCAGGTACTTGTGTATAAGCTTGGTGACTTCGGACATGGTTAGCTCTCAGGTGACATGGTGCGCAGTGCGCACCCCACACGGTTTAGTTCCATAGGGCGGGCTTGTGCCCGCCGCTTCCACGGCTTCTCCCTTACCGGCGGCCACAGGCCGCCCTATTTTTCTATGGTGACCATGTGCGTCTCTCCCTGTACGCATGCGTATCTTTTTATAATGTCGCCAACCTTTCTAAAATCTCCTCCGGCGTGATCAGGTTGCCGTCGATGCGGTTCAGGGTCTCGATTTTGGTCAGCCCCTGGTTGACGCGCTTCACTTCCCGGGACATCTGGCCCATATTCAATTCCGGCACCAGGACGGCCCGGACTTTTCGTAAGTGTGGTTCCAGCAACCGCCGGGGAAAAGGCCACAGGGTGACGAGTTTCAGCAGCCCCGCTTTGAGGCCCTGGGCCCGGGCTTCCTTAACAGCCCGCCCGGCCGAACGGGCCACCGACCCGTAAGCCACCACCAAGATTTCGGCGTCAGCGGTCTGCTCTTCCTCGACCCTGAGGATATCGTCGAAGTGCTGGGTGATCTTGCGGAAGAGCCGGTTCATGAACGGCACGATCTCGTCACGGCGTTCGGTGGGGAAGCCGTGGACGTCGTGGGCCAGGCCGGTGACGTGGTAGCGATAGCCGTCGCCGAAGATGCCCATGGCCGGCACCCCGCTGGCGGTATCGGCGTAGGGGACGTACCATTCCGGCGGCGCCGTGGGACGCAGGCGGTCCACCACCTCCAGGGCCCCGGGCTTAGGCCACACCACCTTTTCCCGGGTATGGGCCACCACTTCGTCGGTCAGGAGAATCACCGGGGTGCGGTATTTTTCCGACAGGTTGAAGGCGGCCACCGTCAGGTCGAAGCAGTCCCGGGTGGTGGCCGCGGCCAGGACGATGATGGGGTGGTCGCCGTGAGTGCCCCAGCGGGCTTGCATCACGTCTCCCTGGCTGACGTGGGTGGGCAGCCCCGTGCTCGGCCCGCCCCGCATGACGTTGACAATGACGCAGGGCACCTCGGCCATGCAGGCGAACCCCAGGTTTTCCTGCATCAGGGAAAACCCCGGGCCGCTGGTGGCGGTCATGGCCTTGACGCCGGCCAGGGAGGCCCCGATCACCGCTCCCAGGGAGGCGATCTCATCCTCCATCTGGATGAAGGTGCCGCCCACCCCGGGGAGCCGGTGGGACATGACTTCGCTGATCTCGGTGGCCGGGGTGATGGGATAGCCGGCAAAAAACCGGCAGCCGGCGGCCAGCGCCCCTTCCACCACCGCGTCGTTGCCCTGGAGCAGTTTGGCGCTGGCCCGGGTTGAGCGTTTCAGTCACTGTCGGTTCTCCCTGATACATAAAGTTGTTTCATTTCCGGCCAGTCAGCGTTTGATCAGTTTTTCTCTGGAGAGGCGATCTGCCTATCCTCCCTCTTAAGGCGCACACCCAGGTGCGCCCCTGCAGGTGATTGCTCTCTTTATGAGCTCGAGGTGAAACCTTTGCTAAAGTCCCCTAACCTGTCATTCTGAGGGAGTGGAGCGACCGAAGAATCTCATAAATTCAAGTATACAGGAGATCCTTCGCTCCGCTCAGGATGACAAAATGACCAGGCGCAGCGCTCTCAATTGATTATGGTTTTGCCGCATCTGCAGCTGCCTTTTCCACTTCCCGGACGCAGATGGCAAAATCCGGGCAGTGCAGTTCGCACCAGCGGCAGCCGGTGCAGCGTTCGGCCTTTTCCACCACCGGGTTGCCATCAGCATCGAGCCCGAGGCATTGCCGAGGGCAGAAGGCGGCGCAGATGCCGCACCCTTTGCACCAATCCCGGTAGATGTCTGATCCGGTATTCCGGGTGCGGTCTTGCCCTCCGGGAGGTCCGCGGAAGGCGGGTTCTCCAGTTTCAGCCCCTGGCGGGGGTCATGGTCCGAGGCGCCGTCGTGATTCATGGATCATTCACCTTCGTGCCGATCACGCCGCCAGCATCTGTACAAAGATGTGGGCGGCATAGAGAAAAACCAGACTGAAGGCCCCGAGGCTCATCCAGCGCAGGGCCTTTTTCTGGGGCCGGTACATCATCTCCGCGGCGGCGATGCCGGTCATGATGATGGCCATCACCCCGGTGCCCACGTGTTTGGCCGACACCACCTGCAACAAGGGGGCATTGACATAGACCAGCCCCATAAGGCCCAGGAGCCCCAAATTGACCAGGTTGCTGCCGAAGAGATTGCCCACCGCCAGGTCCACCGCCCCCAGGCGCAGGGCGCTCAAGGTCACCACCAGCTCAGGCAGCGACGTCGCCGCGGCTACGAAGACCGTGCCCACCACCGACTGCTGCCATCCCATAACCTGTGAAATCTGGCTCGCCACCCGGGGCAAGAAAATGCCAGCCGCCACCACTACCAGGGCGGAGAAGGCAAATTTCCCCGCCGCGGCCCTCAGGCTCACATGCTCATAGAGCAGCGTCTCTTCATGCTCCGCCAGGTATGCCTCCCGGTCCCGCCGCTGGTAACGGAATAATGAGCGCATGGCCGCCAGGTAGCACAGGATCAAGACCGGACTGCTCAGATCCACATGGCCCAGGACGACGCCGGCCATCGGCGGGGTGGCGATCAGGCCCATAATCGCCACCCCCAGCATGACCACGACAAAACAGGCCGCCAGCAAATGGCCGCGGTGGGCGGCGGTGAGCACGGGGCCCGGGGGATGGAGCAGGTCAACCACCGCCAGGATCAACAGGTTGAACATGCAACTGCCCAGGAGGTCGCCCACCGCGATGTCCGGCGCCTGGACCCAGAGTGACCGCACTGACGCCGGTGGCCATTTCCGGCAGGGAGGTGACCGCCGCCAGGACCACCAGCCCCAGCCAGGTGCGGCCCATGCCGGTCTTTTCCGCCAGCACGTCCCCGTATTTGGACAGCCGGGAACCCGCCACGGTGATGGTCCCGGCAACCAGGAAAAATTGCAGCCACACAGTCCATCCGGACAAACCTCTACCCCTTGTGGCGCTTCAGAAAATTGCGCAGCAGATTGAGGCCCTCGGTGGTGAGGATGGACTCTGGGTGGAACTGGACCCCGATACACCGCCAGAGTCTTTATGGCGCAACCCCATGATCTCTCCCACCGCGGTTTGGGCCGACACCGCCAGGCAGTCAGGCAGGCTCTCCCGCTCCACAATGAGGGAGTGGTAGCGGGTCGCCTCAAAGGGCGACGGCAGGCCCTGGAACAGGTCCTTGCCGTCGTGATAGATGAGAGAGGTCTTGCCGTGCATCAGACGGGGGGCCCGGATCACCTTGCCCCCGAAGGCCGCGCCGATGGCCTGATGGCCCAGGCAGACCCCCAGGATGGGAATCTTCCCGGCAAAATGGCGGATGGCCGCCAGGGAAATCCCCGCCTCACCGGGGGAGCAGGGACCGGGGGAGATCACCAGGCGGCTGGGCCGGCCGGCCTCCAGGCCTGCCAGGTCGATCTGGTCGTTGCGAAAGACCCGCACTTCCTCCCCCAACTGGCCGAAATACTGCACCAGATTGTAGGTGAAGGAATCGTAATTATCTATCATCACTAACATAATTAACCTCTTTGCTAACCCCCTCGCTGTTTTTCCAGGAGGGGGTTTGGGGGAACCTCATTTCTTACCGTAGGGGCGCACCCAGGTGTCCGCCCTGGTGCGGACACACAGGTCCGCCCCTACGAAAAAGCGGGGTTCCCCCAAAACTATCCTCACATCAACCCTTCCTCCGCCCGGTCCAGGGCCCGCATCAGGGCCATGCCTTTGTTCACGGTTTCCTGGAATTCCGTGGCCGGGTCCGAATCCGCCACGATGCCGGCCCCCACCTGGAGGTAGACCTGGTCCTGGTGGATGGTGAAGCTCCGGATGGTGATGCAAAAATCCAGGTTGCCGCCGAAGCTGAGGTACCCCACCGCCCCGGCGTAGGGGCCCCGGCGGGTGGGCTCCAGCTCCTCGATGATCTCCATGGCCCGGACCTTGGGGGCTCCGGCGACGGTGCCGGCGGGAAAGGTGGACTTGAGCAGGTCCAGGCCGTCGTGTTCCGGGGCCAGTTCCCCTTCCACCTGGGACACGATGTGCATGACGTGGGAGTAGCGCTCGATGCTGAAAAGAGCTCCGGCACGCTGACGCTGCCGATCTTGGCCACCCGGCCCACGTCGTTGCGCCCCAGGTCCACCAGCATCAGGTGCTCGGCCCGCTCCTTGGGGTCGGCCAGGAGTTCCGCCTCCAAAGCCTGGTCTTCCGTGCGGCGTGGCGCCCCGGGGACGGGTGCCGGCGATGGGCCGGTAGCTGATCTGGCCGTCCTCCAGGCGCACCAGGATTTCCGGCGAGGCCCCCACCACCTTGCATATCGCCCTGGTCCAGGTAAAACATGTAAGGCGACGGGTTGATCGGGCGCAGGGCCCGGTAGAGGTCGAAGGGGTCGTGGCGCAGCGGCGGTTTTAAAACACTGGGACAGCACCACCTGGATGACGTCCCCCGCGGCGATGTATTCCTTGGCCTGGCGCACCATGGCTTCGAAGCGCTCCTGGGTAAGGTTGGAGGTCAGCGGCGGCCGGGCGCGACGGCGGCGGGCTTCAGCTATGCGGCACCGGCTGGCGCAGGCGCCGCATCGATGACGTCGATGGCCGCTACCGCCCGGTCGTATTGGTCCTGTAAGAGGCGCGGCCGGGTCCAGGTGCACCAGGGTCAGGATCTTGATGGTCTGGCGCAGGTTGTCGAAAATCAGCAGATTGTCCGCCAGCATCAGCCGGGCCTCGGGCATGGCGATGGGCGGTGTGAGATTCGGCAGCCGCTCGATGTAGCGCACCATGTCGTAGCCCAGGAAACCCACCAGCCCGCCCCAGAAGCGGGGCAGCCCCGGGGTGGCCACCGGGATGAACCCGGCCAGGAGACGGCCGCAGGTGCTCAAAGGGATCGGCGGCGGGGTCCAGGGGTACCTTCCGGCCCTGGCGGTGAATGACCGTGTTTGCCCCCCTGCACCTGGAACATCAGGGAGGGGTTGAGGCCCAGAAAACTGAAGCGGCCCCACTTCTCGCCGCCTTCGACGCTCTCCAGCAGAAAGGAACAGCCCTCGCCCCGCAACTTCTTGTAGGCCGACACCGGGGTCTCCAGATCCCCCAGGATCTCCCGATAGACCGGGATCAGATTGCCCTGCCGGGCCATGTCGGCTGAACGTCCCAAAATCCGGATAAACCATGCCTGCTCCGTTTCGTGAATATAATTAAAGCGTTTAAAAAAGTTTCCTTCTCATTGATACTTTTTAAATCCCCCTCAATCCCCCTTTTTCAAAGGGGGACTTTCAAAGGCATTCCGCTAAATCCCTCCCCTTTGGAAAAGGGGGGTTAGGGGGGATTTTCCATTCTTGAGGCCTGTGCCATAAGGAAAATGTCTTTTAGATAGTGCCACAACCCACTATACCATCAAAACCATAAAAAAAGCCGGGGCTCCCAAGGGCCACGGCTTTTCCGCCTGAAAAAACCGGGGCCCCTCTCGTGAGGGGCCCCAAACATATCACACCGACTGGTAGCCGCACCTCACGAGTCCGCCATCACGCGCCACCAGCACCAGTTGTTTTGCATATTCTTCATGGTATTTTTTATATACCCCAGGTCCTTTTTCAGGTCAAGTGCTTTTCGCAGAAAAACCTAGCTCGCCGAACCGCGATCTAAGATGCGCCCCAAAAGTTCCCGATGCAGTACCCCATTAGTGGTCACGATGTTAGGCGCGTAGATGTCATAGTCTTGGCCGTCGAAGGTGGTGGTCTTCCCCCCGGCTGCGGTGACGATGAGGAGGCCCGCGGCGGTGTCCCAGGGCTTGAGGTTTTCCTCGAAGAAGCCGTCCAGGCGGCCGCAGGCGACGTAGCCATGTCCAGGGCGGCGGAACCGCCCCGGCGCAGCCCCTGGGCGATCTGCCAGCACGCGGCCCAGGCGGGCCAGGGTCTGGGGCACCCGTTCCCGGATATCATAGGGAAAACCCGTGGCGACGAGGGCTGGGTCCAGCCGGCGGTGGCGGAGACCCGGATGGGTTGCCCGTTGAGGCTAGGCCCCCTTCCCCTGCTGGCCTCGAAGAGCTCATCCCGCAGAGGGTCGTAGATCACCCCGTATTCGAGCACGCCGTCCGCCTCACAGGCGATGGAGACGCAAAACGCCGGATAGCCATGGGCGAAATTGACGGTGCCGTCCAGGGGATCGATGATCCAGCGGCATCCTGGCGGCGAGTCGGCCTCCCAGGCCAGGCCGGGGTGAATGATTTCGGGGACAGCCGAAGGCGGCTGTCCTCCATCGCCCTCCCCTGCCGTCTCCTCTGCCAAAAAGCCATGGTCCGGGAAGGCCTGGCGAATCATGCCGATGATAATTTCCTGGCATTGGAAATCGGTCTCGGTCACCGGGTCGATGGCCCCTTTCATGGTGATCTCATGGGGTTTCGTATAATTCTGGCGCATCACCGCGCCTGCGGCCAGGGCGGCTTGCCGCCCGATCTGGGCGATTTTGTCCGGCATAGGTTTGATTCCTTGCCTATGAGGCAGGTTCACGGCGATTGACAGCCATTGCGGGATGGTGCGCAGGGCGCACCCTACACAAAAACCGGCTTTTTAATTCTCGTTCCCAAGCTCCTGCTTGGGAACGCTATCTTTTTGTCCCAGCTCGGCTGGGGCATCTCACTGGCTGAGAGCAGGAAAATACTATCCATTACCTTGTTCGCCAAGCGGAGCTTGGCGTCCAAGGGGGTCCCCAAGCAGGAGCTTGGGAACCAGAAAATCAGTGGCACAGGCTTCCAGCCTGTGCGCCGCACCGGCAAGATGCCGGTGCCACCAAGAATTATAAATCGGTCCCGGTTATTTTTTCTCCGGCCCCACCGTCAGGAACTGAAACCCGGTCTGGGGGTCTTTTGCCGCCTGGCCGCGGGGCCGATGATTTCCAGCAGCACCACTTCGCCCACCAGCCAGACGTCCACCCCGGCCCGGGTGCAGCCCACGGTGGCCTGGCCTTCCCGGCCGGCGGCGGCGTGCATATGGAGCACCGGGTTGCCGCCCTCGTCAGGGACCAGGGTTCCCAGGGCCAGGACCTCCTGGGAGCCCTGGAGCATGTGAAGCAAGGGCACGACGGCGTCGGGGCGTTCGGTATCCGGCCCCACCACCACCGTGCTGCCGCTGGCGGAGCCGCCCAGGTAGAAGGCCAGGGCATGGCCAGACTATGCTCCCGGGCAAAGGCCTCCAGGGTATCGTTGAGGCGCTCGCCATCCTCCAATCTCAGGACAAAGACCCGCCCCATCCTGCCTTCGGTGTAGTGCATGGTGTCTCCCTTGGGGTTCTTTTGAAGCGTTTCCTAATGAGCTGGACAGACGTTAATGATTGCTGAACTGGACCAGGCAGGTAAAGTCCCCCTGTGGAAAAGGGGGATTTAGGGGGATTTCAAGCTGATATAAACATCTCCCTGCCCCCCCATTAGGAAAAGGGGGGGAAACCTGGTCTTCATGTGTCACCTTCATTATGAAACATACCGCTTTATATCTATTACCGGGGCCGATCTAAACGCTGGCCCGTGCGCAGGGCGGACACATGGGTCCGCCCCTACGGGAATCTCATCAATGGCAGCCCCTAACCGCCGTAACCCTTTGCGGGGGTACTCACTTTTTCTTGTTCTTAGGACTCGCCGGCTTTTTGGGGGCGGCTTTGCCTTTGGGGGCCGTTTTGGCGGGGACCGGCGCCGGGGTCAGGGGGGTAAACAGGTTGACCGTGATCATCCCGATTCCGAAGCCCCCCAGGTGAGCCATCCAGGCCACGGGGCCGCCGTTCCTGAGGCCGTAGAACTGCAGCGCCAGCCAGAGCCCCAGCCAGATAAAGGCGGGAATATACACCGTCTCCGGGCGCAGCCGCCAAAAGACCACGGTGCAGAATGGATGACTTGGGCAGCCGGACCAGGTACCCCCCCAGCACCCCGGCGATGGCGCCGCTGGCGCCGATCAGCGGCGCGGCCAGGCTGGAGGCCGCCAGCACGTGGAAGATGCAGGCAAAGAAGCCGCAGAACAGGTAAAAGCCCAAGAATCGCCCGTGCCCCAGGTCATCCTCCAGGGCTTCCCCAAAGACCCAGAGGAACCACATGTTGCCGATGAGGTGGACCCACCCGGCGTGGAGGAAGAGGGAGCTGAACATGGTGGGCAGACAGCCCCAGGGAATGCCTGAGGCTCAAAACCTTGAGGTGGCTCAATTTGGAGGCCACCGCCCCCTTCTTATAAAACAGGTCGGTGGCGCGTCGGGTCCGATGTGCAGCTGATAGAGAAAGATCCCCAGATTGACGACGATCAGACCCAGGGTGACCCAGGGCCACCGGCGTTGGGCCGGGGCCCCCCGGAGGGGAATCATGATGCGGCTCCGGGGTTCGACCCCTGGGGCTCTGCTCTCATGAGGACCCAGCGGCCCGGATGACGTGGCTCGGTGCGGCTGGCGAAGGACACCATAAATTTCGGCTCAAGGCTCCCTAATGGCGCTGGTCGGGGACGGGCAGGCCGATCCCCGCCCCTGGCCCGCAACCCCGCGCATTGTATCCAATGCCCCGGGACTGTCCAGACCGGGAAAGCGCGGAGGTTGACAAGGGGGGGAGATTCTAATAAATAGAATACATGGTAGGGGCGAAAAAGAAATTATACATCCGGACTTTTGGCTGCCAGATGAATGTGGCCGATTCCCTGCTCATGGCCCAGATTTTAGGGGACCGGATACGACCTGACGGCCCGGGCCGAGGACGCCGACCTCTACCTGATTAACACCTGCGCCATTCGCCGTAAATCCGAGGAGAAGGTGAAAAGCCTCCTGGGCAGTTTAAAACCGCTGAAGCGGGCGCGGCCTGAGCTCATCCTGGGCGTCGGCGGCTGCGTGGCCCAACAGGAAGGCGAGCGCTTGCTGGCTTTCGCCCCCCATCTCAACCTGGTATTCGGCACCAAGGGCATTTACCGGCTGCCGGAATTGGTGGACCGGGCCGCCCGGGGCGAGCGGGTGGTGGACGTGTCCCTGAAAAGGGCTTTGCCGGATCTGCCCCAGCGCTTGTGGCCGCCGGGGACCGTTCCAGACCATGGTGACCATCATGCGGGGCTGCGACAACTTTTGTTCCTTTTGCGTGGTCCCCTACGTGCGAGGCCGGGAGACCAGCCGGGAGCCCGGGGCCATTATCGACGAAGTTGCCGCATTTGTCGCCGCCGGGGGCCTGGAAGTGACCCTCCTGGGCCAGAACGTCAATTCCTACGGTCGGGGCTTGCCCGAGCCCATGACGTTCCCCCAACTGCTGGAGCGCCTCAATGCGTTGCCGGGCCTGAAGCGGCTGCGGTTTGCCACCTCTCACCCCCGGGACCTGTCACCGGAGCTGATCCAGCGCCTTCGGGGAGCTGCCCGCCCTGTGCGAACATCTCCACCTGCCGGTGCAGTCCGGCGCCAACCGGGTCCTGACGAGGATGAACCGCGGTTACACCCGGGAAGCACTACCTGGAAAAGGTCGCGGCGCTCGAGCGCGCCTGCCCGGGCCTCGCCTTGTCCACCGATCTGATCGTGGGCTTTCCCGGGGAAACCGAGGCTGACTTTGTCCAAACCCTGGACCTGATGGCTGAGGCCGGATTCGACCAGGCCTTCTCCTTTAAATATTCCCCCCGCCCCCAGACCCGGGCGGCGGCTTTCCCCGACCAGGTGCCGGAAGACGTCAAGGTGGAACGCCTGGCGCGCCTGCAAGCCTTGCAGGACAAACTTACCCGGAAGACCCATGCCCGGCTGGTGGGGCAGGAACAGGAAGTCCTGGTGGAAGGCCGGAGCAAGCGCTCCCCCCAGGAGTGGTGCGGGCGGCTCCGCACCAACCAGGTCGTCAACTTCATCGGACCCCGGGAATTGCTGGGACGTCTGGCCCGGGTCACTATAACCGAGGCTCACCCCCATTCCCTGAAAGGCCGGTGGGTCGAGGGTTCGTCCACCTGTAACCGTGGGGCGGATCGCCTGAGGACATCCCCAAGGGAGGTATCATGCTAAGAGAGATGACGGTTTCCGGGTTGACCATCGACCCCTTCACCAACAGTCCCATCATGATCCTCAAAGATGTGGACTCGGACAAGGCGGTCCCCATCTGGATCGGGTTGCTGGAAGCCACCGCCATCGCCAGCGAGCTGGAGAACATCAAGTTCTCCCGCCCCATGACCCATGATCTGTTGAAAAACATCATGGAACTCATGGAGACGACGGTGACCAAGGTGGAGGTCTGCGACCTGAGGGACAACACCTATTTTGCCCTGATCTATATCATCCGGGACGGCCAGGAAGTGAGCATCGACGCCCGACCCAGCGACGCCATCGCCATCGCCCTGCGCACCAAGGCGCCGATCTTTGTGGCCGACGTGGTGATCCAAAAGGCCCGGCGGGTGGACCTGTCGGCCAAAGAGGCCATCACCACTGAGGACGCCAAGAAGTGGACCGAGATGCTGGAAGGCCTGGACCCGGACGATTTCGGCAAGTATAAGATGTAAGAACAGTTTTTGGTTTTTCGTTTTTAATAAAAACAGATAGCCTGACCTCCTCGCCTGCACCAGTTCCGATGTCATGAGCGGCATCCTGAAGTTACTGGCTTCCTTTTGGAACAGGTATAAAAACATTATCTGTTTTATGTTTTTGTCTACTTATTCTTTATTAAAACCAAAAACGAAAAACCGCCCTTATGATAGATCTCCATACCCACACCCTGTATAGCGACGGCGAACTGATTCCGGCGGAGCTTTGGCGCCGGGCCCAGGTCAAGGGCTACCGTTATCTCGGCCATGACCGACCACGTGGACGCCTCCAACTTCGAGGTGGTCTTCACCCGCCTGAAGACCGCGGCCTTGAGCCTCAACCGGGGCGACTACCCGGTGCTCATCCCGGGCCTCGAGTTCACCCACCTGCCGCCGGCCCTCATCGCCCCTCTGACCGCCCAGGCCCGGGCCCTGGGAGTGCCGCTGATCGTGGTCCACGGCGAGAGCCTGGCGGAGCCTGTGGCCCCGGGGACCAACCGGGCCGCCATCGAGGCGGACGTCGACATCCTGGCCCACCCCGGCCTCATCACCCTGGAGGAAGCCGCCCGGGCCCGGGAGCGGGGCGTATTTCTGGAGATCTCGGCCCGGAAAGGCCACTGCCTGGCCAACGGCCACGTGGCCCGGATGGCCCTGGAAGTGGGCGCCTCCCTCATCGTCAATACCGACTCCCACAGCCCCTCGGACCTCATCACCCGGCACCAGGCCGAACGTATCGCCCGGGGCGCCGGCCTCAGAGACCCGGCGATCCAAAGCCTCTTCAATGACGCCGAGGCCCTGGCCCACCGCCTGGCGGAGCTGTAGGGAAACGAGAGCAAAGAACTTGGGGGAACCCCGCTTTTTGAGAAAAAGCGAGGTTCCCCCAAACCCCCTCCTGGAAAAATAGAGGGAGGATCATTAATCATTTTCTGTAGGGGCGGACCAAGGTGTCCGCCCTCTTCTTGGCGCATTCTGCTATTGCCCGTCCTTGCCCTCAAGAAATTATCCTGATACGTGGCGCGGCCATGTCCCCCCCATTCAAGATTATTTGCCAATTACCCGGGTATCATGCTTTAATAGTTTTCGGGGCGCCCAATGCTTGCGGAATTTTCCAAAAGTCCGGGAATCTGGCTTAAACGCTGCGGTCTCACGGTGCTGGAATTCTTCCTGCCGCGGTTGTGCCTGTTCTGCGAGGCGGCGGTGGGGGAGACGGCCGCGGTGGCGGTTTGCCCGGAGTGCGAGTCCCTGATTAAGTGGGTGGAAAGCCCCTTGTGCAGCCGCTGTGGCAGGATGTTTGCCGACCCGGGTGGCGGCGACCGCGTCTGCGGGGACTGCCAGACGGACCCGCCTCCCTTTGCCCGGGCCCGGGCCGCGGCCCTCTACGACGACCCCGTGGCCCAGGCCATCACCGGGTTCAAGTTCAGCCGCAAGATGGCGTTTCTTCCGGTGATGCAGCACTGGCTGAAGCGTCCCCTTTGTCTGGAGTTGGTCGAAGCCGCCGATCTCCTGGCCCCTGTGCCCCTGCACCCGAAACGCATCAGAAGATCGGGGCTTCAACCAGGCCCTGCTCCTGGCCCAGGCCTTCACCGGGGTGCCGGTGGCCCGGGAGGCGGTGATCCGGACCCGGCCCACCGGCCCCAGGTGGGCCTCAACCCCAAAGAGCGTCAGGACAACGTCAAAGGGGCCTTTGCGGTGCCGGACCCGGGGTTGGTGAAGGGCAAAAACGTGCTCCTCATCGATGATCTCTTCACCACCGGGGCCACCGTGAAGGAGTGCGCCCGGGTCTTGCGCAAGGCCGGGGCCCGGCAGGTGGAGGTGCTCACCGTGGCGCGGGTAAGGTATGACAGTGAGTCTTAAAACCGAGGTTTACCGGCAAGTCACCGTAGGGGCAGGTTTGAACCCGCCCCTGCAGGCCTGCACCCATGTGTACGGGCAAACGGTAGCGGACCACGCAGAGCCTGGCCACCCACAGTTTTATGCAGGGTGCGCATTGCGCACCACAAATCTAGCCGGATACTTGAGATTTTATGACCACATGCAGCACCAGCCATAAGCTGGTGGATTGGGAGGCCGCGGCCCGGTGGGTTAAGGAGTTGCAAAGCGCCGGGCACAAGGTGGTCTTCACCAACGGCTGCTTCGATCTCCTGCATGCCGGCCACGTGGCTACCTGGAGGCGGCCCGGGCCCTGGGGGACGCCCTCGTCGTCGGGGTCAACACCGATGCCTCGGTGAAGCGCCTGGAGAAAGGCGGCGACCGCCCCTTGACCCCGGAGGCCGACCGGGCCCGGGTCCTGGCGGCGTTGGCCTGCGTGGACCGGGTAGTGTTGTTCGGCGAAGACACCCCCCTGGGCCTCATCACGCTCCTCACCCCCGACATCCTGGTGAAGGGCGGCGACTACCGCCTTGACGAGATCGTGGGCCGGGAAGTGGTCCTGGCCCGGGGCGGCCGGGTGGTGGCCCTGCCGTTTGTGCCGGGATATTCCACCACCAGGCTCATTGACCGCATCCGTTCCCGGACTTGACGGGTGTCCCGCCCGACGGCGGCGCCAAAGCCTGCTCCCGGGGCGAAGGCTGCCGCCCTAAATCCGGGGCAGGACATCTTACCCTTTCTATCCGGCTCCCCGGATGGTATATTTTCTCCATTAATTCCATGAACTTCTGGGGAGAGCTATGGCAGTGCGGCTGGAAATCGGTTGGCACCCGGACCTGACGGACGCCGAAGGGGAGGGGGTGCGCCGCCAGGCCCGGGAATATTTCGGCCTCGACCTCACGGCTGTCCGGGTGCTGCGGGTCCTTATGCTGGATGTGGATCTGCCGCCGGCGACCCTGGAGGCGATCCGCACCGAGATCTTCACCCACCCCACCACCCAGGTATCCGGCTTTCAGCCCCTGGCCCGGGATTTTCACTGGGCCATCTGGGTGGGCTTCAAGCCCGGGGTGCGGGATACGGCCGGGGCCGTGGCCCTGGAAGCCATCGCAGCCTACCTGGGCCGGCCGCTGCCCGCCGGGGCCGCGGTCTATACCTCCAAGCTTTTCCTCTTGACCGGCGACGACCTCACCGAGGCCCATATCGCCCAGCTCGCCCGGGAACTCCTGGCCAACGACATGGTCCAGGAATTCCGGATATTTTCCCGGGAGACCTGGGACCCCGACCATGGGGTGGGGCTTATCCTGCCCCGGGTGGAGTTGGCCCACACCCCGGCGGTGGAGGCCTTTGAGATCGCCTCGCCGGAGGTTCTCAAGGAACTGAGCCGCCAGCGCCACCTGGCCCTCCGGGATGCCGACCTGCCGGTCATCCTGAATTATTTTCAGCGCCCGGAAGTCAAGGCCCGGCGGGCCGCGGTGGGGCTGGCAGCGCCCACCGACGTGGAACTGGAATACCTGGCCCAGGCCCGGAGCGACCACTGCAACCACAACACCTTCCGGGGGCGGTTCCATTACCGGGACGTGGCGACCGGCGAGAGCTTCATCCTGGATAACCCCTTCAAGGCCTGCATCGCAGGCCCCCACCCGGGAGATTGCCCGGCACAAAGCCCTGGGTGGTGTCGGTCCTCTGGGACAACGCCGGGGTGGGGCGGTTCGACGACGAGTTTTCCTACGTGATCAAGGGCGAGACCCACAATTCGCCCTCCAACCTGGAGGCCTACGGCGGTTCCCTCACCGGCATCGTCGGGGTCTACCGGGACCCCCTGGGCACCGGCAAAGGAGCCCGCCTCATCGGCGGCATGTACGGCTTTTGCGTGGGCCCCCGGGACTATGCCGGGCCGCTTGAAACCCCGGCTGCACCCCCGGCGGCTCCTGGACGGCGTCATCGAAGGGGTCAAGGACGGCGGCAACAAGAGCGGGGTGCCCACCGTCAACGGCGCCCTCTACTTCGATGCCGCCTACCTGGGCAAGTGCCTGGTGTTCGTGGGCGCGGTGGGGCTCCTGCCCAGCGAGATCAAGGGCGAGCCCGGGGCCGAGAAGGAGGCCCATCCCGGCGACCTGATCGTCACCTGCGGCGGCCGGGTGGGCAAGGACGGGATTCACGGGGTGACCGCCTCCTCGCGAGGTCTCGTCTCCCGGGCACCCCGGCCGGGCCACGTCCAGATCGGCGACCCCTACACCCAGAAGAACATGCACGATTTTCTCCTGGAGGCCCGGGACCAGGGCCTCATCACCTTCATCACCGACTGCGGCGGCGGCGGGCTGTCTTCGGCGGTGGGGGAATCGGCCCAGATGGCCGGCGGCGGCGAAGTCTGAGCTGGCAGCGGTGCCCCTGAAATACCAGGGCCTGGACCCCTGGGAAATCTGGGTGTCCGAATCCCAGGAGCGCATGGTGGTGGCCGTCAGGCCCGGAGCACGAAGCCAGCTTCAAGGGCCTGGCCCGGCAAGCACGCGGTGGAGGCCACCGTCATCGGCCGCTACACCGACTCCGGGCGTCCTGGACGTGAAATACCAGGGGCGCACCTGCGCGTATATGGACCTGTCGTTCCTGGAGGAGGAGTTCCCGCCCTGGGAGTTCGAAGCCGAGTGGCTGCCGCCGGAGAGCCGCCTGACCGAGCCGGTCCTGGGCGACCCCGCGGATCACCTGGGGACTTCTTCTGGCCATGCTGGACCGGCCCAATATCTGCTCCCGGGAGTGGATCACCCGACAGTACGATCACGAGGTCCAGGGGGCCAGCGTGCTCAAGCCCCTGGTGGGGGAGGCGGCGCCGGTGCCCGGCGACGCCGCAGTGTTGCGGCCCCGGCCGGACTCGCACCGGGGGCTGGCCCTGAGCCTGGCCCTGAGCCCGGCCTACTCCCAGATCGACACCTACCACATGACCGCGGTGACCATCGACGAGGCGGTGCGGCGGCTGCTGGCGGTGGGCGGGGAGCCTGGACCACATCGGCGGAGTGGACAACTTCTGCTGGCCCAGCGTGGAGTACGATCCCCGGCGGCAACCCGGACGGGAGATACAAGGCGGCCCAACTGGTGCGGTCCTGCCTGGCCCTCAGGGATCTGTGCCTGGCTTACGGCATCCCCTTGTTGTCGGGCAAGGACAGCATGTACGTGGACGGTCTGATGCCCGGGGCCTTTGGGGAGATGCACCGGGTGAGCGGCCTGCCCACCCTGTTTTTCACCGCGGTGAGCGTCCTGCCGGACCTCGGGCGGGCCCTGACTCTGGAATGGAAGCGGCCCGGCGACCTCATTTACCTGGTGGGCGACACCCGGCCCGAATTGGGCGGCTCGGAATTTTACGAGATGCTGGGCTATGTGGGGCTGAGCGTCCCCGAGGTGCGCCCCGAGGAATTCCTGGCTTACTACCGCCTCCTGGAGGAGGCCGGGCACCGGGAACTGCTGGCCTCGGCCCACGGCCTCTACCGGGGCGGCCTGGGGGTGCACCTGGCTTTGTGCCAGCCTGGCCGCGGGGCTGGGCGTGGAGGTGGACCTGAGCCGGGTGGCGCCGGAGTCTCCGGCTTACGCCAGCCTCTACTCCGAATCGGCCGGGCGTTTCCTGGTGAGCGTGGACCCGGCCCAGGCCAGGCCGCCTGGAGGAGCTTTTCCAGGGCCAGCCCCTCACCTTAATCGGCCAGGTGGGCTCTGGGGCCGACTTCAAGATTTCCCGCCACGGCCTGACGCTCGCTGAAACTGATCTGGAAACCTTGCGGGCCGCCTGGGAGCGCCGTTTCGGCGGTCTGGTATGAGGAAGGGGCGATATCTGGTATAATTTATTGCATGCTCTGATAATCTTTATGCGAGGAGGAAAGGACCATGAGTTCATCAAGCCTTCTGGATAACCTCTACCACGCCATCTTAACACGCATGGTACAGTCAGGGCAGGCGCCGCACTACACGGAGTTAGCCGCAGAGCTCAAAGTTTCGGTTGAGGAGGCCAGGCAGGCGCTTCACGACCTGGTGGCCTTGGGAATTCCGGGGATTTGGTTATTTCCCGACACGGACTATATCAGCAGTTTTGCACCTTTCAGCAATCTCCCCACCCAATATCGCATCACGGTGAATGGGGAGCAAAAGTGGTTTGGCCAATGAGGTTTTGAGTCGCTGGCAGTTTGCTGGCTTTTCCCGGGGCAGGTAGTCCAGATTGACGCCCCGTGCCTTGATTGCGGGTTACCGGTTCACCTTGAAATCCAGGACGGGCGCGTATTGCAGGTGGCGCCCGAAGAAACGTGTAGGCTACGTTGCGGTGCCCTTCTCCCAATGGCTGGGCCGTCTCCCCCATGCCTGAAGCACCATGAATCTCTTCCGGTCGGAAGAGCACATCCGTAGCTGGAGCCGGTTTGATCCCGCCACCGCCGGAGGCGTCATTCCGCTTACCGACGTACTCACTTTGTTTTCGGGGGATTTTTTCCAAAAACGTTTTTCCCCGGATTATGTTTCCCGCAACCATGATTATTTGAGCACGTTTGTGGCCGCAATCATGGAAATTGCCAAGACCCGCCCCTTCTGGGCGCCGGGGGGTCATTAGCCCAGAAAGCCGGGGAGCTTCAAAAGATCAGGCTGACAGAATATACTTACTGCATAAGAATAGATCGCGCTGAAAGATTATCTAAGCAACCAGGCCGCGAGGCGTGAACACATCTCACCGCAGACGGCTGATTGAGGTTCGGGATATGCATGCGGAAATGTTAGTGCTGCGGTTTTCCGAGGAGGTGGTGGATGAGCCGATCATTTACCGCCTGGTCAAGGATTACGACCTGGAGTTCAACCTCCTCAAGGCCACCATCTATCCCCGGCAAGAGGGGGTCATGGTCATGGAACTGAGAGGCCACCCCAAAAATTTCCGGCGGGGCCTCAAGTACCTCCGGGAGGCCGGGGTCAAAGTCCAGCGGGTGGCCCGGGATGTGCGGCGCAACGAAGAGCGCTGTTACCAGTGCGGCGCCTGCACCGCGGTGTGTCCTACCGGGGCGCTTTATGTCCAGCGGCCGGAAATGGCCGTGCTCTTTGACCCCAGCAAATGCAGCGCCTGCGAGCTGTGTTGCCCGGTCTGCCCGGCCCGGGCCATGGAGGTCCGGCTCAACCGCAGCGCCTTGTAAGTCCGGCCCACCATTTTGCTGCCTTTTTACATCAGTGTCTACTCCGCGGTCATCGCACTCATCTATTTTCTTCTTC
The DNA here is from genome assembly GCA_963841475.1 of uncultured delta proteobacterium. Classification (GTDB taxonomy): domain Bacteria; phylum Desulfobacterota; class Desulfobaccia; order Desulfobaccales; family 0-14-0-80-60-11; genus 0-14-0-80-60-11. The sequence goes on from CAWJCT010000001.1 coordinate 1,318,898, forward strand.
CGCTCTATTTGAAGGGCAGTCTCCATTTCACCGGGGGCCAGATCGGGGTCCTCTTCGCCGTCCTGAGCCTGAACGCCATCCTGGTATCCTTCCCCGTGGGGGTGATCGGCGACCGTTACCCGGCCAGGATTCTCACCCGGGTGGGCCTGGCGGCGACCGGGGCCAGCCTCTGGGGGTTGGCGTCGGTGGTGAACTTCTGGCCCTTCCTGGCGGTCTTTTGGGGCTTCGGGCTGAGCATCCAGCTCTTCCGGCTCTCCCTGGATACGCTGTTGTTCAAGGAAAACCAGGTGGATGCGCCCCGGCGCCTGGGCCATTACAATGCCATGCGCATGGGCGGCATGATGGTGGGGACGCTTTTGGCGGGCGCGGGGTATTACTGGCTGGATTTTCCCGTCACCCTGAAACTGTTCAGCGTCGGGATCCTGGTCCTGATTGCGCCCACGGTGCGACTGCCGTTGACCCGGGGGGTGCGCACCACCCTCTTTGAATACGGCCGGGATTTTCTGGCTGCCCCGGTACTGTTTTTCGCCACCTGGCTCTTTCTCTTTACCCTGCACTGGGGGGCCGAAGCCACCAGCCTCGCCCTATTCCTGGAGCACAACCTGAAGCTGTCGCCCCTGGGGGTGGGCGGCTACATGGCAGGTGAGTTCGGGGTGGTGGGGCTTACCGCCTATCTCTACGGGCGCTTTTGGGCCGGGCGCCTGAAGCCCCTCACCTTTCTGACCCTGGCCCTGATTTTCTCCGGCGCCGGGCATATTATGATGACCTACCCGGTCCTGCCTTGGTCCTTTGCCTGGCGGGCGGTGCACGGGTTCGGGGACGGCCTTATCCTCATGGAAACCTATACCACCATCACCCGGCTGTTTCACGTGGACCGCATCGGCGGCAACGCCAGCCTCATCTCCCTGACCACCACCCTGGGGGTCCTGGCCGGGTCGCTGATCTTCGGCCCCCTGGGCGCAGCCTATGGTTACCAGGTGCCCCTCATCGTCTCCGGGGCCATCAGCCTGGCCCTTTTGCCCCTGGCCTGGGCGGGCTTGAAGGAGTAATACCACGTTGCGCTCATACAGGTTATTTATCTTGATGGAGGGGTGGACCTGGTGTTGCGTTTCAGGAAAACCTTAAAAGAGAAAAACCTCTTGTTCCCTCCCCCTTGATGGGGGAGGGTTAGGGTGGGGGTGACGAAACCATGAAAAGATGCAGAGCCTTATCCCCCCTCCCCCTAACCCCCTCCCACCAGGGGAGGGGGAATTTTAAGACTTATTGAAGCTACTTCTGAAACACGATACTAGGCGTCCGCTCACCGGCGGGCGTACACGCAGGTGTGCCCCGACAATCCGGGAGAATTTTTGCTTCTGGGAACGCAACTTGGTCTGACCGGCAGGCGGTTGAAAACCGCGGGAGGGTCCCGCGGCGCTTAACCCAGACCTTTCTTCTTGACGGGTGCTATGGTTATTTCTAAAATATTCGGGGGTCGGAGTGGTTGACCGGCCGGCAGGGATGTGCTCATAACCCCTGACTCATTGCTGAGGAGAAAAAATATGCGACAGAAGATACGCCAGGCCGCGCTTGAGGGCTGCCGGCAGAAGGGGCCGAGGCTCATGGCAGGCCTGGTGGTGATTTCCATGGTCATCATGGCCGCGACGCCGGCTCCATCCCAGGCCGCCAGCCAGGTGGCCGCAATTATGCTCAGCGACCACGCCGATGCCAATGGCGTGGTGGAAAAGCACCAGAGCAAGTTTCCCCGTTCTGTCGCTGGAATTTACGGTACCGCCCTCATTGCGGGAGTAAGTAAAGGGCAAGAAATTACCACAAAACTCTTCTATGTGACCCAGAACCTGGAAGTCCTGTCTATCACCAAAGATTTGACCGGCAGCGGCGAGGTCACCTTCACTTTCGCCTTTCCCAAACCCACCAAAGGCTGGCCGGCAGGTGACTACCGGTTGGTCATCTCCACATCGGACGGGGGCACCAAGGCGGTGACTTTTCGGGTAAAATAACCGCTATCAGCCAGACATCCCCTTAATCTCGCCTCCAGGCAACGCAGCCTCACTGTTTCTGATGGTGCGGGCTGCCGGCGTCGGCGTCGGCAGCCCATGGCGGAAATTCCGGTAGAGCCTAAGATTGCACTGAGGCCCCCTCACGGCCATGAGAAACCGCGGAAAAAGTCCCCTCACCCGTCATCCTGAGGGCCCGGCGCCACCGCAGCATCTCCTCTCTATGGGCACAATACAAGTTCCTGCGCTGGGCTCAAGCTGACCAGACGGCTTGTCCCCGAGAGCGCTATTTCTTATAAAACCTCGGCACCAGCAGGATGATCACCGTGTAGATCTCCAGGCGGCCCAGGAGCATGTCCAGGATGAGGACCCACTTGGCGAAGGCGGGAACCCAGGCGTAATTGTCGGCGGGCCCCACGGCCCCGAGGCCGGGCCCGACGTTGCCCATGCAGGCCAGGGCCGCGGTGAAGGAAGTGACGATATCGATGCCGGTGGCGGCCACCAGGAAGGTGGAGAGCGCCAGCAAGCCGAAAAAGAGGATGACAAAGGACGAAATGCCGCTCAAAACCTCCACCGGCACCGACTGGCGCCCCATTCTCAGACTGGTGATCATGCGGGGGTGGATCAGGCGGAGCAATTCCTGGTAGGAATGTTTGGCCACCACCATGATGCGCATGCACTTCATGCTGCCGCCGGTGGAACCGACGGACCCGCCGATAAACATGCACAGGACCAGGAGGCATTGGGGCAAAGGGCCCCACAACTTAAAATCGGCGGTGGCATATCCCGTGGTGGTGAGGATGGAGGCAACCTGGAAGGAGGCATACTGGAAGGACTGGCCCAGGGATGGGTAACTGGCGCCGTAGTTGCTCCAGGTGATGATGCCGGTCAGGATCAGAAAGACCCCCATGAAGAACCGGAATTCCGGGTCGCGCCACAAGGTAAGGGGTTTACCCCGGAACACCTGGAAGTGCAGGGCAAAGTTAATGCCGCCCAGGAGCATGAAGACAGTGACCACCGCCTGGATGTAGACGCTGTGATAGTAGCCGATGGAGGCGTTTTTGGTGGAAAAGCCGCCGGTGGCCAGGGTGCCGAAGGTGTGGCACAGGGAGTCGAACAGGTCCATGCCACCCAGGGCCAGGAGGATGGTCTCGGCCACGGTGAAAAATACATAGACCTTCCAGAGGATCATGGCCGTGTCCCTGATCCGGGGGCGGAGCTTGTCCACCACCGGCCCCGGGACTTCGGCCTTGTAGAGCTGCATGCCCCCCACGCCCAGGAAGGGAAGAATGGCCAGGCCCAGGAGAATGATGCCCATGCCTCCCAGCCAGTGGGTCAGGCTGCGCCAGAACAACAGGCCTTTGGGAATGATTTCCACGTCCCGGATGACCGAGGCCCCGGTAGTGGTAAAGCCCGAAACGGACTCGAAGATGGCGTCCACCGGGGAGCTCAAAATCCCGCTGCAAAAAAACGGCAGGGCCCCGAACACCCCCACGGCAAACCATCCCAGGGTGGTGATAGCCATGCCTTCCCGGTGGGTGATGGGGGACCGGTCGGGTGCGCCTTTAAAAGCCGCATAGAGGAACAGGCCCACCCCTGAGCAGACGGCCATGGCCTCAAGGAGGGCCCAAATTCCCTGGTCCTGATAATACAGGGAAAAACCCAGGGGCAGGATCATGAACAGGCCGACGCAGACCAACAGGGCGCCGACTACATGGAGGACATATCCCCAGCGGACCAAAGCTTATTTCTCCTGGGCGATCAGCGCCTGTTCAACCCGCCCGATATGCTCACCCTTGGAGAGAATCAAGACCCGGTCTTCAGGCTGCACCCGGGAATCCCCACTGGGAATGATCAGGTCTTCTCCCCTGAAGATGCACAGCACCAGCGTCTCTTTGGGGAGCCGCAACTCTTTCAGCGGGGCGCTGACAATCTCGGAGCCCTTGAGGGCGATGGCCTCCAAGACCTCGGCTTCCTGGCCGCGCACCGAGACATTGGAGACGATGTTTCCCCGGCGCAAATAGGGGAGGATGGAATTGATCGCGGACAGCCGGGGGCTGACGATATGGTCGATCCCGATGGACTGGACCAGGGGAATGTAGAGGACTTTGTTAATCCGCGTCACGGTCTTCTTGGCCCCCAACTGCTTGGCGAGAAGACAGGACAAGATGTTCATCTCCTCGTCCCAGGTGACGGCAATGACCATGTCCATGGCGCCGATGTTTTCCTGGACCAGGAACTTCTGGTCCGTGGCGAGTCCTTGCAGCACAATGGTGTGGCGCAGTTTGCCGGAAATCACCTGGCAGCGCAGGGGGTCCTTTTCGATTATTCTGACGTTCAAACGCCGCTGGTCTAAAACCTGGGCCAGCCGGAAACCGATGTTGCCGCCCCCCACGATCAAAATGTTTTTCAGACGAAAAGTCTTTTTGCCGAACAGGCCCAAAATCTCGTCCAGGTGCTCGGTCTGGCAGGTAAAATAAACAAAATCGCCGGCCCGTAGCACATCGGTACCCTTGGGAATAATCAACCGGTCGTCCCGCACCAGCGCTGCGATGACCAGGCGGTTGCGGGGAATAAATTCCGGCAGACGCGCCAGTTCCAGGCCATTCAGGGGGCTATCCGCCGGCAGGTGCTTGCCGAGCATCTTGAGGCGGCCACCCATGAAATCGCTGACTTCTTCCACATCCGGGGCGCTCATGATGCGCAGGATGGAGTCGACCACCTCCCTTTCCGGATTGATGACCGTGGTGATGTTGGTGATGCTGCGGCTGAGGGCCTCCCGGTACTCCGTGTAATCCGGATTGCGGATCAGGGCCACTTTGCGGATCCGGGGAGAGATGATGTTGGCGAAGAAGCAGGCCACCAGGTTGACTTCATCGCGGTCGGTGACGGCCAGGAGGATGTCGGCGTCCTTGAGACCCGCCTCTTCCAGAATTCTGGGATTGGAGCCTGATCCGTGGAGAGTTTGCACATCCAGATGCTCGAGGATCCATTGGAGCGGCTGGGGGTTGGTATCGATGACCACCACTTCCTTATTTTCCCGGGACAACCATTCAGCGAAGTGATAGCCCACTTCACCGGCGCCTACCACGACGATTTTCAAAGTGGCTCCCTCATTCTCCCCGTTGGTTTATTGCGGCCCCCAAGCACGGAAGGCCATTTAGCAATACCATACAGAGGTTGGCAGGAAAAATCCAGCCTGAACCACGCTGCCCGGGGGCGTAGCGTCGGCTTGCCCCCTTATCATACTCCGTCGCAATCATGAGAACTACCTCCTCATTTCTCAGCGACAGAAGCGGCAGGATGCCTCACGATCACCGGTCACCGGCTGAAGCAACGGGGAAATTTTTGTGAAGATCTTGGGAGACGACCACGTACTGAAACGGCACTAGGTAACGATATCGATGGGTCGGCCTACCAGGTGGGTGGGAGAGTTTCGGGGTCCCCTGGGGAAACAAGCCGGACCCCCGAAGCTAAAGCCCAGGCGTTAATATGGGGCAGGAACCTTTCATGCGGGTGGATAGGCCCGGGCTCATCCCTCCAGAGAGGTCAGGCCTTCCCGGATGGCATACTTGGTGAGTTCGGCCACGCTCCGCAGATTCAACTTTTGCATGAGCTGTTGACGGTGGCTCTCCACGGTCTTGACGCTCACGTGGAGTTGGTCGGCGATTTTGGCGGTGGATTGACCTTCAGACATGAGCTGGAGGACTTCCCGCTCCCGGGCGGTCAGGACCCCGAAGGCCGAAGCCTCATTCAAGGGGGCCCCCATTTTGCAATCTTTCACCAAAATATCGGTGACGCCGGGACTGAGATAGGTCTTGTTTGCCAGCACCACCCGGATGGCCCGGATCAGTTCCTCGAAGGCGCAATCCTTCAAGAGATAGCCCACCGCCCCGGCCTTCAGCATATTCACCACAAATCGGCGGTCGGCATACATGGACAGGGCGATCACCTTGGTAGCCGGCGACTCGGTGATGATCTGGCGAGTGGCCTCGATGCCGTTGAGATCGGGCATGGCGACATCCATGATGATCACCCCGGGGTTCAAGTCCCGGGCCAGCCGCACCGTGCTCCGCCCATCCTCAGCCTCAGCCACCACTTTCAGATCAGACTCCTTTTCCAGCAAAAAGCGTAGTCCCTGACGAACAATCTGGTGATCATCGGCGATCAGAATCTTTGTGACCATCTCCCCCCCTATCCTGGTGTTAATATTTCAAGGGTACCTGCAAGGTGACCCTGGTTCCCCAGCCGGGTTCTGACACCACTCCCAGGTTACCGCCCAGATACTTCAACCGCTCGCCGATGCTGAAGAAGCCAAACCCGAAGGGGCCATTGGCGGCGTCGGCGGACATCCCCATCCCCAGCCCGTCGTCTTCTACCTTGACCTGCAAGGCGTTATCCTCTCTGGTAATAAAGATCTGGATATTCTTAGCACTGGCATGTTTGACCACAGTAGCCAGTAATTCCCGCACGGTCTGAAAAAGGATGACGCGGATCTCATCATTAATGGGCTTGACCGATCGATCCGCCTGGACCTTGACCGCAACGCCCTGCTGTTCTTGGATCAATTCGGCCAACCACTCCACCGCGGCCTCGAAGCCGAGATCATAGAGGATGGGCGGACTCAGTTCGAAGGTCAATGACCTGGTGTATTGAATGGTTTGCTCAATGAGCTGCCGGACCTCATCCATGGGCTCGACCAGGTGGGTGGATGAGGCGGATTGCCGGATGGCCCCCAGCTTGATCTGGGCCAGGGCCAGTATCTGTCCCACGTGGTCATGGAGGTCAGTGGCCAGGCGCCGGCGTTCCTGTTCTTCCGTCAGGGACAATTCCGAGGCCACGGACCGGAGTTGTTCCTGGTAAGTACGGATTTCCTTTTCGGCCTGCTTCTGTTCCGTAATATCTTCGATCATGCACACGGCGAGGTGTTCTTCGATGGTGGCGCCGCGGATCAAAGAAACGTTCAGATGGCCCCACGCTGTTTGGCCATCCTTGCGGACATATTTCTTTTCTAATTGATAAGAGTCTTGTTTCCCTTGCACCAACCCCCGGAAAAGGGCCTTGCACCGGCGGGCATCCTCCGGTAAGACAAAAGCGGTGAACACTTGGTCGACGAGCTCCGCCAGACTGTAACCCAGCATCCGTTGCAAGGCAGGATTGCCTTCGACGACGCGCCCGTTCTTATCCAGCAGGGCAATCCCTATGGTCGAAGCTTCGAAAATGGTGCGGAAACGCGCCTCACTGTCGCGCAACGCCTCGATATAATCCTGGGCCACGATATCAGAGAGGCCGGGGCTGATAAAGGTCTTGGGTTCCCGAACCGTATGGATCGCTTTGGTCAATTCTTCGAAAGCGCAGTCTTTTAAAAGGTATCCCGAAGCGCCCGCTTTGAGGATATTGACCACGAAGCGCCGGTCGGCATAAATGGACAAGGCGATGATTTTGACTTGGGGGGCTGTGGCCAGTATCTGGCGGATCTCCTCCACGCCGTGCAACTCGGGCAGAGACAGATCCAGGAGAACAATATCCGGGGCCAGGTCCTGGACCAGTCGCATTACCGCCGAGGCATTGGCGGCTTCCCCCACCACTTCCAGCCCGGGTTCTTTCTCCAATAAAGCCCGGAGGCCCTGGCGCACAATCTGGTACTCATCGGCAAGGAGAATTCTGACCGTCATAATCGGTTCCTGCACATTCTCCACTCCGACGTTGATAAGATCCACATTATGACGTTTAGCAACAAACACCAGTAACGTCAAACGTTTTTATCACTTATACTATTATAATCAGGGCCAGGTGTTAGCTGATTTTATTCTAGACCGGGTTTACCGGGGGGTCTCCGGGGGCCACTCCGGGCCGGCCGAGCCTTGAGAGCCGCAACGCCTGCGCCTGGAGCCCAGGTCGGAGCCGGGACCAGGGCCAGAATCAGCCTGAGCCGGAACCTCATGGCTTCTGACTGTCAAGGTCTCCCCGGCAGGCATCATGGTCCCCTCCGGTTTAGTGGCCGCCCAGGAAGGTCTTGCTCATTTTGATGACGGCGGGCCCGAGGACCACCACAAAAATGGCCGGGAAGATGCAGAGGAGGAGGGGAAACAGGATCTTAACCGGTAGTTTGGCGGCTTGCTCTTCAGCCTTTTGGGATCGCTGGACCCGGAGAAAAGAAGCGTGGGTGCGGAGGGCCTGGACGATACTGGCGCCCATTCTATCCGATTGGATCATCAGTCCAACCAGGGCTTTAACATTTTGCACGCCGGTCCTTTCCCCAAAATTCCTGAGGGCCGTCTCCCGGCTGATCCCGGTTCTCAACTCGGCATTGGTAAGCTGCAATTCTCTAAAAAGGTCGGTGGAAATCCCCTTGACCTCATCAGATACCCGGTTGATGGTCGCCTGGAGAGACAAACCTGCCTCCATGCAAACAATGAGCAGGTCCAAAACATCCGGAAGGGCTTTATCAATGCGATCCTGGCGTCTTCGGGTGATAAATTTCAGAAAGTAGGGAACGATATAAAATCCTATTGCCGCCAACAGGAAACAGAACAGGAGATTCCCCCTGCCCAGGACGCCGTTCATCACATTGGCCGCCATGTAGACCACCGGCAACACAAAAGCCAGCAAAATCCTGATACCGAAATAGATGGCCGTTCCCTTGGGATGGCGAAACCCCGCCTGGATCAAGGCCAGACGCAGCTTGGAATCGTCCTCTTTGTTTTCTGAGGCAAAATTCCCCAGAGATGATACCCAGTCTAAAAAGCGCTTTTTAAAGCTATTGGTTTCTCCCCGGTAAATTAACGGCATTACCTCGGCGGGGTCATTTCTGAAACGGTCCCGCATCACCTTCCGGCTATCATAATAATTGAGGATGCCGTAAGTGAGAAAGGCAATTGTCGCGAAAGAGGCTATGGCTATGACCCAGAAAAGGACCGTCATCCTTTACTCCTTTAGACCTTGATGGATACCATTCTCTTCATGATAAAGATACCGATGCAGACACTGATAATCGCGCCCGTTAAAAAATTGATCCCCATGGGGTCCTGGAACAAGGTCATGACATACTTTCGATTCATGAAATAAAGCGCCATGAAGGTCACCACCGGCAAGAGGCTCAGGATCACCGCCGATAAACGTCCTTCGGCGGTGAGACCCTGGATCTTTCCCTTCAATTTGAGCCGGTCCCGGATGATGAGCCCAATATTTTCAAGAATTTCCGACAGGTTGCCCCCTGTCTCGGCCTGGATTATCACTGCAGTAACGAAAAAACGCAGATCCTGGCTGGCCACCCGGTCACCCATGCGCCGGAAAGCCTGGGGCATGCTTAAGCCCAGTTTTTGCTCATCGTAGGTTATCCGCATCTCGGTGCCGAGGGGCGCCGGGATCTCCTGACTCACCAGGTCCAGAGTTCCTGACAAGGTGTGGCCGGCCCTCAGAGACCTGGCCAGCAACTCCATGGCGTCGGGCATGTAGCGTTCGATCTTCAAGGTCTTCCGCTTCCTCTTCCACCGCTTGGCCATGAGGGGAAGAATCCCCAGGAGGAAAGATAAACCCAGGGACCAGGTCCAACTTCCTACCAGCCAGCCGACCAGGAAGCCAGACCCGGCCAGGAGGATGGCGATACAGATAAACGTGTGCGGAGAAATGAAAATATCCGCCTGCAGCAATTGGATTTGGAGATTGTCTATCTTGCCCCAGCCGAAATAGCGCTCGGCCAGATTCAAGACCACGCTCTCCTTGGTTTCCTGGAAGGCCTTGAAGACCTGGGCTCGAGCCACCTGCTCCCGCTTATTCCCCCGGAGCCGCTGGGTGATCAGGCGCCGTTTCCGGATGGGTTCCGCCAGGCCATAATGAATGCCGGTGAATAACAAAATCACCATCAGGAACAGCCCGACCAGTCCCAGAGCATACTGCAATTCCATGCCGGCCAGGTTGAAATTTTTAAGGAAATCCATGCTTCCCGTCTCCTCGCCGGTGGAATGGCGTTAGGTGCGCCCTGCGGGTTTGGCCGGCGGCAAAAAGATGCCATCCGGCAGAGGCACGCCAAAGAGCCGGCAGCGCTCGACGAAGCGCGGCCGCACCCCGGTGGGGACAAACCGCCCCAAAACCTGCCCCTGTTCATCTATGCCGTGCCGTTCAAACACAAAAATATCTTGCATGCTGATGACGCCGCTTTCCATGCCGGTGATTTCCGCCAGGGCCACCATGCGTCTGACCCCATCACTGTGCCGCACCAACTGGATGACGATATCTAAAGACGAGCTGATCATCTGGCGCATGGCCTTCTCCTGGATGGAAACGCCGGAGAGGGAAATCATGGTCTCCAGGCGCAGGAGTGCATCCCGGGCGGCGTTGGCATGGACGGTGGTCATGGAGCCTTCATGGCCGGTATTCATGGCCTGGAGCATGTCAATGACCTCGGCGCCCCGGACCTCACCCACGATGACCCGGTCCGGCCTCATCCGCAAACAGTTCTTCACCAATTCTCTCTGGCTGACTTCGCCTTTGCCCTCGATGTTGGCCGGGCGAGTTTCCAGGCGGCATACATGCTCCTGTTGCAGCTGCAGTTCGGCGGAATCTTCGATGGTGATGATGCGCTCCGTGGCGGGAATGTAACCCGAGAGGATGTTAAGGAGGGTGGTTTTCCCGGCGCCGGTCCCTCCGGAGATGAGCACGTTCAATTTGCCCACGGCAATGGCCTTGAAGGTTTCGCCGATCTCGGCAGTAATACTGCCTTTTTCGATTAAATCCTCCAGACTGGGGCGTTGGACGGAAAAACGGCGGATGGAAAGCATGGGGCCATCGAGAGTCAGGGGAGAAATGATGGCATTGACCCGGGAACCATCCGGCAACCGGGCATCAACCATGGGGACCGATTCGTCTATCCGCCGGCCCACATTGCTGACGATCTTGTTGATAATTTTTAAGAGGTGGTCGTTGTCCTGAAAGCGCACTTCCGTCAGTTCCAGCACGACCTTTGCGCTCGACATACACCTGATTAAAGCGGTTGACCAGAATATCAGAAATGGTGGGATCCATCAGCAGAGGTTCCAAGGGGCCCAATCCCAGAATTTCAAACTCCATCTCCCGGGCCAGGCGCGCCCTTTCCCTCATATTCAGTGGTTCTTTCTCTTCTTCCAGCAGCATACTGATGGCTTGCCGGATTTCTTTGGCTCTCAGTTTCTCATCCAGTTCCTCCAACTGACTGAGATCCAAACGTTCCAGCAGGCAATGATGGACCCGTTTTTTGACTTCATAGAGGCGGATTTCCCGACCCTCATCTGGCCGGGGCGGTACCACCGCGAGAGGCTTCGGTTCCTTGGAGACAGGTTTAGCCTCCTTCCCGTTCTTGTTTATTTTTTTATTATATTCTAGCCAGCTCATTTACTTGATCCTTTTACCTAAGTCTTAGAATAGCCAGAATTTTTTCCTGGGTGCGGTGGTTCTGGCAGCCTCTTGCCCCTCATCGCCGAGTTCCTGAACAATCCGAGACGCCAGTTCTTTGACGTCGCGCCAGAGCTTGCAACGGGGCGCGGCCTCCGCCAGGGGCGATCCCTGGTTCAGGCACTGCATCAACGCCTTATAGTCGCTGGGCAACGTCGAGTAGGCAGGGTGTTGCAGGATGCTCTCCAGGTCCCGTAACTGTAAATCACTATTATTATCATAGCGGTTCACCACGATCTTAATCTTGCGCTTATCATGGTGCCATTCCATGGTGTGGGGCCAAAGTTTCTTCAGATTCCTGAGGTCGGGAACGGTAAGCCCGGTCACCATCAACACCATATCTGACTCGGTGAGCACCTTGAGGAAGAGTTCGTCCAGCCAATGACTGAGATCGATCACGATAAAATCATACAGGCCCCGCAGAATGGTAAAGATCTGCTCCAGGCTCTCCAACTCAATACTGTCCTGCTCCTTAAAATCGGAGGCGCCGTGCAAGACTGACAGTTTAGGAGTGTAAGGCTGCATGATTCTCTGGATGAAAGATCTATCCAGAGTGGCAATATTCTGAATCAGGTCCACAATGGAATAATTTGATTCCTGATCCAGGAAGCTTGCCACATCGGGGAATGGCCGCCCCAAATCTATCAGAGCCACCTGTCCGGTGACAGATTCCGCCAGAGCCTGTGCCAGGTTGACGGCCACTGTGGTGCTCCCCGCCCCACCCTTATGGCCGGTAACCACAATGATCTGTCCCTGCCGGTTATCCAGGGGTGTTGCCTGCCTACGGGACATCCGCACCCGGTTCAACGCGCCTTCCAGGTCACTGGGGGACAAGGGAAGAGGTAAGAATTCCCGAATCCCCACTTGCATGGCCCGGATCAAAAAATCAGGTTCCCGGTTATAAGAACAGACCAGGACCTGAGTGTGGGGCATCTCCTGAGGGAGATTCTCCAGCCATTCGGGGACCCGGCTCTCCCCATTCATTTCCACCAGGACTACATCCGGAGCCCCATCTGTATGCTGGCCGACAAAATTCTGGGGATCAGTGGTTTGGTCCAACATTTTCAATTGCGGGAACTTATTCAACACCGCGCTGATTTCTGGACGCTGGACCCCGGTCCCAAAGAGTACTGAAATTGTTAGCTGGTCCAAATTCACGCCTCGTTCCCCCCAGTGTGGTGTCGAGTAGGGTCCATTAATTGAGCATCTTCATTTCCAAAGACTTCTTCTCTTCGGCTTTGAAGCTCTTGTCGTATTTCTCCTGCTCGCCGGCCGCGGCCTGGGGCGACAGCCCCACCGCCGGCTTCGGGTTGAAGCCCGCCTGGGGGTTCACCACCTGCTGGGCGATGTTGTTACGCACCGAATTGCCGTAATCCATCTCCAGGGCGCTGGGCGGGAAACAACCGACCAGCCCCAGGAGCGCCAGCCCCAAGGCCAGGCGCCTCAAGACTTTGGGAGTTTTCGCTTTTGTGTCCATGGCTCTCTCTCCGGCGCCGGGCGCCTATTTCGGGGACTGATGGCCGAATCCCGTCGGCATCGGCGTTGCAGCTGCGGGTGTGGGCGCGGGCCCCTGTCCCGGTTTCTGCCGGCCCTGCTCCAAACCCAGCAGGTAGACGTCGACGTCAGTGGGATCGATCCACTTGTCGGTGGCCAACCGGGCCGCTCCCGGCGGCATGGGCTTCACCAGGTGGGGAGTTACCAGGGCCACCAGCTCTGTAAGGTTCTTCTGATATTGGGTGGAGCGGAACAGGGCCCCCAGGACCGGGACATCACCCAGTATCGGAAACTTGGTGATAATATTCCGGGATTGGTCCTGCAGCAGCCCGGCGATGGCGAAGGTCTGGCCGTCGTTCACCTCTACGTGGGTGTCCATCTCCCGGAGGCGCAGGGCCGGCACCACATAACCCCCGGCCAGGGTGAAGGACACTCCCAGGGAGGTGTCCAACTCGCTGACGATGGGGTGCACTTTCACCGCAATTTTGCCTTCGTTCAGCACCGTGGGAGTGAAGTCCAGCTGCACCCCGTACTTTTTGTATTCGATGGTGATGGTGGCGGCCCCGCCGACGCCGCTCTGGGGCACCGGGATGGGATACTCACCCCCCGCCAGGAAGGAGGCCTTTTGGCCGCTGGTGGTTACCAGGTTGGGCTCCGCCAGCACCCGGCCGAGATTCTGCTGCTTCAGCAGGTCCAGGAAGACGCTCCACAGGGTCCCGGCCGCAGTCCAGCCCCCCATGGCCGTGAGCGCCGGGCTGAGGGTCTGAACGAAGGAGGTGGTCGAAGAGGAGCCGGAACCGGTGAACTGGCGCACCAGGCCGGAGACGCCGGCCAGGCTGTTGATCTGGTTCACCCCAAAATTGCCTTGGGGGGCCAGGGCGTTGAAGTTGACCCCGATGCGCTCGGCGATCAACCGGTTGATCTCGGCCACCCGCACTTCCAGCATCACCTGCTGCACGCCGCCCACGTGCATGACGTTCACCACCTTGTCCTTCTTACCCCCGGCATAGGGCAGGGCCAGGGCCAGGGCGGTGCTCTGGGCCACCGGCCCCGAGACCTCCCCGGACAGGACGATGGAGTCCCCCGCGGCTTCGGCCCCGATCTTCTCCTTGGGCAGGATCTGATGGAGCTTCTCTTTCAACAGGGTCAGGTCGGCTTCCACCTGAACGGTGGCAGAGGTAAAACGGGACTTGCCCCACATGCTGATATTGGTGGCGCCCGGGGCCAGGGCGTTGATGTAAATCTCCCGCTCGCTGATAAGAATCAGGTCGGCGATGTCCGGGTCGGCCACCGCGATGCGGGTAAGAGGAAACTGCGTGCGCAATACTTTGGATCGTCCCACCTTGAGACGCAGTATTTGATTGATCTCCTGGCGCTGCACCCGATCCAACAGGTCGGCACCCTGGGCAGGCAGGCAGAAACCGATCAGAAATAAGGCCACAAGGCAGAGCCTGCCAAAGCTTAAAGCCCCCCTGCCCTCCCCCATTTTCAACTCTCTTGCCGTTGCGTTCATGGCTCTCCGTTAGGGGTGCTCCCCTTGCAATCTTGATTGCACATCCGCCTAAAGGCCCATTACCTTAACACGGCGCCGTCGCCACCCCCGCACTCCTAAAGCTTGGCATCGCTCCGTTCCAAGCCCTTGATAACCTCAACTCTCTTCTCCTGGACAGGAATGGCTGCAGCGACCTTGCTTTCGGTTTTTACGGCGGCCCCGCTGATAAGAACTGAGGTGGTCACGCCATTGGTTTGGGCGATAGTCCTATTGTTGCGGTTTCTCAGAGCCAGCCGGATTTTTCCCTGGTTGCTGGCCAGATTGAGCACTTCGGCACTTTCCGGGGTCAATTCCAGGGTGACGGTATTCACTATCATCGGTTTGCTGTCGCCCTTTTGCTCCCAAATCTGCCCGGTGGTGAGAACCAAAATATCATTAAGGATGGTCTTGGAAAAATGCTCTCCCGCCGATTTCAGCGACAGATCCATAAGCACATCGACCCGGTCCCCGGGGTGAATGAAGCCGGCCACTCCCGCCACTTCGTCCACTTTGACGGTCAGGGCCCGTTTTCCATCGTCCAAAATGCCGCTCAACCCGGCGGCGGTGCCCTCCGGAGCCAGCATGGAGAAAAGGACGGGGTTTCCTTGAGGGATGGGCACCTTGACCACCCGACCTTCAATCTCCCCCATGGTGGCGGCAGATTTGGGGGGTATCACAGCCTGGGGCCAGGTAACGCCCTTCACTGACGCCCTGGTGATGGCGGTTCCGGGTGAGATGTCTGCGACCGCAATGAAGACCTGGCGGCTTGCGGCTACCGGGACAGTGGTCTTGACGGTCACGTATCGGTGAATGGCAAAGGTGGCCACTAATCCTGCCACCACTGCTGCTACCAGAAAAATGGTGCCTCTCGGCAGATTTAATTGCATGACAGTCACTCACATTTCATAAAGGTTTGGGCCCGTAACGTCATATTGGCCTGATTTCGGTAAAAGACCATACCGGATTCTTGGTTGATCCGGCAGGATACCCGAACAAGGAAATCTTTTCTCGGTTGCCCCGGTAAGAGGTTGGCCCGGGTGAACTCTACCAACCCGGCTCCGGCAAAACCCTGGGCGGTTGCCCGTTGGCACCGCTTCCCGGGGATCATTGCTTACCTCCTACCCCCACCAGTGCCAGCATGCCCACGGCAATGGCGACCCCATAGGGTATCCCTTTGGTTAATTGGGCAGGAGACGGAGGGCGGGGGGGGCCGTCCGGCCGGCACAGGACCAGGTTGAGCAGAAAGACCCACCCTTCTTTGATTTTCCGCCACAGGATGCCTTGCCACAGCAGGTACCCCACGGAGATGACCCCGCCAGCGATCCCCATGTAGCAAAACAGAAAAACGATGAGCTTTGGACCCAGCCAGGCCCCCAGGGCGGCCAGGGCCTTAACGTCTCCGGCCCCCATGCCGCCCCAGAGGTAGGGCAGGATGAGAAAGGCCAATCCCAGGAGCAGACCCAGGAAGCCATCTGCCAGGCCGTTGAGGCCATGGCTCATGAAGTTAAAAGCCAGTCCGGCCACTGCCGTTCCCAGGGTCAGATAGTTGGGAATCCGCCTGGTCTTCACGTCTCCCCAGGCGATCCACAGGGTGAGGGCCAGGGGAATCAGCAGATTCCCCCGGGAACTCATCCAATTGACAGCTTCAGTTACAGCACCGGCCACGGGCATCATCCTCTCATCCAGGAAGTTTAGCTTTTGGGGTCAGGGCCTAAACCCACCGCCCCATGAGCACTAAGCTCAATACCGCCAACCCCATTGCTAACAGGGCCAACGTGGTCTGCAAGACCATCTGCTGTGCACCTTCGTCTTTCATGGGGTGGTCCCTCCCGTAGTTAAAGCCAAGTAAAACAACGTTCATTAACTCAAATCGCCTCTGAGAAAAATCGGGCCCGGCGAAGACGGCGGCCTGCTGCCGGGCCCCAAGAGGTTATTTACCAGTTGGCTCTTCTTTAGCTGCCGGCGGGGGCGGCGCCACCAATTTCGTTGCCAGCATTGGTAAATGTATTATTGAGGTTAGTCCCCAATATTCTCACTGCTCCGATGATCACCACCGCGATCAACGCCACCAGCAGGCCGTATTCCACCGCGCTCGCACCAGACTCGTCTTTGAAGAAATTCTTGATCCGTTCCATTTTTTCTCTCCTTATCCTTTAGGGTATTGGGGTCTTCCGTGTGGTATTGGGTTTCCCCGGTTAATAAGCTCTTGAACCTGTCCACGGGTAATCGTGCTCAATTTCTGCGGCGCCTCACCTCCCCGTCAACTGACCTCTAATTCGTTCAACCGATTTTTAAGATTGCTTAATGTGTTTGAAATATGCTTCAAATCAGGTGAACCGTAAATCAGGACCACCCTCATTCTTCGCTTCCAAACCCCTGAAAGTGGGAGTGGGGAAATTCCTTAGTGGAGGCGAGGAAACAGGGCTATGTCCTGGAGAAAATCCTGAGAGGGATGAATATGCAGAGGGGCACTATTTTATCAAGTAATTGAATTATCAATATATTATTGAATGTGGCCGTGATCGGGTTGGGACGGGGGAACCGGAGCGGGATTGCCAGGGCATCAGGAAAACCCTGAGTGAAGAGAAAAAGCGGGGCTGTAAGGCAGGGCGGAG
The DNA here is from genome assembly GCA_963841475.1 of uncultured delta proteobacterium. Taxonomy (GTDB): domain Bacteria; phylum Desulfobacterota; class Desulfobaccia; order Desulfobaccales; family 0-14-0-80-60-11; genus 0-14-0-80-60-11. The sequence continues at coordinate 1,335,964 of CAWJCT010000001.1, forward strand.
TGAAATCGGCGATGTGCTCAGGGCTCCCCCCGGCGCCGGCCATACCCTGAAAACGCGTTTGACCGGGCTATTTGGCCAGCCACCGGGGCAGCCAGATATTGACTTCGGTGCCTTGCCCGGGAACGGATTTGATCTGGATTTCCCCCCGATGATCACTGACGACCTGATACACCCTGGTCAGGCCCCTGCCGGTGCCGTCGGGTTTGGAGAAAAAAAGGGGGTCGAAAAGATAAGGCAGGTCCTCGGGAGGAATGCCGATCCCGGTATCTTCCACCACCAGGCGCAGTCCTCGGCGTTCAACGCCTGTTCCACGCTCATCAGGGCATTGTTCAAGGCCTCCTGGGTTTCCAGAGAGGAGTTGATCAGGGAGGAGAGTTGGACCAGGTTTCTCAGGTTGTCCCGGGTATGGATAAGCTCTGCCATGGCACTCCGGATTCCGGGCCCGATAACGTTTTACGTATGACCGCGTCGCCGTCGAACCAGTCTCACCGGGGTCACGCCGGTCCAGGGGCGGGCTCACGTCCCATAACCCTATCGGGATCACCATGAAGCCAGGCAGGGTGAGACAGCCGCGCCCGCCTGTGGCCGAGGCAGGCTGTTCGGGGGCACCCCCAATCAAGAAATGCCTTGTAGGGGTGGTGCGCTCACCCCCCCGACGGCTGGACTTCCTCGATAAAAGCTCGGAGTGGAACTACATTGGCAGAAATGCCCGGTGCGATTGACACACCATCAACTGGCGCCGGAAAGGCGCCCTACCCCCCGGCATCAGTAGAGCAGATACCGGGCCCGCAGCCGGCCGAAGGCCTCCAACCCGGGCTGCCAGCGGCGTTCTATGACTTTCGGATCTTCGCAGTTTTTGATGGCCTGGAGCACCTGGCGGGAGCCGATCATGGTCACCGCCTGGCCGAACTGGAACTTGCCGGGATAAAGCCGGTAGAGTGCGGCCGCCAACTCGACGCCCAGCGCCGCCACATCCAGGGCGTCCCGGTTCACCACCTTCATCCGGATGCCGCCGCACCGCTGATGGGCGTAAGGGCGCTCCCCGGGGGTGAAGGTCACGGGTTCAAAGGTGATCCCGGGAAGCTGGCGTGCGCTCATATACCGGGCCAGACGATCAGCGCTGATCCAGGGAGCGCCGATGATCTCGAAAGGCGTGGGGGTGCCCCGGCCGACGCTGACGTTGGCGGATTCGATCATGCCCACCCCGGGGTAAAGGATGGCCTCGGTGAGGGACCGGAGATTCGGCGAGGGATTGACCCAACGCAAGCCGGTCTGGTCAAACCAGGCCGCCCGGCGATACCCCTGCATGGACACTACATGCAGCTTGGCCCCGATAGGCTTTTCTTTATTAAAGAGCTGCGCCAGTTCCCCGGCCGTCATGCCGTAGCGCAAGGGCAGCGGGAAATAGCCGATATACGACTTCAAATCGGGGTCCAGCACCGGTCCCTGGACCAGGGAAGCGGTGATGGGGTCGGGGCGGTCCAGCACATAGAAGTCGAGACCGGCTCCGGCCGCAGCCTCCATGGCATAGGCCATGGTGGTAATGTAGGTGTAGAAGCGGGCGCCCACGTCCTGGATGTCGTACACCAGGGCGTCCAGACCCTTGAGCATCTGCGGCCGTGGGCCGCAGGTTTTTGCCGTAGAGGCTGTAAACCGGCAGCCCGCTCGCCGCATCCCTTCCGGAGGCGACCTTCTCGTCGAACTGGCCGGACAGCCCGTGCTCCGGGCTGAAAATGGCCCGCACTTTGACGCCGGGGGCATGGAGCAGCAGAGTGAGGGTCGAGCGGCCGGAGGCATCGATGCCGGTGTGATTGGTGATCACCCCGATCCTTTTGCCGACGAGTGGCGCAAACCCGGCCTCAGCCAGGACCTCGATCCCCGGCTTGACCCGGTCAGGCCGGTCGCTGGCGCCAAACCCGGTCATCACCGGTTCCTGGTCGGCGTCAGATAAGGTTGCCAGCGCCGGGGGCCCCATGGGCACGGCCGCGGCCACGGCCGCCGCGGTCTTGGCCCGCAGGGGTTTGACATTGCCATGACCGTTGGGATGGAGACGGGAGGTAAGAATAATCATAAACGTCTGGGAGCGGGGATCGATCCACATGGCGGTGCCGGTATAGCCGGTGTGCCCGAAGGAACCTTTGGGAAACGAGGTGTTGAAGACCCGGCTGTAGGGGGACCGGATATCCCAGCCGAGACCGCGCTGGGTGGAGATGCCCGGGAGGCGCTGCGCAGTGGTCATGGCCGCAACCGCTTGGGCGCTGAGAATACGTTTGCCGTCAAGCTCGCCGCCATGGACGAGCATCTGGGCCAGGCGGGCCAGGTCGTCGGCCGTGGAAAAGACGCCGGCATTACCGGCCACGCCGCCCATATGATACGCCGTGGGATCGGACACCACGCCCCAGCGCAGCCCGCTCCCCTGGTAGTCGGTGGGGGCGATGCGGGATTTCAGGGCCGGGGACGGCAGAAACGTCGTGTCCTTCATGCCCAGGGGCTCGAAGACCTCACGTTTGCAGAAAACGTTCAGCGGCATGTGGGAGACCCGGTGCACGATCTCCCCCAGGGTAATAAAATTGACGTCACTGTAATTGAACATCGTTCCCGGAGGCCTGACCGGGTGATCCTGGGCAATAGCCTCCATGGCCCCGTCGTAATCCGACCAATGAGGCCGGGAAGCCACCCCGGCGCGCAATCCGGACGTGTGAGTCATGAGCTGCCGGATGGTGATCCCGCCCTTGCCGTTGGCGGCAAAGGCCGGCCAATAGGCGGCCGCGGGTTTGTCGAGGTGGATGAGGCCACGATCCACCAGGATCATGACCGCGGTGGTGGTGGCCACGACCTTGGTCAGGGAGGCGAGGTCGAAGATGGTGTCCGCCTTCATGGGCCGGCACAGGGGCATCAGGGCGCACTGGCCGAAGGCCTTGCGGTAGACGGTCTTGCCCCGGTGGCCCACCAGGATCACGGCCCCGGGGACGTGTCCGGCGGCGATCTCCTCCCTGGCCCCCTGACCGATGGGGGCGAAGCGCCGGGCATCAATCTCCGGGGTCTCCTCCGGCGGCGGGGGGGGCGGTGGCGGCGGCTCGACAATGACTCGCGGGAAAGGCGGCGGCGCCGTGGCGCACCCGACCAGACCACCCAAAAGGAACGCCACCGTGATGGTCACCAACGTGGCGAGAAACTTGCGGGAAGTTGTTTGGCGCATTTTTGAATTTTAGCGCTCAATGTTCGATCTGTCGATTAGAAAAACGGGCTTACAACCAGTCCTGGCATTTATTGATAATAAGCAAGGAATATCAACAAGATAATTGTTTGAAGAAATGAGCGGCATCTAACCGCGCCGGGTAGTCCTTGCGGAAATCAGTTTAAGCTGCATGTACCCCTGACAAGGGTTATACCAGTCGGGCGGGGGACCTCACCTCTTCCATCTGCACCAGGTCCCGACCCAGCATGATGCGATCCCGGCCCCGCTGCTTACTGCCGAACAGGGCCTGGTCGGCAATGAGGAGCAGGCTCTCCCGGTCCTGGGCATCTTCCGGCATGGTGGCAATGCCGTAACTGGCGGTGAGTTGGATCTCGAGTCCATCCTCCTCCAGAAAGACGTTGGCATTGAGAGCGCGACGCAGTCGCCGGGTGATCTCCAGGGCCTCACCCTGGGACCGCCCGGGCAAGAGAATGATGAACTCATCCCCCCCGTAGCGCACAATGCTGTCATCAGGGCCCATCTCCCGGTGGATCACCCAGGCCACCTCCGCCAGGACCCTGGCGCCCCGGAGATGGCCGTACCGGTCCACCACGGCCTTGAAATAGTCTAAGTCAAGGAAAACTAAAGAGAAATAGTCGCCCCGGTCTAGAAACTTGGGGATGAGACGGTCCAACTTCTGGATGAGGTAGCGGGTGTTATAAAAACCCGTGACCTCGTCGATAAAGGTGCGGGCGTGGAGTTTCTGGAGATTGCGTACATTATCCACCGCGATGGCTACGTAATCCGCCAGGATGCCGAGGTGCTGAAGGTACTGTTCCCGGAAGATTCTTTCGTCTTCCACATTGATTACTTCAAAGACGCCGATCACCTCGCCGCGAATTATCAGGGGCTGGGCTATGATCGAACGGGTGTCAAAGCCAGTAAGATTGTCCACCCAGTCGCAAAAGCGTGGGTCCTTGCTGGCATCCGGTATGAACAGCGCTTGCCCCGTTTGGACGACGGCCCCGGCGATTCCCTCTCCCGGCTTCAGGCGGATATCCTTCACCGCCTCGGAGGCCACGCCCACCACCACCGCGAAGTAAAGCTCTTTGGTTTTGGGATCAATCAGCATCAGTGACCAGTTCTTGGCGGGGATGATGACGTTGATGCGCTCCAGCACCGCGGTGAGGAGGGTTTCCATGTCATAGACTCCGGCCAGGACCTTGGAGAAGGCAATGCAAGCCATCAAACGCTCCACTTGCCCGGTGTCCGACTGGATATCCCTGAAACCATCTCCCTGGCCCATATGCCTGACTCCCTGTTTGGTTTTAGGCCCTGCCGCATGAGATTGCAAGGGTTTTTCAAACCGGTGGCGTGCTGCAGGGGCCTAAATTATGCGCCACCCTTCAACATTCCCTGGCTAAAATCGTTATCGGTGAATCCCATTCCCGAGCTTAACCTGCGAAGCGCCTCTCGCTTCAAAAGACGCCAGACGCTAAAATTATCGGTCTACGGGTAGTGCGTGACAACCTTTCTGCCTGCCATTTAAGGAACTCTCGCCAAGAGAAGAGCGTCCGGGAATAGTTGGTTCACGGGCAATTTTTCGTCATAACCAAATATTCCACTGCCCTATCCTTTTCGACCGGTCTTCTGGGGGAGTGCCCCGCCCCCAGAGGGAGAAAATTTGCATGTCTCAAGAAGTTAAAGGATTCGAAGATCTTATCGTCATAATGACAAAGGGACTTTAGCCGGGGCAATCCCAGACCCGTGGTTTAAAACCTGAGACCAACCCGTCGTCAGGCAGATATCCTGAAGCTTGAGGCAGAAGCGGTGGGGAGAGGCGAGGCTGTTACTACCGGTGAAAGTGGAGAGGTTCTGACCGGGCAGGATAGGCTTATGATGAAATGAGGAGACCCGCGAGGGAGTCTGGTCCGTGGGATCAGAGGCATCATTCCCTTCAGGAAACGCCTGCAAGCCCCACCCGAATTTTCTCTCCCCCGGTATCCGGGTTAATGGAAAGGGGACGTGCCGCGTATCGGTTCGGGCCCCGGCGAACTTGAAACCACGTCATCCTGGTGCTGATGGAGTGTCAGGCGGTGAGTGTGGCCCTGCTCACAGATATAGGTGGGGCCACCGTCGGTGGGGGGAAGGTTTAATATAAGGCGGGCCACCAAAGCCGCTGCGGCGCCCGTGAAGGTAATTTGCTGTGGACAATGCTCCGTACAGCCGGAGTCGGTAAGTTTAAGCATCTCGGTATCCTTTCCTGAACTAAGATACTCAGTGGACTGTCCTTTCCGGCGAATACGCCTTCCTGGCAGCCGGATATATTTGCGTATAGTATACTAAGGTTATTATAAAATGGAAGAGATATAAATTATGTTAAATAATTTACTTTATTGATTCAAGCGCATGGGGTCGCCGGTTGCTGCCGGGTCTTATTTTCTGGCCAGCACCGCGGCGAAAAAGGCGTCCAGGTTGTGATCCGAGGGCGCGGTGCGGAACCAGCCAGGAGGCTGGATCAGAATTCTGGCCTGGGATGGCAGCCGCTTGGGGTCGGTGTCCAGGTGAAATTCCGGGTGTCGGGCCAGGAAAGCGCTTATCTGGACTTCATTTTCCGCCGGTTCGGTGGTGCAGGTGATATAAAGAAGCCGGCCACCGGGTTTTAAGAGCCTGGCGGCGGCTTCCAGCATGGCGTGCTGCCGGGGCGGGAACGTGGCCAGATCGCTTTCCCGGAGGCGGCTTTTGATCTCAGGGTGACGCCGGATGATTCCCAGGGAGGAACACGGCACGTCCAGGACCACCGCGTCAAGAGTGGCGGGTTTCACGGGGAGGGCCTGGGCGGCGTCGGCCCGGAGAGGGTGGGCCGCCGTCACCCCCCAGCGCCGGGTGTTGAGCTGCAGTTCCTTGAGTCGGCGGGGGTTGCTGTCCACCGCCACCAGCAGGCCGGTGTTGCCCATGGCTTCGGCCAGGTGGGTGGTCTTTCCTCCCCGGCCGGCGCCGATCTCCGCCAGGCGCAGGTCCGGCCCCAGGGGCAGCAGGCCGGTAGCCAGTTGGGCCCCTTCATCCTGGAAGATCCAGAGGCCCTCGCGGTACGAGGGCAAGTCCGTGGGAGAGGACTTCAGGGCTTCAAACGTGAGGCCCACCGGGGAAAACCGGCAGGGCCGCGCCTCCACCCCTTCTGAGGCCAACCGGGCCAGGAGCGCCGCCGGATCGGTTTTCAGGGTGTTGACCCGGACGGTGAGCGGTGGGATCTGATTGTTGCCCATCAGGCGGGCGGCGGTGGCCTCCGGCCCATAGCGCGCCAGCCAAAGCCTGACCAGCCAGATGGGGTGGGAGTGAATCACGCTCAGGGCCACCACCGGGTCGGCGGCGGGGTCGGGCAGGGCCGGCACTTCCCCGGCGGCCAACCGGCGCAGCACGGCGTTGATAAACCCCACGTGGCTTCGGGGCAGACCTTTGACCTTGGCCAGATTGCCGGCCTCATGGAGCACGGCCCGGGCCGGCACCCGATCGAGCCAGAGGAGCTGAAAGGCTCCCAGGCGCAGGAGTTGCAGGACCAGGGGATGGAGCTTGGCCAGGGGCATATGGGAGAGCCCGGCCAACAGATAATCCAGCCGCACCTCCCAGCGTTTCACTCCCTGGACCAACTCCAGCAGCAAGGCCCGTTCCCGCCGGGGCAACCCGGAGTGCCGCTTGAGGGTGGCCGCCAGGAGGTCCTCCACCGATTGCCGGGAGCGCGCCGCCGCGGCCAGGATGTCCAGGGCCAGGGCCCGGGCTCCGGGGGGAGCCGGCGGTGTCGGATGATTACTCAAGAATTAAGGCCCCTATTTCCTGCTGCCGAACTCTTCGGAAAATTATGAGTTTTGGCTGGAAAAAATCCTGCCTCATCATAGCAAAAGGTTTTTCTGATCCCTAACATAAATGCGAGCCCAAACCACCGGATCGCGGCAAGGTGCATGAAACGTCCTAAAGACCTGATCTATAGCGTGGATGAAAGGCCTCCGGCGCCGAAACTGGCGATCCTGGGCCTGCAGCAGGTCTCCCTGGTTTCCATCTACCTGGTCCTTTTGGTCATTGTGGTCCGGGAGGCGGGGGCTTCTCCGGAGACCGCCCGGAACACCCTCAGCCTGGCCATGATCGCCATGGGGGTCGGCGCGGCGCTTCAGGCGGCCTGGAAGGGCCCCATCGGCTCCGGCTTCCTGGCGCCGCCGGTTTTGTCCGCCATCTATCTGCAGGTGTCCCTGGCCGCGGCCAAGGCCGGGGGGATGCCCCTGGTCGCGGGCATGACCATGGCGGCAGGTCTGTTCGAGGCCTTGCTGTCCCGTTTTCTCCATCTCCTCCGCCGGTTGTTCCCCCCGGTAGTCTCCGGGGTCATCATCGCGGCGGTGGGTTTCGAGGTGGGGCTCATCGGGTTCAAGCAGTTTCTGTGCGTGGTAGGCACCCTCTGCACCCGGGATTTAGGCTTTCACCTGATCGTGGGCATCTTGACCATGGGGACCATGATGGGCCTCAGCGTCTGGGGGCGCGGTCTGCTGCGCATGTTCTGCGCCCTCCTGGGGATGCTCCTCGGAATTGCCGCCGCGGGTCTCGCCGGTCTCATCTCTCCCCAGGCCCAAGCCCAGGTGGCCGCGGCGCCATTGTTCGCCCTCCCCGGCATGCCCCCCCTGTCCTATGCCTTTGACGCCTCCCTGTTGATCCCCTTCCTGGTGGCCGGCCTGGTGGCAGGTCTGCGCACCGTAGGGGTGGTGACCACCTGCCAGCGGATCAATGACGCCGACTGGCAAAAACCCGACCAGCGGTCCATCCAGGGTGGAGTGTTGGCCGACGGACTGTCGTCGATCATCAGTGGCGCCCTGAGCCTCACCGGCCTGAGCACCGCCCCCAGCGCGGTGGGAGCCTCCAAGGCCAGCGGCGCCACCAGCCGTTACATCTCCCTGGCCCTGGGGGCCTGGTTTCTGCTCCTGGCCTGCTTTCCCAAACTGGCGGCGGCTGTTATGGCCTTTCCTCCGGCGGTGGTGGGCGGTACCCTGATCTTTACCGGCAGCATCATGGTAGTAGGGGGCATGCAGCTGATGACCGCAGGCGCCCTGGACACGCGGAAAACCTACATTATCGGCGTCTCTCTCCTTTTGGCCCTCAGTCACCAGGTCTTCCCCGTCTACTTCGAGCATCTGCCGGCCTGGCTGCACCCCATTACCGGCTCCATGCTTTCCATCTCCACCCTCTGCGCCATCACGCTCAACCTGATCTTTCGCATCGGTTCCCGGCGCACCGCCACCCGGACGGTGCCCGCCCTGGCAAGTTCCTGGGAGGAGTCGGACCAATGGCTGCGCCAGCAGGGCCGGGAGTGGAGCGTAAGCCCCGAGGATCTGCTCCAGGCCTCCGAAACCATCAAAGAAGCTCTGACCTTGATTGAGAAAGGCCGCCTGGCCGATGGTCCCGTGGATATCCGGATAAGCTACGATGAGATCGACTTTGTTTTGGACCTGGCCTACCACGGCAGCCTGGTCGATCTGCCGACGCCCCAGGCGCTCCCGGAGGATTTCGGCGATGACCTGCCTTTTGCCCGAGGGCTGGTGGGGGCCTGGCGCTGCGTCCCAATGGACCCGGTGAGCCAAAATTCTCAGGGAGCTCACTGCCACATCCGTCTCACCTTCTGAATATGGCCTTGATTTTTCCCCGGAAGCGCCGGGATCACCACGCCGTTTTGCCTCCGACCCTCCCCCCGATGGCCAACCTGAGAAAAATAAGTTGTCAGCGACGCCCAAATACCGCATCTTTAAGAAACCGTTGGCCTCGCGGTAACGTTGTGGTTCGCGCCGGGCCGCACCCCACGGCAGGGCCGGCGCCGGGGCTGCGTGACGAAAGACCAGGTTCCGGGGTGTTGACCCTGACCGCTAAAGGACCGCAATGCAGCACCTGAGCGACGAACAGATCAGATTGATGAGCCTGGAGGAGAAAGACCGGTGGTGGCTGGACCACGTCTATAAAGGCAATATGCCTCAGCTCACCATCCGGTCCGCCCTGACCGGCATGGGGCTGGGGCTCATCCTGAGTCTCACCAACCTCTATATCGGCATCATGACCGGCTGGACCCTGGGGGTAGGCGTAACCTCGGTTATTCTCTCCTTCTCGCTGTTCAAGTTGCTCTCCAGGATAGGTCTGGGTTCCGAAATGACCGTGCTGGAAAACAACGCCATGCAGTCCATCGCCACCAGCGCCGGGTACATGACCGCCCCCCTGGTGTCATCGGTCTCGGCCTACATGCTGATTACCGGCCGGGTGATTCCCATGCATCAGACCATGGCCTGGATTATCGTGCTGGCCATCCTTGGAGTCCTGGTGGCTTTTCCGTTGAAACGTCGGTTCATCAACGATGAACAATTGCCGTTTCCGGAAGGCCGGGCCGCGGGCATCGTCATGGATGATCTCCATAATTCCGGCGATGGCCAGGGCATCTTCAAGTCCAAATTGCTGGCGGCCTCGGCTGGGATTTCCGCCCTTATTGAGGTGGTGAGCGATCAGGCGTCCATGACCTGCATAGGCCTGAAGAATCTGGCTCTCCCCGATTATCTGGACGACTACCTTTATAAATTTTGTACGCCAAGCCTGTTGGGGACGCCGTTGCGGGACCTCACGGTTTCCCTCGAGACCTCCATCGTCATGGTGGCCGCCGGCGGGTTAATGGGGATCAAAACCGGCCTGTCGCTGCTGTTGGGAGCGATGATCAATTACCTGGTACTGGCGCCGATTCTGATCCGGGAGGGGGTGATCCACGGGACCGGGTTCAAAAATATCACCATGTGGGCCCTCTGGGGCGGCGTGGCCATGATGACCACCGCGTCGCTCTACGCCTTTTTCTCCAAGCCCCAATTGCTTCTGAAATCGTTCCGCCACATCTTTCCCGCGGCGGTGAAGCAGAACGACGTGCTGGGCGACATTGAACTGCCGCTCTGGGTGTTCGTCGCCGGGATCCCGAGCCTCGGGGCAGTCGCCATCCTTCTGGGACACGCTTTCTTCGGGATCGGCTACCTGACCGGCTTGATCGCGGTGCCCCTGGCCTTTGTCTTTACCTTAATCGCGGTCAATGCCACCGGGCTTACCTCCATTACGCCCACGGGGGCTTTGGGGAAATTAACCCAGCTTACCTACAGCGTCCTGGCCCCGGGCAATATCACCACCAATATCATGACCGCGGGCATCACCGGGGAGGTGGCCGGCAATGCCAGCAATCTCCTTATGGACATCAAACCCGGCTACATGCTCGGCGGCAAACCCCGGCACCAGGCAGTGGGACACGTCCTGGGGATCTTTGCCGGGGCCGCGGTGTCGGTCCCGGTTTTCTACCTTATTTTTCAGGGCGACCTCTCCCTGTTGACCTCGGCGAAATTTCCCCTGCCCGGGGCCCAGGTGTGGGCGGCCGTGGCCAACGTGTTGACCAGGGGCCTGGAGTCGCTGCACCCGACGGCGCGATGGGCCGTTCTGGCGGGGGCGATCCTGGGCCTGGGGCTTGAGATCACCAATCAGAAAACCCGGGGGCGCTTTCCCCTGTGCGCTACCGCCATGGGCCTGGCCTTTGTCATTCCGTTCAGTACGTGCTTGGCCATGTTCCTGGGTGCTTTTGGGTTCTGGGTCCTCGAAAAAACCCTAAAAAATCCCCAGGGCTGGATTTACCGGATTGGAGTGGAAAACTCGGAGACGGTCTGCGCCGGCGCCATCGCCGGGGGCTCCCTGGTGGGCATTATCATCATCGGGCTCAATGCCAGCGGGTATTTTTGAGCTCACCGCCAACAACGATAGCCGACCGACAGGAGTACCTGCATCGATGAAAAACTGGTGGCGAAACCGTGATTTTATCCTGATCCTCTCGGTGGTTTGCGGTTTGTTGGCTGGGGCCGGCGCGACCTTCACCAAACCCCTGGTCCTGCCGGCCCTGGCGGTGGTCATGACCCTGTCCCTCACCGGGGTTCGCCGGGACATTCTCCGGTCCGGCCGGGGTTTGTGGGTCCCGGCGTTGACGGGTTTGCTCCTGAACTTTGTCATGCTGGGGGGAGTGATCCTGGGGCTCAGTTTTCTGATGATTTCCGAGCCCGCCATTCAAGACGGCTTCGTGCTCCTGGTAGCCGTACCGCCGGCCATCGCGGTCATCCCCTTTACCGACTTTTTGAAGGGCAACACCGGCTTCTCTCTCGTGGCTACCGTGGCGTGCTATTTAGGGGCGCTGATTATCACCCCGTTAATCGCCCTGGGGTTTCTCGGCAGCGGCTTTGTGGAGCCCTGGTCGCTGATCCTGGTGATTGTGGAGTTGATTGTGGCGCCGCTGCTCGTTTCCCGGATTTTGCTGTGGACCTCCATGGCCCGGCGCCTGGAGCCCGTCAAGGGGGCCATCACCAACTGGAGCTTCTTTGTGGTCATGTACACCATAGTGGGCCTGAATCGGGAAATGTTTCTCCACCGGCCCTTAGCCCTGGTCCCCGTGGCAATTATCGCCCTGGCCAGCACCTTTCTTCTCGGGTGGATCATCGAGAAGGTGGGGCGGTGGAGAGGCCTTGACCGGGCAACGTTAACCAGCCTGGTGCTACTGGGAACCCTCAAAAATTACGGCATTGCCGGGGGGTTGGCCTTAACCCTGTTCAGCCGGAAAACCGCCCTGCCAGCCACGGTGTCCAGCGTTTTTATGATCGTCTATATCATCTGGCTGGATTTCAAGAAGCGGGAGCCGGTCGAGTAAAGCGGCCCAGCCAAAGATGCCCTGGGAAGTAATGCCCTGGCCCCGAAGGCCTCTTATGCTAACCAAGCTGCTGTTCACCCTGACGCTGGCCGGCCTGGTGGGATTCCTGCCGGCTTGGGGAACCGCCGGACCACTACTGGCAGCGCCTGCCCCGAACCTGGAGCGGGGTACAGCCCCGGCTCCCCGGGTGCAGCGCCTCGAACAGGATTTCAAGAAGGCGGTAGCCCGGGTCCAGCCGGTGGTCGATCGTTACGGCTATCCAGCGGTCTTTCTGGCGATCCTGATTGAGGGGGTGGGGATTCCGGCGCCGGGACAAACCCTCCTGATCGCCGCCGCCCTGAGTGCGGCCCACGGCCATCTCAGTATCGTCTGGGTGATGGTCCTGGCCTTTATGGGCGCGGCGCTGGGTAACAGCCTGGGGTATCTCCTCGGCCGTTGGGGCGGGCGGGTCCTGCTGGCCCGATTCAAGGTGAGGGGAGATCGCCTGGCGCGCCTGGAAGAAGATTTCCGGCGTTACGGCGGGGGCGTGGTGCTGGTGGCCCGGTTTCTCGACGGTCTGCGGCAGCTCAACGGCCTGATTGCGGGTATGCTGGCAATGCCCTGGGGGGTTTTCACCGGATTTAACCTCCTGGGGGCCGTGCTGTGGGCCGGGGTGTGGGGCTTGGGGGCCTATTGGTTGGACAGGGATATCAGCATGGTCCACCGGGTTTTCGCCAAGATCGGGCCAATAGCGGTGGTTCTAACCCTGGTGGGGTTCGTGGCGTTGATGGTGTACCTGTTTCACCAGCGCCAGACTCAAAAGCCCGACTGAGCCGGCAGGTGGGTGCTTTCGGGCTCGCGCCAAGCCGGTGGGAGCGCGGTGCAGCCTCTGGCCTGGCAGGGGGCTGACGCGGAACCTCACCCCGTCAGCGCTCTCCCGGGCTCATTGCTGGGCCCGGCGGGTTATAGTGAAGCGAACCGACTGAGAAAAAATCATGGACCAGCCCTGGCGTGCCGATAGGGTAAGTCAAGGACGTCCCTATGAAAACTTTAGGAGAATTTCTCCAGCGGTTGGAGGATGACTCGGTTTTTGAGAAAAAGGCTCAAGCTTTTAACCAAGGCGATGAGCTTATGGCCTTTGTGAAGCGCGAGGGCTACGATTTCACCCTGGAACAACTAACCATTGCCTTCCAGGAAAGGGCGAATTTACCCCCCCGGGCCCAGGGCCTGACGCCGGCGCCCCCGGACGCCAGCGCCCTCACCCCGGCGAAGCCCGAGGCCGCGGCGTTTGCCAGGAGCCGGGCAGCCCTCCCCCCGGGCGATACGAGTAAGGCCTCACCTAACCAGGGGAGCGCCGACTTGCCCCGGGAACAGGCGAAGCAAGAGCTGCAGGAACTAAAAGAGGCCATGCCCCCAAAGGACCGGGAGGAAAAGTCACTGGGAGGGTTGTTTAGGGGCGGCGGGGGCAGGCACCGGGGATTTTCCTCCCAGAGATTAAAAAACGTCCTGGGGGAAGATTCCTGAACCGGCCGTAGCCCAAGAGCCCGGTGCGCCGGGGGCAACCGGCCTGACGAATCGAGATCAATGGTGGCCCAGGTCTGGTGTACCCTCAGAGGGGGTCATATCAGGCGGCTGGGACCGGGGCGCTTTGGCGGCCGCCACCGCCGCCGGTACCAGGAAGGTGGTCAGGGCCTGCTCCACCTTTTCCAGGTCCACCTGGGTATCGTAGCAGGGGCCATGGGGCCGGTGATTGATGATGCCAAAGACCGGCAGGGGATAGCTGTCCTGGATGCCGCTGCTGAGATCCCGCTCGCAGGCCACTGCGATGATCAGGCGGGGGCGGCGTTCCACCACGATGCGCCGGGCCAGGGTGCCGCCGGTGGCCACCGCCAGACCCACGCCGTATTTCTCCGACAGGTCCACCAGCCCGGTGATGGGACATTTGCCGCAGCGTTTGCAGTGCACCGTGCTGCCCGTGATCCGAAACTGGCATTCGTGGAATTGCAGGCAATGGGGCATGAGCAGGAGCAATTTGTCCGCGGTGGTGCGCAGGTGCTGGGCCAGGACCAACTGATTATTGATTTCGATAAACGAGCGCCGCACCTTCTCCTTGGAGACGCCGCATAATTTCCCCACTCCGCTCATCAGAGGGCAGCAGCAGCTTGATCACCAACCCCCGGAGTTTCCGGGAAAAGAACAGGTCCCGCCCCAGGAGCACCGTGAGGGCCAGCATGACCAGGACCCCCACCACCAGCAGCAGCAGGATGCCGAAGATGACCCCCAGGATCAGGGGCAATCGGGATGGATGTTGGTGAGCCCCACATAGGGCACGTACCAGAGGATACCCAGGAGGAGCGTGAACAGGAGACAGGTGAGGGCCAGCAAACCCAGGAAGATGCGCTTCTGGGGCCGCAGGGAATTGCCGCCGTTCAGAATTTTGACCGGCTCATCCATGAGTAGTGCTACTCCAGCACTTTGCCCGATCAGGGCTTGGCCCCGGAGAAATTCGGCGGCCCCAAGGCGTTTGTGCCCGGCCAGTTGCAATTCCTCAACCGTGATGCTGCCCTGACCGCAGGCGATTTCCAGCCCTTGAGGGGTCAGGCGCAGCACCGTGCCCGGCGGCGCCAGGCTGCCCCTCGCGCTTTTTCAGCCGGGCTCCGAAGAACTTGAGCACCCGGCCTCGCCACAGGGCGGAGGCCCCGGGCTGGGGTCCAGGCCCCGGATCCAGCCCGCCACTTCCGGGGCCGAAAGTTCCCAATGGAGCGCGGCGCATCTCCCGGGTGAGAGGGGGGGCCAGGGTAACCTCGGCCTCGTCTTGCGGCACTTTGACGGCTTCGCCCCGGCGCAGCATTTCCAGGGCTTGGACCAGCAGGGCCGCGCCCCGCTCCGCCAGCCGGTCGTACAGGGTCCCGTAATTGTCTTCCGCCGTCGATGGGCACCTGCTCCTGGAGAAAAATCGGTCCCGCATCCAGTTCATGGCCGGAGCCACTGGATGGTCACCCCGGTCTCCTTATCCCCCCTGATCAGGGCCCAATTGATGGGGGCCGCGCCCCGGTAACGGGGCAGCAGGGAGGCGTGGACATTGAGGGACCCCACCGACGGCAGAGCCAGAATCTCCGTGGGGGAGAATCCGGCCGTAGGCCACGACAATGATCAATTCCGGGTGCCAGCGCCTTAAGTCGCTGGATCAAGTCCGGGTCCTTGAGACGCTGGGGTTGCAGCACCGGCAGGTTCCAGGCCAGGGCCAGTTCCTTCACCGGTGAGGACGTGACCACCTGTCCCCGGCCCCGGGGCCGGTCCGGCTGGGTCACCACCGCCGCCACCTCTTCCCCGGCGGCCAGGATGGCCTCCAGAGAAGGCAGGGCGAACTGGGGGGTGCCCATGAAGATCAGGCGCCAGGGTCCTGATTTCACCTGGCGCGCCGCCTGTTTCTTCAGACGTCTTAAGTAGAGTCCCCGCTTGAGGCGGCTGATATGATCGATGAACAGAATGCCGTTCAGATGATCGATTTCGTGCTGCAGGACCACGGCCAGCAAGCCCTCGCCGGTGATCTCAATGGGCTTGCCTTCCCGGTCCAGGCCTTTCACCAGCACCTGGGCATGGCGCCGCACCTCGGCGGAAAAGTCGGCCACCGACAGGCAGCCCTCCTCGTGGATGATCTCCCCTTCCGCGGCGACGATGCAGGGATTGAGCACCACCTGGAGGTCCGCGGGGCCGGCCCTCCTTGTGGGCGACGTCAAACACGATGAGACGCTGGAGTTCGCCCACCTGATTAGCCGCCAGTCCCAGACCCGGGGCGGCGTACATGGTCTCCGCCATATCGTCGATGAGACGCTGCAGCTCTCCCGTTGATCTCGGCAGATTTCCTTGGCCTCTCGCCGCAGCACCGGATCGGGTAATTTGCAAATCGGTAATACTGCCATAGGCTTGATAATTCTCTGGAAATGTTAATTTGTCTTATTTAACTTTAAGGCAGAACCGGAAAATTTTCAAGAACTCAGCGCCGGCAGTAGACGGCAAAAATCTGTGGCCACGGCAGGACGGGCTGAATGCGGTGGAATCCGAGGATGGCGGTAAAGAGGAAAAAGGTGAGGGGCCGCTTGAGCCGCCCCTCACCGTCAGGAGGTGAGTTAAGGAGATGCAGGGAGAATTCTTATTTGGCCGGAGCCACCGGGACCCATGCCGCCACCGGGACCGGCCATGGGGCAGCCGCCAGGACACCCATGCCGCGGCCGATGCCCCATGCCGTGACCGAAACCCTGGCCAAATTGCGGGGCGATCTTGCGGGCTTCCAGCCGGAAGGCCACGCTCTTCTCCTGCATCTGGCCCTTCAGGGCGTTCAACTCTTTCTGCTTGGCGACAATGGCCTTCTGGTCGGGCTTTTCGGCCTTCCACAGCGCCGCCAACTCGGCGTGCTTGACCATCATCTGTTTGCGCACGTCCGCGGTATCGTTCATGAACTTCTGTTTGAGATCAAAGAGCTTCCCGGCTTGATCCGGGGTGAGGTTCATGGCGCCCATCATGCCGCAACCCATACCGCCGCCCATACCGCCGCCCAACCGCCGCCACCGGGACGGGCCCAGGAAGAAGCCGCCAGGCCCACGGTCAACGCCAGGGCCAACAACCACTGCCAGGGAAATCTTACTCGTTTTCATGTTGATGTAACTCCTTTAGGTTCGGTGTCGATTTTTTAAGTCCGGGAATCCGGCCTTTAGTAAGTAAAACCCCCCGCGCACCAAACCCGGCGCGGCGGCATGAATTTATTTTTTTGAGGGAGCCGGGAACGATGGGGGGTGGGATGATTATCGGTGATGGCCAAGATTTGGCCAGACGACCTCTTCACCGAAGGACAATATCAACGGACAAAAAGGAGTTTGAAGCCACCAAAGTTCGTCTTCGCTATGGGGATCATCCCTGCAACTGTTCCGGGTTTGGGGATACTTGCCGGTTGTCGCTAAGTAAATCACTCTCTGTGAATACCGCCTCTCTCAGTTATCTTGTCAACCAGGTCGCAGGCATTTCCGCGACTGGACTCCTGTAAACATGCTTGCCGCCTACTGACTTCACTCCCCTGAGCGACATTCCCTGCCGGGGCAACCGCTTATGATATTGCCAAAGATACTACCATCCCCCTGCCGAACGACTATTTCTCAATATTCGGTTCCATCTGGGGCGGGTGAAGGCGATCGTGCGTCGGCATCCAGGAATGGTGGGACGATCACCGGTCCCCTCGAAAGCCAGCTCCAGGGATAATCCAACTGGAGAACAACCTGCAGTTTTTCCTAATTGCGTTTCATTCTTGGGTGGACTCAGTTGTCTTCCGGACCCCGGTCAGGGGCCAGGTTGGCCCGGTAGGGCGGCACATGGGTCTACCGTTTGCCCGGTTGGAAGCGGCTTAATTCGGCGGGCAAGGAAACGGTCCTTGCCTGCCCTAGGAAATCGCGGGGTTTTCACGCCTCTTTCTTCTTGGGCTACGGGACCCACACAACGCTCTCCCCCGGTAAGACCTTGGCGAAAATTATCGTTAAATCCAAAGTGTCAGGTCTTATCTGATCCTGGTCTTATGGTTGTCAGGCTCAATGCCCTGGTTCAGCCGATCATCAGACGCACAGAGGCCCGGGAAGGCGCCTCTGGCTCCGGCCCCGGGCTCAAGCCGTCTCAGGCGGATTGTGGTGGCCCATTTCCGATAGATTTCCGGCGGCACCGAGGTAAAGTTGACGAGGACCTCGAACCGGCCATCCTCCAGAAGCGTAACCCGGGTGACCTTGCCGTAGATATGGCCGGGGAGCGGCTCCCGGTTGTCGTCCAACCGGATCAGGCGGAGATCCTCCCAGGCTTCCAGGGGGCCCTCCGACGTCACCTGGGCGGCAGCATCGCACAGATGCGTGATCCAGGCCCGGCCGGTGGCGCCGGTGACAATCTTGCCCTTGAGGCGATGGACCTGGACCTCGATGGGTTCCGGCAGGTTCTTCAGCTTCCCCGACTGGTCAGGAAGCCGGATATGGTAAGGCGCGCCGATGCCCCGGACATCATAGAGCGTGGCCTGACCCGGCACCCCTTTCATCTCCACCTCAGGACCTGTCTCACTTCCACCAGGTCCTGACCCGCTTATAGGTCGCGGCGCTGATCAGCACCTGCCCCGCCAGGGCAAAGGCTTCGATGCGGCAGGCAAAATTGACGTCGGAGCCCACCACGCTGTACTTGGTGCGCCGCTCGGAGCCGATGTTGCCCACCACCACCGCGCCGGTGTTCACCCCGATGCCCATGTCCAGACGGGGCAGGCCGTCGGCCTCGTTCAGGGCATTGATTTCGTCCATGGCCGCCTGCATCGGCAGGGCGCAGGCGACCGCCCGGGCCGGGTGATCCTCCAGGGGCTCCGGGGCCCCGAAAAAGGCCAGGATGCCGTCTCCCAGGATCTCATCGATGACCGCCCGGTGATCCAGGAGAATTTCGATCATCTTACTCAGATAGCGGTTGAGAAAGGTAATGACCTGCTCCGGGTCCATCTCGGCGGTGATGGCGGTAAAGCCCCGCAGGTCGGACATGATGATGGAGACCTCCCGGGTCTCGCCCCCCATCTCCAGGGCCTCCTTGTCTTCCAGCAGTCTTGTTCACCACTTCCTGGGTGACGTAGCGCCCGAAGGTGTCCCGGATGAAATCCCGTTTTTCAATGTATTCGGTGAGCTGCTCGGCCCAGGTCGTTAAAGGAATGGGCCAGTTCCGCCACCTCCCGCACCCCCCGCTCCGGCACCGCCACCGCAAAGTTGCCCTCCCCCACCTGCCGCACTCCATCCCGGAGCCTGGAGATGGGCCGGGAGAGGATCGCCGCGAACCATAACCCCGAAATGCCTCCGACCAGACACAGGGCCAGGCCGGCAAGGAGGCCGCCGATCATGACCTGCCGGTTGAGGGTGGCATAATGCGCCTCGATCTTTTGCCTGGCCTGCACCGTGGCGATCTGGCAGGACTCTCTCATCCGCTGCTGCGCCGGGAGGAAAAACTCATCCAGGTTGACGATGGCCGCCACGATAAAAGGGGTGCCGGGGACATGGACCCTCACCGCATAACGCTGTCGCTCCTTTTTGTCCTTATCGAAAAATTTAAAGAACCCTGAACATAGTCTTCTTGTAAAAGAGCGTTTGATCATCTCCGTGGTCTCCGGGTATTCCTTCTCCCAATCCAGCTGGTTGCGGCCTTCCACGCCTGGATCCGGGATGAAACAGGATATAGCCGTCCCGATCATATAAATCCGTGTAGCCCGCGGGGCCGTGCGGGGTGTAAATCGACTGGACGGCGATGGTCCGGATTTTGGGGTCACGGCGCAGTCTGGCATAATCGGGTCTGGTTTTGCCTTTCAGGAAATGGGCCAGTTCCCGGGCCACGTCTTCGGCCTTGTCCTTGACGACATATTCGCCCATGATGGTCAGAATGCGGTCCGAATGAAGTACATTCGCATCGGTGACGTGGCCGACGGCCTGGTCGGCGATTTTGATGGCGCTCCTGGTGAGGTCGCCCAGGACGCTGGGCGTCGATGACCCAGGCGCCGACAAACAAGATGGCAATGAGCGCCAGATAGGACAGGATCAGATAGGTGCGTAGTTTCATGGCTAACTCCGGTTATCCTAACGTGAGTTAAACCGAGGCAGGACGCAGGACCGCATCAGGCAATGTTTCGGTGCCGCTTGAGAAATCTGATCGAATTGGGAGGGGGAGGGTACCGATGTATACTGTGTCGGCAATCCAGGTTAAGTGACAAAAAATGAAATTGGCAGTCGATTTAAAGGCGGACGGGATAATTGGTTTTCAGGGGTACATCCGGTCCAGGAGGCGGGGAAAGGGGATGGTCTCCCGGACGTGGTGCAGGCCGCAGAGCCAGGCCACCAGGCGCTCGATGCCCAGGCCGAAGCCGCCGTGGGGCACGCTGCCGTAGCGTCGCAGGTCCAGGTACCACTCCAGGGGTTCCTGGGGCAGATTATGCTCCCGAATGCGGGCCAGCAGGGTGTCCAGGTCATTGATGCGCTGGGAGCCCCCGATGATCTCGCCGTAGCCCTCCGGGGCCAGCATATCGACGCAGAGAGCCAGCCGGGGATCTTCCGGGTCCGGTTCCATGTAAAAGGCCTTGGCCTCCTTGGGGTAGCGGTGCACCAGCACCGGGCGGGGAAACAGTTCGGAAAGACGGTCTCCTCATCCCCGCCCAGATCCTCTCCCCAGGCCAGGTCTTTGCCGCGCCGCCTGCAAGCTCCTCCAGGGCCTGGTCGTAGCTGAGGCGGGGAAAGGGCCCGGCCACTTCCTCGAAGGGGCGCGATATCCCGCTCCAGCAGGACCAGTTGCGCTTCCTGGTGCTCCAGCACCCTGAGGACCACAGTAGCGCACCAGGGCTTCCGCCAGCTCCATGACGTCTTCCAGGGTATAAAAGGCCGCCTCGGCCTCCACCATCCAGAATTCCGTCAGGTGGCGCCGGGTCTTGGATTTTTCGGCCCGAAAGGTGGGGCCGAAGCAGTACACCCGGCCCAGGGCCATGGCCGCGGCTTCCAGGTAGAGCTGGCCGCTCTGGGAAAGATAGGCCTTGCCCCGGTCCAGATAATTGGTCTCGAAGAGGCTGGTGGTGCCCTCGCAGGCCGTGGGGGTGAGGATGGGGGTGTCCACCAGGACGAAGCCCCGGTCGTGAAAGAAATCTCGGCAGGCCCGGCAGACTTCGTCCCGGATTCTCAAGATAGCCTGTTGCCGGGGGGACCGGAGCCACAGGTGGCGCCGATCCATGAGGAAGGCCACCCCGTGTTCCTTGGGGGAAATGGGATATTCCGGGGCGATGTGGAGGGCTATTACCCGGGTCACTTCCAGTTCATAGCCCCCGGGAGCCCGGGGCTCGGCCTGGACCAGACCTTCCAGCCTCAGGGAGGATTCCAGGGTAAGCCGCTCGAATTGCTGGAAATCATCCTCCGGGAGGTTGCCTTTGACCAGCACCCCCTGGGCCATTCCGGAGCCGTCCCGGAGCACCAGAAAGCGGACCTTGCCGCTGGAGCGCAGATGATAGACCCAACCCCGGAGGGTCACGGTCTGCCCGATATGCCGGGCCAGAGAAGCGATGTCAACCGCCGGGGCAGCGCTGGGAGCGTTGGTGGGCATGTTTTTGCCTGACTCAATGGTTATGGTCTAATATTGATCTAACCTGACGCATTATAAGGGGCGGATACCCACCGCCCTGCCTTAACTGGGCCAGACAACGGCTCACTGCTACAACATGATCTTGATGTGGGCCTTTTCCCGCAAGGTCTTGGCCCACACGACAAAATACTTTTCCATCTCCTGCTGCCGCAATATTCTGCGAATTTCCGGGGCCACCTCTTCAAAGGGGCGGGCTTCGCCGTTACGGCGCTCCAACACCTGGATCAATTGAATGCCCGCCTGGGACGCCACCGGAACTACCTCCTTCGGTTTCACCGTTTCCAGGAATTGGGCCAGGCGCGGGTCTAAGTCGGCTTGAGACACAAACCCCACATCCGAAGGTTTGAGGGACAGTTTGCCGGCCGCCTCGGAGAAAGACTGACCTTGTTTCACCGCGTTCAAAATGGTCTCGGCCTTCTGCTTGATTTCCTCTTTTTGCGCCTCGGTGGCCCCCATGGGGTAAGCCAGCCTTATCGTGGCGAGGTGTACCTGGGTTCCCCCTTTCTTGAATTGCTGCTCGTAAAGGCGGCGAACGTCGGCGTCACTGACGCTGACCTTGCCACCCCCGATCACCACCAACAACCGCTCCTGGAGCATCTGATCCGCGATCTGTTGCGGAATTCTTTTAAGGAGAGCCCCGCTTGAGCCAGACCCTTGGCAAAGGTTGCGTCATCGGGAATATTGCTGCGCTTCTTGAATTGGACCACAGCGTCGTCCACTTCTTTCCCAGACACCACGATGCCCCGGCGCTTGGCCTCAGCCTTGGCCAGCTTGCGGTCAATCATCGCCTCCAGCATCTCGTGCAGCATTTTCTTCTTATCTTGGCCCGTGGGCTTGATCCCGGACTGGGCTTCCAAGGTCTTGGCCATGTTTTCCAACTCTGACATGGTGATGATATCGTTGTTAACTTCGGCCACAATCCGGTCAACCACCTCGGCCATACCCGTCCCCACCAAGGTCAACGGGATCAGAACGGCGACGAAAGCACTAAGCAAACGCCCCTTAATTTTGGTCATGGATTTCATCCTCTCCTTCAGCCTTAACAAATGTTTCCACTTCTTTCAAGCAGTTTTGTAACCGGCCAAGTACCGGGCCGCTTTCCGGGAGGTTAATCCGCAGGCTTTGATCCGGGGTCAGGCGAAAGGTGCCCGGCCGTCTCTTGAGGGTGTCGAGCAATCGCGGCAGGTCCAGGCGCTCCGGGTGAGCGAATTGCAGCACCGCAAAGCCGTCCTGAATATCCAGACGCTTAATCCCCATCTGCCGCAAGCGGTGTTTGGCCCGGACCACCTCCAGGAGGTTGCGCCCCTCCGGGGGCAGCGGCCCGAAGCGGTCGAGAAATTCCTCTTCCAGTTCCCGCACCATTTCCGGGGTCAGCCGGCCGGACAGGCGCCGGTAGAGCGCCAGGCGCTGCTGGACATCGGGGACATAATCCTCGGGCAGATAAGCAGCCAGGGGCAGATGGATCTCCGGGTCCGGCGTCGCCTCCTCCACCGGTTCCCCTTTGTATTCCCGAATGGCCGACTCAAGCAGTTGGAGATAGAGCTCATAGCCCACTTCCACCAGGTGGCCCGACTGGGCCTGTCCCAACAGGTTGCCGGCGCCCCGGATTTGGAGGTCGTGCATGGCGATCCTGAACCCGGAGCCCAGTTCGGTGAACTCCATCAGGGCCTTAAGGCGCTTTTGGGCCTCGCTGGTCAGGGCCGCTTCATCCGGGACCAGCAGGTAGGCGTAGGCCTGGGCCTGGCTGCGGCCGACCCGGCCCCGGAGCTGGTAGAGCTGGGCCAATCCCATGGTATGGGCCCGGTTGATGATAATGGTGTTGGCCGCGGGGATATCCAGGCCGGCTTCGATGATAGCCGTGCACACCAGGACATCGACCTCACGGCGCCAGAAGCGCACCATAACCCGCTCCAGTTCCTTTTCGGGCATCTGGCCATGGGCCATGGCGACCCGGGCTTCCGGCACCATTTCCCGGACGTGGCGGGTCCAGGTGGCCAGGCTCCGGACCCGGTTGTGTACGAAAAAGACCTGGCCGCCCCGGTCCAATTCCCGGCGGATGGCGGACTGGATGACCGCGGTCTCAGGCAGGCAGACATAGGTACGGATGGCCCGGCGGTTCTCCGGGGGGGTATTGATCAGGCTCAACTCCCGGAGGCCGGCGAGGGACAACTGCAGGGTGCGGGGAATGGGCGTGGCGGTGAGCGTCAGGACAATCCACGGTGCGGCGCCACTCCTTCAGCCTCTCCTTCTGGCGCACCCCGAAACGCTGCTCTTCGTCGACGATGGCCAGCCCCAGGTCGCGGAAGGTGACATCTTTGGAAAGCAGCCGGTGGGTGCCGATGAGGATGTCCACTTTCCCCTGGGCCAGGTCCGCCAGGATGCGTTTCTGCTCCGCCGGGGACCGGAACCGGCTGAGGGCCCGCACTTCCAGGGGGAAATGGGCCAGACGGCTCCGGAAGGTATCGTAATGCTGTTCCGCCAACACCGTGGTGGGCACCAGGACCGCCACCTGTTTGCCGTCCATGGCGGCCTTGTAGGCGGCCCGCACCGCCACCTCGGTCTTGCCGTAGCCCACGTCGCCGCAAATCAGGCGGTCCATGGGCTTCTCCGACATCATATCCGCCATCACGTCGGCGATGGCCTGCAACTGGTCCGGCGTTTCCTCATATTCGAAGGTGGCTTCGAACTCCCGGTAAGTCGGGTCCGGCGGGGAAAAGTGGTGGCCCGGCAACACCCGGCGCAGGGCGTAGAGCTCCACCAGTTCCCGGGCGATCTTCTCCACCGCCTTTCTTACCCGGCTCTTGGAGCGCTCCCAGGATTTGCCCCCCAACCGGGCCACCCGGGGGCTAGCGCCTTCCACCCCCAGGTATTTCTGCACCAGATTCAGGCGGTCCACGGGGAGGTAGAGGCGGTCCCCGCCTTGATATTCCAGCTCCAAAAAGTCGTTGACTTCGACACCCACCGTGAGCTTGACCAGACCCCGGTAGAGGCCGATGCCGTGGTCCAGGTGGACCACGCAATCACCTTCCGCCAGGTCGGCCAGGGAGGTGAGATCCTGGAGCGGGCGGGTTTTCTTACGGCGCCGTCCTTCCGGCCGGAAGCCCAGGGCTTCATCTTCGGTGAGGACCACCAAGCCTTCCGAGAGCAGCCGGAACCCCCGGTCAATTCGCCCACGGTGATTTCCACCCGGCCCCCGGATTCCCAGGTAGGCGCCGGCGTGTACTGCACCTCCAGGTTCTCCTCGGCGAGCAGCCGGGCCAGGCGTTCGGCCCGGTGCTTGCTCAGGGAAACCAGGAGGACCTGAAACCCGGAGCTGCGCCATTCTTCCAGGCGCTGGGCCAGGGCCGGTATCAGCCGGCCGGCCTCGTCCACGGCCCGGGCCAGTTCTCCGGCCAGCTGGTCGTTCCTCTCAACCTGGAAAGTGATATCCCGGTCCTGGTCCGGGTGCCCCCAGGCCAAGAGGGGGCAGAAAATTTGGCTGAAACGGCGGCGCTGTTCTTCCCAGGGGGTTTGGTCCAGCCAGCCCTCGGGTTCGGCGGCTGCGGCTTCTTCCTGTTGGTTAAGCTCCTGCCTCAGGATCAGGGGGTCCCATTCCACCACCACCGTGTCCGGGGGCAAAAAATCCCACAGGGTCTGGGGCCGGTCGTAAAACTCCGCCAGGTGCCGTTCAATGCGGGGGAAATGCCGGCCCTCGTGGACGTGGTCATAGAATTCCGGGTCTTGGCGGCGGCTGCGCCGGGCCAGAGCGCGCTCTTTGACGGCGTCATCCAGCACCACTTCACTGGCCGGGAGCACCACCAGGTCATCCAGCGTCCCCTGGGAGCGCTGGGTGGCAGGATCGAAGAGGCGGATGGACTCCACCTCGTCCCCCCAGAACTCCAGCCGGACCGGATGGGAATACAGGGGCGGGAACAGGTCGATGACTCCGCCCCGGACGCTGAACTCGCCCCGTTCTTCCACCACGGGGCGCCGCTCATAGCCTCCCTCCAGGAGGTGTTGGAGAAATGCCGGCCGCTCCAGGTTTTCTCCCGGCACCACGTAGGCCAGCAGGTCCCGGACCCGGTTTTCCGGGGGCAGCTTCTGGCGCAGGGCCATGGCCGGAGCCACCATGAACCAGGGGTCCTTCGCAGTCAGGGCCACGGAGGCGGCGGCCAGGCGGGCGCAACTCACGTCGGCGTCAAAGCTCAAGTCCCGGAAAGGCAAGACTTCGTGGGCCGGAAACATGAGCACCCGGGACTCCGGACCAGTGGCCCGGACCGCGTCTTCTCCCAGAAAAAAGGTCAGGTCCTTAAATATTTGTTCAGAAACCTTGACATCCGGCGTGATGAGGAGGATCGGACGGTGGATGTGCTGATAGAGCCGGGCCAGGATATAAGCCCCGGCCCCGGGAGTGAGGCCCTGGAGATGCGCTTCCCGTGGTTCCCGGAAGAGGGCCGCGGTAAGCTGCTGCACTCCCCCACTGGTAGATGATTTTCCTGACACTGGGTAAGTATAAACTGACAGGGGATATTTTTCAAGAAGTCCCCGGGTAGTGCGCCTGTGGCGGCTCCGCCCGGAAACGGGGCTGGCCCGGGCCCGTCAGGGTGGCCCCGGGAAAGCCTCAACGGGGCATCTTATACTCGCCGGCTTGATTATCTCTTCAGATCTCCCCCTGCCCAGTAATGATCTTCCCCAAACTAAATGATTCATCCATGAAACACCCTGCTCTTCAATCAGGCCGGGGGTAACCGAAGGACCCGACCTGGGAGGGTTCCCATGATCAGATGTCTGCACCTTCCGGCAAAAATTTTTTACCCAACCCCGGTTCGCGGGCTTTAAGGGACCCAATCGGATGAATCAGTGCTGCCGGGCCCCAGGCCACCCCTGTTTGGTGATTTATCGGTTCTGTCACATAACTTGCTGTAATATAAAGCTTTTTATTATTAACGCCATTTTCTCGCTCAACTTCGCCCCTCCAAAATAACCTGGAGAAAATGCCTGGCTGGCAACAAACTTGCATTACTGCCTAGGAGTATTAATATATCTGGAGGAGGCTAGTGCAGTACTACGCACCGGCTGTAAACGCTAACCAACTCATCTCGACAGGGGCCGTACGGTGCTTATACTCACCCGCAAGATCGGCGAAAGTATTCTGGTCGGCGACAACATCCGGCTGGTGGTGCTGGAAATACGCGGCCGCCAGATTCGCCTGGGCATTGAGGCTCCCCCGGATGTTGTGGTCCTGAGAGAGGAAATCGCCCAGCGCCTCAGTGATGAGAATCTGCGGGCCGCCACCTTTAACTACCAGGAGGTGCAGCAGGCGGTCAACGCTCTTGCTTCAAAGGTTGTCCACTGTCTGAGTTTGAGCCCCCCCCGGCCTGAATCTCCGAGACTCACCATCGAATCCCAGGCGTTAGGCCCGGTGACGGTATCAGCGGACCGTATCATTACCTTTGCGTCGGGACTGCCAGGATTTCCCGAGGCGCTCCGATTCGCCCTGGTCAACCACCAGCTGAAACCGCCGTTTTATTGCCTCCAAAGTCTGGATAACCCTTCTCTCGCTTTCGTAGTCGCCGATCCCGCCGCCCTGGTGCCGGAATATCGACCCAAGAACGGCGCGAACACCTTGAAAGAATTACAGGCCCGCAGTCTCGAGGACTTGCAGGTCCTGGTAACTCTGACCATTCCCCCCGGACGGCCCCAGGAAATGACCGCCAATCTGATGAGCCCGCTCCTGATCAACCAGGAGCAGGGGTTGGGCAAACAGGTGGTCATCGAGAAGCCGCATTATTCCCATCAGTATCCGGTGAAATCGGTCTGCCAGTCCCAATCGGGCGCAGCCGGTGAAGGATCCCTTGAACCCCGATGAGGTTTTCTTCTTTAGATAACTCCCTTGTTCCAAACATTGAACAAAGGTAATTACCCCGTCTCCACCTCTCCCCCAAAAAAACCAGGCGAGCCTCAGGCCCGCCTGGTTTTTTTAACTCTGGGCCAACAGATTCACATGGGCTTGGTTTCCATGGTGGATTCATCCCCCAGAAATTTCCAGGGAGAGATGCCGGTTTCCAGGGAGCCGGTATCGTAGTCGAACAGATTTTTCACCAGGGCGTTGCCCTTCTTGTAGAGCACTCTTAAGGGGATGTCGGCCGGACAATTCTCTTCGCACAGGCCGCAGTCAATGCAGCGTCCGGCCATGTGAATGGCGCGCACCAGTTGAAAAATGGCGTCTGGGGGCACCTTCCCGGTGCTCATCAGGTCGGGGTGCTCCAGGGCGC
The DNA here is from genome assembly GCA_963841475.1 of uncultured delta proteobacterium. Classification (GTDB taxonomy): domain Bacteria; phylum Desulfobacterota; class Desulfobaccia; order Desulfobaccales; family 0-14-0-80-60-11; genus 0-14-0-80-60-11. The sequence goes on from CAWJCT010000001.1 coordinate 1,363,271, forward strand.
ATTCCTTACAGAAGCACATGGGGCAGATATCCCGGCAGCCGTAGCACTTGATGCATTTATTGAAGGCGCCGACCCACTCCTTAAAGGCCTCATCCCCGGACAGGGCGTCGACCCGGTCCACCCGCTTGCTCCGGAGCACCGGTTCGCACTTTTCCCCGGTGTCGATCACCGACGGCCAGGGGCCGAAACATTCGCAGTAATCGGCCTGATCCTGAGGGCAGGCCACCCCCACCAGGACTACTTTTTCCGGGTCAAGCTGACCCCACTTATAGAGCTCATTGAGACCCCGCTCATCGCAGCCTCTCACCTGAATGGCAAAAGTGGCGTCAGGGTAGCCGGTGGCCAGTTGCTGCAACAACTTGTCCAGGGGATAGCGGGCATCCCCCGGGGCGACAATGGCCTGGTCCACTTCCTCTAACCGTTCCGGAGTGAACAGATGGGGCAGCGGGTGGCCGTCCTTCATGATGTATCCCAAATAGCCCGCCACTTTGCCGTCTTTGAGCAGGTCGCGGACTTTTTTACGCAGCCTATCCATGAAGTCGTATCCTCAATTTATGTCGCGATGGCTTTAGTTACGCCGCCCGGGGTGACAGTTTCAGGCGCGAGGGGCCCATGTGCTTGATTTTTGCGGTAAAATCCCGGATCACCTGGGCGAATTTAGGTCCTTCAGCGGCGGAGATCCATTCCAGGTGCAGCCGACCGGCCTCGAAGCCGGTGAATTTCAGGAGGTCCTGGAGGAAGGTCATGCGCTTGATAGTCATGTAATTGCCCCGGAGGTAATGGCAGTCGCCGATGTGGCAGCCGCCGATGAGCACGCCGTCGGCCCCCTTCTGGAAGGCCCGGAGCACGTGGTGGGGGGAGACCGTCCCGGAGCACATGACCCGGATCACCCGAAGGTTAGGCGGGTACTGCAAGCGGCTGACGCCGGCCAGGTCCGCCCCGGCATAGGTGCACCAGTTACAGAAAAAACCGATAATTTTCGGTTGATACTCTTTTTCAGCCATGTAACCGATCCTTTAGCTAAAATGGGGCGGAGTTAAGCGCCCGCCGCCTCTTCCAGGTCCGCGTCCAGTTCCGCCAGGGCCTCATCTATCTGGGTGTAGAGCTGCTGGTTGCTGAACCCGAAGAGCGTGATGCACTCCGAAGGGCAGTTGGCGGCGCAGGTGCCGCACCCCTTGCACAGGGCCTGGTTCACTTCCGCCAGTTTTTTGTCTTCTTGTTCTTTGCAACTGATGGCCCCGAAGGGGCAGACCCCGACACAGGCCTGGCAGCCGGAACAGGTCTCCGGGTCAACCTGGGCCACCACGCCGCCGGCCCTTATGACATCCTGGGCCAGGACCACCGCAGCCCGGGCCGCGGCAGCCTTGGCCTGGGCGATGGCTTCATCCATGGGCTTGGGATAATGGGCCAGTCCCGCCACAAAGACGCCGTCGGTGGCGAAGTCTACTGGCCTGAGCTTCATGTGGGCTTCCAGGAAGAAGCCGTCGTGGTTCAAGGGCACCTTGAACATCTGGGCCAGCTTTTCCTGGTCCTTGACAATAATGGCGCTGGCCAGGGTCAGCACATCCGGGGTGATGGTCAGGGGGATACCGAGAATATGATCTTTTACGGTGACCTTGAGGCCGCCGTCGGCGGTCTGCTCCACGTGGGGTTTGTTCTCCAGGTCGAAGCGGATGAACATCACGCCCTTTTCCCGGGCCTCCTGGTAGAGGTTTTCCCGCAGGCCGTAGGTGCGCAGATCCCGGTAGAGGATGTAGATATCCATGTCGGGATTGATCTCTTTCAGCCGGAGGGCGTTTTCCACCGAGTGGGTGCAGCACACCCGGCTGCAGTAGGGTCGCTCCGGCTCCCGGGAGCCCACGCACTGGATGAAGACCGCTGACTGAGCCCCGGTCACCAGGGGGTTCTTTTCCCGCAAGGCCTGGTCCATCTCCAGGTTCAGGAGCACCCGGGGATTTTCTTTATAGAGATACTCTTGCGGCTTGTAAGAATGGCCGCCCATGGCGATGATGGCGGCGCCGTGCTTCAATTCGGCGTGCCGGCCCTCGCTGGTGATGGTGGTAACAAAGTTGCCCACGAACCCCTGGACGTCGGTCACTTCAGCGCTGAGATGCACATCGATCTTGGGGTGGCTGGTCACCCGCCGCACCAGGTCATCCACATAGGGCTGCACGGCTTCGCCTCTCCAGGTGTGGTTGAGTTTGCGGGCATGACCGCCCAGGAACTCCTTTTTCTCCACGATGGCCACGCCGTAGCCCTGTCCGGCCAGGCCGAGGGCGGCCTCCATGCCGGCCACGCCGCCGCCGATGATAAGACCGGCCTTGGTGACGGGGAGATCAAATTCCTGCAATGACGGCTGCAAGGCAACGGTGGCCACGGCCATGCGGACCTGGTCCTTGGCTCGGTGGGTGGCGGCTTCCGGTTCGTTCTGGTGGACCCAGGAGCCTTGGTCCCGGATGTTGGCCATTTGAAAGAGGTACTTGTTAAGGCCGGCTTCCTTGATGGTCTCCTGGAAGGTGGGTTCGTGGGTGCGCGGCGTGCAGGAGGCCACCACCACGCGGTTGAGGTTGTGCTCCTTGATCCGATCCTTGATGAGTTCCTGGGTGTCCTGGGAGCAGGCAAACAGGTTGTTCTCCACGAACTCCACGTGGGGCAGGGTCTTGGCGTAGTCCCGTACCCCCTCCACGTCGATGACGCTGGCGATATTGATGCCGCAACTGCACACGAACACGCCAATCCGGGGGGCTTCCTGGGACACGTCGCGCTCGGCGAACTCGGGTTTTTTCCGGGCCAGGGAAAACCTGGCGGAATAGAGCAACTCGCTGGCCGCCGAGGCCGCGGCCGAAGCCTCCATCACCGACTGGGGGATGTCCTTGGGGCCCTGGAAGGCGCCGCAGACAAAGATTCCCGGGCGATTGGTGGACACCGGGGTGAAAGAAGAGGTCTCGGCAAAACGGCTGGAGTTCAAATGGACGCCCAGAGTGCGGCTCAGCTCCATGACCTCCGGGGCCACTTCCATGCCCGCGGACAGCACCAGCAGGTCGAAGGTTTCCACCTTCACGGTTCCGTCTTCGTCCAGGTAGCGGATGCTGACGTCATCGGTGCCCTCCACCGGATCGACGCTGTGGACCCGGGAGCGCAGAAAACGCACCCCGAACTCATCCTCGGCCCGCCGGTAGTATCTTTCAAACTCTTTGCCGTGGGTGCGCATATCCATAAAGAAGATAGCGGCGTCCAGGGGCTCTTTGCTGTGCTCCTTGGCGATCACCGCCTCCTTGATGGCGTACATGCAGCACACCGCGGAACAGTAGCTGTTGTCGCAGTGGTGCAGGTCCCGGGAGCCCACGCACTGGAGCCAGGCAATCTTCTTGGGCTCTTTCTGGTCCGAAGGCCTGACCATGTGGCCCTGGAAGGGCCCGGCCGCGGCCAGGATCCGCTCAAACTCCATGCCGGTGATGACGTTGGGGAAGGCGCTGTAATGGTAGGCCTCGTAGCGGGTGGGGTCAAAGGGCGTGAAGCCCACCGCCAGAATGACGGCCCCTACGGCGATATCCTGGTCCAGGTCCTCCTGGGAGAAATCCACCGCCCCGGTGGGGCAAAACTTTTCGCAGGCTTTGCATTTGCCGCCCTTTTGGAAATAAATGCAGGAGTCTTTGTCTATGGCATACTTGGGGGGCACCGCCTGGGCATAGCTCAAGTAAGCCGATTTACGCTTGGCCAGGCCCAGGTTGTATTCATCGGGCACTTTCTTCGGGCATTTCTCGGCGCACAGGCCGCAGGAAATGCACTTGGCCATATCGATATAGCGCGCCATCTGGCGCACCTTGACCGAGAAATTACCCGCCTCGCCGCTGATGCCGACGACCTGGGCCGGGGCCATGATCTCGATGTTAATATGCCGGCCGACCTCGACCAGCTTGGGCGAGATAATTCACATGGCGCAGTCATTGGTGGGGAAGGTCTTGTCCAACTGCGACATAACCCCGCCAATGGCCGGTTTCTCCTCCACCATGTAAACCAGATATCCGGCATTGGCCAGATCCAGAGCAGATTGCATCCCGGCGATGCCGCCGCCGACAACCATCACTGCCCCAACCGGCTTATTGACTTGGTCTTGTGGGCTCATAAGGATTCACCTGTAATCTCAGTGGGTAACTTACTTTATAATATCAAATCCTGACCCTAACCTTAAGGGAAATCTTGTCTTAAGTATAGACCATTTGTGATTTATTGTGCAAGTCGGCTGCCGCCGTTAAGTGCAATTAATCTTTAAATATACTGGATAATCAGACCTTGATGGCCATCCCGGCTTTATTACCCTTGGTTCATATACCGTGCCGGCTCTTTACGGGTGAAAATGATGAAACTTAGCCGCCTTAGCCTGGCGGCCTTCAGGATGCGCCAGGGTGGGTGGACTTTGGGGTGGCCAGGATCTCGGTGGGGGGCGGCGCGGCGAGGGTGGTTCCCCGGCTGGTCAAGGCGCCCCATTTGCCTGATAACTCGGGGTGGGATTTCAGGAAAGGCCATGGGCAGAGGGACCATCAGGAGGGGGTGGCCCGGGAGTTTAACCGCGGCGGCCGCTTCCGGGATATCCGAATTTACCTGGTCTTTACCTTATTGACTTGTAGTTTATTATAGATGGTGATTGTGATATACTTACTTCAGTAGGAGCAATGCAAATCAGGTGACGCCAGATCCCCTCACGGAGTAAAGGAAACGCCAGCTAAGATTTTTTTCCAGAGTCCATCAATTCTGTTGACATTTTTCCGTGTCCGCTTATATTATGGCCTGGAAAGGAGTTTGTCGGCTTTTTCTCATGTACTCCATTAGGGGGGGAGAAGCCTGGTATCAACCCTAGCGCAAAGGAGGAAGGTGTATGAGGTCTAAAGTGGTGGTCGGGTTGCTGATGGCAGTGGTGGCCGTATTTTTTATCACTTCCGTCGCCACAGCTCAAGGAGGCGCGAAGTTGCTTTGCGTTTCCAAGAAAGAGCTGAAGGGTGAAGAGACAGTGGCTTCGTGCATGGCTAAGGGCGAGCGGTTTGCCATCGTTGATCCCTATGGCATGGTGCGGATTTTATCCCCGGAAGAAGTAGAGCTGACCAGGGCTTTCAATCCCAAAGCCTTCGAGACCCGGGCCTTTGGAATGAAATATATCAAGACGGCGCCGCCGCTACCGCCGCTACCGTCCCTGACCAAAGAAGCTCCGTAAGTTTTTTTATCAACTTAGCTCAGTCTGCCGATGGCCCCCAAAGTCTTCTTTGGGGGCTTTCTCGTTACTATCGAGGTTCTTATGCTTGAGATCGCCGACCTCTGAGTAAACATCGACGATAAGGAAGTGCTCAAGGGGATCAACCTCAGGGTCCCGGCCCTGGAGGAAGAAATGGAGCAGGCCATCCAGGAATCGGGCCGGGGACTGTGAGGTGCTGATTATTTGAGGGCAGAACCCGGGGGTAGGCGAGGCGGCTATCGGGCCCATCGGCCGAAAAACCGCAAGAGCTATGGGGAAAACCCGTCCCCTGACCTGAAAAGACCGCTGAAACACGAGAGGGGCACGGAACCGCCGTGCCCCTCTCCTTTTGATAGAGCCGCTAAGCCGGGATTATTTGGCCGCGGCCGCCGGCGGCGGGGCCTTCACCGGGATGATCAGGTTGTCCCAGCCCAGTCTCTTGCTCAGCCCCGAACTGTGGGTCACCAGGCTGGTGAGAAACCAGCGTGATTGGCCCTCCGGGAGGGTGAGGAGTTGGAACCGGGCTATGTAGACCACGGGTTTTTGCGCCTTATCGCCGGGATTGGCGATAAGCACGTAGGCCTCCTGGCTGGCGAGGTCCTGCCCGGATAGATAAAATCCGTAGAAGTCCGCCACCTTGCAAAAGCCGGGGTTCCAGCTATCCAGGGTGTATTTGGCCGCCGCCGTCGTCAACGGCGGAGCCTGGGACGATGAGGGCATCGCGCATCCCAGGATACCACTCAGCAAGAGCACTATCGCCGCAACGCGGCGCCAGCCTGACCATTGCATGCCCTTTTCCTCCTTAAGCCGCGGCTTGTGGGCCTTTGGCCTACCCGTAACATATGCAAAGGGACGGGTGAGGGGCGGGTTTTAAATCCGCCCCTCCAGCGCCTGCGAGACGCCTGGGCTCCCTCTTCATAAGAACTTTTGGCAACAGAAATCTGCCCGGCTTACTCCATCAACCCGGCTTCCTTGAGCCAGCCTTGCACCGTCCCGACGGCCTCGCGGCCCTGGGCCACAAGTTTCCCCTGGGGACTAAAGATCATGAAATACGGCACCTGCCGGAGCTGATACTGCTGGGCCAGGGGTGAGCGCCAGTCAATCCCCTCGACTTCCGGCCGGTTGATATCGACTTTCTTAATAGCCAGGTCCGGGCGCTTTGCCGCCAGTTTTGCCATGATCGGCGCCAGTCGCACGCACGGGGGGCAGAAGGGGCTGTGGAAATCGATCAGGGTGGTTTTACCCCGGACCAGGAGACTTTTGACGTCCAGAGGCTGGCCGGGGTTGCCGCGGTTGGCATCGGTAACCGCCCCGGCCCAGGCCCCGGAGGAGACCACCGCCAATGACAGGAGAACCGCCAGCACCATGAATCCCCTTAATGGTTTCCGCCTGCCGGTCATAGCCTTTAGATAGTGCCTTACCTGATGGTTGTCAATCATTTTCCCGTGGAACCTCCGTCCGGTGCGGTATTGAAGATCAAAGGCATGCCGTCCCGCCCCCCGATGATGACGGTCTTGCTATTGGGGGATTCGGCCAGGGCCCGGGTGGTTTCGATCCCCTTCCAGCGCAGCAGCTGCTCGGTCAGCCCCTGGGAGATGATCCTCTGGAAGTCCTGGATGCCCTGGGCTTCGATACGCTTGCGTTCCGCCTCCTGGCGTTCTTTGTCCAGGACGAAGCGCATCTGCTGGGCCTGCTGGTCCGCGGCCAGCTTGGCATTGATGGCGTCCACCACCAGCTTGGGCAAATCGACCTTACGCAGCAGGATGGTCTCCACGACAATCCCCCGCTTGCCCAGGTTCTCTTGCCAGGTCCTTGAAGATTTCCGTCGGAGATCAGTTCCCGGCTGGAGGTGTACAGGTCCTTGGCTTCATGATTGACGGTGATGCCCCGGATCGCGGCGCGGAATTGCGGGTTGACCACCACCGCCTCATAATTGGGCCCGATCTGCCGGTAAACGTTGGCCGCCTCGGACGCTTTGAGGTGGTAGAGGCAGGAGACCTCCAGAATAACGTTCAAGCCCTTCCTTGGAAGGGGCCTCGGCGTGTTCGAAGACTTCTTTGGTGCGGACGCTCATGAGTTCCATGGTGGCCAGGGGATTGACCAGATGCACCCCTTCGGAAATGGTGCCGTACACCTTGCCCAGACAGGACCAGGACCCCGACGTTGCCCGGGGGCACGATCTTGGCGGTGGAAATAGCCACCGTGGCCGCCAGGACCAGGATGGCCAGGACATAAGCGGATTTGCGGGAACTTCTGGAATTGCGGCACGTTCTTCCCCAGAACCACCAGGCCCAGAGCAATCAGAACTCCTAACAGGACCAGACTCATACTTACCTCCACCACGCCGGGCCCGGGGTTGCCGGAGATCAGCGGCAAAGATCATCGGGGCGTGCAACCAAGGGGTTACCGAGGGTCAGCGGCGGGACCGTCAGCTGCACGGAACAACTGCATGGGGTGCGCGCCTCGGCCGTACCGGTTAGGAAGGCGAGACCGGCGCCGGGGGCCATCCCTATTTCTTCAAGAGACGGCTCCGGGAGCGGCCGACGTTGTGGAACACCGCCTGAAAGTCCCGATAAAGTTGTTTGTTATGCCGGGTCCGGTGGCACTTCTTCAGGTAGCGCTGGGGGTCGGGATTATCGGCCAACAGGTCCAGACCCTCCCAGCCGCCCGGCCGGGGAAAGGCGTAATAGGGATATTCCTTGGGGATGCCCCGGATATAGGTTACCTGGGGGACCACCCACTCCAGCCGGGCCAGATAGAGCCGGTGCATGCCGTCGTTGATGATCAAGGCCACCTGCCGTCGGCTTCGAAGGACTCCTCCACGATGGGGGGGTAGAGATCGTAGACTGCCTCCTCCCCGTCGGCCTGCCGCACCGTGTAGGTGACATAGCCGTCCAGGCGGAACAGGTCGACCCCCCGGGCCGCCAGACTCCAGCGTAATTCCTGGGTTTTGCGCAATTCCTGCAGCCAGATATAATTCTGGGGAGGGCTCAGGCAATTGGGGTGAATCTGCTCCAGGCTGATCAGAGCCTGCGAATAAACCAGGACATCTGTCTTCTCCAGCAGGGGAACCCGTCTGAGACGGTCGACCAGGGCTTCCTGAGGGTGGTGTTCCAGGGCGATAATGTCCATATTTTTGAACGTATCCCGGTAAAAAGTTCAAGATTAGTGAATGTCAAGGACAGGCGAGGCAGTGTGCCATGATATTACCATCATCGGACGCAGATGTGGGGAGAAAATTGTGCGGCGGGAAGGAAAAATGCGGTAGTTGAAAGGGGTTTCCGCCCTCAGCTCGGGTCGGGAAAGTCGCAGGCGGTTGAACGTCAAAACCCTCCGGGTTAACAGTGGCCCCTCAAGAAATGGCTCGGCGGGCTCAGCAAGATAAGGCCCGAACCAGTCTCGCACGATAAAGCCGAAGTTGGGCTCTTCCAGGCTCAGAGGCGTCTTCCATCACCTGGCCCCCAGTGTTTAACAACTCGATAAAACTTTCAGCCAGGATCTCTTCCGGAAGAGATTCAGGCAGCCAGACAGGAGAATGTTCATCTTTGCCGATATATGCCATAATATATTTCCCTCGCGCAATTTATGTTGCAACTCCCGTACCAAAAATCGCCGGAATATTTTATTCTGCGGCCAGTCCTCCACCGGACAACCGGCACACCGGGGCTTAGGGCGGCACCACTCTTTGCCCAACCGCACCAGTAAGGCGTGATATTCCTTGTACATGTCCACCCTGGCCGGCAGATGCGCCATGAACAGTTGACGCAACTCTTCATAAGCGTAGGACTCGGGGATGAGCCCATGGCGACTAAGGATGCGAAAAGTATAGGCATCAACGACAAAGGTGGGTTTGGCCAGGGCGTAGAGCAGAATACTATCGGCGGTCTCCGGTCCGATCCCCTTGATGCTCAGCAGCGCCGGCCGCAAATCCTCCAGATCGCCGGCCGCCAGCCTCGCCATGGAGTTCCCGTAATGGTTCGCCAGGAAATCCAGGAAATTCTTGAGCCGCCTGGCTTTAACATTATAGTACCCCGCCGGCCGGATAAGCCGGGCCAACTCCTCCTCCGGCAGGTCATGCAAGGCCTGGGGCGTCCAGGAGGTCCTGCTCTTTGAGGGCGGTGATGGCCTAGAGACGTTCACCCAGTTGGTGTTCTGGGTCAGGATGGCCCCCACGGCCACTTCAAAGGGGGTGTCCCCGGGCCACCAGCCCTGGGGCCCAAGGTCTCCCACAGGCGTTGATAAAGCTCTTGAAGCAACGTGTGCATGCGCCCTGCGGCCATAGATGCCTCCCGGTATCAGGGGCGGATTTACCGTGCCGCCCTGAACGGAGTGAAGAGTCAGATCCTGTGACATGGCCGGATTCGGCGCTTTTCTCAAAATGATAATGGCGCGGCCTGGTTTATCAGCCTCATTCTCCCTGCCAGGCAACCCTGCATAGGCCTTGGGCCCGCCCGGAAAGCCTGAAAAGTGGGCGGGCGGGCCACCCCTGCGGCCTTTGGCGCCCCAAGCTTCCAGTCAGTGCGCCGCACCGGCCGGATGCCGAGGCCGCCGAAAGCTCTACAGACCAAGCGGTTGGGAACCAGGAGGGACCCAGCTCCGGCCCCCCTCCCCTGCCGTCTGCACAGATTTTCGGCCCTGAGAATCTTATCATAAACGCGGGCCCTCAGGGCATTTCCGGGCTTTGAGGCCCCGTTGGCCAGGGCAGGAATGACCCGATAGCAGCATCTTCTGGTAATTTAAGATTTTTTTTGCCGCTTCCCTGTGATAGAATGCCGACAATTTTCAGAGCCCCCCAAACCCTGCGGTGGGTCTTGCCTTGCCGGGGTCAACGCAACTCATCTCCGAACAGGATCGCATCTTGGGCAAGCACGTCACTTTCAAGCCATACGAGATTACGGTCGAGGTGCCGGACGGGGAAAATCTGCTGCGGGCCGCCTTAATGGCCGGGGTCCATATCAATGCCTCCTGCGGCGGCGAGGGCGTTTGCGGCAAGTGCCGGGTCCTGCTGGAATCGGGGGAACTCACCAGCACCCGCTCCGGGCTGCTGAGCGACGAGGAGTGGGACCTGGGCTACCGCCAGGCCTGCCAGAGCTTCATCCAGGTGCGACGTGGTGATCCGCATCCCGCCGGAGTCCCTGCTGGACCGGCGCACCCTGACCCGCCGCCGGAGCGGCGTCGGACCTGCGCCCCAGCCCCATCGACCTGGAGGCCTTGAAGGCCTCAGGGTCTCTATAACCCGGCCTTTCAAAAGAAATTCGTGGACTGCCGCCGCCTTCCCTGTCGGACAACGTCTGCGATTTGAGCCCGCCTGGAGCAGGGCCTGGCCCGCCAGCACGGCCTGGACAGCCTGGCGCCGATTTCTTCATGCTGCGCAAGCTGGCCCAGGTGATGCGCGAGGACAACTTCCGGGTCACCGCCACCCTGGACTTTGCCCAGCGGCGCTCCCGGAAACCCCGGGTTGTGCAGGTGGAGCCCGGCGACACCACCCAGCGCCACTTTGCCCTCGCCATGGACATCGGCACCACCACCGTCTGGGTCCAGCTCCTGGACCTGGCCGCCGGCAAGATCGTCGGGCACGCCGCGGATTACAATTCCCAGATGAGTTACGGGGACGACGTCATCACCCGCATGGTCTTCAGCCAGAAGGAGCAGGGGCTGCAAAAGCTGCAACGCTCGGTGGCCGCCACCATCAACCAGGTAATGCACCGGCTCCTGAAGAAACATCAGCTCCCGGTGACGGAGATCTCCCACATCACCGTGGCCGCCAACACCACCATGACCCACCTGTTCTACGGCATCGACCCCAAGTATATCCGCCTGTCCCCTTACACACCCGCCGCCTGCCACACTCCCGCCGGTCCGGGCCCGGGACCTGGGTCTGGAGGTGCCGGACCACGTCTTTATCTATTCGGTGAGTTCCGTGTCCAGTTACGTGGGGGGCGACATCGTGGCCGGGGTCCTGGCCTCGGGCATCTACAAAGACCCCAAGCTGACCCTGTTCATCGACATCGGCACCAACGGCGAGATCGTCATCGGCAACCAGCAATGGCTGGCCTGCGCCGCCTGCTCCGCCGGACCGGCCTTCGAGGGCGGCGGCATCAAGTTCGGCATGCGGGCCGCCGCCGGCGCCATCGAGGAAGTGAGCATCAATCCCGAGACCTTCGAGCCCATGCTTCTCACTATCGACATGGTGAAGCCCAAGGGCATCTGCGGCTCCGGCCTGATCAACATCCTGGCGGCCATGATGGAGGCGGACATCATCTCCCCCAACGGCAAGTTCCGGGATGACCTGAACACCCCCCGGATCCGCCTGGGCGACGAGGGCCGGGAATACGTCCTGGCCATGGCCCCGGACACCCAGGCGGCCAGGACATCACCTTGAGCGAAGCCGACATCGACAACCTGATGCGGGCCAAGGGGGCCATGTTTGCGGGTTACGTCACCCTGCTGGAAAACGTCGGACTCAAACTCCAGGACCTGGAGCAGGTGATCCTGGCCGGGGCCTTCGGCAATTTCATCAACATCGACAACGCCATCGCCATCGGTCTCTTGCCCGATCTGCCCCGGGAAAATTACCAGTTACGTGGGCAACGCCTCCCTCCAGGGCGCGACGCTGCTGGCCTTCTCCCGGGAGTTGCTGGAGGAGGAACGCCGGGTGGCCGACATGATGACCAACTTCGAGCTCTCGGAGACCCCGGGCTTCATGGACCAGTACATCGCCGCCCTGTTTCTGCCCCACACCCGGATGGAATACTTCCCCAGCGTCGCCGAACGCCTCAAGGCCGCCAAAGACTGATATTTCGTGGTAGGCCCTTCAGGAAGTTTACGGTCCCTCCCCTCTCCCCCTTTGGGGGTGCGACTCTTCGCTGCCCCCCGGTAGAGAACTGATTAAATTTCAAATTATCTTGACTTACATCCTTTTGCGCTTATAATGCATCCAGTTTGGGAACAGCTCATCCACAGCCAGGTTCCCAGCCTGGCGCTCTGTTAGACTATGCGCACAGGCCGCGCCTTCAAAAACCTAACGATACCTAACTTGCACATATCTCTTTAGTCTGAGCGCCATAGCCAAGGAGGGCTGTCATGCAGATACGAACTCTAAAATGGAAAGGGCTTTCCATGTGGCCCCCTGAATGGACGATTATGGACCAGGGGCTCGGTGAAGCAGGGGTTTTGGAAGAGGTTCACCTGAGGAATGACCTGAACCCAAGATTAATCAGTGTGGTGGCCAGGCATTGGGGGGAGGCACGGAAAGGGATCATGGTCCTGGAAGACCCCGCCCTCCTCGAGGCCGTTTACGGCAAGCTCAAACAACATGTCGGCCGGTCGCTTACCGAAATCGGCGATTTAGAGATCAGTCCCTTACCCCCGATGGCGAAGCGCGGCCCCAGGCAAGTTCGCCCCCCCTCCCCTCTCAGCCATAAATCGGCGCTCAAATAACCGGATCAATCGGGCTAACCTGAGGGTTGGCCTATCCCGAACTGAAATAACGACCAAGGTCGAGCCTCCGCAATGCTTCCTTAAAGGGTTAGCGAAGGTCTGCTGGCCCAGTGCGATAATGTGCCTGGTTCCCCTATGGCGTTTTCCTCAAAGGGCACGGCACCGCCGTGCCCCCCCGGTTCAAAGGCTCCTGGTGGGTTCATCCTGACCGGTCCACTGGGGAGGGTAATTTATGTGGCCAGTTTTTTCAGCAGCCAGGCCATATTGTCCGCCAGGTCGGTGACGCTCTTGAGACCTTCGGCATCGCCCGCGGCGTCACCGGGGTTGAGGCCGTAGGCGATGGGCCAGTAGCTGGAACCGGGGACAAACATCCCGCAGATACAGAACCATAACTGCAGTTGGGCATAGGTAAAATTGACCCCGGCCCGGCGGGCCACTACAATGGGGGTGCCCACCTTCCGGGCGAAGTGGTTGTCCCCCATGCGGGCCACGAAACCGGCCCGGTCCAGGAGCGCCATGAGGTTCGGGGTGGCGGAACCGAAATAGACCGGGGAGCCCACAATGAGCCCGTCCGCCGCGGTCATGGCCTCAAAGACCGGCATAAAATCGTCTTCCTGGGCGCAGCGGTTCTTGTCCTTGCCGCACTTATAGCACGCCAGGCACGGCCGAATGTCTTTGCCATGGAGCGATAGATATTCCGTGGCGATCCCGTGGCCTTCCAGGACTTTCAGAGCGGTTTCCAAAAGCAGGCGGGTGTTCCCCTGGGGCCGGGGCGAACCGGATATGGCCAGCACTTTCATATTTCTCTCCTCCCTGTGGGGTAATGGTTTGCTGACTTGGCCCTGATCACGGGTTTCATTATAAAGGAGAATGGGGTTTCTCCCCAGCCATAACGGCGGGAAAAAATACTTGACGGCAGGATTGGGACGGCATATATTGTGAGTGAACAGTCACTCGCTTAAAGAAAAACGACGCCGCGAGTACCTGGTATGCGGGGCGGGTCAACGAATTGCCCCTGCTACAGCACCGTAGACCGGGGTCCGGTTACCAGACAGTTTTTGTGGGGGCGGACCCAGGTGTCCGCCCTTAAGGCTGGCGCCCACGCCGGTGCGCCCCTCCGTCTCGCTGGCAGGTTCTTGACTTGAATTCGGTATCAGCAAGCAATTCATGTATTCCCCCTTGATGAATCAGTGTAAGTAAATGCGACCCAAAAATCACACGAAAGAGTTGATCGCCCGGACCGCACTGTCTCTCTTTGTGGAGAAAGGCATCGACGGCACCACCATCAGGGACATCGCCGCCGCCGCCGGGATCGCCGAAGGCACCCTCTACCGGCATTATTCCGGCAAGGACGCCCTGGCCTGGGACCTGTTCAGCCGCAACTTCACTGCCTTTGCCCTGGAACTCCGCCGCATCGAATCCGCCCAGGCCACTTTACGGGGCAAACTGGACGCCATGGTCCGGCAATTCTGCACCTTCTTCGACGACGACCCGGTGCTGTTCAGTTACCTGCTCCTGGCCCAGCACGGGCAGTTGCAAAAAGTGACCCCGGAAATGCCCAACCCGGTGGAGGTGGTGCGGGAGGTCCTGGCCGGGGGCATGGACCGGGGCGAGATTCCCGCCGGTGACCCCAACGTGGCTGCGGCCATGGTCCTGGGCATCGTTTTGGAGGTCGCGGTCTTTAAGATTTATCAGCGCCTCGCCCAGAGCCTGACCAGCCTGGCGGAAAGACTGGCAGAAGCCTGCTGGCGGGTGGCGGCCGGCTGATCTCCAGATCATGGCAGGGTTATGAGCCCTATGCACCCCGGATTTTATTCACCGGTCCCGGCGGCATCATCCCCTTGATTTTTCGCCGCTCATGGGCTATTTTCTCTAGCACTAGATTTGTTATAGAGGTAACCATGCAAGAAGACGTAAAGGCCAGGATCAAGGCGGCGGCCCCGGAAGGCAAGCTCGCCTGCGCCGCGGCCTTCCGCCTGGCTGAGGAACTGGGCCTCTCCCGCCATGACCTGGGGGAGATGCTCAACGAGCTCAAGATAAAAATCACTCACTGCCAGCTGGGTTGTTTCTGATATGGGCCACCTGTTCGGTCCGGTTCCATCCCGCCGCCTGGGGCGGTCCTTAGGAGTGGATCTTATTCCTCCCAAGACCTGCCCTTATCACTGCATTTATTGCGAGGTGGGGCCAACCACCTGCCAGACCGGGGAGCGCTTTTCCTACCAGACCGAAGCTATTATCGAAGAGATGGCCGACTATCTCAAGGACCCGGGCGTCAAGCCGGATGTCATCACTCTGGCCGGCTCCGGCGAGCCTACCTTGAACCAGGGCTTGGGCCGCATCATCCGGGAGATCAAGGCGATGACCCAGATCCCGGTGGCCGTGCTCACGAACGGGGCCCTGCTGTATCTCCCCGAGGTGCGCCGGGAACTGGCCGCGGCGGATATGGTTCTGCCCTCCCTGGACGCCGCCCGGGAAGAGACGTATCGCGCCATCAACCGGCCCTTGCCGGAACTCCCCCTGGAATCGTTACTCGAAGGCCTCTGGGCCTTCCGCCAGGAGTACCGGGGCCGGCTCTGGCTCGAAGTCATGCTGCTCAAAGGATTAAACGACACCGAAGAGGAATTATCCCTTTTGCGCCGGGCCTTACAAAAACTCGCACCGGACCGGGTCCAGCTCAACACCGCAGTGCGGCCGGTGCTGGAAGCCGCCGCGGCGCCCCTGGATGCTGCTGAGATGGAGGCTGCCGCCGCTTTTCTGGGCGGGCCGGTGGAAGTCATCGCCTCTTTCGACCGCGAGGATATCGTCGGCTTGGCCGGCCAGGATGAAGATTTCGTGGAAATGCTCTCCCGGCGGCCCATGACCGCCCCGGACCTGTCAAAGGCCCTGGGGCTGCCGCTGGTGCAGGTGGTGGCCCGGTTGAAACGCCTCCAGGACTCCGGCCGCATTTCCCATAACCGGCACCATGACCAGGAATTTTATCGGCATCAAACCTGAACAACCTACGACCATGCCGCCAGGGCCTGGCTAAACTATCCGACCAGTTGCCCAAGGGCTTGTGTCCATGCATAAAGCATGAAAAGTGGCGCCGCCGTCCCCGGCGGCGCCCCATCCGGACCCCCGAGGGCGGGTGTCCCACATAATCTCAGGAACTTTTCGCTGCAAAGCTATCCGCACTTTGGGGGATACAGATTATGCAAGGCAAATTCGACGTGGGGCTGGATGTCGGCTCTGTAAGCGTCAATCTGGTGATCATGAATCCCGAGGGAGAGGTGGTCAAAGAAGTATACCGCCGCCACCTGGGGGCGCCCTCCCGCACGGCTTTAGACCTCCTGGAGTCTCTGGAATTTCCCCTGGACCAGTGCCGGCTGGTGGCCTGCACCGGCATGGGGGGTCAGCGCCTGGCCGATATCCTGGGCGGCCGGTTCATCAATGAAGTCATTGCCCAGGGCCGGGGGACCCATCATTTCGCCCCCCAGGCCCGCACCATCATCGACATGGGGGGCGAGGACGCCAAGATCATCATGGTAGCAGAGGAAGACGGCAACCTGATCATCGTGGATTTCGCCATGAACACCATGTGCGCCGCGGGCACCGGCTCCTTCCTGGACCAGCAGGCCCACCGCCTGGGCTATACCATCGAGGAGTTCAGCGAACTGGCCTTGAAATCCACCACCCCGCCCCGGGTGGCCGGCCGCTGCAGCGTTTTTGCCAAGACCGACATGATTCACCTGCAGCAGGGCGCCACCCCGGATTACGAGATCATCGCCGGTCTGTGCCAGGCCATGGGCCGCAACTTAAAAAGCAACATCGCCAAGGGCAAGACCTTCGCCCCGCCCATTGCCTTTCAAGGGGGCGTGGCTCACAACCTGGGGGTGCGCCAGGCCTTCCGTCAGGTCTTCGGCCTGGACGAAGCCGGGCTCATCATTCCGCCGCACTTCTGCGCCCTGGGGGCCGTGGGCGCGGTGCTGGTGGCTCGGGAGAACCCGCCGGTTGATTTTCACCTGGAGCTGGAACCACTCAGAGAACACCTGCTCAAGGACGAGGACCAGTCCCGGCGCCTGCCCCGGCTTACCCCCCCGAAGGCTTTGGGTCCTGAGGACTACCGGGTGATCGACCTGCCGGCGGACGGCTCGGTGGTGGAAGCTTACCTGGGAATCGACGTGGGTTCCATCAGCACTAACGTGGTGGTCATCGACTCCGAGATGCAGGTGCTGGCCCGGGAGTACCTCATGACCGCGGGCCGGCCCCTGGAAGCCATCACCGAGGGCCTGCGCCGCGTAGGCGTCAAGCTCGCCGACCGCGTGAAGATCATGGGCGCGGCCACCACCGGTTCGGGCCGTTATCTCACCGGGGACTTCATCGGCGCCGACGTGGTGCGCAACGAAATTACCGCCCAGGCCACTGCTGCCGCGGCCATCGACCCCACCGTGGATACCATTTTTGAGATCGGCGGCCAGGACTCCAAGTTCATCAGCCTGTCCCACGGCGCCATCGTAGACTTTATGATGAACAAGGTGTGCGCTGCGGGCACCGGCTCTTACCTGGAGGAGCAGGCCGAAAAGCTGGGCATCTCCATCCGCGGCGAATTCGGCGATCTGGCCCTGGCCGGCAAGAACCCGGTGCGCCTGGGGGAGCGCTGCACCGTATTCATGGAGTCCGACCTGGTGCACCACCAGCAGCGGGGTGCGGCCCGGGAAGACCTGGTGGCCGGCCTGTCCTACTCTATCGTCCAGAACTATCTCAACAAGGTGGCGGAAGACCGGCCCATCGGCAACAATATTTTCTACCAGGGGGCCACCGCGGCCAACCAGGGCATCGTCGCCGCCTTCCAACAGGTGTGCGGCAAAAAGATCACGGTGCCGCCCCACCACGACGTCACCGGGGCTATCGGTGCCGCGCTCCTGGCCATGCGGGAACGGGACTGGGAGATCTCCCAGTTCAAGGGATTCGACCTGGCCGACCGGACCTACGATATCACTTCCTTTGAATGCGGTGGTTGTCCCAACAACTGCGAGATCCGCCAGGTGAAGATCGAAGGGGAAAAGCCCCTGTTTTACGGCAGCCGTTGCGAAAAATACGAAGTAGGGAAAGATCAGAAGCAGCACGATCTGGCAGACCTGCTCCTGGAGCGGGAAAACTGGCTCTACGGGGACGAGCCCCCCAAGGAAGGCAAACGCGGCCCCATCGGCATCCCCCGGACCATGTTCTTCCAGGAACTCATGCCCTTTTTCCGGGCCTTCTTTGAGGATCTGGGCTTCACGGTGGTCTACTCGCCCAAGACCAACAAAAAGGTCATCAACCAGGGGACCGAGGCCATGGCGGCGGAGCCCTGCTACCCGGTGAAAGTGGCCCACGGCCACATCCTGGCCCTCTTAAAGGACGGGGTCAAGCGCATTTTTCTGCCCAGCCTCATCGACCTGCCCCATCCTCATCCCGAGATCGGCAGCGGGGTGGTCTGTCCCATGGCCCAATCCCTGACCTATACCGTGCCCACCGCCATCGATTTTGCCGATTACGGCGCCAAAATGCTCTCCCCGGTGCTCTATTTCGGCCGGGGCGACCGCCGGCTGCGCCAGGGTTTGCGGGAGCTGGGGAAAGAACTGGGAGTGGGGTCGTTCCAGGTGAACCGGGCCATGCGCCGGGCCCAGGCGGCCCAGCAGGCCTACTACGACCGCCTCACGGCCCGGGGCCGGGAAATCCTGGCCTCCCTGCCTCCCGACGGCCGCCTCATGGTCTTGATCGGCCGGCCTTACAACGCCCTGGACCCCGGCATGAACCTCAACCTGCACCGGAAACTGCGGCAGTTGGGGGTGCTGGCCCTGCCTATGGACTTTCTGCCCGTCGATACCGTTGAGGACCTGGATGAAATCAAGCCGATGTACTGGCGCTTCGGCCAAAAGATCCTGGGAGTGGCGGAACTGATCCGCAAGGACCCCCGGCTCTATGGCATCTATATCACCAATTTCGGCTGCGGCCCCGACTCCTTCATCCAGCACTTCTTTAAGGAGCGCATGCGGGGCAAGCCGTACCTGGAAATCGAGATTGACGAGCACTCCTCCGACGTGGGGGCCATTACCCGGCTGGAGGCGTTCCTGGACAGCCTGAAGAACGTCACGGTGGAACCGGCCCCGGTGCGGCTGTCACCTTTCCGGTACAAGGTTACCAGCAACCTCAAGCGGAAGATCTATCTGCCCCCCATGACCGACCAGGTCCACGCCATCGTAGCGGCGTTCCAGGCCTGCGGCGGCGAAGCCGAGGCCCTGCCGCCCTCGGATGAAGAGACCCTGGAACTGGGCCGCCAGCTCACCTCGGGCAAGGAGTGCTACCCCCTCATCCTCACCACCGGCGACCTGGCCAAACTGTTGCAACGCCCGGGTTTCGACCCGGAGAAGAGCGCCTTTTTCATGCCCGCGGCCGACGGCCCCTGCCGGTTCGGCCAGTACCACCGCTTTCACCGCATGGTGCTGGACGACCTGGGGTATCCTCAGATGCCGGTCTACTCCCCGGATCAGAACGAAAACATGTACAGGGAATTGGGCCTGGTGGGCGGCGACTTCTCCCGGGTCGCCTGGAACGGCTTTGTGGCCATCGACCTTCTGGAAAAGAAACTCCGGGAGACCCGGCCCTATGAATCCACCGTCGGGGAATCCGACAGGATCTATGAGCACTATCTCCAAAAGGTTGTCCAGGCCCTGCGGGACCGGGGCAACCTGCCCGGCGTCCTCAAGGAGTCCCGGCGGGAATTCGACGCCGTTTCCCTGAGCCTCAACGGCGGCAAGCCCGTGGTGGGGGTGGTGGGAGAAATTTACACCCGGGCCAACCAGTTCTCCAACGAAAACGCGGTGCGGGAGATCGAGGCTTTAGGCGGCGAGGTCTGGATGCCGCCCATCGGCGAGTGGCTCCTCTACGTCACCCACAGTTCCAAGGCCACGGCCATGGTCAACCGGCGCTTCCGGGACCTGCTGACGGTCTGCCTGGAAGAGCGGGTCCAGATCAAGGACGAGCACCGTCTGAACGAGATCTTCCGGGGCAGCATCAAGAACCTGGAAGAACCCTCCATCCCCGAGACCCTGGAGATGGCCAAAGACTACCTGCACCCCTCCTTCGAGGGGGAGGCCATCCTGAGCATGGGCAAATCCCACGACTTCGTGCAGAAGGGGGCCTGCGGCCTGGTGAACATCATGCCCTTCACCTGCATGCCGGGCACCGTGGTCAACTCCCTGTTCAAGCTCTTCAGAGAGCGCCACGACAACATCCCCTTCCTCAACCTGGCCTACGACGGCCAGGAGCAGACCCACACCCGGACGCGCCTGGAGGCCTTCATGTACCAGGTGCGCCAGTTCAAGAGCCGGAAGGGGTAGAAAAACCAGAGTTGGGGAGGGGGCTAAGACTTGATGCCGTTGCCCCTTCCCCCAATCCCTTAGGGAGAACTAGGAAGGGCGGCCCGTCGGGTCGCCCCATTTCGTGGTGAACGGTGCGCCCCGCGCCCCGCAATAATTTTGCCTGACAGAAAAAAGGCAGAGGCGCCGCCCCCTGCCTATATACTTTGACAATGGTAGCCGTTTTCAGGATGACGATGCCTCTAAATTTAAAAAGAGAGTCACCCGGCTGCCCTTGCCAAGTTCGCTCTCGATGGTAATTTTTCCCTGGTGGGCCTCGATGATCTTCTGAGATATGGCCAGGCCCAGGCCGCTACCCTTGTCTTTGGTGGAAAAGAAGGGCTGGAACATCTTTTCCATGACTTCCGGGGGGATGCCCTCGCCGGTGTCCGAGACTTCCAGGAACACCCGGTTGTCCCGGCTACCGCTGACCATCGTCAAGGTCCCTCCCTCCGGCATGGCTTCGATACCATTTTTGGCAACATTCAAGATTACCTGGCGTAAGTGCACGGGGTCGAACCGCACCTCGGGCAGGTCCTCGTCCAGCTCCAGCCGCAAGGTTATGCCTCTTTCCTTGATACTCGGTTCGAGGCGGTCACACGTTTCTCGAACGAGGGCGTTGAGGTCGCCAACACCCTTCTGAGGTTCAGACAGCTTGGCATAGCTGCCGACTTCGATCAGAAAACCCTCCAACCGCTGCACCTCGTCCACAATGATCCGGAGTTTTTCCTTATCTTTTTCAAGGCCTGGGGGGATATCCTTCAGAACCTGGCGGGCAAATCCTCCGATGAGCATCAGGGGGTTCTTGATTTCATGGGTGATATGGGCCGCCCCCCTCCCCAGGGCTGACAAGCGTTCATTCCGCAAGAGTTCCTCTTCCAGGCGCTTCCGTTCCCGCAGGTCTCGAAAATGTCCGACCACTCCCATTTCCTGGCCATTTTCGCGAATGATCCGGGCCGACAGCCAGACCGGAATCAGCGTGCCGTCCTTGTGGCGGGCCACGGTCTCATAATTTTCTAAGATGCCTGCTTTCCCCACCGCGGGGTCTTGGATTTTCGATTTGATTTCAGGGGCGATCCCTGGAGGGTAGAGTTCTCTGACATGGATTTTTCCCACAACCTCTTCTGGGTCATAACCAAGAATGTGCGCCGCGGTCTGATTGAAGATGAAAATATTTCCCTGCAAATCGTTAGCAATTATGCCATCCATACACGTTTGCATCAGTTGGCGGCGCAACATTTCCTCAGAAATTCTGAAGGAGTGAAAAATAGGGGCTATCCGGGCTATGCCCACTAATATTAATATTGATACTGCCAGCCCAACCAGTTCCGTTGTTTGGTCTAAGTGGGTGGGCGCCTCCCAGGAAACCACTTGGAAAAATGTGAGGCAGCGACGCAAGGCCATGAGACAAATGGCTGCGGCGATAAGCACCCAGGCCGGCGTTTTCTTGGTCACCCAGACGAGTCTCAAGGCGAGAAATGCCGCGAGAAATTGCAATAAAATTGATGCTATGAGTATATATATGGTGAACATGAGTTATTTCTTTTATTCTTTATTCCCCCTTGCCATCCCCTGACACAGATCTTCAGTAACTCATTTATAGTTAAGTCCTTTAGGGCAATTTTCAAGTAAGATGGGCTGCTCTCCCCTCCCGTCTCTCGCTTCACTCCCCTTTAAACACCGGCGGCCGCTTCTCCAGAAAGGCTTTTTGCCCTTCCAGGTAATCCTTGCTGTTATAGACCAGACGGCGCAGGGCCTGGATGCGCTCAAAGACTTCGGGGGAAAGGGGCAGGGCGTTCCCCAGGATCTGGAGTTGCTCCTTGATGACCGAGATACTGATGGGGGAATTGGCGGCGATCTTGCCGGCCATGGCGCGAGGTAAACCCTTCCAGTTCCGCCGCCGGTACCAGGTGATTCAGGACGCCTAAGCGAGCCGCCCGCTCGCCGCTCACCGGCAGGGCGGTGCAAAACATCTCCCGGGCCAGGGACATGCCCAGCTTGTTGAGGACATGGAGGATACCCGTGAGATTATAGGGAATCCCCAACCGGGCCGGGGTAATGGTAAAAGAGGTGTCCGCCGTGCCGATGAGGATATCGCAGACAAAAACCAGTTCGCAGGCGCCGCCCCAGACGCTGCCCTCCAGCATGGCGATGACCGGGGCCGGGCAGCGCTGGATGGCCCGGATGACCTGCTCCAGGGGATCATCGTAGGTCAGGGGGTCCCGGCCGGGCTGGGGGAATTCGCTGACGTCGTGGCCCGCGGACCAGACCTTGGCCCCGGCGTTGGCCCGGAGCACAATCACCCGGGCCTGTTGATGCACCAGGTCGTGCAAAGCTTTGATCACCTCCTTGATCAGGCCCCGGCTCAGGGCATTGCGCCGTCGGTCATGGTTCAAGGTGATGGTGCCGATAGAGTCCGATAAGGCCACGGTGATAAATTTCATGGTGCTTGCTCCCGTTCCTGATCCCCGGTTGCGGGTGGGTCAGGCCGCATTTTCAAGAGACTGTTTGCCAAGTGCGACAGTAATTGATAACATCCCCAACGGCAAGGGCAATTTTTTTCCGCCAGATTCCCCTGGCAGGCCTCGAAAGGAGAAAAGATTATGTCATACTGCCCCGAGTGCGGCAATCAATTGACCGGGTCCGAATCACCCTGCCCCACCTGCGGGCCTCCCGCCAATTCTCCGCCACCGGTCTTCGAGCCATCCCCGGCCCCGACCCAGGCATCGTTGCCCCTGGGAGGGTACCTTAAGACCGGCTGGGGGTTATTCATGCAATACCCCGGCGGGTTTGTGGGCTTCTGCCTCCTTAACCTCGTCATCCAAGCGGCCTTGAGGGTCATCCCGTTCGTGGGCGCGGTGGCGGCGTTTGCGGTCACTACCCCGCTGTTCATGGGCAACTTTATAGTCAGCGCCAAACTGCTGCAAGGACAAACTCCCGAGTTTCGAGATTTTTTTGCGGGGTTTCAGTACTATTTGCCGCTCCTGCTGCTTTCCCTGGTAGCTGGCCTCGTTATCGGCATCGGCACGGCTCTGTTGATTATCCCGGGGATCTACCTGGCCGTGGCCTATCTCTTTGCCTCCTACCTGGTGGTCGATCGCCGTCTGGACTTCTGGCCGGCCATGGAGTTGAGCCGCCTCACCGTCAACCCCCGCTGGTTCGGTTATTTCGCTTTCGTCCTCCTCCTGGCCCTGCTCAACCTGGCGGGGGTCATCGCTCTGGGTGTGGGCCTCCTGGTGACCATTCCCCTGTCGTTTTGCACCGTGACCGCGGCCTATGCCGAGCTCTTCGGGTTGCAGTCGGATTACACGCAAGAGGTTCCGAGGTTAAACACTCCCTAAAGGTTCAGCCTATGGCAGTCACAGAACCTGCAACCCCGGCCCCCGCCCTGTGGGAAGTTGCGGTGGCTCTGCCCCTGGCCCACACCCTGACTTATCGCCTGCCGCCGGCCCTTACGGCCGCAGGCGCACAGGTGGGCAGCCTGGTGCGGGTGCCGGTGGGCCGCCGCCAGGTCATGGGATATCTCCTGGGCCCCACCTCCGAGTCCCCTCCCGGGACGCTCCGGGACATCCGGGAGGTCCTCGACCCCATACCCCGGTTTGGCCCGGAGCTGGTCCCCCTGTTCCGCTGGGTGGCGGATTACTATCAGTATCCCCTGGGTGAGGCGCTGAACTTCATCATCCCCGGGGGGGCTATCCCCGCCAAGCCGCGCCGGGAAGTCTGGGCCTGCCCCGCGGAGCCCTCCGCAGGCGACCAGTCCCTTAAGGGCCTGGGGGTCAAGTCCCGGGGGCTCCTGACTTACCTTAAGGAAGCCGGCCCCACCCCGGTGAAAGAGTTCCAGCTCCTCTTTCCCGGTTGCCGCGACAGCCTGAAGCGCCTGGCCGGCCGGGGCTTGATCGTTCTGGAGGATCGGACCCGCCTCCGGACCCACGAAGATGATGCGCCCCTGCCCCTGGAAGAGCCTTCCCTGACCCTGGTGCCCGACCAGGAAGAGGCCCTGGCCGACATCGTCGCCGGGATTGACGGGGGTGAGTTTTGCGCCCTTTCTCCTCCACGGCGTCACCGCCAGCGGCAAGACCGAGGTTTACTTGAGCGCCGCGGCCCATGCCCTGGCCCGGGGACGCCAGGTGTTGGTCCTGGTGCCCGAGATCGCCCTGACCCATCCCGTGGGCCAGGCCTTCAGGCGGCGTTTCGGCTCCCGGGTCGCCCTGCTCCACAGCGGCCTGTCCGAGGCCTTTCGGGTGGATCAATGGCGCCGCATCATGGTGGGAGACGTGGATATTGTGGTGGGAGCCCGCTCCGCGGTCTTTGCGCCCCTGCCCCGCCTGGGGTTGGTGGTGGTGGACGAGGAACACGATCCCTCCTACAAGCAGGAGGGCGGCCTCCTCTACCAGGCCCGGGATGTGGCCCTCTACCGGGGCAAGCTGGCCGGCGCCGCCGTGGTCCTGGTCTCCGCCACCCCCCAGGTGAGTTCCTGCTATTATGCCCGGGAAGGCAAATATCGCTACCTCAAACTCGACCGCCGGGTCACACCCCAGACCCTGCCCGAGATCCATCTGGTGGATTTGCGGACCCAGCGGGGCGACAAGAGTCTCAAGATGATCTCCCGGCCCCTGTCAGAGCGCCTTGGGCGAGGTGCTCCGCCGGGGAGAACAGGCCCTGCTGTTCCTCAATCGCCGGGGTTTTTCCCGGGCCGTGTTCTGCCTTTTTTGCGGCCGGGCGTTTCAGTGCCGCAATTGCAGCGTGGCCCTGACCCACCACCAGGAGCAGGACCGCCTGGTGTGTCATTACTGTGGCTATACCGAGGCGGTGCCCACGACGCTGCCCCCACTGCCAGTCCAACGCCATCAAACGCTACGGGGTGGGTACCGAAAAGGTGGAGTCGGAGGTGAGCCGGCTCTTCCCCGCTGCCCGGGTGGCCCGGCTGGACCGGGATACGGCCCCGAACAGCGGCCGGGCCCTCAAAGTCCTGGACGACTTTGCCGCCGGGGACCTGGACTTCCTGGTGGGCACCCAGATGATCACCAAGGGGCACCACTTTCCCCAGGTGACCCTCGTGGGAGTCATCGCCGCGGACCTCAGCCTCTATTTTCCGGAGTATCATGCCGGGGAGCGCACCTTTCAGCTCCTGTCCCAGGTGGCGGGGCGGGCCGGCCGGGGCGCCGCCAAGGGCACGGTGCTGATTCAGACCTACCAGCCGGACCACTATGTCTTCCAGACGGTGCAAGCCCAGGATTACGACAGCTTTTTCCAGCGGGAATTGGAGAGCCGGAGGCAACTGGGTTATCCGCCCTTCGCCCGTCTGGCCCTGGTCCGCCTGAGCGGCCCGGTTGAGGAGTCCGTGGCCCGGGAAGCCCGGCGCCTGGCCGCCGCCCTGGAAAAACTGCGAACCGGGGATCACAGACCTGCGTTCCCGGGTGCGGGTCCTGGGGCCGGCCCCGGCGGGTCTCGCCCGCCTCCAGGGCCGGTTTCGCTGGCAAATCCTGATCAAGAGCTGCGGCCGGGCGCCCTTGGTGCGCCTGCTTGAGCACCTGCGCCGGACCTGGACCCCCCCGCCCCGCTCCAACCTCAGCCTCACCCTGGATATCGACCCGGTCACCCTGTTTTAGACCCGCAGGTCTTGTGCTCCGTCTCACCGGAACTCTTTCAGGCTGATGCCGGGGTCCAAACGCAGAGGGTTTTATGGGGGAAGAGTCTGCCCGGCTCCGTCCGGAGGTCGTGGCCCTGGCCTCTGCGGCCCTGTGGCAAGCAGTTTCCCGGCGATAAGCAGTTGACCTTTTCCCGATCAAGAGGTATAAAATAAAAGATTGTAAGCAAACCGCCGGCGAAGTCACCAATCACGCGCCCGTAGCTCAGTCCGGATAGAGCATCGGACTACGAATCCGAGTGTCGGGAGTTCAAATCTCTCCGGGCGCGCCAGTAAATTCAAGGGGTTAGGCCTTATGACCTAACCCTTTTTCAACACCAGGTGAGACTTTGCGGGCAATTTTCCTTTCGGTGGTGGTCCGTTTTTCGTGGCCCGGGGTCCGTTGACTGAAGGCAATGGGTACCTTCTGTCGATCTGGCAGCGAGGCCCCGAAATATCCTGATGCATGGACGCGGCAGTACCTGACCCCCACCTGCCGGCAGAGGGTGCCATGACCTTCTGCCGATCCTGATATGTCCCTTTCATGAAATGGCTCCTCCCGTTGCTGCCCGAAGATGCGATCAGGTTCTGCCTGTCAGTGGGACTGTCAAAGCCTAACCTGGTTGCAACCAGAAAGACGGTTAATCAACCCAGGTAAAAGGAAAACCCATGACTGGAGACAAGCAAGCCATCGCGGTGCCGTTATTGGATCTTAAAGCCCAGTTCGAGAGCATCCGCCACGAGGTAAGGGAGGCGATGGATCGGGTCATCGAAGCCCAGGCCTTTATTCTGGGGCCGGAGGTGGAAGCCCTGGAAAAAGAGGTCGCTGCCTACTCTCATTGTCAATTCGGGATTGGGGTTTCCTCGGGAACCGACGCCTTGCTGATTTCCCTGATGGCCATCGGCATCAAGCCCGGGGATGAAGTCATCACCACGCCCTACACGTTCTTTGCCACCGCCGGGTCCATCGCCCGTGTGGGCGCCAAGCCGGTGTTTGCCGATATTGACCCCCTCACCTACAATATCGACCCGGGGCAGATCGAGGCCGTTATCAACCCTCGGACCCGGGCCATCATTCCGGTGCACCTGTACGGCCAGGCCGCAAACATGGACCCCATCATGGAGATCGCGGCCCGGCATCATTTGGACGTGATCGAAGACGCCGCCCAGGCCATCGGCGCCGAATATCATGGCAAACGGGCCGGGTCCCTGGGCCATTGCGGCTGCTTCAGTTTCTTCCCTTCCAAGAACCTGGGCGGCTTCGGGGACGGGGGCATGGTGACCACCAACGATCCGGCGCTGGCTGATCGGGTCAAGTTGTTGCGCAACCATGGCTACCAGCCCAAGTACTACAACAAAGTGATCGGGGGCAACTTCCGCCTGGATGCGCTGCAGGCCGCGGTCTTGCGGGTGAAATTGCCCTATCTCGATGCCTGGACCGGGAAGCGCCAGCAAAATGCCGCCACCTATCGGCAACTCTTCCAGACCAACCCCGCCATCACCCCGCCCCGGGAAGCCGGTTACGGGCGCCATATCTACAACCAGTTCGTCATCCGCTGCGAGCACCGCGATGCTTTGAAGGATTACCTCGCCGGCAGGCGCATCGTTACCGAAATCTATTATCCAGTACCCCTGCATAGGCAGGAATGTTTCGCCTCCCTGGGTTATAAGCCGGGAGACTTTCCCGCCAGCGAAGCGGCCGCGGCCCAGACCCTGGCCCTGCCTATTTATCCGGAACTGACCCTGGAACAGCAGCAGGCGGTGGTAAAGGCCATTCGAGAGTTCCAGCCATAACCCCAGGCAGCCTGGTTCCACGGGGTTAAGGCTAAGCAACGCCCTGGGTCATCCGGCTGAGCAAGGTCAGGTCGTTCAGGACTGACCTGTCCCCCAATCCACGGGTTATATAAGCACAGCGATTCTGTGAAATTTCCGTCGCCAGGAATAAACCGGATTGCCTTGCCCCGGACGGCCCGGCCCTCTCAGCCCAAGGGGGAACTGCATGCTCCCTTATCTTCCCATCCCCTCCCCTACCCGGGAGGTGCCGGTGCGCCTGAGGAATTATGGGGTCAGCGGGGGCATCCGGGGAGATTTGAAATTTCCCTCTGCTTGCGCTAAGATATATAAATCCTTAACTTCGATGTACTCAGCCCGGGATTAGCGCTCTTCTCGGTAATTCTTTTATTGTCCAGGCATTTTTTCAGGATCTCGAACCCAAACAGTATGGTAACCCTGGAGGATGCCAGGCTTGCCCCGGCATAGAGAGGAAACCTTGGAAACCGGCAAAGCGAGAAAAAGGGTGGTCATTGAAGGGGTAAAACCGGAAATCGACGGCGGCCGCTTCCCCGTCAAGCGCACCGTGGGCGACTGGCTCAGAGTCGAGGCGGATATCGTCACCGACGGCCATGAGGTCATTGCCGCACAACTCCTTTTCCGCCGGGAGCAAGACGCGGACTGGCAGACGGCGCCCCTGCAACCGCTGGTCAATGATCGCTGGCAGGGAGAATTCAAGGTGCAGGAATTGGGTCGCTACCGCTATGCCCTGCAAGCCTGGGTGGATTGGTTCAGCACCTGGCAGCGGGACCTGCAAAAAAAAGTGGACGCGGGCCAGGACGTGGCCATCGAATTCCTGGTGGGAGCCGGGTTCATCGAAGAGGTCCAGGGTCGCGCTCCCAAGGCCGCCGCCCGGAAACTGGGGGAGTGGACCAAAATTTTGCGGGGAGAAAGGGGCCTGGAGGAGAAACTGGAGGCGGCCCTCGACCCGGAATTGACCCGGCTCATGGGTCGGTATCCGGATAAACGGTTCATCACCCTCCATGACAAAAACCTGGCCGTGGTGGTGGACCCGGTACAGGCGCGTTACAGCACCTGGTATGAAATGTTTCCCCGCTCTTGCTGCCGCGGTTTCCGGACGGCACGGCACTTTTAAAGACTGTGAGGCGCGTCTGCCTTACATCGCCGGTATGGGCTTCGATGTGCTCTATCTGCCGCCCATCCACCCCATCGGCCGCGATCAACCGCAAGGGCCAGAATAATCAACCGGAGGCCGAACCCGGGGATGTGGGCAGTCCCTGGGCCATCGGCGCGGCCGAGGGCGGGCACAAGGCCATAGACCCACAGCTGGGCACCCTGGAGGATTTCCGGCATTTTGTGGCCCGGGCCCGGGAGGTCAACCTGGAGGTGGCCCTGGATATTGCCTTCCAGGGGTCGCCGGACCACCCTTACGTCAAGGAGCATCCTGCCTGGTTCCGCTGGCGGCCGGACAAAACCGTGCAGTATGCGGAAAACCCGCCGAAGAAATATGAGGACATTTATCCCTTGGACTTCGAGACCGAGGATTGGCGGGAGCTCTGGGAAGAATTTAAAGGCGTCGTGCTCTTCTGGATCGAGCAGGGCGTGCGTATTTTCCGGGTGGACAACCCCCACACCAAGCCCTTTCATTTCTGGGAATGGCTGATCAGCGAAATCAAACGGGACTATCCGGAGGTCTATTTTTCTGGCCGAGGCCTTTACCCGCCCCAAGGTGATGTATCGCCTGGCCAAGCTGGGTTTCAGCCAATCCTACACCTACTTTGCCTGGCGCAACACCAAGTGGGAACTCACCCAATATTTCACCGAACTCACCCGCACCGAAGTGCGGGAATATTTCCGGGCCAACCTCTGGCCCAACACCCCGGACATCCTGACGGAATACTTGCAGTTCGGGGGCCGCCCGGCTTTCATGATCCGCCTGGTGCTGGCGGCCACTCTGGGGGCCAATTACGGCATCTACGGACCGGCCGTTCGAGCTCTGCGAAGCCGGGCCCGGGAACCCGGCAGCGAGGAATATCTGGACTCGGAGAAGTATGAGCTGAAGCACTGGGATATCGAGCGGCCCGACAGCCTGAAAGATTTCATTGCCCGGGTGAACCGCATCCGCCGGGAAAATGCCGCGCTCTGCAGCGGGACTGGAATCTGCATTTCCACCCCATCGATAACGAGCAACTGATCTGCTACACCAAGTATACGGAAGACCTGGGCCAATATCATCCTGATGGTGGTGAACCTCGACCCCCATCACACCCAGGGGGGCTGGCTGGAGCTGCCGCTGGGGGAACTGGGCCTGGACCCCGGCCAGCCCTACCAGGTGCACGATCTCCTGGGTGAGGCCCGTTTTCTCTGGCAGGGCCCTCGCAATTACGTGGAGCTCGATCCGCAAATGGCGCCGGCCTATATCTTCCGGTTGCGCCGCCGGGTGCGCACTGAGAGGGATTTTGACTATTACCTTTAGTATGAAGGTGCCGTAAAAAAGGTTACTATCAGAATGGTAGGGGCGTCTCGCGCCCCGCGAGAGGTACAATTATAAAGAGCGTTTCTTGCAAAACCGTTTTCTGTCATCCTGAACAGAGTGAATGATCTCAAGCTTCTGAAGACACAAGATTCTTCGCTCCGCTCAGAATGACAGTCGTCGTCAATAAGGAGTTGTGCACCAGCCTCAAGAGAGAATTACCTTTATGATGGCAACTTGGCATTAGGTAACGCGTCATCATAATAATTTAGAAAACAGGGCGTGTGGGGACATGCGAAACAGCAAATACACAGCTCAACCGGCTGACGACCCTTTATGGTATCAGGACGCCATCATTTATGAAATGCACGTCCGCTCCTTCTATGACAGCGACAAGGACGGCATCGGGGACTTCCGGGGTCTCACCGAGAAACTGGATTACCTCCAGGACCTGGGGATCACCGCCATCTGGCTGTTGCCCTTTTACCCCTCGCCCCTGAGGGATGACGGCTACGACATCTCCGACTATACCGACATCCATGCCAAGTACGGGACCTTGCGGGACTTCAAGGCCTTCCTGCGGGAGGCCAAGCACCGGGGTTTAAAGATCATCACCGAACTGGTGATCAACCATACTTCCAACCAGCACCCCTGGTTCCAGAGGGCCCGCCGGGCCGCGCCGGGAAGCCGCCACCGGGAATATTATGTCTGGAGTGACACCCCCGAGAAATATCAGGAGGCCCGCATCATCTTCCAGGATTTCGAAACCTCCAACTGGTCCTGGGACCCGGTGGCCCGGGCTTATTACTGGCACCGTTTTTACTCCCATCAGCCGGACCTGAATTTCGACAGCCCGGACGTACGCAAGGAGATTTCCGGGCGCTGAATTTTTGGCTGGAGCTGGGGGTGGATGGCCTGCGGCTGGACGCGGTGCCTTACCTCTATGAACGGGAGCGGCACCAACTGCGAGAACCTGCCGGAGACCCACGCCTTTTTAAAAGAACTCCGGCGCCATGTGGATGCCAAACTTCAAAAACCGGATGCTCCTGGCGGAGGCCAATCAATGGCCGGAGGATGCCGCGGCTTATTTCGGCCAGGGTGACGAATGCCACATGGCCTTCCATTTTCCCCTCATGCCCCGCATGTTCATGGCCCTGCGCATGGAGGACCGCTTTCCCATCATCGACATCCTCCAGCAGACCCCGCAGATTCCCGACATTGCCAGTGGGCCCTGTTCCTGCGGAACCACGACGAACTCACCCTGGAGATGGTGACCGACGAGGAGCGGGATTACATGTACCGGGTCTACTCCCAGGACCCCCAGGTCCGCATCAATCTGGGGATTCGCCGTCGGCTGGCGCCCCTGCTGGGAAATCACCGCCGGCCGCATCGAACTGATGAAGTCCCTGCTCTTTGCCATGCCCGGGACTCCGGTCCTCTACTACGGCGATGAAATCGGCATGGGGGATAATATTTATCTGGGTGACCGGGACGGGGTGCGCACGCCCATGCAGTGGAGCTCCGACCGCAACGCCGGCTTTTCCCAGGCGAACTCCCAGAGACTCTATCTGCCCGTCACCATCGACCCGGAATACCATTACGAGTCCATCAACGTGGAGGCCCAGCAGAACAACCCCCATTCCCTGCTCTGGTGGATGAAGCGCCTCATTGCCTTGCGAAAGCGGTACAGGGCCTTTGAGCCGGGGGGCATCGAGTTCCTCTTGCCCGGAGAATACCAAGGTCCTGGCCTTTTTGCGCTGTCATCAGGACGAATGCATGCTGGTGGTGAGCAATCTTTCCCGGTTTGTGCAGTATGTGGAACTGGATCTGCCCCGGCCATCAGGGCCTGGTGCCCACGGAGGTCTTCGCCCAGACTCGCATTTCCGCCCATCGGCGAACACGCCCTATTTGCTCACCTTGGGGCCCCACTCCACCTATTGGTTCTCCCTGGAAGAACCGCCCCCCGCGGAAATCCAGCTCACTCCCCGGGAAGCCCCGATCCCCACTTTTTCTTTAACCGGCCCGGCGGAGGAGCTTTTCCGGGGCAAAAACCGGCAGCATCTGGCGGAATTATTCCCGCCCTATCTCACCAGATGCCGCTGGTTCGGCGGCAAGGCCCGGAATATCAAGGCCGCCACCATAACCGAAGTGATTCCCTTCCCTTACGGCGACTCGGTGGCTTATTTCACTCTGGTCAGAGTGGGCTATGTGGAAGGGGAGCCGGAAACCTATGTCCTGCCCCTGGCGTTAGCCTTTGGGGAAAAGGCTTCCCAGGTCCAGGAGGAATTTTCCCAGTCCGTGGTGGCCCACCTCCGGGGTCCGGGCCAGGAGGGCCTGCTTTATGAGGCGGTGGAGGAAACCAGTCTGCATCAAGCCCTTCTGGCGAGCATCGCCAACCGCCGCCACTTCAAAGCCAATGGCTGGAGAGCTGATCGCCAAACCCACCCAAGTATTCCGCGATATCCAGCGCTTGATGAAGCCTGGTCTCTCATCCGCCATCCTGAAGGTCGAGCAGAGCAATACCTCCATCGTCTTTAGCGACTGGTTCATCCTGAAGCTGCTGCGCCGGGTGGAAGAAGGGTTGAACCTGGACCTGGAAATCGGCCTCTTTCTCACCGAAAGATCTTCTTTCGTCCACAACCCCCCGGTGGCCGGAGCTTTGGAGTACCGGCCCCACCATGAACAGCCCATCAGCCTGGGCATCCTCCACGGCTTTGTGCCCAACCAGGGCGATGCCTGGAAATACACCCTGGACGTTCTGGGCACCTTCTTTGAGACGGCCCTGGCCACCAAGGCGGAACTCGGGGCCGCGAACTCGTTCCCCAAAAGACCCTGGTGGATCTGGCCATGACGGAAGTGCCCGACCTGGCCCAGAAAATGATCGGTCCTTACCTGGAATCGGCCCGGCTCCTGGGTGAACGCACCGCCGAACTTCATGCCGCCCTGGCCTCCGATACCATTGATCCCCATTTTGCCCCGGAGCCCTTCTCCACCCTGTACCAGCGCTCCATCTACCAGTCCATGCGCAATCTCACCGCCCGCACCTTTCAACTGATGCGTTCCCGGCTGAAACACCTGCCGGAGAAGGGGCTGGATTTGGCCAGAAAGGTCCTGGAACAGGAAGAGAAGGTGCTCGACAACTTCCGCGCCCTGCTGAACAGCAGGATCATCACCACCCGCATCAGGGTGCATGGTGATTTTCACCTGGGCCAGGTGCTCTATACCGGGAAAGACTTCATCATCATCGACTTCGAGGGCGAACCGGCCCGGTCTCTCACCGAGAGGCGGCTCAAACGTTCGGCCCTCAGAGATGTGGCCGGGATGCTGCGTTCCTTCCACTATGCCGCTTATCATGCCACCTATTCCCGGACGATGCGCCCGGAAGACATCGCCGCGGTGGAGCAGTGGGCCAAATTCTGGCATGTTTGGGTGTCAGCCGTATACCTGAAGACTTACCTGGACTGCGCCGGACCGGCGGATTTCCTGCCCAGGGAGGCCGGAGATCTGCAAATTCTCTTGAACGCCCTGTGCCTGGAAAAGGCGATTTACGAGTTGGGCTATGAACTCAACAACCGCCCCGAATGGGTGAATATCCCGCTTATGGGTATCCTGCAGCTTCTTGAAACCCCCGGGTAAAACCTGTCTCGAAAAATTCCGTGAAAATTGGTGGCACAGGCCTTCCAGCCTGTGCCACCAGTTTTTCCTCGGGTGCGCCCCGGGCTCCCTGTGGCCCGTGGCGGGCACGGAGGCCCGCCCTACCAGTTTTTTTCCTGTTTTACGGCTGGGCCCAAGGCCCCGGCGCGACTCTGTACACCGGTCTCAGGGTTTTTGCCCCGCCATGATGTCCTGATAAAAATCCAGGGTCTGCCTGGCCACCTGCCGCCAACTGAACAGCTCCTCCACCCGTCTCCGGGCTTTTTCCCCCATGACCCGTCTTTTTTCCGGGTCGGAGAGCAGGGATTGGATCGCCGCGGCCAGGTTCAAGGCCAACGCGGCCGCGGCTTGGGGTTCGTAGTCCTCGGGGCATTTTTCCCCGAGAGGCACCAGGAGCCCGGTTTCCTGGTGGACCACCACCTCCTTGATGCCGCCCACCGCCGTGGCCACCACCGGCGTACCGCAGGCCATGGCCTCCAGGTTGATGATCCCGAAGGGTTCATAAATGGAGGGACAGACGAAAATGGCGGCGTGGCTGTAAAGGGGGATGATGTCGTCCACCGGCACAAAACGGGAGACCCAGATAACCTTGAGGCCGTCCCGGGACTTCAGTTCTTCCAGACGTTGGGCCATCTCCCGCCCCAGTTCTTTGGTATCCGGGTCGGTGGCGCAGAGCACCACCTGGAGGCCGTCTTCGAGATGGGTTGCGGCTCTCAGGAGGTGCATAATGCCCTTCTGGTGAGTGATGCGGCCCACAAAGAGGATATAGGGCCTCTCCGGGTCTATGCCGTACCTGGCCAAAACTTCGAGGTTAAAGGTCGGTTTATATTTCTCCACGTCGACCCCGTTAAAGATGACCCGCACTTTTTCCGAAGGCACGCCGTACAGTTCCTGGACGTCATCCTGCATGGACCGGGACACGGCAATGACCCCGTCGGCATTTTCATAGGCGGTCCTTTCCATCCAGGTGCTGACCCGGTAGCCGCCGGCGCCCAACTGCTCTTCCTTCCAGGGCCGGTGGGGTTCCAGGGAATGCGTGGTCAGGACCAGGGGCTTGCCCAGGAGTTGTTTGAGGAGACAGCCCGCCAGGTGCGTATACCAGGTGTGGCAGTGGATTACGTCCACCTCCTTGAGGGTCCCGGTCATCAGGACGTTCCGGAAGATGGTCTCCATGAGCCGCATATTCCTCGGCTCTTGAAAGGGAAAGGTGAAGTCCACCTTCATGCCCTGCACCGTGGGATTGCTCTCTGACTCCTTTTGCTCCCCGAAGCACAGGACTTTGAGCCGGTGCCGCCCGCCGTCCAGGGCGGCCAGTTCCTGGGTAAGGAAATGCACGTGCACTCCGGCGCCCCCATAGACGTGGGGCGGATATTCGTTGGTTAATATGGCGATTCGCATGGTGTCCTCTTTCTGGTCGGTAAACGCTCCCCTGAGAGGATAACAAATCCGGATTACCTGATACCACCATTTCTTTTCACCTTTGAAGCGGATTATGGCTTGCCTTCCGGAAACAGAGAGCAAAAATCTGGTCTTGTGATCCCCTTTGACGATCAATGGACAATTTTTGTGGGGGCGGACCTGCGCGTCCCCCAAGAGGGCGCACACACAGGTGCGCCCCTACACTTGCTTCGTCCTTTTCCCAGGCAAATCGGGACAAGTCAAAGGAAAGCAGAGTATAGCCAAAGTCGAGGAGAGCGGGGAGTTTTAAGGGTTGGCTCGAGGCCAGAAAAGCAGCCAAAGGCATTCGTTGACGATGAGTAATCGGAGGGCGGAGGGTCGAATCTTTTCGGGCGCGCCAGGCACAGGGAAACGGCTGGGGCTTCATTTTGCCATGACATACTGTGGGGTTCACAAAACGGTGGCGCTTTTCCAATCGGAGAGGAGCGGTTTATCGAGGTGCATTTGGCAGCGCTTGAGGAAGACTTTGGAAGGTTGGTCTTCACGATGCAATTCCAATATCTCACAGAACCGGCTGGACGCCTCCGGAATTTTCCCCTCCCGATAAGCGGCGCGGCCGGCCTGAAATATGCTTAACCAGGCCGGGGGGCCGGAGGGGGGCATGGGGCCGATCAACTCATAGACGGTGACGGGCTGAACGCGCCCGCGGACTTGCACCAGATCAAGTTCACGGACCAGGAAGGCGTTCCCCAGGCGGGAGTAAGTGGCCTCGCTCAACATGATTTCCGTGCCGTAAAATCTATTGGCATGCTCAAGCCGGGAGGCCAGATTAACGGTATCTCCCATGACCGTATAGTTGAAGCGCTTTCTCGAGCCCACATTGCCGGCAACGACCGGACCGGTGTGCAAGCCGATACGGCTCGAGATCCGGGGAAACCCCTGGGCCTCCCAGCCTTCCTGGAGCGGCCGCATGGCCGCCTGGATTTCCAGGGCGGCCTCACAGGCGAGCACGGCGTGATCGGCTTTGGGGAGTGGGGCGCCCCAAAATGCCATGATGGCGTCCCCGATAAATTTGTCCACCGTCCCCTGGTGCGCCAGGATAATGTCCGTCATGGTGGAGAAGTAATCGTTGAGAAATCGGATCAACTCCTTAGGCGCAATGTTTTCGGCCATGGAGCTGAAATTAACCAGGTCGGTGAACAAGACGGTGACTTCCACTTCTTCGCCCCCCAACTGCAGGCGTTCGGGAGAGGCGATAATGGCCTCAACCAGGGAATCCGAGACATATTGCCCAAAGGCCTGGCGCAGCCACCGTTTTTCCCGGGATTCAAGCCAGGAGTGGGTGAAGATATGCCCGGCATAGACCACCGCCAGGCCCCCTGAAAGGAGCACCGGCGGCCACCAGAGGTTCAGATACAGGAACAGATAAGCCGAAAGACCCAAAATCACCAGGATGAACCCCGCCAGGACGCCCATGGCGGCGAAGGGTGAAACCCGCACCACCAGGAGACCGAAGAGCATCAGGAAAATGAGGCTAAGACCCAGCTGGGGGAGGAAGCCTAACTCGTGTCCCCAGGTTCCCTGCAGCAGGGTGTCAATCACCTGGGCGTGGATTTCCACCCCGGACATGAGTTTGCCGGTACTGGCAAAAAAGGGCGTGTAAAAGGAATCAGCCAGGGGAGTCGGCGAGGCGCCCACAATGCGGCCGATGAGGACGATCCGGCCACGGATGTGCGCGGTCAGGGACGAGTCGGGGTAGGTCAACAGGCGGCTGTAGGAAACGGTGTTGATATGTCCAGGCGGACCGCTGAAATGAATGAGGCCGCAGAGATGCGGGTGGATGGTGAGATTGGGGCGATAGTAACGGGCCACGACTAGCGGTATGCTTTCTTCTTCGCCGAGATTACAGTAAAACCGGCGCACGATGCCGTCAGCATCAGGAGTGACGAGAGTCAGGCCCATAGCCAATGCCGCAGCACGGAAAGGCGCATAGGGCTGGACCAGGATCTGCCGGGCGACCTGGGGGGTTTCGGTGAATTCCACGGTACTTGCCAGGATGACGTTTCCCGCCTCCCGGATGGCCGTGGTCAAAGATTGGTCATCCTCGGCATTGTTAGGTTCGGCAAAGAGGACATCGAAGACGATGAGGCGCGCCCCCGCCGCCTTGAGTTTGCGGATAATTTTGGCGTGATAGCTCCGGGGCCAGGGCCAGGCTTTTTTCAGGTCCTGAAAAGAATGCTCGTCAATGCCGACAATGAGGATCTCCGGGGGTGGGGAGGAGTGAGGCCGCAAGCGGTAGCAGAAGTCCAGGGCATGATTCTCCAGGGTCTGCCCTACCTTCAAGGCGCTCATAGCCGCCAAAACGGCAAAGACTATCAGGATGAGGGCGCATACCCTCAGCCGGGCGGACTGCAGGATTTTAAAAATAGAGGCCAAGTCTGAACAAGAACCTCCGCTGATTGGAGAATTCCAGATCCCGGAGCGGCTCTACGGAGTAAAAAGGGCGACGGTTGAAGAGGTTCTGAAATTCCAACAGGGCGAAACCGCGCTTGTTGGGGAACTCCCGGCCCAGCGTCAGGTTAAGGATGACAAAGGGGTTATCAGCCTTGTGTCCGGTGATATCGCCGTACTGCTGCACTAAAAGCGGCCTCAGGCGGGCCAGCCAACCATCCGGATGCAGGTAGGCGAGTCCGATATAGGCGTTGATTTCAGAAAAGCCCCGGAGGCCGTCAGTATCCTCGTAGCTGAGATCGGGAATAACCCTCTTGCCCATGACCCCAAGGGACAGGCCCAGGGAGGTGAAGAGGATGCGGTTCAGGACGAAAGAGGCCTGGTACCGCTTCCAGGTCTGCCACATGGGCTGCTCAAAATTCGTGGTGGGGTCAATAAAAAAGGTGGGGGTGGAAAGGCGGAGGGCGGTCAGGCGCAGTACCGTGAAAGTCTTGTTGTTCCACTGGGATTCCCAGGCAGCGCCGCCCTGGCGGATCTCCGTACCCGACTGCGAGTCGATGGCCCACGGAAAGCTGGCGGTCTCGGCGGGCACCAGCAAGGGCTGCGTGAGCAGGTGGGTGTTCAGGTAGCGGCCCAGCGCGGCCCGCAGGACTTGTTGGGTCCCCTTGAGCTCGAACTGATAATTGACCCCGAATCGCGGGCTCCACATGGAGGTGTAAGAATTTTCCTGAAAGTAACGGCTGACAGCCTTGTTGAAGTCCTTGACGAGGCCTAATTCAACTACCAGGCTTTGAAAGGGTCGCCAGTAATCAAGCAGGTAAAAGCTATAATTCCATTGCGGCGACTGGTAGCCTATTTGTGTATGCGACTCATTAGATAAGGAAGAAGACGGAAATCCGAAGGGTACAAGAGCCGAAGTATCTATGGTGATAATGCTATTATTAAATCGCCGTTGATCGATACCGGGACCGCTAAAGTAATCGAAGCCACCGATGAGGCTGTGTTGTCCCAGCATTGACAGGCGAAGGTATTGCTGTAACTGGACGTTGTTGCTTATCTGGTCGAAAGTCTGGTAGAGAGAGGTCTCCCTCGAATATGGGAAGGAGGGGAGTCCTATTGCTCCGGCCCCAAGGTCGACATTACTAGTAAACGATACAGGTTGAACCACACGATAAGGGTTATTCTGGCGAGAATAATATGCCAGAAAAGCTGCCTGGGGATTGAAACGATGATAATAGGCGAATTCATAATGTGCCTGGCGGATCATCGTGTTGTCGGCAAAGCTGGTATTCACGGGGGTTACAAAGTCAGTTGGGGGGGGCAGCCGGAAGGTTCCCTGGTCGGTGGCCTTTAAGTCAACGTATTCAACGAACCCGGTGAGGGTCCCCTTGACGGTGGGCTCCCATTTGGCCACCCCCGTGAGGTCATAAAAACGCTGCGTCCCACTAAAGCTGTCGAGATTGACATTGGGGGCGGCAGGCCAATTTGCCCCGCGACTATCAAAATATCTGCCCGCGGCCGCGCCAGCCACCCCTGGCGCCCCTCCGTAGACCAGGGCCTGTTGGTCCTGGATGGACTTCCTCCCTTCCCAGGCCCCGATGCCCCCTGAAACGACGGCGCGGCCATAGGGCATCTCGAACATGGGGGTGTAATCCGTGGTGAAACCCAGGGCCTCGGTCCCGTCGAGCGCCACGCTGCTGAAGGTAGCCTGGTTGGCCCGGGACAGGACCCGGTAGAGAGCCGCCTCAGTACTTGCGGTAGTAAAGAGTAAGCCGCCGGTCAGGAAAGGGGCCTCGGCCCCGGACCGGGCCCCCAGGACAACGTCCCGCAGGAACAGGTGGGCTGAGCTTTCGTGGGGGTGGTAGTTGACGGCCGTGACCGCCTTGCTGTAGGCCCACTCATTCAATCCCAACTGCTGATAAGACTTGGCCAGGCTATAGTTCCGTACCGCCAGGTCCTGGTCCAGGAGGCTGCGGGACCGGAACATGGCCACATTGTCATTCAGCTGGATGGACTTGTTGATTTCCTGCACGGCTTCACCGGGACGGTTGAGGTCAGTGAGTGCGATGCCCCGATAATAATACGGCGTCGGGTCCTTCGGATCCAGGGTCTTGGCGTAATCGTAAACCTCCAGGGATCGGTCAAAGGAACGGGTTTGATAGAGGGCTTTGCCCAATTCGGTCTGGTAGGAAGCGACCCGGGGGTCAAGCAACGTGGCGGTGAGCATCTCCTCCAGCCCCTGGTGCAGATTCCGGTAGCGAAACGAGTAAATAGCCAGCCCGAGGTGAGGCTCCCCGAATTTGGGGTCGATCTCGAGGGCGCGATTCCAGAACTGAAAGGCCCGGCTGTAGTCCCGGAAGGCCAGGCGGACGAACCCCGCCAGGCTGAGGGCCTGGGGGTTGCGGGGGGCCAGGTGCAGAGCCTTATCGATGGTCTGCTGGGCCCGGGAGAGGTACTCGGAGCCCAGCCAAATCTTGGCCAGGTACACATAGGCTTCTAAAAAACGGGGGTCGGCAGCGATGGCCTCTTGCAGGTATCGGGTGGCCCCGGGGAGATCGAAAGAGGCCATCTTCACCAGGGCCATACTGAACAGTGCCATGGGCGAGTTGGGGGCCAGGGTCAGGGCCCGGGAGGCTTCTGCCAGGGCTGCCTCCTTGCGGTTTTGGACCAGGTTGATCTGGGCCAGCAAGGGCAGGGCCAATCGCGGGGCCGGGGGCGCCAGCGTCACGGCCGCCTGCAGCCGGGAACGGGCCTCGTCCGCCCTCCCGGCCAGGAGCGCAAAGTAGCCGGACATGGCCATGAGAAGGGCTGAGGCTTTGCCCTGCCGGCCAGCCGCGCTGATCAGTTCAGAGGCCCCGACCGCATCCCCCAGACCCACTCGGGCCAGGGCCTGGCCCACTAGGGTCAGGTCGTCGGGCTGGCGCACCCGCTGGAAATGCTTCAGAGCCTGGTCGGGCTGGTTTTCCTGGAGGTTCACCCACCCCAGTAAAGTCAGGGCCCGGGAGTTTTCCGGGTCTTTGGCCAGGACCTCTGCGGCCTTCTCCCTGGCTCCCTGGAGGCGCCCCTGATCATAAGCGGCCTCCCCCTCCTGGATCAGGGAGGCCACGGCCGGAGATCCCGGAGGGCCGCGAAATTCCCCGGGCAGGGGGGTGAGAGGCAGATCACGATAGCTGATGGTGCCCGGGTAATAGAGCACCCATTGTATCGCGTCCGTGGGCTGGACCAGCACCTGCTTGGTCGGCCTTTGGCCCGGGACGGCGTAGCCTTTCTCTCCCGGACGGAGGCAGACCTCCCCCTGGGGATTGGCAATACAGACGTTGCCTTCCAACAGGATGACGCTGGTGGCGCCGTTGGGCTGAACCCGGATGTTGAGCTCCGTTCCCCTGATTATCGCGGTTACCGCCGGGGTCTCCAGTTCGAAGCGGAATTTTTCATGTTTGTTGCGCAGCCAGATCTCCCCTTCCGGGACCTCGTAGAGGCTGGAAGGCGCAGCCGGTCCTTTCGCCGGGCTTACCGGCTGCAGCCTGGCTGAAGGAGCGATGCTTTTGAGGATGACCGTGGTGTTTTCATTGAGCTTGATCTGGGTCTCGTCAACGCACAAGATGGAGGCGGCGGAGGCGGGGCCGGTGCGCACCGCGTCGCCGGCGCCCAGGAATTGGCCGATCTTGGCCGACTCCCAGCGGGTATCGCTGCTGTGCCTGACTGCCACCTGTCCCAGGAGGGAAACCAGTTTCCCGATTTTGGGCTCATCCGCCATGGCCATAGAGGTGTCGGGCAACAGCAATAGCGCGATCAGAGCAAAAGTCAGCCGGTTGATCCACCCTGCCCGGCGCATAGTCCCCTCCATAGGCTGCGTGCTTTTCTCGTGGTGAGCGTGTCCACCTTGGTTACGAGCCGATAGGTTTAATTCTGTTTTCTTCCATCAGCCAACCAGTCCAAGGAGAGTCGGGAAAGTCCTTCAACCAATCCAGCTTGCCGAAATATTTCAAGCACCAGAGACAGGGGGTCTCGGAGACGCCCTTGGGGTTGCCGCCACTGTTGAGCCTGGCCTCCATAACTTCAGCGACCTTGTGATACTGCCGGACAATGGCTTCTTTTAAAGACGTGTCCTTGAGGTCGGCTACCCGTTCCCCCCCGAAAGAATTGGGGATGCCAGCGCCGCGGGTCATGTGCGACAGGTTGCAGCAGAAGATGAGGTTCCCTTGATAATCCACATTCAAGAAGTCCATCAGGTGACCGCAGCTGAAGCTGACCCCGTTCATGGAGTATCCCTCCACCGTAATGCTGTTCCGGGTGACCCCAATAAGGTTGTCTTGAATCCACCGGACAGTGTCCTGCATCTCCTGGGGAAAAGGCAAAAGCCCCTCTCCGATGAGCGTGGGGGTAGGCAACGTATAGAGAAAACCATGTTCTGAGGCGCCCATCCTGGCGCCCAGGAGTGCGAGTTCGGTGAGTTCGCCCCGGTTCGCGTTGGTGACCACGCTTTTCAAGGCCAGAGGGAGTCGGTGATTCCGGCACAGGGTCATACCTTCAAGCACTTCCCGGAAGGATTTTGGCCCCCTGAGGCTGTCATGGGTCTCAGCCCGGGCCCCGTCCAGGCTAAAACACACGGAGACCAGCCGCTCCTTCACCTGGGGCTCCAGGAGGAGGGGCAAGACCCGCTCCGGGAACCGGTAACCATTGGTCACCAGGGTAAAATCGAAGCCTCCCCCCGTAATCAGGTGCAACAGCTCCCCCAGGTGAGGGTAGAGAGCCACCTCGCCGCCGGTGAGGCAGACCGCTTTGAATCCCAAGTCCCTGGCCTGGGAGAGAATCAGGTCCGCAACCTCCAGAGGCAGAAAACCGGGGGGGTCCGCCTTGTTGCGCAAACAGTGGCGGCAGGACCGGTTACACCGGTTGGTGGCCTCGAGAAAGATAACTTTCATGTAGCGGGTCCTAGAATTTTGGTAGCGGTGGTATTTTGCAACAGGTAGTGCCCATAAAATTAACTGAAAAATCTAACTTATAACCGTTCTCATGTGATGCAACCCCGAGGTCTTGGGGAGGCTCGTATGGCGGGTGGTAATCAGTAGGCTTCCGCCGTTCCAGATAAGGCATCAGCATTTTGACCACAGCACTGACCGCGGCCTTGGCCGAAGCCTCGGATAGATTAGGCTTGCCCCCAATCATTGATCGATGTCTCGTGCCGTATTCGGAGAGCACGATCTGGGGGATGAGGCCAGTGTCTACTCCGATCACGACAAAACGCGCAATGAATCCAGCCGTGTCATTGAACTTCTTGTAGGTCTGCGTGTTTTTATCCAAGACATGGGGAAATGGAATTGCTTCGGGATACCTGATGTTGGTAGTGAGATCTTTAGCATCCACAAACAGGCAATTGTCCTTCAATTTGTAACGTGGCATGGGGCTTCCCTCCTTCAGAGATTCGCCACCCCAAGGGCGGCGTGATATCGTCATTGGCCTCAAAGCCAGACTGGTTCATGGTGAAGAGATGGAAAGCAGCGGCTTGGCGCCGACTTTCCTGCTCAGTCCCAGGAGCGGTACACCCGGCTCATCCAGGACTTGAAAACGGGGCCTGATCGGTCCAACAGCTATGAGAGGGGAAAACCAGGCGATTTTGCTGGTCGTGGGACTCATGAGGAACCGCGGAGCCGACTCTGTGGCCAATTTTACCAACGGTCACCCCCTTGAGGATACGAAGGAGATTACTATGCTACGTTGCTTTTGGTTGGAGATCGTTTAAACCGGCCAGAGGAGAATCGTGCGTCACTCCTAATAATGCTAAATACTTAAGCAATTATTTATATTATCAGAGCCATGTTTTGCAAAACTTGTCAAGGGAAAAGTAGTCACGCGGCATAATGAAAAAACAAAAATCCTCTTTTGAGAAACCAGGGGCCAGACCAGCAGGAGCGCCGCATTCCGGGAAAGAGACGGCCTTGATCTGCGGGGTTGGCAAGATCCACTTGCAGCAGATCTCGTTCGCCAACCGCGGACGTTACGCTCCGGCCTACTCCCGGACGGGCGGGTCAGCGGATTGGATGAGAAGGCTTGGTTTTTGCCGGTTTCAGGATTATGGCAGTGCATCCGGACGCGGCG
This sequence comes from uncultured delta proteobacterium, assembly GCA_963841475.1. Classification (GTDB taxonomy): domain Bacteria; phylum Desulfobacterota; class Desulfobaccia; order Desulfobaccales; family 0-14-0-80-60-11; genus 0-14-0-80-60-11. Next base: position 1,406,809 of record CAWJCT010000001.1, read on the forward strand.
CGGCGGGATAATCGGCGCACTCTTGGAGAGAAGGCAAACGGATGATTCGCCCAGGCTAGACGAGGCGGGTACTGCATGGGTGATGGGGCTGTTTTCCCCGCTATTTCAGGTACTCTTGGGGGGACCGCACTGCCCCCAGCCGAAACTTTTCCGGGCCCAAACCACCTGCCCGGTCTGCACCCCAGGCTCGATCTCAATTGCGGCTGTTTCAGATGCAGCCGCCGCAGAGGCCGTCGATATCCCCGGCGTGCAGGTCGCAAAAATCCTGACCGCATTTGGTGCAGTCATCCACATACGGCTCCAGGCAAGAGTCGCATTGGCGCTCGCGCTCCACGAAATAATCGTCGGGCGTATGCGGCATTTCACCGTTGTGGCTGCCCTTCAGATGCGCCAGAATCTCGGCCTCGCTCAGTTCCCGGTCTCGATTCCATCTCGATTTCAGGCCGCAATGACTACAGGTCACACGGTGCCGCCACATGGTTCCTTCCTTTATCTTTATCCTTCACGCCGATCTGGGGGGCCGCCCCTCCCCTGCTCCTCGTCGCCACGCCTCAGTGCGGCGCCAGGACCAGGCGGGCCGCGGCGATATCGGCGTGGATCTGGGCCGCCAGGGCCTCGAGAGAAGGAAAGCGCTGCTCCTCCCGCAACCGGGCGACGAATTGCACCTCCAGGGTTTCGCCGTACAGGTCCCCGGAGAATTCCAGGAGATGCACCTCCAGGGAGAGTTCGGCATTGTCAAAGGTGGGACAGGTGCCGATATTGGCCACCCCGGGGAGGATAACGTCTCCCCGCCGGACCCAGACCGCATAAATCCCGCTGGCCGGCAGCAGTTCGTTGGGGGTGAGGATATTGGCCGTGGGCACTCCCAAGAGCTTGGCGCCCCGGCCCTTGCCCTGGACCACCCGGCCGGCCACCCCGTAAGGGCGGCCCAGGAGCCGCCCGGCCTCCGTCACTTTGCCCAGGCGCAGCATGGCCCGGATCAGGGAACTGCTCACCACCGCGCCTCTACTTCCACGGCCCAAACCACCTGCACGGTAAACCCGATGGAGCGCCCCCATCTCCTTGAGGAGATCGATATTGCCCTCCGCGGCCCCGGCCGAAACAATAGTCATGGCCCACCACCACTTCCCGGGCCTTGCAGGCGGTCAGCAGAAATATTGTTTCACGAACTCCCGGGCCGGGAGCGCCGCAAATTGCCCGGGTAAAAGGCAGGACCACCACCGCATCCAGCCCGGTATCGGACAAAAGCTGGAGTTTTTGTTCCTGGGTGGTCAGCAGCGGCAAATTAACTTCGGGCCGCAGCACCTTCACGGGATGGGGGTTAAAGGTTACCGCCACGGCCTGTCCCCCAAGCTCCCGGGCCCGCTGGCGCACCCGGTCCAGGATGGCCCGGTGGCCCAGATGGACTCCGTCAAAATTGCCGATGGTAACCACCGTTCGGGAAAAACTTGTCTCCCCGGGGGGGAGATCATTATAAACCATCAACGCGTTGCCTCTCGCAGTTTGGCCTTGACAATATTTATCTTAAAATTATATATATTGAATTCGGAAATTGCCAGGGTGAACCGCTTCAGCGTTTCCCTCGGCATCCGGCCGAAGTGGCGGAACTGGTAGACGCGCTGGGTTCAGGGTCCAGTGAGGGTTTCCTCGTCGGGGTTCAAATCCCCGCTTCGGCACCATTTGATTAAATAAGGCGTAATCTCAAGGGGTTACGCCTTTTGTTTTATCCTTCTGGCCGAATCCTGACCGAACATTTGACCGAACCAGCATAAAATAGAACCGATTTCCTCAATGATTTCAAATCGGTCCATTCGGTCAACCTTGGCCAAAATGTGGACGGCGAGGATAACCCTGTCCACATTCATTGCCCCTGCGCCAGCGTAAAAGGATTCCCCGGTTTGCCCTTGGGCCGTAGGGCCTGATCAAGGCGTTCCCTCCCCTCCCCCGATACCCAGTGACCATAAATGTCCACGGTCATGGAGATCGAGTGGTGCCCTAACTGCTTCTGGACATAAGCCGGAGAAATGTGGGCCATGAGTAAGATGGTTGCGTAAGTGTGTCTGAGGTCGTGCGGGCTGCGGGTCCGCAACCGAGCGGCTATGCACCCCCGGCGCATAGCAGTTTGCACCATGCGTTGCGTGACCCCCGGAAAGAGATAATATAATTGGATACCTGCTCTTAAACTCTCTTTGCGCATTTTTTTTATGTGGGCCTCCAGTTTGGCTACCAGGGCCCTTTAAAAAAAGCTTGACAAATATTAAAAGAGAGCTAAAAAGAGGCAAACTAAGTGAGTGAGTAATCACTATGCCAAAAGATGGTAGCCAAACCAAGGAACTGATCGACGAGATCGCCCTACGCCTCTTCGTGGAAAAGGGGGTCACGGCCACCACCACTAAGAATCTCGCTAGGACGGCAGGGATTTCCGAGGGCACCCTCTACAACCACTACGCCAGCAAAAATGACCTTGCCTGGGAACTCTTCTCGAAAAACTACGTGGAACTGGCGGTGCACCTGGATCGCTGCCAGCAACAGCGCCAGACCCTTAAAGATAAGTTGAACGCCATCATCCACCTGTTCTGCTCTTTTTATGACGCCAACCCCGCGCTTTTCAGCTACCTGCTGCTCGACCATCACGGTAATATTCAGAAAATGACTCCGGATATGCCCAGCCCGGTGAGGGTGCTGAAGAGCGTGATCGCCGGGGGGATGGCGGCGGGTGAGATTCCCCAGGCGGACGCTGATGTCAAGACCGCCATGGTGCTTGGATTGATTATCCAGGTGGCGGTTTTTAAGATCTATGGCATCCTCCCTCAGAGCCTCGCGAGTCTGGCCCCGACCCTGGTGGACAATTCCTGGAAGATATTAAGTGGATAATTTTTTTGTTCATAAAGGTGAGTGATTAATCACTTATCAGAAAAGGAAGGAGGCGAGGAGATTCACTGATGGTGGAAGATATTGAGTGGTTAAATTTTTTGTCCATCAATGTGAGTAATTAATCACTCACCATTTTTAATCTTAACTTAAAGGAGGAACGGCAAATGAAGGGGTTAAAAGAAAGGAAATCCTGGACGATTTTGGCAGCCCTGGTTCTCATCCTGGGGCTGGGGGCCTCCCAGGCCTGGGCCTGGGGGTCGGCCACCCACACCTACATCGATGACCGGCTCAACCGCCAGGGCCACGGACAGAAGAACCCGGGGGAGATGTACGGCGGTGTCGCCCCCGATATCTACAACTACCTGTTTGCCCCGTATTAGCCCTACCTCTACGGGCAGACCCACGACGACTTCCTCAAGGTCTGGGAGGCCGCAGGGCCCGGGCGGAGCAGCGTGAAGCGGGCCTTCGCCTATGGCTTTGTCAGCCACAACGACCTCTGGGGGGCGGACGTGACGGCGCACCACAACGGCCTCACCTTCGGTCAAGGCCAGGGTTATGTGATTGCCAAGGCCCAGGCGCTCCAACTCTCTCTCAGCGCTGCCTTGGCCTCTCTGGGCATTGTGCTGCCCGATGCTGTCGCCTTGGACCTGAGCCACAATTTCGTGGAATACGGCGTGGACGTGCTGGTGAAAAGACTTGATGGCCGGGTGGGCGCCGCAAACATGGCTGCCGACGCGGTCGAGCGCAATCCTACCTTCCCGGCCCTGCTGGTGCAGGCCTACGGGGACGATGCCGCCGCCGCCGTGGGTAGTACGAGGAAGGAAGCCGCCCAACTCATCCTGGCGGCGGAGCAATCTTTCCGGGAGGACCAAGATCTATGAGGGTCAAGCCCTGATGCAGGACAATGACACAGCCATCGCCCTGCTGGCCGAAGAATTGGCGGATTTTGCCCAGGCCTACCTGGAATTGTTCGGCGTGACGCTTCCCCAGAGCGTGGGTAGGGCGGAAATCGTCGGTCTGGCCGAATTTGGCATCGGTCAGGCCATGACACTCTGCGTAAAGGATTTTGAAAATGAGCTCAAGGCCACCATTGCCTTTGTGAACACGCAACTCGACACGCACGGGATCGCCTATGGGGGAAAATAGAGGATGAGGCCAAGGGGAGGGGCCCTGCCAGGACCACCAGGGCATTGATAAATTTTCTGAAACGAGCTGATCCGCAATTCGGGGGATACGGAATATGCACGGCAAATTCGATGTGGGGCTGGATATCGGCTCAGTGAGCATCAACCTGGTGATTATGAATCCCGCAGGGGAGGTGGTCAAGGAAGAATACCGCCGCCACCTGGGGGACACCTCCCGCACCGCCTTAAACCTGCTGGAAGACTTGGGACCCGAGTTTCCCCTGGAACAGTGCCGCCTGGCGGCCTTTACCGGCATGGGCGGCGAGCGGCTGGCCGAGATTCTGGGCGGCTCATTTGTCAACGAAGTCATCGCCCAGGGCCGGGGCACCCATCACTTCTGCCCCGAAGCCCGCACCATCATCGACATGGGCGGCGAAGACGCCAAGATGATCATGGTGGCCGAGGAGGACGGCCATCTGGTCATCCAGGATTTTGCCATGAACACCATGTGCGCCGCGGGCACCGGCTCCTTCCTGGACCAGCAGGCCCACCGCCTGGGCTACACCATCGAAGAGTTCAGCGAACTGGCCCTGAAATCCACCACCCCGCCCCGGGTGGCCGGCCGCTGCAGCGTCTTTGCCAAGACCGACATGATCCACCTGCAGCAGGGCGCCACCCCGGATTACGAGATCATCGCCGGCCTCTGCCAGGCCATGGCCCGCAACTTGAAGAGCAACATCGGCAAGGGCAAGACCGTCACCCCGCCGGTGGCCTTCCAGGGCGGCGTGGCCCACAACCTGGGGGTGCGCCAGGCCTTCCGCCAGGTCTTCGGCCTCGACGACGCCGGCCTGATCATCCCGCCCCACTTCTGCGCCCTGGGGGCGGTGGGCGCGGTGCTGGTGGCCCGGGAAAACCCGCCGGCCGATTTCGCCCTGGACCTGGAACCCTCTGCGGGAACATCTGCTCAAGGACGACGAGCAGGCCCAGCGTCTGCCGCGTCTTGCCCCGCCCCCGGCTATTGGGGCCGGAAGAACTACGAGGTGATCGATCTGCCCGCGGACGGCTCAGCTCGTGGAAGCCTACCTGGGCATCGACGTGGGCTCCATCAGCACCAACGTGGTGGTCATCGATGCCCGGATGCGGGTCCTGGCCCGGGAATACCTCATGACCGCCGGCCGCCCCCTGGAGGCCATCACCGAGGGCCTGCGCCGGGTGGGCGCCAAATCGGCGACCGGGTGAAAATCATGGGCGCGGCCACCACCGGCTCCGGCCGCTACCTCACCGGCGACTTCATCGGCGCCGACCTGGTGCGCAATGAAATCACCGCCCAGGCCACCGCGGCCGCGGCCATCGACCCCGAAGTGGACACCATCTTCGAGATCGGCGGCCAGGACTCCAAGTTCATCAGCCTGAGCAACGGCGCCATCGTCGACTTCATGATGAACAAGGTCTGCGCCGCCGGCACCGGCTCCTACCTGGAGGAGCAGGCCGAAAAGCTGGGCATCTCCATCGCGGCGAGTTCGGCGAACTGGCCCTGGAACCGGCAAAACCCGGTGCGCATGGGCGAACGCTGCACCGTGTTCATGGAATCCGACATGGTCCACCACCAGCAGCGGGGCGCGGCCAAGGAAGACCTGGTGGCGGGCCTGTCCTATTCCATCGTCCAGAACTACCTGAACAAGGTGGCCGAAGACCGGCCCATCGGCAAACGCATCTTTTACCAGGGCGCCACCGCGGCCAACCGCGGCATCGTCGCCGCCTTCCAGCAGGTCTGCGGCAAGCCCATCAACGTGCCGCCCCACCACGACGTCACCGGGGCCATCGGCGCGGCGCTGCTGGCCATGCGGGAACGCGACTGGGAGGTCTCCAGGTTTAAGGGCTTCGACCTGGCCGACTGTAAATATGAGATCACTTCCTTCGAGTGCAAAGGCTGCCCCAATAACTGCGAAATCCGTCAGGTGCAGATCGAAGGCGAAAAGCCCCTGTTCTACGGCAGCCGCTGCGAAAAGTACGAAGTGGCCGCAAAGACCAGAAGCAGTACGACCTGCCCGACCTGCTCAAGGAGCGGGAAGACTGGCTCTACGGCGCCGAGCCCCCCAAGGAGGGCAAACGCGGCGCCATCGGCTGCCCCGGGCCATGTTCTTCCAGGAACTCATGCCCTTCTTCCGGGCCTTCTTCGAAGACCTGGGCTTCACCGTGGTCTATTCCCAGAAGACCAACAAGTCGGTGATCAACCAGGGCATCGAGGCCCTGGCCGCCGAGCCCTGCTACCCGGTGAAGGTGGCCCACGGCCATCTCCTGGACCTCCTCAAGGCCGGGGTCAAGCGCATCTTCCTGCCCAGCATCATCGACATGGCCAATCCCAACCCGGAGATTCAGGCCGGGGTGGTCTGCCCCATGGCCCAGTCCCTGTGCTACACCGCGCCCATCGCCATCGACTTTGCCGCCTATAACGCCAAAGTCCTCTCCCCGGTGCTCTATTTCGGCCGGGGCGAGAAGCGGCTGCGCCAGGGCCTGCAAGACCTGGGGAAAGACCTGGGGGTGTCGATCTTCCAGGTCAACCGGGCCATGCGCCGGGCCGTCGCCGCCCAGGAGGCCTACTTCGAGCATCTCCGCACCCGCGGCCAGGAAATCCTCGACTCCAGCCCCAAGGACGGCCGCCTCATGATCCTCATCGGCCGGCCCTACAATGCCCTGGACCCGGGCATGAACCTCAACCTGCATCGCAAGCTCCGGCAATTGGGCGTCCTGGCCCTGCCCATGGACTTCCTGCCGGTGGATCAGGTGCAGGACCTGGACCAAATCAAGCCCATGTACTGGCGCTTCGGCCAAAAAATCCTGGGCGTGGCCGAACATGTCCGCCGCGACCCCCGCCTCTACGGCGTCTTCATCACCAACTTCGGCTGCGGCCCCGACTCCTTCATCCAGCATTTCTTCAAGGACCGCATGCGCGGCAAGCCTTACCTCGAGATCGAGATCGACGAACACTCCTCCGACGTCGGCGCCATCACCCGCCTGGAGGCCTTCCTGGACAGCCTCAAGAACGTTACGGTGGAGGCCATGCCCGAACGGGTCTCGCCCTACCGCTACCGGGTGACGGGTAATCTGAAGCGCAAGATTTACCTGCCCCCCATGACCGACCACGCCCTGGCCATCGTGGCGGCCTTCCAGGCCTGCGGCGGCGAGGCCGAGGCTTTGCCCGACTCCGACCAGGAGACCCTGGAGCTGGGCCGCCGCCTCACCTCCGGCAAGGAGTGCTACCCCCTGATCCTCACCACCGGCGACCTGGCCAAGCTCCTCCAGCGCCCGGACTTCAACCCCGAACGCAGCGCCTTCTTCATGCCTTCGGCCAACGGCCCCTGCCGCTTCGGCCAGTACCACCGCTTTCACCGTCTCATCCTGGATGAGCTGGGCTTCCCCCAGGTGCCGGTCTATTCCCCGGAACAGAGCGAGAACATGTATCGGGAAATCGGCATGATGGGCGGCGACTTCGACCGCGTCGCCTGGAACGGCATCGTCGCCATCGACCTCCTGGAGAAGAAGCTCCGGGAAAGCCGGCCCTACGAGCGCACCCCGGCGAATCCGACAAGTCTACCGGCACTACTTGCAGAAAACCTATGAGAGCGTGCGCGATCGGCAGGATGTCCCGGCGGTGCTAGGCACGCCCGGGGCGCCTTCGACGACGTGGCGGTCAGCAGGAACGGCGGCAAACCCATCGTCGGCATCGTCGGCGAGATCTACACCCGGGCCAACCAGTTCTCCAACGAAAACGCCGTGCGCGAGATCGAGGCCCTGGGCGGCGAGGTCTGGATGCCGCCCATCGGCGAGTGGCTGCTCTACGTCACCCACTCCTCCCGGCACGACGCCTGGGTGGCCCGCCACTTCGGCCGCCTGCTCCAGATCATCATCAAGGACCGGATCCAAAAGAAAGACGAGCACCGGTTGGAGGAGTGTTTCCACGGCAGCATCAAGAACCTGAAGGAGCCCTCCATCGCCGAAACCCTGGAACTGGCCAAGGATTACCTGCACCCCTCCTTCGAAGGCGAGGCCATCCTCAGCATGGGCAAGTCCCGGGACTTCGTGCGCAAGGGCGCCTGCGGCCTGGTGAACATCATGCCCTTCACCTGCATGCCCGGCACCGTGGTCAACTCCCTGTTCAAGCGCTTCCGGGAGGACCACGACAACATCCCCTTCCTGAACCTGGCCTACGACGGCCAGGAGCAGAGCCACACCCGCACCCGCCTGGAGGCCTTCATGTACCAGGTCCGCCAGTTTCAAGACCGCAAACCACTGAAGACCAAGCAAACAGGAGGCGGGCCATGAGAGACTGTTAAAGGTGTCTTCTGATCAAAGGGATTATTTTGCTCTGCAAATTATTTGACTGGCGGGGAACAGAGGGAAGAAGCGCTATGCCTTGAGCAAGCATCGGTGAGGTCATGCCTTTGGGTGGGGATCCCATGCGGTGTGTGGGCGGCCCCTGATGGGAGGTTTCTGGTTGGCAACGAGGCCATTGCTGGATCGCTGCTGAAGAAGGAAGCGAAATCGCCAGGTTGGGCATATTATCAGGGTTAAATTACCTGATAATTTCTGCCGCAAGAGGAGGGAGCCTTCTGACCAATTTTTTTAGGAAATGTAAGAGCATCATTGGCATCTTCATCTTCATCTTATTCTTACCTTTCTTTACTGGCTGGCGTGCTCTGGAAACTTACCCACCTGACAGCCTCGTCCAAACGCTGTTAACTTTATACTTCGGCGGAATCTTTATGAAGGAGAAGCGGAGCAGCAACGTGCCGGGACGTCATGTTTCTCCTTTCAGGCCAAATCTCTCGAGTTCTCATATGGGCCGGAAGGCTTCCGCAGGGGTCCGGGCCTCAAAATGAGGACCGCTTTATCGTATTTGGACCCTGGTATCAGTCTCCACGCTGGTTTTGGGGGGCATTGGAACCGCCGGAAGGCTCAATTACCGGAGAGGCTGGTTTCTTGACAACAGCGAGAAAAGAGTTGGGAAAGAATCGAGTCAGAGACGGAACAGATTCTTAAGGTGTAGTTTTGGGTGGATCTTTTTGATTTGCAATCCAAAAAATCGGCCGAGGAGGTGGCTGATAATGTGAAAAAATTTTTGTTGAAGGTGGTATCGAAATTTCTGGGCGCTTCCAGCCATCTGGGAAATGGAGTCCGTGGTTCTTCGGAAAACGTAGCTCCTGCGGACCCACGAATATAGCAGTCTCCTGAGGATGAACCAACACGGCCGCTCCCACAATGATCTCCTACCGCCCTGGTCCTTAAGCTGGTCGTGTCTGATAAACTGGGCCGTCTGAGCTCATAGCTGGCTTCCGAGTGAAGGGGAGGAAGGTTGATCAAACAGCATAGTGGGTCGACATCGTGTCCTCCGCCTTAAAAAACTGTGGTGGATGGGGCAAACCGAGCGAAGACATAACATTGTGGAAAAAAATGAAAATGCCGGGCTTGGATTTGCGGTCTATATCGGAACTTATTTGGCCACTTTCTTATCAAAACTGACGTAAAGGATGTATTTGGATCTCTCCTCGCTGAGGCCAGGCCTGCTAGGGTCGGATCGGACCACGTCCTGCCCCGGGCACTTATTACTCTACGAGTTTTACGATATGCAGAAAAAAGCCGACCCGGGCCTCCTGGGGCTCCTGTGTCGGTCTGGGGAGAGAAACGCTGGTTTATGCTGGCACCCTGGCAGATTGCTCTGGAAACCGGGCGGTCTCTCGCTTCCTCAGACACGCTGGGGTTGGCCTGACCCACGAGGAACTGGCAAAGTATTGGGCCCAGGGCGCAGCTTCCACAGACATGGCTGATCTCGCTCAACGAGAAATATGAGAAGACTGTTGCAGTCTTCCGGGAAAGGCGTACCATCCTTCCTATGGAATGTGTGAGGTGAGGGCATGAAGAACAACTGGGTGTCTCTGGGATGGGTCAAAAGGAGCCTGGGGGCCGAGCCGCAGACACCAGGAAACTGCAGAGTTGCGGCGGGCCTTTTAGCGGTGCCGGCGCTTAATCACGCCGGGCGCGGCCATCGGAATGGCCCTACGTGGCCTACTTGCCTGTGGGCCTTTTAGTGGGCGATCGCCGGTAGGTCAAAGTGAGAAGAAGTGGAGCCCTGTCTCCAGGATCTTGCCGAGGAAATCAAGGCGATTAACTTAGGACCGTGCCGCAAAGAAAATTGGGGAGGAACTGAAGAAATACTCCTAATTCCAAGACTGTTGCACTGCTGCCGCAGGGCGAGGCATTAAGGGGTAAGGGCGACGAGAATTAAAAAGTCTTTCCAGGTCGAAGTTGATGTATCCAAAGAAGAGAAGTGCTTGGAGCGGGGATCATTTTGCGTAGAAGTGGCCATCAGGGCACGCCTGGTGAAAATTCGAGAGAACAGCTCACACATGGATAAGGTTCTGTTTATACTGGGACCAGTTTGTATGAAGCGCGGACCCTTTGAGATTCAGGTAACGGGAGATTCGAACTGCCGGAAGATGGAGGCTTATCGCGGCCCGCAGGGCAAGAAATATTCCGGGAAGAAATCGCTGTGGCCATTCCTAACCTGGTGGAACGACTTTTAATTGAAGTGGGGTTCTAGTTTGAGGGGAGAAATGCCTAAAAATTGACCTCCGGATGACAATGACAGCCTCGAAGGAATAAGGCGAGAACTCATGCCACATGGAAGGCAAGCCAGAGGCAATGGGAACTGTTATGAAAGTCGTATTGAAAGACTCGGGCTCGATTTGATCGGATCTCGTTATGCAACTGCTGGGAGGATGTCATATCCTCCTGGAGGCCACGGCAATCAAACCGGGAGGTCTTTACTGTCAAACCTCTTCAGCCGGAAGATAAACTGGCTCAGCCTCCTGAGCGGCAATCCGGCGCAGGCGCTGGAACGAGGAGGGAGACATGCTTAAGAGCCGATGCACATGTGAAAAGGCGAGCCCGGGATTTGCTCGTGCTTCTCTGTCTGACCAGCCTGATTCTCCTCGGTCCCGGCCCGCGGCGGTGGGCGCCCCGAATTGAAAAGCCGAACTGGTCAAGAAAGTTTGGGAAGGTGGTCAGGGGCGTACCTGACCGGCCCGGCGCAGATTATCTTTCCCAACGGCTGCACTGAACTCTTGCCCAACTGCTTCGATCGGAGCCGGTGGTAGCGACGGAAAAGTCTATATCTTTACGACGAAGAACGCGAGTATTACCAGGATTGTCGTCGATGACACCGTCAGAGGCCGAGGGAATCTTTCCCTCTGCTGAAGATCTCGGGGGCTCCCCCGAGTTTCTCTCCAGACGGCACCAAGGTGGCCGACGACTCCATCAAGAAGCGGAACATGTACCGCACTGGAGTTCATTGAATCGCACGGGTAAGACAGTCCCAGAGCCACCGTCCGAGGAATCTAAGGGCCGATCTTCATGGGGGGAGTTCTTGAGGGCTTGGCCCGAGTGTTCGAACCGAGAAGCGTGGGCGTTCGGCAATGGGGAAGAATGGGCTACGAGGACGAAACGGGAAAGGTTGTCATCAGCTTCAGTGTGATCCGCCGGCTATTTCGAAGGTCTGGCACGGTGGAGACGGCGAAAAATGGGCTTCATTAACAGGATGGAGAAACTGTTATCCTCTCAACACGCCCTTGCTGACAGCTTCTCCGAAGGACTTGGCATGGGCGGCGGTGAACGGGAAAATCGGGTTCGAGATCCAGATGGGGAAAATAGGTCATTTCACCGAGATGATGAGGCCGAAGACTTTCATCAAGGAGTGGCCAAGGTGAGGGAAGTGTTATGGAGTGGACTTCTAGGAGGGGCTCGGCTGCGTTCCTGGCCGCATCGGCAGCTTCTCTGGCAAAGCTCCCCTTCGCACGCGACGCGTTCCGATGCCCCGCCGTCCCAGCTCATCTGGAGAGACCAACTCCCTGGCCTTCTTCGATCCGGAATTTTGCTCCCCGCCGCGGTTCCTGAAATATCAGGTGCCGGAGCCAGGGAAAAGCGACAAAGCCGAGGAGGAAAAACGCGAGTAGGCAGGCAGGCCCGAGAATAGCCGGGAGGGCCAGCAAATGGGTGCCTGACTGATAGCGCCTATTTTTGTGGGACCGATTCCCCGGTGTTATTCTTTTCCTTTTTCTCCATCCAGACGAATTTCCCGGTGTGATCAATGTAGCCGGCGGTGGCGGTCTGGGAGTCCGGAGAAACCAGCCAAACTTCGGCTAGCCCGCCGGAGAAGACCCCCAACTGGTTTGTAAAATATCCCTCAGAGAGATCCAGGTAAAGATAAAACTGCGGCGGGATGACCATTCTTCCCGTCTTGTCAATGAAGCCCACGGTGCTGGAACCTTCTTCTTCTCCCACTTGTACCGCGGCTAACCCTTCTGAGAACTTCACCGCTCGGTAGTATTTTGGGGAAATAACCATCTTCCCCGTTTTATCGATATATCCAAATAATTTTTTGTCCACACTTACGGCAGCCAGTCCTTCGGTAAACGGTTCTGGCTTCCAGACAAATTGCGGCTCAATGGCCATCTTCCCCGTACGGTCGATAAACCCCCATTTTTTACCCTGTTTAACCGGAGCCAGGCCTTCAGAAAAAACCCAGGCTTCTTCAAACTGGGGCGGGATGACCAGCTTCCCGGTCTTATCGATGAAACCCCATTTCTCCCCCAGTTTCACGAGTGCCTGTCCTTCGGTGAATTTTCCTCCCAAATAAGAACAATCAAATTGGGGTGGGATTACCATATTCCCTGTATTATCAATAAAGGCAATCTTTTGTCCAACACATACCGATGCCAAACCTTCGGAAAAGTCCCCGGAATAACCAAAATACTTTGCCGGAATGACCATCTTGCCGCTACGGTCGATAAAACCACAATTAGGTCCGCCGCCCCAGCTGCCCACCCAGGCCAGACCCTCGGAAAAATCCCCAGCAATCTCGAACTGGGGTTGGATAACCACCTTGCCGCTGGTGTCGATGTAACCGTACTTACGTTCTGTCTCGCTCGGCTGCACGGAGGCCAAGCCCTCGGAAAAGTTGTCGGCTTCGACAAACTGCGGCGGGATGACCACCCTGCCAGCGCCGTCCATGTAACCATACTTGCCTTTTTCTTTGATCAAAAAGAGGCGGCCTGGTTCCTTCGGGGCCTGGGTGCAGCCCCCGAGGAGTACACCCAGGAACACGGCCAGCAGCAGAGAGACAATCCTTTTCATAGCCCCACTCCTACTATCCACCAATGACACCATATGCTGCGATTATACCGAAACACCGGGCCGCTATAAACCACGGATTCCCTCATGGGCCCAGGACCCCTCTCTGAATAACTTTCCACCTGTCGATACTGCCCTCGATCAACCATTAAAAATTCCATTAAAGTGTTTTGATATGGATATATTAGCTTTATCTAAAGATCCTGCCGACATTTAAAGTTTTAGTCTCAAGTGTCAGGTCTAATCTGACCTCGGTTTGAAGATTTGTAAGCTCAAATAATGGTTATTAAAGATTAGGGATAAAAGGGCCCATAGGCCCATCGATAGCGGCAGTCGCTTCAATTTGTCACGTAGGGGGTATTGCTTAACCCAAAGTCGACCCCCGGGTGAGGTCATCCATCCTGGGTGATTGCCACTCACCTCTACGCCATCAACTTTTCTAAACCTGGGGATTGGGGGTGGAAAGAACCTTGAAGGTCGGGACGAAGGCCCGCGCCCCGGCGTACACCTCGCTCACAAGCCCCATCCGGCCCTATTCTCCCTTATCTTATCCATCCACCCGAAGCATTTGATCGATTTCAGGCCTGTGAGTCCGGGCTTGGGAGACAATCTTGGCTTCCTATGCAGGTCATCAGGGAGGTTTGTGACCCCCTTGCCATGTTCGTGATCGGCCAAGCTGGACGACTCCAACTCGACCCCCCGCCATGACCATTTAAGAGTAGTCTGATGGCTCTACCCTCTGGCCTTGGGAGGATCCTATTTATGCTTCCCCTCTCACGAGTCTTTTCCCCGCAAAACCTGGATGTCATCCGGTGCCTGGATTCCAAGGCGAATCTGATCTCCCCCGATCTTCAGTGGCGAGTTCGCTGCCCTTTTTCTTAACCGGCAATAATCAAGACCGGAAGACTGTCCTCCGGGTGGCGGATCGGTTGCTGGGGTGTCGCTGGTTTAGTGGCCATTTCTCACAATTGCCGTAAAATCCCGCATCTCTTTCGGCAATAAGGCGGTAAATTTCTTCGGCCCCCGGGGCTTTCATAAGGTTATCCCGGAAGGTCTGGCTCATAAGCATCCGGATCTTGGCCAGGGCCTTGAGGTGCAAACCGGCGGAGTTGACCGGGGCCAGCAACAGGAAAAAGAGGTTGGATAGTTTGCCGTCCATAGAATCGAAGTTAACCCCTTTAAAACTGCGGCCGAAGGAGAGCCGAAGTTCGGTAAGTTGGGCCATCTTGCCGTGAGGGATGGCGATATTGTCGCCAATGCTGGTGCTTCCCAGACGCTCCCGATCCAGCAGCACTTCCATTACGCCTGTCACGCTCAGGCCGTCGGGGCCATCCGCCAGGGTCTTGGCAAGTTCCTTCAAGACCCCGTGTTTGTTGCTGGCGTGCAGATCTGGCATAATCCTTTCCGGGGCCAAGAGGTCTAGTATCTTCATAGGCTTGCCGCTTCTCTTAGCGCAGTTCAGGCTCCACCAAGACGAAGCTTCCATCCTGGCGCCGCTATAATTCTTCAAGGCGTCAGACGGCTCTATCTGCCGGAAGGTGAAGGACATCCGCATAGGTTCCTCCCATAGATGACTCGTGAGGTGGTGAGATTAATTGGCATGGCTGTCGGGCAGGCTCTTGCGCCGGAATCCGGGCTTCTTGCGTTTACTGGAGGAGAGCACTCCCAGCATGTCGCGGTATTTGGCGACAGTGCGCCGGGCAATGAGCACGTCCTGCCGGTGCAGGAGGTCGGCAATCTCCTGGTCGCTCAAAGGGTTCTCGGGATTTTCAGACCGCACTATCTGCCGGATCTTCCCCTTGACGCTTTCGGAGGCGATCTGGTCTCCAAGCTGCATGTTAATGCCGCTATTGAAAAAGAACTTCAGGTCGAAGACCCCCTGAGCGGTGTAAACGTACTTCTGCGTGGTAACCCGGCTGATGGTGGATTCGTGCATCTGCACGTCTTCAGCCACCTGGCGTAGGGTCAGGGGCCGCAAGTGGAAGGCCGTGGTCCTGAAATTCCAGTTGGAAGCGGACGATGCTCTCGGTCACCTTGTACAGGGTCTGCTGGCGCTGGTGAATGCTGCGAATGAACCACAGGGCATTGTCCAAGTGTTTCTGGATGTAACTCTTGAGACCCTCCGGCAGCTTGTCGGAATCCCGCATGGCCTCCAGGTAGAAGGAGTTGATCCGCAGTTTGGGGAGGCCGTCTTCATTCAACCGGATGACGTAGTAGTTGCCCACCTTCTCCACGTGGACGTCGGGGTTGATGTAGTCCGTATCCTCGCTGTCGAAGCCCCGGCAGGTTTGGGCTCCAACTGCATGATGATTTCACTGGCCCGGATCACCTTGTCCATGGTGACCTTCTGGTCCCGGACGATGGTCTGATAATTCTTGTTGGCCAGATTGGTCAGGTGATTTTCGATGATGGCCAGCACCAGGGGGTCCGGCGTCCCCAAAAGTTTGACCTGGATCTGGAGGCACTCTTGCAGGGTGCGGGCTGCCACCCATGGCGGGTCGAAGCCCTGCACCACCACCAGGACTTCCTCCACCCGAGCCGGTTCGACGCCCATCTCGGCAGCGATCTTCTCCATAGTGGCCCGCAGGTAACCGTCCATATCCAGGTTGCCGATGATCAGAGTGCCGATGGCTTCGCTTTCCTCGTCCAATTCGGCCATCCGCAACTGCCAGGTGAGGTGGGACTTCAGGGTGGTCTTCTCGGCATTGAGGCTTTCGAAGGGAAAAGCCTCTCGTTCTTCATATTCGCCCATGGGCGGAGGCATGAGCCGGTCATTAAAAAAACTTTCCCAGTCCCACTCTTCCACAGATGACTTGGCTTTGCCATTGTCGGCGAGCGCTTCCTGGCCCGCCTCGCATTCGGCGGCCGGCGTCGGGACTTCTGGCTCCGGGTCGGTCGCGGGCTTTTCTTCAAACTGCAGCTCGGAGTCTTCCAGGACCTGATTGCACTCCAGGACCTGCTGGGTTTCCCCCTACAAAAATAGCACATATTGGACCGAAAAATCAATTTCTTTAGATTTCGAGCATACCAATCCCTCGGCAACCAGATGCTAAGTGGGTGGTAAGCCTATGAACCCCAGGCCATCTCCGCCCGACAATGGTGAGCCGGGGGGAAAGCTGAGGCTACATGGGCATACCACCTCCGGTCGTGGTGAGAGACTCTGGCTCCTCCGGCGCATTATTTTTTCTTTGAAAAAGGCCTGCCAGGGATAGCGAAGGTCTGCCATTATCATCCCAATCCAAAAGGTTGCGAAATGATCTCCAAAACGACAGAGGCATCGAAGAGTTGGGGAACTCTGTGACCAGGGAAGGAATGACCATTGCTTAGGTGACAAACTCCTAATCCACCGGAAAGCACCACCCCCTAATACACCCTTAGTTGAAATGTTAATAAAAACCTTCGGGTAAATAAATAGTTGACTGTTATTATAAATAGATGTAGGAAACAATTAAGAAGTTTCCTTGGAGCATTCGGGGGATTGCTACTAAGGGGGGGAGCCATGCTATACAAGTGCATTTGGCATGGGTGCAATAAAGTTTGGGGTGAGCCAGAGCCTGGGGTGAGCGGTTACAGTCATGGGTTATGTTTTCCTCATGCGAGGCTGGCTCTTGCGGCCGCTTTTCGTAAACAGCAAATCAGGGAGGGGAACCCTGACTGCTACCTCAGGTGTTATGGGTACTGTCACCGCCATTGGTGCACATTCCATCCCATCTGCCCAATTGAAAATCCTGGGCCGGAACATATGGCAGCACTAAAGCTGAGGCTCGAAGAGCGGGCTTAGTCAGGTGATTCTGCCAATGGAGAGTGAGTTGCCAGGATTAGGGCCTTGCTCTGCCATTACTCAATCAACTCTATGCAATGAGGGGGTATGCCAACACGCCTACGAGAATTGAAATGGATGCAACTTCCCATCTGGCCACCTCAATGGGGTGTTACAGACGAGGGGGCCGGTGAGGCAGGGGTCTTGATGAAGGTCAAGCTCCGAAAGGACGGGCTCCAGGAATATATTTATATCGAAGCCGACGACGCAGGCTATAAAATGCGCGGCATAACAACGATTGGCAACCCTCGGCACCTCAAATCTCTCTATCGCACCATTAGCCAGCATATCGGGAAACCCCTCACCGAAATAGGCGACCTGGAAATAAGCTTGTGAAGATCTGGCCAATAGACTGCGCCTGACAAGGTTATCCCCTTTCGGGGTGGGAATTGAAACGAAGAAGGGGAAGCGGATCTCAGGGCACCAACGCTTCTTCCCCGTGGAAATGAGGTAACTCGTCAATCATTAGACCCCAAAGAATTGGGGCCCCGAAAGGCCCCGGTTTGATGCTTAATGGCCTATAATGACATCAGGTTGATCGTCAGAAAGGCCAGAAACCCAGTAAAATCAATGGTGCCAGACAAATCCCCGCTTCGGCACCAGTAATTACGAGGGTTTAAGGTTCAAAACCTTGAACCCTTTCTTTTTGGGTGAGTAGGTGAGTAGGTTCGGTGAGTAGGTTTTCTTGATTCGCAACCTCCATCTCCTGCAAAAACCCCATGACATTCCCCTCCAGGAGCCGCATCGTCTCCCGGAAGCTCGGGTCAATGGCCTGAAGGTAGATTTCCATGGTCTGCATGCTCTTATGGCGAAGGAGCTTGGAGATCACCGGCGGGGACACCTTCTTCTTATCGTACAGACAGCTCGCCACGAAGTGACGGATGCAGTGATAGGTGTAGTGGGGCACCCCGGCCCGCTTGCAGATGTTCCTGATCAATGTGAAACGGTGCTTGTAGCGGGTCCCGGTTAAAGGGCTTACAAAGACCACCCATCCTGGGTCCGTTTCTGCCAGAGTGCCCACAAGACTTGCTCCAGGTCCTCGTTCATCGACAGCCAATCGTATTCCCAGGTTCCACCCCGGCGCTTGCGGGTCCAGAGCCGCACCTTCTGCTCGCTGAAATTCACGTCCTCCCATTTCAGGCGCTGAACTTCGTCTACCCGGGCCATGGTGTGAAAGAGCACCAGCAGGAAGGGGCGATCCTTCCCCGCCGCCAGCAGTATTTTCGCAATTTCCTTAGGAGTTGGGATCACCTTCCTGGTTTTTTCCTCTTTGAGTTTGTCCACCGCAGCCACCGGGTTGTAGTTTACTAAGCGCCGCTTAAGGGCCCGGGAGAATAGGACCAAGAGCTCGGTGCGCTCCTTGTTGAAATTGTGGTTGCTGGGCCTGGTGAGCAGATAGTCTTCCACGGATGCGTTAATGGGGGATTTTGTATCTTCCTTTGCCACCCGGCCAAACCGGCAGAGCTTTGCATACAATCTCTTCACCTTGAGCGCTAAAGGGAATCTGAACGACGTGACCTTCAAACCCTATATGGAAGAGATTTGCGTCCCTGGCTTCAGGCAAAACTTTCTGATACTGGGTGGTCTTCGAGAGATGGTGTTTCTTCGTTTCTACACCGGACTCACGGGCCTGATTAGCATCAAGCTATCAAAACCTGGGAAAGTGGTAGGGGTAAACTCCGTTGGCTGGTTTTAAGCTTGTGAGTACGGGGGAAATCCCCCAGGGTTGAATCGAGACTCGATCCAATGGTCTTTATTCGGAAGGATTTGGTTTATAACAAAATGGACCGGGAAATTGAGTCATTAATCGCCGCGACCAAAGCCCTGCCCAAAGACCAGAAGCTATTATTGTTGCTGGATGACGACGGCAAACCATGGCGGAGATCGCTCCCCGGCCCGAATTGGCTCGTCCCTCCCAAGAGTTGGTTCATGTTTTGGGCCGTCTATCCTCCCTCCCTGACCAGGAAGCAGATCTGACTTTCTGCAGATTCGGCCGGGCGCCACCGCCCCCCGGCAACGCCATCCGAGTCGGCCATTTAAACCGGCGTCATTTTGTCTGACCCGGACCGGCCCGCTTGGGCCAACAGGCTTTCCCGGATCGGAAAGAGATTTTCTCCCATGCCGCACTTTTCCAGATATTTTTGCAAGCGGCTGGGATTTTGCCGGTAAACCCCCAGCAACTGTCGCCAGAATTGCAACCGGTAGCTGGCCACCACCCCCTGCCGCCAGATCAGTTTAAGCACCCCCATCAGATCCCTAAACTTTCCGTGGAGCAGTGCCTGGCGTTTCTGATTGCCGGATTTCGGGCCTTTATGCTTCGCGGCGGCGGTTGCGGACCGGGTGGGCCGCATGGCCAGGATGTCTTGGTAGGCCCGGGCCAGGTAATTGGACGGCTCATACAGGTAGTCCACCGCCCGGACGTACTCTGCCGTGATCTCCGCGACCGGGCGGGCCGGCAGAAAGTTAAAGGTTGTATCCACCATGTCTGCGGTCACCTCGGCGCCAAGTAGCCGGTCTTCCTCCTTAAGCCGGTCCCATAAGGCAGTATTGGGGAGCGCCTGCAATAGGTTCACCATGACCACGGGCAGGTTATGCTGGGCCACGAAGGCGCAAATCCGGTCGCCGGCCCCCTTGGTCTCCTGATCAAAGCCCATGATAAAACTGGCGAGCACCCCCAGACCGTTCGCCCGGATGTTGGTCAATGAATCCCCCAGGGGATTCTTCAGGTTTTGATACTTGCGGTTGCCGGCCAAAACCTCATCGTCCGGGGATTCTACGCCTATGAAAACATAACTGAAATTTGCCGCGGTCATTAGGTCCACCAGCGGCAGATTTTGCCCAAGGTTGGCGGACGCCTGGATCCAGAAGCCGAACGGCTCGCCATGGCTCGCCTGCCAGGGAATGAGTTTCTTGAGGATGGCCCGGGCATGGGTCTGGCTGCCGATGAAATTGTCGTCGCAGATAAAGACCTGTCGCCGCCACCCCAGGTTATAGAGGGTTTCCAACTCCGCCAGCACCTGATCGGGGCTTTTGTACCGGGGTTTGCGGCCATACAGGTTAACGATATCGCAGAACTCACAATTAAAAGGACACCCCCGGGAAGTCTGGACGCCCGCGAGGATATAGTCGTCCAGATTCAGCAGGTCATAACGGGGCACTGGCGAGATGGTCATCTCCGGGCGGCCGGTCGGCTCGATTACGCCGTGGGTCTCACCGGCCCGCAATGCCGCCAGCCAGGGCGGTATGGTCGTTTCACCCTCGCCCCGCACCAGAAAATCGGCTCCCGCCTCCAGGATTACCTGGGGCACCGAGGTCGCAAAGGGGCCGCCCACCACCACGGTTTTGTGTCGGGCTTTGGCCTCTCGAATTAGGGTTACCAGACCCTCTCGCTGGACGATCATACCGGAGAGCATGACGATCTCGGCCCAGTCCCAGTCGTCGGGGCGCAGTGGCCGGGTATTCAGGTCCGCCAGACGGAACTCCCAGTCTCCCGGCAAGAGCGCCGCTATGGTAATGAGACCTAGAGGCGCCATGAGAGTCTTCCGCCCCAACAGTTTGCATGACTCATGCAAGGACCAGAATGAACTGGGAAATTCAGGGTTGATCAGAAGAACCCTCATCGACTGCCTCCAGGAAGCCCTGCCGACATCGCCCCGGGAGGGGGAAATGCCTAAAACGTTCCCTATAAACATGATAATTGTTTTCCGGGTGAGCTGGAAACCGATCCGTCTCCCCAGAAATCTTCAAGATCTGCCCGGCGGCAAGCATTGAGATACCGTCACGGGTTATGGGTTAGGGAACCCGTCTCCGGTGGCATGCAGACCAAGGTTTGCCTTGACTTACTACGCATTGAATCGGCCGCCGCCTCACTTCGCAAGATCGAGGCGGCAGAGGCTGGGCGGTATTAAGGGGCGCGCATGGGCAAAAAAAGTCTTTATGATTTTAACAGGTTTCAATCCCCGAAAGGTTTTTTTAACCAAATCGTCTTAGAGATCATGATAGCGCAATTTTGATTAGAAGCAAGTATTCCGGGGGCGATACGCACTAACTTGCCACTGTACGTAATAAAAAGATGATTGACGGGAGGGGCAGCCGTGGGGAGGAAGCCTTCAGATGTCGGTGACAGGGGAACGCCAGGTTACCGGTGGGAATGGCAGGAATCCTTCAGGCGAAGAAGGCTGGAGATGCTCTGGATATGGAAGGTTTTTGGTTCTGTGATAAGTCAGGATCTGAGCAGATAGTAACCCACTTTGAACAAATTTTCGGGGCCCTTCTCACTTCTCCCTGTCGGTGTTCCCTCCTTCTGCCTGTCTCCCCCTCTTTTTCCACCGGCCCATCAGGATGGCCCGGGTCTCAGCGGCATACTTATCAGATAGCTCGTACTCCCAATTCTGTTTGAGAAAGATGTCTTTTACCTGATTCCGATAGTTCAGTGGATCAACCATGAGGTAAGTGATATAGGGCGCAATGGCTTCATAGAGCTTGGTGGGATTCATTGGCAGGATAGGGGCGATGAATACCCAGGTGGAGATGCCGGCCTCGTGTAGCCTTTTCAAGGCACTAAGCCGGGCGCCGATAGGAGGGGCATTAGGCTCCAGCACCTTCCGGACCTCGTCGTTGTCGGTGGGGATGGAAAAACCCACACTCACCCCAGGGGTTTCAGAAAGAATGTCCAGGTCCCGGGTCACCAGTGGCGACCTGGTGAGGATGTTGATTTCCCAGCCCCAATTCTTCAAGGCTTCAAGACATGCCCTGGTTAACTGGTACCGGTGTTCCAGGGATTGGTATGGGTCACAAACGCTAGAGAGCAGTACTCTCCCCAGCCGTTTTTTCCGGGGCAGTTCGGAGTTCAGCACCTCTGCAATGTTTGTTTTTGCCTCTACGAAACTCCCCCAGGGCGACTGATGATGATGAGAGTATTTCCTCATGAATACGGCATAGCAGTATCGGCACCCATGCCCACAGCCCAAATAGGGGTTGATCACATAGTCCACGCCGGGAATCTTCGACCGGACCAGGGCGGTTTTAATCCTTATCTCTATGACATCCATGACATCATGGGGAAGCCAAGAAAACCGGTTCCCGCATCTTCCTGATTGGTTCAAGGGATAAGGGCTTATGGGGAGACATTGGTTTTCACTCCAGCTATAATCTGAATAGCGAAATTGACTTTATGTGGGGGATTTCCGGAATCCTCTTATGTCCGAATGGAGAAGGTGGCCGGTCGGGTCTTGACCATTCCACCTGATTGACCGTTGGCTTCCTTCTGGCAAGGACAACGCTCGCTACTACCCATACTTCGGAAGATTTGTTGCAGTCTAAGAACCCTCGTTGATGCGGTTTCGCAATACCCCAGATGCCTTAAACACCAAAACCTTCCTCGCTGGCAGGATCAGACTCTCCTTCATTTGAGGATTTCGCCCCCGACGCTCATTTTTCTGTCTGACTGAGATTTTCCCGAAACCGCTGACGAGCAAATCTTCTCCATTGGTGAAAGTGTCTTTCATTAAACCGAAAAGCCGTTCCACCATCTGACGAGACTCCGGCTTGGTTAAGCCCATTTGAGTCTGCAGGCGGATACCTAATTTATCTTTGGTGAGGGCCATGATTTACCTCTCTGCCGGCATGGATAGGTTGGCTGGAACTCAATGGTAACCCCCTGGCAATATAACAGATTTAGCAGGAAAAGATAACTCCTCTGAGCCTACTCACCTATCCTGAATTGGGCATATCTCGGCACTGCCTCAGGGTTTTTTGGGTATATGCATTCTGTACCCCGACTTGGATGAGGTTGTCCTGGCCTAAACCATCTCCATCCACAAATCCCAGGGCCCCGAATACCCGGCCGGTGGTTATTCCTATCCTGATCCAACATTATGTGCTCCTGCAGCGCAACCTGATGTACACGGCGGTTACCGGGGGAAAGAAATTGGTAGTTGTGGTGCGTTCCAAAAGAGCCTTGGCCATGGGGATCGGGAATGACCAGACGAGAAAGCGCTATACGTATCTGTGGAATAGGTTGAGTTTGTAGAAAGCTCGGATCATCGGAAAGCTGGAACGGCTGGTTGGCTTCAATACTTTCTCTGGTTTCTGACGGGATAAGGGCAGTAGGGGTTCTGACCAATGACGGCGATGGCCAAAAACACACACGTACGGCCCTTTTATCGGTCCAAATTCCAACGAAAGGCAGCCGACTAATGGTTGGAGTAAGGGTAGGGGGTTTTAACGCCTTTTAGGGTCATTTCACAGCCTTTTACGTGGCACTTTCCCATTTGGGTTGGTGCGACGTGAAGATATCGTATGAATATCAAAGCACATTAATGGATTTGGAAGTAGTTGTTTTATAGCAGCTAAATGACACTTTGGAAAAATACCAAAATTTTCCTAACGTTCAATTTACATCTTTGATTTGGATAAATTTTGGTGCTGCAATGTGCCAGGGTCATTCTGAATTTGCCAGCCGCCGCCCAGGGCCCGGTAGAGGGCGATGACGGCCAAAAACTCGTTGGCCCGGTCCTGGGTTAATCGCAGCTCGGACTCAAATAACTGCCGGTCCGAATCCAGAACTTCCAGGTAAGGAGTCACTCCTCCGTAATAGCGCTGATAGGCCAGATCGGTTTGCTGGCTCAAGGCTTTCACCTGTTTCCCTGATTCGAGGCGCACTTCCTTGAGCATGCGCACCCCCACCAGGGAGTCGGACACTTCCTGGAAGGCCTGCTGAATGGACTTTTTGTAGGTGAGCAGGGCTTCCTGTTTCACGGCCTCGGCTACCCGAACCCCGGCCCGGAGCCGCCCGGCCTGGAAGATGGGCTGGGTTATTCCCGGCATCACAATGTCCCAGAAATTGGCCGGTCCGGTGAACAGGCTCTTCAAGGCGGCGGACTCCCACCCGGAGGCGCCGGTAATCCTGATGTTCGGGAAAAGGAGCGCCTTGGCCTCGCCGATGCGGGCGTTGGCCGCCACCAGGGTCTGCTCGGCAAAGCGGATGTCGGGGCGCCGCTCCAGAAGCGAAGAGGTGAGGCCTGGAGGGATGGTGACGGTTAAATCCTGATCAAGCAGAGATTTACCCCGGGTGATGGGCCCCGGGTTCCGTCCTAGCAAGATGCTGATCAGGTTCTCTTTCTGTTCGATGGCCCGCTTCAGGTCGGGAACCACGGCCCGGGCCCCATAGACCAGATTTTCCGTCATGAGCACCGGGGTCAGGGAATCCCAACCATAGTCGAAGCGCGCCTTCACCAGCTTGAGGGAGTCTTCCCGAACCTTTACGGTGCGTTTGCTGATTTCGAGCTGCTGGTCCAGTGCCCTGAGCTCGATATAAGCCCGGGCCAGGTCGGTCACCAGAGTCTGGATGACGAAGTTGCGGTTCTCTTCGGAGGCGAAAAATTCAGCCCGGGCGGCTTCCGTAGCCCGGCGGATGCGGCCGAAAAAGTCCAGTTCCCAGGAAAGGTCTCCGAAGACGATACCGGCCATACGCTCCCTGAGGGTGACGGTGAACGGCGTGAAGCCCCGGGTTGAGGCGCGAGTGGTTTCCAACTGGCCATGAGCATTGAGAGCGGGAAAGAGAAAAGACCGCTGGATGGTCACCTGCTCCCGGGCCGCCAGCACCCGCTGGGCCGCGATCTGCACGTCGTAGTTTTCCTTCAGGGCGATCTTGATCAGCTCCTGGAGCTTCTCGTCCTTGAAGACCTCAAACCACTTAAGATCCCCGAAGGAAGCTTCGGCCGGTTGCGTGGGGATACCCGGCCCCTGGCCCCGGAAATTGTCCGGCACCGGATAGGCGGGCCGCTGGTAGTCCGGGCCGACGGCGCAGCCGCAAATCAGCCAGAGAGCCAGAAGGATGGTCAGGGAGGTCCTCATGGCTTTTCTCCTTGATCGCCGGGGGGCTCGGCCGGGGCGGCGGCAGGCCCCGGGTGTGCCTTGCCCTTGCGGTGAGCTAATTTCTCCACCACATAAAAGGTGACCGGGATCAGGAAGATAGCGATGATGGTGGCCGCAGCCATGCCGCCGATCACCGCGGTGCCCATGACCTTCCGGGCGATGGCGCCGGAGCCCGAGGCCAGGGCCAGAGGTATACACCCCAGGATAAAGGCGAGGCTCGTCATGAGAATGGGGCGGAGCCGGAGGCGCGCCCCCTCCAGGGCCGCATCGGCGAAATCCCTGCCTTTCTCGTATTCCACCTTGGCGAACTCGACGATCAGGATGGCGTTTTTCGCCGCCAGGCCGATAAGCAGGATCAGCCCGATCTGGGCGTAGAGGTTAAGCTCCATACCCCGCAGGGATATCGCCAAAAAGGCCCCACAGATCGCCACGGGAGTGCCCAAAAGCACGCTGAAGGGCAGCGACCAGCTCTCGTATTGGGCCGCCAGGATCAAGAACACGAACAATATCGACAGGGCAAAGACGACCCAGGCGGGTACGCCTTCCTGGGCTTTCTTCTCCTGATAAGACATACCCAGATAATCGTAGCCCATTTCAGCCGGCATGGTCTCGGTGAAGACTTCCTCCAGGGCCTTCATCCCCTGGGTGGAACTGTACCCGGGGGCAGTGACGGCATTGATCTGCACGGAGCGGTAGAGGTTGTAGCGCATGGTGAACTCCGGCCCGGAGCGCTGCTCGAGACTGGTGAGGGCGCTCAAGGGCACGGAGTCACCGTTCTTGTTGCGCACGTAGAACTGGCCAAGCTGTTCGGCTGCGGCCCGGTATTCCCCCTCGGCCTGGACGTAAACCTGCCACTGGCGGCCGAAGCGGTTGAAGTAGTT
This sequence comes from uncultured delta proteobacterium, assembly GCA_963841475.1. Classification (GTDB taxonomy): domain Bacteria; phylum Desulfobacterota; class Desulfobaccia; order Desulfobaccales; family 0-14-0-80-60-11; genus 0-14-0-80-60-11. The sequence goes on from CAWJCT010000001.1 coordinate 1,432,572, forward strand.
CACGAAGTAGCCGCCCATGAAGGCCTGCAGGACGCGGTAGACCTCGGCGATGTCCACGCCCTGTTTGAGCACCTTGTCCCGGTCCACTTTGACGAAGATCTGAGGCACCGTGGGAATGAAGGTGGTGGTGACCCGGGAGAGCTCCGGACGTTTCTGCGCCGCCGCCAGGAACTTCTGGGTGTTCTCCCAGAGAAACTTGATATCTTTGCCGGCCCGATCCTCCAGGATGAAGGTGACCCCGCCGGCCGTGCCGATGCCCGGGATGGCCGGGGGCGAGAAGGCAAAGGCAATACCGCCGGGCAGTTTCCTCATCTTCCCGTTGAGGCTGGCCATAATGGCTTCGTACTTTTCCTCCGGCTTTTTGCGCTCTTCCCAAGGCTTCAAGGTCACAAAGAAAAAGCCGCTATAGGTGTTGGTGACACCGCTCAGCATGTTCATGCCCACCACGGTGGTGACGTACTCTATCCCCGGGGTCTTCGCCATGATCTCCTCGATCTGGCGGCAGACCTCGCTGGTGCGCTGCAGGGAGGAAGCGTCGGGCAACTGCACCCCGGCATACATATAGCCCTGGTCCTCTTCCGGGAGGAAACCGCCGGGCAGTTTCGCTCCCAAGAGGCCGGCGAGTCCCGCCACCAGACCCAGAAAGATGAGGCTCATCCCCGCCTTCCGGATAAAAGTCCCGCACCAACTGACATAGCCGTTGGTGGTGCGGCCGAAGACGTCATTGAACCAGCGGTAGAAGCGGCTCAGCGGGCCCCGGGATTCCTTTTTCGGCTTGAGGAGCAGGGCCGCCAGGGCTGGGGTCAGAGTCAGGGCGTTGAAGGAGGAAATGATGACGGAGACGGCGATGGTGATGGCAAACTGCTGATAAAGCCGCCCGGTGATACCGGGAATGAAGATGGTGGGAATGAAGACCGCGGCCAAAGAGAGGGTCGTGGCCACCACCGGCCCGGTGACCTCCTCCATGGCCTTCAGGGTGGCCTCTTTGGGCGTCATGCCCTGGCCAATGTGGTGCTCCACGGCCTCCACCACCACGATGGCGTCGTCCACCACGATGCCGATGGCCAGGACCAACCCCATGAGGGCAATGGTATTGAGGGAGAAACCCATCAAGGGGAAAAATGCGAAGGTGCCGATGAGGGACACGGGCACCGCCAGGGCCGGGATGAGGGTGGACCGCCAGCCCTGGAGGAAGATGAAGACCACGAGGATGACGAGAATAAGGGCTTCATAAAGGGTCTTGACGATCTCTTTCAGGCCCTCCCGCACCGCCTGGGTGGTGTCCAGGGCGATGACATAGTCCATGTCCGGCGGAAAGGATTTCTTGGCCTGCTCCATGAGCTTTTTCACCCCATCCACCGCCTGGATGGCATTGGTGCCCGGGAGCTGGTAAAGGGCCAGGACCGCGCCAGCCTTGCCATTTAAACGCCCTTGGAGGGCATAATTCTGGGACCCCAGTTCGATGCGGGCCACGTCTTTGAGGCGGACGAGCGACCCGTCGGGATTGGCCCGGAGCACTATCCGTTCAAACTCCTCCGGACTCTCCAGCCGTCCCTGGGAGCGGATGGCGTAGGTGTATTCCTGGCCTTTGGGGGCCGGCTCCGCCCCCACCTGGCCCGAGGGGTTCACGGTGTTCTGTTTCTGGATAGCGTCGACAATCTCCGGGATGGTGATATTGAGCTTGGCCAGCTGGTCGGGCTTGACCCAGAAGCGCATGGCATATTGGCCGGCCCCAAAGACGCTGACACTGGCGATGCCGGCCACCCGGGTCATCTGGTCGTTTAAGTTGATATAGGCGTAATTGGCCAGGAAAGTGGCGTCGTAGGTGCCTTTGGGGGAAATGAGGTCCACCACCATCAGGGGCGCGGCCGTGGACTTCTTGACGGTGACGCCGTAATTGCGCACGTCGGCCGGCAACTTGGCTTCGGCCTGGCTCTCCCGCATCTGGGTCAGTACCTGGTCGATGTTGGGGTCGGTTTTGACATCGAAGTTCACGTACATCTTCAACTCGCCGTTGTTGGCGTTCAAAGAGTACATGTAGTTCATGTTGTCCACACCGCTCATCTCCTGTTCGATGGGCGTGGCCACGGACTGCTCCACCGTCTGGGCGTCGGCGCCCACATAGGTGGTGTTGATATAAATTTCCGGCGGGACGATGTTGGGGTATTGGGAAATGGGCAGGCCCAGGAGCGCCACCACCCCCACGATCACCATGAGGATGGCGATGACGATGGCCACGATGGGGCGGTTAACGAAGAATCGCGCCATGGCCCATTACCTCGGCTGTTTCTCAGGGGCTGGAGTTGACCCGGTGCCGGCTGGGGGCGCTTCCTGAAAAGGCTTGGGGGTGACGATTATTCCGGCTTTGACCTTTTGGATGCCTTCCACAATCACGCGCTCCCCCGGTTTAAGACCCTCGTCGATTACCCACAAGGAGCCGGTGCGTTCGCCCACCGTGACCCAGCGGAGGTCTACCTTGTTGTCTGGACCAACCACGGCCACCTGGAACCGGCCCTGCAACTCGTTAACCGCCCGCTGGGGGATCAGCAACGCCCCTTTCTGGGTTTCAATCAAGGCCCGGACTTTGGCAAACTGCCCGGGGCGCAGGACATTGCCGGGATTGGGAAAGAGGGTGGCGATCTTGATAGTCCCGGTGCGCTCATCCACCTGGCGGTCCGCAAAGTAAAATTTGCCTTTATGGGGAAAGACCCTGCCGTCGGCCAGGATGAGCTCCAGGTTAGGCCCTTTGGACTCGGAGTTCCCTTTGGCCTCGATCTCCCGGATAAAGCGCATATATTCCTGCTCGCTGAGGGGAACGAACACTTTGATGGGATCTAGCGTGGATACGGTGGTCAGCTCCGGAGCCCCCGGGTTCCCCACCAGGTCGCCTAATTGGGCCTTGGAGATGCCGGCGATGCCGTCGATGGGCGAGGTGATCCTGGTGAAGCTGAGATCGATTTCGGCCTTGCGCACCGCCGCCTTGGCCGCCTGCACCGCGGCCCGGCCCGAAGCCTCCCGGCCGATGGCGTCATCCAGGTCTTTGCGGCTCACCGCGTTGACTTTGGCCAGGGGCCGAATCTTATCCAGATTCGCTTTGTTCGTGTAGAGAATCCCTTCGTCCTTGGCCAACTCGCCTTTGGCCTGCTCCAGGGCCGCCTGGAAGGGCCGGGGGTCGATCTCAAACAGGACCTGCCCCTTCTTGACGAAGGAGCCTTCCTTATAGTTTTGCTTGATGAGATAGCCCTGGACCTGGGCGTTGATCTTGGCGTTCACCAGGCCGTCGGTGGTCCCCACCCACTCCCGGACGATAGGCACGTCCTTGACGACCACATTCGCCACCTCCACTGCGGGAGCGGTGGGGGCGGCCGTCTTCTGCTCGCCGCAGCCCGTTAGGAGCAAAGAAGAAAAGCAGGCTGCCGCCACCAGGGGAGCCAGAGCCAAAGTGCGGGGAAGCCAAACCTTACGGTGCGGATTCATCAGCGGAAACCTCGCGTTCAGAAATACCTTTATTAAAGATTCCGGGGGTTAGCCTTAAAAGAAGGCCCCATTTATCAGCGCCTTTTCTGATCTTGAGCCTTTCTGGGTTTTTCTTTTTGGTGCATAATTGCCAAAGACACCAGCCAGGCCAGGACGATGGCGGGGTAGAGCTGCCCCACCAGGATCTCCAGCATCACCAGGGTGCGGGCCACCGGGTGAACTGCGGTGATATCACCATACCCGGTAGTAGTGAGCGTGACGACACTAAAATAGGTCAGCTCCCGCCGGAGTGCGTCCGGGTCACCGGCGATCAATCCTTCCGGCAGGCGGAAGGCCTGGGGGATGGTCAAGGCCACCACCTGGTACGTGAAAGCCCACATCACCGCCAAGAGGAGGTAGATCAGGATGGCGCCGCGAATCCGGTGGGCCGTCACCGGACCGTCTTGAAAAACCTGGGTGATTACCAAGCCCAACAGGACCCCCAAATAAATCAAGCTGATCCCGTTCGTCAGGACCGCCAGGCCTCCCCCCGGCCGAATTTCCTCCGCCCAATTGAGGGCCAGGCTAACGACCGCCAGGACGATAACCAAATATCTCAACCACCTCTGTTTGAACGTGGTCAGCACCCCGGCCACAATAACGAGGGAAAAGAAGATATACCCCACCAACCTGCCGAACCAGAACTCGCCCATGGCGTTCAGGACGATGAAATAACCCAGGGAAAAAATCAGCAGGCTCGTGAGGCCGGTTTCATCGGTCCAAAAATGCCGGGGATGGAGTCTTGACGGGGTCATGCGCCGGGTTTTCTCACTTGATAGCTAACGGGAAAAATATCTGTCAAGGCAACTCTCCTACTGAGAGCCAGGCAGAAAGTAAAACATGGTGGCCATAATAAGGTAAACGGTAATTAATTGCACTCCCTTAAACCAGTTGGCTTTGCCGTCTCCGGCCACCATGACGCCGATCAAAACGGTCAAGAAGACGACCCCCAACAGAACCCGGCTAAACACCAGATTGAGGGGCTGGGGGGCGATGAAGTAACTGGCCAGCACCAAGACCGGGGCCACGAACAGGGCTATCTGGATGGAGCTGCCGATGGCTATGGAGACGCTGAGGTCCATGCGGTTTTTCACCCCCATGACCACCGCGGAACTGCTCTCCGCGGCCCCGCCGACCACGGCCAGCACGACAATGCCGATAAAGGCCTGAGACATGTCCAGGGCCTTGGCGGTCTCCTCCACCGCTCCCACCAGGATCTCACTCATGAAGGCCACGAAGATCGAAGTCAAGAGGAGGGTGGTCACGGCCCGGGACAGGCTCCATCTCCCTTCAGTGCTGAGTTCTTCCACCTGGCCCGTGCTTTCAAAGAACTCGGGGTGGGTTTTCAACATGAAGACCAGGCTCAGGAAATAGGTGGATAACAGCACCACCGCCACTGCCAGATTGACATACTGCTCGTGCTTAATGGTTTCAACGGTGACAAAGTTATGGAACGTACTGGGAATGGCCAGGCTGATGACCGCCAGCAGCATCATGGTCATGTAATTGCGGGCGGCTGTCGGGTTGAACTCCTGGACGTGGCGCTTCAACCCTCCCGCAAAAAAAGCCGCCCCCAGGCCCAGGAGCATGTTGGCCAGAATGGCGCCGATAATGGAAGCCTTGACCATGTCATAGAGCCCGGCCTTGAGGGCCACCAATGCAATGATCAACTCCGGGGCGTTGCCGAACGTGGCGTTCAGAAGCCCCCCGATGGTGTCCCCGGTATAGGTGGCCAGCTGTTCGGTGGCATGCACCAGCAGCGCCGCCAGCGGGAAAATGGCCACGGCGGCCAGAAAAAACAGCAGGGGCTGGGGGACACCCCCGATCCTGTCGAGGATGATGGCCAGGGGGATGAAGAGCAGGGCCAGCCCATAAAATACTTTCTGGAGATTTTTCAGGGAGTTCTCCTTCCAAAAGGCGCTTCATACCGGGGCTCCACGCCACCCCCCCGGGTAATCTTCCGTCAGGGCCGATTTGCTATTGTCACTGGGGATTCGGTACCTCCTGGTAGACAACCTGACTGCCCTGATACACCGGCTTATAATAAACTCCGCTGGCCACATAGTAGGTGGCCCCGGCAATAGCCACGGCCCTGGCGCCCACCGGCACGGTCCGGACCACAGCGGTGCCCCCGCGCGGGCCTTGAACGGCTGCCCCCCGTGGGCCCACATAAGCCTGTCCGCCCCGGGGGCCTTCTGCGTAGCCCCGGCGAGGACCCGCGGTCACCGAGGCACTACCGGTGTGCACATAACTCCGCGGGGTGGCGGCCACAGCATTGCCCCGGGGACCAACCGCGGCCGCTCCCCTGGGGCCGGCTACCGCGGCTCCGCCTCGGGGACCGCTTACCGCCGCCCTGGCCTCTGCATCGTTTATCAGCATGGTTCCCAGGGGACTTACCGGTAGCAGTCCTGTCAACATCGCCAGGGACAGGAACAGTGGCAATACCTTCTGCAAAATCGCCTTAGGCTTAGTAGTCTGCATGGTTACTTCCTCCTTACTTATTTCTTTTGCCCTTTCTTAGGCTGAGCCGGCACCGCCGCCGGGAGAATGTCGATTTTTTCGGCCTTTTCGGGAGCTACAAAGGTAAACAGGCTGTCTTCCATCTGAGGCGAGGTGTTCCACTTGGTAAACACCGCGGTGAACTGCAGCCCCTGGGCCTTTTTATCGGTAATGAGAAACTTGAGCGGCAACGGGGTTGGGCCGTCTTCGACCCAAATCTGCCAATCGATGTCCTTCTGTCTGAAAGCCAGGTGATGGCAAGGTACTCCCTGAACCTTGCTCAGTCCCACGTAAAAGCCGGAAAGCGCGCCCTCGGTGAGATATTCATAAGATTTGGTAGAGATCAGATCAGCCAGAGGGGCCCTGAGATTAAAGGCCTGGGTGGCGTGCTCCAGAGCAGCATCGAGCTCCGGGGGGGCGGGGATGGTGGTGTAAAAGTGCTTGGTGCGGTCCAGGAGAGTGATGGTTTTACCATCGTAGACCAGTTGCCGGTCATCCGTATCTCCCACGGATTCAGCCCGCATCCGGTCGGGGCGGCGCACCGAGGCCTCCACACTCCTGGCGTACTGGATTCTCTGGCCGGAGGTCAACAGCACGTCCTCCGTGATCTCTGCCTGGACGGAAAACTGCTGGAGATTTTTGAGATAATCGCACATCTGCTGGAGAACTTCCACGGCCTTGGGCTCGATGTCCGGCGCTTTGGCTTTTTTCGGTGCCTCAACGCTCCAGCCTGGCGAAATCATCAGTTGGCAGATAAAAATGCATATGCCGATAATCGAGTAAAATCGCATACAGGACTCCTCTTTTTTCATAAAGTTTATTCACCGAGATTATGCAGCAGCCTTAGCCACCGCAGTCCAAAAATGGTTTTGGGACCTGCATCCCGAGTTCAAGACGGAAAAGGTTTCTTCTTTTTGGCCAGATCGTCTTGTAGAAACCAGGATAACAGAAATTTTCCTCTGAATATAAATTTAATTGCGAATTTTGGGTATAGGGGAACACCGCAAAAGTCGATGACCCATCAGGTCAACTTTGGTTAGGAGTGCTTGAAGATTGTCAACCGGCAAGCTGAAGCCGCTATCCATTTATAGCGCTTGCGCCCATTTCTCTCGCAGTTGTGTTAACCCGGCCCAGGGCTTTGCCCGTTGGTCCATAGCAGAGGAAAGCCACCGGTCTGGAGCTTACCCAAGTAAAGGGTCTTGCACTCATGTTGAAACCAAGCATACAGGAGGGAGAGATGGTCAAGGAAAGTGGGGTGTGGTTTGGGGCATTATCTGACGAACCAAAAACCTCGGTTAGAATACGCCATATGTCTGCCTTTCAGGCTGTTAACCAGGCGTTCCCCTATCACCGACATCTGAAATCTTCCTCCCCACAGATGCTTAGGCAATATAAGGAGATCATAGATTCAACTACTTGGCATTGTTTAAGGATTTCCTATAGTGGCAAATGATAAGAAAACCAGGTAACTTCCATAGATTGAATAAATGAATAGGCTCATATCTGGTCCGTGAGCCAACCATTAAGTTATAATGTCAGCAAATCAGTATAGTCGGATCTCCCTATGACCCCTGGTCTATCTATTCTCATCGTCGATGACGAACCCAATATTCGCAAAACCCTGGCGATCGCTTTGGAGGCCGAGGGCCATGGCGTAGTGTCCGTGAGCAATTTTACAGACGCAATGGCTGAAGCCTCACGCCGGTTTTTTGATATGGCTCTGGTGGACTTGCGTTTGGGAACGGAATCGGGGCTGGATTTGATCCCGGCACTTCGAACCGCCTGTCCTTGGTTGAAGATAGTAGTAATCACGGCCTACGCCTCCATCGATACGGCTGTGGAAGCCATGCGCCGGGGTGCTTTTGACTACCTGCCCAAGCCATTTTCTCACGACCAGTTGATTCTCTTAATGGGCAAGGTCGCGGCAGTTCGGACGCTGGAACAGCGGGTGTCGGCGTTGCAAGAGGCCCTCAACGAGGCCAACCCTGAAGCCGACCTCACCAGCCGCAGTGGCGCCATGCAACGAACGCTGGCCTTAGCGCAGCGGGTGGCGGACAGCGACGCCACCCTCTTGATTCGCGGTGAGAGCGGCACCGGCAAGACTGTCCTCGCCCGGGCGATCCATTCCTGGGGGCGCCGCGCCGGCAATGTTTTTAGTGTGATTTCATGCCCCTCGCTGTCGGCGGAGCTTTTGGAAAGCGAACTTTTCGGCCACGTTAAGGGTGCTTTCACCGGGGCGCTGCGGGATCAGCGGGGAAAAATCGCCGCCTGCGAGGGGGGCACCCTTTTCCTCGATGAGATCGGTGACTTACCCCTGCCGTTACAGGCCAAGTTACTCCGGGTCCTCCAGGAAAAAGAGTACGAGCGGGTCGGCGAGGTGGAGACTCGCAAAGCGGACGTGCGCGTCATTACCGCCACCGCGCGTGGATCTGGCTGCGGCGGTAAAAGCCGGGAGCTTCAGGGAGGACCTGTTTTATCGGTTAAATGTGGTGGATATCGTGGTGCCGCCGCTGCGGGAGCGCCAGGAGGATATCCTGCCCCTGGCGGAGCGCCTGCTCGTCTTTCTGGCCCGCCAGAACCATCGCCGCTTCCTGGGGTTCACCGACGCGGCTCAGGCGGCTCTGCAACATTACCCTTGGCCCGGCAATGTCCGGGAATTGCGCAATGTCATCGAGCGGGCGGTCCTGCTCAGTACGGATGAAACCATTGGCCTGGAGTGTTTGCCGCTGCATCTCACCCCGGCGCCGCCTCCACCTAAAGTGGGTGATCTGGTTTCCCTGGAGACCATCGAGGAAATGCATATTCGCCAGGTGCTGGCGGCCACCAAATCCCTGGAAGAAGCGGCCCGGGTCCTGGGTCTGGATTCGGCTACCCTCTGGCGCCGGCGCAAAAAATACGGCATCTGACCTCGCCCTTGCATTTTGCAAGATCAGGACCAGCCACCTCCTGCATCTTGCAACCTCACCTTGCGCTCCACCTGCCCCCGACTTATTAATTAAGCAAGTATTTTAGCCAATTAGAAAATGCCGGCCATCGGCATGGGGATTGCATTCTCTAAGCCAGGGAGCACTTCTATGGGTATCAGAACCAAATTGGTGATTGCCTTCGCCGGGCTTTTGCTGATTGTCGTGGCGGTGGGCGTGGTGAGCATCCATACCCTGAATGAATCGAGCCAGGCCATAGCCCGCATCTTGCGAGAAAATTATGACTCAGTGGCAGCTTGCGACCGTATGAAAGAGGCGATGGAAAAACTCGATCGCCAGGCCGAGCTCTGCTTGTTGGAAGACCGGCCGGAAGTGTGCCTGCAGAGCGAGACGGTCATCGCGTCATTTGGAGAGGAATCTCCGCATTCAGCAAGGCAACGTTACCCTGCCTGGCGAACAGGAACTCACCGACCGGCTCACGGACGCCTGGCAAGGCTATAAGCAAGATCTGGACAATTTCTACAAACTAACTGATCTTGGCTCACGTCATAATTTTATCGCCAGCAAATCCTGCCTCGATCCCAAACCATCCGAGAGACTGCTCAAAAAATTACCGACCTCAACCTGAACAATATGGTGGCTGCGGACGGCCAGGCGCAACTGCGGGTGGTGCAGACCCGGAAGGCCATGTTCTTTCTTCTCTTCATGGCCATAGCCATGGGCGCCGGCTTCACCGTCCTGGCGGGGCCGGCGATTTTGTCGCCCATTGCCAGCCTCACCCGTTCAGTCCGGGAAATCCAGAAAGGCAATCTGGATCTGGTAGTCAACGTTCATTCCGGGGATGAAATCGGCCAACTGGCCGAGGCCTTTAACCAGATGGCTACCAGCCTGCGGGAACTGCGGCGTAGCGACCGGGCCCAGCTCCTGCGCACCCAGCATTCGACCCAGCTGGCCCTGGATAGCCTGAGCGATGCGGTGGCCATTTGCAACTGTGAGGGCAAGATCGAGTTGGCCAACGATGCCGCCCAACGCCTGTTCGGGTTGCGGCCCGAGGCATCGGTAAGCGACGCGGGCAATGAGAAAATCAGCGAGATGTTCGAGCGGGCCTGCCAGGAGGAGCACCCCTTTCAACCTAAGGGTTATGATGCCGCCATCCAGATTTTTGTGGAAGAAGAAGAGCATTTCTTCCTGCCCCAGGCCATCCCCATTTTTGATCAACCCCGCCAACTCGTGGGGGTGACCCTGATGCTTGCCGATGTGACCCGCCTGCGCCATCTGGATGAGGTCAAGACCGGCCTGATTTCCACGGTCTCCCATGAATTGAAAACCCCTTTGACTTCCATCCGCCTGGCGTTTGCATGTGCTCTTGAACGAAAAGCTCGGCCCGCTGTCTCCCCAGCAGATGGAGCTTCTGGCCACGGCGCGCCAGGATAGCGATCGCCTGCATCGGGTTATCGAAGATCTCCTCGATATTAGCCGCATGGAGTCCGGGGGCGCCGAGATGCAGTTCGAGCCAGTCAATGTCCAGGACCTGGTCTTACAGGTAACGGATAAGATGCGCTCCGCCTTCTTGGATCAAAAAATCACGCTGCACCTGGAGGTGGCCCCAGATGTGCCCCGGGTGCTCATCGACCCCACCCGGTTTCAATTGGTGTTCGATAATCTTCTGGGGAACGCTCTCAAATATACCTGCACCGGTGGCGAGGTGAGCATTACCGCCCGCCCTGAGGACGGCCTGGTGTCATTCACCGTTGAGGATACCGGCAGCGGTATCGCTCCGGAATACCTGCCGCGCATCTTCGAAAAATTCTTTCGGGTGCCGGGGCAAACCCACATCGGCTCGGGCCTGGGACTCACTATCGCCAAGGAGATCGTTGAGGCTCACGGCGGGACTATCACCGCCGCCAGCCAGGTCGGCAAGGGCACCAAATTTACCTTCACCGTGCAGGCTGTCAAAGAGTATGGCTCAGATATGCTCTGATCCGAACTACAAGGAGATAGCATATGGACTTAGTGTGGATTATCATCCCCCTCATTTTCTTTGCCATTTGTCTGGGTTACGTCGGCTTCCTGGGCCGGGAGGGCAAGACATGGAAAACCTGATCGTCGGCTGCGTGGCCTTTGCCTTAATTATCTATCTTTTTGTGGTGCTGCTGCGCCCCGAAAAGTTCTAAAGGAGACACTGCCATGCCTTCCAGTGGCTGGATACAGTTGATTGTTTTCAGTATTTTATTATTGGCCCTGACCAAACCCATGGGTCTTTACCTGATCCGGGTACTTGACGCCAACGGCCGCACCTGCCTGGACCCGGCGTTAAAGCCGGTGGAGCGCCTGATTTATCGACTCTCCGGCCTCGACCCCACCCGGGAACAGGATTGGCTCAGGTACGCCGTCTCCGTCCTGATCTTCAGCCTGGTCAGTATGCTCTTCACCTACGTGGTGCTGCGGTTGCAGGGCGTGTTGCCCCTCAACCCCCAGGGTCTGCCGGGAGTCGCCCCGGACCTGGCCTTCAATACCGCCGCCAGTTTCACCACCAACACCAACTGGCAGAACTACGGCGGCGAAAGCACCCTGTCTTATTTCTCCCAGATGGTGGCCCTGGCCTCCCACAACTTCTTCTCGGCGGCGGCCGGCATCGCCATCGCCGCCGCCCTGGTCCGGGGCATCGCCCGGGATAAGGCCGCAACCCTGGGCAACTTCTGGACCGATCTGACCCGCATCTGCCTCTATCTCTTGCTGCCCCTCTGCCTGGTTTATTCCCTGTTTCTGGTCTCCCAGGGCATGATCCAGAACTTTACAGCCCTATCAAACCGTGAAAGTCCTCGATCCCTATACCGCCACGGTGCCGAAAAAGGACGCCGGCGGCCAGGAGATCAAGGACCCCCAGGGGAAACCGGTGATGCAGGACGTCAAAGTCGAAACCCAGAGCCTCCCCCAGGGGCCCGTGGCCTCCCAGGTGGCCATCAAGATGCTGGGCACCAACGGCGGCGGCTTTTTCAACGCCAATGCCGCCCATCCCTATGAAAACCCCACGCCGCTGTCGAATTTTGTCCAGATGCTGTCCATCTTCCTGATTCCCGCCGGCCTCACCTATTACCTGGGCCGCATGGTGGGTCATCAGAAACACGGCTGGTCGGTGTGGACCGCCATGTTCCTGCTGTTCCTGGCGGGCGTCCTGGTCTGCTGGCAGGCCGAGGCCCACGGCAACCCGCGCCTGGCGGCCTTGGGCCTTGATCAGACCTGCGGCAATCTGGAAGGCAAGGAAGTGCGTTTCGGCATCTTTAATTCCGCCCTCTTTGCCACGGTGACCACGGATGCCTCCTGCGGCGCGGTCAATGCCATGCATGATTCCTTCACGCCGCTGGGCGGCCTGGTGCCCCTGTTCAACATCCACCTGGGGGAGGTCATCTTCGGCGGCGTGGGGGCGGGCCTTTTCGGGATATTGATTTTTGTCGTGCTGGCCATTTTTCTGGCGGGCCTCATGGTGGGCCGCACCCCGGAATACCTGGGAAAAAAGATCGAGTCCTTTGACGTGCAGGTCGCAGCCCTGGCGATACTGGTGCCCATCGTCTTGCTGCTGGGCTGCACCGCCCTGGCCGCCTCGACCCAGTGGGGGGTCAAGGCTCTGGGCAATGCCGGGCCCCACGGTTTCAGCGAAATACTCTATGCCTATTCCTCCACTATCATGCAACAACGGCAGCGCCTTCGCCGGCCTTTCCGGCAATACCCCCTGGTATAACCTGACCCTGGGACTGGCGACCCTCATCGGCCGCTTCTTTCTCATTGTGCCGGTGCTGGCCCTGGCCGGCAGCCTGGCCCGCAAAAAAACCGTGCCCCTCAGTGCCGGCAGTTTTCCGGTCTCCGGCGTCACTTTCACGCTGCTGCTCATCGGCACCGTGATCATCGTGGGGGCCTTGACCTTCTTTCCGGCCCTCAGCCTCGGCCCCATTGTCGAGCACTTCTTGATGATTAATTCCACCCAGCTGTTCTAAGGACTCGTACTATGGCTGCCAAGATAAAATCCCGCTCTTTGTTCGATAAAACTATCCTGATCCCGGCCATCGGGGATTCCTTCCGCAAACTGAATCCGCGCCTCATGGTCCGGAACCCGGTGATGTTCGTGGCCATGGTGGGGGCGCTCGTCACCACGGCCAAGCTCTTCTATACTCCCGTGCACGGCGGCTCCTGGGGCTTCTTCCTGCAAATCGCCCTGTGGCTCTGGTTCACGGTGGTCTTTGCCAACTTTGCCGAGGCCATGGCCGAAGGCCGGGGCAAGGCCCAGGCTGCCACTTTGCGCACGCTCCCGCACCCAGACCCTGGCCAACCGCCGTCTCCCCAACGGCACCATCGAGTCTGTTCCGGCCGAGTCCTTGCGCCAGGATGATGTCTTCATTGTCAAGGCCGGGGAGGTGATCCCTGCGGACGGCGAGGTTATCCAGGGCGCTGCCACCGTGGATGAGTCGGCTATCACCGGCGAATCCGCCCCGGTCATCCGCGAGGCCGGTGGCGACCGCAGCGCCGTGACCGGCGGCACCCGGGTGCTCTCCGATGAAATCGTGGTGCGAGTCACCGCCAACCCGGGGGAAAGTTTCATGGACCGGATGATCGGCCTGATCGAAGGGGCCAGCCGCCAAAAGACCCCAAACGAAATCGCCCTGACCATCCTCCTTGCGGCCCTGACCATTATCTTTCTCATGGTCATCATCACCCTTAAACCCTTCGGGGCTTATGCCGGCGTCGCCTTTTCCGTGCCGGTGCTGGCCGCCCTGCTGGTCTGCCTGATTCCCACCACCATCGGCGGCCTCTTGAGCGCCATCGGCATTGCCGGCATCGACCGGCTGGTGCAGAAAAACGTCTTGGCCATGAGCGGCCGCGCCGCGGAAGCCGCGGGCGACGTGGACGTACTGCTCCTGGACAAGACCGGCACCATCACCCTGGGGAACCGCCAGGCGGTGGAGTTCCTTCCAGCCCCGGGCGTAGACATCAAGGAACTGGCCGACGTGGCGCAGCTGGCCTCCCTGGCCGATGAAACCCCCGAGGGCCGCAGCATCGTGGTCCTGGCCAAAACCTACGGCTTGCGGGGGCGGGAGCTGCATGAATTTCCCCAGGCCCGTTTTGTGCCCTTTTCTGCCAAGACTCGCATGAGCGGTGTCGATATCGACGGAGACCGCTTTCGGAAAGGGTCCGCGGACGCGATTCGGGATTTTGTCGGGTCATCCCTGCCCAAGGAGGTGGAAGGCGAGATCGAACGCATCGGCTTTCTGGGCGGCACGCCCCTGGTGGTGGCCGGCGCCGACAAGGTCTATGGCGCCATTTACCTCAAAGACATCGTCAAGGGCGGCCTGCCGGACCGTTTTGAGCGCTTCCGGGCCATGGGCATCAAGACCATCATGATTACCGGCGACAACCCCCTCACCGCCGCGGCCATCGCCAAAGAGGCGGGGGTGGATGATTTCCTGGCCGAAGCCAAGCCCGAAGACAAACTGGCCCTGATTCGCCGCCAGCAGGCCGCCGGGCACCTGGTGGCCATGACCGGCGACGGCACCAACGACGCCCCGGCGCTGGCCCAGGCGGACGTAGGCGTCGCCATGAACACCGGCACCCAGGCGGCCAAGGAGGCCGGTAACATGGTGGACCTGGATTCCAACCCGACCAAGCTCATTGAGGTCGTGGAGATCGGCAAGCAGTTGCTCATGACCCGGGGGGCCCTGACCACCTTCAGCGTGGCCAACGATGTGGCCAAATACTTTGCCATCATCCCGGCCATGTTGATGGCGACCTTCCCGCAAATTGCCCCCTTCAACATCATGAAACTGGCCTCGCCGGAAAGCGCCATCCTCAGCGCCGTAATCTTCAATGCCCTGATCATCATCGCCCTTGTGCCCCTGGCCCTCAAAGGCCTCAAATTCCGGCCCCTGGGCGCCGCGGCGATTCTGCGGCGCAACTTGCTGATCTATGGTCTGGGTGGGGTGATTGTGCCCTTCATCGGCATTAAACTCATTGATGTAATTATTGTGGCCTTTCATTTGGCCTGAGAGAGATATGATGAAAACCCAGGAACTGTTGCAGGAAATCAAAACGTCGCTCGTGGCCCTGGTGGCCTTGCTTATCATCCTGTGCGGCCTGTATCCGGTCGTGGTCTGGGGCATCGCCCAGATTGCCTTTCCCCGCCAGGCCAACGGCTCTTTGGTGGTCCGGCAGGGTCAGGTTGTCGGCAGCGCCCTCATCGCCCAAAATTTTACCAGCCCGGGGTATTTCCATCCGCGGCCGTCGGCGGCGGGCGACACCGGTTATGACGCCACCAATTCCGGCGGCAGCAATCTGGGGCCCCTGTCCCAGAAACTGGTGGCTCAGGTTAAGGACCGCATTGCCGCCTATCGAGGCGGAGAACCATCTGGCCCCGGATGTTCCCATCCCCGCCGACGCCGTGACCGCCTCCGGCAGCGGCCTGGACCCCCATATCAGCCTGAAGAATGCGGCACTCCAGGCCCCCAGGGTGGCGGCCGCCCGGGGCATAAACCCGGACCGGATCAAGAGCCTGATTGAAACCTGCACCGATGGCCCTGACCTGGGTTTTCTCGGCGAGCCCAGGGTAAATGTGCTCAGGCTCAACCTGGCCCTGGATGCCTTGAAGAGTGGGTCCCATGGCGGATGATAAAGCCCTCAGCTTTCTGCGCCTGATTCGCCGGGCTCAACGCGGCAAGCTGAAGGTCTATCTCGGCTATGGGGCCGGGGTCGGCAAGACCTGGCAGATGCTCCAGGAAGGCCACCGTCTGCAAAAAGAAGGAATCGATGTGGTGGTGGGTCTGGTGGAAACCCATGGCCGGGCCGAAACCGGCCAACTCATCGAAGGCCTGGAGGTGGTGCCCCGGCGCCGGGTGCAGTACCGCGGCATCACTATCGAGGAGATGGACCTGGGCGCGGTTCTGGCCCGTCGGCCTGAAGTCGCTCTGGTGGACGAACTGGCCCACACCAATGTTCCCGGCAGCAAGAACCTCAAACGCTATGAAGATGTGCAGGAACTGCTGGCGGCAGGCATCCACGTCATCAGCACCCTCAACGTCCAACATCTCGAAAGCCTCTATGACACCGTGGAGAGCCAGATCGGGGTGAAAGTCTATGAGCGGGTTCCCGATGCCGTCCTGGCTGAGGCCGATGAAATCGTCAACGTGGATCTGGCCCCGGAGGATTTGCAGCAGCGCCTGCGGGAGGGCAAGATCTACCCCCAGGATCGGGTCCCTACCGCCCTGGAGAATTTTTTCAGGAGTTCCAACCTCAACCAACTGCGGGAATTGACTCTGCGGGAACTGGCGGCCCAGATCGACCGTAAACGCCGGGCCGAACCCGAAGAGGAACATGATACGGCCCCGGATCAGGTCATGGTGTGCCTGAGTTCCGGGGGGCCCAACAGCGCGGCCCTCTTGCGCTATGGCTCCCGCCTGGCCGGCCGTTTGAACCGGAACTGGTATGCGGTCTATGTGCAGACGCCCCGGGAGGAACCCACCGCCATCGACGCCGCCACCCAGCGCCAGCTGTCAGATACCTTAACCCTGGCCAAACAGCTGGGCGCCCAGGTCTTTCCTTACAAGGGGGAGGACGTGGTGGAGACCATCCTGCATTTTGCCAGGGAATACCGGGTAGGACACATCGTCATCGGCAAGCCTGGCCCCTTGCCCTTCTTAAAGCGCTGGCTGGGCCGCAGAACTCTGGCGGAGCAATTGATCCTCAAGGCCCGGGGCGTGACCATTGTGGTGGTGGACACGGAGTTAAAGCCAGAGAATGACGCCCTCCAATAAAGTTCATATCGCCTTCCTTGGTTTCTATTCCTGATACCTCAAGCGATACCCTACCCCGGGTTCGGCGCTGAGATACACCGGCCGCGCCGGGTCGGCTTCCAATTGATGGCGCAGATGGTAAATGTAATTTCGCAAATAATGGGCTTGGTCATCGCTGTGGTAGCCCCAAACCTCCTGGAGCAGTAGCCTCTGGGTCACGACCTTGCCGCTATGGCGCACCAGCACGGCCAATAGTTTGAACTCGATGGGTGTCAGATGGATTTCGGCCCCAGCCACCCAAACCCTCCTCCCGGCCAGGTCCACCCGCAGTTCGCCGGTGTGAAAAACCGGCTCATCCTTGCCCCGGGCTCGCGCCAGGTGGCGGATGGCCACCCGCATGCGGGCCGAAAGTTCTTCCACGCTGAAGGGTTTGGCCAGATAATCATCCGCGCCCGCATCCAGGCCCTCCACCTTCTCGGTATCCTTGCCCCGGGCCGAGATCACAATTATAGGGATATGGGACCACTCTCGAATCCGCCTGATAACCTCCAGGCCGTCGATATCGGGAAGTCAGATGTAGGTTACGCCCTCCAGGATGAGTTCGCCGCGAATCCGCTCCTTTTCGATGTCTAAGGCTACAAAATCTCGCCTGTCAATTCTATTCTGGGTGTTGTTATATCGCGTTACTTTTTTGCCAAAATCTGGCGGGCATTGTTCCAGAGAAATCAGACGAAATGGCACACGAACGTTTGCAACGGCCGCTGGGTTTTTCTGGGCTGCATGGGCTATTGCTCCAACCGTCTGTGCACCATTTACGACACGGAGATCATTACACTCGAAAATTCCTGTTTCACGCATTGCGCCGCCTATAGGTTTTTTCTTAACAATGCGACACAATGCGCTGATGCCATTATTAAACTACCAGAAATCTTGGGGGGACGAGAGCAGTGTGTCAACGATTGTTGTATTCACCTCCGTAGAACCCAAAAACATACGAATATTTGGAACGAAGAGCTTATTTTGGTGCTGTTCGAACCAACCCGCTACATCTGCGGCAGAAACCTTACCGTAAAAGCCTTCATAAGGATCCCGAACCTGGCCCCAGTCATAAATCGCTACCTCAAGATCGATCGCAGCACCTTGAAATCATTGAGCTACTGCGGCATATATATTCGACTGCCTTAAAATGTTCGAGGTAACCAGTTCTGTTGGATTGTTGATTTCATCAAGAAGATCCTGAAGGTCATGGGCTATTTCTGGGGCCAATGCTTCCTGGCCTGTGTAAGCGATTACTATAATAATACGAGTATTTGCATCGTTCAACGCGGCCTCAATTTCATTTGCTTTCTTATTCATTTTATCATTGAAACGCTTCCCCCTGGCATTTATGAGGTCCCGGAAACCTTTAATAAATTTTTGTATTTCTCCGCGGTCAATACTGCCACTACCATCGTGACGCCACTTAGATTGACCCAAATATAAGACCTGTTCACTTGCGTTATACAAAGCGCCATCAATTCCATTATCACCAAACCCATCAGTTATCTACTTGGCGGCCACTTCAGGTGGCTGTTCTGAAAGATAGCTGAAAACGAATGCGAGTTGTGACCGAGAAAGAAAGACACTCAATTGTTCTTCGTTTGTGCGAGAGGAAACATCTGATAAGTCGATAAGGCCACCAAAATTTTTCTCAAGAGATGCTTTTATTTGCCGTACATGCAACTCACTCATGCAAGACTCCTTTTCGATCATCAAGGACCATTAGAAATCCTATAACAGAAAATCGAAATTTGGTCAATTTTCGAAAAGTTATGAAGTCAAAGCCAATTTCACCGTCATCATCATCCCAATCCAAAAAGTTGCGAAATGATCTCCATAACGACAGAGGCATCGCAGAGGTGTGGAACTCAATGGCTCAGGGATGAAAAAAACTCTGAAGGCAGGTGGCTGCAAGGAGAAGTGTACGGTTTGGAAGATTAACGGGGTGGGAATTGAAACGAAGGAGGGGGAGCGGATCTCGGATTGCAAGCGCCGCTTCCCCCCTTGGCCAAGAAATTATACTTGCCGAAAAATTATTGAACCTCGCTAAATGGTGAGTAGGTTTCGAGTGACAGGGGGGTAAATCCTGTCACTCGGTGCAAAACTGATGTGTCAACCATGCGGGTTTCCAGGGCTTTAGGACTATCGTCTTGGGTTCAGGGTCCAGTGAGGGTTTCCTCGTCGGGGTTCAAATCCCCGCTTCGGCACCATTTGATTAAATAAGGCGTAATCCCGAGGGGTTATGCCTTTTGTTCTGGGGGTTTGCTCCAGTTTGGCCCCGGTTTTGGGGACAGTAACCCTAGAACAGACCGCTTCCCTCGATGTTTCCTGCCGGGCCCCTGCTTAATCGGGCTTGCAGTGTCCGGGCCGCAACTGCCAGCACCGGCTGGTTGGCGGCCTTGCCGATCGACCGGGCGAAAGCTGGCTACTTAAGCTTCTTCCATTGTCCGGCCTCGAACCTATAGGTATTCTTGTTGCTGTCTTCCAGGTACCATTTTCCCGATTTCTGATCTTGAAAGATAAGGCCGTTGAGCCCCTGGGCTTTTTTGGCTCTTCTTACGGTGTCGATGTCGGGCGGCGAGAAATCAGTTTCCTTGGCTTTTTCAGGCCGTTGTTCCTGCGCTTTAACTTTATCTTTATCATCGGTTTTTACCGGTTGCGGCTGGCCGCCCAGCATAACCCATTGTCCGCCCTCGAACCTATAGGTATTCTTGTTGCTATCTTCCAGGTACCACTTGCCCGATTTCTGATCTTGAAAGATCTGGCCATTCAAGCCTTGGGCCTTTTGGGCCTCTCTGACGGTGTCAATGGTGGGCGGCGTAGCTTCAGATTGCCGGGTCGGGGCTGGTGCCGGGGCTGCCGCCGGTGTTTTCATGGCGCTTTGGCCCGGTGACCCCTTGCCGGCAACCCCCAACTCCTGCATCTGCCGCTCGATAATCTCCATAGCCATTTGGCCTTGGGCGATCATCTTGCCCTGGGGGTCCAGGAGCATCAGGTGCGGCATCTTTTTAAGCTTGAACTGCAAGGCCACGGGCGACTGCCAGTCAATCCCCTGGAAGCCGGGACGGTTGATGTTGACCTTCACGACGACTATGTTAGTTTTCTGGGCCAGCCGCTCCAGCTGTGGCGCCAATTTGAGGCAGGGGGGGCAAAACTCGCTGTAAAAGTCGACCACCACAGGGTGCCCTGGCACTATTAACGACTTGCCACTGATGGCCTGTCCCTCACGGCCCTGGTTGGCCTGTACCACTTCCCCGGCCATCACCGGTTGCAACGATAGGGCAGCAAGCAGCATAGATACGAGCAACAATTGACTGAGGAACTTCATTTTTTCCCTCCGCTCTTATTGACCCAATTTTCTATCAGGAGACCGGCAAGCCAGTTAAGCCCCAAGCCCTGCGGCAAAGTCAGGTGGATGATGTGTTCCGCGCTCCGATTAATCAGAGGAATCTATCTAAACTGTTCTTAGAAAAATATCCGTCTGGGCCACCATTGCTCCGCGGCTGCCGGGATCCTGGTCTCGCCAGGCTCAATTATTGGGTTTTGGCTGCGGGAGGTCAAGCGATCTTTTGCGTGCAAGGTCATGATTTTTGGGGCGTATCGGGATTCGCTGAGAATCCAAGCCAGCCGCGTCTTCTTAGTTCCCCGTTCAGGTGGGACCGTAAATCAGCCATCCGGGGGATTCAAGCCTGGCTGACCTGGCTTGCTGGGCTTCCCGGCTGGTTTGGACCTTCTTGATCGAGAAAAATTCGCTTTTTCCCCGTGGTGGGGTCATGGTTTAGGCTGTCTGCCTGCCCGGAGATGAGGGCACCCCATGCGCGGCAATCTTGGCGTCATGGCGGGCCGGGCCGGCGGCATGAGGGCCTCCTCTCCTTTGCCTTTATTTGAAGGCGCTGGCGCCTGCTTCCGCCACCGCATGATCTTGGTCGCCTGAACCGCCGCTGACGCCGATGGCGCCCACCACCCGACCATCCCGTTTGAGGGGAATTCCCCCCGCAAAGATCATAATGCGACCGTCATTGGAGGCATGAATCCCGAAGAACTGGCCGCCTGACTGCGCGTGTTGCGCCAGGTCCTTGGTGGCAATGTCGAAAGCCCGGGCGGTAAAAGCCTTTTTGATGGAAATATCGATACTGCCGATCCAGGCCCCATCCATGCGCACGTGGGCGATTAAATTTCCCCCGGCGTCGGCTACCGCAATGTTCATGGGCTGACCGAGGGCCGCAGCCTTGATCTCGGCCGCGGCAATGACCTTCTTAGCATCTGCAAGGGTAATCATTAAAACCTCCTGTTCATGATCTGGCGTTATGAAATATGCTGTCGGCCCGGAGGAAGACCCGCCGGCAGCGCTCCGCTGGTCTCAGTCCAACGTTCGGGTAACACGAGCTTTCCCCGGCCGCTCCTGTCGATCGTGGTGACGAAATTCTTGCCGTCCCAAGAGTTCATGGAAGCAGATTTGAAGGGCGTCTGTTCCGGGGAAATAGCCTGGATTTGCCGAAAATATATCACACAATGCCTATAAAGTAGATGCTAATACTTCCCTGTCAAGTAAACTCTCCGCTGCCGGGAAGGCAGGGGAATCCGATACCCGGGGCACCAAAGGGTATGTGCTGCGCAGCCATTTGGGGTCCTTGAGGACAGGTTATTGAAGGAAATCGGGATTAGGCAGCCGCATCGTCTGCGGGAACCCTAGCGCTAAGAAGGGAGTCTCATTTTGCTGGCCCCGAGGGGCCATGGTTTCCCGACCGGTGAAGATCTTATCCCGGCGGCCGACCCCTCAATGAAATATGCCAACGGGCAGAGGGGGCAACTCGTTGATGGCCCGTACCGGGATACCCCCCTGGGGGGCAGGAACGATGTCAATCACCTTGCCGCTCTCATAAACCACCACGGTTTCGGCCAGGGCGGCCACGTCGTCCGGGTCATGCGTGATGAGAATCACCGGGATATGGAAGCGCTGCCGCACCCTCAGGAGTTCCTGCCGCATTTTCGCCCGCAGCGGGGCATCCAGGGCCGAAAAGGGTTCATCCAGCAGGAGCAGGCTGGGGCGGCGGATGAGGGCCCGGGCCAGGGCCACCCGTTGGCGCTGTCCACCGGAAAGGTCCCGGGGCAAACTGTCCCGCAAGGGTGTCAGTTCCAGAATATCCAGGATTTCCTCCAGTCGCAGCCGGTCACCCCGGGGCAGGTGCCAGGGCCAGCCCCGTTTCAACCCGAAAGAGACATTCTGGGCCACGGTCAGATGGGGGAAGAGGGCGTAATCCTGGAAAACGTAACCCACATCCCGACGCCGGGCCGGGACCCGGATACCCCGCCCGGAGTCGAAGAGCACCCGTTCCCCTACCACGATCTGACCCGAATCCGGGGTGGTCAGGCCGGCGATGGCCTGCAGGGTGAGGCTCTTGCCGGCCCCCGAGGGGCCGAACAGGACCACGACATCTTGGTCCAGGCTGAAGGCCACTTCCAGGTTAAAAACCCGCCGCCCCGCCCACAGCTGTTTTTTGATGTCCACCAGGATATGCATTATTCCGTCCTGAATCCGACCAACCGGCAAAGCTCACTATGGCCAGGTTCCCCTGAATGTCTGACAAAAATGAGCCTTAAAACCGAGTTCCAGAAACCTCAAAAAAACTGCCATTCTGAGGGAGCGGCGCGACTGAAGAATCTCAAGAAGGCGAGATCTTCGCACCGTTCAGGATGACCAAGATGTTTCTTTTAAAAACCTTCGCACTAGTTATTCCTGGGCGAGGCAGGCTCTCCCCCCCGGCCACCCAAGGCGAAATTCTCACCGGACCGTCCTGAAAAATCCGGGTCTGAAGCTCGGCTCATTGAGGAATCCGGCCATCAGGGCTTCCCAAAGCCGAACTTATGAAAGATCTCCTGGGCCGGCGGGCTCAGGACGAAATCCAGAAACCTTTGGGCCAGGGCCTTCTGGTCGGTGGCGACGGTCACCGCAATGGGATAGAGGATGGGAACAGCTTCGCTCACCGTTTGAATAACGTGCACCTTGGCTTTGGCGATCGCCGCGTCGGTTTCGTAGACCAGGCCCGCGTCCACTTCGCCCCGGCTGACATAGTCCAGGACCTGGCGCACAGACCCGGCCAGAATAAACTGGGGCTCCAATTTGTCCCACAGCCCCGCCTTCACCAGGGTCTTTGGCATAGCGCCCGGCCGGGACGGTGGCCGGGTTGCCCACCGCCACCCGCTTCACCTCCGGCCGGGTAAGATCCTTGATGCCGCTGAGGGCCAGCTGGGAATCCACGGGCGCGATGAGCACCAGCCGGTTGCTGACAAAATTTTTCCGGGGGCCGGGAACGATGAGGCTTTTCTCCTGGGCCTGGTTCATGGTCTTCTGATCCGCGGCGGCAAAGACATCCACCGGGGCGCCCTTAGCCATCTGCTGGAGCAAGACCCCGGAGGCCGCGAAATTGCAGACGATTTTCGTGCCGGGATGGGTTTTTTCGAATTGCCCGGCCACTTCTCTCAAAGCATTGGTGAGGCTGGCGGCTGCGGACACCGTCAATTCCTGGTCGGCCAGGGCCGGGGCGCCCCAGAGAACCACGGCGCCTGCCACGAGCACGAAGAGCAGCTTAATTTTAGTCATCATTACCTATCTCCTTGACGTTACATATATCTGACTTTCAAGGCCTTGCTGGAGACTACCAGAATGCCCAGGCAGACCGTGGAGATGATGATCACCAGCACGGTGGCCGCCTGGTCATTGCCGGCCTGCATCGCATCATAAACGGCGAGGGACAGGGTCTGGGTCTTGCCAGGCAGATTGCCGGCCACCATCAGGGTGGCGCCGAACTCGCCCATGGCCCGGGCGAAGGCCATCATGGCCCCGGCCAGGATGCCCCGCCAGGCCAGGGGCAGGGAAACCCGGAAAAAGACCCCGGCCTCCGAGAGCCCCAGGGTGCGGGCGGCGTTTTCCAGGTTAGGATCCACCCCTTCAAACGCGGCCCGGGCCGACTTGTAGATCAGGGGCAGGGACACCACCGCCGCGGCCAGGGCCGCGCCTTGCCAGGTAAAAATCAAGGAAATCCCCCAGGTTTCCTGGAGCCAGTGGCCCAGCCAGCCATGCCGGCCGATCACGACGATGAGGTAATAGCCCAGGACCGTGGGCGGCATGACCAGGGGCAGGGTGCACAGCGAGTCCAGGCCCTCCCGGCCCCAAAACCGGCTCCGGGCCACCAGGAAGGCCAGCATCACCCCCACCAGAAAGCTCACCAGGGTCGCCACCCCAGCCACTTTTAAGGTCAACCATAAGGGGGTCAGATCCACGTCAAAACTCACCTTACCACTCCGCCTTGGTATTGGAATTATGTCTAGACAAGATGGCAAGTTTCATACCACCGAGGGCGATATAAGAGCAACTATCATTAATTATTAGCTGTTTAGCTTATTTGGCTTCGTCTTGTCGGAGCTCTTTTTCACCTTTAAAATACATTATCGTACAATTTATAATTATCTACCGACCTTGATTATACATTATCGTAGTTTATTGTCTTATTTGAGCCTCGGCCGCCCCGGGAAGAGCCTCCCCTGGATCGGGCCGCCACCGCAATGGAGCCGGTCGCCCGGATACGTGCCGGCAGCACCGACCTGCTTCAGCTTAAGAATGGCTGGCCAGGCTTGTCCCACCCGAGGCGGCCTTTGATCTGACCGCCACTCTATTCAGGGCTTTTAGCCAGGCCGGGCCCCCAGCCGTGATCAGGTTTCTTACCTTGCTCTGCGCCATATCAATTAATGAATAGCCCTGCCATTTGCTAAAATCATCAGAATTTAAGACAACACCCGCGGGCGGGACACGTTACAGTGAGGGAACCTCCCGGAGACGGCTGGCCGCAGCAGGTTCCAGACCACCGGAACCAACGCTGGTAAAGGGCGGGGGGGGGTGAGGCTCAAGCAGATATCATGGCAGAAGACTGAAGACTGCGGCAGGTGGGATCGGGGAGACGATCGCCGACGCACCGGTTGGTCATGAAGAGGATGATATCCGATTAACTCGAGGTATGCTGAAAAGTCTTCGCGTCGGCGCCACCCATGGGGGCAGGGCCGGTTTTGCCGGTCCGGACCAGGAGCGGCCATGGACAACGGGTGAACCAACCGTGATCCCCCGTTTTACAAAATTCGGGGGCCGGGCTTAAACCGCAATTATTTTTGCAGATATATAACCACCAGACCCGCCACGATGATGCCGAGGGCCACGAAGTCGCCATAGGCCAGGCAGCGCCCCAGGATGCCGCGGGGGGCCACCCGGCCCTGCTTCACCTGCCGGCGACCCAGGTTGTTCAACAGCAGCACCCCCATGCCCGCCAGCGCCAGAATTTCTCCGGTTTTAACCACCACCGCCTCACTTTCCCCAGGCCGTGACCTGGTCCCGGTCCGGAGGTTTTTCCGCTCAGTTATCTTCCCCGTCTGACCTCAGGCTTCTCCCCCGGGGAAAAGAGAAGGAAACCGGTAATACCCTGATGGGCTGCATCTGCCGATGAGCCGCACGGTGAGAAGGGTATTGAAATGGATCAGCAAAAATATAGTAACACAGCGGCCCCCCCGCCGCCAAGGAGAGACCCGCGTCTCCGGGCTCCTGGCCTCAGAGTTTACGGGGCAGCAGGTTGGCCACCAGGTTCCCGGCCGCCACCAGGGCGGCCAGGGCAAAGGCCTGCTGGAAGGCGGCCAGGTCCGGACTGAGCGGCGAAACGGGGGTGCTGTGGTGGCCGCTGAGCCAGGTAA
Source organism: uncultured delta proteobacterium (assembly GCA_963841475.1). Classification (GTDB taxonomy): domain Bacteria; phylum Desulfobacterota; class Desulfobaccia; order Desulfobaccales; family 0-14-0-80-60-11; genus 0-14-0-80-60-11. Next base: position 1,458,058 of record CAWJCT010000001.1, read on the forward strand.
AAACCGAGACAATCAAGGTGATGCCCATCAGGGAGCCGAGGTTCTTGAGAACCGCGTTGGTGCTGGCCGCCAGGCCGATGAAGGCGGGCTTTACCCCCCGGAGGATTTCATTGAGATTGGGAGCCTGGAAGAGGCCGAAACCCAGGCCGATGACGATAAACCGGGCCACCAGGCCAAGGGTGGAGGCGTCCGGGCCGGTAAAGATAAGGGCGATGAGCCCCGCCAGGACCAACCCCGCTCCGGTCCTCAGAATCAGCAGGTTCCCCAGCCGGTCCGCCAGGTAGCCGCCGAAGGGGGCCACCAGGGCGTTGCTGACGCTCAGGGCCGCCAACATAAACCCGGTTTGCCCCGGGGTGTAGGAATACACCTGCTCCAGGAAAAAAGGCAGCAGAAAGAAGGTCCCCATCACCGGCGCAAAGGTCAGCACCACCGCCAGGGACCCGGCCACAAAGGGCCAGCGGCCCCAGAGCTCCCGGTGGAGCAGGGGGTCGGGGCGCCGCCGTTCCCGGAAATGCAGGGCCAGGCCCAGGAGCGCCGCCAGTCCCAAGGCCCCCAGGGTTTCGGGGCTCAATCCGGACTTCTGTATCCGGGTCAAGCCCAGCAAAAGCACTCCCAGGGTCCCGGCCAGGATTAAGGCTTCCCACAGGTCAAACGACTGCCAACTCCAGGCCTTTTGCGCCTTGAGGGGCGAGAGGACCCGGCCGCCTACCCAGAACACCCCGGCGCAGATGGGCAGGTTGATGAAGAAGATAAACGGCCAGCCCAGGTAGGTGGTGATAATGCCTCCCAGGGGCGCGCCGACGCTGATGCCGGTGGCGAAAGCGGTGGAAAAGAGGCCCAGGGCCAGGCCCCGTTCCCCTTCGCCGTAGGCCAGGGCAATGAGCTTGGGGGCCATGCCCAGCATCAACGACGCCCCCATTCCCTGGAGGGCCCGGGCGGCGACCATGGGCGCCAGGCTCGGGCTCAAACCGCACAGGGCCGAGGCCCCGGTAAAGACCACCAACCCTATGAGGAAGAGCTTGCCCGGGGCCAGGAGGTCCCCCAACCGCCCGCTGGTCAGCAGCAGGGAGACATTCATCAGGAGGTAGATCAGCATGACCCAGGAGATCTGGACCAGGGAACAGCCGAAATCCCCGGCGATCTGGGGCAGGGCGATATTGACGATGCTGGTATCCAGGGTCGCCATGAAGGCCCCCAGACAGACGGCCAAAAGGATGACGCGCCGGTTCAGGGGCTGGGGCTCAGGAATCGGGGCCGCGGCAGGCATGGTTTCTTATCTTACGTCAAGCCGGGTCGAAGTGGGAGAGGATTTTTCAGGGAATGACCGCTCCGGTGCGGCAGGGAGAGCGGTTCACTGGTAACTATCTAAAATATATTTATAAAACGTAAGGGCGCCCCTGGGTGTGCCCCCTTACATTTAGGGCGGACACATGAGTCCGCCCCTACAAAAATTTGCCAATGGATCGCCAGAAGTGAGCGGCGAAAAACTGGCGGAGAGAGAGGGATTCGAACCCTCGGTGGAAGTTTCCCCCCACACTCGCTTAGCAGGCGAGCACCTTTGGCCACTCGGTCATCTCTCCGGTTGGGCTTCTCTGTGCGTTACGGCCGGTTCAGGGCCATGTCAAGCGATTCTAATCTGATCTATCTTCCGATAGGGGTGAGCAGATGGCGGAGGGAGTAGGATTCGAACCCACGGACCTTCCGGTCTGCGGTTTTCAAGACCGCTGCCTTAAACCACTCGGCCATCCCTCCATAATCTGTATTTTGTAACACCGGGCCTGGGGATTGTCAAGAACAGGGGGCTTGCTACATACATACGCCCATGTCGTATATCGCCCCCCTCACCCCAACCCTCTCCTCCCGAAGCGGGGGGAGAGGGGGTAGGTAAGGCCACCTTTGTGGTTATAACGGCAGATCCTCAAATCGGCCCCATCTTTTCCCCTCTCCCCCACTGGGAGAGAGCGTCAGGGTGAGGGGGAAATACGGACCGTATTTATGAGCTCATATTCTTAAGAGACGGCGTTGAAACCTACCCCGACAAGACCCCTCTGAGGCCGTGGGGATTTGCCCGCTTTATTCCCGATTATCCAGGACCCGCTGGGCCTTGCCTTCGCTCCGGGGCAGGGTGTGGGGCTCCACCAGCTCCACCCGGGGCGTGATCAGCAGCTCACTTTTGAGGGCCTCGGTGATCCTTTTTTGCAGCTGCTTAAGATATATGAGATCTTCCTGAAAAAAATTCTGCTGCACCTCCACCTTGACCAGCATCTGGTCGCTGTAATTGTGCCGGGTCAATTCCACCAGGTAGTGCGTGCCCACCTCCGGCATGGCCATAAGGACCTTGTCGATCTGGAGGGGGAAGATGTTGACCCCTTTGATGATGATCATGTCATCGCTGCGCCCTTTGATCCGGGACAGGCGCCTGAAGCTGCGGCCGCAGGCACAGGGTGAGTCGTCAACGGAGGCCAGGTCCCGGGTCCGATAACGCAGCAGCGGCATCCCTTCACGGGTGAGGTTGGTAAAGACCAGTTCGCCCGGCTCACCCGGCGGCGACGGCTCAAGAGTCTCGGGGTCCAGCACCTCAAGCAAGAAGGCGTCTTCCCAGACGTGCAGGCCGTTTTGCTCCGGACACTCAAAGGCCACTCCGGGGCCGTTCATTTCGGAGAGCCCATAGGAGTTGTAGGCCTTAAGCCCGTAGGCTGCCTCGATGCGCCGCCGCATATCTTCGGAGTGGGGCTCGGCCCCGACAAAGGCCAGGCGCAGCGGTAGATCCCGGGGGTCCAGGCCGTGGTGGGCAAAGGTGTTGAGCAGGTACAGGGCATAGCTGGGGATAATATGGAGCGCGGTGGTAGAGAATTGCTGCATCAGCTGTAACTGGCGCTGGCTGTTGCCGGCGCCCACGGGGATGGTCAGGGCCCCCAACCGTTCGGCGCCGTAGTGGAACCCCAGCCCCCCGGTGAACAGGCCGTAGCCCATCATGTTCTGAAACACGTCCGTGGCCCGCATCCCGGCCATATACAGGGAGCGGGCCACCAGGTCGGCCCAGGCCTCGATGTCGGCCCGGGTGTAATAGATCACCGTGGCCTGGCCCGTGGTCCCGGAGGAGGCGTGGAGCCGTACCATGTCGGTGAGTGGCCGGGTCAGCATCTCCAGGCCATGGGAGCGCAGGTCGTCTTTGGTGGTGAACGGAATCCGGCGGACATCCTCCAGGGACCGGAGGTTGGCGGCGGTAACATCAGCATCCTGCAGGCGCCGGCCATAAAAGGGACTGGCCGCGGCACGCTCCACGGTCTGTTTGAGGCGGCTCAATTGCAGCTCTCGCAGCTCCGTCGGATTTAAGGTTTCGAGTTTGGCATCCCAATACACGGCACATCTCCCGGTGGTTTTGCCGGAGCTACCCGGCTCCCGACGTTTTATGCGGTTGGGGTCCGGCTGTCAAGGGCTGGGGGCAAATCAGTTGAGAGTGACATCACAATTAAAGTATTCGTACCGGGGAACCGATGGAGAAGAAAAAACTGCTGGAGGGTGTTGTGACTTGGGATGTTGTTTATGTCGGGATGTTCGTGGGAGGGCTGCTCATGGTCATCGTGATGAGCTACTTCCTGCAAATCAGAGGCCGCGGCCGTTAAACCGCAGAGGGCCGCCCGGCGGCGAACCGGCGCTGCCCTCCCCTGCCTCCCAGACCAGTAACCGGAGCCAACGAACCCGGCCGTCTGGAAAAATTGTCAGGTTATCTGAATGACGGCAAGCTTAACTATTTCGGACCCTGCCAGCCTCCTGGTTAAGCCACTTCAGCCGGAGCCGCCTTGAGCTTGCCCAGGGCCTTGGTAAGCTCCACCAAAACGCCCAGGCCATCCCGGCATTCCTGACTCCGCAGGCGCCAGAGCAGACCGAAGGGGCTGGCCGGCCTGGCCTCCTCCAGGTTTATTTCCAGGGGAACATCGATAAGCCGGTCGATAAATTCGATCAACTGGGGATTGGACAATTTCTTGACCACACCGTGCATTCTGATGAAGCCATCGCCCATGGCGTTGATATCCTCGGAGTCATAGTTTTCGGCAATCTTGCTATACATTTCGAGCACCGCGGCGTTGATGCGGAAGATGCCTTTTCGCTCCAGTTCATCCAGGTAGTCAATCAGCTTGGGCATCGCCAGTTTCAGCAGGGGTTCCATGTCGGCCCACCAGTCCACCAGGTTTTCCAGCTGGTCCAGGGACCAGGTGAGGTATTTCAGGCTTGGCAGGAGTCTCTTGATCAGGTTAAAGAAGTCCTCTATCTGAAATCCGGCTTCCACTTCCACCATCTCCTCCGTCAGCTTCCTGACGGCAGGGTCCATGAGGAGGGAGAGGTCCCGGCCAAGATCGCTCAAGTTTTCCCAGGGTCCGGCAAACGCGGCCATCTGCTGTTCCATCCGGGCGACGCCCTCCAGCCTGGCCTCGATGCGGTCCAGCCTTTCCAGGATCAGCTCTTCGTTGGTCATGGCCGCCTCCTTCTCAGGGGCATCTCGATATCCGGGGAAAGAATGCCCCGCACCTTGCCGGCCAACACGAACTGGGATTCCAGGGGCAGGTGGCTGCCCTTGAGCATGAGGTTATAATAGGTCCATCGGAACATCATCTTGGCGATGTAGTTGGCGAAGCTTTCTTTGAGCAGATCGAACGGTCCCAGGCCGGGGAAGGGAAATTTACCGGGCAAAGGCTCGATTTTGTAGTTGAAGTCGAGAAGGGACCCCTTCTCGTATCCCGTGACCACCAGTCAGGTGGCGTGGCCGTCGTATTCCGGCCAAGGCGGTTGGCCGTCGATTTCCCGGATCAGGTTATCCACAATGGTGTCGGCTTCATAGTGTGCCACGGCCCCCGCCTTGGAGGTGGGCACGTTGGTGGCGTCGCCCACCACGTAGATATAGTCGTAGTTTTTGGCCTTCAACGTGTGGTGATCCGTGTCGACATACCCCATGGGATCACCCATGCCGCTGTCGATGATGATCTGGGCCCCGAAATTGGGCGGGATGGCCACCAGCAGGTCGTAGGGCACTTCCAGGCCCCCGTAGGATTTGATGACTTTATTGCCGACGTCGGCCTCAGAGATTTGGAAGTTGGGGGTAACCTTAATATTCTTCGCGGTGCAGATATTCCCCAGCATTTCAGCCGCCACCGGCTTGGTAAAGGCCGCGGACAGGGGGGTCACCAGCTCGATGTCAATATTTTTCCTCACCCCGTTCTTGGTGAAGTACCAGTCGGCCATGAAGGCGAATTCCAGGGGAGCCACAGGGCACTTAAACGGCAATTCGGCGATATTGATGACGACCCGGCCCTTGTTGAAATATTTCAGCTTGTCGAACAGTGCCACGGCGCCGTCCTGGGAATAGAAGTTGTGGATGTCGCCTCCCATCCCTTCGGCCATGCCTTGCACTTCATCCGGCATGATGCGGCAGCCGGTGGCCACCACCAGCCAGTCATAGGCGTAGTTATCCCGCTTGGTTTTGACCTGCTTTTTGACCGGGTCAATCTCAGTGATTTCATCCAGGACAAAGTTGACCCCGGGAGGCACAAATTTGAGTTTGGGCTTAACGCAGTCCGCTGCGGTGTAAATGCCGAAAGGAATGAAGAGCCAGCCGGGCTGGTAGTGGTGCTGCCAGTCCCGGTCGATCACGGTTATCTGCCAGTCCTTCTCGGCCAGCTTTTGCCGCATTTTCGTGGCAATGATGGTGCCGCCGGTGCCATGTCCCAGGATAACCAAGTTTTTCATGCGAAATGTCTCCCTGTCGCTGGTTAGTGATCCCCAGGATAATCCCCTTTTACCCGCCTGTCTTTGACTTAGCCCAAAAACCGCAAAAAAATCCCCCCTGGTTGCATCGCCCCTGATGCCGCAAGGCCCGGCGGAGCGTGGGACCCGCGGCTTTCCTTAAAGAAGTGATACACCTCTAATATACCAGATAGTCGCAGGGACGCACGTATTGAACCCTCTCAGGATTATCTGAGGGTGAAGGTTTAGTCTCCCTCCCCCTTGATGGGGGAGGGTTGGGGTGGGGGTGAATTTGATGGGCATTACTTCAGGTTATCCCCCTCCCCCCAACTCCCTCCCCCCAGGGGAGGGGGAGCCTTTGAGGTCAGACTTTTTTACGGCATCGGTTAGACACGTAACAGGTGCGCGCCCGGGCTGAGCGCAAACACTCAGTTTCGCCCCGACAAAAATATCCGGTGGTTGGCGCCTTCAGACCTCTGCTCAAACTCCTAAATAACCATTCCGAGGGAGTGGAACGACCGAAGAACCCCATAACTACGAGAAAACACGAGATCCTTCGCTCCGCTCAGGACGACAAGATGGAAAGGCGCAGAGGTCTCGACCGGCATGAGACCTCTGCGCTAGGGGTTCCACCCTCCTGAGCCCGGTTTAATAGCCCTCCTCGTAGGTCACGTCCTGTTCCTTGACTTTGCCTTTGAAGAGGAGGTGTACCCAGACCTGGTAGGCAATGACCAGGGGCACGAAGGTCAGGGCCACTCCCAGCATAATTTTCAGGGTCATGGGGCTGGAGGACGAGTTAAACGCGGTGAGGCTGTCGGATGGGGCGAGCCTCGAAGGAAGCAGGTTGGGAAAAAGCCCCACCACGCCGAACAGGGTGATGGCCACAATGGTCAGGCTGGACGCGAACCAGGCCTTCCACCAGGCGGCCTTGCGGATCATCACGTAGGTGCAGATCAGGGCGGCCACCGCCAGGGCCGGAATCAGCATGAGGACGGGCCGGGCCAGCATAGTTGCCAAAGAGCGGGGTCCGGGTGCGGGTGGCCAGGAGGAACAGGGCCGCCACCACCAGGAGCACCGGCCACAGCCGGCCAGCCATGGCCCCGGCCCGGGCTGCAGGTCGCCCTCGGTTTTGACCGCCAGCCACAGGGAGCCGTGCACCAGGAAGAGGCAGCACGAACAATACCCCGCCCAGCCAGGCCGTAGGGGTTGAGCAGGGTCAACAGGTTGCCCTGGTAGATTCCCGCGGCGTCGATGGGGAGGCCCCGAAAGATGTTGGCGAAGGCGACCCCGAACAGCAAGGCGGGCAGGAAGCTGCCCAGGACCAGACACCTGTCCCAAAAGGCGCCTCCACCGGGGGCTGTCCACTTCCCCCCGGAAGGCAATGGAGACGCCCCGGATGATCAGGGCGAACAGGATAAGCATCAAGGGCGAATAGAGGCCGCTGAACATCACGGCGTAGGTGGCGGGGAAGGCCGCAAACGTCACGCCGCCAGCGGTGATCAGCCAGACTTCGTTGCCGTCCCAAAACGGCCCCATGGCCCGATAGATAAGGCGCCGGTCGGTCTCGTTCTTGGCCAGAAAACGGCAGGAGCGTCCCCAGCCCCAGATCAAAGCCGTCCAGCATAAAATAAACGGCCCACAGGACTCCCCAGAGCATAAACCAGATAGTTTCCAGCATGATCTTACCCCTCCCCCGGTCCGGCTGCCGCCGCCTGGGGCTCCGGCCCGCGCCGGGCATGTTTGCCGATGAGATAAAACGCAATGGCTCCCAGGGCCGAGTAAACCAGGAGAAAGGCCACCAGGCTGATGGCCACCTGGGAGGCGGCGATGGGGGATACCGCGTCTTTGGTCCGCATCATGCCGTAGACGATCCAGGGCTGCCGGCCCACTTCGGTAACGATCCAGCCTGCCTGGAGGGCGATATACGGCAGGGGGATGGCGTAGAGCATGATCTTGAGATAGCCGGGGCTGGCTTCCAGATTACGCCGCTTGAACCAGCCCACCACGGTGAGCAGGACGAAGAGAGCTCCCAGACCCACCATCAGCCGGAACGCCACGAAAGTCAGGGTCACCGGCGGCCGGTCCTCCTTGGGGAAATCCTTGAGGCCCTTGACCGTGGCCCCGGAGGAGTGGTAGGCCAGCAGGCTCAACGCCCCGGGAATCCGCCCGAACTCCACCAGGTTGCGTTCATGCTTCGGGTCGGGAATAGAGAACAGGTACATGGGGGCATCGGCCTGGGTGTCCCAGAAGGACTCCATGGCCGCCAACTTGGTGGGCTGAATCTTGGCCACTTCGCCGCCGTGGATATGCCCCTGGACGATTTCGGCAAGTGGAGAAGATCAGGGCAAAGCCCAGGGCCAGGCGGAAGGATTTGGTGAAGAAGGCGGTCTCCTGCTGCCGCAGCAGGTGATAGGCGCTGATGCCCATGACGAAGAAGCCCGCCAGGATATAGGCCCCGCTGACGGTATGAAAAAAGATTTGAAAGGCGAAGGGTTGGGTGACCACCGCCAGAAAGTTACGCAGTTCGGCCCGGCCGTTGCGGAGGACGATAGCCCACCGGGTGCTGCATCCAGGCATTGGCGATCAGAATCCACACGGCGGACAGGTTGGAGGCGAAGGCCACCAGCCAGATGCAGACGCAGTGAAGCTTGGGGGAGAGCCGGTTCCAGCCGAAGATCCAGACCGCCAGAAAGGTGGATTCCAGAAAAAAGGCCAGGGTGGCCTCGATGGCCAGGAGCGACCCGAAGATGTCCCCCACATACCGGGAATAGCGGGACCAGTTGGTGCCAAATTGAAATTCCAGGGTGATGCCGGTCACCACCCCCACGGCAAAGTTGATAATAAAGATCTTTCCCCAGAATTTAGCCATGCGCCGGTAGTCTTCGTCGCCGGTTCTGACATAGACCGTCTCCATAATGGCGATGAGGATGGAGAGCCCCAGGGTCAGCGGGACGAAGAGAAAATGGAAAAACGTGGCGCCGGCGAATTGCAGGCGCGAAAGCATCAAGACATCCATGAGGGGCGCGACCTCCTGCGAATGGATTGGTGTGGCCCGAGGGCAGGGGCCGCCGGGTGGACAACCCGGGCGGCCCGGTTCTCATCGTGCCTGTGGTGTTGGCCGGGGCGCTTAGGCCGTCCACAGCCCGTGCAGGTTGCAGTATTCCCGGGCCGTGACCTTGTCGGCCTTGATTTCAAAAATCGCCTCCGGCGCCTCTCCCGGATTGAGGAATTTCCGGTAGGCCTTGCCGTCGGCGACAATCTCGATCCACTCGATATAATGGGCCTGTTCCATGGGGTGGGGGACGCTCCCCACTTTCACCTTGATGCCGGTAGCGGTCTTTTCGATCACCGGCACGTGTTTTTCCTTGGCGGCATCCACGGTGTTCTCCCGGCAGAGCTTCATGGGCTCACCGCAACAGACCAGCTGGCCGGCCCCGGCATGGAGCATCTCGACGATATTGCCACAGACTTCACATTTGTAGATTTGCAGTTTTTCAGTCATGTCTACTTCCTCCTTATAGGCCTTAATCCACCTTGGAAAATGCCTTGGCGCCGCTGTTGCACACCGGGCACTTCTCCGGCGGGTGATCCTCGCAGGTGTAGCCGCACACGGAACAGACATAGTAGTCGACGGGTTCCGTTTTTTTACCCAGGTTGGCCAGGGCCTTTTGGTACAGGCCGGCGTGAATCTTCTCCACTTCGTTGGCGTAGGAAAAGCTCCGTTCGGCGTTTTTGTCGCCTTCGGCCTGGGCTGCGGCGATCATTTCCGGATACATGTGCTCAAACTCGTGGGTTTCCCCGGCGATGGCCGCCTTGAGGTTTTCCGCCGTGGTCTTGACGCCCTTCGCCGTCCGCAGATGGGCGTGGGCGTGCACGGTTTCCGCTTCGGCGGCAGCCCGAAAGAGCTTGGCCACCTGGGGATAGCCTTCTTTCTCCGCCTGCTTGGCAAAAGCCAGGTATTTGCGATTGGCTTGAGATTCACCGGCAAAAGCTTCCATCAGGAATTGTTCGGATTTCGTCATGCTGTCCTCCTCTTTATCGGTATCATGGATTATTTTGGCTTGTTTTTGCCCGTTAGAGCCGGCAGGGCTCATAACCCGCCACTGAACCAGTCTTTCCCGGTCCCGCAGGTTCCGTTAACCTCATTTTTCCCAGCCGCCCTTTTTGATGTGGGCCTCACGCTCCACCTCGGCCAGTTTCTTGATGCGGTAAGCCGAGTCCCGCAGAACCCCGTAGAGCACGCCGCACCCCACATCTTTCCGGGCGGCATCCCCTTCGTCAGCCAACTTCAGCATGAGTTCGGCCAACTCCAGGGTCTTCTTGATGCATTGATTGGCTGGGGGCATGGGCAGATTTTTTCCAGGTTTTCTGATCTGAAATCGTCTCAGGGAATTCTCACCGGGGAGACCCGGTTGCCACCCTGCTTTCTTACATAATCATTATTCAAGATATGTGCCACCCCGAAAATCGTCATATCGCCAATATAAAGCAACAGAAAATCAATCAGTTAATGAAAAAAGTGCAGATTGCGGCCCCTGCAGCCGGGGCTGGGAACGGGCCGTGACGATGAGACACTTCAGCCTTGCTTATAATAAGACTTTGATTATACGAGTAAATTTAAGGAGTAACTGTATCAGGTTTTCGGTTGAGACAGGGATGTCTCATGAGACACCAGGAAACGGTAGAGGGTAGCCCGGCCGACCCCCAGAAGTTTTGCGGCCTTGACCTTGTTGCCGCCGCACTCCTTGAGGGCCGCCGCCACCACGGCGGGATTGAGTTTGGGGACGGGGCCCCGGGGGGTGCTGCGTCCCCTGATTTCCTGGGGCAGGTCTTCCGGCCCGGCCACTTCGCCAGGGCACCCGGCCAGGGCAAAGTGCACCGCGTTCTGCAATTCCCGCACATTCCCCGGCCAGGGGTAGCGCTGCATCAGGTCCACGGCGGCGGGTGAAAAATTCAAGGGGCGCTGGCCCCGGTTCCTGGCCTGCTCCAGGAAATGGGCCAGCAGCAGGGGGATGTCAGCCTGGCGCTCCCTCAGGGGGGGCAGTTTCAGGGGGACCACGTTGAGCCGGTAATAGAGGTCTTGGCGAAAACGTTGTTTATCCACTTCCCGCTTGAGGTCCCGGTTGGTGGCGCTCAGCACCCGCACGTCCACGGTGACGGGCTTTTCACCGCCCACCCGCATAAAGGTGAAATTTTCCAAAACCCGGAGCAATTTTACCTGGAGGTTTTTTGGCAACTCGGCCACTTCATCCAGAAAGATCGTCCCACCGTGGGCCAGTTCAAAGCGGCCCTTCTTATCCCGCACGGCCCCGGAAAAAGCGCCTTTGACGTGTCCGAAGAGTTCGCTCTCCACCACCCCTTCCGGCAGGGCCCCGCAATTCACCGGCACAAAGGGGCCGCGGCTCGCCCGGCTCTCGCTATGGATGGCCGCGGCCACCAGTTCTTTGCCCGTGCCGGTCTCCCCCGTGATCAGCACGGGATAGTCATGCTGCGCCACTTTTTGAATTTGCCGGTAGATCTGCACCATCTTGGGGTCGCGCCCGACAATACCCGCAAACCCGGTTGATTCCCCGGTCCAGAATTTTAAGCCCACCAGACTGGTGATGTCGCGCACCGTGGCCAGAACGCCCACCAGGCGCCCCGCCTCATCAGTCATGCCCACCACCGCCATCTGGACCTGTTTGGGCTCACCGGTCTTGGTAACAATGTTGAGGGGGTAGTTGAGATTGGTCCAGGCGTCCGGCGCCTGGCCGCAAAAGGAGCATTGATTGCCGCAAAACGGCGCCCCAAAAGCCTCGTGGCAGTCCCGGCCCAAAACCTCCTCCCGGGAATAACCGGTCAGGGCTTCCACGGCCCGGTTGAAAAAGAGGATGCGCCGCTCCCGGTCATGGCAGATGATCCCGTCCGGCAAATAGTCCAGGATTTGTTCCAGGTGCTTCTGATTCTTCGGGAAATTTTCCAAGAGTTGGTCGGCCCCGGGCGAATTTGGCGGTTATCCGGATTGAGTCAGACGATAGCGTATCAGATTAATACTATCAAATAGTTGTTTTTCCCGAAAGCCGCGTCATCGCCCCCCACGCCAGGGAGTTCCCCCTCTCTTCACCCGGCCAGGCCATCGATTGCCCCCGGTCGCGTTGACCGCCAGGTTTTGCGGAAAGGTTTCCAACAGTTCTCCCGAAGACTGCAGGTTTCCCCGGTGGTTTGCCCCTGGCCCGCGGTCAAAAAGGGGTTGACGGCCCGCGGTGGATAAGTTACTAATTCTTAAATTCCATCTGGCAGAGTGAGATACTGGGTTGATGATGAGAAGAGTGGAGTCTGCCTGGTTGGCGCTCTTGCTGCTGGGTTTAACGGTGGGTTGCAGCCCGGCGCCGCTGGTGGTGCCGCGGGAACCCGCACCGGTTGTGGTAGAGCCGCCGCCTCCCGTGACCTCGGATTCGGCCCGACTTAAAGATGCCCTGACCGGACGGGAGATGTCGCCTTCCGAGGTGGCGGGCCTGAGCGACCGTCTGCTGGAGGACGGCAGCCAGGCCCTCAACGATCAGCAGACCATGGCCCGGCTGGAACTCGTAATCCTCAAGACCTTGAAACGCCCCGGACAAGACCTACCGCGCGGTCTTGTGGCGCAACCTGGGCATCATCCACTATAACCAGCAGAAGTACAAGCAGGCGGAGCACGAACTGCAGTCCGCCAACGAACTCAACCCCAAGAACGCCCGCACCCATTTTTACCTGGCCTGCCTGTTCGCCCAAAAGGGCAATATTTACGCCAAATCGGGCAAGAACAAGGCCTCCCGGCAACAGTATAAGCGGGCAGCCATCGAAATCGAGTTGGCTCGCAAGCTGGAGCCCAGCAACGGTTTGTACAAACAGAATCTTAAACAAATTATCCAGCAAGAGAATGGGAAATGAGGATTGCCTGTCCCTTTTGCGGCAATGATACGGATTTTTATGAAGTCGCCGAGGGGGTGACCATCACCACCTTCTACGTGCAGAACGAAGACGGTAGTTTCTCCTCGGTGAGCGATGACTCCGAGATCCAGGGGGAAGTGCGCCTCTTTTGCGGCGAATGCCACAAAGAGCTGCGGGAATACCACGAACACTTCCTGGACATGTTGTTTTAGACCGGGGTCCAGGGTCAGACGGTCTGACTTGACTCTAACGCCTGCCGGATTGCGCCGGTAACCTCCATGCCTGAACTCCCCGAAGTGGAAGTCATCCGCCGGGGCTTGGCCCCCCTGCTGGTGGGGCGCCGGTTTCTGGCCGTCAAGGTGGGCGACAAGCGTCTCCGCCAGCAGTCCTCGCCCCAAGAACTCCGCCGCTGAGCTCCTGGGGCGGCGCCTCGAAAACCTGCGCCGCCGGGGCAAATATCTGGTGTTTGACCTGGAAGGCGGCGCTACCCTGCTCATCCATCTGGGCATGACCGGCCGTCTGCTGACGGGGCCGCCCCCCTCCCCTCCCCTGCCCCACGTTCACCTGACGTTTCAGATGGAAGGCGGGGTGGACCTGTTTTTCCAGGATATCCGGCGCTTCGGCCAGGTCTTGGTCTTTCCCCCCGGGGTGGACCCCGCGCCCCTGGCCCAGGTCGGGGCCGAGCCCTTCTCCCGGAAAGTGACTCCGGCCTGGCTGGCCGAGCAGGCCCGGGGCCGGTCCCGCCCCATCAAGAACTTCCTCCTGGACGCCCGGATCATGGCCGGCATCGGCAACATCTACGCCTGTGAAATCCTCTGGGCGGCAGGGCTCCACCCCGCCACCCCGGCGGGCCGGTTGACTCTCACGGACTGGGGCCGGGTCCTCGCCGAGACCCGGAGAATCCTCAAGCACGCCATAGGAAAGGCGGCACCACGGTGTCCGACTATCTCAACAGCAAAGGCGAGGCCGGCCTCTTTCAGTTGGAGCTTCTGGTCTATGGCCGGGCCGGTGAGCCCTGCCGCTGCGGCAACCCCATCCGCGCCTGGTCCAGGCCGGGCGCAGTAGCTTTTTCTGTCCGGTCTGCCAACCCCTCAGGGACGGTAATCTTTGACCTCTGTTTGGAAAAGTTCAAAGGTGAGACCTCTGCCCAAAGCCATTTTGTCATCCTGAGTGAAGCGAAGGATCTCGTATTTCCACCTACTTATGAGATTCTTCGGTCGCTCCGCTCCCTCAGAATGACAAGTGGGGGTAATTTCGCAGGGGTCTCAGGTTCAAGGTTGAAGATATGCCCATCATGAGCCTTGCATAACTTGCAGGTGGACCGCAGCCCAATGCATGGCTTCCGTGAGTTGATTGTTTTCCCGATAAGTTTCCGCCTACACCCAGGCCATGGCGGCAAATTATTTTTCGATAGGCCGCCGTACCTTGGGGAAAAATGGGTTTTCTACTACAATAAGCCAACTCAGGTCAAACCGGCGAAGTCGCCTTGAACCAGGTTTTCAGAGTTTTGGCGTTGCGCTCCGGCTGATTTTATGAGAGATACCGGTACGTCATCAAATCCGAGGTGAGATATATGAAATACCCTTACTCCCTTCTCGCCGGTCTGCTCGCCGCCCTGGTGTTGGCCCCCGCGGCCATGGCCGGGGAAAAAACCATCGTGGGCTGGATCGAAAAAGTTCGCCTCTATCCCGGCGATCTTCGTCGTCCATGCCAAGCTGGACTCGGGGGCGGAGTACAGTTCCCTCGATGCCGGCAATCTCACGGAGTTCGACCGCGATGGCAAAAACTGGGTGCGCTTTGATCTGGAGGAAAAGCGCGAGGGGAAGAAGCTGACTATCGAGCGGCCCCTGCTGCGCTGGGCCCCGATCAAACGGCATAACCAGGCACCCCAGCGGCGTCCGGTCATCAAGCTGGGGGTTTGCCTGGGCAACATCTATACAAGGAAACCGAGGTCAATCTGATAGACCGCAAGAACTATCAATACCGGATGCTCATCGGGCGCAAGTTTATGGAAGGCGCGGTGATCATCGATCCCTCGGCCAAGTATACCGTCGAGCCGGAGTGCAAAGGGGCCGCTCCCCTTGAATAGAACCCACCTTTACGTTCTGGCCTTCGTTCTGGCGGCCGTCGGCCTGGGCCTGTTTCTGTACAAGGTCCTGGCTCTCAACTTTCCCCTGTCGCCGGGGGCCGAATCCTACACCTGGAACGTCGAGGCCAAGGTTACCTTCACGGCGGCCAAGGAGCCGGCCAAGCTCACTCTCTTCACCCCCCGGACGACCCGGCGCTATGCCGTTACCAATGAAGCCTTTGTTTCCCGGGGTTATGGGCTGGTCACCGCGGTTGAGGACGCCAACCGCCAGGCCACCTGGTCCATCCGCCGGGCCAGCGGGCTCCAGACTCTGTACTACCGGGCCGAGGTGGTGCGGGTCAATACCCGGGAGCCCTCCAATCCCATCGAGCCGCCCACCATCGACAATCCTGGCTTTGACTGAGGCGGAACTGGCCGCGGCCCACGCTGTGGTAGACCGCATCCGGCAGCCGGTCCGCCGACAACGAGACCATGGCCGCGGAGTTGCTCAAGCGTTCTTAACGCGGCCTCAGCCCAGGCGAAAATATTGCCGTCCTCCTGGGGAAAGAGACCTCTGCTCGGGCCAAAATGGCAATTGGCGCAGAAGGTCTTGGCCCTGGCCGGAGTGCCGGCCCGGGTGGTCCACGGCATCGCCCTCAAGGAACAAAAAGAGCAACTGCCCCTAGTCCACTGGCTGGAAATCTATAATAAGAAGTGGTGGCAGGCCATCGATCCCGTCACCGGCGCCCCGGGCATACCCGACAACTACCTGGCCTGGTGGCGCGGCCCCCTGAGCCATGGCCAAATTAACCGGCGGCAGCGACCTGCACGTCACCCTGTCCGTCACCCGGGAAATGGAGGCCGCCATTACCACCGCCGACGGTCCGGGGCCAAATCAAAAAGCCGCTGCTTCTCAAGCTTTCCCTGCTCAGCCTGCCCATCCATTCCCAGCAGGTTTACCGGATCCTGCTCATGGTGCCCCTGGGCGGTTTTTTGCTGGTGATTCTGCGCAATATCATCGGCATCAGCACCTTCGGCACCTTTATGCCGGTGCTCATTGCCCTGGCCTTTCGGGAAACCCAGCTGCTCTGGGGCATCGTCTTCTTCAGTTCCCTGGTGGCCGCTGGGCCTGGCCATCCGCTTTTACCTGGACCGCCTCAAGCTGCTGCTGGTGCCTCGCCTGGCCGTCGGTGCTCATCGTGGTGGTCATCCTCATGGCCCTGATGAGTATTTTCATCAACCGGCTGGGGATGGAGCGGGGGCTCTCCGTGGCCCTGTTCCCCATGGTCATTTTGACCATGACCATCGAACGCATGTCCATCGTCTGGGAGGAACGCGGCCCCTATGAGGCCATCAAGCAGGGTCTGGGGAGCCTTTTGGCCGCAGTCCCTGGCCTACCTGGTGATGCACAACCGGGAAGTCCAACACCTGTTCTTCGTTTTTCCCGGAACTGTTGCTGGTGCTTCTGGCCGCCTGCTGCTGTTGGGGCGCTACTCCGGCTACCGGCTGGTGGAACTGCTGCGCTTCAAAGTCTTGATCAAAGAGGCACGGTGATGTTCGGACTGGCCCGCCGCCTTGCCGATCTGGGGATCATGGGGATCAACCGGCGCAACGCCGAGTTCACCCTGGCCCATAACCCCCGCCGCTATTATCCCCTGGTGGATGACAAGCTGCGCACCAAGGAACTCTGCCTGACCGCGGGCATACCCGTGCCGGAACTCTACGGGGTGGCCCGTACGGGAATACCAGGTGCGCCATCTGCCGGTGTGGCTCAAAGACCACGAGGATTTCGTCATCAAGCCGGCCCACGGCTCCGGGGGCGAAGGCATCCTGGTGATCGCCGGCCGGGCCCACGCCAACTACCGCACCGTGGGAGGCCTGCTGATGACCCAGGAAGAGCTGAACCACCATGTATTCAACATCCTGGGCGGCCTTTACAGTCTGGGAGGGCAAACTGATGCCGCCCTGATCGAGTACCGGGTCCGGTTCGATCCGGTGTTCGACCACATCTGTTTCCAGGGGGTGCCGGACATCCGGATCATCATTTTCCTGGGGGTCCCGGTTATGGCCATGCTGAGGCTGCCTACCCGGCCTCCGGGGGCAAGGCCAACCTTCACCAGGGGGCCATCGGGGCCGGCATCGACCTGGCGACCGGCGCCACCCTCAGGGGAGTGAGTCGCCATGAGATTGTCGGGGAGCACCCCGACACTGGCAACAGCATCCAGGGGCTCGTTATGCCCCACTGGGAGACGCTGCTTGACCATCGCGGCCCGGGCCAGGAACTCACGGGGTTGGGCTACCTGGGAGTGGATCTGGTCCTGGACCAGGACCAGGGGCCCCTGCTCCTGGAACTCAACGCCCGCCCAGGTCTCGCCATCCAGATCGCCAATGCCGCCGGGCTCATGCATCGAGTCAAACTCGTGGAAACCCACATCGGGGATTTGTCCACCGCCAGCGAGCGCATCGCCTTCGCCCGGGCGCACTTCGGCATCAACCCGGAACCTGCTCCCTAAAAGCCGGGCCAGGTTCTCCGGGATTGCTGCTCTCCCCCGGTTTCGAATCCTCTCACCCTGAATTACCTGGCGCCAAGTTGATCCTGTCCACCCCTTCCGGGCTTTTTCCTCAGCTTCACGCCGGGCAATCTGAAATCGCCGCAAAAGTCCCCCCAACGATCTTTTTAAGAAGGCAACGCTCCAGAAGAATCCTAAAGAAGCGGGAGAAGGCAAGATATTCCGCGATGCTCAGGATGATAACATGGCCATGAGCCGCGGTTTCAATTTGGCCACGAACTTCCCGGCATTCATAAATCGCAAGTCATTACAGGGCCTGTTTTATATCGTGTATGCCCCAACTCTAAAAAGAATTGATTTCTCAGAATGTCTTGTGCTATCTTACTTTCGAAAAGAAGATTTGCCGTGACAGAAGAGGCTTGGGAGGGGTTAAAATCGGGAATAGTTACTCATTGACCTTGAACCAATCTATAAAGGCATGAAAAGTGGTCGGCTATTTATCGTGGTGCGCAGCACGTGTTCTTTATTAATCTGACCTTGAACTGTGAACCTTAAACTTTCAACTTTTTAAGGGAGATATTTTCAGAACCAAGCTGGTAAAGCCACAGTTAAGGCGGTCGCTTAATCTTATTGAATCGGGAATGGCAAAGACCAAGGGAAATTAAATTGTATGGGAATCTGGCAATTTCTCTTTAAATCAAAATCACCCTCCGGGAAGATGGATTGCGAGATCGTCGAGAGCCACCTGGCCATCGCTGATCGCCGTTACCAGGTGGCGATAAAAAAGGGGAACGGCGAACTCTATGCCGAGAACCTTTTTCAGGCGGCGAAAAATCCTCGTGACCTTAGCTTCAGCCGGTTTTTGCTGCTCCAGGAAAACCCGCCCAAACCGCATTTTGCTCCCTCGGTCGAGAAGGCGGTGAGTTGGTTTCAGGGCCGCAATCTTCCCAAAGACGGTTATGGCCACATCTCCTGGGGCAACAAATTCGTCTTTAAGTGCGCCACCTGTCAGGCTCGCCGGGAGCTGCCCCTGAGGATTACGGCAGTGGAGCATATGACGGTGGCCAGCGATATCCCCCTTACTCTCTCCATCGAAGGCTGGCGGGTGATCGAAGTCGAAACCGAGCTAACCGGCAAGGGAACCCCGACCAAAAAAATGGACATGTATACCACCCTACCGGTCATCACCTGGCACCAATCGCCTAATCAATACCTCTGCCGAACCTGCGCTGAGAATTTGGCGGCTGTCGGGCGGGGATCGGAAGTGGCCGATTACCTGGTCTTTGATTAATAGTGAGCTTGGCTCGGGGATTGGGTCAATGTAATGGTTGGTTGAGGACAGATCTCGGCTGGTCAGGCGCAGTTTCAGTCAAGGTCAATTAAGGTGTTGTACGATTAGCCTCTCTGCATTCCAGACCCTGCCGGCCGCCGGTTCATTCCGCTAAAATCTTCAGCAGATACTGGCCATAGCCGTTCTTCCGCATGGGTTCGGCCAGCCGGCGCAGTTGGCCGGCGTCAATAAAGCCCAGGCGATAAGCGATTTCTTCGAGGCAGGCGATCTTGAGGCCCTGGCGTTTCTCAATGGTCTCAATGAAGGTGGAGGCCTCCAGGAGAGATTCGTGGGTTCCCGTGTCCAGCCAGGCGAAACCCCGGCCCAACACCTCCACCCGGAGCTCCCCGTTGTTCAGGTAGGCCCGGTTGACGTCGGTAATCTCCAGTTCGCCCCGGGGGGAAGGCTTGAGGCGAGAGGCGATTTCGACCACGCGATTGTCATAAAAATAGAGGCCGGACACCGCCATGGACGATCTCGGCTTGGCGGGCTTCTCCACGATATCCAGGACCTGGCCGGAGGCGTCAAACTCGACCACGCCATACCTTTCCGGGTCCTTGACCCAATAACCGAACACCAGGCCACCTTTGGTCAACTGGACGGCCCGCTTCAGGATGTCCTCGAGGCCATGGCCATAAAAAATATTGTCCCCGAGGATGAGACAGACCCGGTCGGCGCCGATGAATTCCTTACCGATGATAAAAGCCTGGGCCAGGCCCTCGGGGCGGGGTTGGACCGCATAGGTAAAGCGCACCCCTAACTGCGCCCCGTCCCCCAGCAGACTCTCGTATCTGGGCAGGTCCTCCGGGGTGGAGATGAGGAGAATTTCCCGGATGCCGGCCAGCATGAGGATTGACAGGGGGTAGTAGATCATGGGCTTGTCATAGACCGGCAGGAGTTGTTTGCTGACCACCTTGGTAACGGGATAGAGCCGGGTCCCGGCTCCCCCAGCCAAAATAATCCCCTTCCAGCCCCGCGCCAATAATCCGCTCTTATCCATGCATGGTTCCAGGCCCGAATTATTCAATGGCGACACTTTCCCCTTGGAACCTGAAGATGAATGATCGTCGGTGCTTGGGTGAGTCCGGTCAACCGGCCCAGGCTGTCATCATCTCGGCTTCCGCTTATAATTATCGTCATAACCATACCGAAAAAACCGCTGGTAAGCAACCGCGGGCAGTTAGACGGACGGGGCCACTGACAGATGATAACTTGGCGGATGAGCTCGAAAAATTCAAGCTAACCCTGGATCCCCGGGACCGAACAGGTATAATAGCCGAAAACGGCAACTCAGCATCTCTGTTAAAGTTTTATCATATGAGGGCGGGGCTCCCCCTGCCCTCCCCTATCCAACCTTGCCAAAGGGGACGCATATGAACCGCAAGGCGCACCGACTTACGGCCCTCCTGGTGGCGCTGAGCCTTATCGGTCCGGGCCTTATTTGGGCCCAGGGCCAGGCCGGGGTCGCCGGGAAGTTGAACGCGGGCTACGACTGGCTGGAGCAGGGTAAATTCGACCAGGCCCAGAAGGTCTTCGAAGCAGTGCTCCGCCAGGACCCGGGGCATCCCCTGGCCCTGAACAACCTCGCAGCCATCATGGTCAAAAAGGGCAACTACGACCAGGCCCTCCTCTGCCTTAAGCGAGCTCTACCCCGTTCCAAGGGCTTCAAGGTAGCCCTCAACCGGGTGTGCACTATCGACGGGGTGTGCGCCGCCTGCCGGATGAATGAAGAGCAGTTTGGCTCCGAGGATCTGGAGAGGGTGGTCAAAAGCAACATCCTGATGGTGGAGATGGCCAGATCCTCCCGGCCGGGGAAGAAATAACCGGGAAAGGCGGCTCTCCCGGCTATTTTTCCTGAAGGGGGCTGCAGCCGCCCCAGCCTGACGGGCAGGATTCTACAGGGCCAGCAGCAGCACGGTGTAAAGGGCCGCGCCCAGGGCAAAAGCCCAGAAAAGGCTCTCCTGTTCTTCCGGCAACTCCTCCTTAATGACATTGAGGATGACCCCGCCGGCGAGGAAGGCAAACAGCACGGCCAACATGAGTTCGTGGATCGGGGTTATCAGGCCGATGCCATAACCCACCAGGACGCTGCCGGCCAGCAGCCAGCACCCGATCCGGTTGTAGGCCTCTTTGTGGTGGCGCCTGAGACCATAGTCGTTCACCAGGAAATGGGCCCCCATGGCAATAAAAAAGAAGCTGAGGCTGACCGTTCCCGGTTGTTCCCGGTGCAGGAGCAGATAGCCCACCAGGGCGTTGAAGCAGGCGAAGGACAGGATGTGGATCCAGAACACCATGGGGGTGGTGGCGTCTTCGCCTCCCACGACCCGGCTCCGGCGGCGGGACCGGACGGCCAGGCGCTCCAGGCCGTAAAAAGTGACAAAACCCAGCAGCGCCACAATATAAACGTGGTGCTCCAGAAATTCCAGGGGAAGTTCGGCCCGGATAATGACGTCCTGGCCTTTTTTCAACTCCGGCAGGATGTGCACGAAGACATAGGCCACGGAGGTGCCCCCGGCCAGGGAGAGCCAGCGACTGCGGGGCTCGGCCGTGGCCAGGGAGAAACGGCGCGCTCCCAGGTGGATCAGGGCCAGGCAAAGGGCGAAGATCAAGGTCAGGCCAGACATGGCTGCCGCCAACTCCGGTTCGACGGGTAATGACCGCACGAGTTGCCGCGGGTGCGGGGCACCGCATGGCCCCGGACTGCCCCGGCGCGGCTGGGGCTCATTTTACCCTTTTTGCGGCGATCAGGTATAATTAAGTTTTCTGGATGCGATCAAGATGAGAGCGCGGCGCTGGGCTTTACAGAGCAGTTGACGGATTCTTTTCCCTTAAACGGCATAACCTATGGACCGGCACTCCTTCTTCACATTCCAGGCTCTGGTCTTCGGCCTGGTGGCCGCGGCCCTCACCACGGTGTATATTACCCAACCGGTGCTGCCCATCCTGCAGCAGGAGTTCGGGGTCAACCCGTCCCAGGCCTCTTACACCGTCTCGGCGGTGATCCTGGGGATTGCCCTGGCCAACCTGCCCTTCGGCATGTTGGCGGACCGCTTCCCGATCCAGCGTCTCATCCTGGTGGGGGGCGCCGTGGTGGCGGCCTGCGGCTTGTTTTGCGCCGCCACCTCCAGCCTGGGCCTCCTGGTGGGGGCCAGATTCGTCCAGGGGCTGTTCGTGCCCGCCCTGACCACCTGCCTGGCGGCTTACCTGTCCACCAATTTGCCCCTGGAGCGCTTGAATGTGGTCATGGGGTCTTACGTCTCGGCCACGGTGGCCGGCGGCTTGGGCGGACGCCTGCTGGGAGGCTGGATTCATCCGCCGCTGCACTGGCGCTATGCCTTCGTCACCGCCTCCCTGCTGGTGGTGGCGGCCACCCTGGCGGCGGTGCGGTGGCTGCCTGCTGGGAAACTCTCCGGGGAAGAGCGCCCCCCGGGCCGAGGGGTTTCTGGCCCTCGCTGATTCAGCCGGAGCTGCGCCGGGCGTTTCAGGTGGCCTTCGGGGGATTTTTTGTCTTTTCCTCGATTTTCAATTACCTGCCGTTTTATCTCCATCGGCCTCCGTTTAACGCTTCCACCGAATTCATCACCCTGTTGTACCTGTCCTATCTTATCGGGGTCGTTATCGGCCCCATGGCGGGGCAACTCAGCAACCGCATCGGCAACGGCGGCACCATGGTGCTGGGGTCCCTGGTTTTTGCCCTGGCCATTGCCCTGACGCTCATCCAATCGATCTTCGCCATCGTGGTGGCCCTGGTGCTGGTCTGCGCCGGTTTCTTCTCCATCCACGCTGCGGCCGCCGGCTCCCTCAACCGCAACCTGACCGCCAGCCGCGGCCGGGCCAACTCCCTGTACGTCCTGGCCTACTACCTGGGAGGGGCCGTCGGCATCACCCTGAGCGGCTATGCCTATGGGCGGGCCGGCTGGCACGGGGTGGCCGCCCTGGGGCTCATCATGCTGACGGTGCCTCTCATTACGGGTTTACGGGAGATGCGCCAGCCGGCGCTGACGCCGGAGCCCCAGGAAAAGTTGAGTCCCGGCGTGCTGATAAGCGATAATAAAAGAGTGGGGGGCACCTCGGAATGGGCTGGCATGAAGCCGCTCACGGCAGTCAGAATCCAGCCACTTTATCAAAATGATAAACCTATGCTTAACATTCAGCACCCCGATGGGGTCTATATATAATGAAAGCCGGAATAGAGACCTCATGACCGACGATCAGCTCGTGACCCGGGCCCAGGCAGGAGACCTTCCGGCCTTCGAAGAACTGGTGGAGAAGTACCAGCGGGAGGTCTACGGCCTGGCATGCCGCATGGTATCCGATGCGGAGGAGGCGAAGGATTTGGCCCAGCAGGCCTTTCTGCAGGCCTTTGTCCACATCCGGAGCTTTCGCCAGGATGCGCAGTTCCGCACCTGGTTGTTCCGGATTGCCATCAATCAGTGTTACAATTTTTTGAAAAGCCGCAGAAAATTTGGCGATCCGGTTGACTGTGAGGAGCTGAATCTGGCGGGGGAGGAGCCCTCCCCGGAGGCGGACCTGGTGGCCCAGGACAACCGCCGGCGCCTCTACGAGGCTCTGGAACAGCTCCCCGCCAAGCAGCGGGCGGTGATCACCCTGAAGGTGGAACAGGGCCTGTCTTATCAGGAGATCAGCCAGGTCCTGGGCGGGACCGCCGGGGCAGCCCGGGTAAATTACTGTCAGGCGTTAAAGACCCTGAAGAAACATATACAGAGTGAGGACGACCATGAAGTGGCAATGCGCCCTTCTCCAACGATGGCTGCCAGAGTATCCCGACGGTGACCTCCCCTCTTGGGGGAAGCGCTGGCTCACGTTCCATCTGGCACGGTGCTCCGCCTGCCAGCAGGAACTGGGGGAACTCAGGGAGGTGGTCGCCACCATTGAGGCGACTCCGGTGGCGGACCCGCCAGCGGAATTTTGGCATGAATTTTCCCGGGATATGCACCTGAAGCTGGTCCGGGCTGCACAGGAAGGCCAGGCTGCTCCCGATGCGGCCAGCCCCCGGCGTTTTCGGCTGCCCTATCTCCTGGGAGCGCCGGTCTTGGCAGTGCTCCTGCTTTATGTGGCGGTGCAGCTCACGGGACCCGGCGCCCCCATCCAGGACCAGGCCCAGGTAAAGGAGCAGCCCGCGGCAAAGATGGCTGCCGCCCCCCGGAAGGCTCCGGCGCCAACCGCCGAGGTCCCCCGGGCCGCCGCCCTGCCGATGGAACAATTTGCCACGGTGGCCCTGGAGCAAGTGGCGCCCCAGCCGGTGGAAGAAGAAGTGGATCTGTCCGGTTGGGAACTGGATGCGGAACTGGCGGGAATGACCGACCAGGAAAAGGATATATTTCTCAAAAAACTGCATCAGCATAAGAAGGATGGGTCATGCGTCGAAAGATTCTCTTCCTCTTCCTGGGGCTAACCCTGGCCGGAGCAAGCCTGGCCTGGGGGCAGCAGGGTCGTGAATTTGGCGGCGGCGGCTTTCAGGACCGGTTTGCGAAACCAAGCGGAACCAGTTGGGCCCGGCCCTGGGAGTGAACCAACAGACGGTGGACAGGCTGCTGGCCATCGACGCCAAGTACAAGCAGTTGCGGCACCAGCTGGGCACGGGGATGGAAAGCGATATACAGCGCCTGCAACAGCTCATGAGGCAGCCCTCCCCCCCGGAGCAGGAAATCAAGGCCATCCTCGCCGAGATGAAGCGCAAACGGTTGGAGATGCTCAATCTGCAGCAGCGCAAGGGTGACGAAGATGCGGCCATTCTCACGCCGATCCAGCAAGCCCGCTATTTGATGTACTTCATGACCCTGCTCAAGGAAGCCCGGAGCATCAAGAGTGGTGGAGGCCGTCCTGGGTTCCAGGGCCGGCCCGGGGTCGTGGGCGGACAAGGAGGTATGGGCGGACCCGGGGGGATGGGGGTGCCAACCCTGCGGCCTACCGAGATCCCGGTTTCCCGTCCGCCTCAGTAAGACCGCACCGGGAGCCGGCGATCCTGCGCCGCCCCTGAGGCACCATTCCGAAAAACCGGCCAGGGACCCGGAGTTTATGCGGGTCTTTTGCCGGTTTTTTTGTCTCCCCACTTGCCAAATCCCGCTGAAGAGTTTTACAATAAACAGGCTGCCGGAGTGGTGGAATTGGTAGACGCAGGGGACTCAAAATCCCCCGAGGGCAACCTTGTGCCGGTTCGAGTCCGGCCTCCGGCACCAATAATATTAGCTACTTACAGGGGGTTAGGTCATCAGGCCTAAGCCCCTTGCCATTGACTGAGTGTGAATCTGAGTGTGACTTTCCCCTGGCTTGTTCATAGGCTGCCATAGCCGCAATCTCAGATTGGTTAATGGAGTGGAGGTAAATTTCGGTGGTAGTTCTCGTGGCCCAAGATGCGTTGAATGGCACCGAGCGGGACATTACAGTTGTCCATGAGCGATGCCCCGGCATGTCTTAAGGCATGAAACCCGAACCGCCTTACACCAGCTCTGGTGCAAAGATTTTTTAGGACTTCCCGCCTATCTTTGAACGGGCCGACCTTTCTCTCGCCGTTATCCCGGCTCACATAAAAATGCCAGAAAACCCAGGGTCTGGTTTTATCCCTCTCGGAAAACCTGCGGGATAGGATACCGAAGACTTTCTCGGTCATCGGCACTTTCCTTGGGGTCAAGTGGCCACCCCGTTTCTTCCGGGTATAGAGCACCACGTATCGCTGCTCGAGGTTCACATCGTCCCAGACAAGGCGGTTGACTTCGCTGACCCTACCCATGGTGTCCCTTAAGAGCCATAAGTAATCCTGAACTTCAGGAGCAGCGAGGGCGATCAGCGTGTCTATATCCTCTGCCGCCGGCACGTACTTAAACCTCTTTGCCATGGGCAGAAAACTTAAGCCAATTACTGGGTTTTCGGTGACCCAGCCTTTCTTTTTTCCAAAATTGAACGTGGCCTTGAGGTAACGAATTTCCTTATTGGCGGTGAAGGCGGATACCTTACTGCGCTCCAAGATGAACCGCTCCACCATATCTCGAGAAATTTCGCTGCATGTGAACCCTTTCCACTGCCTAACCCACCGCCGGGCCGAGACCTGGTAGGTCTGGTAGTAGCTCTCGGAATTATAAGCCCTAACATGATCCAGTCGCCTATTCACTAGGTCGAAGAAGGCCATGTCGGTCAGGGTTGTCTCCACCGGCTTCTGCGGCGCCGGGTTCAGTATCTCCTCCTTTCTTTGTATTTCTTCCTGCTTGGCCTCCTTTTTGGTTTTGAAGTACCGGGACGTGTACCGTCTCCCGTTGAGGGTGAAATCGGCCTTCCACCCTCGGTCCTTCTGAAAATAAACGCTCATACGGGTCCTCCTTCCGGGGAAAGAAAAGAGAACCCCCAAGTTTCCTGCCCCCCAGTACCTGCCAGTGCTTGTAGACCCAACTCTGGCTCTTATGCAGGTACAAAGCGACCTCATCAGGAGTCATTATTTCCGATTTTACGAACATAGGCAAGTCCTAACCCGCTCATAGCCCTCTGTTCTTTTAGAAAAAGCATATGGGTATAAAAATTATCTTGACAAATCAAATCTATCAGTTATACTGATAATTGTCAAATACATTATGAAACTTTCTTTCACGAAAAAGCGGATGTCTGAGGCTATCGGGGTCTCTCTCCGAACCATCCAGTTTTATACGGATGAGGGCTTACTGATTCCTGAGATCGCTAACCCCTCAGGTCGGGGGACTAGCAGAAAATACTCCAGGAAAAATCTGGTAGAATTTTTAATTATTAAGGAATTGGCGAAATATGGCCTTTCCCTGGGGCAGATAAAGACAATTATGGAGAAAGCCCGTTCGGGGAATGTGGCAAATATGTGGGACCCGGATGGGAAGTGGGCACAAAACAAGCGGGCCAGACTGATTATTTACGGATTGGGCAGCGAGGACATGAAGATCCGGATGGAAGATGGCGCCAGAATACTGCTCACAATGGATGATTATCGGGCTGCCTTGGTTATCAATGTGGAGGATATTCTCATTCAGATCGATGAGATTTAGGCATCACCACTAATTTTTTTTGCTATTATAACTCAGTTATCCGTATTAATGTTTTATATGGTTAACTTAAAAGTAGCATTGATTCTTATTGGTGAGGTGAAGGACCTTCGTCAGATCCACCTCTTCCTCCTCGCCATTGGTGAAGCCGGTCACGTTTTTGCCTGCGACGAGCGGCTTGCCTGCCGGCGTCTTGACATGGCGCAGCGCGCCGGAAGCGTGGCAAACCAAGGCGACAAGCTTGCCTGCGGCCAGGAAGGATTCGATCAGCTTGATCGAGTTCTGGTCTTCCGCGATATCCCACATCGGGCCATGGCCGCCCGGATAGAAGACGGTGTCGTAGTCTTCCTGTTTCACGCTGTCGAGGCGCAAGGTCTTGTCAAGCTGAGCTTCGGCATCGGCGTCCTTCTCGAACCGACGCGTGATGTCGGTCTGAAAGTTGGGGTCTTCGCTCTTAGGATCGAGCGGCGGGCGTCCGCCCTTGGGGGATGCGAGGGTGATCTGGGCACCGGCATCCTTGAACACGTAGTAGGGTGCAGCCATCTCCTCCAGCCAGAAGCCTGTTTTACGGCCTGTGTTGCCGAGTTGGTCGTGGGAGGTCAAAACCATCAGGACTTTCATAATGGGTTCCTTAATCGTTGAGCTTCCGTTGGTTGAACAGGAGAAGTTTGTTTATCGGGCGTGCTCCGGTGCACGGCCGGCGGTAATGGGAGCAAGGGGGAGAAACATACCCGGTCACTTCGCTGGCACCAGCACCGGGGCGCTTTTGTTCTTAACTAAGAAGACGAGGAACTTTGCCGGTTTCGTACTACTTGCGTTCCGCCCGACGACATGTAAATCGTTGGGGCCTTCATAATAGGTCTGCCCCGGCGTCAGCGTGACTTCTTTTCCGCCCTTCACTTGCATCACCACGGTGCCTTCCAGCACGTAAACAAATGCATGCGCATAGTGTCGGTGGACAGGGTCCGACCAGCCGGGCGCATACTCCACTATAATCATTTGACCTTCCTTGCCAGGGCAGTAGTCCGTCAGATCTTTCGACATGAGCGTCGTGACCTCGGCCCCCTGAGCCATTAGCGGGCAGGTAATGAGACCCAGCAAAGCCACCATTATATTATCTTCTTCCTCAGCATAATTGACCTCTCTTCCTTTGCTTTGCAAAGCAATTCCTGTAACTACAATAGCTTATAAAAAAGCGACCCGGCCCCATTTTCACGCCTACGAGGTGTCCCCAGCAGGAGATAGAGAGCTTTGCGTAGATCGCGGCCTGGTAACGAGGGCGGACCCTTCTGGCGCTCACTGGGCCGGGTGATAGATCTCGTCGGCGGCTACTGAGGCGACGCCGAGTTCGGCCGCGACCGCGTCGATCGCTTGCTGAGCGATGTTGAGGTCCACTTGGCCGTCGGGGGTGAAGTACGGGCCGACGTAACGCTCATAGTACCGCTGCGCTTCATCACGCGTCAGCCGGTTGAGAAACGAGGCGATGTAGTCGACGGCCAGGCGGGGCTGTGCGGCGATCGTCCGGAGGGCCCGCCGGTTGGCCCGCACCAGCGCCTGCAACGCCGGGCTGTCCAGCGGGATATGAACGGGGTCCACGGCGACGCCCACAGTAGGGATCTGGAAGTGATCACCGACCCAGGCCAGCAGTCGGAACCCTTCCTCCTCGGCGACCTGTTCGGGTGAGAGCGTGCTGCCTACGTAGGCGGCGTCGATGGAGCCGTCTCGAAGGCGTCGCAGATCCATCTGATAGTCACCCGGAGCCCGCACCACACATTCCAGGTCACGATCGGGGTCCAGGCCATGCCGGCGCAGGACGATCCGCGCGAAACAACCGGGGGCGGTGTGGGCGGCGTGGACCGCCAGGCGGCGCCCGCGCAGATCCGCCATGGAGGTCACCCCGGGGCCGCCGAGAAACCAGAACAGCGGACGATGGGTGTTGACGCAGAGCGCTTGCCAACCGATGCCTTCAGTCAGCCGCGAACACAGGGCCCGACCTAGACCGATCATGGCGCCGCGGCGCAGACGCTCCGCTTTCCACCTAATCCCGTCGCGGATGGCAACGTGAACACCCTCATCCGTGTAATAGCCCTCCTGGTCGGCAATATAGGCGACCAGTTCCTCGTGAATACCACGTCCGACATAGGCCAAGTCGATGATGTGCATGGGGAGACAACCCTCCTTCCGATCCGATCCGGTGCGTCGCAGTCCCATTCAATCCATTGAAACCCCGCCGTTGAGCGGAATGTAGTGGCCGGTGGTGAAGCCGGAATCGTCGCTGGCGAAGAAGGCCACCGTCCTGGCCACGTCGTCGGGCCGGACAAGCCGCCCCATCGGCGTGGCCGCAGCGAGCTTATGCAACTGCTCCGGCGTCAAGTGCCCGGCCATCGCCGTTCCCTCCACTGTTCCTGGTGCGACGAGGTTCGCAGTGATCCCGTGCGGCGCCAGTTCGAGCGCGATGTACCGGACAAACTGGTCCAACGCCGCCTTGGCGGTGCCCAGCGTGATCATCCCGTCGCGCGGATGGCGGGACAACCCCGTGCTGATAAAGACCATCCGACCGTAGCCGCGGGAAATCATCCCCGGCACGACGGCTTTTGTCATCAGGAAGGCGGCCCGCAGTTCTCGATCCAGCTTGCCGCCTAGCTGTTCCCAGGTCAGCTCGGCGAACGAGGTGATATCAAAAGGCATCAACGCGTTGTGCACGAGCACATCCACGCCACCCCACCGTTGATCGATGTCGCCCACCATGCGGACGACATCACCGGGTGCGGTGACATCGGCCTGGATCGCCATGGCCTCGCCCCCGGCCGCGCTGATGGCCGCCACCACCTCCTCTGCTTGCGGGGCGCTGGCGTGATAATTGACGACCACCCGAAACCCCCGCTCCGCGAGGACTGATGCGGTCGCCGCACCGATTCCCCGCGAGCCGCCGGTGACTAAAGCGACCTTACCCGTAAGTGGCTTCTCCATGAGAATATCTCCTTAATGAGAATTGCAGTAAACGCGCCTGGTGCCGATTCGGGATGTTGAAATCAGGTGATTTGAAAGCCCTAGATTCCCGAAGTCTGTTGGCCCGTTCGGAGATCGGAGGGGAATGGATCGTGGGGCCTATGAGGAAAAGGGCATTGGAGACGACCATAAAATAGGTCCTAAGATCGCTGTGTCAAGAGAAATGCGATGATGGGAAAGGCAAAATGGTATTCCCGCGCCCGGTCAATCATACGGCGATAGTTTGAGAATCGACGCCGTCTCTAAACAATCCCAGAAACATTGATGGGATTAAATGTATTCTTGGGGGCCCTGTTACCCCCGGGCGATCAGCCCAACCACCGAATGCGGGTGGGCCAGATAAGTCGCGCTCGTGACCTTTGGAGCCTCAGACCCGGGGCAGATGTCATACGGGGCACCTATATTCGTATCCAACCAACGATACCACCCTTGCTGTTCGTCTGACTTCAGGGTAGGCAGCTCAAACTCCAAGGATTCCCCGTAGGCATTGAAGATGAGGTGGCAAAAAAGCTTGCCCTCAGGATCCCGGATGGTGATCGCCAGGCTATGATCTTCATCACCCCAGTTCTGCTGATTCAGGCGGACTCCATGGAACGTAATTTCCAGGCGAGCGAAGATCTGATTGAGGGTCGGGTCTTCCGGATGGCCCTGGTATAGGTCCGGCGGCTGCAGGCGGATGGCGATTAACTGCTTGACGAACCGATGGATATCGGGATGCCTGTCAAGCCAGGTCCAATCCAGCCAGCTCAACTCATTGTCCTGACAATAGGCATTGTTGTTGCCCTGCTGGCTGCGCCGGAACCTCGTCGCCCATTGAAAGCATGGGTGTCCCTATGGCCAACAAGGTGAGCGCCAGGAAGTTCTTCACCTGACGATTGCGGAGCCGTTCAATCTCAGGGTCGTCGGTAAAACCTTCGATGCCGCAGTTCCAGCTGAGATTGTTGTCGGTGCCGTCTCGGTTGTCCTCGCGGTTGGCTTCATTATGCTTCTGTCCATAGGAAACCAGGTCATTGAGGGTAAACCCATCATGGCTGGTAATAAAATTAATGCTCGGCTCAGACTCCGGCTTTATCGGCCCGAATATATCGCCACTGCCCAATATCCGGCGGGCCAGATTCCTGACAGTGCCTCGGTCACTACGGAAGAAAGCGCGCACGTCATCCCTGAATTTGCCGTTCCATTCCTTCCAGAAATCGCCGACAAATGTTCCTACCTGGTACAAGCCGGCGGCGTCCCAGGCCTCGGCGATGAGCTTGATCCCGGCCAGGACCGGATCGGAGTCAATATCCCAGATGATGGGTGGATTTGCCAGGGGGACGCCTGATTCGTCCCGGGAGAGGACCGAAGCCAAGTCAAACCGGAAGCCGTCCACGTGCATTTCCTGAACCCAATAGCGCAGGCTGTCGATGATCAGGCGGCGGACCACGGGATGATTGGCATTCAGGGTGTTACCGGTGCCGCTATAATTGGCATAAGTTGACCGGTCTTTATCCAGGATATAATACGCTTCGTTTTCCAGGCCGCGCCAACTCAGAGTCGGGCCCAGATGGTTACCCTCCGCCGAATGATTGAAAACCACATCCAGGATCACTTCGATACCGGCGCGATGCAACGCCTTGACTAAATCCCGGAACTCATCCAGCACAGTCAGGGGGTTCGGCGAAGATCCGTATCCCTGGTGGGGGGCAAAAAAGGAGACTGGCGAATAGCCCCAGTAATTGTGCAGCCCGGCTGGGGCGTCCTGCTCGTCAAAATGAAAGATGGGAAGCAATTCCACGGCAGTAATCCCCAGATCCTGAAGATAGGGAATCTTTTCCCCCAACCCGGCAAAGGTGCCGCGTTTCTCCAGAGAAACCCCGGAACTGGGGTGGCGGGTGAATCCACCCACATGCAGTTCATAGATCACCGTCCGGGGAAAGGGTCTTTTTAAAGGAGTGTCCCCTTCCCAGTCATAACTACCCGAAGCCGTCACGACGCTCTTCATCGCCTGGGCCGCATTGTCTCCCGGTTGCGAAGCCGCCAGGCGGCTGTAATTCTGCGGGACGGCCACGGCCCGGGCGTACGGGTCGAGCAAAACCTTCTCCGGGTCAAAGCGGAGGCCCCGTTGAGGTTCGAAAGGGCCCAGAGCCCGATATCCATATAACTGCCCCGGCTTGAGACCGGGCACCAAAACGTGCCAGTAATGGTAGGTCCGGTTCTTTACCGGGTCCAGGGTAATCACCCTGGGGTTTGAGTCGGTTACCTTCTCAAACAGCAGCAATTCCATGCCGGTGGCGGTTTTCGAGAAGACCGAGAAATTCGCCGCATCAGCATTTAGCGTTGCTCCCAGGGGAGAGCTCTGACCTGACGTGATTGTTGAACTCATAGATTCCTACCTATTTTCTTCCCAGCCGCTCCTTCGCCGCCGCCACCAGATGTTCCGGCTCGAACCCGAACTTCTGCTGGAGTTCCTTGAGGGGCGCCGAGGCCCCGAAGGTTTTCATACCGATGATGTGCCCCGAACAGCCGACGTAGCGCTCCCATCCGCAGGTTGAGGCCTGCTCTATTGCGACCCGGGCCATCACGTCGGGTGGCAGCACCCTTTCCGGGTATTCCTTTGTCTGGTGATCAAAGATTTCCCAGGATGGCATCGAGAGACTACCCGGGAGCGGATGCCCTCGGCCAGGAGTTCCTCGTGAGCCTCTACCGCCAGGCAGACTTCACTTCCCGTGGCAATGAGGATCACCTCTGGTTCGCCTTCGGGGTGTCGGCCAGCACCTAGGCACCGCGAGCCACTAGCCGCCG
Organism: uncultured delta proteobacterium; assembly: GCA_963841475.1. Lineage (GTDB taxonomy): Bacteria > Desulfobacterota > Desulfobaccia > Desulfobaccales > 0-14-0-80-60-11 > 0-14-0-80-60-11. The sequence continues at coordinate 1,490,428 of CAWJCT010000001.1, forward strand.
GTGCGAATTTGCCCCGGTCCAGGGTCGGCAGGTCTTGGTGACCACCAGTTTTGGCAGGATTCTTTCCAGTTCTTTTCCCGGAAGGCTTCCATTTCCGCCCCTTTTAGTCTCTTGGTGTGCGCTCTAGTGCTCTTCTTTGCAGGCTTGATTCATCGTCCTCTGGGAATGAAGCCGGGAATACCGGTCTGGGTGACGGGATTAAATCTATACTCTGTCTTGATACCCTCACTTATTTCTTTCATGGCGGTTTCCGGAAGGGCGGCAACCTCGAAGTTTTCTCTAATGCGGCTCGGGGCCTTCGAGGTGGTCAGGAGGGCTGTACCCCGCTGGAGAGCCCAGGCGAGCAAAACCTGGGCCGGGGTTTGGTTGACTCTCTTGGCGATGTTAGTGATCACCGGGTCTTCCAGCAATTTTGGTTCGATGGCATGGCCCAAAGGCGCAAAAGCCTGCATCACGATGCCATGCCGTTTGCAAAAATCCAGCATTTCCCACTGCGGCAGGTACGGATGGGATTCCACCTGCAGCACTGCTGGTTTTACCCTGGCGGCTGCGAAAATCTCCTGGAGCTGCGCCAGGCTGACGTCCGACAGGCCGATGGCCTTGCACCTACCCGTCTCTACCAGACTCTCCATGGCTTTCCAGGTATCCAGCAACGTTACGGCCTCATCATAAATAACCTTGCCGCTTTCATCCCTGGGGTCCTGCTCGTCTCCGGGTTTGAAGGCAAATGGAGTATGAACGGAATAGAGGTCGGCATATTCGAGCTGGAGTCTCCTGAGGCTCGCTTCGAAGGCGGGTCGGACCCGTTCCGGTCGGTGATTGTTGTTCCAGAGCTTCGTGCCGATGAACACCTCCTCACGGCTGACTTTGCCGGATTGGAACATCTGCTGAAATGCCTCGCCCACCGCGGTTTCATTACGATAACGTTCGGCACAGTCGAATTGGCGAAATCCTACTTCTAAGGCGGCTATAACGGCATTTTTAGTGTCAGTGGGATCAGGAATGAGTGTGCCAAAACCAAGGGCAGGAAAGGCAAGGCCGTTATTAAGCACGAGCTTGGTAAATCGAAGGTTGTCTGAGATTTCCATAGGATCTCTCCAAGTCATTAATTTGCAATTAAAATAATCACTTACATCTGAAGCTTACCGAGGCTCCCAAACCTGGGGTCCCCAAGTTTGTTGGCCCGGTTGGGGTAATGGAAGAAGGGAGAAGGTGGGGCCTATTAGTAAAGATGCATCGGCATTTTTTTAAAGGTAAGGGTAAGGATCACAATGTCAAGAGAACCCGGATGATAGGAAGGCAAACGCAGTTAGGAGAACCCTGGGCAGGGAACCAGCATCTTGCCAAAATCGCAAATCATCAAAAATTCCGAAAAGTTGTAGTTATGACCTCGATATCGCAATGGGTTCTTGGTAAGACCTATTTTCACAACCGGATGATTAAAAATGTACGAGGACCACCAAAACTTCATTCACCACCCAAAACTTGTCGACTCTAAAAGGCAACGTGGTCACGAATTAAGGCTTATCTCAAGCATCTCTTCCTAACCAATTCATTCCACAAAATATCCTTAATCGGCAACGACCCGAAGAGACTTTCCTTGACCATGAGTTAACTGTGTACCTAAAATAGCACACCACACTGTCAAGGCAGCATCAATTAGCAGACTAACACAGTATCAAACAGTAAAAATCACTTCATACTTGACAATTAACGCACTTTGTGTTAGTATGACTATCATGTCACATCAAAGCCGTAGTGTTGAGACAGTAAAACAAGTCATCGTAGTCCATCAGCGGCTCTTCGTTGAAGACTATTTGACTGATTCACCTGAAATGGAAGACATTCTTCATCAAATGATTCATGGCAAACCTCAGCACAAGTCAGTCATGCTTTACCGGTATCTGCTGGAATCCTTCCTCTTGGCCGGAGGTGGGGACCAGTCAAACCTTGTCTACTACGCCAAGCAGCAGCGCAAACCAACCTTCAATAGAGTCAAATAACCCCTCAAAGGTGCTCAATGCCCGAAATTAGAGACTTTTGAGACCTTCAAGAGGTGCGGCTACCAAAAAACCAAACCAAGCTGCTGGGAACCAGCCTTCCTGAGGAGTTGTCCACTCCCGACGTTCGATATGAAACGCGGCTCATTGAACCACATGGCTTTCTCGTTATATTTCTTCCTCCGGGACGCGGCTCGCGGGGACTTTTATGCATATGTGACCGAGCATTTTGGACAGGCCGGAGGCCCCCTCACCGACCTCCTCCAGAGCTTCATCAAGAAAGTCACCACCATTGCGAATGTCGGCCCGAAGCTCGCCCACATGGACTTGTCGTGTCTGTTCCTGACCGCCTATCCCGGCTGGGACTACCGCCAGGTCGGGGCCCACATGATAGCCGTCGACAGCCTCGTGCACACCTTTCTTCACCGGACCGGAATTTTGGACAGCTACCAGCTCGACCACGCCTATGGACCCCGGTGCCACACTCAGAAGGGGTGTTTGGGGGTGATACAGGACTTGGCCAAGCATATTGACTGCCGACAATTCAACTCCACCCTTCCACCTCACTTCCCCCGGTTCGTGCAGTACCACATTTGGGCCTTTTGCGCCAAAAACGCCGAAAACATTTGCAACGGGAATAAGTGCAAGCCCGCTAAGCCGCACCCGGCCTGTGTCCTTCACCAGCAGCGGTTGTGCGCCAGTTACCACCGCAGAGGCGAGCCCAGCGGGCTGGGGATCCATACTTATTTCCATGAACCAGACGTAGTGACAGGAACGGGTGATGGACAGCGAACGTGAACTCAAATGCTTGGCAGCGGTTTGGGCCCTGAGGGGGATTCTTACCCCCGAAGGGTTTCAAAAGTTTAAGCTGCAGGATGGGTTGGTCGGCTGGGACAAAGAAGAGCTCGAAGACTTGCTCGACTACCTCAAAGCCAAGGAGACGCCGGCGACGGTCCAGCTCCTGTCGGCCAACACCCGGACAGCCATCGAAAAGGGCGTCAATGCCGTCAACTTGACTCGGAACGGAGTCTTTTTCAACAACTTGGCGCAGCTGAGTGAGTTGCTGAAGCTGACTGAAGCCGAGCGGGACGTCCTCTTGTTCGTCCTGCTCTGGCGGGAAGAACCCGGTCTCCGGCAAGCTTTGCATGAACTAAATTGCTGTGGGGTCCAAGAATTTTATGACCATTTGGCTCGAATTCTCAAGGTCCCCGAGCCCGAAATTCGCTTGGCAGTCCGGAAAGATGGGACCCTGGCCACGGCTGGGCTCGTCCAAGTCTCTAAAGGGATCCACCGGTCGGTTGAGCTCGAGCCCATGGAAGTCCTCTACAAGGCCCTCTGGAAGCCCGCAGGTGGGGTTGAGGGCATACTGTCAACCTACTTCATCAAGTCTCCGCCCCCAACCCTGTCGTTGAAAGATTTTGCTCACCACCCCGACCTCAGCCTGTTGGTCAGGTACGTGCGGCAGGCAATGAAACGCCGGGAACTGGGGACCAACATTCTCCTCTATGGCCCACCTGGTACCGGAAAGACCGAATTGGCGAGGACCCTCGCCCAGCACGTCCAAGCCCGGTTGTTTGAGGTGAGCACGCAAGACGACGACGGGGAGGCCTTGCCAGGTGGACAGCGGCTGCACGGTTACCTCCTCAGCCAGCGGGTCCTGTCTCAGGCTCCTGACAGCCTCCTCCTCTTCGACGAAATCGAGGATGCCTTCCCCTGGCCGGATTTCTTCCTATTTGGCCACATGCACCATGACAACTTCGCCAAGGGGTGGACGAACCGCCTTTTGGAAACCAATCCAGTGCCGGCGGTCTGGATCTGTAACCAGTTGGACGGAATTGACCCGGCTCATGTCCGGCGGTTTGACTTGGTCATGGAGATGCCGGTGCCGCCCCTCCAGGCCCGAGAGAAAATGTTGGCAACCAGGTTGGGCGGGTTGAAGGTCGGCGGAGGTCTCCTTCGGTCACTCGCCGCCAACGTCCACCTCGCCCCGGGTCACATCGACAAAGCCGCCAAAGTTGCCGACTACTGCCAGCCTCGCACCCCTGCAGACACCGGCAAAATACTCAAAACCGTCATCGGCAATGTCCATAAGGCGTTGAACTTGAGGCAACGCCAAGGGTTTGGTCAGCCGCTCGACCCTTCCTACAGCCTCGCCCATGTCAATGCCGACCACGACTTGGAGGGGTTGGTCACCTGCTGCCAGAGGACTGCCGCAGTTCGCCTTCTACTGCATGGGGTACCGGGTACAGGGAAGACTGCCTTTGTCCAGTACTTGGGTCACGTCCTTGGACGACCGGTCCTTCTCAAAACCGGCTCGGACCTCCTCCGGCCATATGTTGGGCAGACTGAAAAGGAAATTGCGACGATGTTCCGTGAGGCCGAGAATCAAGCCGCGATCCTCTTTGTCGATGAGATCGACGGCTTTTTCCACAGCCGGGAACGGGCCCACCACTCGTGGGAAGTAACCCACGTGATGAGGAACTCAATGACATCCTGTTCGTTATTACATATGCAGGTCGAACGCCGGAATGGCCCAACTGAAAAAGATTACGCTTTGCTTGCCGCCGCAGCAGATAAGTACGAGAATAATCCAGAGTACCTTTTGAAAATAATCGTCGGCAAGAGTTGCTATGCTCAAAAACTTCCCTAACCTCAGCAAGCACGCGACTGGCATCTAGACTTAGATGCTCTGCTGCATGGCCCAAATTCATAGAAAGTTATATACCTCGCCTTTCATAGCCTATATAATCAGATAGTTATCAATCGGCTAAAAATTAGACACTATCTGGAGCATATCATTCATGTGATTGAAATCAGTGGATGTGCCGGCATCAAAACCCAACCAAGCCACTCTTAAGACCGGGCTTGCACAAAACCTCTTGCTCGAGCCAAATCAGGAACTGTTCGGCGGTCGGCTTTTTATCAAGCATGAGAGACTTGTGCTTGATGACGGCGAAATCCCCGGGCGTCAACTGATGAAGGTGGGTCAGTCTCGCCTGGAGGTGCGCAACCTCCGACGGACGCATGGATACCTTCAAACCAGCAACCATGGCCTTGAACAGTAGCCACGCCTGCTCCGGCTTCAGGTAATCAAACCCGACTTTGAAATCAAACCGCCGGAAGACGGCCGCGTCGAGGCTTTCCTTGAGGTTCGTCGCTCCGACAAAGGTTCCACCGAAGCGTTCGAGCTCCCCCAAAAACCCAGCTTCCAGACGAGGCCCTCCCCAGGGAGGGCCTCGTTCACTCGGCGCATTTGAACGAACGACCAGCGTTGTTAGGCTAAACCTTATTTTCGCAGGCTAGCAGCGGCAACCCCCTGGTGGGTCGGGGCAATAGCAGCCATCGCTCTCCATAAGCGCATCGAGCTGCGACTTGATAAGCTCTGCTTTCTCGCCCGCGATCTTCTCGATATCACGTTTGTCCAGAGTTATTGTCCCTTTCTTTACGAGGTGCCTGACGAGTTTCTGTACCAATGGTCCGACTTCTTCTTCCTTTTTCTTCATTTGTCACACTCCTTTCTTGCCAGTCGTTCGTTCAAATGCGCCGAATTTTCGGCTCGGGGGTCATGACATGCCCAGAAAACCAGGTTCCGAAGTTTCTGGGCTTGATCTTGCTTCGAGCAAACAGGCTTGAACTTACTGCCAGTGACCTTCTGGTTAACGATCCGGCAGGTCCCTCCGCACGCCTTGCGGAGATCGCAGGCTTTGCAGGTTTCCATGTAGCCGACTTGGTGCCGCTTTGCCAAGGCTCGGATCCGTGGGAAGAATTGCTGGATCGGCATGTCGTCAATGTGACCGATAACCCCTTCGAGAAGATGGCATGGATAAATGTGCCCGTCGGGGGCCACGACTAGCTGCTCGCAATACCCGCAGCTGAGAGACTCGTAAATAATCTTTCGGCTAAAATTTTTGTTTGCTTCGTCGACCAAGGACAAGATCCTGAAGCGAATTCGCTCTGTGTCGAGCTTATTCCCGAGCTCGAAGCCGCGGCCGTGTTGGCAGACTCCCATGCCGATATGGAACTTCAGCCCGGTTCCATTATAGCGTTCCACGAAGCTCAAAAACCCCTGCTCAATCGCCTGCCAGTTTTGGGCCATGGCCGTAATCCCGACCTGCACTTGGAGCGAGGTATTAACAAGCAAATCGAGGGCGTGGAGGATCTTCTTGTAAGTGCCCTTGCCCCTAATGAGGTCATTGGATTTTTCCTCCGGACTCCCCAGGCTGATCTGGACTCCGCTCAGAGTTGCCGCGAGGACGTCTAGGTACTTTGGAACCAATAGCCCGTTGGTGAGGATCCTAGTCGAAAGCCCGTTTTTTTTCGCGCAATCGAGGAGCTCTCCGCAGTCGCGTCGAACCAGTGGCTCTCCACCGGTGAGCAGGAGATGAGTCCCATCGGCTCTGGCAAACTCCTCTATTAAGGCTTTCCACCGCGCGGTCGGAAGCTCCAAGTCCGTCGGACTATCCGGGCCTGAGTCGGCGTAACAGTGAATGCAGCGCAGCTGGCACTTTTTGGTGATATGGAGCCGGGCGAACCGCTCTGGCTTTAGGTTGTAGGGGTACACCTCACCCCGGATGTTGCGGATGAACCCCCACCTCGTAGTCTTGACGACAACGCGGCGTATGAGATCCCACCGCTGGAGGAGCACCTTTTCATCTGCCTTCGTACATATGCGCTGGAGCGCTGATATAGGGGAAAGACCAGACGCTAAGAGCTTCAAGATCTGGTGTTCCTTTCGATCCATTACGATGAAGGCCCCTTTCGCCGGGGCGATCCAGAAATATTTGTCGCCTACTTTTTTATACTTGATGTTCGGGATCAACCGAAAGCTTACGATCGGGTGCCAATTGACTCGGGTTCTCAGTCATCACGGCTCCTTGATCGAATAGTCAGATCAGGCTAAAGGGATTGAGGTTCATTCACTGCCAGATAGATCCATATCCGCGTTGTGCCTTTTCCATCATCGCTGCTTCATATCTGGCCCCTGGTCGATCCTGACCTGCGCAAGCCTGCTGCGCACCGCAGTCTGGACGCGCCGCCAACCCTCATAACAGCAAACATCCGTGATCGGGCACTGTGGGCAGTATCCACACTCCGGCAACCGCAAGTACCGAAAGGCTTGTCTCCGATCGCCAAGGTCCTCCATGATCTCAGTGGCCAGGTCTTCGCCGAGCATATCTTTGAGAGATTCCCAGACATCCGCGCCCTCGAGCCCCTCGCCCATCATGCGAAAATAGGAGAGGACGCCCAAAAAATATACGTTACGTCCGGGCGGGCACGCCACCCGCCGCAGGTTGCGGTCCAAGTATTCAAAGGCCCGCTTGTGGTCACCCACACGATGGTACAAAAGGGACAACAGGAAGTCCCCCTGCTCTAGAAATGAGCAGTCATACGACGGGGTGAGGATCAATCCGGCCGCCCAAGAGAATGCCGGTGTGTTATTTCTCAGCTCGTACCGGAGCGGATCATCCTCTGCTGCCTTCCATTCCGCTTCGAGCGCCGCGGCGCACGTGGCGATCTCTTGCTCTGACGAGCGGGTGAGCCTGAGCATGCAACCGAAGTCCGCCCAATGCCGCGCTAGCTCGAAATTGGTGCGTACTTGCTCGTGGGTAAACCTTGGGACCAAGGTTTCTGACATCCCTGCAACAAAGACATGGAATGACGGAAATCCCAGGAAAGAGACGTCCCGTATGAAGATTCGTCCGCCTGCGTCGCAAATCCGTTCGATCACGAACGCGAGAGCCTCTCGATTGGTGTCAATTTGGTCATTGAAAACAGCAGAGACACCCTTCGTACTCTTAGACAACAATATATCCACCGGAATCTCGCTAGACCCGTTCATCATACTCAGGACGAACTGTCTCACCCGATTTTTGGCGGGATCATAAAACGGGGCCCCCTGGAATTGGTCGGGGGAAAAGTTTAGAGAAATCCGGTGTTTCGGATACCTCGGGTCCCGGGTCCCTTGAAAGCTCTCGGTCAAACAGCGCTCTAAGGCTATATCGAACACTGGATCAGATCCAAAGCGCAGCATCCCCTTACCTTCGGCGTCGATCAAGATGGTTCCGATTACAGGGAAACGGCCGCCGAGGCTACAGTCCTTAATCATCGGCATCAGCCCTTTCGCGCAGATTTCCTCAATAAGGGGATAGACGGGACGGTTTATTAAAGTCTTGAGCGGGATCGTCGGAAATGCGCCTGGCTCGCCTTGAAAGGCATGCCTCATGACAAACCGTTCCAGGACCTCGCAGAGCCCTTGGCATACAGCCTCGGAGAAGGAATTGCCGGCACACATTCCTGTCGATCCAAGGCGGTTTAACATGACAGACCACCTAACGTCACCTACCTGAAAAGCGTGGGGCAAACAAACCGTTTGGCCGCTCGCAAGATCGAGGTAGGGGAGGCAAACCACCTCGCAGGTGGATGGAAAGGGCACTCTCCCGATCGGGGGAACGATGAACCATTCGAGGAAATCGGGATGCTCGTCGAGGTATTGGCGCAAGGGGATGCGTACCAAGTCGGGCGGGTCGAGTGAGTCTGTTATTTCGGGCATCGTGCCGTAATGTCTCAGAAACCCATTCATGAACCTGTTCTGGAGCCTCTCCATTAGTTCTGCGTACGCGCTCGCTCGTGCCCGCTGCTTAGTGGTTCCTTTGCCATTGCATCCGCAGCTAGGCAGATCCGTTAGCTCGAGGCGAACCGAATGAAGTTTTTCACTAGCCGAGACCCAAGAAGATTCACGGACATCGATCCCGCTCATCTCCAGAAGAGTGCAGATCCTGGAGACAGTCTCCTCCGGCGGGCAGTCTTTGCGATATCCGTAGCTGGGCACGATATTCCCGGTAATGATAAATCTCTATTTTAGAATTGGAAAAAACTTTACTTATCCGGAACCTAAAGCCATTTTTCTACTCTACTCTATTCTGTTCTTGAAGGCTTAGGAAATCAATGGGTGGCCTATCTGGTCATTCTTTTAATTATTTTTTTAAAATTATCAATAGGGCAATTCCTAATTTCGTATGCTTAACCCTAGTTCAATCATAAATTTCTCATAAAGATGTCTATTCGTGGTTCCCAGCCTAGGTGGGACCACAAGTAAGTAATCCGGGGTATTCAAGTAGGGAACCTGGCTGCTCAGCCAAATAGGTGGGGAGCGGAATTAGACAAAGTTGATTTCTTGCCACTGTACGTAATCATGATATAGTAAAGGTTTGAAATTAATGTCAACATCTCCTTTCCTGATGGATCAGCCAGACTTCCTTTCATCACCACGGCACAAACACTCCTGAACTAAAACCAAACAATGAATTGGCTACCAACGTTACGTAGCAACCTAAAAATACAGAAGTGTGTAATATACACATAGAAAATATGTGTAACTCAGCGTTAATAAAAGTAGCAAAAGGTATTATTTACGATTACATTGAATTTGTTACAAAATATACAACAAGTACACCATAAAAAAAGCTGATTCTGGGTAGGCGTTCATCGTGTCAATTTTCACGCTCACCAGGGACTTGGTTCATTCCGGCAACACCCGGCCTGTTGGCAAACGCTTCTAGTAAGCGCTTCAATATCCTTCGTCCTGACCAGACTGAAAAGTCGAAAAATTAAAGGAGAAAGCTAGGGAAGATAAAGGCAAGAAGGAAGCTAAAAAGCCTAAGCAAGACAAACCTAAGGTCGGCCTCAAAGAGAAGCCCAGCACTAAGGAGCAGCTCAAACCGCACAAGGGGCGGGTCACATCGGCCCGCCCCTCTCCCCTCAACGCCGCTCCCGTTTTAAGAGGTTACCTTGGGGCCCACCGGCGGCGCGATCTCTTGCCAACCGCTGGCCTTAATCCACGAACAGGGTCATCTCCACACGCCTCACCCCTTCATCGAAGGCCTTGATGCTGAAGCCCATTTTTTTCACCAGGCCCAGCATAGGCAGGTTGGTGGCCAGAACGTCACCCTGGAGCATCTTGACCCCATTGTCCCGAGCAATCTCAATAACCCGCTCGATGAGTTTTTCACCCAGGCCCTTGCCCTGCCAGGGGTCCGCCACAATCACGGCGAATTCCGCCGTGGATCGGTCCGCAGCCATTACCATGCGGCTCACTCCCATCATGACCTCGGGACCAGGCGGCAGGCCGATGGCCATCAGGCCCAGCTCCCGGTCGTAATCGTTTTGGGTGAAACGGATGAGCATCTCATGGGTCCACTTCTTGATGTGCTTGAAGTAGCGAAAATAAACGGTATCTTCCGAACAGTTGCCGAGAAACTCGGCTACCAGGGATTCGTCTTCCGGCTTCATGGGCCGCAGCAACACCGGCGTGCCGTCCTCCAGGAGCCAGTCGCTTTCATATTGGTTGGGGTAGGGGGCGATGATCAGGTGCCGGGGGGCCGGCACGGTGCTCGGTTCCAGGAGAATCCTGGCATCCACACAAACCGGGCGGCCATTACTGATCAGCAGGGGGTTAATGTCCAGTTCCACTATCTCCGGGAAGTCCGCCACGAGCTGGGAGAGGCGCACCAAAACCTCTTCCAAAAGGTCCAGATCGGCGGGCGGGATGTTGCGGTAGCCCTGTAAGAATCTTATAGATAGCGGGTCCGCTCCATCAGCCGCCGGGCCAGGAGCAGATTAAGGGGGGGAAGATCCACGGACGATTCTTGCAGGACTTCGGTCAGAACCCCGCCCAGGCCGAAAAGCAGCAACGGCCCGAACTGAGGGTCTTTCTTGGCCCCTAGAATCAGTTCCAGGGGCGATTTTTCCACCTGGGTCTGAATGGTCACGCCAAAGATCCTGGCCTCAGGCCTGGCAGCCCGGGCCTGGTTCACAATGTCCTCAAAAGCGGCCGCCACTTCTTCTTCACTCTTGAGAAAGGCCCTTACCCCATCCACATCCGACTTATGAGAAATTTCCGGAGAGTGAATTTTCGCCACCACCGGGAACCCCAGCTTTTTGGCGGCGGCGGCAGCCGCCGCGGCGGAAGATGCCGTCACGGTGGGATTTACCGGAATGCCATAAGCCGAGAGAATCGCCTTGGCTTCTACTTCAGTCAGGAGCAGCGTTTGGCGCTTGAAGCACTCGTCGATAAAGGTCCGGACCAGCTTCGTGTTCACCTTCAGATCAGCAGGGCAGCCGGGGTGGCGTTTCCTGGAGCAGTTCCAGGTTACGGGTGTAGGAGTACATCTCCATGAAGGTATCCACCGCTTCCTCGGGGGTCTCGAAGGTGGGGATACCGGCCTCATTGTAACACCCGAATCCCCGGGGCCACGTCCTTGGCCCCCATCCAGACGGCAAAGAGGGGCTTGGCTTGTTTTTTGATCTCCGGGGCCAGGGTCTGGGCCACAGCAGTGGGGTCGGTCATGGCCTGGGGGGAAAGGAGGACCAGCACGCCGGAGACTTCCGGTGCGGCCAGGACGCCCTGCACCGCCGCCAAATAACGCTCCGGCGGCGCATCCCCCAGGATATCCACCGGATTGCTCCGGCTCCAATACGGCGGCAACACTTGATCGAGCCTCCCCACGGTTTCGGGGCTCAAGACCGCCGGCTCCATCTCCCACTTGCTGAAGGCGTCCACCGCCATCACCCCCGGCCCTCCGGCATTGGTGATGATGGCCAGGTTTCCCCCCAGGGGCCGGTTCATTTTGCCCAAAGCCTCGGCGCAGTTAAAAAGCTGGGCGATGGTGTCCACCCGAATGATGCCCGCCCGCCGGAAGGCCGCGTTATAAGCTTCGTCTTTGCCGGCCAGGGCGCCGGTATGCGAGGTCGCCGCCCGGGCGGCCGCTTCGCTCCGGCCGGACTTCACCACGATGATGGGTTTCACCCGGGACACCGAGCGGGCGGCGCTCATGAACTGGCGGTGGTGCGTCAGGTTTTCCATGTAAATGAGGATGCTGCGCACCTGGTCATCGTTGCCCAAGTAGTCGATCATTTCGGCAAAATCGAGGTCCGCCATGGAACCGATGCTGACGAAATGGCTGAAGCCAATATTCTGAACATCGGCCATGTCCAGGATGGCGCTGCAGATGGCCCCGCTCTGGGAGAGCAGGGCCACGCTCCCGGGTCGCACCGAATGCGCCGCAAAACTGGCGTTGAGGTGGGAGTGGGGGCACAGAATCCCCATGCAGTTGGGCCCGAGATAGCGAATGCCGCCAGCCTGGGCCGCCGCATGGATCTCGGCTTCGATCTTCTTCCCCTCTTCGCCCACTTCCTTGCCGCCGGCGGAGATGATGATCACCCCGGGAACCTTGGCCTGGCCGCACTCCCGCATGATCTCCGGCACCCCTTTGATGGGAACGGCCACGATGGCGAGATCGATGCCGGCCGGCGCAGCCGTGATCGACGGAAAAGCCGGAATCCCCAAGATTTCTCCATGCTTCGGGTTGATGGGATAAATGCCCCCCGGAAAGCCGTCCTTTTGTAGATTCTCTATGAGGATGCGGCCGATGCTGTTCTCCTTGGAGCTGGCTCCCACGATGGCAATGGATTCTGGCTTAAAAAACTTATCGAGGATATGGTTTGCATACTGACCTCCGCCTCGTGGCGTCACCTGTGACCGCGGCTTGTTCGCGGCTTGGGGGTTAATAGTTAATCCTCATGGTCGCCATACTGCTGAGCTTCATGACCTTCTCCTGATCGCTTCTCCTCAGGACTCATCAGCACTGAACTCATCCACCAAGGAGGGGTGCTCCCCCCTGCCTCACTGGAGCACATAATCCAACGCAGTGTTCAAAGCTCCCTGTAATTATCACTAAATTTGAACGAGGGACAACTGGAGAAATGTCCTCCTGATAAATTTGAGAGTCGTGCAGGATTGGGCTTCTCCCCTCCGCCTTGCCCAAATTTTACCTGAGCCTTAAATTTCATGGGACTCCCGGCTGACCTCAAGAAACTTCGCCGACTGCCACCGAGTAGCGTGGGGGATTCACCCCCCCCTAGGCGTGAACCTCTCGGCTCATCCGGCTCCTATCGACCAGCCAGAGGAAGCGAGGCCAGTTGCCAGTGGGCGAAAAGTCCGGGCTGTTGGCCCTTAAGGCGCCTGAGCCAACGGGCTGCTCGTCTCTGGCGACCCCGCAACCGTTTGAACTTCCGCATTGCCCAGCGTTTCAACAAGCGATTGAGATGATCGCATAAGGGATAAAGGGCCGACCGGTAATAATTGCCGTAGTAGTTAAGCCAACCACGAATGATTGGATTAAACATACGGGACAGGTCCAGGAGACTCTTATCGCTCAGTCGGTGCAGTCGCCAACCCCGAATAGTAGCACGGATAGCCTTGCTCGCCTTGGGGCTTACTGCCGGGAGAAAGCCGACAAAGTAACGCCCTGTGCGGCTCTTGGCTCCCCGGGGCCGAAAGGCAAACCCCAGGAAGTCAAAACACTCGTGCAGGTAATTACCCGTCCGATCATCATCCTTGCAATAGACGATCTTGGTCTTCTCCGGATGGAGTTCCAGGTGGCACTGGGCCAGCCGCCTGGCTATGACGTCCTTAAGCCAGAAGGCCTGTTTCTCACTCTTGCAGTGCACAATGATGTCGTCGGCGTAGCGTTCGAAGGACACAACGGCATACTGGCTCTGTATCCACACATCAAAGGCATAGTGCAAGAAGAGGTTGGCCAACAGTGGACTGATCACCCCACCCTGGGGAGTACCCTTCTCCCGGACCACCAGCGTTCCATCCGGTAGGTGAGCCGGGGCTTGCAACCACCGCTCCACATACAGGATGAGCCATCGGCAGTCAGTATGCTTGCGTACGGCTCGCAGCAGCAAAGCATGGTCCAGGTTGTCGAAGAAGCCCTTGATGTCCAGGTCCAGCGCCCAGTCCAGGCGCCAGCACCTTTGCCGGGCGACCCCAACTGCTTGGATCGCTGACTTGCCGGGTCGGTAGCCATACGAGTCCTGGTGAAAGTGAGGCTCCACCAGGGGTTCCAGGTACATTTTGGCCACCATCTGGGCTATCCGGTAAGCCACCGTGGGAATACCCAAGATTCGGGTCCCACCATTATCTTTCGGAATCTCCACTGTCCGCACCGGCGGTGGAAAGTAACTCCCCGAGGACATCCGGTTCCAGAGTTTGTAGAGGTTCTTCTTCAGATCCCGGTCAAACTCCGCAATGGACTCCCCGTCTACCCCAGCGGCACCTTGATTGGCCTTTACCCTCTTATAGGCCTCCCAGACCACTTGCTTGGCAATACAGAACGGCTTTGCTTTACTCAACGGCTCCTCCCATACCTGGTTGACCACCAAGTAAAGCCGATCGACACAACCCCTTCGCTCCATCCCCATTACGGGACTTCCTTGCTACTACGGGTTGTTCCGCCCCTGTGCCCCGCCTCGGTACTCTCACCCTCGTGGGTCTTCCACTTGAGTTTCTCCCTTGACATCGGGACGACAGGTTCCCATGTTCCGCCCGAGAGCCTGGACCAGGGTCACGCCACCTTTATGCCGGACGCCGCCCAGGCAGTCGGCAGGCTCCCCCTGGGCTTGTCCTGGAGTCAAGCTAGCCTCCAGTTTCGACGTCATCTCAGTGTTTCGACACCTCATCAGTGGTTCGCTTGCGCTCGTCTCCCTGATCCATACCTGCCGCGATCTTGTGCCGCGACTTGTCCTTAACGCTCACCACCCTGGTTCTTAACCAGCGCAGCTTAAGGTGGTTTGGAGCCTTCGTGGCGCACTGGCTTGCCACTAGACGTATTTCCCCCATTTGACCGGGCTGAAATGAGTAACAAAACTCCTTTTCTGATGAACCCGGGATAGCCCTTCCCCCACGTCGAGGCAATCGCCTGAGATATTATTATATTAGCGGGAGAAGGCGGGCCAGTCTGGATATCCTGGGATTGTGGTAGAAAAAAGGTACAAATTGACAGGGGATATAAAATGGTTATTTGTAACTATAATGTGTTTATCCGGCCTGCCGAAAAAATCCCTCTCGCCAAATCAAACCACAGAAGACCGCATTCCCTGGAGGTGCACCCTATGACCCCCGGACAACCGGTCTTCTCGATAACAGGTTTCCGTGCTTTAGGTTCGGCCTGGAATCCAGCCAGGCCTGGGAATGCCTGTCACCGGAGTCTGGGTGGCAGAGAGACCCAGTCATGAAAAGGAGGACGCAGTTATGACCACTCCCGCCAGGCAACCGCTGGCAGTTCACGGAGACGAGAGCATCAGCGCTTACGGGCCGGCTCGCGCCACGGTCAAAGGGAGCCCCGCTGAGCCCGGATGAGCTGCGCCAGATCGACGCCTACTGGCAGGCCAGCCTCTACCTGTGCCTGGGGATGTTGTACCTCAGGGACAATCCTTTGCTCAGGGAGCCGCTCAAACTGGAGCATATCAAGCCGCGGCTGCTGGGCCACTGGGGCTCGGACCCCGGCCAGTGCTTCACCTACATTCACTTCAACCGGCTGATCAACAAGTACGACCTGAACGCCATCTATATCTCCGGCCCGGGCCACGGGGCGCCTGCGGTCCTGTCCCAGGGATACCTCGAGGGGACCTACTCCGAAATCTACCCGGACAAGAGTGAAGATCTGGTCGGGATGCAGCGCTTCTTCAAGCAGTTCTCCTTCCCCGGGGGCATCGGCAGCCACGCCACCCCGGAAACGCCCGGCAGCATCCACGAGGGCGGCGAACTCGGTTACAGCCTGTCCCACGCCTTCGGGACGGTCTTCGACAACCCGGACCTGATCACCCTGGTGATGGTGGGCGATGGCGAGTCCGAGACCGGTCCTCTGGCCACGAGTTGGCACAGCAACAAATTCCTCAACCCCATCACCGATGGGGCGGTGCTGCCGGTCCTGCATCTCAACGGCTATAAGATCAACAACCCCACCATCCTGGCCCGCATCAGCCACGAGGAGTTGGAGGCCCTGTTCGTCGGGTATGGGTACACCCCTTATTTCGTGGAGGGCAGCGACCCCGAGAGCATGCATCAGGCCATGGCCGCCACGATGGAACACTGCGTCTTGGAGATCCGCAAGTTCCAGGACGGAGGCGCGGCAGACCGGTAAGGCCTTTCGGCCCCGCTGGCCGATGATCGTCCTCCGGAGCCCCAAGGGCTGGACCGCACCCCGGGAAGTGGACGGGCACTATCTGGAAGGTTTCTGGCGGGCGCACCAAATCCCCATCACGGACGTCGCCACCAACCCGGCCCATCTGAAATTGCTGGAAGCGTGGCTGCGCGGCTACAAGCCGGAGGAACGTTTTGACGAGCAGGGGCGGCTGATTCCCGAGTTGAAGGCCCTGGCCCCCAAGGGGCAACCGGCGCATGAGCGCCAACCCCGTGGCCAACGGCGGTCTGTTGCGCCGGCCTCTGGATATGCCTGACTTCTGCAAGTTCGCCGTCGAGGTCAAGAACCCCGGTGGGACCCTGGCCGGGAACGTCCCCACCCTGGGCGTCTTCCTCCGGGAAGTCATGCGGCGAAACATGCAGAACTTCCGGGTCTTCGGGCCGGACGAGACCCAATCCAACAAGCTCGAAGCCCTCTATGAGGTCACCAAGAAAGTCTGGCTGGGGGAGTATTTTCCGGAGGACGCCGACGGCGGCGAACTGGCCTTGAAGGGCCGGGTCATGGAGATGCTCAGCGAGCACACGGTGGAAGGGTGGCTGGAGGGTTATCTGCTGAGCGGCCGGCACGGTCTCATCAACAGCTATGAGCCCTTCATCCACGTCATCGACTCGATGTTCAACCAGCACGCCAAGTGGCTGGAAAAGTGCAACGGACTTCCCTGGCGGGCCAAGGTGGCGTCACTCAACCTGCTGATCACCGCCCTGGTCTGGCGGCAGGACCACAACGGTTTCACCCATCAGGACCCCGGTTTTCTCAACGTGGTCGTCAACAAGAGCCCCAACGTGGTGCGCATCTATCTGCCGCCCGACGCCAACTGCCTGCTTTCCGTGGCCGACCACTGCCTGCGCAGCATCAACTATGTCAACGTCATCGTGGCGGACAAACAGGTGCACCTGCAGTACCTGGACATGGAGGCGGCCGTGGCGCACTGCACCAAGGGCGCCGGTATCTGGGACTGGGCCAGTAACGACCAGGGGGCCGAACCCGATGTGGTCATGGCGAGCTGCGGCGACGTGCCGACCATGGAGTCCTTGGCCGCCACCGCCCTGCTTCGCCAGCACCTGCCCGACATCAAGGTTCGGTTCGTGAACGTGGTGGACCTGTTCAAGTTGATATCCCGCGTCGACCACCCGCACGGGATGAATGACCGTGAGTTCGAAGCCCTGTTCACTTCCACCAAGCCGGTGGTCTTCAATTTTCACTCCTACCCGTGGCTGATCCACCAGTTAACCTATCGCCGGCCCGGGCAGCACCATATTCATGTGCGCGGCTACAAGGAGAAGGGCAACATCAACACGCCGCTGGAACTGGCTATCCTCAACCAGACCGACCGCTTCAGCCTGGCCATTGACGCCATCGACCGGATACCCCGGTTCGTGACACGGGCTCCAGCTTGCGAGAGGCCTTGCTCGACCAGCAGATCGCCTGTTTGCACCACGCCTACGAGTTCGGCGTGGATCAACCAGAAATCACCAATTGGAAGTGGCCCTTCTAAGCCGGGACCACAGAAGGGCGGCCCATTCATGCCCACCTTGGGTACCGGTTAACACCGTTGCCGCCCGATACAGCATAATTCCACGGTAAGGAGACTCACAGAGGATGGCTGAACTAACCATCATTAGCGGCGATGAAGCCAAAGGCCAAAGCCCCGAGGCTCTCTTTGCCCACCTGGCCAGCAGTCCCAAGGGCCTAAGCACGGCTGAGGCCGAGAGCCGTCTGGCCCAATTTGGTCCCAATGCCCTGGAAGAAAGAAAGGTTAACCCGCTCTTAAAATTCCTGAGTTATTTTTGGGGACCAATTCCCTGGATGATTGAAATTGCCGCCATCCTCTCTGCGGTCGTCAAGCACTGGGACGATCTCATCATCATCTCAGTCTTGCTGTTTTTCAACGCCCTGGTGGGTTTCTGGCAGGAGTACAAGGCCGCCAATGCCCTGGAGGCCCTGAAAAAAAATCTGGCCCTCAAGGCCCGGGCGCTTCGAGACGGCAATTGGCAGGAAATTCCTGCCCCCCAATTGGTCCCGGGGGATGTCATCCGTCTCCGCCTGGGGGATATCATTCCCGGCGACGTCAAGCTCTTTGAGGGAGACTTTCTCAGCGTTGACCAGTCGGCTTTGACCGGCGAATCCTTGCCGGTGAGTAAAAAAGCCGGGGACATTGCCTATTCCGGATCGGTGGCCAAACAGGGGGAAATGGTAGCCCTGGTGACCGGAACCGGCACGAACACGTTCTTTGGCCGCACGGCCCAACTGGTCCAAACAGCAGGGGCCGTGTCCCACTTCCAGAGGGCGGTTTTGCAAATCGGGGATTACCTGATTTACCTGAGCCTGGGGCTGGTGGCGATCCTCATCCTGGTGCAGCTGGAGCGGGGCGCCCACCTCCTGACCCTTATCCAGTTTGCCCTTATCCTCACCGTGGCTTCCATACCCGTGGCCTTGCCCGCCGTACTTTCGGTGACCATGGCCGTGGGCGCTCTGGCCCTGTCCCGGCTGAAGGCCATTGTCACCCGGCTCGAATCCATCGAGGAGTTGGCCGGGGTGGACATCTTGTGTTCGGATAAGACCGGAACCCTCACGTTGAACCAGCTTACCCTGGGAGACCCCGTAATCTTCGCGGCCTCGGACCCGGCAGAGTTGATCCTTTACGGCTCACTGGCTTCCAAAGAGGAGAATCAGGACCCCATCGATTTGGCGGTGCTGGCCGGTCTGAAGGATAGGGCGGCACTGCAGGGATATACCCAGGTCCAGTTTGTGCCTTTTGACCCGGTTAACAAAAAGACGGAGAGCACCATCAAGGATGCAGGGGGCCGCACCTTCAAGGTGGCCAAGGGCGCCCCCCAGGTCATCATGGAATTGTGCCGGATGGACCCGGAGATGTTGGCTAAGGCTCAGCAATCCGTGAATGATTTGGCGGGCAAAGGGTATCGCACCCTGGGAGTGGCCCGCTCCGAGAACGAGGGTCACTGGGAATTTTTGGGGATTTTGCCGCTGTTCGACCCACCCCGGGAAGACTCGGCGGCCACCATCGAAGACGCCAGGCAGCATGGCATTCAGATCAAGATGGTGACCGGAGATAATGTGGCCATCGCCCGGGAGACCTCCCAGGTCCTGGGTTTGGGCACGAACATCCAACCGGCTCCCCAACTGCTGAAAGATTGCACGAATATTTGCCATTTGGACCCGGACACGGCCGAAGAAATTGAGGCCGCGGATGGGTATGCGGAAGTCTTCCCGGAACATAAATATGGCATTGTCCGGGCCCTGCAATCCAGGGGGCACATCGTCGGCATGACCGGCGATGGCGTCAATGACGCCCCGGCCATCAAGCAAGCCGATGTGGGCATTGCCGTAGACGGCGCCACCGATGCAGCCAGAGCCGCAGCCGACCTGGTGCTCACCGCTCCCGGGCTCGCGGTGATTGTCAGGGCGGTGGAAGAAGCCCGCCGGATCTTCGAGCGGATGAATAGCTACGCCATTTACCGCATCGTCGAGACCATCCGGATCATGTTTTTCGTGGTGCTGGCCATGGTCTTCTTTAATTTTTATCCCATCACGGCCATTATGATCATCCTGCTGGCCCTCTTCAATGACGTGCCCATCATGGCGATTGCTTTTGACAACACCATGGTGGATCCAAAGCCGGTAAGGTGGAGCATGCGCCGGGTGCTGACGCTCTCCACCGTCCTGGGCCTCACCGGGGTGGCCGGGAGTTTCCTGATGCTGATTATCGCCAAGAATTGGCTGAAACTGGATATAGCCCAGATCCAGACGTTTATTTTCCTGAAGATGGCGGTGGCCGGCCACCTCACCCTCTTCGTGACCCGCACGCCCCGCATGTGTTTGAGAAGGCCGTTTCCCGCCCCGATTCTCCTCTGGTCAGCAATTGTCACCAAAATCCTGGCCACCCTTTTTGTGGTATACCCCTTTGGCCTCATTACCCCAATTCACTGGCGGGCGGTGGGGGTCATTTGGGCTTATTGCCTCGTTTGGCTCTTCATGGGCGATCTGGCTAAATTGATGGTCCTGAGACACTTAAATATGAGCGCCCCACGGCACCAGACCTTCCTGCGGGTGCTGAAGTACTGCACCCATCCTTTCTGCTCGGTGCAGAAAGGTTCCTCCAGCCCTTCGCCTTCAAGGGACCGTTGAAAAAGGAGAGTTATGGGAGGGGACAGCCACATCCTGACCATCAACAGCGGCTCTTCCAGCCTCAAATTTTCCCTCTATGCCCTTGGGGGGAGCGAACGCCTGGTTTTAAAGGGAGGTCTGGCCGGAATCGGCGTCGGCCAGGGATTCTTTCAGGCCGAAGATCACCAGGGCCATCAACTTATCGGCCAGGCCTCAGACTTGCCGGACCATGAGGCCGCCTTAAAAATCCTCTTCGCCTGGCTGCAGGGCCATGAAATCGGCCAGGACCTTCACGCCGTGGGTCACCGGCTGGTGCAAGGCGGAACCGCCCACATCCAGCCCCAACCGGTGTCCCCTGCCTTGATCGAGGACTTAAGGCTTTTGATTCCCCTGGCCCCTGATCACCTCCCCGATGAAATTAAGGGGCTGGAAGCGGCCCGCCAGCATTTTCCGGACCTGCCGCAAGCTGCCTGCTTCGACACGGCCTTCCACCGGCGGATGCCGGAAGTGGCCCAAAGATATGCCCTGCCCGAGCCTCTCTTTCGGGCCGGGTTGCAGCGTTATGGTTTCCACGGTCTCTCCTACGAATACCTTACCCAGGAGTTGGCCCGGGAGGCGGGACCCCAAGAGGCATCCGGCAAACTCATTATTGCCCACCTGGGCAACGGCGCCAGCCTGGCGGCCATCGAGGCCGGCCGGAGCCTGGACACCACCATGGGACTGACGCCGGCCGGGGGCCTGGTAATGAGTACCCGGGTAGGCGACCTGGACCCCGGGGTGCTGCTCTATTTGCTCCGGGAGCAAGGCATGACCCCGGCCGCGGTTAACCACCTGGTCAACCATCAAGCGGGTCTGCTGGGGATTTCGGGAATCAGTGCGGACATGCGCGACCTCCTGGCCCAGGAGCACACTGCCCCGGGAGCGGCCCTGGCCGTGGGGCTCTTCTGCTACCAGGCCAGGAAATTTATCGGCGCCCTGGCCACGGTCCTGGGTGGGCTGGACACCCTCATCTTTACCGCCGGCATCGGCGAGAACTCGGCTATCATCCGGGCCCGGATCTGTGCCAACCTGCAATTTCTCGGCATTCACCTGGACCTGGATTTGAATCGCCGACCATGCTCCCATCATTTCCCCGGCCGGACAGCCGGGTCACCGTCCGGGTCATGAAGACCAACGAGGAACTGATGATTGCCCGACACACCCGGGATCTGCTCAATGGATAACCGGGCCATAAAAGCTACTAACCGGAGGGAGTTAAATGACCAAGCCCATTTTTCCTCATGAAATGCGCAGTTTTGCCGGCATGGACGAACTCATCGAACTGGCGCTGGACTTGCGGTGGTCATGGGACCACGGCGCCGACGAGATCTGGCGCTCCCTGGCTCCCGAATTGTGGGACCTCACCCGCAATCCCTGGGTCATTCTCCAAACCGTGGCGCCGGGCAAGCTGAAAGAATTGGCCGCAGATCAAGAATTCCGCAGCTCGCGTGGAAGACCTCGGCCAGGAGAGGGCGCACTTCCCGCAGCGCGCCAGCCTGGTTTCAAGAGGCGCAGGCCAGGCCGCCGTTGACCACGGTGGCTTACTTCAGCCTGGAGTTCATGCTGGGCGAGGCCTTGCCCATTTATTCGGGCGGACTGGGCAACGTCGCCGGTGACCAGCTCAAAGCCGCCAGCGATCTCGGGGTGCCGGTGGTGGGCGTCGGCTTGTTGTATCAGGAGGGCTACTTTCGCCAGGCCATCGCCGCCGATGGTTCCCAGCTGGCCCTTTATCCCATCAATGACCCGGGGCAACTACCCATCACCCCGGCTACGCGATGCCAGCGGCGAATGGGTCCGCCTGCAAATCCATCTGCCCGCTTACACCGTGTGGGTGCGCGCCTGGCAGGCGCAAGTGGGCCGCGTGAAATTATATCTCCTGGACCTGAACGACCCGGAAAATCCCCCCATCGTGCGCGGCATCACCAACGAACTTTATGGCGGCGGGGTGGAGATGCGCATCACCCAGGAATCGTGCTGGGCATCGGCGGCTGGCGGCTCTTGCGAACACTGGGATTGAATCCGGAAGTGTGCCACCTGAATGAAGGCCACGCCGCCTTCGCCATCCTGGAACGGGCCTTGGATTTCATGAAATCGACCGGGCAACCTTTTGAGGTGGCGCTCCAGGTGACCCGGGCCGGGAATCTCTTCACCACCCACACCCCCGTGGCTGCCGGTTTTGATCGCTTCCCGCCGGATCTGATGCGGCAGCATCTCGGCCAATTACGCCGAAAATCAGCTGGGCCTCTCGTTCCGGGACCTGATGGCCTTGGGACGGCAAAATCCTGACGACGACCAGGAACCCTTCAATATGGCCTATCTGGCCCTGCGCGGCAGTGGCGCGGTCAATGGCGTGAGCCAGTTGCACGGCAAAGTCAGCCGGAGCATCTTCCAACCCCTGTTTCCCCGCTGGCCCGCAGCGACGAGGTGCCCATCGGCCACGTTACCAACGGCATCCATGTACCGACGTGGGATTCCCAGGCTTCGGACGAGTTATGGACCAAGCATTGCGGCAAAGAGCGGTGGCTGGGCGAGACGGACCAGGTGGAAGAAGCGATCCGCCGGGTGCCCGACCAGGAATTATGGGCCATGCGCCAGGCCTCCCGGCACGACCTTGGTTGAATATGCCCGCCAACGTTACTGCCCGGCAACTGGCCGAATCCGGCGGCCTCCCAGGAGGAAATCGCCCAGGCCGGGCAGATTCTGGACCCCGAGGCTTTGACCCTGGGTTTCGCCCGGCGGTTTGCCACTTACAAGCGTCCCACCTTGCTGTTGCATGATCCGGAGCGCTTGATTCGCCTCTTGACCGACCCCCAGCGCCCGGTCCAGACTCCTGATCGCCGGCAAGGCCCATCCCGGCCGATGGGCCGGGGCAAGAAATGATCCGTCAATGGGTGCAATTCACCCGGCGTCCCGAAGTGCAGGGCCGCGTGATCTTTTTAAGCGATTACGACATGCTGTTGACCGAGCAGCTCGTGGGCGGCGTCGATGTCTGGGTCAACACCCCGCGGCGCCCGTGGGAGGCCTGCGGCACCAGCGGCATGAAGGTGCTGGCCAACGGCGGCCTCAATCTTTCGGAACTGGACGGCTGGTGGGCGGAAGCCTACCAGCCCCAGGTGGGCTGGGCCCTGGGCGACGGCCAGGAGCATGGCGACGATCCCGACTGGGATGCGGCCGAGGCGGCAGCGTTGTATTCGAATCCTGGAAAATGAAGTGATCCCCACTTTCTACACCAGAAATGCCGACGGTCTCCCCACCGGTTGGCTGGCCAAAGTGCGGGCAAGCATGGCCACCCTCACGGCCCGATTTTCCGCCAACCGGGCCGTACGGCAATACACCACGGAGTACTATCTGCCCCGGGCGGCAGCCTATGAGGCCCGCCGCCAGAACCAAAGCGCCCTCGGCATCCGCCTGGCGAACTGGCGGCGGCAGCTGGAGAAAGAGTGGAACTCCCTGTCTTTCGGCGACCTGCAGGTGGAGACCCGTGACGGACAGCATCATTTCCGGGTGGAAGTGATTTTCGGCGGGGTTGATCCCCAGGCGGTGCAGGTGGAATTATTCGCCGCGGAGCCCGAGGGCCGGGCCCGGCGGCAGCCGATGGCCCGGGGGGACAAGCTGCCGGACCGGGAGGGAGGTTACCTGTTTACCGCCCAGGTGCCGGCGACGCGGCCCGCCAGCGATTTCACCCCGCGCCTCATCCCTTATTTTTCCGGCGTCGCCGTGCCGCTGGAAATACCTTTAATTTTATGGCAGCCACTGATTGCCACTGGAGGAAGCTGATGAGCATTTCCCCTTATGCCGGTAAACCCGCCGAACCCGGGATGTTGACCAACATCCCCCGCCTGGTCACCGCCTACTATGTCAATCGCCCGATCCCGCCGTGCCGGCGCAGCGCGTGGCCTTCGGGACCTCCGGGCATCGCGGCTCGTCCCTGGACAACGCCTTCAACGAGGCGCATATTCTGGCCATCACCCAGGCCATCTGTCTCTACCGCCAGCAGCAGGGCATCGACGGACCGCTGTTCATGGGCATCGATACCCACGCCCTGTCGGAGCCGGCCTTTGCCAGTGCCTTGGAGGTCCTGGCGGCCAATGGCGTCGAGGTCATGGTGGATGCGGACCGGAGGTTACACGCCGACCCCGGTGGTCTCCCATGCCATTCTCACGTACAACCGCGGGCGCAGCCAGGGCCTGGCCGACGGCATCGTCATCACGCCCTCGCACAATCCCCCGCGATACGGCGGCTTCAAATACAATCCGCCCCACGGCGGCCCGGCGGACACCCAGGTGACCAAATGGATCGAACAGCAGGCCAACGCCTTCCTGGCCGACGGACTCAAAGGGGTGGCGAGGGTCCCGTTTGAGCGGGCCCGCAAAGCTTCCACCACCCATGCGCATCGCTTCCTGGACGCCTATGTGAATGATCTCCCGGCGGTGGTGGATATGCAGGCCATTCAAGACAGCCAGGTGCACCTGGGGGTGGACCCCTTGGGCGGCGCCAGCGTGGCCTATTATGATGCCATTGCCGAGCGCTACCGCCTCAACATGGAGGTCGTGAATCACAGCGTCGATCCCACCTTCCGGTTCATGACCGTTGACTGGGACGGTCAAATCCGCATGGACCCGTCTTCGGTTTACGCCATGGCGCGCCTGATCGGCCTCAAGGACCGGTTCGCGGTGGCCTTTGCCAGCGACACCGATGCCGATCGCCATGGGATCGTGAGCCACAGCCAGGGCTTGCTCCCCCCCAACCATTATCTCGCCGTGGCCATTGCCTACTTGTTCGCCAACCGGCCGCAGTGGCCGAAAACGGTGGCCGTGGGCAAGACCCTGGTGAGCAGCAGCATGATCGACCGGGTGGCCGCCCGGCTGAACCGCGGCTGGTGGAAGTTCCGGTGGGCTTCAAGTGGTTCGTGGAAGGGCTCATCGACGGGTCCCTGGGCTTCGGCGGCGAGGAGAGCGCCGGGGCGACCTTTTTGCGGCGGGACGGCCGCGTCTGGACCACGGATAAAGACGGGCTGATCCCCAACCTGCTGGCCGCGGAGATCACCGCCCGCACCGGCAAAGACCCGGGCGAGCATTACCAGGAACTGACCGCGGAGTTCGGCACGCCGTACTACACCCGGATTGACGCGCCGGCGACCCCGGAGCAGAAGGCGAGGCTGGCGAAGCTGTCCCCGGAAGCCGTCAAGGAGTCGGAGCTGGCCGGCGAGCCCATCACGGCCAAGCTGACCAAGGCCCCGGGCAACAACGCCCCCATCGGCGGCCTCAAGGTCATGGCCGCGAGCGGCTGGTTTGCGGCCCGGCCGTCCGGCACGGAGAACATCTACAAGATCTACGCCGAAAGCTTCAAGGACCAGGCCCATCTGGACGCCATGGTGGATGAGGCTCAGCGGATCGTGAACAACGCCCTGGCCGGTTCCTAAGCGACCACCGAGGAGACGAAAGGAGCACGAACATGACCGCAGCAATCGCCCCACTCACCGAACGTCCGGCCTGGAAGGCCCTGGAAGCCCATTATCAGCAGGTCCGGGAGGTGCATCTCAAGCAGCTTTTTGCTGACGATCCCGGCCGCGGCGAGCGTCTGACCGCCGAGGCCGTGGGCCTCTACCTGGATTACTCCAAGAATCGCCTCACCGACGAAACCCTCAAGCTGCTCCTGCAATTGGCCGAGGAGTCCGGCCTGCGAGCCCGGATCGACGCCATGTTCCGGGGCGACAAGATCAATGTGACGGAGAAACGGGCCGTCCTGCACGTCGCCCTGCGCGCCCCGAAAGGGGCAGTCATCGTCGTGGACGGCGAAAACGTGGTGCCCCAGGTCCATGCCGTGCTGGACAAGATGGCGGACTTTGCCGACCGCGTCCGCAGCGGCGCCTGGCTGGGCCACACCGGCAAGCGGATCCGGAACGTCATCAACATCGGCATCGGGGGCTCCGACCTGGGGCCGGTGATGGCCTACGAGGCGCTCAAGCACTACAGCGAGCGCGCCATGACCTTCCGGTTCGTTTCCAATGTCGATGGCACCGACTTCGCGGAGGCGGTCCAGGATCTCGACCCGTCGGAAACCCTCTTTATCATTTCTTCCAAAACCTTTACCACGCTGGAGACCATGACCAACGCCCACACGGCCCGCGACTGGTCGCTGGCGGGGCTCGGGGGCGACGAACAAATCGGTGGCCAAGCATTTTGTGGCGGTCTCGACGAACGCGGCGGAAGTGCAGAAGTTCGGCATCGATACCGCCAACATGTTCGAGTTCTGGGACTGGGTCGGCGGGCGCTACTCCATGGACTCGGCCATCGGGCTGTCCACCATGCTGGCCATCGGCCCGGATAACTTCCGGGCCATGTTGGACGGCTTCCATCAGATGGACGAGCACTTCCGCACCGCGCCGTTCGAGCGCAACCTGCCGGTGCTCATGGGCCTTTTGGCCGTCTGGTACAACAACTTCTTCGGCGCCCAGACCGTGGCGGTCCTGCCGTACGAGCAGTATCTGAAGCGCTTTCCGGCCTATCTGCAGCAGCTCACCATGGAGAGCAACGGCAAACACGTCACCCTGGAGGGGACCGAGGTCGACTTACCAAACCGGCCCCATCTATTGGGGCGAGCCGGGGACCAACGGCCAGCACTCCTTCTACCAGTTGATTCATCAGGGCACCAGGCTCATTCCGTGTGATTTCATTGCCTTCGGCCAGCCGCTCAACCCCCTGGGCCGGCACCACGACATCCTCCTGGCCAACGTCTTCGCCCAGACCGAGGCGCTGGCCTTCGGCAAGACGCCGGAGCAGGTGAAAGCCGAGGGCACGCCCGACTGGCTCGTGCCTCACCGGGTCTTCCAGGGCAACCGCCCCTCCAACACGATCCTCGCGGAGCGCCTGACGCCGGCAACGCTGGGCAAACTCGTGGCCCTCTACGAGCACAGCGTCTTCACCCAGGGGGCCATCTGGAACATTAACTCCTTCGACCAATGGGGCGTCGAACTGGGCAAGGCTCTGGCCCAGCGCATTATCCCGGAACTGGAGAGCCAGGAGGAGCCCCGACTCGGCCATGACAGTTCAACGAACACCCTGATCCGGCGCTACCGGAAGCTCAAGGCAGCCTCCTGAGGTCTCTCGGCTGGCCCCAGCGGGGGAAATCGTCACCGGTCACGGTGGGTATGGTTGGAAGGACCTTGCGGCGGCCCGCGCCGCGAGACGATGAGGTGGGCCTTCTTTAGGGCTGGGGCACCGGGAGGGCTATGAAGACGCCAGGGGCCTCGCCTCCCCTTAAAAGAGTCCAACGCCAGTTTCCCGCCCCGTGACGGCGCATAGTCGCGGCGGCTCAGGTCACCGGCTCGGAAGGATTATAGACTGCATGCCTCAAATTGCCGAAATTGACCTGCACCATATTTATGACTGCAATGGCCAGGCAGCCGGATAGTCCAGGTTTATTGGAGAAAATCGAGGCGCGCAGCAGAAAAGAGCCCCTGCCCCGTGGGGCTTTTCTGCACCCGCACTATGCTCCCCCATTAAAAGGAAGTTTTGATCTTGGTCTCGGGCCAGGACGGGTCGGCTATCTCCTCAAAGTACGGATGGAAGACATCCTCGTCCAGCCGCAGCATCAAGCCGCTGCACCGGGTGCACAGGACCGTTTGATCATCAGGTCCGGCCACCCGCTGGTCGCGGCCCCCACAATCCACACATCGGTATTCGTAGATCGGCAAAATTGACCTCCCCTACAGCCGGTTGGATGCTAAAGGAAAATCCGACTCCTTATCTTCCCCTTTTCATATGACAGGAGGAGCCAAAGCGCCATCGGGCGGACCCTAAATTTGGGGTGAGATTTTCCTAATTTTTCACTAGAACTAAAATTTGAAAGCCCATGAGCGCCAGGGTCTTGTTGGGGCAGGGGAAATTCCGAGCTGGAAAATCCGGAGGGAGATCGTCTCTATGGTTTCGGCTTGCCTGGGGATAGGTTTGAGGTTTGCTAGGCTATAACTCCGTTTCCACCTTGAGAAGGCGAGCGTCAATATCTCCCAGCAGTTTCTCATAAATCTCGTGATCCATGCGGCCCTCGTGAAAGGTCTCTATAACCCGCCGCTTTTCAACCAGTAGCAGGTGGCGGCGCACCCACTTCGTTTCCTCGGCATCAAGCTGTTCCCGCTCCGGCTGGATCTCCGCCATTTTCTGTTCGAGAGACCGGATCATTTCATCATATTCCTGACGCAAGGTTGGGACAATGGAACTTTTCTGCAAGCGGTCTCGAGACATCTGGTCCAGCGTGGCAAGCGCGGCGTAGGCTGCCAATAATTTTCCCCTGGCAAATTCGAGAGCCTTCTTCTCTCCGGACCCGCGGACAATCCCTAACCAACGGAGGAGTGGCGATATGCTCAGCCCCTGAATGAGGAGCGAGAGAACGACCACCCCAAAGGTCATGGTGACCAGCAGGTCCCGGGAGGGAACGTCCCGGGGTATGCTCAATACCAGGACCATGGGGAGTGCCCCCCGAAGTCCGCCCCAGCTCAGAACGATACTCCAGGACCAGGGAATTTTCTCCCGGGTAAACTTCATAAGGGCCGAGCCCCCGAAAATGATGATAATTCTGCCCAGGGTGACTATGAGGTAGGCTATCAGGATCATCGGCCAGGCGGAAAGCAAGGCATCGATGCTCACCTCCAGGCCGATCAGGAGAAAAACAATGGAGTTCAAGGCAAAAGCGACATATTCCCAGAAGGATTCTATGGCGATGCGCGACGAGGGCGACATGCCGATGCGGGTGCCGTAATTGCCACAGAATAATCCCGAGGTCACCGCGGCAATTACCCCCGAGGCGTGTAATTGTTCAGCGGCTATGAAAGCTCCGTAGGCTGCTATGGTGGTCAGAGCGATCTCGATCATCGCATCATCAATGCGTTTGCTGATTTGGGAAACAATGAGACCCGTAACCGTGCCGATCAAAAGACCCACACCCACGATGGAGATAAATTCCAGAGCGACGCCGCTGACCGTCACGCCGTTTCCTGCCAGAAAGGCCAGGCTCAAAGTGAAAAAAACAATACCGGTGCCGTCATTAAGGAGACTTTCCCCTTCCAAAATGGTGCTTAACCGTTTCGGTGCGCCCAGTTTTTTAAACGTCGCCACCACCGCAATGGGGTCAGTGGCGGTAATGAGGGCTCCGAACACCAGGGCATATTGCCAGGTAAAGTTGCTCCCGGAAGTAAAAATTTCAGCAATTGGGGTTAAAAAGAATGTCGTCAGAGCGATAGCCGCGATCACGCCGGGAACCGCCAGGGAAATTATGGTGAGGCGGTTACGCCAGAACTGCTGGAAGTCGATGTGGAACGCGGCTTCGAATATCAGGCCCGGCAAAAAAACGGTAAAGAGCAGCGCCTTAGTGAGGTGCGGGGCCTCAATGGCATGGAAGAAACCCAGGAGCAGACCAGCCAGGACTAAAGCCACCGTATAGGGTATATGGAACCGCCGAACCGCAATGGCGACGGCGGTGGCAATCATAAACAGCAGAAAGAAAGTCGTAACGCTATACATAACGGAGAATTTGTCCTTTATTCGCCCGGAGTCAGAGCCTCCAGGGTCCATCGATATTCCCGTTCCAGGAAATCCACCAGATTCATCTTGAGGTCTTCGGGGAGCAGCTCCCAGGTATAGGTTTCAATCTCCAGATGACGGGTGAAGCCGGACTGGGCCAGGAGTTGCAGCACGGCCCGGGTTGTGGCGTGGGTGGAGGTAAGACTGCCATACTGCTCGATAAAGAGCGGGACATGATAGTGAATCCGCCACTCCCGGTCCCAGGCAGCCGGGAGATGGGGCAAGGCTTCCGGCAGGTCCCCATACCGGCTGAAGGCGCCGTCATTTTTCCGGCCCCGCACCTGATGCAGGTAGGGAGAGCGGCTGAAGCGGGCCAATTCCCGGCCCAGTGCGGCCAATTCCGCCTTGCCCCGGGGCAGCGCCGCTTGCCAGCCCGAGGTGACCTGCACCTTGCCCACCTTGATGCCATAGTCCGCCAGGCTCTGCAAGGCTGCCTCCGGGTCTTCATAGGACACGGCCAGGTGACAGGTATCCAGGCAGACCTGGAGATGCGCAAGGAGCGCCTCCCGGGCCCTGGCCAGGGAAAGGCCGGCCCGGTCCGCCAGCCACCTGCCGCCCAGGGGCAGGAGCCAATCCCGGTAGAAGGCCGCCACTTCGGCGCAGGTCTCCACCAGGCCGTCGGGCTCGGGTTCCAGGTCAAGGTGAATGAAGAGGCCGGAGCGCTCCCGGACTTCCAGGAGCCGATGGGCCAGAGCCGCCAGATTGCGGGCGATGCGGCCCAGGGCCTCCTTATCCGTCGGGGCCAGCCAGGGTTTGTAGGACAGGGGCAAGGTGGAGATACTCCCTTCCAGGCCGGGAGGCAGGAGTTCCTGCAAGACCTGGACGAGTCGAAAGGTGTAATTCAGCCTCGCCTCATCCCGCCAGTCCGGGGCAAAGACCTCGGCCTTGACCCGGGGCCCGTGAAAGGCGCCATAGGGGAAGCCATTCAGGGTAAAAACATAGAGCTCGTGGGCGCCGAGAAAGTCCTGGAAGGCCGGGAGACGGTCGCCGGCAAGCAACTCCTCGCATTCGGAGGCGGAGAGACGCAAGCCCAGCCCGAAGGGAGCCTGGGGGGAGAGACGGGCTTTCAACCGGGGCACGCAGGCCTGAAGCTGCGGCCCGACTTCTCCCCAGCCATGGCCGGGATGGACCTTGCTGCAATAAGTCAGGTGCGCGGCGCAAGGTCTGGCGAGTTGCATCATTGTGTCCTTGCCGGGTTAATCCGGCCGGAGGGGCCGGAAAACGGAAGACCAGGAGAGGCCACTAAACCGGACCGGCAGTCAGGCTGGCGGCCGCCGGTTCCCGGGCCACCCCGGGTTGTCGGCGTTCCAGGAGGGCGATGGCCTCCTCCACGACCTGCGGCTCCAGTTCATGCACCTCTACGGGGTGGCCGATGCCGGCCAACAGCATAATCGTCAACCGCCCTCCCAGGTGCTCCCGGAACTCCTGAAGACCTGAAAGCACGGCCCGGACATCTGCGAGGGCCGGGGCCCAGCGGGGAAGCCCCAGCCTCTCCAGGAGCGCCATGAGGCGCCGCCAGGGGCCCAGGGGCAACCGGCCGATCAGGTGGGAGTAGGTGGCGTCCAGGGCGATGCCGATGGCCACGGCCTCGCCGTGGCGGAGTTCAAACGAGCTTAACTGCTCCAGCTTGTGGGCGGCCCAGTGGCCGAAATCCAGGGGGCGTGAGGAGCCGAACTCGAAGGGATCGCCGCCGGTGGCGATATGCTCCAAATGCAGGGCGGCGCTCCGGTGAATGACCCGCTGCATGACCGCCATATCCCGGTTCTGCAAGGCCAGGGCCGACTTCTCCAGAAAGGCGAACAAGCCGGCATCCTTGATAAGAGCCACCTTCAGGGCCTCGGCCACCCCGCTCAGCCAATCCCGGCTCGACAGCGTGGTGAGGAAGGCAAAATCATTCAGGACCGCCCAGGGCGGAGCAAAGGTGCCGAGGAAATTTTTCTTGCCAAAGGCATTGAGGCTGTTTTTCACGCCGATGGAGGCGTCGGCCTGGGCCATAACCGTAGTGGGGATGCGAATGAGGCGCAGACCGCGGTGGGCCGTGGCCGCGGCATAACCGGCCATATCGATGACCGCGCCGCCTCCCACCGCCACCACATAGGAGTGACGACACAGGTTGGCCTGGTGGATGGCCCGGTGGACCAGGGATAACGGGGTTGCCTCATTCTTTACCCGTTCCCCCCCGGCACCAGCACAGGGGGCCCGGCGAGCTGCACCTGGTCCGGATAATAACCCGCATAAGCAGTGATTTCTCCCAGCAGGTGAGGATGGTGCCGATAGAGGCCGCGATCCACGACCACCAGGATTTTTCCGGGCAGATCCCCTCCCCCGCTGGCCACTATCCCAGCTAATAAAGGATTGTGGCGACCAAAAACCTCTTGGGTGAAATACACCCCGTAGCGGAAATTGACCCGGATTTCCTGGTGGAGGGCGGCAAATTCTGTCATAGAGACCTCGTGGTGCCCCGAATCATCCTGAGCCTTTCTTCTGATTCGAAAAATACCTGGATCACGCGGACGGCGCCCGGGATTTCCCCGGGGAAACATTGGTTATGCAATTAGTTAATAATAATCATGAGTTCGCTGGATTACAAGAGGCGGGGGCATGCCGGACCGGTTTTGGTCCTCCTTTTCCCCGGGAAAGGAAAAAGGCGCCTCCCGGCCATGGACCATGGGTTGCCGGGTTGCCCCGGAGGCGAGACGAATTTGCCGGCCTCGCATCCGAGCCCCCTGCCGATAAGATGGAATATGGGCCGCAGCCAAACCTGAAGCAAAAATGACCCGAGGACTATTTGACAAGCCGGAGAGGCGTACTTATGTATGAATTAATTTCCGGCGCATTTTCCGAAAACCATGGGGCCAGAGTGGCGCGGTCAGCTGCGCCTTATTGCCGGGGCCGGCTCTCCCTGGCATCGACCATTGATCCTGCTCCTCCCGTTTCTCGTGTCACTACCCCATGGGCCCCGGGAACTAAGTCCCTGCGGGGATAATAGTCTAAGTCAGGGGGATAATCTCTTATGGACGACTACGGAAAAAGGGATCTCCTCAGCAGGGTTTTTGACATGCATATGGCTATTGTCGAAGTGGGCCTAGCCGAGACCAATGAGGAAGCCTGGCTCCGTCATCTGGCCACCAACCCCGAAGATCTTTATGCCACGGTCAGGATTTTTAACCGTCACAATCCAGGCAGAGAATCGGGAGGGCCTCGGAATTAACGCCCCTGAAAAATCGCCGCAGGCTCTGGAAAGGGCGGATGACCACGGGGAAACCGCCTGCAATTCTCCAGGATATGAGGGCCAGGGGGCCTGATCCGCGGGTGAAGCACTGCGCCGGATTGGGGAAGGGGGAAATTGCCGGAGCGATTTTTCCCCACGACAGTCTTTGAGGTTGTAGGTTAAGAGGTAAGATGAAGCCGCCAAACGAAATTTCCAAACAGGTGGGCGAGGTCCAAAAGACGGTCGCTCAGTGGTGGAATGATCCCCTGATCATCCAGGTCATCTTCGCCGCGGCCGGGGTGGTCATCATCCGGCTGCTGGCGGCCCTGCTGAGTCGTTGGGCCGGCCGCTTTGTCAAGGATAACCAGGCCCGCTACCGGATCCGCAAAGTCACCGCCCTGATCTCCTACCTGGTGATCATTCTCTTCCTGGCCATGGTCTTCAAGAATCGGCTGGGGGGACTGGCCATTGCCATCGGGGTGGCCGGGGTCGGTATCGCCTTTGCTTTGCAGGAAGTCATCACCAGTGTCGCCGGCTGGGCGGCCATAAACTTCGCAAACTTTTATAAGACTGGGGACCGCATTCAGTTGGGGGGCATCAAGGGCGACGTCATCGATATCGGCATCCTGCGCACCACGCTCATGGAGCTGGGAGAGTGGGTCAAATCCGACCTCTATACCGGCAGGATCGTCCGCATCGCCAACAGCTTCGTGTTTAAAGAGCCGGTGTTCAATTATTCCGGGGATTTCCCTTTTCTCTGGGATGAGATCACGGTGCCGGTGACCTATGCCAGCGATCACCGGCTGGCCCGGGAGATCCTGGAAAAGGTCATTCATACCGTAATTGAGGAATATAGCGCCTACGCCAAGCGGGCCTGGAAAAATATCGTCAAGAAGTATATGGTGGAAGAAGCCATGATCGACCCGATGGTAACCCTGGTGTGCACCGACAACTGGATCGAGTTTACCGTGCGCTATATTACGGATTTCAAGCTGCGCCGCAGCACCAAAAACCGCATTTTCAGCCTCATCCTGGATGAGTTTGAGGCAACCGGGGGCCGGGTGAAGATCGCCTCCACCACCCTGCAGCTTGTCGACCCCCAGCCTTTCAGCGTGAAGCTGAGCGACAAACAGCCGGATTAGCCGTCCGGTCCCGGTTCTCCCCTCACTCAGGGAAAATGCTGTTTGACGCTTTCCCAGGCGCTTTTCAGATGGTCCATGGCTTTTTCCAGGTCCGGCCTGGCGGTTTCCCAGGCGTCGGCGCCCGCTTCTTTGAATTCTTTCAGCTTCTGTTGGGCGGCCTCCTGTTTTGCTTCCAGGGTTTGGAGGTGCTTCTGGAGTTCAATTTTGGCATCGGCTTTGGCTATCTCAGCCTTGGCCTGCAATTCCTTGACCCTGGCTGACCACTCTTTGAGCTGGGCCTCGAGCTTTTCCTGATAGGCTTCCTTTAAACCCATGACCAGTTCTCCTTTCCCAAGTCATTCATTTTCGATACCTTAAGAATTTAATCATCCTGTCATTCCAGTCAAGGAATCCATCAGAAAGGGTTTTGCTCATGCACAGGAGAGGTTTTCCCCGGAAGGCAGCTCTCCTCTAAATTAAACTTATGCTGTTAATTTCAATTAATAGATGCTATTTTTTACAAGGGTAGTCATATCCGGCCAAAGTCCAGCCAGACGCCGGCAACCGCCCGGATGTCACTGCCACTTCAACCACCGACAGACCCTCTCGGATAGAGGATAGCGGGTAGCGGCAACTGCCGTTCGTCTCCACATCATGCCTGGACGATTGTGCCGGAGGGTAGCAAGATATGCCCAGAGAGAAGAAGTCCGCCCCGGAGACGCCTGCTGAGGGCGCCCCCTCTGCTACCGAGACAGTGGCAAAAAAAGGCGCCGCCACCCGGCGCAAAGGCCGGGCAGAATCGCCAGGGCCAGACCGGGCCCCGGCTCCCCGCCAGGCAGCCACCGGCCCTGGCCAAACCAAGGGAGCGCCTTCCCTGGTGGTGGGCATCGGCGCCTCGGCCGGCGGCTACGAGGCCCTGACCCAGTTCTTTCCGGCCCTGCCTCCCGACACAGGCATGGCCTTCGTGGTAGTGCAGCACCTTGACCCCAAGCACGAATCCCTCTTGCCCGAGCTCCTTGCCAAGCTGACCAAAATGCCCGTGAGCCAGGTGAAGGACCACACCGAGGTGGAACCCAACCAGGTTTACGTCATTCCTCCCAATTGCCTCATGACCATCAAGGGTAATCTGCTGCACCTGACCGCCCGCTCCAAGGAGCGGAAGCCCCAGATGTCCATAGACCACTTCTTCCGCTCCCTGGCCGAGAGCCATGACGGCAAATCCATCGGCATCGTCCTGTCCGGGTCTTCCTCCGACGGCGCCCTGGGGATTGAGGCCATCAAACACGCCGGGGGCATCACCTTTGCCCAGGAGGAGGAATCCTCCCGCTACCATTTCATGCCGAAGAGCGCCATCGCGACGGGATGCGTGGATTTTGTCCTCCCCCCGGAAGGTATCTCCAGGGAGTTGGCCGAATTGTCCCACCACCCCTACCTCTCCCCCTTCCCCGCGGCAAAGGCGATCAAGCCTCCCGTGAAGGACAAAAACCTGTGGCGGATCCTGGATCTGCTCAACAAAGCCAGCGGCGTGGACCTGACTCACTATAAGCACAGCACCATCTGGCGCCGCATCATGCGGCGCATGGCCCTGAACAAGATCACCAAGCCGGAAGCCTATATTCGCTATCTTCAAGAAAACCCCGGGGAAGTTATCAACCTCTACCAGGACGTGCTCATCAAGGTGACAGGGTTTTTTAGGGACCCCAAGGCCTATGAGGCCCTGAAGGCCGAGATCTTTCCCCTCATTCAGCGCCAAAATTCTCTGGGAGTTCCGGTGCGCATCTGGGTGCCGGGTTGTTCCACCGGGGAGGAAGCCTATTCCCTGGCCATATCCTGGCTGGAATACCTGGGAGGCCAGAGCGCGGCCACCCCTCTCCAGGTTTTCGCCACGGACGTGAGCGATGCGGTGATTGAGAAGGCCCGGAATGGCCTTTATCCTGAGAATATCGCCCAGGATGTATCACCGGAAAGATTGGCCCGGTTTTTTGTCAAAACCAACGGCTCCCTCCAGGTGAGCAAAACCGTCCGGGACCTGTGCATTTTCGCTCGACAGAACCTGATTCAGGACCCGCCCTTCTCCAAGTTGGACCTCATCAGCTGCCGCAACGTCCTCATCTATTTAGAGCCGGTGCTGCAAAAACGGGTGCTGCAAATTTTCCATTTTGCCCTCAAGCCTACGGGCTTTCTGATGGTGGGGGCTTCCGAGACCATCAGCCATTTCCCGGAGTTCTTCTCTCTGCTGAACCAGAAATACAAAATTTACCGACGGAAACCCTACCTCGGGGCGATGCCCCTGGCCCTGGGCCGGAGAGGCCTGGACGTTGAAATGGCAGCGAGCGCCAAGCTTCCCGGGGCGGAGGGGGCCTGGAGCAAGAAAGATCTCTACAAGGAAGCGGACTCCCTGGTGCTCAACCAGTTTGCTCCCCCGGGGGTGTTGGTCAACGAGGAGATGGAAATTTTACAATTCCGCGGGGAAACAGGCTCCTATCTGAAGCCGGCCCCGGGGGAGGCCAGCCTCAACCTCTTGAAGATGGTCCGTAAAAACCTGCTCATGGAACTCCACGGCGCCATCAAAGACGCCAAGCGGCTTAACGAGCCGGTCACCCGGAAGAACCTGCAGGTGCGCTATGACGGCAGGCTGCACCCGCTCACCCTCCAGGTGATTCCCCTCATGCCCAAACCCGCCCAAGAACGATTCTTCCTGATCATCTTCGAGGAGCCACCCGGGGCCGCGGTCCCGCCTGGCGGGGAGGAAGCGCCCGACCCGGCAGCCGGGGGGAAGGCGGAGTCCCAAATCCCGCTCATCCGGGAATTGGAGCAGGAACTGGCCGCCGCTAAGGAATACATCCGCTCGGTGGTGGAGGACCTGGGGGGTTCTAATGAGGAACTCCGTGCCGCCAACGAGGAGATCCTCTCCACCAACGAGGAGTTCCAGAGCGTCAACGAGGAGCTGGAGACCGCCAAGGAAGAGCTGCAATCGGCCAACGAAGAACTCTCCACCCTCAACGATGAACTCCAGGACCGCAACGCTGAACTGGGGCAGGTCAACAGCGATCTCAACAACTTCATCGCCAGCACTAACCTCCCTATTGTCAGGCTGGACCGTGAACTCAAAATCCGCTCGTTCACGCCCCGGGCCCAAGAAGTCCTGAACCTGATCCCCGCCGACATCGGCCGACCCCTCGAGGGCATCAATCTCAAGATTGAGATCCCTGATCTGGAGATGCGCGTCTTAAATGTGATCCACTCCCTGAATACCTGGGCCCAGGAAGTCAAGGACCGGGAGGGCCGCTGGTATTCCTTGCAAATCAAGCCATATCGCACGATAGAGGACAGGATCGAGGGCGCGGTGGTGATCCTGATAGACATTGACGCCCAGAAGAAAGCGGTCCAGGAAGTCGAGAAATCCCGGGATTTCATCCAGGCCGTCTTCCAGACCATGAGGGAATCGTTGCTGGTGCTGGACCAGAACCTCCGGTTGCGGCTGGCCAACAGGATCTTCTACAAGACCTTCAAGGTGTTACCCGAAGAGACGAGCGGCCGTTTCATCTATGAACTGGGAAACCACCAGTGGGATATCCCGGAGCTGAGAACGCTGCTGGAAGAAATCCTGCCCAAGAAAACCTCTCTCCAGGATTACCGGGTAGAGCACGATTTCCCCGTCATCGGCCCGCGCATTATGCTGCTGAACGCTAAGCGCATCCAACAGGAGAACGGTGCCGAAGAACAGATCCTGCTTACCATCGAGGACGTCACTGCCCAGGACCGGGCGGAAAACAAATTGCAGGAGTCGGAGCAGAAGTTAAAAAGGCTGTCCTCCCAACTCCTGGTGGTCCAGGAGATGGAGCGCCAGCACCTCTCCCAGCAGCTCCGGGATGAGCTGGGGCAGGCCCTGGGGGCCTTAAAGATCCAGATCAGGATGGTGGCCGATAAATTGACCCCGGAGCAAATTGAACAGAAGAGCGTTTCTAACGAGGCCCTGCAGAACATCAACGGCCTCATCGGTGAGTTGCGGCGGCTGTCCCGCAGCCTGAGCCCCGCCATCCTGACCGACCTGGGCTTCACCGCGGCCTTGAAATACCTGGTGAACGAATTCGTCCGGGACCATGACATCAAGTGCGTGGACAAAATCGAAGAGCTTAACGAACTGGTGGATTCGCCGGAACAGAAGATCACCTATTACCGGATCTTGCAAGAAGCTTTGAGCAACGTGGGCCAGCACGCCGAAGCCTCCAAGGTGATGGTAACCATTAAGCGCCAGGGCGATGCCATTCTGTTCAAGGTGGAGGACAATGGCCGGGGCTTCGACGCGGAGGAAGTTATGAAGCTGGAGCCGGCCCGCCGGTTCGGGCTGGCGGCCATGGAGGAGCGGGTGCAGATTTTGGGCGGGTGTCTCAAAATCTCGAGCCAGGAGGGCAAGGGCACCAGGATAAGCTTTTCAGCTCCCGTGGTCCCGAAGTAACCTGCCCTTCTCTTGCCAAGCGGTTCAGACTGTTCGAATTTTAGGTTTGCAACCAGGCGGGATGAAGTGAAGATCACCGCGCTGCCGGGCAACGCAGGCCGTTGCTGAAAACCCGGCTTATCGGCAACCCGGGCCCACTTGGGAGACCATTCCCCGGCCTGGATGCCCCTGAAGCAGGCTAAAGGATAATTTCCGGGACGATCATCCAATCAACCGCCCATTGGCCCGCTTCCATGCGCCGCAGGCGGACCACGCCCCCCACCTGGAAATTAATTACCGTTCTCTCTTTATCCCCGCTCATGAGGAGGGCGGCTAACCTGCCCAGATGGGGGAGGTGTCCGACCAACAGGATATCCTCATCCATGGCCGCGAGACGACCCGCCCAGATCTCGGGATCATCCAGCGGCGCCAACCCTGAAGCTTCTGAGACGCCAGCCCGCGGCCTGATATGACTGGCCAAAACACTGGCGGTGCTTTTGGCCCTGGTCTTGCCGCTATGCAATATCCGGCTTACCTGCACCTTAAGCCTTTTCAACTGGTGGGAGACATCTTCGATGTCTATACAGCCTCGGGCCGTGAGATCCCGCGCCGGATCCTCTTCTTCTTTTTTGGCCTCAGCATGCTGAACCAGATAAAGGAACATCATAACCCCCCGGACCATGTGTGTGCCGACCATAGGATATGCAAAGCCTGTCGCGATCTCAGGATAGCCCTTAGGTTTTATCCCTGCCACCCTGTACGGTTTAGATCCCGCTTTTGCGGTTGATTGTGGTTGGTTCCCCCTTTTCTCTCCCATCAGATCCTGACTGTCAAGCCGTTTTTGACCCGGCCCTCCTGGTCGGGATAGGCGAGGCCGGCTTCAACGGCGGCCAACGGAATCATGCCGGACCAGAAACCGGACAGCCGCATTCCCCGTTTAGATCGTGGCGAGCCGCCGGGGGCGACCGGTTGAGCCAACCAGTCGCCCTTGGCTAGGTGAGGTTAACCCTGCTGCCCCAGAGGAATGAAGAACCTGCCGTTATTCCTCTGCACCAGGAGCAATACCTGGTCCTTATCCTTGGACCGGTTAATATTTTCCAGGACATCCTGGGCTGAGCCAACCGGGTGGCGGTTCACCTCTAAAATGAGGTCACCCGGCTGCATCCCGGCCTCAGCCGCCCGGCTCCCGGGCTCGATGCCGGCCACCACCGCGCCTTTTTCCTCCTTAAGCTGGTAACGCTGGGCCATTTGTGGAGTGACGTCTCTGAGCTGCAGGCCCCACTTTCCGGCCGTCGCAGGCACCGGCTTCCCTGGCGCGGTCTTTTCTCCCGGCAGCTGCGCCACTTTCATGGCCAGTTTCTGTTCCTGCCCGTTGCGGAGCACGGTCACCGTGGCTTCCTGATTCACCGGGGTAGCCGCCACCAGCGCGGGCAAATGGTGGCTATCCTCTACCACCTTGCCGTTGTAGGTGATAATGACGTCGCCGCGTTTGATGCCCCCCTGGTCGGCAGGGCCTCCGGGAACGACATCGGCCACCAGCGCCCCCTTGCGGTCCCGAAGCTTCATGGCCTTGGCCAGTTCCGGGGTGATGGACTGGATGTTGACGCCCAGGTAACCCCGGGCCACGGCGCCCGTGGAAATCAGTTGGGGCACCAGGGGCTTGGCCGTGTTCACCGGAATGGCAAAGCCGATACCCTTGCCGTTGGGTACGATGGCGGTGTTAATGCCCACCAGTTCACCTTTCATGTTGATCAGGGGACCGCCGGAGTTCCCCGGGTTGATGGAGGCGTCGGTCTGAATGAAGTCATCGTAGGGGCCGGCCCCGATGACTCGCCCCTTGGCGCTGACGATGCCGGAGGTCACCGTGTTGTTTAAACCGAAAGGATTGCCGATGGCAATCACCCAATCGCCCACTTTCAGTTGATCGGAGTCCCCCATGGTCACTGCGGGAAAAGACTCTGTGGATTTAACCTTCAGAATCGCCAGGTCCGTTTTGGGATCGCGCCCCACTACCCGGGCCTTGTACTCCTGTTGATTGGCGAGGGTGACGGTCACTTCTTTGGCGCCTTCCACCACATGGTTGTTCGTCAGGATGTAGCCGTCTTTACTGATGATCACCCCAGATCCGGCGCCCATGGACCTGCGGCTTTCGGGAGCCTGGGGCATTTCCTGAAAAAACCGCTTAAAAAGATCTCCGGCGGGCCCATCGGGAATCTCCATCTCCGGCAGGTTGAGGCCCGCCTTTTCAACCTTCACCACCTTGATGTTGACCACTGACGGGCTCAATTTTTCTGCCAG
Organism: uncultured delta proteobacterium; assembly: GCA_963841475.1. GTDB lineage: Bacteria > Desulfobacterota > Desulfobaccia > Desulfobaccales > 0-14-0-80-60-11 > 0-14-0-80-60-11. The sequence goes on from CAWJCT010000001.1 coordinate 1,531,286, forward strand.
GCCAGCAAAAGAACCGGGCCTGGACGCTGGGGTGGCGACGGCGCCTTGAGGTGCGGCAATTTGATTTTGAGCCGCCGCCGGCCGGGCCAGGTTCATGCTTGACGACACCACCAGGCCTATCGCCAGGCAGGAGATGGCTACGGCGGTGAGAGTCATGCCCTTGAAATATCCTTTATCCAGAAGTTGTTTCCACCTGTTGCTGAGCATCTTTGTCCTCCTTTGAGGCGTTACGGGTTCTTATCGTTTCGGCCAAAAGTTCTTTCCTCATACCCCCCTCCCCCCAGCGAGGGGGGAGGCTCAGGGGGAGGGAAGGACAAGGAAAACTCTTGCGCAACGATTATGCGTCGTGCCGGCCCGAAACCGGGGCGACCGACAACTGCTATTCAAATAACCCGGCAAGATTAAAGGAAGATTAATCGATGATTAAGATATGCTCATTTTTGAAAAAAACCGGGGCGAGGTGCAGTTTTGTCCGGCCGGGGATTTGCCGGAGCACAGGCAGAATGAGAAAAAAATAGGGCCTCAGGGCCTGAGCGTCAGCCGGCAGAATCAGACACCGGGGTGCGTTCAAGAATAAATGCCTGAAACCTAGGGGCGCGCCCTCTTGGGGGGACACGCCGGCCCCCCCCAAAAAAAATGGTCAATTGACCGTTCATTGGCGTGAAACCGATCTCAACGAAGACCCACTCTCCACGGGGAACATCTCACTGACCCCCTCCCCTACCCTCTTTTCCAGGGATGAAGAAAAGATATATCGTGGCAATTCCCTGGGATAAGGAGACCTGGCTTATGAAAAAGGTATCTAAAACCGACCGCTTCGCCATAAGCTGTGCGGACACTACGGGGAAATGCGGGGATTCAGGAAACCGCAGGACTGGTTTTGGTGCAGACGGCGGGCAGGGAAACCGTGAAGGTGCTGCCCCGGCCCGGGGTGCTGGCCACCTCGATCCTGCCCCCATGGGCCTCGGCAATGGATTGGGCGATACTCAGTCCCAGGCCGGCTCCCCCGCCTCGCTGGGACCTGGCTTCGGCAGCCCGGTAAAAACGATTGAAGATCTGCTCCTGCTCGTTAATGGTAAAGCCTATCCCCGTGTCAGAGATGCCCACCCGGGCCTGCTCGCCGTCGCAGCGCAGAGAGAGCGTCACCCTGCCTCCCGCCTGGGTGTACTTAATGGCGTTGTCGATCAGGTTCACCAGGAGCCGCTTGAAATGCTCCCGATCTCCCTGGATGGCCGCCGGCTCCGTTAAACCGTAATCCAGGCTTACGGCCTGGTTCTCCGCCAGCCGCCGCATCTGTTCCCCGACTTCTTTCAGGAGTTCTGGCAGATTCAAGGGCTTCAGGTCCAGCCGCAATACCCCCCGGTCGGCCCGGGCCAACAACAGGAGACCTTCCACCAGGGAACTGATCCGGTCAATCTCCTCGAGGCTGCTGTGGAGAACCCCCCGGTATTCCTCCGGGCTCCGGGGCGAGCGCAGAGCCACCTCGATTTCGCCCTTCAGAATGGTGAGGGGCGTTTGCAGTTCATGGGCCGCGTCAGCACTGAACTGGCGGGTCTGGCGAAAGGAGCCGTCCAGGCGGACCAGCATGTCGTTCAGCGTCTTGGCCAATCGGTCCAGTTCATCGCCGGTCCCCGTTTCCTGCAGGCGTCCCGCCAGGTACTCCCCACTGATCCGGCGAGCCGCCCGGGTCATTCTATCCACCGGTTTCAGGGCGCGCCTGGCCAGAACCCACCCACCCACGGAGGCCAGCAACAGGCCGAACGGCAGCACCGCCCCCATAATCAAGAGAAAGCGGCGCTGGGTGTTGAGGACATTTTCCAGGGATATCCCCACCTGCACCAAATTGATCACCCGGCCGCCTTTCATGACCGGCACAGTCAGAACCCGGAAGGGATATGGGCCCGGGCTCTCTATGGTCTCAAAGGTGGACGCGCCTCGCAGGGCAGCCTTGAGGGCTTGGGGGCTGAGGGGCAGGCGGCCAGCCGGGGAGCCGGGCCGGTTCAGATCGGGCCGGCCCTGGGTATCAAACAACTCCAGGGAAGGATTTAACGGCGAGAAGCCCAAGTAGTGGCGAAAAAGCTCATCCAGGTCCCGGGGAAGAAGGCATTGCCCTGGGCCCGGGCCTGTTCCACCGACACTTTGGCCACCCCTGCCAGCGCCGCGTCAACGTCACGGGCCAGACTGTAGGCTAATAAACCATAGGCGGTACCCCCCAAGACCAGGAGGGTGACGCTGAGAATAGCGGCGTACCAGATAGTCAGCCGCGTCCCGATGGACTTGATGAGCATGGACTACTCCACTTGCAGCACGTAACCCACGCCGCGCACCGTATGGATCAATTTCGGCTCGCGATTGGTGTCGATCTTTTTTCGCAAGTAGTTAACGTAAACGTCAATGATATTGCTCATGGGATCGAAATCATAATCCCAGACATGTTCGGCGATCATGGTCCTGGTGAGCACCCGCCCGGGGTTCCGCATGAAGTAGTCCAGCAGGGCGAATTCCTTGCTGGAGAGGTCGATCCTCTCCGTTCCCCGGGTTACCAACCGCCGGGCCGGATCAAGGCTGAGGTCGGCCACCTGGAGTCGCGGCGGCGAGGCTTCCACCCGCCTTCGGAGCAGGGCCCTGATCCTGGCCAGGAGTTCTTGAAAGGAAAACGGCTTGGTCAGGTAGTCGTCCGCCCCAGTATCCAAACCAAGGACCTTATCTTCGATGGCGGCCCGCACGGTCAGGAGCAGGACCGGGGTTTTCCCCTGGTGGTGGCGAAACTCCCGGAGAAGGCTCAGCCCATCCAGCTTGGGAAGATTGATATCCAGGATTATCAGGTCATGGACCCCATCTAAGGCCATCAACAGGCCCTCGCGGCCATCCAAGGCCACATCTATGGCATGGCCCTCTTCCTCGAGCCCCTGCTTAATAAAGCCGGCCACCTTTTTCTCGTCCTCGACCACGAGAATGCGCATCAAATAAGCTTCCTGTGCTGAGATTCACTGTCGCCTGGCCAACTTTTTTGGCTACTCTCCGGGTATTCTACCATTTTTTTAAAGCAGGCCTAATCCTGTCGGCAGGGCAGGTCAATGGCATGGGGTGTCGCAGTTGCAGCCGCAGGCTGGCCCCGGCTTTCATCAGGAGCAAGAACGGCAAGAACCGCCGCCGCCCTCTTCCCGGAAATGGGCCCTCAAAGAGACAGAGAAATTTTAAGATGGCGCGGGGTTTTTTGGCAATGATTATAACGGGGTCGTGCTTCTCTGCGGGGTTTAACAATCGAGAAGGGCTATTCAAAAATGAGCGGCGAGATAAAGTTTTCGCCCCTGCGAATGGTTTCTATGGCAACATGCAGCACTTCATGGGCATCTTCTTTGAGCAAATAGCCATTGGCGCCGATATTCATGGCGTGATAAACGAGTTCCTTGCTCTTATTCATCGTCAGGATCAATACTTTAACTTCGGGATACAGTTCCTTGATAAACTTAGTCGCTTCAAGCCCGCGCAATCGGGGCATATTAATATCGATGATGACCATATCCGGAGTAGTTTTTTCAAGAATTTCCAAAAGTTCAAGGCCATCCCCGGCTTCGTCCACCACCCGCAATTCAGGATCTTCCTGAATAATCCTCTTCAGGCCTTCGCGGATCAGAGCATGATCGTCTGCGAGAATAATTTTATAGGGGGGCATTGGCTAATTCTCGGGGAGCCAGGCTAAAATCAATTTCGACTATTATAAATTTTTAAGACCGATACTATCTGATGTCAAGGTTCCCAGGTCACAATAGCCTCGGATTTGGCCGGACCCGGTGATCCCCTGAGGCAGCCTCACCGGGAAGCGCTTGATTCGGTCAGCCAATTTTTCTTACCGCGCTGTGGTGGCGGGTAGATTTTTGCGGGTTGAGGTCTCAGCCCTGACGGTCCGTGGATTTGCGGCGCTACGGTTTTCAGAGCCGTGATTGCCCTAAACGTCACACCCTCTCCCCCCTTATCGGGGGAGAGGGTGTGATGAGTTTCCGGGGTTCTAATAATCTTAGTAAACTGCAGTGGATTTGGCGCTGGTCATCTCGACGATAAGCCGCCCCGCCTTAACCAATTCTGCTCCCTGGATCAAGTCAGCCTGACTGATCTTGCGCTCCTCGAGGCAGGGAATTCAGACCAGGAACTTGCCGCCATTGGCGACGTAGTTGTCCACCAGGGTCTTCATGGGGGTCAGGCCGGGAAAGGTAATGCCTTCGGCATAGCCCTTTTTGACCAGAAATACCCCGTTACCCTGCAAGACAACCACGGCTTCCACGTCCATAGACTGGGCCGCATTGGCCAGCATCATGGGGAAGATAGCCCGTTCCGGGTCTTCCCCGGCATGGGTGGAGATCAAAACAATTTTTTCTTTTTCTTCCGACATGCTCGGCTCTCCTTTCTTTGATTAAGGTTAATAAGCTTTCTCAGGCGAGGCCAGGGGTCAGCGCCGACGCCCTTTCCCTCAAAACTAGAGTGCCCCCAGGCTTACCAGGAGCGGTCCAGCAGGCTGGCCAGGTCTTCCACCGGCAGGCCCGCCTTGAGCAGGTTGGCCAGACAGATGGGGCAGAAGGTGACCACCGGGGCGCCGCTGGCCTTGAGTTCCGCCACCCGCCGGTCGAGAATCTCCCGGTTCAGGGCCGGGGACACCGACTCCGCCGGTCCGCCGCAGCAGGAGGTAAACTCCCCGCAGTTCCTGACTTCCGTATACGACAGGCCCAAACCGGTGAGCAGCCGCCGGGGCCCCTCCGAGACTTTCAGGTATCTGCCGTAAAAACAGGGGTCGTGGATGGCCACCGGGGGCCGGCCGTTGCCCCGGCTGACCTCGTCGGGCTTGAGGAGAGCGAAATAAGGCTCCACTTCGAAGCTCACCCCGGCATATTTCGGGTACAGCTCTTTCAAGGCGTAGGTGGTATGGGGATCGACGGTGATGATTTTTTCCACCCCATGGAGCTTCAAGGTCCGGGCCACGAACCGGGCGTGCTCCACAAAGCCCTCCTGGTCCCCCAGATCGTAGAGCAGGATGCCGCTGTAGAAGTCCATCTCCGGGTGATAGAAGAAATCCGCCCCGGATTTCGTCAGCAAGCGGCAAATGGCCTGGAGAATGCCGTCAAACTGCTTTTTTTCCGCCGAATCGGTCAGGAGGGCAAAAACCCGGCCCACCAAATAGCTGGGAATATAGCGGCTGAGGGGGGCAAACCGCAGGTAGTCGGCCCAGCGGCTGCCCTCCAGGCGTTCCAGGTAGCGGGTGGTGGCTTCAATATAGGGTATGGCCTGGTACATCAGGCCGGTCAGGAGCAGGGCGTCCCCGGGCCGCCGGGTGGAGCCGGGGGCCTGACGCCACCAGGTGTTGATCTGGGAGTTGGGAATCCCGAAAGGATTGCGGGTCTTCCGGATATTGGCGGCGATGAGATTGATGATGTCCCTGGGGTTATACATCTTACGCCCTCCTCCACCGGGCCACCACATAGCGCCGCAGCCCCAGGATGAGTTCAGCCGGGTTGGCCTGCCGGGGGCAGGTCTGGGTGCAGAGCCCGCAGTGCAGACACCGCCAGAGGTCCTGGGCATGTTCCAGGATTTTAGCCGTTGCCCCCACCTGGACGTAGCGGATCATTTTCCGGGGAAAATGCTCAAAGATGAGGGGACAGATGGCCGCACACGTGCCGCAGTTGAAACACTCCAGGGCCGTGTCCACGCCAAACGGTTTGAGCTCTTCAGCAAAATCGGGGTTTACCAGTGCCATGTCCCATCCTCTCACGAGAACGGCTGCTACTCCGCCGGGCCGGCCTCGGCTTCAGGCGCCGGGGCCTGGCCCAATTTATAGCGATAATAGCCGCCATCCTTGGGCCCTTCCAGAATTTCTCCATATTTCTTGAGCGTGGCCACATACCAGAGAACCTTAGACGCCGGCAAGCCCGTGGCCGCGGCGATCTCGGGCACCGTCAACTCAGCCCCCTCCAGGTGTGCCTTGATGGCTTTTACCGCCTGGCGCTGCTCTTTCATCCGGGCGGTGGCCGCGGCAATCTGCTCTTTTCGAGACGCCTTGAGTTTTTTCAGGGCCTCTTTTCGAGAATCGTTTGCTACCGGAGTTTCAGACATCTTTGCCCTCACCGCACCTGGCGCCGACGCGCTCGCCGGCTCTGTGTAGGGGCGCACCTGCGTGTGCGCCCTCTTCAGGGCGGACACCTGGGTCCGCCCCTACGGGATGTTGCCGGATCAAGCGCCTTCCAGGTAGGCGTCAGAGACGATCATGTCCACCATGGCTTCGTACTGTTTCAAGGTCCAGCCCTGAACGTTAATGGCGTTTTCGGGGCAGACCGCCACGCAGGCGCCGCAGCCCAGGCACAGGGCCGGGTTGACTTGGGCCCGCTCGACCTTGTGGCCGTCCAGCATCTGCGTGACCAGAGTCAGGGCCCCCTCCGCCAGGCAGGCCGCCACGCAGGCGCCGGTGCCGGTGCATTTGCTTAGATCAACCTCCGCCACAAAGGGGTCCAGGGCCACAAAACCCCGGGTCAGGACCGCGGCGGCCTTGACCGCGGCCGCGCCTGCGGCGGCGCAGGTCTCGCCCACGTCGAAGGGGGCCTGGCAGGTGCCGGCCAGGAGGATGCCGGCCACGGAAACCTCCACCGGCCGCAGCTTGGGGTGGACCTCCTGAAGGAAACGGTCGGTGCCCACGGGAATCTTCATCTTCTCCACCAGGTCGGCGATATTGTTGGGCTCCTGGCCCACCGCCAGCACCACCAGGTCCACCGGGACTTCCAGTTCCTCACCGAAGGTCAGGACATCTCTCACTTTGACCAGCAGCGGGTACTTTCCGGGGTCGGGATTTTTGACGATCTGGGGTTCCTCGCCGGCCTCGAAACGGAAAAACATCACCCCGTTTTGGGCCGCCTGGGTGTAGAGTTCCTCCTGTCCCCGGCCATAGGTGCGGATGTCCCGGTAAAAATCAAAGACCCGGGTTTGGGGGTAGCGCTCCCGGATCAGGTTGGCGGCGTAGAGCGTGGCGCTGCAGCAGGTGCGCGAGCAGTACTCGTTCAGGTAACCGCCGGGGTTCTCTTCGTGGATGCCCGGAATCTGGCGACTGCCCACGCAGTGGATCATGGCCACCCGGCGGATAGGGCGGCCGTTAACCATGAGGGTGTCGCCGCCCTCCCCGGCTTCAGCCCCCAGGCGGATGAATTCCGGCAGGGTGACCACTTCCGGAAATTCCTGGCAGCCGTATTCGCCCTGCCGGGGCTTGTAGGTCTGAAAACCGGTGGCCAGCACGATGACCCCGGCGTCCAGGTCAAATTCTTCCCGGGTTTTCGGGATCATGGCGGGCATAACCCCCACAAAGGGCACATACTCTCCCAGGCCCCGGCCGGAATGGCTCAGCCTTTCCAGCCTCTCGGCATAGGCGGTGCCTTCAGGGGGCTGCTGGACTATTTTGAGCTTGAAATTGCCGATATAGCCATCAAAGCCTTCCACCTGGGCACAGGAGTAAACGGTGATGGCCGGATGCTGGAGGACGGCGCCGGCGAGTTCGCTGATGACCCCGGAGGCCGTTTCCCCCAGGGGGCCAGGCGATCCAACTGGGCCACCTGTCCCCCCAGGAAAGGGCTCTTTTCCACGAGAACCACGGGCAGGCCCCGTTCGGCCAGTTCCAGGGCGGTTTTGAGGCCGGCCACGCCGCCGCCGATCACCACGGCCTGCCGCTGGACTTCGACCCGGATGGGAGTAAGTGACTCAAGCATGCCGGCCTTGGCCGCGGCCGCGGCCACCAGGCGCGTGGCCTTGTCGGTGGCCTCAGCGCCGTGGTGCACCCAGCTCACCTGCTCCCGCAAATTGGCGTGCTCGTACACATAGGGATTGGCGCCGGCCCGGGCCAGGGCCTGGCGGAAGGTGGATTCATGCAGGCTGGGGGAGCAGGAGGCTACCACCACCCGGTCCACCAGACCGCTTTTGAGATCCTCGATGATCAGTTCCTGGCCGGGATCGGAACACATAAACATATTGGCCCGGGCCACCACCACCCCCGGCACCTTCCGGGCCTGTTCACAAACCTTTTCCACGTCCACTTCGTCGGAAATATTACCGCCGCAATAGCAAACGTAGACCCCCACTTTGCCTGCCGGGACCGGGTCTGGGTGTTTCTTTTCCGCCATCAGCCTTTCTCCGAAAATTAGCTTTCTGCTCTCAGCTCAAAAAGAGGGCGATTAACTCACTGCTCCCTGCTTCCGGCTCCCTTCCCTGGCTGCCAGATACCGGGAAGCCTCCATGGCCGCGGCGCCCGCTTCCACGATGCTGTCGACGATATCCTTGGGCCCGGCCGCGGCCCCGGCGACAAAGACGCCGGCAAGATCGGTCAAGGTCGGGGCCAGTTTGGGTTTCACGGTTTTAATAAAGTTATCCGCAGCGGTCCCGAGGGCGCAATGGCTTTCCGGGTTCCAGCCCGGCAGCATACCCAGGGACAGCACCACCAGGTCATGCTCGGCCACCTGCACCCCGCCTTCAGCTTCCTGGGATTCGTACCGCACCAGGACCGCACCGTTGTCCCCGGGGTCCAGATAGGCCACCTTGCCCTTGATAAAACTGACCCCCATGGCCTGGGCGTTTTGGAAAAACTGCTCGTAACCTTTGCCAAAGGCCCGGATGTCCATGTAATAAATAGTGATGTCGGCCAGGGGCAGGGACCCGGACAGGAGCATGGCCTGCTTGATGGCATACATGCAGCAGACCCGGGAGCAATACGCCACTCCCATGGACTGGTCCCGGGAACCGGCGCACTGGACGAAGGCGATGTTATCCGGTTCCATGCCGTCGTAGGGCCTCAGGGCGCGGTTGTAAGGGCCGTGAGGCGCCAGTAGCCTCTCCATCTGCAGGGCTGTAATCACGTTGGGAATCGTGCCCCGGCCATACTGGGTCTTGTCAGCCAGGGGCGTCAATTCAAACCCGGTGGCGATTACCGCGGTCGCCGCGGTCAGGGTGAAAGCTTCGGGCTCCTGAAAATAGTCGACGGCCTCGGTGGGGCAGATCTTCGCGCACCGGCCGCAGAGAATACAGTTCTCGGTGTCAATCAGGGCCTTCTGGGGAATGGCATTGGAAAAGGGGATATAAATGGCCTTGCGCCCCGCAAACCCCCCTTGCTCGTCATCCGGCGCCAGCACCGGGCACTGATATTCGCACTGGCGGCAGCCGATGCACTTCACTTCGTCCACAAAACGGGGCTTCTGCCGAATCCCGGCCACCAAATCGTCGCCCTGGCGCACCAGGGACTGCAGCTCGCAGTAGGTGAACAGGGTAATCTTGGGATGATGGGCCGCGGCCGCCATCTTGGGGGTCGTGATGCAACTGGAGCAATCCAGGGTGGGAAAGACCTTGGAGAGCCTGATCATCTTGCCGCCGATGGAAGCGTCTTTTTCGACGACGGCCACCGAGAAATCCTGGTCGGCAAGATTGAGAGCCGCCTCCAGGCCGGCGATGCCGCCCCCATAACACGAGGGCGTCAAAGGAAAGATTTCGCTGAGAACCCGTACTCATGGGGAAACCCTCTAAAAGGTGATGACCTTGTAATCGGGGCTGGCCAACTTCTCCACCAACTGTGGCATCGCGGCAATAACCGCGTCCTCAATCAGGTCGTCCTGGGTGATGAGGCGTTTTTCGGCGCAGGACTTGCACACCAGGACCGGGTGTTCCCGGCTCTTGAGCATTTCTAAATAGTCGCCCAGACCTTCGCCGTTGGCCGCTTTGATGCCCCGGGCCCATTGTACCGCCTCGTCGATGAGAAAGACTTCCACGTGATTGCCCTGGGACGCGGTGAGTGCGGCGATTTGCATCGCCCGGATAGCGCTGCCGGATTTTTCCAAGCCCTTGGTGATAATAAAGAGGAGTTTCATTGAGGTATTCCCTTATCAGCCGACGCAGGCGGCGCTGGCCGCGGCGACCGGCTTATCATTGCCAGGGGGGCCCAACTCCGAGATCAGATCGTTCATCTGCTTGACTTCGTTGATAAAGGCCCGGGTACACACCGTACAGATGGCCGTCAGGCGAAGCCGGCGAATGTCCAGGCCGCGCTCCTTCATCAGGGCATAGACCCGGTCAATGCGCTTGGCCAGAGCTTCATAGGCCCCCTCGTAGGGACACTCCACGCCGCAGGACATGATGATGATGCCGGCGATGCCCTTGTTAAAGCAGTCCAGATAAAATTGCTCGGGAAAGAGCACCGGCGCCCTGACCCGCAGGATGTAGGTGTTGGCAGGATAACTCTGGTGCCCCTGCCCCACGGCGTCAGCCCCGGGATAGGCGCAGCTCTCCGTGGCCAGGATCAGGATTTTTCCGGCATGCTTCTCGGCCGCCATGAGGCCTCCAGGTTACTTTTTCCGGGCGATAAAAATGCGATCGTAACCGTCGGCGGCCAAGGTGCCCAGAAACTCGTGGCCCACTTTCTTGGCCCAAAGGGGCATATCATCCTTGGTGCCCGGATCATTGGAGAGCACTTCCAGGACCTCTCCCACTTTAACTTTGCCAATGGCCTTTTTGGCTTCCATCAGCGGCCCCGGGCAGGCGCTGCCCCGGCAATCTACCACCGCCGCCGCTTTCAGGGTAGCAAGATCTACATCCGCCATCGTTTATCTCCTTTTTGTTGCTGGTGCCAGTTTGACAGCCGATAATTTTTTCCACTTAACTAGAGAGCAATATCAATGCCAAGAGTGAAGAAGACCTGCCTTTATTTTATTTATATTAAAATCAATAAGTTGAATGCGCTCCCCTCAGCTATGATGATTTCAATCTTAACACATGTAAATATTCGCTGATCATTTTTAACAAAGGTTAATAACCCTGCAGGGCCGGAAGGCCGGTGCCTAAGACTTGCCGTGGCCTGCCCCAGGACGTTTTGGCGCCTGGTATTAAAAGGCTTCCTCTCCCAGCAACCAGGCAACCCAGGTGAAGCTTATATCCGGAGGGAGCTCGGGATGCCGGAAGTCCCTGATTAAGCGCCGGTTCAAAGACCAACCGAGCCGCTGGTAGCTCTTGAATAGCAAGTCTTCCTGGTTGTCCCGGAACCCTGAGAGGAGAAGGCGGCCTCGGGGAGCGGCCAGGCGATCAAGCTCCGCTGCCTTGTCCATCTGAACTTCCCAGGGGAGGTTGGCGATCACCAGGGCAAAGGGGCCTTTGACGCACTCGGTGGAGCCCTGTACTACCTTGAGGGCACCGGCCAGACCATTTTCCCGGGCGTTCTCCCAGGTAGCCTGCGCCGCGCCCTTGGCGATATCCACCCCCACCACCCCGGGAACCCCCAGGGCAGCCGCCGCCAGGCCCAGCAGGCCGGTGCCGCAGCCCACATCCAACAGGCTAGGCACCGAAGTTGCGGCCAGAACTTCTCGCAGCAAGTCAAGACAGAGTCGCGTCGTGGGATGCCCCGGAGGAAAAGCCTCGCCGCTCCTGACCCGCAGCACCCGCTCCAAGGGCTCAGTCCTCTGGGGCTCCCAGCGGTTGCGGAGAATTAACTGGGGAGACAACCGGTAAGACCAACCTGAAAGTTGCTGTCCTGGCACGCCGGGCTCCGATGCAGGCAAGGCGCCGAAGCTAACCAGAGTTGCTGGCCTCTGGTCTGCTGCGCTTCTGGCCCATTTTCTCAGTCATTTCAAAACCGATTTTCGGCCTCATGGTGGATCAACCGGGGGAGCCTGAGCCGGCAAAGCATCACCCCCCTATTCTCACGGTTGGGCACCGCTTCAAATGCCGGGGTGTGGGACTTAATGAGGAGACCGTCAGGGGTACCCCTGACACGAAGCTCCAGCGACCCGAAGGGTCTGGCTCGCTGGCGCTCACCGCAATTTTCGCCATAACCCCTCCACCTCCGCCTGACTTGCGACAGAAAGCTTTCCCCCGGGCGAGAGGGTTGAGGGAGGAGGAGGTCATCTTGGTAGAGTAAAATTATCAGATAACCGGCCTCCCGCTCGGGGGAAAGTTTATGCCGGGAGGGTGTAGTCACCTTCTCCCGGTGAGACCGCTTAATGGTCGCAGACATTCGCCCCAGAAACCAGGGACCCGGCCAGATAGTCTTTTCACCAGAATCTCCCGCGTCAGGTTGGGGCTCCGACAATGACCTTGAGGCCCGGTTCGGCAAACAGGGCGACGGCCCGCTGACTCATGAGGCCTGCCTGAGGAATTACGGATCCCCTGCGGCGTGATCTTTTCCTAATCTTCTTATCAAGGACCGTGCCAGGCAAGGCGGACCGGTTCGGCGTGGTTACTGCATGGCTAGAATCAGGCGGAGGATTTTTTTGTCAGGCTATTAGGGAACATATTGCACCCATGATCAAGCCTAACAACGGCATATTGTTCCCATTCGGGCTCGATGGGGTGAGGAGAGAACCTGGCGGGGGGATTAGCGGGTTTTGGTGCCGGTTACCGGCGGCGCCAGGCCGTAGCGCTTGATTTTGCGGCGCAAGGTGTTCTTGTCGATGCCCAATTCCCGGGCGGTGGCCATCCGGCGCCAGCCGTGCCGCTCCAGGGCCTCGACCAGGAAGCGCTTCTCCTGCTCTTTGAGGCTCAGGCTGCTGGTGGCGGCCGACCCGGAGCCGGCCTCCCGCCACAGGTGTTCCGGCAGATGCTCCGGTTGGATCAGACCCTGGGGGCAGAGGATAAAGGCATGCTCAATGGCGTTTTCCAGTTCCCGAATGTTGCCGGGCCAGTCGTGGCGCATGAAAATCGCCAGCGCCTCATAACTCAGACCCAGAATTTTTTTGCTCTGCAAGCGGTTGAACCGGGCGATGAAATGCTCGCACAAGAGGGGGATGTCCTCGGTGCGGTCGGCCAGGCGGGGTAAGGTCAACTGCACCACATTGATGCGGTAATAGAGGTCGCTGCGGAACGTCCCCGCCTCCAGCATCTGGGCCAGATCTTTATTAGTCGCGGCCACTACCCGGACGTCGGCCTTGATGGTTTTGGAAGTCCCCAGGGGGGTGTAGGCGTGCTCTTCCAGGACCCGGAGGAGGCGCACCTGGAGGGCCGGGGAGATATCCCCGATCTCGTCCAGGAGAAGCGTCCCTCCTTCCGCCAGGGCAAAGCGCCCCTTACGGTCCCGCTTGGCGTCCGTAAAGGCGCCGGCGGCATGGCCGAACAACTCCGATTCCAGCAGGGTGTCGGGCAGCGCCCCACAGTTCAAGGCCACAAAGGGGCCTGACGCCCGGCGGCTCAGGTGGTGCAAGGCCCGGGCTACCAACTCCTTGCCGGTGCCGCTTTCACCCAGGATTAACACCGTGCTGTCACTACGGGCCAGTTCCGGCAGCAGGGCGAATATCCGCTGCATCCGGGGTGATTTGGAAATGATGTCCCCCAAGCGGTATTGGCGGTGCAGTTCCCGGCGCAGTTCCTCCACCAGGCTCAAATCCCGGAAGGTCTCCACCCCGCCGATGACCTCCCCGGCTTCGTCTTTCAAAATACCGGTGCTGACGCTGATGGGAATCTCTTTGCCATTAGTGTGCAGGATGGCCACGGGTTGATTAATCACCGGCTTGCCGGTTTCCAGGGTTTGTCTCAAGATGCAGGCGGTTTCGCAGACATTGGCCCGAAACACTTCACAGCAGGGGCGCCCCAGGGCTTCGTCGGGCCGGCACCCCGGTGATCTCCTCGGCGGCCCGGTTGAAGAACGTGATCTGCCAATCCAGGTCAACGGTGAATACCCCGTCCGCAATGCTATTTAAAATGGTTTCGGTGTGATGCGGGAGGTGGGGCCGGGGTGGCGCAGCCGGAAGTCCCCGGACCCGAGAGGGCCCGGGATTTACGGCGCGGACGGCTTGATCTGCTGGACGGCTTTTCGGAGTTTTTCCCACAGCTCAGTAAGTTGCGATTTTATTTGATTATTATCATACTCCATAATGGCCTTGCCTTCAACCCGGCCCTGGGTGAACGCGCCCGTAAAGGGGAGAAATCCCAGAAAATGATAGCTTTTGAGGTCACGGAACTGGCGATTCGACCTATCCATGGGCCAGTGGAGATCGGCATGGTTCATCAGAACCTAGCTGGCCATGCGGCAATGGTCGGCCAGGGCCGCCACCCTTGCTCAATCGTGTCGACCGGAGACGGTGGATTCCGTAAGGGTGAGCCCCGCCCTGGCACCGCCTAGCCCCGGTCCCAAGGGGCAGAAGCGGGGTAATGAGATCCGCCCCACTGGTTGGTTCACCTGCTACTTATGGCTGGGTTGGTTTTTTTGTTCGACCTTCTGCTTGGCCTTCTTAGGCTTTTTGGCTTCCTTCTTACCTTTATCCTTCTTCCCTTTGTCTCCCACAGCTTTCTCCTCGGCTTTTCCCGGGCTCTTCACCCTGATCAAATGCTCTTCTTCACTGAGTTGGGACCGCCTTCCCGAAGGATTTATGTTACTTAAGCAGCCGCCTTACGCCCACCTCCCTTCTCTCCAAATCCCGTTTACCGGTTTCAGCTGCAGCCACCTCCGCGACCTGTGCCTCCAAAGTTGCCCCGCCATCCGGAGATGACAGCACATGGCAGACTTCTTTCAAGTCGTGATAACAAAAGAAGCAAATTCAAATTGGCATTTATTTGCGCTTATGCCTTCACTGGCTATTCTGGTGGCCTATCCTATTTTTGTCCTGACTGAAGCTTTCCCAATTATTTACAGATCAAAACTATATTTTATTCAATTTATATTAATTGGTATTATTCTCAGTTACCAATGCAATATGAATTATCAATATATTAAATCATATGATAAAGCGGTTAAAAATATTTCCTGGTCAAAGGCTGTCTATGACCTTATAAAGTATACAAAGAATAGCCCCAATAAATTTGTTTCGATTGATTGGGGTATTCATGCTCAACTTACAGCTTTTGATCACGTACAAGGAAAATATATTGAGTTGACGTTTGATTTGAATTATAAAAATCTGACACACAATCAAGAGCAATGGCTTTTGAATTTGCTGTCTGACCTATTGAAACCAGATGCTGATTATCTCTTTATTGCGCACCCTGTTGAAAGCACCTATTTCAAATATTCACGTAATAACTTTATAAATTTATTGCGAAAGAGGCATTACAAACTTAACTTGATTAACAAGATTAACGATGAGACTGGTCGCACTATATTTGAAATATATAGTAGCACTAAAGAATATTAAATTGAAGATTACCCTCTGGTTTGACAATATGTTATCAAACATTTGTAATAAATGGCCTCAAGTTTCGCTGGAATACAAGATCTATTGCTATCAATTAGCTATGAATGACCATTTTTCTGTCATATGACTCTTGGGCCCGGTTCTGTCGGCCTCAGGATATAGCCCCGGGGATAACCGCATCTGCCAAGCCTTCGCTCTCCTCTCTTTTGGGGGAACCTTCCCCACCCTACCCTGCGTTTCAGGCGAAAGAGGCCAGAAAGAGAGGCGTTGTCCCTTTGCCGGTTGTACGCTCAGGGCGGCACCCGGGAACAGCACCATTCATGATGCTGGTTATTACGTTGATTTTATACTATTATTAGGCATATGATATGTCTATGCGGATTCAGCCATTGGAATGGTTCCAATTCCAACGGCGCGCCCCTGATACTAAGACGATTCGAAGCTCGTCATGCCATTCTCCCCTGGTTCCGCAACATTCTGAATAAGGGAAATTTATGAGCGGCAGATTGAAGGTACTGGTTGTCGATGATGAAATGATTGTGCGGGAATCCCTGGTGGCCTGGTTCAAGAAGGAAGGCTACGACGTGGAAGGCGCCGATGGAGGCCAGGCTGCCATCGATATGGTGGATACGCAGGACTACGATTTCATCTTTCTCGACATTAAAATGCCCAATGTGAACGGTCTCGAAGTGCTCGATTACGTCAAGAAGAACTGCCCGCACTCAATGGTGGTCATGATTACCGCGTATGGATCGATTGAAACTGCGGTTGACGCAATGAAACGGGGAGCTTGCGATTATCTCACCAAGCCCTTCGAACCCGGGGACCTGGCCTGCCTCCTGGAAAGACTCCTCCAACAAAAAAGAATTCTCGATGAAAATGAGATCCTGCGAGAGCAGGTGGCCTGCCGGGTGCGCTGCGAGGATTTGATTGGCGTATCGCAATGCATGCAGCAACTGTTTGAATTGATCAAACAGGTTGCAACCTTCGATTCACCCGTGCTGCTGCGGGGTGAAACGGGAACCGGGAAGGAACTGGTGGCGAAGGCGATCCACGCTATGGGCGATCGCTTCGTCGGGCCCTTTATCCCCATAAACTGCGGGGCTTTTGCCGAGTCGCTCCTGGAAAGCGAGTTGTTCGGACATGAGAGCGGGGCGTTTACCGGGGCAAGAAGGGCCAAAAAAGGGCGATTGGAGATGGCGCAGGGAGGGACCCTTTTTCTGGACGAGATCGGCGAAATCCCTCTCAAGATGCAAGTCGATCTTCTTCGGGTTCTGCAGGAAAAGACCTTTCATCGGGTCGGCGGGTTAGGGGATATTCCGGTTGATTTTCGCCTCATCTGCGCCACGCATAAGGATCTGGCCAAGGAGATCGAGCGCGGCGCCTTCCGTCAGGATTTCTACTACCGGTTGAATGTCATCGAGCTTGAAATTCCCCCGCTGCGAGCCCGAATCGATGATATTCCCGTCTTGGCCCAGCACTTTCTGGAACGGATCCGCAGCGAAACCAATAAACCGGTTGAAGGGATTCAGCAGCAAGGCATCAATGCTCTGAAGAATTACCCGTGGCCCGGAAATGTCCGTGAGTTGGAAAATGCGGTTGAACGTGCCGTCGTACTGGCCAAAGAACACTACCTGGGCAAAGATGATTTTGCTTTTCTCTTGAGATCCTCAGTCCATGATATCCCTCAATCTTTAAGAGAAAACGAGAAACAGCATGTTGAGCGGATTCTCATTCTCCATGGCTGGAACATCTCCAAAGCCGCGGAGGCTCTGGAAATTAGCAGGGTTACCCTCCACAGCAAAATTAAACATTACAACCTTAGTGCTCCTCTCAGCAGGACTGGTGGCCCGCAAGGTTGAACCCCAACGAAAATCACTGCGGTAAGAGACCGAACATGAAAACTCCGAACCACTGGAAAACTAGACTTTTCGACTGCCTTTCTCTTCCAACCCTGATCCTCAAACCCGATAAGACCGTAGTGGACGTGAATGCGACTTTCCTGGAGAAGTTCAGGACAGATAAAAACGAAATAGTCGGCAAGACTTGTCGCGAATTCTTTTTCCACTCTGAGCCTTGTCCGCTGAAAACGTGCCCTATCGCCAAGGTCCTGGTGGACCGTCGTGGACATTCCGTCATGGAGTTGGTGACCACCAGTGCCGGCATAGAAAAGTGGGATAATCGGTTTTTCTCCCCGATCCTCGATGAGGCCGGCGAGGTTCTGTATATCGTGGAATCCATCCATGATGTGACGCAAATAAAGATGCTCCAGCGAGAACTCTCGGGCGCCAAAGACTTTACCCAAAAACTCATCCAGAGTTCAACCACTGCTATAATCGCCGCGGATCGCCGCGGCAAAATCATGACTATGAACCCCGCAGCCGAGGAACTTACGGGATATTCGCTCCGAGAGGCGCATGCAAAAAGAATAACCACCGAGGCCCTTTACCCCCCGGGGCAGGCCAAGGAGATTATGAAAATTTTGCGGGACGAGAGCCAGGGGGGCAAAGGTAAGCTGCACCTGAGCAGATTTACCATTATTAATGCTCGAGGTGAGGAGATCCCGGTGGAGCTCACGGCCGCGATTATTTACGAGGGCAATCAGGAAGCTGCCACCGTGGGGTTGTTTAATGACTTAAGATTGAAGCTCAAATGCGAGCAAGAAATGCGGGAGATGCTCCAACGCATCGCCCGAGCGGAAAAAATGGCTTCCCTGGGTCAGCTCGCAGCCGGGGTCGCTCATGAGATAAACAATCCTCTGACGGGAATTATTTTCTACGCCGATCTTTTGCAGAAATCACTCGAATCAGATGACCCCCGGGGGAAAAGTCTCAGCTGCATCTATGAAGACGCCAAAAGGTGCGGCAAAATTATCAAGAATCTCCTGGCCTATAGCAGACAGGAAACCCCCAGCCAGGAAATCCTTCACGTCAATACGCTTCTGGAGCACGGACTGGATCTCATCCGCGACACCAAGTTTTTCATGGGTATCCAGATCAGGAAAGAGCTTTCAGAGGATATCATGTTGATCAAAGGAGATAGAGATCAACTGGGGCAGGTGATTGTCAATCTCGTTTTGAATGCCGTGGACGCCATGGACCATGAAGGAACCTTGACGCTTCGGACTTATCGTAACAAGCGCGCCCAAAAAGTCCGTATCGAAGTTTCCGACACGGGGAGGGGTATTCCGGAAAAGGACCTCCCCCTGATCTTCGATCCGTTTTTCACCACCAAAGCGCCGGGAAAAGGGACAGGGCTGGGCTTGAGCACCGCTTACGGCATAATTAAAGAAAACAAAGGACGTGTCTGGGTAAAGGAGACGGGCAAGAAAGGGACAACGTTCGCGGTGGAACTTCCCCTTTATCGGCCTTCGGCGCGGGGAAACAACTCGTCCTAACAACAGTGCTACCCGGCAAGGGGGCACATTGCCGATCAACCAGACCGCCCTTCCCCTAAATACTTGAGATGCCGTCACCGCCACGAAAAAAACCGCAGGCTCCCTCGATCGCCCTGACTAATATGGGCCGGACTCCGCATACGGCGCTCCGGGTGATAGCCGCGAACCTGCAAACGCTGTTGGGAACTCCTGTCGAGATGCTGGCTGCGATGCCAATCCCGGAAGAAGCGTTTCAGCCCCATCGAGGCCAGTATGATGCCGGACTTGTCCTGAAGCACCTGGCCCGGTTTTCCTTTCCCCATCAGTCTCGCCTTCTGGCCATCACGGACGTGGACCTCTGCACTCCCATACACACCTTTGTATTCGGTGAAGCGGAACTGGGGCTAACCCGGGCAATTGTCTCGGATTTCCGCCTAAAGCACCGGGAAGACGGGATCATGGCTTCGGAGAGCACCTATTATGAACGTCTGGCCAAGGTCGCCCTCCACGAGATTGCTCACACTCTTTCCCTGTACCATTGTGAGACCCCCAAATGCCTCATGCGATTTAGCTATGGACTCAGCCACCTCGACGAGTTGGACATCTTTTTCTGTGAGCGGTGCAGGTTCATGCTGCGCCAAAGCCTGGAAAACCTCAAGGTCTAGCCACCTGGACCGCCACCGCCAATCATTCTGTGCAGCCCTCAGGTAAGAAGAAACTGATGCACCAGGTCTTCCCACTTGAGATCATGCAGGTTCCCGGATATATCATCGACTATTTCGCCACCTGTTGCTGCAAGGGGGACTCCATAGACATTCATCACCATCTCTTCCAGCTTCTTGACCTCGGCATTGAGCCAGGCAACCGCATTCTGTTCAAACAGGAGACTCTTGGTTTTCTTCTTCAGGCCGCTGACCGGGTCAATGACGACCAGCCAGCCATTGCCATAAGGGTCTTTCTTAGAAAGATTCGGCTGGTGCAGCGCGTTTTGATTGGTGGTCATAACGATGCCACTCATGGGCGAGAGCACTTCAGCGGTCTTCTCGTCTCTCTTAATAGTCCAACCGGTCTCACTCTGCTTTAGCTTCGAGCCGATCTTCGGCAGGGAGATATCGGTTGACCCGCCGAGCAGCCTCCAGGCAAAATCATCGACCCCCAGGCGCACGAAGCCACCATGCTCGATCCGCGCCCAACTGTGCCCCTTGTGGTAGTAATAGCCATCGGCAACCATAAAGCCGCCTACCTTGTTAGCCTGGCCCGCCTGAGGCGACATGTCCCCTTCATCCCGGAGCAGGTCGTAATCGTAGAGAAGCTGGTCGTAGGCGCAGTCGTTGCACTGGAAGTCGTGGGAGCATAATTTGAAAATGACCCGGCCCGTCAGCATGTGCCGGCATTCCTGATTGGGTTGACTCCGCATGACCTCTCGCCAACCGACCAGGGCAGTTGGTTTTTGCGTCGACTTCCTGCTAATGGCCTTATCAAAGGCACAGGAAGTGCAATCAAAGGCATTTTCGCAGATCTTGAAATTCACCACTCCGGCTTTCATCCAGACACACTGGTTCTCTGTCATGGAAAGAACCTGCACTCCCTGGCCTTTTGACTCGACTTTCGTTTTCATAACCAGCCTCCTTCACTTCGAACCCCGCATTTGAGCAGGCGATCTCTAAATTGTTTGCTGCGTTACCGTATAGAGATACAATATCCATGCCACGCTCAAATGGAGCAGTCATAGTCAAGCCATAGGGAGCCTGGAGGCCGCAAACTGAGGGCTCCACAGGTTAAACAAGAATTATTGGATTTTGCCTTAACCTCCATGGGACAGCTTCCCACTGTTAAGCTTCTTGGTCTGTTTTGCTTTCAGCTTGTCCAGGTCTCCTATATCACTCAGTTTATAAGGAGTGTACAGGTTTCGTGTATGGTGTTAAGAAACTGTACAGTAGGCGGTTTTCGCCTGAATGGAAGGCCCGCGATCTATTTTATTTAAGGATAAGGGGAAGTCACCCTGCATGGGCGTGGGGTAACGGAAGCCGAACAACGACGGCGGGGCTGGGCAAAAAAGAGCACATAGGGATTGGGTAGGGAAATTTTTCCGCTCGGTGATAACTGTCGGATCATAGCAGCAATCTTCTATCGGTGGTACGTCCATGTGGCTTTGGCTTTTCCCCTGGCTTACCATTATCGGGCGGTGCTGGCCTGGGATCCTTTAGCTCCCTCGCAGTGAAGTATTCGGGTTATGATGGTTAGGTATGCTCAAGATTCCGGGAAAATAAACTTTTTCAGGGAAATTTTTGCTATCATGACGTCGCTGAGAGTATTCGGCTTCAAAAACAGAAACTTTGCGGGATTTTCTTCGGGCATAGAGATACTAAAACCACTTTTTGACTGCGGTGGCCAAGGTTGCCGCATAATCTCGGTTTTTGATGGATCTTGTGCTAACATGCCGTTTACTAACAACTTGAGGTTACTTAATTTTAAACATTGGGGACAGATCATGGATTCAGGAGAACATAACGGTTTCGTCCAGGAATGGAAAACATTTCTCGCAAACATCGAAGAAGTTGGAAAAAGGAAGCTACGTGGGCGATACGGCAACGCCTAGGAGCGTTCTGGAGCATAACAGCCAACAGTAAGCCCAGGCACCTGCTGCACGTTTAAGGAGGAGCAACACATGAAAACTCTAAGTATTGTATTGATGGCGACCTTCATGCTGGTGTTGGCGGCCACGTCCACCGGACAGGCCCAGAGCGCCGAAGACGGCTATAATGATCCAAGCCCGGGGGGGAAATATGTCTATAGAGGCTGCAACTTGGCAGAAGTGATATTTATTCGGGGAGATAAGTTAAGCGAGATAAATGAGTTAACCCTGATAATTGATGTTCAAGGTGGTAAAAATAGTCACACTACACGATTAACATTCCCTATATTGGCGAAGCGCCAAGAAGGGAATAAATTAATTCTTGATTACCAATGGCCCAACGATGGCGACACCTACGAAGCGACTATCATAGGGGGTACTCTTATAAACCGGAAAACTAAAGGCTATCTGGCAGGTATTAGGGAAGAACTGTTTACACGCGAATGAAACAAATAGCAGGTCATGAGTGGCGTAAGGTTATGCCAGCTTTTGCGAACAAGTTTACTGTCGTTGCTCCAGACTTGTGAGGTGACGAAACTCATATTGGTGGATTGTATGCCGCCCGGAAAGGAGTGGGAAACCTCGCCTCACCCCGCTCGTGTCTCCTGGGGCATCTGATATTAAACGGAAGATATTCTATTTCTCACCTTATTCCATGAAGAAGTGATCAGGAAACTCCCAGCCATATTCCTGCCCATCTTGGTAAACTTTTTCATGGGCACAGCAAAAGTGAGCAGGGTTTTCGGGACAGAAACTTATAGACTAGACAATTTGGAGCATTCTGTCTGATGTTGTATTTTTGTGCTGATTTATTTCTGAATAAACATGAGCAGGGATAAACAGAACATAAGCAACCTAAAAAAAGATGGCTGGAAATATCTTGTGATATGGGAATGTCAGACAAAGAAGATTTCACTGCTTACAAAACGGGGGAAAATATCTCTTAGCTGAACGGAAAATTTTAGATTATCGGGGCCAGCATGGGTCGGGCAACAGGTGAGAAGCAGCCCCTGTTGTCCCGCTAAGGGTCCTTGGTGAGAATTGCGAAGCTCCCGAAAATCCCAACCATTCAACCACCAAGGTCATTCCCGGCTGGCCGGTGAGAATTGGGCAAAGCGGGCGGTCTCATGCTGCCGTATTGCTCAAACAGCATGTCAGCCGCCAGTTTCGGCCCGTCCCATTGCGCGACGATTTTGGCAAATGCTGCCGCTTTGGCTATTGCCCGCTCGTCATGCAGTAACGTCTGGATCGCGGCCTGAACGTGTAGTGATGGGTTTTTGGATTTTGGAACGCGGATCGCAAAGCCGAGCCGTTCAAGACAGGCCAGATTGGCGACCTGCTCCATCTGCATGCCGACGCCAACGACCGGCTTACCTGCCAGTGCGGCAACCATGACGGTTCCGATGCCTCCATGGATGACGGCGAGATCGGCCATCTTGTTGACCTGAAGCGCCGGAACCCAGTCAGTGACGAGGACGTTTGCCGGAACGCGGACGCCGGGAACTTGCCTTAGCTGGAATTTTACCGGCGCAATCACGCGGTAGGGCTTGCCTTCGAAACTCTCGACGATCCTGGCAACGATCTCGGGTGTGCCGGAGCTTCCCATGGCGAAATAAATCAGCGGCTTGTCCCTCGGAAGAGAAGCGAGTTCCTGGGGAAGCGGGAATTCATCCTGGGGGATGAGAGGACCGATGAAGTAGTGCTTGGGTGGGAGTTTGGCCCCGGAAAACTCCGGTGGCTCCGCCACCAGCGTTATGTCGCCGCGCCAGAATTCAAAGATCGAGTCATAGCCCGGAACCCCGGAATGTTTTGCGGTCCGGTTGACCGTACGGAGAAATCCGTACTTGATCCAGAAGTTGATAAATTGCAGCACGAACCAGTCGGCGACCGCCTTCAGCGGAGCGGGCTGGATGTTGCCCGTCATGCCCGCGCCATGGCAAAAGAAGTCAGGGAGCCAGGTCGATTGAACAACCCAGACGAGGGGGGTCTCAAGAACCCGGCAGGTCACCGGGATGGTTACGTAGGACCCGGTGACGACTGCGGCGGGCTTTAGTTCCTTGAGACAGGCAATTTCGTTGTCGACGCGCTGGATCATTTCAGCATCAGTGAAGGCCGGTGCAAACTTCTCACCACGGTCCACCTTGGCAATATGCTCGATCTTTTCTTTGGTGAGTCGGGGTTCTGAGCCGCGTCAAGGCAAAGCCGTGTTTTTCGATCAGGCGCTCGAACTCACCGCCGTCGGAGATGAAATGGATGTCGAAGGTCTGGCTCGCAACGGGATTGAGCCTGATTGCTTTAGCGATCTCAACCATCCGGCTGGTTTCCGCCAGATTGAACGCACAGGGCGCAAAGAGGAGGGTTTGTTTGGGCATCATCTTGCCTCCGCGCGCCAGAGAAGCAGATCGACAAACCGGACCCAGGCCCGTTTCGATTCGGCCAGTTCCCTTGATCCCTTGCGCATAACGAGGGCGATCATCAGCCCGTCGAGAACCATTTCCGCCATGCGTGCCATCGCGTCGGTCTCGGATGCCGGGAGGCTCTCAGGAAGCCGCACCGAAAGCTCCTGGACCACGACCCGATGCATTTGGAACGCACTCGCCGCCAGACGCTGACTCAGGCGGGGATCGAAGATCGCTTTCGTCAGAAAAACGACTTGAGCTCTCAGGAATTCGCCACGCTTCTGTGCCATAGTGATGACCTGTTGGCCGAGATCCTCAAGATAGTCACTGGCCGATATCAGCTTTCGGGTATCGGGCGTGAGAGACTGGAGCCAAAACTGTTCAAACGCCTCAAGCGGTATTTCGCCGAGGGAACCGAAGTGATGAAAGAGAGTCGCCTTGCTGACTCCCGCTTCCTTCGCGAGGGTGGAAGCGCTGAACGCCTCGGGGCCATCGCGGCCGAGCAACCGTAGGGTCGCCTCTAAAATGGCGATCCTCGTCTGCTCCCCGGCTTTCGTCCGATGCCCCTTCACAACCATGTCACAATTATACTATTGACTGATCGGTCGGTCAATAATATAATTGTTGTGGGCCCGCGAGGAAAATGGAGGGCCTGCTGCATAAGCAGTGAATTAGTATCTACAAAACGCACGAAGGAGAATGCCCCATGATCGAGCAGTTGATGAACTTTCCCGACAACGTTCTCGCCTTTGTCTGCAAAGGACGCGTAACGAAAGGGGATTATGATGCGGTTTTGGTTCCGGCCGTTATGAATGCGCTCAAGAGGCCCGACAAGGTCCGACTTTACTATGAAACCGCTGCGGATTTTGCCGGCATCGATCCAGGCGCTATCTGGGAAGACTTCAAGGTTGGGATGGAACACCTCACGCGATGGGAGCGAGTCGCGGTCGTCACCGATGTCGAATGGATCAAACAGACGATGCGGTTTTTCAGCTTCCTTATGCCCGGTGCGATGCAATTATTTCCGCTGTCGGAGGCCGCGCAAGCGCGTGCGTGGATCATCGCCGCCAGTTGAGTGTCGAAAAATCGCCAGCAACGTATTCCCAGGGTCCTAACTTTACCTTTATCCTTGGGAATATCCCGCCGACGATTCCGCATCGGTCGATACGTACCGGAGACCAGTTCACGATGAAGGCCTTCAAGAAAGGCTTCCAGGCCTGCTGCTTCGATGGCGTCAAACGTCACACCGTCAATCCCCGGTGCCCCGTTATTCCTCTTGGCCATCTTGTAGGCTTCCCGAAGCGTTTCCATCTTGCCGACGTGAACGTACAATCCCCAAAACCGCCAGGTCTTGTCGGCCTTCGCCTTCAGGTAAATCTTCCTCCTCAGGTCTTGCAAACTGATGGGCGCCTTTGTCATCTCACCCTTGCCTCCCGTGTTGTCGGAAGATCGTTAGCACTAGGGCTCCTTCGCTCCCCGGTCATTACCCGGTTCATCGCTACTGCGAACCCATCCGCCACCCTCTCGTCTTCGGCCAACTTCCCGGGGTCACCGGTTATATGGCCTACCTTGCTCCGCCAATTTCTTGGCGGGACGAGGAGGGTTTCTCCAGTTGCTCGGCATGTCCTTGCCACCGTGCTGTCGCTATCACCCCGCCGGAGTGAAATGCCGCTGCAGCCAGCCTGCGGCACTTCATGCTGCCTTCGCCCTATGATTGGGGGCTCGGCCTCCGGGGCTATGCATTTTCGGGGCCACCTCTGCGTTCACTTTCGTTACGGCCCGGTGACTCGCTCACCATCCCATGGATGGCTTTGTCGATGGGCTTCAAGTACTCGGTTTCCCTCCTACCTGCCATCCAAGCTACAGGGTCTCTGGCTCTTACCCTGGCGAGACTAACTCTTGCTGAACATGCCAGCCTTAGCTGGACACACGATCATATCCGCAACTAATATAGTATGTTGAGAAGTTTTCTTATTGGCAAGCTAACATCAGATCTCCACATCCAAGAATAATGCGCCTCAACTTCTCCCTTGGCGCACCACTACCTATCGGTGCTGGCCTGGGGGTCCTTAGGCCGCAAATCAATAATGTGCCGGTTTACTCATGAAGTGGCATGCAAGGAATCTTTTAAAAAAAAGTTGCATTGTATGAAATAAATTGTGCTATTATTCTTCTCGGGAAGACGAGTTGGCTATAAAAAGAGGAAGACTACCATGAGAAGAGCACCAAGGATTGCCGTGGACCTACCGTTAAGCCTGTATTTATTAAGCCAAACGGTTAAAGGTCGGATAACTGATTTGAGCCTGACTGGTGCCCATATCGCCTTGCCGGAGAAGGTGAAGCTGCATGTCCCCATTATCGATCTAAAATTCCCCCTTTTTTCCACAAAGTCTCCTGACATAGAAGTGTTAGCCCGGGTAGTCCGCCGCACCACTTCCGGGGTTGGGGTTGAATTTCTTGATCTCGATAGCCACAACCGGGCCCGGTTATGGGATTCCCTGCTGCCCCTTCTGCCCTGCCGATTTCCGAACTGCCCGTTTTGCGGCAAGGAAATCACCGGGCGCAGCGTCAAGGTCTGCCCGGCGTGCCAGTTGCCCCAGGATCTCCAGGTAATTGGATACCAGAGTTGGTTAGGTGATGTCAGCTCCGGAGAACCCGAAGAAATGGTGGGGGTGTCCGAGCCCATGCGCCAGGTGTTCAACCTGATTCGCAAGATAGCCGCCACCGATCTACCGGTTCTGGTGACCGGAGCCAGCGGCACCGGAAAAGAATTGGTCGCGAGGAGCATTCATCAGCGGAGCCTGCGGGCCGAGGGGCCTTTCGTGGCGATTAACTGTGCCGCCATCCCCAAAGAACTGTTGGAGTCGGAGCTTTTCGGCCATGAAAAGGGGGCCTTCACCGGGGCGTATCGCACGTCCATGGGGACCGTGGAGCGGGCCCAGGGAGGCACCCTCTTTTTGGATGAAGTGGGGGAACTTCCCCTGGAACTGCAGGTCAAATTGCTCCGGTTCCTCCAGGAGTTCACCTTTGAACGGGTGGGGGGGCGCAAGACCCTCAAGGCGGATCTGCGCGTCATTTCCGCCACCAACAGCGATCTGACGGCTTTAATCAAGGAGGGCAACTTCCGGGAAGATCTCTATTATCGCCTCGACGTTTTGAGCGTCGAACTGCCTCCCCTGAAGGATCGAGACGATGACCTCCTGATCATGGCTACTATCTTCTTGAAGCGTTACTCCTCCCGGGTGGGGAAAAAGGATTTGAGATTTTCGAAAGAGGCGATGACCGCCATCCAGGCCCACCACTGGCCGGGAAATATTCGCGAACTCACTAACCGCATCCGCCGCAGCGTGGTGATGGCGGACGGTCCCTTGATTGCTCCGGAGCATTTGGGAATAGTGGTTTCCCATCTTGACCCCGAACCGTATTGTGATGGGCTGAGTCTCAAAGAGGCCAAGGCCAGGTTCGAATCCCAACTGATCGCCCAGGTTCTGGAAAAGTATAATGGGAACGTTTTGCTGGCTGCCAAAGCTTTGCGGACCAGCCGATCCATGCTCTATAATCTCATCCAAAAATATAACCTTAACGGAGCTTGTGAAAAAGATCAAACCAATACGTTTTCACGTCAGGAGGAACAAACCATGCCTTCTTGATCAGCTGCGTGAGATTGTCATATGCCTACGCCTTAACGTCCGCATTCTGAAAGGTGGAAGACTAATTCACTTGAAGACTTTTATGAGTGCACGATAAGGAAACTAAGATCGCTTGCCATTCCCGACGGGGGCATATGCGGGTGGCATCGGCCTCCCTTAGGCCCAGCAATAATAAGTGGTGTTGGCCTTAGATTCTTGAGCTCTACCGCAGTGAGGTTTTCACGTTCTGAGGGTGAAACATGCTCAGATTTTTTTTAAGATATTACAATTTCTGGCAAACTTATGCTAAAGTACATCAAAAGGTAATTTAGGCATTAATAGAGAAAGCTTATCGATCTTAAACTCAAGGAGAGAGGTCGCCAAAACCATTTTTTAACTGCGGTGGCCAAGCCTGCCGTATAATTTTGGGGAAGGGCGTGCTATGGTTCTATTCAACTGGCGGAAATTTATAGGGTTAGCTTTGAGTTTCATGATTGCTTTTCCTTTAGTTGCCTTTGCCGCTGAGAAAAAAGGAACTGGCCACAAGAAATCGGTATCTCGTAGTTCCCCAAAAAATACGCCCCAAAAACGATATCGATCTCCCAAGGTTTGTAAGCCGTCAGTGGGGATTAGCCACAAAAAGTCAGTTCATCATAGTTCTGTCAAAAATGTTCAACGAAAAGGCAATCGATCTCGAAATGATTGTAAGTTGAAGGCGAAAAACTCCAAAAATTTAATGCAATTTAGTTCTGCAAAAAACCCTAAGGCAAAAGGCGATCGACCCCGAAAAGTTTCTAAACCAGTGGACGGGATCAGGCCCCCAAACTCGGTACAATACAGTCATGCAAAAAATGTTCAGCAAAAAAGTTATCGGCCTTCCCAGGTTAATAAGCCAGCGGGGTACGCATCACGTCCTGAACGGATGACTCCGGATCATGGCTCCGAAAATGATGTTCCATCCAGCTGGTCCACAAGAGATAAGCAGCCGGAAGGCAAAATCAATAACCAAGAGTTCTGTACAAAATTAACCGACAATGTTCTTGCTGAGCAGACAGTCAATTCGCCAGATAGAACACAGCAAGACCATATAACCAAAGATTATTCTAATAATAGTGGGTATTTTGACAAGACAATCATGGTTAACACACCTATATCCGTTGCTTCATATAATAAATAAATATCTTATTGATAATAATAGCATAGAGTAGTCAAGGCAGTCATACTAAATAGTACTATGACTCTAGGTAAAATATAGGCTACAATATTTCTCTAACTATATCTCCTCCCTGCTGCAAGGTAATAACTACTATAACCCGAAACTTATCACCGGGCTAAAAACCTTTCATATCCAAAAAATAACAACACTTTTAAGATGGGCGAGGCCTTCCTCGACCTCGCCCCGATTGCCCACCATCAGCCATATAAATTCTCGATCCACCTCACCGCTTCCACATCGCTGACCTTCCCGAGATACCTTTGGGTGGTGGAGAGGTTGGCGTGCCTCAGGATGACCTTGCTGACGATCTCCACGGGGACCCCTGATCTTGAGGCATAGGTTGCCGCATGCCGCCTCAGGTCGTGTGGCCTCAGATAAATCCCCACCAAGGCGCCAGCCTTTCTGACCATAACCCGGGCCGCAGTGTAGGTGATGGGGAAAATTCTTTGTTCCCCTTCTATGCCTCTGGCCTTGAGGTAATCCTTTAGCCTGTCGGCCAGCTTCTTAGGAATGAAAACGACCTCCGTTTCCTTGCCACTTTTGGGGTTTCTGATTACGAGTTTTTGGTCCTCCACATCCCTGCCAGTAAGCTTGAGAACCTCGCCTACGCGCATGCCACCCCGAGCCATGAGTTCCAGCATGAGGCGGTTTCTTACTTTGGTGGTCCTGAAGATGACCTCGTCGATGGTCTCTTTTTCCTGGACCTGCCAATGCACTATCTTCCCAACCCGAAAAAGTTTCCTCAGCATCGGAGTGTCACAGGGATTTTGGAGCTGAGTGTCAAGATTGTTGCGGATGAAATTGAAGAGGGCCTTAAGATAGGCGTAACGCGTGTGCTTGGTGAGTTGCTTACAGGTAGCATTGAGGCTGGTTAAGAAAGAGAGCACCTCCTCTGACGATATGGAAGCCAGGTCATGGTCAGGAAAATGGTCCCTGAATTTGGCCAAGAGCGAGCCGTAGGCCCTGACCGTATTTTTTTTGTGAGTTCAGCTTTTGGTAATCCAGGAACAGGTTGACGGCCTTGGAAACTTTCATGCTCCACCTCCACTTTTTGATGGCATCATGCTGATGCTGATATACAGAGAATATCACAAATTTATGAGGAAATCCGACAAGTTTCCATCGTGTCAAGCTATCTTCCATGCAGAATAACGGCCCTTACAAATAATTTTGTGCACAAAGATAATGCTGATAGAAAGCTTATTATTTAATAAATTTAATCTATTCCGTCCTAAAACACTAGATATGCTTTTATAGCAAAAATGTATCAGTCAATCAGCGCACCGCCCCTGGGAGGAACTGACACTTGAAAACATCGACCATCGCATCATCTGCCTACTTCACAACTAGTGATGGCGTACGGCTCCACTACCTCGAAAAAGGCTTAGGGCCGCCGCTTCTCATGCTTCCAGGGTGGACTCAGCCTGCGTCACAGTTCGCAACGCAGCTGGAGCTACTGTCTAATACCTTTCGCTGCCTGGCACTTGACTTTCGGGGACATGGGGAATCGGAACGGCCGGAGCACGGCTATCGCGTATCGCGGCTGGCGAAAGACTGCCTTGACTTTCTCGACCATCTCGGTTTACACGACGCAGTGTTGCTTGGGCATTCGGCTGGTTGCACCGTGATCTGGAGTTTCATTGACCTGTTTGGGCAGGACCGTATTCGTGCCCTGGTGCTCTCGGATGAAATGATCTCTGCTATAAAGCGACCTGAGTGGTCTGAAGCGGAGTGCCAGAAGTACGGGGCGTCGGTCGGCGGTGACGAAGCTCTGACCATGGCTGCTGCCATCGCGGGGCCGGATGGTGAGCAGAAGCTGCGTACCTTCCTATCCAACATGTTGAGTCCAGGGTTTCCAGCGGTCGACCGGGCTCGAGTCATCGAGGACAGCCTGAAAATGCCACGAAGTGCCGCGGCGAAACTCATGCTCAGCGTG
Organism: uncultured delta proteobacterium; assembly: GCA_963841475.1. Classification (GTDB taxonomy): domain Bacteria; phylum Desulfobacterota; class Desulfobaccia; order Desulfobaccales; family 0-14-0-80-60-11; genus 0-14-0-80-60-11. The sequence continues at coordinate 1,561,599 of CAWJCT010000001.1, forward strand.
ATGCAGGCTGACTATCGGGATTTGCTTTCCTTAATCCGGCGGCCTACGCTGTGCATCGGTGGGATGGAGAGCCATCTTGGATCAGAAGTCATGCCCTGGATTGCTTCTCGCATACTTGGTGCGAAGGTGGTCATGATCAGTGCTCGCCACTTCGTTCACTTGGAAAATCCGGTTGAGTTCAATGCCGTAGTGCGCGTTTTCCTCGAGGAAATCAACTCGGCCCCACGTTGAATTTCGGTACCCGATGTCCTTAACCATGTATCAATTCAATCCACAATCGACGGCGATTTTATGATGTCGGAAATTGAGGATCTAAAGTCAGCGCGTAGGGCGAGAAAGCGGAGCGTATCCTGCCTTTAGCGTTATTTAATCTCTGGACTTCAAACGTTTTTCGACCCATTCCCAAACTCAGTTTGGAAAATGTGAAAGAAATCAAAAAGTTGCTATTTGCTATGATCCGACACTTATCACAGAGCCCAAAACCTTCCAGATTCAAACCATATCAATCCTTCTTGGCCTGAAGGCCCCCTACCATTCCCGCCGGTAATCTGGCGTTCCCCTATCCCCGACATCAAAAATTATACGCCCTACAAAGGCCCCGGTGAGGTGAGATCATATCCGCGATTTTCGGGAGGCCGGGGATAAGCTTTGATTTTGGCAAGCTGACGCTCTATTTTTGAAAAGCCCTGCGGATTGCATGATCTTAACAAAATGATTATTCATATCCTTAGGTTTTGGGCACACCACTTTCAGCGGCCGTGCGTACCTGGAGTTTTAGGGTTGTCAAACATGGGACCTTTATGGGATTGAGCTTTTAGATATTTTTGCAAGGGGTAAGGGTCATGCCGGAGAATTATGATGCAATAGTGATCGGCGCCGGACATAACGGGCTAACCTGCGCCTGTTACCTGGCCCGGTCCGGGCTCAAGGTCCTGATTCTGGAACAATACCATACTTTGGGTGGTATGACGGTTACCGAGGAAATTACCCTTCCCGGCTTCCACTCGGATCTCCATGCCTTTGGCTATCAATTCGGCAACCTGTCGCCGGCGCCAGTTGAATTGGGCCTGGCGAGCTTCGGCTTCGAACTCCTTCACCCGGACCCTAACTTCTCCCAGGTGTTCCCCGATGGGGGCCTGATGACGATGTATCGCGACTTGGAAAAGACCATTGCCAGCATAAGACGATATTCGCCCAAAGATGGCGAGACTTGGCGCCGCATGTTCCATGATTATCTCCAGGTCAAGGGTGATATCGCCGCCTGGATGAACTCCGCGCCCCTTTCCTTGGCCGAGGAAACCTCCCGGCTGACTGCGACTCCCGGGGGCTTGGAGCAATACCGCTTCGGTCTGCAGAGCATGCGGTCCTGGTGCGACCAGTGGTTTGAGGCTGAGGAGACCAAAGTGTTCCTGGGAAGCTTCGCGTGTCACGCCAATGTCAGCCCCGACGATGCGGGTGGCGGGTATCTGGCCTGGCTTTTCGATACCCTGATCCAGGACCTGGGAAACAACGTGGTCAAAGGGGGCATGGGGCAACTTGCCCTGGCCCTGGCTCGGTGCCTGGAATCCCTGGGAGGGCACATCCGCACCAATGCCAGGGTGCGCCGGATCATAGTCCAGGACCATCAGGCGATGGCGGTCCAATTAAAGGACGGCGAGGAGATTCCGGTCAGCCGGGTGGTGGCATCTGGTGTCGATCCCCACCAGCTTATTGTAGATTTTTTAGGAGAAGCCGCAGTTGGGGCTGATATCGTCCGCAAGATCCGGCGCTTTGAGTGGGGAGACGCTGCTTTTGTCATCTATCTGGCCCTGGATGGCTTCCCCGAATACAAGGCCGGTCCGGAGGCTCTGCGGTCTTCCTATGTCCACCCGGCCCAGCCGGACTTGAGTTATCTGGCCCAAGTTTATACCGATTGCCGCAGCGGCAAGCTCCCGGCCGCACCTATGCTGTTGTTGTGTAATGATGCTTCCGCCGACCCCAGTCGGGCGCCCTCAGGCAAGTTTGTCATGAAGATCGTGGCTAATAACGTGCCTTACCACATTAAGAAGGATGCCACCGGCAAGATCAAAGCCCGCACTTGGGAAGAGGCCAAAGAACCGTATGCCGACCATCTTATCGACCTTCTCGCGACCAATTACATTCCCAACCTCAAGGGCCTCATCCTGAAGCGGGTGGTTCATTCTCCGGTGGACATGGAACGGAGAATCCCCAGCGCGGTGCGGGGCACCGTCACTCATGGCGCTTTTCTGCCATACCAGACGGGGGCCTTGCGTCCCATTCCGGAGTTGGGGTATTATCGGACGCCAGTGGACAATGTGTATTTGTGCGCCTCGGGCAGCCACCCGGGAGGCGGGGTTTCCATGGCCCCCGGCCGAAACGCCGCCCAGGTGATCCTTGCTGATCTCCTGAAAAAGTAATGGTTGTTGGCTTGCACCCCGGGGCCTTTTGGAGCCTTTTACTCGATAACGAACGAAATTCCAAAGACGCATTTTCTGCCGTCAAATTCCCCTAAAACTTACAGACATTGAGGGTGACTTTGCCGCGGCCGGGAACATGCGCATATTCATGAACATAAAGGGTCTTGCCGGTCTCCAGGACCTTTTTGTCGTCCCCTCTTAAACCCTCGGCGTCAGCAGACCACCCCATCTCACAGTCGGTTTTACCCATAATGTCTTGTTGGGCCATTTCCGCCAGGGCTCGATTGACAAAGATGTATTTACCTTCCTCATCTTTGACCCAAAAATAGAACGGCATCTTGTTGAACACCTCCAAATCCTTGCTTTGCATGTTGGTTCCTCCTAATGTGTGACTAACCTTAGAGCTTTGATCATAATTAAGATAAACTTTTCTTAAATAATCAAAGTTTCCAGGATAAGCTCGAGATATCTTTGCAGGGCCCTGGGGAAAGGGTATGTATTTAAAATATGCAGGGATTTGTTATTGTCAAGCAGAGGAAAGATTCTTGAATAGAATAAATTTAGAGGTGCCTGAGCAATTTTTGATAGGTTTTATCTCGGCGATAGCGATCCGCGGGCAGATGGGTGTACCTTCGGGTTTCAAGCCGTTTTGTTGCTAAATTGAATAAGATTTGCCTTCCGTCCTAAGGCACTAGTATTCTTTCTTATCGAAGATGTATTTGCCAATCAGCGCTCCAATTCTGGGAGGAACTCAAACTTGCAAGAATCAACCATCGCATCATCTGCCTACTTTACAACGAGTGATGGTGTCAGGCTGCACTATCTCGAAAAAGGCTCAGGACTGCCGCTTGTCATGCTTCCAGGGTGGACTCAGCCTGCATCACATTTCGCCGCGCAGATGGAGATGCTGTCGGACGCCTGCCGTTGCCTGGCACTTGACTTTCGCGGACACGGGGAATCGAAACGGCCGGAGCACGGCTATCGCGTATCGCGACTGGCGAAAGACTGCCTTGACTTTCTCAATCATCTCGATTTACACGATGCAGTATTGCTGGGGCATTCGGCTGGTTGCACCGTGATCTGGAGCTTCATCGACCTGTTTGGACAAGACCGTATTCGTGCCCTGGTGCTCTCGGATGAAATGATCGCTTTTATAAAGCGACCTGAGTGGCCTGAAGCGGAGTGCCGGAGGTACGGAGCGTCGGTTGGCGCTGACGAAGCTCTGACCATGGCTGCTGCCATCGCGGGGCCGGATGGTGAGCAGACGCTGCGTAACTTCCTATCCAACGAGTTCAGTCCGGGGTTTCCAACTGCCGACATTGCCCGGATCATCGCAGACAGCCTGAAAATGCCACGGAGTGCCGCGGCGGAACTCATGCTCAGCGTGATGCAAGCTGACTACCGGGATATGCTTCCCCTAATCCGGCGCCCCACACTCTGCCTCGGTGGGATGGAGAGCCATCTTGGACCAGAAGTCATGCCCTGGATCGCTTCTCGCATTCCTGGTGCCAAGTTGGTCATGATCAGGGCTCGCCACTTCGTCCACTTGGAAAATCCGGTCGATTTCAATACAGCGGTACGCGTTTTCCTCGAAGAAATCAACTCGGCCTCACATTGAATTTCCATGAATCAATTCCATCCACAACCGACGGCGATTATACGATGTCGGGAATTGAGGATCTAAAGTTAGAGTGGGCTAGTCGGATGAAGGCAGTTAGAAAGGCAAACGCCGTTTTTAAGACTTCCGTTAGTTGATATGCTCGAAACTTATCACTGCGCAATATCCGATCTATACCTGCAATGTTTCCTACTCCGCCGATAAGTCACCTTTGGGCAAGTTATACAGGCTACCGACTGAGCGGGAACCACGAAACGGAGACTGACTGACTTAAAAGATTCACAGCGGATTCCGCTGCACCATTGGTTTGGCCATAGCCTCTGGTTTCATGCTGGGGTAATCCGCAAGACGGGTTTAATGGTGTCGCCCCGTTTGGCATCGGCGAGGGCCCGATTAATCTCTGGAAAGTCATAGAATTTTATCAGGCGCTCGAAGGGGAACTGGCCGGCCTCATGGAGGGTGATCATTTTCGGGATAAAATCCTGAGGGACGGCGTCACCCTGGATGATGCCCAGGATCTTCCGCCCTCCCGGCAATGCACCCACGCCGCCAGGGTTGGCAATGAGCGCCACGGTCCCCTGGGGATTGACCACTTCGAGGGCGATTTGGTACAGGCGGGGGGCGCCGGTGATTTCTATCACGTAGTCCACGCCGCGGCCAGTGATGGCGGCGATACGGGAGGCGACATCTCCGTCCTGGCTGTCGATCACCTGGGTGGCGCCCAACTCCAGGGCGAGCTGAAGGCGCCCGGGGTTGTGATCGACGCCGATGATGGGGTCGGCCCCCACCAGCCGGGCGGCCATGACCGCAGCCAGACCCACGGCGCCCGTCCCGAAGACGGCCAGGCTGGCGCCTCTCCGGACCTGCAGGGAGTTCATCACCGTGCCGGCCCCGGTTTGCAGGCCGCAGCCCAGGGGGGCTAACAGCTCTAACGGCAGATCTTTGGGGACCTGGACCAGGTTGCGGGCCGTTGCCAGGGTGTGGGTGGCAAAGGAAGACTGGCCGAAGAAGTGGCCCAGGACGCCGCTGCGGGCCAGGGCGTTACTGCCGTCCAAGCGGGCAAAACCGAAGTTCGCTTCCCAGAAGTGTTGGCAACCGGTGGGGTGCCCTCGGCGGCATTCAGGGCAGCGGCCGCAGGATTGATAGGAGAGCACGACGTGATCGCCCTGCTTGACCTGCGGCAGGCTCCGGCCCACTTCCTCCACGACGCCGGCCCCCTCGTGGCCCAGCACCACGGGGGCCTCATCCCAGTCCTCGCAGAAGCTGATGTCGGTATGACAGATGCCGCTCGCCACCAGGCGCACCAGAACCTCGTCCTCGCGCGGTTCTTCGAGCTCAAGAGATTCAATGGTTAAGTCCCTGCGGTTCGGGCGGAGCACCGCCGCCTGAATCTGGCGCACCTTCCGGTTGGCGTGGTGAATCACGGCTTACTCCTCGGCGCTACCCGCCTGGGCCACCTGTCAGTGAAGGGCCGGAAGTCCCTCAAGGGCTCACCTGTAACACGATCTTGCCCCGCACATGTCCGGCCTGACTCATTTCATGGGCACGGGCCGCGGCCGCCAGGGGCAGGATGGTGGTGACGGTGGGCTTCACGTCGCCGGCGTCAATCAGGGTGGCGATTTGGCTGAGTTGGCCATGGTCGGGATGAACCCTCACGCCTTCGCCGCGTACGCCGCGTTGGCTCGCTGCATCCGGTGAGGCAATGCCCAGGGTAGCCACAAGAATCCCCCCCGATTTCAGCACCTGCCAGGAACGCTCCTGGGTATCGCCGGCTATAAGGTCCAGGACCACGTCGACGTCGGACACCAAGGTTTCGAACCGGGTGGTGCGATAATCAATCACCGCATCGGCGCCCAGTTGGCGCAAAAAGTCGGCGTTGCCCGCCGAGGCCGTGCCGATCACCCTGGCCCCCTTCCATTTGGCGAATTGCACGGCAAAATGCCCCACCCCGCCGGCTGCGGCATGGATGAGCACGGTATGCCCGGGCAAAAGGCCCGCCACCTCGAACAACGATTGCCAGGCGGTGAGCGCCGCTAGCGGCACGGCCGCGGCCTGGACATAATCAAGGGAGGCAGGCTTGGGGGCCAGGTGGCGGATATGAGCCGCCACATACTGGGCATAGGCGCCGTTCAGGTTAAAGTCCAACATGCCAAAGACCGCATCTCCCGGCTTTAAGGCGGTGACCCCCGAGCCCACGGCCTTGACTACCCCTGACACGTCCCAGCCGGGGATCAGGGGCAACTGATGCTGCAGCCACGCTCTGACATGACCGGCCCGAACTTTCCAATCCAGGGGGTTGACGCCTGCAGAGTGGACCTGAATCAGCACCTCGTCCTGTCCTACATGAGGGCGGGGGACCTGCTCCACCCTGAGGACCTCCGGGTCACCATAGGAGTGAAACCGCACAGCTTGCATAGTCGCCATAGGCCTCTCCTTTAAGGATCTGGATTTTTATAAACCCAACCTTTCTCAGGCAAGCTGCGCTTGGGATCAATCATGGAGGTCTGGCAGGCAGGACCTGGCATTGTGGGGGCGCGGTTTGCTTTACAGGAAAGATAATGACGGCGCGGTGAATTTCAATATGAGGTTAATTTTAGAGGCGAGGATATTTATAAAGGCTCCTGCGAGAGTTCATTGAGATAACATGAAAAATGTTTAGCTTAGGAGGGCAAAGATTCGCTATCTGCTATAAATCAACTACGCCAAGATCCATTAATGTGCTTTGATATCCATATGATCTCTTCACGTCGCACTCACCCAACTGGGAAAGTTCCGCGTAAAATTCTGTGAAACGACCCTAAAAGGCTACAAAAAGCCTACCCATCAATCTGACCCCCTGGTAGTTTTTGCCCAGGTAAGAACCATTTTTTGCCCCGATTCCGCACGATATGTGCCCACCCCTGCCCTTACCATTCACCCGCCCCTCAGGCTTGGGCATAATCGAGTCTTCACATACAAAGGCCGGCCAATCATGAGTATCCGGACGGCCTTTCTCAAAGCCTGCAGCAGGGGAGGGATTGAGAATTTCCGGTTTCATGATCTCCGGCATACTTTTAACACCAACATGAGGAAGGCGGGCGTGGACCACTCGGTGATCATGAAGCTCACCGGGCACAAAACCGCGGCTATGTTTCACCGCTATAATACGGTGGATACTGCCGATGCCGTGGATGCTTACCAGAAGTTTGAGGGGTTTTTGGCCCAGAAGCCCGAGGAGGTAACTTCTGATAAATTATACTCCGGGGCAAAAAAGTGCTCCCATAGTGCTCCCGGGAAAAAAATGGGGTAGCCGCAGCTACCCCAAATGCTAATTAAAACTGGCTCCCCGGGACGGACTCGAACCGCCGACAAGGTGGTTAACAGCCACCCGCTCTACCAGCTGAGCTACCGGGGATTGTGTGGTCTATTCTGGCTGGGGGACAAGGATTCGAACCTTGATAGGCAACTCCAGAGGCTGCAGTCCTGCCGTTAGACGATCCCCCAAACGCACCTTTTTATATACGCAGGCCAGGGAAGTTTGTCAAGAGGTTGGATGGTCTTGTGTCACTAGCACATACAGATGTCCGGTTTTCATAGCACAGGAAAGGCCCGGTTGAGTTTGTCAATGGTTTCCCCTATCCGGGGTTGGCAAGCGGTTACGGGGGAATTATACTTGGCAAATGTGGATAATTGTGGCGGGTAACGGCAAAAAGGCCGGCCCCTCACCCATAAATTGACTATCGAGGTTTGGGCTATGAGACTTTATAGTGCGCTGTTGACCCTATTCCTGCTCATCGCGTTAAACGGGTGCGCCACCATTATACACGGAACCACTCAAGACATCGGCGTGACGACAGACCCCGCCGGCGCTGACCTGCTTGTAGATGGACAACAGCATTACAAATCTCCGGCGGTAATAACCATGAAACGTAAAGATGACCATACCGTGGAAATTTCCCAGGAGGGGTATAAAAGAGAAGCCGTGGAAATTAAAGGGGTCCTCAGCTGGTCAGTGGCAGGTGATTTTCTCGCCGGTGGCGCTATCGGGTATGGAATTGACGCGGCCACCGGGGCTCAAAGGCGATTAGAACCGGAAAAAGTTGAGGTGCGCTTGCGACCCCTCACCAGCCAGCAAGACCAGGATGAGGCTAAAAACCAAGAGGAAAAACTGAGCCGGCTGAAGCTGCTTAAATCTGAAGGGAGGTTGACCCAAGAGGACTATAATCAATGTCGCCTAAAAATTATTGCCGGTCCCGGGGAGGCAAAAATTCTGCCTCCGGGCACTCCAAAACCCTAAAGCCCGGATTTTCCCCGAATCGCCGGGAGTGTACTGGGGAGACCTGAGCGCCACCGTTCAGTCTGTGGAGTCAAGGGCCGGGGGCTATCCGCGGGTGGCCCCGGCGCCTCAAAGCGGGCCATGATGAGGACCGTAACCGATCCGCGGTAACCCTTATAAAAGTGAAAAAAATGGAAAAAAAGAAATTTAGGCGCGGCTTGACGATCCTGGTCTGCATCGCCCTCAGCCTCCTGGGGGCCACCGCCGGGCTGGGGGCGGAGTCAGGCCCCCTGGCCGAGGCCGACGCCCTCCTGGCCAGTCCCACCCTGGACATGAGCCAGGCCGCCCGGGCCCTGAGCCTGTACCAGGGGGCCCTGGCCACGGCGGGGGCGCCCCGGGTACCGCTCCTGGCGCACCTGTCCCAGACCTGTTTCGTGCTGGGCCAAATGGCCCCCAGCCGGCAAGGTATGGGGTACTATCAACAGGGGCAGTCCTACGCCGAGACCCTGATTCGGGAGGCCCCCGGCCGGGTCGAGGGCCACTACTGGCTGGCCATGAACCTGTGCGGCCAGGCCGACGTGGGCGGCAAGCTCCTGGGACACCGGCTCCTGCCCCGCATCCTGGAGGAGCTCCAGCGCTCCATCGCCCTGGGTGCAGCCTACGACCAGGCCGGGGCTCACCGGGTGCTGGGGCGCATCTATTACGAGGCCCCGGGCTGGCCCCTATCCGTAGGCGATATGCAAAAATCCCTCCAGCACCTCCAGGCGGCGGTGCGGCTGGCCCCGAATACCAGCACCAACCACCTCTACCTGGCCGAAACCCTGTTGCGCCTAAAGGACAACCCCGCCGCGGTGCGGGAACTGGAGCAGGTGCTCAAGTCCACCCGAGGCGCGGTGAGACCCTCGGACCTGGAAGAGGACCGGCGGGAAGCCCGGCGCCAGCTGGGGGAAATCCAGGGCGGGGAAAACCGGTAGACTCCCGGCCCTGGTGATATCAATTCGCAATCAATGAATGCGTCACTGTAGGGGCGCACCTGCCTGCGCGCCCTCAATTCAGGGCGGACACAGACCCTTCTCCTCTTATGCTCTTTTCCGGTCTCAAGCACACCTTTGCGCAAAAACTACTTGACATTGTCAATGATAAAGGCAAGTATTTATGCAATGGAGGATAAGCCAATGACAGGCGGAATTATTGACTTGCATCACACAGGGGATGAGCCGCATCTGCTTCGTGAGATCATGCGCACGCACCAGGAGGTGCTCAATGTGTTCAGCCGCCAGGTGGGAATGCCGGCGGCGCGGTTGGCGCTGATGCGATTCCTGGCGATTCGCCATCCGGAGGCCGTGGGGATCATGGAGATCGCTCGACAACTGGGCATCAATGCGGCAGCGGTCACCCGACAGGTGAAAGTTATGGAAAGCGAACGGTTGGTCGAGCGTTGTGCCGATGCCAGGGATGGCCGGCGCAGCTACGTCAATTTGACGATCGATGGGCTAAGGATTTTCCAGCAGTTGCATCAGAGGGGACACGCTTTCGAGCAAGCACTCACCACCGCCGTCAGCGCTGAAGATATGGCTGCCGCAGTAAGGGTCATGGTTCACGTACGCGCCGCTCTCGAAGCGTTGCGCTGAAAGGAGTAATCGCAGAAATGAAAAACCCCGATGAGATGAAGTTGTTCAACTGGCGGGGATTTGTCATCCTCACCGCTACCGTTGCCGGTCTCGGGCTGCCGATCACCGGTCTGGCCAACCACCTGCACCAGCTGGAACCAATAGTATCCTTCTCGCGACATGCTTGGATGTCAGCGCACAACATCCTTGGCGTCCTCTTTATGGTGTCAACGGTCTCGCATGCCATTTTCAATCGTCGCATACTGCTCAACTACGTCCGAGGACACGCCGCCCGTCCGGAAATAAGGCGAGAAGCCGTCGGAGCCATCGTCCTCGTCGCGGTAATGCTGTTTATCACGGTGGGCCACGCCTTTCACTAAGAGCCCTACGACGCAGCCGCGCTGAGGGTGATTACCTGAGGAGGATTTATGCAGATCAATAACGATATTTACCAGACATACGGCGATGATTGGTGGGCTGAGGATGCCTCATTTGATATTTCCAGCCTCAGATATTGCATGAACCCCGTGAGGTACGGGTATTTCAAGCGCAAGCTGCAGGGGCTACACCTTCCAGGCAAGACAGTGTTGGACGTCGGCTGTGGTGGTGGCTTTTTGGCGGAGGAATTCGCCCGGGACGGGTTTGCGGTAACCGGTATCGATCCGGCGGCCCGTTCCCTCGAAGCGGCGCGGAAGCATGCCGCCGACAACAACCTGGAGATCGACTATCGTGTGGGAAAGGGAGAAGCCCTACCGTTTTCCGACGGCTCCTTCGACATCGTTGCCTGCTGCGATGTGCTCGAGCATGTGGACGACCTCAGCCTGGTGATCAGCGAAGTCGCGCGCACGCTGAAGGCAGGGGGAGTATTCTGCTATGACACAGTCAATCGAACCTGGTTGAGTAAAGTTGTGGTGATCAAAATCAGCCAGGATTGGGGCTTCACCAGTTGGACCCAACCCAATGTCCATGTTTGGGAAAAATTCATCAAACCGGCCGAACTTATTGCCGTCATGAACCGCAACGGGCTCGCGGATCAGGAACTGGTAGGCATTTCTTCGAGGAGGAATCCTCTGACCCTGCTCGCAAGTCTACGAGCCCTAAAAAAAGGAAGGCTGAGCAACCAAGAGATGGTTGCCGCCTTCGCATTATGCGCAAGCGAAGATCTGAGAATATCCTACATGGGCTATGCTACCAGAAACAAAACTTTTTCAGGGCCTGCCCCAGTCCAGCAGCCGCAGGTCCGAGGGAGGTCCGGCCCTGGTAATAAGAGACCCTGGTGCCCAGGGCCACATCCAGGGTGCCGCCCATGGGGTGGTGGCCGGCCATATCAAAGGCGATGGCCTCCAGGACGTTGCCGCCTTCTGGGCCAACTGCACCTTCAGATGTCTGCCGCCCACCACCCGGGACCCCAGGCATTCCACCTCCAGACAGACAATCACCGGTGCCGGGTTGCCGGGTCCGAAGGGCCGCAGGCGTCTCCAGATGCCGGTAAAAGGCCCGGTCCAGGTCTCGCAGCTCCGCCTGGGCGTCGACCTTGAGGGTGGGCCGGGGCGGCTTGTCGCCCAACTGCGTCGCTGAAAGGCCTGCTCCATGAGGTCTTGTAAGGCGGCGCCAGGTGGTCCGCGGCCATTTCGAAGCCCGCCGCGGCCTGATGCCCCCCGTACTTATGGAGCACCGGCGCGGCAGGCTGAAGCCCCTGGAACAGGTGGAAGCCTTCGATGGACCGGGCCGAGCCCCGGCCCCGGCCGTTTTCCAGGCTCACCAGGGCCACGGGCCGGTAATATTCCTCCGCCAGACGGGCCGCCACGATGCCGATCACCCCGGGGTGCCAGCCCTCCTTGCCCAGGACCAACACCGGCCGCGACTCCAGACTGTTCCTGGCGGATCATGGCCTGGGCCTGTTTCAGGACCTCTTCTTCCAGGGCCTGGCGCTGCCGGTTGAGATTGTGCAAATATCTGGCCTGCACCCGGGCCTGGGCCAGGTCGTCGCTGAAGAGCAGTTCCAGGGCGCACCGGGCCTGGCCCATCCGGCCGGCGGCATTGAGCCGGGGCGCCAGCCGGAAGACCACGTTCTGGTAGGAGATGGGTTTGCCTTCCAGCTGGGTGACTTCCTTCAGGGCGATGATGCCGGGGCGGCGGCTCTCCTCCAGGACCTTGAGCCCCTGGTGCACCAGGATGCGGTTTTCCCCCACCAGGGGCACCACGTCGGCGGCGGTGCCCAGGGCCACCAGGTCCAGGTAGGACCTGCAGGTTGGGCTCCCGGTGCTGCTTTAAACCAGCCTTCGGCCCTGAGCTCGGCCCGCACCCCCAGGGCCAGGAGCAGGGCCACCCCCACCCCGGCCAGTTCGCCGAAAGGGATAAGCGTGGCCACCGCGCTTGGGGTTGACCACGGCCAGGGCCTCGGGCAGCTCCGGGGGAACTTCGTGGTGGTCGGTGATGATCACCTCCAGCCCCTGTTCCTGGCCCAGGCCACCTCCTCGCGTCGCTGATGCCGCAGTCCACCGTGACCACGAGCCGGGCCTGGGCCGCCAGTTCTTTGAAGGCCTCGATCTTGAGGCCGTAACCCTGGGTCAGCCGGTCGGGGATATGAGGGATGCAATGGCAGGCCCAGCTCCCGGAAGAACTGGTGCAGCAGCGCGGTGGCGGTGATGCCGTCGGCGTCGTAGTCGCCATAGACGGCCACCGGCTCCCCCTGGCGCACCGCCCGGCCCAAGCGGGCCGTGGCGGCCTCCAGGTCCGGCAGCCCGAAGGGCGGATTGAGGCGTTCCAGGGAGGGGTCCAGAAAGGCCAGGATGTCGTCCGCGGCCGCCAGGCCCCGGTTCAACAGGATGCGGGCCACCAAAGGCGGCACGCCATGGCGGGCCATGACCTCGGCCACCAAATCCGGCTGCTCCGGGTACACCTGCCAGGCCTTCTTGCGGCGCATGCAAAATCCTTTAAGTGAGCAGTGAGCGGTTAGCAGTAAGCAGTTGAGATCCCTACTTACTCTTTTGCTGCGAAAAGTTCTTTACCTTGGTGGCACAGGCTTTCCAGCCTGTGCGGACCCCCTGGCGGGCACGGAGGCCCGCCCCACCAACCTTTTCATGCTTTACGGGCAGGCCCAAGGCCCATGAATGGCTGTATTGAAAAGTCTTCCGTGGGCTGCGTCTTACGCACCGATTCATCAGCGGAATTGGCGACAGTGCCCGCTCTTGCACAAAACTAAAGGAATCGCGTCATCGGTACTAAATGCAGCCGCAGGCTTCGGCCTGCGCAAGGCAAAGCTTGCGGCTACATGTTAAAAGACCATTCTTTTTCGCGCTTCTCATCTTTTAGCTGAAAGCTGACCGCCTTTTACTCCACGCTCTCCCCGGGTTTCAGGGGAATCACCGTGATGTCCGGCTCATCTTTCAGGCGTTCAATCAATTCTGCGGCGGTGCCGGTGAGCACCGGAAAGGTGCCGTAGTGCATGGGGATGACCCAGCGGGGTTTGAGCATCCGGCAGGCCAGGGCCGCTTCCGCCGGGCTCATGACGTAATGGCTGCCGATGGGCAGCATGGCCAACTCCGGGTGGTAGAGCTCCTGGATGAGTTCCATGTCCTTAAAGACCGCGGTGTCGCCGGCGTGGTAGGCCACAAAGCCGTTGCCAAACTCGATGACGAAGCCGCCGGGGTCGCCCGCGGCGATGAGTTCGCCGCCCTCCTCCACCGCGGAGGAGTGCACCGCGTGGGTCATGGTGACCTTGCACCCGGCCACGGCCAGGGTCCCGCCCTTGTTCATGCCGATCACCTCAGGGGCGCCCTGGCCTGCCAGGATGACGGAGAGTTCATGGATGGCCACCACCGGCGCACCGGTTTTCTGGGCCACGGCTACGGTTTCCCCCACGTGGTCGCCGTGGCCGTGGGTCACCAGGATGAGGTCCACCGGCCCCACTTGCTCCACCGGAGTGTTGAGCAACGGGTTGCTGAGCCAGGGGTCGATGAGCACGCTCACCCCGGCGCCGGTCAATTTAAAGGCCGCGTGGCCCAGGAAGGTTACTCGTACCCCCCGGCCGATTTTTTCTTGCGCCATAACACCCTCCTATGTATTCAGTGGCACAGGCGTCTCGCCTATGCTTTCGTTTGGCGCAGGGTCCGCACCACCCACATCTTTGGCTGAGAAGCTGACCTGCTCGCTTCATTGCACCATCTCTTCCAGGGCGTCCAGGTTTTTCCGCAGCCCCAGGGCGATGAGGGTGTCTCCGGCCAGAATCGGGGTCTCGTGGCTGGGGTTGAAGAGCATTTCGCCGTCAGCCCGTTTGATGGCCACCAGGATGAGGTTCAGGTTCTGGCGGATCCCCGAGTCCGACAGCGGCACCCCCTGGAGGGCGAGAGGACTGGCCCACCGCGATCTCCTCCATGGTCCAATCCACCCCCTCCTTCATGGCCAGTTCCATAAAGGTCACCACCGTGGGACGCATGATGGTCTGGGCCATTTTTTGCCCGCCCATCTCGTAGGGGGATTCCACCTTGTCGGCCCCGGCCCGGAGCAGCTTCTTTTCCGAACCCGGCTCTTCGCCCCGGGCCACGATAAAGAGCGTGGGGTTGAGGCTCCGGGCCGTGAGCACGACGTAGACGTTGTCGGCGTCCGATGGAGACCACCGAGATCAGCCCCTTGGCCCGCTCGATCCCCGCCTCCAGCAGGATTTCTTCCCGGGTGGCGTCACCGTTGATGAAGTAATATCCCGAGGCCTCCATACGGGTGAGCAAAGCCGGGTCGTTTTCGACCACCACCAGGGACAGGCCCCGGGTCTTTGAGCTGCCGGGCGATGATTTCGCCGATACGCCCGAAGCCGCAGAGAATGTAATGATCTTTTAGCTTCTTGATGTGCTTGATCAATTTGCGCCTTCCCAAGACCGCCTGGAGTTCCCCTTCGATCACCACCCGTGCCAGGGAACCCACGATATAGAACATGACCCCCATGCCGGCGAGGATCAGCACCATGTTGTAAGTGCGTCCGATCCGGTCCAGGGGATGAGTTTCCCCGTAGCCGACGGTGGTGAGAGTGGTCACCGTCATGTACAGGGCGTCGAAGAAATCCCAGCCTTCCAGCCAGACAAAGCCCAGGCTGCCGATCAGCAAGAGGGCCAGCAAACTGGCGGCCCACTGGAGGATTTTACGAGAGGTTACCATGTGTCCGGATGGCCGGCAAGTTCTCGCCGGCGATGGCTGAGGATGCAAGAATCACGGATCGGTCACCTCTCTTTAAAGGCTACGGGGAGCCGGGCCTCGGGTTAAAAGCGGGCTCAGCCTGAAGAAGAAAATGTAGGACATCTGCATCGGCTTGTCAAACCTCCGGGCGCTTTCCCAAAGGCCGGGGCGCATCGCCGATCCGGCCCGGATGGTCCGCCTTTTCTTCCGGGGTACGGTTAAATGGTTTGGCAGAGGACGATGGTTTATGGTAATCAGATGACCATGGGGATGAGAAAGCACACCTCCGCAGGCCTGGTTGTGGCCCTGTGTCTGGTTGGCCTTTGGGGCTGCATGCCGAAACTGGCGCCGGCCACCCCGGCGGGGGTAACCCTCTCGCCCGGCCGCTATCTCACGGCTTATTATCGGGCCCCGGATTTCACCCCGGCCCAGGCGACCTATGTTCTGGAGCCCTTCCCGGTGTCAACGGCCCAGGGAGTTGCCGCCGAGACCTTCCAGGGCTTCTTTATGGAGGAGTTGACCCAGGCCTGGAGGGCCAACGGCCTGAAGCTCCTGGGCCAGGGAGACACGGTCGTCAACGGCGTGGTGCAATATGTGGCGGTCCAGGGCAGCGGCCGTGCGGTTCCTCACCGGCAAGATTGACGCCGACCTGGTGGTATCCGGGGCCATCACCCGGGGGGGCGATACCCTGTTTGCCTGCCAGGACCGGATCAGCCTGAGCTCGCCGGTTAATCCCGGGCGGCCGGCCCCCAAGGAAGCCGAACTGTTACTGCGCCAGGCGGCCCGGACTTTTGCCGTCCACCTGCTCAATGAGATGCTGCTTTACTGGCCGCCCGCCGAAGGCAAGTAAATTTCCCCGAAGACCCGACAATCAGGCGGGGCCGCTCTGTCGGAATTGGTGGACAGTTCGATCAGCCCGGCATAGGGTCCCGATTGCTGCGCCTTGTTGCGCACCTCCAGGACATAGACCTTGCCCGGCACTTCCGGCTTGAGGATTACCTCGATCTTATCCGGGATGTTGGTGTGGAATTGGGTAATCTTCAAGGGCGTGGGCATATGCGAGATGAAGCGCACCTGGCCCCGGAGATCGTCGCCGGAGGCGCCTCGCAGCCGCACGATATGGCTGGGCTGGATCTCGATGAAGGGTTGGGCCATTCCCGTCATGGTCAGTGCACCAGGGAGGGTCGGTCCGGGTCATCCAGCCTGACCTTGGTTTCCTTTTTAAATTGGTGGATCACCGAAAAGGGTTTGATGGTCAGAATGATGGTCCCCTGGCCGCCGGGGGGGATGGTCTTATCGTAGTTGGGAACGGTGCAGGCGCAATCCGGGTCCACGTCCTCGATGGTTAAAGGGGACGACCCGGTATTTTTGATCATGAAGGTATGGGTCAGGACCCGGTCTTCGTAGATTTTCCCGAAATCAAAGGCAGTTTCCCGGAGGTCGGCGTGGGGTGCGGCCACGGCCTCGGGGATGGGCAGGACGCCCCAGGCGATCGCCCCCGCCCACAGGAGCAGAAGGGCGCCGGTGCATCTCAAGAATGCCGGCCGCCGGGTGGTTTTAAGGTTGGCTGCGTCGATCACGTCAGGTCCTCACTCCCTTATCGCTAAATTGGGGCTCACTACCGGTTGGTGGGGCTTTGGGTTTATCAGGGAATTGGTGGTGGCCCGCCTGACCAGCCGGAAACGGAGCTCGCAAGAATCTTGCCTGCTATAGTATCATAATCAATTGTCAATGTTGGGGAAAAGATTTATGATAAACGGGGAACAGGCGGGCTATCCTGGTGAATTTCAAAGACTTCTCACGGACGGAGGTTTAACTGATGAAAGGTAAGGCTTATCTGGCGGAAATGACGCTGGCGGCGCTGTTGTTGGTCTTCTTGGTAAGCGGCTGTGCCTCGTCTTCCGGCTACAAGAACCCGGATGTCGAAGCCACAAAGCAGCGCACCGCGGGAACGCCGAACGAGTTGTCCCCCGTGGCGCCTGTGGGCGCGGCCAACGTCAAAAAAGTGGGCAATCAGTGGACCTGTGAACAGAATGGCCGGACGATGGTTTATAACGACGCGGCCTCTTGTTGGCAACCAAAATAGAAGTGCGTCAGGGAAGAGCGCTTCACGGACGCCGCGGCAGAGCCCGGACGCGATTGGTTGAGATCTGGAGTAGGGGCTGCTCACCTTCCTTTCTGGCTGCTTCGCAGCAGGAGGTTAAAGAGATGCACGTCAAGATTCATCTTGCCTGGATGGCTGGGGTAGGGGCGCTGTTTATCCTGTTGGGGACTGGATTCGCCGCTTCAGAGATCGTGCAGCCCCCCCAGACTCCCTACATGCGCAGCACCGTGGGAACGCCGGACGAGTTGTCCCCGTTGGCGCCGGCGGCGGCGAGAAAGGTTTGCAAGGTCGGTAATCAGTGGACCTGTGAGATCAATGGCCAGCCCATGGTTTATAATGAGGCCACTTCCCGTTGGGAACCGAAGCAGAAGTAGCTTCAGGATGGACGAAACGAGGTCGGGGTCGCCTGCGCCTCGACTACGGGGCCGGGCTCGAATTGTCGTCAGGTCGGGGGAGCCTCGTCCGCCAGGCTTTCCGACGGCAACCCGGCAGGAGGGTTGCAAACTCCAAGGAGACCGCCAGCCATGCCCTTGAGTAAAATCCACCGGCAGACCCGGGAAACGGAAGTCAACCTGGAACTGGAACTGGACGGCCGCGGCCGCGCCGCCATCGACACCGGCATTCCGTTTCTCGACCACATGCTCCACCTGTTCACCGCCCACGGCTATTTTGACTTGAGCGTCAAGGCCAAAGGCGACTTAGAGGTGGATCAGCACCACACCGTGGAAGACATCGGCATCTGCCTGGGACAGGCTTTCAGGGAGGCGCTGGCCCAGCGGCCCGGGGTGCGCCGGTTCGGTTCGGCCCGGGTGCCCATGGACGAAGCCCTGGCGGAGGTGACGGTGGACCTGAGCAACCGTCCCTTCCTCCACCTGGAGGTGGACCTGCCCGCCGGGGGCGCGGGCCTGGACCCCCAACTGCTCAAGGAGTTCTGGCGGGCAGTCAGCATCCACGGCGGCATGACCCTCCACATCACCGTGCCCTACGGCGAGAACACCCACCACATCCTGGAGGCGGTCTTCAAGGCCGCAGGCCGAGCCCTGGACGCCGCCAGCCAGCCGGAACCCCGGGCCACCGGGGTCCCGTCCACCAAAGGGGTGCTGTAAGCCCAAAGAGTAACCAAAGCGACTATTCTCTGTCATTTTGAGCGGAGCGCAGAATCTCATAAACTACGGGAAAATTCGAGATCCTTCGCTCCGCTCAGGATGACAATATGGCTTTCGGCGGAGCTCTCAGGTTGCCCTGGAAAAAGTATTTTCAGGTCCGGGGAAAGGTTTCCGGAGGCTGCAATCCGTGGGGCGCGACTGCTGGGCTATTCTTGGTGCGTAAGACGCTCCCTCCGCAGGGAAATTGCCTTCTCGAGCGCAGACCGGCATCAGGCCTGTAGTGCGATGATGGCCCCCAGGCGGCCGGTCAACCGGTCCCGGCGGTAGGAATAGAACTCTTCGGCGCCGCAACGGGTACAGAGGCCGGCCTGGTCGAGGCGCACCGGCTGTAGTCCCGCCGCGACGAGTTGGTCACGGCTGAGCCGCCAGAGGTCGAAGTAGGTGGGCCGCACCTGGTAGGCCCACAGTTCCGGGGGGAATTCCCGACGGAAGTTCTTGAACTCGGCGCAGCAGGGGCCCAGGCTCGGGCCTACCGCGGCATAGAGGTCGTCCGGCCGCGTGCCGAACCTGGACTGCAGCAGGCGCACCGTCTCCCCCAAAACATTGTGGACCTGGCCCCGCCAGCCGCAGTGTACGTTGGCCACCACCCGGTTGACCGGGTCATAAAACATCACCGCCTGGCAATCCGCCTGCTTGATGAGCAGACCCAGGCCGGGGACGGTGGTGACCAGGATGTCCACCTCGGGGATGTCCTCCTCCCGGGCCTGGTCCGGAGAGGTGATCACCGCGGCCTGGCCGCCGTGCACCTGGATGGCGCCGGCCAGCTGCCCCAGTCCCAGGGCCTGCCGCATCCGGCCCAGGTTTTCCGCCACCGCCTCCCGCCGGTCCCCCACCGCCAGACTTACATTGAGACTGGCATACGCCCCGGAGCTCACGCCCCCCTGCCGGGTGAAAAACCCGTGCACCACCCTCGGCAAGCCGGCGAGCACGGGGCTGCGATAATACCTGGGGTCGTCAGTTGCCTGCCATCCCGCCATCCGCCTGATTCTCCTCAAAAAAGCCGGTGCCTGGCCCCACCCTGCCCTAGGGCTCGTCTCACGCGCCCTTCTCAGGGCCGGAGACGCACCCTACGGAGTAAACTTTGAGCGCAGATAATCCATTAATGTTCAGACGACGTCTAGCGCTTTGATCGCCTCGCATTCCATGCCCATCGCTCCCTTCCGCCTCATATTTCCGGCCAAGCTTAACTGGTTTTTTGCCTCAAAGTTGCGCCTCAAAACAAGGAATGATAAGCCCGATACCATGAAAACCCTTAATAATCAACCATTTTTACCCTGGGGCCGGCAATTTTATGGGTTGTCCCTATCTGGGAGGGACCCCGGAAAGCCGGCGATTATCAATCCAGGTCATCTGCTCCGCCGTCCCTCTTCATCAGGAGAATCTTTGGCGGCGCCGGTTATTCCCTTGGCCCCATCCGGTTACCTATCCCCGCTTCAGCTTGAGGTCAAAATACCTGCGGGCTCCAGGATTATTGAATATAATATGAAGTTGTCGGCGAAATTCGCCCTGGAATCATTCTGACGGGAGGAAGTCACGCGTGGCGGCAAAGAACCTGTTGATCGTGCAGCACCTGGATTGGGAAGGCCCCGGCCAGCACCTGCTGGCGGCGCTTCTGGAGGCGGAGATCAGTTACCGGGTGGCGGAGGCCTGGCAGGAACCCCTCCCCGCCTTGGACCGGTTTGACGGCATGATCGTCCTGGGAGGGTCGCCCAATGTGGATGAAGAGGAGCAGTTCCCCTACCTCAAACCGCTCAAGGCCCGGATCCGGGAAGGCCTGGCCGCGGGAAAAGCCTATCTGGGATTTTGCCTGGGACACCAGTTACTGGCTCACGTATTGGGCTGCCGGGTCGGCCCCCTCCTCCAAAAGTCCGTGGGTTTCATCACCGGGGAGCTGACCGCCGCCGGTATGGCCCACCCGGTTTTCCAGGGGTTGCCGTCCAGGCTCAACCTGTTCAAGTGGCACGGCCAGGGAGTCCTGCCGCCCCTCCCGGCCGGGGTCAGCCTCCTGGCCAGGTCGGCCGCGGCGCCGGTGGAGGCCCTGGGGTTGGCGGACAACCCCCGGGTGGTAGGCCTGCAGTTCGATAACCATGCCGCGGCCCTGGATGTGGCCAACTGGCTCAAACACGATGGCGAGTGGGCCCTGGCAGGGTCAGGGGCCGACCCCGCCGCCATGGTCGCCAGCGCCGTAGCCCAGGAGGCGGCCATGGGCCGGGAGTTTCGCCGTTTCATGGAAAATTTCTTCCGGTTGATCTGGAGCTCTTAGTTTTCCGGGGAAACCCGTCAATGGACGAACTATAGGGAACAGTCTGTTCAGGATGGCCTTCCGAAAACGATTTCGGTGTTTGAACGCTTGGCATGAAAATTGAAATTACGCTCAATAAACATCTAAGAGCGGGTGATGAAGAGAAACAAGCGCACCGAAACCATGGGGCACCAGGACTTGACTCCCCTGACGGAGTATATCCTGGCTAAAATGGGGGACGAAGGGGCCGTAATTCGTAAGCGGTTAAAGAACTTATATCGCCGCCGGTCTCTTAACAACCTCCCGGTTTTCCGGGAACATCCGGATAAGATCGACTGCCCCCCGGAGGTGGGTGGCGGAGAACCTTTGAGCCTTTTGCCAAATGCGCTCTCTGGCTGATCGGCTGTCGACGTGCACCAAATCCCCGGTAGCCCAAGCTTTCCGGCCTGGGCCGGCCCAGCCTAAAGCCTGCGGCTCCCTGAATCCGGGGAATTTTGCCCGGGGCGCCCTGGCGCCGGGAACCTGCCGGGGTCCCCTGGATTCAGAAGTCGGCTCGCCAGTATGGGTGTCAGGCTGAGACAAGTCTAGGCTTCGGCGTCGGTCCGGGGGCCGGGCTCTCACCTCGCAACGCCACGAGGTAAGCCATAGAGGCGCGTCGGGAATTTGCCCCGGGGAAACTTCAACGTCCCGCCGGCGGTCGCAGTCGGGTCCTGGGCCGCAAGGTTAATCTGTCCCGCCTGCGCCGGGCCGGCGAGAATGAAATCCCCCTCCTCACCATCTTGCCATGTGACCCAGGAGCGAGATTTCTTGAGAAAAACCACCAATTCTTCCCCGGAGGCATACCTTTGCTTGACGGTCAAGGCGGTGGTGATTATAGTGGGGTTAGCGCGAATTGGGGCAGGAGAAACTCATGGGTTGGGCATACCTGATAGTGGTTCTGGGGATGTTGACGACGGGCTGCGGCGAGCAGATCATGTATCAGCGCTTCGACAAAAGCATGTGGTCCAACTACTCCCACGTGAATGAATTGAAGTTGGGGATGAGCAAGGCGGAAGTGCGGGGAATCATGGGAGCCCCCGGGACCACGGAATCCGGCGACTACCGCGGCGGCCACTACACCATCTTATTCTACCTGACCCACAGCATGGACTTCGAGGAAAGCAACACCGTCCGAAACGGCTACACCCCCCTGGTCTTCAAAGGTGACCGTCTGATCGGCATCGGCAAACGGGATTACCGTCAGGCGGTGGACCGCCCGGAAGCGGTGGGAGTCCCCCCTGGCAGCCTGCCCTGGAGTCGAACCCAATGATCGGGGGAAAACCCGGTCGTCAAGACTTTCTCTGATTTAGGCCCTCAGAACCCCCCAACCTAAGCCGGTCCCCGGTTCGCCCCGGATGGAATCGGTCCCTGCCCGGCTGACGCGGGCCCCGAGGCGGCTACCCTTGGTGACGGCCAGGAGCTTTTCGACCTCGCTGCCGGTGAGGTGTTTACGGTAACTTGCTATTTTGTCCAGTTTTTAAGGGCGAAGTCGGCCCGCGCCTTTGCATGGTGCGGGGCGCCTTTCCGAATCTGGACAATGAGCGTGATTTTGTCCAGTTTTCCTTTTTGCCTCGCCAGCCGTCGGAGATGAGGCTCCCTCCCCCTCCATCAACTCAATCGTGGAAAGGCTAATGCCTGCCCTCATTTTAAACACGTTCTCCGCAAATACCAAGGTGGGCTCAAACAGGTAATTTTTGAGTAGCCGCAGGCTTCAGCCTGCGTTTGCACAGGTTGAAAACCTGTGCCACCAATTATTACATTTTTGACGGCAACTTAGTATAACCTGTCATTCTGAGGAAGCAGAGCGACCGAAGCATCTCATAACTGCAAGAACATACGAGATCCTTCGCTCCACTCAGGATGACAAAACGGCTTGGCGCAGAGCTCTCAATCTGCGTTCAAAAAGGTAATTTCCCGTCGTAGGGTGCGTCTTACGCACCAAAATTGGTGTCTGAGAGGCGCCCTGCGTGATTTTTGTGCCTCGGAAGCCATTCTCCGGACTTGAAAAAATATTTTCCGGGAACAACCAGGTATCAGCCGCCGGGCTCCCCGGTTCTTTCTCCTGCCAGTTGGCCGCAGGCGGCGCTGATCTCCTGCCCCCGGCTCTCCCTGATCAACACCGTATAATTGGCTTCCCGCAAAATCTCCTGGAACTCCAGGATGCGCGCCTCCGGCGGCGGCCCATAGGGCAGGCGCGGGTGGCGGTTGAAAGGGATCAGGTTGATTTTGGCCCGGAAGCCCCGGAGCAGCCTGGCCAGTTGCCGGGCCTGGTCCGGAGCGTCATTGATGCCGTCGAGGAGCACGTAGGCAAAGGTGATGCGCCGGTGATCGGGGCAGAGGGAAGGCCCGGCAGGCGGCCATCAGCTCGGGCAGCGGATAGCGCCGGTTGATGGGCATGATCCGGTTCCGGGTCTCGTCATCCGGGGCATTGAGGGAGACGGTGAGGTTGGCCCGGGCCTCCTGGCCCAGCCGGGGGATGAACGGGGCCAACCCCGCGGTGGACACGGTGAGCCGCCGGTAGGAGAAGTTCAGGCCCCAGGGCGCGGTGATGACGGCGAGGGCCCGCACCAGGGCCGAAAAATTGGCCAGGGGTTCTCCCATGCCCATGAACACCAGGTTGGAGAGGGGCCGTCCGTCCGGCAGTCCTGGCGCACCGCCATGACTTGATTGACGATTTCGCCGGCGGTCCAGGTTGCGGATCAGGCCGCGCCGGGCCGTCAGGCAAAAGCGGCACCCCTGGGCGCACCCGACCTGGGTGGACAGACACAGGGTAGAGTGGCCCTCTTCCGGGATGAGCACCGATTCGATGAGGTTGCCGTCTTCCAGGGCAAAGAGGAATTTCCGGCAGCCGTCCGCGGCCTCTTGCACCTGCTCCACGCTTAAGGCTGCTGATCCGGGCCCGTGTCGGGCCAGCTCCGCCCTGGAAAGGCCGGGCGATGTCGGTCATGTCCTCGAAGTCGCCGACGCCTTTGTAGAGCCACTTGACCAGTTGCCGGGCCCGGAAAGCCGGCTGGCCCCAGCGGCCATGAGCTGCTCCAGCTCGGGGAGCGTGAATTTTTCAGATCAACGGGGTGAGTCATGGAAGGAATGGTGCCAGTGGTCTGGATGATGCTGATCTCTGGTTCCGGTTGAGGTGCAGCGACGCATCACCCGGCAGGCCGATAAGTCCGGAGGATTGTCGCCAGGCATATACGCTTACTGCCCCCGGGAGCGTTCCAGGGCCTCCTGCTCTGGATTTGCAGGCGATGCACATGGTGGTCACCGGGCGGGCCTTGAGGCGCTTTTCGGTGATCTCGCCGCCGCAGAGTTCGCAGTAGCCATAGGTGCCGGCATCGATGCGGTCCAGGGCTTCCCTGATCTTGCTGATCAATTTCCGTTCCCGGTCCCGGATCCTCAGGGTGAAGTTGCGGTCGGTCTCCAAGGTGGCCCGGTCGGTGGGGTCCGGGAAGGGGGCAGTGACGCCGGTCATGTCACTCCGCGTCTTGTCGGCTTCTCCTAAGATTTCTCCCAGGCGTTCTTGCAACAGATTGCGAAAATATTCCAGTCGTTCAGGATCCATTACTCAACTCCGGCCTCCACACAATAATTTATGGGGTTGCCGCGGCCCGGCTGGTATTCGCCACTGGCTCCCCCGCTCTTTTCCATGAGCAGTAAGTCCTGTAATCACCAGACCCCGGTCCACCGCCTTGCACATGTCGTAAATGGTCAGGGCGGCCACCGCCGCGGCCGTCAGGGCCTCCATTTCCACCCCGGTGCGGGCGTAGGTGCTGACCGGGCCTGGATGGCCACCGCCCAGTCCTCGGGTTCCGGGATAAAATCCAGTCAATCCCGGTGAGGGGCAGGGGATGGCACAGGGGAATGAGCTGGGAGGTATTCTTGGCGGCCATGATGCCGGCCAGCCTCGCCGCGGCCCAGACGTCCCCTTTGGGGAGGCGGCCGGCCAGGAGCAGGGGGAACACTTTGGGACCCACCACGACCCGGCAGCCAGCCGTGGCCCGGCGCAGGGTCTCGGGCTTGTCCGCCGACGTCCACCATGTGCATCTGCCCTGTTTCATCCAGGTGGGTGAAGCTATTCATGTCCGGCCCGGTCTAACTGCTCCGGCTCCAGGCAGTCCAACTGCCTCAGAAGCGAATGCTGCTGAAGACTGAGGTTCTGCCGGGTGGTGACGATGACCTCGTTCACCTGATCACCCGGCGGCTGCGTGGGGGTCCCCGGCGACCCCGGCCCCGGGAAACCGGAAGGACCAGCCGGTCTGGGTACCCTGGGGGAGATTGACCCACTGAAGCCATCCAGGGTGGGGATGCGGATGGCACAGCCCAGGGCGGCCTCGGCAAAAGAGACCTCGACCTTGCAGTGAATGTCTTTGCCCACCCGGGTAAAAAAATTATGCGGGGCCACATGGATCACCACTAACAGGTTCCCCCGGGGCCCATTGCGGAAACCTTCCCCACCCTCCCCCATAATACGGAAACGAGCGCCGTCCTGGGTGCCCGGAGGAATCCGCAGGGGGTATTCCTTTTGCTCGCAGCGCCGGCCAAGACCGCCGCAGTGCAGGCAGGGAACCGCCACGATTTTTCCCCGCCCCCGGCAGCGCCCGCACACGGGACCGAACCTCAGGAGCCCCGGCCCCCCGAAACGGCGGCCGCGGCCCTGGCACTCCGGACACTCCTGGTAGGCGGTGCCCGGGGCCAACCCTACGCCCCCGCAGGATCGACACGGCGACTGATGGTCCACGGCAATGGCGGTCACCATGCCTTTGACGGCCGCCGCCAGGGAAATTTCCAGGTCGTACCGGAAATCGGCCCCCGCCGACCATGACAGGGGGGAACCATCCTGGCAGATGCCGAAAAATTCTTCAAAGAGCTCCTCCTGATCGGTAAATCGGGGTTGGCGATAATTGCCCGGCGTCTTCTCCGGCTGCGGCCCTTGACTTCGGCCTGAGCCCTGGCAGCCTGGATACCCTCAAACGCGGCCGCGATCAGGCGGAAGCGCGCCGCAGCCTCCGGATCCCCGGGGTTGTGGTCGGGGTGGTGCTGCCGCGCCAACAGGCGGTAACGCCGGCGCACTTCCTCAAGGGTGCTGGTGGGCTTCACCCCCAAAATCCGGTAGTAATCCGGACAGCCAGTCATAGTTAACTGTCTTCGAGCGGGGTCAGTCCGGCTATCAGGCCGGCAACCATGGCGGTTTTATCGTCATCCCCGGCGAACTCATAGGCCCGCCGGGCAAAATAAAGCTTCCCCAGGGCCAGGGCCCGCTCGCCCAACCGGCGCCAGTCTTCCGGTTCCTGGTGGCCGAGGCGCCAGAGCAGGAAAGCATCTCCCGTTTCCAGGCAGTAAGCCTTGAGCTTTTCCAGATCGTCTGCCAGGCCCCCTTTCTTAAAGAACTCCAGGGCATCTTCCCGCCAACCCAACTCCAGGAACTTCTGGCCGTATTCCCGGCATAAGTCCGGGCTTACCTCTTCGTTCAGTAGTTGCCTTTTCTTCAGGCAGTTGGGTGTTCCTTTAGGCAACGCCGGGGGTGCAGGGCTCAAGGTCTCATCCTCATTTTTTAGATTATCGTTTATTTATAAAATATCTCGGTGGGTATGTAAACCGTAATTTTCCCGGGTCTGAGTCGGGCGGCAGCCGGGGAATATATTGACTTTCTGGCCGTCATTCGGTATGGTAAACAGGCAGTAGAGTTTTTACCTAATTATTTCGGGAGCTTCAGGCTAACGGCGGGACGGGTCCCCAAGCGACGGCGGGTGGAAGGCCTTCAAGCACCGCAGGCTCCCCTGATCCGAGTCCAAACGACACCTTATCGGCCATAAGCTAGCGAACTCATGATTAAACGCCTACTGGAGCGGTTTCGCCAGGATCGGGGTATCCACAAGGCCACGGTGCGCGTCGACTTCTTCCCCCAGAACCAGGTTACCCCCCAGATCACCTGGCTGAGCAGCACCTCCCCCGAGGCCGACACCGTCCCCCTGATCCTCATGGTTTATGCCCGCATCCTCTATGAGCTGGCGGAATTGAACGAAGGCAGGGTGGCCCGGGAACTGATTCGCTTCCTCGATCAGGTCTGCAACCGGGTGCTGGATGGCGACGGCCCGCCTCGCCGGCCCCGCCTGCCCCTGGGCCAATTGACCCTGGGGGCCGAGCCCGGCCAGCCCGCCACCAGGTCTTACCAGGCGGAGTTCTACGAGTTTGCCGCCGGCGGCTTCCGCCTGGACTTTCAAGGGAGCCTGGGGAAAGAGGGCTTCTACCTGCCCGGGGCCTTCCTGGCCCTGCTGCAATCCTGCCTCGACCACCTGGGGGACGACGTCCTGCGCCGCCTGACCCGGGGACTGGAGCGCCTCCACCTCTACTACCGCTACCGCCGGGATTTCTGGGAAGGCGGCGCCCTCACCGCCGGCCCGACCTTCGCCCTGGGCACCGAGGAAATCCGCCCCGAAGCGGCCACCCCCGAGGTTTGAAGTAGCGGTCAGCTTTCAGCCATCAGCCGTAGCAAAGCATAACCTCGGGTTCCTCTACTGTCAGGCTAGTGAAGACTGATTCTGAGGTTGCTCTCAAGGTAATGCAGATAGAGTGGAGTCCGATTTTTCCGGTTCGAAAGCCACTGGTCTCAATAATTATCCAGAGTTAGTGGCACCGGCGTCCCGCCGGTGCTTTATGGGTGCGCATTGCCCCCCTGCAGGGATGGAGCTAACCCGGCCTTCCCAAACCACCGGGATTATCGCTTTAATAGGGCTGTGGCGATGAATTATCGCCCGGTTTTGCCATCGCCTGGGCGAGGGTCGGCAAGTTCTTGATGCTTTCCCCGGCTTTCTGCTCGGCCAGGCGCAGTTCGTAAAGCTTTTGCAGATTGAGCCAGAATTCCGGGCTAGTGCCGAAGAAATGCCCCAGGCGCAAGGCCGTATCTCCGGTCACGCCGCGCTGGCCGTTCAGGATTTCAGTTACGCGGTTCGTAGGCACCTTGAGCTGGCGCGCCAACGCCGCCGCGCTCATATCCAGCGCTTCAAGTTGTTCGGCGAGATGTTCGCCGGGGTGTATGGCCCTGCGTCCCATGATGCACCTCAATGGTAATCGACGATTTCAACATTGACCGGACCCGGCGTACCCTTGGGCCACTCGAAGCAAATCCGCCATTGGTCATTAATGCGGATGCTGTATTGGCCCTTGCGGTCGCCCTTGAGCGCCTCCAGGCGATTGCCGGGCAAGTCCAGATCAGGGAGCAACGTGGCTGAGTCAAGCTGATCGAGCCTCATTTCAGCTTTTCGATCGAATCCGGCAAAGGCTTTAACCCGCTTTCCTGCCGCGAACTCCCGCGTGCGCCGGTCTCTAAAGCTCACGATCATCAGGTTAAAATATATGGATAATTATGAGTTACGTCAAGGATAATTATTCAATATTTTCTCGGTGGTAAGGCTTTGCAGTGAGAGTGGGTCCAACCGGCCCCGGGGCAGAAAAAAGACGATGGGGCGTCAGACTTGGCGAACCGGTGACAGCTGGGAATAATCGGCAACGCCGCCCGAGCGGACAGACGCCCGGTTTTCAGGCGGAAATGCGCTGCAGCAGGCTGGCCTTGATGCGGTCGAACTCTTCGGGGCTGATGACGCCTTCGTCCCGGAGCCTGATGAATTCCGCCAGTTCCTCCCGGAGGCGTTCCGGCGGCAGCCAGGCCTGGGGGGCGGCGGCCTCGGCCTCAAGGCTGAGAGGGCCTGCCAGGGCCAGGGGTTGGGGCCTGCCGGCGGGGAGAGCGGCCTGGGTCAGGCGGTGGGCCCCGGTGTAGCGCAGGGTAAAGATCGCCGTTCATCAGGGAGATTTCCACGTCTTTGCCGCTCTGGGTGGCCTCCCGCATCAGGTCCTGGAAGTCGCCGGTCTGGGCCGCCATCTTGGCCTTGATGACCCCCCAGCGGCGATAGAGGCGCCAGACGATATAGGTCAGCAGACCGGCGAACCCTGCGAAGATATAGGCGTTGAAGCCCAGGATGCCGGTGACCCACACCAAAGCGATGATGAGGACGAAGGGAATGGCGATGAGAAAGATCAGCAGGCTATAAAAATTGGCCATATTCCCCAGGGAGGAAACCGAGGCGTCTACCGGATCTTTCTTAAAGCGGGAAAAGAATTTGCCCATGTTGTCGTTTCCGAAGCAGATTAAGACGAAGTTCTGTAAGGGTACCATTTTTGCGCCAAGTTGCCAACCCGGAGCCAGGGGCTCAACCGGGGACGGAGGTGATCTGGCAGGCGGTTAATTCCGCTATTCAGGGCAGTTGCTTATGAGCTGCCGGCTCGCCCGTAACGGCGTCATGGTGCGCAGTGCGCACCCTACGCAAACCGACGTTATATATCGCCCCCCTCACCCCAACCCTCTCCCCCGAAGAAGCGGGGGGAGAGGGGGTAGGTTGGGTCGCAGGTTTTTCATGATGGCAGAACCTCAACCCGGTCCCTTCTTTTCCCCTCTCCCCCGCTGGGGGAGAGGGTCAGGGTAAGGAATAAGTGAGTTTCACCGGGTTAAGCAACACGTTACCGTGCTCATGAACTACTGCACTGAGCCGCCGGCTCACCCCGCCTTGAAAAAAGCCCGGAAGGCCTTGAAGGTCATGTACAGGTCGGCCTTGGAGGCCACCTCAAAGGGCGAGTGCATGGAGAGCAAGCGGCGTGCCGCAGTCGATGATCTCCATGCCGTACACCGCCAGGTACTTGGCGATGGTGCCGCCGCCGCCTTCGTCCACCTTGCCCAACTCCCCCGCCTGCCAGACGACCCCGTGTTCCTGGAAGATCTTCCGGATCCAGGCCACGTATTCGGCATTGGCGTCGCTGGTGGAATACTTGCCGCCGCTGCCGCCATACTTGTGAAAGCAGACGCCGTACCCCAGGCGGGCGGCGTTGCGCTTCTCATGGACTTCGGGAAAATCCGGGTCCAGGCCCCCGGTGACATCGGCGGACAGGGCCTTGCTGGCCATGAGCACCCGGCGGCAGGCCTGGGGAGCTCTCGCCCTGGCGTTCCAGGAGGGTTTCCACAATCTCGTGCAGGAGGCAAGTTTTGGGCGCCCGGTATTGCCTTCGCTGCCGATTTCCTCTTTGTCGTAGAACAGGGCCAGGCAGGTGTGCTCCGGCTCCTGGACGTCCAGGATGGCGGCCAGGGAGGCGTAGGCGCAGGACCGGTCATCCTGGCCATAGCCGCCCACCAGGCTGCGGTCCCAGCCCAGGTCCCGGGCGGGCCCGGCCGGCACCACTTCCAGTTCGGCGCTGATCAGGTCCTCCTCCTCGATGCCGTACTGGTCGTCCAGGTATTTCAGGAGGTGGAGCTTGACCCGCTCCTTGGTCTCGGCGTCCCCCAGGGGCAGGGACCCCGCCAGGACATTGAGCTTTTCGCCTTCGAAGGCCTCGGACACCTTTTTATCCATCTGGATCTTGCGGGCCAGGTGCGGCAGCAGGTCCAGCACGGTAAAGACCGGGTCAGCCGGGTCTTCGCCGATGGTGAGCTGCACGCGGCTGCCGTCGGCCTTGAGGACCACCCCGTGGATGGCCAGGGGCCGGGCCAGCCACTGGTATTTCTTGATGCCGCCGTAGTAGTGGGTCTTCAAGAAGGCCAGGTCCGTGTCTTCATAGAGGGGGTATTGCTTCAGGTCCAGGCGGGGCGAGTCGATATGGGAGGCCACCAGATGCGCAGGCCCTCGCGTGAGGGGCCGCCGGCCCTGGACCACCAGCACGATGTTCTTGCCCCTATAATTATAAAAGCCCCGGGGGCCGGTCTCCGTGCCGGCCAGGTCCACAAAGCCCAGGGCCTTGGCCTGGCGTTCGATCTCGGTCACCGCCTCCCGCTCGGTCTTGGCCCGGTCCAAAAAAGTCTTGTAGTGGTCGCCGTAGGCGAAGATGGCGGCTCGTTCGGCCTGATCCACCTGGTCCCACACCATGTTTGGGGGTGACGGCCAGGCGGTCCCGCAGTTGTTTCAGTTCGTCTTTGTCCTGGACTTCCATATTCGGTTCATCCTCCATTTGGGAAAAATGTGAAAAATAGCGTCATGCGAGCCACCGGCGCCGCCGAGGTTGGTAGTTTTGGGAAACTGCTAAAAAAGATATACTAATAAGATTAAGCGTCACGCGGCCGGTACCAAGAATTTGCTGAATTTTATGGGGTGTTGATCTTCCCCGGTCAGGGGCGCCTGAGGCGCCCCCCTTGTGGTACAGAGAAAGCACCCTGTTGGGGGCTCCCCGTCTCCGTCGGAACGGGTTTTAGACGCGCCCCGACCCGGTTTTGCCCTGGCCACTCAACCGGGGGGCAGCGAACCGGAATGGTTAATTGATACCATGATTCCGGGCAAGAAACAACGGTGGGAGCCGAAACTGGGCCCGAGACAGTTGACTTAAGCAGCGAAAGTTAATAAATTTATTAGATGAATCGTCCACGTTGCGAGAGTGGCGGAATTTGGCAGACGCACTGGATTTAGGTTCCAGCGGGATAACCGTGGGGGTTCGAGTCCCCCCTCTCGCACACCGGTACGGGGGAGCGTCAGGCTGGGGGTGTGCCCTCCTGAAGACTCATAAAAAATTAAATTACTTATAGATTGTGAGCCAAGAAGATGACTGAAAGCGCATTGAAGGTGGAGATGGAGAATCTCAGCGAAGTCAAACGGAAATTAAAGATCGAGGTGCCCTCCACCGAGGTGACCCAGGAAGTGGACCGGGCCTACCGGGAATTGGGGAAGAAGGCCAAGGTCAAAGGCTTCCGGCCGGGCAAGGTGCCGCGGTCGGTCCTGGAGATGTATTACCACAAAGAGATCGACCATGAGGTGTCCGATACCCTGGTGCGCCAGTTCCCTGGGCGAGGCCTTGAAGGATAAGGACCTGGAAGCCATCAACCTGAGCTGGCCGGAGGCCGCTGCCGCCAGTGGTGGCGGGGCAGGATTACCGCTACAGCGTCGAGATCGAGGTGGCCCCGGAGTTCACCGCCGAGGACTACCTGGTCCTGAAGTTGGAGGCGCCGGAAGTGGAGGTCGACTGACGCCGAGGTGGACGAGCCGCCTGGAGGAGATCCGCCAGCACAACGCCCTCTTGAAACCCCCGGCGGAAGAACGGGGCATCCAGGAAGGCGACTTCGTGGTCCTGGACTACCAGGGCTATTTCGCCGGGGAGCCGGCGGAGGGCGCCAAGGCCGAAGGCACCTACATGGAGGTGGGGAGCGGCAAATTCAACGCCGAGTTCGAAACGCAACCTCCTGGGCCTCAAGGCCGGGGCGGAAGCCCGCTTCGCGGTGGACCTGCCCAACGATTTCGCCAATCCCCTCATTGCCGGCAAGGTGATCGAATTCCGGTGAAGATTCAGGAAGTGAAAGAGAAGATGGTGGCCGAACTGGACGACACCTTCGCCCAGAACCTGGGCGGCAACTTTCAGACCCTGGCTGACTTGCGCAGCGGCCGTGCGAGAGGATATCATTAAGGTAAAGGAAAGGGAGCGTCAGGCCTACCTGGAAAACCAGGTAGCGGACCAGTTGCTGGCCAGCCATGAATTTGAGGTGCCGCCCTCCCTGGTCGTCCAGGAACAAGAGAACATGCTGCGGGACCAAATGGAGCGCTTCAGCCAGCACGGCATTAGACCCGGACGCAATGGACACGGCCAAGATGCTGGAGGTCCTGAAGCCCATGGCCGAGCGCCGGGTGCGGGTCAAGTTGGTGCTGTCGCGCATCGCCGACCAGGAGAAGCCTGGCGGTGGACGAAGCCGAAGTGGATGCGGCCTTGGCCCGGATCGCCGTGCAACAGCGGCCGGGAGGTCGCTGAGATCAGGAAGTTTTATGAGGAACACGAGCTGCAGGGAACCCTCCGGCGGAGTTGCTTAGATGACAAGACCATGAAAATGTTGCTGGACAAAGCCGAAATCAGCGCAGTCACCGACCCGGTCCCCGCCGAGGGGGGCGCAGAGGCGGAGAACATGAAAAGGAGTAGAATGCAGTTAATTCCCATCGTGGTGGAGCAGAGCAGCCGGGGGGAGCGGGCTTACGATATCTATTCCCGTCTGCTTAGAGACCGGATCATCTTTTTGGGGACGGCTATCAACGATGATGTGGCCAACCTGGTGATCGCCCAATTGCTGTTTTTGGAGGCCGAGGATCCGGACAAGGAGATCAACTTTTATATAAATTCTCCCGGCGGCCTGGTGACCGCCGGGATGGCCATATATGACACCATGCAGTACATCAAAAGCCCGGTGGCCACCCTGTGCATGGGCCAGGGGGCGTCCATGGCGGCGCTGCTGTTGACCGCGGGCGCCAAGGGCAAGAGGTTTGCCCTGCCCCACGCCCGCATCTTGATCCACCAGCCCCTGGGCGGCTTTCAGGGCCAGGCCACCGACGTGGAAATCCAGGCCCGGGAGATTTTGCGCCTGCGGGAAGATTTGAACGAGATCATGGCCAGCCATACGGGCCAATCCATTGAACGCATCAATCAGGATACGGAGCGGGATTTTTACATGTCCGGCGAGCAGGCCAAGGAATATGGCCTGATTGACGCAGTGATCACCCATCGGGAAGCCGGGGATCCTGTTTCCGGCCCAGCATCAGGAGTAGGCGCCTGATAGAGACTGAAGAAAAAGCCGCCGGCTGCCGATGTAACAGGCAAGCCGTGACGGCGGCGACAAAGCAAACAGCCAAGCCCTGGAACCAGTTACTTTTCGGGGTTTGGGGAGGAAAAGGCATATGAGTAAACGCGGTACCGACAAGAGTGCCGATCTGTTGTGTTCTTTTTGCGGCAAAAGCCAGGGCGAGGTGAAGAAACTCATCGCCGGCCCCGGCGTTTACATCTGCGATGAGTGCATCGAACTGTGCAACGACATCATCGCCGAGGAGTACGAGAAGGACGAGGCCAAACACTGCCCGGTTATCGATTCCCGAGCCGGCGGCCATCAAGAAGCAGATCGACGAGTACGTCATCGGCCAGGAACGGGCCAAAAAGATCCTGTCCGTGGCGGTCTATAATCACTATAAGCGCATCAACGCCGGGGTGGACCTGGACGGGGTGGAGCTCCAGAAGAGCAACATCCTGCTGGTCGGCCCCACCGGCTCCGGTAAGACCCTGCTGGCCCAGACCCTGGCCCGGATCCTGAACGTGCCCTTCACCATCGCCGACGCCACCACCCTGACGGAGGCCGGCTACGTGGGCGAGGATGTGGAGAACATCATCCTCAACCTGCTCCAGTCTGCGGACTACGATGTGGAGAAGGCCTCCCGGGGCATCGTCTATATCGACGAAGTCGACAAGATCGCCCGCAAGACCGACAGCCCCTCCATTACCCGGGACGTCTCCGGGGAAGGGGTGCAGCAGGCCCTGCTCAAGATCATCGAAGGCACCATGGCGTCGGTGCCTCCCAAGGGCGGCCGCAAGCATCCCGCAGCAGGAGTTCATCAAGGTGGACACCACCAACATCCTGTTCATCTGCGGCGGGGCCTTCAACGGCCTGGAGGACATCATCGGGGCCCGCATCGGCCGCAAGTCCATGGGCTTCGGGGCCGACATCCAGAGCCGGAACCAGCGGCCCCTGGGAGAGATCCTGGTCCAGGTGCAGCCTCAGGATCTGCTGAAGTTCGGGCTCATCCCCGAGTTCGTGGGTCGCCTGCCGGTGCTGGCCACCCTGGATGAGCTGAATGAAGACGCCCTGGTGCGTATCCTCAAGGAACCCAAAAACGCCCTGGTGAAGCAGTACCAGAAACTCCTGGAACTGGACCGGGTCGCCCTGAAGTTCACCGACGGCGCCCTGGAGGCGGTGGCCAAAGAGGCCCTGAAGCGCAAATCCGGGGCCCGGGGGCTGAGAGCCATCCTGGAGCGGGCCATGCTGGACCTGATGTATGAACTGCCGTCCCTCAAGGACGTGCAGGAGTGCCTGATCAACGAAGATTTCATCATCAAACATGCGCGCGCCGATTTTCACTTACGGGACGGCGGAAGGAGTTGTCCTGGGATAAGCCCGGCATGGCGGTGCAACAATGATCTTTCGATTACCCAAGAACCGCGGCGCCGGAGAGAATGACAAGCGCAATCTGCTCACCGTGCCCATGCTGCCCCTGCGGGATATCGTCATCTTCCCCCACATGGTGGTGCCGCTGTTTATCGGCCGGGAACGCTCCATCCATGCCCTGGAATATGCCATGGGCCAGGAAAAATATATCCTGCTGTGCACCCAGAAGGACCCGCGCAAGGACGAACCCCGGGAGGGCGAGATTCACCGGTTGGGCACCCTGGCGGCCATCCTGCAGCTCTTGCGCCTGCCCGACGGTACCGTCAAGGTCCTGGTGGAAGGCAAGGGCCGGGCCATCGTCCGCCAGTTTCTGCCCATTTCCCAGTTTTTCCAGGTGGAGGCCGAGGAACTTCTCGAATCCTGGGAGATCACTCCCGAGACCGAGGCCCTGCGCCGCACCGCCATCGGCGGGTTCGAGACTTATGCCAAGCTGAACAAAAAGGTTCCCCAGGAAGCCTTGCAGAGCCTGGTGGGGGTGGATGACCCGGGGCGCCTGGCCGACACCATCGCCGGCCATCTGGCCATCAAGGCGGATGAAAAGCAGGGCCTCCTGGAAACCCTGGATGCGTCCCGCCGCCTGGAACAGGTGGTGGGCTATGGTGAACCGGGAAAATGAAATCCTCCAGATCGAATCCCGCATCAAGAACCGGGTCAAGAAGCAGATGGAAAAGACCCAGCGGGAATACTATCTCAACGAGCAGATGCGGGCCATCCAGAAGGAGATGGGGGAAAAAGAGGATCTCAAGGGCGAGATCCAGGAGCTGGAGCGTCGCATCCGCCGGAAGAAGATGAGCACCGAGGCCACCGCCAAGGTGAAGCACGAGCTGAAAAAACTGAAGCTCATGAGCCCCATGTCGGCCGAGGCCACGGTTTCCCGGAACTACATCGACTGGATTCTGTCCCTGCCCTGGCACGAGAAGACCAAGGATAAGCACAACCTGGAAGAGGCCGAACGCATCCTCGAAGAAGACCACTACGGCCTGGAGAAGCCCAAGGAGCGCATCCTGGAACACCTGGCGGTCCAAAGCCTGGTGAAGAAGATGAAGGGCCCCATCCTCTGCCTGGTGGGACCGCCGGGCGTGGGCAAAACCTCCCTGGCCAAGTCGGTGGCCCGGGCCATGGGACGGAACTTCGTGCGCCTGTCACTGGGAGGCGTCCGGGACGAAGCCGAGATTCGCGGCCACCGGCGCACCTATATCGGTGCGCTGCCCGGCAAGATCATCCAGTCCCTCAAAAAGGCCAAGACCAACAATCCGGTCTTCTGCCTGGATGAAGTGGACAAGATGAGCACCGATTTCCGGGGCGACCCCTCCGCGGCGCTCCTGGAGGTCCTGGACCCCGAACAGAACTTCGCCTTTAACGACCATTACCTGGACGTGGACTATGACCTGTCCGAAGTGATGTTTATCACCACGGCCAACAATCTCTTCTCCATCCCGCCGCCGCTCCAGGACCGGATGGAGATCATCCGGCTGGCCGGCTATACCGAGGTGGAAAAGCTCCTGATCGCCGAACAGTTTTTGATCCCCAAGCAGTGCCTCGCCAATGGCCTGACCAAGGAGAACATCCAGTTCTCCGAAAACGCCATTTTCACCATCATCCGGCAGTACACCCGGGAGGCCGGGGTGCGCAACCTGGAGCGGGAGATCGCCTCCATCTGCCGGAAGGTGGCCCGGGAAGTGGCGGCCAAGGGCAATGACCATCAGGTCAAGGTCACCAGCCAGTTGGTGCCCAAGTACCTGGGGGTCCCCAAGTTCCGCTTCGGCCGCACCGAAGAGGCCGACGAAGTGGGTCTCACCACCGGGCTGGCCTGGACCGAATTCGGGGGCGAACTCCTCCATACCGAGGTGGTGGTCCTGCCCGGCCGGGGCAAGCTCCTGATCACCGGCAAACTGGGTGAAGTCATGCAGGAGTCGGCCCAGGCGGCTTTGAGCTACGTGCGTTCCAAGGCCGAAAGCCTGGGGCTGCCGTCGCAGTTTTACCGCAACATCGACATCCACGTCCACGTGCCCGAGGGCGCCATTCCCAAGGATGGCCCGTCCGCCGGGATTACCATCGCCACCTGCATCGTCTCCGCCTTGCTGAAGATTCCGGTCCATCGCGACGTGGCCATGACCGGGGAGATCACCCTCCGGGGGCGGGTCCTGCCCATCGGCGGCCTCAAGGAAAAGATCATGGCGGCCCACCGCCACCAGATCAAGACCGTGCTCATCCCCCGGGACAACGAAAAGGATATCAAAGAGATCCCGGCCCGGATTCTTAAGGCGGTGGAACTGATGCCCGTGGACCACATGGACGAGGTCCTGAAAACCGCCCTGGTGTTGGACGATCCGGACAGCCTGTTTAAAGAGGTGCAACCGCCGGTGGCCCCGGAAACCGTTTTTGTGCCGTCCGAGCCAGCCGCCGCCGAAATCCAGGCGCATTAAGAATTGACCCGGCAACGGGGAACCGGGTGAACTCGCCGGCTCCCCGTCCGTTGGGCATTTTGATTATAGGGGTGCGCCCGGCCCCCAGGGAGAACGTTTCCCAGCCAATCGGGTAAAATAGTTCGGGACAAACGGGATAAGGCCCCCCCTTAGGCCTGGGGGTTCATAAACCCCTTGACAGAGGGGCCTCCATAAGCGAATATTACGGGGGCGGGCGGGTAGCTCAGCTGGGAGAGCATCGGCCTTACAAGCCGGGGGTCACAGGTTCGAACCCTGTTCCGCCTACCAGAATTTGGTTCAAGGTTCACGGTTCAAGGTTTCTGCCCTTAACTTTTGAACTCTCAAACTTTAAACCTTGAACCGTGAACTTTGAACTCATCACCCGGGGGCGTAGTTCAGTTGGTTAGAACGCCGGCCTGTCACGCCGGAGGTCGCGAGTTCGAGTCTCGTCGTCCCCGCCAACGAAATTAAAGGGTTAGGCTACCAAGCCTAACCCTTCTTTTTTCCCCAGCATAATCCCCGCACCGCGTTAGGAAAGCCTGGTGGGACTTACTAAGGTAATCGGCGTCAACCGAGGCCCGCGGGTTCGCCAGTGGCACGTTAAACGAAGATGACCGGATTCGAGAAGGCCTCTGGTACGGAGTTTTTGGTTGGGCGGTTGTCGGCTCTTGATCAAATATGAAGACCAGCTTTGCGCCAGGGGTCGAGAAGCGCTGGTACCAGGGGGTTGAATTTCTCCTGGCAACTAACCGGAACGGGGCCCATGACGAGAAAATCCTGCTGCCAGCGGCGCAACTCCGCTGGCGCTATGCCGGCCTCCCACCCTTTCCCCAGGTGACCCAGGGCCGTGGCCTCCAGGAGCGGGTCCCAGAAGAGTTGGGGGACCTGGAACTCTTTGGCCTCCCGATAGGCTTCCCCATGCCCGCTTGGTGGCAGAAGTCGAGACGGGGTCAGGTGAAACCAGCCCGGGTAGCGGGGTTCAGTTCGATGCCTTTGCTGAGGATGGCCAGCCCATGCTCCCAGTCCCCAAACCAACCCAGAAACCTGAAGATGATTGCCAGTCCCAGACCGGGGGTTACCGTTTCCCTTTGCAGGCATGGGCACTTCGTTAGGTACAACCGAGATAATTTCCCGATAGATTTGACAAAATTATATGGTGTCCTTATTCCATCTTACGGTATGTTACCGTAAACTACCTTCAACAATTATTATTTAAATATATAATTCAAGAATTCCTCTGGGGGGATATGAATAGCTCCCAATCATCAGCCTCCATGGAGCCTAGAAAATGCCCCCTGAAAGGTTGCGGACAACAGCTGAGTGCGCTGGCCATTCCCTGGTCCCGGAGCGATTTGCTGAGGAGCGGGAAGCCTCGCGGGGACTCTTTTAAAAAAGCCCTGCCGCCGACCCCCTGGCGCTGCTTATCGAGATTGTCTGACCACCTTGAACGCCGGCAGGAGTCAACCTCAGGGGAAGGTCCGGCCAAGGGCAGGTTTTGCGCCAAGCTTCGGCGAGAACTGGCACAGGAAGCCCGACAATACCTGGATGACGAGATAGCCTCCGGGGCTGACCGCGCCTGAGGCGGGAATGGAGAAAACCGAATGACGGCCCGTGGTGAAATGAGCATGGAGCAGCCTTCAGCAGACACGCTGAAGGTGATTCTTTCCGGGCACTGGAAGCTGGGCGGGGAACTGCCGGGGGCCGATACAGGTTCAGCAAAGGCTCCAAGACAGGCCGGGGGTTCGCAACCTGGTCTTCGAGACCCGGGAGCTGGCCTATCTGGGACACCGGCCTGTTGACCTTCCTGATGAATCTGGGCAACTTCTGCTCCCGGCAAAAAATCAGCCTGAACAGCGACGGACTGCCCCAAGGGGCGAAGAGACTGTTGGAATTGGCCTCGGCGGTACCGGAAAAGAAAGATGCCCGCCAGGCGGAGGGGCGGGTGTCGTTTCTCACCTCATTTGGGCGACCAAACCGTCCAGTTTCTTCCGATCTGCCGGTGAAATGCTGGAGTTCATCGGCGATGCGGTCATCGCCGTTCAGAGGCTGCTGCGCGGCAAGGCCCAGTACCGCCGCTCCGATCTGGGCTTGATCATGCAGGCCGTGCAGTGCCCAGGCCTTGCCGATCGTCTCCCTCATCTGTTTTTTAGTGGGGTTGATCCTGGCGTTTATCGGCGCCATCCAGTTGAAACTGTTCGGGGCCCAGATTTATGTGGCCGATCTGGTGGGCATTGCCATGGTGCGCCTGATGGCGGCAATTATGACCGGCATCGTCATGGCCGGCCGCACGGGGGGAGCCTTTGCCGCCCAGTTGGGGACCATGCAGGTAAACCAGGAGATCGATGCCCTGAAAACCCTGGGCATATCGCCCATGGAGTTTCTGGTGTTGCCGCGCATGTTGGCCCTGGCGCTGATGATGCCCCTGCTGTGCCTTTACGCCAATGTCATGGGCATACTGGGGGGTATGGTGGTGGGGGTGGGGATGCTCAATATCAGCTTCATCCAATACTATAACGAGACGGCGGCCGCGGTCGGTCTCTGGAATCTGGGCATCGGCCTGTTTTCCGGCTGCGTGTTCGGCGTCATCGTGGCCCTGGCCGGCTGCATGCGGGGCATGCAGTGCGGCCGCAGTGCCTCGGCGGTGGGTGATGCGGCCACGTCCGCGGTGGTCACTGCCATTGTCGGGATCATCCTCTCCACCGCGGTGATCACCGTTTTGTGCAACTTTCTGGGGATATGAGGTTACCGCTGAGCGGAAGTGCCACCGATACAGCTCGTCAGGATAAAGTGAACATGACTGAAACAAGAAGCCCACATCACGGTGCAGCGATCTCACCATGGCTTATGGCGACTTTGTCCTCATGCGGGACCTGACCTTTACCATAAACCGGGGGGACATCTTCATCATCATGGGCGGCAGCGGCTGCGGCAAAAGCACCATGATGACCATTTTAATCGGTTTGAAGGCCCCGGCCAAGGGTAAGGTCTTTTATGGAGAGGTCGATTTCTGGGGAGCCGATCCCCAGACCCGGGACCGGATCATTCGCCGGGCCGGGGTGATGTACCAGAGCGGGGCGCTCTGGAGCTCCATGACCCTGGCCGAGAATATCTCCCTGCCGCTGGAGACTTTATACGGATTTAAACCCGGGCCAGATTCGCGAGGTGGTGGAACTGAAACTGGCGCTGGTGGGGATGGCCGGATTCGGAGAGTTTTATCCCTCCGAGATCAGCGGCGGCATGCAGAAACGGGCCGGTATCGCCCGGGCCATGGCCCTCGATCCGGAAGTCCTGTTTTTCGATGAGCCTTCCGCCGGGCTGGATCCGGTGAGCGCCCGCCGTCTGGATGACCTGATCCTGGAACTGCGTGAGAGCCTGGGCACCACCATGGTGGTAGTGACCCATGAGTTGGCCAGCATCTTTGCGATTGGCAGCAATTCCGTTTTTCTGGATGTATCCAAGCGAACCATGACGGCCACGGGCAACCCGAACCAGCTTTTGGCCGAGACCCGGGACCCCAATTTGCGCCTGTTTTTAACCCGCGGCGAGAAATCTTAACCGACAGGATGG
This sequence comes from uncultured delta proteobacterium, assembly GCA_963841475.1. GTDB lineage: Bacteria > Desulfobacterota > Desulfobaccia > Desulfobaccales > 0-14-0-80-60-11 > 0-14-0-80-60-11. The sequence continues at coordinate 1,602,205 of CAWJCT010000001.1, forward strand.
GCACAGATGGCTAAGCAAGCAAACAGAATGATGATCGGCGGTTTCGTGGTCGTCGCGGTGGTCCATTATGGCCGCCAGCCTGGTGGTATTCGGTTCGGGCAAATTCTTCAAGAAAACCGTGAAATGCGTGATGTACTTCGATGGATCCGTCAAGGGGTTGAATGTGGGCGCGCCGGTGCTGTTCCAGGGCGTGCAGATCGGGTCGGTGAAAAGCATTATTCTCATGGTCGACCCCACTAGGAGCTGACAGCCGCAAATCCCCGTTATCATCGAATACGAGCCGGAGAAATTCAAGGTGGGAGGAGAGGACCGGGATCTGCCCCGAGATCCCAAGAAAACATATACCCAAGCTCATCGAAAGGGGCCTGCGGGCCGTACTGGGCATGCAGAGTTTTATTACCGGGCAGTTAGTGATCGAGATTGGTTTTTATCCCGACTCAGCCGTCTGCTATGCTCCAGCCAAAGTCGACAAAATCTATAAGGACTATATCGTGATTCCCACCTGCCCGTCCACCGCCGCAAAGCTTGCCGATGCCCTGGAGAAGCTGGATCTCAAGGAGCTGGAAGAGCATTTGGAATCGGCCCTGGACGGTATCGATAAGCTCGTCAACAACCCGGACCTGGCTGCCAGCATCCGGGCCTGAAAGAGACTCTTGCAGGACGCCCGCAAGCTCGTCAACAAGGTGGATCGGCAGGTGGATCCGCTGGCTAAGGACACTGAAGAAAACCGTCAAAGATATCGGCAAGCTGGCCAATAATCTTGACAGCCAGGTGGGAGGGGTGGCGACCGGTTTGGATAAAACCCTGGCCAAGGCCAGGGGTTTTCTCTCCGAAGACTCACCGCTGATGGTGGATTTGGAGAACACGCTGAAGGAGATTTCTGCCATGAGCCGGTCAATTCGGCAGTTGGCCGATTATTTGGAACAGCATCCCGAGGTCCTGATTCGCGGCAAGGCAAAGCCTAAGCCGGGAGGGAAATAACATGAGAATGACGCTATTTTCACGCTGCTTACCGGTCATCCTGGCCATCGTGGCCATCTTCTCGGCGGCTGCACGAGGAGTCAAAACCCGCGATTTTACACCTTGACCCCGATGCAGGAAGACCAGGTGACCTCAAAGCGGGAGAGCCCGGCGCAAAACGCAGTTATCGGCATCGGCCCCGTCACGATGGCCGATTACCTCGACCAGTCTGACCTGGTGACCCGCACGAGCGACAACCAGCTGGTCAAAGCCGAGTTCGACCGCTGGGCCGGGCTCCTTCAAGGATAACTTCATCAATGTCCTGGCCGACGATATCGGTTTTCTGCTGCCGACCGAACGGATTTATCTCTATCCCTGGCGCCTGTCCGTGCCCATCGACTACCAGGTCGCCCTGGAAGTCGTTCGTTGCGATGGCCGGTTGGGCGACGCCGCCTATCTGGAGGCGCGCTGGAGCATCTTCAAGGGTCCGGAAAAAAAGCTGCTCAAAATGAGTCGGTCCAGTATTCGCGAGCCGGTGACAGGGCGCCGATTATGCCGCCCTGGTGGCGGCCCAAAGCCGGGCGGTGGCCAAGCTCAGTCAGGAGATTGCCGGAACGATTAAAGCAGTGGCGAAGCACTGACGAGGGTCAGCACGCCCGGCAGGGTTTTACCGCCATATCGGCCGGATGAAATTTTCCGACGGTGCCCCATCTGGGCAACCGCCTCTGGCCTGCCACGCCAGAGGTCGCGAGTTCGAGTCTCTTCTTCCCCACCAACAAAAGCAAAGGGTTAGGCCAATCGGCTTAACCCTTTGCTTTAGTTTAGGTGAGAATTTTCCCTGGGACATTGTTCCAGGGTTGCGATGGCCTTGCGCTGCGCCCCGAAAACGGGACTCTAAGACCGATTTAGTTTTCTTTCCCTGTTGATCTTATTGCGGATAATCTTGGCCGTTAATTTTTTCAATCACCAGGAAATATGCCCCGCGCGGCAGGTTTCCTTCTATGGCGACCAACTCGCCTTTATCCGCAAATGGCTTTAAGATGTCCTCCTTAACATTGAGGACCTTATATTCTTCATGGGGTCTGTTCCTGATCACTTTATAACCTTTCGAGACGCTATCGTGGACTATCTTGGCTTTCATGCTAACCTTGGTTACCTTACGTTGAACTGTCACTGCAGGTTGTTCTGCTTTAGTTTGCGAAAAACCGGTATTAACAGTCATAAGACCAGCCAGAAGGCCTACAACGATCGCGCCAAGCATCTTTTTGTTGTTCATTTTTTTCTCCATAGAAAGTTATTAAACGTTACCTAAGAGTGTAAAAGCTCGGTGGTAGTCTGTTCGACCGAGGCATAACCTGACGATGCTTTTTTCACCTCGGCGTGCCATTTCCAGATCTCGTAGATTGCCGGATAGACCATCAACTCCATGAGAAAAGAGGTGAAGATGCCGCCGACCATGGGGGCGGCGATGCGTTTCATGACGTCGGCCCCGGCCCCGGTGGACCACATGATGGGGATGAGGCCCAACAGCAGGGTGGCCGCGGTCATGAACTTGGGCCGGATCCGCTTGGCCGCCCCGTTGACGATGGCCTGGTGCAGCTGCGGGAGGGTGTGGAGCCGCCCTTCCTCTTTGGCCTGGGCGTACGCCAGGTCAAGATAGAGAAGCATGAAGATGCCCGTCTCCGCATCCACCCCCAAAAGGGCGATCAGGCCCACCCAGACCGCGATGCTCATATTATAACCCAGCAGATAGAGGAACCAAATGGCCCCCACCGCCGAAAACGGCACCGCCAGGATGATCAGCATCGTCTTGGGGATGGACCGCGTGTTCATATACAGGAGCAGGAAGATGAGGAACAGGGTCAGGGGCACCACCAGCAGCAGGCGCTGCTTCACCCGCTGGGCCGCCTCGTACTGGCCGCTCCAGGAGATGGCGTAACCCGGCGGCAGTTTCACCTTGTCTTTGATCAGGCGGGCCGCTTCCTCCACATAGCCGTTAGGGTCCCGCCCGGCGATATCGATATAGACGTAGCCCGTCAGCAACCCGTCTTCATTGCGGATCATGGCCGGCCCGCTCACCGTCTTGATGCTGGCCAGCTGCCCCAGGGGGATCTGCCGCTTGCCGTCCGCGGCCGGCACCAGGATGCGCGCCAGGGCGCTGAAATCGGACCGGAAATCCCGCTGGTAGCGCACATTCACCGTGTACCGTTCCCGCCCTTCCACGGTGGTGGTGACGTTTTCCCCGCCGATGGCATTGGCCACCACGTCCTGCACGTCGTCGATGCTCAGGCCGTACCGGGCCAGTTCCTCCCGGCGCCAATCGAAATCGAGAAAATAGCCGGTGCCGGTGCGCTCGGCGAAGACGTTCCGGGTCCCCTTGACTTTCGGCAACACCGATTCAATCTGCGACCCGATGGTTTCGATGGTGTTGACATTGTCCCCGGAGATCTTGATCCCCAGGGGGGTGCGCAAACCGGTGCTCAACATCTCGATGCGGCCCTTGATGGGCATGGTCCAGCCGTTGGCCAGGCCCGGCAGGGTCAGGGCCTCGTTCATCTCGGCGATGAGTTTTTCCTGGGTCATCCCCGGCCGCCATTGGGATTTGGGCTTCAGGGTGATCACCGTTTCCAGCATGGACAACGGCGCCGGGTCGGTGGAGGTCTCGGCCCGGCCCGCCTTGCCCAGGACCCGGTCCACCTCGGGAAAGCCCTTGATGATGCGGTCCGTGACCTGGAGCAGTTTTTGGGCTTCCCCGATGGAAATCCCCGGCATGGTGGAGGGCATGTAGAGGATGGAGCCCTCCTCCAAAGGCGGCATAAATTCCGAGCCCAGGTGCATATACGCCGGGATCGTCAGGAGCATCACCACGACGGCCCCGCCGATCACCCACCATTTCCGCCGCAGGGACCAGGTGACCAGCGGTTCGTAAAACCGGATCAGGCGCCGGCTGATGGGGTGCTTCTCCTCGGAGTGAATGGTGCCCACCAGCAGGGCGTTGGTCACCCGGCAGAGCCAGGGCGGCCGGAAATTGAAATTCTGCATGTGGATGAACAGCAGGCGCAGGGCCGGGTCCAGGGTGATGGCCAGCACCGCGGCCACCAGCATGGAGAGGTTCTTGGTGTAGGCCAGGGGCTTGAACATCCGGCCTTCCACCGACTCCAGGCTGAGCACCGGCAGAAACGCCACCGCGATCACCAGCAGGGCAAAAAAACTGGGCCCCGCCACCTCCTTGACCGCCTTGACCACCACCGCCTGGTAATCTTCCAGGCGCCCGGTTCGGTGCCAGTGCTCCAGTTTCTTGTGGACCTGCTCCACCACCACGATGGCCGCGTCCACCAAGGCCCCCACCGCGATGACGATGCCCCCCAGGGACATGATGTTCGCGGTCACCCCCATCATCCGGAAGGGAATGAAGGAAATCAGCACCGCCACCGGGATGGTGATCACCGGGATGATGGCGCTGGGAAAGTGCCACAGAAAGATCAGGATCACCAGGGACACGGTGATCAGCACTTCCACCAGGGTGGACTTCATGTTGCCGATGGCCCGCTGGATCAGGTCGGACCGGTCGTAGATGGGCACGATCTTGACGCCGCTGGGGAGCCCCGGTTCGATCTCCTTGATCTTGGCCTTGACGCGCTCGATGACCTCCAGGGCATTCTGGCCCTGGCGCATGACCACAATCCCGGAGACCACCTCCCCGGTCCCATCCAGATCGGTGACGCCCCGGCGGTAATCCGGCCCTATGACTACCTGGCCGATATCCTTGACGCGAATCGGGGTGCCGTCGGGACTGGCAGTCAGGACAATATCGCCGAAATCCTTCAGGGAACGGGCGTAGCCCCGGCCGCGCACCATGTACTCGGTGCCGCCGAACTCGATCAGCCGCCCCCCCACTTCCTTGTTGCCGCCGGCCACCGCCTTGGCCACCCGGCTGATGGAGATATTGTAGGCCTGGAGCCGGTTGGGGTCGACATTCACCTGGTACTGCCGGACGAAGCCCCCCACCGGCGCCACCTCGGCCACCCCGGGACGCCCTTGAGGTAATACCTGAGGTACCAGTCCTGGTAGGAGCGCAACTCCTCCAGGCTGTGCTTGCCGGTGGTGTCCACCAGGGCGTACTGGAAGATCCAGCCCAGGCCGGTGGCGTCGGGCCCCAACTCCGTCCTGACGCCGGCGGGCAGGAGGGGCAAGACCCCGGAGAGGTATTCCAGGGCCCGGGACCGGGCCCAGTAGATGTCGGTGCCGTCTTCGAAAATGACGTAAACGTAGGAGTAGCCGAAGTCCGAGAAACCCCGCACGGCCTTGACCTGGGGGGCCCCCAGCATGGCGGTGACGATGGGGTAGGTCACCTGGTCTTCCATGATGTCCGGGCTGCGGTCCCACCGGGAATAGATGATCACCTGGGTGTCGGTGAGGTCCGGCACCGCGTCCAGGGGCAGGTGCTGCATGGACCACCACCCCAGCAGACAGGCCGCAGCCACCACGATAAAGACGATGACCTTGTTGTTCACCGAAAAATCGATGACGCGGTTAATCATGCGGCTGACCCCCGGCCTGGGGGAGGACTGGGGGGGGCACTGATTTTGGAGTCACCATCCTGTGGCCCCTGAACCTCCCGTCTCTGCCGGGTATGATAGACGGCATCGGCTGCTGTGAAATCAAGCCGCCTTCAGGGGTTTTGTCCGGATAGCGCTTGGGGTCTTTGTCAAACTCCCTCTTGCAGTGTGGGGAACAGAAATAGTAGGTCTTCCCCTCGTAATCGCTCTTGTAGGGCAAGCCGCGGGTTGCACTCTTCAGCATCACTTTGCCGCAAACCGGGTCTTTAACCCATGCCGCGGCCCCTTTGGTGGGAATCCGTGGACTTACCGGCCTCGGAGCGGGCTGAGCGCCGGGTTTACTCAGGTCATTGTCGGGTGCGGGACTTGGTTCGGGGTTAGTTGCCGCCAGCCCAGGACCGGGGGCGGACTGGCCGGCGTAGCGCCCGGGGTTTCGTTCAAACTCCTGCTTGCACCCATCCGAGCAAAAATAATAGAGCTTCCCCTGGTATGCAGATTTATAGGGCAGGTATCGAACTGTTTCCTCCCCCAGCTTCATGCCGCAAACCGGGTCTTTGTCCGTTACCGGGATCCCCTCCCGGTTTTCGGGCAGAAGAGCTTTCTTATCGGTTTCCGCATCCTTTGCCGGCTGGAGTTCCTTACCCTGGCCGGGTTGCTTCAGGTCGGCGCCGGCTTGGGGACTCTCGCCGGGAAGCGGCGCCGCCGGTCCTGCCGCCACCTTGTTGATGAACTTCTCCGGATCCTGGTTGAACTGGTCCCGGCTGGAGTAGTAGCGGAAGTAATAAGTCTTCCCCTTATATTCCTTTTTCAAACCCAGCGTCGTGGCATAGCCGAGGTCCACCTCGAGGTCATTGACGGGATCCCTGGCGGTGGCCGGCTTGGCTTCCACCCCCGAAGCACCGGTTGCCTTCGCCACGTAACGCTCCGGATCTTTATCAAACCGCTTATTGCAGTCATAGCGACAAAAATAATAGGTTTTGCCGTGATAATCGCTGGTAAGACCCTCGGCCTTAGCCTGGGCCTCGTCCACCTCCTGGCCGCACACCGGGTCTTTGCTCTTGGCCGCCACTGCGGTCTCGGGGCCGACAGCTGCGCCCCCGGCAGTCTCTGATACCCCGCCGGGTTTCTTCGCGAAGCGGTCGGGAATTTTTTCAAACTGCTGCTTACAGCCCTCGGAGCAGAAATAATAAGTCTGATCCTTGAACTTGCTCAGAAAACCCGAGGCCTTGGCCTTACTCTCATCCACATTGAGCCCGCAGACCGGGTCCTTGGTAACTTCACCGAACATCCCGGCAGCCGCCAGCCTCATCCGGCTTTCAGAGTCAATGAAAAAATTTCCCGAGATGACAATCTTTTCCCCAGGGGTGAGGCCCTTGACGATCTCCACCCGGTCACCGAAGCGCCATCCGATTGTCACTTCCCGGGGCTCGAAGTAACCGTTGCCCCGATCCACCCACACGGTTTTCTTGAGCCCGGTGTCAAAGATCGCGTCCGCCGGCACCGTCACGGCCGCCGGCAGGGTCACCGGAAACTCCAGGTTCACAAACATGTCGGGCCTGAGGATATACTCGGGATTGTCCGCATCCAGGCGCACTTTATACGTCCGGGCGACCGGGTCGATCTGGGGCAGGATATCGCTGACCCTGGCCCAAAGGGTTTTGTTCTCTTTGGGGGGAATTACCCGGACCTTAGCTCCGGGGAGAGCGTACTGGGCTTCATTATCATACAGGTCTGCCAGGATCCAGACATGGCTCAAATCCGCCAGCTTGAAAAAATCGTCATTCCGGGAGAACTTCTGTCCCTGGGACACGTTCTGGGCCAGGATAAAACTCGTTACCGGGGCGCTGATGAGAATATCCTGGGTCAGCCTGCGGGTCCGGCCCAACTCCTTAATCTGCAACTTGCTCATGCCGAGGTTTTCCAGGTTCTCCTCGGCGCCGCGTATCTGAGCGCTGTTGGTGATAATTTGATTCGCAATTAACTGGTCGCCCCTTTTGAGGCGGTCCAGGGTGCCCAGGGCGTAAAAATAAGCCTGCTCCGCGGTGATAAAGTCCCGGCTGTAAAAGGAGGCCAGGGGCTCGTCCTTCATGACCAGGCTGCCGGTGGAATTATTAAAAACTTTCAGAACCCAGCCGTCCACGAAAGCGTTCAACCGGTAGATGCGCGTGTCATCGACCACTACCCTGCCGGGGGCGCGCAGGGTGTACGTGAAAGGGGCTTTCTCCACTACTCCCAACCGTACCCCGATGAGTTGCTGTTTCCGGGGAGTTACCTTAACCGCCCCGGGGGGCAGGTTGGCGGGCGGGGCCTCCTGGTCGGCATAGACCGGCTCCATCTTCATGCCGCACGGAGCCAGACCGGGCGTGGTCGACGTATGCGCCGGGTTCATCGGGTCAACGTAGTGCAGGATGCGGCGACCATTGGCCGGTCCGGCCTGGCCGGTTTGACGGGAGCCAACCCACGAACCCGCCAGAAAAGCTGCCAGGATCGCCAGGAACACGATGAGGTAAAGCGGCTTCTGGATCAGGACCCGGTAATAACGGGCCCAGTTAAAACGGGGCTTGCCATTGCCGTCTTTCAAGGGGTCTGGTTGCATGCTGCTCGGCGCTCCCCCAAAAAACCCGCTCTGTACCAGCGGGAGGCCGGCCCCGACGTCGTAGCGCCAAAGCCGGCCTGATTGAGCTTACCAATTTATGCCCAGGAGTCCCGGGCTGCCTAGACGACCACCAGAGCATGCATCATGTCGTGCTCTTCGTGCTCCAGGATATGACAGTGCCACACATACTCGTTGGCGTTGGAAATATCCATGGCCTTAAGCCTTGGGCTTTCGGGGATTTGAACCACCGGCTTGCCGCCGGTGAGTTTGCCATTTGGGTTATGCCTGTAGACCTTCATATCGGGCAGATCGAACTTGGCGACCACCGTGATATATTCACCGGGGGCCATCCTTACCGTCTCTTTCCAGCCTTGCTCATTCGGGTCCGGCGGCTGGGGCGGTCCATCGAGAATGGTCGGGAAAAAATCGGGGGCAAACTGCGTGCGCGAAATAATCCGCCAGTTGACCAGGTGGATGTGCATGGGATGGGTGTCGCCGGTGAGGTTGAAAATGCGCCAGACCTGGGTCTCCCCGGCCTTGACAATCTGGACCGCACCCGGCAGGTCCGCCGAAGCCAGATAGGGAATACCGTAGAAATTCCCTCCCTGGTCAGTGTTGCCGCCGACCATCTGGATCAGGCGCCCGAAACCATCAAAACCCTCGTTCAGGGTCAGGTCCACCGGCGTTAACTTCTTGGCCTTGTTCAGGAGGGATTTAGAGATGGCCGGCAGCCTCAACGGCCTCTCACGGTCCGCCGCGCCAACCCGCGCCTTTACCACGATCTTCATAATGGTCCGGGTGTTGGGACCTTTTCCCGGGTCAGGCTGGATCAGGTTGTCCGGGTTGCCGGGGTAATAGTCGTTGCCCGGGTCTCCCGAGGGGAAGGGCGCCGAGGCGTCATTGTACAGGAGAAAACTGACCCCGGAAGACACGTTGGAAAAATCGACGGTCCATTCAGCGCGCTCCGCCGGCGCCAACAACAGGGTGTCGAGATCCGTATTGCCGGTAAAGGTCACCGGCGCGGACAAAAAGCCCCCTTCGGTGGCGTATTGGACGAAGGCCGGCCCCACCGTGGGGGTGTCGTAACCGCCCAGGGGTTCGCCAGGGTTGTTCGGGTCTTCAGCGACCAGCTTGAGCCTCAGGAACCGGGCATTGCAGGCGTTCAGGGCCATGAACCGGTATTTCCGCTGCTCCACCTCGACAAAGGGGTAAACGACCCCATTGACCAGCATGGTGTCGCCGAAGAATTCCGGTACACAGGAGGGAATGGGAGCCGTATTCGGATCCGGGCCGTCGTAAAGGCTGGGGTACCATAAATCGCCGGGCCCGCCCCGCCCACCCGCGTCGGGGTTTCCCGTGGAGGGAATGAAGGTCTTGTCCTGGAAGACCAGGGGGATGAGCCGGCTAAGCGGGGGGATCATCCCTGTCTTCTCCAGGTGGTCCACCACCGAATCTCTCAAATAGTAACCGGTGGCTATCCCGGCATAGGCGTTCAGGCGAGTGATGCCCAGGGCATGGTCGTGGTACCACATCAGCCGGTAGCTCTGTTGGTTGGGATACAGGTAGTCGGCCTGGCCGGCCACCATCTTCTGTCCGGCCGGGTAGAGTTGATCCAGGAAACCGCCGGGGCCGTTCAGGAAACTGGCGCCGGAGGAGCCGTCGGGGGCCCACCAGTCGAAGGGGCCGCCATCACTGGTCCAGGGAATGAGACCGCCGTGGAGATGCACCGCGGTCCGGTTCTCGGCGGCGCCGGCGTCGGCCCCGGGAAGCGTGGGGTCTACCGGCAGGATGTGGGTTGCAGGCAGCTCGTTGGTAAACCTGATGCGCACCGGCTGCTTTTCGTTGGTGACAATCAGGCCGCCGATATGGGTCTGCGTCCCAATGGCTTGGTTAACATCCCGATATCCCCACAGGTGGGTAGGGTTGGGAAGCTCGGGATGGAGCTGTTGGGTAAACTCGCTTATGGCCACTTGATAGTATTTCGTTTTACTAAAAAATGGATCATCAATAGGGAAAGCCATCTGGATGAGCGGATCGCCAGAATTATGAGGCAGAATGGGCAGGGTGGGAAGCCTCGAATCAGGGTGGAATTTCGTCAAGCCCGGACTGTTGGCCACGGCCCAGGCTTGATTAAGGCCAGCCCCTCTGAGGCCGAACTTCAAGGGCAAAGCGCCCATCACTCCCGCGGCTCCCATGATCTTCAAAAACTTTCTTCGGTCCATAAGGTTACCTCCCGGTCTCGTAATAGTGATTAGCTCTTAGTTCCGTACTAACTGATAGTCTCCTAACTTCCTGCCTGCAGCTGCCGCCGGGGCCAGCATGGTTGCAGCCAGAGCCACTCCTGGAAAGGTCGCCAAAGGATACGCCGAGGCCCCCGCCTCATCCTCCGCCAACCCCACCGTCCCCGGCAGAGTCATTCTCAGCTTCAGGTCTCGAAACCGGGCCACGCGGCTCGCCAGGGTCGGTCCCGTCCCCAAAAACCAGGGCCTACCAGCCACCCAGGAATGAGATGGCGTTTCATGAGACCTCATTTACCGCAACTGCCTTGCCAGGCGCCCGGATCCTGCTTACCTGCTGCCGAGAATCGGGCTGTTGTCAGCCTCCCCATCGGGGTGTTAAGGGCCCTGGCCCGATAACTATGTAGTTAAAGAGTCCAGACCGGCTCGCTACCCACACCGGTAAGAGGTTTGGAGAAACTTCTCTTCATCCCCTAACTACCGAGACAAAGCCCCAAAAAGCCATGCCGCTTAACTTCTGCGGACAACCAGCTATCTCGTAAACTGACTGACATCCGGGGTCGCCCCCCGCCTCGCAGCGGGTCTTAGGTCGGTCACTTGAACTACGGTTTTTAAACCATTGAAAAAACATTTTCTTTTGTGCATTGTCAACCGATTGAATAACCCTGTCAATAGGTACTATTACCTATTTTTTATCCAACCACTTTACCTATTCTCTTAAGGATACTACGTAATTATAGCGCAAACTCGTAAAGTAACCGGTTTGGCGCCAAAAGATGGTTTGTAAAATTCTCAGGCAACAAGCCGGCAGATGTAACTCCTCAATAATCCCCATGATAAATTCGGCCGTTCGCTGAAGTAGCCACCTTTTCGCTAACCGGCGCTCATCGGAGGATTGCCGGAGTAAGGCTGGTCATCCCGCCGGGATCTTTGGCAGTAACCTATTACCAATCGCCTCAATATCTCACCACTCTACCGGCGCTTGGCTAAACTAGTATTGGATTTATCTAGACAAATATGTTATAATTAAAGGCCAGATAATTACCAATCTTTCGACTTTCTTCTCCCTCAAGCCCCAGGTGAGCGCTGGCTTCAGCTCGGAGGCACCAAAGGGGGGGGTACCTTTGCAAATGTTGTTTCCCATAATGAGTCTGCCTTTCATGGAGGATAAACCAAAGATGGTGCAGGTGGGCTTCATTCCACCGTGGCGGCACATCACAGCCTTTGCGAGGTGTTGATCATGCCACCTTATCGCGTTGTTCTATCCGACAATCAGACGTTATTTCTCCAATCTCTTAAGAAAAATCTAGAAGAAATCCCGGACCTGGAAGTAATTGGACAAGTTGTTTCTGATCAAAAATTACTAGATTTCCTCAAGGAATCCTCTCCGGATCTGGTCATAATGGATGTCAGCAATCTGCAGCAAATCGAAATAGTTAAACAGACGAAGATGATTTATCCAAAAGTCAAAATATTGATCTTAACTATGGAAAAATCTAAAAGATTATTGCTCCAGTCTATCTTAGCCAACGCCGATGGATATATGCTCAAAGAAAATACCTATTCTGACCTTATAACTGCTATTGAAAAAATTCGTCATGGAGGAAGTTATTTTTGCAACATAATCTCTGGCAAAATGGCTGATATTATTCGCGATGAATTTAGCAGAAAAGTTGTTATAAAACCACTAAGCCCTATGCAACTAAAAGTATTAATACTTAGATGCGAATCTAAATCGTATAAAGATATTGCAGAGTTAATGTCACTTAGTTACAATACTGTAAGAAACTACATGGTAACAATCAAAACTAAATTAAATCTTAGAACTCAGTCTGATTTAATTAACTATGCCACTGAGCAAGGCTATATTTCACCGGTAAAAATCGGGAATGGCAGATAACAACATGGTATAGGCAGGTTAGATAAAAAACAGGTCGTTGAATGGATGGCCATAGCTGCATTCCGCCCCCCCAGAATGGTAAATCCCGCCTCCCCGGTCAGATTTAAACTGATCTCTCTATGAGGCTCCCTCCCGGGAGCTTTGCACCCGGACCCGAATTTTCCCGCCCCCCTTGCGCCGGCTAAAAAAACGCCTAGCATATAGACAAAGCATTCAGGCCAGGCGCTGCCGGCCTCAACCCGATAGCACCTGCCCCAGGCAGAACGACGGCACAGAATGATCGCCGCCCGGGAGCCGGGCCGGGTCCCGTTGGCGCCCTCAAACCTGTGGGAGCCAAACCCGCCTCGTCCTGAGATGCCCAAGCAGGCGATGGACCGAGAGCGGCGCCTGGGTCCCGGGCCCCCTCAACGGCCCGATGCCCCTGGGGGTGGAGGAGTTTCTGCCAGATGGCCACTCGAGGCCTGATGGCGGGCGGAACCGGGCTGAGGTGAAAAAACCGGCGGAGCCGTGGGCTGCGGCGAATTCCACTCCCGCCAATCCGAAGAACCAGCCGCACCGCCAGAACCTGATCAATCACCTGCCAGGGCTGGCCAGGGTGGAGAGATGCCGGCAAGATCGGGAAAGGACCCTGATAACTTCCTGGATTGCCATTTTCGGGCCCGCACCCGGAACATGACCGCCAACAAGGAGGTAAGACCCTCGTGAAAAAAACCAAGGTATTGGTAGCAATGGTTATTTGCCTGGCCCTGGCGTACCCGGCGCTGGCCCAGACCGGCCCCGGTGGGATGGGGATGGGCGGTGGCATGGGCAAGGGGGCCGGCATGGGTCCCCGGTTATACAACCCCCAAACCGTCACCACGGTCACCGGCCAGGTGGAAAAACTCGAGGACCTGCCCAGCATGGGAGGCGGCGGGGGCCGAAGTATGCAGTACCGGGGCGTCACCCTCAAGACCGCCCAGGGCAGCCTCATGGTGCACCTGGGTCCCGGCTGGTATCTGGACGAGAAAAAGTTGGCGGTTAAGGTTGGAGACACGGTGGAAGTCACCGGTTCCAAGGTGACCCTGAACAACCAGCCGTCCCTGATCGCCCGGGAGGTCACGGTGAATGGCACCACCCTGAAGCTGAGGGATGACCAGGGGCTCCCGGTGTGGCGCGGCATGGGCCGCGGTATGGGCCAGGGGCCCGGCGGTGGTCAGGGGAAAGGTCCGGTCGGCCGGTAAGACAGGCTCCGGTCCGAGCGGGCCAACCCCGGTCCATCTTTTCCCCGGGCGGCTACTTTGAGCCATTCCTGCTTACTCTGGCAGTGCCACCGGGGGCGCCCTAGCAGCCGGCCCACTGGGCCTGCGGGCAGGTTTCCCCACCCGGAACCGGCGCCGGTGGCCCGGGAAGGAGAAGGGACTATGATCCGGATCAGGCAGGACCTGGACGGATGGGCGAGGAGAATCCCATGATGAAGCGATGGCGGGAAATATCAGGATTATTGCTCTTGGTGCCGGTAATGTTCCTGACCGGGTGCATCGCCGGGGAGACCTACCGGAGTGAGACGTCCGCTCCTGCCTACAACCGCGATATTCCCCGGGCCTTGTCTGATACCGACCCGGCCCTGCGTGATTGGTACACTGCCCCTTATTTCGATCCTTACGAAATGCCGTAATCCACGGCTTCCGGGTGGGATCGGGGAAAGGGACCGGTTGTGCCTAACCCGTCAGGAGGGGCGAGAGATAGCTGCCCCCCTGCCTGATGGTCTCAATAGCCGACAAGAGCTCTTTTTCCGCCTCGTCTTTGAGGAGATAGCCCTCGGCCCCGGCCAGCCTGGCCTGATCCACATATTCCCGGCGGCTGTGCAGGGTCAGGATCAGCACCTTGATCTCGGGATGGTTCAACTTGATTAGCCGGGTGGCTTCGATGCCCCCCAAACGCGGCAGGGAGATATCCAGGATAACCAGGTGAGGGAGCCGGTTGTGCAAGTAATTGAGGAGTTCCAGCCCATCCTGAAACTCCCCCACGACCGCCAGTTCGGATTTCTCGGCGATGATGGTTTTAATCCCTTGACGGACCAGGGGATGGTCTTCCACCAACAAGATTTCATAAGTCAATGAGGTAACTTCACCCATGCCGGTGCCGGTAGCTTGCAGCCGCCAGAGAGGCGAGGCCACCTGCGAGCCTCGGATATGCCTGGGATCGAAACATAGTTCTCGGTTATCCTGTGAGGGGATTATCTTCTTTGACAGATTTACTCTTTCCCCCTATTCATGATATCGGTAAATATACTTAATTCTCGCCAGGGGAAATACGGAAACTGCTCTGGCTAATTCCCTGAACCGGACCACGGGATGTCGGCTCCCCGGATGGGGGGAAAGCCTCAAGATGCCCCAATTGATCCCGAAAAAATTAACCATATAAGCCCGTTTATGAGATTGTTTGTATGTCCCAATTGATCCCCGGTAATCTCCATACCACCGCCATGGCCATCCTGCCCCACGAGCAGCGCTGAGCCGGCCCTGGAACTCGCCCTTTCCCTGGACATCCCTTTCTGGCCTCAACTGCCCCATATGAGCTATTATGAAGACATGTATGTCCAGGCGGCGGAGCATTTCCCCGGCATCCTGCTCTTCCCGGAAGAAAACCGTATCCGCTTCGATACGGAAAAATTTATGGAGGGCCTGCCCGAGCTCCTGGAGCATTGGGACGACCTGGACTATTTTGACATCTCCCCCCAATATTCCGTGGTCTATCACCGCTTTTTGGAGCTGGATTTAAGTGGCTATGTCGCCATCCGGGGGCAGTTGGAAGGCCCCATCAGTTTCGGCTTAAAGATCCTGGATGAAAACGACCGGCCGGTCATTTTCAATGATGACGTGCGGCCCACCCTGATGGACTTCATGGCCCGGCGGGTCCAATCCCAACTGAACCGCCTCAGGGCCAAACATCCCCGGGCCTTCATGTTCATCGATGAACCGGGGCTGCAGTTCATCTTCAGTTCCGTTTCCGGCTACCCGGACCAAAAGGCCAAAGAAGACCTGGACCGGTTCCTGGCCCAGATCGAGCGGCCCCGGGGCATCCACCTGTGCGGCAATCCCGACTGGGAGTTTCTCCTCAATCGGGATCTCGACATCCTCTCCATGGACATCTACACCAACGCCGAGATCTTCCGATGCTACGGCCAGGCTATCCGCCGGTTTCTGGAGCGGGGCGGGGTGCTGGCCTGGGGCCTGGTCCCCACCGGCTTCGAGGCCTTCACCCAGGAGTCCCAGGACCATCTCATCCTCCAACTGGAGAGCGTTTGGGAGGCCATCACGGCCGTCGGCATTGACCGGGACCAACTCCTGGCCCAGAGTTTGCTGAGCCCCGCCACCTGCTGCCTCATCAACCCGGACCGGGAGAAAACCGTGGCCCAGGCCTATGCCTGGCTCCGGGAGGTCTCCCTGCGCCTCCGGGACAAGTACCATCTGGAATGAGAGTAATTGGGGCTTAGACTGCACCCGGCAGGCAACCTTTCCTTTCAGTCGCGCCGGCGCCTTTACCCCACCCGCATGTCTGCCGCGTGATGGACTTTTGATCATAAGGCGTGATATCCTCCTCTTATCAACTTTGAACCTCGAACCTTGAACTTTTCAAGGCCGCGGCTGGCGGGAAGCCCGGCCTTTCAGGATCACCTGATCATGACTGAGCGCCAGACCCCGGCCATCGTCTTGACCGTACGGGAATACGGCGAGGCGGACTTGATGGTGAACTTCCTCACCCCGGAGTACGGCCCCCTCACCGGCATCGCCAAACACGCCCGGAAAAGCCGCCGCCGCTTCGCCCACTGCCTGGAACCCCTGAGCCGGGTGGTGTTTTTCCTGTCCCCCCGGACCGGCCGGGACCTGGAATTCCTCCAGAAGGGCGAACTGGTTAAGTCTTTTCCGGCCCTGCGCCGGGACCTGAAGCGCCTGGGCGCGGCCGCAATCCTGGCCGAGGTGGCGGGTCTCCTGGCCGGCCCTCCGGAGGCCTATCAGGAGATTTTCGCCGCCCTGGAGGAGGCCCTGGGCCTGTTGGAGCAGGGCTTACCGCCCGATTCCCTGCTGCCCGCCTTCCTGCTCCACCTCCTGGACCTGGGGGGCTACCGGCCCCGTCTCCACCACTGCGGGGTCTGCGGCGCCGAACCGAAACCTCCGCTCAATTTCAGCCTCCCCCGGGGCGGCATGTTCTGCGGCGCCTGCAAGGGCGGGGTTCCCGGGCCCCTGCTGCCCATCTCCCCCGGCGCCTGGAAGCTCCTGCGCCTGGCCCAGGGCCTGCCCCGGGACAAACTCTCCCGCCTGCGCTTCCCGCCCCAGCAGCGGGACCAGAGCCTGACAATCTTCAAGGCCTTTCTCCGCTACCACCTGGGTAAGGACCTGAAATCCTGGTCATTTTGGGAGAAAGTCAGCCGGGCCCCAGGCTGAGTCAGGTGACCGCGAGTTGTGTGATTTTCCGCTTCGGCTCGACCCGGTCCCGTGAGGGAGAAATTTCAAGCTGCCAGAGGAGAACCTGATGGCGAAGCATCTAGTACTGGTGGGCGGCGGGCATGCCCATCTGACCTGTTTGAAAAAGCTGAAGCATATCGTTGAGAGAGGCCACCGGGTAACCGTAATCAGCCTGGCCGATTACCACTACTACTCCGGCATGGGTCCCGGGATGTTGGCCGGCACCTACTCTCCTCAGGAAATCCGCTTCAATGTCAAGAAGATGACTGAATCCTCCGGGGGAAAGTTTGTCGCGGGAGCCGTAACCCGGATAGATGCCCCCAAGCGCCTTCTTTACCTTGCCTCCGGAGAGGAAATCGCTTTTGAGGTGGTGTCTTTTAATACCGGCAGTTCCGTCCCCCTGGGTCCGTTGACCGTGCCGGACGGCGCCAATGTCTTCACGGTAAAGCCCATAGAAAACCTGCTCAAGGCCCGGCTGACCCTCCAGAACCTCATAAAAAGCGGCAGGCCTCGTATCCTGGTGGTGGGAGGAGGGCCGGCGGGTTTGGAGGTCGCGGCCAACACCTGGAAGCTGATCCATGAGCAGGGGGGCGAAGCGCGGATAACTCTGCAGGCGGGCAAGCGACTCATGGCCCCTTTCCCCGACAAAGTCCGCCAGTTGGCCATGCAGTCCTTGCAAGCTCGCAACATTGAGGTGATCGAAGGGGCTCACTTACGCGCCCTTTTAAGCGGCCAGGCGGTTTTGGATAATGGCCTGGAGATTTCCTTTGACGTAGCTTTTCTGGCGCTGGGGGTGAAGCCTTCGTCCCTTTTTACCGATTCAGGGATGCGCACCGGCCCCGATGGCGGCATGTTGGTCAACGAGTACCTGCACGCGGTGGATTACCCCAATATTTTCGGTGGCGGCGACTGCATCAGCTTCCAACCCCGCCCCCTTGCCAAGGTGGGGGTATACGCGGTGCGTCAGAATCCCGTTTTGGATCACAATCTGTTGGCGGCCCTGGAAGGGCAGGAACTGATCCCCTTCGATCCCGGTGGCGCCTACCTGCTCATTTTCAATATGGGCAACGGGAAAGGGATTTTCTGGAAGAAGAACTGGGTGTGGGGGGGCCGCTGGGCCTTTTATCTCAAGGATTATATCGATCGCAAATTCATGCGCACCTATCAGGTGTCAGGCGAACAACAGGAAAAATAAGAGACCGGCTTGCTCTTTGCGCCTCCCGGCCCCACTTGTTAACCCCATTGCGTGTCAAGGTACCGATGGGGCGGCCGGGTGCCTGGCGCCAACCGATATTTCCGGTTTCCAGCCAGGAAAAAAGCCCGGCTTCCGGTGCCGGGCTTTGTGGTATTACCTGCATAGTAACCGCGCTCCCTCGGGCGAAGCCGCGGCGCTTATTTGGCTGGTTTTTTCTGCGGTTCCCCGAAGGCCATCTCCGGTTTCCAAACCTTCCAGACCTGACCCACCAGTTCCGGGCTCGGGGTCAAGGTGGGCTTGCCGGGTTGCCATCCCGAAGGGGTAGCCACGCCGGTTTTCCGCACCAGCTGAAAAGCCTGCACCTGCCGGATCAATTCAGCCACATTGCGGCCCACAGAAGGGGTGAGTACCTCCATGGCCTGGATCACCCCGTCCGGGTCGATAATAAACCGGCCGCGCAAATCCACCCCTGATCCTTCGTCATATACGCCATAGACCCGGCCGATACGCCCTCCCGCGTCTGATAGCATGGGATAAGGCACCCCGCCCTTGACCATTTTCTCCAGTTCTTCGGCCTGCCAGATTTTGTGGGAAAAACGGCTG
This sequence comes from uncultured delta proteobacterium, assembly GCA_963841475.1. GTDB lineage: Bacteria > Desulfobacterota > Desulfobaccia > Desulfobaccales > 0-14-0-80-60-11 > 0-14-0-80-60-11. The sequence continues at coordinate 1,620,700 of CAWJCT010000001.1, forward strand.
TCTGTGCTCAGGGACAGAACTTCGACACCCATCTTCTGCAACTCAGGGTATTTGACGGCGACCGCCGTCAATTCGGTGGGTCAAACAAAGGTGAAGTCACCGGGATAAAAACACATTACCACCCACTTGCCCTTGTAGTCCGAGAGCTTGAGGTTTTTAAAGCCGCCGTTCACCAAAGCGTTAGCCTCAAAATCCGGGGCCGGCTGCCCCACCCGGGCCCTGACCTCCCTGACCGCCGCCACCGGCGATGGCGCGCTGCCCGGCGTCCCTGCCGCTGCCAATGGCCCCTTGGCCGGCGCCACGCAACTGACCCCGGCCTGGTCCGCTTTCTTGTCTTTGGTCCCCTCGGCACCCCCGATTCCGGGGCTGATTGCGATGCATAACGCCGCCAACCCAGCCATGGCCAGGCCTGATTTCCACCCGTGCTTCATATTAACCTCCTAGTCGAGAAATAATGTGAAACTTTTCATTAATAGGCATTATAAGAATCATTTTTGTAGATGCAAATCAATTACCGCCCCTCATTCCTAAAGAGCCGGTACATGTTAACGTTGTCGCCTCGTTATCAGCCCCGCCACCTACCAAGGCCGCCCGGCCTGGTTAAACCCGGCCATTTGTTGCCTCTGTGCTGGCAATCTTGCTCCCACCCCTTATACTGAGACCCAGGTGCACCAAACCCAGGCAAGGGTGGCGCAATCCCTCCGGCTACGGCACTCAGTCCCGCCCTGCCTTGCACCGGCTGGCGACTATCCTTATCTTTTTTCCAGTTTCTTATTTTCAAGGAGGTATCGCCATGCCGCTGGAAAAACGTTTACCTGGCAAACGCGTCGCCATTTTAGCCGAGGATCTCTACGAAGATCTGGAGTTATGGTACCCGCTGCTGCGGCTCCAGGAAGAAGGGGCCGAAGTGGTGGTGGTAGGCTCCGGCGACGCCAAAGAGCATCACGGCAAGTACGGCTACCCCGTGGCCGTGGATCAAGCCATTGCGGCAGTCGATGTGGAGAGCTTCGACGCAGTGGTGGTGCCGGGGGGGTATGCCCCGGACCGCATGCGCCGCCATGCGGGCATGGTGGCCTTTGTCCGGGAGATGGCCCAGCAGGGCAAGGTCGTGGCCGCCATCTGTCACGGCCCCTGGATGCTGGCCTCCGCCGAAGTGGTGGCCGGGAAAAATGTCACCTGCTTCTTCGCCATCAAGGACGACCTGGTCCATGCCGGGGCCACTTACCGGGATGCGGAGGTGGTGGTGGACGGCAACCTCATCACTTCCCGGCGGCCCGCCGACCTGCCGGCCTTTCTCCATGCCATCATTGCCGCCCTGGGGGGAGAGAGGCGGGGCCCTGCCTGCCAGAAGGTCTTGTAAGGCGCCACCCCGAAGCTGAGTGGGACATCCCCGGGACAGGCACTAGGACATTTTCAGAGGACATGCAGCTTGTTTTTTTAATTTGTAGTTATATTAATATGATAGCTTTATCGGCTTTCTGGCCAACATCTTGCATCTATGAGCCGTACCAGGACGGGAGCGGCAACGTTCTCGAACCTGAATAGCACCTAAAGAAGCCCGGCGAGAGGCACCCAACGTCTTTCCCGGGCCCAGCGAGGACCATGTCCGGGGACAAGCAAATCGACGTCTTGGAACAGAAGCCGAGGTACTTCGGGACGCAAGAAGAGAAGCTGGATCGGGCCCTGGTATCCGGGTTGATGTTGGAAGTGGTTTTGGAGACGTCCACCTTACTGATGGACCCCCACACCCTCCGCCACCTGGTGAAGACCCGTCTCAAAGACAGCCTGGCGGTCAATCTGGCCGGGCAGGTAACCCTGGACCGGTTCCGCCGCCTGCTCAGCCAGGTGGATGTGTGGTTCCCGCTGTATTACCCCCTGACCACCGCCGGCTCGCCCAAGGCCCCGGCCCCGGTGCGGCTCCAGGCCGCCGCCGGCGCGGTCGCGGGCGACCTGCCGGCCCGCCGGGTGATCCGGATGGACCGTCTCCGGGCCTGGCTCCAGGAAGAGGGCCGGGACCTGTTGCCCCACCGCCCCCACCGCAAGCTCAACCGGACCGGGCTCTCTGATTTTCTCAGCCACACCCAGGGCGGCTGGTTCCGGCTCATTGGCTTTTCCCGGCACTTCGGGCTGGATCGTAAAACCGCCTGGGAATACCTGCGAAAATTTTTCCATGCCGGATTGCTGCGTCACAACCGGGGGCGCTCTGCCGCGGTCCGCTACGCCCTGGAAACCCGCTTTCTGGTGGTCCGGGCCGAGGCCCTGGAACCCGAGGTCCGCCAGGCGCTGTCGGGCCTGCCCCCGGAACTGGCAGGGCAGGTGTCTGACTGGCTCGTTGCCACCGGCGGCGAGGGCTTCGGGGAAAAAGAATGGCATGGCCCCCTGGACCCGCCCCGGCGCCGGCAGCTCATTAACCGCTTGCTCGACGCCGGTCTCCTTCAAGAAGTGGGTCAGCTGGGGAATAGCCGGATGCTGCAGATCGCGCCCCGGTGGCGCCGGGATTGAGGCGAGGTCTCGGAAACCCTGATAGAAGTGGGTTGCATGATTACCATGACCCGTAAATAGCGGGCCCGGGCCCCAGTGCCCCCCTCCCCTTCCCCCTTCATAACTCCCCAGCTTTGCGGCTGAAATCCCGGTAAGATCCTCCCAAGGCTGCTTCTCCGGTGGGTCTTGGCACGGTTTAGCGATTAGACCGGCTCAGTGGGCCAGGCCACCGGGCCCGGGATCACCGGCGGCCCCGGACGTCCGCCCCACCTTTCCTCGAGCCCTGCTTCACAACTTCCTGTCGCTAACTACAGAAAATTGCAAAGCAGGTTTGACCCCTGGCGTGCCTTTGTGCTATCTTTAACAAATGTCTATCCGGGAGGAGAACAAGGTTACATGATCCATGATGTTGAACATGAAACGATGCCTCGGGAGGACCTGGAGGCCTTACAGCTCAGGCGTTTGCAGGCGGTGGTGGAGCGGGTCTACCACATGGTGCCGTTCTATCGCCGGCGCATGGATGAGATGGGGGTGAAGCCGGAGCACATCCGCACGCTGGCGGATACCCGTCTGCTGCCTTTAACCGTCAAACAGGACCTGCGGGACAACTACCCCTTCGGCATGTTCGCGGCCCCCATGGACCAGATCGTGCGGATTCACGCCTCGTCCGGCACCACCGGCAAGCCCACCCCCGTGGCCTACACCCAACGGGACCTGGAAACCTGGGCGGAGCTGATGGCCCGGGCCCTGGCCGCCGCCGGCGCCCACCGGGGCGATATCGTCCACGTGGCTTACGGGTATGGCCTGTTTACCGGCGGCCTGGGGGTCCACTACGGCGCCGAGCGGCTGGGCGCCGCGGTCATCCCGGTCTCCGGCGGCCAGACCCGCCGCCAGATCATGCTCATCCAGGACTTCGGCCCCACCGTCATCTGCTGCACCCCGTCCTTCGCCCTGTACCTGGCGGAGGTGGGCCAGGAAATGGGGGTGGACTTCGCCAAGACCAAGCTCCGGGTGGGGGTCTTCGGGGCGGAACCCTGGACCGAAGGCATGCGTCAGGAGATTGAAAAGCGCCTTAGCCTCGACGCCCTGGACATTTACGGCCTCTCCGAGATCCTCGGCCCGGGCGTGGCTATCGAGTGTCTCGAAGCCAAGTCCGGGCTCCATATATTTGAAGACCACTTCCTCCCCGAAGTCATCAACCCGGTGACTTTGGAGCCCCTGGCCCCGGGGGAGACCGGGGAGTTGGTTATCACCACCCTCACCAAGGAGGCCTTCCCGCTGCTGCGCTACCGCACCCGGGACATCACCTCCCTGAATTACGCCCCCTGCATCTGCGGCCGCACTATCGCCCGCATCAGCCGTTTCCAGGGCCGGAGCGACGACATGCTCATCATCCGGGGCGTCAACGTCTTCCCGTCCCAGATCGAGTCCGTGCTCATGGAGACTCCCGGGGTGGCGCCCCACTACCAGCTCATCGTCGACCGGGAGGGGATGCTGGACACCCTGGAAGTCCAGGTGGAAGTCGATGAGGCCGCCTTCTCCGATGAAGTCAAGCAGCTCCAGGCCCTGGCCCAGAGCATCCAGAGGAAGATCAAGGATTACTTCACCGTCTCCGTCAAGGTGAAACTGGTGGAGCCCCAATCCATCCCCCGGAGCGAAGGCAAGGCCAAAAGGGTCATCGACAAGCGGCAGTTATAAGGGTAAGGGAGGCCTTCCCTATAGTCGTCCACGGTTGGCGGGCGGCGAGGCCGCTTCACCCGAAACAGCACAGTGGGGCGGCCGTCCCCGGCCGCCTGCTTGCATTAACGTAAGCTTCATCACAGCTTCGGGAGCAAAACCATGAAAGTCGAACAAATCTCGGTATTCTTAGAGAACAAGGCCGGCCGCCTGGCGGAAGTTACCCGGGTTCTGGGCGAATCCGGGATCAACATCCGGGCCCTCTCCCTGGCCGACACCACGGATTTCGGCATCCTGCGGCTCATCGTCGACCAGTACGACCAGGCCCGGGAGATTCTCAAGAGCAAAGGCTTTACCGTCGGCAAGACCGAAGTGGTGGCGGTGGAGGTGCCGGACCGGCCCGGCGGACTGGGCCTGGTGCTCCAGATCCTGGCCAGCGCCGGCGTCAACGTGGAGTACATGTACGCCTTCGTCCAGCACAGCGGCAAGAACGCGGTCATTATCTTCCGCTTCGACAACCTGGAGCAGGCCATCGACTTGCTCCAGAAGGAAGGCATTCACATCTATAAGGGCGAGGAAGTATATCGGCTATAACCGGGCTTTACAAAACCGCTTCTTTGCCATCCCCAGCGTTGCGCCGGTTCTTAACGGTCCCCAAATACGAGATGCCGTGTGCCGCTCAGAATAACAATTCAGTTAATCGGCGGGGGTTTCAGCACCCTGCAGAAAATCATCCGGGAGGGAGAGCTTATGAGAACCAAGGCGATTCTGGTTGGTGTGACCCTGGCCCTGGCAGGTCTGGGCCTGATCTTTTTGGGCTGTGGCGGCGCCAAGAAGGCCGAGCCCTACGTGGTGGGTGGCATCTTTTCCATCAGCGGCCCGGCCTCCTATCTCGGGGAGCCCGAACGGAATTCCATGGAGATGGTGGCCGACGCCATCAACGCCAAAGGGGGCATCAATGGGCATCCCCTGAAGCTGGTCATCTATGATGACGAAGGCGACGTCACCAAGGCCCGCCTCCACGCCACCAAGCTGGTCCAGGACAAAAATGTGCCTGGCCATCATCGGCCCCAGCATAACTCCCTCCTCCATGACAGTGCTGGAGATGACCCAAAAGGCCAAGCTCCCCTTGATTTCATGCGCCGCGGCCGCCGGCATCACGGCCCCGGCCAAGGACCGCGTCTGGGTCTTCAAGACCGCCCAGACCGACGCGATGGCGGTGGCCCGCATCTATCAGTACTGCCAGAAGCACGGCATCACCAAGGTAGCCATCCTCACCGTGTCCTCCGCCTTCGGGGTGGCCGGCAAGGAGCAACTCCTGGCCCAGGCCTCCAAGTATGGCATGGAAGTGGTGGGCCAGGAAGTCTTCGGCGGACAAAGACACCGACATGACCCCGCAGCTCACCAAGATTCGCAGTCTCCGGCCCAGGCGGTGATCTGTTGGGGGGTCGGTCCGGCTCCGGCCCTGGTGGCTAAGAATATGAAGCAATTGGGCTTTACCATCCCCCTGATTCAGAGCCACGGGGCGGCCTCCAAAAAGTTCATCGAGCTGGCCGGGGACGCAGCCGAAGGGCATCATCATGCCCGCCGGCAAGCTGGTGGTCTGGCACCAGTTGCCCGACTCCGACCCCCAGAAGGCCGTGTGTAAGGAATACGCCGAAAAGTATACGGCCAAATTTAAGGTGCCGGAATCCAGCTTCGGGGGCTATGCCTATGACGCCATCCGGATGCTGAATCAGGCCCTGGCCAAGGCCGGCAGCGATCGGGACAAAATCCGGGGCGAACTGGAAGGCCTCAAGAACTTCATTGGCGTCAGCGGTATCTTCAACATGAGCCCCGAAGACCACAACGGCCTGTCTCCGGCCGCCTTTGTCATGGTGAAGATCGAAAACGGCAGCTTTAAGCTGATAGATTAGCAGTCAGTTATCGGTGGCCAGTGGCCAGGCCCTGCCTTTAGGTGCATCCATGCCGGTGAACCTGCCGACTGGCCGCTGACAGCAGCTTTTCATAGATCAGGCATTTGCCAAAAGTTCTTTCCTCTTATCCCCTCTCCCCCCAGCGGGGGAGAGGGTTAGGGTGAGGGGGGGTAATAAGAAAACTCTTGGCAGGGACTATAACCGTTGCCGGCGGCCGGTAGCAGTCACTCATGCGTTCCTTTAGGGGCGCTCCATCTTTTCACTGACTACTGGCCACTGGCTGCTGATAACTGCCCACGGAGGCCCTTCGCTCCCCTTGGAGATTTTTGCCCCACTCTGCAGTACCTCATCTCCGGTTTGACCAACGGCGCGATTTACGCCCTCATCGCCCTGGGCTTCGGCATCATCTACAATGCCACCACCATCATCAATTTCGCCCAGGGCGAGATGGTGATGCTGGGGGCCTTGTGCGCCATCAGCCTCTATCAGGTAGTCCCTTCTCTCCCCCTGGCCTTTGCCGGCGCGCGTGGTCCTGGTGACCCTGCGTGGGGCTGGTCTTTGAGCGCCTGGCCCTGCGCCCGGTCAAGGACCCCAACCCCATCGTCCTGATCATCATCACCGTGGGCGGCGCCGTCCTGATCAAGGGCGTGGCCATGCTCCTCTGGGGTAAAGAAGCCTACACCCTGCCGCCCTTTTCCGGCGATACTCCCATCCATCTGGGTCGAAGCCACCATTCTGCCTCAAAACCTTTGGGTGCTGGGGATCACCGCAATTTCGGTGGTGGCCCTGGAGGCCTTTTTTCGTCTCACCCTGGTGGGCAAAGCCATGCGGGCCTGCGCCTACAACACCCGGGCCGCCCGCCTGGTGGGCATCGCCGCCGGCCGCATGGTCCAGCTCTCCTTCGGGCTCAGCGCCGCCCTGGGGGCCGGGGCCGGCATTCTCATCGCCCCCCTCACCCTGGGGGTCTATGACATGGGCACCATGCTGGGCCTCAAGGGGTTTTCCGCCGCCATTATCGGTGGCCTGGGAAGCCTGGCGGGGCGGCGTCCTGGGCGGCCTGGTCCTGGGCGTGGCCGAGGCCCTGGCCACCGGCTTCATCTCCTCCGGCTACCGGGATGCGGTGGCCTTTCTCCTGCTCCTCCTGGTCCTGTTCCTGCGCCCCCAGGGGCTGGTGGGGGGACGGAAATGATCCTGCCTCGGTTCGCAACCGCTGGCTCCTCTTTGCCCTGGCGGTCCTGAGCCATCGCCGCCTTGCATGGACCATGACTACTATTACACCCTCCTCAACTTCATCGGCATCTACACCCTGCTGGTGGTGGGGCTCAACCTGCTCCTGGGCTACGCCGGCCAAATCTCTTTGGGACACGCCGCCTTCTTCGGCCTGGGGGCCTATACCTCCGGCATCCTCACCGCCACCTACGGGGTCAATCCCTGGCTGGCCCTGGTGGCGGGCCTGGTGGTCTCGGGCCTGGCCGCCTTTTTGATCGGCATCCCGGCCCTGAAGCTCCGGGGCTATTACCTGGCCATGGCCACCCTGGGATTCGGCATCATCGTCTACATCTATCTTGAACGAGGCCAACAGCCTCACCGGCGGACCTTCGGGGCTCAGCGGCATCCCGTCGCTGTCCCTGGCCGGCTTCGTCTTCAACACCCCCCGGCGTCTCTATCTGCTGATCTGGATTATTCTGGGCGTGATCCTCGCCTATCAGCGCCAACCTGGTGAACTCCCGCACCGGCCGGGCCATCCGGGCCCTGCACGACAGCGAAGCCGGGGCCGAATCCCTGGGGGTGGACACCTTCCGCCTGAAGCTCAAGATCTTCGTCTGGAGCGCCCTCTACGCCTCCCTGGCCGGGTCAGCCTCTACGCCCACACCCTGAATTTCATCGCCCCGTCGTCCTTCGGCTTCATGTTCTCCATCAAGCTGGTGACCATGGTGGTCCTGGGCGGCATGGCCAGCATCTGGGGCTCGCTTCTGGGGGCCGGGGCCCTCACCGTGCTCCCGGAAGTGCTCACGGTGTTTCACGATTTTGAAGTAGTCATCTTCGGGGCCATCCTCATGGTAGTGATGATCTTCCTGCCCCGGGGCCTGGTCCGGGGCATCCTGGACCTCTACGAATTCCGGCGCTACAAGAAGCAAGGAGGGAGGATTAGCTTTTAGCGGTTAGCAGTTAGCAGTTAGCAGTTAGCAACAAATTATCCATGTACGCCTTTTTGTCAAGGAGCCATAAGGATGGTGCAATCATATAGAGATTTGGTCGCATGGAATAGGGCCATGGAGTTGGTAACCGAAATCTACCGGGTGACTCATAAGTTATAGCCTATGAATCTTAATCTTTTCCTAATATCGTGTCCCATAGATACCCTGCAAAAAGTTGACCTCAATAACTCCCCCTCCCCTGGTGGGAGGGGGTTGGGGGGAGGGGGATAGGTTGACGCAATCCCCAACGATTTCACCCCCACCCCAGCCCTCCCCCATCAAGGGGGAGGGAGAAAAACTCTGAGAACTTTGTTAAGGTAATCCTGAAACGCTAAACTAACTGCTAACTGCTAACTGCTAACAGATGATGATGCAACAAAACAACGTATTGCTGGCCCTCGACGGAGTCAGCCTGGCCTTCGGCGGCCTCCAGGCCGTGGAACAGGTGAGCTTTGGGGTGGCCGCGGGGGCCGTCAAGGCGGTCATCGGCCCCAACGGCGCCGGCAAAACCACCCTGTTCAACCTGGTGACGGGCTTTCTGTCTCCCCAGCGTGGGCCGCATCATTTTTCAGGGGCAAGAGATCCAGGGACACCCGGCCCACTGGATCGCCCGGCAGGGGATCGCCCGCACCTTTCAACTGGTGCAGCTCTTTGACCACATGACGGTCCTGGAAAACGTCATGGTGGGACGCCACCGCCTGAGCCGGGCCGGCCTCCTGGCCGGGGCCGCGCAGTTTCCCTGGACCCGCACCGAAGAAAAGGTCATCCGGCAAAAAGCCCTGGAGGCCCTGGAGTTCGTGGGGCTGGCCGACCGGGCCAATCAGTCCGCCGCGGTGCTCCCCCTGGGACTCAAGCGCATGCTGGAAATCGCCCGGGCCCTGGCCGCCGCCCCTACCCTGCTCCTCCTGGATGAGCCGGCCTCGGGGCTGGACGCGGTGGAAACCGAACGGCTCCAGGACCTGATCCTAGAAGTTGCGCCGCCAGGGCCTTACCATCCTCCTGGTGGAGCACGACATGGGCCTCACCATGGAGGTGGCCGACGAAATCGCCGTGCTCAACTACGGCAAGCTCATCGCCGACGGCCCCCCCCGGGCCATCCAGAAGAACCCGGAGGTGATTGCCGCGTATTTAGGGACAGACTGGCAGGGGTGAGGAGTTGAAACCGGGCTGAGAAATGGCAAGGTGATCATATGAGCCGCGCTTTTACCCCCCTTTTCTAAAGGGGGGCAGGGGGGATTTTCAATGCTCCCATTCAATAGACGGCTCAACAGAAAACCGCAAACCGAAAACCGAAAACGGACATGCTAAAAATCCGCAATTTATCCGCCTACTACGGCTCCGTGAAAGCCCTCAGCAGCGTGACCATGCCACGTCCGGGAGGGCGAGATCGTCACCCTGATCGGGGCCAACGGCGCCGGGAAGACCACGCTGCTCAACGCCATCTGCGGTCTGGTGCGGCGGGACGGTGATTTGGAGTTTGCCGGGCAATCCCTCAAGGGGCTGGCCCCGGAGCAGATCGTGGGGTTGGGCATCTCCCAGGTGCCCGAAGGCCGCCAGCTCTTCGCACCCATGACCGTGGCGGAAAATTTGGAATTGGGGGCCTACCGCCGCTACCGCCGGGAGGCCAAGGCCGCTATTCAAGCCGACCTGGAGCGGGTCTATCAGCTCTTTCCCCGCCTCAAGGACCGCCTGGCGCAGCAAGCCGGCACCATGAGCGGCGGCGAGCAGCAGATGCTGGCCATCGGCCGGGCCCTCATGGCCCGCCCCCGGCTGCTGCTGCTGGATGAGCCGTCCCTGGGCCTGGCCCCCATCGTGGTGGAGGACATCCTGGCCCGGCTGAGCCAGCTGCGGCAAGAGGGCATGACCATTCTCCTGGTGGAGCAAAACGCCCGGGTGGCCCTCAAGGTGGCCGACCGGGCCTACGTCCTGGAAACCGGCCGCATTATCTTGAGCGGGGCGGCCGCCGACCTGCTCCAGGACCGCCAGGTGACCCGGGCCTACCTGGGCCGGGACTACAAGGAATTCACCGAGGGCCGGTGAGACCGTTGAAGTAAGCAGTGAGCAGGAAGCGGTGAGCAGTGAGCAGTTGCTCATGGGCCTTCGGCCCACACCCATAAGGCATGAAAAAGTTGGTGGGGCGGGCCTCCGTGCCCGCCGCCCCTGGTGGCACAGGCTTTCCAGCCCGTGCGCCGCATCGGCAAGATGCCGGCGTCACCCAGAACTTTTCAGGACAATAAGCGGTTTGCAGACGAAATCTTTCCTGCTCACTGCTCACCGCTCACTCATCAAGGAGGTAAGGCACATGCGCCAGCCGGAAATTGAGGCCATGGACCGGGGGGAACTGGAACTGCTACAGTTGGAGCGCCTCCAGAGCACCCTCACCCGGGCTTACCGTCAGGTGAAGTTCTATCGCCGCCAGTTCGACCGGCTGGGACTGAACCTGGATGACATCCGGAGCCTCAAGCGATCTGGCCCGGCTCCCCTGCACCACCCGGGAAGACCTGTCGGAAAACTACCCCTACGGCCTCTTCGCGGTGCCGCTCCGTGACATCGTCCGCATCCTGTCCTCTCCCGGCACCACGGAAAAGCCCCTGGTGGTGGGCTATGCCCCCCCGGACCTGAAGCTCTGGCTGGAGCTGCTGGCCCGCCTCTACGCCGCCGCGGGAGTGACCCGGGAAGACATCCTGCAGATCATCCTGCCCCCGGGGTTGGCCAACTGGCGCCGGGACCTCCAGGCCGGGGCCGAATACCTGGGGGCCTCGGTGATCCCGCCGGCCATCCTGAACTTCGCCAAAGAACTCATGGTGATGCGGGATTACAAGACCTCGGTCCTGGTGACCACGCCTTCCGTGGCCCGGCACCTCCTGACGGTGATGGCCCGCATGGACCTGACCCCGGCGGAGTTGAGCCTCAAATGCGCCCTGCTGGTGGCCTCGCCGCTGCCCGAGGCGGTGCGCCGGGAGATCGAGACGGGGTTCCAGGTCAAGTGCGCCACGGCCTACGGCATCACCGAGGTCATGGGGCCGGGTCTGGCCTTCAGTTGCGGCGCCGACGGCGGGCTCCATTTTTCCGAAGACCATTTCTATCCGGAGATCATCGACCCCGAGACCGGGAACCCGGTTCCCCCCGGCGCCCCCGGGGAACTGGTGATCACCACCCTCAGCACTGTGGCCTTTCCGTTGGTGCGTTTCCGGAGCGGCGACCGTACTTCCCTCATCCAGGCAACCTGTGCCTGCGGCCGCACCCTGGCCCGTCTGGGTGAAATCACCGGGCGCACCGACCCCATCTTCTCCGTGGGCGGCATCAAGGTCCATCCGGACCAGATCGGCGCCCTGCTCAGGGAAGCCCTGGGCGGCCACCCGCCCAAATTCAGCCACCGGGTGGTCTCGGAAGAGGGCCTGGAGATCCTGGACATCGAACTGACGGTGGAGGAGGTGTTTTTCTCGGATGAAATCAAGGCCCTGGAATGCCTGTGCCGCCGGGCCCGCCGCCACCTGGCCGACCACCTGGGCATCAACGCCCGGATAACCTTGAAGGAAATTGGCACGCAGCCAGGGTAACGTAATGGGAACCTGAACCGCGTTACCGTAGCGGCATCGCCCCCGTAAACGCAGGTTTTAAACGCGCCCCTCCATCTACTCGGATTCATTCGGGACGATTCATCGCACCGGCGCATGGTTTAAGCGTTTAAACGTTGAGGTTTTCGAGATTTTTAATTTTATTTCCGCCATAAATAACCTATAAGGAAAAGATAAGGAGGAATTACCGATGATGAGCATTCGCAAAATTTTAGTGTTCGGTATGGCCCTTACCCTGTTAACTGCCGGCCTCGCCTTCGGGGCCGAGCCCATCAAGTTGGGTACGGTGATGCGGCTGTCCATCGGCGCCGACGACGGCATCCCCTGTCGCCGTGGGGTGGAGATGGCGGTGGACGAAGTGAATAAAGCCGGCGGCATCAATGGCCGGCTGGTGCAACTCATCGTAGAAGACGAAAAAGACTCTCCCGCCTCCGCGGTGAACGCGGTGCAGAAACTTATCAACGTGGACAAGGTGGTGGCCATCATCGGCCCCATGACTTCCGGAGACACCATGGCCGCGGGCAAGATCGCCGATGAGGCCAAGGTGGTAATGATCAGCCCCACCGCCACCACCCCCAAGCTCAGCGGCTATGGCGCCAATCTTTACCGGGGCTGCTCCCGCATCGACAAACAGGCCGAAGTGTTGACGGATTACGTGGCCAAAAATTGGAAACCCAAAACCGTCGCGATTTTCTTCTCCAATGAACCTTACGGCAAGGGCTGCGCCGGTCTCTTTACCAAGTTCTTTGAAAAACACGGCATCAAGGTGGTGGCCACGGAATCCTTCATGCGGGGCTCCCGGGACTTCAAAGCCCAGCTCACCAAGATCAAGGCGACCAACCCCGATTTTCTGTTCATCCCCGGCTACACCCCGGAAACCGCCCCCGCCGCGGCCCAGGCCCGGCAGTTGGGCATGAAGCAGAAGATTCTGGGGGTCTACGGCGACATGAATCCGGCCTATATCCAGCTGGCGGGCCCAGCCGCCGAAGGCCACGTCATCGGGGGCGAGTATGACGAAAACTACGACACCCCCAAGAATAAGGCCTTCGTAAAGAATTACAATGAGCTGGTAAAGAAGAACAAAGATCCCTACAATATCATGTTCGCCGCCCTCTCCTACGATGCCACCTCCATGATCCTGGACGCCATGAAGAAAGGATGGCCCCACCGCCGAGGGTATCAGGAAATACCTGGACAGCGTGAAGGACTTCGACGGGGTCACCGGCAAACTGTCGTTTAATAAGGACCACGATGTGCAGCGGGCCGGTACGGCCGGGATTTATGTGCTGGAAGTCAAAAACGGCAAGTACGTAACCGTCAAGTAAAAGGGTTTGGGTGAGAGAGATAAAGCCGGGCCTCAGACCTGGGCCCGGCGATAATCTCAGCTGAACCGGAAGAGCGTATCATAAACGAAAGGTAGGATGGGTGACGCCCATCCTACCTTTTTTATGAACCTGGCCACTATGAGTTTGCCGCAGTTTTGCTCCTACCGCAAACCGAAAACCGTTATCTCTCCACCAGCAACACCTTGTGGTTGATCAGGTTCAGGCTGTGGATTTCGGCCTTCAGCACCTTCTGTTCCCCGAAGATATTGACTATCCTGACGTTGTCGCCATCCGGTTCGATGACGTCCACATCCTTGAGGATCAGTTCCTCCTGGCCGTTTTTCAACAGGTACGCGGTCGCTTCACACATGGTCGATGTATCTCCTTTAATTTCTGGCTGACGATCTTGTCCACCAGGTGGGGGAGAGGTTCGGGGGTCAGGCCGACGATCTCCACCGCCTCCTGGGTCAGGGGCAGCAAAATTTTCCGGGCCGGGGCCGAGGCAATGGCGGCGGCCATCTTGGGGGTCACTTCCCCCATCATGGAGTTGGCCAGGACAATGGAGAGGCAGCCCAGAATGACGTCGGCCGTGGCCACGCTGCGGACAATGGCGTTTTCGCCGCTGGCCCCCCGGTTGGCCCGGGCCTTCATCATCTGGGCGGTAGCCACGGCGTTGGTCCCCAGGGCGATGACCTCGTGTTCTTCTCGGTAGACCTCTTTGAGGCGCTTGATGAGCGCCGCGCCGATGCCGCCTCCCTGGCCGTCGATCACGCAGATCCGCACTGGCTCCGTCCCTTACTTTAAGCCGAATTTTTCCCGCAATTTGTGAAACACGATTTCCGGCACCATGCCGGCGATGTCGCCGCCATGCACCGCCGCTTCCTTGAGGATGCTGGAGCTCAAGAATACCCAGCGCAGGCCGGTCATGAGAAACACCGTCTCGATCTCCGGTTCCAGCCGCCGGTTCATCATGGCCAACTGAAATTCATACTCGAAATCGGTGACGGCCCTGAGCCCCCGGAGGATGGCCCGGGCTTTCTGCTGCGTGGCGTATTTGACCAGCAGGCCGTCGAAGGTGTCGATGGAGACCGTGGGGTAATCCGCCAGGGACACCCGGATCATCTCCATGCGCTCTTCGATGGTAAACAGGGATTTCTTAAAGGCGTTGGTGGCCACCGCCACGATGATCCGGTCAAAGATCTTCAAAGCCCGCTGGATCAGGTCCAGATGGCCGTTGGTGATGGGGTCGAATGAGCCGGGATAGACTGCAATATCGGGCATCGGTTACTCATGCTCCTGTTGGACTGGTTCTCCCACCAGATAGAAAGCCACCTGGGTGTCGCCATAGCGCCGCACTTCGAGGCGCCCGAAGGTGCCGCAGGCCTCCGGCAGGCTCTCCCGGCGGCTGTGCTCCACCACCACCCGGGCCCCGGGCACGATGAGGTCAAGCGCCGCCAGGGCTCCCAAGGCCCCCACCGACCTGCCGCCGCCATAAGGGGGGTCCAGGAAGGCCAGGCCGAAGACGCTCGCCCCGTGCCGGCCAATTTCTTCAAAGCCGCGGCAACCGGCAGGGGCCAGACCTTGGTTCGGTCTGCAGGCCCAAATCCTCCAGGTTGCGGCGCAGCCCCTTGACGGCCTCCGGGTGGTCCTCCACGAAGACCGCCGCGGCCGCGCCCCGGCTCAGGGCCTCGATCCCCAGGGCGCCGGTGCCGGCAAAGAGGTCCAGCACTCTCGCCCCCGGCACCGAAGGTCCCAGGATGCTGAACACCGCCTCCCGGACCTTGGCGGCCGTGGGCCGGGTCCAGCCCTGTCACCGGGGCCAGCCGGCGGCCCTTGAAGGCGCCGGCGATAATGCGCATGGGCTGCTCCTTCGGACCAGCCAGCTTTCAGCTATCAGCCGTCAGCTAACAGCCTGGAGAAAATCGTCACTCTCCCAGAACCCATATATTAAGTATCGTATCCCCCAGATACCTTGCAAGGCGTTGGCTTCAAGAACTCCCCCTCCCCTGGTGGGAGGGGGTTGGGGGGAGGGGGATGGGTTGAAGCAATGCCCACCAATTTCACCCCCACCCCAGCCCTCCCCCATCAAGGGGGAGGGAGAAAAGCCTTCAACCTTTGGTAAATAATCCTGGGACGATACCTTAGCTGACCTCTCGCCGCTATTTCCTCAAATAATCCCGGATCAGGAGCTCGGCGATCTGGACAGCGTTGGTCGCGGCCCCCTTGCGCAGGTTGTCGGCCACCACCCAGAAGTTTAAGCCGTTGTCGATGGAGAAATCCTCCCGGATGCGTCCCACCAGGGTGAGGTCTTGGCCCGCCGCGTCCAGGGGCATGGGATACTCGTTTTTGTCCGGGATCATCCACGACTTTGACGCCGGGGGCCTTGGCTAAGATCTGCCGGGCCTCCGCCACCGTGAGCTTACGCGCCGTCTCGATGTTCACCGCTTCCGAGTGCCCGTAGAACACCGGCACCCGCACCGTGGTGGCCGTCACCTTGATGCTGTCGTCCCCCATGATCTTCTGGGTCTCGTTGACCATCTTCATCTCTTCCTTGGTGTAGCCGTTTTCCAGGAAGACGTCGATGTGGGGCAGGCAATTGAAGGCGATGCGGTGCGCGATAGACCTTATTTTTGGCGGACTGACAGGACAACAGCGCCCGCACCTGCTCCGCCAGTTCATCCACTCGCCTTCTGGCCGGTGCCCGGACACCGCCTGGTAGGTGGACACCACTACCCGCTTGATTGCGCCGCGTCGTGCAGGGGCTTCAAGGCCACCACCATCTGGATGGTGGAGCAGTTGGGGTTGGCGATAATCCCGGTTTTGGTGTAGAGCCCGATATCCTGGGGGTTGACCTCCGGGACCACCAGGGGGACCTCCGGGTCCATGCGCCAGGCGCTGGAGTTGTCCACCACCACCGCGCCGGCCCGGGCGGCGATGGGGCCGTATTCCTTGCTGATGCTGCCCCCGGCGGAAAACAGGGCGATCTCCACCCCGTCAAAGGAGTCCTCGTTCAACACCTCCACCGAGATCTCTTTGCCTAGGAAGGTGACGGTTTTTGCCCAGGGACCGTTCGGAGGCCAGGGGCACCAGGCGCGCCACCGGGAAATGCCTCTCTTCCAAACAGGCCACCATCTGCTGCCCCACCGCACCGGTGGCCCCCACGACTGCAACTCTATATGTTCCACCCATGTCTCAAAATCTCCAGGAAAATAGCTATCAGCTTTCTGCTTACTGCTTCCTGCTTACGATTATAGCATTTCCGCGGCGTATTGGGCCACCTTGTCCCCCACCTGGCTGGTGGAGAGGCCCATCTTGCCCGCGGCCATGCTCTGCATGTCGTTGGCGGCGGTGCGCTTGATGGCGGCTTCCACCGCGGCCGCGGCCTTGGTCTCCCCCAGTTGCTCCAGCATCATCTGGGCCGCGGCGATGGCGGCCAGGGGGTTGACCACCTGGAGGCCGGTGTATTTGGGGGCCGAGCCGCCGATGGGTTCGAACATGGACACCCCTTCGGGGTTGATGTTGCCGCCCGCGGCCACACCCATGCCGCCTTGAATCATGGCCCCGAGATCGGTGATGATGTCGCCGAACAGATTGTCCGTCACCACCACGTCGAACCAGTCCGGGATTTTTGACAAACCACATACAGGTGGCGTCCACGTGGGCGTAGTCGGTGGTCACGTCCGGATACTGGGGCGCCATGGCCTCAAAGGCCCGAAACCACAGATTCGAGGCGAAGGTGAGGACGTTGGTCTTGGCCACCAGGGTGAGCTTCTTGGCCCGGTTGCGCTTCCGGGCCAGTTCAAAGGCGAACTTCAGGCAGCGGTCCACCCCTTTCCGGGTGTTGATGGACTCCTGGACCGCCACTTCATCCGGGGTGCCGAATTTCAGGAAACCCCCGGCGCCGGCGTACAGGCCTTCGGTGTTCTCCCGCACCACCACAAAGTCGATGTCTTCGGGGCCCTTGTCCTTCAAGGGCGTCTCCACCCCGGGATAGAGGACCACGGGCCGAGGTTGATGTACTGGTCCAGTTCGAAGCGGGCCTTGAGGAGAATGCCTTTTTCCAGGATGCCCGGGGCCACGTCCGGGTGGCCGATGGCCCCCAGGTAGATGGCCTGGAACTGGCGCAACTCGGCGATGACCGACTCCGGCAGGGTCTCGCCGGTGCGCATGTAGCGCTCGCCGCCCAGGTCGTAATAGGTGTAGTCGAATTTAAGGCCCGCGGGACCCGCCACGGCCTTGAGCACCTTGATGCCTTCGGCCACCACTTCCGGGCCGGTGCCGTCCCCGGGGATAACTGCGATGTTATAGGAACTCATGCTGATTTCGCCTCCAGATGCTTTTTGACAAAGGCCATGAGGCCGCCGTCCGCCAGCAGTTCCTGCATAAAAGGCGGGATGGGCTGGCTGGGATATTTTTTGCCGGTGGTCAGGTCGGTGATGACCCCGGTGTCCATGTCGACGCTGATTTGCTGGCCGCCCTTGATCTCGGCCGCGGCCTCGGGGCACTCGAAAATGGCCAGCCCCATGTTAAAGGCGTTGCGGTAAAAGATCCGGGCGAAGCTCCCGGCGATCACCCCGGCGACGCCCGCGGCCTTCAAGGCGATGGGGGCATGCTCCCGGGAGGAGCCGCAGCCGAAATTCTTGCCGGCCACGATGAAATCCCCCGGCTGCATCTGGTTGACAAACTCCGGGTCCGCGTCCTCCATGGCGTGCTTGGCCAGTTCCATGGGGTCCGAGGTATTGAGATACCGGGCCGGAATGATCTCGTCAGTGTTGACGTCGTCGCCGAATTTATGCACTTTGCCTTTGAGTTCCATACTAACCTTCCTCAGGTTTTGACCTTAAGCTGAATTAATAATGATAACCCGGATAATCTATAAAATTCAAGGCCCTTGTGGCCGGGAAGCCGGGCTATTTTTTTCTTGGTGACCTCAGCGCCTTTTTGGTTAAAATTAACCACCATGCCGCCGCCGGAAAAACTCTTTATCTACGAAATCGAGGGCCGGGTCTATCCGCCGGACGTCCTCACCGGGGAGGACTTCCTGGGCTGCTGGCGGGAGGGGGGTTATTCCTACCTCTTCTTCGGGACCCCCCGGGAAGCGGCGGTCCAGGCCTGGGTGGCCACCCTGGCGGACGCCCGCTATTCCTCCGAAAACGTCATGAACTACTGCCGACTGGGAGGCGGGCCAGCCCCTTATGAAAACCTCCATGGCGGGGTTTCACCTCTGCCCGGTGTGGGAGACCCCCTCCCCGGCCCCGGGTGAGCTGGTCATTCGCATGGAGCCGGGACTGGCCTTCGGCTCCGGCTACCACCCCACCACCCGAACCTGCCTGGAGCTGCTGCGCCGGGTCTATGAGGGGGACACCCCCCGGCGGGTCCTGGACCTGGGCACCGGCACCGGCATCCTGGCCCTGGCGGCCCTGTCATTGGGGGCGGACCGGGTCATCGCGGTGGAATACAACGAACTGGCGGTGCTGACCTGTGCCCGGAACCTGAAGCATAATCAGCGCCGGGGCGAGGTTGACCTGATCCAGGCCGACGCCCGGGATTACGCCCATCTCCCCGCCGACCTGGCCCTGGCCAACATCCACCTGGACGTGCTCCTGGACCTTTTGGCCATACCGGGGTTTCTCAACAAGAACTGGTATATCTTCTCGGGCATCCTGGGGGCCCAACTGGACCAGTTGTTGACGCGTCTCAGCGCCACGCCCCTCACCCCGGTGGCGACCCTGGATGAAAACATGTGGTTCACGGTGCTGGCCAAGGCCCCCGGAAATCTTGATACAAGCCGCTTTTGAAATGGTCTTGATCGTGCCAGGACCTGCATGGTAGGAGCGGGTTTAAAACCCGCCCATACAGTTTAGTTTCCCGAAAATGATCGGGTATCGGAAAATTTTTATTGGCGAGGTTTTCGTCGAGACGCCAGGCAGGGCGCCAGAAAAAACCGAGCCCCGGCCGCAACCGCGCCCGGGGCTCTCTTTACCTCTCAACTACCCGGCTTAATGGCCGCCGGGAAAGAACGTGTAACTCACCCAGACCAGGAAGCCCAGGGAGACCACACCGATGCCGATGCTCCAGCCTATGAGCTTTTTCTCGATGGGCAGGAGCGGTTCATACTCCATAGCTTGTAATTCATCCACTAACCGGTGTTCTTCCGCTGGAGCAACACTGGGGGATTCTTCCGGTGGTAATTGGGTTTCTTCAGCCATAATAACCTCCTCAGGCAACTAGCCCGCCAGCGGCGGCATGACCCCGTGGAAGAAAATCCACGAAATCAGCAGACCGACCCAGATGATAAATCCGAACAGACAGAGGACGTAAACCGCGGCCAACTTGCCGATGCCTTCTTCCCAGAGCTTTTTGAAGTTGGACACCACCCCGATGGTGAAGAAGGTCAGGACAAAGAACAAGACCCGGAAGGTGTCCATCTCCCCGGTGGCCGCCCCGGCGGTCTTCAGAATGCCGGGATTGGCCAGGCAGGCTACCAGCATGATGATAAAGGTCACCGCATAACCGATGACGAACTTGGGAAACCGTTCCCAGATCTCCCCGGCCTTGATCCGGCCGCCGCGTGCATTCGATCTTGGTGCACCAGATCACTGCCAGGATAAAGGCCCAGACCCCGATGAAGATGTCGATAAAAATCTTCACGGTGGTGGCGGTCATGAGCATCCAGCCTTCCTTGTAGGCCACGCCGGTTTGCGCCAGGGCCTTGGCCCGGATGAGGGAGTCGACGATGGCCCCGCTGGCCACCGCCGCGCCGTCGGTCTTGACCGCCAATCCCATCCAGGCTCCAGCCACCATGGGCTGCGTCCACAGGAAGGCCTGGGCCAGAAATGGCAGAATCAACAACTCCACGACCGCAAAAATGACCACCAGGGAGGAAACCATGATGGGCACCACGGGACGGGCCCGGATGGCGCCGCCCACGGCGATGGCCGCCGACACCCCGCAGATGGAGATGCCCGAAGCCAGAGGTGCGGCCCATTCCCGGCTGAACTTGAAGTATTTACGGGAAATGATAGTAGACCACAGCCCAGTAAATTAAATAGGCTTCAATGATGGCGCACAGACCCCGGAACATGACTGCCGAGGCCAGACCCGAAGCTCCCGCCGCCTTGACCCCCAGGCCGGCGCCCATGATGACGATGGCGGTCTTAATGTAGAGTTCGGGCCGGGTAGCTTCTTTCAGAGTGGAGGCCAACCTGGGAAAGAAGTTCCCCACGATGAGGCCGACGATGAGTGCGACGATGAAACCCGCTTCCCCGGTGAGCTTCAAAGCCCAGCCGATGCCGAACTTTTTCAGTTGGTCGGGAGTGGCGGCGATGTAGGCGAAATGCCCGGCCAGCCAACAGCCATAGCCGATCCAAAACACCAGGGTGAAACCCACCATGAACCGGGCCACATTGGCGCCCAGGGCGACGGCGCCGACCAGCGTCATGACGAGCATGAAGATGTAGGTTAAAAAGAGTGACGTGATGCCGGGCATGGCCTTTGAGGCCCCCGGAAAAGGGGTTTATCGACTTGGTGATGTCGATCCAGACGTTAGTCTTGATGCCCCAACCCAGGATATCCAGTCCCACAAAGAGTCCCAGGCCGAGGACAAAGATGAACAGCCCCATCCACAAGGATAGCCAGTCCTCGCTGATACCTTTCTTTCCTTCCATGTCATAACCTCCTGATATTAATTGGAGTTTCTTGGTAGTAGTTGGTCATCGGCACTCCTCCTCGCTTGATTATTCCGGTGACTAATCTTAAGCCTGGTCACCATTCGGAATCTCGGTTGCCGCCGGTTCGGCGCCGGCTTAATCTTTCAGTAAGCAAAAAAGGTGCCAGATCCAGCAACCGGAATTGCCAGGAGGCAACGGCATGATTTTAGAGGAAAATTAGTTACCTAGCATAGGGCAGTTGCAGCCCGGGCCGAGAAGCAAGCGGCCTGGTGCTGCCTGATGGAGGCATTTAAGTGCTTCTTTGGGTTAGCATCTTTGGCGATTTTTCTTTATAGTGTCATCAGGTGTTTTGCCGCCACAACCTCCGCTGGTCCGCCGACAAGGAGTTCCAGGCCATGTCTCCGTTAAAATCAACGCCCTCAGAGCCGAAAAAGGTGGGTCCTTACAAGTCCCTCAGTCTCCAACGCAAATTTCTTCTGGGGGTCGGGGTCATCTTCCTGGGTTTTTGCTTGCTCATTGCCCTGGCCCTCTACACCCGGGAAAAGCGGTTGTTGGAAAAAGCGGCCTATGAGAGGGCTGAAATAGTCATGGCCGCGGCCGAGGCCACCCGCAGCTATGTCCAGGAGGTGCTGCGCCCCAAGATGTATCAAGTCCTGGGCCAGGACGCCTTCTTGCTGGAAGCCATGTCCACTTCCTACGTGGGCCGGGCGGTGATGGACCGTCTCAAAGAAGCCACCCCGGATTACCAGATTCGCCGCGTCGCTCTCCACGCCCGGAACCCCGCTTCCGACCCCAAACCCTTTGAGATGAAGCTGATTAATTTTTTTGCGGCTCATCCCCGGTTGCATAGTTGGCAGGGCCTCGTCCAGATTGCCGGCCAGTCCAGTTTCGTCCATTCCCGCCCGGTCTATTTCACCGCGGATTGCATGCATTGCCACGGCAAACCCCAAGATGCCCCCCCGGACCTCATCAAGCTTTATGGAAGCACCCGAGGGTTTGGCTATAAATCCGGAGATATCGCCGGGGTGACCGCGGTGAGCATCCCGGTGGACCTGGCCCTGGCCAAGATCAAGGAGCGGGCCATCTCCATATTCGGCCTCAGTTTCTTCGGACTCTCCCTGCTCTACCTGGGCATCGTCTTCTTTTTCAACCGGGTGGTCATCCACAGTCTCAGGGACCTCCTGGAGATCTTCCGCCACGGTCTCAGGGATGAGAAAGAATTGGAACTGTTGACGGAGGCCAAGGCCAAAGACGAAATCGGTGAACTCACCGCCGCCGCTCAGGTCATGGTGGGGCATCTCCACGACACCCGGCAGCAATTGGAAGACTACACCGAAAACCTGGAAGGTATGGTGGGTCAACGCACCAAAGCCCTGGAGGCCTCCCAGCGCCAGTTACAGGAGAAAATCGCGGCCCGCAACCAGGAACTGCACACCCTGAACACCATCGCCGAATTGATTACCCGGGCGGTCAACCTGGCGGATATTTTGCCCCGGGTATTGCTTCAGACCTTGAAACTGATCCCGGCCCGGGGCGCGGCCTTGTACCTGCTCCGGGACAATCCCCGCCGCCTGGAACTCCAATACCAGGAAAATGCCGGCCACCTTCTGGCCTGCATGAACGTTGATCCCGGCCAGGATCAGGCCCTTCCGGAAGACGGTGATAGCGACCTGTCCGCTTCCCTGGCCCAGGCCGCCAGAGGCCGCATGAGTTTTTTCTCCTGCCCTGAGGAACAGAATTGTCTGAATGTGCCCCTGGTCTGCCGGGACCAGGTGCTGGGGGTCTTGACCTTTGTCCAGGTGGATTTCAACGAGATCACCGCTGAGCGGCAGGAACTGCTTAATTCAGTGGGGCAGCAGATCGGCATTACCATCGAAAGTCTGCAAAATGTGGAACACCTGGTCCACAGCAAGGACCTTCTCCAGTCCGTCTTTGACGGCATCACCGATCTGATGGTCCTTCTGGATCGGGACCTGCGGATCAAAATGGTCAACCAGGCCTATCTCCGGCACTACGGCGTGACCCTGGCCGAGGTCCTGGACCAGCCGTGCGGTGCACCGACCGCCGACGGCCACTGTCCTTTCTCCCCAGGCAGTCTGGAAAAAGTCTTTACTAACAAGCAGCCCATGACCGAAGAGGTCCAGAGCGCCAAGGGGGAAATTTTCCTGGTGCACTACTACCCCATTGTGGACGAGCAGGGTGACGTGGTGAGCATCGTGCGCAATGCCAAGGACATCACCGCGGAAAAGCGGGTGGAGCAACGCATCCAACATGCGGAAAAACTGGCCGCCCTGGGACAACTGGCCGGGGGTATCGCCCACGAAATTAACAACCCCCTGGGGGTGATTCTCTGTTACGCTGGATTTGCTCAAAAGCCAGTTGGTCGATCTTCCCCAGGGATCCAAGGACGTGGGCATCATCGAGAAACACGCGGTCAACTGTCAGCGCATCGTGGCCGATCTCCTGGAGTTTGCCCGGGGACAGGAGACGGCCCGCCAACCTACCGACCTGAATTCCACCATCGAAGAAGTGGTGCGCATAGTGGAGCCCCAGTTCCGGCGGCAAAACTGCGAAATCGAGCTCGACCTCGAACCGGGCCTGCCCCTGGTGAAGATCGATGCGAACAAGATGAAGCAGGTCTATTTGAATTTGGTGATGAATGCCCGGCAGGCGATCAACGGCCGGGGGCTCATCCGTATCGGGACGCGCCACCTCCCGGAGGCCGGCAAGGTTCACCTGACCTTCTGGGACAACGGCATCGGCATTTCCCCTGATATCATTGACCGCATCTTTGATCCGTTCTTCAGCACCAAAAAGACCGGCGAGGGCACCGGCCTGGGGCTGTCGGTGAGCTACGGGATCGTCAAGGACCATGGCGGCGATATTCAGGTGGAGAGCGAGCCGGGCCGATGGACCCGGTTCACCATCGAGTTGCCGGTTGAGGAGGCGAGGTAAGCAATGATGCCACAGGAAAGAATCCTGATCGTGGATGATGAAGAGGACATGCTGGAAGGCCTGCGGCGCATCTTCAACCAGCATCTGGCCGGGGTCGAAGTCACCACCGCCACCCGGGCCCGCCAGGCCCTGCGTCTGCTGCGCCAGGTGCCCGTTGACCTGGTCCTGCTGGACATTCGCATGCCCGAGATAGATGGCTTCGAACTCCTCAAGTCCCTCAAGAAAGAGGACCCCTGGCTCACCGTCATCATGATGACCGCCTATGGGAGCATCGAAATCGCGGTGGAGGCCATGCAACAAGGAGCTTATGATTTCATTACCAAGCCCTTCAAGAAAGGACCCCTGCTCCGGGCCGTGCACCTGGGCCTGGAACGCAACCGGCTCATCCGGGAAAACCGCCAACTGCGTCTCAAGGTGGCCGACACCGCCGGATTTGCCGGTCTGGTGGGCCAATCCCCGCCCATGCGGCGCCTCTTTGAGAAGATTCAGGCCATCGCCCCCACCGACTACACGGTGATCATCCGGGGAGAGAGCGGTACCGGCAAGGAACTGGTGGCCCGGGCCATCCATGCCCTGAGCAAACGGCAACACCGCCCCCTGGTGGCAGTGAGTTGCCCGGCTATTCCCGAAAACCTCCTGGAAAGCGAGTTCTTCGGTCACCGGCGGGGGGCTTTCACCGGCGCCGACCGGGACCATATCGGCTTATTTGAAGAAGCCCACCACAGTTCCCTGTTCCTGGATGAAATCGGCGATATCCCGGTCGCCCTCCAGATCAAACTGCTGCGAGCCCTCCAGGAACAAGAAATCAAACCCCTGGGGGCCGGCAAAACCCAGAAGGTTGACGTCCGCATCCTGTCTTCCACGAATCAGGATATCGAAGCCAGGATCCGGGACCGGAGCTTCCGGGAAGACCTCTACTACCGCCTCAATGTCGTGACCCTCAAAACCCCGGCTTTAGCGGAAATCCGGGAAGATATCCCCTTGCTGGTCAACCATTTTTCCCGCCTGGCGTGTTCCGAACTGGGGCTGGCCCCCAAACGCTTCAGCGCCGGAGCCCTGGAGGAACTGATGCAGCGCTCCTGGCCCGGCAATGTGCGGCAGTTGCAAAACCTGGTGCGCCGGGTGGTGATGTTCTCCCCTGAAGGCATTATCCGCGCCGCCGAACTCCAGGCCCAGGAGGGGGTTGGGGGGAATGGGGACCCGGGCCGGGCCTTCTCGACCCCGGGGCATGAGGAAATTGAATGGTACAATCAGGCCAAGGAGCGCCTGGTCCAGCAATTTACCTTCCATTATGTGTCGAACCTGCTGGCCCAGACCAGCGGCAATGTCTCCAAGTCCGCGGCCTTGAGCGGCCTGGGCCGGGCCTCGCTCCAGAAAATCATGCGCCGCCTGGGAATCAAGTCTGACAGTTACCGCGGGGATTAATCCGGTTTCCGGCTGGTTTAAAGCAGCGGCAATGCCGGGAGGGTCCGACCCACCATCCAGGTTGCCGTTGAGCGTGACCCTGAAAAAGCTGGTTTTTTGCCCCTTTCCGAAAGGGAGGTCAGGGGGTGTTTTTTAATCGTTTTAAATCAATATAAATCTACCTTTGTCATCGGAGAACTCAGAACGAATTTCCGTCAATCACTTATTTTATGTAAATTACCCATTATTTAATTGACTACATAACATTTCGAGTGGTATTGAGGGAAAGATCAGTACGTTAAGGGACCCATAGTTCACCTATGAGCCTACCAGGATGGTCATGCAGGGAAGCAGACACGGTACTGAATGCCCTCATTGCGACAAAGGTGTTCTGCGTCGCCGGCGGAGAAAGTTCTGGATACGGTTGGTCCCCCGCAGTAAGTATTACCTGTGCGACTTGTGTCCGGCACGTTATCTGATGGTCTATGGCCGGCCCATCAGGCTGTTCCTGCAAGGTAAATAAGCAGCCCGAGTCTCGGTCCGAGGCGGGGAGGATGGGACAGGCCCGGTCCTCCCCGCGATGATCACCGTTCCCCTACGGGGTGATCACCCCGCAGGCGATACGGGGCCCGGCATTGCCGGCGGGATCGCTCACATTGTCATCCGCCCCGGCGTGAATCACCAGGGAAGTCCCTCCCGCCTGAAACAGAGAATTCTTTTCCCCTGACTTCAGGGTGACCAGTTTGGCCACCACTTCGACCTTGGCCTTGCCGTCGGCGCCCACCGTGATATTGGGCAGGTCGCCGGCGTGAGGTCCGGCCGGGTTTTTCAGGCCATGCTGCTTGGCGAAGGGATTGAAGTGACCCCCGGCGCTGGCAAAATCCGGGGTGGCGCAAACGCCTTTGCCATGGATATGGAAGGCATGTTCCCCGGGTGGCAGATTATCGATCTGCATGACAATCTTCACCCCTTCGGGGGTCTGGGTCAAGGTGGCTTCCCCCACCTTTTGCCCCTGAGGATTAACCAGCGTTGACTTGGCCGTGGTGGGACCGCTTGGGCCGCAGCCGCAAACCAGTGCCAGCGCCAGTCCCAATCCTAGTGCTAAAGTTTTCCGCAGCATCGTGTCACTCCTTTTGAGTCGATTTTATGGTTCCCTCTGGACAAGCGCCCGGGTAATTAACTTAAAGGTAAAACCTCCTGGAAGATATTCCAGCGCGGGAGGATTTTTTTCGCCACGATCTAAAGAATAATGACCAAAACCTGGACCGACAATCATCAAATCGAGATCGGTTTGATTTACGGGTAGGTGTAGGGTGCGGATATGGTAAGCATAGAGATTAATTATTTATTTATCCAAGGTATTAATATATTGCAGAACTTGACAATCTTCTCTCGGATAGGTCAGGGGAGCCTGGCCCCCTTGACCCGGTGTCGGCTTATGCATGACCTGAGATGGATTCGCCCGTGTTTCATTACCTTTACCCGAAAGTGGATAAATTCCCTCCAGGTCGGGCTATTCTCAGGCTTTGCTGTTTCTGTATAAGATCCATGTAGTTTACCACAATAATTTTTTCGAAAATTTCATTGACAAATCTAATAATATTTTGCAAGTAATTTTAATATTTAACATAATTGCCTCCCTGGCTGTGAGGCGGGGGCGGAAAGCCACGGGTCTTATCACTTTGGATAAGAAAATTCGATATGGGCGTTGCATCCGAAACGATGGTGTGTTCGCCGAGGGAGCAGGATGGTCTCCTCTGGAGTGTCCGTGCTCGGTAATATCCTTCAGAGCTGGTATTCCAGGCCCGACGAGAATATCGGCGAGATCAATGTTCAAAAGCTGGCCCACTTTCAGGTTGAATTCAGCGGGAATAAGCGGACCAGCTGATCATCGGCGCCTTGCGGGTCATGGCTTCCTTGAGGCGAATTGCTTTTTCCGGGGAAAGCAGGTCCAATGGCTGGGCCCCCGGCATCGGAAAGAGCCGGGTCAAAGGAATAACCGGATTAGTCATGAGGCTCATCCTTCTTGGATTACAGGGTCCTCAGCCACCAGCTCCTGCTTCCCTTCGTCCTTAACCACTCTGAGACAAAGGGCCAAATCTGCGATGGCCTTAGTCTGCAACAATATTCTGATTAACCTTTCCTACCTTAGCCTCAAAGTGGTGTTTCGAGGGGAACGGCTGGCGGTCTGGCCGGTGGACAAGTTTATAAATCACATAGACAGCCGTTCCACCTCCTCCCCGAAGAGGATCACCATGAGCCACAGGGGCCATGGCGGAGGCGGTGGGGGGGACATGAACCCTCTGCCCGGGGCTTGGCGTTATGCCAGGCCGGGGTTTAAATGGCAAACGTGATGGTGGAGGAAGAGGGGAGCCGTGCCCCCCCTGCCCGGGGATCGGCGTTATGCCTGGCCGGGATTGAGATGGCGGACGGGATGGCGGAGGAAGTGGGGAGACATGACCCGGCTGCCTGGGGATTGGCGTTATGCCTGGCCGGGGTTGAAAGGGCAGGCGTGATGGCGGAGGAAGTGGGGGACTTGAACCCCCTGCCTGGGGATTGGCGTTATGCTTGGTTTGGGGGCAGTGTAGGCCGCATCAGGATCTTGCGGGGGCCTTGGTTGTGCCGAGGCTCCCACGGCCAGAAAGACAGAGACAAGAGCGAGGAGGATCGGGGTCAGTCTCATTATCCGGGATTATGCGGCAACTCTGACCGCCGCGGTTGGAAATTGGTTTTTCGAACCTGCCACCCAGGGTCAATCTCGAAAAAGCTCCTCTTTTGTAACCGAATGGTCTTACGGTAGGCACGATAGCACGTAAATTTAAAAGAAGATATACTTTTTGAGAACCTCTTTTATATTTTATATGGGGTTAGGGATCACTTGCCAGCAAGATAACATATCGGATTATCTAATAAAATTGCGACACGACTGAATATCCAAAGAAATCTTTGGTGGCAGGGCTTCTTAAATCCAGTAGTGAAATGAGCCAGAAAGCCGAGTTGAATAATGTTTGAAAACTTCTTTGGGTCGATGAGAGAAACCTGGATGGAGATGTTGCCTGCTCAAGTTCTGCTCATTACCCCCAAGTAGGAAACGGGGCGAGGGCCGTTAGCATACGGCCCTTATCGGTGAAGCAGCCAGGGGCGCAGGCCGCTGGTGAGGAGGTAGAGCAGGGCCAGGACCAGGACGATGGTGGCCCCGGAAGGAAAGTCAATGGCGTAGGACAGGACCAGGCCGCCCACCGCGGACCCCACCGCCACGCCGGTTGAGACCCACACCATGGTTTTCAGCTGCCGGACCAGGTTCTGGGCGATGGCCCCGGGGATCACCAGCAGCGCCGAAACCAGGATAATCCCCACCAGGTAGATGGTGACGATCACCACCAGGGCCATGAGCACCAGGAAGAGATAGCGCAGGGCCTTCACCGGCACCCCGCTCACCCAGGCCATCTCCTCATCGAAAGATAAGAAGACGAGTTCCTTGAAAAAGGCCAGGATAACGGCCAAAACCCCCACGGTGACCACCAGGATCTGCCAGAGCTGCCGGGTGCCGATGGCCAGGATGTTGCCGAAGAGAAAGCCGAATACATCGACGTTGTAGGCCCGGGAGAGATGGAGGAAGACAAGCCCCAGGGCCATGGAGGCCGCAAAAAAGATGCCGATGGCGGTATCTTCCTCCACCGAGGTGCGGGTCTGGGCGTACTCGATGAGCAGGGCCACCATCAGGGCAAAGCCGATGCCGGTCCAGAGGGGATCGACGCCCAGGAGGAATCCCAGGGCTACCCCGCCAAAAGCCGAATGCGAAATGCCCACCCCGATGAAGGCCATGCGCCGCAGCACCACGAAGGTGGAGAGCACCCCGCACAGCAGGCTCACCAGGACGCCAGCCACCAAAGCCCGCTGGAGAAACCCCAGGGTGAACAGATCAGTCATCATGGCTCTTCACCACCCGGTGGGGGATCTCGCCGTGGAACAGGTATTCCACCGAGCACCCAAAGGTGTTCTCGAGGCCCAGGCGGCCGATGGGCGGGGGTTGATGCACGTGAATCCGCCGGTTGATGCAAACCACGTCGTCCATGTGCCGGGCCACGGCGCCGATATCGTGGGAGACGATGAGGACCGTGAGGTTCAGCTTTTCCCTCAGGGTGTTGATGAGCTCGAAGATGTCGTCCTGGACGCAGGCGTCCAGTGAGACCGTGGGTTCGTCCAGCACCAGGATCCGGGGCTCCACGTTAAGGGCCCGGGCGATGAAGACCCGCTGCTGCTCCCCCCCGGAGAGGTCGCCGATGAGCCGGTCCGCCAGGTGCGCGATTCTCAGGTCCTCCAGCCGGCGCCGGGCCAGGTCCCGGTCTTGCCGGCGAGGCCGTTTGAACAGGCCGATGCGGCCATAGCGGCCCATGAGCACCACGTCCAGGACGGTGACGGGGAAGCGGGGATTTCCCAGGGGCCGCTGGGGCAGGTAGCCCACCACGTCGCCCTGATGGCGCAGCTTCGCCGGCGGGTCGCCGAAAACGAGCACTTCTCCCCGGTTGGGCGAGATCAGCCCGAGAATCACCTTGAGCAGGGTGCTTTTGCCGGCGCCGTTGGGGCCGATGATGCCCACGTAGCGGCCGGCCTCAATGGTGAGGTTGACGTCCTCGAGGACCACGGCGCCGTTGATGTTAACCCATACCCCTTCGAGCTTTATGGCGGCCTCGCCCATCCCCGACTCCCTCATCGCAGGGCCGCATCCAGAGCCGCCAGGTTGGCGCGCATCAGCAACAGGTAATCGGAGCCGTAGGGAGGGATGCCGCCCATGGGGTCAAGCTTCAGGACCTTCACCCCGGCCTCCTGGGCGATTACCTCCGCCACCCGGGGATTGAGCTGGGGCTCGGCGAACACCACCTTGATCCCGTAGCGGCGGATGGCCGCCACCAGGTCCTGAAGATGACGGGGCGTCGGTTCCCGCCCGGGAGATTCTTCAATGGTCCCCACCTCATGGAGATTATACCTCCGGGCGAAATAGGAAAAGGAGGGATGGAAGGCAACAAAATCCCGGAGGCGCCAGGTGCGCGCCTTGGCGGCGATTTCCTGGTTCAGTCCATCCAAGGCGGTTAGGTAACTTTTGAGATTAGCTTCATACTGACCCCGGTGGCCGGGGTCCGCCTGGATGAAGGCTCTCGCGATTTTCCGGCAGATCTCCTGGGCCAGCACCGGGTCCAGCCAGATGTGGGGGTTGCCGGCCAGGTGGTCATCGTGGTCCCCGTCCCCGGCGTTGCCGGGCTCGTGGTGATGCGGGGCCATGCCTAGCAAGGGGATCCCCCGGGCCGCCTCCACCACCACCAGGTTATCGGGGCCCCGGGAGCGCAGCAGTTTGGTGGCCCAGGGTTCCAGGCCGGCGCCGATATAGACGAACACCCGGGCCTGGGAGGCCCTGGCCATGACTGACGGGGCCGGTTCAAAGGCGTGGGGGCTGGCCCCCGGCGGGATCAGCACCTGGACCTGGACCAGATCGCCGCCGATTTTCCGGCAAAAATCGCCCAGGGGTACAATGGTGGCCGCCACTTGGAACTGGCCAGAGGGGGCCGCGGCTCGGGCCAAACCCGCGGGCAGCGCCAGGCAGCACCAGCCCAGGAACACCAGGGGCAGGACTTTCCACCATGTAAGGCGAGCCCCGCTGAAGCCGGGGCGACGGCTCACCACGGTTTCAGGGGGACAATCACCCTGCCAGATCTGGGGCGGGTTCACGGCCTGCCCTCCCCGGCGGATTTCAGGGTGGAGCGGATAAAAGCGAACCCCCGGGCTACCCACGCCATAAGTACCTTACCTTTGCCGATGACCAGGGCAAACAAGCCGCCCACCAGCCCAGCGCTGGCCGCACCCACCGGACAGCCGGCCTGGCCGCAGAACGGACATACGGATGAACTGGCATAGATGCCGGAAAAAATGAGCCACCAGGTGAGGAACCGTATTAAACGGCCGATCAGAGGATACTGATAAAACCTCTTTATCCCGGCGGGGATTTCCGGCGGCGCGGGGCCATCGGGGATTACCGGCCCGATATTTTTATGTTCTGGAATGTGCATCAGTCTTTCGCATTCGAATGCAACTAAGTTGTGCTGGTGGTGTCCCGGCATTTATGGCAGAGTCCTGCCACCTTGATGTCGATATGGTCCGCCCGGTTGCCCACGGGCCCCTGCAACTCGGTCCACATCCGGTTGAGGGCCACCGGCTCCAGGCACTGGACTTCCCGGCAGGCCTGGCACTGGAAGTGGGGGTGGGGCGGATGGTGCTCGCAGGCCAGTTCAAAGTGGCTCACCCGGCCTTCCAGGGAGAGCTTCCGCACCATGCCCCGGCGGTGAAAATCCTCCAGGATGCGGTAGACCGTGACCTTGTTCACCCGGCGGCGGGTCCGGATCAACTCCAGGATCTCCTGGGCCCGGAGGGCCCGGGGAGCCTCTCCCAGGATCTGCAGCAGCGCCAGGCGCACCGGGGTGGCCCGCAGGCCTTCCAGAGGCCAGCCAGCTGGGGAAATTGCACTGATCACCCATGGAAAATTAAATATCCCAAAATCAACTGAGTTGCAAGTATAATATGATTGCTACCCGGCCCCCGGGAAAATGGCTAATGGATAGGGTTATTCCCCGGGTATTACCTGCTGACCTGCCCTCATGAACCTTGGGCGCACCGGTAAATTACCAAAATTTCTGATCTGCCTGAGAAACTGTGCCTAAAACCAGGAATTTTGAACCTGGAACTTTCAGGCCAGAAACTGGAACAAAAATTTGAATTCCGGGGGCAAAGCAATTTATTATTGTAATTACAATAAGTTAATCAGATAAGACTGCCGGGTTGGGATTGGGGCGGTATAAATAATTGAACCAGGATCAGAGAGTCTAAATTATAACCTACTGTATATACACGATAAATTATGGACAAGGGCGTTTGGCACGCTTTCTGCAACACTATGTATTGCGTATATGGACCCTATTTAAGGTACCCACATCCCCCCCTTAATCAAAAGTTCATATACCATTTTCTCCTTTCACCGACTGGCCGGATACCTCCCCCATCCGGCCAGTTATTTTTTTGCGGCCCCGGCGGGTGTCCGCTGAAGATGCTGGGGATGCCTGGCGCCGCGGGTTTCCGGGCCGCTCACGGGGCCGGGGACTCTTCCTGGAGGGCCTGGATTTTCTCACAGCACTCCTCGGCGGTGAGACGGCCGGCAAAAAACTCTTTCAGCGTGGTCAGAAAAGGGTGGGTAGCGAACACCTCCTGCAACCCCACGCGGTCCCCCAGGTCAGGAAATTTCAAGGCGATCTTGAAGTGAGCCGCCATCTCCCGGAAAACCTCCAATTGCTGGAGTTCCGCCTGGCGCATCTGCCCTTCGACCTGAAACAGCAGCTTACGCAGGCCCAGCAGATAGTCTTCCCTTTCCTGATATTCCCGGTTTTTGTGCCGAAGAAAGCTGACGTGCTGCTGGTACAAGAGGGTGCTGTAGGGGATAATTTTGCTCACGGCCGGCGATTCTCCTGAGGAAAATTTATCATCTCACCTTGCGGATTCAAACGAAAAAAGGTAATTTTTTAGGTTATGAGCGATCAAGTTAGCCTGGATTTCGACAAAATGGGGGGCCTGCTGCCGGCCATCGTTCAGGACGTCGACCACCGGCGATGTGCTGATGCTGGCGTTCATGAACCAGGAGGCCTGGGAACACACCCTGGCCACCGGCGAGGCCCATTATTACAGCCGCACCCGCCAGACGATCTGGCACAAGGGCGGCACGTCCGGCCACGTGCAGCGGGTCCAGGAGATTTATCTGGATTGCGACCAGGACACGGTGCTCCTGAAGGTGGAGCAGGTGGGCGGGGCCGCCTGCCATACCGGGCATCGGAGCTGTTTCCATCGCCGGCGCCAGGGGGATGGCTGGCAGGTGGTGGGTTCCCCAATCTTTGATCCCAAGGAGGTATATGGGGGTGGATAAGCTACGGTTGGGCCTCCCCAAAGGCAGTCTGGAGAAAGCGACCCTGGAACTCTTCCGGCGTTCCGGTTGGCATATTCAGGTCAATGGGCGGAGTTACTTTCCCGATATCGACGACCCGGAGATCGCCTGCTCCATGTGCCGGGCCCAGGAGATGAGCCGCTACGTGGAGAACGGCACCCTGGACTGCGGCATCACCGGCCTGGACTGGACCATGGAAAATGACTCCCAGGTCACGGTGGTGGCGGACCTGATGTACTCCAAGGCCAGCCTCAACCCGGTGCGCTGGGTGCTGGCGGTGCCGGCGGACTCCGAGATTCGCAGCCTGAGGGACCTGGCGGGCAAAAAAATCGCCACCGAACTGGTGAACTACACCCGGCGCTATTTCGAGCAGCGCCAGATCCCGGTCACGGTGGAATTTTCCTGGGGGGCCACCGAAGCCAAGGTGGCCGCGGGGCTGGTGGACGCCATCGTCGAGGTCACCGAGACCGGCAGCACCATCAAGGCCCACGGCCTCAAGATCATCCACGAGCTCTTCCAGAGCAACACCCAGTTCATCGCCAACAACCAGGTGTGGGAGTCCGACGCCGACAAGCGGGAGAAGATGGAGAATCTCAACCTGCTGCTCCTGGGGGCGCTCCGGGCCGAACGCATGGTGGGCCTGAAGATGAACATCCCGGAGCAGCAGCTAAAGGACATCATCGCCCTGCTCCCCAGCCTCCTGGCCCCCACCATCGCCAGCCTCTACGAGACCGAGTGGTACTCGGTGGAGGTGGTGGTGAACCAGGGGGAGGTGCGGACCCTTATCCCCACCCTCATCCGGGCCGGGGCCCAGGGCATCGTGGAGTACCCGCTGCACAAGGTGATTTAGCCGACGGGTCTGCAAGGGAAACGGGTGGCCCAGGCCTTCCCGCTGGCGCCACCCCGGGCAGGCATTGCGGGCGGGCCTGGCCCGCCGCCACCCGCGCCGCCGGTTCCTGCCGGGATCAAGAAAGACCACAAGAAAAAGAGATAAGCTACCCATCTGAAAAGACCCTATGGGCAAGCTGGATCAGTTCAGAACCCCGAGAAACCTATCCAAAATTTTCGGCCTCCCGGGGCCAGGTTCTGGCCACCCAAAAGGAAAACCGGATGACTGATACTACCGAACACCCATTGAGCAAGGTCCCAGAGGTTGCCTTGCTCTTCTGGATCATAAAAATTGCCGCCACCACACTGGGTGAAACCGGCGGCGACGCAGTGTCCATGTCAATGCACCTGGGCTATCTTGTGGGAACGGTCATTTTTGCAGCAGTCTTTCTCATTGCGGTATTTGCCCAGATCAAAGCGGATCGCTTCCACCCGCTTCTCTACTGGACAACCATCGTCGCCACGACAACAGTCGGAACGACTCTTGCCGATTTTGCAGACCGCTCTCTGGGGATCGGCTATACCGGTGGAGCAGTTCTGCTGTTTTGCCTTTTGATAGCGTCTTTGGCCATCTGGTATAGATCACTTGGCTCTGTTTCAGTGGATACGGTGAGTTCTCCGAAAGCAGAGATGTTTTATTGGATAACGATCATGTTTTCTCAGACCTTGGGTACCGCACTGGGAGACTGGACGGCCAGCACGGCGGGGCTGGGATATAGTGGCGGGGCAATTGTCTTCAGCGTCCTTCTGGGAGCCGTGATCGCGCCCTACTACTGGACAAAAATATCCAGAACTCTGCTTTTCTGGGCAGCGTTTATCCTGACTCGACCCCTTGGGGCTGTGGTGGGCGATTTTCTCGACAAGCCACTTAAAGCCGGTGGTCTCGCCTTAAGTCGCTATTCCGCCTCGGCGGCACTCGTCCTGTTCATGATTGCCTGCATCCTGATTTTCCCTCAGCGAGCCGGAAGAGACTGCGCACATTAACCTAAAAGACCGCAGCGAATAATAACAAAGGCAGGGTCCTGGGCCCCTGCCTTTTTTGTTTACCGCACTATGGGTTTATCCGTTGAGCCGCCACCCCCCAGCCAGCCAGGAGCTCACAAGAATCCCGGGCTGGAGAGGCCGGGCGCTGCCGCTACCTCTGGGCCGCGGCTTTGCGCTTGATCAGCTCGATGAAGTCAGGGTCGATGCCGTACCCCAGGCTCTTGGCCTTCTGGAGGTCCGGCAGGGCCTCACGATACTTCTCCTGGCTCTGGTAGATCATGCCCCGCTGGTTGTAGGCCCGGGCGAAGGTAGGGTTCTGCTTGATGATCTGATTGCACAGTTCCATGGCCTTGGCGTTGTTGCCCTTGGCGTAGTACACGGTGGCCTGGTAAGAGGTGATGGCCGGATCGTTGGGCTTGAGCTTCAGGGCCTGGTCAAAGGCCTGGAGGGCCTGGTCGTAACGTCCCGCCTGGCTGGCCTGCATCCCCTGAGTGATGAGGCTCTGGACGTCCTGGGCGGCGCTCGCCCCCGGCAGCAGGAGCAGGAAGAGCAAGACTAAGGGCAAATAAGTGGCTCGCTTCATTGCTGGTATTCCTCCTGTAGAGAAAAGTTCAAAGTTCAAAGTTCAAGGTTGGGGGAAGGCCCCACGGCCACGGCCCGGGCCACCCGGCGCAACAACTCGTCTGGAGTCTCGACCACCCGGCCCTCGGGGTCCCGGCGCAGAGAGCGCTCGCTCAGGACCCGGGCGGCAATGGGGGAAAATTGGGGGGGAGCATCCATTGATTGGGGCTCGCGTATCCTTAAAACCGGGGCGAGGCGACCTCGCCTTTAGTGTGGAACTGCACAATGACTAGGACAATTAACTCTGGGGATTTTCGCCCCCCTTTTCTCAAGGGGGCAGGGGGATTAGGTAACCAATGAATAATCCCCTTAAATCCTCCTTTAAGCAAGGGGGACTTAAAACTCCCGTTCTTCAAGATAGGGGTTTTTTCCTACCAGACAATCCATGAGTGGCCCCACCAGTGTCGTGTCTCAGAAATACCTGGCATGAAGGAATGAGCTTTTTCCCCTCCCCCCAACCCCTTCCCCTCACGGCAGGGGGAGTTTTAAGGCCAAAATTGTCAAGACAGACGTGGGACATAACCCCATGACTCCGATTCTGTAAGGGCGGGGTTTCCCCGGCCTCAGCCGTGACCGAGATTGCCGGTCAAGAACCTTAGGGGCCGTCACCCTCAATGATCCCCCATTTCTTGGCCCGCTCTTCATAGGCCGGTGGAAACTGGGGGAGAAGTTTTGGTAAACGGTGATGGGGTAGCGGGCCCCGATCTTTTTGGCCGCGTCTTTCAGACCCACCAGGAGCCCTTCCAGGAACTTGCCGGGGAAGGCCACCACCAGCTCGTCGTCCTGGGTCATGGAAAAGATGCGGTCGCCCATGCCGGGTATGACCACCCGGAACTCCTCGGTACGGTAGGGGGCGA
This sequence comes from uncultured delta proteobacterium, assembly GCA_963841475.1. Lineage (GTDB taxonomy): Bacteria > Desulfobacterota > Desulfobaccia > Desulfobaccales > 0-14-0-80-60-11 > 0-14-0-80-60-11. The sequence continues at coordinate 1,657,232 of CAWJCT010000001.1, forward strand.
TGAGGTATTCACTACATTCCACCTTGCCGCCGAATTCGCCGCTGACCCGCACCCCCAGGCTGAAGGTGGCCGCTTGAATGAGGCGCATGAGCTGGGCCGGGTTGCCGTAGACCACCACTACTTCCGGGTCCAGGCTGAGGCGCTCCAGGGGGCAGAGGTAGATGGCCCCCACCTCCTGGGGCTCAAAACGGGGCAACCCTTCCACCTCTTTGAGGGCCGGCCCCAGGTCCTGGTGGAATCCTACTTCACAGAAGAGCTGCCCCAGCTCCATGATGGGGTCGGTGGCCGGGGTAAAGCCAAACACCAGCATGCCGGGAACGCAGATGAGATCTTCCTGGGTCAGACCCACGGGCCAGCCATAGACCCGGGCCATGGTGACCCCCTGGCAGATGGTCACTTTCTTGCCGAAGACTTTAGAGGGCTGCCGGGTCTTGGGAGGCAAGTCAGCGGGGTCTTTAAAGAAGATGGCGCCAAAGGCTCGGTCTTAAGGCGCAGGGCCTCTTTCAGCTGGACCGCCGCAGCTTTATAGTCCATGGTCTCTCCTTCGGCAGACTCGTGGAGGCCGACGGTTTCTGGAGACATTTAGGGTAAAAGTTAAGACCTCCCCGGGCAAGATGCAAGCCTGGTTTCGCCTTTTCCCTTGGCCCCTGACAGGGTCCGGGGTAAAATACAGCCTCGACTGGTAGGGGAAATCAGGAATTTAGCGTCAGTGTTACCCGCCAGAAACCGGCGCGTGAGACGCGGCCTCCTGCTGGTGTATCCTTCAAGAGAATAACAGATTCTTGGCCGTACTCATAAAGGTCGATCATGTCCACGGAACCCAGGCATTTCCACACTCTCACGCCGGAAGCGGTCTTTGCGGCGTTGGACACCGGCCCCCGGGGGCTGAGCGAGGCCGAGGCGGCGGAGCGCCTGGAGCGGCACGGCCCCAACCAACTGGCCGCGGGCAAGAAAATTTCTGCCTGGGGTATCCTGCTGCGCCAGTTCGCCAATCTCTTGATCACTATTCTGCTGGCAGCCACGGTGATCTCCTTTTTCTTGGGGGAGAGCCTGGATGCCTGGGTCATTCTGGCCATTGTGCTGGCCTGCGTGGTGCTGGGTTTTGTCCAGGAGTACCGGGCGGAACAGGCCGCCGCGGCCTTGCAGAAGCTGGCGGCGCCGGTGGCCACGGTCGTCCGGGACGGCAAAGAGCGGGCCATCCCCGCCCGGGAAGTGGTGCCGGGGGACGTGCTGGTGTTGCATACCGGCGACCGGGTGGCCGCGGACGCCCGCCTGCTGGAGGAGGTCAATCTGAAGGCGGACGAGGCGCTCCTCACCGGGGAATCCACCGCCGCGGGTAAGAATCTGGCCCCGGCGACCGACCCCGAGCCTCGCCCTGGCCGACCGGAAGTGCATGGTCTTCGGCGGCACGGTGATCACTTATGGCCGGGGCCGGGCCGTGGTTACCGCCACCGGCATGGACACGGAGTTCGGCAAGATTGCCCGCATGTTGGGGGACGTGACCGAGGACCAAACCCCCCTGGAAGCCCGCATGGGCACCATCGGCCGGGTTTTGTGCCTTATTTGCCTGGTCGGTGGCGGTGGGGGCTTCAGCTTCTGGGAGTATTCCGGGGCCATTGCTGGCTGGAGATGCTGATCTGGGGGATCAGCCTGGCGGTGGCCGCGGTGCCGGAGTCCCTGCCGGCGGTGGTCACCGGGGCCCTGGCCATCGGCACCACCCGCATGGCCCGGCGGAATGCCATTGTCAAGCGCCTGCCGGCGGTGGAGACCATGGGCTGCACCACGGTGATCTGCACCGACAAGACCGGCACCCTGACCAAGAATGAAATGACGGTCCGGCGCCTCTTCCTGGATGGAGAGATGGTTGAGGTAAGCGGCTCAGGGTATGAGCCCTCGGGGTCGTTCGCCATGGCGGGGCGCGGTGATTAGCCCCGGGGACCACCCGGTGCTGGCTGAGCCGCCCGGATCGCCCTGTTGTGCAATGACGCCGCCCTGGACGAGATTGACGGCGTCTGGACGGTGCGGGGCGACCCCACCGAAGGGGCGCTCCTGGTGTTGGCACAGAAGGCGGGGGTGGATCCCGAGGAACTCCGCCGGAAGTTTCCCCGGGTGGCCGAGATTCCCTTTTCCTCGGAAGCCAAGCGCATGAGCACCTTTCATCAGGAGCCGGGTCGGGGTCCTGATGTGCGTCAAGGGGGCGCCGGAAAGGCTGCTGCCCCGGGCGGTGGTGATGCTGACCGCCCAGGGCGAAGAGACCATGAGCTCCCTGGACCGGGAGGCCGTCAAGGACCAGGCGGCCCCATGGCCCAGGAGGCCTCACGGGTCCTGGGTCTGGCCTACCGGCGTCTGCCGGAAGTCCCCGATCTGGAGTCGGAAGCGGCCGACCCGGAATTGGTCTGGGTGGGGCTGGTGGGCATGATCGACCCGCCCCGGCCGGAGGCCCGCCAGGCCGTGGGCCACTGCCGCCAGGCCGGTATCCGGGTCATCATGGTCACCGGCGATCACCCGGACACCGCCTCGGCCATCGCCCGGGAGGTGGGCCTGATTCCTCCGGGACAGGAATCCCATGCGGTCCTGACCGGTGCTGAACTCAACCAACTGAGCGACCCGGAGCTCATAGAGGCCCTCCGGGAGGCTCGGGTCTTCGCCCGGGTGGCCCCGGAACATAAGCTGCGGCTGGTGGATATCCTCAAGGGACAGGGCGAGGTGGTGGCCATGACCGGGGACGGGGTCAACGACGCCCCGGCCCTGAAGCGGGCCGATATCGGCGTGGCCATGGGGATCACCGGCACCGAGGTCACCAAGGAGACCGCGGCCATGATCCTGGCGGACGACAACTTCGCCACCCTGGTGGCCGCGGTGGAGGAAGGCCGGGCCATCTTCGACAACATCAAGAAGTACCTGGTCTTTCTGCTGAGCTGCAACATCGCGGAGATCCTGGTGCTCACCGGGGCGTTCTTCCTGGGCCTGCCCCTGCCCCTCATCGCCCTGCAGATCCTCTGGGTCAATCTCACCACCGACGGCCTGCCGGCCCTGGCCCTGGGGGTGGACCCCAAGGCCCCGGACATCATGTCCCGGCCACCCCGGCCCCCGGCGGAAGGGGTCTTCAGCCCCACCGTCAACGCCCTGCTGGCGGCGATCGCCCTCTATCTCACCGCCATTCTCATTCCCCTGTTCGGCTACTATTATTACTAGAATCCCTGGGGCCTGGGCGACCCGGAGATGGTCTTGACCGAGGCCCAGACCATGGTGTTCATCACCCTGGTGCTGGCGGAACTGGTGAACGCCTTCAACTGCCGCTCCGACTACCTGTCGCGTGTTTAAGGTAGGGGTCTTCAGCAACCGCTTCCTCATCCTGTCCGTGCTGGCCTCCCTGGCCATGATGGTGGCATGGTGATCGAATGGGACCCCTTGTCCCGCCTCTTCCACACCACGCCGCTGCGCTGGCAGGACTGGGTGGTGGCGGCCGGCCTCAGCCTCACCCTCATCCCCGTGGTGGAGCTGACCAAGTGGATGGTCCGCCGGAGGGTCCGGTCCCGGCGGCCAACGGCCCTGGCGGGATCATGAAAAACCCCCGGGGACCGATCAACTTGAGAGCTGTGGAACGAGCCTTTTCCCTTCTTGCCCAGGTCGGCAGCCTCGAAACCAGCCAGGCAACCTCATTTTTTTCCCGGGGTTTTGGAGAATGCCTGCCTAAGCCCTGCCGCTGATCCACAAGGCCTGAAAAGTTGGAGGGCGTTTAGGACGCACTCTCCGCAAAACTCGGCCCCTCCAGCGCTGTCCCTCCCCGGGTCTCACTTCCCGGTTTCACCCGGATCGCAAACTTTACAGATTCATTAAATCGTCTGGAAAGACCGATGAACAAGGTGACGGCGAGGGCTTCGGGGCTTTCTTCCCACTTCGCCGGTATCGGTTCGGGCTAAGTCCGGTTGGTGAAGTCCGGGCCTGTCCGCTGCCCGCGTCGCATCCGAGGGCGCCAAAGTGAGGGTTTATGACGCAGGGAAAGAGCCGGGCCTCCAGCCCTCGCCTCCGTTCGGCCGGTTCAGCGCCGGCCCCCCAATCCCCACCTCATCCAGAGGCAGAGGCGTCCACCGGCCCGGGGCCGGCCACCGGCAGATTCCTGGTCGTGGGCCTGGGGGCCTCCGCCGGGGGGTTGGAGGCCTTTGAACAGTTCTTGGCCCACATGCCCGGGGACAGCGGTCTGGCCTTTGTCCTGGTCTCCCATCTGGACCCGGACCATGAGAGCCTGATGACCGAACTGCTGCGCCGCGTTACTCCCATGCCGGTGGAGGAGGCCGCGGACGGCGACCGGATCATGGCCAACCGGGTATATGTCATCCCCCCCAACCGCTACCTGACCGTGGATGGGGGGGCCCTGCGGCTGTCCATTCCCCCGGTACCCCGGGGTCTGCGCCTGCCCATCGACGCCTTTTTTCGCTCCCTGGCCGAAGACCAGGGCGACCGGGCCGTTTGCGTCATCCTGTCCGGCAACGGTACCGACGGCACCCTGGGTCTTCGAGCGGTCCACGGGGCCGGGGGCCTCTCGCTGGTCCAGGCTCCTGCCGACGCCAGGTTTGACGGCATGCCCCGGAGTGCGGCAAACACCGGCCTGGCCGACCTGGTGCTGCCGGTGGCCCAGATGCCGGCCCACCTGCTGGCCTATGCGCAGCAGATCCCGGTTGGCCAAAGGAAACGAAGGGCGCGGGTGGTGGCCGAGGTCCCCGCCCCCCTGCAAAAGATCCTGCTCCTGGTGCGACAGCACACCGGTCACGACTTCTCCCTGTACAAGAGCAGCACCATCGTGCGCCGCCTGGAACGGCGCATGGCCCTCCACCAGATCGCCGAGCCGGAGGTGTACGCCCGGTACCTCGTGGAGTACCCCGGTGAAATCAACCTGCTCTTCAAAGACCTGCTCATCGGGGTCACCAGTTTTTTTCGGGACCCCGAGGCTTTCGAGGCGCTTAAAGACAGGGTCATGCCCAAACTTTTGGACGGGCGGCGGGCGGACCAGCCGGTGCGGGTGTGGGTGCCGGGCTGCGCCACCGGCGAAGAGGCCTATTCCCTGGCGATACTCTTCCGGGAATATTTTGAGGAGCATGGGCACCATCACCGGGTCAACCTCTTTGCCACGGACATTGACGAGGATGCCATCGCCGTGGCCCGGGCCGGGACTTATCTGCATAATATCGCCGCGGACGTATCCTCCGAAAGGTTGGAGCGTTTCTTCGTCAAAGAGGACGCCGGCTACCGCATCATCCAAGAGCTTCGGGAATCCGTGGTCTTTGCGGTGCAAAACGTCATCAAAGATGCGCCCTTTACCCGGCTGGATTTGTTATCCTGCCGGAACCTCCTGATCTACCTGGGGGCCGAACTGCAGAACCAGCTGGTGCCCCTGTTTCATTACAGCTTAAATCCCGGGGGCTGCCTGTTCCTGGGTACCTCCGAGACCATCGGGGGGTTCACCGACCTTTTCTCGGCCCAGGACCCGAAGTGGAAATTGTACCAGTGCCGGGAATCCGCGGCGGCGATCCACTCCATGAAATTCTCTGCCATCACCGGTATTCAGGAGCCTCTTCCCCTGCCGATAGTCCCGCTGGTCCGGGAAAACAGCATCCCGGTCCTGGCCCGGAAGATCCTGTTGGAGCACCTGACGCCTCCTGCGGTGCTGATCAATGAGCAGGGCGACGTTCTCTACATCCATGGCCGCACCGGGAAATACCTGGAACCGGCCCCCGGGGCCGGGGTCATGAATATCCTGGAGATGGCCCGGGAGGGTTCCGAATTTGAACTGCGGAGGGCCCTGCGTCAGGCTGTCGCCACTCAGCAAGACACCACCCGTCGGGGCCTCAAGGTCAAGGCCGACGGTGGATTCACCGAGGTCGGTTTCACCATCAAGCCCCTGCGGGAACCGGAAGGGCTGCGGGGCACGTTGCTGGTGGTATTTGATGCGGCGGCGCCGCCGGCTAAGGTGTCGAAAAGCCGGCGCCGGCAATCTCCGGCGTCCAGTCCGGAAATCGCCGCCCTGGCGGAGGAGCTGCAATTCGTCAAGGCGGACCTCCAGACAGCGATCGAGGAACTGCAGGCCAATAACGAGGAACTACAGTCCGCCAACGAAGAATTGCAGTCCACCAACGAGGAACTGCAAAGCACCAATGAGGAACTGGACACCTCCCGGGAGGAAATCCAGTCGGTGAACGAAGAGCTGTTGACCGTCAATGCCGAGCTGCAGACCAAGATGGAAACCCTCTTCCGGGCCGAAAGCGATATGAAGAACCTGCTGGACAGCACCAGGGTCGCCATGATCTTCCTGGACCGGCGCCTCCGTCTCCAACGCTTCACCCCTGCCGCCGCCCGGTTGGTCAAGTTGATCTCAACCGATGTCGGGCGTCCCCTCGGGGATCTGGCGCTTAACCTGGACTACGACCGGCTCCTGGCCGATGCCCGGGAGGTTCTCGACACCCTGAAACCCAGGGAACGGGAAGTGAGGGGGCGGGAAGGACCCGACAGGGACCAGACCTGGTTCCTGGTGCGGCTCATACCTTATCTCACCGTGGACCACGCCATCGAGGGGGTGGTGATCATCGGCATCGACATCACCCGGTTGAAACAGGCTGAGGAACTGGCCGCGGCCAATGCCGCCACCGCCCGGGCGGCGCAGCATTACGCCGAGAATATTGTCGATACGATGCGGGAGTCGCTCCTGGTGCTGGACGAGGAGCTTCGGGTGGTCTCAGCCAACCACTCGTTCTATGCATTTTTCCAGGTCCCGCCGGATGAGACGGTCGGCCGGCACATCTTCGCATTAGGCCAGGGGCAGTGGGATATCCCGGATTTGCGGCGTTTGCTGGAAGATATCCTGCCTGAAAAGGCCGTCATGCGGGATTTTCAGGTGGAGCAGGACCTTCCGGGTATCGGCCCCCGGACCATGCGCCTCAATGCCCGGAGGATCGAGCCCCTGGACGCCGGCCCCGCCCTGGTCCTTCTGGCCATAGAGGATGTGAGCGGAAAAGCTTAGCTGACCAAGGCGCTACGCTCCCAGGCCTGGCTGAAAAGAGAGATAGATACTGATAACCTGGCTGGCGACCTCAGGTCCCGGGCCAGGCAATTGTTGGCGGCCAAGGGCCGCCAACTCAAAAAAAATCCCTCTGACGGAGCTGTTGAGTCTGGTGCAGGAACTGCAGGTGCGACAGATATCGAATTGGAGATGCAGAACGAAGAACTGCGCACAGAGCACCAAAGCCTTTTAGTTGTTAAGTTAACCGTTTATATATTTTTTTTACAATTGCCTCTTTGCCTGCATATGATATTTCATAAGTAATTTAAATTAGTTAATATATTCGAATTAGGAGGCTGCTAAATTTTCTTGATTATTTTTATCAGTTCTTGTATTAACTTAAGCGAGGGATGCATATGACCAAGAGATACACTATCGAAAAGTCCATCGGCTTTCTCATTTACCGCACCGCTCTGGCCATGAGGGCAACCCTGCAACGGACCTTGAAGGATCAGGGATTTGACATTACCCCCGAGCAATACGGGATTCTGCTGGTTCTCCGGGAAGAGGAAGGGCTGTCTCAAAAAGAGATTGGCAACATCCTTTTCAAAGATAAACCTAACGTTAGCCGGATGTTGGACGCCCTGGAGAGGAAAAGATTGATTTTTCGCCAGCCCACCGACCGCAGGAAGTATGCCATATTTCTCACCGCAGAAGGAAAAACACTCATAGAAGAGATCCTTCCCATCGGACTGCAATTGGGGGAAAGAGCCATCAATGGCCTGTTAGCGAGGGAAATCGAGGCGCTTGAAAGTATTCTTGATAAGATCTATGGGAATATTTCTTAATTTTTTTTGCCTGCAAAGTTAATAGATTAACCGTTATATATTTAACACTTAATATCCGTGGCGAAAAGTTTCGCATCCGCATGAACCGCCGTTACTGTCTTAATCGTAATACAGGCTCTCCGGAGGAAGCTATGAAAACCTGGGCTTCGGTCTTGGTTATTTTTATCCTGGCCCTCGGACTTGCTTCTTGTGCCGACAGCACCAGCCGCGAACAAAAATTTGCCAAGGTGCAGCGATTAGCCGAACAAGGGGACTCCGGAGCCCAGTACAACCTGGGCCTGATGTATGAGCAGGGGTACGGGGTCGCCCCTGACCGCGGGAAGGCGGCGGCCTGGTTCGAGAAAGCTGCGGAGAAAGGAGAGGTCAACGCCCAATTTCGCCTCGCTTCCCTCTATTACCGCGGCCAGGGAGTGCCGAGGGATTTGCAGCAGGCCGCCAGATGGTATAGAAGAGCCGCGGAGCAGGGAGACACCCCGGCCCAGGCGGCCCTGGGCAACCTGTATTTATTGGGCGAAGGCGTCCCCAGGGACAGTTCCAGGGCGGCCTATTGGCATAAAAAATCCTTAATAATCAAGAAGCATAGCGCTCTTACCCGGCAATAGTAATTCTGCCGTATGTGAAAATGAAGTCCAGCTTCCAGAACGAAGAGGCCCTCTGTAAAACCCTTGTTCCGGAGCGCTGAGGCGCTTTCGACGATGGATTCAGCCAGTCTGGACATCATCGCTCTTGGGGAGATTTTTGATGCAACTGCACAGGAACGGTTATGAACCACTTACATGGACTGTGGCTTTGATGGCGCTGACGATTTTGCTGGCCGGCTGCGATAGCGGGCACGGGCAGCAAGCCGCAGCCGCCCCCTGTCCCGGAAGTGGCCACGGTGACCATTGAGCCGCGGCAGGTCGAGCTGACCACCGAGTTGCCGGGCCGTACATCTCCCTACCTGGTGGCGGAAATCCGCCCGCAGGTCAATGGCATCATCAAGAAGCGCCTGTTCCGGGAGGGCTCCGATGTCAAAGCCGGACAACTGCTTTACCAGATTGACCCCGCGCCCTTTCAGGTGGCACTTGACTCCGCCAAGGCTTCACTTGGCAAGGCGCAAGCCAATCTGCCCTCAATCCGGCTGAGGGCCGAACGATACCAGGAATTGCTGGCGGACAAAGCGGTCAGCCAGCAGGACTACGACGACGCGGCGGCCGCCGTGGAACAGGCCCGGGCCGAGATCGAGTATTGGAAGGCGGCAGTTGCAGGGGCCCGCATCAATTTGGGCTACACCCGGGTCACCGCGCCCATATCCGGCCGCATCGGCAAGTCCAGCGTGACGGACGGCGCGCTGGTGACGGCGTATCAGCCCGCGTCCCTGGCAACCATTCAACAGCTCGACCCCATTTACGTGGATGTGACCCAATCGTCCGCCGAGCTGCTGCGTTTGAAACGCAACCTGGAAACCGGCCGGCTCAGCGCCAATGGAGCGAACGGGAGAAAAGTCCGCATACTCCTGGAAGACGGGACCCCATATCCCCTGGAAGGCACCTTGCAATTCCGCGACGTCACGGTGGACCCGGCCACCGGGTCTTTCACCTTGCGCATCGTGGTCCCGAATCCGAGACATCTGCTCCTGCCGGGCATGTTCGTGCGGGCCGTGGTCCAGGAGGGTATCGATGCACAGGCCATCCTGGTTCCTCAACAAGGGGTGAGCCGCACTCCCAAGGGGGAACCCGTCGCACTGGTCGTGGATGAGGCCGGCAAGGTCCAGCAGCGGCTGCTGACCCTCAATCGCGCCATCGGCGACCAATGGCTCGTTTCATCCGGGCTGTCGGCCGGAGAGCGCCTGATCGTCGAGGGCATGATGAAGGTGCGGCCGGGCGCCACCGTCAAGGTCATTCCCTGGGATGGCCCCAAGGCCGGCGGCCGAAGCCCCGAATACGAAACGCCCGCCTGCAGAATCGAACTGACGGAGGACAGTGATGTTATCGAACTTCTTTCTGGACCGCCCGGTCTTCGCCTGGGTCATCGCCATCATCATGATGCTGGCGGGCGGGCTGGCGATCCACAATCTGCCCATCTCCCAGTATCCTCCCATCGCCCCTCCGTCCATCGCCATTGACGCCTTTTATCCCGGGGCCTCGGCCGAAACCGTGGAAAACAGCGTGGTCCAGATCATCGAGCAGAAGATGACCGGATTCGACAAGTTGCTCTACATGTCGGCCACCAGCGATGCCTCCGGCGCCGGCAGGATCGAGCTCACCTTTGCTCCGGGGACCGATCCGGACCTCGCCTGGGCCCAGGTGCAGAACAAGCTCCAACTCGCCATGGCGAGTTTGCCCGATGTGGTGCAGCGCCAGGGTGTCAAGGTCAGCAAGTCGACCAGAAACTGGCTCATCATCGTGGGTCTGACCTCGGAAGACGGCAGCATGGATGACAATGACCTGGCGGACTACGCCCAGGCCAACATCGAGCAGGTGCTGGCGCGGGTGCCGGGGGTGGGTGAAGTGGAAGTCTTCAGTTCCCAGTATGCCATGCGGCTCTGGCTGAATCCGGACAAATTGGCCGATTACCATCTGACCATGGAAGATGTCATCCAGGGGCTTCAGGCCTACAACGTGGAGGTTTCCGCCGGCCAGTTCGGTGGGGCGCCGGCGGTGGCCGGCCAGCGGCTGAACGCCTCGATCATCGTCCAGAACCTGCTCAAGACCCCGGAGGAGTTCGCCGCCATCCCGCTGCGCATCAACCCTGACGGCTCCATCGTGCGCGTGCGCGACGTGGGACGGACGGAGCTGGGCACCGAGCGCTACGGCAGCCAAACGCTTTACAACGGCAAACCCGCGGCCGCCCTGGCCGTCCGGCAGGCCGCCGGCGCCAATGCCCTGGATACCGCCGATGCCGTCAAGGCGAAGATGCAGGAGCTGTCCAGATACTTCCCCCCCGGCATGAAGGTCATCTACCCCTATGACACGACGCCCTTCGTGAAGGTGGCCATCGACGAGGTGGTCAAGACCCTGTTCGAAGCGATTCTGCTGGTCTTTCTGGTGATGTATCTCTTCCTGGGAAACATCCGGGCCACCCTGATTCCGACCCTGGCGGTGCCGGTGGTGATCCTGGGAACCTTCGCCGTGCTGGGCTTGTTCGGGTTCTCCATCAACATGCTGACCATGTTCGCCATGGTGCTGGCCATCGGCCTTCTGGTGGACGACGCCATCGTGGTGGTGGAAAACGTGGAACGGGTCATGAGCGAGGAGGGGCTCTCGCCCCAGGAAGCGACCCGCAAGTCCATGGGAGAAATCACCAGCGCCTTGATCGGCATCGGGCTGGTGCTCGCGGCGGTGTTCGGCCCCATGGCCTTCTTCGGCGGCTCCACCGGGGTCATCTACCGCCAGTTTTCCGTGACCGTCATCGCCGCCATGCTGCTGTCGGTCCTGGTGGCCCTGATCCTGACCCCGGTTCTGTGCGCCTCGCTCCTCAAGCCGGTGGCCAAGGGGCATGAGGCCGCAGAGACCGGGTTTCGTGCTCTTTCGGCCATTTTTCCGCTGGTTCGACCGGGGTTTTTTTTGGACCAGGGACAGGTACCAGGCCATGGTCGGCCGCATGCTGGCGAAAAAGCTCCGCTACCTGGTGCTTTACCTGCTGATCGTGGCGGCCTTGGTATTCCTCTTTCAGCGCATGCCCACCGCCTATCTCCCCAATGAGGACCAGGGCGTCATGTTCGTCCAGGCGATGCTGCCGACGGGTTCGACCCTGGAGCAGACCGAGCAGGTCCTGGATCAAGTCCGCAGCCATTTTCTGGAGGATGAAAAGGAAGCGGTGGAATCCTGCTTCACGCTCGCCGGCCGGGGTTTTTCCGGAACCGGGCAGAACGTGGGGCTGGCATTCGTCAAGCTCAAGGACTGGGACCTGCGCCACCGGGCGGACCTGAAAGTAAATGCCGTGGTGGGGCGCGCCATGGGTAAGTTCTCGAAGATCCGCAACGCCAGGGTCTTTGCCTTCCCGCCGCCGGCAGTCCTGGAGCTGGGACAGGCGGGCGGCTTCGACTTTCAATTGCAGGACCGGGGCGGCATGGGACACGAAGCCTTGATGGCGGCCCGCAACCAGATGCTCGGCATGGCCGCCCAGGACCCGAGGCTGACCCGCGTCCGTCCCAACGGCCTGGAAGATGTGCCCCAATACCGCATCGACGTGGATTGGGAAAAGGCGGGCGCCCTGGGGGTGCCCATCGGCGCCATCCACCACACCATCTCGGCGGCCTTCGGCAGCGCCTACGTCAACGACTTCATCCAGGGCGGACGGGTCAAGCGGGTCTACGTCCAGGCCGACGCGCCCTACCGTATGCTGCCCAAAGACCTGGAGCGGCTCTATGTGCGCAATGCCGCGGGCACGATGACGCCGTTCGCTTCCTTCGCCTCCGGCCACTGGTTCCAGGGGTCGCCGCGGCTGGAGCGTTTCAACAGCTTCCCGTCGTTGAACATCTGGGGTGAACCGCCGCCCGGGAAGAGTTCCGGGGAGGCGATGCAGGCCATGGAAGAGATCGTCGCGAAGCTGCCCAAGGGCATCGGTTTTGACTGGACCGGCCTCTCCTACCAGGAGCGCATGGCCAAGTCCCAGGCGCCGCTGCTCTACGCCTTTTCCATGATCGTGATTTTTCTCTGCCTGGCGGCCCTTTACGAGAGCTGGACCGTTCCCATCGCGATCTTGCTGGCCTTGCCGCTCGGGGTCATCGGCGGCGTGGTGGCCTCATCAACTGCGGGGACTGCCCAACGATGTGTACTTCCAGATCGGGCTCCTCACCGTTTTGGGGCTCACGACCAAGAACGCCATTTTGATCGTCCAGTTCGCCATGGCCAAAGTAGGCGAGGGCATGGGGTTGATCGAGGCCACCCTGGAAGGGGCGAAATTACGGCTGCGCCCCATCGTCATGACCTCGCTGGCCTTCGGCTTCGGCGTCCTGCCCCTGGCCATGGCCACCGGGGCCGGCGCCGGAGCCCAAACGGCCATCGGCACCGGCGTCCTGGGCGGGATGGCTACGGCCACCTTCCTGGCGATCTTCTTCATTCCCCTCTTTTTTGTGGGGGTGGTGCAGCTGTTCGGAAAAAAGCAGGTCGCCCAAACGCAAAAGCCCGGTTCGGACGCCCTGAATCCTCCGGAGGCGCAGTAACATGATAAAAACGCTGTATGCATTTTTGGCCATAACGGCCGTTGTCCTCACCGGCTGCACCATGACCCCGAAATACACCCGGCCCGAAGCGCCGATTCCCGCCGGCTGGCCAAGTGGTCCGGCCTACAAAGAGACCCCCTCCACCCAGAGGGCCCCGGAAGCCGCCGACCTGCAATGGCGGGAATTCTTCGCCGATGAACGACTGCAATCGATCATCGCCACTGCCTTGAAAAACAACCGCGATCTGCGGGTGGCCGCCTTGAATGTGGAAAGGGCGCGGGCTTTGTACCGCATCCAGCGCGCCGAGCTTTTACCCGGTAGTGGAAACCGGCTTAACGGCCAGCAAGCAACATGTCAGGATTTCCGGGACCACCGGTTTGGTGACCCTGGAGGAGTACGGCGTCAATCTGGGCATCAGTTCCTGGGAGGTTGATTTCTTCGGCCGTATCCGCAGCCTGTCGAAAAAGGCCCTGGAGGAATACTTCGCCACGGAACAGGCCCGCCGCAGTGCCCAGATCGTGCTGGTGTCCGAAGTTGCCAACGCCTATCTGACCCTGGCCGCGGATCGGGAAAACCTCAAACTGGCCCAATCCACTCTGGAGAGCCAGCAGGCCGCCTACAATTTAATTCGCCGGCGCTTTGAAGTCGGAATCGCGCCCGAACTGGATCTGCGCCAGGCGCAAACCAGAGTGGATGCGGCCCGGGTGGACGTCGCCCGGTACACTGACCTGGCGGCTCAGGATGAAAATGCCCTTAACCTGCTGGCCGGCTCGCACGGTGCCGGCCGACCTGTTGCCGGAGGAGTTGAGTCGTCGTCAAGCCCTTGCCGGACGTTTCACCCGGGACGACCTCCGCAGTGCTCCTGCGTCGTCCGGATATTCTTCAGGCGGAAAACCTGCTCAAGGCCGCCAACGCCAATATCGGCGCCGCCCGGGCGGCTTTCTTTCCCCGCATTTCCCTCACCTCCGCCATAGGCAGCGCCAGCGGCGACCTGTCGGGGCTCTTCAAATCCGGCTCCTTCGTCTGGAATTACGCCCCCCAGATCGTTCTGCCGATTTTCGATGCCCGCACCTGGTCGGCGTTGAGAGTAACCAAGGTGGACAAGGAGATCGCCCTGGCCCAATACGAGAAGGCGATCCAGGGGGCCTTCCGGGAGGTTGCCGATGCCCTGGCCCGAAGGGGAACCGTGGGGGATCAGATGGAGGCGCAGCAATCCCTGGTGGATGCCACCGCCAAAACCTACCGGCTCTCCACGGCCCGCTATGAGAAGGGGATCGACATCTACCTGAACGTGCTGGATGCCCAACGCTCCCTCTACACCGCGCAGCAGGGCCTCATCGCCATCCGCCTGGCGAAGCTCACCAATCAGGTGCGGCTTTATGCGGTGCTGGGCGGGGGCGGCGGCTGGCAAACTCAGGCTGACCCTGGCACATTGCACCGCCAAAATATATCCAAGGAAAAGAAGGAGAGTGAGGGCTAAAATATTTCACCTGTCTTACCCTGTGTCACTCACTGCCCTCAATCCACTCCTCTTAAATTGAAAGAAGTGCTCTGATATCCCTACGATATTTCCAAGTCGCACCGTCACCACAGGTGTCCCCTCTTGGTAAATGCCAGTAAAACCCACCCCAAAGGCTTCCCAAACACCACCCCTTACGCTGATCTTGGTCGGCAGGCTTGCGCTTAAATTTGAGCCAATAGAACAACCATGCGTTGGTGTTTTGGATCGTTGCCATCATCCCCTGCCCTGATACACGGGAAAACAGAATTATTTTCAAGCAGGCTTAAAGTGGACCAGGTTTATTGTTGCACTATGACTGTATGGGCCGTTTTGATATGACGACCATATGGTTTAGTTAGGTCTTGACCAAGTTGCAGAGCTTGACCCACAGAACCGCCTCGCTCCATTCAGGCTGGGTTATCCGTTGAAATCATAAGTTAAAAATTGGGTTTTTGGAGGATGCAATTTAGGTTTTCCTTGATTTGATCCGATCTACTTTTCAGCTAGGGTGAATTTTACGGAGGATGGGTTCACCAGTTTAAGAGATTGACCAAACAAAAGGGGGAGAGCATATGGCATATCGGACTCTGGCATGGATCATGGCGCTCATCTGCGGATTAGCCATCCCGGCTGGCGCCGCCACTTCGGCGGATGGCCTCTTTGACCAACCGATTTTTCAGTCGGACGCCGGTAAAAATCTCGTCAATACCACGGCGAAAACTAAAGGCGTGATTACCAGAAACAGTGCGGCAAAAGCCGATGTCCAGGAGAATGGCATACTGGCCGCCGCCACTGCCCATGGTCAGGCGGGAAGCATCATTGCCGTAGATAACGCCCTCTTGGTGTCGGTCCATGGTAATGCGATGGTTGACGCCGGCCTGGGGAATGCAACGACTTACAACAAAAACACCGTTGCCTCTCTGGACCATAGTTTCAATCAAGCTGTTGGCGTGGCGAATATCAACGTGGCCGCCGGCAATCTGAACAGCCAGAGCATCTATTATTCAGGACCGGACTTGTCATCAATCGGGCTGCTGGCCAACGGCGGAGTGGCCAAACTGGCTGCAACGCACAAATAAGTTTGGGCTGAGATTATGCAGCAGCCTTGACCATCGATCTCCAAAAATGGTTTTGGGGACCTCTTGGCCCGGGAATAATCCCTCAGGGATTCGTCCTTGAAGCCGGATCAGGCTCAATGAGATAGAGGAAGCCGGGAGGACAAACTTACTCAGGCCCGCATCGTTCTGACCATTCGGCCCGACCCGGAAGGTCCTTCATCCTGTTTCACCGCACAGGATAGGCACAGGGGCCTTTGAAAGGAAAAAGGCAAGACCGACGAATCATCGGCAACTTGCCTTTATTTTTGCCAAATTGTGGTCGGGACGAGAGGATTTGAACCTCCGACCCCTTGAACCCCCTACGGGTCAGGGGGTTTTTTATGAAAGGCAGGCACAATCACGCCTTGCGGAATTTACTACGAAAAGAGGTGTATAATCAATAAAATGAAACCGTCTTAAAAATGCCCCTATCAAGGGGTCAATGGTAAACATTTGGTAAACGGCAGGCTGGGGAAGGTGACTTTTAGCCCTCTGGCCTACCTAAGCATTGTCCCCTCCCTGCCCTCGCTCCTCGGCCCATCATCCTTAACTGCCTGCCACGACCCCCTTGCTCCTTTGAGGATCGGCCTCGGAAGGCAAACCCGGAGGCGACTAAGTTCCTCTCCCCTCTGTAATATATGGGCGGTACGAAGATTTTTTCAAAAATCTGTCGAGGTAGCCCCAGCAGCAGACCCCCCCATGGTCAGACCGACCAAAAATTTTTAAAGCAAAAATCTGGCTGGTCCCATGGTCCTGGCGGGGCGATTTCTGGACTCTCCGGCGGAACCCTTACCCAAAGCCCAACCTTTTATCGTAGCTTCCTGAACCCGAGGATAGCCTTCACCCCATTGTCCGGCACCTTTCTTTGGGCCGGGAGGAGGCGGCGGGAGAATAAATGGTCTTGAAGCGTCGTCCCAACGGGCCCGAGGGGCGAGATTGACATACAGCTATCGAAAAAATATCAGACAGCCGGGACAAATGGAGGTGGATGGGGTCACGGGATATAAAACAGCCCCACTCAACCCTGTTTCCCCGTAGGGAGCGGGTTACAAGGCGGAGGGGACAGACAGGCCGGATGCCTGTTTAGCCGGTCCTTCCCGCCGAAACGGTAATTCAGCCGCAAGAGGAACCTTGTCTTGCTTTCTGCCAACTCGTTCTTAATTTTATTAAACAACTTTCGAATCTTAGGGGGTCATCCATGACCAAGAAACGCATAATCTATGGTGTCGCATTCATGGTCTGCCTGCAGTTGGCTCTTGGTTTGGGGGCGACGGGGCAGGCCTGGGCCGAGCGGCACAGTCTGGCCATGTTCCACGATGCCCTGGCTCCCCATGGCACGTGGATCGATTACGGCAAGTATGGGCCGGTGTGGCATCCAAATCAGGTATCGTCAACCTGGCGCCCCTACCTGGACGGCCGTTGGGTGCCCAGCCATGCCGGCTGGACCTTTGAGACTTCGGAGCCCTGGGGCTGGGCCACTTACCATTACGGCAACTGGATGCCCACCACGGAATACGGCTGGGTCTGGTCGCCGGGCAGCACCTGGTACCCTGCCACCGCCGCCTGGCGGACCAGCGACGATTATGTAGGCTGGGCCCCCATCCCGCCGGCTGATTATACCCCGGAGCCGGCCTTCATCCCCGCCGACTATAATGCTGATGCCCCTATCCTGGACGACCTGGCCGCGCCCCTCTGGATTTTCGTCAAGGCGGCCCAATTCCTCTTGGGGTTCGGGCAGCCCTACACCCCGGCCTATTCTTACTACAACAGCTTCAACAGCCTGGCGCCCCTTGACTATGCCTCCATTGTCTATGGCGGCACCTTTCCCCTGACCGACTTTTACTATCCGGGCTACGCCCCGGGGGCTTATTACGCCTACGGGCCGCCGTTGCCTTATGTCTCCCGGGTCACCAACGTCAATATTGTGCAGATCAACAACTACGTCAGGGATCACCACTACCGGGGGATGCATAATGTCCTGCCCCCCTCCCGGCTGATGGAACGGTATCCCTATGTGCGGGAAGGCATTCCGGCTGCGGTTCGGGAGGGTCGGAGATTTCCCATCACCCGGGCCGGGGATTCAGCCCGGGTGGAACACGCTTTAAATCGCCCCGGGATTGTGCCGCCCCCGTCCAACCTGCCGGTCCAGGAGGGCAAATTTCCCAGAGTGACGCCGTCAACGAGAGCAGTAAGTCCAAAAAATTTGGCCCAGCTCAAGGGCATGGCCTTACCTCGCGAGGCCACCCAACGCATGACCCCCATGATGAGCCGGCAAGTTCGCCTGCAGCGCCAGTTCCAGGGGCCCGTGCGCATGGAAACCCGGCCGGAGTTCAGGCCTCTGGCCAACCCTGAGGTCACCCCCCGGAAGCCTGAAGGAGTGCCTCAGGCGCCTGCCAAAGTCATTGAGCCCTCTCCCGGCAAGACGGTTCAGCCTTCGCCGGTGGTTCCCCCGGGCCACATCCAGCCCGAGCCCAGCCGGGAATTGCACGCCACCCCCCGGCTTGAGGCCCAGCCCGCCCCCGGCCGGGCATTGTATACTACCCCCCGGCATGAGGTCCAGCCTTCGCCCAGCCGGGAAGTTCATGCTGCCCCCCGGCGTGAAGTCCAGCCCGCCCCGGCCCGGAGAATCCAGGCGCCTGCCGCCGAAAGGTACTATCCGGCGCCGATCCGGGAATATCGTCGGCCCGCCACCCGGGTGGTTCACCCCACCATGCCCCGGGAATTCCGCCCCTCGCCGCCCCCGGTTTACCGGTCGGCGCCCCGGCCAGTTTATCACGCTCCGGCTCCGGCCTACCACGCTCCGGCTCCAGCCCGGTCTGCCCCGGCTGGACCGCGGCATAGATAGCCTGAGCCGGACGATTGCCGCCCACCATGAAGGGGCAGACTCACAGCCTTCGCCGCGAGCCTGCCCCTGACCCCGGAACTGCTCATACCTTGAGACAAGTCTTGGCGCGATAAACTCAGGGACTAGGAATTTCACTCTCTGATGGGTTATCTTCCGGAGGTTTTCCTCTGATCAATTCCTGCACCACCGCCCCCACCGAATGATAAAGCTTGAAACCGGTTCGCCTGGTTAGACGGGTATTGATCAGCACGTCCCGAAAATGACCTTTGACACCGCAGATTCCCAGGATAATGTTGCGCCTCATAAGAAAGTTGTGAAGTTCTTCCAACATTTCGACGGCGTTGATATCCATATCCACAATAGCCTCGGCATTAATCAGCAAAAAATTCACCGGGGGGTCGGCAGTCTCCACTATCTCTTGAATCCGGTCGGAGAAATAGGCGGCATTAAAAAAGAAGAGCGGCCCGGCAAACCGGTAAACCAATAAACCCGAACCCGGGACCCTTGGCCTGAAGGTGATTTCGTGCGGGCGGGCCAATCGGTGCAACACGAGAATAATGGCGAAAGCCACCGATACCACTATCCCGGTCATGAGACCGGTGATGAGAACCAAGAATGTCGTGGCAATGCTGACAATTCCTGAAGCCAACCGGGTCTGAAATATGCTGATGACTTCTCTCAGGTTAAACAGTTTAAGGCCCGCGGCAATAATAATCGCGGCCAGGGCCACTACCGGAACACTTTTAAGAAGATGGGTGAAGCGCAGCAAAAATAAGGCAAGCAGACAGGCGGCCAAAAGTCCGGCAAATTGGCTGCGACCGCCGTGCATCTCATTCACTGCAGTGCGGGAGTGACTGGAGCCTACCGCGAACCCCTGGCACAAACCGCTTCCCACATTGGCCAACCCCAAAGCGATTAACTCCTGGTTGTGATCCAGCCGGTAACCGCCCTTCATGGCAAAAGCCCGCCCGGTTATGGTGCCGTCTACAAATGAGACGAGGGCTATACCCGCGGCGATGGGCAGCAGATCCACGATATCGGCAAAGCCGATTATCGGCAGATTGGGGTGCGGCAAGCCAGCGGGGACCAACCCCACGAGTTTGATGCCGTGTTCCCCAAGATTCCACCAGATGGCGGCAAAAGTAGCCAGCGATATAACCAGGACGGTCTCGGGGATCAGGGGGATAAATCGAAACAGGAACAAACCCAGCAGGCAGGTTCCTCCGATCAACAGGGTAGATCTATGGAATTCATGGAACTTCGTGAACAATTCCCACAACCGCGGGAAGAAATCGTTACCGGTTAAGTCGATCCCGGCAATTGCGCCTGCCTGGGCCATGATGATGATCAGGGCCATGCCGTTAAGAAACCCGATGACCACGGATTTGGGGATAAAATCGGCGATGAAGCCGATCCGGATTACCCCGGCAGCTAACAGAATGCCCCCTACCATGATAGCTTCCACGGCTACCAGCATCGCGAAACGGGCCGGATCACCACCTGCGAGTACCCCGGTTATGGATGAGGCGACCAGAATCGCCAGGGGGGCCTCTGCCCCGATGATCAGATGGCGTGATGTGCCGAAAAGGGCATAGACTACCAAGGCGATGAGGGAAGCGTAAAGGCCGTTAATGCCATGGAGCCCTGCCAACCGGCCATAAGCCAGCGATGTGGGAATGGTGATGGCAAAAATGAGCAGAGCGGCTGATATATCACCCGGCAACCAGGCCAGCTTATAGGTTCGTAGCAGATCGAGCCGCAGCATAGCGGTAGCGCTCGCCACGACGGGACGCTCATCATAATTTTCCTGACCCTGGTTGTGTTTCCGTCTGCCTCTCGCCATTTCTTCACCTATCTCAACAGCATCGTTTCCATTATAAGCATAGAAAATCAAAAATGAATTACCCGTAAGATAGATTTTTCAATAATTTCTCGGGACCCGGAGTGCCAAGAAACCTGGTCCAGATTTATCAGATAGAAATTCTTACAAAACGGATTTTAATGATTAGCTTTCCCATGAAGATCTTAAGGCAGCGAGAATTCGGGTAACCTTGGCGGATTAGTGAGCCCCAGAACTAAATCCGTCGAGGAGGACCACTATGATTCAGCAAAATTTTTCAGGAGAGCCTTAGAGCCTCAGGACCATAAACCTGTGGCTACTAGCGCCCGGAGGCCAAGGATATGGATGCAACTTTGAACTTACAAAAAGCGGCCACTCCAGTCATCGATAAGCTGGACAAGTGGGGCCTCAGTGCGGTTAAGATGCTGCCCAACCTGGTGGTCGCGGTCATCGTCTTGGTCTTTTCGGTGCTTCTGGCCTTTGTGGTAGGACGGCTGGTGCACCGCATGGTCAAGCGGATCTCCCCCTATGGACACGTCGCTAGACTCATCGCCGGCATGAGCCGCCTGATGGTCATTGCCGTCGGGGTTATCCTGGCCCTCAGCGCCATGAGCCTGGATAGGGCGGTAGCATCCATGCTGGCTGGGGTCGGTATTGTGAGCATAGCCATCGGGTTTGCCTCCAAGGATATTGCCGCCGATTACATGGCCGGCTTCCTTATTTTCTTCACGCATCCCTTCCGTACCGGCCATCTTATCCAGGTTGGCAATTTTTTTGGCTATGTCGAGTCCATAGAGATGCGCGCCACCAAGTGTCGCACCCAGCAAGGCCAGAGAGTCATTATCCCCAATAGGAAAGTCATTGAAGGCGAGATCATCAATTACAGCATTACCGGAGTCCGCCGGGTTGATTTAAAATGCAGCGTCTCTTATGAGGATGATTTGCAGCAGGCTGAAGATCTGGCCATGGAGGCGATAGAATCTTTGGCATTGCGCAACCGTGAGCGCCCGGTTGAAATGTTTTATGAGGAGTTCGGTACGAGCTCCATCAATTTTAGCATTCGTTTCTGGATCGAACCCGATCAGAAGACCTATCTTAAGGCCAGGAGCGAAGCGATCAAGGTAATCAAGCAGACATTCAGGGAGCATGGGATTACGATCCCCTTCCCGATCCGGACCCTGGATTTCGGGATCTCGGGAAGGCCTAACCTGCCGGCCCAACTGGGGGTGAGCCCTGCGCTCTTGATGCCAGAGAGTGAAAAAAGAAAACCGAAAGAAAAAAGCCCGGGAAAGTAACCACAGGCTGCAGAGAGGCAATAGTTATTATTTTATGCTTTAAGAGCGTTGAGTTATCAGGAGAGGTTGGATGAAAACCATTGCCCTCATAGGGCTCAATCTTCTCCTGCTGGGCCTGTTTATTTTCCTGCTGACCCGCAAAGAGTTGCTCACTTTCCGGCAGGACCGCCGGTGGTGGTTGACCTGGCTGGCCATAGGCATCATCACCCTGATGGATGAATTCACCTCCATCTTCTATGTGCCGGCGGAGGCCTACCGCTTTATCGGCCCCGGAGCCCTGGTTTTCATTGCCATAACCAGCCTGCTGATCCGTTTTATGTCCACCAGGTTCACCGAGATCGGCGAAATCCTGGAACGTAACGACATCATCGGCGGCGGCGTCTATTCCATCTCTTATCTGGTCCTGGGGCCGGTGATCTCCTTTGTGGCCATCGCCTCCATCATGGTGGATTACACCATCACCGCCTGCATCTCTGCGGTAAGCGCGGTGTCCAATGCCATCTCTTTCACCCCTTACGCTCATTCCCCCCACATCCCCTTGCTGGTATCGTTGGGAGTCCTCTGGTTGGTGGCCGGGCTCAACATCGCCGGAATCAAAGCCAATGCCCGTTTTACCTTCGGCGTGTTCATTCTAGCCGCCTTCGTTATCCTGAATCTGATTGTCTCCGGTTTGCTCGATTTCGGGAAATTGGGCTCACCGGCGCGTCTCCATGCTGCAGTATCCGGCGTATTTGGTGAAATGCACCGCGGTTCTTGGCTGGACCACTATGGCACTTTTGTCTCCCACATCGCTTTTTGTATCCTGGCATACTCCGGGATTGAATCAGTGATCCAAACCGCTGGCCTGGTGAAAAACTGGCACGATATCCGTAAGGCCTACTGGTTCCTGGCCCTGACCGTAGGATTGACCACCCCGCTGGTGGCACTCCTGGCTTTGACCGCACCGATTGATTTCGGGCGGCATGAAATGGACCTTATTCCCCATTTTGCCACCATACTCAACGGGCATGCTTTCGGAGTCCTGGTGGCGGTCCTGGCGGCTTTCACCCTGATGATGGCGGTCAATACCGCCTTTGTAGCTTCCAGTGAACTCATAGAACGGGCGGCCGAACGCTACAACTTTGCCTGGCTCATTGCCGTCAATCGGCGGGACTCCCTCTACCGGATCCACCTGATGAACGCTACCTTCTTTTCGGGGATCATTTTCATCACCGGAGCTCAACAAGCGCTTTTGGCGGATATGTATGCCATCGGTCTTTTGGCCAGCTTTTGCATCAATATGGGGGCCTTACTCATCTATCGTTATCGCAAGGGTACTACCGAAATTCAGTATTCCACCACTCGCCTGGGGACCCTCATCCTCTGGATCATTCTGGTAAGTTGCTTTGTTTTCCTGGCCGCAGTGAAGGTCCATGGCACCATTCTCTGGGCCGCCGTCACCATCCTGGTGCTGACTGCCGGGGTCCTGGTCTCCCGGCGGCAAGGTCCGGAAATCAAGGAAGCCTTTAAGGGTGATATTGCTGCAGATATGATTGCCTATCTGATTGAATCCAGAGAAAGGACGGTGCACCTGTTTTTTCGCCGTGGCAGAGAACCCAAACACGGGATGGAAGAAAGGGCCCCCGGCCTGGAAAGACTGGAGCCCGGAATCAGCGAATGGAACAGCGTTTATATAACCTTTTATTCTCCCCGGGCCGGCGCTCCCCTCAAGGCCCGCCCCAATCATTTCCGTTTTCCTCTCACCATACACACCTTTTTTCAAGAGATGATTCACATATTGCGGTTGATGGAAACTGAATTTCCTGACCGCCACGTGGTGGTGCACATCGGTTGGCCCCTATCGTCCTGGTTTGACCGCCTCTCCATGGGGGTAATGTATTTGAGGCTTCTCCGCCTGCCGTGGATTTTCCCCAGTTTCGGTTTTATCATGCGCTATATAACCAGGGTACCCCTGCCTCTGGCGAGGCTTAGCGAGGAAAAATCTGCCAAGGAAACCCGGAAGAAAAAAAAGCCCGGCCATAATCCATCGTCCCCGCCGACTGACTCTGGCCAGCCTCCAGCATAATGGTGGGGTGATGTCGACCGAAACGGTTCCCCGGGCGCTAGGGGAGATTAAACCCGCGGCTTCCAGGCAACCCCAACACCTTAAATTTGAACTCCCGGGAGCCATGGGGTTTGAAATAGACCAGAATTTTTCAACTCGCCGTCGCTACGAGCAAATCTATCTCAGAAACAGAATTTTTTGAAATTTTCCAGGCAAAGAGGTCTCCAAAACCTTTTTAAGATTAAACTGCCCAAGGTTGCCGCATAATCACCGTTAAGGTAAGATACCTTGACTTGACCAGCGGCAGGTTTTGCCCTGTCGTCCGGACGGTCGACGGTTATCTAAGGCGCAAAAGAGTCCATGATTAACCTGGGGCGCTTCATTATCCGCCCCGAAACCTTCTCTACCCGGTGCGGCCGCCTGGCGTTGGCGGACGCCTATGATCCCCCGGCCATCCGCCAACTTCCAAGCACCAAGGGTGAGGTCTGTTTGGAGTATATTGACCCGTCGTTGATCCGTCGGCAGGCCTGGAAGTTCTATGTCTGTCTCCTGGCCTGGCCCCTCTACCTCTTTTTGATCCCCTACACCTTCCACCTGGCGGGGTGGTGGTCCCTGCTTTTCATGATCTTTCCCGGAGTCTGGCTGTTTACCTGGGTGGCCTATTTGATGCATGAGTCCTGGCATAAGTATGTGCCCAACCTCCCCGGGGACCTGTTTTACTACCTCTTTGCTTTTATGCTGATTACCGACCCACAGATCTACCGGCTGGCGCACGGCGCCCATCATGGCGAAGTGCACACCTGGAAAGACGTGGAGTTCCACCCCTGGGGCAAAATTGAGTCGGTGCCTCTCCGCCGCATTTACAACCTGATGGAAATCATTTTCGGCAGCATCTTCCTGCAGACCCTCACCACGCTCATCTTACCGTTCCGGCGCCGCTTCGAGACGCGCTATCGCCTTTGGCTGGCGCTGGTTTCCCCTCTGGTCTGGCTCATTTTTCTCGGGGGCCTCGGTTGGGGGGCGCAGCATGTCTTCGGATTGGCGTACACGGAGGTGGAGATTCCCTACATGTTGACCTACTTCTTGGGGGCCTTCATCCAGCACCACTCACAGCTTATGGAACACGGTAATCTCATAGTTGAAGGCGAATGGGAAAAACGTAGCATCAAGACGCGCAATTTGCGGCGCAGGGGGGTCCTGGAGAGGCTCTTCCTCTTCCTGACGCACGGCGATTCCCAGGAGCATATCCTGCATCACACCCTGGTCCAGGTCTATTCCCGGCCGTTCCCCGGCATGGTGCCCCTCCCTGGAGATGCCGTCTTTATAACTCTTGTTGATTACGCCAAGATACTCGGAGAAATGATCAACTGCCGGGAGGACTAAGCAGGCAATAGTCTTTGGTGGACCGCCTGCCTTAATTTGGCCGATACAGGGGTGTAGCGCCGGGGTCGTATTAAACGGTTTGAATCCATCCACGACCATAGTGAAGACCATTCTTGACTTTCACCGATTTGATCTTAAATGGTTGATTAAATCCTCATAGGAGATCCCGATGAAATCTTGTATAAAAAGCGCCTGCCTGTCCTTAGTTATCGCCCTGGTCCTGGCTGCCGGAAACTTGGCGGCCATGGAAAAAGCCGAATTTATTAACGGCACCCATTGGACCAAGTGGTCCAACGAGGACAAGCTGGTCTATATCCGGGGCCTGGGCAACTTTGCCGATTTTGTCAGTCAGGCTCAGGGGCAAAGGGGTAAGACCTTTGAGTTCTGCATTTCAAAAGTCTTGGTAAATGAGCTCAGGGCCAAGAGCCTGGGCCAAATTGCGGCTGAGGTCGATGCTTATTACCAGGAGAATCCAGGGAAATTGAACACTTCCGTGATCGAGGTGGTATTGCGGCGCTGCACCAATGCTTGTCCGCCTGAAGGTGGCGCGAAGGAGAAAAAGCAATGAAAAACTATAGAGCTCTGACGTTGGCGGCACTCCTGTTGGTCGGCGCCTGTTCCGGCATGTCATATACTGAACAGCGGGTTTTAAGCGGAGGGGCCATTGGCGCCGGCAGCGGGGCCCTCATCGGTGCGGCCGCAGGCTCTGCGGCCACGGGCGCAGCCATCGGGGGCGGTGCTGGGCTCTTAGGGGGATACCTTTACGACCAGTACCTGAAATCCCAGGGAAGGCCGTAGAAGCGTTTTATATCAAGGCTGGGGACGCAGACAGAGATAGTGAAGGCACCGATCTCTCCCCGCCAAACCCGAGAGAGGACCGGAGAAATTAAACATCAACTAAATTGGACGCATCTGCCCCTTGGGTGGAAAAATCATCGGTCTGAACTGGATAAGGGCACTCTATCAGATCTCATGAGCAAAAAATGGCCGACCAGAACTTACCCGCATTCATAACTAAAATCAGAAGACTGAATAAATCAAAGCTTCTTCTGAATCTTACTGTTATCCTGGTTGCTCTTCTTGCCTGCTATGTTGAGAATATTTATCTCTTTTTCCTGACGCCGCAATCCGGGGAAACCGCAGTCCTCACCTTTAGATCCCAAAGTTCCTTTGCTTTCGATCAGGGAAAGGCCTTTGAAGGCTTGCGCAATGCCGCTGTCGCCCAGCATATTCCCATTTATGTTTATGTCCCGAATAAGCTGGCTTCCACCAAAGAAAAAATGGAGGCCTTAATCGATGAGGTTTCCCAAGCCCGGTCCGAGGGGAGAACTGGCCGCGCAGCTCTCGTTGACTATCTGCATAAAGAATTCGGATTGGAGGTCAGCTCGAGGACGGCGTTACGGTTTATGAGATACCCTGATCTAAAGAAAATCCTGGCAGGCTTCCTGACCATCCAGGAATCAGTATTTCAGAGTAAGATTGTCGACGATCCGGAACCTCTCAAAGGAAAGATGACCGTCCGGGTTCTCTTCCCTGATCCTGTCGGGTTAGATACATTTCCTGCCGAGGAAATTACCACCCTGGAGAAAGCGCGACTGAGCCTGCGGGAAAAGATTCACCAATTATTTTCGCAAGTCGATCCAGAGATTCTGAGTCCGTTTCTCCAATCGTCTCTTGCCGCGCTGCAGCCAAACCTCAGATACGATCAGAAGGAAAATGATCGCAGAACCAAGGAAAGAATTCAGCAGTACCCAACCAAGATCTTAACGTATAATCCAGGAGATGTTCTAGTACCCTTCCGCAAGGTTATGAATGCGAAGGATGTGCTTCTACTGGCGGCCGCTCAGAAAATAATAGAACAAGACCTTTATGCTAACTTCCCCTGGGTTCTATTTATAATCTGCTTTTCGGTATTGCTATATAATTTGCAGTTCCTCAAAATATTTTTAGTCTGTGGGCGAAAGAAAGCTCTTTATCAGCTTTTCCTCATTGTGCTGATTTTGACTATTCTTTTATCTGAGGCCTGTCTCCTTTTCACTCCTTATCCAGTTTATGTCCTCCCCTTTGCCATCCTGCCTTTGCTGCTGGTCTTGTTGCAGCAGGAGAGGATATCAATAACTTTTACAACCTTATTGGGGGCCCTCTTCATAAGCCTCTTGTCCGGCCGCAATCTGGGGATCTTCCTCTTTTTCGTTTTCGGCGGGTTGGTGGCCATCCTGGCATCTTTCCGAATACGCAAACGCTCTCATATCCTTATCCCCTCACTCGTGGTGGGAACCACCAACGCCCTGGTGGTTCTGCTTCTGTCGGCAGGTTCCCCTGCCCCGGAACTGGCCTCTTGGAACGCAGCCATCAGTTCGCCTTTGCTTGGCCACATGGGCTGGGCTTTTGCGGGCGGCCTGGCTGCAGGGCCCATCGTCCTTCTCCTCCTGCCGTTATTGGAACTGAGCTGGCACAATACTTCTGCCTTCAAACTTAACAAGTTCAGTGATCTCCAGCATCCCCTGATGATAGAACTCCTGACCAAGGCGCCAGGAACTTATCAGCACGTCATGTCGGCCGCCCACCTCGCCTACACCTTAGGAGAAGCCATCGGTGCAAATAGTCTTCTCCTGCGGGTAGCGGCCTACTATCATGATATTGGCAAGACCGCGAACCCCGATTTTTTTGTGGAAAACCTCTTCGGAAGAAAAAGTCCGCATGACGCTCTGCCGGCGCGGGAGAGCACCAGAATCATTATGGATCACGTCAGGGATGGGAAGAGAATCGCTCTGGAAGCAGGCTTGCCCGAGGTGGTGGCGGATTTCATTCCTCAACACCATGGAACCCGGCTTATAGAATATTTCTATGATAAGGCTGTTAAGGAAAATCCGGAGGCCGAAGTCAGTCAAAAAGATTTCCGCTATTCGGGGCCAAAGCCCCAGAGCGTGGAGGCCGCGATTCTTATGATCGTCGATGGCGTGGAGGCCACCTCACGAACCATGGAGGAACCGACCCGGGAGAAGATTGAAGCAATGATTCGCCACACTATTGTAGACCGTATTACCGATGGTCAGTTTGATGAATGCAACCTTTCGACCCAGGAAATAGCAAAGATCATAACGGAATTGGTTCACTCGCTTGAGGCCTCGTTTCACACCAGGGTGAAATACCCATGGCAACAAAAAGAGCAAAGCGGGAGCAAGATAAATAATGACAAGAAAGATTCTGATTGAGCTAACGGATCTATCGAGAATATCTCTGGAATTACCGGTAGATTTCATTAGATTATGAAATTAAGAAACTATGTAACTGCGGTGGCCAAGGCTGTTGCATATTCTATTGCGAGTGATTAGGTTATGACAAGTAATATTCAGCCATTGCGAACGTCATTGAGAGGGTGTGATGAAACCCCGAAAGGTTAAATTTCCTTTCAAGAGCCGGCTTAGCCTGAAGCCGCTGCTGGATTTCTGGGAACGCTTATTGGCCGAAGGCAAATGTGGGATGAACTGCCTTGGGGCCGATTATCCGCCAAAAGTTGGAGAACAGCCCTGAGCTGCGGGAACCCATCGAGGACCTCACCATCCTGGAAAATCACCAGGAACTCATTGATCTGTTGATGAGCGTGGTTTTCCCGCCGGCGTTTTGGGAGAAGGATTGCGCCGCGGCCTTCGTGCCTTTCCAGTTTACCAGTTTCTATGCCACCCCACTCTTCAAGACCCTGTTCAAGATGGAAGGACAAGGTTTTACGCCGCAATTGAACATCGACCCCCAACAGTGGCAGTGGGGGCGGCTCCTCAAGGCCTATATTTATATTATACAGAAATTTTACGGCATCGACCTCACCTGGGATTATCCTTTGATTGCCAAAGCCCGCTGTCCCAAAACCGGACTGGATCGGTTTTTTAATATCGTCTTGGATCCAAAATTCCTGGAAATCAAGGTGCTCGGAGAGCCCAGGAGTTTGACGGAAGCAGACCGGAAAGGCTCCTGGCTAACGTTACCGACCTGAAATTGTGGATGGAGCTGATACCTCCGGAGAACTTTGAATTTCAAGGGTTTCGGCGTTTTCCAGGCTGCGGATGTGACGGCCCGCGAGATGTTATCAGCCTTGCAAGCGGATCTGTTCGAGAAAGAAGCGATTTTTCAGCGCGGACGGGTTTGCCGGACCTCCAGGAAAAATTGCAGATCTACCTGCAAGAGAAGGACATTTCCCTGGGCCTGGCCGCCATCCGGGGTGAACAGATTCTCCTCTTGCCCCATGCCCATAAACAGCCGGAAACGAGCTGCGTTCTGGAGAATGCCACGCATTACCAAAGAAGTGAATTCAAAGGATCAATCTTTTCCCAGGCGATGGATCAGGGCGAGCCGCTGGTCGTCGAAGATCTGCACTATTATCCCAAGAGCACGGTCCTGGAAGAGCGCATGCTGGAGCATGGCTACCGGAGTGTGTATGTCGCCCCCCTCCTTTACCAGGATCGGCTCCTGGGAACCTTGATGCTCAAGTCAACCCGCGCCGGGGCGCTGAACGCCCTGAACACGGCCAACCTGCTCCCGGTTCTGCCGCTGTTTGCCGTGGCCTTGAATCGCAGCCTGGAGCAACTGAACCAAAAAATTCAAGCCGTCATCAAAGAGGAGTTCACCGCCATCCACCCCTCGGTGGAATGGCGCTTTCAGCAGGCGGCCCTGCACTATATCCAGCATAAGGACGAAGGCGTTGCGGCCCTGGAACCCATTGTGTTCCATCAGGTCTATCCCCTCTTCGGCGTTTCGGATATCCGGATGTCCAGCGATCATCGCAACGCCGCGATCCAGGCCGATCTCATCGAACATTTCCGCCTGGCCCAAGAAATCCTGCAGCTCGCCTATGCACACCGGCCCTTGCCGATTCTGGCGGCCTTCAGCCATCGCATCGACAAGCATATCAAGGGGCTGAAAGTTGGCCTGAATGCGGGGGACGAGGCCACCAAACCGTTTTTCATCCAGCAGGTGATCGAACCCATTTTTGACCAATTGGCCAGCTTCGGCCCCCAGGTAGCCGAGAAGATCGCCTCCTACCGGGCCGCGCTGGATCCCCAGATGAAGACTATCTACCGGAGCCGGCGAGACTTTGAGGAAAGTCTCAAGCTCATTAATGAAACTATTGCGGCGTATCTGGATCAGGAGGAAGCCAAGGCCCAGGAATATTTCCCCCACTATTTCGAAAAACTCAAGACCGACGGGGTGGAACACACCATCTATATCGGCGCCAGCATGGTGGAGGACGGGAATTTCAGTCCCATGTATCTGAAAAACCTGCGCCTGTGGCAGCTCATGGTGATGTGTGAGGTGGTGCGGCGTACCGAGGAAATCAAAGGCAGTCTGCCGGTGCCCCTGGAAACTACCCACCTGATTCTGGCCCAGGATTCACCGCTCTCCATCTTCTTCAGTCCGGATGAGCGGCACTTCGAAGTGGCGGGGGCTTACGATATCCGCCATGAGATCATCAAGAAACGCATTGATAAGGCGGTAATCAAAGGCAAGTCCGAGCGGCTTACGCAACCGGGCAAAATTGCCATTGTGTACTCCCAAAGACCGGAGGGCGCGGAATACCTGGAATATATCGATTACCTCCAGGCTGCCGGCTATCCTTAAGGCTGAGACGGAGGATGTGGAGTTGGAGGATTTACAGGGGGCTCAGGGATTGAAAGCCCTGCGGGTCACGGTAGACCTGCGGGCCTCCCGGGCGCAGGATCAGCCTCTTCTGGAAATCGTCACCGCCGCCGTCAAAGACCCTGCCCAAGATAGCCAACGCAACCTCCTGAAAAAGTTCAAGAGGCCCTCCGAGCAAATCTTCTCCAGCAAGCCTAAATTTTTGGCAAACCGAAGTCCCAGACTCCTCACCAATTGAATCTGCGGGATCCCTGATCAACATAGCCGAACAAGATTCACCTTGATTTTCCCTGTCTGGTACAAGATTTTGGACCACCAGATGTTTTCATATTTACCTGGCGTCTTACCTTCAAATGCAACATTTAGGAACTGGTTGATGTAGTCCTGGCCGGTTTCTAACCATGCATCACTAAAAACGACAATGGTGTGGATTCCATTGGCTCCATCATTCACGGAAAGCTCGCGCTATGCCCAGACAATACGTTGTTATTTTGTTGTTTTATGCCTTAATGGCTGATGGACACCAAATAGACGCCAAGGGTCAAAAAATTAAAGGGTTGACAGCGTTTAGCCAGTCAACCCTTTATATTTATAATCAATTTATGGTCGGGACGAGAGGATTTGAACCTCCGACCCCCTGAACCCCATTCGGTTCAGGGGATAACGGAGGAAACTCAAGCACAATCACACTTTGCTGGATTTACTATAAAAACAGGTGTATAATCAATATAATGAAACCGTCCTAAAAATCCCCCTATCAAGGGGTAAACGGTAAATATTTGGTAAACGATTTTAGCCCCGGTGCCCTTCTGGCCGGGGCTTTTTTTATAAGGTGCCACTGATTCCGATATTCATTTAATATCGCAAGATTTTGGAAGGTGCGGATAGTGGCAAGGTAACTTGCAAAGGTGATATGTCAAGCCAGCTCGCTGAGCCATTGGAGGATCCGCCGGTCGATCTGGTCTCTGATTTCACGGAATCTGGCCATCTTAGCCTCATCAGTCCCCTCAACGGCCACGGGATCTTCAAAGGGCCAGAACAAGCGCTGCTGCGAGATGCTGGGGAAGGCGGTGGGACAGGTCTTTTCGGCTCTAGCACATACGATGATGACGTAAGCAAAATTTTTTTTGCCCAGGTATTCCCTGACCTCTCTGGAGTATTGGTTGCCCAGGTCGAGTCCCACTTCTGCCATGACCTGGCGGGTGAAAGGATTGATATCGGTGGGCTCAAAGCCGGCGCTATAAACCTCAAAGCGGTCCCCGGCGTGCTTTCTCAGCAGGGCTTCCGCCATCAGGCTCCGTGCAGTATTATGGGTGCAGAGGAAGAGGACCTTGGTTTTTTCCATGGAAGTTTTCTCCGGAAGCTAAAAAGTCAGAGACAGAATGATTTGAGCCGTAGAATTTATGGCAATCTGGATTTTCCCCGGCCTTGCAGTGCCAGATGGTACATCATCAAGGGGCAGAATGATGCAACCGGGGCAGTTCAACATCACTGTCATACTCCTGGTCTCTTGTGACCGGCCACCTCAATGAAAATACCGGCGAATGAATTTTGGACCCCTTCGCCGCCACGAAACCCGAGACGATGGGCGGGACCACGACTATTTATAGGGAGGTCCCTGTTCGGTGGAGCAAAACAAAACCTATTCAAGACAAATCCTTGAGAGAAGAATTTAGCCCGAACTTAGCCACAAGATCTTCGGCCTCAGCCCTTACTGCTTCAGGGTCAGGCTCTTTGCCAACCACCTCCCAATAAATCTTATGTAATTCCTTCTGAACATTCTCTATGGCCTGCCGCTTTTCCCGAGAGGCTGATTCATCTGTGGCGTTTTTCATGGCCTTTCACCTTACCTTTGCAGATAGCTTGTCCGCCGATGGGAATGACTGTCAGATGGAATAGATAGGGCCTTCTGGATATTTGCACTGGAGCCAGCCGCAAATTTTTAAGACCCAATACCTGGTTTCTCCGATAAACTTCAATCCCTTGACCGGAGAACCGCTAAAATACCATTCCCGGGTGGCGGGATCGTAAAGGATCCTGTCGCGGAAGAGCCAAATCTCCCCGGGAGCATCCAACGCCTCTGCCGCCTCGACCAGATAATCACTCTGGTTCACCTTATCTCCCTTCTGAAAAATACCTTCCTGACCGTGCGTCTCTGGTAGGCATTGTCTCACACCATTGTTTCCTTTTGGCTAAAGGAAGATTAAAAATTCATTTATGGTTAGACCATCACCAGCCTTTTTTGGAGGCCAGGATCATGCACGCAAAGATGGTGTCAGTAATGGCCACGCAAACCGGGATTTCTTCCATGTCAGGTCTCACCTAAGCGGGGACCCACGAAAGCAGACTGATTGGGATTCTAAAAGAACCCTGGGCGCCTTGCCCCCTTGACTTTGCCCGTGGGAGATAGTTGCTATAATCGCAAAACTTAGGGGAAGGGTTTTTACCATGCCCTGAAGGCACTAGGGGATTTTAGGCCCGGCGCGGGGTTAAATTGAGGCGCCATTCCTTTAACTTGGCCAGGATTCGGCCCAGCAGCAGTTCCATTTTTCCTTGGAGCAACTCAGATAGTTCTAGGCCAATATCCAAGCTCAGGGGTTGGATGCCGATGAGGCAGATTTCCCGGGGGAAGACGTCCAGGAGCTTGGCCGCGGCCAGGACGTCCATAAGGCCCAAGTGGTGCAGGGACTCCTTGGCGGCGAACAGGGCCGGGATCTCCTCATTTTCCAGGACCCCGATGTAACCCGGTTCGTCGCGGAAATTGACCGCGTCCACGAAGAGCACCCGCTCACGGCCCTCGATGTAGGGGAGCAGGTCCAGACCGGAGGTGCCGCCGTCCACCACTTCCAATTCCGGCGGCAGTTCATAGCGTTCCTCCAGCGCCCGCACCGCCTGAACGCCCACCCCTTCATCCTGCATGAGGAGGTTCCCAAGACCGATGAGAGTTATATTCCTTTGCAAAGCCTAGACCTCACACAAAGTCCCAAAAGTACCAAGACGCCAAAAGTATATGATTAGCTTAACAATTATTTCATGATAAATACGGCAGTTATAAGAAGCAATTTATTTACACCAGGGCTTTGCCTGGAATGCATTGCAATCTTAGATTTCTATCTTACCTTAGAAATAGAAGATAAACAGAAAAGATTTTCCACACAATCAGTATCCGGGGATGCTTCTCATGAAAGATACCCTTGAGCCCAGAGAGAGTCGCCGCAATTTCCTGGTTAAAAGCGGCATGCTGATCGCCGCCACCAGCCTCGGCGCCGCGGCCTGTCTAAGCGGATCCGACGAGGAGACGGAAGTCAGCAAAGTTCCTCCGACTGAGGATTTGATGCGAGAGCACGGAATCCTCAGGCGCATCATGCTGGTTTATGATGCAATCGCAGGACGGCTGAAACAGGGGGAAGAGTTTCCCGTGGACGTGTTGGCGGAAGCCAATGACATGATTCGGCGGTTCGTGCAAGATTATCATGAAACTAACGAACAGTTCCATGTGTTCAACTGGTTCGCCAATGCCGGCAAGATGGTCGAACTGGTGGCGATCCTCTATCAGCAGCATCTGGCGGGGCGAAAGTTGATAGATAGGGTCAAAATCCTGAGCACCGGGGACAATCTGAAAAACCCATCGGTGCGCTTAAAAGTCGCAGAATTTCTTCACACCTTCAATCAGGTCTACCGTCGACATGCAGCCTGGGAAGATACCGTACTCTTTCCGGCTTTTCGTGCGGTAATCCCACCAAAAGAATTTACCGAAGTGGGTAAGACCTTCAGAAAGGACGAGAAAAAGTTGTTTGGCCCAGACGGCTATAAGAAGATTGTCGCGCAGGTAGTTGATCTTGAAAAAAAGCTGGGGATCTATGACTTACAACAATTTACCCCGAAATTCTGAGTACGCCGGTTGAGGGTGAAAGTATAAGTTAATATAAGACGATAATTGCGAAATTTTCACGGTATTCGAGGTGAAAGTTGACTACGATAAAAATATATTTATGTATGGTTATTATTCTCGTTTCCTCTATGGGGTGTTTTCAGAATACTGACCCACAGTTTCTGGAAGGCCAAGAGCTTTATAGAACCTATTGCGTTGCTTGTCATAGCGTTAATGGAGAAGGAGTCCTCTATAATAGATCAGCTCTGGATAATGATGCTTTTGTTACCGGAGACCCTAAGAAGATGATCGCCGTTATCCTTTACGGCCGGGAGGGAGCCGGCTCGATGCCCAGCTGGGAGATGACGTTAAATGACGAAAAGGTGGCCGCAGTAGCTACGTATATTCGCCAGGCCTGGTCTAATGGGGCCGGCCGCGTTCCTGCCGCGCTGGTTAGAGAAGTCAGAAATACCAGAGAGAAGTTCCCCCCACCCCCCCTACCCTAGAATATAAAAAAACCGGCCCCTGATCTGTGCGCCGGGGCCGGCAATCCTACGGCAGATTAAATCCCTCTCAAAAAACTTGGGCAGAAACAGAGCGAACCCGAGGTTCGCCCCTAGGGCAAGCCGAGATCACAAGGCCTTAACCCGGATGATGGACTGGCCGGCGGCGTCGGTGAGGTGAATGGCGCAGGCCAGGCAGGGGTCGAAAGAGTGGACGGTGCGCAACACCTCCAGGGGTTTTTCCGGTTCCGCCACCGGGTTGCCAACCAGGGAGGCCTCGTAAGGACCCGGGGCGTCGCTCTGGTTGCGGGGCCCGGCGTTCCAGGTGGAGGGCACCACGCACTGGTAGTTCTTGATCTTGTTGTCTTCGATGACCACCCAATGAGACAGGATGCCCCGGGGCGCCTCGTGGAACCCGAAGCCCCGGCTCTCCCCCGCCTTGATGGGGTAGGGGGTGCAGATGGTGAGATCGCCCTTGGCGATGTTGTTCACCAGGGCCTGCCATTGGGTGTTCAGCTCATCGTAGAGCACCGCGCAGCGGATGGCCCGGGCGGCGTGGCGGCCGATGGTGGAGTGGAGGGCCTCCGGGCCCACCTGGGCGCCCGCCAATTTGCTGACGGTGGCCAGGGCCTGGCCGACATATTTTTGGGTGGAGGCGTGGCCGGCGGCGTACATGCAGAGGACGTTGGCCAGCGGCCCCACCTGGGCCGGCTGGTCATAGAAAGACGGGGCTTTGACCCAGGAATACTTGCCTTCAGCATTAAAGCCGTTGTACTTGGGATCGGTGGTCTCGTCCCAGGGATGCTTGGTCCAGTCGCCATCGTACCAGGAATGCTTGATGGACTCCTTGACGCCCTCCCGGAAGTAGTCGTCGTGATAAGAAGTGATGGGCTTGAAGCTCTTGAGGTCGCCGTTTTGGATATACCCGCCGGGGAGGTTGAAGACCGTGCCCTTGGGGTCCATGGGCATGTCAGGCGCCGACAGGTAGTTGGTGACCCCGGCCCCGTATTTGGTCCAGTCGGCATACAGGGCGCCCACAGCACAGACGTCCACCAGGTAGGCGTTCTTGACGAAGTCGCCCACCTCATCGATGAGGGTCTTGATAAAATAAAGCCGCTCCATGTTAAGGGCCGAGGGAGAATCCAGGTTAATGGCAGTGGCCACCCCGCCCGGCACGATGTTTTGGACATGAGGGGTCTTACTCCCCAGGATGGAGACGATCATGTTGGCCTTACGCTGGTACTCCAGGGCCTGGAGGTAATGGGTGACAGCCAGCAGGTTGACCTCCGGGGGCAGCTTCATGGCGGGATGGCCCCAATAGCCGTTGGCGAAGATCCCCAATTGGCCCGAGGCCAGGATGGTCTTGAGCTTGTCCTGGACCCCCTTGAGTTCCTTGTAGTCGTTCCGGGGCCAGGAAGAGAGGCCGTCGGCCAACTGCTGCGCCTTCTTGGGGTCGGCCTTCACGGCCGAGGTGATGTCCACCCAGTCCAGGGCCGAGAGGATGTAAAAATGCACGATGTGGTCGTGGGTGGCGTGGGCCGCCATCATAAGGTTCCGGATATACTGGCCGTTCAGGGGCACTTCCATCTTCAGGGCGTTTTCTATTGACCTCGCCGAGGCCAAGGCGTGTACCGTCGTTCAGACCCCGCAGATTCGTTGGCAGAAAGTGGGAGCGTCCCGGGGGTCCCGGCCCTTGAGGATGACCTCGATGCCGCGCCACATCTGGCCCGAGGACCAGGCCTTGGTCACTTTGCCGCCGTCAACTTCGCATTCTATGCGCAGATGCCCCTCGATCCGGGTTATGGGGTCGATGACAATTCTTTTAGCCATGGTCAGATCTCCTTAAGGCAAGGTTGGAGTGGGCGCGATGGAGTACCGGGAACCTCTTCACAAAATAGAGATAGGCCATAAGTTCAATGGCTACAATACCCAGGGTAATCATAATTTCCGGGGCGGACGGAAAATAGCGCCAACCGGGCCCCGGGCTAAAGCCGATGAGAAAGACGTTGAAGCGATAGAGAGAACCGGCCAGGAGCATGGAGGCCGAAGTGATGAACAGCCAGGGGAGACTGCGTCGCGGCTCGGGGATGAAGAGCAGCAGCACCGGCACCAGGAACAAGAGGGTTTCCAGGAGGAACATGGAGCTTTGGAGACCGCTGCTGAAGACCGGGGCGCCCAGGAAGAGAAGATCGGCGAGGCGGACGGCCAGGTAGACGACGATGAGCCAGGCCATGCCCACGGAGATCCGGGCCAGCATGGGGGTCTCGAAGGGTCGCTTGAAAACCAGGGAAGAGAGAATGGACTCAAAGACCGTCACGGCAAAGCCCATGGCAATGGCAGTAACCAGGAAAAAGAGGGGCAGCAGCTGGGTTTGCCAGAGAGGTGAGAGCTTATAGCCAGCCAGGATCATCAACGTCCCCAGGGAGGACTGGTGCATGGTGGGCAGGAGAATGCCCACGGCCGCGATGACCGGCAGCCAGCGTTCCAGGCGATGACGCCAGGCCACGGCCTTGGAGTTTTGGGGGTATCCTTCCAGCAGGCTGGGCAGCAGTTCGATCCACAGCACCAGCACGTAAGCGGCAACACAGAGGGCCACTTCCACCAGGACGGAGTTAAAATTGACGGTCCAGGGCAGGAAGAGCCTATAGCCGTTCCAGTAACGCCCGATGTCCAGGAAAATGGCCAGGCCCGCGAGGGTGTACCCGAAGACGCTGGTGAGGACTGCGGAACGCACCACCGGGTGGTAGTGCCAGCGGTTTAAAGCATAGACCAGGATGGCCACCGCGTAGCCGCCGCAACCCAGGGCAGTGCCCACCAGGACATCGTAGGTGATCCAGATGCCCCAGGGATAGCCGTCGCTCAAGTTGGTGACGGCTCCCAGACCGAAGGCATAGCGGTAGATCATGAGAAGGACGCCGATCAGGGCAAAGGCGGCCAGGACCAGAAAAGGCTTGGTGACCACCCTGCCTCCTAACGTTTCCCAATCGGTCAGATCCCGGGCATGCTCCCCGACCCCAGACGACCCGGTGACCGCTTTCCTCCCTGAAGATACCTCGAATTCAGACATGGTAGACTCTCTCTAGTTCAGGGTAACTCATGGCCGGTGGTATTCTTATAAATCAAGAAAAAAAGGCCGCCCAGAATGACATATGGCAAAATCATCCCTTTATACAGGGAATGGTAAAGGAGTTCGGAGCGGCTGGCCTGAGATTCAGGCGGCAACTGCGGCAGCCCCAGCTTGGTGAAGGAGACGTTGGCCAGCATGAGGACCTGGGTGCCGCCGCCTTCCCGGGCACCGTAAATGTGCTTGAGGTAAGGCGTTACCGGGCGCTGGACCATGTCTGATGAATCGATCCGCCGCAGCGGGTAATCGGCCATCTGCCCGGGAGTCAAGGACAGCCGCCGTTTGGCCTCCTTCAAGAGGTCCTGGGTGTTGCCAAAGATGGAGGCGCCGGTGGGGCAAAACTCGCAGCAGGCCGCATAGCCTCCCGAGGCGAAGCGATGGGAACAGAGCTGGCATTTGACGATCTGGGGAAAGGCCAGGTCCCACTGGAATTTGGGGATGTTATAGGGGCAGGCGATCTGGCAGTAACGGCAGCCGATGCAGTTGTTCTTGTTATAGCGCACGACCCCGGTTTCCGGGTCTTTGGTGAGGGCCGAGACCGGACAGGCGGAGACGCAGGAGGGATCAACACAGTGCATGCAGAAGCGCCGGATGAAAGAGTAACCATCGATCTCCCGGTCTTTGACCGCGCCGGTGCCATTGGTGTAAAGTTTGACGATATTGACGGTTTTGGCGGATAGATCCACCGGATTGTCCCAGAGGCTGTCGGGATTGGAGCGGTCCGGGGGCAAATTATTGTATTCTTTGCAGGCCGCCATGCAGGCCTTGCAGCCGATACAGAGCGTGGCGTCGTAAAGAATACCCTTGGCCTCGGGGAGGCGGGGTATGGCCCCCCGGGCTGCAACCGGCGCTGGACTGAGACTGGACGCCAGGACCAGGCCCCCACCGCCAGAAATTTTGAGAAAATCTCGTCGGCTGAGTCCCATAGTGTTTAGTCCTTCTCGGTCTCGGCGCCGGGGTCCGATTTTTCTTTGCGCAGTTTGATGGCGGTAACCGCGCCGGCGCCCACAGCCAGGCCGGCCAGACCGGCCGCCAGGCCCACGGCCGCAGTGGTGACGCCATGCCCCTCGGGGGCCTCAATGGGCGCAAACGCGGTAGGCGGAGTGAGGCGAAGTTCCGCGCCCCCTACCCGGTTCACCCCCTCTTCCCCCAAGGGTAAACCAGCCGGGGTGAAATGCGCCAGGCTGGCCTGTTCAGGTATGGGTTTGGTAAAGCCCACGCCTTTCTCGGAGCAGCCGAAGCAGGGGCAACCGGTGCCCACCGGCCAGCTTCGGGGACCGACGTCGCCGAAGAGCTGCTCGGGGCAGTTGTTATAGGTCTCAGGTCCCTTGCAGCCCAGCTTGTAAAGGCACCAACCCCGGCGGTGGCCGTCGTCGCCGAACTCCAGGGCAAAGCGGCCGGCGTCGAAATGGGCCCGGCGCTCGCAACCTTCATGGATGAGACGGCGATAGGCAAATTTGGGCCGCTTCTGCTTATCCAAATCCGGCAGTTTTTTAAAGGTCAAAATGTAAAGCACGGTGGACAGGAAGTTATAAGGGTTGGGCGGGCAGCCCGGGATATTGATCATGGTAAATTTGCCGCCCAGGGCCTCGGCAACGGACACGGCCCCGGTTGGGTTGGGATGGGCCGAAGGAATACCGCCCCAGGAGGCGCAGGAGCCGATGTTGATCACCGCCATGGCCAGGGGGGCGGTCTCTCTCAAGATCTCCAGCACGGGGCGGCCGGCGATCTGGCAATAAATGCCGCCGTCTTTCATGGGGATGGAGCCGTCCACCACCAGGATGAATTTGCCCTTGTTTTCATTAATGGAAGTCTGTCTCGCTTCTTCCGCCAGGTTCCCCGACGGGGTGCTCAAGGTCTCGTGGTAATCCAAAGAAATAAGGTCGAGAATGAGAGTTTCCACCGTGGGGTGGGTGGAACGGAGCAGGGTTTCTGTGCAGCCCGTGCACTCCTGGCCCGAGAGCCAAATGACCGGGGGCTTTTTAAGCTTGGCAACGGCCTCAGCGATTTTAACCCCCATGCCCAGGGGCAATCCCAGGCCGGCTGCCGCCACCGCACAGAACTTCAAAAAATCCCGGCGCGAGACCATACCAAAATAGTTGGGGAGGAAATCTAAATATTCTTCCTTCATACGCCCTCCAGGTTGGAGTTAATTTGCAATTTCTTAATCTATTAGATTAATTGTTATTCGTCATAATTTTCCATACGTTGAACAGAACGGGCTGCCCAAAAGGACTTCAATTGTCTGAACGTATCTTTAACTTTTTATCCTGCACGGGATAATTGCCGACCTTACATGCATTATTTCAAGCCGGCAACGAAAGCCAGGGCCACGCCTAACCACTCCAGATAAATCAGATTTTATATACTCAATAAACCCTTATAAGTTTGCTTTACGTGATCATAGGCAAATAAACCCAGCAAATCGGCACCAACGATAAAAAGGGGAGCTATGAATGGGATTCAAAACGATTCATACCTGTAATTAGATTATCTTGGGTTATTATGACCACCATCCAGGTCTCAGCACAAAAAGGCCGAGGTGCCCCTTCCCAGGCAACTCGGCTATCTCTCTCCACCTCAGGTATGCAGCGATCTCTATATTCAGAGACACTTGGCTTTCCGTCCCCGTCTCGGCGCTTTTGATTTTGTCTATGGTTTTATAATAAAGTAAGTTTAGGATAATGTCAATTATCGATTAATAGATTGATATCCCTTATAATTTCACGAACCACAGTTTTGAGCACATCGTTCACTATGTCCGGCCAACAGATTGGAAAAATAAACCAGCGGGGATGCGTACATTTCGTCTAATCTTTTCCCTCAGCTAGCCATTACCGTGCGCTACTGGCTTGGGGTCCTTTGGTTGCCCTCCATGAAAAGTCTGGTCACAAATAGAAGGGTATGCCAAAAATCCGGGGAAAACTGGTTTTTTTCAGGGAAAGTCATGTTAACATGCAGTTGATGGGAGGATTTGGCTCCCGAGATGGAGACCCTCAAGGAACTTGCCCGGGTAAAGGGGTCCCCAAAACCATTTTCTGACTGCGGCGGCCAAGGTTGCCGCATAATTGCGGTTGATATCGTTAATGGAAAATCGGTACCGGCGCTCAGTCCATTCCAAACCCAAGTCATGGCTGTGGGGGACGTTGACCTCCATCCGCCTGACGGTCTTCCTCCTCCTGATTCTGGCCGCGGTGGCGGTCATCGGCACGGTGGTGCCCCAGAATCAGCCCCCGGCCCAGTCCCTCAGCCGTTTCGGGGAAGTCTGGGGCACACTGCTCTGGCGGGGCGGGTTTACCTGGATCTATTCCAGCCCCTGGTTTCTGGGGCCCATCAGCCTGCTGGCGCTGAATATCATGGCCTGCATCGCCCACGGCTTGCCCCAGGCCGTAAGGCGCGCCCTGCAGCCGCTCACAGCGGAAACCGCCCCCACCCTGCCGGAACGGGGCCAGGTCACCTGGCCGGGGAAAGTCGACCCCCACCCCCTGATAAGCGCCGCCCTGGGCCGGGAGTTGGGTCACTGCCGCCATGAGACCCTCCCGGACCAGGAGATTTATCTCCTGGAAAAGGGCCGCTTCCGCCCCTTGGGGCCTTACCTGATTCATATAGCCCTGCTCCTGATCCTGGCCGGGGGCCTCATCGGCGAATTTTGGGGAGTGGACGGCCAGTTGGCCATCGATCAGGGAAAGGTGGTCGACTCCTTTCAGATGGGACTCCAGGAGGAAAAGCCGCTCAATTTCCAGATGCGCCTGGATAAATTCCAGGTTTCCTATTACGAACCGGGGGGCAACCCCAAGGAATTCCGCTCGGACCTGACCTTCATGAAGGATGGCCGGGAAGTCTCACGAGCCACCTGCCGGGTTAATGAGCCCGTAAGTTTCGGGGGGTTGACCTTCTATCAGTCCTCCTACGGTAGCCAAGCCACCGGCCCCATTCGCCTCAAGGTGCAACTGGGGGACCGGACCGAATCCATCGAGGCGCCTTTGCGCCAGCCCACGAGCTTGCCCGGAGGCCGAGGCCAGGTCATCGCCATGAAGGTGGACGGCGACCTCCAGGGATATGGGCCGGCGGTGCTCCTGGCTTTCAGTCCCGGCAAAGGTCATCCCGAGGTTTTTTGGATTTTGAAAGACTACCCCGAGTTGGCTGAGCAACCCGGCCCCTACCGGTTTACCATCGAGTCCGTTCCCATCGGGTATTATTCCGTCTTCCAGGTGAAGCGCGACCCCGGGGTGGCGTGGGTCTATACCGGCTTTCTCCTGTTTCTGCCCGGACTCTACCTGGCCTTCTTCCGGCCGGTGGAGCGCTGGGCCCTGGTGTTGACCAAAACCCCAAATGGGAACTGGCAGGGGCGCCTGCTGGGAGCCAGCCCCCGCTATCGTGAGGAATTCGCCGCCCGCCAGGAACGGCTCCTCATGGAGTTGAACCGAGGGGCTCCGTCATGATCAGCCAGATTCTCGGCAGTGTCATGTTGATCTACCTCCTGGTGACCATCTTATTCCTGATGGCGGAGTTGTGGTCATCTTCCCGGCTTAAGGATGCAGCCCGGATCATCCTGTGGCTGGGACTGGGGATTCATACCGGGGCGCTTATCGGCCGCTGGGTCGAATCCTACCGCATCGCCCTGGGCCATTCCCCCTCCCTGGCGTTAGCCGGCAAACTGCAGCTCGTCATTATTCAAGCGCCGCTTTCCAACTTCTATGAGTCCCTGATCTTTTTCGCCTGGTGTCTGCCGGCCCTGGGCCTCCTGGCCTTTCGGCGCTACCTCAAGGGATACCTGGGGGCTTTGGTGGCGTTACTCGCCAGCCTGCTTTTGGCCTACGCCTCGTTTGGGGTAGACAGCCAGATCAGACCGCTGATGCCGGCCCTGAAGAGCAACTGGCTCCTCATCCACGTGGTGACGGCCTTTCTGGGCTACGCCGCCTTTGCCCTGGCCTTCGGGACCGCCATCCTCTACCTCTTCCAGGAACGGCGGCCCCGGCCGTCGCTCCCCCCCCTGCCCGTGCTTGACAGCCTCATCTACCGGACCACCGTTTTGGGATTCCTCCTCTTGACCATAGGGATCGCCACCGGGGCGGTGTGGGCCGAGACCGCCTGGGGCCGCTACTGGAGCTGGGACCCCAAAGAGACCTGGTCGTTGATTACCTGGTTCATTTACGCCGCCCTGCTCCACGCCCGGCTCTTGAAAGGCTGGCACGGCCGCCGCATCGCCTGGCTGGCGGTGCTGGGCTTCATGGCGGTCCTGTTCACCTACTTCGGCGTCAGTTTCCTCCTGTCCGGCCTCCACTCCTACCTCACCTGAAAAAAGGAGGGGGGCTGACAACGCGGTGCCCTCAACCCCTGGTGGGATGAGAATGTAGTTATGAGGTACAGCGAATACCACTTAAAATCTGGCGATGGAATAGATGATCCTGGCGCGCCATTCAACCAGACCCACAACTTTTCCCCAGAAATTATCCGTATTGCATTTAAAGGAAACCCATAATTTTCTGGGCGGGGGGGTATTTCGCATCAAAGTATGGATGAATCTAAACGCTTTTCCACCGGGGAATGAATGGCAGACTCCAGGGTGCCGGGCATCAACTGGTCTCCCAGAGAAACCGGCAAAAGACCTATTTGCCGATAGTCGTAGGTCTTATATCTGGCCATGGCCGATCCACTCCAAAAAGTTAATGGCCAAGGATAGCACACAACGGCTATTTATTAAATATTATAGTCTCTTAGGTGTTTTTTTTAGGCAGATCGGTGGAGACAAAAATCAAGAATGGGAGATCAGGGGTCCCTCTTTCAACAGCCTCAGCAGATGGTAAGACTAAGGCGCACAAGCCGAAACTCTCCTCAAACCATTGCTTCTTCTCCCCGCAAATAATGGCCAAGAATATTTTCTGGTGAATAATTCTGGGTTCAATCCCAGATAATTCCTTTGCAGAGTGGAGCTGTTGATATCGTTGATAAAATCGTCACCCTGAAGGAAGGCCGGTTTGCAGGCTCTGGCTCACAGCGCTGGAAAATTTCTATTTCAGGGCATGGTGATTTTTTCTCTTGACATTCCCTTGTGATTTTTTAATTGTGGAAATTGATTTCACCAATATTTTGGAATGGGTTTTCCAGGGGTGCGCCGGCGCACCCGTTCCATGGACAATTGTTTCACCAATGAGGCCAGTTCTGATCGTACCTTGTGTGGCATAACCCAAATGCTCAACGAAAACCTGGAAAGGTAAAACCCTGGAACAAATTTTCACAATTTAATAGACATCACCGGGGGGGGCGATGCGCAGAATTTTCATACCCGCACTGACTTTTGCCTTTATAGTACTGGTTTTCCTTCTCAGTTTCTCCAAAGCACCGGCAAAAGAGGAGGATAAAAAGGCCGAAAAGGGCAACGCAGAGTATGTAGGCGCGGAAACCTGCCAAGCCTGTCACCAAAAAGTGTACGATCAGCTCGCCAAGACGTCTATGGGCACCCTGTTTTTGAAGCACCCCCGTACCGCTGGTGAAAAACTTGGCTGTGAAACGTGTCATGGACCGGGAACAGAGCATGTTAGTTCAGCAGGCAAATCATTCGCGGGGATGGTTCGATTTACCAAGGGGACGACAACGCCGGTTAACGTGCGCAACGATGTCTGTCTCAAGTGCCATCAAAAGAGGAATAGGCTTTTCTGGTCGGGCAGTGTTCATGCCACCAAAGGCCTCGCCTGCACATCCTGCCACGTAGTCCATACGGGACCGGGAATAGCGAACCGTGCTCAACTCACCCGGATAACCGTAGCGGATACG
This sequence comes from uncultured delta proteobacterium, assembly GCA_963841475.1. GTDB lineage: Bacteria > Desulfobacterota > Desulfobaccia > Desulfobaccales > 0-14-0-80-60-11 > 0-14-0-80-60-11. Next base: position 1,702,128 of record CAWJCT010000001.1, read on the forward strand.
TGCAACACCTGTCATAAAGAGCAAGTGCGCGCCGAGAACAAATTTTCGCATCATCCCATGCGCGAGGGAAAAATGAACTGCGCGAGTTGCCACAACCCGCACGGGACTACTTCGCCCAAGCTCGTCAAGGCTATTTCCACCCGAGAACTTTGCTTTAAGTGTCACGCCCAGTACCGAGGTCCGTTCGTTTTTCAGCACCCTCCCGTCATGGAGGATTGCTTCAATTGCCATCAGCCCCACGGCAGCGCCTATCCTGCCCTGCTGAAACAACCTCCAATCAGGTTGTGCCGGGATTGCCACATTACCTTCCACAACCTCAATTTCACGACCGGGGGGACGAGAAAGACCAGGATAGATATGATGGCCGGCATCGGCGTGCGTCAACTGTCACCGGAACATCCACGGCAGCAACAGTATCCAGGGCAACTTATTCTTTAGGTAAGAAGGGGGGGGTGATGAAGATGAAGATTAAGAAGAAACGGTCGTTTTTCTCGCAGTCATGTTTATCACTCTGACCTGCGCGGGCGGATTCGCCGAAATGAACGTGGGTGCGGATTACACGTTGGGCGGCTATATCTCCTTGGGCGGAGGCTGGCTCTCCGATCAACCCAGACACATGAACCGGGGATATTTGAAACAGTATGTTCCCTTCCCCCAAGGGTTTCTCGCGTACACGGATTTATCACTGAAGAGCAAGGACGGCCTCGAGTATTATAGATTCTTTATGAGCCAGCCGGGATTAAGAGATCAGGATTTCTTGCTCCAGGTGGGCAAACTCGGGGTCTACCATGCTCAAATTGAGTATGACCAGCTCCAACACCTCTACTGCACGGTGAATCCCTTTAATAACAATATAGGGATCCTGTTGCAGAGACTGCGGTTCAGCGGCTACTACAATCCAACCCTTGATTTCACCATTTTCGCCGAGAACGATTTCCTGAGAAGAACCGGCTGGCAGGCAGGGAGCTATGTTACCGGTCCTGGCAATCCCTATAATTTTACCACCTATCTCAGACCGATCAATTATAAGCAAAACGACATGAGGGTCGGCGTGGAATATGATCAGCCTCAGGTAAAGGATCAGCAGTCGATTTTTCAGGGTCGTATGGCTTATCATCTTTCTACCTTTGAGAATGCGCAGGCAGACACTATCGGCAGGCAGCCGCCGGTCGGGGCGACTGCCTTTGTATCCCTGCCCCCAAGCAATATGGCCAACTACGTTACCGCTGAGGGGGCACTGAACCTGAAATCCTACCTGACCAGGATCACCGGTTCGTTGTCCTACGGCTGGCTGTCCCAGAACGACTATGTCTTCGAGCAGCAACACTAGTGGTGGCCCCCCTCCTACCGTGGCGGGAAGATTTAACGGCCTTGCGGGTCTCTCCGCCTCGACTTTTACCGCGGATATTGCCGGCCTAACCCGTCCAATCGCCCCGTTAGCCTTGAGGTATTCGTACAAGGCTTATAATTATACGAATGATAACACAGCTAATCAAATTTTGCGGACGGCATTCGGAGACAACCAAAACCTCTTGAATGCTGAGCAGTATTCGTATTTCCGGCAGGCTGTCAACCTCGGCGCCGACTATAGAGTGAACAACAAGCTGGCCTTCACGGCCGGCTATACCTGGAGAGGAGTCAGCCGCACCGATGGGCAGGGCCGTACCTCGAGTAACTCGCCCCAGGTGGGCGTCAGGCTGGTTCCAACTGACTGGCTGAGCCTGATAGCCAACTATTCGTACACCGGCCGGACAGGGAGTAATTTTCAGTGGTTGTGAGGCGGATGATGCGGCGACGGCCGATCCTGACTTACAAAACTTACGCCGGCAGCCTCACCCGGAACAACTTCAATTTCATTGCAGAAGTGAATCCCGTCAATACTGTCACCTGCTCTTTCAATTTCTCGATCTATAACGACAATTTTACTAGACTCGACATTTGGGTTCCAAAGCGATCGAGGCTGGTCGACCGGAGTGGATGTGAGCTGGAGGCCGCATGACCGGGTGGCGTTGAGCCTCGGATACGACCACCAGCAACTGCAAACTAAAGAACTGGCCGTCACCTTCCCAATTACATGGGGAAAGCGCTCTGGTCACGGGTGATGCGGGCCCCACTTTGACCACCTCCGATTCGTATGACACTTTCACCGCCCGGGCGGACTTTAAGCTCATTCCGAAAAAGCTGAAGCTCACGACCAGGGCAAGCTACTCTATTTGCGAACTCGAATTTCAACAACTGGAACGCGCCTAATCGGTTTATGCCCAATCTGAACGAATACTACGCCGATATAAGAACGTTTCTTACCTACCAGTTCAACGAGCACTGGGCTTGCAGAGGGGGATACATATACCAGATCTTCGGCATGAGCGACGCCTACCGATCGCTTTACGTGCAGGGAATCACTGCGGCGGGCGCGCCGGGCAACAATCAGAGATTTAATACCCTGGACGGGTTCTACCGGAACGCCTCGGCGCATATTGTGCAGGGATTTGTGCAGTACAAGTTCTAGCTTGAGTTTACGGGTTGGATGGCAAGATTGGTTCAAGCGCGTTCCCATTGTCCTCATCTTGCTTTTATCCTGGACCGCGAATAAAATGGGCATTACAGTGGTTCCGCTATTCGTGATTGCCGGAGCCCAACCACAGGAGGAAAAATGAAATTTAAAGTGATGGTCCTGTTTTTGCTGTCTTTGGGTATTGTGGCGTCTGCATGGGCCCAAGGCGGTTCCGTGGAAAAGGGAAAAGCCCTGGTAGAGAGCAAAAAATGCGCTCTGTGCCACAAGGAGGGGAGTAAACTGGGCAAGCCCATGGAAATGGTTGCCGGGGGAAAGACCGACGCTTTCCTCAAGGAGGCGATCACCGACCCCAAGAAAGCCATCGACCCCAAAGTAAAAATGCCGGCATTCAAGTTAACCGAGCCAGAACTGCAGGACGTTATAGCCTATCTGAAGTCAGTGGCGAAACACTGAGGGTCATGACCGGCTGCATCCCCTCTTTTAGCATCGAATTGGAAGCTCTTGATGAATGGGCCTAGGGCCTCGCGTCGCCAATGGATTGCCGCCCTGGTCGGCAACTGGGTTGGCATCTTCGGCGTGGTGGTGGCTGCGTGCAGCCTGTTCGCAGCGCTTTTTCTGATTGCAATTGACTTGTTGCAGGGTTTCAGAATGCCCTACATGGGCATCCTGATCTACCTGATTGTCCCGTCATTTTTCTGGATCGGCCTCATTTGCGCGGGAGTGGGAGCATGGCTGGAACTCCGCCGGCGCAAAAAACTAACGGCGGCTGAGGCCAGCGTTGAGGCAAGTGGCGGGAGGCAAAGGCGCCATCTTGTCGCGGCGCTTGCCGTCGTGCTCCTTTTCCTGATGATCAGCGCCTTAGGAAGCTACCGCGCCTTTCAGGTGACTGAATCGACAGGGTTTTGCGGCGCCTTGTGCCACCCGGTGATGCAGCCGGAATACGTCACGTACAAAATCTCTCCCCACTCAAGGGTGCGATGTACGGAATGCCATATCGGTGAGGGCGCCTCCTGGTTTGTCCGTTCCAAGATCTCCGGCCTCTATCAGGTCTATGCAACCGTTACCAACTCCTATCCCCGGCCCATTCCCGTGCCGGTCCAAAACCTGCGGCCCGCGCCGGAAACCTGCGAACAGTGCCATTGGCCGGCGAAATTTTACGGCTGGCTGGAGCTGCGTCGCCAATTCTTCCTGCCTGACGAACACAACACTCCGTGGAACATAAGAATGCTGGTGTATGTGGGAGGGGCCATTGCCACCAGGGGGCCGGTTGGAGGTATCCACTGGCATATGAATGTGTCCAACCGCATGGAGTACATAGCCTCGGACGAGAGCCGGCAAACCATACCCTGGGTGCGCGTGACGAATCGAGAGACCGGCGCCGTCACCGTTTACCAGTCAAAAAGCAATCCATTGACCCCCCAACAGAAAACTCTGCCCGTGCGGGTGCTCGACTGTGTCGACTGCCATAATCGTCCCACCCACATTTTCGAATCTCCCTACCGCGCCCTGGATGTTGCCCTGTGGCTGGGGCGAATCGATCCTTCCATCCCTAACATAAAATTGAAGGCGGCCGAGGTTCTGATCCAGGCCTCCGGGGCCGTTTCGCAGGCCCGTGGCCTTGATCTGATTGCCCCAAAGCTCTCGAAAGAATACTCTCATTACCAGGACCAGCCAAAGATCGCCCAGGCGATCTCCGAGACTCAGAGGATTTTTCGAGACAATTTCTTCCCGGAAATGAAAACGGACTGGAAAGTGCGGCCCAACAATATCGGACATTATATTTGGCCGGGCTGCTTTCGCTGCCACGATGGTTCCCATGTCGACAAGGCGGGCCGGGCCATCCCCAATGAGTGCAATACATGTCATCTAATCACCGCCCAGGGCCGTCAGCCAAAACAGGAGACTGTGAGCCTGCAAGGGTTGAAATTCGACCACCCTGGAGGAGAAATCCCCCCGGAAATCCTGTGTAGCCAGTGCCATACCGGCGCGCCTTAGCCTGCCGACGACAAATCGAGAAGTGCATGATGCCTGCGTTTTTATCGCCAGATCGAAGTGGTGGAAAAGACTGGAGCCCTAAATAACGCAGGCGGATTAATCACCTGGTCTGACCCCCATTCTAACTTAAAAATTGGTAAAATTGCTGGAGCAGGGAAGAACTTGCAAACTCCTATCCCCTTGTTGAGAAGGGATCATATACAGGGGGGTAACAGGATGCGCTGATGCACCGTCGTGATTTCGTCAGGTATATGGCAGCCTTGGGCTTGGTGAGCGGGGCCGGGCGACTGGTGTTGCCGGAAGAAGTGTGGGCAATGGCCCAGCCCCACAGTGGCCGCCTCTTCTGGTCCCTGGGCATGGAGGCCCTTACCTTCGCCTTGGGGCGGATTTTGTGCGGTTAGCTCTGTCCCTGGGCACCACCCCAGAAGTCTCCCCGCCGCCTGCTCTTTCCCCCTCGCATCCAGCGGATTCCCAGAACTGAACGCAGAGTCTCGAAGTAGATCTGGGTCCATTCTGCCTTGCGGTTCCTCCAGATGAATCCGGTAAGATCTCAGTTCTGCCTTAATGCGGCTCTGGGTCCGCACCCTATCCTTGACTAACTGCCGACGCCGACGGATGACCTGGCGGTGGTAAAGTTCCTCCTCACTGGGTACCCACACCCGCTTCAGCATCCCCTTGGCTAACAGATGCGCCAGTCTACTGCTGTCCCGCCGATCGGTCTTGACCCGGTTGCCTTACTCTTGGGGAACAAGACTTTAAGGGGTAACCAGACATTTAACACCATGTGCCACCAGGTGGTCATGAAGCCGGAACCCCAAATATCCAGCTTCATAGACCGCCTACAGTTGATAGCCCGCATATCTGCTATAGTCCAACAGTTATCACTGAGCCAAAAACCTCCTATATTCAGAGCTTATCAATACTTTCTGAGCTAAAGGATTCTTGCCATTCCCGCCACCAACTTGGCGTTCCCCTATCACCGGCATCTGGAATCTTCCTCCCCACAGATGGCCGTGCCAGATGACGAGATGATAGCTATCATTTTTTCGGGTAAGGTGATAATTGTCGTCGGTGGCAAGATAGCCGCTATTACCGAGTACGATTCTTCCCCAAATTTTTTGACTGATGGCGGGTTCTGGATACCTTCCCCGGACCGCAGGTCGCAATGCTAATTTATTGCCGCCGTGCCCAGGACTGCGGCGTAATCCCAGTCTAATTTTATGGAAATAAAAGTATTGTCTTTCCAAACACTTATTTGTATAAATACTTTAACTTCCCAAACCCAAGAAGAACAGAAGTACCAGACACAACGATCCCCGCGATCTTGTCCCTTAGGCAAATTCACTATCCACGCACCCCCGGGAGGGCGGTATGAACGGTTACGGTCTGGCGAGAATTTTCCTGGTGGGGCTGATACTTCTGGCCCTGGCGGCCTGCGGCGAAAGTCCCATCGACGTGAAGGCTCTGGAAAAAGGGCCCAAGAAATACGTGGGCTCGGATACCTGCAAGCTTTGCCACCTGGAGCACTACGACTCCTGGAAGATGACCCTCCATTCCCGCATGCTCCAAGACGCCCAAAAGAACCGGGACGCCATCGTCGCTCCCCTCGATGAAAAAGTAATTCGCGCCGATCTGGCCAAGGCCAAGCTCAAAATACCGGTAGAACAGGTCTACATCCCCAAAGAGGAAGATATCAAGTATACCATCGGCAGCCAGTGGAAACAGCGGTTCCTGGTGGAAAAGGCTGGGAAACTCTACATTCCACCCATCATGTACAATATTGATTCCCACCGTTGGGCCGCTTATGCTGAAGGGGACCCCGATTGGGATAAAAAGCCCTGGATTATCAGTTGCGGCGGCTGCCACGCCACCGGGGTAAATATCGAGAAAAACACCTTTGTCGAGCCGGGCGTCGGCTGCGAAGCCTGTCATGGCCCGGGTTCCTGGCACGCGGCCCTACCCAAGACCGCGGTCTTCGCGAAACGCCAGACCATCATCAACCCGGCCAAGCTCACCATGGGAGTGGCGGTGCAGATCTGCGGCTCCTGCCACACCCGGGGCGAATCCACTAAGGTGAAGGGAGCTGGCTGGCCGGTGGGCTATGAGCCCGGCAAGGCCATAGGACCTTTTTTTAAAGAGACCACCTTTGCCGCCGGCGACGTGCAGGGGGTCTATGCCGACGCGTTTGCCAATGGCCACCATCGGCAATATCTGGATTGGAAGCAATCCGTGCATTATCAAGAAGGGGTGACCTGTACCTCCTGCCACTTTGTGCACCAGATTGGCATGCCTCCCACCCGGTCCCAGACCGTGCAGGCCGGCTCCAAGCAGTGCCTCACCTGTCATGAAATCATCAACAAGAACCTGGGCCATTCCATTCACTCCTTCGGCAACTGCATAGGTTGCCACATGGCCAGGGTTGCCAGAAGCGCCGAATCCGGAGAAATCCACACCCATGTCTTCGTCTGTCTCCTGCCCAAGGATAGCCTGGCCGACCCGGCCGTCCCCAATTCCTGCGATGGGTGTCATTTTTTCAGAGGAGAGGGCCTCGAGTACCTGCAAGCTGCCTGGGATGCCCTGGCTAGGCTGCCGAAGCCGGTGGGAGAGCCCGTGAAGATGGCGATCCCCGAGACTGCGACTCCGAAAGAGGCGCCTAAGAAGGCGGAACCCGCCAAAAAGTCGCCGAAAAAATAGGAGAAGCTCAATGATGTCGCGGCGGCTTCTCAGGCGAAGCATCCTTTGGATGGTACTGGGAGGGCTGGGACTCCTGCTGGTCTTACCCGCGGCGGCCCCGGCCCAGGAAGAAGTGGGCTCCTCTCTCAGGCGATACAAAGAACGTGAGAGCTCGACCGGGTATTACGAAGAATACGAAGCTAAGCCTCGGCGCATGAGCCCTTTTGTGGGCGTCCCCGGGGTGCTCCGGCCCTCCTTCCCTTATAGTCCCAAGGGTACGGAACTCCGGATACGCGCCTTTCTGGCTGATGCCCATAGGGGGGTCAAATTTTACGAAATGCGGACCTGTATGGAATGCCACGCGGAGGAGGCCAACAACATCCACACCCGCCGGGGCAACCTCACCTGCCGCCAGTGCCACGGGGGTGAGCCCATTGCCTCCATCGCCCATTACTACTCCCCTCTGAACCCCGTCCGCCGCCACGCTTACGTATGCTCCAAGTGCCACGAGGGCTCCAGCGCCTCCTTTGCCACCTACGTGGTGCATGAACCCAAACCCGGATCTTTGGAAACCCGGAAGACCTTCGCCTCCCTGTTTTACGCCGATTGGTTCATGTATCTCTTGGTTGTCGGCACCATAGGCTTTTTCGTCGTGCATACCGGAGTATGGGTGAGCAAAGAGCTTTACCACGCCTTCACGGAGAAAAAAAGAAAGCCCGAAGATGAATAACCAGGTACGGATCATCCGGTTCAAAGTCATCCATCGACTGTTTCACCTGTTCATCATGGTCACTTTTCTCATTCAGGCCGTGACCGGACTCTGCCGGCTGCTTTACCCCACTTCCTGGGGCAAAGCTCTTACCAATTTTTTCGGCGGGTACGAGTCCGTCAGCGACATCCACAGCCGGGTGGGCGTAGCTATGCTCCTGGGCTTTGGGGTGCACATTGTCTATGTCCTGCTGAAAGTGGAGTGGAAGGCCTGGCGGCAAAGCCTTTTTCACCCGGACTCCCTGTTGCCGCGGCTCCAGGACGCCATTCACCTGGGCCAGCAAGTCCGCTGGTTTTGCGGTCTGGGCCCGCCCTCCGGCCTTTGACCGCTGGACTTACTGGGAGAAGTTTGACTACTGGGCGATCTTCTGGGGAATGCCCCTGTTGGGGGTTACCGGCCTGCTCCTCATGTACCCCCTGGTCACCAGCTATTTCATGCCGGGCTGGATGCTCAATGTGATCCTCTTATTGCACAGGGGCGAAGCGCTGCTGGCCATGCTCTATATTTTCATCGTCCACTTTACCGTGGGCCATTTCCGCCACGGCATGTTCCCCATGAATGAATGCATGTTTGCCGGCAGTGTGGAGTTGGAGGAGATACGGCGGGAAAAGCCGCTGTGGATCGTGCGCCTGGAATCAGAAGGAAAGCTGGCGGAAGCCCTGGTCCCGGCCCCGGCCCCCTGGTTCCGGGTGGCTTATTTCATCTTTGGCTACCTGGCCTTGTCCGTGGGCCTCTACCTGTTGTTGATTCTCTTAATTTACCACAATTACGTGGAGTGAATAGAAGGCAGAAGAAAAGGGCAGTTATTATCCCTGCAGGGCGACAATTGATGGTAGTAATTCACGGCATGGTACTGGGGCTGCCTCTGGGAAGCGTCAATCACTGCTGAGAGTGTCGAAAAAGCTAACCCTCCCGATCATTTCATTCCCGATTTTTGCCTTCATCAATCCACTCAAAAATACACATAAGCGATTATAATCTTTATCAAATAGTTGTTTGGTGCTATCCTTGGCCCATAACTTTTTGGGGCGGATAAGCCATGGCCAAATTTAAAACCTACGACTATCGACAAAGGGTTCTCTTGCCGGTATCTCTGGAAGACCAGTTGATGCCGGGTACCTTGGAATTTGCCATCCATCCCCTGGTAGAAAAGCGACTGGATATGTCCATCTTTGAGGGCAAATACCGCAATGATGAGACCGGCGTTAGGAGATCATGTTTAATCTTGTGGGAATCACGGGGATCATGGAGACAGCGGGCGGCGGTTTCCGCAATGCGGTAGCGCTGGTCCAACTCCCGGAGCAGCAGGCCACCGGCATCGGAGGTGATCCGGCCCCCGGCAAAATCGGCAATAACTTCCTTGGAAAAAAGGCTTTCAAACCGGAGCTGGTTATGGCAGACTGTTTCCATAGGGTATCCTTGCCGAGAAGTTGTTTGTTTAGCGACAACAGCATCTTAGCAGATACCCTATGCTTTTTTAAGCACTTTTCATGAATTTTCCGGGTTAGCACTCCGGACCTAACTGGTCTTATGAAGTCGGCATGAACACTTAGTTTTCTTGAAGTGCGTCTATCTTTCGGAGCCCCCGGTGTAACTAGACCAAGCGTTTTTTTATGATGGTGCTTTACTAAACTCATGGCTTCCGCAAGATCACTATCATTTGAAACGACGATGGCACAATCATACTTATCCAGCCAGGCATCATTAAGTAAGTGTACAGCCATATTTACATCAGACCCCTTTTCTTCCGTTTTGATGATTTTCTCAGAATGTTTGCCCGGTATAGGACAGGCGAGGGGGGCCCATACTTCATGACTTAGAAAATGCCCATAATAAACTTCTAATTCAGGAATATGGGCCTGAAGAGCACGAATAAAGGTTTTCTGTCTTATTGATTTTGTAGGATCGGTTGGAGTATCAGAAACAAGAGCGGTGAAATACTTGATGCAGGAGATTAGAGAGTAGGCTGGCAAAATTTTGGTAAAAAGTGCCTTAAAATCAAGCCATTTATATGGGGTGTCTTTAACTGCTCCATAATAAAAATTAAAACCATCGATATAAATATAAGTGCGCATCCCCCTAAATTACCTCCAAAAAAGCAGGAGCCCCGAAGGGCTCCGCGGCCCAGGATCGAAACCCTGGGGGGGGCTAAGTTGATATAGAACATAAGTCGGGGTGATTAATTTGTCAAATAAAAAATGCTTAAATATCCCAAAGGGGGAGATTTTTCACCCTGCCTATTTCTTGTCTTAAAAATCATAAAAGTCTTTACAAATCTTGACAAATCTTTTTAGTAGACTATAATTAGGACAAGATTAACGATTGGGGGTGATTATGGCAGCAGAAAAAGAATTTTTCTCGGTTCGAGAGCTGGCGGAGAAACTTGGGGTCGTGAAGGAAACCATTTACCGCCTGATTAAAAAAGGCGAACTGCCCTGCCACCAGGTGGGCCGTGCCATGCGGATCAGGTGGACAGACGTGGAAGAGTATTTGAAGCGGACCAAGAAGTGATGGGGCATGGGGAAAGGAGGAATGAGTAATGGGATTTAAGAGGACGGTGGTTTTTATCGGAATAATTTTAATCACGCTCATTACCTTTGGTTGTGCCCTAATTGTCCCTGACGTTTCTAAAGTTCCTACGGTCACGTATGACCAATGGGCACTTGTCTCGCAAAAAGGGGTGTTTGTTTCGGTCAAGAATATTGATCCCAAAATCGTGCCCCTGGGCCTGACCAAAGACCAGGTAAAGACGGAAGTCGAGCACCAGCTCAGTAAAGCCGGGGTTCGGGTACTGACAGAGGAAGAGTGCCGCGCAACGCCGGGACACCCATATCTCTCTGTGGATATATCAATCAGCGAGATTAAAATCAGCAATGATCGTGTCGGGTATGCATATTACATTGGGGTGCAATTAACTGAGTCGGTCAGGGTTGCGCGTGGTTATGAGGTTGTTGGTTCGATATGGTCTATTGGCTCGGTGGGTGCCATTGGGAAAGACGCAAGCCCCATACGGAGCATTATCAGTGGTTCTGTCGACAAGTTCATCAACGACTACCTGGCGGCGAACCTGAAGAAGTGACGGGGCGGGATGTGAGCGGTGCCCATAATGAATAAAGAGGCGAGGGCATGGGGAAACCAATATTTGAAATTGTTCCAGACCCTGAAACATTGCTTGATCTTGAACCAGAGGAACTTGCTGGCACTCTCTTGGAATATCTTAATTCCTCTTCTGATCGTAGCATTTTACATTTGGGTAATTTCTTATCAACTACAAACGTAAAAGGATATCCTGCAGAATATCATAAAAAAGTTAGAGACGCCCTTACAGAGGCATGGGTTTGGCTGGAAAGTCAGTGTCTTATTGCTCCTCGTCCACATAAAGGTGCTGGATGGGTCTTTATTACTAGAAGAGGACGCCGCCTAAATAATCCTATGGATTTTGAAGTTTATCGGAAAGCTACACTATTACCTAAAGAACTTTTGCACCCGGCAATCTTTCAGAAAGTTTATTATGACTTCCTTCACGGTGATTATGATAGTGTAGTCTTTAAGGCATTTAAACAAGTTGAAATTGCAGTTCGTAAGGCTGGGGCTTTTGCCTTGACAGATATAGGAACTAAACTTATGCGCAAGGCGTTTAACCCTTCAGATGGTTCTCTGACTGATTTCGATATTCCTTCATCTGAACGACAGGCCATTGGCGACTTGTTTGCCGGTTCTATTGGTTTATTTAAGAATCCCCATAGTCACCGCAACGAGCCTATTACAGACCCGGCAGAAGCCGTCGAATTGGTAATGTTGGCCAGCCATTTGCTTAGAATCGTTGATTCGAGGACGGCTAAAGAATAGGAATCTTAACAGAGTGTCCACGGTGCCACAGGAAACAGGTGGTCAAGAATCGCTGGGGAGGTTAGGAGATGGCGAAAGTAATCAAGCAAACCAACAAGAAGGGGGTTGTTTGGGTAGCAGATTTTTTTACCCCCGAGGGCAAGCGGCGGCGGAAATATTTTCAACTCAAGAAAGAAGCTGACGCCTACCTGGGCAAAGCCTTGGCCGCCATAGAGGAGGGCCGCTACCACGATGTGTTTGACAGGAAAAAGGAGAGTTTAACCACATTCAAGGTACTGGCAGACAAGTACGTGGAGAACTTCAAGACCCAAAAATCCTTCGCCGGGTTTAAACGTCATGTGATCCGGGAGCTGGAGGAAGCCTTCGGGGACAAACTGCTCTGCCAGATCACCTACCTGGACTTGGAAACATGGCGCAATCGGCGCAAGGCCACCCCCACCAAGGCGGGGAAGCCCAGGGCCGAAGCCAGCGTCAACTGCGATATGGCGATCCTGGGCCACATGATGAGCAAAGGCGTGGAATGGGAATTGCTGGAAACCTCCCCATTCAAGAAGGGCAAACGGCTATGGTTCAAGACTGATAACCAGCGGCGGCGGTTCCTGACCGAGCTTGAAACCGAAACCCTGATCCAGGAATGTCCCAACCATTTGAAGCCCATTGTGCAAACAGCCCTGCTGACCGGCATGAGGCGGGAAGAAATTCTGTCCCTGAAGTGGGAGCAGATTAATCACGGGTTCATTTTCCTTGCGGGCGGAATGGTCAAATCTGGCAAGGGGCGGCAAATCCCTATCAATGACCGACTGGATGAGATACTGCGGCAACTGCGCCAAAGGAACCAGCTGAAGTCGGAGTACGTTTTCTGCGACTCGCAGGGCAGAAGGTTCCATGAGGTTAAGCGGTCATTCAACGGGGCTTGCAGGCGGGCCGGGTTAGAGGATTTTCACTTTCACGACCTTCGCCATACCTTTGCTTCTCACCTGGTGATGAACGGAGCGGGGCTGAAGGCGGTCCAGGAGCTGCTGGGCCATGCAGACCTGACCATGACCATGAGATATGCCCATCTTTCCCAGGGTCACCTACAGGAAGCGGTGGCGATGCTCAATGGCCTGGGAAAAGAAACCACCGGGAAAAATGACAGTAAAATGACAGTAAAGGCCCCAAAAAGCAAAAGGGCTGACACCACTAATGTTGCCAACCTCTTGTAACTACTGCAAAACTCTGGTCGGGACGAGAGGATTTGAACCTCCGACCCCCTGAACCCCATTCAGGTGCGCTACCAGTCTGCGCCACGTCCCGACAACGAGATAATATATCAAGTGGATATTCCCCTGTCAATTCCCGGGGCTATTTCTTATCAATAGCACATACAGATGTCCGGTTTTCATGGCACATGAAAGGTCCGATTGAGTTTGTTAATGGTTTCCCTTATCCTGGGTTGGTCTCGCCGGAGGATAGGGCAACGCTGGAGAGCGACCCGAGCGCCGGCGGGACGTCCGGGGAAGAGGGGGAAGCCGAGCGCTGCCCCTTTCCCATTTTCGACCTCTTCCCTGGACCTCCAGGCGATAAACTCCGGGGGTCTGGGGGCTGGCCCCCGGGGTTCAGGTTCTGGCCCTGCTCATCATACCGGCCAATTTTGCGCTTCTTCCAGACCACCGCATAAGTGCCCTCCAGGGGTTCGAAGACGTCCACCCGGCCTTTGGCAAAGTGGGCCCGAAACCGCGGTTTTCTCCAACTGCAAGGTCAGGTGGTTGACCCGCACAGTGTTATCGTTGGCCACCACCCGGTCTTCGTGGCGAATAGCGAAAATTCGGTCCAGATCAGCGCCCCGGGCGCCCACATAAGGGGCTGCCAGGTTCAGCCGCTGCCTGGCTAAACTGCCGATTCAACCCCGACAAGAACTTGGCCGCAATATGGCGGTTGGCCGCGGCCAGGTCAGCAATCCCGGCCAGCCGCAACTCCACCAGGCGGCCTTGCCAGGCGCCGTTCCAGCCTTCGCTTCGACCCCGGGCCTGAGGTGAATAGCCCGGAATCATCTCCACTCCCAGCTCTTCCATGGCCCGGCCAAACTGGGTGAGGCGCTCCCGGTCCACCTTGTCGCCGGCTTGCTGGGCGTACCAATAAACACTGTGGCGGTCGGTAGAGGGTTGGGCCGGAATACCGTAGGTCTCCACCACTTCCCGCATAATCCCCAGGCAGGTCTTGGTGGTCTCGGCTGCCACCAGTCTGGCCGCCAGATTCCGACCGGTGGCGTCATCAGCGTTCAACAAGAGCACCTGGCGCTCCCCCGGGCCTGAGGGTTAGCCACTCGTGCTCGCTGCCGTCCAGATGCAGCATCTGGCCGAACCGTGGCCGCCGCTCCCGGTGCTGGCGGGGCCCGCCGCGTCCCATGCTCCGTTTTACCTAACCGGCTCCCTGCAACAGATTCTTGGTCCAGGTGTAGCTGCATGACAGGCCGTGCTTGCTCACCAACTGCTCATGGAAGTGCTTTACATGAAAGTCCCGGTGGCCGTACATTTTTCCCGTATTCTCCCCTTTGACCGGAATGAGCCCGGAAAGGGTGCGGAAAAGCGGTTGAGATTTATGGACAAACCTGTTAATTTTAAAAGGTTGCCCCGTCCCAAACCAAATCCTCACAAAACCGGGAACCGGGGAGGCTACCTTGAGGGAAGGGAGAGTTTGATGTCCGGCAAAACCACACAGATCCGTAACTTGGTCCTGATCGGCCATGGGGGCTGCGGCAAGACCTCTTTGGCCGAGGCCCTTCTCTTTGGGGCGGGGGCCACCTCCCGGCTGGGAAAAGTCGACGACGGCAGTTCCGTTCTGGATTACGAGCCTGAGGAAATTAAGCGTAAGATCACCATCTCCAGCGCCTTTCACCATTATCAGTGGAAAAAGCACACGGTCTATCTGGCCGACACCCCCGGGGATGACAATTTCCTGGCGGACACCCGGGCCGCCCTCCATGTGGCCGACGCCGCCGTGGTGGTGGTGGACGCGGTGGACGGCGTCAAGGTGGGCACCGAAAAGGTTGGCAGACGGCCAACCAGTACAATCTGCCCCGCCTGATCTTCATCAATAAGATGGACCGGGAACGGGCCGATTTTCACCAGGCCTCAAAGAGATCCGGGAAGTGTTGGAAGTCCAGGCCGTGCCCATCCTGCTCCCCATCGGCCGGGAAGCCGGTTTCAAAGGGGTGGTGGATTTGATCAGCCAGAAAGCCTATCTGGCGCCGGCCGGAGGCGGCAAACTGGAAGCGGGTCCCATCCCCGACGACCTGCAAGGATGAAGCGGAGGCGCTGCGCAGCGATCTGCTCAACTTTGCCGCGGAAAGTGACGACGCCCTGATCGAAAAATTCCTGGAAGAAGGGGAACTGACGCCGGAGGAGATCTACCAGGGGCTTCGGGTCGGCACCCTGAAGGGCAGTTTCGTGCCGGTTTTGTGCGGTGCGAGCCAGCCAGCGGCAGCGCCCAGCTCCTGCTGGACGCCATTAATCTTCTATCTCCCTGCCCCGGAGGACCGGGGCCTGGTCAAGGGGCAGCAATCCCGCCACGGCAGACGAAGTGGCCTTGGAAGCGGACCCGGATGGTTCCCTGGCCGCCCAGGTCTTCAAGACCGTGGCCGACCCCTACGCCGGCCGCCTGTCCATCTTTCGGATTTACTCCGGCACCATGACCGCGGATTCCACGGTCCTCAATGCCACCCGGGGCGTGCCGGAACGTTTCGGCCAGCTCTTCCTGCTGGAGGGCAAAGGCCAGAAGGCCGTGCCCAGCCTGGGCCCCGGGGCCTTCGGCGCGGTGGCCAAACTCAAGGAAACCGTCACCGGCGACACCCTGACTGCGGAGGCCAAGCCCCTCATCCTCCCGGCCATGCCGCCCTCCCGGCCCATGGTCACCTTTGCCCTGGAGCCCAAAAAGCAGGGGGAAGAGGACAAGGTCTTCTCGTCGTTTTCCAAGCTCATCGAGGAAGACCCCTCCCTGGACCTGACCCGGAACGCCGAAACCAAGGAAATCCTGCTATCCGGCGTGGGCTCGGTGCATATCGAGGCCACCGCGGAAAAGTTGAAGCGCAAGTTCGGGGTGGAAGTCAACCTGAAGACGCCCAAGGTGCCGTACCGGGAGACCATCAAGGGTACCGTCAAGGTCCAGGGCAAATATAAGCGCCAGTCCGGCGGCCGGGGCCAATACGGCGACACTTGGCTGGAACTGGAGCCCTTGCCCAAGGGCAGCGGCTTTGAGTTCGTCGACAGGATCGTGGGCGGCGCCATCCCCAAACAGTACATCCCCTCGGTGGAAAAAGGCATCGCCGAGGCCAAGAATACCGGCATCCTGGCCGGCTTCCCGGTGGTGGATTTCCGGGTGTCCCTGTATGACGGCTCCTTCCACGACGTGGACTCCTCGGACATGGCCTTTAAAATCGCCGGGTCCATGGGTTTCAAGAAGGGCTGCGAGCAGGCCAACCCCACTCTGTTGGAACCCATTATGAAGATGGTGGTGACGGTGCCGGAAGAGAACATGGGGGATATCATCGGCGACCTCAATGGGCGCCGGGGCCGGGTCCTGGGAGTGGAAGCCGACGGCCGGCAGCAGGTGATCACTGCCCACGTGCCTATGACCGAGGTGCTGCTCTATGCCCCGGATCTGATTTCCAAGACCGGGGGCCGGGGCACCTACGAGATGGAGTTCGACCACTACGAAGAGGTCCCGCCCCACCTGGCGGAGAAGATCATCGCCGAAGCCAAGGCTGGAGAAGGAAAAGGAGTAAGCCCGGGTCCAATCCGGCTCAAGCGGGTTATAGCGTGGGGGCGGTTGGCGAACCGCTCCCACGGCTTTAAGGGTCCCGCCTGCACTCCGGGGAAGAGAGAGGTTGCCTTAAACACCAATGACGGAGCTCAACGCAAAATCAAGTCGGACAATTTTAGGCCAAACCGGCCGCATCGTGGCGGTCTCCGTTTCCGACCGCAAGGGTGAGGTCAAGCACAACGTGGCCCAGGCGCGGCTGGTGGTGGATCACGGCCTGGCCGGCGACGCCCACGCCGAAGGCGGCATCCGCCAGGTGAGCCTGCTGTGCCCGGGAGTCATCGACAAGATGGTGGCCGCGGGGGCCAAGGTCAAGCCCGGGGATTTTGCCGAGAACCTCACCGTCGTTGGCCTCGAGGTCATGAACCTGCCGGTAGGGACCCGGCTCAGGGTGGGCGACGCAGTGGAACTGGAAGTCACCCAGATCGGCAAGACCTGCCACAAGGGCTGCGCCATCCGGGAACTGGTGGGCGACTGCGTCATGCCCAAAGAAGGCATTTTTGCCCGGGTCCTCAACGAAGGCGTGGTGAAACCGGGCGATGCCATCGAGGTGGCTGATGTTCCGGGTGGGCATCCTGACGGTGAGTGACAAGGGGCACGCCGGGGAGCGGATCGACACCGCCGGGCCTGAACTGGGCCGGCTAGTTGGACCCCCGTTGCTTTAAGGTTGCCGCCAATGAGATCGTGCCCGATGAGCCGGAGGCCATCGCGGCCCAACTTACGGCCTGGAGCGACGACGAGGGCCTGGACCTGATCCTGACCACCGGAGGCACAGGCCTGAGCCCCCGGGACACCACCCCGGAGGCCACCTTGGCCGTGGCCCACCGCCTGGTGCCCGGGATACCCGAGGCCATGCGGGTGGCATCCCTGGCCATCACCCCCCACGCCATGCTTTCCCGGGGAGTGGCGGTGATCCGGGGCCGCACCCTGATTATCAACCTCCCCGGCAGCCCCAAGGGGGCCCGGGAGAATCTGGCGGCCGTGGCTGCGGCCCTGCCCCACGCCCTGGAAAAACTCCGGGGCAGCCCGGCGGAGTGCGGGGCGGAGTAAAAACAGGGAGCAATCCGAGCAGCCAAACAACCTGAATCCTGAAAGAAATCCCCCCTGCCCCCCTTTGTCAAAGGGGGGAACCCGGCGGCATCCCTTAGAAAATCCCCCTTTGAAGAAGGAAAGTTAGGGGGAATCGTTTCGTCAAGGCTTCAGCCGGGCCTCCCATCAAGAAGCCTCTCAGAATGGCAAAAATTCTACTGAGCCGCAGGTTCCTCAGGCTTCTCCGCGGCCTCAGCGGGCTCGGCGGGCGGGGGCGGCGTTTCCACCGCGGGGACCGGCGGGAGCTCCTTGGTCCAGGCGGCCCGGATCTTTTCCCGGGTGGCGGCCATGGCCTGATAATTCCTGGCCTTGATCTCCTTTAACTCCTTCGCCTTGTTGACCGCATCACTCACTTCGCTAACCACCAGCGGGTTGGTTTCACCCCGTTCCAGGGCCTGGAAAAACTGGTCCCCCAACCGGCGCATGGCCTTATTGACTTTCTGCTTCTGCCAGCAGGCCAGAGTGTAGCGGCCCAGGATCAGGCCCCGGCGCAACGTATTCAGGGCCAGGGTCCTGGCGAACCAGCCGGCACATTTGAGTCCCTTGAGTCCCTTGGCGGCCAAACCTTGATAATCGACGCTCATGCACACCTCCTGTCCCGGTGTTGGCAGGCAGCCGGGAATGGCTGTCCGGCCCCAGGTACTTTTTCTTATTTAAACTAATATAGGGCGGGGGAAGGAGCGGTGCAATCCCAAAAGCGCCGGGAATGAGCCGGCATTATTCCGGCGAGTCGGCGCCTCGGTCCCCCAGGTGCTCCAGTTGGTCCCGCAAGGACCCGGTGATTCCCCGGATGTGGCTGCCGGGCCAGTAGACCCGGTGGCAGCGGGGACATTCAAAGAAACGGCGGTGGTGTAGGAAGACATACTCTGAAACCCGGCTTTGAGCCAGCTCCCGGCTGAGGGGGGCGAGGGGATCGTTGCAATGGCGGCAACGGGTCAGGGGTTTGAAGTGGCGGGGCTCCAGGTGCAGGCGCCGGATCACCTCGGTTAACTGGCCCTCGGGTTCGGGGGCGGCCAGCACCAGGAGATCAGGCCGCTTCAGACGCTGGCAGGCTGCCTGCCGGGTCAGGATATGGGTCTGGGGCATAGGCGGCGGCCAGCTCCCGGGCTTATCCGGGGCCAGGCGCAGGAGGGCGGCGTCGAAGCCGCAAAAACGCAGCCACTTGGCCAGTCCCCCCAGGGGCTGATCCACCAGGAATTTCATAGACCGCGGGCCTCTCAAAGGAAAGCCGGGGGTGCCGGGCGCACCCGGCCATTCACTTACTTCCCCCTCACCCTGGCCCTCTCCCCCATTGGGGGAGAGGGGAAAGAGACGGAATCCCTTTTATCCCCCGCCACCTGATATCGTATCCAACAGATACCTTGGAAAATGTTGGCCTCAATAACTCCCCCTCTCCTGGTGGGAGGGGGTTGGGGGGAGGGGGATACGTTGAACCAAGACCCGACAAGCTCGCCCTCACCCCAGCCTGGCAGCCCAGAACGCTAACGGCGGGATGCGCTTCGCTTTCTCGCCCGACGGCCCTCTAAAGGCAGGCTGCATTTTTCTCGTTGGTGTCTTTCCCAGCTTTTGCCGAAAGCTGAAAGCTGAGAGCTAACCGCTACTTTCCCAGGGGGACCACGACCACGCCGGGAGGGGCCGTCAGGGTCAACTCGGTCGGAGTCAAGGACGGATTGCGACTTAAGGTCGCGGTAGACCAGGCGCATTTCCATCTTAGGCGTGGGCGTCTTCAGGGTGACTTTTTCGGGCAGGTCGGGGGCCAGGGCGCCGAAGTTGGCCAGTTCGGCGGTAAAGCGGGGTTCCGGGGCGCCACCGTACCATTCTTCCAGTACGGGATAAAGGCCCTCTGCCGCGACCCAGAGGCGTTCGGTGATAGCCTCGCCCTGGCGCCACTCCAGGCGGTAACGGTGCGTGGCGGCTTCATAGGCAAAATTCTGGGGCGGTCCCTGGCTCAAAGGCAGGGCCCCCACTAACAGACGCAGGGCCTGGGGCAGGCTGACGGTGGGGGGGATAAAGGCGGCCATATTCCGGGGAGTGGCGGGGCCTTGAAACAATTTGTTTTCCCGGGGAGACAGCACCTTGACCTCGGTGCCGTCGGTGGCGAAACTCAGGACGGTGCGGCCCAGGAAATCCAGGACCTCGACCTTGAGACTGGCGGGCAGTCGGCCCTTGAGCCAGACTTTGCCGGAATAATTCTGCTGGGGGGACAGGTAGGTGATGCGGCCTTCGGCCCGGAAGGATTTGATCTTTTCCTGCCGGGTCTTAAGAACGGCGAGCAGGTTTTCCTGGGAGATGACCGCCACCGACGGCCGGGATGGAAACAGGGTGCGGCAGCCGGCCGAACAGAGGAGCGCCGCCAGCGCCAGGCAGAAGAAGTTTCGGAGGTTCAAGGAGTCGGTCCTTTCAACAAGATTTCCACCTGATTAATTTTCTTCCGCAGGCTTGAGGGAGTGGCATTTTCCAGTTCCAGGGCCCGGCGATAGATGCGCAAGGCATCCCGGTAGCGCTTCACCTTGAAATAGGCATCCCCCAAATGCTCGGCCACAGTGCCGTCCTGGGGCATGAGGCGGTGAGCCCGCTCCAACTCGGTCACCGCCTTGTCGTACTGGCCCTTTTTATATAAGACCCACCCGAGGCTATCAATGATGTGAGCCGCTGTTGGGCTTGGTGCGCAGGGCCTCCCGGATCAGCTTCTCAGCCTCATCCAGGTCCATCCCGGCTTCGGCGTAGGAGTAGCCGAGGAAATTCTGGGCATCGGCATTATTCGGGTCCAGTTCCAGGACTTTCTTGATCTGCTGGATACTTTCGGGGCGTTTATTCTCTTTCTCATAGAGGACTGCCAGGCGGAAGTGGAGTTCCTGGGGTCGCTCCACCTGCCCCAGCCCGGCGTTGAGGGCCTTGATGGCCCGGTCCCACTGGTTGTCTTCCTCGTAAAAGTAGGATCTGGTAAGATAGATCTCTTCCTGTTTGGGGGCCCGGGTCAGGAGATCGTTGAGGATCTGCCGGGCTCGGGCTTTGTCACCCATCTGAAAGGTGAGATAGGCCAGCCGCAGGCGGGCCTGGATGAAATGTTCGGATACCTGATTTACCAGCTGATACTCGATGGCGGCCGCCTTCAGGTCGCCTTTTTCCTCCAGGGCCATGGCGATAAAATAGCGCGCCCGTTCCTGGTAGCGGGGAACGCTCAGGAGGGGGCGAAAAAGGCGGATGGCGTCGTCCGGCAGCTTCTGCTCCAGGCAGATCAGGGCGATATTGAATTCAGCGGTGGGATCATTCTGTTCCAACTCCCTGACCTTGCGGAAGGCCTTCTGGGCGTCACTGTAACGGTTCATAATCAGGTAGAGACGACCGATGTTGGCCCAGACTCTGCTGTTGCGCGGGTAGGACCGGAGGATGCGGCGATACATGGACAGGGCCCGGCTGTATTGGTGCTCCCGTTCCAGGGTGACCCCAAGGTCGAACATGGCCGGGACGAACTTGGGGTCCATGCGTGAGGACTCGCTGGAATTCTTTTTTCGCGTCCGCCAGGCGGCCGGTCTCCAGATAGATGCGGCCCAGGTAGTAGTAGCCCACAACCAGCTGAGGGGTCCAGGCGCAAGAGTTCCTGGATGGTGCGGATGGCTTTGGGAAATCGTCGCTGCTGGGCGTAGAGGGTGGCCAGAAAGAGTCGGGCTTCCCGGTTTTTCGGGTCCAAGGTGAGGATGCGTTCGTATTCCCGGGTGGCCTCATTCAGCTGGTTGAGGCCCACGTGCAGGCTGGCCAGGAGAAAATATGCCTCTTGCTGCTTGGGATCCAACCGGAGGATTTCTCGGCGTGGGCCAGGGCTTGCTTCACATCACCCTGGCGTTGGTAGAGAGCGGCCAGCTCCATCTCGACGGACGGGGAGTCGGGATCATTTTTCAGGACCGCCTCATATTCCTGGATGGCCCCCGCGGCGTCATCAGCCAGCAACAGTTGTTGGGCCTTGAGAAAATGATAGTACGCCAGGCCTTTGGGGGTTTCCGTCTTGGTTGCGACTTCGGTGCCGTTGGGGGCCATCCGACCCAGGGAGGCGCACCCCAGGGCCGCCAGGCACAGGGAAACCCCCAGGATCCCGCCGAGAATGATACGGGACCAGGAGGCGCTGATGCATAACATGGCTTTGATCTGGATGAAGATTTTGCGGTTAGGCAAGTTTGTTCCTCGGAAGGCGGCCCCGGGACCGGCTAATCCCCTATCGGGGTCTGATAATCCGTCCCAGTCGGCGATTTCATTTTTTAAATAATGGCGCAACCGCTTAATGAGGCGGTCTTCGATCTGACGCACCCGCTCCCGGGAAATTTGGTGGCGGGCCCCGATCTCCTGCAGGGTCATGGGCTTTTCCGCCAACAGGCGCAAGTCTAAAATATCCAGCTCTTTGTCATTGAGTTCGGTGCGAAACTCCTCCAGCTTCCGGCGGAACAGGTTTTTCAGTTCCGCCTGGGCCAACACTTCTTCCACCTGGGGCTCGGTGGAAGGCAGGAAATTCTTATGATATTCATCGGAGCCGTCCTTCAAAGGGCGCGTCCAGGGAAAGCTCCCAGCCACCCAGGCGCTGGTCCATCTCGATGACTTCCTCCTCCCGCACGTTCAGAGCGTCCGCCAGGAGTTTGGGGCCCGGCTCAAACCCCTGGGCCCGGAGTTTCTCCTTCTCCCGTTTCAGGTTGTAAAAGAGTTTGCGCTGGGACTGCGTGGTGCCGATCTTCACCAGCTTCCAGTTGTCCATGATGAATTTAAGGATGTAAGCCTTGATCCAGAAGGAAGCATAGTAGGAGAGCTTGATGCCCCGGTAGGGGTCGAATTTCTTGATGGCATGCATGAGACCGATATTGCCTTCCTGGATCAGGTCCAGCAGGTTCTTCATCCAGTATTTCTGGAACTCCAGGGCGATCTTGATCACCAGCCTCAGGTTGCTGGTGATCAAACGGGAACCGGCTTCCCGGTCGCCGGTCTCATGGTAGTGGCTGGTGAGGGACTTTTCCTCCTCCGGGGTGAGGAGGGCAAAGTGGTTGGCCTCGCGGATGTAACGCTGCACCAGGTCGAGATCGCTGGGAACCGGCAGGGTGTCCTCGGGTCTCCTCGACCTCCGCCTCGATCTCGGGTTCCAGAATCTCCGGCAGCTCTTCCGGAAATCCGCAACCTTCCTGTCAAGCTGATCGTTCAAAGGCATTCTTCCTGAAATGGGTTCAATGCGCCTTACCAGACCAGGCGAACCGGGATGCGCCGCTGGGCCAGATAGTCTTTAATCCCTGTAATGGTATAGGTGCCGTAATGGACCATGGAAGCAATGAGCGCCGCATCCGCCCGACCCTGGGTGAGAACCTCGTGGAGGTGCTCGGGGGTCCCGGCGCCACCCGAGGCGATCACCGGAATGGGCACGGCTTCGGAAATCATCCGGGTAAGGGTCAGTTCATAACCCGCCTGGGTGCCGTCGGCATCGATGGAGTTGAGGCAAATCTCCCCGGCTCCCAGCCGCACCGCCTCCTGGGCCCACCAGAGGGCGTCGATCCCCATGGGGGTGCGGCCGCCATGGATCACCATTTCATAGCCCGAGGGGGTGGTCGGCGGAGGGCGTCGACCCTTTTCACGTCCATGCCCAAGACGATGCACTGGCTGCCGAAGGCCTGGGCCCCGGCGGTGATCAGCCCGGGGTCCTGGATGGCGGCGCTGTTGACGCTCACCTTTTCGGCCCCGGCCAGAAGGACATCCCGCATGTCGTTCGAGGTTCCGGATGCCGCCTCCCACGGAAAAGGGGATGAGGATCTCGGCGGCCACCCGGCGCACCACGTCGATCATGATGTTCCGGCGGTCGCTGGAAGCGGTGATGTCATAAAAAACCAGTTCATCGGCCCCCGCTTCATAGTAGAGCCGGGCCATGGCCACCGGATCGCCGATATCCACATTATTCCTGAATTTGATGCCCTTGGTGGTCCGGCCGTCCCGGACATCCAGGCAGGGAATGATCCGCTTACTCAGCATAGGAGCCGTCCCAGGCCAGGAAATTCTCCAGGATCTGGAGTCCAAAGCGCCCGCTTTTCTCCGGGTGAAACTGGGTGGCCACCAGATTGCGCCAGCCAATGGCGCTGGGAAACTCGATGCCGTGGTCCGTTACCCCCAGTACCATGGCCGTCTTGAGCCGGGGCGGGGTAGTAGCTGTGGACAAAATAGTATTCGGCACCTTCCGGCAAGCCCTTGAATACCGGGTGGGCTTGGAGAAAGCGCACCTGGTTCCAGCCCATGTGGGGGATTTTCAGGCCTTCGCACCCGGGGGAGGGCCCGGGTGCGGCCGGGCAGCAGCCCCAGGCAGGCGGCATTATTTTCCTCACTGGGCTCCAGGATAATTTGGGCCCCCAGGCAGATGCCCAGGATGGGGATGCCCCGGGCAAAGCTCTGCGCAGGGCCCGATCCAGACCCAGTTCTCGGAGCGTAGCCATAGCCTTGCCGGCCGCTCCCACCCCGGGGAAAATGACGCGGCTGGCCTGGGCCACCACCGCCGGGTCCTGGGTCACCGGTGCCCTCCACCCCCAGGGCTTTGAGAGACCGGACTACACTGGTGAGGTTGCCGGCTTGATAATCAATAATGATGATCACGGAATCCTTGAAAAGAAGAGATAATTCTTGCAAACTAAAATTTATCAATCCAGGGCCTAGGAGTCAACATGATTATCCCCCCCTGAATGTCCCGGTTACGCTTCAGAGAACTTTATTGAAGCAAATGCCGTTCCCTGCCGCCCGTCCCCTGTTTTTCCTTGACTTTAAACCATGATAAAAACTAGAATAACCATATTTTAAAGGTTTCGAGGGGGAAGAAAATGTACCGAGGGCGCAGTAATCGTAGAAAATGGGGGCTGGGGTTGGTTATCATCCTGCTAACCTTGGGTTTCCTGATGCCGTCACCGACCCCGGTGATGGCGCTGCAAACCAACCTGGCCATCGGCTGCACCATACTCGGGTTGCTCGCTACCCCGCTTATCGCCTATGGCGTCTATGAAAATCTGCCTTCACGCCGGGGCAAGGAGCGGTTGCTCAATGGTGAATTTTATGCCGGGGGCTTCCTGGGGGTGGCATTTACTCCCAGCCAGAACCTCAAGTATCTGGACGGGTTCGACCTGAACACGGGAGGCACCCCTGTCACCGCCGAGGGTCCGGTCACGCTTTTCAGCAATAAATTCAGCAATTCTTTGACCGGCGGCTTTAAGCTGGGGTATTTTACCCACACCGTCCCCTACCTGGGAGTGGAAGTTGAGTCCATGGTCAACAACAGTTACGTTAACCGCCACACCTTGTCTATCAGCCGCCCCATCCTGGGGTATAACCAGGCTACCGTCCCCAATGACTTCTGGGTCAATTGGACCACGGCCCTGCACCTCGTCGGCCGCTACGGGTTTTTCCCGGATAAGGAGGTGCCCTTTGGGCGCTTGCAGCCTTATGTGGGGATTGGCCCCGCCTTTATCGTCCTGTATGAAGAGGTGGACTCGGCGAAAAATTTTGGCCTCGATGTGATGGCGGGAATCCGCTACATGTTCACCAAACACATTGGCGCCTTTGTGGAATACAAATTTAACCGCCAGTGGGCCGTGGAAATTGAATCCCATCCCTTCTACCTGCCCAACGGTGCCCAGGGCCGGGCCATGGCGACTTTCGATTTTGACTGCCATAAGGTGGTGGCGGGGGTGGCTTACCACTGGTAGGGCAACGACCTTTTCCTCAGGTCCGTCAGGCGGCCCCCGGGCCGCCTTTTCTGTGGCAATAGCTTTCAGCCGTCAGCCCAGACCAAAGCCCTTGCAAAAACTCGTTCCCTGGCTCATGGTCATCCGGGGCCGGGGAAGAATCGCGCCTTTTCTGGAAGTTTGGATCCTGTACTCCGTTCTGAATGCCGGAATAATAAAGAGTTTCCCGTAACGTCTTCTCCCCTCGGGGGGAGAAGGTCGAGGTGAGGGGGAAGCGCCGAAAGAATCGTTTTCACCATCCCCGGTCTTGCCTAACTATCAACCGCTAATTGCTAATATCCGGAGGGGTGTGTTATCTTAAACCGTAAATTACAGACTCAGGTTGAGACATGAAACTCGTAACGGCATCAGAGATGCGGGAGTTGGACCGCCGGGCCATCCAGGACCTGGGCATCCCTTCCCTGGTGCTCATGGAGAATGCCGGGCGGACGACCTACCAGATTCTGCGGCGGGAATTTCCCGAACTTCAGGGCGAAGTGGCGGTGGTGGCCGGCCGGGGCAACAACGGCGGGGACGGCTTCGTGGTGGCCCGCTACCTGGCCAACGCCGGCATCCCGGTGGCCGTTTTTCTCCTGGGGCCCCGGGACCAGGTGAGCGGCGACGCCCGGGTCAACCTGGAAATCCTGGCCCACCTGGGGGTTTCGGTGGCTGAGGTCCTCACCGAAGCCGACCTGAACCCGGTTATCCACCGACTGGCCAAAGCCGGCCTCATCGTGGACGCCCTGTTGGGCACCGGCCTCAATGCCCCGGTCCAGGGACTGATGGCCGCCTTGATCGAACGAGTCAATCACCTGCGGGCGCCGGTGTTGGCGGTGGATATCCCCACGGGGCTGTCCGCCGATACCGGCGAAGTGCTGGGGGTGGCCCTGAAGGCCGAGGTTACCGTAACCTATGGCTGGCCCAAAGCTCGGCCAGGTTCTGCCGCCGGGCCGGGATTACGTCGGCCGCCTCTGGCAGGTGGATATCGGCATCCCGCCCGACTCTGGCCCGAGGAGGTGCCAGCTGGAGCTGGCCGAAGCCCGGGAACTGCGGCAGCTTGCTGCCGCCCCGGCCTTTCGGCAGCCACAAGGGGAACTTCGGCCACCTGCTGGTCCTGGCCGGCTCCGAAGGCAAGACCGGGGCCGCGGCCCTGGCATCCCAGGCGGCGCTCCGGGCCGGGGCCGGGCTGGTGACCCTGGGGATCCCGCCAGCCTCAACGACATCCTGGAAGTCAAGCTCACCGAGGCCATGACCCTGCCCCTGCCCGAGGCGGCGGCGGCCCGGGCCCTTGGGTCGGGCGGCCTGGACGCCCATCCGTGGCCTTTGCGGCCGACGGCAAGTTCACCCTGGCCCTGGGGCCGGGGACTGGGGACCCACCCGGAGACCCGGGAACTGGTGCGCCGGCTGGTGCGGGACCTGCCCGCCCCATGGTCATCGACGCCGACGGCATCAATAACCTGGCCGCGGATGCCGCCTGTCTCAAGGGCGTCGCCGGCCCCCGGATCCTGACCCCCCACCCCGGGGAAATGGCCCGGCTGGTGGGGCTCACCACCCCGGAGGTGCAGGCCCGGCGCCTGGACCTGGCCCGGGAGACCGCGGCCAAACTTCGGGGCCATCCTGGTACTGAAAGGGGCCCAGACGGTGGTGGCCGCACCCGGACGGCCGCGTCAGCCTCAACACCACGGGCAATCCGGCCCTGGCCAGCGGCGGCACCGGGGACGTGCTCACCGGCCTCATCGGCGGCTTTCTGGCCCAGGGGCTGGCTCCCTGGGATGCGGCCCGCCTGGGCGTCTACCTCCACGGCCTGGCCGCCGATTATTTCGTCAGCCACCACGGCCCCCGGGGCCTGATCGCCGGTGATTTGCTCGACCGTCTTTCCCGACGTGCTGGGCAGAATTCAGCCAGGGGCTCGATACCCCCGCAGAGGAAGATATATGCTACAAGCGCGTGATATCATGACCACAGAGGTTCTCACGGTCAGCCCCGGAGACCTCCATCGCGGATTTGTCCAAGATCCTGGAGAATCGCCAGATCGGCGGCGTGCCGGTGGTGGATAAAGACGGCCGCCTGGTGGGGGTCATCACCCAGAGCGACCTGGTGGAGCGGGCCCGGGACCTGGAGTTGCCCCCGGCCATCAACATCCTGGACTTCCATATCTACCTCCAGATTCCTTCCCATATGATCCAGCGGGTGGAAAAGATGCTGGGCACCACGGTGGGCGACTGTCATGACCAAGGACCCCGTTACCGTGGCCCCGGACACCCCGATCTCCCAGATCGCCGGCCCTCATGGCCAAACAGAAGGTGCACACCCTCCCGGTGGTGGAGGGGGCAAGATCGTGGGCATCATCGGCAAGATGGACCTGGTCCGGGCCATGGCCCGGAACCCGAAAAGTAATACGGCGTGACGCCATTTCGGAAAAATCTCCCCTACCCCCCTTTACGCCAGGAGAGGGCTATCGGAAGTCCCCATTTTTAAAGGGGGATTGAGGGGGATTTTGGCTTTGCCATTGCGGCCCGGACTTACAAAATAGTATCCGATGCAGGTTATCACTAATATGAGGCCGTTCAAGGGTCACCCGCAGTCCCGAGGAGACCCGGGCCCTGGCGGCCCGGTTGGGGGCCTGGCTGGCCCCGGGGGATGTGGTGGCCTTAAACGGCGAGTTGGGCAGCGGCAAAACCGAGTTCGTCCACGGCCTGGCCCAGGGCCTGGAAGTGCCGCCCGACCTGGTCGCCAGCCCCAGCTTCACCCTGGTCCACGAGTATCCCGGCCGGGTGCTGCTGGTGCACCTGGACCTCTACCGCCTGGAAGACCTGCCGGCCCGAGTGCTGCCGGACCTGGAAGAATATCTCGCGGGGCACCGGGTGGTGGTGGCGGAATGGGCCCGGCGCCTGGCCCCCTTGCTCCCCGGCGATTACCTGGAAGTGGACCTGGAGATCACTCGGGGAAAACGAGCGCCGGCTCACCTTCACCGGCCACGGCGCCCCGGAGTTGGGAACTGGTGGGGGGGTTGGCGTCGGTGGTTTAAATTTGATTCAGATTAGTTTAAGCATAGATGAATAGCGAATTGACTATCGGGACGAAACCCCTCTGAGGGTCGGTATTAATTGTCCCCAAGTTGTCAGGGGATTCCAACGGAGTTGTTAATATAATCTCTGGAATAATTTTTTGTTATGTTTGTCATAATCCTCTCTATAAAACAAAGAAGTTTTTAGGAGACTTACATGGCCAAGCTAAGTTCCCATCGCCGATCGGCGCTGGACAATCCTGAGGATGTGTTAAACCTGGCACAGAGCCTGTTGGAGCGGCTGAAGCCCTATACCACATGGCTGGTGCTGGCCGGGGTGGTGATCGCGGTGGGGCTGGGGACTTGGGGGGTAACCGCCAGGATGCAGGCAAGCCGGCAGGAAAAGGCCGCTACAGCCCTGGCCCTGGTGACCCCCAAGGCGGACCTCAGGGCCCCGGACGCCGCCGCCGCCAAGGCCTTGGAGAAATTCGTCAACGAATATGCCGGCACCCAGGCGGCCCGGGAAGCCCAGCTTATGCGGGCCAATCTCCTCTACCAGCTGGGGCAGTACGGCGAGGCCGCCAAGGCTTACGAATCCCTCCTGGACGGACGGGACCAGGGCTGGGACACCCTGGTGAACGAAAGTCTGAGCTATTGCTACGAAGGCATGGGCAACTTCAAAAAAGCGGCCTCAGTTCTCAAGCCGCTGGCGGAGCAAATCTCCGGCCCCCTGAAGAGCGAGGTTATGCGCCGGCTGGCCGTGCTCTACGAACAGGCCAAGGAACCCAAAGAAGCCGCGGTCTACTGGCGCAAACTGCTGGAACAACCGCCGGACGCCGCCCTGGTGCCCTACCTCCAGGAAAAACTGGCCGCGGCGGAGGCCAGCAGCAAGACCAAGAAATAGCCGCAGATTATAGGGGATGGCAACCGGCGAGCTGACGGCTAAAAGACCGGTTTTTGCTGCCGCCGGTTTCAGGCTGCGCCGCTCCCGGCTCTATGGGTAATTTGTGGCCTCGGAGGATCAGCCGGGACTCAAACGAACCGGTGCCGAACTGATCCCGGAGGCGGTCTGGTCGCGCAGCTAACTCTAGGGTCTGGGCAACCCTCATACAAAGTTGAGACCTCTGCGAAAGTCTCAGGTAGGATAGCCGCCCTCGGCTGTCCATACTGTCTTTAAGCGCAGGCGAGGGCGCCTACGCTGCATCTTGATTGAGGAAGGTTAGAGATAGAGACTTTCGCAGAGGTCTCACGTTGCAGTCAAAAACAGTGCCTGTGCTCGTCATACTGAACGGAGCGGTTCAAAAGCGAGCTTCGGCAGGCGCTCAGCATGACCAAGCACAGTTTTTGATTGCTCTTTGCTATCAGGTCACCTCCGCTCCCCGGATGCCCATCAGATCGATCTGATAGGTCCTCAGCCAGCGGTAGATGGTCTTGCTGCAGACCTGGAGGCGGCGCGACAGGGCGGAGACGTTGCCTCCCTCCGAATCCAGGAGTTCCTTCAGCCGCACCGCCGACGGCCGGGACACCGGCATTCCCTCCCCCATAACCTGGGTCGACTGCAACGCCCGGGACGGATACGGGGTAAAAGCCAGATCCTCTTCCTTAATCAGGCTGCCATCACTGAACAACACCGCCCGGGTGACCACGTTCCTGAGTTCCCGCACATTTCCAGGCCAGGGCTGTTTCTCAAGGCGACGCCGGGCCGCCTCGGTGAACTCCGGGGACCGCTCCCGGCCATAGCGCCGGCCCGTCTCCCGGGCGAAATGGCTGGCCAGCAACAGAATGTCCGACGGCCGCTCTCGCAAAGGAGGCAGGTGGATGGCCAGGACTGCCAGCCGGTCGTAAAGGTCCTGGCGAAAGCGTCCCTGGGCCACCAGCCGGAGCAGGTCCTGATTGCTGGCGGACACCAGGCGCACATCCACCTTGGCGGCGCCGTCGCCGCCCACCGGCTCGATCTCCCCCTGCTCCACCGCCCGGAGCAGTTTGGGCTGGATAGCCAGGGGCAACTCCCCCACTTCGTCCAGAAAGAGGCTGCCGCCGTGGGCCAACCGGAATTTGCCCGGACGGGCCTGGTTGGCGCCGGTAAAGGCCCCCCGGACGTGCCCGAACAATTCGCTCGTGGCCAGGGACTCCGTCAGGGTCGCGCAGTTGAGGCTCTGGCAGGTCCGGCGCCGGGATGGCCCCAGGGCGAATATGGCCATGGCCACCAGCTCTTTGCCGGTGCCGGGTTCCCCCGTCAGGAGGATGGGGAGATCCGATTCGGCAAAGATGGGCAGCCACGACAGGATTTCCGTTAAATGTGGGTCTGACGTGATAATATCGGTAAATTCGGGAATTCGACCGGGATCCAAAGGGGGTTCTTCCCCTTGAACCACACGGTGATCAATCGCGATCATCTGAGCACCTCCTTGTGCCGCCGTAGATGGTCCTTGAGTTTATCGAGAGCAGGATGTTATTTTATGATAAATTCTCCATATATATTGTATAACTTTTGTAACAGATTACATGATTATAAAAATAGATGTCAAGGTACTTGGCAACACATTTACTTAAAATAACCAATGAATTACTCAAAATCCGCCAGGATCTCCTCCGCCGTCCGCCTGATTTCCGGATGGCGGCTGGTTAAGGCCAGGACCTGCAGGCGGCTCTTGAAACCCTGTTTCTCCACCCGGCTGCGCTGCTCCGCCTGGGCCGCCATGGCCTGGAGCACCTTCACCCCGGCGGTGGCATCGTCATAATCCAGGAGCCGAATCAGGGCTCCCCACTCTTCCGGCAACCCGTACTCCTCCAAAAACTTCTTCGCCAAAACCGGAAATTTTTTTGTGCCGTGACTGGCTTCCAACTTTTTCAGATCGGTTCGATATTCCGGCCGGGCCCGTTTGCCCTTAAACAAGGCCTCGGCCTGGGCCAGGGCCTGTTGCCGGATCGATTCCGCCTGGACTTTGGGCACCGGAGGCGGCGCCTGCCCCCGGTGGCGGCTGCCATCCCGCCGCTGATCGATCTCCCGCCAACTGGGCCGCTCTCGCTCGTCATCATCCTCTCTGGGCGGCATGCCTCATCCCTCCGGGACTGTCAATAAAGCAAATTTGCTTGGTAAATTAAGAGCTTGTCTGGTAGCACCGGCAACTCGCCCGGGCCTTCGCCACATAAATCCTATTCTTTTGAATCCACCGGTTCCCCGTGAAAGCGGTTCTGGGCCGCAGCCCGCCCTTCCGCCAGGAGCGTCGTCACCGCCTGGGCCCCCCGTTCGATCAACTGCGCCACATTTTCGGCGTCCTCGGCCGGGAAGTGCGACAGCACATACTTTTCCGTGGGGAGCCCGGGGCGGGGCCGTCCGATGCCCAGCTTGACCCGGAGAAACTCCTCGGTGTTCAGAGTGGCGATAATGTCCAGAATCCCCCGATGGCCCCCGGGACCGCCCCGCTCCACGATCTTCAGGCGCCAGAGCGGCACATCCAGATCGTCATGGATAATCACCAAATCTTCGGGGCCGAGCTTGAAATAAGACATGAGACGGGACACCGCCTGACCGCTCAGGTTCATATAGGTAGTGGGTTGCGCCAGGATGACGCCCTCCCCTTCCACCCGGCCCTGGCCCCAGACGGACTCCAGGGTTTTCTTGCTCAGGGGAATCCGCCACCCCTCCGAGAGCAAGGCCACCACCTGCCAGCCTAGATTGTGCCGGGTCCAGGCGTACTCCCGGCCCGGATTCCCCAATCCCACGATTAAGCGCATAGGAGCCTTTAGCACTTAGCTGTTAGCGGTTAGCTCTCAGCTTTAGGTTAATAGTATTCACTTCTGCTGGCATAGGGAATGAATAGGGAAACATTTCTTGAGATGGACAGTTTGGGAATGAAAATGAGAAACCTTTCACTCATACCCAACTGCTTACCGCTACCTACACAAACAGGGAACTCACCGAATCCTGGTTGTGAATCCTTTTGATGGCCTCTCCCAGGAGGGGAGCCACGGACAGAACCCGGATTTTCTCCAGGCCGGCGGCTTCCGGGGAAAGCGGGATAGTGTCGGTGACCGCCAGGGTCTGGACCATGGACCCCTGGAGGTTGCTCACCGCGTTGCTCGACATCACCGGGTGGGTGACGCAGGCATGGACGGTTCGCACCCCGTGGCGCATCAGCAACTCCGACGCCATCGTCAGGGTTGCCCCGGTGGTAACCATGTCGTCCAGGATGATGGCCTCCTTCCCCCAGACATTGCCGATCAGGGTCATGGCCTTGATACCCGCGGCGTCCCGGCGTTTATCGATGATCGCCAGGGAAGCGTTCAGGCGCTTGGCAAAGGCCCGGGCCCGCTCCACCCCGCCGGAATCAGGCGATACCACCACCACGTCTCCGGCGAAATTCTCCCGGATATACTCCAGGGTCACCGGGGCGGCGTACAGATGGTCCACCGGAATATCGAAAAATCCCTGAATCTGCCCGGTATGCAGGTCCATGGTGATCATTCGGTTGGCGCCGGCGGTGGTGATGAGATCGGCCACCAGCTTGGCGGAGATGGGAGTCCGGGGCGCGGTCTTCCGATCCTGGCGGGCATAGGCGTAGTAGGTCACCACCGCGGTGACGCACCGGACCGAAGCCCGCTTCAGAGCGTCCAGCATGATGCACAGTTCCAACAGGTGTTCGTTGCAGGGAATGGAAGTGGGCTGAATGACGTAAACGTCCTTGCCCCGGACATTCTCCCGGAACTCCACCGAGATTTCCCCGTCGGAAAACCGCCCCACCGCCGCATCTCCCAGGGGGATCTGGAGATGCCGGCAGATATTTTCCGCCAGGGGCCGGTTGGCATTGCCGGTAAAGACTTTCAGATCGTCCATACGTTGTGCTCCCAGGTTGTCTCGGATTCCGGGCCGGTGAGGCCCCGGGCCACGGTCAGCCAGCCCCGAAAAGTCCGGCGCAAGGTAAGGCCCGCCTGATGCGCCGCCTCCCGGGTGTGAAACAGGCCGAAGAGGGTGGGCCCACTTCCCGAAACCCCCTGGCACCAGGCCCCCGCCTCCTTGAGGCCGGCCAAAAGCTGCGCCAGTTCGGGAAAACGCTTCACCGCCACCGTCCCCAGATCGTTATGCACCCAGGTTTCCGGATGCTCAGGGTCCCAGGCCTCAGCCGCCGAAGGCCCCGCCAGGGCGGCAAGATCCAGGTTTTCATAGACCCAGCGGGTGGACAGCGGCACCCCGGGGTTAACCAGCAGGTACCAGTAAGGGAGCAGGGTCACAGCACGGAGTTGGGTGCCGGTGCCGCGCCCTACCGCCGGCTCCCGGGCCAGAAAGAACGGCACGTCAGCCCCCAAAAGGCTGGCCAGACGGTGCAGGTGGCGGTCAGCCAGCGGTTTCCCAGCCAGCTCATTCAAGGCCAGCAACGCGCCGGCGGCGTCGCTGCTGCCGCCTCCCAGTCCGGCGGCCACGGGTATGTGCTTGGCAAGGCTCAGACGGACCCCTTGCCGGAGCCCGGTCTCCTCCTGAAACTGCCGGGCCGCCCGCCAGACCAGGTTCTCTTCCCCCTGGGGCAGTTCCGGCCGGTCGCAGGTCAGGCTGAGTCCTTCCCCGCCCAGACTGACGGTCAACACGTCGGCCAGGCTCAAAGGCTGCATCACGGTTACCACTTCATGGTAACCGTCCGGGCGGCGCCCCACCACCCTGAGATAGAGGTTGACCTTGGCGGGGCACAGCACCCTGAGCGCCTCCCCGGCGGCCCCCCTAATCAGCCTACCTCCCTGACATACGACATCCGCAAATCATAGAGCAGGTGATCGAAGAGGCCTTCCTCCTCCTGGGTGAGGTTGTTCCGGGTCTTGTCCCGCAGCAGGCCCAACAGGTCGATGGTCTGTTTGACCAGGGGCAGATTCTTCTCCACCTTGCCGGTGTTGGGGTCCGGAATCGCTCCCAGGTTGACAAAAGCCGATGAACTCAAGGAAAACAGCAGGGAAGAGAAGGTGATTTCCGGGAGGGGCAATTCCTGGGCAGTTTTATCGGCCTCGGACGCCGCCTTCTGGGAAGCCTCCTGAAAGGCTTCTTCAGCCGCCGCCTCCCTGGTTGCCCCTTCGCTCCCCGCCTTCTCCCGGACTTTGGCCTTCTCCTCCTCGCTCAGGTGGAGATAACGCCGGTCTTCGACGGTATAGCCTTTATCTTCGTCCTCACTCATGCCTGCCTCCGGAGTTACGGATCGAGCCGTTCAATCAGACTGTTGAAAAACTCCCGCAATAGTAAACTGGTCATGCTGAGCGAAGCGAAGAATCTCCTATGTGAAACCCCTTGAGATCCTTCACTCCGTTCAGGATGACCACGAGAACCCTTTTATAACCGCTTGCTAAAGCTCCAACCTATAGGCCATGGCCACGTGTTCCAGGGCCAGCACGTCTTTGAAACATTCCGGGGTGACGGGGGTGTCGGTGGTGAGCAGGATGATGTTCTGCCCCCGCTCCTTCTCCTGGCCCACGGTCATCCGGGCGATGTTGATGTGGTGCTTGCCGATGGTGCTGCCGATGGCGCCGATGACCCCGGGGCGGTCGGTGTTATAGATGAACAGCATGTGTCCCTCGGGGACGACCTCCATGCGGAACTTGTTGATCCGCACCAGGCGAGGCTCGTATTTTCCGAAGATGGTGCCGGCCACCACGTTTTCCTCATTCCCGGCTTTGACCGTCAGGCGGATCAGGGTGGAGAAGTCGTCCGTGGCATCCGCTTTTTCTTCGCTGATGTGGATACCCCGGGAGGCCGCCATGGCGGGGGCGTTGACGTAGTTGACTTCATCGCCCACCACCGGAGCCAGCAAGCCTTTCAGGATGGAATGGGTCAAGGGCTTGGTGTCCAGCTTGGCCACTTCGCCGCTATAGGAGATGGCCACAGAAGTGACCGCACCTTCGCTGATCTGGGCCTGGAAAGCTCCCAGGGCCTCGGCCAGGGTGAGATAGGGCTTCAGTTGGGCCATGGCTTCCTGGGAGACGGAGGGGGCATTCACCGCGTTCTTGATGGTCCCGTAGAGCAGCAGTTCCAGAATCTGCTCGCACACGGCCACCGCCACGTTGGCCTGGGCCTCCTCAGTAGAGGCGCCCAGATGCGGGGTGCAGACGACATTGGGCAGCTCCCGCAGCGGCCAGTCGGCCCCCGGCGGTTCGGTCTCATAGACGTCCAGGGCGACGCCGGCCACTTTGCCTTCCTTCAAGGCGGCCAACAAGGCCCCCTCGTCGATCAGACCGCCCCGGGCGCAGTTGATCAGGCGCACTCCGGGCTTCATCTTCATGAAGGCTTCCCGGCTCAGAAGCCTGGCCGTGTCCTTGGTCTTCGGGGTGTGGATGGTGATGAAGTCGGAACGGGCCAAGAGTTCGTCCAGGGAGACCAGTTCCGCCCCGATCTTGGCGGCCAATTCCTTGGTGATGAAGGGGTCGTAGCACAGCACCCGCATCCTCAAGCCCAGGGCCCTCTCGGCCACCACGGTGCCGATGCGCCCCATGCCGATGATTCCCAGGGTCTTGTTGAACAGTTCGGTGCCCTGGAATTTCTTTTTCTCCCACTTGCCTTCCCGCATGGAGTTGGCGGCCTGGGGAATGTTCCGGGCCAGGGCCATCATCAGGGACAAGGCGTGCTCGGCCGTGGTGATGGTGTTGCCCCCGGGGGTGTTCATCACCACGATGCCCCGTTTCGAGGCCGCCGGGATGTCCACGTTGTCCAGACCCGTGCCGGCCCGGCCCACCACCTTTAACCGGGGGGAAGCGGCGATCAGTTCCGCAGTTACCTTGGTGGCGCTGCGGATGACCAGGGCGTCGGCGTCCTTGATCTCCGCCAGCAGCTCTTCCGGTTTCATGCCGGGGCGGGCCACCACGTCGATATTGGGGTGCGCTTTGAGGATGTCGATGCCCGCCTGGTGCAAGTTATCGCTGATCAGGACTTTCATGCCCCTGCCTCCTTAGTCAGTCTCGCCTGGGCGGCCCGCAGTCCGGCGCCCGACTCGAGCTTATATCCCAACCCGGTGAGCACCGTCTCCAAGCCACCCAAGGTGCCCAGCAGATCCACGGTGTCAATGAAGCCCATATGGGCGATGCGGAAGATCTTGCCCTTGGCCTGGGCCTGGCCGCCGGCGATCCAGATCCCCTGCTCCCGCAACTTGCTCACCACCTTCTGGCCGTCAACCCCGGCCGGAGCTTCCACCGCGGTGAGAACCACCGAAGGAAAGTCCTTGGAATAGAGGCTGAGCCCCATCGCCGCCATGGCCGCCTTGGTGGCCTCGGACAGCCGCCGGTTGTGGGCGTAGATTTTCTCCCGGCCGACCTTTTTGATCTTGGCCAGGACTTCCTGCAAGCCCAAAACCAGGGAGACCGGCGAGGTGTAAGGCGTCTGGTTCTTCCCCTGGGATTTGAGCTGCTTGGTGAAATCGAAGTAATATTTGGGCAGGGTGGACTTTTTGACAAACTCCCAGGCCTTGTCGCTCAGGGCCGCAAACGCCAGCCCCGGGGGCAGCATCATGGCCTTTTGCGAACCCGCCACCAACACGTCGATGCCCCACTCGTCCATGGGGATGGCGTAGCCGCCCAGGGCCGAAATCGCATCCACGATCAGAATGGTGCCCGGGCGGGTCTTGGTCACCGCCGCCAGTTCCTTTACCGGGTGCTGGACGCCGGTGGAGGTCTCATTGGCCTGGACCATGACCGCCTTGATCTCCGGATGGGCATCCAGGATCTTGGCCACGGCTTTGGGATCTACGGCCCGGCCCCATTCCACCGCCAGGCGTTCCACCTTGACCCCGTAGACATTGCACAGCTCGGTCCAGCGTTCACCGAACTTGCCGCCGTCCACCACCAGGGCCGTGTCCCCCGCGGACAAGGTGTTAGCCACCGACCCCTCCATGGCGCCGGTGCCCGTGGCGGTAAACATGAGCACTTCCTGCTCCGTCTGGTACAGATATTTCAGACCCTCCCTCACCTCCGCCATGATCTCCATGAATTGAGGCGAGCGATGGTGAATGATGGGCTGAGCCATAGCCAACTGCGTTTCCGGGGCGACCGGGGTCGGTCCCGGGGTCATCAAATACATTTTCATTGTGTGTACCTTACCTTGCGACCTCCCAAACCGGCGAGGGAATTTGAAAGAAGCCTGTAGAATTAATAATTTTATTTTGAATTGGCCCTACTGTCAAGTGTCCGGCCCGGGGATTTGTGAGACAAAGCACAGGATTCAAACGATCAGAGGCTGTTCCCGCTCCTACCTCATAATGATCGTTGAGGAAAATGGCGCCAACCGATATCAGGGGCAAGGCCCCACCCTCCCTGGGCGTTTGACATCCGGCCCTAAACCGGGTACAATTCATGCGATGTCGACGACCGCAACTGCCCTTGGAGACTGGAAATTCCGCATCCTGCTTCGGGACGCCCGCCCTCGCCGTCTCATTCTCGAAGGCCACGTCTCCCCGCCCTATGAGCGGCCTTATCACGATCCACTCTACTTTTATGCGGTGATGGGCCGGGATTTTCTCTCCCTGGAAGTGAGCCGGGACTTCGACGGCGAGCGCCTGCTGGACTATCTGTTCGTTCAGTTGGGTCCCTCCGAAGAATTGCCCCGGACCCAGGTAGGTGGCCGCCAGGATGAGGAGGAGGGCGCCTTGTTGCTGGTGGAATGGCGGTTCCCCGCCGACGGGCGCCAGGCCATGTTCCGGCGTCTCGAAGCGATTATGGGCCAATCCCTGGCCGACGCGGCCCCGGGCAAACAATCAGGTCAGGAGGAGCAATGATCCATCTGGGCGAATACGACCCGCGGCTTGAAGGTATCTGGTGGGTGGAAGAAGCCGGTATGAGCTGCAATGTCTATGTCTTGAACGAGGGCCGCGCCCTCATCGACGCCGGCAACTATTACGGCATGCTCCACGAGTTGAGTCAGGAATTCGACATTTCCCTCCTGGAACAACTCTTTATTACCCACTGTCACTTCGATCATGTGGGGGGCATGGGCGAGCTCTTTGACTGGTCCAACCCCAAAGTCTATGCCCACCTTGACACCCTGCCATATATCAATTTTCGCAACGTCCCTTTTATGAAGATCATGGAAAAGTCCGGCCGCCTCGACCAAGTGGTGATGCTTAGGGGCGGCGAGCGCATCCCGGTGGGGCCCTATCTCCTGGAGGTCATTCCCACTCCCGGCCATACCAAGGGTGACATCTGTCTCTACGAGCATCATAATCGCATCCTCTTCTCCGGCGATACCGCTTTCCCCAGCAGTCCCACGGAAAACATTCTGTCCGACGCCGACAAGCAGTTGGGTAATATGGATCAACAGATTGCCTCCCTGGCCCGCCTGGTGCCCTACCAGGTGGATTTTCTCCTGCCGGGACACGGTATGCCGGCCTTCTCGGACGGCAGCGACCACGTGCTCAACGCCTATATCGAAACCCGAAAGGGGGTGGAGGAAGACCCACGCCAGCCTTACCTGGACGCCGCCCGGATACTGAGCGAGGCCGGCCGCCCGGAAAAGGCCCTGGAATGCTACAACCTGACGCTGATGCACGACCCGGCCAACCTGGAGGCCCTGGTCTACAAGGGCACCACCCTGACGGAGCTTTCCCACTATGACGAGGCCCTGGCGGTTTTTAACCGGATATTGAAGGTGGTCCCGGACCTGGAAGAAGCCCTGACGGGCAAAGGCTTCGCCCTCCTGGGGTTGGGCCGGATGGAAGAGGCCTTGCAGCTGCCTGGCTTCGCCGCCCGGTTAAAAGATCTGGTCTGATCTGGCCCCAGTCGTTTTCACGAACCGGCACCCGTTCACTCGCCGCAACGGGCTCAGCCGCCGTCAATCAGGAGATGCACTGTGACTGACCTATCACCACCCACCGAGCGCCCCGACCTGGACGGCCTCACCCGGTTTGTTCATTTAGGTCTGACGGTTTTCGGCATCCTGGCCTTGCTGACGGGCCTGTGGGCCGGCGACTACAAGCGGGCCCAGCACCTGGGATTCAGTGCCCATAAATGGCTGGGCCTGGCCCTGAGCTTTTTTATGGTTTGGCGTATCTGGCTCGGGTTTTATGGCCCCCGGGCGGCCCGGTTCAGCCAGTGGGTGCCCTATACCCCGGAACGGCTCAAAATGGCCTGGGAAGACGGCCTGAACCTCCTGCGTCTGAAACTCCCGGACCGGCCCGCCCACCAAGGCCTGGCCGGGGTGGTCCAGACCTTCGGCCTGGCGGTCTTTGCCTGGATGGCCCTGACCGGCAGCCTGATGGCCCTCTGGCTCTCCCCGGGGCGCAAGGCCGGGGGCTTCGTCCACGCCCTCAAAGAAATGCATGAACTGGGCCCGTGGCTCCTCATCATTTTTCTCGCCATCCACGTGGGGGCAGTTACCCTGCACGCTTTAACGGGCCAGAACCTCT
The DNA here is from genome assembly GCA_963841475.1 of uncultured delta proteobacterium. Lineage (GTDB taxonomy): Bacteria > Desulfobacterota > Desulfobaccia > Desulfobaccales > 0-14-0-80-60-11 > 0-14-0-80-60-11. The sequence continues at coordinate 1,741,909 of CAWJCT010000001.1, forward strand.
GGCGAAAGATGTTCTTCCTGGAAAGATGACGGCAGCGCCGAAGGCTGCGCCCCCCATTGAAAACCTTGAACCTTGAACCTTGAACTTTTTTTTTTAAAACAGGTGACCCGGTGTCTCTAGAGTGGCACATCGCCATCGATAACCAGGAGCAGCGCCGCAAGGTGGCCATGGTGGAAGGGCGCGCCCGCCGGGACGATCATGCCGACGCCGACGAAGTGGAATTTTCCCTCACCCTCTACCGCGACCAGGCCTCTTTAAACGTGCCGGCCTCCACCCAGGGGCGGGAATTCATCGCCCGCCTCACTGCCATCCTGGGACCGCCGGTTCTGGAGCCTACCGTTAAATGCAGCTGCTCCTGGGGGGATGGCGTCATGGGGGCAATGCTCATCGTCTTGTGGAACCTCCCGGCCGACCCCGACTCCCCCGTGGTCCCAAACCTGCACGCCTTTCTGGGGACCCGGGGCGCCACCTTTCCGGGGTAAGCCCGGCCTTCTCCGGCAGCCTCCCACCTTACCGGTCTTCTCCTCTCGATAGCCTATGAGCAGGAGGGACCGGTTTTAAACCCGCCCCGACCAAAGGAACACGCTATCCGAGTCATGGGGTCTGACTTTATTGAACGGCAGGCTCAGAGGGGGGAACGGTGGGCTGGGGGTGGACGACGACGATCCAGGGCAGGCACAGGGCCTGTTGCTCCGAAGCATAGGGGAACCCGGAAGGCAGATAGGCCCCAAACGGGCATTGGCTGCAGAGCTGGCCCTCGGTGCCGCAGATGTCCCGGAGACGCTGCGGGTCGCCGATCAAGGCCCGCAATGCCGCCTGCAAGGCCTGGATGTCTGCCAGTTGGGGCCGCTCGAGTTCCTCGACCATCCGCTGCATCAGCCCGGCCAATTCCAGCAACAAAGGCGGCAGGTTATTCTCCGCTTTCTTCAGGCGCATCAAAAAATCGTGGGTTTGCACTCCAGAGGTGTTCATAGGTCAACCTTCATTCCTTCCGGTCCCCCGGGAAACCGGATGTGGTCCATCATGCCGGCCCCCAGGTAGATCTTGTAGAGCGTATTTAACCACTTGTTGGGCTTGGAGATATAATCCAGTTCCGGCCGCCGCCCGGCCCCCCACTCCACCAGGAACTGGGTGAAGATTATCCACTGCATCAGTTCCTCCGGCTGGTCCAGCACGGAAGGAAAGTAGCGAAATTCCACGGTCCCCCGATACCAGTAGGAATGCAAATTGAGGCCGTGGTACCGGGTGGGATGGAGGCGGCGCTGCTGCGGCGTCTTGGCGTCATCCCGGTTCTCCGGGGAATACCAGAGGTTTTTCACCAGGGGCACCTGGCGCTTTGACCCGTTGCGCCGAAACCATTCGCAGAGATCAATTTCCAGAGGCCGGCAGGTGTCGGCGCTGCGGCGCTCCTCGGGTAACAGTTGGTAGATGTAATTTTCGAAGATAGCCACAATCCTCAGCAACTGGAAGAGTTCACGGTTGCCGAACTTCTCCGGGTCGACCCCGTGGTGGACGTGGAACCCACAGGTTTCATTTACCAGGATCTCCGGGAACTCCCGGAGCAATCTTATGGCCTGGTAGATCTGGGTCAGCCCCTTAACCCCCGAAAGGATGGGGCTCACCAGCTCGGCCCCCCCGGCCCCTTTGATGGATTCGTCCAACACAAAGGACCAGGCTTCATAAGGAGTTTCGGTGGCCGATAGGCCGTTCAGGACAATCCCCCGATCCTGAAAGACCCGGGGCAATAATACCCCCTCGGGGGAGCGGTTCATGATCTTGTAAGGGGGGATGACCTCCCGGTCGCCGGCGGAAACGCTGTATTTTAGCCCGAAAAACTCGATTTCGACCCCGAAAGAGCGCGTCGTGAAATGTCGGAGCATGGGATAGCGCTCTTTCAGACGCTCTTCCCAGTAATCAAGTGAGGCGCAGTCCTCCATCCTCTCCCCCGCACTGCCTTGATCCCGGCGGGCCGGTTCCGCCTCCCCGAGGACGGCGCCCAGCCTCTATCGGCCACGGGTTATTTGTATCCAAAATAAACTGATAAATCAAGGAATTGCTCTTAAAGACCCTTAAAATGATGCTGGCCCAGGAAACCCGGTCTTTAACCTCCCCAATACCCGCAGGGTCGGCAGACCGGCCTGGGCCAGTTCACTCGGATATTTTTAGCGCAATGTCGCTAATAATGCGGTCTGAAAAAAAACCTTACAATGAGACACTAATGGGAGTACTTCACCTCAAAGACCCGTTTGGCCACCTCGAAGGTCCCTTCGTAGTAGGGCTGGCGCAGGTCTGTAACGGTCACTCCGTAGCGATGGTTGGAGGCGTGGATCATCTTCCCTTCACCCAGGTAGATACCGGCATGTCCCACGGGGCCGCCCCGGCGAAAGAAAAGCAGGTCACCAGGAAGCAGCTTGGAGAAATCCATTTGGCGAGTCACGACCTTGCCCACCTGGGCCTGTTCGGCACTGGAACGGGGCAGGTCAATTTTAAATCTATGGTAGATGAACTGGACAAAACCGGAGCAATCCGTGGCTGAACTGGTTTCCAAAGAAGCCCCCCGGGCGTAGGGAGCATGTTTATAGGCGTTAGCCTGGGACAAAATCAACTCGGAGAAATCCCACGGTTCCGACGTATTATATTTGGGTTGCGTCGAGGAGACGCGATCGTTCCTGTCCTCTTGCTTGGGCGGTTGGGAGAGCGGGGTGTTCAAAGTCTTCTTGGGGGTCAGCGGTTCCAGCAGAAACCGGCCGTCCCGTTGGGGGGTAACCTTCATCAGCGGCGGGGTTTCCGTCACCGTGCGCCGCTCGGGATAACTGGGAACCATGGACGATTCCACTACATCGTCCCGTTCCCGGTAGGTCCTCCGGGTGGCGTGGCTGCGACTCTTTTTCGCATGCGAACTCTTGGAGGATTTGCTTTTCTTAGCAATCTTCTCCTGGGACTTCGATGATTTCTTTTTTACTGTCTTGGTAGGGGTCGAAAAAGCAAAGTTAGGGGAAAAGGTTAATGCCAGGGTTAATGCCGCACTCCATAAGATCCGATTCACCATCCAGAACCTCCTTTGTTATGGGACAATCCTGAAGGGAACTAAAACCATTTTTTAGCTCCGGTCGCTTGGCCGGTAATGCTCATTTATATCTTCCGCAGAGCATTCCTTTCTGGTCTAGGTAATTATACTGAGCCTGATATAGTAGTTTTACCCAGGCCAAATTAGGCAAAACTACCTATCCATTTTCATGCACCTTAATATAGGCAAAATAGGAAGTCAACCCTTTTTTTTTGCTCAACCAGGCGCATTTTTGGATTGTGACGGATATTAAACGGTTACCGGATAAAATTTATGCGCCCGGGGAGTTGCCCCGCTCCAGGCAAAGCTCCCGGCGCCAAGGCAGAAAAAAACCCGGGCCTGGGCCCAGGCGATGATGCGGATTTAGGCGAGCCCGGGGCCGGCCCCGGGAAAGACCTCGGGGGCCAGGGTCCTTATGCGCTCACTTACACAAGACCCCTGCCCCCCTGGATGGCGAAAAGCTCAGCCTTCCGCGGCCTTCTTTTTCTTGGCCTTGGGAAGGGTTTCGGGGCGATCCACCAGCTCCAGAATGGACATGGCGGCCCCGTCGCCCAGCCTCAGCCCCAGAGGGATGATCCGGGTATAACCCCCGGGGCGGTCCTGATACCGCTCCCGCAATTCTCCAAAGAGTTTGGCCACCACTTTCTTGGAGCGCACCACTGCCAGGGTCAGGCGCCGGGCGTGCAAGTCGCCCCGTTTAGCCAGGGTAATGACCTTCTCGGCCCACATGCGGGCCTCTTTGGCCTTGGCCCGGGTGGTTTCCACCCGCTCCCTTTCCAACAGCGCCGTTACCAAATTCCGAAGCATGGCCAAGCGATGCTCCGTCGTCCGGCCCAGGCGCCGACCAGCCTTTAAGTGTCTCATGCGACGTCTTCCTTCCTTTCCGGCATCTGATCAGGGGGAACAAAACTCTCGAGTTTCATCCCCAGGTGGAGCCCCATCTCCATGAGGATTTCTTTGATCTCATTGAGGGACTTGCGCCCAAAGTTCTTGGTCTTGAGCATCTCCTGCTCGGTCTTCTGGACCAGTTCGCCGATATAGCGGATAGTGGCATTCCTCAAACAGTTGGCGGCCCGCACCGACAACTCCAGTTCATTGACACTCCGATAGAGGTTCTCGTTAAAGGTCGGTGGCTCGTCCGTGGACTTCTCTTCCAGCCCCACCGGTTCCTCTTCGAAGTTGATAAACATGCTCAAATGTTCTTTCAAGATCTTGGCGGCGAAGGCGATGGCGTTTTCTGGGGTGATACTGCCGTCCGTCCACACCTCCAGGGTCAACTTGTCATAGTCGGTCCGTTGCCCCACCCGGGCCTGGGTCACCAGGTAGTTGACCTTGCGCACCGGAGAGAAACTGGCGTCCAGGGGAATATAGCCAATGGGCTGGTCTTCGTCCTTGTTGGCCTCGGCGGGCACAAACCCCTTGCCGCTCTTGACCGTCATCTCCAGTACCAGTTCGCCGTCCGTACCCAGCGTGGCGATATGGTGCTCGGGGTTGAGGATCTCCACCATCCCATCCGTCTGGATGTCTCCGGCCTTGAGTTCCCCCTGGCCATTGGCCTCCAGGTGCATCATCTTCGTCCCTTCGGAGAGTATCTTCAAACGCACCTGTTTCAGGTTGAGCAAGATCTCGGTGACGTCTTCCAACACCCCGGGGATGGCCGAAAACTCGTGATAGACATCCTTGATGCGGACCGCAGTGATGGCCGATCCCCGCAGGGAGGAAAGCAAGACCCGTCTCAGGGCGTTCCCCAAGGTGGTGCCGAACCCCCGTTCCAGGGGTTCGCAGGCAAACTTGCCATAAAACCGGTTGTGGGTCTCGCTATCGACTTCCAGCCGTTTGGGCTTAATAATATCGGTCCAATTTTTGTAGATCATGGCTCCTCAGAAAACTACTAGGACTTTTATGTCCCGAAATTCTCGCCGGTCGAAGCCGGCCTGACAAAAAATCTGTCTCCCCTTCGCATGCCTGGCCGCCGGGGAGAGTTTGGGAACATAAAGGATCATGATGCTATTTGGAATAAAGCTCCACGATGAGATGCTCTTGGATCGGCATGGTAATATCTTCCCGCGAGGGAAACATGACCACCCGTCCCTGGGCCTCTTCCTTGTTGAACTCCAGCCAGGGAGGGCAGCCCCGCCTGGCCACCGCTTCCATGGCATCCTTGATCAATGGCAGGTTGCGGCCCTTCTCCGTCACCACAATGACATCCCCCGTCTTGACCAGGAATGAAGGGAGATTTACCCTGGTGCCGTTTACCTGGATAAAGTTGTGCCGCACCAATTGCCGGGCCTGGGTCCGAGAGTTGGCGAACCCCAACCGGTAAACTATGTTGTCCAAACGCCGTTCCAGAAACACCAGCAAGTTGGTGCCGGTAACCCCTTTCTGACGTTCGGCCTTTTCAAAATAGCTGCTGAATTGCTTCTCCAACACGCCGTAAATGCGTTTCACCTTTTGCTTCTCACGGAGCTGGGCGCCGTAGTCCGAAAGTTTGCTCCGGCGCTGGCCATGCTGTCCCGGCGGGTAATGACGCCGCTCGATGGCGCATTTGTCCGTGTAACAGCGATCCCCTTTGAGATACAGCTGCATCCCCTCCCGGCGGCAAAGCCGGCAATCTGGTCCCACATATCTAGCCACTATCGATCACCTCTCCAGTTATACCCGACGACGTTTGGGGGGGCGGCAGCCGTTGTGGGGAATAGGGCTGACATCCCGAATCAGGTTGACGCTCAGCCCGGCTGCCTGCAAGGCCCGGAGGGCTGCCTCCCGGCCCGCGCCCGGCCCCTTGACAAAGACATCCACATTCCGCATGCCGTGTTCCATGGCCTTGCGGGCCGCATCCTGGGCCGCTAGTTGGGCCGCAAAAGGCGTCCCCTTCCGGGAGCCCTTAAACCCCTGAACCCCCGACGAGGACCACGATATGACGTTGCCCGCCGGATCGGTGATGGTCACCAGGGTGTTGTTGAACGTGGCCTTAATATGGGCCACCCCCGTGGGGATATTCTTCTTTTCTTTTTTCTTCTTGCTCCGTGTCTGCGCTCTGGCCATCGCCACTCCTTAAGCCTTCTTCCGTTTGCCCACGACGCTGCGCCGCGGGCCTTTGCGGGTACGGGCGTTCGTATGGGTCCGCTGTCCCCGGACCGGCAGGCTCCTGCGGTGCCTGAGGCCCCGGTAGCATCCCAGGTCCATCAGGCGCTTGATATTCATGGAGACTTCCCGACGCAGGTCACCTTCCACCTTGCAGGTATGGTCAATCGCCTGGCGGATACCGGTGATTTCAGCGTCAGTGAGGTCGGACGTCTTGGTGCTCGGGTCCACCTTCGCTTCCTGGAGCACCCGCGTCGCCGTACTCTGCCCGATGCCGAAAATATAGGTTAGGGCAATCTCGATTCTCTTGTTTCGGGGTAAATCTATCCCGGCGATTCTGGCCAATTCCTTACCTCCCCTTTAGCCTTGACGCTGCTTATGCTTGGGATTCTCACAGATCACCCGCACTACGCGTTTGCGGCGAATAATCTTGCATTTGGCGCACATCCGTTTGACTGAGGCTCTGACTTTCATAGTTTTTCCTATCTGACCCGGTAGACGATGCGCCCTCGACTCAGGTCATAGGGCGACAATTCCAGAATAACCTTATCTCCCGGAAGAATCTTGATATAGTGCATCCGCATCTTCCCGGAAATGTGAGCCAGGACCTTATGCCCGTTCGGCAACTCCACCCGGAACATGGCATTGGGAAGAGGCTCGACCACCGTCCCTTCTACTTCAATGGCGTCTTCTTTCGGCATCTACCTTGTCTTTATAGTTATTTCAAATGGTTAATAGAATATAAATTAGAGCCGGCTCAAAATCAAGACGCCGTTCTCCGTCAACGCCACGCTGTGCTCAAAATGCGCCGCACAAGACCCATCCTGGGTTACCGCGGTCCAGCCATCCTTTAGAATCCGCACCTGCCAGGAACCCAGAGAGGTCATGGGTTCAATGGCGAACGTCATACCTACCTGCATGGTCGGTCCCCGGTCCGGCGGGCCGAAATTGGCGATCTGCGGGTCTTCATGGAGCGACCGGCCGATGCCGTGCCCCACAAACTCCCGGATGACCCCGAACCCGGCGCCTTCCACCACCGATTGCACCGCATGCGAGACGTTCGACAGGCGCTTGCCCGCCTTGACCTCGGCGATGCCGGCGTACAGGGATTTCTCCGTGGCTTCCATCAGGGCCCGGGCTTTTTCGCCCACCTCCCCCACTCCCACGGTGATGGCGGCATCCCCATAGTAGCCGTCGTACTTTACCCCGAAATCCAGACTCACCAGGTCCCCGGCTTTGAGGCGGCGGGGGCCGGGAATCCCGTGCACCACTTCCTCGTTCACCGACACGCACAGGGACCGGGGATAGCCCCGATAGCCTTTGAAGGCCGGCTGCACCTTATGCTTGCGGCACAGCTCTTCCGCCAGCTCATCGAGTTCCCGGGTTTCGATCCCTGGTTGGACTTTTTCTTTCACCCCCTCCAGGATTTCGGCCACGATGCGGTTGGCCACCTCCATCTTGCCGATCTCCTGGAGGGATTTTAACAGTATCATAAAACCGTTACGCCTTGGCGTCCCGGCGTCAGCTTACGCCAGGCGCGCCAGCCGGCTTTAGTGCTTGCAGCCGCAGCTGCAGCCGGTTCCCGCCGAAACGATGCCCACGATCTGGTTAAAGATATCGTCGATGCCCCCCACGCCCTTAATCGGCCGGACCAGGCCTTTCTTGGCGTAGTAGCCGATCAGCGGCGCGGTGGCCTGGTTATACGTGGCCAGCCGTGAACGCACCGTGGTCTCATTGTCGTCATCCCGCTGGTAGAGCTCGCCGCCGCACTTATCGCACACGCCCTCTTTCTTGGAGGGAGTGAACTTGACGTGGAACATCTGGCCGCAGGCGGAATTTTTGCAGGTGCGCCGCCCGGTGAGGCGAACCACCAGCGCTTCTTCGTCCACGTCGATGCTGACCACGTGGTCGATCTTGGTACCCAGCCCCGTCAGCACTTTGTCCAGGGCTTCAGCCTGGGGCACCGTCCGGGGAAAGCCGTCCAGGATGAATCCCTTTTTGCAATCCGGCTGCGCCAGCCTGTCTTTGATGATGCCGATAACTACTTCATCGGGCACCAGTTTCCCGGCATTCATGTATTCCTGGGCTTTCTTGCCCATTTCCGTCCCTTCTTTCACTGCCGCCCGGAGGATGTCCCCGGTGGAGATCTGAGGGATCTGGAACTTTTCGATGAGTTTCTTGGCTTGCGTACCTTTGCCCGCGCCAGGGCCGCCCAACAGGATCAAATTCATAACTTCCTCCTTACTTAAGGTCAACGCCGTACCCGGCCCATACGTTTTTTGGTGAATCCCTCGTAGTGGCGGGTGAGTAGATGCGATTCGATCTGGCTCATGGTGTCCATGGCCACACCGACTACAATCAACAGGGCCGTACCCCCGAAATAAAAGGGGACATTGAACTTCCGAATCAGGATGGAGGGCAGCACGCAGACTGCCGACACGTAAATGGCGCCCCCCAGGGTGATGCGCGTCAGGATCCGGTCGATATATTCCGCCGTGGGCTTGCCCGGCCTGAGGCCCGGCACATAGCCGCCCCACTTTCTCAGGTTATCCGCCACGTCCACCGGGTTAAAAGTCACCGCGGTGTAGAAGTAGCAGAAAAAGAAGATGAGACCGACGTAGACTAAATCGTGAATCCCGCCCCCCGGAGACATGGCGTCCGCCGCCCATTTCACCCACTCATTCTTGAAGAAGCTCGCCACCGTGGCCGGAAACATCAACAGCGACGATGCGAAGATGGGGGGAATGACGCCCGCGGTATTCACCTTCAGGGGCAGGAAGGTGGTCTGGCCGCCGTACATTTTGCGCCCCACCACCCGGCGGGCGTATTGGACCTGGATGCGTCGCTGGCCCCGCTCCACAAAGACGATGAAGCCCACCACCACCACCATGACCACCATCAGGAGGATCATGAGGACGGGCATGATTTCACCCGACTTTATCAAGCTGAACGTATTGATCAGGGCCGAAGGCATCCGGGCCACGATCCCGGCAAAGATGATGAGCGAGATGCCGTTGCCGATGCCCCGCTCGGTGATCATTTCCCCCAGCCACATGATGAACGCGGTGCCCGAAGTCAGGGTGAGCACGGTCATCAGGCGGAAGGCCCAGCCGGGGTGCAGTACCACCGTCTGGTGGGCGGCGCCGGCGGTCATGCTCTCCAGGCCCACGGCAATCCCGATTCCCTGGATGGCCGCAATGACCACGGTGCCGTAGCGGGTGTACTGCTTGATCTTCTTCTGGCCCGCTTCGCCTTCTTTATAGAGCTTTTCTATGCTCGGGAGCACCACCTTGAGGAGCTCGATGATGATGGCGGCGCTGATGTAGGGCATGATCCCCAGAGCAAAGACGCTCAGGCGCTCCAAAGCGCCCCCGGAAAACATGTCGAATAACCCGAAAATCGTGCCCCGTTGGGCCGCGAAAAACCTCATCAGGGCATCTGCGTCGATCCCCGGCGTGGGGATCTGGCAACCCAGACGGTATACTATCAGCATCAACAGGGTAAAGATGATGCGGCGTTTCAACTCCGGAATCTTGGCGATGCTGGAGAATGCCGACACTTAGATGACCTCCACCCGCCCCCCGGCTGCTTCGATCCGGCTCCGGGCCTGGGCACTCACCGCCTGCACCTTGACTACCAGGGGCACAGTCACTTCTCCCTGGCCCAAGAGCTTGATCCGCTTTACCCGGCTTTTCACCACGCCGGCTTCCTGGAGGACCGCTTTATCCACTACCGTTTCCGCCGGAAACTGGTTCAGGTCACGGAGATTGACGATGGTCCAGGTCTGCCGGAAGATGTTGGTGAAGCCCCGTTTGGGAATCCGCCGCACCAGGGGCATCTGGCCCCCTTCAAACCCCGGCCTGGTACCGCCGCCGGCCCGGGAGTTCTGCCCTTTAAAACCTCGGGCCGCGGTCTTGCCCCAACCGGAGCCGGGGCCGCGGCCGACCCGTTTCTTACTATGTTTGGACCCCGGGCTGGGCGAAAGTTCGGAAAGGCGCATCTGCTATTCTCCTTCGGGGACCTGCCGCACCTGGAGGAGATGCTCCACCTGGTGCACCATCCCCAAAATCGCAGGGGTTTCCCGGTGCCGCACCGTTTTCTGTAAGCGGGTCAGCCCCAGAGTCTTCAGGGTCAGACGGTGCTTCGGCGGCCGGCCGATGGGACTTTTTATTAAGGTTAATTCGAGAGTCATGGTCTTTCCTTAGCCGTGAGCAGTTAGCCGTGAGCTTACGATAAGCTGAGAGCTTAAGGCCAATTGCTGTAAATTTTTCTTTAATTCGGCAAGGTTAGCAGCTAGGTGATGCACTTGGCGGCCAGCCCCGACTATTGAACCTGCTGACTGCTAACTGCTAACTGCTACCCCAGTATCTCCGCCAGAGGCCGGTTGCGCCGCAATGCCACGTCCTCCGGGGACGCCAGCATCTGCAAGGCCACCATGGTGGCTTTCACCGCGTTGTGCGGGTTGTGGGAACCCAGACACTTGGTGAGGACGTTCTTGATCCCCGCCACTTCCACCACCGCCCGGACCGGACCGCCGGCGATGACGCCGGTGCCTTCCGAGGCCGGTTTGAGGAGGACCCGTCCGGCCCCAAACACCCCCACCACCTGATAGGGAATGGTGCTGTTCTGGATGGGGACCGTGATCATGGACTTCTTGGCCTGCTCCACCGCCTTGCGGATGGCTTCGGGCACTTCGTGGGCCTTGCCCAGGCCCGCCCCCACGCGCCCGGCGCCGTCACCTACTACCACGATGGCGCTGAAGCGGAAGCGACGCCCGCCCTTGACTACCTTGGCGACGCGATTGATGCTCACCACCTTATCAGTTAACTCGGTTCCCTCTGACTCGAACAAGCTTATCTCCTTTTAGCGTGAGCCGTGCGCCGTAACCACCGTCCATCGGCTTACGGTTCACTGCCTGCTGCTCTCTTAAAAATTCAGGCCGTTTTCCCGGCAGCTATCCGCCACGGCTTTCACCCGGCCGTGGTAGAGAAACCCGTTGCGGTCGAAGACGACTTTGTCAATTCCCTGGGCCTTGGCCTTGTCCGCCAGGAGCTTGCCCACGGCCTTGGCCGCGTCGGTTTTCTTCAACCCGCCCAACTGCTCTTTCAGCTCGCCGCTCAAGGTGGAGGCCGCCGCCACAGTCTGGCCCTTGCCATCGTCGACGATCTGCGCATAAATATGTTTGGAACTCCGGAAGACCGAGAGCCGTAAACGCTCTCCCCCCGCGATTTTCTTTTTGATCCGTTTTTTCCGCTTCAGCCGCGCCGCTTCCTTAGGCTTCATATCAGCATTCTCCTTTAACGGCCGCCGGCCTTGCCCACCTTGCGCCGTATCACTTCCCCGGCATACCTGATCCCCTTGCCCTTATACGGGTCGGGCGGCCTGAGCCTCCGGATCACCGCCACCGTCTGCCCCAGGACTTCCTTGTTGGCGCCGGTGAACTCGATGCGGTTGGCCTTTTCCACCTTGGCCGTGATCCCTTTGGGCAGGGGAAACTCCACGGGGTTGGAGTAGCCGATGTTGAACACCAGCATGTCGCCCTTGGCTTCCACCTTGTAGCCGGTGCCCACCAGTTCCAAAACCCGGGTGAACCCGTCGGTGGACCCCACGACCATGTTGGACACCAGGGTCCGCGCCAGGCCCCAGTAGGACCGGGTCAGCCGGCTGTCGTCCTGGGGTTCCACGGTGATCTCCTGGCCCCCGATGTTGATGTTGACCCGGGGCGGCATCAGCTGCGACAAAGTCCCCCGAGGTCCGGTGACCATCAACTTCCCGTCTTCCATCTTGACCTTTACCCCTTTGGGCAAAGGCACCGGTTTCTTTCCAATGCGGCTCATAAGCTTACCCTTACCAGATCTCGCACAAGACCTCGCCGCCCACGTTCAGCTTGCGGGCCTGGCGGTCGGTGATGACCCCCTGGGAGGTCGAAATGACCGCCACCCCCAGGCCTTCCCGCACTTTGGGAAGCTCGGCATGGCCGGTGTACACCCGGCGCCCGGGCTTGCTGACCCGTTTCAACCCCTGGATGAGCGGTTGCTGATGATCGGCGTACCGGAGGTAGACTCGCAGGATGCCCTGGCGATTATCTTTTATGACCTTGTAGTTTTTAATAAACCCTTCTTCTTTGAGGATGCGCGCCAGGTTGATCTTCATGCGGGAGGCGGGAATATCAACCTTGTCAAACCGCGCCCCCCCGGCGTTGCGAATCCGGGTCAACATATCGGCGATGGGATCAGTCATGCTCATAATGTATCCTACCAGCTGGATTTGGTGACCCCGGGAATCTCTCCCCTGAGGGCCATGCTGCGAAAACAGATGCGGCAGACGCCGAACCGACGGAGAAACGCCCGGGGGCGGCCGCACACTGGACAGCGGTTATATTGCTGCACCGGATACTTGGGTTGGCGCTTCGCCTTGGCTATTAAAGATTTCTTGGCCATCCTTATCTCCTGAAGGGCAAACCCAGTAGTTTTAACAAGAATTTCCCTTCTTCATCGGTGGGGGCGCTGGTGACTATGGTGATGTTCATTCCCCTGACCTTGTCGATCTTGTCGTAGTCGATCTCCGGAAAGATGATCTGCTCCCGGATGCCCAGGGTGTAGTTGCCCCGGCCGTCAAAAGCCTTCTCGCTCACCCCCCGGAAGTCCCGCACCCGGGGCAGCACCACGTTCATCAGCTTGTCGAGGAAGTAGTACATGCGGTCCCGGCGCAGCGTGACCATGCAGCCGATGGGCATGCCTTCCCTCAGCTTGAACGCGGCGATGGACTTCTTGGCCCTCGTCACCACCGGCTTTTGCCCGGTGACGCTCATCAGTTCCGCCGAGGCCGACTCCAACAGCTTGATGTTCTGGATGGCCTCCCCCAGCCCGATGTTGACCACGACCTTCTTCAGTCGGGGCACCTGCATGGAGCTCTTATAACGGAACTCCTGCATCATTTTGGGGACACACTCGGTCCGGTAAAAATCCATAAGGCGCGGCGTCCCTTTCGGGCCCTTCGGGGCCGCGGCTTTCTCCGCGGCTTTGGCCGCCGCCGGAGCCGCCGTCTTGGCCGCTTTCTTATCGGCGCCCTTGGCCACACCTTTGCCCGGCGTCTTGGCCTTGTCTTTTGATCCCTTTTCAGCCATCAATCAATTCCTTGCATTTCAGACATACCCGGGCCTTCTTGCCTTCCCCGGTCTCGGTCATTCGGATACGGGTCCCGGTGGCGCACTTGGGGCAAATCAACTTTACCTTGCAGACGAACACCGGCGCTTCCTTTTCCACGATCCCCCCCTGGCCCGACGTGGGGCTGGGGCGGGTGTGCCGCTTGATCATGTTGACCTTTTCAATCAACACCTGGTTCTTTTCCCGGAACACCTTCAAAACCTTACCGGTTTTGCCTTGTTCCTTGCCGGTGGTGACCTCCACCAGGTCGTTCCTCTTCAACCGGACCTTGACTGGCTCCGTCACCTTCTTGAACTTGGCCATTAGAGCACCTCCGGAGCTAAGGAGATGATCTTCATAAACCGCTTGGCCCGAAGTTCCCGGGCCACCGGTCCGAAGATGCGGGTGCCGATGGGGTCGCCCTGGGGGTTGATGAGCACCGCCGAGTTGTCGTCGAACTTGATATAGGAGCCGTCCGGGCGCCGGGTCTCTTTCACGGTGCGCACCACCACGGCCCGCATCACGTCGCCCTTTTTCACCTTGGAGTGGGGCAGGGCCTCCTTGACCGCCACGATGATGATGTCCCCCACCCGGGCGTATCTTCGCCTGGTGCCACCCAGGACCCGGATGCAGGATACCTTCTTGGCGCCGGAGTTGTCCGCCACTGTCATTTGTGTCTGAACCTGGATCATCTTTCTATCCTCGCGCCCACTGGCAAAAAAGGCTTACTGGGCTTTCTCCAGAACTTCCCTGACCCGCCAGCGCTTGTCCTTGCTCAGAGGGCGGGTCTCTTCCAGGAGCACTTTGTCGCCCACCTGGCATGAATTATTGGGGTCATGGGCCTTGATCCGGGCCCGGCGCCGGATAATCTTATGATAGAGGGGGTGGGCCACCAGGCGTTTCACTTCCACCACCACGGTCTTTTCCATCTTGTCGCTGACCACCTTGCCAATCCTGGTCTTGCGCACACCGCGCTGCTTTTCCATACCTGCTCAACCCTCCCAGGCTATTCCTGCCCGGCCTTTCCCCTCAGTACCGTCTTGACCCGGGCCAGGTCTCTCCTGGCCTGCCCTAAGCGGGCGGTGTTGTCCAGTTGCTGGCGGCTATGTTGAAAGTTCAGATTGAAGAGCTCTTCCGAGACCTCTTTCAACTTGGCCATAAGTTCCGCCCGGGTCAGATCCCGCAAATCTGCGGCCTTCATACGCTCGCCTCCGCTGCTGCCGGCTGGTGCTCCCGCTCCACGAACTTGGTGGGAATGGGCAATTTGTGGGAGGCCAGGCGCATAGCTTCCTTGGCAACTTCCCGGTCCACCCCGGCCATCTCATAGAGGATGAGGCCGGGCCGGATTACCGCCACCCAACCCTCAGGCCCCCCCTTCCCTTTCCCCATGCGGGTTTCCGCCGGTTTCTTGGTGAAGGGCTTGTCGGGGAAGACCCTGATCCACACCTGGCCGCCACGTTTCACGTGCCGGGTGATGGCGATCCGGGCCGCCTCGATCTGCTGGGCCGTGATCCAGCCGCATTCCTCGGCCATGAGGCCGAAATCCCCGAAGGCCACATAGTTGCCCCGGGAGGCCTTGCCACGGCGGCGGCCTCGCATTACCTTCCGATGTTTTACCCGTTTTGGACTCAGCATGTTATTTTCCTTAACCACCCCCCGTGCCTGCCGGGGGGACGGAAGGGATTATCATTTATTGAGCAGTTCTCAGTCAGATGAGCAGGATTTTTACCGCTCACTGCTTACGGCTCACTGTTCTAGAAAGTCGCCACTTCTTCGTGTCCCAGGACCTCGCCGTGGAAGATCCAGGTCTTCACCCCGATCAGTCCATAGGTGGTCTTGGCTTCCGCGAACCCGTAATCAATCAGGGCCCGGAGAGTGTGCAGCGGCACCCGGCCTTCCCGGTAAGTTTCCTGCCGGGCGATTTCCGCCCCGGCCAGGCGGCCCTTGCAGCGGATCTTGATGCCCTTGGCCCCGAACTTCAGGGCCTGGCCCACCGACTTCTTCATGGCCCGGCGGAAGGACACCCGGCGCTCCAGTTGCTGAGCGATGTTTTCCGCCACCAGCTGGGCGTTGATCTCGGGTTTGCGCACCTCTTGCACGTCGATGACGAGTTCCCGGCCGACGATTTTTTCCAGCCGGCGACGCAGGTCCTCGATTTTCTTACCCTTCTGGCCGATAACCATGCCTGGCCGGGAGGTATGGATTTTAATGGTCAGCTTGTTGGCCGCCCGCTTGATATCCAATCCGGCGATCCCCGATCCCTTGAGTTCCTTGTCGACCTTGATGAACTCTCGAATCCTGCGGTCTTCTATAACCAGGGATGCGAAATCCTTCCGGGCGAACCAAACGGAATCCCACTTGCGATAGCTCCCCAGGCGAAAACCGATGGGGTGAACTTTCTGGCCCAATCCATGCCTCCTTATCTACTGATCACTTCCCGGTCCCTTCCTTCAGGACCACGGTGATGTGGCTGCTTCGTTTGAGGATGCGGTTGACCCGCCCCATGGCCCGCGCTTGGAAACGCTTGAGGCTCGGGCCCCCGTCCACCTGGACGCCTTTGATTACCAGGGTATCCACGTCGATCTGGGGCCGCTGCTCGGCATTGGCCACCGCTGACATGACCACCTTGCGCACCAGCCGCGCCCCCCGTTGCGGCATGAACTGGAGCATGGCCAGGGCCTCTTCCACTTTCTTGCCGGGGAGGATGCGGGCCACCAGCCGCAGCTTGGTGGGTGAGATGCGCAGATATTTGGCGCTCGCCTTGATTTCCATGGCTACTTCTTACCCATCTTGGTTTTGCGGTCCCCGGCGTGGCCCCCGAAATGCCGCGTGGGGGAAAACTCGCCTAACTTGTGCCCCACCATGTTTTCGGTGACGTATACCGGTATGAACTTCCTGCCGTTATGGACCGCCAGGGTTAATCCGATGAATTCCGGAGTGATGGTGGACCGCCGCGACCAGGTCTTGATCACCCGCCGATCCTGGCTCTCCCTGGCCTTATACACCTTGGCCTGGAGGCTGTCCTGCACATAGGGTCCCTTTTTTAATGAACGGGCCACGATTCCCCTCTCTACTTCTTGGACCGGTGTTTGACGATATACCGGTCGCTGGCTTTGGGCTTTCTGGTCTTATATCCCTTGGTGGGCACTCCCCAAGGCGTACACGGATGACGGCCACCCGAAGATTTGCCTTCGCCGCCCCCCATGGGGTGGTCTACCGGGTTCATGGCTACCCCACGGACGTGGGGCCTCTTCCCGACCCAGCGTTTCCGCCCGGCCTTGCCCAGGCAGACGTTTTCCTGTTCCACGTTGCTGAGTTGCCCGATGGTGGCCCGGCAGTCCACCGGCACCATCCGCACCTCGCCCGACGGCAGCTTCAGGTGGGCCTGCTTCCCTTCTTTGGCCATCAACTGGGCGTACGAACCCGCGGCCCGGGCCATCTGGCCCCCTTTCCCCGGCTTCATCTCCACGTTGTGCACCAGGGTGCCGTTGGGAATGCCCAGGAGCGGCAGCGTGTTCCCCGGTTTGATGTCCGCCGTGGGGCTCGAGACCACCATATCCCCCACTTTCAGACCCTGGGGCGCCAGGATGTACCGCTTTTCGCCGTCCACATAGTGGAGCAGGGCAATGCGCGTCGTCCGGTTGGGGTCGTATTCGATGGTGGCCACCTTGGCCGGGACCTCCAGCTTGTTGCGCTTGAAATCGATGAGGCGATAGCGCCGCTTGTGTCCCCCGCCCCGGTGGTAGGCCGTGACCCGGCCGTAACTGTTCCGACCCCCGGACTTCTTCAGGGGCCTGACCAGGCTCTTTTCCGGCTCACTCCGGGTGATCTCGGCAAAATCCGTGGCCGTCATGAACCGCCGACCCGCGGAGGTGGGTTTTCGGGAAATCAAAGCCATCTGCGTTTTTCCTTATCTGCGCCTTTGATTTGCGTCTTGGCGCCTTGGCGTCGCGGGGAACTCAATTTTTCCCACCGCCATGGACGCCTAATCGTCAGGTTATAATGCTTCGAAACCGGCTATCTTTTCGCCCGGGGCCAGGGTCACGACCGCCTTCTTCCAGTCCGGACGCACCCCCATGGTCTTGCCCATCTTCTTCTTCTTGCCCTTGAAGTGGATGGTGTTTACCCCCAGGACCTTGACCTTGAAGATGTCTTCAATGGCCTTCCGGATCTCGATCTTGTTGGCCTTGACCGCCACCCGAAAGGTCAGTTTGTTGGCCGCCTCCCGCATGGAGTGGCTTTTTTCCGTGATGATCGGCCCCTTAATCAAGTAGTGGTACGCCTTCATTTGGCCAACCTCGCTTCAATCTGATCCAGTGCCGGGGACAACAACACCAGGTGCTCGTATTTGAGAATATCGTAGACGTTCAGGCCCATGGGCAGCATCACCTGGACCCCCGGGACGTTCCGGGCCGAAAGTTCCAGGGCCCGATTTTCTTCCGGGGTGATGAACAGCGCCTTGGTCAGGTCAAACGCCTGCAGGATCTTGACGAAATCTTTGGTCTTGGGCTCGGTGTGGGGATAGGCGTCCAGTATTACCAGCTGCCCTTCGGCCAGCTTGCTGGACAAGGCCATCTTCAGGGCCAGGCGCCGCACCTGCTTCGGCAGTGCGTAGGCATAGCTCCGGGGTCTGGGACCGAAGGTGGTGCCGCCGCCCCGCCAGATGGGGGACCGGCTGCTGCCCACCCGGGCCCGGCCGGTGCCTTTCTGGCGCCAGGGTTTGCGCCCGCCGCCCCGCACTTCGCCCCGGGTCTTGGTACAGGCGCATCCGGAGCGCCGGCAAGCCCGCTGCCAGGTCACCACTTCGTGGAGCAGGTGCCCCTTGACCTCAACCCCGAAGATCTCGTCTTTGAGGTCCAGTTCCCCTACTTTTTCTTTGGCAATATTATATATATCTACTGTCGGCATAAGATCACCCGGCCTTCTGGATGAGCACCAGGCCCTGGCGCGGGCCGGGTACGGCCCCTCTCACCATGAGCAGGTTCTCTTCGGGGCGCACATCCACCACTTCCAGATTCTTCATCGTCACCCGGGCATTTCCCATCTGGCCCGGCATCTTCTTGCCTCTGACCACCCGGGAGGGGTAGGCGCTGCAGCCGATAGACCCGGGCGCCCGGTGGGACATGGAACCGTGGCCCATGGGACCCCGGTGGAAGTTCCACCGCTTGATGGTGCCGGCAAACCCCTTGCCTTTGCTGGTGCCGATGACGTCCACCCGATCACCGATCTCGAATTGCTCCACGGTGATCTCCTGGCCTTCTTCGAAACCCGAAGCTTCGTCCACCCGGAATTCCCGGAGACATTTAAAGCCGCTCTTGGCGCCGTGCTTTTCGAAGTGCCCTTTTTCCGGCTTGTTGCACTTGGTCAAGGCCTGACGGTCAAAGCCCACCTGCAGGGCCTCGTAGCCGTCTTTGCTCCCGGTTTTCTTCTGCACCACAAAGCAAGGTCCGGCTTCGATGACCGTGACCGGCACTGCCAGTCCGTCGTTATCGAAGATCCGGGTCATGCCCAATTTCTTGCCGATTAAGCCCCCAGGCATTGTATCTCTCCAGTTATCAGTAGCCAGTTGTCGGTACTCAGTGCCAGGCTAAAAAAACCGCCGGCCCCTGATCCCTTAACCCTGACCCCTGCTTTAAACTTTTATCTCGACGTCCACCCCGGCTGCCAGGTCCAACTTGCTGATGGCGTCCATGGTCTGCTGGGTCGGCTCCAGGATGTCCATCAGCCGTTTGTAGGTGCGCACTTCGAACTGCTCCCGGGACTTCTTGTCGATGTGAGGCGAGCGCAGCACCGTCCACTTGTTGATCTCCGTGGGCAGCGGTATGGGTCCGGCCACCCGGGCGCCGGTGCTCCGGGCCGTCTCCACGATCTCCAGCACCGATTTGTCCAGCAACTTGTAGTCGTAAGACCGCAAGCGAATGCGAATCTTGGGCGTTATCATGTTTTAACCTTATTCCAAATTTTTACAGTAGCACAGGCCTCTGGCCTGAGGTCCTTAAAAAAACTATTCCACAATCTCGCTCACCACGCCGGCGCCCACGGTGCGGCCGCCTTCCCGGATGGCGAAACGGAGTTCTTTTTCCAGGGCCACCGGGGTGATCAAAGTCACTTCCATGGCCACGTTGTCTCCGGGCATCACCATCTCCACGCCCTCGGG
The DNA here is from genome assembly GCA_963841475.1 of uncultured delta proteobacterium. Taxonomy (GTDB): domain Bacteria; phylum Desulfobacterota; class Desulfobaccia; order Desulfobaccales; family 0-14-0-80-60-11; genus 0-14-0-80-60-11. The sequence continues at coordinate 1,761,362 of CAWJCT010000001.1, forward strand.
CAGCGTCGCCACCCCGGTGACGTCCGTGGTGCGCAGGTAAAATTGCGGCCGGTAGCCCGTGAAGAACGGCGTGTGACGACCGCCCTCTTCCTTGTTCAGGACGTACACCTCGGCCTTAAACCGCGTGTGGGGCGTGATCGACCCCGGCTTGGCCACCACCTGGCCCCGCTCCACTTCGTCTTTCTTGATGCCCCGGAGCAACAGCCCCACGTTGTCACCGGCCTGGCCGTAGTCCAACGTCTTCCGGAACATCTCCACCCCGGTGCACACCGTCTTCTGGGTAGGGGCGAAACCGACGATCTCCACTTCCTCGCCCACCTTGATCTGGCCCCGCTCGCAGCGGCCCGTCACTACCGTGCCCCGGCCACTGATCGTGAACACGTCTTCGATGGGCATCAAAAACGGCTTGTCCACGTCCCGCACCGGCTCCGGAATGTAGGAATCGAGGGCGTCCATCAGCTCGAAAATCGGCTTCACTGCCTCGGCGTTGACATCGTCCGACTCCAGGGCCTTCAAGGCGCTGCCCCGGATGATGGGAATGTCGTCCCCGGGAAAATCGTATTTCGAGAGCAGTTCCCGCAGCTCCAGCTCCACCAGCTCGATGAGCTCCGGGTCGTCCACCAGGTCGACCTTGTTCAGGAAGACCACGATGAAGGGCACGCCCACCTGACGGGCCAGCAGGATGTGCTCCCGGGTCTGGGGCATGGGGCCGTCGTCCGCACCCACAACCAGGATCGCCCCGTCCATCTGGGCCGCCCCGGTGATCATGTTCTTGATATAGTCGGCGTGACCCGGGCAGTCCACGTGGGCGTAATGCCGCTTGGCGGTCTCGTACTCCACGTGGGCTAAAGCGATGGTGATGCCCCGCTCTTTTTCTTCCGGCGCCTTGTCGATCTGGTCAAAGGGAATATAGGATGCCCATCCCTTCTTGGCCAAATGCTTGGTGATGGCCGCGGTCAAGGTCGTCTTGCCATGATCGATATGACCAATCGTCCCAACGTTCACGTGCGGCTTCTTGCGCTCAAATTTCTTTTTGGCCATGAGGACTTCCTCCTAAGTAGACTGGATCATGCCCGGGCTTGGCGCCGGCCTAATATCTCTTCCGCCAAAGAGGCGGAAACAGGTTCGTAATGGTCGAACTGCATGGTGAAAGTGGCCCGCCCCTGGGTGCTGCTCCGCAGCGTGGTGGCGTACCCGAACATGGTGGCCAGAGGTACCTGGCCATGAATGATCTGGGTTGACCCCCGGCTCTCCATGCCCGTCACCCGGCCCCGCCGGGCGTTCAATTCACCCATCACCTCACCCACAAAATCTTCCGGGGCCACCACTTCCAGGTCCATGATGGGCTCCAGGAGCACCGGCTTGGCCCGCTTGGCGCCTTCTTTGAAGCCGATGGAACCGGCAATCAGGAAGGACCGTTCCGAGGAGTCCACTTCGTGATAGGAGCCGTCTACCAGGGCGATTTCCAGGTCTACCATGGGGTAGCCCAGGATTCCCGTGGCCGCGGCCTCCCGCACGCCTCTTTCCACCGGGGCGATATATTCCCGGGGGATGGAGCCCCCCACAATTTTGTTGGCAAAGACGACGCCGTCGCCGGCCGGCAGAGGCTTCAGGATCAGGACCACGTGCCCGTACTGGCCCCGGCCGCCGCTCTGGCGGACAAATTTCCCCTCCGCCTTGGTCTCTTCGGTAATGGTTTCCCGATAGGCCACCTGGGGCTTGCCCACCCGGGCATCCACCTTGAACTCCCGCATCAGGCGGTCCACGATGATCTCCAGGTGGAGTTCACCCATCCCCGAAATGATGGTCTGGCCGGTCTCGGTGTCGCTGTGGACCCTAAACGACGGGTCTTCCGCGGCGATCTTGCTCAACGCCTGTCCCAGCTTATCCTGGTCCGCCTTGGTGGCGGGCTCGATGGCGATGTCGATGACCGGCTGGGGGATGTGCAGGGTCTCCAGGACCACAGGGTCCTGGGCATCCGCCAGGGTGTCGCCGGTGGTGGTATTCTTGAGCCCCACCAGGGCCACGATATCCCCGGCGTAGGCCGTGTCGATCTCTTCCCGCTTATTGGCGTGCATCTTGAGGATCCGGCCGATGCGCTCTTTGGCCCCCTTGGTGGCGTTCAGCACGCTGGACCCGGCAGTCATCACCCCGGAATAAACCCGGAGAAAGGTCAGGTGCCCGATGAACGGGTCGCTCAAAAGCTTGAAGGCCAGCGCCGACAAAGGCGCCTCATCCGAGCAGGGCCGCTCCACCACATTGCCCTTGGGGTCCAGCCCTTGTACCGGGGGAACATCCAGGGGCGACGGCAGGTAGGCCACCACCGCGTCCAGGAGCGCCTGCACCCCTTTGTTCTTGAAGGCCGAGCCGCACAATACCGGCACGATCTCCAGGGAAACGGTGCCCCGCCGGAGCGCCGACTTGATCAGGCTGTCCTCCACCGGTTCGTCGGCCAGGTAGCGCTCCATGATGCCCTCATCCACTTCGGACAGGACTTCCAGAATCTCGGTGCGGGCCTCGGCCACCTGCTCGGCGTAAGCCTCGGGGATCTCCCTGACCTCAAAGTCCATGCCCTTGCCAACATTGTCATAATAAAAGGCTTTCATGTTGACGAGGTCGATCATCCCCTGGAATTTGTCTTCTTCCCCGATGGGAAGTTGCAAAAGCACCGGCGTGGCCTTGAGGCGCTCCCGCATCATGTTCAGGCACCGGGGCAGGTCCGCACCTACCCGGTCCATCTTATTGATGAAGGCCAGCCGGGGGACGCCGTAGCGGTCGGCCTGGCGCCACACGGTCTCCGACTGGGGTTCCACCCCGCCCACCGCATCGAAAACCGCCACCACCCCGTCCAGCACCCGCAGGCTGCGCTCCACTTCAACGGTAAAGTCCACATGCCCCGGCGTGTCGATGATGTTGATGCGATGGTCCTTCCAGTAGCAGGTGGTGGCAGCCGAGGTTATGGTGATGCCGCGTTCCTGTTCCTGGACCATCCAATCCATCGTGGCCTGGCCGTCGTGCACTTCGCCCAAGCGGTGCGTCACTCCCGTGTAGAAGAGGATACGCTCCGTGGTGGTGGTTTTACCGGCGTCGATGTGGGCCATAAACCCAATATTCCGTACCCGGTCCAGCGGGGTCTGTCGAGACAAATTAGTTCACTCGTTTTTTATTCTTCGTTTTTCGTTCTTCGCTTTGCAGTGGCCCTTGGCTGTTCACCAAAAACCGCAAACAAAAAACCCTAAACGGTATGCTTACCATCTATAGTGAGCAAAGGCCTTGTTAGCCTCGGCCATCTTGTGCGTGTCTTCCCGTTTCTTAATGGAAGTGCCCCGGTTGTTGGCCGCGTCCAAGAGCTCGGCGGCCAGTTTAGCATCCATGGATTTCTCGCTCCTGGCCTTGGAGTGCTTGATGATCCAACGAATGGCCAGGGAGAAGCGGCGGTCGGCCCGGACTTCTATGGGAACCTGATAGGTGGCGCCACCCACCCGGCGGGATTTCACTTCGATCAAAGGCTTGACGTTTTCCACCGCCTGGTGAAAGAGCTTCAGGGGCTCGTCGTTGCCCCGCTGACCCACAATCTCCATGGCGTTGTAAAGGATGCACTGGGCCGTGCTCTTCTTGCCCCGCTCCATCAGGCCGTTGATAAAACGGCTCACCAGGACGTCATTGTATTTCAGGTCGGGGGTAACAGGCCGCTTGACCACTCCGCCTTTTCTGGGCATCTTTAAATCCTCGTTTTTCGGTTTTCGGTTTGTGGTTTTCGGTTTCCGGAAGAGAAAACCTCTGGCCAACCCCGATTACGCAAAATTTAATTCGGTTCCTGTCTCCGGCGGCTTAATTTTTCGCCTTTACCGCAAACAAAAAACCCTAAACCGTTTTATTTGGGCCGCTTGGCCCCGTACTTAGACCGTCCCCGCCGGCGATCCTGCACTCCGGAGGCGTCCAGGGTGCCCCGGATGACATGGTAGCGCACCCCGGGCAAATCCTTCACCCGGCCGCCCCGGATCAGCACCACTGAGTGCTCCTGCAGGTTGTGCCCCACCCCGGGGATGTAGGTGGTCACTTCGATGCCGTTGGTGAGGCGCACCCTGGCCACCTTGCGCAAGGCCGAATTGGGCTTCTTGGGCGTGGTGGTATAAACCCTGACACACACCCCCCGCTTCTGGGGACAGCTTTGCAGGGCCGGGGACGGGGTCCGCTTCTTTTGCGCCTCCCGGCCTTTGCGAATCAACTGGTTAATCGTAGGCATACGCGCTCCGCTTCCTACTGCTTGATTAAAAGGCTACCAAAATTAATTATTTTATTATAAACCGCCGATGATTGTCAACCTATTATTGTTCGGGCGAGACCGCGGCCTCCGCCTCCACCTCCACCTCAAGGCTTTCCGGAGCCGGCAGGGCCGCCGCCTCCTCTTCCTCACTCAGCTTGATGTTCAGGTCCCGGTACTGCGCCAGGCCCGTACCCGCCGGAATGAGCCGTCCCATAATCACGTTTTCCTTGAGGCCCCTGAGATAATCGATCTTCCCGGCCACCGCCGCGTCCGCCAGCACCTTGGTGGTCTCCTGGAAGGAGGCCGCCGAAATCCAGCTCTCGGTGGTCAGCGACGCCTTGGTGATGCCCAGCAGCAGCGGCTCACCCGTGGCCGGCTGTTTGCCCGCCGCCATGGCCTTGTCGTTCCGCTCTTCGAAGACCCATTTCTCCACCTGCTCGCCCATGAGGAACTCCGTGTCCCCCGGGGTCACCACCTTGATGCGCCGCAGCATCTGCCGCACGATCACTTCGATGTGCTTGTCGTTGATCTTGACGCCCTGGAGACGGTACACTTCCTGGACTTCGTCCACCAGGTACCGGGCCAGGTCCTTCAAACCGCTGATGTTGAGAATGTCATGCGGGTTGGGGGAACCGTCCATCAAGGGGTTGCCCGCCAGCACATAATCACCTTCCTGGACGGCCACATGTTTCCCCTTGGGGATCAGGTATTCCTTGGGTTTGCCCACCTCGGGCGTGACCACGATCTTCCGTTTCCCCTTGATGTGCTTGCCGAAGGACACCACCCCGCCAATTTCGCTGATGATGGCGGTTTCTTTGGGCTTGCGCACTTCAAAGAGCTCGGCCACCCGGGGCAGGCCCCCGGTGATATCCTTGGTCTTGGTGGTTTCCCGGGGGATCTTGGCGATGGCGTCTCCGGGAAAGACCTCCTCGCCTTCGCTGACCATGATGATGGCCCCCACCGGCATGAAGTACCGCGCTGAGGCCACCGATCCGGGAATCTTGGCGGTCTGGCCTTCGATATTCTTCACCGAGATGCGGGGGCGCAGTTCCGCGTCCTTGCTCTCCACGATGAGGCGGGAGGATTTACCCGTCACCGGGTCCACCCGTTCCTGTACCGAAATATTTTCGATGATGTCGCCGAACTTGATGGTCCCGCCCACTTCCGTAAGCATGGCGTTGGTGAAGGGGTCCCATTCCGCCAGGATCTTCCCCGCCGCCACCTCGTCACCGTCCTTGACATTGAGGTGGGCGCCATAGGTCAGGGGATACCGTTCCCGCTCGACCCCCTTGTCGGTATAGAGCACCATTTCCGCCAGGCGGCTCAGGTTGACTTGGTTGCCGTGACGGTCAACCGCCTCTTTCATGGGACTAGGAATTTCTTTCTTGGAATCCACAAAGTTTTCAAAGCGGACGATGCCGCGGCCCCGGGCCACGTGGACGCTCTGTTCCACCCGCCGGGAAGCCGTGCCGCCGATGTGGAAGGTCCGCATGGTCAGCTGGGTGCCGGGCTCGCCGATGCTCTGGGCCGCCAGGATGCCGATGGCCTCACCCATGGACACTGTGGTGCCGTGTCCCAGGTCCCGGCCATAGCACTTGGCGCACACCCCCCGCCGCGTCTGGCAGGTCAGCACCGAGCGGATCTGCACGCCCTTCTTCTCGTCCTGGCCCAGCCCCGAGTCTTCGATGCGCCGGGAGGCGTCCTCGTCGATCTCCTCGTTGGCCGCCACCAGAATTTCCCCGGTGTGGGGGTCGATGATGTCATCCAGGGCCACCCGGCCCAGGACCCGGTCACCCACCCGCTCGATGATCTCGCCGCCCTCAACCAGGGGCTTGACATAGATGCCGTCGATGGTGCCGCAGTCGTCCTCGGTGATCACCGCATCCTGGGCCACGTCCACCAGCCGCCGGGTCAGGTAACCGGAGTTAGCGGTCTTCAACGCCGTGTCCGCCAGACCTTTCCGGGCCCCGTGCGTCGATATGAAGTACTGCAACACCGTCAGGCCTTCCCGGAAATTGGCGGTGATGGGGGTCTCGATGATTTCACCCGAGGGCTTGGCCATCAGGCCCCGCATGCCGGCCAGCTGCCGCATCTGGTCCTTGCTGCCCCGGGCGCCGGAGTCGGCCATCATGAACACCGGGTTGAAGGAGGCCACCTCTTCCTGGCGGACGATCGTCTCACCCGGTTTATCCGGGTCGGGCTCCTCCACCGAGATTACCTCCCGGGCCATTTCCGCCATCATCTCCGCGGCGATCTCGTCGGTGGCTTTGGCCCAGATGTCCACTACCTTGTTGTATTTTTCACCCTCGGTGATCAGACCTTCCTGGTACTGTTCCTCCACCTGGCTCACTTCTGATTGGGACAGGCCCAGGATTTCCGGTTTGCGGCTGGGGATGACCATGTCCTGGATACAGATGGAGATGCCCGCCTGGGTGGCGTACTTGTACCCCAAATTCTTCAGTTGGTCCGCAAAGATGACCGTCTGCTTGATGCCGCAGGTGCGGTAGCCCACCGAGACGAGCTTGCGGATCTCCTTCTTGGTCATGGTGCCGTTGATCAGGTCAAAGGGGAGCCCCTCGGGGAGAATCTCCCGGAGGATCACCCGGCCCACCGTGGTGTTATAAATCTTGCCGTCGATCCGCACCGGGATCCGGGCCTGGAGGTGAACCGCGCCCTGGTCGTAGGCCACCCGTACCTCCTCAGGAGAAGCGTAGGGCAGGGGTTTTTTGCCATTGATGTCCACCCGCTCGCCTCTGGCGAAGGGCCGTTCCCGGGTGAGGTAGTAGAGCCCCAGCACGATGTCCTGGGTGGGGATGATGATGGGGTCGCCGTTGGCCGGGGAGAGGATGTTGTTGGTCGACATCATCAGGGCCCGGGCCTCGATCTGGGCTTCGATGGACAGCGGCACGTGCACCGCCATCTGGTCGCCGTCAAAGTCGGCGTTGAACGCGGTGCAGACCAGGGGGTGCAACTGGATAGCCTTGCCCTCGATGAGCAGCGGTTCAAAGGCCTGGATTCCCAGCCGGTGCAGGGTGGGGGCCCGGTTGAGCATCACCGGGTGCTCCCTGACCACTTCGTCCAGGATGTCCCAGACCTCCGGGGTCTCCCGGTCCACCAGGCGCTTGGCCACCTTGATGGTGGTGGCGTAGCCCTTGGCCACCAGCTTGTGAAAGATGAACGGCTTGAAGAGCTCCAGGGCCATCTGCTTGGGCAGGCCGCACTGGTGCAGGCGCAGTTCCGGCCCGATGACAATCACCGAACGCCCGGAGTAATCCACGCGTTTGCCCAACAGGTTCTGCCGGAAGCGACCCTGCTTGCCCTTGAGCATGTCCGAAAGCGATTTGAGGGCCCGCTTGTTGGGGCCGGTGATGGTGCGGCCCCGGCGGCCGTTCTCGAACAGGACGTCCACCGCCTCTTGCAGCATGCGCTTTTCGTTCCGAATGATGATGTCCGGGGCGTTGAGCTCCAGGAGCCGCTTTAACCGGTTGTTCCGGTTGATCACCCGGCGGTAGAGGTCGTTCAGGTCGCTGGTCGCGAACCGGCCGCCGTCCAGGTGTACCAGGGGCCTCAGGTCCGGAGGCAGCACCGGAATCACTTCCATGACCATCCACTCGGGCCGCTGGCCGGACTCCCTGAAGGCGTCGATGATCTTGAGCCGTTTGCCCAGCTTTTTGAGCTTGGCGTCGGAGCCGGTCTTGAGCATTTCGGCGCGCACTTTCTGGGACAGGGGCTCCAGTTCCACGACCTTCAACATCTCCCGGATGGCCTCGGCTCCCATGCCCGCCTTGAACCGGCTGCCGAATTCTTCCCGGCACTGGCGGTATTTTTCCTCACTCAGGAGCAGGCCCTTGGTCAGATCGGTGTCACCCCCGTCCACGACCACGTACGCCTCGAAATAGAGGATCTTCTCCAGCTCTTTGAGGGTCAGGTCCAGGAGGTTGCCGATCTTGCTGGGCAGGCTCTTCAAAAACCAGATGTGCACTACCGGGCAGGCCAGTTCGATGTGGCCCATCCGTTCCCGCCGCACCTTGGACTGGATCACCTCGACGCCGCACTTTTCGCAGGTGATCCCCCGGTGCTTCATACGTTTGTATTTGCCGCAGTTACATTCGTAATCCTTGGCCGGTCCGAAAATCTTGGCGCAGAACAGGCCGTCCCGTTCCGGTTTGAAGGTCCGGTAGTTGATGGTCTCCGGCTTTTTTACCTCGCCGAAAGACCAGTCGCGAATCATTTGTGGAGCCGCTAACGACAACCGCACCGCCGTGATGGCAATAGGGTCTTCCGGCCGGGCGAACAGGCTGTTCAAATCTTCTAAAGCAACTTCGCGCATTTTTTCCATATAAGGCAGGTCCTCAGGACTTGTCCTTGTCCTTTTTCAGGAGTTCCACATTGAGCGCCAGGCTCTTGAGCTCCCGCACCAGGACGTTAAAAGATTCCGGCAGCCCCGCTTCCAAATCGTACTCGCCTTTGAAAATCTTTTCGTACATGCGGGTCCGGCCGGCCACGTCGTCCGATTTCACCGTCAGGAATTCCTGCAGGGTATAGGCCGCGCCATAAGCTTCCAGGGCCCAGACTTCCATTTCCCCCAGGCGCTGCCCGCCGAACTGGGCCTTGCCGCCCAAAGGCTGCTGGGTCACCAGGGAGTAGGGGCCGATGGACCGGGCATGGATCTTGTCGGCCACCAGGTGATGCAGTTTCATCATGTACATCACCCCCACGGTCACGTCACGGTCGAACTCCTCACCGCTGCGCCCGTCACGGAGGCGCGCCTGGCCGCCAGTGGGCAGCCCGGCCTCCGCCAGGTAGGCCTGGACCTCATCTTCGTTCACCCCGTCAAAGACCGGGGAGGCCATGTGAATCCCGTCATGGTAGTGTTTTTGCCAGATATCCCGGAGTTCCTCGTAAGTCAGGGAATCAATCTCCGCGGCCAGAAGTTCATCCGGATTGAGGATCCGCTTCAGCCGCGTCTGGATGGATTCCAGGCTGTAGAACTTGTCGATCATCTCTCCGATGCGCTGGCCCAGGATATGGGAAGCCCAACCCATGTGGGTTTCCAACACCTGCCCCACGTTCATGCGGGAAGGGACCCCCAGGGGGTTGAGGACGATGTCCACCGGCGTGCCGTCGCCAAAATAGGGCATGTCTTCTTCCGGCATGAGGCGGGACACCACCCCTTTGTTGCCGTGGCGCCCGGCCATCTTGTCGCCCACGGCCAGCTTGCGCTTCATGGCCACGAACACCTTGACCTTTTTGATCACCCCGGGGGGCAGTTCGTCCACTTTCCGGAGCCGGCCCAGCTTGGCTTCGAACACCATGTTGACGATGTGGAGCTGTTCCTGGTATTTATCCAGGAGCTGGTCCAGCTGGTCTTCGATCCCCGGTTCCTCGAAAGACACGTGCCGCCAGAACTCCAGGTTGTGACGCTTCACCAGGTCCGCCGGCACCGGCTCTCCCGCATGCAGGAAGGTGTTGCCGGTCCGCTCGTCGTCCATGTTGTCGGACACCTTATGTCCCACCACCAGGTCTTTCAGCTTCTGGCGGTAGGTCTGGGTGATGATGGCGATCTCGTCTCCCTGGTCCTTCTGGAGCTTGGCCACCGCTTCGTCTTCAATGGAGCGGCTGCGGTCGTCTTTTTCCACGCCCTTCCGGGAAAAGACCCTCGCGTCGATCACCACACCTTCGATCCCCGGGGGGACCCGGAGCGAGGTGTCCTTGACGTCTCCGGCCTTCTCGCCGAAAATGGCCCGGAGCAGTTTCTCTTCCGGAGTAAGCTGCGTCTCCCCTTTCGGGGTGATCTTGCCCACCAGGATGTCCCCGGGGCGCACTTCCGAACCCAGCCAGATGATGCCGGAATCGTCCAGGTTGCCCAGGGCGTCTTCCCCGACGTTGGGGATATCCCGGGTGATTTCTTCTTTCCCCAGCTTGGTATCCCGGGCCATCACCTCGAACTCTTCGATGTGGATGGAGGTAAAGACGTCGTCTTTAATCAGGCGTTCGCTCACCAGGATCGAGTCTTCAAAGTTGTAGCCGCCCCAGGGCATGAAGGCCACCATGACGTTCTTGCCCAGGGCCAGTTCGCCCATGGCCGTAGCCGGGCCGTCGGCGATGATCTGCCCTTTCTCCACCGTGTCTCCCGGCGTCACGATGGGGCGCTGGTTGAAACAGGTGTTCTGGTTGGTGCGCTGGAATTTCGTCAGCTTGTAGATGTCCACCGGCGAGCCGTTGCCGCCCTGGACGGACTCGGCCCGAATGACGATGCGGGTGGAATCCACGTCCTCCACGGTACCCCGGCGCCGGGCCGTCACCGTGACCCCAGAATCCCGGGCCACTACACCTTCCATGCCCGTTCCCACCAGGGGCGAACTGCTGGTCAACAGCGGCACCGCCTGGCGCTGCATGTTGGAGCCCATCAGGGCCCGGTTGGCGTCGTCGTGCTCCAGGAAGGGGATCAGCGACGCGGCCACGCTCACCAGTTGGTTGGGGGACACGTCCATGTATTCAATATCTTTGGGGTGGGCAATGATAAATTCCCCCCATTTCCGGGCTTCGATCATATCCGCCAGGAACCGCCCTTTGCTATCAAGAAGGGCGTTGGCCTGGGCGATGACCTTGTCACCTTCCTGCAGGGCGCTCAGGTACTTGATCTTCTTAGTGACCCGGGTTTCCACCTTGCCGCTCTTTTTCTCTACCTTTTCCACCACCCGGTAGGGGGTTTCGATGAACCCCAACTCGTTGACCCGGGCAAAGGTGGAAAGCGACACGATGAGCCCGATGTTGGGACCTTCCGGGGTCTCAATGGGACAGATGCGGCCGTAATGGGTAGGGTGTACGTCCCGGACCTCGAACCCGGCCCGTTCCCGGGTCAACCCTCCGGGTCCCAATGCGGACAGGCGCCGCTTGTGGGTGATTTCGGAGAGCGGGTTGGTCTGATCCATGAACTGGGACAGTTGGGAGGTGCCGAAAAACTCCTTGATCACCGCCTGCACCGGCTTGGCGTTCACCAGGTCGTGCGGCATCAGGGTGTCCAGGTCCTGGATGGCCATGCGTTCCTTGATGGCCCGCTCCATCCTGACCAGCCCCACCCGGAACTGGTTCTCCAAAAGCTCGCCCACGGCCCGGACCCGGCGGTTGCCCAGGTGGTCGATGTCGTCCACGGGGCCTTCCCGGTCCTTCTGGGTGATGAGCTCTTTGACCGCCAGGAGGATGTCTTCTTTGTCCAGGGTGGTCTTGGTCAACGGCAGGCGTTCCGCCTCATTGGGCCTGAGTTTCAGGTCCAACTTGAGCCGGCCCACCGGGGACAGGTCGTAATATTCCGGGTTGAAAAAGAGATTCTGGAAGAACGTCGTGGCCACTTCGTCGTTGGGGCGATTGCTGGGCCGCAGGCGCCGGTAAATCTCCAGGATGGCCTCTTTGACGGTGGCGCTCTTGTCCGCCACCAGGGTGTTCCGGAGACAGGCGCTGACGTTGACTCCGTCGATGAAGAGCAGGTCGAGTTCCTTGATGCCCTTCTCCTGCAGCAGGGCGATCTTGTCTTCGGCCAGCATTTCGTTGCACTGGGCCAGAACTTCGCCGTTTTCCGGGTCCAGGATGTCATGGGCCACCACCCGGCCCACCAGGTCGGCGGGGAGCCCCGTGACCGTCTCTACCCCGGCCCGTCTCATCTTTTGAATCAACACCGGGGTCAGGCGCTTGCCCTTCTTGATCAGGACATCGCCGCTCTTGGGATCGAGAACGTCGGTGGTCGTGGTCTTGTCCACCATCAACTCCGGCGCGAAGGCCTGCTGGATGGTCTCGCCCTCAAGATACACCCGCTGGGTCTTGTAGAAGAAATTGAGCAGCTCTTCCGTCGTGTACCCCAGGGCTTTCAGGAGGATGGTGGCGGGAAACTTCCGCCGCCGGTCGATACGCACGTACAGGATGTCCTTGGGATCGAACTCGAAGTCGATCCAGGACCCCCGGAGCGGAATCAACCGCGCCGAGTAAATGATTTTACCGCTGGAGTGAATCTTGGCCTTGTCATGGTCGATGAACAGACCCGGGGAGCGGTGCAACTGGCTCACCACCACCCGCTCGGTACCATTGATAATGAAGGTGCCGTGCTCAGTCATCATCGGCAGGGTGCCGAAATAGATCTCCTGCTCCTTGATGTCCCGGATGGTCTGGGCTTTGGAGTCCGGGCCCAGATCGTGAACCACCAGGCGCACCCGTATCTTCATGGGCACTTCAAACGTCATGCCCCGCTGCTGGCATTCGTCCACGTCATACTTGGGATCTCCCAGACCGTACTCCACGAACTCCAGGGAGCACACGCCGGAAAAATCCCTAATGGGAAAGACGCTTTTGAATACCCCCTGGAGGCCGAAGTCCGAGCGCGCTCCCGGTTCCAGATCTTTTTGCAAGAAACGATGGTAGGACTCTTTCTGCATCTCGATGAGATTAGAAATGTCCACCACCCGCTCGATCTTGCCGAAATTTTTGCGGTACACCCTTAAAGGCGATAGTGCGTTGGCCATGAATACTCCTTAAAGGTATGGCCTGAGTCTTGGGGACTGCTCAGTTTGCAACGGATAATTCCCATTCTCTGGCGGTGTAGGGGAGGAAAGGCAAAAGGGCAAAGGGGGAGAAAAGGAAAAAATAACCAAACCTTTCAGCCTTTGGACCTTTTAACCTTTTCGCCCGCAAAACCCGACCCCAAATGCTACCAGCAGGTCCTACTTGATTTCGACGGTTGCTCCCTGGGCTTCCACTTTCTTCTTGATTTCTTCGGCTTCCGCCTTGGTAACTGCTTCTTTCAGGGTGGTGGGCACATTCTCCACCGCCTCTTTGGCCTCTTTCAGGCCCAGATTGGTAACGGCCCGGACTTCTTTGATCACCTGGATCTTGTTGGGGCCGCAAACCGTCAGGACCACGTCGAATTCGGTCTGCTCTTCCGCCGCCGGAGCCGCCTCCGCCGCCATGGGGCCTGCCGCCATCATTGCCACCGGCGCGGCCGCCGACACCCCAAACTTCTCTTCCAGCTCCTTGATGAGCGTGGAAAGTTCAAGCACCGTCATGTTAGCCAGGTAGTCAACTACCTCAGCACGGGAAATACTCATCTTACGTTCCTCCTTAGTCCTCGAGCAAATAGTGTCCCAGATGTTGCTATGATTTCGGCTGCGCGTTTCGCCGTAGCCTTCTGCTTAAATGATGCCTCTTACTCGCCGCTCTCCGGCTTCTCGGCCGGCGCCGCCGCCTCGGCCTCGGGAGCCTCGCTTTCTGCTGCCGCCGTCGCCGTTTCGGGAGCCGCTTCCGCCGGGGGCGCCACCTCAGCCTCCGGGGCCGCCTCAGCCTCGGGGGCTGCCGTCTCCGCCACAGCTTCAACCGCCGCCGGCTCGGACTCGCCCTTCTTGTCCTTCAAGGCCACCAGCACGTTGAGCAGGTTCCGGATCACCCCGGCCAAAACCGTGACCAGACCCTGGGGTACGCCCTGCAACACTCCCAACAACTGAGCCAGCAGCACTTCCCGGGCCGGGAGTTTGCTCAGGGCCTCCAGGTCGTTGAGGGTCAAGGCCTGGCCCCCCAGGGCCCCCGCCTTGATCACCAACTGCGGTTTCTCCTTGGCAAACTTGATGAGCACCTTGGTCACCGTCACCGGGTCGGCATACCCCAAGGTCAGGGCGTTGGGCCCGGTGGCATGGCTGATCAAGGGCGCCAGAGGTGAATCATCCGCCCCGGCGCGACGCAGCAGGGTGTTCTTCACCACCGTAAGCTCGGCGTCGGATTCCTGCAGCTGCCGCCGGAGCCTGGTCATATCCTCTACCTTCAGTCCCTTGAAATCCGTCAGGATGCCGATCTGCGACTTCGCCACCTTCTCCTGGATTGCCTGGACTATTTCGGCTTTCTCTTGCTTACGCACCCTCTTTCTCCTTTACAGCAGGCGCACCAGGTTCTTGACATCGCTGGTGTCCACCGGAATTCCCGGCCCCATGGTGGTGCTCAGATGGATTCCCTTCATGTACGTCCCTTTGCTGGTGGTGGGCTTCAGCCGCACCAGGGTGTCGATGAAGGCCGCCAGGTTTTGCAGGAGTTTCTCGGCCCCGAAGGAGACCTTGCCCATGGGGGCATGCACCACTCCGGCCCGGTCCACCCGAAATTCCACCTTGCCGCCTTTGAGATCATTCACGGCCTTGGCCACCTCAAAGGTAACGGTTCCCACCTTGACATTGGGCATCAGGCCCCGGGGGCCCAAAATTTTCCCGATCTTCCCCACCGCGCCCATGAGGTCCGGAGTGGCCACGGCCTTGTCAAATTCCATCCAGCCACCCTTAATGCGCTCGATGAGGTCTTCGGCTCCCACGTGGTCGGCGCCCGCGTCCATCGCCTCTTTTTCCTTCTCTCCCTTAGCGAATACCAGGACCCGCACCGTTCTTCCCGTCCCGTGGGGCAGGACTACCGCCCCCCGGACCATCTGGTCGGCGTGCCGGGGGTTTACTCCCAGGGCCACCGCGATCTCCGCGGTTTCGTCAAACTTGGCGGAGGCGGCCTCCAAGGCAAGGTTGACGGCGTCCTGGAAGAGATAGCGCTGATTGCGGTCCACCTTGGCGGTGACCTCCCGATATCTTTTGCCATGTTTGGCCATCGGTATCACTCTCCCTATATATTCAATATCCCAGTGGTCAGTTGTAAGAGGTTATCCTGTTCACTGCTCACTGCTTCCTGCCTGCTGCTAATCAACGACCTCGATGCCCATGCTCCGGGCGGTCCCGGCAATACTGTGCATGGCCATTTCCAGGTTGGTGGTGTTCAGGTCGGTCATCTTCTGCCGGGCGATTTCCTCCAGCTGGGTCCGGGTGATCTGCCCCACCTTCTCCCGGCTGGCCTCCTTGGCGCCCTTGGCCACCTGGGCCATCTGCTTGAGCAAAACCGAGGCCGGCGGCGTCTTGGTCACAAACGTGAAGGAGCGGTCGGCAAAGACCGTGATCAGCACCGGAATGATGGTCCCTTCCTGGCCCGCGGTCTTGGCGTTATAACTCTTGCAGAATTCCATGATGTTGACCCCATGCTGGCCCAAGGCCGGGCCGATGGGCGGCGACGGGTTGGCTTGCCCCGCGGGAATCTGCAATTTGATCTGGGCGATAACTTTTTTTGCCATGATTATTTCCTTCTTTTACTTTGCGCCTTTGCGTCTTGGCGTGAAACACCTCACGCCCAGGCGCCAAGACCCCAAGGCAAGGCTTAAATTTTTTCTAACTGCGTGAACTCCAGCTCCACCGGCGTCGGCCGCCCGAAGACGCTGATCATTACCCGCAACCGGCCCCGGTCGGGCCGCACTTCGTCCACCACCCCGGTAAAATTAGTAAAGGGGCCGTCCGTCACCTGGACCTTGTCGCCGGTCTCGAACTTGATCTTGGGTTTGGGCCGCAGTACCCCTTCCTGCATCTGGGCGATGATCTTCTGCGCATCTTCTTCGGGAATGGCTACCGGCTCTTCTTTGCTCCCGATGAAGCCCGTCACCTTGGGGGTGTCTTTCACCAGGTGCCAGGTTTCGTCAGTCATCTCCATCTGCACCAGGATGTACCCCGGATAAAATTTTCGGGAGGAGAGTTTGCGCTCCCCTTTGACCATCTCTTCCACCGTCTCCGTGGGGACCAGGACCTGCTCCACCAAGTCTTCCAGGCCATGGGACCGGGCCCGCTCCATAATGGCGTTCTTGACCTTCTGCTCGAAGCCGGAGTAGGTATGAATGATGTACCACTTTTTGGACACGGTATTACCTTCTTGCCTCAGTGGATGAAATAGCGCACGAAATGGGACAGGAGGAAATCCACCAGTCCCAGATATGCCCCGATAAAGAACACCAGGATCAGAACCACTCCCGTGGTGCCCAGGGTCTCCTTGCGGTTGGGCCAGGTGACCTTCTTCAGCTCCTGGATCGCTTCCGACAGGAAATCCTTGCTCTGCGTCCAGTACAACTTGACCGGCGCCACCCGGGTAAACCACCCGGGGCGCGCTTTGCCGGCCTTGATCTTGACCACCTGCCCCCGGGAAGCGTCGCCGCCGGCTTCCTTCAGGTTCGATTTGGGCTTCGTCTTGGTCTTTTTCATGCTGGTTTCACCCTAACTGCTCCCCTGACACGGAAAAACCCAACCCCTCCGACGCCAGGCACCTGCGCCCAGGGCAAGGTCATATCCAGGCTCCTTCTGATGTAACCTTGAAGCACCTCGATTAAGGGAATTCAAGGAGAGAATCTGCGTACGCGGCTAAATGGCGGATACTCACCAACCGACCCCTTGGTCCCATGTCTTACATCATATCTGGCAGGCCAGGAGGGATTCGAACCCACAACATCCGGTTTTGGAGACCGGCGCTCTAGCCGTTGGAGCTACTGGCCTGTTTTTTCCCTCTACTTGCTCTCTCGATGGAGGGTGTGAGTCCGACAAAATGCACAAAACTTTTTAAAGGCAAGCCGGTCCGTCGTCCGCCGTTTATTCTTGGTGGTCGTGTAGTTCCGGCGCTTGCACTCGGTACAAGCCAAGGTAACAATGTCTCTCATAATATATCCCAGACTTTCTCAAGCCCGCCGCCGGGCGTGGGTGCCATGGGGCGGGCGTTCCGTGTGGGGCGGGCGTCCCCGCGGCCAGGCGGGCGTCCCCGCCCACCCAACCTTATTATCCCCTCAACTATTCCACAATCTCGCTCACCACGCCGGCGCCCACGGTGCGGCCGCCTTCCCGGATGGCGAAACGGAGTTCTTTTTCCAGGGCCACCGGGGTGATCAAAGTCACTTCCATGGCCACGTTGTCTCCGGGCATCACCATCTCCACGCCCTCGGGCAGCGTCGCCACCCCGGTGACGTCCGTGGTGCGCAGGTAAAATTGCGGCCGGTAGCCCGTGAAGAACGGCGTGTGCCGCCCGCCTTCTTCCTTGTTCAGGACGTACACCTCGGCCTTGAACCGGTGTGGGGCGTGATCGACCCCGGCTTGGCCACCACCTGGCCCCGCTCCACTTCGTCTTTCTTGATGCCCCGGAGCAACAGCCCCACGTTGTCACCGGCCTGGCCGTAGTCCAACGTCTTCCGGAACATCTCCACCCCGGTGCACACCGTCTTCTGGGTAGGGGCGAAACCGACGATCTCCACTTCCTCGCCCACCTTGATCTGGCCCCGCTCGCAGCGGCCCGTCACTACCGTGCCCCGGCCCGAAATCGTGAACACGTCTTCGATGGGCATCAAAAACGGCTTGTCCACGTCCCGCACCGGCTCCGGAATGTAGGAATCGAGGGCGTCCATCAGCTCGAAAATCGGCTTCACTGCCTCGGCGTTGACATCGTCCGACTCCAGGGCCTTCAAGGCGCTGCCCCGGATGATGGGAATGTCGTCCCCGGGAAAATCGTACTTGGAGAGCAGCTCCCGCAGCTCCAGCTCCACCAGCTCGATGAGCTCCGGGTCGTCCACCAGGTCGACCTTGTTCAGGAAGACCACGATGAAGGGCACGCCCACCTGACGGGCCAGCAGGATGTGCTCCCGGGTCTGGGGCATGGGGCCGTCGTCCGCACCCACCACCAGGATCGCCCCGTCCATCTGGGCCGCCCCGGTGATCATGTTCTTGATATAGTCGGCGTGACCCGGGCAGTCCACGTGGGCGTAATGCCGCTTGGCGGTCTCGTACTCCACGTGGGCTATAGCGATGGTGATGCCCCGCTCTTTTTCTTCCGGCGCCTTGTCGATCTGGTCAAAGGGAACATAGGATGCCCATCCCTTCTTGGCCAAATGCTTGGTGATGGCCGCGGTCAAGGTCGTCTTGCCATGATCGATATGACCGATCGTCCCAACATTCACGTGCGGCTTCTTGCGCTCAAATTTCTTTTTGGCCATGTCACATCTCCGAAACTTGATTAACCTCTACCTGCAAAAAAACCAAAAACCCGGCTTCAGGAAACGGGAATCTCCCTCTTTTGTCAATCGCCCGCAGTTAACAGCGAGATTTACTCATTACACTATATGGAGCCCACGACCGGGATCGAACCGGTGAACCTCATCCTTACCAAGGATGCGCTCTACCAACTGAGCTACGTGGGCCCAACGGATGGAGCGGGAAACGGGACTCGAACCCGCAACCCTCAGCTTGGAAGGCTGACGCTCTGGCCATTGAGCTATTCCCGCGATCCTGAGAAGTGAAATGGTGGAGAGGGGAGGATTCGAACCTCCGTAGGCTACGCCAACGGGTTTACAGCCCGTCCCCTTTGGCCACTCGGGTACCCCTCCGGTATAAAAAATTACGCCTCCCTGGAGCTGGCGATGGGACTCGAACCCGCAACCCCCTGATTACAAATCAGGTGCTCTACCATTGAGCTACGCCAGCGTCGCGCCCCAAATGCCTAGGCCAGAACTGCCCAAATTTTAACTTTATAAGTGTATGAGGCCGTGGCAAGATTGTCAATGTTTTTTCTGAAATATTCACCCCAATCCCTCCCGGCTCCCCCGCTCCCCCAACCGGCCGACTCCCCGGGCGCCCAACCTTATGGTAATCGTTTATTATACGATAAACATTCTGCCGGTCAAGTCCCCCCTGGCGGCGACTCCCCCGCGAGGCTCTCTTATGAAGGCGAAGCGCTATCCCCGGCGATTCCAGGCTCACGCCCGGCTCCGGGCCGTTTCAACTGGGTGGATTATTTCGGGAGTTGGCGACAATGTGCAGGTGCAGTCAAAACCAATGAATATGCACGTCAGGCTGGACGGAGCGCCAGGCCGGGGGGTCCCGGCAAGTTTCTGTGCGGGAGGCTGAGGAGGATGCCCCGAGGCTCATCCACTCTTTGCCCGCCACTGAAACCGATCCGTCTGGATTATCGCGAAGGATGAGACGGTGAGAAGAAGTTAGAGCAAGGTCAAGCCTTCCCGGACGGCATATTTGGTCAGCTCCGCTACGTTTTTGATATTTAATTTGAGCATAACCTGTTGACGGTGAGTTTCCACGGTCTTGGCACTGATGTGCAGGTCTTCCGCTATCTGGTTGGAGGTCTTGCCTTCGGAGACCAATTGGAGGACCTCCCTTTCTCTGCCAGAAAGTGACGAGCTGTCCATCGATTTCAGGCGGGAAGGACCGGTAAAACCCTTGGTCTCGGCAAGGTCGGCCAGCTTATGGCTGAAATAAGCCTTATTGATCACCACCATGCGGATCGCCTTGGACAGGCTCTTAAAAGCATCATCCTTGAGGATATAACCCGCCGCCCCCGCCTCAAGCATGTTTAACACAAAACGCCGATCGTCATGCATGGACAGAGCAATAATCTTTATCCCGCTCGATGTGGCGGTAATTTGCCGGGTGGCCTCGATGCCGTTTAAATCGGGCATCCCCACATCCATGATGATCACATCAGGGAGCAGCTCCCGGGCCAGGCGCTCCGCCATGCGCCCATCCTCGGCTTCTCCCACGATTTTAATATCCGGCTCCTTTTCCAGCATGACGCGGAGCCCTTCTCGAATGATCTGGTGATCGTCGGCAATCAGGACCTTGATGCTCATGGCGTTCCTTTGTGAAAACTTTGAATTAACCGATAGGATCCTATTCAATACGATGAGATTGCCTGATTCAATAGGGAGATTCGCCGATTCTTCCCTCAGAAAGCCTGATTTTCATCTCAGGTTTCACGATTAATCCGGAGACAATCATTTGGCGCTCCGACTCGCGTCGACCGGCGAAATCATCCCCACCACCATTTGGCCCTGTTGAAAATGTGCGGCCGGGGGCCGGCCCCCAGGGGTTCATCAACCCTGGCCCTTGCCATTCGGAGGGCTCGAGATTTTGGCACTTTTCTCGACGAGACCCTAGGAGCTTTTGCTTCCTGCTCTGCCGGGACCGGCATGTTATAATCATGGGGTACGTCAAAACGAATGCTCTGAGAGTGAGACTATGTCAAGAGTCATGATCCATCCTGCTGCCTATGAGAATGTCCGTCCGGCAGTCGACCGGGCCTTCGAACTCTTCCCCCTGGACATCCGCGGGAAAACCGTGTTGATCAAACCCAATGTGCTGCGGATCTCGGCAGCCACAGAGGGCATCGTCACCCATCCGGCGGTGCTGCGCGCCGTGGTGGACAAGGTGGAAACCCTGGGGCCCGCCGCCATTGTCGTCGGCGACAACCCCGGTCTGTTTGATTACGGAGCCAACGAGGCCAGCTTTGAAAAGACCGGCCTGATGGAAGCAGCCAAGGGGTATTACCAAAACATCGGCGACCATGCCCTCCAGGTCGATTTCAATCCGGATTTCATGCCCACAGTGAGCCTGTCCCGGATTGTCCGGGAGGCCGATATCATCATCAGCCTGCCGAAATTCAAGACTCATGGCTTGACCGTCATGACCGGGGCCATCAAAAACAGTTACGGCTTTCTGCCCGGAGCCCAAAAGGCCATGCTGCACAAGGCGGCGGGCAACCCCGAACGCTTCCATCAGGTGATCGTCGAGGTGTTCCGGCTCCGGGTCCCCGACTTTTTCCTGGTGGACGCCATAGTCGGCATGGAGGGCAATGGCCCGGCTTCCCCCGACCTGCGGGACATCGGCCTGATCCTGGCCTCCGACAATGCGGTGGCCCTGGACGCGGTCATGGCCACGATGATGGGTTGTGAACCGGGGCGGCTGCCCTTCCTGCGCCTGGCCAGGGAAGCGGGCCTGGGGGACTATGACCTGGGTCAGATCGAAGTCATTGGCGAGTTGAAGCCGCTGCCCGATTTTAAGTTGCCGCCCTTAAGCGGTGAAGCGATCTTTCACAACGAGACCATCCAGGCCCTCATCCACGGCCGCACCCTGGTACGCCCCCAGGCCAATCCCGATTGGTGCACCGGCTGCGGCACCTGCATCGAGCAATGCCCGGTGTCGGCCCTGTCCATGTGTGACAATCTGCCCCAGGTGGACCCCGAGGCCTGCATCACCTGCTTCTGCTGCCAGGAAATCTGTCCTGAGAAAGCCATCACCCTGAGATAATAAAATCATGAGATCCGGAGTGCATTTTGGTCAGCTGCGCCTGATTATCTCCACCGTGGCGATCCTCGCCCAATTTTACCTCTTCCTCCGCATCGGGCAGGTCATCAGGTCCTCCCGGCGTTCCACCCTGAGTAAATCCTTGCTTATCGGCGCGGTGGGCCTTACCATCGCCGCCCTCTTTGCCATGAACACGATCATCATGTCCAGACCGATCCCCTGGGTGGACCCGCCGGCAGGTGGCCGATGTCATCCTGTTCTATTTCCCCGCGGTGTGGACCTTCGGGTCGATCTTCTCGGCCCTGCTCCTCGGCCTGGCCCAGTTGCTGGGGGGATTGGGGAGGCTCGTGGTTTTCTGCAGCCGCGGCCTGGACCGCCAAAAAGCCGCCGTGCCCGTGGATCTCCAGCGCCGCCGTTTCCTGGCCGCCGGAGTGACCGGGCTGGCCGCGGCGCCCCTTTCTGCTCTCCGGATACGGGGCGGCCTATGGCAGCAAGGCCTATGAGGTCCGGGAGCTTGCCTTGCCCTTCGGCCGCGCTTTGCGGGTGGTCCACCTCACCGACATCCATGCCGGGGTCTACATGACCCGGGCCGAGATCCGCCGGTATGCCGATCAGGTCGCCGCCCTCAAGCCCGATCTGTTTGTCCTCACCGGAGATTACATTTCGAACTCCATGAAGTTTCTCCCCGGGTGTGTGGAGGAGATGGCCCGGGTCCGGGCCCGGTACGGCACTTTCGCAACCATGGGTAATCATGAACGCTGGTATGGGCGGCAGAAAGACATCCTGGCAATTTTCCGGCAGCACCGGATCACGTTCCTGCTCAACGCCCACCGGCTTATTCAGACCGGGGAGGGGCCATTGGCGGTGGCCGGCATTGATGACCTCCGGTCCGGCTCTCCCGATTTGACCGGCGCCTTGCGGGGGCTCGATGCCACCATCCCGACGATCCTGCTCTCGCATCGCCCGGAGATTTTCCCCCTGGCCGCGGCTCACGGGGTGCCCCTCACCCTGTCGGGCCACTATCATGGGGGCCAGATCACCCTCGCCCTGCCGGGCCTGAATCTCAGCCTGGCCCACCTGCTGACCCCCTACCCCGAGGGGCTCTACCGGCTGCAAGACTCCCATCTCTACGTAAGTCGCGGCATCGGTACCACCTTCACCCCCATACGCCTGAATGCCCGGCCGGAAGTGACCCTATTCCGCCTGACCTGAGCCGCACCGTACCGGCCGGCCAGCCGCCGGATCAATGCTCCATCCGCCTCGCCGTGCTCATTGAGAGTTTTTTCCAAAAATTCCTTCCCATGGATGGTTTATAAATCCCCCTAAATCACCACAGCGTCCGGTTAGGAAATTGCCTGGGGAGATTCCACCCCCCTCACCCCAGCCTTCTCCCCCCAAAGCGTGGGGAGAGGGAGCAGGTGATTTTGCCAGGTTAAATAACCATAACTTATTAAGCCGGTACCACTTTTCCCCTCTCCCCCAATGGGGGAGAGGGTTAGGGTGAGGGGGAAGTAATCTTCCCGCCAATAACTACATGAGCAAATCTATGCATAGCTGAACGACGTTTAACGATCACCATTACTTTGCAAAAACCAAACCGAACAGTGCTGCCTAAATCCCCCTAAATCCCCCTTTTACAAAGGGGGACTTTAAAAGGAATTCCGCTAAATTCCCCCCTTTGAAAAAGGGGGGCAGGGGGGATTTAGGCTCTTGGAGCAGGTGCCACAACAAAAAAACTTTGGGCGATCAGGATGATCTATCCCGCCGGGACCAGGCCGCGCCTTTCCAGGCGGACGACGCATTCGGTGTGAGCCGTGTGGGGGAAGAGATCGAAGGGTTGCACTTCCAGGATATCATACTGCTCCTGGAGGAGGGCCAGGTCCCGGGCCAGGGTGGCGGGGTTGCACGAGACGTAGATGATCCGCCGGGGGGCAAGTTCCTGGAGGGCCTTCACCACCTGGGGATGCAGGCCGGCCCGGGGAGGGTCGGTAATCACCACCTCGGGGCGAGGCTGGGAGGCGTCTCGCAAAGTCTCCTGGATCCGCTCTTTCAAATCTCCCGCCAGGAATTGGCAATTGTCCAGCCCGTTGAGTCGCCTATTCGTGTAGGCATCGTTCACCGCTTCCGGGACCAGTTCGAATCCTACCACCCGGCCCACCTGGGAGG
Organism: uncultured delta proteobacterium; assembly: GCA_963841475.1. GTDB lineage: Bacteria > Desulfobacterota > Desulfobaccia > Desulfobaccales > 0-14-0-80-60-11 > 0-14-0-80-60-11. The sequence continues at coordinate 1,784,747 of CAWJCT010000001.1, forward strand.
CCAAAGAGAGGGCGATGCTGCCGGCGCCGCAGTAGAGGTCCCAAACGGTCTCCCGGCCACTGAACTCTCCGAGCCGGCTGATGGCGCCATACAGGCCTTCGGCAGCCATGGTATTGATTTGCAAGAAAGAATGGGGCGAGATCCGCAGGCGCAGCGGGCCCAACTGCTCTTCAATATACCCCGGTCCCCAGAGGGTGCGGCTGGACTCGCCGCTGGCTATCTGGCCCTTGTGCCGGCGGCGGGAATGCACCAGGCTGGTGAGGTCCGGAAAGCGGGTCTTAAGATTGGCGGCCAGGGCCTCGACCGCGGCCGGGTCGCCCTGGTCGGTGGTGATGAGGTGCACCAGCGTCTGCCCGGTGCGCTTGCCCTCCCGCAGCACCAGGAATCGCCAGAAGCCCCGCTGGGTTTTGGGGTTGTAGGCGGCCAAACCGCTGGCGCCGCACCAGCGGCGCACTTCCTGGACCAGGGCCGGCGACTGGGGGGATTGCAGGAAGCACTGCTCCAGATTGAAGATCCCGCCGGAGGAGCCTTCCCGGTGCAATCCCAAGACGCAGGCGCCGCGCTGCGGGTCCCTGGCCCCGGCGGGGCCTCGGGAAGGCATGGGAGCAAAAGTGAACCCCATTTTGTTGCGATAATAACGCGGCTCTGGTGAGGCCACCGTCGGCAGGATAATCCCGGGCCTCAGTCCTCCCAGATGCCGGAGACATTCCTGCACCTGGGTCCTCTTCCAGTGCAGCTGCTCCCCATAGGCGAGATCTTGCCACTGGCAGCCGCCGCAGACCCCAAAATGGGCACAGAAGGGCGGTGTATACGCCGGGGACTGGGCCAGGAGCTCCACGACCCTTGCTTCCGCGAACTGGGGCTTTTTCCGGGTTATGCACACCCGGACTGTTTGCCCGGGGATGCCGTGGTCCACGAACACCACGAAGCCGTCGACCCTCCCCAGGGCTTTCCCGCCAAAGGCTATCTTCTCTATGGCAAGATCAACCTCCGCGCCCTTGGACAGGCCGGGGAGCAGGGGCTTGTCGTTAACCGGAGACATGCCGGGAGACCTGCGGCGTCAAGGCAAAGGTGATAGGAGGGACAAAAGTCAGATGCGAACTGCGCATGCCTCTAAGACTCCATTATTCTGATCATATCAAATTTTTTTTCCCTAGGGTGTACCCCGGGATTGCCCCAGCCCCGGAGGCTCGCGTCCTGGGCATTTCAGGCTTAACGGGTAAGCCTGAGGCCCGGGAGAACCTGTCCTGAAAAGATGTGTAAATCGATGGCCCAAGCGTCCTGCCGGTGCTGTAGGGACCGATTTAAAACCCGCCCCCGCCCCCGTCCATATGCAGATTCTTTTCTGATGAGCCAACGCTTATGAACAATTACCTAAAAAGGTGGCTGCCGTAATGCGCTATCTTCTGGCCCTGAGCCAAAACCCTTATCGCCAGGTTGCAAAATTCAGGTCAGGTATTATGATATTTTCGGTGAAATCAGACTCCGGAGGGATCAATCATCATGAAAATCCTGGTGACGGCAAGAATGCCAGAAGAGGTTTTATCTTTAATCAGCCAGGATCATCAGGTCGAGGGCTACGCTGCAGACCTGCCCCTGGACCGGCAGGAGCTGCTGCGGAGTATCGCCGACAAGCAGGGGCTCCTGTGCACCATTACCGACCGCGTCGATACGGAGGTGCTCGACCGGGCCCCGGGTCTCAAGGTGATTGCCAATTTCGGAGTCGGCTTCGAGCATATCGATCTCGAGGCCGCCACCCGGAGAGGTATTCCGGTAACCAACACCCCGGGCGTTCTCACCGAGACCACGGCAGACCTGGCCTTTGCCTTGATCCTGGCCACCGCTCGCCGGGTCGTGGCCGGCGACCAAAGAGTCAGGCAGGGGAAGTTCCAATACTGGGCTCCGCTCCTTTTCCTGGGCCAGGAGGTAAACGGCAAGACCCTGGGCATCATTGGTATGGGCCGGATCGGCCAAGCCGTGGCCAGGCGGGCCGCCGGTTTCGGCATGAAGCTCCTCTACCATAGCCGGACCCGGCTGGCGCCGCCCGAAGAACAATCACTGGGGGTATCGTTGCAGCCCCTCGAGACGCTGCTCCGGGAAGCAGATTTCGTGACCCTGCATGTCCCCCTGACCCCCCACACCCGGCATCTGATCGGCAGCCGGGAGTTGGAACTCATGAAAAATTCGGCCTATCTGATCAACACCGCCCGGGGCCCGGTGGTCGATGAGGCGGCCCTCGTGGCCGCCTTGCGCCAGGGTCGGATCCGCGGCGCCGGCCTGGATGTCTATGAGAAAGAGCCGGAACTCTCCCCGGGCCTGGCCGACCTCGAGAACGTGGTGCTCCTGCCCCACGTGGGGAGCGCCACCGTCGAGACCCGCACCCGGATGGCCTTGATGGCGGCTGAAAATCTCCTGGCGGGACTCCGAGGCGATCCTCCTCCCAACTGCCTCAACTGGGCGGAACTCAAGAGAGATCCTGCCTGAGGGCTCAATAACTAGGCCCCATGGAAAAGACGCACAAAGACCTGCTCACGGCAATATTTTCGGCCGGGCTGCGCGCCGTCGATCCTGAAGCGGCCGTCCGCTCTCGGGTAAGCCGTCTGGGGCATTATCTCACTGTTGCCGGGCGGGCCTACGATCTCAATGATTTCCGCCGGGTCAGCCTCGTCGGCGCCGGCAAGGCCGCGGCCCTGATGGCCAAAGCCTTGGAGGAGCTTTTGGGGGACCGGCTCACCGAGGGCCTGATCCTGGTAAAGCCGGGCTATGCGACTCCCTTGCGCACCACGCAAGTCATTGAGGCCGGCCACCCCATTCCCGATCAATCCGGTCTGGAGGGGACCGCCGAGATTATCCGCCGGCTGAGCGCCGCCTCGGAGCAAGACCTCATAGTCTGTGCCTTCTCAGGCGGCGCCAGCGCCTTGTTGCCCGCTCCCGCACCCCCCCTTGACCTCTCCCAGAAACAACTGACCACCCAACTGCTTCTGGAATGCGGGGCCGAAATCGGCGAGATCAACAGCATCCGCAAGCATCTCTCCCGGAGCAAAGGCGGCGGCCTGGCCCGGGCGGCTTATCCGGCCACCCTGGTCTCCCTGATCCTTTCGGATGTGGTGGGGGATCGGCTCGACGTCATCGCTTCCGGCCCCACGGTGCCCGATGACAGCCGCTTTGCCGATTGCCTCGCCGTGGTGGACCGGTATGGACTTGCTTCCCGTCTGCCGGGCCCGGTGTGGCAGTACCTCAAAGACGGCGCGGCCGTCCTCCGCCCGGAAACCCCCAAGGCTGGCGACCCCATCTTCGCCAGGGTCCAGAATGTCGTGGTGGGCAATAACCATATGGCCCTCCTGGCAGCCCGGGACCAGGCGGCAGCCCTGGGTTTTCGGGCCCTGATGCTGACTTCGGCTCTCCAGGGCGAGGCCCGGGAAGTGGGGCGGATGCTGGCCGCCCTGGGGAAAGCGGTAAGTTGTCCCCCGGTGGCTTCGCCTATCTGCCTTCTCGCCGGCGGGGAGACCACCGTCACCCTGGAAGGCCAGGGGAAAGGCGGCCGCAACCAGGAACTGGCCCTGGCCGCGGCCCTGGCCCTGGAGGGATCGAGCCGGATCAGCCTCCTCAGCGCCGGCACCGACGGCACCGACGGCCCCACCGACGCGGCCGGGGCCTTCGCTGACGGCGCCACCTGCCGGAGGGCCCGGGCCCTGGGCCTCGACCCCGGGGACTTTCTGGCCCGCCACGATTCCTACCATTTTTTTGCCTCCCTGGGGGACTTGCTGATCACCGGCCCGACCCAGACGAACGTCATGGACATCATCTGCCTGCTCATCGAATGAACTTGATTTTGATGTATTCAGATCAGATCGGAACTTCTCCAGGGCTCGGGGATAAGGATTCAGCTTGGCAAGTGAACGAGCGGACCGCCTTGAAGCAGTCCGACCGCCTCAGCCTCACGGCGGGTTTGGCTTTGTTTGTATTATTTTGCCTTTTATTTACTGGGGTAATAAACGAAATCGGGGAACTTTCCGGGTTTTGCGGGGGGGGGGGGAATACCTGATTTGTGCCCTACGACGGCGCCAAGGTTTACGTCTTATCTAAGCTACATTATAAAACCCTGAATCTAACTCATGGCCGTTACATGTCAAAGCACCATCTTTCTCCCTTCAAAAAGTATAGATACCCTTCGTATAGCGATTCTGCCTTCTTTATTCCTTCTTCTTCCGAGCTTACCTGGATAGTCTTATTTAGCCCAGGTAATTTTGGCGCTACAAAGTGCCCTCTTTCTGGATAGTTAGCAACAGTAAACAGCGTAACATGGCCAACCTTACCATTTAGCGTCCCAGTTTTGTTCTTACTCCACGTAAGCTGCCTCATAAATCACCATCTTGTTGTGTGTAACTCGTAAATAAAAAGCCGGATTGCTTCAATCCAAGCAACCCGACTATCCCCGTTGGCCAGAGACCCATGACATTCCGTCCCTGCCTCCCGGCGGGTTTGGCTTGACCGGAGAGCACCAAACGCAGTTCAACTGTGGCTAATATAATGCAGCGGTTCTCGTTTTGCCATAGGCAGTTTTACCTATTTCGCAGTAGGGGAAAGTGCCTAAACCATGCGAATTTATTTCACGAACCCCTACAAGTTATTTAAAGTTATGTCCTGGATTTTGGCCTGGATGGTTCCCGCTGGTAAGCGGCGCCGAGGCGGCACCCCTTCTGCGGCCCCCGCCTGGCCTTTGTTCTTTCATTTGACAGACCGTCTCCTCGGTGACATATTCCTTGGCAAAGGAGCCGATTATGGACCCCAAGTGCGCCTCTCTGCTGCGCCAATTGCCCCAGGTGGACGACCTGCTGCGCCACCCTGATCTGGCCCCGGCCGTGGACCCCCTGCCCCGGTTGCTGGCTGCGGCGGTGGTGCGCCGGGTGCTGGCCGCGACCCGCCAGACCGTCACCGCCGGGCCTCCGGAGGCGTTGCCTCTTGAGTTGGATGAAGCAGCCCTGCTCCACCACCTCCGGGAGGCCCTCCTGGCCGCGGCCAAACCGATGCTCCGCCGGGTGATCAACTTCACCGGCGTGATCATTCACACCAACCTGGGGCGCTCGCCCCTGGGAGATGCCTGCCTGGCTGCGTTGCTGGAGGTGGCCAGCCGCTACAACACCCTGGAGTACGACCTGGCCAGAGGGGCCCGGGGCTCCCGCCAGGATCACCTGGAAGGGCTGCTGAAGGAGCTGACCGGGGCCGACGGGGTCCTGGTGGTAAATAATTGCGCCGCCGCGGTGCTCCTGGCCCTCAACAGCCTGGCGGCGGGCAAAGAGGTGATCATTTCCCGGGGCCAGCTGGTGGAGATCGGCGGCTCCTTCCGCATGCCCGAGATCATGGCGGCCAGCGGCGCCATCCTCCGGGAGGTGGGCACCACCAACAAGACCCACCTCAAGGATTTCGAGAAGGCCATCACTTCGGAGACCGCCGTGCTCCTCAAGGTCCATCCCAGCAACTACCGCATCATGGGCTTCACCCACGAAGTGACCCTGGGCGGAGATGGTGGCCCTGGGGCGGCGTTACGACCTGAGGGTGGTGGAAGACCTGGGCAGCGGCTGCCTGGTGGACTTAAGCAAATACGGCCTGGAAAAGGAACCCACCGTCCAGGAGACCCTGAAAGCCGGGGCCGACCTGGTGCTGTTTTCCGGCGACAAGCTCCTGGGCGGGCCCCAGGCCGGCATTGATCCTGGGGGACCGGGAAGTGGTGGCAGCCTTGCGCAAAAACCCCCTGACCCGGGCCCTGCGTCCCGACAAGATGACCCTGACGGCCCTGGAAGCCACGCTGCGCCTCTACCTGGAGGAGCCCCGGGCCCTGATGGGCATCCCCACCCTCCGCATGTTGACCCGGCCGGTGGCCGAGCTGGACCACCAGGCCCGGGCCTTGGCCAGGAAGATGAGGCGCCGTTTCGGGGCCCGCCTCCAGGTGGACAGTGGTAGAAAGCGAAGGCCGGGCCGGGGGCGGGCCTCTACCCCAGACCCCCTTGCCCAGCCGGGCCCTGGCCCTCACCGTCCCTCCCCTGGCTCGCCCAGGAACTGGAAGCTCGCCTGCGCCGGGCCAGCGACGCCGGTCATCGGCCGGGTGGAACGCGGGGTGGTGCTGCTGGACCTGCGCACCGCTCTGCCGGGGGATCAGGAGATCATTATGGCCGTCCTGGCGGAGGTACTGGCGGACGGTGAACCTTTGACCTAAGTTCTTGCCGCTGGCTGGTTCTGATACCTCATGAGCCATCAAAAGACTATTTCTTTGTTATGCTCAGCGCCGCGCCGCATCTCCCTTTTGAAGCCAAACGAGTCGCTTCACGCTGCGGCGCTTTGTTCAGAATCACATAATGATTATAGTTTTTTGAGTACAACTTCTTTGAAGTCCTCTTGAATCCAATGATGCTCCCTTAAGCGCATAGAGGACTATGCATTTATCTTTCTTGCCATTCTGAGGGAGCCAAAAGCGACTGAAGAATCTCCCAATACGAGATGCTTCGCTACCCTCAGCCTGGAAAAAAAGAGAGCAAAATCTAGCTTGGCACTGACAAACAGTTCATGAGAAAAAAACCGGTTAAGTGAACCGCATTCCGCCAAACTCCCTTTGGCAAAGCTGATATTAAAGGATATCCACTGAACTGTCCCAATGAGAAAAGAGGGGATTCAGGTTGTTGCGGCAGGTGCCATAACGGCAAAAATGTGGCGTTGGCGCTAAAATAACGTAAGGGCGGGAACCGGTGCATTCCCGCCCTCATATCCTTTCTAAAACCGTACCAATCAGTGATGGGTCTTGGGGTTATGGTCGGTTCAATAAACACCCCGGGCCGGTTCGCGGTTCAGCACTAGCCGATCCCCTGTCGAATAATCACCACTTCTCACCGAATTGACTGAGGGCCACACTAACTCATTGGGCGGCCCCCCCCTGTCCGTTAATCTTGGCTTCTCCCGGGGACCTTGCAAGAGCAAACACGCCCCTAACCGCCGAGTGACAACTCGTAACGGAGTTGCTGCGGCTGCCTTGCACCACACTGGAGATTTTACCAGGCCGCCGGCCCGGGCCCTGCCGGGGGGAGCCGGCTCAGACCCAGCCTGCCTCTGCCACTGGCCCCAGGAGCTTATTCCTGGGCGTATAATCGGGGCGGCTCTGGTCCTGGCTCCCTACTTAACGGAATCTTTCAGTTGTTTTCCAGGTTTAAATTTTACCACCTTGGTGGCGGGAATCTTGATGGGGCTGCCGGTCTGAGGATTCCGACCTTCCCGGGCCTTACGCTCTGTCACCATGAAGGTGCCAAAGCCCGCCAAAGCCAACCGGCCCTGGGACTTGAGCGCCGCTGAAACAATCCTGATCAAGCTGTTGATGGCCTTTTCCGCGTCCACCTTCCTTACCTGAGCCTCTCCGGCCACTTGTGCAATCAATTCTGCCTTGGTCATAATCTCTCTCCCTTTCTCCTGGTTAGCGGTTGACTACATAACCATTAAGCCTACGCGCTGAAATTCGGAAAATGGGCACCCCGACGCCCATCCCCCCTTTAAGTTGTTTTTGTCCTCCGGGTGCCGGGGTCGAGATTTATTCTTAAAGCCCGAGTCCACCTAAGGTTGCAGTTTCCCCTTGATAGCACAAAATCCCGGAGGATGACAATAAAAATGTTAAAAAATACTGTGCTTATCATTACATTTTTCAAAACTATTCCCGGACGGCCCGGGAAGTGCCCCCGCGACCATAGCGAAACTCAGCCCTGTAAATATTTAACTATCTAAATTAACATCACTTTTATGTATAGCGCTTGACGGCGAGGCCATCTCAGCCTCATTTTCCGGCTTTCAGTCGTACCGAAGCCTAAAAATCAACTTGTTATTGAAGAAAAAAAGCGGGGAAGTAAAAGGGGGAAGATTCGCCGGGACAGGCCGGGTTACCGGGTCACCTGGCGCAGCAGCCTCAGGGCCACCAGGCCGAAGGCCAGATGGGGAGAAATGACGGCCAGCAGCAGCGGAATGCTGCCAGCCTGGCCGAAAGAAGTGCAAAATCCGAAAAACAGCCAGTACACGAACATCAGACCCAGGCCCACCGCCACCATGGAGGTGAGGTAAATCTGTTCATGGCGCAAGGCCAGACCCAGTCCCAACATCACCAGGACCAGGGGCGTCAGCGCCAGGGAAAAACGGCTGTAAAGGTCCACCCGGTAGGGGGTGGATTTATAGCCGTCCCGCTCCAGGCGGGCCGTATAGCGATAGAGTTCGTTCACATCCATTTCCGTGACTTTCTTTTCCAGGTTCGGCAAAGTCCTTGGGGTGTTCCGTCAGCACCAGGTCCCGCTGCTCGAACTTTCTCCCCGGTAACCGCCCCGGTGCCGGGGGCAAAAAACTGAATATAGCCCTGATAAGAACCGCCAGTGGTCCTCCTGCCATTGGGCCCGGGCCGCGGCAATGATCTGCACCAGATGAAACTGGCGGTCGAAGAGGTAAATTTTTACTCCTTCCATGGTCTGGATATCTTTCCGGAACATGACAATATTATAGATGGCCTGGTCGCCCTTGTACCAGAAGTGTTCCATGGTTGTGCAGGTTGCGGGGCGGCTTCTTGTCCACCTGGGTCTGCCAGAACACGTTCAGCCGGCCCTGGCTCCAGGGGATCAGGTAGAGATTCAGGGCCAGGAGCAGGAGGGCCACCAGCCCCGGAATAGATAATGGTCGGCCGGATCAGGGACAGGATGTTCAGGCCCGAGGTCCTGATGGCCATGGTTTCATGGGATCGGGACATGAGGCCGAAGGTCAGCATGACTCCCAGCAACACCGCGGCGGGGAGCACCTGGCCGACGGCAAAGGGGAGCTTGAGCATGAGGTATTCCAGGAGTGCTCCCGGTCCCAGCTGGGCCCGGACCAGACGGTCAATTTTTTCGAAGAAATCCACCACGATGAACAGGGAGACGAAGGTGACCAGGCTCAGGCCCATGAGCTTGAGGAACTCCCGGGCCACATAGTTTTCCAGGATATGGGAACGGAACACTTCCGGGAAAGTCATTTTGTTTATATATCAGAAATCCAGGGAGCTTTCATTCGCTTCCCCACCCTAACGGCTGGGAAAAAGGAGAGCAGGCGAAAAGGGAAAAAGGGCGGGACCCCGATGACGTCATGATTTGGTATTGAGACTGGATCCATAGTGCAGGTCGCGACCATGGATGAGCCTGGATAAAAGCGAAGTATCCAGAACTTCTGTTATTTTTTCCCTTTTCGCCCTTTCCCCTTTTAACCTTTTTCCCCCAAGGTTTTTATGCGTTTAGGATTTCATCTCTCCATCGCCGGTTCATTGCGCCGGGCAGTCAAAGAGGCTCAGGTCCTGGGCTGTGAGGCCCTCCAGATCTTTATCCAGAACCCCCGGGGCTGGAAATGGCGCCCGGTGGCGGCCGGGGAGATTCAAGCCTTTTCCCGGGCCAGAAGTCAGGCGGGCCTGGGACCCCTGGTGGTGCATCTCGGCTACCTCCCCAACCTGGCCACGGCCGATCCGGCCCTCTATGCCCTGTCCACCGAGAGGTTGTCCCGGGAACTTGACCTGGCCAGGGCCCTTAAAGCAGACTACCTGGTGGCCCATCCCGGCCACGGGCCCCTGGAGGAGGCCAGCTTCGCGCAGGTGGCCCGGGCCCTGGCCCTGGCGGTCTCCCGGGTGCCGCCGCCCCCCCTGGTGCTCCTGGAAAATACCGCCGGGCAGGGCCAGGAACTGGGCTGGCGCTTCGACCACCTGGAGCGCATCATCACCGCGAGCGGCGTGCCCCTGGGGCTGTGCCTGGATACGGCCCATGCTCATGGGGCCGGGTTTGACCTGAGCCGCCCCCAGGGGGTGGCCCGGCTGCTGGCCGACCTGGCCCGGGGGCCGGGACTGGACGCGGTCAAGATCATCCACCTCAACGACTCCCGGGTCGCCTGCAATTCCCGGCGGGACCGCCACTGGCACCTGGGCCAGGGGGCCATCGGGCTGGCTGGACTGCGGCACTTACTGTCCCACCCCTGGCTCCAGCCCGAAGCCGCCATCCTGGAGACCCCGAAACCGCACCAGGGCTATGAATGGTACAATCTCCTGGTGGCCCGGAGCCTGGTGCCCGGGAACTTGCTCCTGCCGGCGGGGAAGACCGACCCCGAAAAGCCTGGCCGCCCTGGCCGGACAGGTTAGAACCTATTGCAAAACCTGTCTCACGTTGCAAAGATCTTCTCTCAACCGATGCAGGGTTGGGAAAGGTAGTTTTAAGTCCCCCTTTTTTAAAGGGGGATTTGGGGGGATTATCAGGCGCTTATTTAATCCCCCCTGCCCCCCTTTAGAAAAGGGGGGGTGATTCTTTCCCAATTTGAGATCCTCCGGTTGATGCAAAATGACGCCTGAAATCGGTTTTGAAATGACTTAGAGAACAGCTCTGGCCGCATCCGGCCCGCTTGCCTGAAGCGGCGCGCACCCAGGCAATTTTCTTCTGTAGGGCGCGTCTCACGCGCCATTCTTGTCTCATGAAAAGTTGCTGAGTCGCATACCCCTAACTTTGAACCTTGAACCTTGAACTTTTCAAAACCGCGTGAGAAAAATTCCCTCACTCTTCCGGACGCCACTGCCGGGCGGTTACCCCGGAGGTGGCCAGTTGGAGGCTCACCGCCCCCTCCCGGGTGAACTGGCAGGGCACCGGCCAGGGGAACCGGACGGCCCCCCACTGGCCGGGGTCCCCATAGACGACCACCCGCCGGGGGTTCAGGCGGTCCATGATGGCTTTGCGGTCCCGGGGCCCGGCCAGCTCCCCGGGGATGACCAGGACTGCCAGCGGCCCGGCGGCGACCGGCAGGTCGTCAGCCGCCAGCCCCCCCACCGGCGGCACCAGCAGGACCCGCCAGCCTTGATAGGCGACTTCCAGGGCCGGGGCCGCGTCGGGCGCCAGTTTCACGTACTTCAGGTCCACGCTCCCCAAGGTGCCGGGAGGCCGCCCCCGGTCCAGGGATCGCGGCGTGGCGTCCCGGTCCCCCAGGTAATTGGCGAGGTCCCAGTAGCCCGGCCCGGCCCGGCCCCGCCCCCCATACCAGTATGACCCCACGCTGAACTGCCGGGCCAGGGTGAGCAGTTCCCCGGCGTTGGCCTCATTCAGGTTCAAGGCGATGGCCAGGTCCAGGCGCCGGAACTGCCGCCAGTGAAGATATCCCGGCAGCGGCCCCCAACCCGGACCGGTGCGGCCCCACCGGGGAGGCCGCACTGCGGTTACGACCAGTCGGCGGTTCTCCGGGGTTATCACCACCCCCTCCAGCCCCCCGTAGGCGTCCAGGCAGGTCACTTCCAGGTCCCCCGGCGCCGTGGCCAGGGGCAGGGCGACGGCGCCCAGCAACACCACCCCCGCCAAGCCCGCTCCGGCCCAGGTCAGGAACGTCCGCCGGGGATAAAAGACCAGGATCAGGACGGCGTAGTAGGCGGCAATCATCAGCCAGGTGGGAGTGGGCACGGTGATGGCGCTGCCGGGGACCCGGGCCCCCCACTGGACCGCCTGGTAGCCCAGCCACAGGGGGATTTTGCCCACAAAGAGCAGGGCCTGGGCCACCGGGGTCAGGGACAGGGCCTGGGCGATGACTGCGGCCTCCCCCAGGGGCAGGGCCAGGAGCAGCACCAGGGGAATGGCCGCCAGGTTGACCAGGATGCCCAGGAGGGAGACCACCTGGAAGTAGAGGGCCGCCAGCGGCGCGGTGGCCAGGCAGGCCACCACCGACACCACAAACCACTCCTTAATGCGGAAGAGGAGACGGGCGGCTGCACCCGGAACGGAATGGTCAAGTTTCGAGTCCTTCGGGTGGCTGACCAGCCGGGGGAGCAGGTAGATCAGGAAGGCCACCGCGGCAAAGGAGAGCTGGAAAGAAATAGAAAACAAGCGCAGGGGCGATAGGCTCAGGATGAGGAGGGCCGCCAGGGCCAGGGCGCTCCAGACCTCCCCGGGCCTTCCTAAAAAGACCAGGAGCAGGTAGGCCAGCACCATGACTTCGGCCCGCTGAGTGGAGGGCGACCCCCCGGCCACCCAGGCATAGAACACCACCGGGACCGCCGCCAGCAGGGTGGCGATCTTGACCGCGTTGACCCGCAACAGCAGCCGGGGAAAGCGCCGCAGGAGCCAGAAACTGAGAAAGTAGGTGACCAGGGCCACCATCCCCAGGTGCAGCCCGTTGATCACCAGAAGGTGGCTGGTGCCGGTGCGGGAAAAATTCTGCCGCATCTCCTGGGTCACCTCGCCCTGATCCCCCAGGAGCATGGCCAGATAGATGGCCCGCTCGGCCGGGTCCAGCACTTTGAGCCGTTCCCGGATACCCCCCCGGAGCCTCTCGGCCCAGGGATAGTCTTCCGGGGAGGGCAGAAAGACAAGGTGCTCCGGGTCCGCCAGCCGCACCTCCCGGAACAGGCCGTCCGCCGCCAGATACCGGGGCCGGTTGAAGGTGCCGGGGTTTTGCAGCATCCGGGGCGGGGCCAGGCGCCCCCTGACCACCAGGCCGGTGCCCACCGGCGGGGGCTCCGGCACCGGGGCCAGGACCAGGAGGTTTCCGGACGCCCGCCGCCAGCCCCAGGGACTCCGCCAGGCGAAGGCCTCCATAAAGAGCTGGACCCGCTCCCCCCCCAGCTTGCCGGGGCGGTTCAGATGACCGAAGATGGTCAGGTTTTGGTGCTGAGGCAGTTTGGCGAGGTGCCCGGGAGGAAAATCCGGCTGCCGGGCCTGTTGGGAAAGAGCTACCCCCAGCAGCGCGAAAAAAATCAGGGGCAGAAACCGGGTCGGACGCCCCTGCCACCAGAGCAGGGCCAAGGCGGCCCAGAGAGCGAGTGCCCCCGCCAGCAGCCAGGGCTCCGGCAGGTGCAGGCCCCAGGCCGGGGCCGCCATCCCCGCCATCAGGGCCAGGGTCACCGCCACCAGGGGCCGGACCACCGGCCGGGCCCCCGGGCCGGGGCCAGGCGGGCCCGGCTCCCGGGGGTCGGCGTTTAACTTTTCCCGGCTTGCTGCCGATGCGGAAAAAAGCATGCGGGACCATCCATGGTCGACGGCTGGTAAAAATCAACTGGTCAATATTACATCGCATTATCTTGTTTGACAAATAGTCTTTGTAAAAACTTTAACCTAATTTTAAATAATTATTACTTTCGATGAATTCTTGTCTTCATAAGCTCACAAAAATTTTTATCAAACAGGGCCGCCGAAGTGGTGGGTCGAGGCCACGGTTCGTCGGCAATCGCCGGGGAGGCGACAGAGACAACGGGGTGATCTTCCGGAAACGTTCTTGGATTCGACAACAAGGCTCACGTCTGGAGAAGAATAATTACGTGCCAGGCCGATTTGTTCTTGACAAAATCGCTGAAATGTTAAATAAATCAAAGTTATGCGGAGAGTTTTATTTATCCTGGCCGTGTTTTTGCTGCAAGCCGCCCTGATGGGCCCGGCCCTGGCCGCCCCCAAAATCCTGTCCCGGGACGGCAGCCTGGTCATCGACAACCCGGAGGGCAAACCCGGCAAGAAATCTGGCTCTGAAGATACCCTTTACGAACTCCTGGGAAAGGAAGTCCAGGTCTATATTTTCAACAAGAAGACCCGGGTCTGGCCCCAGGGTTTATGCCCGCACCGTCCAGACTCCCTTCCGGGGGACCTTAAGTCTCAGAGACCCCCAGTTAGAGGCCCTGATCTGCAAGTATTCCCAGATCTACGGGGTTGACCCGACCCTGGTCCGGGCCGTGATGCGCCACGAATCGGGCTTCAAGTCCACGGCCGTGTCCCCCAAGGGCGCCCAGGGGTTGATGCAGCTCATGCCGGGCACCGCCGCCCTCATGGGGGTGAAGAACCCGTTTGACCCGGAGCAGAACATCGCCGGCGGGGTGGGATATCTGCGGCATTGCCTGGACCGTTTTCAGCACAATGTGCCCCTGGCCGTGGCGGCCTACAACGCCGGCCCGGAAAGCGTGGCCAAATGCGGCGCGATCCCGCCTTACCGGGAGACCCAGGCCTTTGTCAACAACGTCATGGGCAGCCTATGCCGGGCCCAACCAGATGAAACCCGGGCCCCCGGGCAACGCCAAATCGACCGCCCCTCCTTAGGGAAGGCCGCCAAATCACGGAAAAAGAACGCCAAGCCAGAAGATCTGGAGGCGGAAAAATCCCCTGAACCCCGCCATCGCCCCCGGCCCAAAATCATCGAAGTCAGGTCCTTTAAGACCAAATCCAACGACGTCCCGGCCCAATAGGCCGCCCTCGCCGGCGGGCCGCGTCGGTGACCCCTCCCCTGCCCTGCCTGCGATCAGGCCCTAGACCCATCTCACCTTAGCGCCAAGTGCCTCTCTCAATCGTCTTCCTGGTTTCTCCGGCGTCTCCGGCCACTCCTTGATGTGGAGGTCCCGCTGGGGAAAGGGGATTTCGATGCCGTGCTCTTAAAGGCCTCAAAGATGGCGCTGTTCAACTCATGGGTGGCGGGCATGCGGTCGCTGGGGATTCTCACGTACACCCAGATGGTGAAGTCCAGGGAGCTGTCGCCGTAGACCGCGAAATAGACCTGAGGCGGCGGCACTGCCACCACCCGGGGGTTGGCCTGGCAAACTTCGGTGATCAGTTGCGTGACCTGGCGCACATCCGAACCATAGGAAACCCCCACCTTCAGGGTAGAGGCGGTTGATGCCGGCCCCATAATGGGTCCAGTTGAGGACCTTGTTGGAGACCAGCTCCGAGTTGGGAATAATCAGGACATATCGGTCGAAGGTCTCGAAGATGGTGCTCCTCACCCGGATTTCCTTCACTGTCCCCCACTGGCCGTCGATCACCAGCATATCCCCCACCTTGATGGGTCTCTCAAACAGGAGGATGAGGCCGCTGATGAAAGTTATTGACGATGTTCTGGAGGCCGAAGCCGATCCCCACTCCCAGGGCCCCGGCCACCAGGAGCCAGGTTAGTCCAGCGGAAATCCCAGGATGTTCAGGGCGATCAGCCCTGCCAGGATCAGGACGACGTAATGCAGGGTGGTGGAGATGGTGTACTGCACCCCGGTATCCAGGGCGGTGCGGGGGAAGATGTGGACGAGCATCAGGCCGCGCACCACCCGGGAGAAGAAGAAGCCGAAGATAGATGGCCAGGACGACGCCCAGGACGCTCAGGGTGGTCAGCTTCACCGGTCCCAGGGCGGGCCCCCAGGTGACCCACTGAAAGGCCCAGGCCATCTGGTGCGGCGTGATCCCCCAGGAGTCGAGGGACCACCAGGACGATGACCACCCCCAGGACCAGAGATAAGGCCCAGCGGCTGAGATTATAGATCCTCTGGATCAGCTCCGCCCTTTCCGGATAACGATGCAGGGCCCGGCCGGCTTCCGGATGCAGGAGGTGGCGGATAATGGTCTCCCCCATCAGCCACAGGACACCACAGGATTACCGCGGCCATCACGGTCGAGGCGGCGGCCTGGGCCAGGTACATGGACAGGTTCTGGAATCCCAGGAGGTCGGCCAGGATGATGATCACCAGCAGGAACAGCAGCAGGCCCCGCAAAAACAGGCCCACCACCGGCCGGTGCAGCCAGGTGGGGGCCGACAATTCCGGCAGGAGCCGGGTCAGGTAGGGGCGGCGCAAGAGCCAGCAAGCCCCAGATGAGAATACCCATCAGAAAAAAATGTTCCAGGAACAATCGGCTGGATTCGGGAAAATTCGAGCAGACCGGCGCTCTTAAGACCCAAAATACCCAGGCCGAGATAAACCAGGAAAAGTTTCAGGGAGCGCCGGTAAAACTTGGCGACGTCCTGCTCCAGGACCAGCACTCCCCCCGCCGTCTGGCCGGCAAAAAACCCTTGGACCCACTGGATAGACAGACGCAGGGCCCAGAGCGTTACCAGGGCCGAGAGAATTAACTGGGCCGGAGTGGAGCCTATCAAGGTAAAAGTCCAGAAAAACAGGCCCAGCCACAAGATCAAGCCCAGCCCAAACAGATTGGCCGTCAGGGCCCGTCCCAGGACGTACAAAGGCAGCAGATGGATTTCCGCGCCCCTCTCCCTCCAGGTCCGGAATCGCCGGGTCACCAGATCATTGAACCGCCTGGTGCTCCACCCCAACATCAGGATGAAAACGAGCAGGCCGAAGATGGGAGCCAGGTGACCCCAAAGAAAGGCGCTCAGGCGTCCTGACTCCACCAGCCCATTGAGCCAGTCCCAACCCCGCTGGGGAATGACGGCCAGGCTCTTCCAGGCCTGGGCCACCTGCTCCCGGAAAGGCACTACGGCCACCGGCCGCTTCAGGAGCTGGCCTTCCAGGCGTCCTCCAGTTGCTGCAACTGCGGTGTCAAGCCGGCGAGCAACTCCTGCTCCTGTTCCAGCAGCCGACGCCATTGGACCAATTGGTCCAGCACCTGGGCCATCAGGCGGTCCCGGTCCCCCGCCAGGTTCAGAAAAGTCAAAAAGGCTTGTTGCAGTTCCGGGGTGGCAGCTTCTGGGTTTTTAGCCTGGATTATGCTGAGTTGGACCCTCAGGGCATTCTGCGCTTCGACGTCTTCTTGCCGACTTTTCTTGAGCGCCTCGATCTCCTGGTCCAGGTCCTTGAGTTTTCCCTTGAGCGCCTTTTCTCTATCGCTATAGGAGGCCAGGAGTTCCTCAACCTGGAGCATCGGCAAGCTTTGTCAGGACCATGGTGGCCTTCAGGGAGGCCACCGCAACCTGGAGGTTGTCCAGTTCCTTTTGGGTCTGGGCCAGGTCTGCCTCGACGGCCTGGATCCGGGATTCCCACGTCTTGAGGCTCTCCTGTAACTGGGCAATACTTTGCTCAAATCCCCGGGGCAGGGTCTCCGGCGAGGCAATCCCTTTCTCCGGTTTCTCCGGCGGCGCCGCCTGGGCCCGGACCGTCCCGGGAGACAGTCAACCATCCCGACACGATTAACGCTATGATGAGCAGGTAGGGTGCATATTTCCGCAATATGGACTCTCCTCAGTTTTTTCCTTATCTTTCAAGTAGATAAGTATATTGGATAAAAGAGCAGATTGCAAACTTGCGGGCCGCGACGCAGCTCCCCCGGGGGGCTCCGGGTCGGAAAATTATGACGACATGCTCGCCATTATGCCAGGCGCCGCCGTTTTATACGAACCTGAGGCCTCTGCTAAAGTCTCATGACCTGTCATTCTGAGGGAGCGGTGCGACTGAAGAATCTCATGACTACGAGACCATACGAGATCCTTCCCTCCACTCGGCATGACCATAACTATTCTTTGGATTGCACTTTGGGGTTAATCGGCTTCTCCCCGGCTTCTGCCCCGCTAAATTCCCCGGTTGACAGAATTTTTTCCCTGGCATACAGTAAATTTACCTCAGTTAGGTGAGGCTCCTGCATAAAAACAGGCCACTGCCCAGAAACGTCGAGAGACGCCAATGGGCCGAACAGGTACTGCCGGCTTAAGGTTTTACTTAATGTGGCTGAGTGTGTCGACTCTACGTTATGCAGTGCCGAAGCTCCACGAGTGAGGAAGGTCGATTGCCAATGTCCTGTCCAGGGCCTTCCACCAGCGTGGCGAGGCCCTTTTTCTTATGCCGGGCCATCTTCCGGGAGTAAAACTCCTGGAAAGCTTAAGGTTTTAGGGAATTGGTCAGTGAGACCCGGGGATACCCCTTGATGGTTGCCAGGACCCATCGGTAGGGAGACCGGGAGAAGATAACCACCGAAAAATTTTCCCTCCGGGCCGGGGATTTCTCCATGTACTTCCCGGTGTATTTGCCTGGAGTTAGAGCAGGTACCCATGAGCCAGCCGTCCCGCCTGTTCCGGATTGCCCAACCTCTCCTGCGTCCCCCTACCTGGGGCGATGCAGTGGTCTTCGTCGGCCTGGCGTTCCTCATTTACCTGGGCGTCCTATCTGGGGCTGGGCGCCCCGCCGGCCATCAAGGGTCCGGAAATCAGCCTGGCGCCCCAAGTCTTGCCTTATTATGTCGGCCTCTCCTGGGCCGCATGGCGGCGGCCTATATCCTTTCCGTGATTTTTTCCTTGGTTTCGGCTACCTTTGCCGCCAACCATCGCACCGCCGAGAAAATTCTGATCCCGCTCCTGGATGCGCTGCAAACCATGCCCAATCTTGTCATTTTTGCCGGTGGCCCTCTTGAGCTTCATTGCCATCTTTGCCCCTCCGGCTGGGCGGTGGAGCTGTCCTCCATTATTCTGATCTTCACCAGCCAGGCCTGGAATATCGAGCTTCGCCTGGTACCAATCTCTGACCACCATTCCCCGGAACCTGATGCAGGCCAGCACCATGTTCCGCTTTAACGGCTGGCTGCGCTTCAAGACCCTGGAACTGCCCTTCGCCGCCATCAGCCTGATCTGGAACAGCATGGCCAGTTGGGCCGGCGGCTGGTTTTTCCTGATGGCGGCCGAGATTTTCAGCGTCGGGCAACGTAATTTTCGGCTGCCGGGGTTGGGGGCGTACCTGCAGGAGGCCGCCAACCAGGGAAATTTCGATGGCCATCGCCTGGGGCCTGGGGGCCCTGATGCTCACCATCGTCATCCTGGACCAACTGGTCTGGCGGCCGCTTTCGCCTGGTCCGACCGGTTCAAGTATCCAGTTTCGAAAGCGAAACCCCGCCAACGTCCTGGTTTTATGATGCCCTGCGGAGTTCCACCCTGATTTCCGGGGTGAGCCATTATCTTCTCCACCGCCCCTGGGGGCGCCTGGATGAATGGCTGACCTCCCGTCCTGCCCAAGACCCCGGGGGTCCTCCGGGGCCAACGCCGCATCTGGCTCTGGTATTCCTGGGTCTGGCCGCGGCCCTGGGGCTGACTTACGGCCTTCCGGGCCGGCTCGATGCTCTGGGCCGTGCCCTTGAAACAATGGGGCGACCATCGGCCTTGGGCCTCCTGGCCACCCTGGTGCGGGTGGTCGCCGCCCTGACCATCGCCCTGGCCTGGACCATGCCCGGTGGGGGTCGCCATCGGCAACCAACCAGCGCCTGGCCGCCTGGCTGCAGCCGGTGGTGCAGATCACCGCCTCGGTCCCGGCCACCGCCCTCTTCCCGGTGCTGCTCCTAATACTCCTGGGCCTGCCGGGGGGACTCAACGTGGCCGCGATACTCCTGATGCTCCTGGGCACCCAGTGGTATCTGCTGTTCAACATCATCGCCGGGGCCAGCGCCATTCCCCAGGATTTGCACTATACCGCCACCTGTTACAATTGGGCCGGTGGGAGCGCTGGCGTTCCTTGATCCTCCCGGCCATCTTCCCTTACGCTATCACCGGGGCCATCACCGCCGCCGGGGGGGCCTGGAATGCCAGCATCGTGGCCGAATACACCCAGTTCGGCGGCCAAGACCTTCAAGACCATCGGGATCGGCGCCGCCATCGCCCAATCCACCGGGCGCCGGCGACTTTCCCATGCTCCTGGCCGCTACCCTGACCATGCTTCTCACCGTGGTAACCATCAACCGCCTTTTCTGGCAGCGCCTGTATCGCGTGGCCGAAACACGCTATCGCATGGAGTGATCTATGGCTGACCAAAGGGCTCCCTCCTGGAACTTCGCCATATCAACCAGATTTATGGCGGCGGCGAACAGATCTTCACCGCCATCCAGGATGTCAACCTGGCCCTAAATGAAGGGCGAGTTTGCCACCCTCATGGGCCCCACCGGCTGCGGCAAGAGCACCTTGCTGCGGATCATCACCGGACTGCAAATCCCCACCGCCGGGGAAGTGCTCTACCGGGACGAACCCCTGCACGGGGTCAACCCCCATGCCACCATCGTCTTTCAGACCTTTGCCCTGTTTCCCTGGCTGACGGTCCAGGAAAACGTCGAAGTGGCCCTCAAGGCCCGGGGCGTACCTCCCAAAATCCGCACCACCCGGGCCC
Organism: uncultured delta proteobacterium; assembly: GCA_963841475.1. Classification (GTDB taxonomy): domain Bacteria; phylum Desulfobacterota; class Desulfobaccia; order Desulfobaccales; family 0-14-0-80-60-11; genus 0-14-0-80-60-11. The sequence continues at coordinate 1,804,575 of CAWJCT010000001.1, forward strand.
TGGACCTGCTGGACCGGGTGGGCCTCGACGGCTTCGAGAACGCCTACCCCCGGGAACTTTCCGGCGGCATGCTCCAGAAAGTGGGGTTTGCCCGGGCCATGGCGGTGGAGCCGGAGCTTCTGTGCCTGGACGAGCCCTTCTCGGCCCTGGACGTCCTCAGCGCCGAGTCCCTCCGGGGCGAATTGATGGAACTGTGGACCGGCGGGGTTATCCCCACCCGGGCCATCCTCCTGGCCACCCACAACATCGAAGAGGCCGTGTTCCTGGCCGACCGCATCCTGGTCATGGACAAGGACCCCGGCCGGCTGATCATGAATCTGAAGGTGGATCTGCCCCATCCCCGGCAACGCAAGGACCCCAAGTTCCTGAACCTGGTGGACCGGGTCTACATGGTCCTGGCCGGCCACACCCAGCCGGAACACGTGGAGATGGGCACCGCCCCCGGCGAGCCGGGACGCACCCGGGCCCTGCCTCACATCAACATCGACGACCTGACCGGGCTCATGGAACACCTGGACAACATGCCCAACAACCGGGCCGACATCTACGCCATGGCCCGGGAACTCCAGGTCAATTCCGACGATCTCCTGCGCCTCATCGAGGCCGCGGAATTGCTGGGCTTCGCCACCATTGCCTATGGCGACATCACCCTGAACCCCCTGGGCGAGACCTTCGCCGAGGCCAGCATCCGGGCCCGCAAAGAGATTTTCGCCACCCGGATTCGCCGCCTGCCCCTGTTTAAGTGGCTCCTGTCCATCCTCCGGGCCACCGACAAAAAACAGCTGGAGTGGGATGTAATCCAGAAGGCCCTGGAGCTGGAATTTCACGAAGAGGAAGCGGAACGCCAGCTGGATACCGCCATCGACTGGGGCCGCTACGCCGAACTCCTGGCCTATGACGACAGCTCCCAGGTCCTCTACCTGGAACCCGGGGGGGCAACGCCGTTTGCCCGGGAGAATCTCAACCTGCCCGGACAGCCATAGGAGTTCCTTGCCTTATCTAACGCAGAGTGAAGACCAGGGGAATTCCAGTTATAAAAATAAATGAGGCTGCAAGCGAACATCTAGTGGTCTCTCGCGGTTGCCAAAAGGTCTTTCCTCTTATCCCCCCTCCCCGCCGGGGCGAGAGGGGAAATATCTCGGAAATTCCCGGGGATAATTATATCTGACTTAGGGGAAAGGGATCTGAGACCAGTCTCACAGCAATAAGCTTGCCGGACACTACTGGGATTGAGGGGGATGGTGAGGTGATGAGGTAATCCTCCCTGATCCCCTTTAAAAGTGGCGGTAAAAACCGCGGGATTATAGCAAGTTAAGGACTCTGCACAAGCCATTTTGTCATCCTGAGCAGAGCGAAGGATCTCGTATTTTCTCGTAGTCATGAGATTCTTCCCCCCGCTGCGCTTCGTCCAGAATGACAGGTTAGCGGATATTGGCAGAGGTCTCGAGTTGCGCTCAACGATATACCGACGGAGCCTGGGGGCGCACCCGTGGATGTGCCCTGCTGGGGCCACACCTAAGTCCCCCGCAAAAATTTTCCCTTGAACGCCAATCGGTTTTACCGGTCACCGTCATGACGACGCGCCCCCCGGGAGCGGGTGAGGGCGGCGATGCCGAACTGACCTGCGGCCGCCCTGGCGCCGCGCCTTGAAGCTCTCTCCTCGCCTTATGACCGGCCCCCACCCCCAAGTTCTTGCCATATCCGCTATCAATGCTTATTTTTAATAAATTGGCGGCAGTGCGCGCACCGAATGCCGCCTCCCAGCCTGGGAGCGGAACGGCGGCCTGGTCTAAGGGCCAGTCCCTGAGCCCCAACTCCCCAGAAAGCGAGGGCAGCTATCGTGAAAGTCTTTATGACCGGCGGTACAGGTTTCGTGGGCGCTTATCTGTCCCGGGAACTGGCCCAGGCGGGCCACACCATCACCATCCTCAGCCGCAGGCCGCAACCCCCTGCCCCGGACCAGGCGGCCATCAGCTTTCTCACGGGGAACCCCACCCAGGCGGGGCCCTGGATGGCGGCGGTTCCGGAACATGACTGGATCATCAATCTGGCCGGGGCCTCCATCTTCAGCCGCTGGAGTGAAGCCCACAAGAAGGAAATCTTTGAGAGCCGGGTGCGCACCACCCGCAACCTGGTGGCCGCCATGACTCCGGGGGAACGCCCGCAACTCTTCTGCAGCACCTCGGCAGTGGGCTACTACGGGCCCCGGGGCGACGAGGAACTCAGCGAAGACTCCCCGCCGGACGACGGCTTCCTGGGGGAACTGTCCCGGTTATGGGAGTCCGAAGCCCTGAAGGCCCGGGACCTGGGAGTCCGGGTGGTGGTCACCCGCTTCGGTATCGTCCTGGGCCGGAACGGCGGGGCCCTGGGTCAGATGGTGCCAATTTTCAAGAAGTTTCTAGGGGGGCCCATCGGCTCCGGGGACCAGTGGTTCTCCTGGATCCACCAGGCCGACCACGCCCGGGCCTTCCAGTTTATCCAGGCCAACCCGGAAATCTCCGGCCCCGTGAATCTCACCGCGCCCCACCCGGTGCGCAACCGGGAATTGGCCCGGGCCCTGGGCCAGGCCTTGCACCGCCCCAGCTTCATGCCGGCCCCGACATTCATGCTGCGCCTGGCTCTGGGGGAATTTGCCGACACCCTGCTCACCGGTCAGAAGGTCCTGCCCCAACGGTTGCTGGACGCGGGGTTCACCTTTAGCTTCCCTACCATCGAGGCGGCATTGACGGATTTGTTGGGCAAGGGGAGCAAAGAATAAAAGATCGTTTACCGATCTTTCCATTTCACTGCTGGTTTCTTTTCTAAAAATGCCTTGATTCCGTCTTGGGCATCTTCCGAAAGACTGTTCATAACGATTGTGTGTTTGGCATAATGCAATGCTTTATCGTCAATTTGGTCAACTTGAGCATAAAATCCTTGTTTGCCAACACTCAGAGCAAATCGACTTGCTTCGCTGATTTTTTTTGCCAACTCCTCCGTCCTTGCCCCCAACTCATCAAGCCTCACCACTTGATTGACCAAACCGAGTTCCTTGGCCTCCCGGGCTGGAAATTCCCGTCCGGTCAGAAGCATTTCCATGGCCATTTTTCGCCCGATAGCTCTTGAAACCGCAACCATAGGGGTAGTGCAAAAGAGTCCGATTTTGACCCCTGGCGTGGAAAATCTGGCATCTTCGCTTGCCACCACCAAATCACACCATGCCGCAAGCTGGCAACCTGCGGCAGTCGCAATCCCTTGTACCTGGGCAATGACCGGTTGCGGTATTTCATGAATCAACTGCATCATTTTAGTGCATTGATCAAAGATGAATTTATATTCTTTGACTCCAGCATCCACCATTTCAGATAGATTGTGACCCGCGCAGAAGTGCTTACCCGTGGCTCTTATGATTACTACTTTTATCGTTTCATCCGTTGACACGTTTGTTAACGCATCAATCATTTCTCCTATCATTCTCTTTGATAGAGCATTTATGGTATGAGGGCTGTTCAAGGTCAGCATGGCAATCTGACCTTCAGTAGAATAGAGTATTTCGTCATATGTCATAATTTGCCCTCCATCAAAGCCGAGATATCATCAACTTAACCTGATGTTGCCCACCCCGTCGGATTTTTTCCGAAATTTTTCCCGGCAAAAACCCCAATCCATAACAATGGCAAAGCTTGAGAGCTCGTAGACCTCGCAGGGCGGGAAAGCGCAGCGCATCCCGCCGTTGGTTCTACGCCCCTATGGTCCGCTGCAAGAATAGCGCTATCTAACAACTCTATAAGAAGCAGAAATACTACTCGGATAGGTTGCGGCTATCTTTAACTGGCCTGGAACAAAATTGGAGACTCCCCCTGACCAGATCTAACCAGGGAATCTCTTGTGTTCTGAGCTCAAAAGGATATCTCGGCTTTGCCCCGGCGATTGACTGCCCGGCTACTTCTTCTTGGCCACCAACATACGTGCATCCATGCCGCTTTCGATGAACTCCGGCACTGCCAGGCCCGCCGCCGCCATCCACTCCGCCACTTCCCCATGGGTGTAGGCCCGGCCCCGGGGGGTGACGGCCAGCATGTGGACCCCGAACATGGCCGCGCCCGTGGGACTGGCCCCGTCGGCGTTGAGGTAGAAATCCTGGATGGCTAGGGTGCCCCCGGGGGTAAGGGCCGCCACCGCCTTGGCGATGATGAGCTTGCACTGCGCCTCGTCATGGCTGTGCAGGATCTGGGAAATCCAGATGAAATCGTAGCCCGCGCCGATGTCGTCTTTCAGGAAGTTCCCCGCCAGGGTGTTTATCCGGTCGGTCAGGCCGTTTTTGGCGATATTTTCCCGGGCGATTGCAATGGGCATGGGCAGGTCGAAAACCGTGGCCTTGAGCCCCGGGTTGGCCTGGGCAAAGATGATGGCATAGGTGGCCGGGCCGCCCCCCAGGTCCAGGAGATGGCGCACGGCCTTCAGATCCAGCTTGCCGCCACCCGGGGGGCCAGGTCCCGGGCAATGGCGTGCATGCCCCAGATGAAGGCCCGGACTTCTTCTTCGTCCCGTTCGGGCCGGCCGTCCACCCACTTCTCCGTTTCCGCCTCCGGGGGGTGGCCCACCAGGACCGTCTCCCTGCAGGTCTTCCCAGCCCCGTTCCCAGGTGTGCTCTATGTGCTTGACGATGGCCCCCCGGTAGTTTTCCGCGCCCCGCACCAGATAGCGGGATGCCAACTCGCTGTTCTTAAAATAATCCACCCTGCTTTACCAGGAGTCCCAGCGCCGCCAGGCCGTTTAAAAAGATGCCGGTAGCCCGGGCATCCGCCTTGAGCCAGGCCGCGATCTCCGCCGCGCTCTTGCGGTTCTACCAGAAAATCGAACAGACCCAGGTCCACGGCCACCATAAGCATCTTGGAGGCCTGGAAGCCCCGGGCCATGGACATAATTTGGTCGAAACCGCCTTTCGGGTCTAAAGCCATGGTCGCTCCCTTACTCCTGAACTTCGAGATTCGTGCTCCCCTGCCGATTTCCATACCGGGCCAAGCACCCGGTAATCCAAAATGGCCACCCCCGGGCCGCCGCCCTTGCTGGCCCCGGAACGGCCGGGGGCGGCTATCCACCATTTTCTCTAAAAGCATTAACTTGTAGAAGATTGACTCACTTCGCCTCCGGCGCCTTCTCCTCCGTGTGGTCAAAACGCCTGATCCAGCGATACACCGGCTCCCGGTAATACCCCAGGATCCCGACGAACACCAGGCACAGTCCCAGGATGATCAGGGTGCTGTAATAGTCGCCTTTATAGACCTTGGCCCCCTGGAGGGTCAACAGCAGAGTGCCGGGAATCCGCCCTACCGTGCAGATCAGCAGAAATAATTTGAAGGGCATGCGGCTCAGGCCCAGGACGAAGCAGAGGTAATCCTTGGGAAAGCCGGGCAGGAGAAAGAGGATAAAGGCCACCAGGGCCCCCTGGCGTTCCATCAGGAAGTCGAACTTTTGGAGGATTTCCGCGGGAATCCACCGTGCCACGTAGTGTTCTTCCAGCCAGCGGGCGATGAGAAAGGCTCCGGACCGAGCCCAGGGTCAGGCCGAGGGTGGAGTACAACAGCCCCAGGGGCACCCCGAAGAGGTAGCCGCCGATGAAGCCGGTGGCCTCCCCGGGAATGGGGGCGAAGACCACCTGGAGGGCCTGGATCAGGATGAACACCAGGGGCGCCAGGGGCCCCGCGGCCTTGAGGACGGACTTGATCCAATGTTTATTGGTGCAGAGGCCCGTTATATGGCACACCTGGCCCCACAGGTAGCTGCGGTAGTGAAACCCCCAGAACAACAACCCCAGGACGAGAAGGGCCAGAACCAGCAGTCCCCAGAGCCAAGGTCGGTTCCTCGTCGAGAAGATTCCGGTCCCATCTTCAGTCACTTAGCCAAGCACTCCTTGTTCACCATCAACCCCGCGCCCTTCGGTATTACCAGGCAATCGGGGTTTTTTCGGGTGTTTATCCGGCCTCAAAAGAGGCTGGCCCCCAGAGAGCCAGCAGGCTTCAGCATATCACAACCATGGAAGTGGAAGAACACGTTTTATAATTCTTCCAGATGCCAGGCTTTGATCCAATGGTACAAATATTCGCGATATCGATAGATCAGGACGGCCAATACATAGTTGAAGCCTATCAGTCCCACGGACAGCCAATAATTGCCTTTGGCAGCTTCGGCCCCCTGCAGGGTGAGGAGAAAAGTGCTGGGCAACCGGAAGATCACCACCGCCACGACAAAAAATTTCAACGACAACGAGGTGAAGCCTAAAACGTAGCTGACAAAATCCTTGGGTACCCCGGGAACCAAATAAATGATAAAAGCCGCCAGCGCCCCTTCCCGCTGCATAAGTCTACGAAAACTCAGTAACTTCCCGGGATCGATAATGTGGCTGAGGTAGGTTCTTTCCAGCCAGCGTCCCAAAAGAAAGGCCAACACCGCTCCCGCGGTGAGTCCGATCATGGAGTAAACCAGCCCCCAAGGCAATCCGAACAGAAAGCCCCCGGCGAGTTCCAGCGGCACCGGCCAAAACATGGTGAGCACCTGGGCCGCCTCCAGCAGGATGTAGACGATGGGCGCCCAATCGCCTGCAGCCCGGAACAGGCCGCTGATTTTTTCCTTGTCAGAAATGATCGCATAGTAGGGTTGAAACCACGGCCACAGATAAATGTACCCCAACAGCGAGAGAATTCCCAGACAAACCAGGAGAGAAGCCGCGAGGAAGGTGAGGTACTCCCTCCGGTTGGCCATGGAGGGACCCACTCCCAAGTATTCGGCGATCGCGGTAGTCAGGTCATCTCTCACTTCCTGAACACCAGCGGCAACCGGGTCCGAATCTGGCCTCCCGAAATTTCATCATCTCACCCCTTTCTGCGCCTCGAAATAAGGTAATGAGGCAAAAGACTTATCTGCCAAGATGGCTCCCCTGGCGGGTACCCCGGCGGGCAAATTCCTCCCGGATACGCTGCAAAACCCGGGGTTTATCCAGACACCAGGCCGGGGCCACCAACTCTTCAGCATGGGGGTCGCTGGTCAAGCGGTGGATCACCAGGCGGGACGGGAGCCGTTCGATGAAGTCTACCACACGGTGGACGTACTGGTCTTCGCTGAGGCAGGTGTACTCTCCCTGCTCGTACTCCCGGGCCAGTCCGGAATCCTTGATGACATAAAGCAGGTGGATTTTAACGCCGTGCACCGGGAGCCGGGCCAGGTACCGGGCGGTGGCCGCCATCTCCCGGGGACCCTCTCCCGGCAGCCCCAGAATCACGTGGGCCACCACCGTGAGGCCCCGGGCCGCGGCCCGGGTTGCGGCATCAAGGAAGCAGGCCACGTCGTGGCCCCGGTTGAGGCGGGCCAGCGTGACGTCATGGGCGGACTGCAACCCCAGCTCCAGCCAGATCAGCCGGTCCCGGGCATAGCCGGCCAGGAGGTCCAGGACGTCATCCTCCAGGCAGTCCGGGCGGGTGCCGATGGCCAGGCCCACCACCTCGGGAGGCGCCAGGGCCGCCTCATAGATCTCCCGGAGCCCGGCCAGGGGTCCATAGGTATTGGAAAAACTCTGGAAATAGGCGATGAACCGGGCCGCCCCGTAGCGCCGGGCCAGGCGGGCCATCCCCGCCTCCAGCTGCGCCGGGATGCTCTGGCCCCGGCTCCAGGCGCCGGTGCCGGAGCCCCGGGCATTGCAGTAGAGACAGCCCACCGGTGCCGACACCCGGCCATCCCGGTTGGGACAGGTCAGCCCGGCATCCAGGGTGATTTTCTGGACCCGCTGGCCGAACCTGTCCTTTCAGGTAGGAATTGAGGTCCCGGTAAGGGAGATCGCCGGCCATCAGGCCAGGTCCCCCCAGGCATACTGGATCAGGGTGATGGCCGCCAGCGCCGCGGTGGCCACCTTGAGGCGGCGGGGTCCCAGGCTGGCCACGTGGAAGCCCGCCTCCCGGGCCAGTCCCTCTTCGCCGGGAGAAAACCCGCCTTCCGGCCCGATGAGGACCCTGACGTCCTGGGGCCGGGGGAGATCGAGAAAAGACTTTAGGCCCCCACCCCGCTCCTCTTCCCAAAAGATGAGCTTGACTGCCTCCGGGCCGGCAAGCGCCCCGGCAAAATCCCGGTGCGGTTCGATGTCAGGCAGCCTGGACCGCTGGCAGGACTTGATACTCTCCCGGGCCAGGCGCTGCCACCGCCCCCGGCGCCGCTCCAGCCGTTCCGGGCTCAGCCGTTCCGAGCGTTCCGAAGTGAAGGAGAAAATCCGGGCCACCCCCATCTCGGTGGCCTGGCGCACGGCCTCGTCCATCGCCTCACCCTTGGCCAGGCCGATCCCCAGGACCACGGCCAGAGGCGACTCTCCCCAGGCGTCCAGCTTCCCCAGGATGCGCAGCGTAGCCCCTCGGGGTTCCAGGGTGGCGACTTGCGCCGCAAAATTCCCCCCCTCGCCGTCGCAGACCTCGACCTGCGCCCCCACCCCCAGGCGCAGGACCCGGGCCAGGTGCAGGGTCTCCTCCGGGTCCAGGATCACCAGGTCCTGGTCAAATTGGCGAGGATGAGCGTAAAACCGTCGCATGATCAAAAACCATTAACTGATGCAGGGGCGGGTTTGAAACCCGCTCCTCTGCCTGGCACCTTACCACTCCTAACGCTCCTTCAACGCCTCTTCCAGGGCGGCCACCCGGGCCTCAAGGGCCTCCAGATCAGAGGCCTTGGCCACCTTGATTTCGTCGATGGCGCTCTTGGTGAGTTCCTTGACTTTGGCCACCAGGCCCTGCTGGGCCTCCTGGGCTTTGGCCAACATCTGTTTTACGGCTTCAGAGCTTTCCTGCTGGGTAATTTCACCCCGCCGCACCATTTCCTGGACCAGGGCCTCCACCTTATCCTTGGTGAAATCGAACACCCCCGCGCCAAACAGCCACGCCTTCTGCAAAAATTCTTTCATTGCCTACCCCTCATCATTAGTGCCGGCGCGGTGCTGCCGCCGGACCCTTATTTTAAGACATCTTATCAGGGCCGCCGGAAAATCAGGGCGCCCCAGTCCTCCTGGGTGAGAAAACCGGTTTGGTGCAGGCCCAGCCCCTGGTAGCGCTCCGCCAGCCGCAAGCCGTCCTCGGCCAGAAACCCGGAGATGATCAAGACGCCGCCCCCCAACAGCCGGGCGGTCAGGGCGTCGGCCAACTGGAGCAGGTCCGGGGCGGTGATGTTGGCCATAATCAGGCCGAACTGCTGCCGCAGCGAGGCCAGCGGCGTTTCCTCCACCAACACCCGGTCCACCAGATTATTCAGACGCACGTTCTCCAGGGCCGCGGCCACGGCCTCCGGGTCCAGGTCGATGGCCAGCACTGCCGCCCCATAACGGGCCGCGCTCAGGGCCAGGATGCCGGTACCGGTGCCCACGTCCAACACCTGCCAGGGGCTGGCCGAGAGAGGCGGTTCCTCCTCCCACACCTGTTCCAAAGCCCTCAGACACAACAGCGTGCTGGCGTGCCGGCCAGTGCCGAAAGCCATGCCGGGGTAAATGGTGATCACCGTCTCCCCCGGTTGGGCGGCGTATTCCTCCCAGGGCGGCCGGATGACCAGGCGGTCCGTCACCTTCACGGGCTTGAAATGGGCCTTCCAGGCCTCGGCCCAGTCCTCCTCCGCCACCTGGCGGATCTCCAGGCCCAGGGGGAAAAGCTCGTAGCCGCTGAGGCGCTTGATATAGTCCTGCAACTCCTGCAGCTGCCCGGCGCCATACTCCTCCGGCCGGAAATAGGCCCGGATGAGAGCGCCGCCGGCCGGGACGTTCTCCTCCTCGATAATCACCCCCCGGCCGCTGAAATCAGTGAGGTACAGGGAGGCCTCTTCCTGCATTCGGGCCGGCACGATCACGCGCACCTCAATCCAGGTTTCTTTTGCCATATGGGCTAAATTATAGTCACCACCGGCCGCAATTGCAATGTGCCTGGAATCTCAGGAAGTTGAGTTTTTTGGGGGGATCACCTTGGTATCAAGGGACCCGACTCACAAGGGGACACGAGAGAAAGATTATCGGGCTCTAATCGATGGTATATTCCGCCATCATTTCCTTTAACGAGCCCCGTTTTTCTGCCGAAGACGGACCTTTACGCTGGCGCGGGGCCTTCTTGAGGGTGCCGGTGCCCAGCCGGGGATAAAGCAGGGTATGGCCGGCAAACAACTCAGCCTCCTCCCCCACCCTTCCCTCCCGCCACCACCTCCTCCCGGCCCTCGATCTTGCGGATCACCGGCAGGACCCAGGGGAGCAGGGCGAAGGCGGGCCAGGCCGCCAGGAAGGCCAGAAAGAAGAAGGTGGCGTAGCCGAAATAGGCCGCGGCCCAGCCCCCCAGGTAGCCGCAGACCCGGGCGCTGAGGCCGAAGAGCATGGACAGGAAGGCGTAATGGGAGGCGCTGAAGCGTTTGTCGCACAGGCACATGAGGAAGGCCATGAACGCCGCCGAGCCCATCTGGCCGGTCAGGTTTTCAATAAGGGTGGCCAGGTAAATCGTGTAATGCCAGCTGCCCGGCAGGGCCGCGGCCCAGTACCCCAGGATGGAGCAGGCCTGGAGGATGCCCAGGAGCCATAGGGCCCGGCTGATGCCCCAGCGGGCGGTGATGACGCCCCCCAAAAAGCCGCCGGCGATGGCCGGAAATTTCCCCACGGTGATGGAGGCCACCCCGAACTGGGTGCCGGTAAAGCCCATATCCCGCCAGAAGGGACTCACCATGGCCCCGAGAAAGGCGTCCCCGGCCTTATAGGCCAGGATGAAGACGATGATGGCCCCCATGTGGGGATGGCGCATCAGGACGTGCAGCGACTCCTTGATCTGGCCGAAGCCCTTGCCGGTTTGGGCCCGGGCCATTTCGGGCCGGGCCTGGTGAAAGGGGCCGAAGACGATGACGGTGAGGGCCAGGGCGGCCATGATCACCGCCACCCCCACGAAGGTGGGACTCCAGCCTACCAGGTCGCTGGCGATCAGCACCCCGCCGCCCGCGGCGATGAGGCCCACCCGGTAGGCGCCGATGCGGATGCCGTTGGCCATGCCCAGTTCGTCGGTCTCCAGGAGGTCGATGGTGTAGGCGTCCACCGCCAGGTCCTGGGTAGCCGAGGCCAGGCACAGGACCCCCACCAGGACCCAAAAGGCCAGGGTGACCGGGGCATTGGCCACGTAAGCCAGACCCAGCATACTGAGGATGACCAGAACCTGGGCCGGTACCAGCCAGGCGGCCCGGCTGCCGAAGCGGTCCGCCAGGGGACTCCACAGGACCTTGAGGCTCCAGGCCAGGCCCAGGAGGCTCAAAATGCCGATCTGCTCCAGGGGCACCCCCCGGCTGCGGAGGTAGTAAGACAGGGTGGTATAGACGAACCCGAAGGGCACCCCTTCGGCAAAGTAGAGGACGGCAACCACCAGAAATTTCAGGTTCCGGGACAGGTTGGCCGGGGGCTGGGCGGGCATGGACACGTTCTAACATACGGGGAAAAGGCGAAAAGGGGAAAGGCGACAAGGGCAGGAAAAAGATCACAAACTTGCGGTCTTGAAAAGGTCTTGGTAGCACCGGCATCTGCCCCTTACGGCGGACAGGCCGAAAGCCTGTGGCACCAAAAGAGGCGGGCCCGGAGGCCCGCCCCAGCAGTCTTTTCATCTCTTCCGGGTGGTCCGAAGCCCAGGAGCGATTGTTTCCCGCACCTTATCCAGGGGGTTATAAGGCACTATAGGGCCGGAATGACCCACCAGGCCACTCCCTCTCCCTTTTCGCCTCTTTACCCCCAAAATCTTTTACTTCTCTTCGAGACTCTGGGCGATGCTTTCCGCTACCTTAAGCAGGGCCGGGACCGCCTCATACGGCGGCCGCCCTTTCAGGTCGGCTTCAATGATCTTATCATCGAAGGGGATGAACCCCAGGATGGTAAAATCCGGCAATTTTTTTCTCAGGAACTCCTCGTCCGAGGCGCTCCGGATCTTGCTGCCCACGATGGCGACCTTCTTGAGGCCCAGGTCCTCGGCCAGCTCTTTAACGTGCATGGCGGTTTCGATGCTGCGGCGTCCCGGCTCCACCACGATGATCAGGCGGTCCACTCCCTGGGCCGTAGCCCGTCCCAGGTGTTCGATGCCCGCCTCCATGTCCATAACCACCACTTCATCCCGGAGCAGCACCATATGGGTCACCAAGGTGCGCAGCAACACGCTCTCGGGGCAGACGCAACCGCTGCCGCCCTTCTTGACCCCGCCCATAATGATCAGCTTGATGCCGTCCATCTGCCGGGCATATTTCTCGGGGATATCGTCCACTTTGGGGTTAAACTTGAAAAACCCCCCCATGGACCCGGGTTTGGAATCGGTGCGCTCGGCGATCATCTCCTTCATCTGGCTCAAAGGGACGAGGTTCTCGGGATCGGGGATCCCCAGGGCCAGGGCCAGGTTGGCGTCGGGGTCGGCGTCCACCGCCAGCACCTTCTTGCCCTGGCTGGCGTAAATAATTAATCAAAAGGGCCGCCAGGGTGGTTTTCCCCACCCCGCCTTTGCCGCTGATGGCGATTTTCATAAAGTAACTCCTTAAGTTGGCGAAAATTACTTAACCTATTACTATAAAGTATGTCCTGACCGGCGATAATGCAATGGCGGTCTGCTGCCGTTTTTTCGCCTTTTTCGCTCTGCCCGCCACCCTGGCACGACATGGCACCTCTGGTGGCAACGGTACCCTCCCTGTGCTATGGTTTGGGAGAAAAGTGTAGGGTAGGCGCCCTCGCCTGCCCGTGGACTGTCCTGTCAGGGTCATGGACCGTAAGCCTGAGTTTCAGCGGCAGACCGAAAAATCTTTTGCAGGAGAACGCCCATGCAGGTGAAAATCGAACCTTTAGACCCGGAGCTGGAAGCTTCCATCCGGCAGAAGCTGGCGGCCAACCCCTTTATCAAGTTTGTGGGATTAAGGCTCCCCAGTTGGGCAAGGGCTACGCCCGCTTCCTGCTGTCCTTCAAGCCCGATCTGGCCAACTCCATCGGCCTGATGCAAGGGGGCGTCATCGCCGCCCTGGCGGATGAGGCCGTGGCTTACGCCCTCTATAGCCTGGTGCCGGAGGGCGAAACCTTCAACACGGTGGAGATGAAGATCAACTTCCTGGGGGCAGTGAAAGAAGGCGAGGTGACCGCCGAGGCCCACATTGCCAAACGGGGCCGCACCATCTCCCTCGGCGAATTCGAGGTGCACCAGGCCGACCGGCTGGTGGCCAAGGGGCTGTGCACCTATATCCACCTGGCCGGAAAAAAGTAAGCCCACCACCCGGTTACCTGACGCCGGGGCCACCGGCAAGCAGCATCTTGTGGTGGCCGATGGCAGGATAGCCTTAACCGTCCTTTCCTCGCTTTTTCCTTATTTCTCTACTATTTTCTTGATCCCGCAGATTCCCGCAGATGCCTGACAAAATGTTGGTTTCTCTCACTCCCCTCCCCTGGTGGGAGGGGGTTGGGGGAGGGGGCGTAGGGGCGGTTCGCGAACCGCCCCCACCGAATCACCCCCATCAAGGGCAAGGGAGAAACAACCTTCAACCTTCTCTTGAGATGATCCTGGGACGCTACACTATTGCTTATGCCCCACCGGCATCACCAGGAACGGGATGTTGGCCGGAGGCAGTTTCAAGGCCTGGCCCAGGGCCTTATCATTCATGCCTCCGGCAATCCCGGCCCCCAGCCCCAGGGCCCCGGTCTGGAGAAAGATGTTTTCGGCGATCAACCCCGCCTCGATGTGGGTGTACAACGGTGCCTTATCCCCATTCTTGACCTCGGAACGTTTATAGTCCCCGGAGATTACCAGGATCACCGGGGCTTCCGTCATCCAGACCTGGGAATTGCAGGCCTTGGCTACCGCGGCGCGGAATTCCCCCTTGGCCACCGGCTCCAGGGCATGCTCCGCCACTTTATAGTGGTATATCCCGGGGGCCAGCCCGGTCACGCCCCGCTCCCCCGCCACCACGTAAAGGTCCATGGGATAGGTGGCCTTCCCTGAGGGCGCGGTCCTCTTGCCCTGGGGATTATTAATGCCATCCCCGGCCCACAGCAGTTGGGAGATTTGCGCCAGTTCCAGGGAACGGTTGGCGAATTTGCGGGTGGTGCGCCGGTTTTGCAACGCCTCCTCCACGCTCATGGCGCCCTTGGTGACCGGGGCCGGCAGTTTGATGGCCTCGGCCCCGAACCCGGCGGTCAGATTCACCAGGGTCAACCCCAGGGCCATAACCAGACTCAACATGATTTTCCATATTTTCATTGACCTGAACCTCTGTCCTTAATATATGGGGTGATTGCGTCGAAACTTCCGCGTGGACCGCCTCATGGCGTGTTTTCAGACCGGGGCCGCCGGTTTTAAGGGCCCCCGGTTGCGCCTCCGGACTTATTTCTAGGGAAGATAGTGCCGCTGATCGCCGGATGCCAGTCCCTGGAGCAAAAAACTGACTGCCCCGGGAGAGCGCCGGGGGCCCGGCCAAAAAAAAGGACTGGCCGAGTGGGGGAGACCCGGCCAGTCGTGAAAGGAGAAAATGGTATATGAACTTTGATTAAGGGGGGGAAGTGGGTTTCCTTAATGGTTCATATCTTGCTATATATCCATGCAGCAACCGTGCCATAAACTGCGTAATTATTATTCGCTGTATTTTCAATTGGTTATATTTTATGGTAGAGGAACCACGGTTTAATTATTTGTACCGCCTAAGGGCCAAACGGAAGAGAATATTTGGTTAACCAGTTGATTTAAATTATCTATTCAATAATATAGTTTTTCTTGAGGCATAACTAACCGTCACGGAGAGCGCCGGGGGCCCGGCCAAAAAAAAGGACTGGCCGAGTGGGGGAGACCCGGCCAGTCGTGAAAGGAGAAAATGGTATATGAACTTTGATTAAGGGGGGGAAGTGATTTCCTTAATGGTTCATATCTTATCCTATAAGTCTGCAGCAATCGTGCCAAAAACAATGACACCATATTTATATTGTACTTTCAATCTGTTACGTTTTTGGTGGGGCCATGCCGGTTTAATTATTTGTACCGCCTAAGGCCAGCCGAAAGGAATATGTTGGTTAACCTATTGATTTAATTTATCTATTTTACAATATAGCTTTCCGCCGGCCGGTACAAGAAGTCGCGAGTCCTCCGGCAAACGGCCGCACTTTCCACCCCACAGAGCTTTTTCCCCCTAAGGTTTACGGCCCACCGGCATGACCAGGAGGGGCTCATGGGCCGGGGCCAGTTTGGCGGCCTGGGCCAGGGCCTTGTCTTCGAAGGCCCCGACGATCCCGGCCCCCAGACCCAGGGCCTCGGCCGCCAGGAACAGGTTCTGGCTGACGTTCCCGGCTTCCATGTGGGTGTAGCGCACCCCCCGCTCCCCATACCGGCCGGTGCAGCGGCGGTACTCCCCGGTGATCACCACCATCACCGGGGCCTGGGTCATCCAACTCTGGTGCCGCGAGGCCCGGGCCACGGCGCCCCGGAGGTCACCCGGAGCCACGGGGCTCAGGGCATGGGCCGCCGCCTGGTAGCGGTAAACCCCCGCGGCCAAATCCGCCACCCCCCGTTCCCCCACCACCAGATAGAGGTCCAGGGGGTAAGTGGCCCCGGCGGAGGGCGAGGTCCGGAGGCCCCGAGGGTCGCTCGTGCCGTCGGCCTCCCACAGGAGTTGGGAGATCTGCCCCAGGTCCAGGGGCCGGGAGGCAAAGTGGCGCACCGTGCGCCGGACGTTGAGGGCCTCCGCCAGGGGCATGCCCCCCGTCTTGACCGGCGGCGGCAGCTTGACCGCCTCCGCCCCCTGGCCGCCGGGCGGCTGCAGCAGCATGATCCCCAGCACCACGACGAAACTCCACCAGATGTGCATCAGGACCCTCCGAAACTACCCCTCAGCCTCGCGCTCGGGGCCAGGGCGGACACGCAGGTCCGCCCCTACAAATCGCCCCGGGACAGGCTGAGCACCGAGGCCACCAACCGGGCCATGGCGGCCTTGGTCAGGTGGATAACCAGGTCGGTTTCCCGGCAGGGGACCCGCCGGGCCTTGAAGAGGCCGGTTACCGCAATTTCCACGGTCTCCCCGCGCCGTTTGACCGACAAGTGCGGTTCTTCGGCAAAGACGAACAGGTTCTGCCCCGGCAGGTGACAGGCCGCCAGGACGCACACCTCCAGCAGTTCCGGGCCCGGGGATGGGGACAGCGGGAGTTCCTGCTGGGCGGCGAACTCCTCCAGGCTGGCGATGAGTTCCTCCCGCCGGGACAACGGAATTTCCAGGAAGATGCCGGTCTCCGACTGGCCGGCGGGGACTTCCGTGGCCGCAAGATCGTCCACCCGGAGAATAAAGGTCCCCCCGTGTTCGTCCCAGACCATGGGGCCCGGGGTCTGGCGGTCCAGCCGGATTCCAGGCTCCGCCACCACAACCTGGGCCCGGGAGCACGGTATCAGCATAGCACGCCTCCCTTTGCGCGGGTAATCAAGCAGCCCCGGAGGTTAGCCCGGGCCACCGGATTCATTTTCTTTGCATCGGGGCAAGAGACACTTCCCCTTAGACGATTTTACCTCCGTTGCCGCGATTATCCAGCACTATTTTACCGGGCCGCAGCCCCTTGGAGCCAGCCCTCCCAGCAGGAAAATCGCGCCGTTATCCAAAGAATTCCTGAATGTGACCCGTTCGGCCTTGACCCTTATCTTGATAAACCTTAATATTTATAATAGAAAAATTTTGTCGAAATCACCTGAATGGGAGAAGGATATGGCTTCTTATTCCCCGATAGTACTGGACCACTTTAAGAATCCCCGCAATGTGGGCGAAATCATCAGCGCCGACGGGGTGGGCGAAGTCGGCAACCCCGTGTGCGGGGACATGATGAATGTGTATATCAAGGTCGAAAATGACCAAATCGTTGACGTCAAGTTCAAGACCTTCGGCTGCGGCGCCGCCATCGCGGTTTCCAGCATGATCACCGAAATGGCCCAGGGCAAAACCCTGCCGAGGCCATGAAGATCACCAACGCCGATGTGGCCGAGGCCCTGGGCGGCCTGCCGCCCAACAAGCTCCACTGCTCCAACCTGGGGGCCGACGCCCTGCACTCCGCCATCAAGAACTACCGGGACCGCAAGGCCGGCAAGGTGGTCGAAACCGAACGTGGACAAGGAACCCCACCACAAGCAGGAAGGTGGGGGCTGCTACTGCCCCTACTGCGAGAAAAGGTGGAGGAAGACTCACCCATGTGCATCTTCTGCGGCAAGGAAATCCCCCATGAGCACGATCACTGAGGCCCCGGCCCGGGAGATGAGGATGCTGTCATGGGTGTAATCTATCTGGACCATCTTGCGGCCACGCCCCTCCTCCCCGCGGTGAAGGAGGCCATGATCAATCACATTAAAACCGTGTTCGGCAACCCCTCCAGCGATAACCAGGTGGGGATAGCCGGCCGCTGAGGCCCTGGAGAAGGCCCGGGGCCAGGTGGCGGCCCTGATCAACGCCGAACCCAAAGAGGTGGTGTTCGATTCCGGCGGCACCGAGTCGGTTAATCACGCCATCAAAGGGGTCGCCATCGGGCTCCGGGAGAAGGGCCGCCACATCATCACCTCCAACATCGAGCACAAGTCGGTGTTCAATTCTCTCCGGACCCTCCGGCTCCTGGATTATCGGGTCACTTCTCTGGACGTGGATAAGTACGGCCTCGTCGACCCGGCTGAGGTGGAGAAGGCCATCACTCCGGAGACCATTCTCATCAGCATCATGCTGGCCAACAACGAGATCGGCACCATCGAGCCCATCGCCGACATCGCCAAAATCGCCACGAAGAACAAAGTGGTGATGCACACCGACGCGGTGGCGGCCACCGGCATCATCCCCGTGGACGTGCAGCAGCTGGGGGTGAACCTCCTGAGCCTGGCGGCCAACCAGTTCTATGGCCCCCCGGGGGTCGGCGCCCTCTACATCCGCAAGGGCACACCCATCTGGCCCCTCATCGACGGCGGCCTCCAGGAGAACAAGCGCCGGGCCGGCACCGAAAACCTCATCGGTATCGTGGGCATGGGCGCGGCCGCGGAAGCTGGCTCGGCTCGAGATGCCCGAACGCCTGCCCCGGATTCAGGGTCATGAAAAATCGCCTCGCCAAAGGGTTGATCGAGCGCATCCCCGAGATCAAGATCAACGGCGACCCCCACCAGTGCCTGCCGCATCTCTTCTCGGTGTCGGTGGAATACATCGAAGGCGAGAGCCTGGTGATGATGCTGGACGAGGAAGGCATCATCGTGGCCACCCGGTCCGCCTGCGCCTCGGGGTCGCTCCGGGCTTCCCACGTCCTCATCGGCACCGGCCTGGGCCACGCCCTGGCCCAGGGCACCCTGGTCTTCACCCTGGGCATCGACAACACCGAGGCGGACATCGACAAGGTGATCGAAGTGATGCCGGACATCGTCCAGACCCTGCGGGAGATGTCGCCCCTTTACAAGAAAGAGCACACCGGCTGAGGGTTATCTCTCAGGTGCAGGTCTTTTAGGGTTGGGTAAGGGCGGGTTTAAAACCCGCCCTTGCTGTTTGGGCTACAGGCGTATTGCATAATTAATCATGAGTTGCACTCATACAGGTAATTAATCTTTTGTAGGGGCGGACCTATGTGTCCGCCCTCCAAAGAGCGTACACGCAGGAGCGCCCCAATCGGGGAGATTTTCTTAATTCTATGACCGCAACTCGGTATGACCCGGAATGAGCCGACGTTCTCCCCCCTTTCCTAAAGGGGGGTCAGGGGGAATTTTGATAAGAGCCTGACCCCCCCTCTATCCCCCTTTTTCATAGGGGGACTCAAACTGCCGGGTCAAGTGCTCCAACCTTGCGATTATGTCCATTTTAATGATGAAACGCTCCATGGTTATTATCCGCCCAACCCCCTCCGGGGCCCTGGCCCGGGTCAGGATGTTATTCCGTCCGCCCCGAGCCTGCCGGCAGTTGGGTTCATATCTCGTCAAGGAGCCCTCAAACCTATGTCGGATGACTCGCTAAACCGGAACCCTGCCCTGCCCCCGGGCTAGACCTCAAAGAGGAGGATATCCTGGAGGCCATGCGCGCCATCCCGGGGTACCTGGATATCACCCCGGGGGATTTCAAAGAAATCTACCGCCTGGCGTTTCAGCACGCCCTGGAGCGCCTGAGCCGGGACGTGACCGCGGCCGAGATCATGACCACGGACGTGGTCACGGTCAATCCCGACACCCCGGTGGCCGAGGTGGCCGCGGCCATGGGCCGGCGGGGCATATCGGGGCTGCCCGTGGTGGATGCCGAAAATAAGGTGGTGGGGATGATTTCAGAAAAGGACTTCCTCTCCCGCATGGGCGTCACCGAACCTCGGAACTTCATGAGCCTGGTGGCGGGCTGCCTGAAGACCAAGGGCTGCGTGGCCCTGCCCATCAAAGCAGGCCTTGGCCCAGGACATCATGAGTTCGCCGGCCGTCACCGTGGCCCCGGACACCCCGGTGCGGACCATTGCCGCCATGCTGACCCCAAAGGGGATCAACCGGGTGGCGGTCACCGACCCGGATGGCCGCCTCCTGGGCCTGGTATCCCGGGGGGATATCGTCAAGGCGACCAGGGGCGGGGAGCTGTCATGATCGGCAACTACTTCCGCAAAATGGCCGGCACCACCCAGAGCCCGCCCCGGGTCAGCCTGGCGGAAATTCTCTGGTCCTGGCTGGGGGCCTTCCTGGGGATCGCCGCGGTGGCCTATATCAATTACGGCCTCCTGGACAAGACCGACCTGGTGATGATTATCGGCTCCTTCGGGGCCTCGGCGGTGCTCATTTACGGGGCCATCAAGAGCCCCCTGGCCCAGCCCCGGAACCTGCTGGGCGGCCACGTCATCTCGGCCCTCATCGGGGTGACGTGCCTTCAAACTGTTGGAACCCGTATCTCTGGCTGGCCGCGGCCCTGGCGGTGGCCACCAGCATCGCGGTGATGCATGCCACCAAGACCCTGCACCCGCCGGGCGGCGCCACCGCCCTCATCGCGGTCATCAGCGGCGCCAAGGTGCACAACCTGGGCTATCTCTATGTCCTGGTGCCTGTGGGCGCCGGGGCCCTCATCATGCTGGCCGTGGCCCTGCTGGTCAACAACCTGGCCCCCCACCGGCGCTATCCCGAGTTCTGGTGGTGAGGAATTGTTGATCTGAGGGAGGGGACGAGAGGCGCCTGGAGCCCCCTCCCCCTTCCATCACTCCACCGCCCGGCGGTGCGGGAAGGCCTGGGGCCAGTTGGAGGGATTTGCACGCCGGTACTGCGGCGGATATTCCAGGTCCATCCACAGTTCTCTCGGCGGCGTGCCAGGTCCAGCGCGGATCGTACAGCATAGCCCGGGCCAGAGCCACCAGGTCGGCCTGACCCCGGGCAATGATCTCCTCCGCCTGCTGCGGCTGGTTGATCATGCCCACCGTCATGGTCGGCATCCCCACTTCCTGGCGGATACGGGCGGCCCAGGGCACCTGGTAGCCCGGCCCCACGGCCAGACGCTGCGCCGGAACCAGCCCCCCGCCGGAAACATCGAGAAAATCGCAGCCCCGGTCTTTCAGCGCCTGGGCGAACGCCACGGAATCAACGATATCCCACCCGCCGTCGGCGTAATCCGTGGCGGATATCCGCACCCCCAAAGGTTTGCTCGCCGGCCAGACCTCCCGCATGGCCGAAAACACCTCCAGGGGGAAGCGCATCCGCTTTTCCCGGCTGCCGCCGTAGACGTCGTGACGCGTATTGCTCAGGGGCGAGAGAAACTCGTGGAGCAGGTAGCCGTGGGCCGCGTGCATTTCCACCAAGTCGAAATCCAGGCGCGCCGCCCGGCGGGTAGCCCGGACAAAGGCCTGCTTGACTGATTGCAAACCCGCCGTATCCAGGGCTTGGGGCCGGGGCCAGGCGTCCCCGTAGCTTATCTCTGAGGGCCCCACGGTGGTCCAGGCCCCTTCCTCCGGCGCCAGGGGCCGGCCATGTTCTTCCCAGGGCAGGTGATCCGAGGCCTTACGTCCGGCGTGGGCCAACTGCAGGCCCAGGCGGCTGCCACCGTACTGCCTGCAGAAAGACACGATCCGGCGCAACGCCGCCTCATTATCATCCGAATATAAGCCCAGGTCGCCAAAGGTGATGCGCCCCCGGGGTTCCACCGCGGTGGCCTCGACCATCACCAGCCCGGGGCCGGAGACACTGAGGTTTCCCAGGTGCATCAGGTGCCAATCCCCGGCGTTGCCGTCTTGGGCGCTATACTGGCACATGGGTGAAACCACGATGCGGTTGGCCAGGGTCAGTTCCCGCAGGGATAAAGGCGAAAACAAGGCGCTGCTCATGGAGGCCTCCTGATTCGACGTGAAGGACGGGTTGTGGCTCAACCGTCTTGCTTGCCAAGAAGATAGGTCTTCAGGGGGGCTGGCGCCAGATGACCGGCTGGAATTCCCGGGCGCCCGGCGTGGGGGAGAATTTAATCATGAAAAAGGGAATTACGGCCTGAAAGGCCCGGCAGAGGCTGGGGCAGGGCTTCTTTTAGCCGCCGTTTGATTCCACCCGCTCCCGGTAGGAGGCTACCGCCCGGGGGATGAGCCGGCGCAGGAAGACCATCCGGTCCATGGCCGTGAGCCGGGCGTAGGCCGCGTAGTCCGGGTGCTCCGGAGAGAGGGCAGGGGACTCCTGGCCCACCCCGGCCCCCAGGCGCCAGGCCTGCCGCACCAGTTCGATGATGGGGTCCTCTGCCTCCGGCATCGCCGCCAACCACCCCAGGCGGCGCATAACCTCAAACCGCACCCGGTCCACCAAGGCAAAAGCGGTGTCCATGATCTTCATCTTGAGGTCGTTATCCAGGTCATCCAGGCGGAAGCGCACCGATCCCCCCAGCCCCTGGGCCCCCATAACCAGGTCGAAAAAGACGAAAAGATTTTCTTCCCCGGGAGTGGCCAGGTACAGGAGAGTGGATGGACTCAGATCTTTAAGCCGGGTGTCGGGACCGAATTGCTCCTGGAAGCGGGCCAGCCAGGAGCGGAACCCCTGGTCCGCGGCGATCTTGGACCGGAAGCGCGACAGATTGATGATTTCAGCCACTGCCGTTCTCTTTGGTCCCGTTGCCCTGGAACATGTTCGTTTGCTTGATGCCGCGATAAAAGTATTGCAGGCCGGAAATAGTGGTCAGAGCGCCGGTAACCCAAAAAAGCCCCAGCAACAGGAGCAGGGGGAAAGTGATGATCTTGCTCAGCAGCACAAAACCTATCGTGACAAGCTGAAAGGTGGTCGTCCATTTGCCCCACAGGGTGGGCCGGATCACCAGGGGAATATCCGCCAGCCGGAAAATCAACACCCCCAGGGCTAGAATCACATCCCGGCTGAGCACTACCACCGTCAGCCAGGAGGGAATCTGGTGATAGATGCTCAGAGTGACGAAACTGGCCGCCATCAGGAGTTTGTCCGCCAGGGGGTCGAGGTAGCTCCCCAGGAGGGACTTCTGCTGCCAGGTTCGGGCGATGAGGCCGTCCGCCAGATCGCTCACCCCGGCCAGGACAAACACCATCAGGGCTTTGCGGTAGTTCCCCTGGATCAAAAAGATGATGAACAGGGGAGTCAGGATGATCCGAAACAGCGTGATGAGGTTGGGAATAGTTAAATTGGCTTGCGAATCGGGGCGGGCCACCATGATGCCGGAATCGTTTTCCTCTAAAGAATTTTGACTGCCAAAACTGTAACACACCCGCGACCGATAAAACAATCCATTAACTGAGGAGACCGGGGATTTACCCGGTCTCAGGAATGGTCCAGGAACAACCGCCGGCCCGGTGAGCCGGGAAATAACCGAAAACTTCCCACCGCCCCGGAAAGCGACAGGGGCGCTACGCCGCCACCCCCGGATGATCATTAATCTGTCATGGTCAAAACTTGACCGGGAACTTCTCCATTCAGGTTCAATATCATCTAAGCGGCTTTTCCTTTTGGGTTATGCTGTGCTGGACCCCCACCAAAACCGCCATTCATCATCGAGGCCATATCTGCTATTTTTACCGGACCGACAACAAGGAGAGAACCCGGTAAGATAGCCGCTATTCTTGATTGTGCTGGCCGGAGGGCATTTCGGATGTCCTGCTGTGGGCCCGGAATTATAAATTCTTTTAGAATATTCCTCGAGAAGAGTTGTCACAAGGCTTTTTAGTGCCTAAATTCAGCTTAAATTTTGATAGAAAAGCTCCCAAGGGAATCAGGATGAAGAAAATTCACAAAATTCTCTTTCCCATCGATTTATCCTCGAATTTTGAGATTCTTATTCCCTGGGCAAAGAGTATCGCAGCTCAGTTCAACGCCAACATCTATCTGCTCTTTGTGGTACAGGATGTGCCCTCCTTTATTACTTTTTATGTACCCCATATTGACATCGAGAATTTACGGGAAAAAGTCCAAGTGGCAGCCAAGAAAAAAATGGCAGACACGGTTAAAGACTTAGGCAAAGATTTCCCTAAGCTGGAAACCAGGGTGGAGATCGGCGAACCGGCAAAAATAATTTTGGAGTTCGCCAACAGAGAAAAGATTGATTTGATTATCATGGGCACCCACGGCCGCAAGGGGATCAACCTGGCAATGCTTGGCAGTGTGGCCAACAGAGTAATGCAGGCTGCTCCTTGCCCAGTGGTCACCATTCATCCTTAAAAAACTAAGACTCAGAATCCAATTAAGCCTGCTGATATGATAACTCCCGCCCTTTTTCGCAATAGCTCGCCCCTTTTAAACCCGCGACCCTGAAAACATCCTCCCCACAAACGCCAGGACAAAATATGGAGATCATCTCAAAACCTCACACCCAACCATTCTGTAAATTTGGACTGGCCTCGCTTGCGGACTTGCCGGGCAAACCTCCCAAGCTTGACATCATTGCTGAGCTTCATATATCCTGACCTGAAGGGAATCACAGGCGCCGCCACCATCTGGGCCGGTTCAGGGGACGCCGCCCGTATCCCGCCTCTGGGCTTTGGAGCCGGGGTTATCTTTTCATCGCCTTCACACGGGGGTAGGCATGCGCGCAGTGGTCCAACGGGTCAAAGAGGCCTGGGTCCGGGTAGAGGGCGAAGAGGTGGCCAGGATCGGCCCCGGCCTGTTGATCCTGGTGGGAGTGGCGGCCACTGACGGCCCCGGCGACGTAGCCTTTCTGGCTCAAAAACTGGCCCACCTCCGGGTCTTTGCCGGGGACGGCCGCCTGCTGCATCTTTCCCTCCTGGACCTCAAGGCCGAGGTACTGCTGGTATCCCAGTTCACCATCCTGGGGGATTGCCGCAAGGGGCGGCGACCCTCCTTTGACACCGCGGCCGCCCCGGAGACCGCAGAGCAACTCTACAACGACCTGGTTCAGGCCATGGCCGGCTATGGCCTGCCGGTGGCCACCGGCCGCTTTCGCCAGATGATGGACGTGGGCCTCATCAATGACGGGCCGGTCACCCTGCTCCTGGATAGCCAGAAGGTATTTTAGGCTCTCCCCGAGGATTGACAAAGCCTACCTGAAAAATTATGCTTTTCACAAACTTATCCATTGCGCCGGGGATTCCGGTTCACCCCGACCGGGATGATTCAGGATGCCTTCGGGGCTCTCGCGGCACTTCTCTTTCCTGCCCCAGGCCCCGGACCGTCAGGGCTGCCGGGAGAAGGACGCAGACGGTTTCGGTCCGGGACGGGCCAGAACCGCCGGGTCAACCGGAGCGCCGTCAGCCACAAGTGACTCGGCCCTTCCGGGATACCACCAAGATTTCGTGGGCCGGGGGATAACCCCCAGCCCGCCCCAAGGCCCTATGCTACCCATTTACCTGAAAGACCAGGATTTCACCCCGCCCGAAGACACCATCTATTACCTCCTCACCCGGGATGGCTTATTCCTGGTGAAGCGCACCCCCTTTTTTGAGGCCGTGGTCCCGGCCACCGGCATCCCCTGGCTGGAGCCCCAGGGGCCCGAAGTCCTGCTCACCGCCCCTCCCCTGCCCGCCGCCCTGCTCCTCCGGGCCCTGAGCCTTATTCCGGGCCGTTTACACCCGCTACGCAGCCGAAGCCGTGACTCTCCTGGCCTGGCGGGAAGCCACCCGGACGTATGAACTGGTCGTGCCGCACCAGACCGTGGGGGGCGGCCACTGCGACTACGAGGTCAGGGAGTTCCCGCCGGGGCTCACCCGCCTGGGCACCATCCACAGCCATGCCGGGGTGGAGGCCTTTCACTCCTGGCGGGACCTGGCAGGACGAACGCTTCGAAGACGGCTTACACCTCACCATCGGCAACCTGGACACCGACCTCACCCTGTCGTGCTCTGTGGTGGTCCAGGGCTCCCGGGGCCAGATCCCCCCGGAGCGCCTGTTCTCCCCCTACCCCATCCCCTGGGACCAGGCGCCCCCGGAGGCGGACTGGGCCGCAGAAGTGGACCGGAAGGTGACCCCCTGCCGCCACCCATCGAGTTCGGACCGTGAGGGGCAGCTGTTAGCTGTGAGCCGTTAGGGAGGCGCGCCAGAGATCTGAAATAGTTTGGCCTTAGCCCTCAGAAGGTCAAGCCAGGTGGTTTTTACGGCAGACCCTAAGATTTATCATCTGCTTTTTCGTGGTCTGGATTTACCTCCCGGAGCTTTTATGGAAAATAGGGAAGATGACCGGGGAAGTGGGAAACTGGATACTGCCTTTCCTTGATAAATCAATGGGGGAAAATGGTGCCTTCAGAAGGTTATTGGGAACGCCCGACTGGTTAAAGGCTAACCGCTAATTGCTAACTGCTACCCGCTGAGAGCTCTTATGCTTGAAATCAAAGCCATCGGTATCGGGGGCATCGGTTGTGCCCTGCTGCCCTTTCTTTGCCGCTACCTGCAATATGCCGGCGAACCGGCCCGGGTCACCCTCATCGACGGCGACCGGTTTGAACGGGGCAATGCCGCCCGCCAGGCCTTTTCCGGCCTGGGCAACAAGGCCGAGGTCAAGTCCCGGGAACTGGCCCGGGAGTTCGAGGCCCTCGCCTTCCGGTCGAGGCCCGAATACGTCACCGAAGACAACGTGGCCCGTCTGATCGGCGAGGGCGAAGTGGTCTTCCTGATGGTGGACAACCACGCCTCCCGCAGCCTGGTCAGCTGCCACGCGGCCACATTGTCCGACCTCACCCTCATTTCCGGGGGCAACGACTATGAGGACGGCAACGTCCAGGTCTACGTCCGCCGGGAAGGCCGGGACCTCACCCCTGCGCTCACCCGCTATCATCCGGAGATCGCCGACCCCCAGGACCGGAATCCCGCCGCCCTGTCCTGCGAGGAACTCATGGAGGCCGGCGTCCCGCAACTGCTCTTCGCCAACCTCATGGTGGCGTCCCTGATGCTGAACGCCTTCTATGCCCTCCGCCAGGGCTCCCTGAACTACTCGGAAGTCTACCTGGACATCGTGCAAGAACCTCAGCCGGGCGGTGTCCCGGCCGGGCTGAAGCCCAGGAGCGCCCGGACCAGCGTGTCCGCCCACCCAGGGCACATACCCAGGGGCACCCCCAGGTCTCGTCTGGATATTTTTGCCGGCAACCGGTGTGAAAACCGTACCCGCCCAGCCTGAAGAAGAGCCCGACCCCACAAAAAAGAGGAAGTAAGGGCGAACCTTACTTCCTCGCAAAAATTTTCCCGTCAGTGGCCGCGGGAAGGGATTGAGACCTTCACTCCCGCCTTAGCAGTTGGGTTGCTTTTTGACGCGCCGTTTCCGCTTTTTCATGGGCTTATACTTGCCCTTGGGTTCCGGCTTGACAATCTCCGCCATAAAATCGTATTTCTTGCACATAAAGGGATAGGCCTGGGGCTTGGCGGCGAGCTTCAGGCAATAAAACGGCTTGCCGCCGCGATAAGCCGTCACATCTGACTTGTGGGTCCAGATAGTATATTCGATCCAACTGTGGGGTGGGACCACCAGGGTGCCGTCGCTGTTTTCCGACGGGATTGACACCTCGTATCTGGTTTGGTTCTTGATAATCCCCGTATAGGCGACTCCATCCAGGACCTCAAGCGTGGCCGGCGGACCGAGCGGCCTGGGAGGATCAACAGCGATGGCGACACCAGACACAAC
The DNA here is from genome assembly GCA_963841475.1 of uncultured delta proteobacterium. Taxonomy (GTDB): domain Bacteria; phylum Desulfobacterota; class Desulfobaccia; order Desulfobaccales; family 0-14-0-80-60-11; genus 0-14-0-80-60-11. The sequence goes on from CAWJCT010000001.1 coordinate 1,831,599, forward strand.
CAACATGATACCAATAATTAAGGTTATTATTTTCATCTTGCCACCTTTTTACTGCTCCTGGATTTACCCACCCGAGCGCCACCTCAACCACCTGGCTCGGTACAACCAATCCTATCATCGACGGACTAAATTCCCGCCTTTACTTCCCGTTAATGATTTAATTTAATGATCCTGTCCGAATATTCCCGCCGCGAGAGATTAACAAAAAGCTGTTGCTCTGTTTAAAGAGTAATGTCTGTCGGTTCCACAACGCCACGTGTTATTTGTTAAGGGCTTTCTCTGGACTTGTCAAGAAATTTCTCGACGATTTTCCTTTCTTTTACCCTGAGGGCCCATCGCCCTCCTATTTATTCACTTCGATTACGATTATTCTCGAGAACTACGCCCGGGTAAATCAGGATATACCTGATTTTCAACTTCCAAATTTCCTAAAGTTTAATTCTCAGGGAAAGGGGGGGGTAAAACCGGATCAAATCGCCAATGAGAAGAGGAGACCGGAATCATGAGTGCGGCCAAAGAACCTGAGCAACGGCGAGGACATCGACTCTCAATTAATCGGGGCCCGGCATTTCCACCGCCTCGCCGGTGAGGGCCGCCACTTCCGTGAGCAAAGCCCTGAGGAGGTCCGCCTCCGGCACCTGGCGCACTACCTCGCCTTTCTTGAACAACAGCCCCACCCCGACGCCCCCGGCGATCCCCACGTCGGCCTCCCGGGCTTCCCCGGGGCCGTTGACCACGCAGCCCATGATGGCCACCTTGATGGGGGCGGTCACGGCCAACAGGCGCCGTTCTACTTCCTCGGCCAGGGAGAAGAGGTCGATGCGGCAGCGGCCGCAGGTGGGGCAGGAGATGAGCTCCACCCCCCGTTCCCGGAGGTGCAGGGCCCGGAGGATCTCATAGGCCGCCCGGATTTCCTCCACCGGGTCCCGGGTCAGGGATACCCGCATGGTGTCGCCGATGCCCTTGGCCAGGAGCAGACCGATGCCCAGGGCGGATTTCACCGTGCCGGCGATGAGGCCCCCGGCTTCGGTGACCCCCAGGTGGAGGGGATAGTCCGTCTGACGGGACAGCTCCTCGTAGGCCGCCACCGTAGTCAACACATCGGACGATTTCAGAGAAATCTTAAAATCAAAAAAACCCCAGTCCTCGAACTGCTTGCACCCAGCGCAGGGCGCTGGCCGCCATCGCCCCGGCGGTGGGCGCGCCGTACTCCGCCAGGAGGTCCGCTTCCAGGGAACCGGCGTTCACCCCCAGGCGCAGGGGCACGCCCCGCTCCCGGCAGGCCTCCACCACGATCCGGGTCTTTCGGCGCCCCCCAGGTTGCCGGGGTTGATGCGGATGGCGTCGGCGCCCTGCTCCAGGGCCGCCAGGGCCAGGCGGTGATTGAAGTGGATGTCGGCAATGAGGGGCAGCGGGACTCTCGCGCTTGATCTGCCCGAAGGCCCGGGCCGCCTCCTGATCCGGCACGGCCAGGCGGGCCACTTCACAGCCCGCCGCGGCCAGGCGCTGGATCTGGGCCAGGGTGGCCCCAACGTCGGCGGTGTCGGTGTTGGTCATGCTCTGAACCACCACCGGGGCCCCGCCGCCGATCTGGACCGGGCCCACGAAGATGGCCCGGGTGGGTTTCCGCGTTATCTGCATGGCTTCTTTTGGCTGAGTCATAACTTATGGTGATTCTAACGGTAATGGCCGCCGCCCGCAAGTTGCCGCCAAAAATTTCCCCTGCCGCCCGGCTGGTCTCAAAAGTTCAAGGTTCAAGGTCAAGAGTGTGCCCGTCAGGAACTTTTCATGATGGCTGGCTGAGCCCAAGACCTATGAATGACTGCCCACTGCTCACCCTTACTGTCCCGAAAAGTTCTTTACATTGGTGGCACAGGCTTTCCAGCCTGTGTCAAGGGAGCACGTTAGTCGTGCACCGCCTGGAAAGGCTGTGCCACCTGCCTACTAGCTTTTCATGCCTTAGCCGTGAGCCAAAGGCCTAGGCCTGACGGCTCACCGCTCACTGCCTACAAAAACTCCGGCTGGCGCTTCTCCAGAAAGGCCCGGGCCCCTTCGTAGGCGTCCGGGGAGGCAAAGCACAGGGCGAAGGCGTCAACCTCCAGGAGGCAGGCATTCCTCAGGTCCAGGTCGAACCCCCGGTCGATGGCCTGCTTGGCGGCCCGCAGAGACACCCGGCCCTTGGCGGCCAGGGACCGGGCCACTTTGCGGCAGGACTCCATGAAGGTGTCGACGGGAAACACCTGGGCCACCAGCCCCAGGGTTTTGGCTTCGGCGGCTTCCAGCAGGCGGCCGGTAAGGACCATCTCCTTGGCTGTCCCTTTTCCCACCAGGCGGGACAGGCGCTGGGTGCCGCCGAAGCCCGGGATAATCCCCAGGTTGATCTCCGGCTGGCCCAGCCTGGCGGTGTCCGCGGCATAGATGAAATCGCAGGCCATGGCCATCTCGAGCCCGCCCCCCAGGGCAAAGCCGTTGACGCAGGCGATCACCGGGATCGCCAGGGCCTCGAGCTTAAAGCCGGTCTCGTGGGCCGAGGCCGCGAAGGCCCGGGCCGCCAGGGGGTCAAATTCCAGAAACACGCTGGATGTCCGCCCCGGCGATGAAGGACCGGCCGGCCCCGGTGAGGAGCAGCACCCGGACCTCGGGGTCCCGCCTCACCCGGGCCAGGGCGTCCTTAAACTCCGTCAGCATCTCGTGGTTCAGAGCGTTGAGCTTGTCCGGGCGGTTGAAAGTGATGGTGGCGACTCCGGCCTCTTGGTCGAACAGAATGGTTTGATACGACATGGGCTCTCCTTTGAAAATCAAGCTGTTTCCCACAGGCCCGGGGCCTGTGCCGCTCAGTTAAAAACCCGCCCTCTGGCTCCCAGCGCCTCGACGTGATCCGGCTGCCAGCGGGGCTGGTCGTCTTTGTCGATGATCCGGGCCCGGATGCCCTCTAAGTAGTCGGGGTGAGTGATGATAAAGTGGGCCGCCAGGGCCTCCCGGTGGAAAACCTCCGGTAAGGGCCGCCCCTCGTTGGCCCGGAGCAGCTGCAAGGTCACGGCCAGGGCCGTGGGGGAGCGCTCCCCCAGCCGGCGCCGCACCTCCTGACAGAACGTCGACTCCAGGCTGCACTGATTGAGAGTGGCCACGAGTTCCTGAAGGGACCTCTTGCCGGCGAAGTGGTCCGCCACCCAGGCGTCCATGTCGGGATTTGGCGGAGATATCCCGGCGGCTGAAGGGCGCCAGCACCTGTTCCAGGTGCACCACCGCGCCGGGCTTATCGGCGGGAAGGCTTCCTGCCCAATCGTTAAGCGCCTGCCGCAGTTCGGGTAACCGGGCCTGGTCCACCAGGTGGGTGGCCAGCCCCAGCCGGACACATTCGGCCCCTTCGAGTTCGTAGCCCGTCAGGGCCAGGTACTCGGGATAACCCCGGGGGCATTTGGTGAAGAGCCAGCCCGTAGCGCCAACGTCCGGGAAGAAGCCGATGCGGGTTTCGGGCATGGCCATGCGGGTGGTTTCGGTGGCCACGACCAGGTCCGCCCCGGCGGCCAGGCCCAGCCCGCCGCCCATGGTGATGCCCTGGGCCAGGACCACCACCGGCTTGGGGCACTGGTGGATCATGAGGTCCAGGGCATATTCCTCCCGGAAGAACTGGTCGGCCAGGTGCACTTCCCCGTCCTGAACCGCCCGGGTCAGTTCCTTGAGGTCGCCCCCGGCGCAGAAGCCCCGTTCCCCGGCCCCGCTGATGAGCACCAGCCTGACGTCGGACGCCGCCAGGGCTTCCTCCAGCCCCAGGGTCAGGAGCCGGATCATCTCCCGGTTCAGGGTATTGAGGACCCGGGGCCGGTTGAGGACCAGGGCCATCAGGCCCGGATGCCGCTCGACCAGGATAGGGGGCTCTGTTTTATCGGTCATAGGTCGATACCAGGGGGTCGGGGCCAGAGCCAAAAGTATATTCCCAACAGATCACGACTTATACGAGGTTGAGATCTCTGCTCAAGTCCCCTAACCTGTCATTCTGAGGCAGCAGAGCGACCGCAGAAGCTCATGACTACAAAAAACGAGATCCTTCGCTCCGCTCGGGATGACAGTATGGCTTTGCGCAGGTATCTCACGTTGCGCCCATACAGGCAATTTAGCTTTTGTCGGGGCGGGTCCAGGTGGCCGCTCTTCACAGGCCTCACCCGATAGATGCGCCCCGCAACCCGGAAGATTTCCCTCCACCTATGAACGCCACTTGTTATCACTGCTTACTTGCCCCTCCCCTTCTCTCCCCAAAAAATCAGTTGGGGCATCTCCACGTTATGCATAAACGGGATCGGGGCCCAGACAGTCTCTTGCCGGTGGACGGCAAACCCGGAAAACTGCTCCCGAAGTTCGGCCGGGGTGGGGAAGTGATGCACCATGGCGCCGTCCGGGGTGGCGATGTCCACCAGGGTGCCGGGCTCCAACTCCCGGGTCTGGGGCAGCCTCACTTTCTCGGCGAATTCCCAGGGGGAAACCATGATAAACAGATGCCCGCCGGGTTTCAGGACTCGAGCCAGCTCCAGACAATATTCCCTGAAGGTGGCGGCATAGCCATGGTTGATGACCTTGATGCTCACCGCCAGGTCGAAGGCCCCGGACACGAAGGGCAGCCGGTTAAGATCTGCCTGGCCCAGGTAGGGCCCCTCTGCAACTACCGCGGCTTCGTTCAGGCGGTCTTGCAGAAGTTGCAACACCTGGGCGTCAACATCAATGCCCCAAACCTGGAAGCCGGCAGCCAGCAGCGGCAGAAGATGGCGGCCCACCCCGCAGCCGGCATCCAGTACCTTGCGGCAGCCAGCCTCCTGCATCGCCGGGATCAGGGCCATCAGCTCGGGTTCGGGCCCCCGACTCTGCATCACGGGATCGGCAAAAATTTTTCCCCAACCGGGCATGGAACCTCCCTTATTTTCCTAGGCATTACTATATATCTTTTTCACAAAAGGCATGAAATATCTGGTTCATCTCCCCGGGGTCCGGTAATCGCAGCATTTTGGCAGGACTCGCAGGAGTGGCCAGGGCCGTTATCGGGCCTTGACTTTTGGGGCTTTCACCAGGTGTACTTATCTTGGCGCGGCCTGATGCTTTTGCTGGCTGACAGTCTCTGGCTCAAGGGCCATTGGCCCCCTCTGTCAGCCGTTGGAATCGCCCCTGGATGGCAGGTGGGACCAGGGTGAAGTGTATCAGGTAACGCCGGGCTGACTCGTCAAGAGGACGGATCACCTTGGCGTAAAAGTCCGACTCCGCATCCTCCAACCGCAGCATTATGTTGGCATACGACTCAAGTGGACCGGAAACCTCGACGATGGCCCGCCGGGCGGAGAGGGAGAGAAAGGCACCCGGATGCATCTTCTCGTCCAGTTGTTTGCCGGCCAGACTCACGAAGGAAAAGGGCAGAGATTCGGCAAGGTTTATGAAGCTGGCCTCCTCTTCCGTGAGCAAGAGCTCCGGGTGGTCTTCGTGCCCCAGCAACAAACGACATCTGAGGGCCTTTTGCATGCCCTTGCCCCGGACCTTGACCTCGTCACCGAGGATAAGTCCACGATCGACGCCGCTGATCAGGGTGGGGGAGACGAGCACCTGTCCGCCAACGGTGAAGGTCTCAATGCGAGCCGTCAGGTTGACCGGTTGACCTATGACCCCATACTTCGATCGCTTCGCCGAGCCGATGTTGCCTACCACCGTTTCTCCGGTATGCAGGGCAATCCCCATCTCGATCTCCGGCCAACCTTTTTGGAAATTATATTCATTCACCTCTTGCATCACTTTCTGCATCTCGAGGGCACAACAGACCGCACGTTGGGCCGCGTCCGGCATCGCCACGGGGGCGCCAAAAACCACCAGGATGGCGTCCCCGATGATGTCATCGATGGTTCCGCCGTGCCTTTGGATGGTCTCGATCATGCGCGACAGGTAATGATTAAGCAGGGCGACAACCTGGGTGGCCTCAAGCCGCTCCGCCAGGGCGGTGAATCCCCGCAGGTCGGACATCAGTAGGGTAACCTGGCGCTTCTCTCCCCCGAGCTTGAGGCCTTCGGGCAGGTCGAGGAGGACATCCACGATGTCGTCGCCGGTATAACGGCCAAAAGTTTCCCGGATGAACTTATTGCGGTGCTCAAGCTGCAGGTTCAGATCGACAAGTTGGGCCCGGGACTCCTGCAACTGCTCAGTCATGGTGTTGAAGGCGATGGAGAAGTCCCCCATGAAGTCAACCCGCTGCTCCAGATCGCCCCCGGCGATCTGCTGGGTCTTCCAGGTGAGGTGCCTGAGGTTCGAATGGAGGGCCTTGAAGGCATGGGTCACGGCCATGCGGCTCGCCATGGGGCGAATGTCCAATTCTCCCTGGGCAACCTGGGCCATGGCTCCCGTGAACATGGCGAACTCCACCAGGAAGCGATTCAGATAGGCAAGAAGCTGGCGGATCTCATTGTCCGGGAGGTCATCCGGTATCGGGATGGGTTGAGGGACTTTCCCGGTGCGCAGATGATGGAACGTCGCGGTAATCTTATCAACGAGCTCTTCTTCAACCGCGATCATCTGAGAACCTCATTTGGGGTCAACCGTGAAACGGCAGACCCTCCCCCCGGTGCCCCAGCAGTCAACTTCCTTGACGTGGAAGTCCTTTCCCGAGTAGGCCAGTAGGAGGCCCGCAATAAATCCTTCATCATAAGTGCAGATCTCCTCGGAGCACACGGGGAGCCCCGAGCAATCCAGATCTTCAGCTACGGTTACCACAAAAGTCCCCTTCTCGTAATCGGCCGATTCGACCCTGAAGATCCCCATGCCGAGTTCCTTCATCGTGCGCTGAAGCTCGGCAAACAGGCCGTCCAAGTCCTTCTTCTCGGCGAGGACGTTTTGGCAATATTCTTCACCGGCTTTCTTCCCGGCCTCGAAAACAATCCTGTTGGCCTCCTCGACCCCAAAATCCCGGATGAGGATGTCCCGGAGCGTGAACTGCATCAGACGATACACGGACACGTGCACCATGGGGCCGAGATTGGGGCGGCCTTTTTCGATATCGCCCAACATGCTCCATTCGAATTGGCTTTCTTCCCGTTCTTCTTTGAACATTTTCTTCCCTGCCTTTTTATCGGATAATCGCCGCTAGGATTGCGGCGCATCAAAGCTTACGGCCGCTGCCGGCAAAGACGATGATCCCGGCGGTGGTTTGCCGGTCTGAGATCCACCGCTTTAACCGCCAGCGGCCTAACGGCGGTAAGGCCTCGTGTTGCTGCGCGTCACTCTTTTGTCCCGGTCCCCGGGCCAATCTGGAGAATAGACTTGAGGTGCACATCGCGTTGCGGGAAAGGCAGTTCTATGCCATGCTCCCGGAACCGTTCCCAGATGCCCCAGAGGAGTTCGCTCTTCAATAAACTGACGCCATTTTGGGGGTCGCTGAGCCACACCCGCAATTCGAGGTTGACGGCATTATCCCCGAAGCTCTTCAACAGGCAGGTCGGCCTGGGATCCGTTATGACCCGGGAGGAACCCGCCGCAGTTTCCAGCATCAGGTCCCTGGCTTTTTCCAGATCGGAGGCATAGGAAACGCCGACCGGGAGATCGATACGAACGAAATTGTTGGAATATGACCAGTTGACCACCTCGCCGGTTACCAGGTTCTCATTGGGGATGAGGTGCTCCGTGCCATTCCGGGAAATGACCGAAGTATAGCGGCTCCCCAGGAAATTGATCCAGCCGTATTTTTCCCCCAGTTGAATCACATCACCGGGCTTGATGGATTTATCCGCCAGGATAATGAAACCGCTCACCAGATTGGCAAACACCTTTTGCAGGCCAAAACCCAGCCCCAACCCCAGGGCTCCGCTGAAGAGGGCGAAAACAGTGAGATCGAGTCCCATGTAGTGTAACACCAGGATGACAGAAGCGACATAGAGAAAAATGCTGCCGAGCTTATAGATCAAGAGCCGGACCGAGGAAGTCAGTCCTGATTCCGCGGCCAGCCAGAAACGCCAAATTACCTGCAGGTTTCTGGCCACCCAGTAGAGGAGAAGCAACAAGAGCAAAGCCCTGCTGACGGTGAACAGAGAAAGGTGCACCTTGCCGAGGTCAAAGACAATATGGCGCAAGAGATCATGCACGGGGGCAATGATATGGAAGATATACAAAAAGGCCCAAAGCCAAATGACTCCCCGCAGAATCCCGGCCCAGAAGCGGTTCTCCATATCCTCGGTGAATAACCGGACCATGGTTAAGGCAACCAAAATAATCCCGAAGGTGTACAGCCCACTGCACGGCCACTGGTAACGGTCGGCGATACCATAGGCAATCGCTACGAAGATCGCGGCAAGAAAGGAATCAATGACTCTGACAAAGGTCATTAATTTTTTCAGGTCGGCAGAAGATTTCGGGCGCGCCCCACCTTGCTCCTGCCAGCGTCTCAACTGCGAGCGCAAGATCCTGGTGACTTTGTAGGCTAACAGCAACGCCAGGACGGTGGCGGCAATTTGGGCGGCCATGCCCCAGGAGAGCACCTGATGAACAAAATACTCGTGGGCCTGGGACCCTATTTGGTCAATGGCGGCAGGACCAACGGGTATATCCACGACTTGTCTCCCGGGGAAAATTCCCCTGTCTCCAGGTTTGGTCCTGAGTGCCTTTGGCCTCTATCCCTTGAGGGCTGCTCCCGGCTCATACCCAGCCCTCGGCCATGGCACCAAAAGGCCGGGCGCAGCACCCGGGGCGCCCGGCCTGATAACTGCGGGGTGCAGCTTTAACGCGCGTCAGGAGAACCGGCCGCGAGGTCCCTACTGATTGGGGTCAGCAACCACGCAGTAATTCACGTCAGTACCCTGATAGCAGGGCTGATAATAGTTGCTACCGTCATAATAGTAGGTCTGGCCCGCCACGGACCGGGCTGCGGCCCTGGCCGGCAAAGTTGCCACTACCGCGCCCACTGCTACGCCGGCGGCAACCCCGGCGGCTACACCTCCGTAAGGGCGATAACCGGGACCATAGTAGGGACTGCGGTAAGCTGTCCCCCCTCTCGGCCCTACCGCCGCGGCCCCTCCATAGGGACCTCTGGCAGCCACGCCACCCCTGGGGCCCACCGCCACGGCGCCGCCCCGGGGACCGGTGGCATAGCCGCCACCCCCGCGGAAGCTGCCCCCGCTATAGCCGCCGCCGCCCCGGTAGCCGCCGCCGCCCCGGTAAGCCTGGGCCTCCAGGCAAAGGCCGGTCAGACTAACCGCGAGCATCACCGCCAAAAAGCTCCAAAAAGGAGACCTCAGTTTAAGCAGTTTCATGACTTTCCTCCTTTCTTCCCCCGCTTGGCTTTTGGGGCTGGGCCGGCTTTGACCGGGATAAACTTGATCTTTTGCGCCCCCTCTGGGGGGGTAAAGACAAACAGGTTGTCCGCCAACTGTGGGGAGAGATTCCAGTCATAGAGATACGCCATCCATTCGGGAGAGCCCGGCACCTTGGCAATCATCAAGACCTTTCGGGGTAACGGTTTATCCCCGGCTTCGACCCAGACCTGCATATAGGCCTTGTCCCCCTCAAAAGCCAGGTGGTGGCAGGGAATCCCCCGGACCTTGTGCAAGCCGACATAGGCCGCATCTTTGATGCGTTTGCTCATGAATTCCCAAAGGTTAGGGCTGGCCAAGTCGGTCAAAGCCACCCGAACCCCGAACTCTTTGTTAGCCTTCTCCAAGGCGCTTTCGATATCCGGGGGTACCGCCAGTTCGCCATAGACGTTATGGTCTTTATCGTAGAGGGTGATGGTCTTGCCGTCGAAGTAGAACTGCTTGTCCACCAGGTCGCCCTCGGCGTTGACCCGGAGCCGGTCCGGCCGCCGCACAAAAGTCTCCATATCAATGCCATATTGAAGTTTCTTGCCGCCCTGGTAGACCTGGTCGTCGACGACCTCGGCCTTGTACGTGAACTGTTGCTGGGATTTGAGAAAATCACACATCTTTTGCAGCACCTGGAGGGGATCGGGCGCCGGCACTGCCGCCTTTTCGGCCTGCGGGGCCGGTACCGCCGCCTTTTCGGCCTGCGGCGGCGTTGCTTTAGGCTGCTGGACGGTTTGGGCCAGGGCTGGCGCCCCCCACAGCAAGGTTGCCAGGACGAGTGCCGTAACCGTCAAAATCAACGCTCTGTTTTTCATGGTTTCCTCCTTGTCTTATCAGCTTATAGGTAAGCACTGGCGGGGAACAGGTCAAGCAGGCTGCCAGGACCAAACCGCCGCCTCTTCCTGGTTCAGGTAAGGGGTGTCGAATTCCCTGTGCCGTTGCGGGTGGAAATCCAGCAGATTGAAGGCCACCGGCCGCGCAGCCCCGGAGGCGCGCCCGGCGTCCATTCCAGCCTCTCCCGGCCGCCGCCGGTGACGCTGGCGGTCTTGACGCCGTGAGCCCAGAGATGCGGCATGACTTCCACCCTGGGCTGATAACCGGGTTGGGGGTAGGGACGTTGGTGATGGGGGTGCTTCGCCTCAGGCTGCCAATCCAGAGCCCGGGCTTGAGCCCGAGCCGGGGTGACCAGGGTCAGGGCCCCGCCGGCCGCGATGCGGGCAGGCATGGCAACCTTGCCTGAGAACATTGTCCCGGCATACTTCCGCCCGCCTCGTTTTGCAGAGGGAGCGTCCTGGACGGGGCGCCCCGGAAGGGCGCGATGGTTTACTTAATCTTCAGGTAGATGCTTTCACCCTGCAGGAACAACTTGGCCGCGTCCTCCATGCTTTGGAAGCCGGTTTGGATGAGCTGGTTGCCCTGGACGAATTCCACGCCGAACCCTTTGTCCTGGGCGATCTGGTTATTCACGGCCACTCCGTTCTTTACCAGAGAAGCGCCGTCGTCCTTGGCCATCTTGAAGCCGTCGTGCATCATCTTGAGGCCCTGTTTGGCCTCGCTGGGAGTGGACTTGTGCCGGCGATACCTGGCCTTGCCCTTGGCGTACAACCTGGCCCCCCGATTCATGGTAGCCCGTCCGTCCTGAATCATCTTGTTCCCCGGGACCATCAGAGCTGCAGCGCCTTGCTGCACGGCCACCAGGTCATTCATCTCCTTGCCCTTGATGATCATGCTCTGGCCGTCGTTGAACATCTTCCAGCCGTCCTGCATCAGCTTGGCGGCATCTTTCAGCTCCTTGCCTTTCTCGGCCAGGGCCGGGGTGGCCAGGACCATAGCCACACAGGCCCCGATGAGGCAAAAGGCGATCTTCTTCACCACAGTTCTCCGTTTCAAGCTTAACTCCTCCTGGCTAAGATAATGACCGCGCGCCGCGATCAGGGGCCAAGGTCCCTTTTAGGGGCCTGGCTAATGCCGGTCCCGGCCCGACGCCCCGTAACCGCCAACTCCGGAAGAGGGCTGGCAGCCTTAACCGCCGCCCTCCATGTCCATGTAGAGCCCCAGGTCGGTGTCTTGACCGGATGACTCCGGCACCATTTCCAATTTCTCATGCTGCTTTATATTGGCGCTGTCGTCGATGAGGATGGTCGGGGTCTGGGCGCAGCCCCCCAGGCCAACGGCCAGCGACAAGGCCAAGAGGCCAGGTTTGAGCCAGTTTCGTTTCCCGTGCATCGTGCACCTCCGTCAAGTTTTCTGGATAAAGAGGGTATCTCCGTCGCCCTCCCCGCTTTTTGCCTGGTCCGGCCGGCTATCAGGGCTCCGGCTGGCTCAATCTCTGGAGCGCCGCGGCTACCCGGGCCCGGTCTTGGGGCGCAAGATTCTCCAGCTGGAGGGCCTGGCGCAGCACCGCTGCGGCCTGGGGGCGATCTCCCTGCTCCAGGTGAATTTCGGCCAGCAATAGGGAGCCGGCCGTAAAGCCGGGCCGTCGCGCCAGGAGATCTCTGAGGGTCGCCGCCGCGCCCGGGAGGTCCTTCCCGGCTTTCTGGTAAAAGGCCAGGGTATAGGCGTATCTGGGTTCCTGGGGGTTCAGCGCCACGGCTTTCCTGCACCAGGACAGGGCCTCCGCCGGCCGGTCCCTGGCCGTGATAATACAGAGATTATAGGCCGCCGGAGCCATCTTGGGGTCGAGGCGCAAGGCCTCCCTGAGCTCCCGCTCCGCCTCCCTGCCCCGGTTTTCCTCGGCCTTGAGCAGCCCCAGGTTGAAGTGCGCCGCAGCATTGTCCGGCGCAACGTTAATGGCCTTCACAAGGAACTTTTCCGCCTGCTGCTTCTCGCCTGCCTGGGCGTAAGCCATGGCGGTGTTGACCATAACCATGGCGGCCCCGGGCTCGATCCTGAGGGCGGTGCCGTAAGCAGCCAGGGCCTGCTTGACCTCCCCCCGGTTGAGATAGTAGTTCCCCAGGTTGTAATGAGCGGTCCATTGGTCCGGCCGGGCCGTCAGGGAAGCCAGGTACTCGTCGGTGGCCTGCTTCACCCTCTCCTGGTCCCCGCCGGTGAGCCACGCCGCCGGATAACGGGCCAGAGAAGCCGCGGCCCTGACTCGCACCAGCCGGTAGCTGTCTCCGGCGGCCCTGACCAGGGCCTGGAAGCTTTCCCGGCTCGCCCGGACCCCAAGAGCTTCCGCCGCCGCGGCCCGCACCAGGGGCGAGGGGTCCTGGATGGCCTTGAGGAGAGCGGGGCTGACCCCCTCGTCCGGGGCGTCCATGGTCAGCCGGAGGAGGGACGCAGCAAAAACCTCGTCCCGCCCGGGGCCCGTCATATAGGCCAGCATCTCCGGGAGCTTCTGCCAATCACGTTTACGGGCCGCCAAGATCAAGCCGGCCCGGCGGAGCACCGGCGCCTGGTAGTCCCGGGGGCGCCACTGGCGCACCTTCTGGTCGGCCCAGGCCGCGTCTTTGTCTTTATGGCAGGAGTTGCAGGCGTTGGGCGAGCCGAACTGCAATGTCGCGGCCGGCGCCGGCGGCAGCATGGAGTGGTCGCTCCGGTTCATGCGGGCAAACGAGGTCATCGGCATGTGGCAGGAGACGCAACGGGTGGGCGTCCCCGGCTTGTCAAGCGCGTGATGGCTGTGCTCCGCCGCCTTGGCCACCCGCTCGGCGTGGCAGGGGAGGCAGGCCTCGTTGGCCCTGGCCTCATCCTTAAAGCGATAGCGGCCGCTGCTGGTGTGGCACTTGACGCAGTCCAGCTTCCCCGCCTTGACACAGGGGCTCATGAGCCAGCTGGTGTAGGTGTAGTTTTCCCCCAGGTCCCGGCCGTCGGCATAGTAGTCGGGGCTCTCCAGGGTCATCAGGTCAAAGTGGTCAAAGAACCGGTCCCCAGGGGGGAAAACCGTGGTGAGGGGCGAGGTCTTGGCATGACAGGAGCTGCACAGGGCGTTGCGCTGCCCGATGGTGAGCTTTTTGACGCTGATGATCTTCAGATCCCCGGGCACCTGTCCTTTGGGCGCGGCCTGCATCACTTCGTTGTGCTCCCTGGAGGGACCGTGGCAGGTCTCGCAGTTGATGCCCGGCTCCGCCCAGGCGGTGTGGTAGGTGTCGGTGGCCAGGTCGTAGTTGGAGCTCAATTGGCTCACATGGCAGTTGAAGCAGGCGGTGTTGAAGGTGTAGGGCCACTCCTTCCAGTGGACCGGTTCCTCCGGCGGCTCGGAGCCGAAGTGACGCACCCCGCTGGCCGCGGTGTCGAACCATCGCCTGGTACGCACATCATAAGCCACCGGGAGGGTCTGGAGGCGTCCTCCCGCCAAAGGGGTGAGGAAATAATAGACGTTCTTGCCGCCCAGGACGTGGAGGATGGGGTATCTCTTTCGCCCCTTGGGGCCGGTTTCCCTTACCCAGCCGGCTTGGGGACCGATGTCGGCCCGGTAACGCTCCTTGCCGATGACCAGGTCTTGGCTCTGGGGCGTCAGGTGAGCCCGGGCGAAGTCCGGCGTATAAGGTTGCATGGCCAGCCCGTGCCGGGAGCTGGCCCAGAGCTGATAAAACTTGCCGTGGCAGGCGATGCAGCTCTTGGAGCCGGCGTAGAGGGAGAGTTCCCGGGGTACTGACGGGTCCCCCGGCTTGACCTCCGCCTGCGCCAACTCAGGCAGCCAAAGCATCATGGCCACGGCCGCTAACACCCCCCCCGTGGCTAAACTGAAAAGTCTGGACATTTCGCCCTATCCCCCGGCCATTTTACCAGGGGTGACGTGAGGAAGTATAGAGAAATACTTCGGGTCGCACCGGCCGGTAGCCAGTCCCATAGCTTCAATGCCGCGCCCGGATAACCGGGCGGACCGGCCCCGGAGGTCCGTTAAAAACCATAATTCTCAAATAACCTGGTTAAGTTTGGATGGTAATAGGGATCGTGTTCGATATAATTCCCCCACTTTTTCTCAATAAATTCCAGTTCATCGATAACCCGTTGATAATTTTCCCGGGATCTGCCTTGCAAGTCCCGGTCGTCACCCCGACTGGAATATTCGTGATCCCGCTCCGGCCGATCCGGAAAAAGGTGCATCAAGCCTTGAGAGACCGGCATCGAAAAAGGAGGAGTCCTGCCGGAAGTCTCACCTGAAGGAAAGTCAGACAAAAATCCGCCACGGCAAAAAAAGAGGGGTTAGCCATGTAAGCTAACCCCTTGATTTCTTTGGTGGGCCGTCGGAGACTCGAACTCCGAACCTAGTGATTAAGAGTCACTTGCTCTACCAATTGAGCTAACGGCCCGGCCTTCAAACTTAATGAATATACTGGCCCCCAGAAAGTTTGTCAAGAGACGCCTGGCGCTAATGTCACTAGCCCATACCGTTGCCTGGTGGTCATCATACCTGAAAGGTCCGGTCGGTTTTCAGGTAATTTTGGCCCATCCAGGGGTGGTCATCTGGGAGGATGGAGTCACGGGGGAGACCTGCCCGGAAGCGGGCCCTCCGGGGTGCGGGGGCAAGATCCCCCTGCCCACCCGCCGCTCCTGCCGGCAAGGCAAAAAGCGCCGGTGACTCTCATAGCGGTGCGCCTCGGCTCCCGGGACGACCTGGCAGCCGGGGTTGAGCCTCCACCCGGGCAACTGCCGCCTGGAAACGGCGGGTCCAGGAAATTCCTTGACCTGTTCCCGGGTTATGGCATAACTAAGAAAACCCTTTCTGGATACCGATAAACATGGGTGCCACGGTCGCGACTTTTCTCTTTAACCTGATCCCGCCACTCCCGTTTCTGCTGGCCGGCTGTCTGCCGCTGTGGGTGGGGGCGCTCCTGGCGGGGGTGTCGGGATTGCCGCTGCGCCCGGGGGTCCTGGGGGCGGGCACCCTGGCGGTGGCGGCCCTGATCCTGGCAGCCTTCGCCGGCCGGGAAGCCTTCTCCCCCGGAGCGGGGCGGTGTCCGGCCTGGAGACTAACGTTCTCCACCCGGCCGCCGGAAAGGTCGGCCTATGCAGCCCTGGCGGTGGCGGCAGTCCTGGGGTTTGCCCTCCAGTTCGGCTGGCGCACGGGCGATTTCACCATCCCCCTGGGCGGCATAGGCATCCTGGGAGGGTATTTCTCCTTTGCCCCGCCCCTGGCGTGGCATCGCCGGGGTCTGGGAGAGGCGCTGGGAGGGTTCTGCTTCGGGCTGCTGCCGGTAGTTACCGGGCTCTACCTGCAATGCGGCCAGATGCTCACCGAGGTCCTGCTCTACGGCCTGCCCCTGACCTTCACAGGCTTTAATCTGTTTCTGGTCTACGGCTTTCCCGGCCCCGAGGGGTCGCCGGAGGCCCGCACCCTGGCGGCCCGGGTGGAGCCGACGACCGCGGCCCTCATTTTCACCCTGGGTAATATTTTCACCATGATCGGGCTGGTGCTGATCCTGCTCTTCCCGGCCGCCAGCCTGCCCTGGCGCTTCGGACTGTGGCCCCTCTTGATCCTGGCGGTGATCAACCAGGAACTCATCAAACGGAAGGCCTACCGGGATGAGGCCCGGCTCAAGCTCCTGGCCCGGCTGACCTTGACCCTGCACCTGGGTATGGGCCTGGTGTTCGTCTTGATGCTGTGGCAGCGCCTTTAAGGAGGCCCGGGCAGTCGCCGGGTGAGGAATCGCATTTTCAGTGCCGGCAAATAAAGTATTCTTATACCCAGCGTCAAAAGTGCTTTCCTTTCCGGCCCAGGCTTTAAGAGCCAAAATTCCTCCTCACCTCCCCTCTGGAAAAGGGGGATTGCGGGGGATTTAATAATCAGCAAGTGGAAAGAAGTTATGGCAAATGCTATAAAATGGTGCCGCAGGCTTTAGTCTGTATTCTTAAAGATTTCAGGATGCGCCTTCACTCAGGTGAATATCTCTGGAACGGCATCGGGATATCAATCATCACTGACCGTCATTCCTGGGCCTGTGCCCCACCCAAAAGGCATGAAAATAGGCCGGCTTTTTTCATGGTGGGCGTTACGCCTTCTTTATTAACCGAACCTTGAACTTTGAACCGTTCGCACAGAGTTCTCGGCATACCAGCGCACAAGGATCACGAGTTATGCACGGGCCGCGGAAGGTAAGGGGCTTCGGCTGGCGGGCACGGGTGGTGGCCCTGTGCCTCATCCTGGCGCTCACGCCGGGGTGCCAGTGCAGCGCGGCCCAGATTTATATCCCCCTGGGCTACGGACTCACCGGCCTGTGCATTGCCTTGCTCATGTCCCCGACGCCCCTGGCCGCGGTGGTGGGATTCGTGGCGGGGGTGCTGCTAGGGGCCGCAGTCTACAATAACTCCCTCAAACGCCAGCTATCGGCGCCCCCGGGTAATGGACCTCCCAGTGGCATCCAGTAAAAGTCCGGACCAGGGATTGGCCGCAGTGTTGGAGGTCCTCCGGGGCGCCCCGGACGCCATCTCCGGGGAGCGCCTGGCGGCCCAACTGGGTCTGAGCCGGGCCGCGGTGTGGAAGCGGGTCCACCGCCTCAAGGCCCAGGGTTATGTCATCGAGGGCTCACCCCGGCGGGGTTATCGCCTCCTGGCCGTCCCCGACAAGCTCCTGCCGGGAGAAGTGCTCCAGGGGCTTAAAACCCGGATTCTTAGGGGGCCGGTGCACCACTTCGAGACCCTGAACTCCACCAATGATCTGGCCAAGGAACTGGCGGTCCAGGGCGCCCCGGAAGGCGCTCTGGTTGTGGCGGAAACCCAGACCGGCGGCCGGGGCCGCCTGGGCCGGGAGTGGAATTCACCCCCGGGAGTCGGGCTCTACGTCTCCCTGGTGCTCCGGCCGATGCTGCCCCCCATGGAGTTGCCCCAGATCACCCTGACGACGGCCGTGGCCGTGGTCCGGGCGGTCCGCCGGGTGGCGGGGCTGGCCCCGGGGATCAAATGGCCTAACGACCTGCTCATCAATGACAAAAAGTTGGGGGGCATCCTCACAGAAATGGAGACGGAGAGCGACCGCATCCGCCATGTCGTGGTGGGGCTGGGGTTGAATGTCAACAACTCGGGGTTTCCCCCCGAGCTGGCCGCCACGGCCACTTCCCTGACCCTGGCGGTTGGCGGGGCGTATTCCCGGGTGCATCTCCTCCAGGCCTGGCTGGAGGAATTCGAGGCGTTGTATGACCGGTTTTTACACCAGGGGTTTCCGGAGATTTTGGAAGAATGGAAGGGCTATACCGTGACCTTGGGAAGGCCGGTCACCGTGCGTCAGGGACCCCGGGAAATTTCCGGCCAGGCCCTGGACGTGGCTCCAGATGGGGCCTTGCTCCTTCAAACCGCCAGTGGGGAAATGGTCCGGGTGACTTCCGGAGAGATAACCCCCGGCGCCGGTGCGGAACCGGGGGTCTGAAACCTGCTCGAGCTTAAGGACTATTTTTTCAGATCTTCGATTTCGGATTTCAGGCGATCAACTTCCGCCTTATATTTTTCCACTTCGGCCTCCGCCATCTTGGGAGGCTCGTAAGCCGGGGTTTCGGGTTTCTTAAAGAACTTATCTTTGGTTTCTTCGAAACCTAAATATACGGCCAGAGCGCCACCCAAGAGAAGTATTAAGGGAAGGCCTCCAGCCAGCAGGCCCAGGAAATGCTTCCACCACATACCGAGCCCAATCAATCCCAGCGCCACTGCGACCAGTCCGCCTACCAAAGCCGTCATGCCCTAACCTCCTTGCCCCAGATAAGATTTCCAGCTCATCGCTGGGTTCGTGCTACTATAGCTTGCATAGAATATTATATTTACCAGAAAGAAAAATATTAATCAAGGAGGAATTCAGGAGAATCCGGAACGTTTATGAGATTTATCCAATGAAATACGAAGGTTATATGGCAAAGTGCCTTGACAAATATCAGCCCGCAATTATAATGAAGTCAAATTACCCCCAACGGAGTGGTGAGAACTATCATGGCGGAGAATGATTATTATAAAATCTTGGGAGTGGGCCGGGATGCCACTGCCGACGACATCAAAAAAGCCTACCGGAAGCTGGCCATGAAGTACCATCCCGATAAAGCCAAGGGGGACAAGAAACAGGCCGAAGAGAAATTTAAGCAGATCAGCGAAGCCTACGCCGTCCTGAGCGTTCCCGATAAGAAGAAGGAATACGACGAATTCGGCTCCCAGGTCTTTAGACAAAAATTCTCCCAGGAAGACATCTTCCGGGGGGGCGATTTCAGCGATATCTTTGGTGACGCCGCCTCTGAAAGTATCTTCAGCCGGATCTTCGGGGGCCAGGGGGGTGGCCGGCCCCGGGGCCGGACCCGCTCCTTCCGGTATGGCGGGCCCGAGGCCCATTACGAGCCGATGCAAGCCCCCAAGGGCCAGGACCTCCAGGTGGAAGTGCCCATAACCCTCCACGAAATCGCCTTCGGCACCGATAAACTGGTGAGTTTCACCCACCAGGGCCAGGTGGAAAAGATCTCGGTGAAAATCCCCCCTGGTTCGCTGCCGGGAAAAAAGCTGCGCCTCACCGGCAAGGGCAGCCCCGGCCCCATGGGCGGCCCCTCCGGCGATCTCTATGTCAAACTAAAGGAACTGGAACACCCGGTCTTCAAACGCGAGGGCAGCGACCTGTTGGTGGACCGCCGGATCAAGCTGAGCGAAGCCACCCTGGGCACCAAGGTGACCGTCCCCACCCTGGACGGCAAAACCATGAGCCTCAAAGTGCCCCCCGGCACCCAGAGCCAGACCAAGATGCGGCTCAAAAACTACGGGCTCCCCACGGCCAGCGGCAAGGGCCGGGGAGATCAACTGGTCCGCATCATTGTGGAAACCCCCACCAATCTTACCAAGAAGCAAAAAGCCCTCCTGGAGGAACTGGCCAAAGAAGGGCTCTAATGCCGTTGCCGGTTTTCTGGGCTCAGTTTTTATTTTTAGAACTAGGTATGGCACTTGCCCAAAGTTCTTCCTTATTATCCCCTCTCCACCCAACGGGGGGAGAGGGCTAGGGTGAGGGGGGGGGATTTCAATAAACTTTTGGGCGTGAATAAAGATGATGTTGAGATGCTCACTCCGCCCCATGCGGTTTTGCTTTTCCTGACTGCTAACCGCTAACTGCTCACTGCGCATACCGCCGGAGGTTGCTATGCCCCTGGAACTGGCCCCCAAGGTCTACTGGGTGGGCGCCATTGATTGGACCATCCGGGATTTTCACGGATATCTTACCGAAGATGGCTCCACCTATAACGCCTATTTGATTGTCGATGACCACATTACCCTCATCGACACGGTGAAAAAAGAATTCGTGCCCGAGATGCTGGCCCGGGTGGCCGAAATCGTGGACCCGGCCCGGATCGATTATATCGTCTCCAACCACGTGGAGATGGATCATTCCGGGGGCCTGCCCGAAGTCATCGCGCGGGTGCAGCCGGAAAAGCTCTTCTGTTCCCCCCGGGGCAAGGATGGCTTGAGCCGCCATTACAAAGAGGACTGGCCCTTTGTCGAGGTCAAGACCGGCAGCGAGCTGTCCACGGGGAGATATAACCTGGCCTTCCTGGAGACCCCCATGCTCCACTGGCCGGACTCCATGATGACCTACCTCAAGGAGGAGCAGATCCTCTTTTCCAGTGACGCCTTCGGGGCCCACCTGGCCTCCAGCCAGCACTTCGACGACGGCCTGCCCGCCTTCCCGCTGCCCTATGCCCGGCAGCTGAAGAAGTACTACGCCAACATCCTCATGCCCTTCGGGGGCCTCATTACCCAACTCTTTGCCAAGATCAATCAGTTGGGCCTCACCTTCAAGATCATCGCCCCGGACCACGGCCTCATCTATCGAAAAAATATCGACTGGGTGCTGGAGGCCTACCAGCGCTGGGCCGCGGGCCTGGTTTCGCCCAAAGGCCTGGTCATTTACGACACCATGTGGCACAGCACCGAGATGCTGGCTGAGGCGTTCACCCAGGGCCTGACGGACGCGGGGGTGGAAGCCCAGCGGCACCATCTGCGGCGTACCCATCCCAGCGACATTGTCACCGAAGTCCTGGACGCCGGGCTGCTCCTGTTCGGCTCCCCCACCCTTAACAACCAGATGTTCCCCACTATGGGCGAGTTTTTGACCTACCTGAAGGGCCTGGCCCCCAAAAACAAGGCGGCCGCGGCCTTCGGCTCCTTCGGCTGGAGCGGTCAGGCCGTGGGCCTGATCAACCAGGAACTTGAGACCATGAAACTCAAGGTGGTCCACGAGGGCTTCAAAATCAGATACATCCCCGACCCCGAAGACCTGGCCGCCGCCCGGGCGTTAGGGGAGAAGCTGGCGAGGGAGAATCTGAAAGTTTAATTTTAATCTTTTCGTCAAATAGAAGAGATTGGGGTCGCCAATGGAAGGTTTTATATGCTGGTCTGGCAATACCAGCAAAAGGCTTGATGAGGTATTCAGGAATTGGATGCCAGGTAATTCAGGCGGTTAAACCTCACTTCTCGCCAGAAGATGTTGAAAAGGAAGCTACATGGTTCTCGGAAATCTCTGAAAAGCTGGAGGAGTGCGATGCTGGCCTTATCTTCTCAACGCGAGAAAATTTTAAAAGCCCCCTGGTTAATGTTCGAAGCAGGAGCCTTAGCAAAGAGCGTTAAGGGGTCTCGCCTGGTACCTTTACTTTTCGGAATAGAGTCAGCGGATATTAAAGGTCCTTTAATCCACTTCCAGGCTGCTGCCTTTAGCAATAGAAATAGCCTCAACCAGTCTCATTATACTTAATTGGTGCAGGGTGCGCACAGCGCACCATCTTCTCTGCTGGTTTTCCAGCTCAATGGGAAACAGGATAACGACGTCTTGACGTCTTAGCGTTAAGATGTTAAAATGCCCCTATGAAAACCTCGCAGAAAAGAGCCACGATCTACTTCGATCCGGACCTGCACCGGGCTCTGCGGCTCAAGGCGGCCGAGACGGACCAGTCGGTTTCCGACTTGGTCAATAGGGCGGTCCAGCTCAGTCTGGCCGAGGATGTGGAAGACTTGGCCGCCTTCGAGGCCCGGACCCATGAACCTGACCTGCCTTTTGAGGAAGTCCTGAAAGATTTGAGGCAGCGTGGCAAGATATAGGCTGCTGATCAAGCCCTCGGCGGTCAAAGACATCGAGGCCATCCCGTTGAAGCGGGATCGCCAGCGGGTGGTGGAGCGCATCAGTAAGCTGGCCGAGGACCCTCGTCCATTCGGAGCCGAGAAAATATCCGGGCAGGATAAGTACCGGCTGAGACAAGGTCGTTACCGCATCCTTTATGCCATCGAGGACCAGGACCTGATCGTGGAGGTAGTCAAAGTGGGCCACCGGAAGGATGTTTACCGATGAGCCCGGCATGGATAACCGTTCGCCGGGGCAACCGCGGTTCTTCATAAGACCGTTTTCCGCCTATCGCCCGGCAGTAATCCACGAGTCCCGGGCTCGCTCGAAATGATGCAGAGTTCCTGAGGCCACTACCCCTATTGCCTTTGCCAAAAGTTCTTGCCTCTCATCCCCTCCTCCCACCAACGGGGGGAGAGGGTTAGGGTGAGGGGGGGATAAGAGAAACTTCTGGCGACGAGTGTAACCCTGAACCTTGAACGTTAAGGAACCACCATGACCCAGGCCAGCGCTCCCATGAGTCCGGCGATCAAAGTCGTCACCGGGCTCGTGCTGGTGATGATTGTCGCCCTGTTCCTGGCTGCCGGGAAAGTCGGCGCCATGCTGTTCGCGGCTGCAGTGCTCTCGGCTGTCGCTTTGTTTTGCTATCTCCGCGCTCCCGTTGCCTATGAGATCACCGGCGGTGAACTGACGGTCCGGTTACGGATGGGCCAGAAGGTTTTCCCGGCGGTAACCGGGTGCGAAACCCTCACCGCCCGCCCCCCCAGGGGGGTGCGCCTCTGGGGCAACGGCGGGCTCTTTGCCGCCACGGGGATTTTCTGGAACAAGGCCTACGGCGTCTTCAGGGCCTATGTCACCAGCGCCCGCTACCAGGATTATGTCCTGGTGGCCACCCGGACCCAAAAGATCCTGATCAGCCCGGAAAACCCGGGGGAATTTGTCAGGGACTGGACCGCCTCCGCACCCGGGGCCCAGGCCCGAACCTAACCGCAAGCCTTTGGCTAAGGCGTAAACTTTGAAGTTACCTAACGGCGGTCAATAATATGGAACTGGCCCAAGTGAGTCTCATCCTGGCGGATATCAGCGGCTACACCAATTTCGTCACGATGCACCGCCTCAGCGTCCTGCACGCCGAGCAGATCATCACCGAACTGATAGAAGCGATTATCAGCCAGATCGAGGCGCCGCTGATCCTGAACAAGCTGGAAGGGGATGCCGTCTTTCTCTATGCCCGCACCGGGGATGAAGCCGGCCTGGCAAGGAAAGTCCTGGATAAAGTGTTGGTCTTTTTTTCCTCATTCAAGGCCAGACAGCAAGAACTGATCAAGGCCGGCGAAGGAGGCTGCTCCTGCGAAGCCTGCTGTAATATCAGCCAGTTAAGACTCAAGATCATTGTTCATTATGGCCAGGCGGTGATTAAGCAGGTTCGGCACCTGGAGGAACTGGCAGGCTCGGATGTCATCCTGGCCCACCGCCTCTTGAAAAATACGATTTCCTCCGATGAATACCTACTCTTGACGGAGAAGTTTTATCAATGGGGCGGTGGTTTGCCGGGGTCGGAACCCCAGGCCTTTAAAGATACCTATCAGGATATCGGGGTCGTCCAGGGCCGGGTATACTATCCGGACCTGCCGGGCTTGGAAATCCCGGATACTCCCCGTTTCACCAGGCTAACCGGCATCCTGGCAGGCCTCAGGCTTTTTCCCAAGACCATTCGGCAACGCTGGTTTCACCCCAGGACTTTCCACAACCTGCCGCAATAAGCCTGGCCAGGTGAGGAGAGAATCGGTGCGTGGTCCTATCAGGTAATACTGCGGATGACTGAATCGTGGCCTCATCTCCAAGACTCCGCCAATGATTTTCGCTATCTCCTGGCCCGGGGCTATCCTCGGCAGGCGGCTCTGGGCCTGGTGGGGAACCGCTATGGGCTGGATGAAACCGCCCGGCGGCTCCTGCACCGGGGGGTCTTCGCCCCGGAAGTTGCGGCCGCCCGCCGGGCTAAACTCCGCCGGCTCTCGGATCTCCCGGGCCATCCCCTGGGCTTGGACGGCCACAACGTCCTCATCACCCTGGAGTGCGCTTTACGCAACCTCCCCCTGGTGGCGGCGGACGACGGCTGGGTGCGGGACGTGGGCGAGGTTTCCCGGGCCTTCCGGCCGTCGCCGGCCACCGACCGGGTCCTGGCGCTCCTGGCCGGCTATCTGGCGGACCAGGCGCCCGGCCCCGTTGAGGTCTTCTATGACGCCCCCCTGAGCCGGAGCGGCGAATTGGCCCAGCGCACCCGGGAAATCTTCGCCTCCCGAGGCCTGGACGTCCAGGCCGCGGCGGTGCCGGTGCCTGAGCGGCAACTGGCAGCTTTCCCGGGGGCCATCGCCACCAGCGACACCGCCCTGATCGACGCCCGTGAAACCCTGGTAGACCTGGCCGGGGAGATCATCCGGCAGCAGCAGGAGTGGCCGCTTATCGACCTGGGAGAGTCGGGGAATCAAGGGAAAGAGTAACCGCCGGCCCAGCCCGTTTTGGCTCACCCTGGGGGCTGCGCCGGGCCGATCAGGATATGGAAAACGGTTCGGGGGTCATCCGGAAGGAAGGGCCGGTCAACCGGGCAAAATTACGGGATGCCTGCCTCTGTCCTGAAAAGTTCTTTAAATCGGTGGCTCAGGCGTCTCGCCTGTGCTTAAGGGGCGGTTCGCGACCGCCCCTACCCTGACCTTTCCCTGGTTTACGGCTGAGCCCAAGGCCCATGGGCGCCTGCACGGAAGGGTTTTCCCTGCCAGGCTTTCCAGGAGTTACCGGCAACGGTGGCCCCGGTTTATCAGGGGCCGGGTCCCGGCCGGGAAAAAGTTGCGAAAAGGAGCCCCTCAGGGACTTGTCAAAAAAACCTTTTTGGATTATATCATTCCAAACAACCATGGGCGGTTAACTCAGCGGTAGAGTGCCATCCTCACACGGTGGAAGTCACTGGTTCAAATCCAGTACCGCCTACCAGCAAATTCAAGGGGTTACGGTTAATAACCGTGGCCCCTTTTTCATTTCTGCTACCATTTTCCGCCAAGACCATTTGCGGGCGGGCACCTGCAGGCATCTTTTCAAGGGAACCCGCTATGATCTCGATACTAGTTCCCCTCGTACACGATCTGTCCGGCCACGATGGTCTTGAGAACCTTGACGTCCTTGAGGGCGTCCTTCGGCATGCTGAAGATGTCGTCCGAGAGCACGGTCAGGTCGGCGTACTTGCCGGGTTCGATGGAACCCTTCACATCGGCCTCTCCCATGGATTTGGCGGCCCAGGTGGTCCACATCTTGAGGGCTTCGGTAACCGTGATGGCCTGGCCCGGCTCAAATAGGCCTGCATCCGACTGGCGGGTGACGGCGGCGTAGATCGCCAGGAACGGGTTGATATTATCCAGGTAGATACAGGTCACATCGGTGCCCGCGGCCGGCTCCAGCCCGGCGTCGATCATGGCGCGAAATTGAAAACCAGTGCGCGTCCGCGGTGCCCCCATATTCTCATAGTCCGCCTTGACCAGATCCAGGAGCCACCGGCCAGGTCGACGAGTCGAGTCGAGGGCCCCGCCAGCTGCTTGATCGCCTCGGCGCTGCCAACCTTGAGGATCTTGCCTTCCTTGACCGCCACCGCTCCCGCCGTGGAGCCCGCCGCATCGAGGGTGACGATTTTGGCGTTAAAGTAGATCGCCTCGGGTTTGTCAGCCCTGGCGCTGCTGACCGATCCGGCCAGCATCAGTCCGAGGACCGCGGCGATCACGAATACCTGCTTGGCCAAGGGTTCAGCAACGGTCACCATGTCTTATCTCCAATGGATCTTAAATAAAACCGGGTAGATAGGGAGGAGCAGCGCCTCCGGGCGCCGCCCCCCCCATCCGGTAGGTGCCAACATGACTGTTTCCTCACGTGAAATCCGCATCAGACCGGCCTTTCTACTTGGCCGTAGCGGTCACGTCCGGGTAATCCGGGGGGGTATCCAAGGGAATGGTCTTAATGCCTTTGGCGCCTTCAAGTGCTTTAGCCAAATCAATATAGCGCCAGTTCTTGTTGTCATAGGTGTGGAAATAATATTTCTTGTTGGCTAAATCTATGGCTACCGTCCATTGATCGTATTCGATCATTTTTTTGCCAACTTCACCCTCTCCCCGCACCGCGCCCTTGGGGATGTCCACATTATTGATGATGGTCATGGCCAGGTTCAGACCCGCCGCCGCGCCCTTTACCGGCATGGCCGCCTGGGTCAAAGCCACCATGCGTACGAACCGGGAGGGCGGGGTATAGTCTCCCGGCAAACCGAGCATACCCGAGCCCTGGCCGAATTGATTGAGGGTCATTCCGGTTAGCTTCTTCGGGAGCGCATTGTCCGGTGTGAGGTTTACGTAATTGTTCAAATTGGTGGTCATCCAATCGAAGGTCGGACTATTGGTGGCGACTCCCAAAGGATTATCGAAAGTGTGCAACTTGCCCTGGTCATATTCGATGACCAGGCAATCTCCCGTGGCGTCATGCACCGCAAAGTGCAGGGGGAGGATAAATCCCGCCGCACCCGTGGGGCCCTCGACTACCCGCACCTTACCGATTGCCTGGCGAACTTCCGCCACGGTGGCGAAGTTGGACAACAACCAGGTAGCCAGCTCGAAATTAGCT
This sequence comes from uncultured delta proteobacterium, assembly GCA_963841475.1. Classification (GTDB taxonomy): domain Bacteria; phylum Desulfobacterota; class Desulfobaccia; order Desulfobaccales; family 0-14-0-80-60-11; genus 0-14-0-80-60-11. Next base: position 1,857,573 of record CAWJCT010000001.1, read on the forward strand.
AAGGTAATGTTGGCTTTCTTGGGGTCGAAGCCCTGGTACTTGGCGTAGCCGGGGAACATCAGGTTGGCGACGACCAAGCCCTTTTCATTGAGCCCATCGCTAAACAACGGCATCTTAAAGGCAGTCATGCCCACGATGCCATATTTCGTGGTCCAGGTGAGCCCTTTAGGGGTATTGTCCGGCAGGGTCCCGTGATAAACTGTGCCTTTGGGCACCACCGCCATCCCGTTTTGAAAGTCGACGCCGCCCTCAAAGGTGCGAGCAAAAAAAACCAGGCCGTCCTCGGTCTTGATGCGGATGCTCGTACAGGCGTCGGCGACCTGGGCTACCAATAAAGCGAGGACCATGCCTGTTAAAAGTGAGAGAAACTTTTTCATGAACGACATCTCCTTAGCTGGGGTTAAACACCAATTAGTTGGTTAGCACACATAATTTTATGAATTACAGACCCAGGCTGGCGGTAAAAAAAGAAGGCCTGGCCGTCGAAGCGGTTATGGACCTTAACTTCATTATAGTATCGGGCATTGAGGCCGATAGCGTGACTGCCGATCTTGCCGTTGTAGGTGAGGCCGGGCCCCAGGGCGACGGTTTGGCCATGGATCAATGAATTTGCGGCTACAATACGCAGCTTGTTTCCAGAATACAAATAATATCTTGCTGATTCTAATAAAAATAAATGTATATCACTTAAGACCAAAATAGGCGAAAAGGCGACGGATCGTTATACTCGCGCCAATAGTGAACAATTTAAGTTGAACGTAACCTTCAATTATTTTTTCAAATAAGCTGACCAAGCGAAGTAAAGGAGGAACTCTGTATTATCGACAAAGGTAATCCCGGTAATGAAAGTGCCACTATCCACCAGGAGAGAAAATATGGGCAAACGGAATTCCATGGGGCTGTTCATCCTGTCTGTCGTCCTGCTGGGTCTCCCCATAACCGGGGTCGGACAGGAAAAAGCACCGACTGAGACTCCCGAGTCTGTCACGGAGGCTCCGTCGCCGGAAAAAGCCCCGGCGCCTACTCCGGACCCGAAGCAAGTCTTGCGGCAGATGTGCGAGGGAGCGATTCTTTGAAGGATGGCAGCCGGGGACAATATGGAGGGCTCAGAACCCCGGGGGTCAGGCTACCGCAACCCGGGCCATGACGGCGTCAGCCTCGAGGGTACGGCCTACCTCCTGCAAAAACGTGGCATAATTTTGCATCAGGTTGACGGCATCCTGGTTCAGGGGAAACCGATTGGCTTCACAGATTTCCAGGGCCCACAGGTAATAAGCCTCGGCCTTGGCATGGCGGCCCTGAGTATGGCGCAGGACACCTAAATTGTTCAGAGTTTGAGCCAGGTCCGGGTGTTCCGGTCCCAGCAATTTTTCCTGGATGGTTAACACCTGCTCAAGCAGATGCCCAGTTTCTTGGAACTCCTCGAAGGCGTAGGAGAGTTCCGCCGCAGTGTTCAAATACACGAGATTTGAGGGCTGCAAGTCGGCAGCCAGTTGATAATACTGCGTGGCGCAGAAGTAGTCGAAGTCGGTTTCCGCTAATTGCCCGAGGAGAAAAGCGGCGCTGGCGGCCAGTTTCTTGTTCCTGGCCACAGACAGTTCCGAGTCCGAGGCCGAGGCTGCCTGCTGATTGCCCAGAGACTGGGCGCGTTTCAACAGAGCCACCGCCTTCCCCGTCGCCCCCCGCTTCAGAGCCATCCGGGCCAGGGAGATCTGGTCCGGGCCGCACAGGTCTTTAAAGTCATTCAGCCCTTCAAAAATATTCCGCAGCCGGGCCACGAGTTCATGGCTCGTATCGTCAAGATCCTCCAGCCGCCGCCGAATTCTGCCCCGAAAATTCTCCAACACTTCCATGAGCGGAAAATCCATCCCCATTCTCTCGGCGTCCTCACGCAGTTCGGCCTCCCGGCGGACAAGGGTGGTCCTAATACGCTCCAGGTCAAGTTCGATGTGAACCCCGTCTTCTTCCCGCCGCTGTCTGGCGTCCTCATATCTCCGTCTGAGCCTGGTTAAGGTCCGCCGGTGGACACAACCGGATATGGTGGAGACGACGACCCCCAGAGCCACCCCGGCGAAGCAGATGAACCAGAGGAGGGTGAGGATGTCCAGAAATTTATTTTGAATCAGGGTAAAAATTGACTCCAGGATATCCATAACATTCCCCCTGTCGCGCTGGATATTTCTCAACCAGATGCCTTGGAACAGGTTGACATCCTGTCACCTTATTGGCCTTAAAAGTAATCGGAAAAGCAGTCGCAAACAATTAGGGAAAAGCTGATTCCGAGGGTCCAAATCCATGAATTTGAGGTGCAAGTTTGGCTTCCCGGAGGGGGAGAGGGAGACAAGAGGACGAGCAAAGGAGGCGTGGCGCTCCGGCCTGGAGGTGTGTCGGGGTTGTAATGATGAGGCCAGGTCAACTCGGGGAAGGTGCGCCGCTGCCGCGACCCAAACTCCCGGCCCGACCCCGGCGGCTGAAATTTCCCTGCCTGAGCCGCCCTCCTTAGTTACCCCAAAAATATGAGCTTGTGCTAAGATATCATCTGAGCGATCTGGGTCGGAAGAGAACGGCGGGCCTTACGGAGGTGAGATCCTGGGGGCGGTTCCGGCCAAAATCTTCGGCAGCGGCTAAAACCGGCTGGCAGTGGATATGAGGCCTCAGGGGGGGGACGCTTCGGGTCCTGCTGTTTTCCCCGGCTGCTGGCGTCTTAATCGTCATAACGGTTTTTCCCCCCCGAGGTTCCGCCAGAATCCTGATGGCGGATAAATCTTGGGGTTGGATGAGAACTTCAGAGCAGGCGGTCTCTTTCTGCCTCAAAGGAGCCTATCGTGATCAGCCACCTGACAATCCTGGTAATCATGGTGCTGAGCTTGGGTGCAAGCCCGGCTGCGGCCGGGCCGACCCCCCCGACGTTAAGGGAATTAAAACAAGCCGTGGCTGCCGAACCACAAGACCCTCAGGCCCACTACTCCCTGGGGTTGAGATACGAGAGCCTGGGGCAGACCAGGAAAGCCATCGACGAGTACCGCACCTCTCTCAGGCTGAAACCGGGCAATGCCAAGGTGCTCTCTAGCCTGGGGCGTTTAATGGCCAGCAGCGGCGAGCCCGACCAGGCCATCAGGATCATCCAGCAGGCGGTGAAGGCCAACCCGAAATCTGTGGAGGCCCGGAGACTGCTGGCGTCGGCATACAACCAGCAGGCGTTGGCTTTCCTGCAGCAGGGCAACCTGGACGAGGCCAAGCAGTCCTTAACCGCCGGCATCCAGGCCAAGGGGGGTCCCGCCGAGACGCAGATCCTCCTGAATAACTTAGGCTGCCTTTATGTCCGGGAGGACAAACTGGAACAGGCGGTGGGAACCTGGCAAGAGGTTATCCGCCAAAACCCGGACCAGCCCCAGGCTCATTACAACCTGGCCCTCGTTTACTACACCCAGGGGGACTACCAGGCGGCCTCCCGGGAATTTTTCGCCTTGAAGGGGATCGACCGCGATATGGCCGGCGAGCTCTCGGATTACCGCTTCAGGATTAAGACCTCCACTGATGTTAGGCCCCCGGTCAAAACCATGATAACCTTTAAGGGCAGTCCTCTCTTAACCGAGGGGACCGTACTGCCTTCCTATGCCCGGTAGTGGGATGAGGTGGCCAAATCCTCCGGGCCCTCGGGGCCGCGCCCTGCTCTAACGGGGCATTACTGCCTCACAACTGCGGCACGGCGGCAACCACCCGGCGGCTTCTGATCAACCGCGGCGCCCGGCACCGTTAACTCGCCCGCCGAGTCCAAACTTTCCCGGCCGGGCAAATCCCCATTTGACAAGTCGGGGGCTTTGGGATAATAATTCCTTGGAAATACTGCCCTCTTAGCCCTAAGGAGATCTGCATGGCCATTGAAGAATTCCCCCGGATGAAACGTCTGCCTCCCTATGTCTTCGCCACCGTCAACGCCCTGAAGATGATGGCCCGGCGCCGGGGGGAGGATATCATCGATTTGGGAATGGGCAATCCCGACCTGCCCACCCCTCAGCACATCGTCGACAAGCTCGTCGAAGCCGCGGGCAAGGGCACCAACCACCGCTATTCGGCCTCTAAAGGCATCACCAAACTCCGGGTGGCCATTTCCGACTGGTACAAGCGCCGGTTCGACGTGGACATCGACCCGGAGACCGAGGCCATCGCCACCATCGGCGCCAAAGAGGGGCTGTCCCACCTGGTTCTGGCCACGGTGGAGCCCGGGGACGTGGTGCTGGTGCCCAACCCCACCTACCCGATCCACTCCGCCTCCGTGGTCATTTCCGGCGGGCAGTTGGTGAGCATCCCCCTGGCCCATGACCGGGATTTTTTCGAGGACCTGGCCAACATCACCGAACTTATCCGGCCCCGGCCCACGATGCTGATCATTTCGTTCCCCCACAACCCCACCACCCGGTGCGTGGACCTGGATTTCTTCAAGCGCATCGTGGAGTACGCCCAGAAGTACCACGTCTATATCATCCACGACTTCGCCTACGCCGACCTGGTCTTCGACGATTATAAGGCCCCCAGCTTCCTCCAGGTGCCCGGGGCCAAAGAAGTGGGGGTGGAGCTGTTCTCGCTCTCCAAGAGCTACAACATGCCCGGCTGGCGCATGGGCTTCGTGGTGGGCAACCAGCGCCTGGTCCACGCCCTGACCCGCATCAAGAGCTACCTGGACTACGGGGTCTTCCAGCCCATCCAGATCGCCTCCATCATCGCCCTGAACGGCCCCTACGACTGCGTGGAGCAGACCGTGGCGGTCTACAAGGAGCGCCGGGACGCCCTGTGCCGGGGGCTGCACAACATCGGCTGGCGGGTGGACCCCCCCAAGGGCACCATGTTCGTCTGGGCCCGCATCCCCAGAAAATTCCGGCACCTGGGCTCGGTGGAATTCGCCATGATGCTCATCCGGGAGGCCAAGGTGGCGGTGGCCCCGGGGCTGGGCTTCGGCGAGTTCGGCGATGAATACGTGCGCTTCGCCCTGGTGGAAAACGTCCACCGCACCAACCAGGCCGTCCGGGGCCTGCGCAAGGTCCTGCGCATGAGCCTGGAAGAACTGGGCCTGCCGGCGCCGCCGGAGAAGTAAGATTACCTTGAGAGGAGGACCGGGGGACGCTCTTACGAAAAATCCCCCGGCCTCGCCTTAAACTCCCCTCCCATCCCCCTGTAAGGGGAGGGATGGTGTTTTTATATTAATTTGGAAGCTAAAACGGAGCCCGTAGGGCGGGAAAGCGTAGCGCGTCCCGCCGTTAGCAGCTTGGAGACCAGGAGTAAATCTGAGGAAATGCGCCGGAATACCGGCGTGAAGACCTTGGTCCCGGCGTCGGGGCAAATATTTTGAGAGGCAGATGAAAGCCATCAAATCGGCCTGATCGGCTTTGGCACCGTAGGGGAAGGGGTGGTGCGCCTGCTCACCGAGCAGCAGGAGTTGCTGGCCCGGCGTCTGGGAACCCCCCTGGTCCTGAAGAAGGTGGCGGACCTGGACCTGACGCGGCCCCGGGCCGTGGCCCTGCCGGCCGACCGCCTCACCACCCGGGCCGCAGGACATCCTGGACGACCCGGAAATCGACATCGTGGTGGAACTCATCGGCGGCACCACCGCCGCCCGGGAGTATGTCCTTGCGGCCATCGCCCGGGGCAAGCACGTGGTCACCGCCAACAAGGCGCTTCTGGCCCACCACGGCAACGACCTGCTGGCCGCCGCCGCGGCCAGGCGGCGTGGAGATCGCCTTCGAGGCCTCGGTGTGCGGCGGCATCCCCATCATCCTGGCCCTGCGCCAGGGGCTGGCGGCCAACCGGATCCAGGAGTTGTTCGGCATCCTCAACGGCACCGCCAATTACATCCTCACCCAGATGACCCAAAGCGGCGCCTCCTATGCCCAGGCCCTGGCCGAGGCCCAGGCCCACGGCTTCGCCGAAGCCGATCCCACCCTGGACGTGGAAGGCATCGACACCGCCCATAAGCTGGCCATTCTCATGAGCCTGGCCTACGGGGCCCAGCTTGGACCTGGAGTCCATCGCGGTGGAGGGCATCAGCCGCCTTAACCCCCTGGACCTGCAATTCGCCGGGGAATTCGGTTACTGCCTCAAACTTCTGGCCATTACCCGGGACGACGGGCACCGGGTGGAGGCCCGGGTCCATCCCACCCTGGTCCCCAGGGACCACATGCTGGCCAACGTCAACGGCGCCATGAACGCCGTGTACCTCACCGGCGACGCGGTGGGGCCCATCCTGCTCTACGGCCAGGGCGCCGGCATGATGCCCACGGCCAGCGCCGTGGTCAGCGACATCATCGACTTGGCCCGCAATCTCCTCTGCGGGGTTCCCGGCCGGGTGCCGCCCCTGGGCTGGGAAGCGGCCCTCAGCCACCCGGCGGCTCATCAAGCCCATCAACGACCTGGTGACCAACTACTATCTGCGTTTTCCGCCCTGGACCAGCCCGGGGTGCTGTCCCAGGTCTCGGGCATCCTGGGAAAACACAACATCAGCATCGCCGCGGTGATCCAAAAGGGCCGGGAAGTGGCGGGCACGGTGCCCATCGTCATGATCACCCACGAAGCCCGGGAGGCCGACGCCCGCCAGGCCATGGCCGAGATCGACCGAGCTGCCCAGCGTCTCTCCCCCTACCGTCTTTTACCGCATTGAGGACCCCCACCTCCACTCCGCCCAGATTTAAGGGAAGGGCCGGACCGAAGGACCTGGATGCGGTTCGTGAACCGCCATCCCTTAATGCATCGCCCCTAGCGCCGTGCTACGTCCCCAAAAATTTCCGGATTGCAGAAAATCGTGGTGCAGGTCGACAAACCGGGTAAGCGGTATTAATATACAAACCATAGGGTTATCCATCCTGCCGCGAAAGGAGGAACTCATGAGCGATTTCTGGGCTTTCCGGACCATGGTCACCCCGGTCATCATCCAGATCCTGTTCTGGATCGGCGCTAGCCTCTGCCTCATCATCGGCGCCCTTATGGTTATCTACGGGGCTACCAATCTCCAGGGGGGCCAGGGCCACTACATGTGGAAAGGCCTGCTCCTCTTCGTGCTGGGACCCCTGGGGGTCCGGGTTTACTGTGAAATCTTGATCGTTTTCTTCCGTATTAACGAGACCCTGACGGAAATCGAACACGTCATGAGGCAACGCGCCCCCGAGGCGTGAGCCCGGCGGCTCGGCGGGGGATCACTCCCTGACCGCGCCCCGGATTCGTCCGGGGGAGGCCATACTCATGGCCCGGATATCTTCAGCAGAATATACCCAAAGGAGGCAGGTGGACGATGAAAGCGAAAGCAGCTTGGTTAGGTGCGGCCTTACTAACTGCCGCGATTGGCATCTTCCTCGCAGGTTGCGCCACGGGGCCGTCCAGCAGCCCGGCGGCGGCAGACAATACCCAGGAGGGTCTGCTCAGGCAGGCCGGCTTTGTAACCCGTGTGGCGAACAGCCCCCAAAGGCTGGCCTATATTCACACTTTGCCGGCAAAGAAGGTGGTGTTGAATCAGTACCAGGAAAAGCCCCTTTATTTAGTGTGCACCGACCCCGAGGCCAAGCAGTGTTTTTTGGGGGACGAGGCAGCCTATAGGCGCTATCAGCAGTTGGCCATCCAGCAGAGTATTTCTGAAGACCAGATCAACGTCCAGGAACACCGCTGGGACCCCGAAGCCCTGCAGATGTGGGTAAATTCCCAGGGCGGGGGCTGATGGACTGAGCCTCAGTCTGTGCCGGTAAGGCCTCATGGCCGCAATTCCCCCAGCCCTTCTGTCTCAGGGGGAAAGAGTATCCAACCCGGAAGTGGCGTGACCCCTGGTTAAGGGGCCATACCAGGGCTCGTTTTCGTGCTGAGGCCCCGGTCGGTTCGGATTGACTGCGAAATTTCAATCATCTGCTGCCGCAGATAAAGGGGGTTTGGTTTCTCCCTCTTCCCTCTCGCTGGGGGGGAAATGCCCAACCCGGCAGAGAGGATCCCGGCGCCGGTCACTCTCCGGCAACCGCCGAGCCTGGGTCCGGCATCACAAATTGCACCTGCAGGCCTCCTGCCACCTTGCTTCTCCCGGGCCCTACCAGTTATTATGATAAATACGCCTCATTCCCGGGTTCCCGGGAAGCGGGCCTGCATGTATTCTGCTACGTAAGGGTCAGGTTTACCTATGAAATACGTCATTCTTGTCGGCGACGGCATGGGGGACTATCCCATCCCCGAGTTGGACGGCAAAACCCCGCTGGAGGCGGCAAAAACCCCCCATATGGATGAACTGGCCCGCCGGGGCGAGTTGGGGTGCGCCCGCACCATTCCCCCGGGCAAGGAGCCGGGCAGCGACATCGCCAATCTGGCCATCATGGGGTACGACCCGGCACGCTACCACACCGGCCGGGCGCCCCTGGAGGCCGCGGCCCTGGGGGTGGACCTGGCTCCCGGCGAAGTGGCCTTCCGCTGCAACCTGGTGACCCTGCGCCACGAGGACTCGAGCCTCATCATGGAGGACTACGCCGCCGGGCACATCACCACCGATGAAGCCGGAGAGCTCATCGCGGTCCTGGAAGGAGCCCTGGGACGGGACGGGCGCCGCTTCTACCCCGGGGTGAGCTACCGGCACCTCCTGGTGTGGACCCAGGGGGACGCCGCCTGGCGCACCTACCCGCCCCACGATTGGACCGGCAAGGAGGTAGGCCACCTCATGACCGGAGAGGCCCAGCCCCTGTGGGAACTCATCCGGGCCTCCTGGCCGGTGCTCCAGGACGCCGCGGTCAACCGCCGGCGCCTGGCGGAGGGCAAAAAGCCGGCCACCTCCATCTGGCTCTGGGGGCAGGGACGCTCGCCCCAGATGCCCACCCTCAAAGAACGCTTCGGCCTCAACGGCGCGGTGATTTCGGCGGTGGACCTCATCCGGGGTATCGGCAAGTATGCGGGGCTCACGCCCATCATCGTCCCCGGGGCTACGGGCTTCCTGGACACCAATTATGCCGGCAAGGTGGCCGCGGCCCTGGACGCCTTGAGGGAGATGGACCTGGTCTTCGTCCACGTGGAGGCCCCGGATGAAGCGGGCCACAGTGGCGAACTGAACCTTAAGCTCCAGGCTATCGAGGACTTTGACGCACGCGTGGTGGGGCCTATGCGGGCGGGCCTGGATCAGGCCGGGGGGGATTACCGCCTCCTGCTGCTCTGCGACCACCTGACGCCCCTGGCGCTACGCACCCACACCAGCGAGCCGGTGCCGTTCATCCTCTACGACTCCCGGACCCCGGGTGACCGCCCCCGGCCCTACACCGAGGCCGCGGCCCAGGCCGCCGGCCTGCTCCTGGACCAGGGGTCCGACCTTCTGGCCCGGCTGCTGGAACGGTAAGAAAATTTGAGGGGAGGACCAGAGATTTCACCTCTGCCCTCCCCCCAAAACCGCATAAGGAGGGGCGACCCGTTGGGTCGCCCTGTTCGTAGGCAAACATTTCGCTTCGAAGAAAGGGCCGGGCTTGTGGTCCCTGCCCTCCTGCAAAAATCCCTACAATCTCTCTTCCAAATATTGCACCGCGTTCTGGAAGATGGCCAGGCCGGCGCCCACCTGTTCGGGGTAGGGCTCATTCCGGCGGCGCCAGGCTTCTTTTTCCCGGGTCCAGGTGGGGTGCTGGAAGGAGGAGATGTGGGCTTCGGGGTGGGGCATGAGGCCCAGGACCCGGCCGGTGGCATCACAGATGCCGGCGATGTCCATGAGCGAGCCGTTGGGGTTATGGGGAAAGCGGCCCATGGCCGCGCCACCCGAGGGTGTGACGTATTTTAAGGCGATCTGGCCCCGGTCGGCCAACTCCGCCAGGACGGGGCCATCGGCGTAAAATTTTCCCTCCCCGTGCCGGATGGGCAGCTCCAGCAGATCCAGCCCCCGGGTAAACACGCACGTGGAGTCCACAGCCTTAAGGTGGACCCAGGCGTCCCGGAAGTTCCCGCAGTCGTTGGGGATGAGCGCGGTCAGACGGGCCTCGGTCCGCCCGGGCAGGCCCGGCAGCAGCCCCAGGTTGACCAGGACCTGGAAGCCGTTACAGATGCCGATAACCAGGCGTCCCGCATTGATAAACTCTTGTAGGGCCGAGCCCAGGGCCAATCGCAGCCTCAGGGCCAGGATGACCCCGGCGCCGTGGTCGTCCCCCCAGGAAAATCCCCCGGGCACGGCCAGGAGATGGTAGTCCCAGAGGAGGGCCGGATTCTCCAGCAGATCGGTGGTGTGCACCCGTACCGCCTCGGCCCCGGCTCTCGACAAGGCATGCGCGGTCTCGTAGTCGCAGTTCAGGCCGTAGCCATAAAGCACCAGGGCCCTGGGCTTGGGGGCGGGTTTGGCGGTTTGCGGTTGTGGGGTTCTGGTGGTACCCATATCTTCCCACCGTAATTGATCATTTGGAATAATTTTTTAAAGAGCCCCCTAGGGCGTGCCGTGCACGCCGAATTATGGCGGCCACGGGCCGCCCTATGATATTTGGTGGGGCGGGCCTCGGTGCCCGCCGCATCCAAAAACTCATAGGGTGTAATACGCACCCGACGAAAAACTATTTCTTGGGGCTCTTCTTCTTCTTGGGAGTCGCCTTGGTGGTCTTTCTTTCAGCCCGCTTCTCTTGCTGGGCCGTCAGTTCGACGACTTTTTCCCGCTTTACCACCACCCGTTTGGCCTCTTTGCGCCAGGCAAAGACGATGGGGCTGGCCACAAAAACCGAGGAGTAGGTGCCCACCAGGACCCCCAGGATCATGGCCAGGGCGAAATCCCTGCAGAACCACGCCCCCGAAGAAGAACAGGGCCACCACCACCAGGAACACGGTGGTGCTGGTGATGATGGTCCGGGAGAGAACCTCGTTGACGCTGAGGTTGATGATCTCCCCCAGTTTGCCCCGGCGCCGGGCCAGATTTTCCCGGATGCGGTCGAAGACCACCACGGTGTCGGTGAGGGAGTAGCCCGCCAGGGTGAGGAGGGCGGTGACCACCAGCAGGGTGATTTCGACGTTGAACAGATAGAAGATGCCCAGAACGGCCAGGACGTCGTGGAAGGTGGCCACGGTGGCGCCGATGCCGAAGATGAATTCGAAGCGCCAGGCGATATAGATGATGATGCCCAGCATGGAGATGATGATGGCGATGATGGCCTTATTGCGCAGGTCATTGCTGATGGAGGCGCCGATCTCGGATTTGCCGATCACCTGGAACTGATTGTCCGGGCAGGGCTTTATTGAGAATTTCCACCAGTTGGTTGGACATCTGGCCCACGGAGGTCTCGGACTTCTTGAGCTTGACCATCAGCTCTTTGCCGCCTTCGATCTGCTGGATCTCGGCGTGGCCCCAGCCCTCTCTTGTTAAGGGCGTCCCGCACCTGGTTGACAGTGAAGGGCTTGGCTGCGGTCATATCCACCAGGGCGCCGCCGCTGAACTCCACCCCCAGGTTGCCATGGCCCAGGGAGAGCTGCACGAAGGCCACGATGCCCAGGAGGCACAGGGCCCCGGAGATGACAAAGGCGTAATGACGCCAGCCGATGAAATCGAAATTGGTCTGCTTGAAAAATTCGAAGAAGCTGAGCTTCTTCAGCCAGCGCTTGATCAGCAGCCAGTCGTAGACCACCCGGGTGCCGAACAGGGCGGTGAAAAGGTTGAGGATCACGCCCAGGCTCAGGGTGACCGCAAAGCCCTTGATGGGCCCGGTGCCGAACAGGAAGAGGGCGCAGGCAGTGATCAGGGTGGTGACGTGGGAGTCGATGATGGTCCAGAAGGCCTTGTCATAGCCCCCGTCGATACCGGCCTTGAGCGGCTTGCCGGCGTGCAATTCCTCCCGCATGCGCTCATAAATCAGCACGTTGGAGTCCACCGCCATGCCCGATGGATAAGATGATACCGGCGATGCCCGGCAGCGTAAGGGTGGCGCCCAGGAGGGACAGGGCCCCCAGGAGCAGGATGACGTTGAGGACCATGGCGTAGTTGGCCACCAGCTCCGGAGAAGCGGTAGTAGAAGATCATGAAACCGATGACCAGGAGGGTGCCCAACAGACCCGCGGTGAGGCCTTTTTTGATGGAGTCGGCCCCCAGGGTGGGGCCCACGGTGATGTTCTGAACGATCTTGACCGCGGCGGGCAGGGCCCCGGCCCGGAGCACGATGGCCAGGTCATGGGCCTCGGCCGGAGTGTAGGAGCCGGTGATCTGGGCCTTACCGCCGCCGATGCGCTCCTGAATGGCCGGGGCCGAGCGCACTATCCCGTCCAGAATAATGGCCAGGCGCCGCTTGACGTTCTCTCCGGTAATCCTGCCGAACTCCGTGGCCCCCCGGCTGTTGAAGTCCACGGACACATAGGGCTCATTGTAATCGCCGATGCGCACCGTGGCGTCTTTTATGGCGGCGCCGGTGAGCAGGATCTTCTTCTTGAGCAGCAGGGGCTTGGACTCCAGCCGGCCGGTCTCCCGATTGATGCTCTTTTCGATATACACTTCATCATCGGCGGGAATCTTGTCCGCCAGGGCCTGGTTGAGCTGCTCCCGGGTATAGCCGGGTTTGAGCTGGCCGCTCTTGAGGGCGGCGTCGACCAATTCGGGCAGATTGACCTGGGCCTGGTCATCCACCAGCTTGAATTCCAACTGGGCGGTCTGGCCGATGAGGTCCAGGGCCCGTTGGGGGTCCTGGACGCCGGGGAGCTGCACCACGATCTGGTCGGCCCCCTGACGCACCAGGACCGGCTCGGTCACCCCGAACTGGTCAATGCGGTTGCGCAGGACCTCCAGGCTCTGGGACAGGGTGCGTTCCCGGAGTTGGTCGATTTCATCCGGCTTGAGGCTCAGACTGAAGATCAGGGCCCCGTCCTGGCGATGAGGCTCCCCGGCCGCCAGGTGAGGGAACTCCTCCTTGATGAATTTCCGGAAAACCGCCTCTTCGTCTTTATTGGCCAGGGTGACGGGCAGCGCCTCTTTGGCCACATCCCCTATTTTCACGGTCAGGCCCCGCTTTTCCGCCAACACCTTCATATCGGTGGCATCGCGGTGCAAGGCATTGCTGACGGCGCTCTCCATGTCCACCTGGAGGATCAGGTGCATGCCCCCTTTCAGGTCCAGTCCGAGCTTCAAACCGCGGCTCACATGCTTTTCCCACCAGCCGGGCAATCCCCCGGTGAGGGAAGGGAGGACAAACATAATGGCGATGACGGTGAGGATAAATAAAAAGAGAAATTTCAGGCGAACCGCTCGCAACATGCACCTATCTCCTTAGCGCCGGGGGTGGGGCCGACGTCGGTTATTCTCATTTTCCCTTAAATGCCGGGAGGTTATGATCAGGGGAACGCCAGGGCTGTGCCCCACCCCTCGGTTTGACTCAATCTTATGTTAATTATCTCAGACTTGCCGGACTGTCAAGGATAATGGCCGTCGGTGCTGTGCCGCGTGCCGGAGCTTTCCGGTCAAACCTGCCGGTCAAAAAAGAATTCCTCCCCGGGCAGCTTCACGGCGGTGAGGAAATTTCCATACACTGCGCCGGTGTCGATCCCGATCTTGTTGGGCATGAGCAGCGGTTGCTTGAAAGGCGTATGCCCGAAAATGACCCGGCGGCCAAAATCCGCCTCGGAAGTAATAAATTCGCCCCGGATCCACAACAGGTCATCTTCCACCTGCTCATCCAGAGGCACGCCGGGCTTGAGGCCACCGTGCACGAAGATATAGTCCGGAATTTCATAGTAAAGTTCCAGGTCCTGGAAAAACCGGCGCGTGGTCCGGCGGCAGGGCCAGGCTTTCCCGCTCCTGGTCCACCCAGTCATCTCCCCAATAATCTTCCAGGGTCGCGAGGCCGCCGTTGAAGAGAAACATCTTTGCCCGGGCCGCCTGCCAGGAAGTCCAGGAACATGGCCTCGTGGTTGCCCTTGAGGCAGATGATCTGCCCCGGCGGGGCCTGCTCCTTCAGGCGGATGATATAATCCACCACCCCCTTGGACCGGGGGCCCCGGTCGATATAGTCCCCCACGAACACCAGCCCGTCTCGGGTAAGATCGGGGTTGATCTGGTCCAGGAGGCGCTCCAGGGATTCCAGGCTCCCGTGGATATCCCCGATGGCGTAAAGGTCCGGGCTCATCTCAATCCTTTAGGGATGCGTAGGGGCGGCCCTGCGTGTCCGCCCTTCTGGGCGCATACCCCGTATCGTGTCCCACCTGTGCCTTGCCAGATGTTGCCTTCAATAACTCCCCTCCCCTGGCGGGAGGGGGTTGGGGGGAAGGTGATAGGTTAAATTGCTCAGCAATTTCACCCCCACCCCAGCCTTCCCCCATCAAGGGGGAGGGAGGCAAAACCGTCACCATGTTGTAAGATATTTCTGGGACGACCCCTGAGGTGCACCCCTGCCAGGCTGTTTCGCTCACAGCCACCGAAACAATTTTTCCCGCCGGTCCAACCGGGTAAGGCCCGCCTCCCGGGCCAGACGCTGGGCCTCCTCGTGCTCCGGACCGGTCAAAAACTTGCCCAGGGAGGGGTGCTCCCCGGCCCGACCGCAGGGCCGGTACTGCCCCATGACGTTGACATAGGTCCGGGGCGAGACCTCCCGGGCCAAATATTCCATGATTTCCCGGGTGCCGGCCAGATGGTCAGGCAGCACCAGGTGCCGCACCAACAGGCCCCGCCGGGCCACCCCGAAGTCGTCCACCACCAGGTCCCCCACCTGCCGGTGCATCTCCTTGACGGCCTGCCGGGCAATGTCGGGATAGTCCTCCGCCTGGCATAAGTCCTTGGCCACCTGCGGGGTCCCAAAACTTGAAGTCGGGCATATAAATGTCGACCACCCCGTCCAGGAGCCGCAGGGTCTCCAGGGCGTCATAGCCCCCGCTGTTGTAGACCAGAGGGACGTTGAGGCCGCCGGCGATGGCCGCCGGCAGGGCCGCCAGGATCTGGTAGACCTGGTGGCTGGGGGTGACGAAATTGATATTGTGGCAGCCCCGCTTCTGCAGAATGAGCATCATGGCGACCAAATCTTCGCCGCTGACCTCCTCCCCTTCCCCGCCGTGGCTGATCTCGTAATTCTGACAAAAAATACAATACAAGTTGCAGTGGGTGAAGAAAATAGTGCCGGACCCGTGGCTGCCCACCAACGGGTCTTCCTCGCCGAAATGGGGGGCATAGGACGACACCACGGGACGGTCGCCGGTGCGGCACACTCCCAACTCCCCGTGATGCCGGTCCACCCGGCAGTTCCGGGGACAGAGCGTGCACTGGCTCAGGACCTCATAAGCCGCATCAATCTTGGCCTGGAGCCCCCCTCGGCGGTGCGTCTCTAAATAGACCGGCTCCCATGCCTCCATGGCGTTTCCTCAGTACAGCGCTTCATAATCCAGCGAGGTATTTTTTACTGCGTGAAAATCACTTCCCCCTCACCCTGACCCTCTCCCCCATTGGGGGAGAGGGGAAAAGATGGGACCGATTTGAGGCTCTGCCATCATAAAAAACCCGGCGACCAAACCTACCCCCTCTCCCCCGCTTCGGGGGGAGAGGGTTGGGGTGAGGGGGGGCGATGTAAGCCGCGAGCGTCTATGATGAATCCTGGACATAGCAAACAGTGGACAGGAGTATCGGCGGCCAGGGCCCGCCCTGCCATCTGCTCACTGCTTACTGCTCCCGGCTCACTCCCCTCACCATTCCTCCACCTCGGCCCGCCAGGGTTCCAGCAAGGTTCGGGGGAGGTCGGCAATGAACCGGGAGGGCGAGTTGACGGTCATGCCGAACTGCCGGCTATAGCCGATACTGGGGAAAGTCACCGCCAGGTAGTTCCGGGCCCGGGTCGCGGCCACGTACATCAGGCGGCGCTCCTCCTCCATTTCCTCGTCCCGCTCCTGGGAGTAGAAGCCCGGAAAGCGGCCTTCCGCGGCCCAGATGACAAAGACCGCGTCCCACTCCAGGCCCTTGGCGGAGTGCATCGTGGACAGGGTCAGGTAGTCGTCGGTGGGCGTAACCACGTCCGCCAGGCTGCTGGGGGGCTCCAGGGTCAGGTCGTTGAGAAAGGACTGCAGTTCCTGGTAGCGGGCGGTGATGGTCAGGAGGTGCTCCAGGTCCTTCATCCGCTTGGGATAGTCATCATAGCGGGCCTTGGCCAGGGGCTCGTAATAGGCCAGGGCCTGGTTCATCCGGGTCATCAGGGTCTGTCCCGGGGCGTCCAGGGACTCCATGAGCTCGGCCAGGTCCTTGAGTTCCTGGGGCCGGCGCTGACTGCGGAGCCATTTGATCCCGGCCGGCGAGGTCAAAGCCGCCCTGCACCTGGGCGTTGAACTTGTTGCAGGTGGCCCGGCCCACCCCCGGGACCAGGAGGAGCAGCCGGTTCCAACTCATGGTGTCTTTGGGGTTGGCCACCACCCGGAGGTGCGCCAGGAGGTCCTTGATGTGGGCGCTCTCCATGAATTTGAAGCCCCCGAACTTCATGAAGGGGATGCCGGCCCGCACCAGTTCGATTTCCAGATCGAAGGAGTGGTACCCGGCCCGGATGAGCACCGCCATCTGGCTCAAGGGGGTGCCCTCCTCCTGGAGGGCCTGCACCTGGGCCACCACCAGCCGGGACTGCTCGTTTTCCGTGGCCGCCCGGAAGAGCCGGGGACGCGCGCCGTCGTCCCGGCGGGTGAACAGGCACTTGGTGTACTTGTCCCGGGCCCCGGCGATGATGGCGTTGGCCAGGTCCAGGATGGGCTGGGTGCTGCGGTAGTTCTCCTCCAGCTTGATGATCCGGGTGCCGGGGAAGAGGTTGGGGAAATCCATGATATTGCGGAAATTGGCCCCCCGGAAGGAATAGATGGACTGGGAGTCGTCCCCCACGGCCATGACGTTCTGGTGGGTAATAGGCCAACAGCCGCACCAGCTCGGCCTGGAGCCGGTTGGTGTCCTGGTATTCGTCCACCATCAGGTAGCGGAAACGCTGGGACAGGTGGCGGCGCACGTCCTCGTGCTCGATCAAAAGGCGCCGGCCTTCCAGGAGCAGGTCGTCATAGTCCAGCAGGGCGTGGCGGCGCTTTTCGTCCTGGTAGGCCGCGGCCATTTTGGCCAGATGGTCCCGCTGCGTCCAGGAACTGGGGATAGTCCCGGGCCAAGCAGGAATATCCAGGGAGAGGTCCTTGTTGACCACCGCCCCCAAAATCTCCGCCGATGGTCTCTTTCCGGGGAAAGGGGCCGGAGAGCTGTTTAAAGCCGAACCGCTCCTTGAGCAGGTTGCAGGAGATCGCCCTGGTCGGCCCGGTCCATGACCGTAAAGCCCTTGGGGTACCCCAGGCGCTCGCCGTACTGCCGCAGCCACAGGTAGCAGATGCCGTGGAAGGTGCCGCCCACCACCTGCCCCAGGGCCTGATTCAGCAGATGCACCGCCCGGGTGAGCATCTCCCGGGAGGCCTTGCGGGTAAAGGTGAGCAGCAGGATGGCCCCGGGGTCCACCCCGTGCTCCACCAGATAGGCCAGGCGATAGACCAGGGTCCGGGTCTTGCCGCTGCCGGCCCCGGCGATGACCAGGATGGGCCCCTCTTTGGTGGTCACCGCCTCGTACTGGGCCGGGTTGAGCTCCTGCTCGTAATCAATGCGCCGCGCCGGGGGCTCGGAGGGTTCGGGTTTAAAGGTATAGGGCATGTTGGTCCATAATTTTGGGGGAAGGGGCTATGGGCCGAAGGCCCCTACCCCTTCCCCCAAACCCCCATCCCCAATCCCTTAAAGGGGGATGGGAGGGGAGTTTGAGGGGAGGGCAGGGAACTCATGTCCCCCGGTCCTCCTCTCAAGTCATTATTTCCCAAAATATTCAATAATCGCCGCGGCCAGGGCCGGGATGGTGAACGCCGCCGGCTCGATCTGGGGCGTGATGCCGTATTCCTTGAAGGTCGCCGTGGTGATGGGGCCGATGGAGGCCACGGTGCGCCCGGGCGGCCAGGTTCTGAAAGCGCTCCTTGCCCCACCAGCCCGGCGAAGTTGTGGACCGTGCTCGAACTGGTGAAGGTGAGGATGTCCACCCGGCCCTCTTGCAGCGCCCCGGCGGCCTCGGCGGGAACGGACGCCGGCGGCACGGGCCCGGTAGACCGGCACCACGTCGACTGTCACCCCCAGCTCGACCAGGCCCTCGGGCAGCACGTCCCGGGCCTGCTCGGCCCGGGCCAGGAGGATGCGCCTGCCGCCCAACAACTGCGGCGTCCAGGACCTCAAGCAACCCCTCGGCCTGGAAGGTCTTCGGCACCACATCCGCCACCAGGCCGTAGGCCCTCAGGGCCTCGGCCGTGGCCGGGCCGATGACGGCAAGTTTGCGCCCGCCCCAAGGCCCGGACATCCTGTCCCATGTGGAAGAGCCGGTCCATGAAGGCGCTCACCCCGTTGGCGCTGGTGAAAATCACCCAGTCATAGCGGCGACAGATGCTGCAAGGCCGCATCCAGGGGCGCAAAATCGGCGGGGGGCATAATCTCGATGGTGGGGACTTCCAGGCACCGGGCCCCGGCGGCGTTGAGCAGTTCCACCAGGCGGGACGCCTGGTCCCGGGAGCGGGTCACCACCGCGGTTTTGCCCCACAGGGGCCGGCTTTCCCACCACTTCAGGGTTTCGGCCAGTTCCACCACGCCCCCCACCACCAGCACCGCCGGCGGCTTGATCTCGGCCTCTTGCGCCCGCTGCGGCGATGTCGGCCAGGGTCCCCACCACGGTGCGCTGGGCTAAGCGTGGTGCCCTTTTCAATCACCGCCGCCGGGGTCTCCGGGGCCCGGCCCGCCTCGATCAAGTGCGCCGGCAGTTTTCCGCCAGGTTTTTCACCCCCATGAGAAAGACCAGGGTGCCGGGGTTTTGCCCCAGGGCCGCCCAGGGAATGGTGCTGGCCTCCTTGGTGGGGTCTTCGTGGCCGGTGATGAAGGTCACCAGGGTGGTGTAGCGCCGGTGGGTCACCGGGATGCCGGCGTAGGCGGGCACCGCCACCGCCGAAGTCACCCCGGGGACGACCTCAAAGGGGATGCCGGCCGCGGCCAACTCTTCGGCTTCTTCGCCGCCCCGGCCAAAGACAAAGGGGTCGCCGCCCTTGAGGCGCACCACCGTGAGCCCGGCCCGGGCTCTGTGCCACCAACAATTCGTTGATGCCGCCCTGGGGCACGGCGTGGGCCCCGGCCTTCTTGCCCACATAGAGCAGTTCCGCCCCTGCCGGGGCCTCTTTGAGCAGTCCCGGACTGGCCAACTGGTCATAGACCACAACGTCGGCCCGGCGCAGAAGCGCCAGACCTTTCACCGTGATCAACCCCGGGTCTCCGGGCCCGGCGCCTACTAAGTAAACCATCTTAATATTATACCATAATTTTAGGCGGAAAGGGACTAGGGCTTTTACGCCATCGACTGACTCTCAATGGCAGGTCTTGCAGCCCCGGTGCTGCTCGATGCGTTCCACCACGCCGCGGTATTTTTCGTGGATCAATCATGCGGTCGAACTCCTGCATCTGGGCCAGCAAGTCGGCCTGCTCGGCCTCGCTGAAATAGGCCATGCACGGGATAAAGAAGTGCTGGTCCTCTTTCTCGATGTGCCGGGGATAGAACCCCACCAATTCCCCCATATGCAGCATGAGGTCGTCCAGGGCCCCGGGGTTTTCCAGGAGATAGCCTTCCTTGGCCTTGACCAGGTTGGCGGTGGTCTCCCGGGCCCAGGCATGGTCCTGGATCAATTCATCCATCATCTGCCGGTGCTCCGGGGACAGGTCTTTGGCCGCCAGGGCCTTGAACAGGAGGTCTTCTTCCTTGCCGTGGTGGCAGCGGTCGGCATAGGTGCGGATGAAATCCACCGCGGTGTCGATGAACACCGGGTCCACAAAGGCGAACTCCGGGTCCACCTCGATATTAGCCTTGATGCGGGCGAATTCCTGCTGCCATCAGGTGCAGCAGGCGCTCGATCAGGCGGTGTTCGATCATTAAAGGGCCGATGGGTTGCATAATCATTATCCTCACATTGGTTAAAACTGCGCGATCTTGACGCCTGCTGCGCCTCAGCGTGAAAAGATTTCTCGCCAAGCCGCAAAGAACGTCAAAGTCATGACGAGTTTAACAGCCTAAATTTTAACCAGTTCGTATTCCCGGGCCCCAAGACCCAGCTGCTCGGCGTACTCCAACTGGATGTGCCAGTCCACCTGGGGATAGATGTCCTTGAATTTGTCGCTGCCGGGGCTCAGGTCTTGGAGAGCGGAACCCGGCAATGCCCGGGCTTGCCGATGACCAGGTCGGCGCAGGCCTGGTCGATGGCCACCGGGTCCCGGGAGGCCAGGATGCCGATATCCCCCACGATGGGCAGGTCGTTGTGGCCGTAGCAGTCGCAGGCCGGGCGACACCTGGGTGATGAAATTGATGAACACGCTCCGGTCCTGCTTGGTTCTTGATGACGCCGTAGGCGTACTCCATCATCTTCTTCAGGAACACCGGGATGGATTCGTTCCACTGGATCTGGATGTTGCCGTAGGGGCAGACCAGGATGCACTCCCCGCAGCCCACGCACTTGGTGGGGTCGATGACCGCCTTTTCGGTCTCCGGATTGATGCCGATGGCCTCCTGGGCGCAGTGGGCGATGCACTCGCCGCAGCCGGTGCATTTTTTCTCGGTCACCTTGGGGGAGATGTTGGAGTGCTGGGAGAGTTTGCCTTTGCGGGAGGCGCAGCCCATGCCCAGGTTCTTGAGCGCCCCGCCGAAGCCCGAGAGTTCGTGCAGCTTGAAGTGGGTCAGGGTCACCAGGCCCTCGGCCTCCACGATGGCCTCGGCCAGAAAGACGCGACTTAAACTGCTCCCGTCGTTGATCTTGACCTCCACTTCGGCCTTGCCGGTGAGGCCGTCGGCGATGACCAGGGGGGCCTTCACCACCGCGTAGGCAAAGCCGTTTTCGATGGCGGTGGTGAGATGGCTGACGGACTCGGCCCGGGTGCCCACGTACACGGTGTTGGCGTCGGTGAGGAAGGGCCGGCCCCCCAGGTCCCAGATCTTGTCCACCACCTGGCGCACATAAATGGGCCGGATGAAGGAGGTGTTGCCCTTCTCGCCGAAATGGAGCTTCACCGCAATCAGGGGCCGCTTCTTCTTGCGGTGGATGATGCTCTTGATATCCAGGGCCTCCAGCAGACGGCCGAATTTCTTAAAATTGGGCTCCTTGGCGGAGGCCCGCAGATCCATGAGAAAGACTTGACTGGGCATGGTTTCACCTCTTTAGGGATCGGGATGCATCATTGATCCAAACTGAAATCGAACCCTTCCACCGCCGGCACATGCCGAGAAACCGGCGGCTAAGGTGACAATAGAACCGATGCACTCTCCGCAATCAGCCTGTAACGAAACTGGCTATCAGGTGGCTCAAGAACTATCTCAACCGGTGGGATGGCAGACCTGTTCCGAAACCCATTAAGGATGGAAACGACTCGTTCCCTTGCAGATGCCTCCTGATTGTCATTGAAGATGCCAACACCAGGATTTCGTTTTACCGGCCTTACTTCATCTATTCTAATAACAAACAGTTTTCGCCCATTGGCTGCGTCAGCATTAACATGATAAGTTCTTGTCAAAGGCACGAAGCCGTCCATTTCCGCTTCAGTATACCAAGTGTCATCAAGCTCAATTTGCAGATCGTGGTGCCAGAATTTCATTGTTCGTGATTTTTTTATAGCTCAGTCATTTAACTTTAACCCCCTCTCCCCCGATGGGGGAGAGGGTTGGGGTGAGAGGGAATTCTGCTTGCCATTCGCTAAAATTGCAAAGATCGCTTCCAGAACCGCCTCCGTCTCCTGCAAGACCTCATTATTCCAAAATCTTAAGACCCGATAGCCCATCTTTTTTAGATAGGCCGATCGCTGCGCGTCCTGCTCCGCGTTTTCAGCATGTTACCCGCCATCTACTTCGATGACCACGTTTTTCTCTACACAGATAAAATCGACGATGAACGATCCCACCGGATACTGCCGCCGGAATTTCCAACCGCCCAACTCTCGATTCCGCAGATGCCCCCACAACACCCTTTCGGCATCGGTCATCCGCCGCCGCAAGGCCCTGGCGCGCTGACTGGGCATTGCCACCCCTCACCCCAGCCCTCTCCCCTCTCAGGGGAGAGGGGGTCTGAAGAAACGGGTTCACGGCCGCTTCAGTTTTTGCAGTCCACCCTTAGGGTTTCTTTAGACTGGGGACTGAACTTTTCTATAAATTTAAGGTTCTTGCCTACTTACTTAATCTCATTCTTTAACCAGCTTATTGCCCACCAACTTATAGGTGGCCACCTTCTTCACCGTGGGACAACAGGCCGGATCGTTGGGCCCATGGGTCACCATGTCAATGATAATCTTTCCTGATTGGATACGGAGAGAATTGATTTTAATCCTGTCTTCCAGATCGATTAAGGCGCTATTTTTCGGGATGCCCCTGTCATTCATCACGGCGCAAAGCACCGTAAAAAAGCCTGTACCTCCCGTATTATACCCATAGATCACGGCAGCATCCTGGTCCTGATGGTTAGATAGCCGGCCCAGGGCTATCTTTACTATGCTGACAAATAACGGATTGTCCGGATTTTTCCTGGCAAATTCGCCACCCTTGAGTTGCACCCATTCTCCCTGGTCCGGATCTTCCCAGGAAGGCACCAGGTATTTGCTGTTCTCTAGCTGATCAACCGTCAAGCCGGCGGCGTGGACCGAAGAAATCAGACCGATCACCAGGAAGCTCACGAATAGTGTTAATATCCTGACCATCAGAACGCTGCCCCCCGATTTTCAGCCCCTGAAGCAAGATGGTCGGCGGCCTTTACCTGCTCCACACGCCGGCTAATGCCTGCGGCTACCCTGAAGAACGGCCACCGAAACTGGCCCCTGGCCCCTAAACCCTGCCCTCCTCTATCTCCTCCCACACCACCTTCCCTCCCACGATAGTCATCACCGCCTTGCCCTGCAAGGTCCAGCCATGGAAGGGGCAGTTGCGGGATTTGGAGGCGAAGCGGTTGGCGTCCACGGTCCAGGTGCGGTTGAGGTCCATGAGGGTGACGTCCGCCGGGCTGCCCACGGCCAGGGTGCCGCCGGGGACGCCCAGGATGCGGGCCGGATTGGTGCTCATGGCGGCCACCAGCTGGCTGAGGCTGAGGACCCCGTCATGCACCAGTTTGAGGCTTAAGCCCAGGGAAGTTTCCAGGCCGATGAGCCCGAAGGCCGCGGCCTCGAACTCCAGGTCTTTTTCCAAAGAGGTGTGGGGGGCGTGGTCGCAGGCGATGGCGTCCAGGGTGCCGTCGCGCAGCGCCTCTTTAACGGCCGCAACATCGGTTGCGGTCCGAAGCGGCGGGTTGACTTTGGCAAAGGTATCATAGCCCTGGACCGCCTCATCCGTCAGGGAAAAGTAGTGGGGCGCGGTCTCGGCGGTGACGGTGAGGCCCGCGGCCTTGGCGGTGCGGATCAGGGCCACGCTGCCGAAGGCGCTGACGTGGGCGATATGGAGGCGGCCGCCGGTGAGCTGGAGCAGGGCCAGGTCCCGGAAGATCATGGTTTCTTCGGCCGCGGACGGGATACCCCGTAAGCCCAGTTCCAGGGAGACCCGGCCCTCGTGCATCACGCCATTGGCCCTGAGGTCCAGATCCTCTTCGTGGGCGATGAGGGGCACCTCGAAGGTCCGGGCATACTCCAAGGCCCGGCGCATGAGCATGGGGTTCATCACCGGGTGGCCGTCGTCGGAGAAGGCCACCGCCCCGGCGGCCTTCTGGTCGCCGTATTCGCTCAGGTTCTGGCCCAGGGAGCCCATGGAGATGGCGCCCACGGGGTAGACCCGGGCCAGTCCCGCCGCCCCCGCCGGCTCCAGGATGAAGCGGGTGACCGCAGTGTTGTCGTTCACCGGGCGGGTGTTGGGCATGGCGGCCACCGCGGTGAAGCCGCCGGCCACCGCGGCCCGGGTGCCCGTCAGGATGGTCTCTTTGTACTCTTCCCCCGGCTCCCTCAGGTGGACGTGCATGTCGATGAGGCCGGGAGTCACCACCAGGTTTTGGGCGCGTCAATCACCCGGCGTCCCTCGGCGGGGATGGTTCCGGGGGCCTCCAAAGCGGCAACCTTGCCAGCTTCGATCAAAAGGTCCCGGGGTTCCGAAAGCTCCTGGGCGGGGTCAACCACCAGGCCGCCTTTTATCAGTAAGCTCACGCTTTTTCTCCTCCGATCAAGAGGTAGAGCATGGCCATGCGCACCGCCACGCCGTTGGTCACCTGGTCCAGGATGACGGAATGGGAGCCGTCGGCCACCTCGGGAGAGATTTCCACTCCCCGGTTGAGGGGGCCGGGGTGCATGATGATCACGTCGGGTTGGGCCAACTCCAGATGGCGGGGGGCCAGCCCGAAGTAGCGGCTGTATTCCCGCAAGGTGGAGAGGAACATCTGCCCCATGCGCTCCAGTTGCAGCCGGAGCATCATAATGACGTCGGCGCCCGCCACCGCCTCCTCCAGGGAGCAGGTAACCCGGGCCCCCAGGGACTCAAGGTGCGGCGGCAGCATGGTGGCCGGGCCGGCCACCGTGACCTGGGAGCCCATCTTGATAAAGGCCTGGATATCGGAGCGGGCCACCCGGGAGTGGGCGATGTCGCCGATGATGGCCACTTTCAAGCCGGCAAGGCGTGCCCTTGGCTTCCTGCACGGTGAGGAGGTCCAGGAGGGCCTGGGTGGGGTGCTCATGGAGGCCGTCGCCGGCGTTGATCACCCCGCATTTGAGACGCCGGGCCAGGAAATGGGGGGCGCCGCTGGCGGGATGGCGGATCACCAGCAGGTCCGGCTGCATGGCCTCGAGATTGTGGGCGGTGTCCATCAGGGTTTCGCCTTTGACGGCGCTGGAGGCCGCCACCGTCAGGTTGAGGGTGTCGGCGCTGAGGCGCTTGGCCGCGATCTCAAAGGACATGCGGGTCCGGGTACTGGGCTCATAGAAGACCGTCACCACGGTTTTGCCCCGTAAGGTGGGGACCTTTTTGATGGGACGGGCCGAAATTTCCTTCAAGGACGCGGCGGTGTCCAGGATGTGGCGGATCTCTTCTGGGGCCAGCTCCGCGATGCCCAAGAAGTCCTTCCGCCGAAATTCCATATAGGGACCTTTCTCGCTTGAGGAGGGTAAAGGAGAACCATTCTTAACCGCGCCCTTCCAGGTTGGGGGCTCGGCCTGCCTCGCGGTCACTCCTGACTGCCGCCATCGGGGCCTCTAACGCTCAGGGTGCCGGGAGGCCCGCCCTGGGCCGGGGACAAGTTCCCGGGGGCCAGGCGTGACGACCCCGGGGACTTACCGGCTCGCCGTCAGGCCTGCTTCAGACCGTGGCAAAAAAAAACCTCCTCGTTCTGAAAGGAGGCCTGGCGCAAGGTTTTCGGTAAACTCGACTCATAGAGGCAGCCTTATTGCTATCATTATATTATTACCATTACCGGCAGCCAAATTCAAGCAGATTTTCCGGCAATTTCCCCTGAGAGGGTAAGTTGACAGGCAACTGATCAATACCTATTTTTAATTTGAGAGAGCCCCATCATCCGGTCTCGTGACTGAGATTAACCAGGACATTGTCGCAACGGACCTGGCCCGATGCCAGCCGGGGCAATCAATCATAATTTCATACGTTAACCTGGTTAAGGAGGGACGAGCTATGTCAAAGGATCTGATGGAATGGCGGCCGTTCCGGGAAGTTTCTCGTCTCCGGCGGGAGATGGATCATCTCTGGGAAGATTATTTCGGCTCCGGCCGGCGGGGGTTGCGGCCCCTCAAGGCGGAATTCTCCCCCGCGGTGGACGTCACGGAGACCGCCGAGGCGGTTGTGGTGAAGGCCGAGGTTCCCGGGATGGATGCCAAGGATATCAATATCTCGGTCACGGGTGATGTGCTCACCATCAAGGGCGAGAAGAAGTCGGAACGGGAGGAAAAAGAGGAGAACTATCACCTGGTGGAACGCAGTTACGGCTCCTTTTCCCGCTCCATGAGCCTGCCCGCCGCGGTGAACCTGGATAAGATCGAAGCCAGATATGATAAAGGGGTGTTGACCGTCACCTGTCCCAAGAAAGAGGAAGTCAAGCCCAAGTCTATCGAGATCAAGACGGTTTAAACACAGACCTTTTGCGGTCTATAAGTCTCCCCGTGCTTGTCGCTCCCGTCTCAGGGGGCAAGAATGGGGGGACTTGTCTTTCTGAAGCTTTGCGTTTATGATGCCTGTCTACCGAGGCAGCCGATCTTGCACCTCAACTCCCTGATCAAAGGAAGCCGTCATGAGCACCGAATTGGAAGCCGTTATCAAGAGCGCCATCACCCAGGAAGAATTATCCCATGGCTTTTACAAGCGCCTGGCCGGCCTGGTGAGCCACCCGGAGACCAAAAATACCCTGGAATACCTGGCCAAGGAAGAGCTGGAGCACAAGGCCTTTCTCCAGAGCTGCTTTACCGCCGGCGGCTGCATGCTGGCGGGAGAGGCCCAGAACGTCCACCTGGCGGAAATGCTGGAGGCCCCGGTTATCGGCGATAACATGTCCCCCAAGGAGGCCCTGGTTATCGCCGCCAAACGGGAGGAGGGGGCCTACCGGTTCTATCAGGCCCTGGCCAGCCTTCAGCCTCCGGGCGAGGTCCAGGCTTTCCTGGATAAAATGGCCAAGGTGGAACTCCAACACAAGGAAAAAGTGGAATACCTCTACGATAACGCCGCCTTCCCCGAAGTGTGGTAGGTGGCGCCCATGACAAGTCGCGGGGTGCTGCTGGCCCTGGAAGGGGTGGACGGCTGCGGTAAATCCACCCAGGCGGGGCTCCTGGCCGCCGCCCTCCGGGAGCGGGGGCTGGAAGTGGTCCTTACCTGTGAGCCCACGGATGGCCCCATTGGCGAGCATATCCGGCGAGTATCTTCGGGGCCCCGCCCGGGAGCTGAGCCCCAAAGAGGAGTTGAACCTCTTCATGGCCGACCGCCGGGAGCACGGGGAAGAGGTCATCAAGCCGGCCCTGGCCGAGGGCAAGATCGTCATTACCGACCGTTACTACTACTCTTCGGTGGCCTACCAGGGGGCCCTGGGGCTGGACCCGGACCGGATTCTGGCCGCAAAACGAGGTACTGGCGGTGCGCCCGGACCTGACGGTGATTTTTACCCTGCCGGTGGCTCAGGCGTTGGCCCGTTTATCCCAAACTCCCCAACGAGCCCGGCAAGTGAGCGAGGATCCGGCCTACCTGGAAAGGGTCGCCACCATTTATGCCTCCCTGGAAGGACCCGCCCTGCACCACCTAGACGCCTCCGGCCCTCCCCAGGCGGTTCATCTGGCCTTGCTGAACCTGACCCTGGAATTCCTGGAGGCCACCGGGGACCGATAAGAGGCCGTTGCGGCCTGATGGCGCCGGGGAAAATAGACGTGCGCCCGGCTTCAGGCCTCGAACCGCCGCTGCCGGAGAGACAAGGGGAGTCCTTCTTTCCTATCTTTTAGGGCTGCAGATTTGCTTGACAAGTCAATCTTCAGGGGTTAATAATACTCTGTTCGGGCCGTTAACTCAGTTGGTAGAGTATCTGCCTTTTAAGCAGAGAGTCGTTGGTTCGAATCCAACACGGCCCATAAAAATGCGTCCCCATCGTCTAGCCTGGTCCAGGACACCGGCCTTTCACGCCGGCGACAGGGGTTCAAATCCCCTTGGGGACGCCACATGATATCAATGGGGTTAGCTTAAACGGGCTAACCCTTCTCTATTAGTTCCCAGCAGTATTCCCAGCAGGCACGCTAAAAACCTCTCCTTTCCCTGCCCGCACCTTCACAAAGTCGTCCTCAGGCGGGATGTCTCGGTGATGCCGCTGCTCCGGGGACTCGTCGAGCCGGCAATGGTTAGGATAGTGCTTTCTGGCTAGAGAGGCAGCAATTACCGGTCGAGGCGGGGGTCTTCCCAGCCGGTATCGCAAATTAGACGGTTATAGTGCCTAAGCCCAATTGATCTTTCCTGCA
Organism: uncultured delta proteobacterium; assembly: GCA_963841475.1. Lineage (GTDB taxonomy): Bacteria > Desulfobacterota > Desulfobaccia > Desulfobaccales > 0-14-0-80-60-11 > 0-14-0-80-60-11. Next base: position 1,885,450 of record CAWJCT010000001.1, read on the forward strand.
GTCCTCTGGTCAATAGCCCCTCCGGCAAAAATAAAGTTAATCCATTTTCCTGGATAAATGTGCAGGGGGCGTCGGTTTTCGCTAGAAATTAGTAGCGGCAATAGGTAATGGTATCTTTTTCGAACTCAACACTTACCTCTTCAGTGAGGGAGGCTCGGATTTTGGGCAGGATTTCAAAGATGGTGTCCGTGGTCACGCGATAATCCTGTCTGGTAAGATGTTCCTGTTCGAAGGCGAACTGGGCCACTTGCTGGAAGAGATATTCGATATCCGCGGGAGTAAAGCGCACCGTCATCTTGACTATCCGCTTCAGGTCGATTTCTCCGGTATTCAACCGGGAGAGAAAGTGTTTCAGGATAGTGGCTCTTTCATCTTCGTCCAACCCCCCTACGGGGATGATGCAGTCAAATCTGCCCGGGCGCAGCAGGGCGGGGTCCAGTTGCCGGATGTAGTTGGTGGCGCAAATGAGCAGGATATGGTCCCCACTGTTTTTGAGCAGGGGCACCTGTTTGAGAAATTCATTGGTGATGGACTTGTCCACCCGGCTGGCCTCGTCGCGATCGCCCGCCAGCTCTTCAAATTCATCGATAAAAATGACGGTTTCTTTAAGCGTACGAGCCTTTTCCATGACCCGGCGCAGATTAGCCCCAACCTTGTCAATGCCGTCAACCATAAGCATGCTGGGAGCAATTTCGATGAACCACCAGGAAAGAGCCCCGGCAATGGCTTTGGCAAAATGAGTCTTGCCGGTGCCGGGAGGGCCGAAAAAAATGATAGTTTTGGGAGGAACGACGCCGTGCTTTTTAGACAGATTTTCCCGGGTCAAGGGCAGAATAATCCTTTTCTGGACGATCTGTTTGGGCGGTTGGGAATCAGCAATGGTGTCCCAGATTTCCTTGCTGATGGCCAGAGCGCCCATTTCATTTAAGAGGTCATACTGTTGATAGGCGAGGTATTCCTCCCGGGCTTGCTCCATATTTTCCAGGAAGTCGATGCACGCGACCCGCAGGCCCACATCGCGGCCGAGTTTTTCCGACATGAGCCATTTATGCTGCAGAATCCTGGGCCACAATTCCCCGGCCGCCTCCGGCTCCAATCTGACGCTGCTGCACTCAAATATTTGGGCGGCATAATCTTCCGGTGCAGAAATATCCATCACTTCATCTTTCATATTTAGCGCCTCACAAAGTGTCGGGTTTTTGTCCTGGTTTCCCATCAATCTCTCGCCTTTCCTCGAAATTAGGAAAGTAAGCGGTGCTGTTGTCATTCCCCTCCTCCCGGTTCTTGGCGCCGGATGTCCTGCAATGCCCCCAAGGGTCTCTTCAAGCATTAAGGCTGCCGGATTGGTTATGAGGAAGAGACAGGAGCCTGCTGGGGCAAAATTTTGCAGAACTTGAGAGGATTATACTTGGCCACCATTAAGATATCAGACTTATGCACCGGCTACAAGTTAGAATTAGGTTAGCCGGCGTCTGGACGGCCACAACTGTGCCCCGCGACGGAGGATGCGGGACGGAGAGTCCGCCAGGAAACCCAGCCGGATCAGCCGGGCCAACATGAGCAATCCAGCCGCCTTGAGGGCCAGCAGACCGCACAGGCCACGTATGCAGACGAGGGGCTTGAGGAGAGCACCAACGCGGGGGAATATTCCCGGGGGACATATCCCGCGCCGGCTGCCATCAGCAACGCCACGAGGGGACGAGTAACTAATGAATTATGACCCGGCCGCGCCCAATGATCTCCGTGAGATCGACAGCGCCGCCTCACAGATCACGGTGCAGGGGCGCGGTATCCCGAAAACCCGGAGCGCCTGACCGGTTGCTGAGCAGCCGTCCCAAACAGAGAAAGGACCCTGGAAATGGGCATACTTGGCTGCGCTTGGGATTGTCATGGTTAGACGGTTAAACGGCTCTCAAAGAGCAAGAGGATAGCGGATTCCGGAAGAAGTTCTCAACGCCACCAGGACCCGCACGCAAACTGATCCCTGGTCACCAGTTAAACCCTTTTATCGTGGACAACCGGGAGCGGTATTGATCAATTCTCACCTGATCTTTACTTTCTCGGCATTTTTGTGGACCGCTAAATCCCGCTGCTGAATCAACAGCCAGGGGTATGGGAAACTTCCGGTTTCCACCCTATCGAACCAGGCTAACGCCTGGTCAAAGTTCCCGGCCCGCCGGTAAATTTCGCCGATGAGGTAGTGGTATTCGGGGACATCTTCTGCCTCGATTTCCTGCTTCTCCAAGGCCCGCTGAAAGTGATGGGCGGCCTTGCGGCGGCAGGCGACGGCCCGGGTTAAGCGCTCGAGGTCGTCGGCCACCCAGGCGGCCCTCAGATAAGCCGCCGCACTGGCTCGCTCTGGACAACCCCGGAGCCGGAGAATCTCCGCCAATACTTCATAGCCGTGGGAGGGCGTGAAGTCCTTGGGCTTGAGGCGCTGACGGCGGCAATAGTCCAACAACAGGCTCCGAATCCTGGCCTTTTCCCGGCGGGAAAGCCGGTCGTGGTCATCCAGGCCCAGGGAATCCCGATCCGGGCAACCACATTTCGGGCAGGTGTGCACGAGCATCCCCAGAGGGTCGAAACCCAGGGCATAGGACCGGAACTCACTGTCCCAGCCGCCGAAGGTGTTGGTGCTCATGATGACGCAATCTTGGTATACCCTCCCGCAGTTGGGACAGGTAAACCGGCTCGGCCAGATCGTGGTGCCCAGAACCGGCGGCGTCAAAGTCAGGCAAAACATGACAGCCGCCAGGAGCATCAGGTTGAGGCGTATCTGCATGGTGGCAGTCTCCCTTGCTGAAAATGTTCTCCGCACCGAGGGAAACTTTCCGGCTGCGGGTGGCAATCAATAGGCCGGGCCTGGAGCCCCTGGCTCAACTAGCCCCGGGTCAGGGCGCGCATCAACCCGAAGCTCAGAAAAAAGAACAGGCCCCCCAGCCAGAGGACCTGGCCTTCGGTAATCTTCGGCAGCCAGGCCAAAGCGAAGCAGATGGGCGCCAGGAGAATGAGGCCTACGGGGGCCAGGGCTGTGAGCAGATAATGATAGGGCACCGTGGAACTGGTGCTCAGGAAAGAGGGCAGGCCCCTGAGCCAGAGGACCTGGCCGGCGGTAATTTTCGGCAGCCAGGCCGAAGCCAAGGAGATGAGTATCAGGGGAAGGAGGCATAAGGGGGCCAGGGCTGCCAGCAGAAAGTGATAGGACACCGTGGAACTATAGGGCGGGACCCGGCCGAGAGACATGCCGCTGGAACTCAGGGCCCCGGGCCCCATGCAGTTGGTGAACAAAGGCGTGCCGTAACCCCAGAGGAGCAGGGGCGCGCCGGCGATGAGCCATAGCCCCAGCCACCCCAGGACATGGGCCATCAAGAGACGCCCTCTCGTGCGCCCCTGGGCTAAGAGGCTCCGCTTCAGCCACCCCCAGCCGAAAAAGACATACGCCAGGAGGGCCAGGTAGAGGCAGGCCTCCAACACCGCCTTGCCGGGGAGGGCGTCCAGGTCCCGGCGCATGATAGCGGCAATTCCCGGCTCCGGCAAGGCGGTGGGGGCCAACCGGCCACAGGTGGCGGGCTGGTCAAGGTTTCTGGCCTTGACCAGCACCGCCCCATGCCAGAGCTGCACGTAGCCGTAGCGCCATTTGGGGGTGAGTTTGATTTCCACGGCTTCTTTAGCAAAGAAGTCCGGCTTGACGGCCGGGATGTGGAACTCCAGGCAAAGCGCCTGGAGCGCCATCACAGCGCCGGCCGCGAGGATAAAATACGTTACGCGGCGGCGCCTCCCCGAGATTGGGCTAATCGGGCCTGGCGTAAACATCGCAGCCCTCCTTGCTCCTGGAAGCCCCCAGCATGGCTGTCACCACCTCTTGAGCTTCCAGTTCCAGGACCTCCCTGGCTTCTCTGACCTCAGCATGTTCCGCCAGATGCTTAGCCACCAGAGGCAGCCGGGAAAAATTCCCAAAGACCAGCTTCTGCAAGGTGACGGGCTCCTGGCGAAAGCCCCAATTAACCTTAGAACTCAGTAAGCGGTTGAACGCCTGGGACAATTTGCTATAGAGTTCAAGGGCTTGCTGGGTAAACCCGGTCAGGGCGCCCCCCTCCAGGGTGAGGAGGAGCTTCAGGAACCCGTGAATGGCCGGCTGAGGATAGACCTCTTCAAAGAACCGGAACATTTGGGGTGTGGCTGCACTCCTGATTTCGCAGAGTTCCCCACTCAGGCAGAGGTAGAGGACCTCAATGGCCTGGAGGAAGAGGGGCAATTCAAAGTGCTGGGCGACCATGACCCCCAGGCGCTGGTCTTCGTGCCAGGCGGCCTGGAAGACATGGTTCCCCACATCGCTCAGCCATTCATCGACGCCAGGGGCTTTCTTTTTGCCCAGGATCTTCTCGGCCTTACCGCGGAAGGGCGACAGGCGCAGATGATAGAGTTCGTGCCCGCGGCGCATGAGCTTCACGAAGCGGTCATCCGGCAAAGGATACCCGGGGCTGATGTAGAGATCTTCCAGCAGCAGGTCATAGTGGGACCGGTAGCGGTACGCCAATCGGCAGAGATAATAAACCGGCAGACGCGTGTCGAGTTGCCGCACCCCTAAATGGAGGTGGTAATTTCCCACATCCCGCAACATCTCCCGCAGGCCGGCCTGATTGATGAGACTGACCTGGTGGTCCTTGAAGCGTCCCTCAAAGGAGATTTCCTGGCGCAAGAGTTCCGTCAGTCGCCGTAAATCTCGAATTTCTCCCCCTTCCCTCTCCAGTTCCACCCGGTGAGCATCGTAGCTCCGGAGATGAGCATACAGAGGTTCCAGGGCCTCGGAAAGGTCGATGACAGGACGACGGTGGCCATACACGTAAGTACGGCCGTCATAATAATAATCGTCTGCATAATCACCCGTATAATCCCGCGAATGCCATTTTGGATAGGCCATGGAACCTCCGAAAGCTCAGGAATATCCTACATTTTCTTTACCCAACGGCGGCGCTCCTTAAGGCAGGAGGCCACGTAGGTGCCGATCTGTCCGGCCACTGCAGCCGGCTCGGTGAGTTGCTTTTCATTGACCACCAGAACCTTGTCCAGGAGGTCCTCGAAACCGGTTTCGCCATTCACCCCCAGGGCTACCAGGGTGGTGTTGAGTTTCCCGGGGTGCTCCTGATAAGCTGTTTCGAAAAAGGCATAAACCTCTTCTCTGCCGCTTTTCTTCGTATTGAAACTCAGGTTCCAGGCGCAATCCGACAGGAGGATCAGGTAGATCATCCGGCCCCGGGCCAGATGGCGGGCCTCCTCCAGCATAAACGCCAGGGACAGGGCGTCGGATTGGGCCCCGGTTCCCGAAGGAGGCAGTGCCACCAGCGCCCGGGTAGCCTCCTTGCGGGTCAGCACCGGGGTCTTCCGGGGGTGGTAGATCCACTGGACCAGAGGGCCGGAAACCCCAGGACGGATGGACCCGCTGTGATACAGGCCCGCCAGCACCTGGATTTCGCTCTTGGCGGTGGACTCCAGCCAGGCCGCGGCCAGGAGCTTCAGCATCTGCATCTGCTTGTGGTTGAGCGAGCCGGAGCCGTCGCAGGCGATGAGCACTACCGGCTTGCCGCGGGGGTCAGCTTTCTCCCGAATGCGATAGCGTCTGAAAATAACCTGAGAATAATCCGCCATGGGCAGACGGTTGGCATCCAAAGAACCGCTGGTCCGCAGCCGTTCCGTCTCCGGTATCTCCTTGACGTTGGGATACAGGTTCTTTTTCAGGACCTGGACAATGGGGGCGCAGCTCCCCAGGAGTTCGGCATAGGCCTGGTCGTCTTCCGACAATTCCACCGGCCGGTCAAAGATCTCACCGCCAGCCACCTCGTCCTTGCCCAAGCGCACGGTCACCTCATGGCCTTCCACGGGATTGCCCTGGATGGGGCCTTGAGAGAAGCCGCCGCCTCTGAGCGTGTGTTCCAGTACATCCGAACGCATATCCTCCCAGGCCTGTTGTTGACCCCCGGCCTTGCTCACCGCGTCGGCAAAATCGTTGATGAGCTTCTGGATAATGTCATCTTCCGCCGGCTTGCCGGGGTGGTTGCCGCCAACCAGGGATTTGACGGCTTGTTCCTGATTGGCCGGATCAAAGAGCGTGGGTGGCGTGGGACCGTCAAGGGGCCTTATCCTTTCGGTGGGCTGCCGCATACCCTTCTCTTTTTTAAAGCGATAGCTTTCCTCCCCCGCCTCCCCCGGGACAGACTCCGGTTCCGCGGCCTCTGATTCCGGCTCCGGCAGATACGGGGCCAGGGAGAGGCACAACGCCTTGACCCAGTCGATCCCCAGATACGCCAGGCGGTGCGACGGAGTGTGGGGCAACTCATCAAAGAAAGGGTTGCATTTCCGGATCAGGTCCCCCAGCATGATCCGGGTCATGGGGTGGAGTTCCTGATCCTGCCAATCGGGCAAGATGTCGCCGTACAGAATGACGGCCCGCAGAATTTCCGAAACTGACCGGAATTTGGTGTTCTGCTGGGAGGCCGAGAACAGACGGTAGATCTCCACCGATGCCACGAAGGAATAGCGGGAGAGGTCCTCCAGCAACAGGCGCACCTGGACCAGTTTGGTGACGATTTTGGCCACCTCCCGATAGCTGTCGGGGTCCACCCTGAGGTCATCATGCTCGGCCGGGTTCTCCAGGTATTTGCTCAGATGCGTGAACAAAATCTTCTCAGGGACCCGGGCTTCAAACTCGAGAAAAGCGGTGTGGCCGATGGCCGCATAAGCCGCCAAGGTGGACGGATAGCTGGTCATCAGCGGGCTCAACTGAGGTTTGACCTTGGGTTCATAGGCCTCGGGGGCCGCGCCGATATGATCGATGACGGCCTTCTGCACCTTATGGACCAGTTGATAGAACTGACGTTGGGCCGGCATTTTGACATGGTAGTCCAGGTTGTTCTTAAACGCGTCACCCGGCCCCACCCCGGCCCAATCGGTTTTGGAACGCCGCGGCCGGCAGGCGGCATAATAATCTCCGGCAACGCTATAAGTTCTTGAAACACTCATGATTCGTCTCCTTAAAATAGATTGGCATCCTGGATGGACTCGGGATTCTGATTCCCCTTGAGACCGAAGATCCTGCACAGATTCACGGCCTCATTGCGATCCTCCAGGCTGGCATTGCCTAACAGGGTGACCATGGCGACCTGCCGCAGTTCCAGGTGAGGCAGGGCCTGAGCCATGCGCAGAAAAGCCAGGTAGCCATAGATCGTCGGCGGGGTGATGGATTGCAGGTTGCCCTCCTGCCGCTGCTTGCGGATTTTGTTTCCCAGGATGACGACCTTTTCAATGAGTTCGTTGATTGGCATCTTTCTCATCGCGGACCTCCTTTAGAATGTGTTGTACCACCTGGACTTCCTGGGGAAGATCCAGGTAATCCAGGGTAAGATTGATGGTGAAACGGCGCCTCAAGGCATCGTCCAGGGTAACCAGGGTGTGGGTCGAGTCGCCATCGGCCTGGTAATTGCTGTCGGCCACCCAGGCAACTTTGCTGCCGTCAAGGCGCCGGCCGTCCGGCAGGAGGATGTCGTATTTGCTCATCAGATTGAGCAACCCCCCCTGCACGCTGGAAGAATGCACCCGCCCCATCTCCCGGAGCCAGATCAAGGGATAGAAGCAGCCATTGGCCTGGGCCGCGTCCTCCAGGGCCCGCACCAGCACACTGGGTTCATCAAAGGTGGTGCCGTTCTTCAGGGAACGCCGCTGGTACAATTCCCCCGGCGCCTCAAAGGTGGCCATTTCCACGGGATAGAGTTTGATGAGCAGCGGTTTGAACCCCAAGGCCTCGCACACGATCCGGAAATTTTCCGGCACCAGATGGAAGGCTTCAATGACCGAACTCTTCGCCGAACCCGTCGGGCCGCTGACATGGGTAACTTCATGGGCCGCGATGGCATAGGCCAAGACTTCCAGAAACCACTTGGGCAAAAACAGCGGGTTTTGGCCGGGAACCGGAAGCAACTCTATGAGATCATCCGGCCCCGCCCGGCGATACTCGTTCTTTCTATCCACCCGATATATTACCGTCCCCATGCTACACCTCCTTTCTCAACGAAGTTTTAGGCTCAACTCCCCCAGGGGAGAGGCCGAAACCTCCACGGTTTTTCCCGTGAAGTCTCCTCCCTGCCGTTGCCGGTCTAAAATGGCCTGGGCCGCCAGGGCGCGGCCATGCTCCAGGATGGTGCGGGCCCCGAAGGCCGTCACACTGCTTTCTAAGGAAACGAGCACCTGCTGGGCCGCTTCCGGCGGCACCACCACCTCCCGAATGGAGAGGTGCAGCCGCTGGGCGGCCGCCTGGAGGGCCGCCTGGATAGCCCGGGCCACAATGGCGACCAGGGCCTCCCCCACCAGAGGTTCAAAGAGAATCGGGCTGCCGATCCGGCTTAAAAAGGCGCCGGACAGCATGATTTTGAGCTCCGACACCACCCGCTGGCGAATTTCCCGATTATGGCGTTGTTGTTGAAAGCCAATGCCCCGGTGCACCTTTTCATCCTGGCCGCCGGGCAAGTTCATGGTGAATACGAAAATCAAGTTGGCGCAGGAAAACATAGATCCGGTGGCACTCTGCGCCTCCCCGGTCTCCAGGATTTGCAGGAAGAGGTCGGCCATGGCGGCCCGCACCTCAGGGACAGCATGGTCCAGATCACTCACCTCGATCACCGCGCCGGCATGATGCTTGGCAGCCTGCTCCAGGCGGCCGCTCTGATGGGAGCCGACGATGCCCCGGCCGGAGCCCAGCAACTGGGCCGCGGCAGTGTGAGAACTGGGCATGCTGGCCGCATCGATGTTGATATACGGGATACCCAGCCAATCAGCCAAAAGCACGGTGCTCTCCGACTTGCCCGTGGCCGGGGTGCCTTCGGCACAGTAGCGCAACGGTTGATGCGGAGGCCGGGTCAGCACTTCGCTCCCCAACCGGCAACAGACGTCTTTCAGGGCCTGGTCCTGACCCAGGAGGCTTTCCCGGAAAAACCCATAAAGCGCATGATCAGTGAGCCTCCGGGTGAAATGCTCCTGGTTGGTGGGCGGCCGCCCGACCCGGGGTCTGGGGCTCAGGCCGGCCAAGGTTTCCGAAAGACCACTCACCCGGGCGGCGAAGGCTTCACCGGTGGCCAGGGCGCCACCCGAGGCCCAGGCATTGACGACCCGGCGGGCCAATACCGGCAAGACCCGGCGCTGTTCCGGCGGCGGCAAATGCTCCATTTCGGCCAGCACTCTTTGGAGTAACCGCGGCTTCGGACCCTGGCGGCAGCCCCCCAACCTGCATGCCCGCGGTGCGCACCGCAAAGCGGGCGAGAGTTTCCGTGGTGGCCGGCGGCACGTGGCGCACTATCGGCACCAGGGGGTCGGTTTTCCCTCCCTGGCCGCCGTGAAACACCGCTTGCAGCTCGTCAAGAGCCCCCACAAAGACCACGGGGCGATTTTGGGAGGCCAGGGTGCTCAACAAGGCCTGCATTTCATTGCCCAGATCGTATAGACTGGTGCCCAGGCTGAGGCTCATGGCCGGCACCACCACCAGGCCCGGGGCCTTCTGGCTCAACTCGACCAGGGTGCGAGCGTTAACCGCGGGGAGCTTCACTTTTCCCAGGGTCCGCTTGAATCTCTGGACCACGTGAGCCAAGACGGCCAGGGCGAAGTCGCTTTCGGTGGGGAGCGGGGCGGCCAGGGCCACCGATGAGGAGCCCATGAGGTAATCCACCGTCTCCCCGGCCCAGTCCCCCCAGAGGGTCCCCAACTCTGCTTCAGGCCCCGGCCACACCGGCACCGGCTCCAGGAATTCCGCCACTTCCCGGTAGAGCTTGGCCAATTCAGCCTCATGCCGCACCACCGGCACCTCGTCCTGGAGGATTCCGGCCAGGAGATCGAGATGCTTCAACTCGTCCACCAAAGCGCTGGCCCGGGTCAGAGACAGGGGGACGGCCTTGATCTTCAGGCTGACGAAAAAGGATGCTTCCCCCGAAGGGTGTTCCTTGGGGGGGGCCAGCTTCACCTTGTCTCCCGCGGCTGACAGGTGCTCAAACATGGCTTTGCTGGAGACGCGCAAGTCCTGGGGACCCTGGAAAAGCTCGCATTCCAGCACGATGAAGTCGTTTTCCACCAGCTTGCCGCGATAAGAGAGGATGCCCCGGTGCGAGCCTCCATCTCCTCCCTCGGAATAAAAAGCCAAACTATCCGGCGTAACTTGCAGGGGCAGATTGAGGGCCTGGACGCAGAGATCCGCCACCTGCCGGAGAGTTTCTTGGGATTCCGACCCGCTCCAGGGGTTGACATGAGAGTAATTTTGTTCCATAGTCAACTCACCATTTCCTCGTTGGCGTTGAGTTGTTAGATGTTTTGTCTGAATAACAATACAAAACCCGTGCCAGTAAATAACCCATGTTATCTCAATATGTTATAAATAATTGGGTGATTAGGGTGAGTAGAGTATAGGGGTTTAATGAGTGGTGATTCTTGTAAATCAACCTTAAGAATGAGGCGGGTATGCAGGTATTGAAATTTTCCCCACCCCCGTATGCCGGTCCGGAGTTTCGCGGGGAAGACCTTCCTCTGGAGGCGCCCCAGGACCTCGAGAAACTTACCGAGAAGGAGCGGCCCGCCGCCCTGGTGGTGCGTTCGTCAAACCTGCCGAATCTGGCAAGGTTTGGGAGCCTGGTGATTGACCGGGGCGTCAAGCATCCTGCCAAGAGCCTGTCACAGCTCCTGCTGAAGCACCAAAAAATTCCCCTCATCGACGGCCGCCACCGGGCCGCTGGACAACTAAAGCGCAGCATTAGGACCCTGTTGCGGAACGCCTCGGCCTTGGGGGAGCGCAACCTCTACATTATTGGGGTTGGGGACGAGATCTTCGAGGAGTTGTGGCAAGAGACCCTGGACAGTGACCGACCAGCCGGTCCTCCCCTGACTCCAGGTGCTTCTTTGGGCTCTGCCTCTCGCCTGCTCCTTGAATTGGAGGGGCGTTATGAGATGCCCGCCAAGCTTCGGCAAACCTTTGTGGGAGAATCTGCGGAGGCCCGTCTGGTCCGGGCGCTCATCATGCATGCTGCCCGGGTAAATGAGCCCGTCTTGATCATGGGAGATACCGGCACGGGCAAGGAGATCGTGGCCCGGTCCATTTACGAAAACAGCGAGCGCCGTCGCCACGACTTTGTGACGGTAAACTGCGGCGCCATTCCCCGGGATCTCCTGGAAAATGAGCTCTACGGCCACGTGAGGGGGGCCTACACCGATGCCAAGGAAGATAAATCCGGCCTCTGGGAGGCAGCCGGCGAGGGCGTGCTGTTCTTAGACGAGATCGGCGATCTGCAACCGGAACACCAGGCCAAGGTCTTACGGGCCCTTGAAGACGCCGAAATCAGGAAACTTGGGGCTACCAAGGGAACCAAAGTTAAGGCCCGGATTATTGCCGCCACCAACCGCGACCTTCACGCCATGGTACAAACCGGGCAGTTTCGGGAGGATCTCTATTACCGGCTGCGGGGTTTTCTCATCCGCACCCCCGCCCTCAGAGAGCATCCTGATGACATTCCCCTTTTGGCCCAGCACTTCTGGCAAAAAATAAACCACGGCCACAGGAAAATATTACCCCCGGAAATACTCACCGAGCTCAAGTCCTGCCGCTGGCCCGGGAATGCCCGGGAGCTCAAGATGATACTCAACCGTCTCTTTAGCCTCTCCACGGCTGACAACCTCTCTGTGGAGCGGCTCCGCTGGGTCTTCCTTTACGAGGGCCAGGATCATGGCCTGAGTGGAGGGCCGGTGGCTGAACGGGACCTCATCCTGCACCAGGTGGAATGCCTCCGGCACCTGCGCCAGGCCGATGAGGTCATCCGGGCCACCAAGATCACCCTCCGACCCATTGTCGAAGGAGAGCAGCTCGACCGCCAAACCATAGCCGCAGTCCTGCCAGGATTTGACTTGCGCCTCAACGAGTTGGATATGCTCTGCCTCCACCCCCTCCTGTTTCGCAGCGAACTGACCTTTAGCCTGGTGCACCGCCTCAAGGGCAAACTCACGTATTTGCAAGGGCTGATGCAGAAAAGTGACGGTAAAGAGGTCCTGCGGTACTGGAAAGACGAGAGCGCCGAGGAATTCCGCCTGGTGTTATCCACCATCTTTCAGGAAGTAGCTGCGCTCTTAAAAGAAAGTCGGGGTTGATGCCTCCCGAGATTGAGCCTATGACTCGATAAATCCAATGAATTTAAAGTCGAGGGTGCAGAAGGTGGCTGGAAGTGGTCGGATTTTTCTGGTTTCCTGCAGAGGTTCCCGATGCCTGCCGGTTTCGGGCATCGTTGGATAGGGGATGAGGTAAGACGCCGACGGCCCCTAACGTTATAAATGCCCCCCAGCTATGAGGCAACCCGGTCCCTTTCTCCAGGCGACTTCGCGCCAGTCTGGCCAGCTGGGCCTGGCGCAAGGCCTCCGCCCTCCCCAGACCGGAAGCAAGGCGATGATAGAATTCCCCCATGAGTTCAGCGGTCTCTTCATCCGGCACCCGCCAGAGACTCATTACCAGAGTCCTGGCTCCCGCCTGGATAAAGGCCCGGCGCAACCCCATCACCCCCTCTCCGCGCAAGACTTCACCTAAGCCGGTGTCACAGGCTGAAAGAACCACCAACTCCGTGGCCTGCAGGTTTAAGCAACTTGCGTCTTCAGCCGTCAAGATGCCATCCTCGGACTCTGGCAAGAGGTGGCGGGCCGCTTCCCCAAGATTGGCTCCGGCCAGCGCAAGCCCTGATCTTAAGAGAGGATTCTCCAGGCTGGCCGAGGGCACTCGACTCCTTTCCCCTGGGTTGGCGGCTGGCCCCCTCGTCTTTTCCCGCAAAGCGAGCCAATCCTGATCTCTCAAAAAGAAACCGTGCGTGGCAATGTGCAAAATAAAAGGTGACCTTTCCTGCTTCAAGCGTCCCTTCAAAACCTCTCTGTCCAGCCAAACCCTGCTGACTTGCCCGGCCAGGGACGTTGCCAGGGGTGCCACTGCCTGCCCTTCCCGACGAGTTCCCGGGATGGGTGAGAAAAAAACCCCGCCCCTGGCATCAGGTTCCCGGCCATACTTCATGGTAATCTGGTCATCTTCCCCCTCTTGGGACGCCAGATCAAAATCCGGATCGGCAAGGATGAGCGGCGGCTGCACGGATGGGGGAGCCGGTCCGGAACGCAACATCTCCCGCCCGGTGTTGAGGTAACTGACCGTGAAATCTTCAATGAGATAGCGGTCCGAGGCAATGAGAAGAGTTTCCAAGGGTACCAGGTTCAACTCGCCGTCCGGCGCACAAAAAAGGCGCCGACTTGCTCCAAGTAATGGCCTGAAGGGGTCAAAGATAAGGGAGCACAAGGCAACGCCAGCCCGAGGTTCGTCCTCCCCAGGAGCGGTAATCGACAAATCTCTGAGGCCGCGGCCTTCTTGTTCAATTTGCCGCCTAAATGCTGAGATGGCCTGATCAATGCGGGCCGCCTCTCCCAAGTCCACCAGGTCTACGGCTATTGGTTGGCTATCTTTAAGGATAAAAGCCAGGTACCGGGCTTCTAGCCAACGAGGCTGGCTTTTTTGGGCCTTAAAGTCAAAGAGGTTGAATCTGACGTATTCAATCATCACGGCGCCAGGGGGCAGGGCCGCAGCCACGGCTCGCTGGTCAGCCTCGCGCACACGCCGCTCCAGATTCATCTCAGGAATCTCCCTGGCCAGTTCAGCTTCAAGTCGATCCCGATCCGCCTCGCATTTTCTCACCGAGGCCCGATATACTTCCTTGCCCGCCTCGCCGGGTCCGGAAAGGAGGGTGGCAGCTGCCAGGCGCCTTAAGCGATGGAGTTCCGTGAGTTTTTCAGCCAGCTGCGGATAGACGGTTGAGAAGGCCAGTTCCTGCTGTCGCCTTGTAGACTCCAGAACGATCCCCTTTCGCCGGAGAACAAGGTCAAAGGCCTGGCTCACCGCTTCAGGCGAGTCGGAGAGATAGGTGAACACTAAGGAGAGGAAGAGATCGAAGGCGCCGCTGGCGCCCAAGAGATAAGTCAGGCGCTGCCGTTCGCTGGTATGGGTGAAGACCTTCCAGATGATGCCATCAGTCAGGAGGGCACCCCGGTGCAGGAGATTCAGGGCTTTTTCCGGATTCCCCATTTTTGCCTGGAGCAGGCCAAGGTGATACAAGACTTCAGAGCAATCCGGGTGGGTCTCCCCCAGTTCTTGTTTCAGAATTTCGAGGGCTTGCTCCGCATGCTCCAAAGCTTCGCTCAGGCGATCCTGCCCTTGGGCCTCGATTAACTCAGAGAGGTCGGTCAAGATATGGGCGATTTTAATGGTTTGGTGAGGGCAGGCACGCTCAGAAATCTCCAAAGCACGACGCACTTCCCTCTCGGCCCCTCGCCAGTCGTCTTCCAGCTTAATGAGGACTCCGGCCCAATTGAGGTGGTTGCCTGCAACGTTTGGGTGGAGGGGTCCGTATCTCGCCAGTTCAGCCTGCCGGATATAATCCAGGTCCTTCCTGGCTTCGGCCAGGTCATGCCGAGCCGGATCATCTCGCTGGAGCCGCAGCAGCGCCAGGTTGCTCAGGTCTGTCAAGACTTCCTCGTGATCCGGTTTATAGTTCATGCGGTCAATGGCCAGCGCCTCACGATAGCAGGACTCGGCATCATCCACTTGCCCGAAAATGCGATAAATCCCCCCCAGATTGCTCAAGCCCGCCGCCACTCTGGGGTCATATGAACCAAATACCTGTCGGCCTATGGTGAGAGCGCGCTCCAGGCAAACTTTTGCCTCAGGATTTCCGGTTTCCCGATAACAAGATCCCAGGAGTTGCAGCCAGCCGGCAGTCTGAGGCGAAATCTCCCCGAAGAGCTCCGCTGCCAACCCGGCGACTTTCTCCACGGCTTCTGCAACCACCGCTGCCGGCGCCTGCCCCGCGAGCAACCCTCTGAGCCTTCTTCTGCCCGCCAGGTACCTGATCTGTGTATAAAACTTGAGAAACATGTCTGTGCGCCTGAATTGTCTATGGCCAGATGAAGGTTAGCTGCCTTGTTGAGCGCAGCGAGGCGAGGCGGGCATAAAAAGTAAGAAGCGAAAACCAAGGTTTCCCAGGTATGCTATCCGGCCCCTTCAGGCTCCTCGCCGGGGAAAGCATCAATACTTTTATCGAGCTCTAAACTCCATCGAGGCCGGAGGCCGTCAAAATTTACCTCTCCGTAATCTCTCCGAAAGCGCCAGCAATACCTGGCGGATCGTCGTGCCTGCTTGGGGATGAGCCTCAAGCCATGTCAAACGCCTGTCTATCTCAGGTAGAGCTAACGGTCCCAGGTGGCAGACAGCTGCGGAAGCTGCCTCTCTCAGGGCCGCAGCGGGAGGGAAGCCAGTGATGGCGAACTCCCCGGCGTCGCCCAGCGCATCCAGGATGGGCCCCAAGGCTTGCATATCCCGCATAAGACCCAGGGTTTCCAGGCGCCTGGCTAATTGCTCCATGCATTTGCCGGCCTCGGCAGTATTGCCCGAGAGAAGCGCTGCGGTTATCTGGCGATTCAAGTCATGAACCGCCTCAATAAGGGACCTCGCCGCCTCACTGCCACCCGTGAGCAGGTTTTCTTGGGCAATCTTCCGGTCCTTTTCCGCCTTGGAGTCCAAGGCCTCGATGCTGCTCGCCATCGGTCCGGCGGCGGGTTGGCGGGACTTCCCCTCAAGCTGAAAAAAGAACTCGCAGACGCCGGTCATGATGGCCAGGGTTAGCTCCCGGGGCCCGCACCTGGCTTCATATCGGGGTCCCAGTCCCTCGGGCCCCGAGATTGAGAACCCGAAGCGCAGGTTATCCAGTCCATAAACAAATACCCTGGCCTGAGATGCGGCGGCGGTTTCCGCTAATTCAATCCCCTTCTGGCGAAAAGTCTCTCCGATAAGGCGAACTGCGGTTTGGGGGCCATCCACGTGCCGCTGATAATCGAGAAAGACCCTGCGGCCAACCAATCCTGCCAGTTTCTCATGGAGTTCTTTGAGAGTATAAACCAAAGGCAGGGAATCATCTTTTCTGTCTGCAGGTGCGGAGGAAGAGAAAAAGCATCTTATCTTTTTAAAGAATTCCGCCATTACCTCACCTATCACATTGTCAATCAAAGATAGCGCACTTTGATGAGACGCAGGGGCCCCCGATAAATTACCCCTTCAACTTCGGTGACGGAACCCTCTCCCTGGCCGCAAATACAGCCTTTGGGCCGAGAGGGATAACAAGTGCCGCAGTAGGCCCGACCGCAAAAAAAGCATTCCTCAGCGGGGCCAACATTCATCATCATCTCTTCCCTGCTCATCATAATTTGGCCTTTGCCGGCGCCAAGCTTTTCCATTTTGGCCCCGCAGACCTCGCAAGAGAAGATCTGCCCCACTGGAGCACCGTTTAGGGCAGGAACCGGTCCTCTCTGAGATTCAGGTGATTTGCCGGAACGTGCTAATTCCTGCAAGAATTCCTTTCTGTGTTTCGCTAATATGAGTTGGAGTTCCACTTGGTGGTCTGACACACCTAAATCTTTTGACGTCTTTTTATAGTGCGCATCTGGATCCTTACCGAACAGCTTCTTCCAAAAACCCATTGCCGACCTCCAAAACAACGTACTATTGTAATTAAAGCTATTTGCCAAAAACAAGATGGGAAAAGTATTTCAGCGCCGCGCTGCCCGTAAATAGCCAATAATATTTACTCTTGTCCAAAATCTTTGCAGCCTCTGGGTTGAATTTTTTGAACTCTTCCATGACCAGGGGCTTCATTCTTGGATCCATATCAAAATGAAATATGGCACTTGCATTAGTAAGGACTGCGCCAGATAATTCTCTCGCCAACAGTTTTGCTGCCTTCCTCGCTCTTTCATCGAGGTTATTGGCAAGAAGTTTAAAGTCTTCCAGATGGCCCAACTCATTCTGACATTGCGGCCAGAATTGGAGATTCAGATATCGGATCTGTTCAATAGCCTTAAACAGAAAAGGGATGGGCTCAAAGCCACGTTTCTGCTGGAATACCTGGAAACCATAAACAACCATGAAACCCAGATCAGGTGGATAACTGGCAATGAGGTGAAAGGCAATGTCGCCATAATCCTTCCACGTTTTGCCCTTATCTTCGATTGCATAGAGTTTCCCCAACCGTTCGGCTTCATCTCTTACGGAACGGATACCTTTCTGTTGCCCCTGGATCCGGGCGGCCCGCATGATGGTATCTCCCGCCTTCTGAGCCACCCGCCACCACCGCCGCCCCTTGGGAGTAAGTTTGTCTAAGAACGCCATCTCGGGTCTCCCGGTGAAGGTTCCTCACCCCTAAATCCTTTAAGCCTTAAGATGTTAGCAGAACGATGAATAATTATGGGGGTTGCGATCAAGGCCAGGCCGGCTCCCGCCATGATCAGCAGGTATTTTTTCCAGGAAGCAGCCTGGGAAAGCAAGAAGAAGAGGTCAAAGAGAGAAGCTCCCTGGGCCCCCCCGATCAGGGCCGCGCCCAGGAGGGGAAGGACGAAGATAAAGAAGCGGCGACGGCTATGTCGGAGCGCCCAACATATTACGTAGCCCAGGAGGACCCCATAGAAACTCACCGTCCCCCCCACATCCAGCCAGATAGAACCGAAGGACCGTTGTCCTCCCCAGGATAGCAAGCAGGCAATAACCACATGGCCGACGCTTAAAATGCCCCACACTACCAGCCCATGCAGGAGATAAACTCTATAACTTGCCCACCGTTCTTTAAGGGCATTTTCATGTTCCACTACCGGATGGGGTCTTCCCATACCCACCCATTTATATCCACACTGCTGACATTGGTAATAAGTTGCCTCCATATACCCCACTTCTTTGAATCCCACAAACTTTGATCCGCATTGCAGACACTGCATCTTTGCATCTCCTTACCCCTTATGAGGGAATTTGGTAATCTCCGGTGGCCAGCTGCAGGTCAGCCAGAATCTGTTGAGCCTTACGGAGACATGCCAAACACTCCTTTTCAGATTCCCCCCCGGTGGGACATCCTTGACAGATGAGGGCGCCGGACGAACTCTGTTGCCGTTGTTGCTGCGCCAAGTTCAGGGCTTCTTCGGCCTGTTCTTTTGCTTTAGCTAAGAAACCCCGGGATAAATAAATTGAGGCGAGGTTTTGATGAGGTTTTGCATAGTTGCCCAGGGAAACAGCCTTGTGGCCGGCTTCTTCCCCTTCTTGTAAAAGACGATCCCGGTCCCCCGGGGATATGTCGGGTTCAAGGGCAAGGATATATTTGCGGGCCGAGAGAGTATTCCAGTACCAGGGGCGGCTGGGATCAATTTCCGCGGCGATCTCGAGCTTGGCGATGCTGGCCTGAAGATTCTCTCCTTTCCTCAAAACATTTGACTCTAATTGAAACGCCAAAGCCCTGAGGTTGTCATCCAGCGGCTCTTCTTGAGCCAGGGCCAGGTGCAGACGGGCCCGCTTGAGATCGTTTTCCTGGAGAGCCTGATCAGCCCAAAACAGCCTTTGACCTCCCATGTCAGTCGTGTCAGCGGCCAAGCCCAGCCACATGGCCAAGGCCTTTGGGATGTCCTTGGCTCCGGGAGAAAGCCTGAGGGCCCTTTCCAGGAAGTCGATGGCCTCCTCCTGGCGATTAGTCAACTCAGAGAGATTAGTGAGGGCCTTATGGTAAGCGGGATTTAACCCCAGGGCTCGGTGAAAGCACTCCCGAGCCTTCTGCACCTGCCCAGATTCCATGTAAACGACGCCCAGGTTGTAATGAAGTTGGTAATTATTGGGGTCGAACTTCTGGGCCTGGAGATAGACCTTCTCCGCCTCGTCGTAATGTTCTTGTCTGGCGTACAGGTCCCCCAGTCGATCATAAACTCCCGGGACCTTGAGATTTGGCCATTTTTTTAAAAATCCTTCGAAGACCGCCACGGCCTCGTCCAAGCGGCCTTGCTCCTCAAAATCGTCCCCTTTCTTCAAGACTTCATTCAATTCCTGGGGAGCACCGATATCATCCATCTTCAACCTCCCGACCATTATTGCCTTTAAGCCTGCTTCCCAGGTTCACTTACCAGCGTCTACCATGCCGCCCCGCAAACAATAAAGGGAGCCCATAGATAGGGATGTTCAGGGGTGAGGGTGTCTGGCCTGCCTTTTCCCTTGGGGACCACCAAAAGTTCCCTGTTTCCCTGGGGCCACTGGGTTTGGGATAGGCGTTGGAACTCCGACGGCGTCAAACCCCGCAAGTAGAGCTGCGCTTCTCGTAAGGACTCAGGAGGGGTCAAACCGCCCTTCCTGATGTTTTCATAGAACCGGCCCATAAGCAATGCCGTGGCCAGGTCCTGCACCGGCCAGAGACTGCAAACCACTACTCTGGCTCCCATGGCCAGGAAAGCGCTGGGCAACCCCACGTATTCGCCGGTCAGATCAGGGGGGGCGATTCCGGTCTCGCAAGCGCTCAGCACGGCCCAGCTTCCTTTGAGCACCCTTCCCTGAGCCAATATGGTCTTGACGGACAAAGACTCTTTGCCGGCCAAAGCAAGCTCAGAGTCCAGCGGATTGACCAAATTCGACTGCGCGTGGCAGGCAAAGTGGAGCCACGAGTACTGGGATAGATTAGCTATCACCGTTTCTTTATCAGCCTTGCCGTGTTCCAGAATTTTCATCTCAGACTCACGGAAGAGGGGTTTGATTCGGTCCACTTCCAGCTTAGCGTATTGCAGGTCTCCGGTTGGGTTATTGACCAGGAGGACCTCCGTGGGCGGTTCAGACGCCTGCCGCACGGTTTTCAGCAAAATTGCAGCACTGGGAGCATAGCTGATCTCCAAATCCTGCAAGTCGGGTTCTGAGAGCAAGGCGGCATGAAAGGGGACCAGGTGCAGGATACCGTGCGGCACGATGACCAGCCGTTTGATGCCCTGCCGCTTCAGAGATTCCGTAATACTTGACCCCAAGAAGCCGGGAACTGACAGGATTCGGCTCCGGATCGTGTCCAGGAAGGATGGGAGCGCCTTGGCCAGACAGACTGCCCTTTCTGGTCCGGTTGCCTGCCGGTAAGGATCAAGCCAGGCATGGCGGATGGTGTGCTCCAGATCTTGCCGGCCCAGGCCCTCCAGATAAAAGGAGGTTTTCTCTGCCGGCCGCCCTTTAAGAATAAGAAAGATACCCAGGGCTTTTTCTCCCACGCTGAACTCGAGGATTGCGGTGGGTTTGTCGGTTGGCAGGCTGGCTTGCAGGTCAGACAAGGCCTCTGCAGTCGGCGAGGCAGTACCGGCGCCTAAAGGGTCATATTGGGCCATCTCTTGGCGTCGTGCATTAAAGGCGGTTTCGGCTCGCCGGCACTTTTCCCAGGCGGCATCCAGAGACTTGCTGCCATCGGTCTCCAGGTAGGTAGATTTTTGCAGCCACTCTATTTCCAACTGCGTCTCTCTAAATTGTTGCTGTGCTGCCAGAAAATCCGCCTGCTCTCCGGGGGGCGCGGCCGCGGGGAGAGAATCCTCCCTGAGCAGGTCAAAAAGGGACCGCGCCTTACCTAACTCACAATAATGGAAAGCCTCGCTCAGGAGGTCGCCGCTTTTATCCGGCTCCTTTTCCGCCATCCGCAGGAGGATCTCTACCAGATCGCCATAAACAGAGGCATATTGTCTGAGGAGAGAGACCCGTTCGAAGTCCCTGAGCAGGTTTACCCGGCCGCCTTCCAGGACACCCACGACTTCTTTGAAATCTTGCGCCGAAGCTTGATGGTTTCCCATCTCCATGAAAGCCGATCCCCGCAGGAAGTAGCAGAGGAGCCGTTCAGCGTAGTCTCCGTGCAGGAAACAGAGAGATACCGCCATGTTGAGTTTCTCCAAGGCTTGATGCAGAGTGCTGCTGGGTTCGGAGGTGCTCCCCTGCCTCCACACCTTGAAAAGGGAAAAACCCCACATAGATAGATCATCGATAATAACGCGATTCTTGCCCCGGCTTAACTCATAGGCCTCATCAAAGAACGCCGCAGCTGTAGGCCAATCTCTCTGGTGGAAGGCCAGGGAAGCCTTGATTCCTATGAGGTTGGCTTTTCGCATCGCAATTTCAAAATCAGGCCACTTGCCTTGAGCGTGGTGGAGTTCAGCGAGGCCCTCTTCAAGATAGCGCTCGGCTTTTTGCAGGTAATTTTGCTTTTCCTGGCGATCATCCTTCAAGAGAAACAGCTTTTCGCAGTGGAGGGCCTGGCAGCCTTTCATCTTGGTCACCGCCACAGTATCTTTCACACCTCTGTAAAGGGTGGCCGCCTCCTCGAGCCTCTCGAGCCCTTTATTAAGGTCCCGGACTCCGCCGATCTTCCAGTCCACTTCTGCCAATCCGTTTAAGGCCAGGGCCTGCCCTCTCAGGTTGCCCAGATTCTTCCCAAAGGCCAGGTTCTTCTCTCCCAGGTCCCTGGCTTCACTGAATCGTCCGGCCCTGAGCAGACACACTGTCAAGTGATGCAAACACCTGGCCTGGCAGTCGATATGGCCCGCCTGTTGCCAGAGGTCTGCGGCCTGCTGAAAGGCCTCGTAGGCCTGCTGCCATTGATGATCCAGGAATAACTCATTGCCCGCTTCCTCCCGGGAAAATGCCTGTTCGATCAACGGGGCATTACTTTCGAAGGCTCTGTGCGGGATATGGATATGCAAGTTTGTCCAAAGTTCCCGCCTCTGCCTGCCATCCAGAGACCCCAGCGGGATGAGCAGACTTAACCCATTCAGGCGCTGAAGCAGCACATCGTGAGAAAAAGTCAAAAGTTGACGGCGGACGTTCGGCCATTCCATCCCCCGCAGCACCGGGAGACGATATTCCACCTCTCCCTGATAACGCACGGTTTCCGGGTTATCCCGCCAATGAAACAGCGCTGCCTTCACCGGAAACCCCAAACGCTGGACCCGGCAGATTTCACCCCAGGGAGCTTTTTGTTCTTCTGCCTCACCCCTTAAAGTGGGTCTTATGGTCAGACGCAGGCCATCTTCCTCAAAATGGACCTGCCACCGTGAAAGGTAACAATCCCGCCAGGTCTTCCAGGTGAAAATCAGGATTGCCACCGGGATGATGAACCGACTATGAGGAAAATAAAACGTCGCTAAGAGCGTCAAGATGACCAAACTGATGAACGAAGCGATAATTCTTCTGGATAGCGCCATATTAGAATCTCCCGAGAATAAGAGCCCCATCTTGCAGTGTGGTAATTGGGCAGGTTAATCTCTGGCGGATTTCCTGAAGCAGCAGGGACTCGTCTTTCTCGTCGAGAACCGAAGTATTCAAAACCAGCCGGATTTCCCCGTTGTCCGCCAGGACGACCATCCGGTCAGGCCGCCCCGCCCGCAGCCATCCCGGCCGTTCCCGGATAGTTGCCTTGAACACCTTGTCCCAGGGCAGGGAAATGGATCCGGAGTACCCCACCGAGACAACTTCGTGTTCCGTAGTAATGAAATGTGTCCTGGCCACGCTGAGGGAGCAGAGGAACTGCCAGAAACCGAAGAGGCACATCACCACCCCGGCCGCGATCATCCAGGGATATTGCCGGAACCACGCCAGGGTGAATATTCCCGGGGCGATGGCGATCAAATCCCACCCAAAAATCTCCCACCTAGACCGTCCCGGCTTCCAGATGCGGTAGGCTGTCATGTCGGGCCCCCAGGGGAGTTTTAAGGGTTAAGGGTAAATTCGCTGATAGTAGCCGCCCAGATGTGGTCGGGCAATCCATGCAGGTGAGATAAAAATTGGGATAGATCAAGGCCGGTAAAGCGATAGAAGGGCTGCTGTTCACTCAGGTCCAAAAACGGCAAAGACAATGAAATCCTGGTGGCGATGAACACTACCCGCTCGGTTCCAGGCAGACCATCTACCTTGATACCGAACTTCGGGGCGGTCCTGCCGGGCAAATAGTGGACCCTTCCCCCCCCGGCCAGGAAGTTATTCCGTTCAAAAAAGTTCGGAAACAGGAGGGCGATGCTGCCACCGGTCCCCACATCCAAGGCGTAAAGGTAGCAGTCGCCGTCGGGCTGAAAGGAAAAGCGGACGAAATCACCCCGATTGCAGGAGAGCCCTGGAGGAGCGAGGACGAATAACTCCCGACAGTCACCCTTTTCCGAGTACAGTAATTTCGCCCCGAGCCGGAGTCCCGATTGAGACGGGGATGCCAAAGACAGCAAGCGCCGTCGCAGACCGGCAAAATCCAGTTCGTTGGCAGCGCTGGGAAGTGCTGGCCCCTTTTGAGAACAGGCCAGGTGATGGTGCAGTACCCCTTTGTCGGGCCCCGGTGGATTGGGGTGAGGTCCCACGGCATCCCAATCGCCGAACGAAGTTTGACCCACCACCAGGGAGGCGAATTCTTGATATTGGAGATGATTGACGGGCCTTCTGGATTGAAAGGCGTGGGCCGCTTGGTTGCGTAGTCCCCGAACCCGTTCGAGAGCTCGCCCCAGGCCTTTTTGGATCAGCAGGTCCTCATAAGGGGGGGCAAAGTGCTCCTCCAGGAATCCTTTAAACTGTGGCAAAGCCTGTTCAAAACCCCGGCGTAAGGCCATCAGCAACAGAGCAAGGAGGCTCAGGGTAAGAGGCTTCCTCTGGGCCAGCCAATCCTCAATTATGCCTGCCTTTTTGGTTTCCTTTTTGCTGAAACCCTGCAGCAAGGTCTCTCCAAGGGCTGTGGCCGGCTTGGCCAGCAGTCGGTCCAGTTCGCCCTCCACGATGATGCCTATCGACGTCACCAGGCCGCTGAGGTCCCAGTCTTGCCCGCGGCTCGCCTGTTCAAAACCCAGGAGAGCCTGGTAAACCTCCCGGGATGAGGTGGTGAAGGAACGGCTAAAAAAAGCCCCGGAGGGGGGGAGGGGAGAAGAGGAAAGTCGGCATGGGAATCGTAACCCCCTGAAATCAGCGGAATTCGAGAGGCGGTCCGAAACAGCCTCAAAGGCCTCAGCGCTGACTTGGGCACATCTCAAGTCTTCTTCGATATCCTCCCGGGTGAAAAGGCCGATCCCATCGCTGAACATCGCAACGCCTCCTCATAGGTGAAAAAGGCTTCTCAGTAGGTCGGCTCACCATCTGGAGAAGGGTTTTACGCCAGTGGCGTTTTTCCCGGAAGGCGAGCCGGTTGCCAGCGAGGGACCGAGACCCCCTCAGGTTCCGGCAGAGTGCCCCTTAACAGGAGATATTGGGCCAAACAGGCGGGCCAGCGCCGCATCCAGGAAGGGTGATAAGAGTGGCGTCGGCGAGCGAACGTGGCCCCGACGGACCGGTGACCTAATCCGGGCGCCCCGCCGCCAGGGCGGCGAGGAACTTCACAATCTGGACTATCAAATTGAAATTTTGAATAATTTATGACAGACTGGCACCTATTATAGGTACAGAAATTGCTAAATAGCAAAGCAAAAATTGCTCATTTCGGTTAAGGAAGTGTCTGAAGTCTTAGCTCAAGCTGGAAAACGAATCCACCACCCAAGGTAAATGTCATGGCCAGGTTACCGGAGGCGCTGCAGCTGCGCAATGGATTGAGCATCAAGCGGATTTCGGTGGCACCCCACGGTCCTGAGGAAAAATGTGCCGTGCGGGCGCTTCTGTGGGGACCGTCCGGTGAGTGCGAAATCCTGGGTGTTCCTCCCGGTCTGATTGCTCCCCGCTCCTTAAAGGAAGCGTTGGAAAGCTCCGTGCGAGAGCGATTGGAATACTTTGAGAGGCTGCTGGCTGCAATCATGGGCTTTTCTAATACCTTCGGCGGACGTATCTTCCTCGGAGTTCAAGCCCAAATAGAAAATGAGCGCTTCCCGGGAAAAATCTCCCTTCCCGAATCCCTGGAAAGCTATAACTTGGCCGGCCTGATACAAAAAAAAGTCTTGGATTTCAAGATGGGAGAAATTGCTCAGCGTTGTCTGAGAAGTTTTGATGCAAGCCGGCTGGGCCTGGGAGGCCCGGTCGCCGGGGAACCCGGCCGGGATGTGACCTCGGCAACCCAGGGGAAAATCCTGTCCTTGGCGGACTGCTTAGACCTCGAAAATCTGCTGGTCCATTGGTACAACCAGAGATATGGGCGGAAATATCGTCTCAGTTTACACCAACTTCTTAATAATGAATGGATTACTTTCAACACCATGCCGGGGCCGGGCGAAGACGAACTCTGTTATTTAAGAGTTAACCCGATAAAAAATGGGGAAGTGACTCACAAACGCTACAGTAGTGGTGATCTTTTTTTCCGCATCGACAAGGAATCTGCCAGGCGCGGTAATCTTGTTGGGGTCAACTGGTCCATATACCAATCACAGAGAGGTTACTCGGACTCCTGCATCGGGAGTGAAAAACCTGAATACTTTGATGGACCTGACTGGCCTCTGGATCGGTCCGATCCAAAAGTTACCTTTGAAGATTTCTGCTATGTCTCAAGGGAGTCTGACCGTCCCTCGTGGCAGGAACGCTTGATAGATCGCGCCAATTTCATAGAGTTCTACCAGACCCTTTCATTGGACCGTCGAAGTGAATTGGCCCAGACTCTTACCGAGATGATCTGGAGCCATGTGGGTGGACTGGAAGGGGCGAAAATGTATCGAAAAGTGCTCCACCGCCTGGAGCTGGCCGAGCTCAGCGGCAAGCACCTGAATGCCGATTATCAAAGGGACCATGTTATCCATTCTTGCAACGTTTTCTTCCTGGGCGCTTATCTCTGGCAGTCGAGCCGGATCATCCGGGACCGCCTGTCCCTGGTACCGAACTCTCGGGCTATCTGGGCTATGGCGGCCACCTGGCATGATATCGGCTACCCCTTTGAGCTGTTCCTGTGGACTCTCCGGGAAGAACTTCGTCTCTTCAAGGACATTTCCGGTAGCGTTCTCTTCCCCCCCCCTGCAATCTGGACTCAATGAGGCGGGCCATGACAATGTCTTCGAAGGCAGTTTTTGGTCACGGATGGAGCAATCGCTATCTCATCCGGTCGGTTCCATGAGCAGGCAATTCAACCGCAAAATTGAGCAGACAGGGCTTATAAACCACGGGATCGTCAGCGCAATGCTGCTGGAAGACCTGGCGGGAAAGCTGTATGTAAACGGTTTTTGGCATAGATATCATGTGGATCTGGTGAAAGTGGCGGCCCCTGCCGTGGCGGCCCATGACCTTGAGGTGCGGGAAGCCAATGCCCCAAAAGGTAAAGAACCGCCTTCCCCCCAGAGAAATCAGCCATTCACGCTGGAAGCCCAGCCAATCTCCTATTTGTTGATTCTCTGCGATTCCTTCCAGGAGTGGGATCGTTCGGCGATCTCACGCCACATCCTTATTCCCAGCAGTGTAAATTTAAAAGTGATGGCAGGCAAAGAGGGACAAGAGACCATCCGATGCTGTATGACGGTAGACAGCAAGCGGGCGCACGATATCGATGCGGAATTATCTCGGAAGGTCTCCACATCTCCTCCATTGCGCATCTGCGTTAAAGCCTATAACCCGATACTCAACCAATTGCATGAAGAGATCGCCAACCGCAAGGCGGCTATTCCACTGATTGTGCAGGCCGATTTTGTCCCAATGGGCTCCCAGCTTGAACCCAAAAAGGCTACCCTTGTCCTGGATGTAGGGGGAAAACTGGAGAAGGGGATCATCGATCATCACCAGGTCGGAGCGCCCCCCCACAGTTGCACCAGCCTCCTGGTGCATAAGCATCCGGAATATGTCCTGGAGCACCTGTCTGGGGCCCACCCCGGCAAGGTGACGTTTGTCATTCATAAATCCCCTGATTTTGATGCGATCTGTTCCTTCTTTCTCGCCCGCAGACTCCTGCTGCATGGGGATATTCCAGAGCGCTGGCAGGCTCTCGTCGAATACGCTTTGGAGGTTGATACCGCTCGCCTGAAACTGGACGAAACCATGATCAGGCGCTCACCCTATGCCATTCTGGCGGCGATTACCCACCTCCACCGAAATGACTTGGACAGGCTCAACAGAGGCCTGTCCTTGATGCACTACCTGGCCACCTGGTTGGAAGGTGAGCCGGGGCGTTCTCTCAGGGATGATCAACTATTTCCCGGCGGACATCCTTTTGAGGCGGAACAGGCGTTTATTGGCCGGGACTACGACGACTACCTGTATGACCTGGGTGGTGCTCAGAAACATGCTATTATTCTGAGGAAGCTCCATTCCGGGATTGAGGAGACCGTGGACCTGGTGATCGTCGTATCGCCGCGCTCGCAACTATTCAAGGTGTGGGCGCGACTGGACCGGACCAACTCACCTTCCAAGCGGGGCTTTATTGCCACCGTGGTTCATCACCGCGTGGGGACAGCGGATCATAACCGCTGCATTATTTCCGTAGACCCAAGCCTCCCCCGGGATGATTTGCTCTCCATTGCCGGTCTTGGCGAAGCCCTGACTCAGCTGGAAGACGTGAAACGTAATTTGCGCCAGGTTACCCCGATCCCCTTACAGCCAAGGCGCAGGGGGTATCCCAACCAAGACCCCTGGTACGATGGTCGGGGGTCCTCCTTTAACTTCACAATCGTGGATAGTCCGGGAAGAGGCTCAGCG
The DNA here is from genome assembly GCA_963841475.1 of uncultured delta proteobacterium. Lineage (GTDB taxonomy): Bacteria > Desulfobacterota > Desulfobaccia > Desulfobaccales > 0-14-0-80-60-11 > 0-14-0-80-60-11. The sequence goes on from CAWJCT010000001.1 coordinate 1,912,913, forward strand.
CTTACGATGGATGAGATAAATGATCTTGTCCTCCAGCCGGAGCTCTGGCTTCACCGTGACGGGGCCGCGTACCTCGATGAGTTGGTGAAGAAATATGAAGATGCAGAGACGTGACGAGACCAGAAACACCCATCTCCATAACGTGAATTTATATGGGGAAGGAGATTTTCTTTTCTCAGGGCATTTTTCTTGACTTGACAGTTTTTCACGATCGATAGACCATATAAATTTGCAATATTTTTCCATTATGTTGTGAAGTGATAGGTTATCAGACCGCCACAGCCGCATGTTAGCTTATCAGAGTTGGTCTATTCTCTGTTATATGGGTTATGAGATTCGTCAAGAACACCATGACTAAACTGCAGATCACTGCTGAGTCCGTATAAAAAGTCAGTTCTATAAGAGTTGTGTTATAGCATCGGCGGCTTTGGGCTCTGGTTTGGTTGGCAGGATTTTATCTCTGCCTCTGTTGTCCTGAGGCTGATTTTCCTTCTCAGAATCCCCACGGCTATCTTTTCATTTAAGCGAAGCCATAATTCTTGATCTTTTCAATATGACGGGTCATGCCGTACGATAACCACCTGATACTCACTTTGACCTTTTCCGGGAGGAGTCAATTCGCCCGGGAAGGAAGGATTGCTCCGATAACCACCTCAGCTGAAGGTTGTGGCCAACCTGCCCGGCTGATCATTTTGACCTCCGCTCAGGCCGGGACGGCTGGGTCGGGCTGGAGCCTCGGGGCTCCGGGTCAACGAGGCTCCTGGGGTCGATCATTTCCCGGTGAGAAGAACTCCTTGAAATATCGTTACCTTGGGCGTAGAATGGAACCAACGCGTTGCCTCTCCACCCAACCAGGTAACCACCCGATCTCCGGGATTGGCGGGCGCCTGCCGATGCCGGCCGAGGCTCAAGGTGAGCGAGGGCCATTACGATTATGACGACCTGCCCGGGGGAGATGGAATTCTCATCCTCTCCGCCGAACAGGTGATCCTGTCAGCTACCCTCCAGGCCGAAAGGCTCTTCAGGAGAAGGTTTGCGCCCGGGCACCCCCTGCCCCTGTCCGAAATCTTTCCCGAAGCCCATCTGGCCCAGGCCGAACTGGCGTTCAAGGAAACCTTGGAAGCGGGTGTCATGCGGGCCCAGATCTTGACCCAGGTCCGTCTCCCGGCAGATGAGGTGCGGTTCCTGAAATATTCCGTGGCCCCGCTCTACGAGCCCGGACCAGAAAATTATCGGGGCCGTTCTGGCCTTTCATGACGACACCCCGCACCAAATCCGGGTCGGCCCGGGACAACCTCGGGCTCGGGGTGGAGTCCGACGCGGTGTTCGAGCAACCTCGACCGGGGCCTGTTCATCGTCAACCCCCGGCGGACCATAACCGCGTTCAACCTCAAGGCCCAGGAGCTCACCGGCTTTAGCCCGGACGAAGTGGTGGGCCGCTACTGTTGGGAGATCTTCCAGGCGGACCACTGCAAAACGGGGTGCGCCTTGAAAGCCACCCTGGAAGACGGCGTCACCCGGAAAGACCAGGACGTGCGCATCCGGGATAAAACGGGCCGCTGGCTCAGTTTTCTCATCAGCACCGCCCCCATCCGCAACAAGAGAGCGGCGATTGTCGGCGGGGTGGAAACCTTTCAATCCCTGGGTTTGGCCCTGCCCCGGCGGGAGACCCGGCCCCCCATCCCGGGAGAAGTTGAGATCATCGGCCAGAGCCCCCCCATGAAACGCCTGCTGGCCATGCTGCCCGACGTCGCCGCGCTCCGAAGCCACGGTGGTCCTGGAAGGGGAATCCGGCACCGGCAAGGACCTCTTCGCCCAGGCCATCCACCTCCAGAGTCCCCGGGCCCAAGGCCCCTTTGTGGCCTTCAGCTGTTCGGCCCTGGTGGAAACCCTCATCGAATCGGAATTATTCGGCCACGTCAAGGGAGCCTTTACCGGGGCCATCAGCAACAAGGTGGGCCGCTTTGAATTGGCCAAAGGCGGGACCCTGTTCCTGGACGAAATCGGCGAGCTCAAACTGGAATTGCAGGCCAAGCTGCTCCGGGTCCTGGAATCCAAGGTCTTCGAACGGGTGGGCAGCTCCCGGCCCATCCCCATGGAAGCCCGGATTATCGCTGCCACCAGCCGCAACCTGATGGAGGAGGTGCGCCGCGGCCGCTTCCGCATGGACCTCCTCTACCGCCTGCGGACGGTGCCCTTTTATCTGCCGGCGCTCCGGGAGCGGCAGGAGGATATCCCCCTGCTGGTGAACCATCTCCTGGCCCGCCTCAACCGCAAATACGGCAAAGAAGTGCGGGGCGTCGACCCCAAGGTGATGAGCCTCTTCCAGACACTACGCCTGGCCGGGCAATATCCGGGAACTGGAGCGGGTGCTGGAATATGCCTTTGTGTTCGTCAAGGGCTCGGTGATCACCAAAGACCTGCTCCCCGAACTGGAATCCCCCCATCCCCGGCCGGCCGCCCCGGCCCGCCTGCACCGGCAGCGCTTTGACAGCGAGCGCCTGCTCATTCAGAAAGCCCTGCACCAGGCCCGGGGCAACCGGGAGGCCGCCGCCCGGGTCCTGGGGATCAGCCGCAGTTCCCTGTGGCGCAAGATGAAGGCCTACGACCTGCTGTAAGCCAGCGGCACGCCCTGGCCAAATCCCCTTTATGTTTCAATTATGTTTCATTAAAATATGAAATAATTAATTAAATTAAGTAAGATAATCGTTTCAAATAATCCACTTCTGACACAATATCTCAAATTTCTAAAAAATTAATCCTGCAATTTCAAGGGGTTAGTTTTATGGCACGTATTTTGCTCTTTAGTTCAAAAAAAATTTACTTCTTAATAAAAATGGGAGGCAAGGGATGAAAATGCCCGAAGAGATATTGAAGTTATTTTAGAACTCTATCCCCGTCACCCGCAGCATCTGGTCAACCTCCTCCAGGACGTCCAGGCCGAGTTCAGCTACATTTCCGAGGAACACCTCACCCTGATCTGCGATCACTGGGGGTGCCCCTCACTCAGGCCTGGTCAGTGGCCACGTTCTATAAATCCTTCAGCCTGGAGCCCCGGGGCGAACACGAAATCAAGGTCTGCCTGGGCACCACCTGTCATCTCAAGGGCGGGCAACGCCTGGTGGAGGCCTGTGAACGGAACCTGGGGGTGGCCCGGGGCCAAACCACCGAGGACCTCAAGTTCACCCTGGACACGGTGAACTGCCTCGGCTCCTGCGCCCTGGCCCCGGTGGTCATGATTGACAACGATTATTTGGGCCGGGCCACCATCCGCAACTTCAAAAAGCGCCTGGAAAAATCTGACGACGAGTCGGGTTGAGGAGGAATGTATGGCTAAGCTCCACAGTGTTGCTGAGTTGGAAAGCCTGCGAGCCCGCCTGCTCGCCGTGCCGGACCGGCCGGTGGTCAGGGTCTGCCTGGGCCCCGGCTGCCTGGCCCAGGGAGCCGATAAAGTCTCCCAGGCCTTCAAGGCGGCCATTCAGGAACGTCACCTGGCGGCGGACGTCAAGCCCCTCATTAAAGAGACCGGCTGCCATGGATTTCTGCAGCCAGGGCACCCTGGTCAACCTCTCCCCCCATAATCTGTTCTACGTCCAGGTGAAACCCGCAGGATGTTCCCGACATCGTCGACCAGACCCTGAGAGAGGGAAAGGTGGTGGAGCGCCTGCTCTACTCCGACAACGGCAACCGTTACCAGTCTGCCGGGGAAGTGCCGTTTTATAAATTACAGCAAAAGGTCATTCTCAAAAATGTGGGGCTCATCGACCCCCTGGATATTGACGATGCCCTCAAGGCCGGGGCCTACCGCTCCCTGGTCAAGGTCTTGAGCCAGATGTCCCCGGACGAGATTATCGATACCGTGACGGTCGCCGGCTTGCGGGGCCGGGGCGGGGGCGGCTTCCCCACCGGGTTTAAGTGGAGAAAGGTGGTGGAAAATGCCCGGGAAAACCCGGGGCCGGTCTATCATCGTCGCCAACGGTGACGAAGGCGACCCGGGCGCCTTCATGGACCGGGCCATCATGGAAGGCGACCCCCATGCCGTTCTGGAAGGCATGGCCATCGGGGCCCGGGCCATGGGCGCCGAACAGGGCTACCTCTATGTCAGGGCCGAATATCCCTTTGCGGTGCGGACTCTCCAAATCGCCATCGACCAGGCCCGCTCCCTGGGACTCCTGGGCCGGAACATCCTGGGAACGGGGTTCAATTTCGATGTCCACATCAGCCGCGGCGCCGGCGCCTTTGTCTGCGGGGAGGAAACCGCCCTCCTGGCCTCCATCGAGGGCCGGGTGGGCGAACCCGTAACCCGGCCCCCCTACCCGGTGGAAGAAGGCTTGTGGGCCCGCCCCACCGTGATCAACAACGTGGAGACCTGGGCCAACGTCCCCTATATCATTGACCATGGGGCCCAGTTTTACGCCGGCGTCGGGGTGCCCCACAGCACCGGCACCAAGATCTTCTCCCTGGTGGGCAAGGTAAAAAACTCCGGGTTGGTGGAAGTCCCCATGGGCGTCACCCTGGGGAGCATCGTCGAGGAAATCGGCGGCGGGGTGCCTGGCAAGCGCAGGTTCAAAGCGGTCCAGACCGGCGGACCCTCCGGGGGGATCATCCCCTACGAACTCAAGGAACTGCCCCCCGAAGAACTCAAACTGGACAAGGTCGGCCTCCAGCCCCGGGGCTTTATGCCGACGGAACTAAGAAACCTGCCCGTGGACTTCGATTCACTGGCCCAGGCCGGCTCCATCATGGGCTCCGGCGGCATGATCGTCATGGACGACCGGGATTGCGTGGTGGACGTGGCCCGCTATTTCCTTCGCTTTCTGGAGGAAGAATCCTGCGGCAAATGCCTGCCCTGCCGCCTGGGCATCAAGGGCATGCAGGAGTTTTTGAACAATTTCTCCCAGGGCAAAGGGGCCCCGGCCGACATCGATGCCCTGGAAAGCCTGGGCAAGGCCCTGGTGGACGGGTCGCTGTGCGGCCTGGGCCGTACGGCCCCCAACCCGGTCCTGACCAGCATCCGCTACTTCCGGGATGAATATCTGGCCCACATCGTGGACCACAAGTGCCCGGCGGGGGTCTGCCGGGACCTCATCACCTACCGTATCGATCCCGAAATCTGCAACGGCTGCACCCTGTGCGCCCAAAACTGTCCCCAGGCGTGCATCGCCGGGGAAAACAAGCAACCCCATACCATTGACCAGGACGCCTGTATCCGCTGTGGGGCCTGCATGGATGTCTGCCCCGTTGATGCCGTGGTCGTGGATTAGGAGGTGAGCCTATGAGCGCCAGCGAAAATCCGGTGAGACGAAGTGATCAACTTCATCATCGACGGTCAACCGGTCCAGGCCAAACCCGGCTGGACCATCCTGGAAACGGCCCGGCATTACCGCATCCGATCCCCACCCTGTGCTTACCACCCGGCCGTCATCCCCTGGGGCAGTTGCCGCCTATGCGTGGTGGAAACCCGCTATGGCAAACGGGGGCGGGTCATCCCCTCCTGTCTGAATCCGCCGATCGAGGAACTGGAAGTCTTTACCAACTCGGAGCGGGTGCTCAACGTGCGGCGCTGGGTCCTGGAGATGCTCCTGGCCGATTGCCCGGCCTCCCGGGAGATCAGGAAATTGGCCGCGGAGCATGGCGTCACCTCCACCCGCTTCCCCATCACCAACCCCGAGGAAGAATGCCTGCGCTGCGGCCGCTGCGTGGCGGTGTGCAACGAGGTAGTGGGGGTCCAGGCCCTCACCTTCGGTTCCCGGGGGGTGAAAAAGGTTTTGGAGACCCCCTACCGGGTCCCCAACAATGCCTGCATCGGCTGCGGCTGCTGCGTCTCGGTGTGTCCCACCGGGGCCCTGCAGAAGCGCTTGGACACCGTCCGGGGCGACCTGTCCCGGCGCACCGGTCATGGTTTCGCCCACTGAGGGAGGTGACAGATGAACCAACGCCAGCCGTCAAAGAAAGCCAGCCTGCCGCCCCAGTTGGGGGTCTTCCTCTGTGAGTGCGGCTCCCGCATTGTTCCCAAGGTTGACCCGGCCCTCCTGGCCGAACTGCTGCAATGAGCCTCCCGGGATCGCCCACGTGGAGACCCTGCCGTTTTCGTGTCTCCGGCCCGGGTTGGAACGGATCAAGGAGGTGGTGGCCGAAAAAGGCCTCAACCGGCTCATCGTGGCCGGCTGCGAAAGCCGCATCCTCCACAAAAAATTCGAGCAAGCCCTGGAAGCTTTGGGGCTGGCGGAAACCCAGATCGACATGGTCAACCTCCGGGACCACGTGGCCCAGGTCCACAGCGCCACGCCCGCCGAACTGGCCCAAAAGGGAGCCAAGCTGATCCGGGCCTCCCAGGCCTGGCTCGAGACCCTCGAACCGGCGCCCCGCCTTCGGATAGACTATCAGGGGCCGGTCATGGTGCTGGGCGGGGGCGTCGCCGCCTACGGCGCGGCCCAGGAACTGGCGGCCGAGGGCGTCAACACCCTCCTGCCCCTGAGCTACGACCCGGCGGAGGAAATGGCGCGCGCCCGCCGGCTCTACCTGGGGGAATACCGCTCCTATGATCGCCTGGAGCGCCTCATCCAGGAAGTTGAGGCCAGCCCCCTGGTCAACCAGACCCGGGTCGGGGCTTTGCAGCAGGTCTCCGGCAGGTTCGGGGACTACACCGTGACCTTCGCCGCTGCCGAGGGCGAGGACCAAGTGACATTCAAAGCCGGGGCCATCATCGCCGCCCTGGATTGGGAGCATCGACCATCAACTCCCGGAACTCGGCCATGGTGGGGACCAGGTGATTTGTCAGGTCGAGATCAACGAACTCATCCGGCAAGGCAGCCCCCTAAAGGGCCGGGTGATTTTTTGGATCGACGATCTGGAGGCCGGCCAGCCCTTTGCCGCCCCGCTCTCCATGAAAAGCGCCTGGAATACGGCCACCCATCTCCGGGAAAACTTCCCCGAGACCCAGGTGACCATCCTCTATGACAGCACCATGCCCGTCCCCCTGGGGACCTTCGATCGCGCCCGGGCCCGGGAACTGGGCCTGGCCCTGATCTCCTACGACAACCACATCCATCCCACCGTCAAGCCTGACTATATCTCTTACAACCGGGCCGCCGACCGGACCGAGCAAGATCTGGCCTGGGATCTCCTGGTGCTCTCCGCCCGGCGCTCCCCCGGGGCCGAGGCCATGAAAACCGCCAAGATCCTGGGATTGGAAGTCAAGGAGGAAGCCTTTCTGGACCGGTCTCCCCAGATGGTCCGCCCGGACCAGGTGGTCCTGGGAGAGAAACTCATCGTCGGGTCCGCCTGCCAGCCCTGCGACCTGCGCGGCGCCCTGAGCCAGGGGCGCCGGGTGGCGAAGAAAACCGCCGCCCTGGTCAAGCGCGCCCAGGCCGGGGAACTCTATGCCCCCCAGGTCATCTCCACCGTGGACCAGAGCAAGTGCACGGTGTGCACCCTCTGCCGGGAGGTCTGCGACTGCCTGGCCATCCAGCCGGTGAGCGGCCCCGTGGAAGGTCTGGGCCACAATGTTCCCCGGATGGTGGACCCCATGCTCTGCACCGGTGAAGGCACCTGCGCCGCCTCCTGCCCCGAGATGGCCCTTACCCTGGCCAACTGTACCACGGCCCAGCACGAGGCCCGGGTAGCCGCCCTGGCCCGGAGCCTGGCTCCTGACGAAGTCATGGGCTTCGGCTGTCAGTGGAGCGGCGCCGCCGCCGCCGACCAGGCGGGGCTCCGGGGCTTGAGTTACAACCGGCGGTTTTTTCTCCTGCCGGTGCGCTGCCTGGGACAGATCGACCCGGTGGTCATGGGGCGGGCCTTCCTGGAAGGGGCCAACGGCCTGCTGCTCATCGGCTGCAACCCCGAAGAGTGCCACCACAGCTATGGCATCGACCACACCTGGAGCCGGGTCTGGGTCCTGAAGAAGCTCCTGTCTCTCTGCGGCCTGGAACGGGAGCGCATCGCCCTGGCCCACAGCGACATTACCCAGCCGGACCGGTTCGTGACCACGGTGGAAAGCTTCATGAAGACCATGGCGACCCTGGGCCCCATTCAACGTGAGGCCGAGACCAAAAGCCGGCTCCAGGCCCTCTACGACACCCTCCATGTCTCCCGGGTGCGCTGGGTCCTGGGGGTCAGCCTCAGGCGCCCCTGGGAAACCGCCTACCCCAGCCACATGCCCAACCCCGCGGCCTATGACCACACCCTGACGGAGATCCTCACCGAGGAATTCTTCCGGGCCCGGGTCAAAAACCTGATGCGGCAACAAGGGAAATTGCTGCAACTGAACGACGTCACCCAGGCCCTGGGCGTGGACGAGGCCCAGGCCCACGAGTACCTGAAGGACATGGGCTACGAGGGGCTGATCGCCATCTCCTTTGTGAACCGGACCCGGTTCTACGGCCTGCCCTCCGGCCCGCAATAACGCCGGGGCGCTTGAAAATGAAAAAACGTTTAAGGGCCGACCTGGGTGTCGGCCCTTACCATGGGGCGGACACGCAGATCCGTCCCTGCATGTTTTGTCGCGGGTTAAGGTAAATCGGGTAGGAGGTATGCCCGGAGCGGCGCCGCCTGGAACAGGTATCTCTTCCAAAAACTTCTGGATCAGCTATAATTTTTGTTGGGTATGCATCGTTTCTTCGTCTTTTTCAAGTGCTGTCTTTTCATTGCCAATGCACAGAATTTCAATAACTTGCCCGTAGTCATCCAGGATAGCCTTATTTGTCCACGATACCCAAATCCGTTGGCCATTGCGCTTCATGTTCTCATTTTCATTGACGGAATATCGGTCCGGGTGGCTTATCAGGTCGGCAATCATTACCGCAAGGTTGCGGCCGGCAGTATCGGTCTCCGGCACAATGGTTCCTATGACGCTGTACCCGCGTATTTCATCCTCGGAATAACCAAAGAAACGTTGGGCGAATTTGTTAAAAAACGTAACCTGGCCTTTGAGATCAAGACGCAAAATTATGCTGCTCGCTTCCTCCGCCAGCACCTGGGATTGTGCTTCAATAAAACGCAGCGCTTCCGCATCGTGCTGGTGTTCCAAAAATTCAGATCGCAATGCTGCATCGGCTTTGGCAAGATTGGCGGTTTGTTCATTAACCAGGTAGGTGTATCCATTTATTAAAGCTTGTTCAGATTGTTGGCGATCGACGATATTTTGATTAAGCTGATCCAATAGTTTAAAATATTGAGCTAATATAAAATACGCAACCACGGTACCAATAACACTGCTGAAGATAATCGTAATGATATGAGAATCCCAAAGAGATGAATTGGGGAAAAGTAAGTTTTTAAAAAATTCAAATCCAGTCATGCCAACGATGATAATTAATGCCACCGACAATAACCGGACCACAAAGTCTGCTGATTTTCTGTTTGTATCCATGACCTTATTAACCAAGACTATGCGGCGACCTGGCCACCGCCGGCAAAAAAGGGCTGGGGAACCGCGTTACCAAAGTAAAATCCCCGCTTCCGTCTTGGGAGACAAATCCTCTTATTAACCGCATGGTAGCATAACCTTCACTAAAAAACCAAATTTTTGCCTGATGCTTGGCAGACCACCCTTTTGTATGCGGGCCGGTAGGGCGAAAAAGCCCGTAGGGCGGGAAAGCGAAGCGCATCCCGCCGGCCGGGGACCGGGGGCGACTCCGGGGCCTCAGCCGCTGGCCGCGCCTTTATGCGGGCCTTCCACCTGGACGCTGAAAGTTTGAAAACTGTAGTCCACCACCAGGGTGGTGATGACGTTGGCCCCTTCCCGGCGGGTGGAGATCACCTCGATGTAGTGGGGCACCCCGGATTCGTCCGGGAAGGTGATGCACTCGCCGTCCTTGAAGCCGCCGCGGCGGAACCAGACCTCCGGCGGCAGCAGCCAGGTCTTGCCGTATTGGGCCTGAAACTTGAAAAATGACAGGGCGTCGAAGGGAAACAGGAGGTAGAGCACCAGGTCTTCATCGGAGGCCGGCCGGTCCAGTTCTGCTTCCAGGCGTCGGCGCTCCAGATAGAGGTCGGCATCCCCGGACTTCTGCATCCCCCCCTCCGCCGCCAGGATCTCGCGGCCATTTCTTGCCGTCGTAGCGCTGATATTCCAGCACTTTTTCGTAGATCCAGGCCTCGGGCTTAAAAAATGGCAGGGGCCCGTAGCGGCCCAGCAGGAGGTTCTTGAGGTCCAGGGAGGGCCGTTCGTAACGCCCATGGAGGACGTTGTTGACCGCGGTGGTCCAGATGATCTGGGAGCCCGGGGTCACGGACCACCAGTTCCCCAGTTCCACCTGGACCCGGGCCATTTCCGTGAGGATTTCCGGCATGCGGTCCAGAAATCCCCCCTTGTCCGCCTGTTCAAAGGCGCTGCCCACCGCGCCGCCGGTGAGCTTGTAGGCCGCCACGGTGGGGTCGTGCCCCCTGAAGGGGCTCTCGAACGTCTCATAGATCTTCCGCTCCTGGCGCAGGAGATCCGAGGACTTGATGAGCGCCGGGATATCCACCCCCACGGCTTTTTTGCCGTAGTCCTCCAGGGCCTGAATCAAGGTGAGGGCCGGGGCCTGGCCATAGATCGCCCCATAGCCGTGGTCCGCCACGTCGCACGATCTTGGCCCCGGCCAGGACCGCGGCGCTCATGCGCCCGATGTCGTTGCCGTCGGTGTTGCAGCCGTGGTAGTGGAGCACCAGGCCCGGGAAGGCCGCACAGATGGACTCCACCAGATTGGCGATGCGCTTGGGGGTCCCCAGGCCGGCATAATTCTTGATGGAGATGATGACGTCGGGACCCGGTGACCGCAAAGGATCTCCTTGACCTTGTCCACATAATACCGGTCGGTGTGCTCCGGCCCGGTGGAGAAGCAGATGCTGGGCATGAGGAGACGGGCCGCCTTCTGCACCTCTTCCATCACCGGGACCAGGTTGGGCACGTGATTGAGAAAATCGTAGACCCGCCAGACATCCACATACTGGGCGAATTCCCGCACCGCCAGACCGGATGACGTTTTCGGGATAATGGCGGTAGCCGAACAGGCTGGAGCCCCGGCACACGGTTTGCAGCAGGGTCTTGGGCATGGCCTTCCGGGTGATCCGCAGCCGTTCGAAGGGGTTCACCTGTTTGCGCATCAGGTCCACGTGGACGGAAGCGCCGCCGCTCACCTCCACTGAAAAGAACCCGGCGGCTTCCCGGTACGGCGCCACCCGCACCGTGGTCATGGGCATGAGCCGGTTTTTGAAGTCCGATTGGGACACATCCCGCTCGTTGTTGCACAGGTAGTACCCCTCGGACTCCCGCAGCACCTCGAGAATCTCGGTGGGGCTCATTCCCCGGAAAATTCGTCCCTGCATGGTTCTTTCCCCTGTCCTGAAAGTTCAACGTTCAAGGTTCAAAGTTCAAGGCTGATGGAGGGTACGCACTGCCACCCGCGGCGGGCAGGAAGGGCGCCCTTTTCCTAAGTTACGAGTGGGCCAAGGTCCATGCAGGAGGCAGATAAAACGTACCGGCCGGGAGCCTCACTGCGTATAGGGATTCTTCTCATGGGCATTGATTTCGGCGATGAGGCGGGCCAGCTTCTCCACCTCCCGCTCCTGCTCCCGGTAATCCATGAGTTGGGGGTGGTCATCGATATAGGCGGTGTCCAGCTGCATCCGGATAAAATCCGGCTCTTTGACAATTTGCTGAAAATACGGAATGGTGGTCTTCACCCCGATGATGAGGAACCCGTTGAGGGCCCGGGCCATCCGGTCCACCGCCTCCCGCCAGGTGAAGCCGTACACCGTGAGTTTGACGATCAAAGAGTCGTAATACGGCGTGATTTTATACCCCTGGTAGATGGCGCCGTCCAGCCGGACGCCGTGGCCGCCGGAGGACCGGTAGACCTGGATCACCCCGGGGCTGGCCAGAAAGTCGTTTTTGGGGTCCTCGGCATTGATCCTGCAGCTCGATGGCGAAGCCGCGCTCCACCAGCTGGTCCTGGGAAAAGCTGATGGGTTCGCCCATGGCGATCAAGAGCTGCTCCCGGACGATGTCGATGCCGGTCACCACCTCGGTGACGGTATGCTCCACCTGCAGGCGGGTATTGACTTCGAGGAAGTAATAGGTGCCGTCGGGCTCCACCAGAAATTCCACGGTCCCGGCGCTGAGATACTTGGCGGCCCGGACGACCCGCACCGCCGCGTCGCAGATTTCCCCGGTCAAAGCCGGGTCCAGGCCGGCCGGGGCGATCTCCACGAGTTTCTGGTGGCGGCGTTGAATAGAGCAGTTGCGGGTCCCCAGGTGCACCACGTTGCCATAGGAATCGGCCAGGATCTGGACCTCCACGTGCCGGGGCCGGCCCACGCATTTTTCCAGGTAGATGTTGTCGTCCCCGAAGGACATCAGGGCCTCGGAGCGGGAGCGCTTGAGCCCGGACAGCAGACTGCTCGTTATCCTCCACCTGGCGAATGCCCCGGCCGCCGCCGCCCGAAACCGCCTTGATCATGACGGGGTAGCCGTGTGGTCGCCGCGAACTTCAGGGCGGCCTCTTCTCCCGGGGTCCCCGGGGCCAGCACCTCGGTGGCCGGAATGACCCGGACCCCGGTGGCCTGGGCGATTTTCCGGGCAATGACCTTGCTGCCCAGGTTCCGGATGACCTCCGGCGGCGGCCCGATAAACACCAGGCCCGCATTGGTGCAGGCTTCGGGGAAATCAGGGTTTTCCGCCAGAAAGCCGTAGCCGGGATGGATAGCCTGGGCCCCGGTCTGCTGGGCCGCGGCAATGATCTTGTCGATATTGAGGTAGTCTTTCCGGGGACCGGACCCGATGCAGACCGCCTCATCGGCCCGCATGATGTGGTAGGCGTCCTTGTCGGTCTCCTCGTAGATGGCCACCACCTTGAGGCCCAATTCCTGGGCGCTCCGCATGATCCGCACCGCGATCTCGCCCCGGTTGGCCACCAGGATCTTGCTAAATACCAGCTTGTCTACCATGGCTGCCCATCTCTCTCAGTTCTGGCCTAAAAAGTTCAAGGTTCAAAGTTCAAGATCAGGGATCTGCCCATCATGAACTTTTCAAAAGTTACGGCTGGGCCAAGGCTCAGGCACGGCTGCTTCCGGCCCTCGGCCTGGCGGCCGGTGCATCATTGCAAGTGAGAAGCCATCCGGCCATAGCGTCAATAAAAAACCTTGTCTGGGGGCGTTGCCAGCAAATTCTCCCCGACGGCCCCGTCCTCAAGCATCCTTTTTATCCTATCAGACTGCCGGGTCGGAAGAAAGCTCCGGGGCCGGAAAACCGTGCGGCCCGGGCCCGGGGAAATAGCTTAAGGTTTGGGACAAACGGGGAAAATGGCGCGAGGGAATTTTGACCGGCCGGCGGCAACCGCTACCGGCTCGCGGGAGGATGGAGCACGGCCCGCACCCGGCGCGCCAGTTCTATGGGCTTAAAGGGCTTCTGGAGAAAAGCCACCGATAGATCGGCCACGCCGTGTTGGACCAGGGCGTCTTCGGTATAGCCCGACATGTAGATGATTTGCATTTCCGGGCGCAGCGGGGTGAGGCGGTCGGCCAGTTCCCGGCCGCTCATCTGGGGCATCACCACATCGGTCACCATCAGGTGGATCGGACCCTGGTGCCGCTCACAGGTCAACAGGGCCTCACCGCCGTGGCGGGCCTCCAGCACCGTGTAGCCATAGAGCCGCATGAACTTGGCCAGCAAACTCCGGAGCGCGTCCTCGTCTTCCACCAACAGCACCGTTTCCTCCCCCCGGAAGCTCGCGGTGATGGGGGGCTTCGCCGTGGGCGGTTCTACCCTCCCCTCCAGCCGGGGCAAATAGATGATGAAGGTGCTGCCGTCTCCTGGGGAGCTTTCCAGATCGAGGTAACCGCCGCTTTGCTTGACGATACCATACACGGTGGACAGTCCCAGGCCCGTACCCTTGCCCGGCTCCTTGGTGGTAAAGAAGGGCTCGAAAACATGGGACTGGGTGGCCTCATCCATGCCCACGCCGGTATCTCGCACCTCCAGCCTCACGTAAGCTCCCGGCGGCGTCAGTCCGAACCTGTTGTGGCAGCCCACCGGAAAATCTACCGGCGCGGTCTTCAGAGTGAGCCGTCCGCCCTGGGGCATGGCGTCCCGGGCGTTAACCACCAGGTTCATGACGATCTGGCCCAACTGGCCGGGGTCCGCCTTCACGGCTCCCAGTCTCCCGTCAGTAACGACTTCCAGGTCGAGGTCCTCGCCGATGAGTCGCCGCAGCATCGGCTCCAGATCCAGGACCACTTGGTTGAGGTCAACCACCTGGGGGTGGATGATCTTCTGGCGACTGAAGGTCAGCAACTGCTGGGTCAGGGCCGCTGCCCGGTCGCCGGCCTTCAGGATATTTTCCAGGTGGCCGTAAAGCGGGTCGTCTTTCAGGACCTTGGACCGCATGAGTTCGCCGTAGCCCATGATGGCCATCAGGAGATTGTTGAAGTCGTGGGCGATGCCTCCGGCCAGCCGGCCCACCGCTTCCATCTTCTGGGCCTGGAGAAGCTGCTGTTCCAGGGCCTTGCCCTCTGTAATGTCCCTGGCCACCCCGGTGAACAGGATGGGATAGCCCTGGCTGTCCCGGACCGGATATCCCCGGTCGTGGATCCAACGCACCGCCCCGTCCGGCTTGATAATGCGGTATTCGTGGTCCGAGGGACTGCCTTGTTCCCGGGCCTGGGCAATCACGGCGAAAGCCCGGTCCCGGTCCTCCGGGTGGATGCTCTCCACAAAGCGTCGAGGATGGTCATAGAGTTCTTGGCAGCTATATCCCCAGACCTTCTCATAGGCTGGACTGGCGTAGATGACCCGGTCGATTGCGGGGGTGGCTATCCAAAAGACATCCTGGATGGTCTCGGCCATGAGGCGGAACCGGTGCTCGCTCTCCCTCAGAGCCGCTTCCGCCAGTTTCCAGGCGGTACGGTCGATGATCGTGGCGAGCAGATACTGGGGTTCTCCCCGGTGATCCCGCAGCAATGCCACCATCACATGAGCCCAGAGAATTTTCCCATCTTTCCTCAGATAGCGCTTCTCCATGGAGAAGTGCTGACCTTTGCCTGCCAGCAGTTCCTCCCGCGACCGCAAAGTTTTCCCGAAGTCCTCAGGGTGGGTGATCTCCTGGAAAGACATGCCCCGGAGCTCCTCGGCGGAGTAGCCCAACATCTGCTGCAGGGCTTGATTGGACTGCAGTATCCGGCCCGTGAGATCGGACATGCTGACCCCCACCAGGGTATAGTCGAAGATGGCCCGGAAGCGCGCTTCGCTCTCCCGCAGGGCCGCCGCCGCCAGTTTCCTCAGTGTAACGTCAACCCCTAAAACCGCCACCTGCACCACCTTGCCCTGGTCAAAAATGGGGGTCATGGAGATATCCAGGTGAAAATCTCCCCTGACGTCTTCAAACCGCGCCGGGGTGCCGTTGGCAACCACCCGCTGGAAAATCTCGAACCGTTTCCGGCCGACCTCGGCGGGGACCAGGGCAAAGGCATCGGTCCCGATGATCTCTTCCAGGGTTTTATCGAACCTCTGCGCCGCCACCCGGTTGGCCGCCAGAATCACCCCCCGGGTGTCCAGCAGCAACAAAGACTCCGGGTTGGCCTCGATGAGGGTCCGCAAGGTGGCTTCCCTCTCCTTCAGGGCTTCCTCGGCCTGTTTGTGGGCGGTAATATCTTCATAGAGTCCCAGGACCCCAAAAACCTCGCCGTTGGGCATTTGCAGCGGGACTTTGCTGGTCTTCAGCCAGATTTTGCCCCCATCCGGGGTGGTTTGCGGCTCGACCAGGTTTATTTTGGGGCGCCGGGATTCCATGACCTGGCGGTCATCCATTCTGTAGACCTCGGCCTGTTCCCGCCAGATCATGGCAAAGTCGTCCTGGCCCAGGAGCTGCTCCGGATGATCAAGGCCTGCATCCAGGGCGAACAGGGCATTGCAGCCCAGGTAGCGGAGATCAGCGTCCTTCCAGAAAACCCTTACGGGTATCGATTCTAATACCAATTGCAGTATGTTCCTGGACTGCTCCAGGCGCTGGGTGGTCTCCTGTAACTCCGCATGATTACTGACTAACTCCTCTTCTGCCCGCCGGCGTTCAGTCACGTCCATGAAGAAGCCCACGGCGTATCTCCGCCCCTGGATGAGGCTTTGAGCACTGGCGACGTCAGCATAGAAGACGGTGCCGTCTTTCCGCCGGCACGGAATCGCCACAGCCAGGTTCTTCTCATTACGAGCCAGAGACTCGAACTCGACCATCACCTGGTCCAGAGAGTCCTTTGGGTGAAGGTCCGCTATATCCAACTGCAGCAACTCTTTCTCTGAATATCCGAGCATCCGGCAGATGGATGGGTTGGCATATCCAAACCGCCCCGTTTCCATATCCACTGCCAGTATGCCATGCGTGCTTCCCTCGAACACCACCCTGTATCTTTCTTCCGACTCCCGCAGGGCCGCTTCCGCCCGCTTTCGGGCCGTGATATCCCGGGCGATGCCCAGCAGCAGGCTCTCCCCCTCCCTATGCAGCGCCAGGCCCTTGGCCTCGATGATGACGTTCCCCTCATCTTTGCGCTTCAGATTGAGTTCCACCGGCCCTAAAATTCCGCCGTCAACCCCTTGTTGGAGGAGGGCGGCTACCAGCGAATTTTGCTGTTTGTCAAAAAGGGGAAGAGCCTGATAATTTTTGCCGATTAACTCCTCCCGGCCATAGCCGGAAATTTCCTCTGCGGCCCGATTGACATCCAGAAAATTTCCCTGCAAATCCATGAGATAATAGGCGTCCGGGGCATAGGCAAAGAGCAGTTTAAAGCGCTCTTCGCTCTCCCTGAGGGCCACTTCCACCTGTTTCAACTCGGTGATGTCCCGGGCGATGCCGCATACCCCCATGACCTGTCCGGCGTCGTCGTGCAGGGGCACCTTGATCACGTGGAAGGTCTTGGACTCCCCCCGGACCAGCCTGGTATTGGCCCCGACAACCACGTCGCCTCCGAGCACCCGCCGGTCATCGGCCCGGATCTGAGCTCCGCTTGCGGCCCCGAACAGGTCCTTGTCGGTCTTGCCGATGAGGTCGGCCGCGGGCCGGTCAAAGAGGCGTTCCATCGCGGGGTTGACCTGGGTATAGTGGAGGGATCGGTCTTTGATGAAGATAGCGTCCTGCGCCGCCTCGAAGATGGCCCGGAAGCGTTCTTCGCTCTCCTTGAGGGCCTTGGCCGCCTGGTGGCGCCCGGTGACGTCCCGCACGTGCTCCGCCGCCAGGATCACCTGCCCGGATTTACTCAGGACGGGAAAGGCGCTGAATTCCCGGGTTTTGCCGTCCAGAAGATTGATCTTTTCGGTCTTCTGAGGTTTACCGCTGGCGAAGACCTTGTGGACGTGGCAGCCTTTGCAGGGGCGCTCCCGGTGATGAAAAACCCGGTAGCACTTGGGCCGGCCCGGCCGGGCCCCCTCTGGCACCATGGCGGACTCGTGCCAGTTGGTCATGATGAGGTTGAAGTCTCGGTCGATGACGGCGAGCATATCCGGAATGGCGCTGAAGACGTGGCGCAGAATGGCGTCGGCGGGCGCCGGGGAATCTGCCGCGGCCGGGCAGTCAGGAGCCTCTGCCGGAGAGCACCCTCCGGCCGTCCGCAGGGCGGCGATGGCCTGGGAAACCTCCTGGAGAGCGGTCTTCAACCCGGGCCGGCCGGCCTCGGGGAGCGCGCCCACCTGGTCCCGGAGCGCCTGAAACCGCCGTTCCAACTCATCTAGAGGCCGGTCGCCTGACTTCCTGGTCATTCCTTTGATCCCTTAACTGCCACGTCCAGGCGCAGATTAGCATCCCCCCGCCGGGGGGGGCGAGGGTCAAGACCCGTCTCCCGGGTTAAGTGGCGAAATCATAGCATGAAAAAGCTCACCATTCGTGCAAAAAACTTTACCGGGATGCTGTTTCCGGCGGCCCCTCCCTTAGGTTGGCAGTGAACCGTACTTGACGGTGGCGGAAAAAAGCTCAGCGGCCTGAGAATTTTTATCGGCATAACTCCCTTTAATGATGAATACCCGGGCCGTCTGGCCCCGGGGGTAGCCGGGAGATTATCCCTGGGCCGATCTGATTCAGGCCGACAAAAAGGCAGGACCGAACGGCCCTGCCAGGTTTAACGCCATCGCCGGTCGCCTGGTAAGGCTATTTTTTCTGCGCCTGCTGAAGCTTGGCCCAGGGGTCTTTCAGGGTCACCGTCCGGTTGAAGACCGGGGCCCCGGGGATGCTGTCCTTCCCATCCACGCAGAAATAACCCTGGCGCTCGAACTGGTAGAAGCTCCCGGGCGCAGCCTGGGCCAGGCTCGGCTCCAGGCGGCAGGAGGTCAGAACCGTCAGCGACGCCGGGTTGAGATCGGCCTTGAAATCGCCGCCGTGCTCCTCGCCGGGCACGGGTTGGGTGAAGAGGCGGTCATAGAGGCGCACCTCGGCGCGGACCGCGTGGGCCGCCGACACCCAGTGGAGGGTGGCCTTGACCTGGCGCCCGTCCGGGGCGTAGCCGCCCCGGGTGTCCGGGTCATAGGTGCAGCGCAGTTCCACCACCTCGCCGGTTACCGGGTCCTTGACCACCTCCTGGCACTTGATGAAGTAGGCGTAGCGCAGCCGCACCTCCCGCCCGGGGGCCAGGCGGTAGAACTTCTTGGGCGGGTCCTCCATGAAGTCCTCCCGTCTCCAGGTAGAGCTCCCGGGAAAAAGGCACCTTCCGGGTGCCCTGACTCGGGTCCTCGGGGTTGTTCACGGCCTCCAACTCCTCCTCCTGGCCTTCCGGGTAGTTGACCAGGACCACCTTGAGGGGCCTGCAGCACCCCCATGACCCGGGGCGCCCGGTAGTTCAAGTCTTCCCGCACGCAGAATTCCAGCAGGGCCAGGTCCACCAGGTTTTCCCGCTTCCCCACCCCGATGCGCTCGCAGAAGGTGCGGATGGCCTCCGGGGTGTAGCCCCGGCGCCGCATCCCCGCCAGGGTGGGCATGCGGGGGTCATCCCAGCCGCCGACGTGCCTCTCATTCACCAGTTGCAGGAGCTTGCGCTTGCTCATGACCGTATAGGAGAGGTTGAGGCGGGCGAACTCATACTGGCGGGGCTGAAACGGCACCGGGCAGTTGTCCATGGCCCAGTCGTACAGGACCCGGTGGTCCTCGTACTCCATGGTGCAGATGGAATGGGTGATGCCCTCCAGGGCGTCGGACAGGGGATGGGCGTAATCGTACATGGGATAGATGCACCAGGCGTCGCCGGTGCGGTGATGGCTCTCGTGCTTGATGCGGTACAGGACCGGGTCCCGCAGATTCAGGTTGGGGGAGGCCATGTCGATCTTGGCCCGGAGGGTCCGGGCGCCGTCAGGAAACTCCCCGGCCCGCATCCGCTGAAACAGGTCCAGGTTCTCTGCCACGGACCGGTTGCGGTAAGGGCTGTCCTCCCCGGTTCCGTCAGGGTGCCCCGGTACTCCCGGACCTCCTCCGCGCTCAAGTCGCAGACATAGGCCTTGCCGGTCTTGATCAGATGCAGGGCATACTCATACAACTGCTCAAAATAGTCCGAGGCGAAAAACAGCCGGTCCCCCCAGTCGAACCCCACCCAGCGGACGTCGGCCATGATGGAATCCACATACTCCACTTCTTCTTTGCTGGGGTTGGTGTCATCGAACCGGAGGTTGCAGACCCCGTGGTAATCGGCGGCCAGGCCGAAATTGAGGCAGATGGACTTGGCGTGGCCGATGTGGAGGTAGCCGTTGGGCTCCGGGGGAAAGCGGGTGATCACCCGGCCGTCATTTTTCCCGTTTTTCAAATCTTCATCAATAATATGGTGAATAAAGTTAGGTGCAGGCGCAGAATCAGTGATGGCCATCGAGAGCGCTCCTCCCAGGTTGCTTTACGTGGTTGCTTTTCCTGGTTGTTGTTCTATTACCATGGTGATTTATAAGACATGTCCTCGGTCTAAAAAACAACAACCTGGTCTTTATATACTTGATATTTGGGAAATTGCAATCACCCCGGCGCCTGACTGAGCACGAGGTCGGCAAGCGGCGCGATGCCGGTGAAAACCCCTCCTGCCTCCCGGACGGACCAACCCTAATTTATTTGCCCTTTTAGGGCATTTAGCCTTACCTTTCGGGTGCAACTTGGGGTAAACTGGCCTCATTGAGACCGCTCCTGAGGGTCCACAGCAAGGACAAGCCATGCCTGCACTCAGCCCAGGGGGAGATTTTACCTCACCGCCGCTTCCTTTCTCATCCTGGCAATTTACCATGCCCGGTGGATCTACCGGATATACCGCAAAACCCATGACCACCTCGGTGGGCATTACCAACCACCTGCGGGGCCACTGGGTGGAGTCCATCATGGAGGAACAGCGGGATATCCTGGCGGTCCAGACCCTGCGCAACTGGACGATGGCGGCCAGTTTCCTGGCCTCCACCGGCATCCTGATCTGCCTGGGGCTGCTCAGCGTGGCCGCCAGTCCGCAAAAAATGGCGGAGATCACCCCCAGTCTCAATGAATTGGTCAGGGAACACCGGGTCCTGTGGTTATTTAAATTGATGATCCTGATTATCGATTTCTTTTTCATTTTCTTTAGCTTCTGCCTGTCTATCCGCTATTTGAACCACGTTAATTTTATGATTAACGTCCCGTTTAACTTGGCTCACAAAATAACCTCCGGGTACATAACTGAAATCCTCAACCGCGGCATGATGCATTACACCATGGGCATGCGGGGGTATTACTTCAGTGTGTTGCTGTTCCTCTGGTTGTTTGGGCCAATCTGGATGTTGCTCGGAACGGTTGTTATGACCGTTGTCTTATCGTATCTGGACCGGCAAGCTTAGGGGTATTTCCCCGCTTACCTGTTAAAAAACTCCCGTACTGCAGAATTTCCTCTTTTCAGTCCGCTTCCCGGGTGGCCCGCCTGGCCTGGTTGCCCTGGCCGCTGCGCCTCCAGCCCCGGGCTTACCCCCAATCTGAGTTCTCCCACCGGTCTTGCCCTGGCCTGCGCAATTTGGCCAAAATATCTCCGGGAAATAGGGGAAATAGAATCCGATAATCAGGGTTGTCCTGATTGCTGAAAAGCTCTCTCTCTATTAAAAATATCGTCAAAGCCTTCAAGTCTGCCCAATTCCGGGGTCGGGCTTGGCGGTCTGGGAATCTGAGCCGAGTTGGTCCGGTGGCGCTGGTGCAGGTGTCTTGTTCTCAAACAAACCAGCCACGTTCCGCCAGATCATCCTCCTGGCTCCATCTCTTTATTGCAAGGACTGACAATTGGCTTCCAAGGATTTTTCCGTCAGGGTCGGCCAGGAAGAAATCGGGCGCATCTTCAATCTGAAGGAGAACCTGGACCTCAAGGACCTCCTGGTGACCTACGCGCCGCACTACCAGCAATTGGGCTGGGTCCTGGTGGGGATGAAGTCGCCGGAAGGCAGCCCCCTGGAATTGGACCTCAGTCAGCCGGCGGAGTTGTGGTCCAAGCAACTCTCCGAGATGGGTGCGGAGCAGGGCCAGATCAATATCGGCATCCGCACGGGCAAGGCCTCCAATCTCCTGGTGCTGGAAGTGAACAAAGGCGAAGGGGCCCTCTCGTTGGACCAGTATGGAGGATGGCGCGCCGCCTGCGTCGCCGAAATGGGCGGGAGCCGGGAGCAACACTACTATGCCCTGCCGCCGGAGGTGCAAACGCCGCCTTCTTTCTTTCTGGCGCCCCAGGTGCTGATCTATGGCGAGGGGGGCCTGGTGCTGGTGCCGCCCTCCCTGGAGCCCCAGGCCCGGGAACCCTGGCGCTGGCTCCAGCCGCCCTGGGAAGCGCCGCCCCAGCCGCCCAAACCGGCAGTCTGGCAATTTCTCAAAGAGCTTATCCCCGCCGCCATGGTGAACCCCGAGGTGCAGTCCTGGGAAGACGTCTATCGGACGATCGCTCCTTACGGTTCCCTGTTGAAGGCCCTGCTGGTGCCCCCCGCCTCTCAGGCTGGATACTATCAGGGAATCATCAACACCGCCCTGGGGCTGGGGTTCAGAGACCCGGCTTTGCTGTTCGGCCTGTTGTGGCACGCCCCCCACGGTGAGGCCCGCCAGGACCCGGAAAAGCGGGAGTATCTCCAGGAATTTGTCACCAAGGCCTCGGTGCCGGGACTGCCGGCCAGGATAGAGGGGGAGACCTGGCCGGATAAACCGGCCCAGAGCGTGGAGACTGCCTCCCCGACCACCCAGTCGGCCCAGGGCCTCCTGGATATGGTCTCCGGTCAAGGCGTGACCGATCCGGGAGTTCAGAGGGCGGGATCTCCTGCGAATTTTGACCAGTCGGTTTCGGGGCAGTTCTTTCAGTTGTTGGCCGGACTGGGGGAAAAGGTCATCATGGAGAGCTGCCGCTACGAAGCGATGCTGACGGGTGTGCGTCACCAGGCCGGGGAAATTGATGACCTGGTAACCCAGTGGGAAAAGTATTTCGCCGGGTCCTCCCCCTGTCCCCCTGAGCAGGGGCAAAAGGGGACGGGCGCCACCGTTGAATTCAATTGGGATGCCGTAGTTGGCCAAAATAATTACAAAAAACAGCAAATCCAGGAAATTCAGATGGCAGCCGGTGATTTCCTGAATCTTAACCCCGACCTGGCCGGTGACCAGAACAAAGTCCAGATGGTGGTCTTCTGTCTCAAGAACTATGTCAGCATCGACCCGGAAAATGCCGCCCTCCCCTTCCGTGAAAAGTTGGACCGGGCCGGCATCATGGCCCGGGAGTTTTTCCGGATGCGGGGTGAAGCGTGATCGGGGAATGCATCGACCGCCGGTTGGGGAACTGGCGGGCAAATTCCCCGGGGTTAGTACCCTTTCCTGTGACATTCAGGTGCCGGCGGTAAAACCGGCATAAAGGAGGAAGGCATGACTTTGGGTCACCGCAAACCGGAGGTAGGCAGCGTCGGACACCCTGGCCTCGAGTTGGAGATTGCCGGCCAGGAGGACCCGACCCCTCAGCGTTTACCCGTCCTTATCCAGAACCTGTCCATGGGAGGGGTTACCCTGGCGGTGACCAACCCCTGGGGCATTGCCAACTGGGATAGTTACCGCGGCAAAGGTTGCGTCCTCCGGGTCAAAAACCCTGATGGCCAGGAACTTGCCGCTATCAAAGCCAAAATAGCCTGGACCAAGGCCGGCGGCTATGGCCAGCCACCTTTGTCTCTGGGAATGCACTTGATTAAACCTTCCGGCGAGGCTCTCCGACAGTTGAACAGCCTCCTTACCCACACCTCAGAGGATATCAAGGGTCTCTGGGACAGGTATGACCAGGTCCGGAAGATTCCTGGGCAATCGCCTCTGATGCACCGCTGTTATATCGCCGGGCTGGTGTTGTTGGTGGGAGGCTTGGTGCTCCAGTTTACCGGTTCCCCCACTTACAAGATGTGCGGTTGGGCCCTCTGGTTGCTTGGCAGCCTGGGGATTGGCTGGAAGATTATCTGGCCTCTCTGGCTAAACCGGGCTTCCGGTGACCAAATGGGCAAAACCCTTTGAGGTTTATGGAGAATAGGTCATGCCGACTAACTTAAGCAGAATCAAGCTGTGGAGTATCGGCGGCGGCAAAGGGGGTATCGGCAAAAGCCTGGTCACCCTGGGACTGGGGGTCGCACTGGCCCGCATGGGTAAGAAGGTCATCCTCATCGACGGCGACCTGGGCGGGGCCAATCTGCATACCTTGATGGGGGTCCGTTACCCTCATATCACTTTGGAGCATTTCCTGACCAAGAAAGTGACCCGGTTGGAAGATACCATCATTGAAACCCCGGTTGAGGGTATCGGTCTCATCTGCGGGGCCGACGATCTGATGGGGGCGGCCAACCCTACCTTCTCGCAAAAAGTCAGGCTGCTGCAGCAGATCGAAGATCTGCCGGCCCAATATGTGCTGTTTGACCAGGGGGCCGGCACCTCCTTCAACACCTTGGATTTTTTTAACTTTTCCGGTGGAAAGATTGCCATGTTCACCTCCCAGACCACCTCCCTCCAGAATGCTTATGGCTTCATCAAGAGCGCCCTGTACCGCAAGTTATCCAGGGATTTCGCCAAGGATGATGAAATCCTCCAACTCCTGTATCAGGGAGGCGACGCCGAGACTGGGAATAACTTTAGCAACATTCAAGACCTGCTGGACCATTTTAAGGATGCCAACCCGGAAAAACATGCCCGGTTGACCCAGGCTCTATGGGATTTCCATCTCTTCCTGGTGGTCAATATGGTCAGAAGCAATGCCGACCTGAAGGCACCCGAAATTATCCGCTCGGTGTGTCGGGATTTCCTGAATATCCAGCCCGACATTATGGGGCAAGTCCTCTTTGATCCCGGGGTTGAAGCGGCCATCAGTCAAATGGTGCCTTTCCCCCTCCACCATAAGAAGAGTAAAGCCATGGTGGGGCTGGAGCAGATCGCCTTGAAGCTCGTGAGGCAATCCCGGCTACCCCGGGTGAGCGTAAGCGGGGCCCAGGGAGGCCTCGGAGGAAGAGCCTCCACCGATGAACGCGATCATTACCCAAGCTTCCAGATCATGATCTGGAGCCCCGAAGCGCGGAAAATTTGAGTCTAACCATGGGCACTGAAACTAAAATACTATCAAAGCCGCAAAAATTTAGTCGACTAACCCCCGGTGGGGAGGAGATCATTATGGAACAGATTATCAGATTTACCCGGGATGAGGCAGGAGCCGCCGCCCTGGAGTACGCCCTTATCTTGACGCTCCTCGGCATAGCCCTGATTGGGGGCATAAGAGCCATCGGCGGCGCTCTCTCTGGCGTCTTTAACGGCGTGATTTTTTAGGCAGGCGTTAATCCAACCGAGTTTTAAAAGTGAGTCGAGGCGATTTTCAACTCATCCTCCCGGCCGCCGGCAAACTTTTGCCTGGGTCCCGAGACGCATCCCGGTAATTTTAGGGTAACGAGAGCTCGACAAACCTTAATAGTAAGGACCTGATAGAGAATTTCCCGAGGCGCGACTGCCATGAACTTAGCTCAACGCATAGTTAAAGCCGGAGTCCTTGAACCCGAACAGTTGGCTCCCGCCTTGTTCCGGCAGAAGAAATCCCGCGGTTACCTGGCCAAACATCTCCTGGATCTCAACCTGGTGGAACCCGAGGTGTTGGCCCAGTTTGTCTACGCCTACCCCCCCATGCCGGAGACTTTTGAGGACCTGGGGGTGCCCAAAGGGCTGCTGATCCAACTCCTGCTCAAGCAATGCTTATTCCGGGATTCCGTCTCCTCCCAGGAGATGGCCCACGACTTAAAAATATCCCGGCGCATGGTGGACGATCTTTTCGCCTACCTGAAGGGCCAGATCGTATGTCCAGGTCAGAGCCCGGGATGCCCTGAACCAAACATCCCAAATGGCCCTTGATCTTCGCTATGCCCTGACCGATGCCGGGAAAATCTATGCCGAGCAGTGCCTGGAGTCCAACCGGTATGTAGGGCCGGCCCCGGTGCCTTTGGAGGATTACTGGGATTGGGTGGAGGCCCAGTCCATCAATCAGGTCAAGGTGGAGAAGGACCACCTCAAGGACGTGTTTGCCGATTATGTCGTACCGGAGCACCTCATCACGAAACTCGGCCCGGCCATCAACAGCGGCCGGTCGATCTTCCTTTTCGGTCCGTCGGGCAATGGCAAAACGGTAATCGCCAGTTGCGTCGGCCATGCCTATAGGGATGCGGTCTACATTCCGCATGCCCTGTTTGTCTACGGCCAGATTATCCGCCTGTACGATGAACTCAACCATCAGCCCATCCCCCCGACCCCGGAAACTCCGGCTCACGATAAACGCTGGGTGTTATGCCGGCGGCCCATCGTCATCGCCGGGGGCGAAATGACCGAAGATGCCCTGGAGCTGAGGTTTAATCCTCATCTGAAGTTTTATGAGGCCCCCCACCAGATGCGGGCCAATAACGGCGTGTTCATCATCGACGACTTCGGGCGCCAGAAAATTACCCCCCGGCAATTGCTTAACCGCTGGATTTATCCCCTGGAATCCCGGCAGGATTTCTGCTGCCTCCACACCGGCCAGCAGTTCGGGGTGCCTTTCGACCAGCTCATCATTTTTTCCACTAACCTGAACCCGTACAGCCTGGCGGATGAGGCCTTCCTCAGACGTATCCGCCATAAGATTTTTGTCGGCTACGTCTCCCCCGATCAGTATTTGGAGATCTTCCGCCGGGTCTGCGGCGATTCGCCAGATCGACTTTGATGCGGAAGTCATCCGGGACATGATGGCCCGTTATTATGTCATTTCTTCCCGGCCGTTCTGCGCCTGCCACCCTCGGGACCTGGTCGAAAACCTGATTGACCGGGCCCGCTTCCTGGAGCAGAAGCCCCAACTCACCTCCCAGGAACTGGATTACGTCTGCCAGACCTATTTTGTCAAACCCATGGGCGTCACCGACTACGACACCATCGGCGACGAGCCCAAGGCCATCATCTGAGCGGGCCTGGCCTGGCGGCCGTCGCCAGGCCTGAACCTGACTCTTCCCGGGCCCAACGGCCGACCCACCGCCAGGGGTGGGACCCCCCCCCGCCGCCAGCGCCAAAACGCCTGGGCGCCCACGCGGCTGGCACTCCCGGCACTCGGTTGCACCCCTCCTATGAAAACCCCGTCAGCCTTTTTGTTTCCCCACCGCTGATATCCTGATAAACTGGAAGTCATCAATGATTTCGGAGGGAAAGCTATGAGGACCGGCAACCCGGCTCTGGGCGACAATACCTTTACTGCGGTCGGGCATGTCGCCCGGGCCGACGAGGCCATGACCATCCAGGGAACCGCCAATAAGGCGATCCTGCTCCTGCTGCTGTGTCCTGGTGACGGCCTCCTGGGTCTGGAGCATGTACTACCAGGCCAAGAATCCCCAGGTGGTAACTCCCTGGGTGGCGGTGGGGGCCATCGGCGGCTTTATCGTGGCCCTGGTCACCATCTTCAAGCAGACCTGGTCGCCCGTCACCGCGCCGCTCTACGCCCTGTTGGAAGGGCTGGTCATCGGCGGCGCTCTCCGCCCTGTTCGAGGCCCAATTCCCCGGCATCGTCATCCAGGCCGCGGGCTTGACCTTGGGCACCTGCCTGGCCATGCTGCTGGCCTACAAATCCCGGCTGATCCGGGCCACCGAGAACTTCAAGCTGGGAGTGGTGGCGGCCACCGGGGGCATCGCCCTGTTCTATCTCCTTACCATGGTCCTGGGATTTTTCGGTATCCGGATGCCCCTGATGTACGGCAACAGTTGGGCCAGCATCGGCTTCAGCCTGTTCGTGGTCATCATCGCGGCCTTGAACCTGGTGCTGGATTTCGATTTTATCGAGCAGGGCGCCGCCCAGGGGGCCCCCAAGTACATGGAATGGTATGGGGCCTTCGGCCTGATGGTCACCCTGATCTGGCTCTATCTCGAGATGCTCCGGCTGCTGGCCAAGCTGAGGAGCCGGGATTAACGGGAACCGCCCCGGCCCGGACTGGGGGCGGTCGCACCTGGGCCCCCGTAAATTATGAAAATTCCTGATGGGCCTGCGAAATTTCCCCCGCTTGTCATTCTGAGGGAGCGGAGCGACCGAAGAATCTCATAAATACGCGTAACAAACGAGATCCTTCGTTTCACTCAGGATGACAAAATGGCCTCTCACCGAGGTCTCAACGTTGAACTTTTCAAACCGATAAAGAAATGCCGCCCTCAGACACCCTCACTAAGCGAAATGGGACCTGATCAAGGCCCTGAGCCCAGGAGTTCGGCCCCGCCCCGCCCGGGGTCATTCTGGGGATCGGCGACGACTGCGCCGCCATTGACATCCCCGGCCCCGATTATCTCCTGTGGACCGTGGACACCCTGGTGGAGGGGGTCCACTTCGATCTGGCCTACACCACCCTGGCCCAGTTGGGCTGGAAGTCCCTGGCGGTGAACCTGAGCGACATCGCCGCCATGGGGGGCGTACCCGCGGCGCGGCCCTGCTGTCCCTGGGCTGGCCCCCGGACCGGGACCGCCGCGAGGCCCTGGACTTTGCCGCCGGTATGGCCCAGGCCGCCCGGGAATACGGCGTGGCCGTGATCGGCGGCGACACCGTGGCCTCTCCCGAAGGCCTGATCATGACCGTCACCCTGACCGGGCGAGTCCCCGCCGCCCAGATGCTGCGGCGCGCCGGGGCTCAAGTCCGGGGACCTCGATCTTCGTTACCGGGCCTTTGGGGGAAGCCGCGGCCGGCCTGGAGATCCTGCGGCAGGGTCTGACGCTGGCCCCGGACCTGAACGCAGGCTTGACTGAGGCGCAGCTCCGACCCCGGCCCCAGCTCCGCCGGCCGCCTCCTGGCCCAAGAGGGTCTGGCCACGGCCCTCATCGACACCTCCGACGGGGTCGCCACCGACCTGTACCATATCTGCCGGGCCAGCGGCGTCGGGGCCCGCCTCCCCGCCGCCGCGGTCCCCATCTCTCCCCGGGTGCCGGCCGCGGCCCCTGCATCTGGGCCGCGACCCCCTGACCTGGCCCTCAGCGGCGGGGAAGATTATCTCCTGCTCTTCACCGCGAAGCCTGCGATGGCCGGACGCCTGGCCCGCCGCCTTCTCCCGGGCCGGGCTGGCCGCGCCCCTGCCCCTGGGCCGCATCGTCGCCGGGGACCGGGTCATCCTGGAAACCCCGGCGGGAGAGGTGGATATCTCCGGCCAGGGCTATGACCATTTCCCCTTGACCTCAAAGCCCGAAGACACATTAACATGGCTAAGAGGGGCATCTTACCTTGCCCCCTGACGGGGTTCCGCCGCCAGCAGAGGGAAACCTGGCGCTTAACCTTAGAAACCGGACAGAGAGGCTAAGCAAAATCCATGACGGCCCAACTGAAATCCCGGTCCGCTGAAGGTCTGTTCCACCTGCCGCCCTGGTCCTATAAGTACAAGGGGCTGTGTGCCCGCCTGAACCAGGGGGTGGGGAAGTTCTGGCCTGCGAAGACTGGGGCCGCCGCTGACCGACCATCGCCCTTACCCGGCCGCACCAGGGCCGAAGCCCCGACTACCCCCTCCTCTAACCACAGGAGGATAGTGATGCAAGAGGCAGCCTTTACGGCCCTGGTTCACGGGGTTTACGTGGTCACCACCCGGGTGGGCGATAAAGTCAACGGCATGACCGCGGCCTGGGTCTCCCAGGTCTCCCTCAAGCCCCTGCTGGTCATGGTCTCCATCGCGCCGGCCCGCTATTCCCACACTCTGATCCAGGAAAGCGGCGTCTTTGCCATCAACGTCCTGGCCAGCGACCAGGCGGAACTGGCCAAACGCTTCGGCTTCAAGAGCGGCCGCAAGAGTCGACAAATTCGCCGGCCTCGATTAGCTCACCGGCGGCCACCGGCGCCCCGATCCTGCCCCAGGCCTATGCCTATCTGGATCTGAAGCTGGTGCACACTTTCGCCGCGGGAGATCATACCCTGTTTGTGGGCGAGGTGGTGGAAGCCAAAATCCTCCACCCTCAGAGCCATCCCCTGGTCTTTAAGAAAAGCGATTTTTTTTAAGCCGGAAAGCCCCGACACCGCCACCTGCCCTCGCCTGCCCCCGGCCCGGTGGCTCCCTCCAGGCTTGCCTAAGAAAATATTTGCATTTTCCTTGATTTTTGTTTATGTATGGTTAAGAGGTCTCGATGAGCGAAGCAAGGTAACTTCAGCGTGCTTCCGGATAGGGGACCCGGGGGGGAACGGGTGATGGTCAATTTCGGGGATGTGGGACGAATCTGTCTCAACCAGGAGATGCGGGGAGTTTGCAAGAATTGTCTGTGGTGGGAATGGGATTCCGGCCAGCAGCGGTGCGGTAATTCTCAGTATCACGTCTGCCCGTTGTATCGGAAGCAGCTCTTCAACACCATCGCCTCCAGCGGGGCGCCCCAGAGCTTCCGGCCCATGGTCTAACCGCTCGCAGGCGCCGGCTCAGAAGATCCGCCTGCCGCACCGGCAGGGGGAGCCGGTAGCTGGTGACGCACCCCAGGGTGATCTCCAGACATTCCGGCAGGGTGATACGGTGCCCGGGCGAGAGGTAGAGGGGATTTATGCCCTGTCGGGTCCGCAGGATCAATCCCACCTGTTTTCCTTTCAAAATCAATGGCTATAATGACCCGGCCGCCAGGTCCGGCTCTATGCCTTCCCCCACCAGACGGCTTTTCGCCACCCCGATGGTGGGCATATCCGCCACCAGCCCCAGATGCGTGGCCAGCCCCAGACCCCGGGGGTGGGCCAGCCCCTGGCCGTCCACCAGGACCACGTCCGGGCGCTCGTGAAGCTGCGCCAGCGCCGCCGCCAGAATCGGCACCTCCCGAAAACTTAACAGCCCCGTGCGGTAGGGAAACGGACACTCCCCCGCCGCGCCCGCCTCCTCCACCAACTCCAATTCCGGATAACGTATACACCGCCACGGCCCCGAAGATGCGCCGATCGGCCCGGTCGCAGATGGCATCCGCCCCGGCCACCAGCCGGGGCGGCCTCGGGAGAGGCACCAACCGCACCCGCTGGCGCAGTTCTTCCTGCATGGCGACGGCCTCTATATACGTCTTGGGCCAATCTGATGGGGCGTGGACGTCGCTCATCATGAATCCGTTCAGGTATAGCCTTTGCTCTAAATTCATTGCACTAACTGATTCCCCTAAATCCCCCTCTGCCAAAGGGGGACTTCAACAGCAATTCCTCGTAGTTCCCCCCTTTGACCAAGGGGGGTCAGGGGGGATTTGGTTTTTGAAGCAGGTGACATGACCGCGAGAACTTTGGGCAGCAGCGATAAATCAGCCTTCAGCCAACTCCTGACAGCCTCAGGCCGCCCTATGCTGCTCACGGCTCACCGCTCACTGCTCACTTTCCCCGCACCAGCTCGGCGCTATAGATAAACGCCCCGTCCCGTTTGGTCAGGCGGCCGTCGCTGGTTTTCGATGATCCAGCCGCTTTCGCCCTTGCCCCCGAAGGGCAGGCGCAGGGGAGTGAAGATAAACTTCGGGTTGTCGTAGGTCATGCCGAATTTTTCGGTCAGGGCCTCCTGGGCCCCCGGCGGCGGGGAGCCGAACCAGGCCACCAGGAAGGGGTAGCGGCTGGGGAGCACCTGGGCCACCGCGGCCTCGTCGCTCTCAACCTTCACCAGGGCCAGGAAGGGGCCGAACATCTCGGTGTCCGGGGGCGCCAAGGTCTCCACCAGAAACGGACCCTGCCACTCCCCGTCCCGACGGGGCGGCACCAGGAAGTGGGGGTCCTGAAACTCCGCCAGGGCCCGGTCCAGGAGCTTCCGGGTGCGCTCCACCTTGATGGGGCCGATCCTGGTCTTGGGGTCCCGGGGGTCCCCTACCCGGACCTCCGGCATCCGGTCCAGGATCATCTCTTTCACCCGGTCATAAATCTCCCGGTGGATGTAGGCCCGCTTCAGGGTGGTGCAGTATTGGCCGCCGTTGATGAAGGCCCGCCCCACCACGAAGCCCACCGCCGCCTCCAGGGGCGCGTCCTTGAACAGAATCGCCGGCGGCAGGCCGCTGGGCCCGGCGAAAAACAGCTTGTCGAAGTGGTGGGCTTGCTTTTCGTAGATGGCCCCCACTTCACCCCCGCCGGAGATGAAAAAGACCCTGACTGCGGGGTCATCGACGCAGGCCCGCCCGAACTCCCGGTTGTCCATACCCACCACCGCGGTGAAGCCGGGCAGACCCGCGACGATTTCCTGGAAGAGGCGCGCCGTTAAGGGCGTCTGCGAGGAGCAACTGAACCGGAACTGATTCCCCCCTAAGACGGCGGCGCCCCCCACCCGGCCCACCATAACCGGCGGCGCGTCATAGGGCAGGATGGCGGCCACGGTGCCATAGGGGGCCTTGCCCGCCACCAGCGGCACCTCCTGGGCCATGGTGCGAAGATGTTCCACCGCCATAGTCACTTCCATAGTCACGGCGGAACGGGGAGTGCCGATGTCTTCGGCTTCCGCCTCCATCAAGTCATCCTGCCGTTGTTCCAGACGGTCAGCCAGTTTCTGCAATATTTCCAGGCGCGGCGCAAATTCATTGGACATCGTCAGCTTTTCACCCTCCTCGGCCCCTAGAGGGCGGCCTGTGGCCGCCTCGGCAACGGCGGGCAATGCCCGCCCTACAGCTCTGGTCTATGAGTTAAAATACCACAAAAAATAGCCGCGCCACGGATAAAAACCGCTCCTGCGGGATGAGCGCGGCGCTGCCCCCCAGGAAACCGCTCATTTCCCCTCGCTTCGGAGCCCCGGAGGGTTTATGTGAAAAATAGTATTTTCTTCTTGACATGAGCGCCCCTGCCTCTAAAATCAAAGGGAAGGGAGAGAAAACTCTTTATTTTTTGGCAAAAATTTTATATATAAGAAAAAGAGGCTAAGCGAAGAACTGCCTCATATTATTAAGGTAAGTCTTTAACCTGGCGATCAGAACCAGGGCGGATCAAGCCCGGGCCTGGCACCAATTCGGATTATACTAATCACAATTTACTTGGAGGAAAAATGCCAGAAGAGGCCGTGAAAGAAATCAAGGTGGACAGGAAGCACCGCAAAATCGGGATTCGCTCCCGAGATGGCGGATCGCTGCTATACCTGTGGCACCTGTGCCGGAGGTTGCCCCGCCAGCGGGCTGGTTCCCGGCTGGGACCCGCGGAAGGCCATCCGGGCCATTGTCCTGGGCCTGGAGCAGGAGGTCATTGATTCCAAGTGGCCCTGGGTCTGCACCCTGTGCGGCCGCTGCGAGTACCAGTGCCCCATGGGCATCAAGCTGATGAAGACCTTCCGGGCCTGCCGCACCTTGCGGGACCGGGACAAGGTGCCCGGACCGATCCACAAGGGCACCATGATGAATCTCCAGCGCGGCAACAACCTGGGGATTCCCAAGGATGACTTCCTCTTCCTGCTGGCCGAGCTGGGCGTGGAGATGGAAACCGAAGAAGAGCAGCCCTGCCCCGGCTTTTACGTGCCGGTGGACAAAGAAGGGGCCAACATCATCGTCACCATCAACTCCAAGGAGCCCTTCGGCGAGCCGGACGACATGAAGTTCTGGTGGAAGATCTTCTACGCCGCCAAGGAAGACTGGACCGTGTCGTCCACCAACTGGGAAGGGGTCAACTGGGGCCTGTTCTCCGGCGACGACCCGTCCTGGAAGGAGCAGGTGGGCCGGGTCATCGAGAACGCCCGACGACTCAAGGCCAAAACCATTTTGTACCCCGAATGAGGGCATGCCTACTATGCAACCCGGGTCGGGTTCAAAAATTGGTTCCCCGAAGTCTTCGACGAATTCAAAGTGGTCAGCGTCATGGATCTGCTGGAGGAGTACATCAAGTCCGGCAGGATCAAAGCTCAACACCCATAAGTATCCACGAAACCTACACGGTCCACGATCCTTGCAATTACGTCCGCAAGTCCGTGCTGCTTTATAATGATGAGCCTAACAACGGCGAGAAGAGCCGCTGGATCGCCCAGCAGTGCATCGACCCCAGCCTCTATCGGGAAATGTGCGACGATCCGCTGAACAACCTGTGCTGCGGGGCCGGCGGCGGCGCCTGGGCCATGCCCTATGACGAGGAGCGCCTGGCCTACGGCAGTATGAAGGCCGCCCAGATCAAGGATACCGGCGCCGAGCTCGTCATCGCCCCCTGCCACAACTGCCGGGACCAGATCATGAAGGCTCTGGGCCGGAACACAAAGAAGGCCGCATGGACATGGGCAACTACCAGGAGACCCTGTACCTCTGGGAACTGGTGTCCCTCTGCCTGGACTTCGAGCCCTGGAGCGAGGAAGAGATCGACAAGGCCCACGCCGAACGCGACGCCCAGTTTGAGCGGGACGGCATCGAGTTGGAAGAAGAGGAATAACGTCCCGGCCTGATTCCAGGCCGGCATCGACATGAGCTTTACCCTGGGCCCGGTGAACCCTCAGTTCACCGGGCCCTTTTTCTCCCGGCTCCCCGAAGAACGGTCGTTCTCAATTTCATGGATTCCGGTCAAAAAATCTTTTCTTTCCAGCCGAAATTTTATAAAGTGAAAGATACAGAACCTATGGTTGAAAACCCCCTTGGGGTAAAGGAGGTCAGAGATGGATGTTTTGGACCTGAGCAATCTGGCGGAAAGAAGGAAAAAAAGCATATTTGCCGATGTCGTCCCCACGGCTCATGCAAATTATTGCTATACCTGCGGCACCTGCTCCGGCGGCTGTCCCTTGACCGGCATGGAAAGCACCAGAGATGAGAACCTGGACTGCCGCAAGGCCATTCGCCTGGCCCTCCTGGGCATGGACCAGGAACTCGTCGACACCCGCTTCGTGTGGACCTGCACCGCCTGTTATCGCTGCGTGCACGGCTGTCCCATGGGCATCCATCTGACCAATATCTGGTATACCGCCAAAGCGGCCCGGCCCCGGGACCGGGTCCCCGGCGTCCTCGACAAAGGCGTCAAGATGTGCCTCAAGACCGGCAATAACATGGGCATCCCCACCGACGACTATGTGGAACTTCTCCAGGAGTTGGGCGAGGAACTGGCCGATGAGGACTGCCCCGGCTTCGTCACCCCGGTGGACAAGGTGGGGGTGGATTACATCCACTACCAGAACTCCAAGGAAGCCTACGCCGAGCCCGACGACATGAAGTGGTGGTGGAAGGTCTTTTATGCCGCCAAGGTCGACTGGACCACCTCCTCCACCAACTGGGAGTCGGTGGACTGGGGCGTCTTCACCTGCGACTGGGAGGCCAGCAAGGAGTTTGCCCGGCGCAAACTGGATAACATGAAACGCCTCAAGGCCAAGACCATGATCCTGCCGGACTGCGGCGGCTCCTCCTGGGGCACCCGCATGAACCTCGACAAATACTTTAAAGACGAGTTCGGCCCGGGAACCGGCCACAACTACGTTTACCTCTTCGATGTGCTCCTGGAGTGGCTCAAAGAAGGCCGCATCAAGGTGGACAAATCGGTGCATGCCGGCCGCACCTTCACCTGGCATGACTCCTGTAAACATGGCCGGGCCGCTTACTACGCCTTTGGGGACGACTCCAACTTCGACAAGATGCGGGAGATCCTCTCTTATTGCTTTGACATGAAAGACTTCGTGGAACTGCCCCACAACAGGATGGACTCCTTCTGCTGCGGCGCCGGCGCCGGCAACTGGCCCGGACCTTATGAAAAGGAAAAGACGGAGCACGGCAAATTCAAGGCCGACGACATCGTCGCCACCGGCGCCGACCTGGTGGTGTGCGCCTGCTCCAACTGCCGGGACCAGATCATCGAAAAATCTGAAGCCGAAATTCAAGCTGGACAGCCGAAGTAAAATATATCTGGGAAGTGATTGCCGACGCCCTGATCCTGGAACCGGAAGCCTGAAGCTTTTCTGATTGAAACAGCCCAACCGAGGGGTAAGGCGCCCGGCGCCTTGCCCCTTTTGCTGGCCCGCCTGCTTCCGGCAACCCTCCCCCGGATTTAATAAGTCATCTTACTTTTTTGATTTTTCCGTTCTTATCCGTTGAATTGAGCCTGGTTCATTCTTACCTTCAAACCATCCCGAACGTCTCTCAGGCCGCTAACTGATAAGAGCGAGGTACGCGTGTGAAACATTTAGTCATCCTCGGTCATGGGGCTGGTGGCACTATGGTCGCCACCAAGATTCGCCAAAAACTGGAGGAATCCGAGTGGCAGATAACCGTCATCGACAGAGACTGGCAACACCATTACCAACCGGGCTGGCTCTTCATCCCTTTCGGAATTTACACCCTGGAAGACTGCATCAAACCCAAGATCGATTTTGTCCCCCCGGGGATCAATTTTGTCCTGGATGAGATAACAGAAATTGATCCCGTCAAAAAAGAGATCAAGACCAAGAAAGGCCGCTATAGCTATGACTGGCTCGTGGTGAGCACGGGTTGCCGGGTTGCCCCCCAGGAAGTGGACGGGATGACCGACGATCTGCGGGGGGACGTCCACGATTTTTATACCCCGGACGGTGCCGTGGCCCTTTACAAGAGATGGAAGTATTTTAAAAAAGGCCGCATCGTGGTCAATATTGCCGAGATGCCCATCAAATGCCCGGTGGCGCCCCTGGAGTTTATCTTCATGGCCGACTGGTTTTTCTCGGTCAATGGGGTAAGAAAAGACATCGAAATCGAGCTGGTCACCCCGTTAGCCGGCGCCTTTACCAAACCGGTGGCCGCAGAGATATTAGGGAAAATCTGTGAGCAGAAAAACATCAAGATCACCCCGAACTTCGATATTGCCCAGGTAAACGTCGGAAAGAAGACCATCGAGTCTCATAAGGGTGATGAGGTCCCCTACGATCTTCTCGTTGCCGTGCCGCCCAACTTTGGCGCCCAGATCATGATCGACAGCGGCCTGGGCGACCCCATGGGCTACGTCAATACCCACCCCCAAACCTTGCGGGCCCTCGATTATGACAACATGTACGTCGTGGGCGATGCCACCAATGTGCCAACCTCCAAGGCGGGCGCCGTGGCTCATTATGAATCGGATATCGTGGTCGAGAACCTGGTCCGGGAAATCGAAGGCGAGGAGCCCAACCCCGCTTACGATGGCCATGCCACCTGCTTCATTGTCACCGGTTATGAAAAGGCCAGCCTCATCGATTTCAATTATCAGGTGGAGCCGCTCCCGGGAAAATACCCCTTCCCCGGGTTGGGCCCCTTCACCCTCCTGGAAGAAAGCCATTTCAATTACTGGGGCAAGATGATGTTTAAATGGGTCTATTTCAATATGATGCTCAAGGGACAGGAACTTCCCCTGGAACCCCAAATGTTCATGGCCGGCAAGATGCTGGGGCATGTCTACCACGTTTACGGTTGAGCGGGGGAAAGCACATGAGCAACGAAGAGCTTTTAATGGCACGGCTTGCCGGGGTTGAGGAGCAGTTGAAGCTTCTCGTCAAAGCCCAGGAGGGCATGACGGAACTCAGGAAAGATTTGGCTCCCCTGGTCGGTTCGACCTTCAGGATCATGATGCAGGAACTGGGAGAGATTGAGTTCGGCTTCCAGTTGGAAGACCTCTTTGCCTTGCTTAAGAGAAGCCTGCGCAGCGTCAGGAACATCACCTATGCCCTGGAGCAATTGGAAAACGTCATCGACCTGTGGAAGGCCATGGAACCCATGATGAAAAGCTCGGTGCCGAACCTGATCAAATATCTCGATGGCCTGGAACGGCAAGGGGTATTCCGCACCTACAAAGCCATGCTGGAAGTCCGGGCCAAAGTGGCGTCCCATTATGGGCCGGAGGAATTTGCCGACATGGGAGAAGGCTTCGTTCTCATCCTGGGTATCCTCAAAAAGCTCTCCCAGCCCGAAACCGTGCAGTTCATCAACCGGCTTTTGGATCTGCCCCTGGAGGTGAACCTGGAGGAGGCCCAACCTCTTGGCCCCTTAGGGGCGCTGGCGGCCCTGACCCATGAAGACACGCGCCAGGGGATCGGCGTTTTGCTGCAATTAACCAAGGCCCTCGGCAAACTCAAAGTGAATGACAGCCCAACATCATAACCTCAATCATGAATCAAGAAAATTGAAAGGAAAACTCTTATGAAAAAATCGATCGGTCCCAGGACCATGGCCTTCCCTACCCCGGTGTGGGTAGTGGGGACCTATGATCCAGACGGCAAGCCCAACGCCATGACCGCGGCCTGGGCCTCCATCTGCTGCTCCAAGCCCCCGGCCATCGGCGTGTCCCTGCGCAAGGCCACCTATTCCTACGGCAACATTATTCAGCACCAGGCCTTTACCATCAGCGTGCCCTCCGAGACCCACGTCCGGGAGGCCGACTACCTGGGCATGGCCACGGGCAAAGAGGTAAACAAGTTCGCCGGCGCCCGCCTCACCCCGGTGGCGTCCACCCTGGTGGATGCCCCCTACGTGGCGGAATTTCCCCTGGTCCTGGAGTGCCGGGTGATCCACACCCTGGAAATCGGCCTCCACACCCTGTTCATCGGGGAGATCCTGGACGTCAAGGCCGATGAGGCCGTCCTGGGCGAGAAAGGCTTCCCGGACATCGAAAAAGTCCGGCCCATCATCTTCGGCCCCGAAATTCGCACCTATCACGGCATCGGGAAATCCTTAGGCCAGGCCTTCGCCGTCGGCCGGGACCTCATGTAGCCGGATGGATTGCCGGACGAGCGCTGAAGGCTGCGTTCTCCAGCGTTCTTTATGGAAAAGGAACGCATTGTAGGAGCGGACCTGCGTCTCCGCCCACGCCGCCCCCCAGGCTGGGAAGCCTGGGCTGCCAGCCATAAAAAGGAAATCCCATGACCCCGGAAATGACCGGATCGGAGATCCGCCGGGTGCGGCAAGGCATCAAGGAGAAATACGACCGGGTGGCCGCGGCCGGTTCCGGCGACAGCTTCCGGTACCCCACCGGCCAGGAAGGCCTGGACCTGCAGGGCTATCCCCCGGAGGTCATCCGGGGTTTTCCCCCTGAAGTCCTGGCCACCTTCTGCGGCGTGGGCAATCCCTTCAGCCTGGGGCCCCTGAATCCCGGCGACGCCGTCCTGGATATCGGCTGCGGCGCCGGGGTGGACTCCCTGGTGGCGGCCGTCCTGGTGGGAGCCGCCGGGCACGTCACCGGGATTGACTTCACCCCCGCCATGATCGAGCCGCGCCCGGGCCCACCAGGCGCGAATGGGGCTTACCAACGTCACCTTCCAGGTGGGGGAAGCCGAGGCCCTCCCCTTCCCGGAGGCCACTTTTGACGCGGTCATCAGCAACGGCGTCTTCAACCTGACCCTCAACAAGGCGAAGGCCCTGGAAGAGGCGCACCGGGTCTTGAAGCCCGGCGGCAGGCTGATGCTCGCCGACATGGTCCTGGTGGCGCCGCTGCCCCCCGATCAGGCCGATAAGGTGGAAAACTGGTTCCAGTGAATCGGCGGGGCCATGCCGGGAAAGGATTTCCTGGCGCTGCTGCTCAAGGCCGGCTTCCACCGGGTAAAACTGGCCCGCTACACCGGTTTCAAGAGCTCCCCCGCCACCGAAGGGGCCTTGTTTTACGGGGAAAAGCTTGCCCCCGGCCAGGCCCGGGAGGACGTCGCCCCCCAGCCCGAACCGGAGCCCGCGCCCCTGGAGGCGCCGCCCTGCAAGCCCGGCGGCACCTGAAAGCCGAAATAAGCCCGCCCGGTCCGGGCAGGCCGCACTCCGGCTTTTCGAATGATACAGTGGCAAACAAATGATATCTGGTCCATGCAAAGGAACGCACCAACGAAGATTCTCAAGGCAAGACCTTTGCTAAAGTCCCCAAACCTGTCATTCTGAGGGAGCGGCGCGACCGAAGAATCTCATAAGTATGAGAAAGTACGAGATCCTTCGCTCCCCTCAGGATGACAAAATGGCTTTTCGCAGCGTTACCGAGGTGATATATGCAGTTGAGACAGGTGAACCTTAACCTGATGGCGGTGGCAGTCCTGGCAGGCTGGCTGGTTATCCCCCAGATGGTGGGTGCGGCCAAACCGGCGGCTGTCAGTAGACCCAACCAGGTGCTCCTGGCCGCGGCCTCGCCTTTCGAGGACTTGACCGAGTCGGCCCTGGCCAAGGATACCCGGGGCATGCGCCAGGCCGTGAAGGCCTGCAATGACCAGGCGGAGGGAGTCAATAAGGTCCTCCCCGTGCCGGCGCGCCAGGAAATGGCCGCGCTGCTGGCCCGCATCCGGCGGGCCGAAGCGACAGGCGACCATCACGCAGTAGCCTTGAACGCGGTGGAAGCCTACCGGGTGCTGGTTGAGGCTCTGAACCCCAATGGCCTGGTGGTGCCCATTCAGGTGGCCAAGCTCGATTACGTCGGGTTCAGGCTGAAAGTTC
Source organism: uncultured delta proteobacterium (assembly GCA_963841475.1). Classification (GTDB taxonomy): domain Bacteria; phylum Desulfobacterota; class Desulfobaccia; order Desulfobaccales; family 0-14-0-80-60-11; genus 0-14-0-80-60-11. The sequence continues at coordinate 1,952,617 of CAWJCT010000001.1, forward strand.
TCCTGGCCGCGTCACCGCCTGACTGGCCGGCAATTAAAAAAACCGGCCAAGCAGCCGCGGGCCACTGGCAGGCGCTGGAGCCTGAGTAGGCGACAAGGGCTTGCGCGATGCGGTCAAGACGATGATCGCCGGCCTGAAGCAGGCGACCGGGGCCAACAACGCCGAGATGGCCGTCTTTGCGGCCCAGATGGACCTGGCCCTGGTGGACCTGCTGGAAGGGTACTTCGAACGGGCCGCCAGGTAATCCCGGCCCCTTTTCCCGGCCGGGCAGCTGGATTATAGCGTTTGCCAAAAATATTTTCCAATGGCGGCATCATGCTAATCCCCCCTCCCTCCCTTTAAAAAAGGGGGAAAACTACAAGGAATTGCTGTTAAAGTCCCCCTTTGAAAAGGGGGATTTAGGGGGATTTGGAAACCTCCAAACGGCAGGAATTTCTGGTAAACGTTATAAGACAGGTTCTACCGAGGGAAACCCATGGAGAGAAAGCGTGTCGGTATTGTGGTGTTTGAGGAGATCGAGGTCCTCGATTTTTGCGGGCCCTTCGAGGTCTTCGCGGCCACCCGCCTGGACGAGGCCAGGCGGCGGCAGGAGCCCTCGCCCTTCGAAGTCTGGCTGGTGGCGGAGAACCACGCCCCCGTCGTGACCGCGGGAGGGATGAACGTCATTCCCCACCACAGCTTTGCCGATTGCCCCAGGCTGGATATCCTCGTGGTCCCCGGTGGCTGGGGCACTCGCCGGGAACGGGACAACCCCGCCATGCTTGATTGGCTCCGCCTCCGGGCCCCGGAGGTGGAAATCCTGTCATCGGTGTGCACCGGGGCCATGCTCCTGGGCGCGGCGGGCCTGCTGGACGGGTGCCGGGCCACGACCCACTGGCGCTCCCTCGATGGGCTCGGGGACTCCTTTCCGGCGGTGACCGTCGTCCACGATGAGCACGTGGTCGAAGACGGCCACGTCTTTACCTCCGCAGGCATCTCCGCGGGAATCGACCTGGCCCTCAAAGTGGTAGCCCGCTATCACGGGGAAACCATAGCCCGGGCCACCGCCCGGCACCTGGAATACCCCTACCCGGATACCAACGCCCGGAGGATTTAGGTTTTAAGTCCAGGGTTCGGAACCCTTTACAGACCTAGCTCCCAAACCTATGCCCACCTGGGGGCCCCCATAACCCGCCGGGGGGAGAAGAACCTATATAAATTTAGGAGGGAGGCAAATCTATTTTTTGTAAGAAATTATCTCCTTACCGGAATGGTTCGGTGTCTCTTGCCCATAAATATTGAAGCCTTAAGGCGGGCTGATGGACAGTAAAAAATTGGCTAATAATTTAAATATGTTTGTTGATTTTCTCATCGGGCTATTTTAATATTGTATCAGAAAATGCACAGGCGAAATCGCCAATGGATGAAGTTAGAGGATAGCATTATGAAAATTTGGCATATTTTTGAGATAGTGGGAGTGATGGGAGCAATCGGTGGCATTACAAATTGCGCTATCGCCGGTGAGTTTGCATGGCCCAAATACGATGCCGGTATTTGGAGACCAGGTTTGTTTGGAAATATTATGATCGGCATAATCGCTGCTGTAGTCGTCTTCGCGGCAAATGGTCCTCTTGCCTCAATTGATATTTTGCAGCCTCTACCATCAGACCTTCACCTATCGGTATCCCAGCTTTTTAGCTCTATCGTGGTAGGCTTGGGAGGCGGCAACATACTAACGCAGGTGGCACAGAAGCAAGCTGAACGTATGGCCAAAGACACACTAGCATCACTCTTAACAAAAAAATAGGTGGATGAATCATGAGCACTGAAGACAAGGAACTAAAGATCAAGGCGTTATTGGCACAGATTCCCCAGTCCAGCTCCTTTGCATCAGTTTCATTAACCACGCAAATTGTGCAGCTGAGTGAAGAAATTGAACAGGAGAAGATGAAAGCGAAAACGCAGGCAGCTTCAGAGGAACCCGCCAAAATTCCTGATTGACTGCGGCGCTACAGAGATAGGCCTTGCTTTCCCCAAGGGTGAAATATGACTGGCTGGCTGGGAAATTTTAATACCCCTGGTTCCCAAGTTGAGTTTGGAAACCGGGATTTAGATTCCACTCTCTTTATATTATTCCTCCCCCGTATTAAGCAGATAGGCCTCCACGAAGCGGTCCAGGTCGCCATCCAGGACCGCGTCGACGTTGCCCTCTTCGTGTTTGGTGCGGTGGTCCTGGATCATGCGGTAAGGCTGGAGCGTGTAGTCCATAGGGTGCGCACCGCCTGCGCTTGATTTTAGCAAGCGCTGCTCATCCCCCCTTCGCCCGGGATAATCTCAGGCCCCAGGCCTTGGCCCCCCTGCCCCCAAATCCGGATTAGCCCGGTGCCGGGCCCGCCGTCCGCAGGAGTTCCTTGACCACCAGCCCCATGAGGCCCAACACCGCGTCCAGTTGCCAAAAGCGGTCCAGGCCGGATGGCACCGTGAACGACACCTGGGCCGGAAACTCGTCATCCGCCAGCCAGAGAATTACTTCCACGGCCAGCCCCGGATAGACCGAAAAGGCCAACGCGCCATCGCCGCTGGCCCGCTTTTCCGCCCCCAGGCGGCGGCCCACCTCCAGAAAACCGGCCAGATCGCGGCCGAAGCGGGCCTCCAGGGGGGCGCTGGGAACGGCATGCGGCCCCCGCTTCTGGAAAAAGGTGGTGGCGCCGGTCAACTCCAGGGGGCTGACTGGCGGCCCCAGCCCCGCGGTGTCCACGGAAAGCAAATAAAGCACGCTAATCAGGCAGAGGCGGAACCCCGGTTCCTCTTGGGCCGCCCCGGCCCGGAACACCCGTTGCTGGTCCAGATCCGCCACCGCTTCCTGATTAAAGTAAGGAAACCGGAAGACCTGCTCGTCACGGCGGACGCCGGTGCGGCGGGCGATCTCGTCCGGGTCGGCCTGGGCCAGGTCCCGCCAAAACTCCTCATTCACTTCGGCGCATCGATTATAGAGCATCGCATCGGTCCTTGGACACTCCCGCCGGAAAAGAACCAAAGTCTGGCGGTCGGGCACTGCCCGGCAGGGTTTTGAGGGGCCAGGTTCACCATACGGAGGACAGCGAGATCTGCCCAAAGCCATTTTGTCATCCTGAGCAGAGCGAAGGATCTCCTAGTTTCGAGAATTTACGAGATTCTTCGGTCGCTCCACTCCCTCAGAATGACAGGTTAGGGGACTTCAGCGGTCTCATAGTGGTATGTTGCGCAATTAACCCTCCCTCCCCCTGGAGGGGGGAGAGCCAGGGTGGGGGAGAAAATATCACCTTGTTCAGCTTGATTACCCCTCCCGCCAACCCCCTCCCGCCAGGGCAGGAGGAAAAAACGGCAGGAATTAAATAAAGCTCAAATTGTTAATTACCCCAGAAGATTGCGACCAGCCGCTCACGGAAGGTACTTATTCCTCCCCCGGATTGAGCAAATAAGCCTCTACGAAACGGTCCAGGTCGCCGTCCAGGACTGCGTCGACGTTGCCCTCTTCGTGTTTGGTGCGGTGGTCCTTGATCATGCGGTAAGGCTGGAGCGTGTAAGAACGGATCTGGCTGCCCCAGGCGATATCTTTCTGGGTCTCCTGCATTTCATGCTTCTTGGCTTCCTGCTTGCGCTTTTCCAGGTTGTAGAGCCGGGCCCGGAGCACCTTCATGGCCAGTTCCTTGTTGCGGTGCTGGCTCCGCTCGGACTGGGAGGAGACCACGAGGCCCGTGGGCAGGTGGGTGAGGCGCACCGCCGAGGAGGTCTTGTTGACGTGCTGGCCCCCGGGACCGCTGGCCCTGAAGGTGTCGATGCGCAGGTCATTGTCCTGGATGTCGATGGCGATGCGGTCGTCCACCTCGGGCAGCACCTGCACCGCCGCGAAGGAGGTGTGGCGGCGGCCGCTGGCGTCAAAGGGCGAGATGCGCACCAGGCGGTGAATGCCGTTTTCGCTCTTCAGATAACCCTGGGCGTAAGGGCCGCTCACGGTAAACGTGACGCTCTTGACCCCGGCCTCGTCCCCGGGCAGCAGGTCGATGGTCTCGGTCTTGAAGCCCTTGCGCTCGGCGTAGCGCAGATACATGCGCAGCAAAATCTCGGCCCAATCCTGGGCCTCGGTGCCGCCGGCCCCGGCGTGGATGGTGACGATGGCGTTCTTGTCGTCGTCTTCGCCCCCCAGGAGCAGCTTGAGTTCCCAGTCGGAAAACTCGCGTTCCAGGCCAGCCAGCTCCTTGACCACTTCCTTCAAGGTCGGCTGATCTTCTTCCTCCAGGGCCATATCCAGCATGATCGCAAGGTCTTCCAACTGCTGTTGCCGGGCCTCATATTCCTCCGTCGCCTGGATGAGGGAGGCCCGCTCCCGCAGGATATCCGCGGCCCGGGCCTGATCGTCCCACAACTCCGGGGCGGCCATCAGCTCTTCTAAATGCCGCAGTCTGACCTGTTTGCCCGCCAGATCAAAGATGACCTCGGAGGGTCTCCAACCGGTCTTGCAACCCCTTTAATTTGAGTTTGATTTCCATGCTTTCCGGTAACATTGCGACCTCCTGGGTGGTTATGAAATGGCTGTCAGCCGTCAGCTTTCAGCAAAAACCTCTATTTACCGTGGGAAATTCCGCCCACTCTTAACCATTCTTCAACAAAATATTTTATCAGAAAAACTCCAGCGGGGAAAGGAAAGCGGCAGCGGTATCTCGGCTGGCCGGCCTGACGGATTCGGGGCCATCTCCCTTGAACCCTAACCTGAAAATGTCCTGCATAGGGTGCGTCTTAGGCGCCAAAAATAATGCCTACAACGCTTTCCCCATCAATTTTGACGCTCTTTGGCGCTGTTGGGGGGACTGAATGGCTCATACCCAAGAACAACCTGGCAGCCGAAAAAGAGCCTCTTCGCAGTTCAAGGCCAGCCCGGGGCCTCCGTCTCCGCCGCCTCTCCCAGGTAAGCCTCCTGCAGCTCGGGGTTGGCCAGCAACTCCGCGCCCGAGCCTGCCAGCACCACCCGGCCCACCTCCAGGACATAGCCGTGGTGGGCGATTTTCAAGGCCGCGGCGGCGTTCTGCTCCACCAGGAGGATGGTCACCCCCCGTTGGTTGAGGCGGGTGATGATATGAAACACCTCTTTGACCAGCAAGGGGGCCAACCCCAGGGAGGGTTCGTCCAGGAGCAAGAGCCGGGGCCGGGACATCAGGGCCCGGCCCAGGGCCAGCATCTGCTGCTCGCCGCCCGAGAGGGTGCCGGCCGCCTGGGTACGCCGTTCCGCCAGGCGGGGAAAGGTATCGTAAAGCAGGTCCAGGTCCCGGGCCAGGACCGCCTGGTCCCGCCTGAAATAGGCCCCTAACAGCAGGTTCTCGTAAACGGTGAGATTGGCGAAGATACGGCGGCCTTCCGGCACCATGGCGATGCCGCTTCGGATGATCTCGTGGGTAGGGAGTCGCGAGAGCTCCCGCCCCTCAAACACGATACGCCCGCCCCCGGGCGCCGCCAGCCCGGTGATGGCCCTGAGCGTGGTGGTCTTGCCGGAGCCATTGGCCCCCAGGAGCGCCACGATCCGGCCCCGGGGGACGGCAAAACTGATCCCGTCCAGGGCCTTGATGGCCCCGTAGGAGACCTGGAGATCGACGACTTCGAGCACGGTATGAGTTCCTCAGAAGCTTTCAGGAGTCAGCGAAAAAATAAAAGCAAAATTTTATAGCTCGTTTCCAAGCTGGGCTTGGGAACCCCCGGACTCGCCAATATAAGTACAGTGGTCTGTAAATACGGTAACGTATTTCCTGCTTCGAAAAGATCACTTCCCCCTCACCCTGACCCTCTCCCCCATTGGGGGAGAGGGGAAAAGATGGGACTGCTTTGATGCTCTGCCATCATGAAAAACCCAGCGACCTAACTTACCCCCTCTCCACCCGCTTCGGGGGGAGAGGGTTGGGGTGAGGGGGGCGATATATGACGTAAGCGTATCGATGAAATCCTGTACTAAGCTTTCAGCCATTTTCGTTCCCAAGTACAACTTGGGAACGAGTAGAAATGCTTTAGCTAATAGCTAACGGCTAACTACCACCAGCTACTTCCCCAGATAGGCCCGGATCACCTCCGGATTTTTGCGGACCTCTGCCGGGGCGCCCGCGGCGATGGTGAGGCCGTGGTCCAGCACGGTGAGGTGCTGGCAGAGGCCCATGACCAGGCGCAGGTTGTGTTCGATGACCAAAATGGTCAAGTTATAGCGCCCCTTGATCTGCTCTGATGAAAGTCAATCAAGTCCAGGGTTTCCTGGGGGGTTGAGGCCGGCCGCGGGCTCATCCAGCAGGAGGAAGCGGGGCCCCGTGGCCAGGGCCCGGGCGATCTCCAGGCGGCGCTGGTGGCCGTAGGGGAGCTTGCCGGCGGGCTGGTCCGCCGCCGTCCGCCAAGCCCACCTCCCAAGGAGCGCTCAGGCCCCGGGCCCGGTGGTCCCTGCTCTTCCCGGCGGTAGCGGGGCAGGCGCAGAACCGCCTCGCTCCAGGTGGCCCGGCTGCGGCAGTGAAACCCCACCAGGACGTTGTCCAGGACGCTGAGCTCGCCGAAGAGGCGGATGTTCTGGAAGGTGCGGGCGATCCCCAGGGCCGTGAGGCGGTGGGGGAGGTTCCCCGGTGATGTCGCGCCGTCCCAGAAAATGCGGCCGCCGGTGGGCTTCAGAAAGCCGCTGATGAGGTTGAAGACCGTGGTCTTGCCCGCGCCGTTGGGGCCGATGAGGCCGTAGAGGCCGCCTGCCGGCACCGCCAGGTTCAGATCCTCCAGGGCCGAAAGCCCGCCGAAGCGCATGTCCAGGTTTTCCGTCCGGAGCAGAGCCATGGCTACCTTATGGTTTCCCGGCGCCGGGCGCGGCGTTGGCGCCCCACCGGTCCGAGCCAGCGGCCCAGCCCGGCCCAGGAAAATTCCCGGCGGCCCAGCAGGCCCCGGCGGCAGAAAATGATCACCAGCAGCAGCGCCAGGGAGAGAATCACCATGCGCATCCCGGGAATGCCCGGGATGGTGAGACCCAAGATGGTGGCCGGCTCCTCCACCACCCTCAGCCACTCCCCCGCCAGGGTGAAGAAGGCCGCGGCCAGGATCGGCCCCGGTGGTGGAACCCAGGCCCCCCACCACGATGATGATCAGCAGGTTGAAGGTGAGGAAAAAGGTGAAGAGCGACGGCGAGATGGTGGTGATGAGGTGGGCCAGCAGCCCGCCGCCCACCCCGAAACAGAAGGCGCTCAGGAGGTAAGCCCCCAGCAGGTGGCGAAAGGTGTTGACCCCCATGGCCTTGGCCGCGGTCTCGTCTTCCCGGATGGCCTGCAAGGCCCGGCCGTAGCTGGAGTTGACCAAGGCCGCGACCATCGCCACCGCGGCCACCGCCACCCCCCAGGACCACCAGAGGTTGGTGTAGGGGACACAGCCCCTTGAGGCCCAGGGGGCCGTTGGTCAGGCCCTGGAGGTTGTTGGCCAGGACCCGCACCACCTCGCCGAAGCCCAGGGTGACGATGGCCAGATAATCCCCCCGCACCCGGAAGACCGGAAAGCCGGTGAGCAAGCCGAAGGCGACGGCCACCAGCCCCCCGGCCAGGAGGGCCAGAGGAAACGGCAGGGTGAGTTGGCTCAGAGCGGCCAGCAAAGGGGAGTGACCAGGAAGTTCAGGGTCTTTTCCGCCGGGGTCATGGTCAGCAGCGCCGCGGTGTAGGCCCCCAGGGTGATGAAGGCGTTGGGCCCCAGGTGCAACTGGCCGCAGACCCCGTTGATCAGGTTGTAGGCCACCGCCAGCGTGATGAAGATGGCCACGTTGTTCAGCAGCCGCACCTGATACTCGTTGGCCCAGTGGCTCGGCCCCCCCAGGAGCAGGAACAACAGGACCAGGGCGGCCAGGTCAGATACCGCGTGGAAATGGGTCTACTCCTCAGGTTAAGCAGTGGGCGATGAGAGCATTTGCCCAAGTTCATTCCACGTGCTGATTTTTAAATCCCCTAAATCCCCCTTTGCAAAGGGGCTTTAAAGGCAATCTGTTGTCTCCCCTTTGTAAGGGTTAGGGAATTGGGTTTAGAGCCTGTCCCATCACGCAAGAACTGGCAGGCGCTCTATCTCTTCTCAGTCAGCAACTGCCGAGAAATGCGTTTAATCTATCTACCCGCCTAACTGCTAACTGCTTACCGCTACTGCTTACAGTTTCTCCTCCCCCAACGCCTCTCCCAGCAGGCCCGTGGGCCGCACCAGCAGGAGCACGATGAGCAGGGTAAAGGCCACGGCGTCCCGATAGCCGGCCCAGGCCGGGAAGAGGGCCACGATCATGACCTCCAGCAGCCCCAGGAGCAGCCCCCCCAGGACGGCGCCGGTGACGTTGCCGATGCCCCCCAGGACCGCGGCGATGAAGGCCTTCAGCCCCGGCAGGATTCCCATGAAGGGGTTGACCTGGGGATACTTCATGGCCCACAGAAGCCCCCCGGCCCCGGCCAGGAGCGACCCCAGGAGAAAGGTGAAGGCGATGATGCGGTTGACGTCGATGCCCATGAGGCTGACAGTCTCCAGGTCCAGGGCGATGGCCCGCATGGCCCGGCCCACGGCCGTGCGGTAGATGATCAGGAAGAGTCCTACCAGGAGCGCGGCGGTGACCAGGGGGATGAGGAGGCTCAAGCGGGGCACGAAGAGGCCGCCCCAGGCCAGGGCGCCGGCGAACAGCGTGGGCACCGGGAAAGGGCTTGGCCCGGCCCCCGGCGATAACCAGGGCCAGGTTTTCCAGCAGGAAGGAGGCGGCGATGGCGGAAATCAAGCAGCGAAATCCGGGGGGCCCGGCGCAGGGGCCGGTAGGCGCCGCGCTCCAGCAGCACCCCCATGAGGCCGGTGAGCCCGATGGCCAGGCCGAAAGCCGCCGGCCAGGGCCAGGCGAAGAGCCCCACCCCCATGACCGCGACATAGGCCGCCACCATCAGCAGGTCGCCGTGGGCAAAATTGATCAGCCGCAGGATGCCGTACACCAGGGTGTAGCCGATGGCGATGAGGGCATAGAGACTGCCCAAGGACAGGCCGTTGATAAGTTGTTGGAGGAAGGTGAGGAAATCCACGGAGGTATTATACTAAAATATGCGCCGGGGACGCGGTAAAAGGTCAAAGAAAAGCTGCGGTTACTCCGGCAGCGGCGGGAGGCGCCTCACGCCTCGTAACCCTCGACGATGATGGCCCGGGTGGTGGCGGATTGCTCCCGGAGAGGGACCAGGGCCTGGTACTCCGGTGAGGCAAACAATTCCTGCACCTGCTCGACGCTCTCGAATTCGATCAGGACGATCCATTCGGGGCGCCAATCGCCCACCATGGTCGAGACCTCGGCGCTCCTGGCCAGGTAGCGTCCACCGTATTGCTCCACCACCTCCGGCACCCGTTCCACAAATTCCCCGTAGACGTCCGGATCGATGACGGCAATGTCAATGATGAGATAGACGGGCATGATTGCTTGGCCTCTTATGTGGGTTGGGAGGGGTGGGGGCCCTCCGGGATCTTTCCCCAGCCGATTCTTTCTCAAAACCGGCAACCAGCCTGGCCGGCCTCACAAAACTATCGACTGATACCCCCGGGAAGTGATGGTGGCAAAATGGAAGGGCGGCCCCACCTCTTCTTTGACCGCGGCCATCTTTTTCAGGAAATCTTGGCTCAGGTGCAGGACTTCTTCCAGGTCCGCCCCCTGGTTGAGGGCCTTGAACAGGCGCATCTCCATCCCCAGGTTCCGGGGCATGACCACCACGTTGCCGATCTGAATCCGCCGCAGGGGCAGTTCGTTTTCCTCGCTGCCCAGGAGGACCATTTGGAAGTGGGGTGGGGGACTGTCGGGGACGTAACCGGCCAGAATGAAGTAGATGCGGCGAAAACCTTCGGCCTCCGGGCCGTGGGTCTCCAGGTGGCGCTCATAACCATGGGAGAAGAAGGGCAGCGCAAACTCCACCATTTCCTCCAGTTCCAGGGGGGCGGCATGGCGGGCGATCTGCCGGCGCAGGTCAAACGACAGGGAAACGCTCACCCCGGCGCCGCCGCTCAGGATGGCGGCGTGCCTCCCCAGGGCCAAGAGCTTGTTGACGTTAAAGACCTCCGGCTGCCCGGCGCTATCGAACCGGGTGGCCAGGCTGTCCGTGGCCAACACGATGCCGTGCTCGTTGAATCCCGCCAGGGCCTGGGTCATGGACCACCTTTTATACCAAAGACAATTTTTGTAGCGGGGGACCTGGGTGTCCCCCCATGAGGGCGCATACACGGGTGCGCCCCCAGAATAAAATATAAAGGGTTGGGGAGGGGCAGTGCCCCCGCCCATGAAAGACAAAAAAGCCCCTAACCCCTTTCTCCAGAAGCCCTGCTTTCTTCCAGCACCAGAGGCGCCCCGTCGGGGTTATAAAAAATCCGCATCCGGGCCGGCGGCAGCGTAAACTCCAGGGGGTCCAGGAGTTTCAAGGGGATGGTGTCCGGCGTCAGGTCCTTCCAGCCCCGCCGGGGTTCCCCCAACAGTTCGGCCAGGTTGGGGATGGCGACCTCCTGGGGTTTCTGGGTGGCGTTGATCACCGCCAGGACCCGGCCCTTGCGGCTCTCCCGGGACTTGAGCAGCAGCACCACCGGCTCCCCCTTGGGGTTGACCCGGGTCTGGGGCCCTTCTTCCAGGAGCACCGGGCATTTCTTTTTCATCCGGTTCACGCCTTTGATAAAGGGGGTCAGGTCGTAGCCGAGCGCCTCCCAGTCCTCGGGCCGGGTCTCCACCACGTTGAGGCGCTTCTTGAACCCGTATTCATAGCCCATGGGGATCATCACCCCGGTGGAAAAGTAGGCCGCGAAGAGGTAGCGCTGCCGGGCCACTTCCGGGGCGCCGCCGCTTTCCGCCGCCAGCCGCTCGGTGTCGTGGCTCTCCGGGAAGCTGACGGAGGGGGCCAGATGGCGAAAAGTCGTTGTATTGGTCCAGGCACCAGGTCTCCTGAAAATCCCACCACTTGGAGCTGTTATAGAGAAGTCGAACCCGGAGGTGGACAACTGGGAGCACTCTTCTAGCCGGCATCCCAGGGTCTCGGCGAAAAATTGGGCCCGGGGCTCCAGGTTCTTGGCCTCCGCCGATGAGGCGAGCCCCAAAAATCCCCCGGGATCTTGTAGGCCGCATCGGCCCTGAACCCCATAAAGCCCAGGCCCAGGTACTTGGCCACCACGCCGTCGAAGTAGTGCAGCAGGCCCTCGGGGTCGGGGGGCGGCCAGTACTCCAGTTCCGCCAGGTCGCCCCATACCGTCACCTTGGTGGCATCCGCCGGGTCGATGGCGCCGGGGTGCTTGATCTGGCCCTCTTTGTCCTTGGCGTACCACTCGGGATGCTGGGTGACCAGGGGCGAGTCGATGGCGGTGTGGTTGATCACCAGGTCCAGCATCACCTTGAGGCCCCGGCGCCCGGCCTCTTTCAGAAAATGTTCCAGGGCCGCCTCCGGGTCCTGGCCGGACTCGGGCGTAAAAGAGGGGATTGAGGCCGAAGTAATCTTTGACCGCATAGAGGCTGCCGGACAGGCCCGGGGTGTTAATGGGGTTCAGGAAGATCCAGGTGAAGCCCATGGCCGCAATGTGGTCCAGGTGCTCCTCCCACTGGGGGATGGTCCCGGCCAGGGGCGGAAAGAGATTGTAGATCAAGGCTGGTTCAGACATTATTCTCCTCGTTCAATACCGTTGCCAGTGGTTTCTTGATTAATGCTGCTTGCTGTCTTGAAAGGTTTAAGGTTCAAGCCGTTAATGTGGGGTGCGCACCGCGCCCCATGATAAATAATCATCTGCTTTTAATAAGTTACGGGGCGCGGAGGGCTCATGCACCACTGCTCACCGCTCACTGCTTACTTACCACGCGCCTTATTCAGCCGGGCCGCCAGCCGGGCGGGCTCCGGGCTTTCCTCCATCTGCTCCAGGGTCAAGGGGAACTTGACCCGCCAGTTGGGGTTTTCCGTCTGGGTGCCCGGCAGATTTTGCTGCTCCGGCACCCCGAAGATTTCCTCCAGGCGCACCTCCATGAGGGCGGCCTCGCTCTGGGCCAGATAGTCCAGAACTGCCTCCCTCAGGCCCAGGGGGCAGGAATCGCCGGCTTCGAGCAGCGAAGAGGCGCCCTCGCCCAGCAGCCCCCGGTGCTTCAGGTCCTCCAGCAGCACCCGGCGGTCCAACTCCCGGGCGGCGGCGTCGGCCTCCGCCAGCCCGGCGTCGGGGTAAAGCTGCAGCTTCCGCTTCAGGGCCAGGTCATGCCCCTGCCAAAATCCCGTCAGGGTGGGCAGGTCGTGGGTGGTCACCGTGGCCATGGCCCGGGCCGGGTAGGCCTCCGGGGCCTGGAAGTGGCCATTACCGTCCCGTTCAAAGTAAAAGACCCGGTAGGAAAAGACGCCGGACTTGCCCAGTTCCCGCCGGATGCGGGGCGGCACCGTGCCCAGGTCCTCCCCGACGATCAGGGCTCGCCGGCGCACGCTCTCCAGGGCCAGGATGGCCAGGAGTTCCCGGGCCGGGTATCTGACATAAGCGCCCTGGGCCGCCTCCGCCCCTTGGGGAATCCACAACAGGCGAAACAGCCCCATGACGTGGTCCATGCGGAGCATGCCGCCGGGCGTAATGTTGGCCCGGAGGGTGTCGATGAACAACTGGTAGCCCGAAGCCCTCAGGCGTTCCGGGATCAGGGGCGGCAGCCCCCAGTTCTGTCCCTTGGGATTGAAGGCGTCGGGAGGGGCGCCGATGGCCGGGCCCCGGGCAAAGAGCTCCTGATGGGCCCAGGTATCGAAACCCCCGGGGCTGGCGCCCAGGGCCAGGTCCTCGTAAAGGCTGAACGGCAGGCCCTGCTCCTGGGCCGCCTGGCACACCTGGCCCAGTTGGCTGGTCGGCCAGCCATTGGCCATACGGGAAAAACTGCACTTCCCGCTGGTGCTCCCTGGCGAACTCAGTCACGGCAGGGCTTTCGGGTTGCTGATAGGCTTCAGGCCAGCGCCGCCAGTCGCCTTGTTTAAAATGTTCCGTCAGGGCGCCGAACTGGCCGAATCTGGCCAGGGACTCGCCCCCGGCCGCCACAAACCGGGCGAACTCCTGCCCCCGGGCCGTACCGGGGGGCTCCCCGGGGGCGCCGTGCGCCTCACAGAAGGTCTCGTACAGGAGTTCCAGCACCCGGCGCTTTAAACGGTGGACTTCAGGGTAAAGCACCAGGGAAGATTCGGTCAGACGGGTCCTGGCGGCCTGAAATTCCGGGCTGGCCAGAAGCTCCTGGGCCTTCCGGCAGGCCGGCAGCTCCGGCGCCGCCTCCAGCCTCAGGTACAAATCATTGCGGAAAATCCGGCTGGTGGGGGAATAGGGACTGGGGTCGGCAGTAGCCCGCCCACCGGGGGCATGGAGAGGATTGACGCCCACAAACGCCGCCCCCAGGGGGCCGGCCCAGCGGATGACCGCCATCAAGTCGGCAAAATCCCCCACGCCCCAGTTGCCCCCGCTCCTCAAGGCATAGAGCGGCAGGTTTAAACCCCAGGCCCGGCGCCCCTCCTCCAGACAGGCCGGAGCGTACGCCTGGGACGGCGCCGCGATCAACCGGCTCCGGCCGGTTTCTTCCCGCCCGCCGCTCCGGACTTTCAGGGTCAGCTCATAATACCCCAACTCCAGGTCCACGGGCAGGGGCAGCGGCACCGCGACCCGGAAGCCTCCCGGCACCGCCCGGCTCTTTAGCCGCCCGGCCGGGGCCAGCCGGGTCTCCCAGCGGAAACGCTCGCCGCTCTCGCTGACCATCTCCCCAAGCACGTCCACTGCGGCCGGGAGCTCAGGCCCGGGGGACCAGAGCCGCACCGTCGCCCGGGCCGGAGCCGGGGCGGGCTGGAGGAGCTGCACCGGTTCCACCAGGGCCCCCCAGGGACCCAAACGCCGCCGGGCGATCTCCCGGTCCAGAATCAAAGGGTCTTCCCAGGCCACGCCCATGGCGCTGAGCAAATCCCGGTAGGTGGCCTGGGAGGTGCGGTGGCAGCGGCCAAAATTGTCCCAATAGCGCGAGGTGATACCGCACCAGGAACCCAAAACCGCAATTTTTTTAGCGATGTCCTTCCCGGCCATCAGCCAGATCCATTACCCCGATGGGTTGCTTTCCCGGCGAAAACTGCTTTAGAGGGAAAAAAATTCTCCCCGCCAGCCGCGATCATATTTGTTTATTTTAAGGATTCAGACCAGCCCCCGCCAGAGACTTTTGAAATTTAGGGGGCGATTTCTCAGGGGAGACTTCCGGATAACCGCAGGAGAGACAAAAAATTGCCCTGGCTCGGGAGGAGCATCTTGATGCATTTCTGAACCCGGGCCGCATAGTTAACATCAGGCCATTGCAAAACCTGTCTGCAACCTCATCTGTCCTCTCGAGCGGAGCGCAGGGTCTCGCATGGTCCAGCAGTCGGGAGATTTTTCGGTCACGCTGCTCCCTTAGCATGACAGGGGACCTGAGCAGAGGTCTCAAGGCGCCGTCAACCGTAAGGTTTTGCAGGGGCGGACCTGCGTGTCCGCCCGCTTTGGGCCCGCAACTCCCGAGACTAAACCCCGTCTGGCCCGGCGCTGACCCGATTGATCGCCCCGTCACTGATGGCAAAGCAGGCCACCGGGGTCTCCTGGTAGCGGGGGTCCCGGCGGACCATTGCCATGATGTCCACGATTTCCGGGTGACAGGAAAACAGGAGCACCTGCTGCTCCCGGGCGAAATCCAGGATGACCCGGGCGGTGTTGACCCGGCGGCTGGGGTCAAACTTCACCAGCACGTCGTCCAGGATGACGGGCAGGGGCTCGGAGTGGCGGCCGAACTCCCGGGCCAGCCCCAGGCGGATGGCCAGATAGACCTGGTCCGCCAGCCCGGCGCTCCAGGCCGTCTCTTCTTTCCGGGCCTGGGACCGAAGAGACTCCAGGTGGACCCCGTCCTCGCCCACCGCGGCCAGCAGACGGTAGCGGCCGTGGGCCATGGTGCGCAGGAAGCGGTCCGCCTCCTGAATCACCTGGGGCTGCCGCTCCCGCTCGTACACCCCCCGGGCCTCGTCCACGAGATGGCGGCAGATCACCAGGGTGGCCCAGCGCCGGGTAGCGTCGGCCAGCTGCTCCTTAACCGTGCGCTGCTGCAAGAGCAGATCGCTCAGTTGCTCGTCCTGTTCCATGGATTTCAGCTTGCCCTTTGAGATCCCCGATTTCCTGATCATCTGTGGAGATGAGGTGCGCCAGCTCCTCGACGCCAGCCCGGAGGCGTTCTTTCTCCCTCTGCAGTTCCAGGGGATCGGTGCGGCCCAGTTCCTCTTCCAGGGCCGCCTGGGCCTCCCGGGTGCCGGCCATGCGGTCAGAGGGCGGTCTCTTCGTCATCCATCTGCTGGTCAACTCCCGCCACTTTCCATGGTCCTCTCCCCGGCGCCGGAAGTCCTCGGCGTCGGCCGCCCCGGCCTGGCGGAGCAGGCCGTCCCCGTCCTGCTCCAGTTCCTGCCCCCGCCTCTCGAGGAGGTCCAGGGCCTGAGTGGCCGCGGCCAGTTTGTCGGTGAGTTCCCGCTGCTGCTGGCGGATTTGGAGGGCCGCGGCCAGGGCCCGGCGGAGGGCGTCCAGGTCCGCCACCCCGGGCTCCGCCCCCTGGGGGGTGCGGCCCCAGGCCGTGAGCCCCTGGGCGATTCTCTCCCGGGCCCCGGATAGATAGTCTGAAAACCGCTCCAGGCGCCGACTTTGGTCTTCCAGGACCCGGGCCGCGGCCCGGGCATTTTCCACCGCCTGGAGCACCGCCTCGAAGCCTTCCGGGCGCACCGGGTCCGAGAAGCCCCGCTGCACCAGCCACCCGGTCCACTCCTCCTGAAGCCGCCTAAAGTCTTGGGCAGCCTGGGCGGTTTCCGCCTGGGCCAGGCCCTGGCGCGCCCTGGCCTGGGCCAGTTGGTCCTCGGCCTGGCGCTGGTCCTGTTCTTTGCCCTGCCAGTCCCTCAGACTGGGCCGCGGCCTGCTCCAATTCCCCGGCGATCTCCTCCAGGACCATGACGTCAGCCGGCGGCTCCTGGTCCATGATCCGGGCCCCCCGGGCGATTTCCGCCTCCGCCGCGGCAATCTGCCCCGTCAGTTCGGTGATCGCGGCTGCCAGGCCGTCCCGGCTCTCCTCCACCTGGGCCAATTCTTCCTCAAGGGCGGCGCGGCGTTGCCCCTCCCGTGCAGCTTGCCGGCGGGATACCCCTACGAAAATTCCCTCCAGCACCAAACCGGCGCCGAGAATCAGGCCGCCGGTCAGGTATTCCCGGCGCCAGAGGAAAAACCCGCCCAGACCCAGCCCGATCAGCAGCCAGGGGAGGCCCAGCCACCCGGGCAGGACGGCGGCCGGCGCCGCCAGTTGGCCCTCAAGCGCCGCGGCCCGGGCGCAGGCCTCGTCCCGGGCGCTCTCCCGGCCCCGGAGCTTCTCCCCCAGGACCTCCCGTTGGTGCAACCAGGCCCGCAGCCGCCGCAGTGTCTCCTGCCGCCGGGCCAGTTCCTGCGGGTCGGTGAGGGGCGGGGCCGGCAGGTCTTGCCACTGCTGGGCGGCTGCCTCGGCCTGCTTCTGGGCCTCGGCTGACAGCCTCGGTCAGGGCCCGCTCCCGGGCCTGGGCCGCCTCGCCCCGCCGCTCCGCCCCGCCAAGCGGCGGGCGAATTCGGCCACCCGCTGGCGCACCTGCACCGAGGTATCCACCTCCGCCAGCCGGGGCCCATCCCAGGCAGGTCCCAGTTCTCGCAGTTTGCGCTCAAATTCCGTCCGGGCCTGGTCCAGGTCGCTCCTGACGCCGGGGTAGTCGTCCAGGGCCGCGTCCAGCTTCTCCCGCTCGCTGGCCAGCGCCTCGATGGCTTCCTGTTGCGCCAGGACCGCCTCATCCGGAGTGAGCCGGGCCAATGCTCCGCCAGGCGGGTGAGTCTCCATTTCTCGCTGCTGCCGGTCCTGGCGATTCGTGTCCAGCTCTTTTTGGAGGGCCTCCAGGCGCTCGAGGCCGTTCAGCGGAAAATTCTGGGCAAACTCCACCTCCACGGCCTTTTCCCGGGCCAGGTTCCGGTTGGCCCAGGGAGCCCGGGCCTGCTCCAGCCGCTCCAGCCGCCCCAGTTCCCGGCGGCGGGCCTCGGCCTCCCCACGGTTGGCTTCCACTTGGGCCTCCAGGTATTCCTGCTGCCGCTGGCCTTCGGCATAGGCCGCGGCCTGGCCCTGGAGTTCCCTGAGACGATTCTCGATCGTTTTCAGCTCATTAAGGAGGTTATTTATCTGCTGTGTGCGGCCTCCCTTTTTCAAGAGGTTTTCCGACTCCTTCTTCAGATTCCCCATGACTTCAGGCACCGAGGCGCTCCCCAACCCGGTCCCCGCCGCCCAGAAGCGGTCGCGCACCCCTTCCTGGGACAGCACCCCCAGCCCCTGCAATTCGTCCAAGCCCCACCGCAAACACCTGCTTAAAGGTATCCCGGTCCAGGCCCCCCAGAAGCTGCAGGGCCGGCTCCGCCACCATCGTCGTCCCGCCGGCCTGGGCGAGGGTAGCCGGGTGGCGTCCGGCCCGGGCTCATGGTGAACGTTCCGGCCGTCGTGCATAACCACTGGAGGCGGCCGCCGTGGTTGCCGCCGCGTAAGGGTTCGTATTCATTGACGATCTTCTTGCTTTTCCGGGGAAAACCGAAAAGCAGGGTGCGCAGAAATTCCATCAGGGTGGTTTTGCCGGATTCGTTGTCCCCCACAAAGAGCACCAGGCCCGGGGCAGGTCTTGGACCCCCTGATCGTGGTAAATCCCGAAACCGTCAATGTGAAAGCCGCTCAGGTACATGAATCAGTCTTCCTCGGGCAGCAACTGGTCCACCCCCAGGATCTCGGCATCATTGAGGATCCCCAGAAGTTCCTCGTCGGTGAGCTGCTCCAGCCCCTCGGCGATCACCCGGTGTTCCGGCCGCTGTCGCAACAGCTCCCGCAGCCCGGCCCCGGGGTTTTCCCGGGCGCGCCGGTCCTGGGCGGCGTTGAGAAAATCGCCGACGAAATCCTGGACCAGGCGCCGCTGGTCCAGGTCCAGGGGAGGCCGGGTCCGGTTTTGCACGGATTCCACCCAGACGAAATCAACGCGCCCCGGCTCACCGTCCCGCAAAGGCTCCGCCAGGTCCCGCTCCAGATCGATCCTCCGGGCCAGTTCCCGGTGCATCTCTCCCCGGCCGGTCAGGTTGAGGCGCAGAATCGCGGCCCGGCCTTCGGCCCCGGCCCGGACCTCCTCCCGCACCCGGGACAGTTCGTCCAGCAGGTCATCCCAGGTGGCCAGCCCGGCGATATCCAGGTCCTCGCTAAACCAGCGCACCACGTCGGTAGGCACAAAGGTGGGCGTAATGCGCCGGGCCTCGTCCACCCGCACCAGGTAGCAGCCCCGGGGTCCCATTTCCCGCCGGCTGCGCCCCTGGGGGTTGCCGGCATACACGATGCACGGCCCCTGCTCCCGGATGATCTTCCGGGCGTGGATGTGCCCCAGGGCCCAGTAGTCCATACCAGCAGCCGCCAGGTCCTCCACCTTGCAGGGGGCGTAGTTGTCGTAGTCGGGGTCGCTGCCCACGTTGCAGTGGAGCACCCCGATGGCAAACGGCGCCTCCGGGTCCCGCCGGAAGCCGGGTGCCAGGTTGACCTTCACTTCCTTGACCGGGTAGCTGATGCCGTAAATGTGGGCCAGGATGGCGCCCTGCCGCTGAACCGTAAAGCATTCCACGTCTTGGCCCCCGAAGCGCGCCGCCTGGTCCGGCATCGTCAGGTGGGCTTCCCAGCCGGAGAGGGGGTCATGGTTGCCGTGGGCCACAAAACACCGGATCCCGGCCTCCCCGGCTTTCCGCAGGGCGTCCCGGAAGCGCAGTTGGGCCCTGAGGCTGCGGTTCTCGCCGTCATGCACGTCCCCGGCCACGATGAGGAAATCCACCGCTTCACTGATGGCCAGGTCGATGATCCGGTCGAAGGCCGTAAAGGTCGCTTCCCGGAGCACCGCGGCAATGGCGGGCGCCGCCGCGTGGATCCCCTCGAAGGGGCTGTCCAGGTGCAGGTCGGCGCAATGCACGAAACTGAAAGGCCTGAAAGCCGTCATGGCGATCCTGTTGAAGAGTCCGGACATTCGTCCCCGGGCGGTTCCGCAGCTGATCCCCGGCCGCCCCGGGGCAGGGTGAAATAGAACGTGGCCCCCTGACTCAGGTCGATTTCGGCCCAGACGCGGCCGCCGTGAGGCTGAATGAGGCGCTGCACCCAGGCCAGGGCGGGGCCGGGCCCGGCAGAGTCCCGGATGGGGCCCGGACGGTGAAACGCCCTGAACAACCGGCGGCCGCCGTTTGGGGCCAGGCCGGCCCGGTTGTCCCGGACCAGGAAGCCCCGGGTCTTGGCCGCGGCGGGCAGGGCCCCGAATTCAATCTCGCCCCGGGAAACCGGCTCGGTAAATTTCCAGGCGTTGCCCAGCAGAGTGGCCAGGACCTCACGGAGCAAGGCGGGATCGCCTTCGGCCTTCAGGTTCGTCCCGATGATGAATTCCACCCGGCGGCCCGGCGCCGTGCGCTTGAGAGCTGCGGCGATGACGCGGGCCTCGTGGCTGAGATCAATTTCTGGCCGATTAATTCCGGCCCGGGCCGGCCGGGAGTGATGCCGCAACGCCTCCATGATCTCCACCATCTTGCGGACCTCCTCGTGCAGCCGCCAGAGATACCGGCGCCCCCGAGAGTCAAGCCGGTGGGGGCTGGCCACCTCCATGGCCTGGCAGAACCCGCTGATCCAGCTGAGCGTCGACCTGAGATCGTGGACCGCAGCGGTGAACCGGTCCAGTTGCCCCTTGACGACCTCCAGTTCCCGGGTCAGTTCCTCCCTGTCCTGAACCTGACGCGCCAGTTCGGCCTGCGCCCCCTGGAGGCGAATTTCCGCGTCTCTCCGCTCAGTCAGGTCGATGGCGGTGACAATCACGTGGGACACCGTGCCGCCCTCCCCGAGGTGGGCCGCGCTGGACCAGGCGATCCGGCGGCGGGTCCCGTCTTTGGCCAGCCACTCAGTCTCATCGGCCTGGAGAAAATTCCCGGCAAGAAGATGATAAAACGCTTCCTTCGTGGCGTCAACTGCTTCGGGCGCCGGGAAGACCTCCCAGAAAGGCCGGCCCTGCACCTGGGCCAGGGTATAGCCGGTGAGCCTCTCTCCGGCAGGGTTCAGGTTTTTGATGCGTCCCTGGCGATCCAGGACCAGCACCATGTCCTGGGCCGTCTCCATGAGGCTGTCGGCAAAATCCCGTTCTTGCCGCGCCATGGCCTCGCCGCGTTCCAGGCTGCGGAACAAGAGAGTCTGTGGCCTTCTGATCCCCGTTTCAATGAAGGCCTTGTAAATCAGGAACAGGGAGCCGATTTTGAGCAGGTGGCCCGCCACGCCGGCTTGGTGGGACAATCTCCCCCCCAAGGTGAAGGCCAGCTCCGAGCCCGCCGCCAGGGCGATGGCCCCCAGCAACAGGCGCAGCACCCCGGGATCGAACTCCTCCCGCCGGCGCCACAGCAGCGCCATGGCTCCCAACAGGATGACGACGGTGAACCAGTCGGCAGTTTGCCTCAGGGCAACCAGGCCCGGCCCGGCCGCCTCCCCGAGACCGGAGCTTTGCCAGGCCAGGATCATGAGGATGATGACCCCAAAGGTCAGGAGATAACCCGCCAATACCGCATAGGGCTTCAGGCGGCGGCCCAGGCACAGGGGGGCCAGACAGAGGGAGACGCTCTCGAGGCCCCGGGCCGCAAACCCCAGCCGGACGGGCACATCAGCCTCGAAGCCGGGAAAGACCCTCACCTCGGAAGCCAAGATCTGGACCAGGTCAAGGGCTCCCACGAACAGGTAGGCAATCCCCAGGAAGAGCAGGTAGTTATTCTCCAGGCAGCCCCGGGAATTCCAGGCGACGGCAAAGACGCCCGCGGCAATGACGACGCTGAAAAGTCCGGCGACACTGAGGAACAGCGGCGGACTGTAGCGGCTGATCAGATACAACCCCGCAAGCCCCAGGGCCCAGGGGAATAAGTGCGCGTAGCTGCCGAAACGACCGGATGGTTCACTCATCGCATCTAAGGAGATTGCCCGCTTAGGCTGCGCCCGGCGGAGCTCCGCCTCCGGAGGCGCGCCTGGCGTTATCTGAGGACGACGGCGAATTCAGATGATCGAGAGACATTCCTTGTCATGGAGAATTTTTATCATTATTGGCAGGATTTAGAGAATTTGTAAAGCTAAGGATGCAAGCCCCCACTGCCTGATGAGCCCAAGCAGAGCCGATCAATGGGGAAACTGGAAAATTATGCGAAAAAAACTAATATTTTTCCCGAGATTACGGCCTGTGAAATCGGCACAACTTTATCTGTATCGGGAGATGCAAGCGCCATTGCCGCCAGGGCCGGAACTCCCCGGGGCGCGTTCAGGCATTAAGGGCCACGGTTCAAAATCCCTCCAGGTGAACCGGAGCCGCTTTGGCGGGCTCAGGATAGACCTCGAGGCCCAGGGGCCGGCGCCGGGCCGGGCGGCTCACCCCACCTCTAGGAGAGGGGAACCCGAATAGCCCTCATGGTCCTGTGCCCTAGCCCGGGTTGACCATCCCCGTGATTCAATACACCCTCAGGCAAGATTTATTTTATGCTTATCCGAATGTTGCCGATAAGCACGATGAAGGGTAAGAAAGTTGGCAGGAAAGCGGCGGCGGGAGCACAAGAGGGCCGCCCGGCTCATTGACAGCCTGAAACCGAATTCAGCACGTACCCTGAGGGGAGGAAGTCGGCAGCGAGTCACCCGGTGATCTTCAGGCCGCGGGTCATCACGGCCTGATGATGCGGACCCCGGACGCCCATTTACCGGGACTTTTCGACGTGTGTCTTGAACCCGCTGCACATCCCGGAGAGAATAAACCATCCTGGTAGGGTTACGTGATTGCCCGGACCGTGGCCGCCCCGACTTCAGGAGCAACAGCCAATCAATCCGGATAGACTTATGAACCAGCGGCACCGGGTGATTTTTTCCCCAAGTGTAGCAAAAATCGTTGACTCACCCCGCCTTTCAGGAGATAATTATACCAAATTTCGTTCAGACTATAATAAGGTTCGGGGCAACGTTAGGAGGGGCCAGACCGACTTGCGGCCACGGTTACCCTTGGGACTCGTCGCCTCGGTCTCTCTCGGCCGCTAAAACCGGATAGTTCTCACACGGGAACGCAGGATGATTGTCTGGCCCCTGGCGAGATACGGCCCCAGAAAGTTTTTGGCCGGGGGAATTGCTGCAACGACCTCAAAAGGAGGGCGTCAATGATGAAACGGCTCGGAATAATTTTGGTGGCAGCGCTTCTGGCGGTTGCGCCTGGCTACGCCAGTGCCCAAACGCCGGGCGCCAGCGGGACGACCCCGGCTACCCAGCCCCAGGGCTCGGCAGTAAAGGGACAACAACCGGCGGCGGCACCGATCTACACCCCCAAGGAAAAGAGGGAATATCAGAAGAAAGCTGAGGCGGAATTGGTGGCAGCCCAGGGAAAGATTTACGATTTAAAGATGAAAGCGGGAACGGGGCCGCACCAAAACCGGCGCATGGTTATCAAGATGTCGAATCACCTTCAGGTACTGGTCTTGGGCGCTAAGGAGCAGTTAGCCTCCCTGGAAAAAGCCTCCGACCAAACCTGGGGAGAGCTGAAGACTGAAATGGATAAGAGCATGGAGGAGTTAGCCAAGGCCTTTCAAGAAGTGGAAGCGCGCCTCAAATAGCTACCCGGAACGGTCCGGAAAATCCCGGGATCAAAACAATACAAATTTTCCGGGCCGGGGGCGGAACGAACCTGAAAGAACGGGCTGGGACAATAGATATTTTTACCTAATATTAAAATAGGTATTTGTGCCTATGGCTTTTGCCCCTTCTAGAGATAATTATTCCTATAGGAACGTATGCTTTCGGTTGGGTTTTTGGTTCACCTGAAGAGAAGGCACCAAAGATGCGTTCGGCTGACGTGTTACAGGGACGAACAGCAGAGTCAGGCTTTTTTGATTGACTGGCGAGGGGATGGGTCGGTCCGCCTTCGGGGCAAGGTTTAGGGGGCGCCGGGCTATGTGGCTAAACAATCTGCTTCTGGGAACTCCTAAGGAGGGGCGCGTGATGAAAAGAATTGCCTATTTAATGCTGGCGGGGATGGCCATGGGTGCCATTGCCCTCCAAGGGGGAATGGCCCCAGCCAACGCCAACGAAGGCCCGGCCGGCGCTACCTGGTACGCCAACAGCCCATCAGGCCTTATTGACAAAAAGCATCCGTTGGGTGCCGATACGACAGTCAACGATACGGGGACACCCCTGCGAAAATTTGTCGATTCCCTGCCCGGGGTAGGGCCTACCCACGCCAACAACCTGGGGCAGTATATCCCCCTCGCGGTCGCGGATACCGCAACCTATGGGGACGCGGATTATTACCACATCGGGATAGTCGAGTACACCGAGAAGGTCCATTCGGACCTGCCCAAACCTACCAGATTCAGGGGCTATCGGGATCTCATGGGTACAGGCCAACCTGCCCATTATCTCGGTCCTTTGATCCTGGCCAAGCGGGACCGGCCGGTGAGACTCCTGGTTGACAATCTCCTGCCCATAAACACCGATCCTACCGGGGGCAAGCTCTTCATCCCGGTGGACACCCTCATGATGGGAGCCGGGTTTGGTCCCGACGGCTCCACCATATACTCCGAAAACCGCGCCACCGTCCATCTCCACGGGGGCTTCACACCGTGGATCAGCGATGGAACGCCCCACCAATGGTTTACTCCTGCCGGTGAAGCGAACATCTACACCGAGGGCGCAAGTTTCCAAGACGTTCCCGACATGCCGAACCCGGGCCATGGGTCGACGACTCATTATTATACCAACGCCCAGAGCAACCGACTGATGTTCTACCACGAGCACGCCTTGGGGATCACCCGCCTCGGGGTTTATGTCGGTCTGGCCGCGCCCTACGTGATTTGGGATACGATCGAGGATGACTTGATCATGGGCACCAACAACAGCGGCTTTAATGTCAACCCTGATCTTCTCAAAATCCTCCCTGACCAGGGCGGCGATCCTTTCCACAAATTCGGCATTCCCTTGGTCATCCAGGATAGGACCTTCGTCCCCAAGAACATCGCCCTCCAGGATAATAAATGGACTGATGCCGCCTGGGGCCAATACGGCGACCTCTGGTTCCCCCATATCTATGAGCCGAACCAGGACCCCAATGCCACTGACAATACCGGCGCCTCACAGTTCGGCCGGTGGGATTACGGCCCCTGGTTCTGGCCGCCATCCCCAGTTTCGGCGAATCCCCAGACGGCTACGGAATATAAGTACATGCCAGGCATGTCCGATGGCCATGTCGATCCCAGGCTTTACGACAGATCCGCTGTGCCCGAAGCCTTCATGGACACCATGATGGTCAACGGCACTGTCTATCCTTACCTGGTCGTGGCGCCCATGGCCTATCGGTTCCGGATCCTGAATGCCTGCAATGACCGTTACCTTAACCTCCAGATGTATAAGGCTGTCCAACAGACCGAAGTCAAAATGATGAATGCGGTCTATAACAAGGGCCTTGTCAAAAAGTTTCCAAACTTGAATTTGCCGGTGGATGGCAGGGCTGGGGGAATCCCACACCCGAATTTGGGGGGGCCGAACTTCATCCAGATCGGCACCGAAGGCGGCTTCCTGCCGGCGCCGGTGGTCATCCAAAACCAGCCCGTCAACTATGAGTACAACCGCCGCAACATCGTGGTCTTGAATGTGACCGACAAAGCGCTCTATATGGGGCCGGCGGAACGGGCCGACGTGATTGTTGACTTCACCAAGTTTAGTGGTCAGACCATCGTTCTTTATAACGACGCGCCCGCGCCCATGCCCGGGTATGACCCGCGCAATGATTACTATACGGGCAATCCCGATTTTACTTCAACGGGGGGCGCGCCCTCGACCAAAAGGGGATATGGGCCCAACACCCGGACCATCATGGTCTTCAAGGTAAAGGGCAAGTTACCGAAGGGCGTTAAGCGCAAAGTCTTTGACCTGGCTGCGTTGCAAGCAGTCTGGCCGGCCGTCTACGTGGCGGACCAGCCCCCGCCCATCGTGCCGCAAACGGCTTATCCGGGGGCATATCAAGCCGCCACCGATACCTATTCGAGAATCCAGGATAACAGCCTGACCTTCACCCCGGTGGGAGGCGGTGTGCCAATAACCATGAATATGGAGCCGAAGGCCATCCAGGAGCTTTTTGATGAATATGGACGGATGAATTCCACCCTGGGAGCCGAATTGCCTTTTACCAATATCGTCAACCAGACGACGATCCCCCTGAAATACATCGATCCGCCCAACGAGGAATTCGTCACCGGTCAGCCCCAGCTATGGAAGATTACTCACAACGGGGTTGACACCCACGCCGTCCACTTCCACCTGTTCAACGTCCAACTGATCAACCGGGTTGGCTGGGACGGGGCGATAACGCCGCCCGAACCCAACGAACAGGGTTGGAAAGAAACCGTCAGGATGAACCCCTTGGAGGATATTATCGTCGCCATGAAGGCCGATATTCCTCCCACTCCCACCTTTGTGGTCCCGGAAAGCAATCGCCTTCTGGATCCGACGTGGCCAGCCGGTGCGCCGAAGACCCCGGTATCGCAGTTCACCGACATAGATCCGCAAACTGGACAACCGTTTGTGAGTGGACCCGTCCAAAACGTGATGACCAACTTCGGGTGGGAGTACGTGTGGCACTGCCATCTCCTGGGCCATGAAGAGAACGACATGATGCGGCCCATAGTGGTAAGGCCCCCGGCTCCATGAGAACGCTATTATGATGCGGGGCCCCATGCCGCGGTTTCCGGGCTGACGGCTTAGGGGCCCTGGGGGTTGCCTGCAATACCCCCTGACTAAAGTGACCTGACACCCTTAACAGACCCCGCGGCGCCGCCGTGGGGTCTTTTTTCTCCAGGCGATCCCTTGCCGGTTTTTAGAGCAGGCGCCACCACAGAAAAACCTTTGGCCTGCGCCCTGGAGCGACCGGAAGCACTTTCCCTTGCCGGCCCACCTGATCGCCTCTGCCCGAGAAGGATCCGGGGGGCCTGGATATCCTCCCGGCGGGCGCTCACACCGGGGCGTCCCTGACGGTTCAGCTTCACATTATTATAGGGAATGCCAAAAGTTTTTTCCGTTATGGCACCTGCCCAACAAACCAAAATCCCCCTTAACCCAAAATCAACAAGTGGAATGAATTTATGGCAAACGCTATAACCGCAACCGGGAGCAGAGGAGTGGGCCGGTTGGCCCTCGGGGGGAATCCTAACAAATCGGGGCTCAGGAGCTTTAAAGACACGGCCCGGGATGATTTCCCGGGCCGGAGACTTGCCTGCCTCGTGGAGGAGGTCGATGGCGCGAAGGGCCAGGGCTCCCCGGCAAACTTTGCCGGCCCGAGTCCCAGACCCCGATTCAATTATTTTTTGGCGGGGAGTTGTTGGGGTCCCTTGGCGGGCGGCGGTCCCGGTTGCGGGCCTGGTGCGGCTGGTTTTTGGGGCTCCTGTTGCTTTTCCGCTTCCCCGATGGCTTTTTTTACTTCAGCTTGAATCTGGGGCATAATTTCCCCCATGAAAGGACCGTATTTCTTGGCCGCTGACAGCCCGTCCGGAGAGCCATAGAAAGCCAGCATGGCCTTCAACTCCCCCAAGGTGAAATGTTTTACCAGGCCATCCAAGGTAATGCGATAAGCTGCTTTCTCAATAGCCGGGCCGTTCATAACATCCGTGAAGGTTTTGCGGTCTTGTTCCGGCAGGCGCGGCACCACCCTCCCAGCCACCGATTGCAGCATATCTTTGGGCTTCATGATTTCCAAATACTGCTTCGCCACCACGGTCCGATTTTCCGGAGTGTCGGGCAGGGATTTGGCCGACTGGGGGGTGTCCGAGCAGGCCGACGCCATAACCATAACCAAAATGACCAGGAGATATCTTATACCGATCATGAAAACAGGCCTCCACATAATGAAGTTGAGATTAGGCTGCAGGTCAAGATTCTCCTGTTTCACACCGGAGACCGGGAGCTCGGCTTTCGAGTTTAAACCCGCCATCGACCCGCTTATCAGAGACGACTATACGTCTAAAGGGCAAGATAGTCCCATGGTTTTTACGGGGGCCAGGCGCTGGCCCCACCGCCCACCGGGCAGCCGACTTATCCGGATAATCCCGCCCTCCGGCCCGATCACTTCCCCGGACGGTTGCCGGGCTGGCCCTTCAGCCATACCGGGAACCCCCTGTTAGTCCGGAGAATAATGGACTTGCCGTCCACCTTGAGGTCGTGGGCCAGAATGGTGGGTTTCCCGGCCAGGGTGACCTTGGAGCCGGTCACTTCCACCTGGTCGCCGGTTTTCAGGGTGATTTTCTTCTCACCCAGGTACCAGTCGGGACCCAGGATGGCCGTGATCTCTTCCTTTTCCAGCTTCAGGACCGCACTGCGCATACTTCCCGGCTGGTGAGAATTGGGGGGCATGGTCCCCAGGCTCGACACACCGCTCTTCACCGTAATGACGGTCTTGGGGTTATACAGTCGTATGAGCATGAACGACCCCAAGGCTGCACTGCGCATGTTGTGGCGTTCCGCCGCCTGGCCTCCGCCACCACTGCCTCCTGGCCCAGTCTGGGCCAGCACCGGACAAACCAGAGCCAGACTGGTGATAGCCGCAAGTAAGCCTACTAATCTTTTCACGCTGTACCTCCTGGGGGAAATAGCCAACACCAGCAGCGAAGTATCATTTTCACACTTCCGGCATTTCCCGATGAGTTTGCCAACCACTATTTTTCAGGGTTCCTGGCCCCTGGGGTTTAAGCAGCCGCCCCAGCCCAGGGAAACTAAGAAAAGTTACCTATAATTTTAAGAACTTATTCCCGGTTAGCAACAGCCGCAGCCGGAATTATGTTGCCGCTCCAGTCCTTACTGCAAGAAACCGTGGCCGGGACATCCCGGCCGGATGGGAAACCCCACGTTGCCCTCCATCAAAGGCAACCCCTCGCCAGGTGACCCGAAAGCGGCGAACAAAATCTGGGGCAGGGGACCCGGCGGCGAAAGGCCCCCTCAGCAGCCCCAGGCGCCGCCGCCCAAGAGGTTCTTCCCAGGGAAAAAGCGCGGCAACCAGGGAAATAATTCCTTTGGGGATAGGCATTTTGTGATATGTAACAAGGGAGAGGAAGCACGCCTGGCCAGGGTCCGGAGTCTTAAAATCCTTGCTGGAGATGAGAGGAAGATGAACGCATGCCCTAATCTTGCGGGACTGAGAGCCTTGGTGCGGCTGGTCGTTTTGGCCGGCTGCCTCCTGCCCCTGTTCGCCTGCAATCCCCAGGCGAAGCTGCCTCCCCCGGAGGTTCAGCCCAGCGTTGTCGTCACCCAGGATGGCATGGCCTTTTATGTGAAAGGCTTACGAATACCCGGTACCAGGCAGGAACTGCGCCTTAAAGAAAGCGGGACGCTGACGTGGGTACCCCTGGAACAGGTGATGGGAGTATGGTTCATCGGCCCGATCCGGGACACCTATCGCCATGCGATTGTCCTCCTGACCGGAGGTGAACGACTCGAGGGGGAGGTTTACGTGAATTTTCTCATAGAAGGCACCACTGACCTGGGATACTGGAACATGCCCATGGGCAAGGTAGACCGCCTGAACCTGGCATTCGACTGAGGGCTGCCCGGGGTGACGGTGGACTCACTTCTGGCCGGTCTGGTGGGGCTGGCGCTGGGAAGTTTTTTGAATGTGGTCATCACCCGGCTGCCTCAAGGGGAATCGGTGTTGGCCGGCCGGTCCCGGTGCCCGAATTGCCGCAAGCCTCTGCTCTGGTATGACAATATCCCCCTTTTGAGTTACGTCTGGCTCAGGGGCCGCTGCCGGTCCTGCGGCGCCGCCATTCCCTGGCGGTATCCCGTGGTGGAACTGGCCGGGGGCCTCATGGCCCTGGCCCTCTGGCATGCCTTTCCCGACCGCCTCCTCCTTCTGTCCTACGGCCCGTTTTGCCTGGCTCTGCTGGCCTTGACCGCCATTGACCTGGAACACCGCCTGCTGCCGGACGCCATTACCCTCCCCGGCGTCATCCTGGGACTCCTGTTGTCTCTGCTACTCCCCCAGCTCTCTTTTTGGGAAGCTGCGACCGGGGCTTTGGGGGGTGCGGCGTTATTCTACGGGGTTGCCTGGCTCTATCAAAAATGGGCGGGACGGCGTGGTTTGGGTGGCGGCGACGTAAAACTGCTGGCCATGATCGGGGCCTTCCTGGGAGTAGCGGCGCTGCCGTTGGTCATTCTGGTCAGCGCCGGACTGGGCCTCCTGACCGGATTCATCCTGGTTCTGGGTCAAGCCCCGGGGCCCCGGGGCCGGTGGCGCACCACCTCCCTGCCTTATGGTCCCTTTCTGGCCGCAGGGGCCTGGTGCTATCTCTTCTGGGGGGCAAGACTGTTCAACCTTCTGAGCGGCGGAGGATAACGCGGTTCGGACCGGACCCGGGGTCGAGGCCCGGCTTTCCCGCCCCGAGCCCGAGGGAGAATAAGCAAAGTCCCTCCCGAGGCCCTGGGGCCCAGGAGGGACTCGATTCCCGCCGGAGTCAATCTTGCCTGCTTAACACCCCTTAAGGTCTAAAGACGCCCTTTTCCTCATATTCGGGTGCTCCCCTCCCCAGGGGACGAACAAAAGTCCACCCCGCGGGCCGACCCACCAACCCCCAGGCCGCCTCAGCGGTAGTATCGGAGTGGAGGGTCAGGGGAGTCTCGACCACCAGGAGCGCCACCCCGAGAGCGGTGGTAGCCACTCCCAGGGGCCGGCCGATGATGGCATCGAAGGCCATCACCGAGGAATTGGGAGGTTCGGGGCTGGGCTTGGTGGCGAAGCCCTTATCCGCTGACCTCATGCTGTAGGTGATTTGCCCGGCAACGCCCACACCTCCCCAGGCGCACACCAGAAAACTGGCCAGAATTATCACCAGGACCTTGCTCTTCATGGCGGCTGCTCCTTTATAGGCGGCGACCCGCATATCCAGAGAACCTCTGGAGCCTCTCGTCAGCCCAAGACTTATCCGTTACATATCATATTGTTAGCGCATCTTCACCTTAATAAGGCTTCGGGGCCGGCTCCCGTGGACCCGAGGCGGGCACCGGCTCGGATCCCGGCACCCGCCGCTTGGGCAGGCTTTCATCCAGGCCGACTTTTTCTTTCATTTCATGGGTAATGCGGGCTCCTTCCTCTAAGTTAGAAATGATGTGAGGAGTTATCAAGACTATGAGCTCGGTTTTTTGTTTGCTTACCCCCTGTGACCCAAACAGGGCCCCGATCAGAGGCATTTTGCGCAAACCGGGAATGCCCGCCTGAGTATTGGTGGTATCTTCTCGAATCAGCCCTCCCAGAACCACGGTTTGATTATCGGCAGTGGTGAGGGAAGTATGGGCCTGCCGCACCGTGAAGGTGGGGGTGCCGCCCACCCCGGTGGAGGTGGCCTTGGCGTCGCTCACTTCCTGGGAGATCTCCAGGGTCACCAGGCCCCTGGCATTGATCTGGGGCTTGACCGTCAAAATGATACCGGTACTGCGGTATTGCACGGTCGAGGTCTGGAACGAGGTGGTCTGGCTGATGAGGGGTAACGACTGGGAGGTGAGGATGGGTACTTCCTCACCAATCATAATGCGGGCTTCCTGGTTGTTGGCCGCCATGATGTGAGGTGAGGCCAGGATGTTCACCTTGCCCTCGGCGGCCAGCAGATTGATGAGCCCCTTCAGTTTATTGACGGTGTCCAGGGCCACAAAGGTCAACCCCCCCGCCGTGGTAAAGGCCGCCGTGGCGCCGCTCTGCACATTCACGCCGGGGATAGAGGCGGGGGCCGAGGAAACGGTACCGGTAGCACCGGTTGAACTAGTGACAGTGGTGTTCGTTCCTTGTTGATCAGCTACCAGAACCCCGCTGGGCACACCGGAGGTCGTCTGGGTGCCGGTGGAGGTTTGGGCTGCGGTAGGCACGCCACCCAACAGAAACTCGATGCCGTACTTGAGATCATCGGTGAGGCGCACTTCGGCGATCAGGACCTCGTTTAACACCTGCCGCGGCATGATGTCCAGTTGCGCCAGAATCCGGGAAATAATATTCCATTCGTGGGGCGGCGCCACCACCAACAGGAGATTGTTTTCTTCATCGGGGATGATCCTCACCCCCTCTTTGGGGCTGGCCCCCTGGGCACCTCCTGACAGTCCTGCAGCCCGCTCCTTCAAGGGGGCCGCCCCCCCGGCCTCCCCTCCCGGTGTGCCCCCAGTGCCGGCGCCGCCACCGGTACCGGTCATCCCCGCGGCTCCACCCGACGTGCCGCCCATCATACTCCGGGACTGGCCCGCGCCGCCGGCGCCGGCTCCCATACCCCCCTGGCTCCCGCCAAAGGATGCTGAGGAGAAGCCGGCCCCGGTATCGGTTTTAGTTTCCTTGATCTTCGGGGCCGACGGCGCCCCGCCATAGACCTGGGTTAAAATATCGGCCAGATTCTTGGCTTTATAATTCAACACATGATAGACGTGAACATTGGCCAGCAGATCTGTCTTCAAATCCAGTTGTTTCGCCCAGTAAAGGGCCCGCTCGGCTAATGGCCGGGAATTGGCCAGGATCATGACGGAGTTGAGGCGATTGACCGGCAGAAAACTGACCCCGAAGCTCTCCTTTCCTTTCTGTGCCAGGTTGCCGTAAGCTGAAAAAATGGCCTCCATCTCCTTGATGATCTCGGCGGGGTCGGTATTTTTCATCTTGACCACGCGCACCAGGGTGTCGGTCAAGGCCCGGGTGTCCATCAGGTAAATCAACCGCAACAATTTATCCAGGTTTTCGGGATTGTCCACCAGAACCAAGGCATTATGCGCCGCCCGGCTGATATTGCCGGACTGGGACATCAGGGGCTTGAGCACTTCCACCACTTCCTTGGCGGGGGTCTGCTCCAGAAAGACCACCTGGGCCCGCATGCCCGCAGGAACTGCGCCTTGGCTGTATACCGGCACCCCCCGGGTAGCCGCTTTTTCGGCGGGGACGATGTTGTATAAATCGTTGGATTTAATCATGGTGGCGCCGTTGATGGTGAGGACCGTCTCCATGACTGACAACAGTTCGCTCTTGGTCAACTTGCCGGTAGCGCGCACGTTGACCGTGCCTTTGACCTTGGGGTCAATATTATAGTTGAGCCCCATGGTGTCAGCCAGGACCCGGATAGCCTCCACCAGGTCGGCATTTTTAAGATTGAGATCGAGGGGATAAACCTTCTCACCTTTACGAGGAGTGCGGCGGGTCACTGGCATTCTTTTGATGCGGGTGCTCAGGCGTTCCAGATCCCGTTCATCCGACTGGGCTTCCTCTCTACTTTTCTTCACGAGCTGGGCATACGGGGACGGCCGCGGCCGAGAAGGCGCCACCACGCGGACCGGGGTCCGGACCGGCACGGGTGGAGTGGGCGGGGTCACAGTCTGGGTGGGGGCGCAGCCCGTGAGACCGAAAATAATCGCCAACGGCACCAGACCTGACCGCCAACCTCCTTTGAGGCGTTTACCCAATAACTTCAAACAAATTTGCATTATATTTCCCCTGGAATGCCTATTCCGGAAACTTTAAGGTTTTGCGACCGTCTTTCCCCGCAAAAGTAACTGATTCATCTGATATTTCAAGGAGTTTAAGCCCATGCCAATTCTCTCCCAGATAAACCGCCTCGGCTTCCAGCGGGCCTTTGCCGCGCCCCCTGGGTTTGCCCCCGATAATAGCCGCTTTGGTGTCGCCAAAGCTCAATGTCCCCAAGAGTTCGAAACCTTCCAGGCTGTTCTGGACTTTGGCAATATCGGCGTCGGGATTGCTCCGTTCCTGACTGAAGAGGTTCTTGGTGGCCACCATCCTGAAAGCCGACAGGGGCTGCTGGTCTCTAATAACCGGCGCCTTGGGCACCGTAACCCCTTTGGCGGATGGATTCTGAGACGGCGCCCCCTCCCCACCCCACCATATATGGAAAATCGCCACCAGCAAGAAAACACTCCCTGCCAGAAGCAAGAGATTCACCGGCCTGAGTTCACCCCGCCAAGTCAACTGGGTACCCCTTTCTTGATTACTCCGGAGATCACCAGGTTAATCTGCAAAGAAACGTCTTTCGTGCTCCCCTTCACCCAGCGAGGCGCATTAATATCCAAATCGGGAATGAACAGGATTTTCTTGTGGTGCTCCACGTGATACAGCAGGGTAACCAGCTGGCTGATGGTGGCGACCAATTGCACCTGGAGCGGGACTTCCAGGTAGGGTCCCGCCTCCCGGGTTGGCAGGACCTTGGCGCTGGTCATCTGGACCCCCTGCTCCTTGGCCAGACTTTTCATGATCTCCTGCAGGTCAGCGGAAGCCACCGCCGGGTTGGCCCCGGAAAGGAACTGGCCTTCCACCCGGCTCAGGGCAGCCTTCATGACCTTGTTGGCCTCGACGACCCGTTTTTTGCCGCTCAGGAGGGTTTTATACTGGCTCAGTATCCGGCTCCGTTTGGCCAGTTCCTGGTTCCATGATTCCTCTAAACTCAGCAATGGACTCACCACCGCCAGGTAGAGGAGAATGAGCAGCAAGCCTCCCCCCAGAAGCCACACCAGACGCCGGTTCTGCGGCGAGAGCCGTTCCAGGGAGCGGTTCCAGGTCTTAAAATTCTGCTTTAATTTTGAAATGCTCGAGTTTACTGGCATCGGTAACCGTGGGTGAGGCGAATTCAGTTTTTTTGAGTAACCCTGATTTATCCAGCAGGGGAATCAGGTCCGAGGCGGCAGTGGACGTCCCGGCGAGGTTCACGTACTGCTTGCCGAGTTGCAAGCTGGACAGCCAGGTATTGTCCGGGATCAGTTGGGTCAAGTCCTTAAGGACCTTGAGCTTGTTCGGCGATTGCCCGATCTTGCGCAAGCTCTCCATCTGCTTGGCCAGGGCTCGACTCTCCTGGAGGAGTTTTTCCACATTTTTAGCCTCCGGGCTCAACGCAGCTATCTCCCGATCGACCCGGTAGAGTTCGACGCGTGTGTGGATAAAAGCGCTGGCCCCCCAGACACAACAAAGTCCCAGAAAGACCAGGAGCAGGGTGGTGGTGGAAGAAACCCGCCCCGTGCGGACGGCCGCCCTTTCCGCCAGGGGCAGGAGATTGACCCCCAGGGGCGCCTGCCCCAGGCAGGAAAGCCCTGCACCCACCGCCGGCAGGACCTCGCTCAGGTTCATTTCCGGCTGGAGGCCCGGGATGGTCAGGTGGCTGGGATAGATCACTTCCAGTTCGTGCTGCTTGAGGGCCCCGACCGTGAATTGAGTTCCACCCTGGCCGTAGACGCCCAACAACCGGGGGTTCGGGGGCTCGGCCGCCATCTTTTTGACCTGGGCCAGGATAGCCTGGGATAAGTCCTGGCCCTGGAGGTTACGCCCCTGGGCGAAGGCCTTCACCCTATCCCCTTGAAAGTACGTCAAATCAAAGGAGGCCTCCTCCAGGTGCAGCAGCAGCCAGGCAGGCGGCAGGGACCTGCCTGACAGGGCAAAGACCTTGCCAGCCGCCATGGGGGCCATCTCCAGAGCGACGGGTCTCAGCGTCGCCTCCGTAAGCAGGCGCAGGCACACCTCCACCTGATCGCGGGGCAGGGCCATCAACATGAGGCGGATTTCGGTTTCCGTTTCCGCCAGCACCTGAAAACCATAGAAAAGATGGTCGCCAGGCAGGGGCAGAAACCGGTCCAGTTCATACGCCACCACCTGGGCCAAATTCTCCGACGCGGCCTGCGGCAGGGAGACCTGGCGGGAAAAGCCCTGGTGAGAGGAGACCGCCAGACTTACCGGGCATGATTCCAGGGTCCAGGCCGACACGGTTTCTTTAAGGACGGGGCCCATTTCTTCCATCTTCCCCGGGCTAAAAGGAAAGGTGGCCCAACGTCCCACCTGGATTCCCGACAGGCTCCTGCTGACCTGGACCAGCGTCAGCCCTTCTTCCCCCAGATAGGCGCCCAGAACGCGTCTGCCGGCGGACACAGAGGCCACCAGCCCATTCCACCATTGGCTCAGGTTAGCCCTCATCGGCCATTTCCGTCCCAGTGAAAGGTTCATCCGGGAAACCCGTCATACCAGGAGATGATCATCCAGGGAACCCGATTGCCTATGTCTATGCGTACCAGTGCCCTGATCGTTTGACGTCCTTTCGTTTTGTTTACCATACCTGTGGAAGTAATCGTAAAAAAATGGGAGGACCGGAAGGAGATTTTCTGGACCAGGCCCAATAGCAGGTTCGCATCGGGCTTGGGAATCTCCGTCATATTTCGGAAAGGGGTCACCTGCCGGCTCACCATAATATTCTGGGCTGCGCCCTGGGAAAATCCCATGGCCAGCAACACCTCCAGCGGGGCTGTATTGACGTTGATCGATCGATCGCCGCGTTGAACTGTCAGCCACTGGCCCAGGCGGGGAATCAACGGGCTATCCGCAAAACCGCGCACCCAGGCGAGTTCTTCCACCGTCTCGAAAAAGCCGTTCTTGGCAACGTAAGGAGGATCCAGACTCAGATAGTAAGCGCTTTTGGCCCCATAGGGACGAGGGGAGCTCTCTTTGGTGCGCCAGTCCTGAATGGAATCCACCATAGTGCGGATTTGGGGTTCCGCCACCCCCACCGCGGCAAATAACCTGCTCAGGAGCATCTCCGGGGAGAAGTTGAGATTAATCTTGCCGCTTTCGTCGCCTATCCTGACCTCCACCATGCCATCCGGCAGTTCCAGCCTATGGGGCCGCTGGTCTCCCTGCCAGAGTTCTCCCGGGACCTCCTTGGGCTGCGAGCCAACGGTATTTAGCCTGCCTGTCTCTGCCGTCTGGGACACTACCAGTTTCCCCAGGGCATAATAAATTCCTGCCTCGGCCAGCCGATGGCACTTATGGGTTTCTCCAAAATTGCTGGCCAACTTGAGCTCGGTGCGCCATTCCTGGGCCCAGCTCAAAACCAGAACGCTGATCAGCGTCAGGATCATCAGGACCAGGAGGAGGACCGCGCCTTCCTCCCTGGCGGCCGAAGCCTGTGGATTACCGCGGTTTGGTGTCACGTTTAAAATCCGACACATGCACAGGAATTAACCAGACCAGCGGCTCCC
Organism: uncultured delta proteobacterium; assembly: GCA_963841475.1. Lineage (GTDB taxonomy): Bacteria > Desulfobacterota > Desulfobaccia > Desulfobaccales > 0-14-0-80-60-11 > 0-14-0-80-60-11. The sequence goes on from CAWJCT010000001.1 coordinate 1,988,705, forward strand.
GGCCTTTCTGGGTAAGATAGACCCGCACCCAGTCGGGCAAGGCCTTGGCAGTGGTGCCCTCCCAGTTCTCATATTCCTGGTCGCCCTGGCCATAGGCAAAGCGCAGGGAGGCCAGACCGCCCATGAGTATCTGCCGCACTTCCACTCCTTCCGGGTCCCGGAACCAGTTGACGTTCTTGGTTTGTTCCACAGCCAGCACCAGTTGGTCCGAATCCCCTTGACCCGCCATCACTCGCCAGTGATAAATTCCCCCCATATCGTAAGCTTCCAGGGGGACCGGCGTGAAAAACCGCATTTCCTGGGCATTGCCGATAAAGTAGAAAGAGTTTGACAGGGAACCTTTGATCGCAGAACTCAGAGAGCGCGCCAGGATCGTCTGGCTCACCCGGAGCTCCTGCATATGCTCTGCAACTGTCTGCCCTTGCCTCATGGCCCGCAGGCAGACGCTGAGGGAGGTGTAGGCCACCAAAGAGAGCAAACCGGTGAGCCCCAGGGCGATCATCAGCTCCAGCAAGGTAAAACCGGCGCTCTGCGCAGACTTCTCCCCGGGCGGCATGGATCATGGCCCCTTCTCAGCCGCAATCCTGAGGGTCTGGAGGTCCAGGGTCTTGACTCGGCCCCACTCCTTCCACGCCAGGGCCACCTGAATCAGGGAGCACAGGCTCCGCTTGTCGGCGGTAGGGCCGGCGAACACCTCCTGGGGGGTAATCCGCACCACATAATCATACCGGCCGTCCCGCCCCTGGAAGGTTCCCGCCTTCAGGGAGTTGATTTCGCAGTTTTCCTGCAAGATCTTTTCGGCCACCAGCACCGCCTGGGTGTGCCCCCAGGAAGCTTCCTGGGCCCGCAGGGCCGAGGTCAACACCTGGAGCAGGACAACCATGACCAGCCCCATGATGGCGGTCGCCACCAGGACCTCCAGGAGACTGAAACCCTCAGCTCCCGGCGCCTGGCGGGCCGGAGGCAATTGACCCTGATGAGGGTCCGATGCGACCGTCATGGGTACTATGGCCTTATTTGACATGCCCCCCCCAGGAGACCGTGCCGGTGATGGGTTTAACCTCCAGGAGGTACCGGCCGCCGTTGGCATCCACCAGCACCAGCTTACCGCCGCTGGAACTGCCGTCCCCGTAAAAGGCGATGTACCCCTGGCTCTTCTCCGGATTCTGCCACACCAGACTGGCGCCCTCCAGACCCAGTCCCTTCAAGGTTCCTCCCTGTTCCGATCCTTCCAGCCGATAACTGCCGGTCTTGAGGTTCAGAAACAGCCTTACCTTCAGTCCCCGGGTGACCGCCTCGCTCCTGGCGCTGCGCATGGCCGTGGCCAGCGCCCGCATGGCGCCGCGCTGCTTTTGCCGCTCCCAACTGTGGAGCAGGCCCGGGAGCACCAGACCCATGAGCAGAGCCATCAGGCCCAGCACCGCCATCAGTTCCAGAAGGGTAAATCCAGCCTGGGACCGGACGGCGCTCCTGTCCTGCGGCGTCGCCTTTCCCAGGGAACTGGGAGAAACCTCCGGCAGTTTCATCCGGGGTTCACCACTGCCAACCGCACCACAGTCCTCGCAATCCGGGGAACAGGCAAATTTAAGCCTCTAGGGAGAGGGTTGCCAGTTGGTGATATCCTGGTTTTCTCCATCGCCCCCTTCCGCGCCGTCGGCCCCCAGGGAATAGAGATCGTAGGGGCCATGCTGGCCGGGAAATTTATAAATATAGGGGCGGCCCCAGGGGTCTTTGGGAACCCCCTTGTCCAGGTAAGGCCCGCCCCAGGAAGGCAGATTTTCCTGTTTTTCTCGAAGCGCTTTTAACCCCTCATCCTCAGTGGGATAACGCCCCACATCCAGATGGAAAAGATCCAGAGACGTCGCCAGGAGCTGTATCTGGGCCTGGGCCGTCTTCTGTTTGGCTTTCCCCACCCGGCCCATGAGTCTGGGAGCGACCAGCGCCGCCAAAAGGCCGAGAATAAACAGGACAATCATCAATTCAATGAGGGTGAACCCTCTTTCATGGCGCTCTTTCCTGGTCAATGCTACACTTCCTCCCATTTAGAATTGGATCTCATAGAGATTGAGAATCGGCAACAGCAGCGAGACGATGATGAAGGCCACCACCAGGGACGTCACCAGGATCAGTACCGGTTCCAGCAAGGCCAGGAGCCGCCGGACGGCTGACCTGGCATCATTTTCCAGGGAGCCGGCGGCGGATAGCAGCATGTCGGCCAGATGCCCGGTCTCTTCGCCGATGGCGGTCATTTGCAAGAAGAGTTCCGGGAACATGCCCACTTTCTTGAGCAGACCCGAGAGCTGTTGGCCCTTCTCCACATTGGCCAGAACTCCCGACAAGGACTTGGCCAGGAAGCGGTTATTCACCGAGGCGATCACCACCCGCAGGGACGATACCATCGGGACGCCGTTGCTCAGCAGGGTCCCGAGCGTTTTGGCAAAAAAGACCGCCGCGACCCGGCGGCTCAAGTCCCCGAGAAACGGGGCCTTCATTTTGAATCGGTCGATCTGGAACTGGCCTTCCGAGCTCTTGATTAAACCCCTCAACCCGATGATCGCCGCCACCGCCAACAGCACCCCCACCCACCAGTAAGAGCGTAACGCCTGGCTGAGGCCGATTAACAGGCGGGTGCTCCAAAACAGGCTCTGGCCCCATCTCCTTGAAAGAAAGTCTCAAAGCGCGGCACCACGTAAAGGAGCATGAGGATCATGGACAGCCCCCCCACGCCGGCCAAAATCATGGGGTAGATCAACGCGGTGACGAGATAACTGCGGAATTCGTTCACCGTCTTTAAATAGTCCCCCAGGCGGTCCAGGGCCTCCTCCAGGAAGCCCCCGGTCTCCCCGGCCTGGACCAGGCTGACGTAAAGGGGTGAAAAGATGCGGTGCCCGGGCCAGGGCGTCCCCCAGGGTCTTGCCTTCCTGCAAATCTCGGAGCACCTGGGCGAGAATGGCCTTCATGGCGGACCGGGTGGTCACCTGCTCCAGGGCCTGGAGACTGCGGTCCAGGGGCAGGCCGGCTTTCAAGAGGGCCGCCAGTTCCTGCGTGAAATTTACTATTTCCCGGGAAGGCACCCGGCCCCGCGTAACATTGGCAGCCTCTCCTGCCAACGGGTGGCCGCCTCGGCCAGGTTGATCCGCAAGGGAATCAACCCGCCCTGCTGCAGGTGCGCTACCACCTGGCGCTCCTCCCGGGCCTCCAGGGTGCCTTGGACAATATTCCCGGTGGCATCGGTGGCCCGGTAGGAAAACATGGCCATACCTTACTCCTGGGTCACCCGCAGGACTTCTTCCACGGTGGTGACGCCCTGGGCCACTTTGTCCCAGCCATCTGCCGCCATGGTCTGCATGCCTTGACCGATGGCTTGCTGGCGCAAGGCGCTGGCGTCAGCCCGGTGGAGGATGAGCGGCCGAATCGTATCATCCATGATCAGGAGCTCATAAATACCCGTGCGGCCTTGATAGCCGGTCTGGGCGCAGGCGGGACAGCCCTGGCCGGTGAACAGTTGCTCAGGTTTCTGCCCCCGGTCCATGCCCTCCCGGATCAAACGCCATTCTTCCATCTGGTAACCGGGCGGCAAGGGGGTCCGGCATTCCGGGCAGATGCGGCGCACCAGCCTCTGGGCGATAATCCCGAGGATCGCCGAGGCCAGCAGGAAATCCTCAATGCCCATTTCCAGCAGGCGGGTGACGGCGCCGGCCGCGTCATTGGTGTGGAGGGTGCTGAACACCAGATGGCCGGTGAGGGCGGCGTGCACCGCGATCTCGGCGGTCTCCCGGTCGCGGATTTCCCCCACCAGCACCACGTCCGGGTCCTGGCGCACGATGTGGCGCAACGCCCGGGCAAAGGTCAGCCGATGGAAGGCTTGACCTGCATCTGGGTCACCCCCGACAGCCGGTATTCCACGGGGTCTTCAATGGTGATGATCTTCTTTTCCGAGGAATTGATGGTTTCCAGGGCCGCATAAAGGGTGGTGGTCTTGCCGCTGCCGGTGGGGCCGGTGACCAGGACCATGCCGTAGGGTTTGTGGATCAGTCTGGCCAAATTGCTCTAACTCCCGGTCCGGAAACCCCAGGCCGTGGAGATTGAGGATCACCTTCTCCCGGTCCAGGATGCGGATGACCATGCTCTCCCCCATAAGCGTGGGCAGGGTGGACACCCGGAAATCGATATCATTGGCCCTGCACCTTCAGGCGGAAGCGGCCGTCCTGGGGCAGTCGGCGCTCGGCAATATCCAGCCGCGCCATGATCTTCAGGCGAGAGAGCACCGCAGCCTGCAAGCCCTTGGGGGGCGACTCCGTCTCATAGAGGATGCCATCCCGGCGATAACGCACCCGGAACGAATCCTCAAAAGGTTCCAGGTGGATGTCACTGGCGCCCATCTGGATCGCCCGGAGCACCAGGAGGTTGACCAGTTGGATGATGGGGGCTTCCCGGGCCATATCCCGCAGATGGCCGATCTCCGCGGTCTCTTCCGATTGCACATCCAATTCTTCGGCTTCCAAATCGCCCACCAACCGGGACATGGGGCCTCCCGGCTCATAGGCGGCCTGAATGAGCTCCAAGATCTCGGCCTCTACCGTCTTGACCGGAACCACCGGGACCCTGAGGGCGACCTCCATCGCCGCCTGCAGTTCCCGGTCTTCGGGTTGGGCCATGGCCAGAAGAATGTGGCCGTCTTCCCGTCGCAAAGGAAAAACCAGATTCTCCCGCAAAAAGCGGACCGACAATCCGGGAAACGACTCAAAAACCGCCAAGTCTTTTAGATTGGTGGGTGTGTCCATGCCAACGCCCTGCCCTTTGGTCTCGAAGCTTAACAACGAACCAACCCTATTATAATCAATTTTCCCGTCTTTTGCCGAGTTTCCGCGCCTTCACCCGGCAGGGGTTCTCCTGTTGGAGCCGGACGGAGGTCGATTGCTGTTTTGCGGCCCCCAATCCTTATAATGTATCGGCAATTTTCTTAAGATATATGAGCGGGGCTAAAGGCTAGCAGCATGTTTTTCCAGGAAGTAATAGAGCCCCATGACCTGAGTGACGAATTCCTGAGTCTCTTTGATGGCGGGAACCTGAAAGCCTGCCGAAATTACCCGATGAGACCCGGCATTATAACCAGCCAGGGCCAGAGGCAGGTTCCCCTTAAAGTAATTGAGCAGGGAGCGAAAATAGCGGCACCCCGCCAGGATATTCTCCCGGGGATCGAAGGGGTCTCGCACCCCTAAAGAAGCCGCCGTCTCCGGCATGAGCTGCATCAGCCCCATGGCTCCCTTGGGAGACACGGCCTGATGGACAAAATTAGATTCCTTCCGGATGATAGCCAGGATCAGGGGAATCGGCAGCTGATACAGCTGAGCCGCCTCGACGATGCAAGATTGCAGAGCCGGGGAAAGTCTCCCCAAGAAATACCCGGGGCTATCCTGATCCGACAGGAATTCACCGGAACCCCGGGTGAAAATATGCAAGACGCCCCGCGGGTCTCGCCGGGCGACAACCATCGACGCCTGAGCCCCGGGCCGCGGCTTGACAAACCCCGGTCCCCAGGCCATGGGGGGCACTGAGGGCGCCGCCAGGCCCTGGGCTGTCCCCGGGGCCGTTGCCTCGCCACCGTATGCAGCTAACCGGGCCTGGGGTAACGGCGGGTTCGGGGCGGGCTCATTGACGATGTTCCAGACACCCCGGGAGTCCCGGAAACGGTGAATGGTTTGGCCGGTCGAAGCCGAGGCGTGACCCCGAAGCTTGGCTTCAAGGTAGTTCCCAACCTCCGGTCCGAGCTCCGGACACGACACCTTCCGGGCGGCCGGGGGAGCCGGGCCGGGAGGCCATAACGGCTTCCGAGCCAACGCCGGTACCTGAAAAGACGCCTTCTGCAGGGTCGGAAGCGCCCCGTCCAGGGGCAGGGCCTGCTCATGGACCACCGGAGCCGGGCTGAGCGGCGCAGTCAGGCCCTCACCCTCCAACGGCACATTCGTGATATGAATGACCCCCTGACGGTCTCGTCTGATGACAATGGGCGCGGGGAGCTTTGCCGTCGGGGACGCCTTTGCCGTTGGGGGCCGCCCTTGCCGGCTGAGGAGGGGGCCAGGATACCTGCGTGAAACGGGGTGAAGGAGCCTCGGCCGCCGCTTCCCGGGCCTCTCGGTTCCCGGTCCGGCCGCCCTTCGCCTTTCCCAAATCTTCCGTATGGGTGATCCCGGAACCGGGGCGGGGAGCAACCGGAACCGGTTTGGCCGGGACCACCTCGAGCTTGGGAACGGTGGATTGAGCCTCGGGGACAAGTTTCTTGGCTGGCGCAGTGACCGGAGCTTTCCCGGTGACACTGGCCGGCTCGAGAGATGCTGCGGGACTGGGAGGCTTTACCGGACTAACCGGCTTCTTGGGTTCGAGGTTGGTGATGTGGATGGTGCCCCGATCATCGGTAAAACTGTCGATAGCCCGGGCGTGGGCAACTTGGGTAATCAGCATCCATCCCAAAGAGATTATGAGACACTTTCCCCAGGTCATCTCCCCACCCGCACTTCTCAAAATAACCGCATTAAGTTACAGGGTAACGTTACGTGAATCCACCATCTCCTCTGTCATGACGGCATTACATGAGACAATCAATAACGCAGCTTCATCACTTATTCAGTACCCTAACTCTTGGTCCAGTAAAAAACCGAAACAGACTTATGAATCTTTTTTTTTATAACAAATTTATGAGGCAATTACCAGAGATTAATATCGTTATACACTGAGACATTTCTGTAAAATCTTCGCAGGTCAATCAGAATACGACCACAGCCATCACAAGTATCTGATTATACATTAATTCACACCGGTTGCGGGTGCGGGTTAGAGCAGACAATTTTTCTCAGAGGATAGTTCAGGCGGCTGGCCCCAATGCTTCCCAGAGCGCTTCTCGGGCTCATCTTCCCGCCGCCCCGAGCCTTAAGGGTCGTGGCTCGACCCGGTCTTCTCGAGCCCCGAGACCGAAGCAACGGCCCGGCGGGGTGAACTCCCGTCAGAAGCTGAGATGGACCGAAGTCGCTTGTCTTAAAGATAATCGGCAGGTTGGCGTCAGAAGAGAAGTTCCGGTTATCCAACTAAAAATCTCGCCGCTGGCTTTCCGGCTCTAAAAAAGCCGGATGAGAGGGGATCACCCCCTTGCAACAGTCTCATTTTGCTCTATAGTAGAATGTAACCTATGTTCAATCACCTATGCTCTGGTCCGCCTCAGGACAATCAGCGCCTCTTCACGCCACCGGGGTTGCCGAGATAACCCCAGATTGAAGCTTATCAAGAACCGGCGGGAGAATGCCGATAATCAAACTATAAGGAGGGAGGAATGAGAAAAAAGTTTTTTGGCGGATTGCTGGTGATGGCATTTTTATTAACGGGAATAGCCGCTTACGCAGAGACCATGCCGGACATTCAGGCGCATAAAAACTGCAAATACTGTGGCATGGACCGGGAAAAATTTGCTCACAGCCGCATGCTGGTAGAGTATTCCGACGGCTCCAGCTTCGGTTCATGCAGCATCCATTGTACGGCCCTCGACCTGGCGCAAACCTTTGACAAGCAGCCCAAAGCCATCATGGTGGCTGATTACAATAAGAAAAATCTTATCGACGCGGAAAAAGCCTACTGGGTCATCGGCGGGAACAAACCCGGAGTCATGACCAAGACGGCAAAATGGGCCTTTGCCGATAAAAAAGACGCCGAGGCGTTTATTAAGACAAATGGCGGCAAACTCGCTAACTTTGAGGACGCCATGAAATCCTCCTATGAAGATATGTATAACGATACCAAGATGATCCGGGATAAACGGGCCAAGATGAAAGCGATGCAAGAGGAAACAAAGAAGTAACGTGGGGTAAATTGAGGGCTGGTGGGAAAACCAGGGTCTTCGGATGGACCTTCCCACTAGCCCATAGTATTGCTGGAGGTGGAGTGGCCATGAAATGCAATAACGTGCTTATTTTATGTGTTTTTATTATCTTAACGTCTTGCGCTCCTCTCTGCGCCCAAGCCGTGCAACCGGCAAAAATCGGCCCAGGCGACAAGTGCCCGGTTTGCGGCATGTTTGTGTCAAAATACCCCGATTTTGTTGATCAGATAATCTTTAAGGACGGCACCCACGCATTTTTCGATGGCGTCAAAGATATGATGAAATATTATTTCCACCTGCCCAAATATAATCCTCAGAAAACCAAGGCGGATATTGCCGCCATCTTGGTGACTGATTATTATAAGATGACTTTAATTGATGGATTCCAGGCTTTCTATGTCATGGGCAGCGATGTTTACGGACCGATGGGAAAAGAGCTCATGCCGTTTCAAGATGAAGCCGCGGCCAAAGAATTTAAAGTCGATCATAAGGGCACCGCAATTCTGCCATTTAAAGATATCACCCCGGAAATAATCAAGACTCTGGATTAATGTTAACACTGACTCTTATGGGCAAACTCAATAAACCTGTCGGGTCACCCCCAGAGCGAACCACCTGACCTGATCGAGATAGGACATTGCGAAAATCCGATGGTTTCTTCCTGTTTATCGGGACCGGGATTCTGCTCCTGGCAGCGATGTTCATCCAGGCGCGGTTGGTGACCCAAGGCGACCTGCCTTTGCTCCGGCAAGAGGCCGAGGTGGTCAGGAACCTGCGTCTTACCGACCTGTGCCTCTTCACCGAAGCCAGGCACACCCGAAACCCCTCCCAGGCCGATTGGCACACGGCGTTCCAAAGTCATCCCATGGCCCTGGATCATTTTCCCAGTGGATCAATTATCGGTCCCCCGGGAACCTTAAAGAAGCCCCATGATAAGATCGATTGAAAAACAGAGGAATATTCTGGACTTCACCCTGTCTTCTCTGTGGCGCCGGAAAGGCAAAAACCTCGCCCTCCTGCTGGTTTATACCCTGGTGGTGTTCAGCCTGGCCTCAGTCATGTTCTTTACCCAGGCCTTGAAAAACGAAGCCGCACTGGTCTTAAAGGGAACCCCTGAGATCGTGGTCCAAAAATTAATGGCCGGGAGACAAGAACTCATTCCCCTGGCCCTGATCCAGGATATCAGCGCCATTCGCGGCGTCTCAGGCGTCACGGGTCGTCTCTGGGGCTACTATTATGACCCCATCGTCCAGTCCAATTATACGTTCATGGTGCCTGAGGACATGGCTCTCAAGGAGGATGAGATCATCGTGGGCGCCGGTATTTCCCGGGTGCGCCAGGTCTTTCGCGGCAACGCCATGCTGCTGCGAACCTTTGACGGCAGGCCCCTCAGTCTCCTCATCAGGGGGGTCCTCAGTCCGGAATCGGAATTGATCTCCAGTGACCTGATCTTGATTTCCGCAGCCGGCTTCAGGCGCCTCTTCGGCACCCCGGCGGATTACGCCACCGACTTAACCGTCAAGGTCTCGAATAAAAAAGAAATCCCCACCATTGCCGCCAAAATCGTCGATAAATTTCCCGCGACCCGGGTCATCACCCGGGACGAGATTTTGAAGACCTATGATGCGGTGTTCGATTGGCGCGGGGGGATCATTATCGCCATCCTTGCCGGCGCGGTCCTGGCCTTCCTGATCTTTGCCTGGGATAAGGCCGCAGGGTTGAGCGCCGAAGAGAAACGGGAAATCGGCATCTTAAAGGCCATCGGCTGGGAAACCGCCGATATCTTGCAGATGAAATTTTGGGAAGGCTCGGTCGTCTCCCTGTCGGCCTTCCTGGCGGGGGTCCTTTTCGCTTATCTGCACATTTTTTTCTCGTCGGCCACCCTCTTTGCCCCGGTGCTGAAGGGCTGGTCCACCCTCTATCCGGATTTCACCTTGACGCCCTTTATCAGCGCTTACCAAATCGCCATCCTGTTTTTCTTCACGGTTATTCCCTATACCGTGGCTACCATTATTCCCTCCTGGAGGGCGGCGACCGTCGACCCTGATGCGGTCATGAGAACCTGAGGCCCCGATGATCGAACTGAAGAACATCAGAAAGGTTTTCAACCAGGGCCTGCCCAATGAATATGTCGCCATCCATGACCTGACCCTGAGCATCGAGGCCCATAAAGTCACGGTGTTGACCGGTCCCAGCGGCTCGGGCAAAACCACGTTGTTGAGCCTCTTGGGATGCATGGCCCGGCCCACCTCCGGGAGGATCTTCTTGGGAGAGCGTGAGATCACCAGCCTGCCGGAGCGCTTCCTCACGGAGATCCGGCGCCAGACCTTCGGCTTTATCTTTCAGCAATTCAATCTTTTGAGGGGCATCAGCGTCATCGAGAACGTCATGCTTCCGGCCTATCCCCTGGGCGAACCGTTGCCCGCGTCAGAGCAGCAGGGGATCGGCCTGCTGGAGTTGTTCAACCTGGCTCATAAAGCCGCCGACAAAGTTGAGTGGCTCTCAGGCGGTGAAGCCCAGCGCACCGCCATTGCCCGGGCCCTGATCAACAATCCTGCCGTGATTATTGCCGATGAACCCACCGCCCACCTCGATTCCGGCCTTTCCCGGGAGTTTATGGACATTATCGGCAATTTTAAGGCCCAGGAAAAAACCATCCTGATTGCCAGCCATGACCCCATCGTCCATGAATCCGACGTCGTCGACCGGGTGGTGCGGATGCGAGACGGCCGAATTATCGATTCCGGAGTAATCTGAGTGTTCTTTAAGCCTGATATTCTTGCACTCTTTATCAGTTCATTCCTGATAAGTGGCATGGTGCTCTATTCATGTTTCTATGGGGCGCTTATTCTCAAGTATTGGGATATCGGCAGCGGCAGCGAAATACAGTTACATCTTGAAAGAAGAACCTACCTCATTTCTACGATAATGGCCTATACTCTGGCTTTCCAGCTCCTCTCCCTTTTCTTGTTTATTTATACTGCCGACAGCCTCCATATTTTTTTTACCGGGGCCATGTGTGCGGTCGGCTCACTGAATGTAAATCAATGGGGGTTCCCCGTTGTCTTTCTGAAAACTATTATTTTCCTCTTGGGCGGTATGTGGCTTATTATCAATTATGTGGATAACCAAGGTTACGATTACCCACTTATTAAAATAAAATATATCGGCCTTCTTTTGATCGCCCCCTTAATTATTGCGGAAGCCATAATCCAGTTTAAATATTTTCAGGGACTGAAACCGGAGATTATTGTCTCATGCTGCGGGTCTTTGTTCACTGCCGATACTAAAGGGGTAGCATCAGAGATCATCTCGTTTCCGAGAAGTCTAATGGAAATCTTGTTTTACGCTGGCATGACCAGCTCTGTGGCATTAGGGGTTTGGTTCTACCGTACGGGAAAATCGGGGTACTGGCTGGCGTTATTGATTCTCTTGACATTCATTATATCCATTGCGTCCCTGGTCTCATTCGTCTCTATTTATATTTATGAACTGCCGACCCATCACTGCCCCTTCTGCTTTTTACAGAAGGAATACGGCTATATCGGCTATGCGCTCTATCTCCTGCTCATGGTGGGAGGTCTGGCCGGGATGAGCGTGGGCCTCCTGATGCCCTTCCGGCAAGTCCCGAGCCTCAAAGCCACGTTGCCCACCTTCCAGAAGCATCTCGCCCTGACCTCGGTCATCTTCTATGCGCTCTTCACCCTGATCGCCACCTACTACATAATCTCCTCAAATCTTAAAATGTAGCTGATACCGACTTGCGCTCCACAGCCATTTCTCGTAGGAGGGGACCTGTGTGTCCTCCCTGAGGACGCACACTCAGGTGCGCCCCTGGGTTTCGTCTGGATGTTTTGACCGCATCTCCGCATGAATCGCCCGTTCCAGGTTGAGTTTCCGCCATGACCATGAAAAACCCCCGAAAAAAAAGGCGCCTCCCCAAGGAAGGCGCCAGGCATCTATGGCCGATGCCCTAACGTTCTTTTTTCACCTCGGCGTGCCATTTCCAGATCTCGTAGATTGCCGGATAGACCATCAACTCCATGAGAAAAGAGGTGAAGATGCCGCCGACCATGGGGGCGGCGATGCGTTTCATGACGTCGGCCCCGGCCCCGGTGGACCACATGATGGGGATGAGGCCCAACAGCAGGGTGGCCGCGGTCATGAACTTGGGCCGGATCCGTTTGGCCGCCCCGTTGACGATGGCCTGGTGCAGCTGCGGGAGGGTGTGGAGCCGCCCTTCCTCTTTGGCCTGGGCGTACGCCAGGTCAAGATAGAGAAGCATGAAGATGCCCGTCTCCGCATCCACCCCCAAAAGGGCGATCAGGCCCACCCAGACCGCGATGCTCATATTATAACCCAGCAGATAGAGGAACCAAATGGCCCCCACCGCCGAAAACGGCACCGCCAGGATGATCAGCATCGTCTTGGGGATGGACCGCGTGTTCATATACAGGAGCAGGAAGATGAGGAACAGGGTCAGGGGCACCACCAGCAGCAGGCGCTGCTTCACCCGCTGGGCCGCCTCGTACTGGCCGCTCCAGGAGATGGCGTAACCCGGCGGCAGTTTCACCTTGTCTTTGATCAGGCGGGCCGCTTCCTCCACATAGCCGTTAGGGTCCCGCCCGGCGATATCGATATAGACGTAGCCCGTCAGCAACCCGTCTTCATTGCGGATCATGGCCGGCCCGCTCACCGTCTTGATGCTGGCCAGCTGCCCCAGGGGGATCTGCCGCTTGCCGTCCGCGGCCGGCACCAGGATGCGCGCCAGGGCGCTGAAATCGGACCGGAAGTCCCGCTGGTAGCGCACATTCACCGTGTACCGTTCCCGCCCTTCCACGGTGGTGGTGACGTTTTCCCCGCCGATGGCATTGGCCACCACGTCCTGCACGTCGTCGATGCTCAGGCCGTACCGGGCCAGTTCCTCCCGGCGCCAATCGAAATCGAGAAAATAGCCGGTGCCGGTGCGCTCGGCGAAGACGTTCCGGGTCCCCTTGACTTTCGGCAACACCGATTCAATCTGCGACCCGATGGTTTCGATGGTGTTGACATTGTCCCCGGAGATCTTGATACCCAGGGGGGTGCGCAAACCGGTGCTCAACATCTCGATGCGGCCCTTGATGGGCATGGTCCAGCCGTTGGCCAGGCCCGGCAGGGTCAGGGCCTCGTTCATCTCGGCGATGAGTTTTTCCTGGGTCATCCCCGGCCGCCATTGGGATTTGGGCTTCAGGGTGATCACCGTTTCCAGCATGGACAACGGCGCCGGGTCGGTGGAGGTCTCGGCCCGGCCCGCCTTGCCCAGGACCCGGTCCACCTCGGGAAAGCCCTTGATGATGCGGTCCGTGACCTGGAGCAGTTTTTGGGCTTCCCCGATGGAAATCCCCGGCATGGTGGAGGGCATGTAGAGGATGGAGCCCTCCTCCAAAGGCGGCATAAATTCCGAGCCCAGGTGCATATACGCCGGGATCGTCAGGAGCATCACCACGACGGCCCCGCCGATCACCCACCATTTCCGCCGCAGGGACCAGGTGACCAGCGGTTCGTAAAACCGGATCAGGCGCCGGCTGATGGGGTGCTTCTCCTCGGAGTGAATGGTGCCCACCAGCAGGGCGTTGGTCACCCGGCAGAGCCAGGGCGGCCGGAAATTGAAATTCTGCATGTGGATGAACAGCAGGCGCAGGGCCGGGTCCAGGGTGATGGCCAGCACCGCGGCCACCAGCATGGAGAGGTTCTTGGTGTAGGCCAGGGGCTTGAACATCCGGCCTTCCACCGACTCCAGGCTGAGCACCGGCAGAAACGCCACCGCGATCACCAGCAGGGCAAAAAAACTGGGCCCCGCCACCTCCTTGACCGCCTTGACCACCACCGCCTGGTAATCTTCCAGGCGCCCGGTTCGGTGCCAGTGCTCCAGTTTCTTGTGGACCTGCTCCACCACCACGATGGCCGCGTCCACCAAGGCCCCCACCGCGATGACGATGCCCCCCAGGGACATGATGTTCGCGGTCACCCCCATCATCCGGAAGGGAATGAAGGAAATCAGCACCGCCACCGGGATGGTGATCACCGGGATGATGGCGCTGGGAAAATGCCACAGAAAGATCAGGATCACCAGGGACACGGTGATCAGCACTTCCACCAGGGTGGACTTCATGTTGCCGATGGCCCGCTGGATCAGGTCGGACCGGTCGTAGATGGGCACGATCTTGACGCCGCTGGGGAGCCCCGGTTCGATCTCCTTGATCTTGGCCTTGACGCGCTCGATGACCTCCAGGGCATTCTGGCCCTGGCGCATGACCACAATCCCGGAGACCACCTCCCCGGTCCCATCCAGATCGGTGACGCCCCGGCGGTAATCCGGCCCTTTGACTACCTGGCCCACATCCTTGACGCGAATCGGGGTGCCGTCGGGACTGGCAGTCAGGACAATATCGCCAAAATCCTTCAGGGAACGGGCGTAGCCCCGGCCGCGCACCATGTACTCGGTGCCGCCGAACTCGATCAGCCGCCCCCCCACTTCCTTGTTGCCGCCGGCCACCGCCTTGGCCACCCGGCTGATGGAGATATTGTAGGCCTGGAGCCGGTTGGGGTCGACATTCACCTGGTACTGCCGGACGAAGCCCCCCACCGGGGCCACCTCGGCGACCCCGTGGACGCCCTTGAGGTAATACCTGAGGTACCAGTCCTGGTAGGAGCGCAACTCCTCCAGGCTGTGCTTGCCGGTGGTGTCCACCAGGGCGTACTGGAAGATCCAGCCCAGGCCGGTGGCGTCGGGCCCCAACTCCGTCCTGACGCCGGCGGGCAGGAGGGGCAAGACCCCGGAGAGGTATTCCAGGGCCCGGGACCGGGCCCAGTAGATGTCGGTGCCGTCTTCGAAAATGACGTAAACGTAGGAGTAGCCGAAGTCCGAGAAACCCCGCACGGCCTTGACCTGGGGGGCCCCCAGCATGGCGGTGACGATGGGGTAGGTCACCTGGTCTTCCATGATGTCCGGGCTGCGGTCCCACCGGGAATAGATGATCACCTGGGTGTCGGTGAGGTCCGGCACCGCGTCCAGGGGCAGGTGCTGCATGGACCACCACCCCAGCAGACAGGCCGCAGCCACCACGATAAAGACGATGACCTTGTTGTTCACCGAAAAATCGATGACGCGGTTAATCATGCGGCTGACCCCCGGCCTGGGGCGCCGCCGGCGCCGGAGTTTGCTGCTGCTGCGGCTTGACCCGGGGCTTCGCCGGAGTTACCGGGCCCTTTTTGGCAGGCGCCGCCTGCAGCTCCCTCTCGAGCTTCTCATCAGCCTCCTTTTCACGCATCCCCCGGAGCGCATTCTCACGCATCTCCATGGTCGGGCCGCGAGGCACTACCAGACGCAACCCCCGGGGCAATGATGGGTCCGGTCCCCGAGGCACCGCCCGGACCTCTCCGGGAGGTAGCGGCGGCTGGGCCGGCCCCTTGGGGACTGCCTGGGTGGCGCCAGGATGCACCGGCGGCTGGACCGGCGGCTTAGGAACTGTCTGGGTCGTCCCGGGAGCCACCGGCGGCTGGGCCGGCGTCTTAGGAACTGCCTGAGCCGCCCCGGGAGGCGCCGGCGGCTGGGCCGGGGCCGTAGGCACCGCCTGTGGCGGGACGTGAGGCATCCGTGGCTGGAGCGACCCCTTAGGCATCATCTCGATGCCCCCGGGGGGCACCGGCGGCGTGCTCAGGCTCTGGGGGATCGCCCGCAGTAAGTTCCGTCTGAATCTATCCGGCGCATTCAGATCCGTGGTCACATTGGGATGTGTCCGGGGTAATCCGCGCCCTGTATTCCCGGACAGATAACGTTGGGGGTCCTTGTCAAACCTCTGCTTGCACCCCTCCTGGTCAAAATAATAGGTCTTGCCCTGGTACTCGCTTGTCAAGTTCTGGGCCGCGGCTTTAACCTGGTCCACCTCGAGGCCGCATACCGGGTCTTTGGAGGTCCCGGAGACCACCTGCTTCTGGTCCTCGTGAGTGCCGCACTCAGTCTGAGCTTCCGGGTGAATATAGCGCTCCGGATTTTTGTCGAACCGCTTATTGCAGTCATAGCGGCAAAAATAATAGGTTTTGCCGTGATAAGTGCTGGTGAGCCCCCCGGCCTTAGCCTGAGCTTCGTCCACCTCCTGGCCGCACACCGGGTCCTTGATCCTGGCCGCCACCACGGGCCCGGGGACCCCGGCGGCACCCCTGGGAGTCTCTGATACCCCGCCGGGTTTCTTTGCAAAACGGCCGGGGCTCTTTTCAAAATGCTGCTTACACGCCTCTGAGCAGAAATAGTAGGTCTGGTTTTCAAAAGTGCTGGTGAAACCCGCGGCCTTGGCCTTAGCCTCATCCACATTGAGACCGCAGACGGCATCCTTAGTGACCTCGCCGAACATCCCGGCGGCTGCCAGCTTCATGCGGCTTTCGGAGTCAACCAGGAAATTCCCCGAGACGACGATGGATTCCCCCGGCGCCAGCCCCTCAATGATTTCCACCCGGTCTCCCAGGCGCCACCCGGTCTTAACCCGGCGCGGTTCGAAAAAACCTTTGCCCCGGTCAATGAAGACGGTCTTCTTGAGCCCCGAATCCAGAACTGCGTCAACCGGCACATTGACCGTGGGAGATAAGTTTATGGGGAACTCCACGTCCATAAACATTCCGGGCCGGAGGGCAAATTTTGGATTTTCCATCTCCAGACGTAGCTTTAAAGTGAGCGTCGCCGGATCGAATTCAGGCAGCACTTCGCTCACCGTCGCCACCATTTTTTCGTCTTGATAGGGGAACGACACCCTCACCTTTTCTCCTGGCCGGATATATTTCGCCTCATTTTCAAATAAATCCGCCAGGACCCACACCCGGCTCAGGTCCGCGAGCCGGTAGAGTTCCTCACCGACAGTGAATTTTTGGCCGGGGGTAACGTTCCGGGCCAGGACAAAACTGGTAACCGGGGCGGAAAGGATGATTTCCTGGGTAATTTGCCTGTCCCGCTGCAAGTCTCTGAATTGACTATAACTCATGCCCAGGTTGAGGAGGGCCAATTCAGACGTTTCTCTTTGAATCTCCAACTGGTCTAATTGGCCCGCCTGCAGCTGCGGCACCTTCTTCAGGCGATCCACAGCATCGGCCGCATAAAAGTAAGTCTGCAGATAAGGAATCAAATCCTTGTTGTAGAGAGTGGCCAACGGCTCATCCTTCCTGACGAGGCTGCCGGTTGAGTTGTTGTATACCCTCATGACAAAACCCTGGTCGAATGCATTCAGCCGGTAGATGCGATTTTCATCCACGGCCACCTTGCCCACGGTTCTCAGCGTATAGGTCCAAGGCGACTTTTCCACCTTGGCCACTCGTACCCCAATAACCTGCTGTTTTTCAGGGGTGATCTTGACGGACCCGGGAGCCATGGCCGCACCGGCAACCTGGCCTTCGTTCTCGGCGTAGACCGGTTCCATCTTCATCCCGCATGGAGCCAACCCCGGCTCTGGAGACGTATGGGCCGGATTCATGGGGTCAACATAATGCAAAATACGGCGGTTCCCGGCAGTTTTTGAACCAGCGACTTTGCTCTGTCCGTGCCAGGAGCCCAGCAGAAATAAGCCGGCCACTACAATCACCGCGGCCGGCACGTACCAATATGTTCTTACGAGGGTTTGTACCTGTCCCATCCTTGTCAGCAAGTTCGGTTTTTCCATATTACCCCCCCGGATTCTGCCCCCGGCGAAAAGAATTCAAGATAAGTTACATTCCCTCTGAAATCATACGATCGGCATAGTTGCCTCAGAACTAAAAAGCTGTCTGGCTCCCGCCAATACTTACTCAAAGCCTCCTTCTCGAAGGCACTTTTTCCGGACATTATAGCACAAATGGTGTACCTGATCTATGTTCACAGACTAGGTACATATTCGCACATCGGTAACCAGATAACGTCGATGTGCGGTCCCTGAACCGCCATGGTCGGAAGTGAGGCCCCGGGGAGAGATCAAAGGCATTGTAAAACCGAATTTGAAAAGGTAAAGAAGGGCGGGGGTTCCGCTTAGCCCAACCTATGGCGGCGTAAGTAAGGCAGGGGCAAGCCAACCTGCCGGTTCGGTAAACCGGAACCGCGTTCAGGAGAACTTGCCTAATTTATGATCCCGGCAAAATTCTCCCATGGTTAAAAGTCCAATTTTAGGGCCAGAATTAGGAAATCGGGTGGGGGAAGAAAAAACGGGGTTAAGCCATTGGGCCTAACCCCTTTAAATCTTTGGGGTGAACGACGGGACTTGAACCCGCGACCGCCGGGGCCACAACCCGGTGCTCTGCCAACTGAGCTACGCCCACCATCGAATTAATTTGTAACACACCGAATGCCTCCTGGCAAGGGTGCGGTGACGATGGCCGGGGGAAATCCGCACGAGTCTTCGGGCCGGGAGTTCCGGCCTCCCTCCGGGGCCGGGGCGCGGCCTGCCATCTTTACATCGGCCCCCTAAGGATATATGGTAATATTGATAGACGTTCTTGAGGAGACCTTATGTACCAGGCCAGGTTTTGGGAAAGTGTGGAAGATCAGAAGGTCCATTGTTTTTTATGCGCCCAGGAATGCAAGATCGATCCGGGCAAACGGGGGCTCTGCCACGTCCGGGAAAACCAGGACGGCACCCTCTACAGCCTCAACTACGGCCAGGGTCATTGCCGAGCACATCGACCCCATTGAGAAAAAGCCCCTGTTTCACTTCCTGCCGGGCACCCGGTCCTACTCCATCGCCACCACGGGCTGCAATTTCATGTGCCTTCACTGCCAGAATTACGACATCTCCCAGTACCCCCGGGTTCACGGCGGCAAGATCCAGGGGGACGAGCGGGACCCGGAAGCCATTGTGGCCTACGCCCTGGGGTCCCATTCGGCCAGCATCTCCTACACCTACACCGAACCCACCATCTTCTTGGAGTACGCCCAGGACGTGGCCAAGCTGGCCCGGGAGCACGGCCTGCGCAACGTCTTCGTGTCCAACGGCTTCATGACCGAGGCCTCGGCGGACGCCCTGGCGGAGTTTATTGACGCCGACAACGTGGATCTGAAGAGCATGCGGGACGATTTCTACCGCAAGATCTGCAAGGCCCGGTTGCAGCCGGTGCTGGACACCATCACCCGGTTGAAGCAGAAAGGGGTCTGGATCGAGGTCACCACCCTGATCATCCCGGGGCACAACGATTCCGAGGCCGAACTCACCGAGATCGCCCAGTTCATCAAAGGCGTGAGCCCCACCATCCCCTGGCACGTCACCGCCTTTCACCCCACCTTCAAAATGATGGACCGGCCCGCCACTCCGGTGGCCACCCTGCGTCCGGGCCCGGGAGATCGGTCTTAAAGCCGGCCTCCGCTACGTCTACGTCGGGAATATCCCGGGAGAGACCGGCGAGAACACTTACTGCTATGCCTGCCAGGAACTGCTCATCGAACGACTGGGGTACACCATCCGGCGCTACCACCTCAAGGACGGGCACTGTCCCAAGTGCCAGGCCGAAATCGACGGAGTCTGGAAGTAGACTGGCTGAGGGAGCTTAATGATAAGCGCCAGGGGCTTTTTGGTCAGGCCACGGAGCCGACAAAAAACTCCCTAAAACTACAAACCATAACCCTTTACCGGGTTTGGGTGGCGATATGACGGGGATAGGGCGAGTAAACAGCCAAATTCTCCTCTAAGCCCATTATTCCTTAAATTTCCTCAAGTTTTCTTCAATTTGCCCGAGCTTTGCCTCACGATCCGGGACCTGGACCAGGCGGTGCTCCAGGATATACCGGGATACCAGAAGACCCACCAAGTGCTCGCCCCTGATGCTCCAGTGAGAATTATGCACCCAGTACAGGTCTCGGTCCGGGTTCAGGGACGCCCGCGGCTGTTGGTCGGCATAGGTCCTCATGAGGGGCAACAGGTCAAGATAATCGATGCCCTGGGCCCGCAAAAAACTCCGCCAAAATCCTGTTGGGCCGCTCCAGATCAAGGCCCTGCGTGCGGCGCCAGAAAGGGATAGACCTGGGTGTTGGTGGGGATCAACACCACCAGCAGGTTGGCCCCTTGGTCGCGGCCAGGTTTTTAAAGGCCGCGAGGTTGGCCAGGTGCTGCTTCCAAACCGCTCGGGCCCAGGGCGGCGGGTCTGAAAGGCCAGAAATTTGTTGCTTTCGCCGAAGGCATTTTTCCGGCTCGGGAAAAATCTCACCAGGGCATCATTGATCAGGTTCATGATAATCAGATGCTGGTCCAGGTAATACCTGATCATTCTCGCCAAAACTTAAAGGGTGGGTGCCGCTGAACAGCTTGTCCCACAAAGTATATTGCTTCTCCAGCTTTTCCTTGGACAATTGATTGGTCTTGGGATCCTTATACCTGGCGGAATTAACCAGAAATCCGTCCATCACCGTGAGGCTGGGAAACGAGTAGTCGTCGCTCAAGATCATTCCAGAAATAGCCCACGATGATGAGCCGGGGTTGGTGCTGGACCCTGGCGATAACTCTCGGTTGCCTTGAGCAACTCCTGACGGGTCCCGTAGCCCGTGACCCCGCATTTCAGCACCCGGTAATGGAGCGCTTGTTCTATCCGGGTCCCCCATTTATCCGGGAACGGGGCAAAGCTGTGGGTAAAGCTGTCGCCCACGAGCAGAATAAATGGTTGCTCGCCATGATACGGCTCGTCGAAACACCCCAGTTCATTGGACCAGATGGGGAACTCAATCCGGTTGTCCACGGACAGGCGCTTTCTTTTGACGTTGGGGGCGATGTCGAAGCCTTTGGCTAAATCGGCCTGGTAATAGTAACGAAGGTGGCGATCCCGGGTTAACAGATAGCGATAGGGGGTAAAACGGAGGGCGGTCTCCAAAAGAGTCAGCGCCGCCATGATGCTGAGCACGATCAACCCGGCGTTAAGGGCCCATCGGCTCAACCGGCTTCGGGGGGGGCGTTGATGCCGTGTTTCTTTCACCCTGATTTCTCTTTACCCGCCTCTTTTAAAGGGGGATTTAGGCGGATTATTCATCACTTAGTTAATCCCCCCCATCTCCCCTGGGAAGGGGGGAGAAAATTTCCAAATTCACCCGTCAGAGTAATGAGGGAGCCTCACTCCAGGGGCGACCCGGCGCCGGTGCTACGGCATCGCCCCAGTTCCCCGGGTGGTCCAGGCCCCCTACCACTCGATGCCGCGCCGGGCCGGCACTCCGGCCGCATAGTAGTGTTTCACCGGGCGCATTTCCGTGACCAGGTCCGCCAACTCCACCAGTTCCGGGGGGGCCTGGCGGCCCGTCAGGACCACCTCCACCCAGGGGGGCCGCTCCCGCAGCACCTTAAACACCTCCTCGGAGGGCAACAGGTTGAAGGTCAGGGCCAGGTTGATTTCATCCAGGATCACCAGGTCGTGCTCCCCGGCCAGAATGACCTGCCGGGCCAGGTCCCAGGCCTCCCGGACCAGGGCCAGGTCCTCAGAGGCCGGGGCCCGGAGATTGACCAGTCCCGGCCGCCCGAAGGAGCGCATGGTCATCTCCGGGGCCAGGCGTCCCGCCGCGGCCCGGAGCTCCCCGGTCTCCCGGCCCTTCATGAACTGCACCATGTACACCTGGAACCCCTGCCCCACGGCCCTGAGCGCCAGCCCCAGGGCGCAGGTGGTCTTGCCCTTGCCGTCCCCGGTGTACACCTGAATCAGCCCTCGGCTCAGTCGCGTCTCGGTCATGATGGTTCCTTTTTCTAGAGTATCTGAGGGGAGGGCCGGGGAAAGTCAATTCCTCCATTGAAACTCCCCTCCCTGGGTTTGTAAGGGCCGACCCGGTTGTCGGCCCCCGGCCGGGCGCACACACGGGTGCGCCCCTACATAAAAAATATCAGGGGTTGGGGGAGTTGCTGTAGGGCGGGAAAGCGAAGCGCATCCCGCCATCTCTGACTCCCCTCAAACTCCCCTCGCATAACCCTGTAAGGGATTGGGGGAGGGGGCTTGGGGGACAGGGGTGAGGATTTTTGCCCCTCGCCCCCTCCCTCAAAAAAACTCAACCCCTCAGCAGGTTCCGGGCGATGATCACCCGCATGATTTCGTTGGTGCCTTCGTAAATCTGGCCCGCCTTGGCGTCCCGGAAGGCGCGCTCCAAGGGGTAATCGGTAAGGTAGCCATAGCCTCCCAGGATCTGCACCCCTTCGCTGGCCGCGGCCATGGCCGCATCGGTGGCGAAGCGCTTGGCCATGGCCGCGGCCAGGCCGTAGGGCCGCTTCTGGTCTTTGAGCCAGGCGGCTTTCAGGGTCAGAAGGCTGGCGGCCTCCAAATCCGTGGCCATGTCCGCCAGTTTCCACTGGATGGCCTGAAAATCCGCCACGGCTTGGCCGAACTGCTGCCGCTTTTTGGCATAGGCCAGGGCCTCGGCCAGGGCGCCCCGGCCCAGCCCCACGGCGATGGCCGCGGAGCCCACCCGGGCCGCGTCCAGGGCGGCCAGCATCACTTTGAGCCCCTGGTTCACCTCCCCCAGGAGGCTGGTCTCCGGCAACCGGGCCTGGTCAAAAAAGAGGGGGACCGAGACGGCGCCCCTCAACCCCAGTTTCTCCTCCCGGGCCCCCCAGGTGATTCCCGGGGTGGCGGGGATTTCCACCCCAAAGGCGCTGATCCCCCTGGCGCCCAGCGAAGGGTCGGTGAGCGCCGCCACCAGGGCAAAGCGGGCCTCGCTCCCCGAAGTGACGAAGTTTTTGCCCCCGGTGAGCACCCAACCGTCCTGCTCCCGCCGGGCCGCGCTCTTCATTCCCCCCGGGTCGGAGCCCGCCTCCGGTTCGGTCAGGGCGAAACTGGCGCAGACCTCCCCCCGGGCCACCGGCGGCAGCCAGGCCTCTTTCTGGGCCGGGGTGCCGAACTGGGCCACGGTCCCCCCGAACAGGGAGTGGCTGACGTGGAGGATGAGGGCCGAGGCCGGACAGGCCTGCGCCAGCTCCATCTGGGCCAGGACGTAGGCCACATAACCCAGCCCCCGGCCGCCGTATTCCCGGGGCAAAGCCAGGCCGAACATGCCTTCCCGGGCCCAGAGTTCCAAGATCTCCCGGGGAAATTTGGCCTCCCGGTCGAGCCGGGCCGACAAGTCTTTCACTTCCCGGGCCAGGTCCTGCGCCTTTGCCTGGATCCCCTGCTGTTCCGTCGATAAGGTAAAATCCATGCTGCCCCCCTGAGGCTGCTCATAACTTTCTCGGCTATCATCCCAGATTTGCCGGGCCTGGTCAAGGCGCTCTCCGCACCCTTGATTTCCCCCCGGTCAAAGGGGGCAGCCTGCGGATTACCTCAGCACGTCTCCTTGGAACAGGGGGATTTAGACAGCAGGTCCGGCAGAGATTTTTGCAGGAGCGTTGGCAGATTGAGAATATAAACTGGAGTGCAGGGCGCTAACCGAGGTCAGCGCCGTCTGAAACCGACAGCACCAAAACCCCTCTCCCCGCGGTATAGACCGCTCTGAGCAACAGGCTTGGCGGACCCTGCTGACATTGATTTGAACACCTTATCTAAACCTGAAACTCCTCTCCTGCTCCGAGTAATATTAGCGGACCGGGGTTAGCCGCTCCTCCCATTAATTTAGCTTCGCAACTTGGCACTTTCCGGTAATTAAGATACATTTTCAGGTTAGAAAGAAAACCTGAGAGGGTGCTATCGTGAAACAGCGAATCCTGGCCGTGGGCGTATTGTTGTCGGTTCTCCTGACCCAGGCCCTGACGCCGGCCCTGGCCCGGGAGATGACGGCGGCGCCGCTGGCGGCCGTTGTCGATCTTGAGCACGTGCTGGCAGGGAAATCCACCGCCACCGTGAATGCCGGGGGCGGCGTCACCCTGGGGCTCGCGGTAGTCGATGGCAGTTTCCGCCAAGACCTGACCATCCTGGCGGACGGCCGGCAGGTGCAGAAATTAGAGGGCGGCAAGTTTATCGCCTGCGCCCGGCTGGAGAGGGGTCCCGTCACGTATTGGGCCATTTCCGAATTCACCGGGGGAGCCCATTGCTGCGGACAATTCGCCTTCCTGGCCCGGGCCGCGGCCGGCCAACCGGTGCGCTATCTGGGCCAGACTCAGGGGTACAATGGGGGGCCCCGGGATTTCCCGGGCTCCTTCACCTCTCGCCAGGGACAGCTCTATTTTGAAAGTTTTGATAACTGGTTCGACTATTTTCATGCCAGCCACGCCGACTGCCTCCTGGTCAACGTCCCCCGGTCTTACTTTCGTCTCACTCCCACGGCCCTCACGGTGGATAATATCCCTTTTAAGCAGGAGTATATGCACGAGGCCGCGGCGGTGGATCAAAAAATAAGCCAGCAGGCCGCCCCCCAGGATGGCAAAGCCGAAGCCATTCTCAGGCAGGGTTCCGCTCCGGGCTTTGAGAACACGATGTTTTTCGACAGCCTGGGGCAGTTGTTGGTGAAGCGGACCATCCTGTATCTCTACGCCAGGGAGGACAAGTTGGCCTGGGACACCTTCAAGCGGGATGTGTCCCGGTACTACCAAACCTCCGCCTGGGTGCCCCAGTTGCAGCAGGAAATCTTAAAGACCCTGAAGGCGCACCCCTACTGACATAGGGCTGCCAAACCCGGGCGCCGGGAATTACCCAGTATGGAAAACGCTTCGTCATCTTTTCGTCTGGCCTTGATTTTAGGAGGGGCGCGCAGCGGCAAAAGCCGCTACGGCCTGGGTCTGGCCGCCCGCTGCCCTGCTCCCCGCCTCTTTGTGGCCACGGCCGAACCCCGGGATGCCGAGATGGAGGCCCGTATCGAAGCCCACCAGCGGGAACGGGGCTCGGATTGGGCGACCCGGGAGGTCCCCCTGGAACTGGCGGCGGCCCTGCACGAGGCCCAGGACCATTACGGGGTCATCCTGGTGGACTGCCTCACCATGTGGGTGTCCAATCTTTTGCTGCAGGATGGCTCCTCCCCAGGCAGCCTCCAGACGGCCGGCGAGAATCTGATTTCAACCCTGGCCCAGACCGCCGTCCCCACCATCCTGGTCAGCAATGAAGTGGGGATGGGGGATTGTGCCGGACAATCCCCTGGCCCGAGAGTTTCGGGATCAGGCCGGCTGGCTGCATCAGCGACTGGCCCAGGTAGCTGACCTGGTAGTCCTGGTGGTGGCGGGCGTCCCGATGCTCATCAAGAGCAACCTTTTTCCGGAAAGGCCGTGAGCTGGGCTACCAGGTTCAGACTCCGCGGTCTTTAAAAGTTCTGGTTACCTGGGCGTCTTGCCTTTACTGTAGGAGTAGGCTTAAAACCTGCCCCTAGGCCGGAAATTTCCTGTTTTACGGATGGGCCAGGGGCCCATGCGGTACTGCTCATTGCTAACTGCTGATAGCTATCTTAAGAATTAAGGTCCTCTTGCTATGATGACGGAATTGTCCCAGATAATTTCCCAGATCGAACCCCTTGATCCCGCCTGGCTGGACCAGGCCCAGGAGCGCCTGGACTCCCTGACCAAGCCCCGGGGCAGTCTGGGCCGCCTGGAGGAACTGGCGGCCCGCTATGTCGGCATCCGCGGAGAACCGCTGCCCCCCTCGAAAAAAATGGGTGGTGGTCTTCGCCGCCGATCACGGGGTGGTGGCCGAAGGGGTGAGCGCCTATCCCCAGGAAGTCACCTACCAGATGGTCCTGAATTTTCTCCGGGGGGGCGCCGGCATCAATGCCCTGGCCCGGCATGCCGGGGCCCGGGTGGCGGTGGTGGATATCGGGGTCAACCACGATTTCGGCCACGTCCCTGAACTCATTGACCGGAAGGTGGCCTATGGCTCCCGCAATATGGCCCAGGAACCGGCCCTGACCCGGGAGGAGGCCATGCAGGCCCTCCTGGTGGGGGTGGAAATGGCGGAACAGGCCACCGCCACCGGGGTGGACGCCCTGGCGGCCGGGGACATGGGCATCGGCAACACCACGCCCGCCGCGGCCCTGGCCGCGGTGTTCACCGGCAGGCCGGTGGCCTCGGTCACCGGCCGGGGCACCGGCATCGAGGACCAGGTCTGGCGCCACAAGATGGCGGTGATCAACCGGGCCCTGGCCATGCACCGGCCCAGTGCCGACGACCCCGTGGGGGCCCTGGCCGCGGTGGGCGGCCTCGAGATTGCCGGCATCGCCGGCTTCATCCTGGGAACCGCGGCGGCCCGGCGGCCCCTGATGCTGGACGGTTTCATCGCCACCGCCGGGGCCCTGGTGGCCGCGCCCTGGCCCCGGCTTCGACCGATTACCTCATCGCCGCCCACCGCTCCGTGGAACCGGGGCACCAGATCATGCTGGATTTCCTGGGCCTCAAGCCCCTGTTGAACTTCCAGATGCGCCTGGGCGAAGGCACCGGCGCCGCCCTGGGCCTGACCCTTCTGGAGGCCGGCGTCAGGGTCTACCGGGAAATGGCCACCTTCGGGGAGGCCGGGGTGGCCGATCAGGACGAATGAAATCCACCCTGCCCCTGGCCCTGACCTTTCTTACCAAGCTGCCCTGGCCCTGGCGGGGCCGGGCGGATGAGACCGCCCTGGCCCGCTCCATGTTCTGGTTCCCCTGGGTCGGGGCCTTGTTGGGGTTGATTTTTTGGGGTGCCTGGCTGGGCTTACAAAAAATGCCGGCCCCGGCGGCCGCGGCCCTGCTCCTGGCCCTGACGGTGTGGGTCACCGGCGGGCTGCACCTGGACGGCCTGGCCGACACCGCCGACGGCCTGGGCGGGGGACAGACCCCGGCCGACGCCCTCCGCATCATGAAAGACTCCCGGGTGGGCGCCTTCGGGGTCATCAGCCTCATCCTGGCCCTCATCCTGAAATTTTCCCTGTTCCTCTCCTTACCCACCACAACCGGCGGCACGGCGGCCCTTCTGCTCTACCCGGTGATCAGCCGCTGGGCCATGGTCCTTTTGGCCTATCTGTCGCCTTACGCCCGGGCCGAAGGCGGCCTGGGCCAGGCCATGACCCTGGGGGTGAGCCGCCGGGTCCTGGCCGGCGCCAGCCTCAGCGCCGGGGCCCTGGCCCTCCTGATCCTGGGCGCTCCGGGCCTGGTGCTCTTCGGCGGCGCCGCCGCCCTGGTCTGGCTGGGCCATTACTATTTCAGACGCCGCCTGGGAGGCATCACCGGCGATATCCTGGGCGCCACCAACGAAGTGGTGGAAGTCCTGGTCCTGGCCGGGGCCTTGATGCTGACCTAGCCGCCACCGCCCCGGATAAAGCCAGCCCCCCCGGCTTAACCTGCCCCTCCCCCGACCAACGCCTCCTCCCCCAGTTCTGTGACTTATTTGTAATTAAGGCCATAGATCACCATACATAATCGTATATTATAGACATGCTGATTGCACTTGTTTGCTAAATCCAAGATCGCTTGGGTTGTTTCAGAAATGCCCTTTTAAGATTAAAAGTTAATAATTATAAATAGTTGACCTGATAACTCCCTGCTCTGGCATAGTCATTGCTTCTATCCTATAAAAAATAATGGACAGGAAACATTGACCCGAGGAGGAAGAATATGATGTGGACCCTATTGGCCCTTGGTATCATGGTAATATTTATTGCGGGGATGATTATTGCCGCCAAATTAGCTGATAAGTCTCATGGCGGGTCTCAGGTGGTCAGAGGAAATTGCCACAGAGGGGCAATTAATTATGCAGGCGGAAAAAATCTTTTACCCGGTGCCATCTTTGTCCCCAAAGGGCCAAGGTGAAAATGTAGGGTAACCGATGAGCAGCACGGCACGCTCAAGTGCTGAGCATCTTTCAACGCTCGCCGTATCTTTTGAAATACCAGCACGATTGGCCGAAGATTCAAGGGCCTTTGTCGACCCAAGAGACTGATTATAATTCTATGCCGCATCTAACCCGGCAGGGGACGCCTGCTCCGACGAGCAATTTAGGGCCC
The DNA here is from genome assembly GCA_963841475.1 of uncultured delta proteobacterium. Taxonomy (GTDB): domain Bacteria; phylum Desulfobacterota; class Desulfobaccia; order Desulfobaccales; family 0-14-0-80-60-11; genus 0-14-0-80-60-11. The sequence goes on from CAWJCT010000001.1 coordinate 2,016,405, forward strand.
ATTCTCGCAGGCGCCCCCTGCCTCGACTACCTCGGAAAGGAGGGCTTCATCAAAAACCGCTTGACAGGAATGAAATGATGCGAGATAAAGTAGTACCTAACTAACTACAATCTATAGAGAAAATAGACTTTATTACGTAGTCGAGTAGCGTGGGGGAGTTGCACCCCCACGCCCTCCCAAAACCGGACGTGAACCTCTCGGCTCATCCGGCTCCTATCGACCAGCCAGAGGAAGCGAGGCCAGTTGCCAGTGGGCGAAAAGTCCGGGCTGTTGGCCCTTAAGGCGCCTGAGCCAACGGGCTGCTCGTCTCTGGCGACCCCGCAACCGTTTGAACTTCCGCATTGCCCAGCGTTTCAACAAGCGATTGAGATGATCGCATAAGGGATAAAGGGCCGACCGGTAATAATTGCCGTAGTAGTTAAGCCAACCACGAATGATTGGATTAAACATACGGGACAGGTCCAGGAGACTCTTATCGCTCAGTCGGTGCAGTCGCCAACCCCGAATAGTAGCACGGATAGCCTTGCTCGCCTTGGGGCTTACTGCCGGGAGAAAGCCGACAAAGTAACGCCCTGTGCGGCTCTTGGCTCCCCGGGGCCGAAAGGCAAACCCCAGGAAGTCAAAACACTCGTGCAGGTAATTACCCGTCCGATCATCATCCTTGCAATAGACGATCTTGGTCTTCTCCGGATGGAGTTCCAGGTGGCACTGGGCCAGCCGCCTGGCTATGACGTCCTTAAGCCAGAAGGCCTGTTTCTCACTCTTGCAGTGCACAATGATGTCGTCGGCGTAGCGTTCGAAGGACACAACGGCATACTGGCTCTGTATCCACACATCAAAGGCATAGTGCAAGAAGAGGTTGGCCAACAGTGGACTGATCACCCCACCCTGGGGAGTACCCTTCTCCCGGACCACCAGCGTTCCATCCGGTAGGTGAGCCGGGGCTTGCAACCACCGCTCCACATACAGGATGAGCCATCGGCAGTCAGTATGCTTGCGTACGGCTCGCAGCAGCAAAGCATGGTCCAGGTTGTCGAAGAAGCCCTTGATGTCCAGGTCCAGCGCCCAGTCCAGGCGCCAGCACCTTTGCCGGGCGACCCCAACTGCTTGGATCGCTGACTTGCCGGGTCGGTAGCCATACGAGTCCTGGTGAAAGTGAGGCTCCACCAGGGGTTCCAGGTACATTTTGGCCACCATCTGGGCTATCCGGTCAGCCACCGTGGGAATACCCAAGATTCGGGTCCCACCATTATCTTTCGGAATCTCCACTGTCCGCACCGGCGGTGGAAAGTAACTCCCCGAGGACATCCGGTTCCAGAGTTTGTAGAGGTTCTTCTTCAGATCCCGGTCAAACTCCGCAATGGACTCCCCGTCTACCCCAGCGGCACCTTGATTGGCCTTTACCCTCTTATAGGCCTCCCAGACCACTTGCTTGGCAATACAGAACGGCTTTGCTTTACTCAACGGCTCCTCCCATACCTGGTTGACCACCAAGTAAAGCCGATCGACACAACCCCTTCGCTCCATCCCCATTACGGGACTTCCTTGCTACTACGGGTTGTTCCGCCCCTGTGCCCCGCCTCGGTACTCTCACCCTCGTGGGTCTTCCACTTGAGTTTCTCCCTTGACATCGGGACGACAGGTTCCCATGTTCCGCCCGAGAGCCTGGACCAGGGTCACGCCACCTTTATGCCGGACGCCGCCCAGGCAGTCGGCAGGCTCCCCCTGGGCTTGTCCTGGAGTCAAGCCTAGCCTCCAGTTTCGACGTCATCTCAGTGTTTCGACACCTCATCAGTGGTTCGCTTGCGCTCGTCTCCCTGATCCATACCTGCCGCGATCTTGTGCCGCGACTTGTCCTTAACGCTCACCACCCTGGTTCTTAACCAGCGCAGCTTAAGGTGGTTTGGAGCCTGCTCCTGCAAGCCGACCCCGAGGGACCTACCCTCATCTCTCGCGCAGTTACGCACGCTTTTCCTATAACACCAAGCGCGCTCATGGCGCACCAGCTTGCCAATATTTAACTTCTTAATGGTTCTAATTTAACTTTGATATGCCCTGTATAGAGAAGCTGGTTCTTGGTGGGGGCCAGAATCAAAGAGTTGAAGAAACCCTCACCGCCAGAAGAGCAGGTATCGTGAAACCTACTGTTTGCCCGCCAACCCACGACTAAATCCACCGAGGCCATGCATCTCATCGCCGGGCAAATGATCTTAAGCCTTGATGAGAAGTGTTCCGGTAAAGCCTTAACCATCGCCGCCCCCGGTTATCCCGCCCTCGCATTGCATAAATGCGGCGATCAGGTCATAATTTCCCCCAGGAGATTATGACCCATGCCGGAAATCCTGCAACCTCACCGATACCTTGAAAGGCTATACCTACGATCAGGACAAGCTCCTGACCCCGGAGGAGACCATCCGCCGGGTGCGGGACCGCCTGGGGACCCTGGACCTCAAGCTTCTCCAGGAGACCATGCGCATCGATTCGGGCCGGCTGGATATCCCCGTGTATCTCAGCCTCATGGGGGTGGACGCCCGCCGGGTGGTACCCACCCAGAAGCAGATGGGCAAAGGGGCCACCCCGGTCCAGGCCGAGGCCTCCGCCCTCATGGAACTGGTGGAGCGCTTCAGCTTCTTTACGTATCTGGACGACGGCCCCCTGGACTTCAGCTGCTCCCGGGACCTGGCGGGCCAGGCCCTGCCCTTCCCGCTGCTCTGCCCGCTCCCTGTTCGACACCTCTCCCGACGCCGTGGCCGCGGCCCGGCTCTATGAGGATTGGCCCTTGTATTTCGTCCCCGCCACCAACCTGACCCGGGGAGAGGCGGTCTACCTACCCATCCACTGGTTTTACCTCATCGAGGAATATAACGGCCCAGCCGCGGGCAACTGCCTGGAGGAAGCGGTGCTCCAGGGCCTGGGCGAAGTGGTGGAGCGCCACGTGGGCTCGATCATCAGCTATGACAAGCGCCTCCACCCCGGCCATCGACCCGGAGTCGGTCACGGACCCCGTGGCCCGGGAGCTGCTGGACAAATTTCAGCAAAACGGCATCGTGGTCCACCTGCGGGATTTCTCCCTGGACACCGGCATCCCCACGGTGGCGGCCCTGGCCTACGACCCGTCAACTTTCCCGGAAGACAGCGAGATCGTTTTCGCCGCCGGCACCACCACCGACCCCACCAAGTCCCTGATCCGGGCTCTGACCGAGGTGGCCCAACTGGCCGGGGATTTCCACCGCCGCACCAGCTACCGGCCCACGCTCCCCAAGTATGAAACTCTGGAGGACGCAGCCTATCTTATGGCCCCGGGACCCATGATACCCCTGGACAGCCTCCCCAACCTCTCCCGCCCCAACCTCAAAGATGAGATCGGCCTGTGCCTGGAGGCCCTGTCCCGCCTGGGGCTCGAGGTCCTGGTGGTGAACATCACCCACCCCCGTTTAGCCATCCCGGCGGTGTACGTCCTGGTCCCCGGCACCCATTTTCTGGAGCGCACCCGCAACACCAGCGTCATCTTCCACCTGGCCAAGACCGCGGCCCTTTACGCCCCGCCCCTTGAGGCCCTGGCGGCCCTGGCGGGGCTCAACGCCACCTTCCCCAACCGCTTTGACGTCCAGTTCTTCCTGGGCCTGACCCTGGAGAACCAGGACCGGGCCGGCGAGGCCCTGGAGCACTTCCGGGGGGCCCTGGCATGCTCACCCCCGGCCCACGAGGTGCCCAGCATCTACGTCCACCTGGGAACCTGCCAAAAGGACCTGGGGAATTATCAAGAGGCTGCCGCAGTCCTTTGCCCGGGCCCTGGAACTGGACCCCGACCTCAAGGAGGCCCACCACTTCATGGGGTTCTGCTATTTCAAGCTGGAGGATTATCAGCAGGCGGTGGAGTGCTTCGAGAAGGTCATCGAACTGGACCCGGGCTCGGCCATCGACTACGCCAACCTGGGGATCAATCTGCAGCGCCTGGGCCACCCCAAGGAAGCTGCCTACGTGCTCAAACAGGCCCTGGAACTGGACCCCAGCCTGGACTTTGCAGCCCGGGCGTTGGAAAAATTGACAGAATGATTTTAAGAGAGGGGGCTAATACCGGGTGGCAATCCAACAGGTGGCACAAGCGTCTCGCCTGTGCAGGCGCAGGCTTAAGCCTGGGGCTGCCAAAATGTCGCCAGGCCCTTACCCCCTCCCCCAAGCGCCTGACAGGGGGTCGGGAGGGGACTTTGAGGGGAGGACCGGGGGACTCGCATTCTCCCGGCCCTCCCTCAATTTTGTTGCGGCAACAAATCCCGGCAAGCCTGGCAGAACTCCGGCCCCTTGCGGTCGGTGTCGGCCAGGGAGTTGGAGAAAAACATGATGCAGGCCGGGTCGGGGCAGTGGCCCAGGCCCGAAAGGTGCCCCAGTTCGTGGACCGCCTCTTTGACGGCCCGCTCTTTAAACGGCGGCGGGTTCCGGGGCTGGCCGTAAAACTCCGGGTAGAGGCGGGCCAGAGAGATGACGGCGGCGCCCGCCGGGGTCGGCCAGGCCAAAGACGAAGTTGAGACCGGGGACCATAGAGGTCCACCCCGGTGACCCCCAGGATAAGCTCCTCCCCGGATGATCGGGTCGAGGTCAGGGCCGCCAGGAAAGGTTCACCCGGGTACTGGCTGCGGCCCTCGGGGCAGGAGGCCGGCAGGGGGAGATTTCCTCCCATCCGGACCGCCGCGCCCAACTCCCGCTTCAAGCCCTCCGGCAGGAAGCCCAGCATGGCCGGGGGCAGGGACCCCACGGTGACCAGCCTGATGGTCAGGGCGCGGCTGGCCCCGAAGCCGGGAGTGACGCCCAGAGGAACACCCTTAAGTCTCCCTGGGAGCTGAGGTTTCTTCCAATCCTGGACCCCCCTCAGGTCTTTCTCCCGGCCAATCACCACCAGGATATCGCTGGGCTTAATAACGAAATCGGGGTCGGGCAAAAACACAAACCGGGGCGGCACCAGTTCCCGGATGGCAATGACGAACACCCCGAAGCGTTTTCTCAGGTCCAGGTTTACAGGCTGGAGCCGTAGAAGTCATCCGGCGGGGCCACGTCCATCACCCGATAATCCGCTTCCAGGGGCACAAAGTCCAAAGATTGGGGTTGATAATGTGGGCGGCCACCCGGCGGGCCGTCTCCCGCTCCGGGAAAGATCACTTCCGTCGCCCCCACCGACCGCAGAATGGCGGCGTGGTCCTCGGTTTTGGCCTTGGCCTGAATGGAGGGCACCCCGATTTTCCTCAGATGGAGCGTGCACAAGATGCTGGCCTCCAGGTCTTCGCCGATGCTGACGATGGCCTCATCGAAATCCGCGGTGACCACCGAACTCAGACCGGCAAAGTCCCGGACGTCCAGGATCAGGGCCCGCTGCACCTGGTCCACAATGGCATTGACGCGGTTTTCATCCCGGTCCAGGACCAGGACCTCGCATTGCCGGGACAATTCTCTGGCTAATTCGCTGCCGAACTCCCCCAGGCCGATGATGCAGATATGCTTTTTGTGCTTCATCCGATCATCACTTTTCCTTCGGGATGCTGGACGTGGCCGGTTTTTGGCGTAAAAAACCACATGGCCAGGGTCAACGGTCCCAGGCGGCCCATAAACATGGTGGCTATGATCCATAACTTGCCGGGCGCCGAGAGCTTGTCGGTGATGCCGGTGGACAGGCCCACGGTGCCGAAGGCGGAGATTTGCTCGAAAACCACGTTATGCATGCTGATCCCCGGACGGGCCCCCTCGGTGACCAGCAGCAACAGGACCCCGACGATATTCCATAACAGGGCCAGGCGCAGCAACAGGGAGACCCGCCACAGGGTTTCCTTGGGGATCCGGCGGTCCAGCAGCCTGACCTCGGTTTCTCCCCGGACCCGGGCCCGGAGCTCCGCCCAGGAGATGGCGAAGGCGGTGGTCTTGATGCCCCCGGCGCAGGAGGCCGGCGAGCCCCCGATGAACATCAGGATAACCAGGAGCAGCAGGGAGCTCTGGGGCAGCAGGCCGATGTCCAGGGTGTTGAAACCTGCGGTCCGGGCCGAGACGGACTGAAACAGGGCGGCAGCCAGGCTGGCCTCCCCAGGAGGTCTCGGTCGCGGTGAGGCCCAGGAGCAGGAGGCCGGCCGCACCCCCGAAAATCAGGATGCCGGAGACCCGCAACACCACCCGGGAATGCACGGAAAGGCGGCGGGCGGTCCTGCTGCTCGCCCCGCCAGCAGTGAAAACCGGTATTCCAGCCGCCGCCAGACCTCGTGGACCACGGTGTGGCCCAGACCGCCGATAACGATAAGGACCATGATGGTAGTGGTGAAGAGATAGTTGTGGCGCAACCCCAACAGGTTGTCGTCATAGAGGGAAAAACCGGCGTTACAGAAAGCGGACACCGCGTGAAAGACGCGCCGACAGGATGGCTTCGCCGAGACGGGAGGCCCGGGGCAGCCTGACGGCCAGAAACAAGAGCGCCGCGCCCAGCAAGTTCGGTAACTGCCGTGAGCCAGAGGATGCGCTTGAACATGGCCCGGAAGTTGATGCCGATGTCCTGCTGGAAGAACGACCCGTGGAGCAGCGCCTGGGACTTCAGGGACATGCGCCGCCCCAGGAACTGAAACATGAGGGCCGCAAAGGTCATGATCCCCAACCCCCCTGTCTGGATCAGCAGCATGATGACGATTTGCCCGAACCGGGTGAAGTCGCTGCCGGTGTTCACCACGACCAGACCGGTGACGCAAACCGCCGAGGTGGAAGTAAAGAGGGCGTCCAGAAAATTCACCCGGCCACCCTGTTGGGCCCAGGGCAGCCTGAGGAGGAGCGCCCCCCAGGAGAATAGCGCCCCCGAAACTGATGATCAGCAAGGTTTCGGGCAGCCCAAGCAACAACGCGGATCCTGTTTTTCTCCTTTACCGCTGCCATGTTCGGATGTCTTTCAAGCCGTTTCTCCGGCGGGCAATAATTTCCTGGCTCTTTTTACCTTAAAATAACCGCCAGTTTCAAGAGTTATCCCGAGTCAGGCGATTTTCCGACCTGGGGGTCGAGCCGCGGGTGGGGAAAACGCCACCTCCAGGCCCTCCCTCACCCCGTCAGCCGCGGCCCCACCTGTTCTCGTATCGGCCCATTAAGGCAGCAAAAAAATTGCTCTTGACGTTGCCGCAAAAAAGAATTACATTTATACTTGTTGGCTACGGATTATCCGGCCAACCGCCGAATTCTCCGAAACCCCACCGGAGAAACGGGGGACCCAGGTTTCTGGGGCGAATCCGCATTGTTCTTCAATGCGGTAGGGCAAGCAACCTCCCGCCCGAGCCCGTCAGCTAACCCCGCAGGCAGGAGGAGGATATGGCAAACATCGGTATTGATGCGCCTGGGGCGCGTCCTTTGGCCCCTTGTCCCGAGCGCCCTGCGTGCAGTCTATCGTCCCCCCCTTCGGACCAGCCATCTTTATGGCGTCTCATTTTTTACTCCCGGGGCCATCCCCCCGCCATCCCCCATGCCGGAGTCCCATTCGCCTTAGTCAAGCCTGCGCCTGAGCCATCGTAATTGCAGTTGCCTGAAACCTGTCGCCCCGGGGATAACGCACCCGACCCTGCCGGCGCGGCGAGCTCAAGGCTTTATTATATCTATCCGGTCCTGGATGTTGCGACGCGGACCCATAACTCGTAAGGGATGACTTCAATGAAGATCCTATGCTGACCATACTCAATCTGGGTCTGGTGGCCCTCTTCATCTACCTGTTCCGGAACCGGGAACTCCTGTCCTACCACCAGAAAGGCCGCTGGTGGCTCACCTGGCTGGCCATCGGGGTCATCACCCTGATGGACGAGTTCACCTCCATCTTTTACGTCCCTGCCGAGGCCTACCGGTTCATCGGCCTGTCCGCCATCGTCTTTCATCGCTGGTCACCAGCCTGCTCATCCGTTTCCTGAGTACCCGCTTCACCGAGATCGCCGAGATCCTGGAGCACCACCAGCCTCATCGGCGGCGGGGTCTATTCCTTCTCCTACCTGGTCCTGGGCCCCATGGTCTCTTTCGTGGCGGTGTCCTCCATCATGGTGGACTATATCCTCACCGCCTGTATTTCGGCGGTCAGCGCCATCGCCAACGTCACGTCGTTTTTCCAATTCTCCGAGCCCGTCAAGATGATCCTGGTGCTGGGGATCATCTGGGCCGTAGCCGGCTTGAACATCAGCGGGATTCGGGAAAACGCCCGGTTCACCTTCATGATTTTCGTGGCCGCCGCCTTTGTGCTGCTCAACCTGATTGTCTCCGGCCTGATCAGCCTGGATTCCCACTCCCTGGGGCAACTCCACCAGTCGGTGAAGTTGACCGCCACGCAATTGCAGCACCGGCAGTCCTGGAGCGGCGATTATTGCAAGTTTATCTCTCACATCGCTTTCTGCATCCTGGCTTATTCCGGGGTGGAATCGGTCCTGCAAACCGCCGGCCTGGTGCGCACCTGGCAGGAAATCCGCAAGGCCTACCTCTTCCTGGGCCTGACCGTCGGCATCGTCACCCCCCTGGTGGCGGCCCTGGCCCTGTCGGCCCCCATTGATTTCCATCTGCACGAAGGCGATTTGATCACCCATTACGCCTCGATGCTCAACGGCCTGCCGTTCGGGGTCGTCGTGGCGGCCCTGGCCAGCTTCACCCTGACCATGGCGGTGAATACCGCGTTTGTGGCCTCCAGCGAATTGATGGAACGGGTGGCCCACCGCTACAGCTTCCACTGGCTCATCGCCACCAATAAGCGGCAGTCGCTTTACCGCGTCCACCTCGTTGAGCGCCGCCTTTTTTTCCGCCATCATCCTGATCACCTCCGGCAGCCAGTCCCTCCTGGCGGACATGTACGCCCTGGGCCTCCTGGCCAGCTTTCTGCATCAACATGGGCTCCCTCATCCTGTACCGCTATTTCAAGGGTACCGAGGACATGAAATATTTTACCAGCCGGGTGGGCACCATCATCTTGTGGGTGATCCTGATCAGCTGCTTCGGCTTCCTGGCCTATGACAAACATCACGCCACCCTCCTCTGGGCCGTGGTCACCACCCTGGTGCTGGGCGGCGGGGTTTGGGTGGCCCGGAAGCGGGCCCCGGAGCAGAAACACATCGCCCAGGCGGACACCGAGATGGATATGATCCTGCGGCTGGCCGAATCCGGGGCCCCGGAGGTTCATCTCTTTTTCCGGCGCTCCGAGGAGTCGGATCATGCCCTGATCAAGGCCAACGAGGCCTATATCACCTTTTTCTCTCCCCGGGTCGGCGGCATTCCCCTCAGGACCGCGGCCAACCATTATCGCTTTCCCCTCACCAAGATCAGCCTCTATCACCGCATGGTGAGCCTTCTGAAGGTGGTGGAGTATGAACTGGCGGATCGCCAGGTGGTGATCCACTTCGGCTGGCCCCTGTCCTCCTGGTGGGACCGCCTGGCCGTGGGGGTCATGGTCTTCAACCTGATGCGCCTGCCCCGGTTGTTTCCCCAGTTCGAGTTCGACATCAAGTATTTCCGGCGGCCCCAACGTCTCCGGCAGCAGCCGCCGGGGGCGGGCGGTAACCGGTTCGCCGGGCCCCAGGAGGAGGCGCCCCGGGACCGGCGCCCGGGCTTCCCCACGGGGCCCGGGCGCCATCCGGCCCTGGTCGTCCCCTGGAAAATTTAAGATAAATTCACCGAAACCCTCCTTGGGGCTATTTCTCTCTAAGAAATAATTATGGCTCCACGGCCCAGGAATGATAAAATTTTTCCGGCGGCAACCGGACTGGCATTCCCGGTTTGCGCTGGATGACTACCAGTCCGCGATATCCTCTTCTGCGGGGCCAAGGCATTGTACCTGAAGAGCATTCTCCTCATCGTCGTCAACCTGGCGCTGGTGGGATTTTTCATCTGGCTGCTCCGGAAACCGGGCCGGCTCTCGTACTACCTCAACGGGCGCTGGTGGCTCACCTGGCTGTCGGTGGCGGTCATCACCCTGATGGACGAGCTCACCTCGGTGTTTTACGCCCCCGCCGAGGCCTACCGCTTCATCGGCTTGAGCGCCATCATCTTTATCGCCTTCACCGCGGTATTCATCCATTACATGACCACCCGGCTGGTGGAGATCGCCGAGATCCTGGAGCACCACGGCCTCATCGGCGGCGGGGTCTACTCCTTCTCCTATCTGGTCCTGGGCCCCCTGGTGTCCTTCGTGGCGGTGGCCTCCATCATGGTGGACTATATCCTCACCGCCTGCATCTCGGCGGTGAGCGCCGTCCTAAACGCCACTTCGTTTTTCCACCTGCCCCACCACGCTCGTCATAGTCCTGGTGCTGATCACCATCTGGGCGATTGCCGGGCTCAATATCTTAGGGATCAAAGAGAACGCCCGGGTCACCTTTACCATCTTTATCTTTGCGACCCTGATTTTCGTCACCCTGATTATCTCCGGCGTCCTGGCCCTGGACGGTGCTTCCCTGGGGCGGCTCAAGCAGGCCGCGGATCAAGACCGCCGCCGACCTGCATCCGGGCTCGATCTTTGAACAGTTATCACATCTTCATCGCCCACATCGCCTTCTGTATCCTGGCCTATTCCGGGGTGGAGTCCGTGCTCCAGACCGCCGGCCTGGTGCGGAGCTGGCGGGAGATCGGCAAGGCCTATATCTTCCTGGCCCTCACCGTGGGCCTGGTGACCCCCATCGTCGCCGCCCTGGCCCTGTCGGCGCCCATCGATTTCCACCAGCATGAAGGCGACCTCATCACCCATTACGCCACCCTCTTGAACGGCCTGCCTTTCGGGGTGGCGGTGGCGGTCCTGGCCAGCTTTACCCTGATCATGGCGGTGAACACCGCGTTTGTGGCCTCCAGCGAACTCATCGAGCGGGTGGCCCACCGCTACGGCTTTCACTGGGTCATCGCCACCAACCGGCGCCAGTCCCTCTACCGCATCCATCTCGCCAACGCCATCTTCTTCTCCATCATCATCCTGATCACCTCAGGCAAGCAGGAAACCCTGGCGGATATGTACGCCCTGGGACTTTTGGCCAGTTTCTGCATCAACATGGGGGCGCTGCTCATTTACCGCTACTTCATGGGCACCAAGGAGCTGATCCACTTCTACACCTCCCGCCTGGTGACCCTGATCATGTGGGTCATCTTTGTGAGCTGCTTCATCTTCCTGGCCATCATCAAGACTCACGGCACCATGCTGTGGGCCGGGGTCACCGGCCTGGTGCTGCTGGGTGGATTCCTGGTGGCCCAGAAGCGGGCCCCGGAGATCAAGGAGATCGAAAAGGGCGAGAGCGAAATGGAGATGATCCTCTATCTGGCGGAGTCCGCCGCTCACGGATGTGCACCTGGTGTTCAAGCGCTCCCAGGAGACGGCCGGGCAACCCCCGGAGGACAATGTCGCCTACATCACTTTCTACTCGCCCCGGGCCGGCATCCCGCCCAAACTGGCGGCCAACCACTTCCGCTTTCCCCTCGTCAAGTTGAGCCTCTACCACCGCCTGGTGGCCCTGCTCCGGGTGGTGGAATACGAGCTGGGGGACCGGCAGGTCACCGTCCACCTGGGGTGGCCCATGTCCTCCTGGCTGGACCGCATGGCCATCGGCGTCATGATCTTCAACATGATGCGCCTGCCCCGCCTCTTCCCCGAATTTCCGGTTCATCATGAGCTATACCGAACCCACCGGCGGCGCCTCCAGAGTCCACAGCTCTGCAGTGAAATAAGAAGCCATATCAATAAGAGACCTCTGCGAAAGTCTCTAGCGCTGTTCTTCTCCACCAAAATAGCGTAGGCGCCCTCGCCTGCGCCTCAATGCACAGATCTTTCAAGGTAACGTCGAAGTCAGAGCAGTAAAATGGGGAGACTGCGGTGTCGGTAATTTCACGGGGGCCCGGAAAACTTTTGGCATTTCCTGGACGTCGGGGAAAAATCACTCCCCCTTTAAAAAAGGGGACTTAAAAACCTCTGCCCCTCACCTATAATGGTTTTGGAAACAGATTTACAGTCTGAGACAGGTCTTACAGCAGGGTAGAGGAAGTGGCATAAAGGGACTCGACGAGTTCAAGCCATCCTTCCAGGCTGAGCCCCGAGGCGAATTCATCCTCGGCCAGGTGCGGCGGGCTGTTTTCGTCCACCACGGCCTCGGCGGTGACCAGACAGACGGGCCAGCCCGGGCGCCCGGGAGACACATGACCCCGGTCCAACAAGCGGTACACCGCGAAGCTTCGGTCATCACAGGTCGCCAGGTATTTCTCCCCGTTATGGGTCAGGCTCAGGGGAGCCCCGAAGCAGCCCAACTCCCGGAAACGCGCCTGAATCCGGGCCAGCAGCTCCGCCGGAGAAATTGTGGAAACGCCGGCCCCAGAACCCATGATCCCCTTGGTGGTCATAGCTATCCCTGATTACATGCTGAGGCGCGCTTTCCCCTGGGAATACACCTGGACGTCATTTTAAAACTGATTTCCGGTGTCATTTGGGGTCAGCCGCAGGGGCTTAGGGTTGGAAAGAATCACTCCCCTTTTCTCAAGGGGGCAGAAGGGATTTTGATAACCCCTTTTAAATCCCCCTAAATCCCACCCCCTTGTCCTCTCTCCCCGAAGGAGGGGGCGCGCTGCGGCCAGATAAGCTCAGGCCTGTAAGGCCGCCGGCGGCGGGGCGCCAAACTGCCCGGCGTAGCGCTCCCAGAACTCCGGGACTTCCACCCGGTGCTCCTGGGTGCCCTGCTGTTCCACGCAAAAACTGGCCAGCACCGCGCCCATGCGGGCGGCCTCGCGCCAGCCCAGACCCAGGGCCAAGCCCTTGAGGAGACCGGCCCGGTAGGCGTCCCCGGCGCCGGTGGGGTCCAGGACCCGGCTGGCCGGCACCGCCGGGACTTCGTCTCCGGCCTCGGTCGTCTGGAACAGGGAGCCCTGCTCCCCCCGGGTGGTGATGAGATGGGGCGTGAGCGGCCAAGAGTCCCGGCTTCGTCCAGACCGGTTTTTTGCCGGAACATCTCCAGCTCGTAGTCGTTGACGATGAGGGCCAGGGCCCCGGTGGCCATCTCCTCGAGCTCGTCGCCGCCCCAGGCCGGGATGCTCTGCCCCGGATCGAAAATGTAACGCACCCCCCGGTCCTTGTAAAACCGGGTATAGACCAGCATGTCCTCCAGGCTGCCCGGCGCCACGATGGCCAGGCCGCCGCCGGCTCCAGCCCGTCGAAGCGGTACTCCGACGTATACTTCATGGCCCCGGGATTGAACCCGGTGATCTGGTTGTCGGACAAATCCGTGGTGATGTACGCTCCGGCCGTGAACTCGCCGGGAATCTCCTTGATGCCCGTGAGGGGCAAACCCAACTGCGCCAGCCACTCCCGGTAGGGGCCGAAATCTTGCCCGGCGGTGGCCAGAATAACGGGCTTCTCCTGCAACAGGGCCAGATTGTAGGCGATGTTGCCCGCGGTGCCGCCGAACCGCTCCGTCAAGCCGTTGACCATGAAACAGACATTGAGGATATGAATCTTCTCCGGCAGGATATGATCCACAAACCGCCCGGGAAAATCCATGATCCGGTCATAAGCCAAAGACCCGGAAACAAAAATACGCATAGTGAACCTCGATTGATATGTTTTTGAGCGTGATCGAGTCAGCGAGTTTCGAGCAGTAATAATTTCACTTCGAACTAGCTCTCTGCCTCGCTGACGCAGGCTACAGCTACTGCGTCTACTGACTCTCAAAATATTCCTTCGCCTCCCCCACCGTATACAAAGAGCCGGTGACCACGATGCGGTCGCTCGGGCCCGGCCAGGGACTGGGCCTGGTGGATGGCTGCGGCCACCCGGGGGACCTGAAGGATTTCCAGGCCGTAAGGTCGGGCCCGCCGGGCCAGGTCCCTGGTGGTGGCGGCCCGGAAGTAGTGCGGCTGGGTAAAGATGACCATCTGGGCCAGGGGCAGGAGCCGGGCCAGGATGGTGTCCACGTCCTTGTCGGCCATGACGCCCATCACCAGGATGAGGCGGCCGGTTGTTCCGGACCTGCTTCAGGTTCTGGGCCAGGGTCAGGGCGGCCGCGGGGTTGTGGGCCCCGTCCAGCAGGATCCGGGGGTCCTGGGGGACCTGCTCCAGGCGGCCCGGCCAGCGGGCTGTCGCCAGGCCCTCCCGGATGGCCGCTTCGGACACGGGAAACCCGGCTTGGCCGAGCAGTTCCACCACCGCCAGGGCCACCGCGGCATTGCCATACTGGTGCCGGCCCTTCAGGTTGAGGGTCAGCCCGGAGATCTGCTGCTGCAGGCCGAAATAATCGAAAGTCCCCCGGGATTTGCCCCGGGTCTTGAAGTCCAGGCCGCCCTGGTAGAGGGGGGCGTCCACTTCCCGGCAGCGGCTGCGGAACAACTGGAGCACCTGTTTTTGCCGGGCATAGGTGACCAGCGGCGCCCCGGGCTTGATGATCCCCGCCTTCTCCCCGGCAATGGCCAAAAGCCCCTCGCCCAGGTGTTCCTGGTGGTCCCGGGAGATGTTGGTGATCACCGAAACCAGCGGCTGAACGATGTTGGTGGCGTCCAGGCGGCCCCCCATGCCGGTCTCCAGGATGATGGGGGCGGCCCTTGCCTGCAGGAAGTAGAGAAAGGCCATGGCCGTGGCAAACTCGAAGAAGGTGGGCGGTTCGGCGTCGTCCACTGCGGCCCGGACCTCGTTGATCAAGGCCAGCAGTCGGTCCGGCGACACCTCCTGCTCCCCCAGGCGGAAGCGCTCCCTAAAACTCACCAGGTGCGGCGAGGTGAACAGGCCCACGGGATAGCCGGCCCGGCTCAAGATGGCGCTGAGCATGGCCGCCACCGACCCTTTGCCGTTGGTGCCGGCAATATGGATGTAGCGGCCCTCCTGGAAGTCCAGACTCAGACGGTCCAGCAGGCTGAGGGTGGAGGACAGGCCAAACTTGATCCCGAACTTCTGCAAATCAAAGACCCAGGCCGTAGCCTGGGCCAAATCGGTAAACGCCGTCATGCCGGCTCCCCTCAAAACTCTTGGTACTCGTGGCTCATCACCGTCTGCTGTCGGGTTTGAAGCGAATGAGCAGGGTGCTCCTCAGGATCTTGCCTTCGGTCTTTACGGTTGCCTTCTTGATCTGCTTATTGTCGTCAATGAGGTAGAGCTGGTCGGATTGCGGCGCAGATCTTGCGGTCCTCCGGCTTATAGGGCATGGCCGGCGCATCCTTGAAGCTCTTGTACGTATAGATGATGCCCTCCGGGGTGCGGTCGATGTCCTGGGGGTCGCCGAACAGCAGTGAGAATTTCATTTTCGTGGTCTTGCCGTCCTGGATGCGCTCCACGTGACGGCGGTCAATGGTCTCGCCGCTGATGATCTTCCAGCCCCCCAGGAGCCCTGGCAGCAGCAGGATCATCAAGGCCACGGTGATCCGGCCCCACCGCCGGCGGGCCGCGAGCCTGCCATCATCCGGTTGAAATTCTCGACTCATCTTTTTTGAGTTTTTCATAAATCATCCACCTCCATTAATCACATTAAGCCGTGCGGCCCGCCCCCCTTAGCTGAGCAGGACCGCGATAATCCCACTGAGAAAAATGGCATCAAAGGTGCCGGCGCCGCCGATGGAGGCCACCGGCGCCCCCAATTGCCGAATCTGTCCCAGATTCAGGAGATCAGCCCCGATCAGGATGCCCATGGTGCTGGCGATATAGGCGCAGGGAGCCCGGAGCTCCGGAGGGCACAAGAGATAGGCCCCCAGGGCCGCCACCAGGGGAGGCACCAGGCCCGGCACCCCGATGCCCATGCCGCGCACCGGCCGGGCCAGGCGGTTTACCACCAAGGTCACCACCGCCAACAGGATCGGCAGACTGACCCCAAAATTATTTGTGAGATAAGATACACCGACAGGGCCAGAGGGATCAAGGCCCCGCCCACATTCACCGCCAGGGTGGTCGCCTGGGCCCTCTCCGGCCGTGGCACCCGGAAGCGCATGCCAAAATAGGACACCACCTGTTCTCCCACCATTTCCCGGTTCTCGAACCGGTAGATGGGGATGTTCACCAGGCTGCCCACCAGGGTCAGGATGAGGAGCCAGAACACGAGAGCGGGGGAGAGGCCCAGCCGCATGAAGGCCTCGCCGATCCACCCCAACATCAGCAAGGGCAGCATGATCAGGGCGGTCAGGAAAAAAACCAGCATCACGAGACAAAATTAAGGGGGGAAAAATCATCGCCGCCGTTACTCTCTCACCTCCAGACCGTAGGCCCGGATCTTGAGGTTCAGTTCGTCCAGGGAGATGCCCAGGATTTCTGCGGCCTGGCGGCGCTGGCCGGCCACCCGTTCCAGGGTGCGGCTGATCAATTGCCGCTCCAGCTCCGGCAACTCCGGCTCGTGCTCGCTCCCGGCCGCCGGCCACCCGCCCCGTTGCTGCAGGGCCGGGGGCAGATCCTCCAGGGTGAGGACATCCCCCTGGCAGACGATCACGCCCCGTTCAATGACATTTTCCAAGTTCCCGGATATTTCCCGGCCAGGAGTAGCGCCGGAAGGCCTCGAGCACCTCCGGTGCCAGGGTAATGACCCTCCCGCCGGTTTTTCTCCCCGAACTTCTTGAGGAAGAAATCCGCCAGGACCGGCAGGTCTTCCAGGCGCTCCCGCAGGGGCGGCAACACCACTGGAAAAACATTGAGGCGATAATAGAGATCATCCCGAAACCGGCCCTCCCGCACCATTTTCTCCAGGTCGCGGTTGGTGGCGGTGATGATGCGCACATCCACCTTACTGGGTCGGGTGCTTCCCAGGGGTTCAAACTCCCGGGCCTGGAGGACCCTGAGAATCTTGGCTTGGATGGGCAGGCTGAGTTCGCCGATTTCATCCAAAAACAGGGTGCCCTGGTGGGCCACCAGAAAGCGTCCCTCTTTACGGACGGTGGCCCCGGTAAAGGAGCCCCGTTCATGCCCGAAGAGTTCGCTTTCCAGCAGGGTTTCGGGCAGGGCGGCGCAATTGACCACCACAAAGGGGCCGGCCGCCCGGGGGCTGTTCCGGTGGATGGCCTGGGCCACCAATTCTTTGCCGGTGCCGGTTTCACCCAGGAGCAGCACCGTGGCCTCCGAAGGGGCCACCATCGCCAGGAGATCGAAAATCTCCCGGATGCGCGGCGAGGAGCCTAGAACCCCTGAAAAATCAAACACTCGGTTTCTCCCGGACCCTTGCGCCAGCCCATGCATGACCCCGTGACAGCGGCAGGCCGTGGCGATCAAAACCTTGCCCTGTAAGCGCCTCCAGTATCCCGGGCCAGGTCCAGCAACCGCCCGGGGGGGTATCCCCCCACCCCCGGGGCCAGTTGCCGGCTGGGAATAACCTTTACCTGATATCCAGGCAAATGCAGAGAGGCCAATTCCTGGTGGAGAGGGAGGTCCCGTGC
Organism: uncultured delta proteobacterium; assembly: GCA_963841475.1. Classification (GTDB taxonomy): domain Bacteria; phylum Desulfobacterota; class Desulfobaccia; order Desulfobaccales; family 0-14-0-80-60-11; genus 0-14-0-80-60-11. The sequence goes on from CAWJCT010000001.1 coordinate 2,033,739, forward strand.
TTCCCCGGTGACCGGACACACTTCCGGTTCGGCGCAGTCATCGGGGCAGAGGTGTTGGGCCCGGCTCAGATAAAGCTCGCCTGCCGGGACCACGCCGGGCTCCGGGGATCACCTCCGCCAGAGCCTCGGGCACCGCCGCCGGCTGCCAGCCCGACTCCGCCAGGGGACCCTGCCAGGAGCCAATGACAGGCCACGTGCACCGGCACCATGGGGATGATCCAGTCCCACCGGCCGCCGTCGCCTCCAGGTGCTGCACCAGAAAGGCGATGGCCTCGGCCTGCACCTGCTCCAGCCCGGAACACCGTCAGCGCCGCCATCAGGGCCGCCGGATCACGATCCACCACCACAAAACTGGCGGCAGCATCCTGCCGGGCCAGGCGCCGCGAGCGCCAGGCGGCCGAATTTTCCACCCCCCAGAATAAGGTAGCTGGCCATGGAGGTTATTCCTGGCGCGGAAACACCCCCACCACGGTGGGCAACCAGAACTTCTGCTCATCGATGAGATTGCCGATGGAATTCTCCCAGGAGGGGGGAGAAAAAAATTCGAAGTCCTTGGTTTTGATATAGAGTTGCGCTTCCGTGCCGCCATCCAGGTTCAAAGCGGAATCGATGTCGAACTCGCTGCCCTTGAGGAACTCGGCAAACTGATACAAGGTAAAAAATCTGTTGGAGGTGTTGAACACCAGGATATTGCCGTTGCGGTCCGTGGCGATCACCGTGCGGTGGGACCTGTTTCTCGCTATCTTTTATCCGGATCTTCCCCTTATAGTCCAGCAACAACGGAAAGGATTGCACACCTTGGGTCCAGGGTAATTTTTTCGGGTCAACCGGGGTGGTGAGGAGATCCAGGATGGTGGCCCGGGGCAGGTCGGGCGACATGCCTTTGGGTTCCGCCACGAACATCCCCCGCATCTGCCGGTTCCGCGTCGGGCCGATGGGTTTGCCGTCCGCAATGACCAGGCCGCAGGGCTTGCCGTCGTGTCTTATAATAACTGCCGTTGAACACGATGGGGGCCTGGAGCTCGCTCTTGCCAGGCGGTAATGGCCTGGGGGGCCCCGTGAAATACCCGGAAGGCATTGGAGGCGGGGTCGATCTTCACCACCGCCAGATCGGTCACCACCTCGCCATCCTGCAGGACCTGCACCTGGGTAAAGGTCAGCCCCCGGCCGATGGCCTGCCATTGCGGCGGGGTATGCGTCAGACCCGCCGCCCCCGCCGGCAGGACTGCCCCCACCCACAACCAACCTACCACAACAAGAGCAAAAACCCTGGCGGTCACCGCCTCTCCTTGCAGCCCGGCGAAATTTCGTATATTTTACCATGCAAAGGGAAATTGTCCACAAGCTTGAAGATCTAAGCCGGATGCCATAATTTATGCTGATTGCGATCAATGCATCCTTTTACAAAAGGGACTTTGGAGGAATTTTTTAGTTTCCCCTTTGAAAGCGAAGTTAGGGGGGATTTGGTTGTGAAGCATCAATAACGTAAAAACTTTTTACATTCAATATATTATGTCTATTCGCCTGGCTGACTCTCACGCTCATCTGGATCTGGAAGATCACTTCCCCGACCAGGCCGCGGTGCTGGACCGGGCCCGGAGGCCGGGGTGGACCTGGTGATCAACGTCGCCACCGGTTTGTCCGACGCCCCCCAGGTTATCACAACGGCAAAAAAACTCCCGGCATCGTTGCCATCATCGGGGTCCATCCCCACGGCGCCGGCGCCATGACCGAAGCGGACCTGGAGGCCCTGGACGCCCTGGCGACCGACCCCAGGTGGTGGCCATCGGTGAGATCGGGCTGGATTTCTATCGGCGCCGCTCCCCGGAAGAGATCCAGCAGTACTGGTTTCGCCGGCAACTGGAATTCGCCGTCGCCCATAAAAAGCCCGTGGTGATCCACACCCGGGAGGCCACCCCCGTGACCCTGTCGATCCTCCGGGAATACCGGGGCCGCCTGGCCGGGCGGCGTCATGCACTGCTTCGGCGGCAGCCTGGACGAGGCCCACGCTTTCCTGGACCTGGGTTTTTACCTGTCGTTTTCCGGGACCCTGACCTATCCCAAGGCCGGTCCCTTGCGGGAGGTGGCCGAACACGCCCCCCTGGACCGGATTTTGGTGGAGACCGACTGCCCCTATCTGCCTCCCCAACCCTGGCGGGGCAAGCGGAATGAACCGGCCTACGTGGTGGCCACGGCCCAGCAACTGGCTGATACCCGGGAGCTGAGCCTGGAGGAGGTCGCGGCCCACACCTGGGCCAACACCCTGGCGGTCTTCGGGCTGGGGAAGAAGAGATTTTAGGGAAATAATAGAGTCGGTGGGGCAGGCCTCCGTGCCTGCCATCCCGGTAGCACAGGCTTTTCAGCCTGTGCCTGATTGGATACCCAGGGCTGGTGTCCCCTCTGTCTTTAGATAAAACTTTCTCCTGAAATACCCACATCGCCCAAAACCTGAAAAGTCCACGCCGCCATCGCCGCGGCCTGTAAGCAGGCCGGCCGGGACCCGGGCTGCAGTGCGCCTGGTGGCGGTGAGCAAGACCGTGGACCTGGAGCGCCTCCGGCACGCCATCGCCGCCGGCCAGGACCTCTTCGGGGAAAACTATCTCCAGGAGGCCAAAGACAAAATCGCCGTCTTAGGAAGGTCAGGTGGGCTGGCACCTGGTGGGCCATCTCCAAACCAACAAGGCCAAAGCCGCGGTGGAGCTCTTCGACCTGATCCACGCGGTGGACCGCCTCAAGCTGGCCCGGGCCCTGGATGCCGCCGCGGCCCGGCTAGGCAAGGTCCAGGACGTCCTCATCCAGGTCAATCAGGCCGGCGAAGACACTAAGTCCGGGGTGGCCCCCGAAGCGGCGCCGGAGCTGCTGCAGGAGGTCGCCCAACTGCCTCACCTGCGGGTTTTGGGCCTGATGACCATGCCGCCGTGGTTTCCCGACCCGGAAGCGGCGCGCCCCTACTTTCGGGCCTTGCGGGAACTGCGGGACCGCCTGCGGGACTCAACCGGCCTGCCCCTGCCGGAACTCTCCATGGGCATGTCCGGCGATTTCGCAGTGGCGGTGGAGGAAGGAGCCACCCTGGTCCGGGTGGGCACCGCCATCTTTGGGAGCCGCCAATAAATTTTTTTGGAGAAAACCGGCCAGAGATGCGGCCCAACTGGTTAATGGCAATCTCTGGAGGTGGAGCAGCGAAAAGTCTCCCTTTCTTAAAGATGGTTTGACTGGTATTATTATTAGGTTTCACCTGATTTTTTTACCCCCTTTTCCCGAGGGGAAAATAATGATGCGGAAACCGCCCTCACATCTTGAAATCGGATTATTGATGGAATGAATGGTTATAAAATGCCTTTGAGGCAATACGTTAAACCGGCTAAACCCGAAATCTTCCTGACCACCCGGGGCCTCAAGCTTACTCTGGCAGAACCCCCGCATGGCTCACACCCTGCTGCGGGAGGAATATCGCAAAAAATTCGGCATCGACCTTGACCGCCGCTTTAGGGACTGGCGTGAGCGCCCCGCCGGTGACCCTCAACCTCAATCTGACCCGGCGCTGCAACCTCAAGTGCGTCATGTGCGAGCAGCACCGCCACACTCCGGCCCCACCGGGCTTAAGCTGGTATGACCCCCGCCGGGAACTGCCCCTGTCCGCCTGGGTCAACCTCCTGGATCAGGTGGCCTCCTTCCGGCCCCAACTCTATCTCACCGGCGGCGAACCCACCCTGTACCCCCATTTCGCCGAGCTCCTGACCGCAGCCAAGCAGCGCGGCTTCATGGTCCACCTCCAGACCAACGGCACCCTGCTGGACCGGGTGGCCGACACACTGGTGGCCACCGGGCGTGGAGGCGGTGACGGTCTCCATGGACGGCCCCCAGCGAGGTCCATGACGCCATCCGGGGGCAGAAGGACGCCTTCCGGAAAACCACCGCGGGCCTCGAGGCTCTGGTGGCCGCTCGGGAGCGGCCCGGCCTCCCCGGCCCCATCATCCTCTCAACTGCGTCATTTCCAAAGCCAGCCTGCCTACCCTGGATCAGATGGTCCCCCTGGCCCAGGAATTGGGCGCCGATATCCTCCAGATTCAACATACCATTTTCAATACCGCCGCCAACGTTCAGCGCCACAACCGTGGCGCTCTCCCCAGAGTTTGCCGCCGAGCAGGGCCTGGACCTGGCCCCCCCCTCCATCCCCGAGGGCGAATATTATGAGAGCGAAATCACCGCGGCCGACCTGCCGCTCTATGCTGGACAAGCTCCAGAAAGCCCGGCGCCTGGCCCAGGGCCGGCTGAAGCAGGTCTTTTTGCCGAACCTGCCGCACCGACCTCCTGGGGCCCTATTACCTGGACCTGGCCCATGCCTTCCCCCAGGTGTGCAACGCCCCCTGGAAGGGCTGCCGCATTTTGCCCGACGGCACCGTGTCGCCCTGCCTGCACCTGGTGGCCGGCAACATCGCCTCCCAACCATTTGCCGAAATCTGGAACGGCCCCCAGATGCGCCGCTTCCGGCAGATCATCTCCCGCCGGCTCTTCCCCGGATGCGCCCGCTGCTGCAGCCGGAGCTTTACCTGAATGCAGCCGTTTCGCCCTCCCCTCCCCTTTCTGGCTCACCCCTCCCGGGCGTCCGCTTTTCCGATTCTCTCTCCGAAGCCTCTTTGCCCCTGGCGAGGATCAAGGCCACCGGCCCTTAAAGGAGTGCACTATGTTTGACTGGCAGCACGTTACCTGGGAGTTGACCCGGTTGTTGATCGCCGCGGGAGTTGGGCGCGGCCATCGGCTTTGAACGGGAGGCCCACGGCCAGGCCGCGGGGCTTCGGACCTTCATCCTGGTCTCCGTGGGCGCCTGCCTCATGATGATGCTGTCTCTGCACATGGAGGAAATCTACCGGCACCTGGTCCGTGGACCGATCGGTGGTCCGCCTGGACCCCGCCCGGATCGCCTCCTATGCCATCGCCAGCATGGGTTTTCTCGGGGCCGGCGCCATCATCACCGGCAAAGGTTCGGTGCGGGGCCTGACCACCGCCGCGGGTCTCTGGCTGGCCACCGGTCTCGGCCTGGCCATCGGCGCCGGGTATCTCATCCCGGCCCTGTTTGCCGCGGGATCAGCCTGATTATCTTGTATGCCCTGCGCCTCATTAAAAAGATCTTCGCCCACGATCTGTTCACCATCCTGACCTTGAAATATCACGGGGTGGAGGACCCCCTGGACCAGATCAGGCAAATCCTCAAAAACCATCGCATCAATATCCAGTTTATCAACTATAAGCTGGAGCCGCCCAGTAACCTGCTGACTTATCGCTTCCGTCTGCAGAGCAAGGATACGATCAATTTTCGAGCAGGTGATCCAGCAGCCTCGCTGACTACCGAAGGCTTGCAGGAAATTCACTTGCAGGAAGGCGAAGTGCCTTAATCGAGTGACGCAATGCGCCAATCCCCGCCTTTCGCCCCCGGCGCCCGGGTGGGCCTGACCACCACCATCCCGGTGGAGGTGGTGCTGGCCGCAGGCCTGACCCCGGTGGACCTGAACAACTTGTTCATTGCCGACCCGCGGCCCTGGCCCAGGTGAGCCAGGCCGAAGCCGCGGGCTTCCCCCGCACCCTCTGCGCCTGGATCAAGGGGATCTACGCCGCCCTCAAAGCCCACCCCGAGATCCGCGCGGTCATCGCCGCCTGCCAGGGGGACTGCTCCAATACCCAGGCCCTGGGGGAAATTCTCGCAGCTGAGGGGATCGAGGTCATCCACTTCAAGTACCCCTATCCCCGGGACCGGGAACAACTGGCCCGGGAAATCAATGCCTTGATGGCCCGCTTGGGCGCCGACCCCGACGCCGTGGCCCGGGTGCAGGCGCGCCTGGCTCCCCGTGCGCCACCAACTGCGCCGCCTGGACCGCCTCACCTGGGAGACCGGCCAGGTCACCGGCCAGGAAAATTTCCTCTGGCTGATCTCCAGCTCGGACTTTGCCTCCGACCTTGACCGCCTACGAACAACGCCTGGCGGCTTTCCTGCGGGAGGCCGAGCAGGGCGCCCGGTCGCCAATGGCCGGGTGCGCCTGGGGTTTGCCGGCATCCCGCCCATCTTCACCGACCTGTGGGATTACCTGGAGGAACTGGGCGCCGCGGTGGTCTTCCACGAATTTCCCCGGCAATTCAGCATGCCCTATGCGAGCCCGGACCTGGTGGAGCAATACCTGCGCTATACCTACCCCTACGACATCTGGGGCCGCCTGGCCGACCTGAAGGAGGCCGTGGCCACCCGCCGCCTGGACGGCCTGGTGCACTACACCCAGAGCTTCTGCTTCCGCCAGATGTTCGACCAGACCATCCGGGATAACCTGAACCTCCCCATCCTGACCATCGAAGGGGACCGCCCCACCCCGCTCGATTCCCGCACCCGCATGCGCCTGGAGGCCTTCGTCGATGTCCTGCGGCCTTAAAGAACCTTGGGGCGAGGAGGACCAGGGGCACCAAAAAGCTCCCTGGCCCCCTCCCCCCCCGAAAATCTGCGCCTACGGCCTGGACTTCGGCAGCCGCTCGGTGAAGCTGGTCTACTCCCGGGCGCCGGGGCGTTGGGCAGGCGCCGCTGGGACAGCATCACCTTTTACCAGGATTATCTGGTGCGGGATAACGGCCAGCTCGCCATCGACTGGGACGCGGTTGGGGCTGCCCGCGCCTGAAGCCCTGGTGGCCACGGGCTACGGCAAGAATCTCCTGAAGGCCCATTTCCCCACCATCACCGAAATCCGGGCCCATTTCCTGGGCGCCCGGTTCGTCACGGGCCTGGACCATTTCATCCTGCTGGAGATGGGGGGCCAGGACACCAAGGTGCTCTATATCCGGGAAGGCCGGGTGTTCGATTTTCTCACCAACGACCGCTGCGCCGCCGGCACCGGCCGCTACCTGGAAAACATGGCCCGCTTTCTCAAGATGCCCCTGGCCGAATTTGCCGGGCTACTGGCAGGACCCGGTGGACATCTCCCAAACCTGCGCCATCTTCGGGGAAACCGAACTGGTGGGCCACCTCCTGGAAGGGGTGGACCCGGCCCGCATCGCCGCCGGGGTCAACGCCTCGGTGGCCCGCCGGGCCCTGGCCATGGTGCGCCGCTACCACTGCCCCACCCTGGTCTTCGTGGGGGGCGTGGCCAGAAACCGGGCCATGGTGCGGTTGCTCCAGGACCTGAGCGATTTTCGGGTGATGGTGCCGCCCTATCCCCAATTCAACGGCGCCCTGGGCTGCCGCCCTTGAAGCGGCCCGCCGACCCGGCCCGGGAAGCGCCATGAAGCCAGCCTTGCCCGCCGCGGATCCCCTGGCCCAGGCCCTCCGGCGACTGCTGGAAGCCGAAGCCGGACTTCCGGCCCCTGGCCGGAGAGGTTTGCGTGGAACCGCTGCCGTCCTCCCGCCAGGTCCTGCGCTTCACCTTGCCGGCAGCGGCGACGCCGTGGTGGGAAAATTCTTCTGCCGCCTATCCGCCGCAAATCTCCGCCGGACCTCAGCCTGGCCCGGGAATATGACCACTATCGGCGGCTCCCGGCCCTGGGCCTGACCAACGGCCAGGGCCTGGTGCCCCGGCTTCTGGGCCGCTGGCCGCGAGGTCCCTGGGGCTCCTGTTGGAGGCCGTGCCCGGCCCGGACCTGGATCACCTCCTCCGCCGGGCCTGCCTCCACGGCGAGCCGGCGCCCTCTTCCGGGGCCTGGAAAAACTGGCGCACCTGCTGGCCTTTTTTCACTCCCGGCCGGTCCCGGCAGCCCGGTTGTGCCCGCCCCCGCCCTGGCCTACCTGGATAAGGTGATGGGGCAATTACGAGACAGCTGGGCCTGTTGACCCGGGATGACTGGCTGGCCCTGACCTATGAACGACAGGCCTTTGGGAGAACCGCTGCCGGGATTTTCCCGACCGGCAGGTGCTGGTGCACGGCGACGCCACCCCCACCAACTTTCTCTTCCCCAACGGCCGGGCCGTGGCCCTGGACCTGGAGCGGCTGGGCTGGCGACCGCCTCTGGGATCTGTCCTGGGTGGCCGGCGAACTGAAGCATGCCTGGGGCTGGCGCACCTCCGGACTTGGCCGGGGCCGAAGCGGCCATCGGGCATTTTTTCCGGGCTTATCTGGCGGCTGCTGACCTTGACCCCGTCCTGACTCGACCGCCTCTATGGCCTCAACCCCTTTTACATGGCCCTGGCGGAGCTGCGCATCGCCCGGAACCTCTATCTCACCCATGACTACCGCCGGGAACTGGTGGCCGAAGCCCGGCGCTGCCTGACCCGCGGCCGCAGGCATTGAGAGAGTTTTCGGTTTCCAGTTTACGGTCGCTGGTTTAAAATGATCTGACTTGTCAAGAGGTTATAGTTAGTTGCGTGGATAAATTAATCGGAGCCATGAATTCTGACAGAAATCCCGCTCCTCCCCTTGATCAAAGGGGGAACTTCACGGCTTCGCTTGGCAAGTCCCCCTTTGAAAAAGGGGGATTTAAGGGGATTTTGATCAAGCTATGCAGGTCTGGCGGAATCTATTTTCTACTCCCGCAAATAAAAGGACAAACGGCCTAACCTATGAAAACCGTCCTGATCATTGCCGGCTCCGACCCGGGGGCCGGCGCCGGCCTGCAACAGGATTTGAAGGTGGCCACCCTGATGGGGGCTTATGGCCTCACGGTGGTCACGGCCCTCACCGTCCAGAACAGCCTGGGGGTCCAGGCGGTCCACCCGGTGGCCCCCGAGGTGGTGGCGGCGCAATTGGACGCCGTGCTCAGCGATTTCCCCGTGGACGCGGTCAAGGTGGGGATGCTGGCCACCCCGGAGATTGTGCGAGCACCGTGGCCGCACGAACTTGAAGGGTCTGGACCGGCCCCCCTGGTGCTGGACCCGGTCCTGGCCGCGGGCGGCGGCTTCCCGCTGCTGGAGGAAGCCGGGATTGCCGTTCTGAAAGAAGCAGCTGTTTCCCCTGACCTATCCTCCTCACCCCCAACGCCCCGGAGGCCGCCCGCCTCACCGGACTTACGAGATCCAAACCCCCGCTGACCTGGAAGAGGCGGCCCGCCGCCTTCAGGCCTTAGGGCCTCGCTGGGTCCTGGCCAAGGGCGGCCACCTGCCGGGAGAGCCGGTGGACGTGCTCACCGACGGCAACAACGTCTACCGTCTCCCCGGGGTGCGCCTGGCCGCCCCAATCACCACGGCGGCGGCTGCCTCCTGGCCTCGCGCCTGCGCTGCCGGCCTGGCCCAGGGGCTGTCGCTGCCGGAAACGGTGAACCAGGCCCGGGAACCTCACGGCCCAGGCCCTCAAATACGGCCTGCCCCTGGGACAGGGGCACCGGCCCGGTGAACCCCTACGCCCCCTTCGCCCGGGACCTGGCCCGCCCGGAAGTCCTGGCGGCCTTGCAGGCAGCAGCAGGCCGCCTCAAGCAGGGAGGTATCGAGCCCCTCATCCCGGAAGTCATGACCAACCTGGGGTACGCCACCCCTTACCCGGAAGGGCCCCAAGACGTGGCCGCCTTTCCCGGGCGCATCCTGAAAAGCCCCCAGGGCCTGCTGATTCCCGCGCCCGCCGGCCTTCGGCGCCTCCCGGCACATCGCCGCGATCATCCTCACCGCCATGGCCACCCATCCGGAGCTCAGGAGCGCCATGAACATCAAGTTCTTCGAGGGCGTCGAAGACCTGGCGCCGCTGCTCCACCTGAGGAGCCGCCAGCTTCGACCGCAGCCGCCGAACCCCCGGAGGTCAAGGCGCAGGAAGGCGGCACCCTGGCCTGGGGCGTGGCTGCGGTCCTCAAGCCCGGCGCGCCGCCTCCCGACCTGATCTACGATCGGGGCGACTGGGGCAAGGAACCCATGATCCGCATCCTGGGACCCAGCCCCATGGCCGTGGCCGAAAAAGCCCTGGCCCTGAAAAACGCCCTGCAAGCGGCAGGGAGGCTATAAGAAATTCAGGGGGGAGGGCTAGGGCTTTTCGTCAACAGCCTTTCCCGCCCCCAATCCCTTAATACCAGGTTGCCGTCAAAAAAATAATAATTGGTGGCACAGATTTTCAACCTGTGCCAACGCAGCCTGAAACCTGCGGCTACAGAAAAATCACCTGTTTGAGCGCACCTTGGTATAAGCAAGAAAAAGGGGCGACCCGTTGGGTCGCCCCTACCTATGCGGGTTGGGTGGGGGGCTTGGGGGAGGGCAGGGATGAAGTCCCTGCCCTCCCCCAAAATCAACGTTACTTTCTCCGCCAAAATTGCCCGGTAGAGGGCCAGGCCCGTCAGGAAATCGGCCACGGCGATCATGATGTCCGGGAAGGTGGTGAGCAGCAGCCAGCCGAAGAAGTTGGCGCCCGGCATGACCTTCATCTGGCCCGCCAGGGTGGCGGACTGAGGGAAAAATCCGCCATCATGATGATCCCCAGGAAGGCCAGGAAGCTATTGAGCAAGAGGCCCAGCAGCGCGGTGGACCGGAACAGGAACAGGGCGCTCACCAGGACCAGGTCGATCAGGGAAAAGAGGTTGGGCCACAGGTCGGTGGGGTCTTCTCCCGGGGTATGAATCCGGTAATGCAGCAAGGTGGCGCCCAGGGCCAGGGCCACCAGGGCCCCCAGAGTGTCGCGCGTTGGCTTTGCATAGGGTTCACCCTAAAATTTCACCGAGATAGCCCAGGCAGAAACACCAGGGCGATGACGACCGCATGCAGGATAAACCAGCCGGGCCGGGGAAACAGCACGTGGGGAAGCCAGCGGTTCATCGCTTACCCTCTCAAGAACGTGGCGGTCAGACGACCGGCGGTATAGATCAGGGCAAAACCCAGAAAATGCACCACCCACCATCGCCGTGACATAAATTGCCAGCCTTTTCGCATGGACTCACCCCTGAACAAGCAGCAGTTACCGCCAAGGCCACGAAATCCGTCAGCGGCGGTTAACTATCTCCTGTTAGATTAATGCCTTTTTCAGAGAAATCACCCTCCGGCCCTTCGTTTTACAAAAATATCATGACGCCATATTTGGCCGGTTGACCGGTCCGGCAGGAGCAAATTTGAGCTTACTGCTGAAAATCCGGATGGAGGAAAATGCTCTGGGCGTTAATATCGACATTATGGCCCCAATCGACCTTGGAGCAACCCGGACAGCTGACATCCACATTGGTCCACAAGCCGCCGGAAAACGCCGGGAAGTCAGCCGCTCCGGGAGAATTAGGCCTGGGCGTCAGATTAATCGTCGCCACCGTATTGGTGCAGGCGATATTCTGACTGAAGTCGTTGGTAAAAGATATCGCCGCAGTGGAGCCCTGGTACAGGTTGAGGCTGGCCCACACCATCTGCTCGCCATTCAAGGCAGTTTTCATCGCAAAGGGCTTGTAGGTGCGGGTTAAGGTGAACCCGTTGGGATTAGTCAGGGTAATAGTGATCGCACTCGGGGAGAAACTGGTGATGAGCTTATTGTCATTGGGGTCCCGGTGCTCTACCCCGATGAAAGTGAAAACCCCGGCCGCGGCGGTGTCGTATGCGGGCTTCTGTACATAGTGGGAGTTCGGGAGCATAACGTTGTTGCCGGGAGCCTTCATGGTGTTATCGGTGTGGAAAACCCCGTAATTCTGCTCGGAATCGCTCAGCGTATTATCCGAGGTGACCTTGGAGGGCTGGTCGTAAACCTCGAAAATCAGGGTGGGGATATGGGCGCTCCTGAGATAAGGGTAGAGGGTCTGGTAGTAGGTGAGCGCATCCGCCAGGTTGCCGGTGAAGGTGTGATTTGACGAATCAGTATACGTGCCCTGGGTCGGCCAACCAGTTTCGCCGAGCATCACGGGGTGGGAAGGGTAAGCGGCATGCAGCACCGAGACACGCTGTTGGATGTGACTCAGATCCGTGGGCGCATCCCCGAACTGGAAGGGGTAAATATTTTCCACCACCGGGGCTCCCGGGGTGAATTCCTGAACCAACAACTGTCCGGCCGGCAAAGACATCTGCCCGATCTGCACACAGGTGCTGATGTCCACCCCGTTGCCATTGCCGTCGCCCAGCGCCACCCCTTTGGCAGTTAATAAAGCCTTGATGGCAATGATGGCATTGATCAAATCGTCGGTATTTTCGGTGCCGGCTGCATTGGCCACCAGGGCTTCGTTCCCCACCAGGATCAGTTTCACCACCTGTTCGAAGTTTTGGACCCCCACTTCATCGATAATCTGTGCCAGCTGAATCTTGGCAAAATCAAGCAACTGGTAGAATGTCTCTCCGGTACAAGCCAGTCCTTTCAAGCAACAATGGTTCTGGGCGACATCGCTGCTGCAGAGGGCCACGGTATACACCACGTTCAGACCAAGGGCATTGGCCTCGTTGATCATGGCGATCCAGACCTTGGCCGAGTCCCCGTAGGCCCGCACCGTCTCGAAACCCGCATCTTTCATTTGCTGAAAATCCAGAGGCACGCTGGTCTCCAGTTCGCTATTCTTGGCGTCGGAATAGTTTGTGTAACCCAGGTAGCTGTTAAAGGCGTTATAGTGAGGCCCGTAATTTCCCCCCAGGCCCAATTTGGCAAAATAATCGGCCTGACTGACGCCTCCACGGGGCGAACCGATCAATCCAGACGACAACCCGCCGGTGTGGCCGGACGACGGCAGGTTGGCATCGTCGGAATTCTGCCCGCAGCCTCCCTTACTACCGATCAAGGTACAGCAAAGCAACAAGGCCAGCCAAAGGTGCGATTTCTTCATCTGAGCCCCCCCACCAGGGATAGAATTGGGGTTAGGCGGCAGCCGCGGCCACCATGGTTAAAAAAGGGTTTTCCCACCTGCCGTCCCGGGGGCGAACCCCAGAAAGTTCACCTTTTGGCAAGTTAATCACTTTACTGAGGCAAGACAACACGGATTTCCCTAAAAATGACCCTTTTCCCCCGAGAGAGAAAGAACCCTTTGGAGTCGTCAGATCTTGTAAATTATCAATTCTCGCCACACAACCCGGGATTGGCCGGGAGGCAAGGCGGGAGGCGATTTACGCACCTGAAAGCGGCGCCGGGAACGCACCTGGCTCCACATACTGCATCAGGCGGCTCCCACGGACACCCCGTCGATTGCGACTCGGGATTACCAGGTCTTGGAGGGAGGTGCGCATCCAGATAGCCGGGCGATACGCTCCATGAGGGCGTCCGTCAGGGCCTGGGCCTGGCGGGGGCCGGGGGCGATGAGCGGCGGGCCCATGTTCACGTGCACCACAGAGCCCCAGCCCCGGGGTTCATAGGCCACTCCCACGGGGACAAAGGGGAGAAACCCCAGGCCCTCCTGCCCTTGCAGTTTGAGGAGCAGCTGAATCAGGCGGTGCTTGCCGGGGCCGACCCGGCCAGGAACATACGTGCCTTCGGGAAACAGCACGATGACAGGCCCGCTGGTTCAGGAGCGGCAGGAGACGCCTGAAGGACGACAGCGTCGCCCGGGGGTTTTGCCGGTCCACCGGCACCCCGCCCAGGGCTCCCAACATCTCCCGCACCACCGGCTGCTGGAACAGCTCCACTTTGGCAATATACTGGGGCGGCGGCGGCAGGGCGATACCGATGACCGGGATGTCTTCCCAGCGCTGGTGCTTGGGGCAGATGATGGCGGGGCCTCGGGCCGGCAGGTGCTCCAGGCCCTCCACCCGCAGCGCGAAAACCCGCCCGATGGTCTGCCGCGTCAGAACCAGCGGCCCAGGCGATAGAAGGTCGGCGATAGGGAGTGGCTCATAGTATCAGTGCGCTGGGATCAGGAGTCAGTCAGGGTTCCGGGCCTGAAAGGCCGACGCTCACATCGTGACCCTTTCCACCCAATTTTCAACTTTCGGGTTACAATATCAGAGGACGAATTCAGGTGTCAATCGGGACCTGACAGGGTCAGAACAGAACCAGGCTCACTAGCGAAGGGAGGCAGCGGCCATGATTTATCTGGATTACAACGCCACCACGCCCGTGGCCCCGGAGGTCTTTCGGGCCCTGCGAGCCTTATCTTGACGGCCGAATTCGGCAATCCCAGTTGCGACTATGCCCTGGGGCTGACGGCCCGTGAGGCCGTGCAAATGGCCCGGAAGGACGTGGCGGCTCTGCTGGGCTGCACCCCCGAGGAGGTCGTCTTCACCAGCGGCGCCACCGAAGCCAACAACACCGTCCTCAAGGGCGTGGCAGCCCACCACGGCCGCGGGCAGATCATCACCTGGCCACGGAGCACCCGGCGGTGCTGGCGCCCTGCCGGTTTTTGCAGTCCCAGGGGTTTGACCGTCACGATTTTGCCGGTGGACGGGGCCGGCCGCGTGGACCCGGATGAGGTGCGCCGGGCCCTGACGGCCCGATACCATCCTGATCAGCGTCATGCACGCCAACAACGAGACCGGCGCCCTGCAGCCCATGCCGGAGATCGGCGCCCTGGCCCGGGAGGCGGGAGTGCCGTTGCACACCGATGCGGCCCAGAGCGTGGGCAAGATCCCCGTGGACGTGGACGAATTGCAGGGTGGATTTCCTCACGGTGGCGGGCCACAAGTTCTACGCCCCCAAAGGCGTCGGGGCCTTGTACGTGCGGACCGGCGCCGCCTTTACCCCCCTGCTCCACGGGGCCTCCCAGGAAGGGGGCCGCCGGGCCGGCACCGAAAACGTGCCGTATATGGTGGCCCTGGGAGCAGCCTGCCGCCTGGCCCGGGAGCGTCTGCCCGTCGCCGCCGGCGCACTTGCAAGAGCCTGCGGGACCGGCTCCATGAGCTGCTCAAGGCCTGGCGTCCCCGGCCTCATCCTCAACGGCCCGGAGGCCGAACGCCTCCCCAACACCCTCAACGTCTCCTTTCCGGGGGTCGCCGGGGGCGAACTCATGGCGGGCCTGCCGGAGGTGGCCGCCTCCCTGGGTTCGGCCTGCCACGCCGGCCAGGAAGCCATCTCTCCGGTGCTGGCGGCCATGGGCGTGCCCCTGGACCGGTCGCCCGGGGCGCGGTGCGCTTCAGCGTGGGGTTTCCCACCACCCTGGCCGAAGTGGAACAGGCCGCGGCCTGGCTGCGGGAGCGTCTGGGCAGGCTGCGTCGGAAGAAAGGATGATGCCGGGGTTAGCGCTGGTTGCCGTAAATTTATTGCACCGACTGCTCTGTAAATCCCCCTACCCCCCTTTGGCAAAGGGAGGGGGATTTTGGTTTTTTGGCAATCCATACCACCGGGACTTGCGCTTCGGTGGTGGCGACTGAGGTGGGCGCTGCCGCCGGCGGAAAGTCTCGGGGGCTGAACGGCCAGAGTTCAGGGGTCCAGGAATATCTTGGTGATGAGGAATTGGCCAGTTTCCGGGCATCGATCTCGTAGGTTTCGTGACGACACGGCCTCTTGCAACGGCCCCACCTTCTCCGGGCGGACCTCCGGGGTCGCAGCGACAATCTGGCGAACCTGCTCAATCAACTTTTCATCCCTCTGCAAGTCCGGGGCTCCGGGCCGGTGGGGCCAACAACAGCTCGGTTCTGCCTGTTGTTGCCTATACGGTTGCCAGGCGGCGCACCGGCTCCCGGGCCCTTTTTCTTTAGTTTATTCATGTGGTCTTAAGCACAAATCACCGGTTTGGTCCAGTAATTCCCCCCCCTTTTCATTAGCCGGGGGGCTGACGGAAACGTTGCCACAACCTCAGAGCCGTTAAACCTGCCGCGATATTTTACTTAGGTCATACTGCGTAATTAAAAAAATTATAAATCAGTATAATCTTGTTGTCAGCCAAAGTAAACCGCTGACCCCTCGCCATAACGTGAGGGGCTGTGCTTCCCGGATGAGGCTGTACCTCCCGCCCCGTCCCGGCAAACCGGCTTGTCCCCCTGCTTTCCTTATCGGCTATGGGGCCGCAGACCTTGAAAAATCATTGCAGGCTGCCGCCGCTCAAATCTCAGGTGCCTCCGCCCCACCACAGGTAGAAGAATTGGGGCCCCACCATGTCCAGGTTGAGGTCAGGCATCAGCGAGTAGATCGTCGGCTTATAACTGCCGGGGCGGTGATAGATGCACGACCCGGGCGCCGGTGGTCCAGCCCCGCTTTGGTCCTGGCCAGATCGATGGCGTCATCCAGGTAGCCCAACTGATCCACCAAGCCCAGGTCCCGGGCCTGGGAGGCGGTAAAGATCCGGCCATCGGCCACCTCCAGGGTCTTTTTCAGGCTCAGATGGCGGCCCTGGGCCACCACGTTCACGAACTCCCGGTAAAAGTCGTCGATGATCTGCTGCATCATCTCCTTCTCCTGGGGGGTGGCGGGCCGGAAGGGCGACCAGAAATCCTTCCATTTGCCGGTCTTGACGACGTCGTCGTCCACCCCGAACTTGTCCATCAACCCCTGGAGATTGAACTTCATGGCAATGACCCCGATGGAACCGGTGATACAGGTGGGATAGGCAATGATGGTGTCCCCCGCCTGGGCCACGTAGTACCCCCCGGAAGCGGCCAGGCCCTGCAGACAGACCACCACCGGCACGCCTTTTTTGGCCTTGAAGGCCTTGAGTTCGTGGAGAATGACATCCGCGGCGCTTACAGTGCCTCCCGGGGAATTGATCTTCAGGACCACCGCTTTGATGCGGTCATCCTTGGCGGCTTTTTCCAGCTCTTCCTTGATCCGGCTGGGCGAGGTCACCCCCTGGCCCAGCCCCAGTATGCGGTGTGGCCCTTCCAGGACGACCCCGGAGACGTCCATGAGCAGGATCTTGTCCCGGCCGTAGCCCGAGATGGTTTTCTCCTTCAAGGGGGCCGGTTCTTCAAACAGGCTCACCTTGACGGTGACGCAGCCGGCCCCCAGCACCAGCCAGACCGTCAGCACCAGGCAGCCATCTAGTTCAGACGCGGCATACGTTCTCCTCCGGAGCTGACATTTTCAGACAATGCGCCTATGATACGCTACCAGTAGCCCCTTGCGGCAAAATAATTTTTCAATTAATGAGAGAAACTTCCTGATCACCCTGCAGTTTTCACAGAAAACCCCTTGACAGTTTTGAAACAGATGATAAACAATAAATGTTTTTAGCATAATCACCATATCGACCTACCAATCTTCTAGTACCCGATAACGTACAGCCAAGAGGGCAGGACGATAGGTGCTATCTGACAACGGGAGGAGGCGAAATGGATGCCCGGCGTCAGGGTAAAACCCAACGAACCTTTCGAGGTCGCCTTAAAGCGCTTTAAGAAGCAGTGCGAAAAGGCCGGGATTCTCTCTGAGATTCGCAAGCGGGAGCATTACGAAAAGCCCAGCATCAAGCGAAAGAAGAAAATTTTGGCGGCCAAAAAGCGGGCTTTGAAGAAGCTGCGCAAGATTGAGGGTTCATGATGTCCCTTATATCAGCGGCTGGATCAGGCCTTCAAAGAGGCCATCAAAAACCAACAACCGGTGGCGCGTCCACCTTGCGGCTGTTGAAAAGTGCCATCCACTACCGCGAGGTGGACGCTAGACGCCGCTCACCGAAGCCGAACTGCAGGCAACATTAACACGCAGGCAAAGCAGCGTCGGGAGGCCATGGCCGAGTACACCAAGGCCGGCCGTCCCGAACTTGCCAAAAAGGAAGAGGAGGAACTTAGTGTCCTCCTCTCTTTTTTGCCACCGCAACTGAGCCCGGCAGAAATGGACGCCGAAGTAGCCGGCGGTCATCGCTGAACTGGGGGCTACCGGCCCCAACGATCTGGGCAAAGTAATGAAAGACGCCATGGCCCGCCTCGCCGGCCGGGCTGACGGCAAGGTGATTCAAGAGATCGCGCGGCAGCGTCTGGGTTCATAGACCTTCCACCCTCAAACGGAAACCTGGAGTGCTATGCCAGAGCCAACTTTGACCGCCCTGGAGATTCCCGCACTGCTCCGGGTGGTCCAGACTTACGCCGTCTCTGACCTCGGGCGGGATTTTCTGGGGGCCCTCAAGCCCCTCACCGATCTGGCCAAATCCAGGCGCCGTTCCGAGCAAATCCAGGAATTGCGGGAACTCCAGTACCGTGAAGGCCCCGTCCCCTTTACCGATTTTCCCCTGCTGACCACCTGGCTGACCAAGGCCATGCGTCCGGGGCAGCTTACTGCCCGCCGAAGCCTTCAACCAGGTCCTGCAGGTGCTGCGCCTGGCCCGGCACCTCAAGCACTTATATCCGCTCTAGGGGGCGATCTGACCCCGAGCCTGGCAGCCCTGGCCGGCAATCTCCGGGACCTGCCCCCTCTCACCGAAGCCATGCAGCAGTGCATCAGCCCCCACAATTTTATTCTGGATCAGGCCAGCCCCGGTCTGGCCCAGGTGCGCCGGGAACTGACCGACACCCGGGAGCGGGTCAACCGCCAGATCAAGCAGGACTTTTTTCGAGCCGGCCTACCGGACGCCCTCCAGAACCCCCTCATCTCCCAGCGCCACGGCCGCTACGTCATTCCCATCAAGGCCGACCATCGGGGCGCCATCCCCGGCATCATCCACGACCAGTCCCAGACCAAGGCCACCCTGTATCTCGAGCCCCTGGCCATCGTGGAGCACAACAACGCCCTGAACCTCCTCCACAACCGGGAAAAGCGGGAAGAAGAGGCGGTGCTGCGGCGGCTCACCGACCTGGTGCGGAACCATCTGGACGAAATTCGCCTGACCCTGGCCACCCTGGGCGAACTGGACGCCATCCAGGCCAAGGTCAGGTTTGCCGAGGAGTTCCGGGCTCGGGAGCCCATCTGGCGCACCAAGGCCGGCGTGGATTTCCGCCAGGCCCGCCACCCCCTCCTGGTCCAGCAGCAACCGGGAATCCGGTCCGCCCCGGACGTGGTTCCCATTGACCTGGCCCTCGACCCCGGAGCGCCGCTTTCTCATCATCTCCGGGGCCAACGCCGGCGGCAAGACCGTGGCGCTCAAAGACCCTGGGCCTCTTAACCCTCATGGTCCAGAGCGGCATCCCCATTCCCGTGGCCGAAGGCAGCGAGTTCTGCCCCTTTGCCGCGGTCTTCGCCGACATCGGCGACCCCCAGGATATGTCCCGGAGCCTCGAGCACCTTTTCGGCCCACCTGCAGCGGGCCCTGAGGATGCTCACCAACCTGCCGGAACGGGCCCTCATCCTCCTGGACGAACTGGGCACGGCCACCGACCCCACCGAGGGGGGCGCCCTGGCCCTGGCCCTGCTCCAGGCCTTTTACCAGCGGGGGGCCTACGGCGCCGCCACTACCCACCTGCCCCTCTTAAAGAGTTTTGCCCAAAAAACCGATGGATTTGAAAATGTGGCGGTGGTGTTTAACGAAGCAGACCCGGCGGCCCACCTACCGCCTGGCTTACGGGGTGGTAGGGGCCTCCAACGCCTTGAAGCTGGCCCGGGAGATGGGCCTCGACCCCGGAGATTCTGGCCATGGCCGAGGGCTATCTCAACCAGGACGAACTCCGGGCCTACCGGCTGCTGGCCCAGGTGGAGGCGGCCCAGCAGGACCTGGCCCGCCAGGAGCATGAGCTGGCCAGCGGCGGGAAGCGGAGTTGACCCGGCACCGGCATGATTTGGAGGCGCGGCAGGCCGAGCTTGAAGCCGAGCGCACCCGGCTGGTCAACGAAGCCAAAGCACGCGGCCCTGGCCCGCATCAAGGAGGCCGAAGAGCGAGTTTAAGGCCATCGTCCGGCGGCTGCAAGAGCCGGCGGCGAGCCCTGGGGCAAGCTGCGCCAGGAGTTTTCCGGGCGCCAGGCCGAAATTGCTGGCGGACCTGACGCCCGGCCCGGCCCGGCCCCGGCCGCGGCGCCCCGGTTCCTCCCCGGCCAGCAGGTCTTCCTGCCGGCCCTGGGCCTGACCGGCAAGATTTTGGCCGTTGACACCGGGACGGCCGCCTGGAGGTCCAGGCCAGAAGCGTCAAGCTTCGGGTCAGCCCGGAGGAAGTCACCCCGGTGGGAGGCGAAGCCGGCAAGGCCATCCGCGGCGGCACCGCCTCGGGCTACCACCGGCCCCCGGCCTGGCTCCCCAGCCTCAACCTGGTGGGCCTCCGGGTGGACGAGGCCCTGCCCCTGGTGGACCGGCTCATCGACCAGGCGGTGCTCCACGGCCCGAAAAAGTGGACATCATCCACGGGGTGGGCACCGGCCGCCTGAAGCGGGCCCTCTGGGACCACCTGAAGCACCACGGCCTGGTGAAAGAACTCCAAGCCGACGCCAACCCCGGGGTGACCGTGGTGGATTTGAAGGATTAGAGGGAAAAGAACAGAATGCAGGGTGCGCACCGCGCACCAAAAAGCCCAGGCTGGAAAGCCTGTGCCACCGGGAAAGATGGCGGCCACAGGCCGCCCTATGAGAGGTACATGAAAGAACCGATCAGTTGAGGATAAAATCCCCCCTAATCCCCCTTTAATAAAGGGGGGAATTAACAAAAGTCCCCCTTTGAAAAAGGGGGATTTAGGGGGATTTAAACAATGTGGGGTGTGCACTGCGCCCCATATGGACGGCGGGCACGGAGGCCCGCCCCACCATTGTTTCCTGGCCGCTGACAACTGACTACAGGCAATTGGCAACTAACCATGGCATTTATCCCCGAAGACAAGCTCCTGGAGATCAAAGACGCGGCCTCCATCGAGGAGGTGGTGGGCCAGTACGTCAAGTTGGCCCAAAAGGGCAGAAATCTTTCGGGGCTCTGCCCGTTCCACTCCGAGACCAAGCCTTCTTTCACGGTGGCCCCGGAGAAGGGCATTTTTTACTGTTTCGGCTGCGGCGCTGGGCGGCAACGTCTTTTCCTTCCTCATGCAGTACCACCGCTTGAGCTTCCCCGAGGCGGTGCAGGAACTGGCCCGGCGCTACGGCATCCCGGTGTCGCTCAAGGATCTGGGGCCGGAAGGGGCCCAGCAGGCCAAAAAGCGCACCAAGGCCTATGAGGCCAACGTCGCCGCCGCGGCTTTCTACGCCGCCACCCTGGCCAGTGCCGAGGGCCAGCCGGGCCGCGATTACCTGAAAAAACGCGGCCTCACCCCGGAGATCATCCGGGCCTTTCAGTTGGGTTATGCCGTGGATGAGCTGGGACGCCCTGCGGCGCCACTTCCAGAGCCGGGGCATCTCCTTGGAGGCTGGCCCAGGAAGTCGGGCCTGTTGGCCCCCCGGGACCGGGGCGGCTTTTACGACCGCTTCCGGGACCGCATCATCTTCCCCATTTTCGACCGGCAGAGCCGGGTCATCGCCTTCGGGGGCCGCATCATCGGCGACGGCGAGCCCAAGTACCTCAACTCCCCGGAGACCCTGCTCTACTCCAAGGGGCGCACCCTCTACGGCCTGCCCCAGGCGGCCGAGGCCCTGCGCCCACCGGCGTGGCCCTGGTGGTGGAGGGCTATCTCGACCTCATCGCCCTGCAGGTGCAGGGCATCGGCAACGTTCTGGCCACCCTGGGCACGGCCCTGACCCGGGAGCAGGTGCGCCTGCTCAAAGCCCTGGCGGATAAAGTGGTCCTGGTCTATGACGGCGACGCCGCGGGAGCCAAGGCCATGAAGCGGGCCTTCCCGCTCTTTGCCCAGGAGAATCTGGCGGTCCGGGCCCTGCCGCTGCCCGCGGGGCTGGACCCGGACGATTACGCCCGGGCCCACGGCGTGGAGCTGTTCCGCAACGCCTGGGACACGGCCCAGCCCTGGTTCACCTACCTCTTGGAAGACCTGATCACCACCCACGGCCTGGATATCGAAGGCCGGGTGCGGATTTTGGAGGAACTGCGGCCCTTACGTTCAGGCCATCACGGATCCGGTGGAGCAGGACCTGTGGCTCAGGGCCACCAGCGAGCGCCTGGGGGTGGATGACGCGGCGCTGCGGAAGAGCCTCATCTCCCTGGCCCCCATCTCCGCGGCCCGGCTGGACCAAACTCGGTACCACATTGTCGTCAGACCAGGAAAAGGGTTGCTGCGCTGGGTCCTGGGGCACCCGGAAGCCGTGGACTTGGAGGAACTGGAAGAATGGGCCGCGGAGTTCGAGAACCCGGAATTCAAAGGGCTCATGGAGCTGATCATCACAAGTTATCGGGAACACGGCAGATTGGATCATGGCCTCCTGGTGCAGCAGGCGCCGGGAGAAACCCAACGACAGCACATCTGTGCCTTAACCTTAGAGGAGGACGACTCACGACGGTCCGGCGGGGGATTTCCTGGCCGACGATTGGCGCCGAAGATCTTCAAATCCGGCGGCTGAAAAAGGCCCGGACCCAGCTTAAGGAAGAGCAATGAAGGCCGCGGCAGTCCGAGGGCGATGATCTTCGGCCTTGCTGGCCAGCGGCAGGAGATTCGATCAGCAGATTGAAAGCACTTAAAAGCAGGTCCACAGCAAAAGGAGAGAATGGATGAATAAGGGAATGGGAATGGACGGCTTTCAGGAAATCATGCCCATGGGGGATGATGACACACTTGATCACCGTGGATGACCTGAATGACTCCCTATCTCCCGAGAGCCTTTTAAACGAGCAGATGAAGGACATCATGATCTTTGATGACCTGGAGATTCCTCCTCCCGAAGCTTCCAGCATGGCCCTCACCTCGCAGTGGGGGATGCGGGAAGGAGAGGGCGATTTGAGCCTGGAACGCGGAGGCGCCGCCAAATTTGATGATCCGGTGCGCCTCTACCTGAAGGAAATGGGGACCGTCTCCTTACTCACCCGGGAAGGGGAAGTGGACATCGCCAAGCGCATTGAAGAGGGTGAAAGAGAGGTGCTCCACTCCCTGCTGGAGGTGCCCCTTACCTTCAAAGAGATCATGGGGCTGGTGAACCGGCTGGAAGAGGAAAAACTGTCACCCCAGAGCACCCTGGATGATTTCGGTGAAGATGATCCCGCCCTGGACCTGCCCACCCAGAAGTCCCGGGTTCATGAAATTGATCCAGAAAGTTCGTTCCCAGGAAGAAAAGATCCGCCAGATGGTGAAAGAAGCCGCGGCCCTGCCCCGCGAAAGACGAAGCCCGGCTCCAGTTGGAGCAGAAGATCGCCGCACAGCGGCAGCGCATGGTGGAGAACTTCAAAAGCCTCCGGCTGGAGCGCCATTATCTGGAAGGATATTCTCGAGCGGCTGCGCAAGTTCGGCTATGTCGTGCGGGATTGTCAGCACAAGCTGGAGAAGCGTCTCGGGGCCGCAGGCCTGTCGGCCACCAAGTTTCGCCAATTGCGCCGGGAGCTGAAAAATAAGGCGGCCGGCCTCCGGATTGCCGCCGGTCCCTGACTCCCGAGCGCCTGGCGGAGTTGGAGGAAGTCTGGACCCAGACCCGGCGGAAGCTTGAGCAAGGATCGAAACCGAAGTCGGGCTGCCCGCCGGCCGGCTGCTGACGATCCTGGTCAAGGCCGAAAAGGGGGAATACCAGGCCCAAAAGGCCAAGCGGGAACTGGTGGAGGCCAACCTGCGCCTGGTGGTCAGCATTGCCAAAAAGTACACCAACCGGGGCTTGCAGTTCCTGGACCTGATCCAGGAAGGCAACATCGGCCTGATGAAGGCCGTAGAGAAATTCGAATACGAGCGGGGTTACAAGTTCAGCACTTACGCCACCTGGTGGATCCGCCAGGCCATCACCCGGGCCATCGCCGACCAGGCCCGCACCATCCGCATCCCGGTCCACATGATCGAAACCATCAACAAGTTGATCCGCACCTCCCGCTACCTGGTCCAGGAGATCGGCCGGGAGCCCACCCCGGAAGAGATTGCCGAAAAGATGGAGTTTCCCCTGGAGAAGGTGCGCAAGGTCCTGAAGATCGCCAAGGAGCCCCTCTCCCTGGAAACGCCCATCGGCGACGAAGAAGACAGCCACCTGGGCGATTTCATCGAAGATAAAAAAATCTCCACGCCCATCGAGGCGGTGGCCAACCTCAACCTGGCGGACCAGACCCGGAAGATGCTGTCCACCCTGACGCCCCGGGAAGAGAAGGTGCTGCGCAAGCGCTTCGGCATCGGCGAAAAGACCGATCATACCCTGGAGGAAGTGGGCCGCGACTTCGAGGTCACCCGGGAACGCATCCGCCAGATCGAAGCCAAGGCCTTGCGGAAGCTCCGGCATCCGTCCCGGAGCACCCGGCTGAAAAGCTTTATCGAGACGTGATTTTGTATTCCAGGGTGAGTCTCCTATTGAACAATCGGGGAGGAGAGTTATAATAACTTATTATGGGGGGCGGACTAAGGGCACGATGAGCCGATCCGCAGGGATGCCCCCCGATGACTGATATGCACGGGCCCATAGCTCAGCGGTTAGAGCAACCGGCTCATAACCGGACGGTCCCTGGTTCAAATCCGGGTGGGCCCACCAGGCATCCGGGAGCAACGGGTATATTGCGAGAACGATATAGACGCCTTGATTTCACAGGGGTTTAACCCCGGGGGTGCTCTCTGCGCACCCCTTTTTTATGTTCTATGAGCGCGACGCTGCAAGACATCGTTAACCTGCTGGAAAGCCGCTATCCATCGGCCTGGGCCGTGACCGGGGACCGGACCGGCCTCGAAGTGGGGCACCCCGCCCAGCCGGTGGCAGGCATCCTGGTGGCCCTGGAGGCCACCCCGGCCGTGGTCGCCGAAGCCGCTCACCGGGGCGCCCAGCTCCTCCTGACCCACCACCCCTCCTTTACCAGCCCTTGGAAGACGTGCGGGAAGACCGCCCCGGCGGCCGGTTGCTGGCGGCCCTGCATCCGGGCCGGGATGGCCATGGTCTCCTGCCACACCAACCTGGATATCGCCCCCGGCGGGCTCAACGACTATCTGGCCCAGACAGCTCGACCTGACCGATGTGGAGGTCCTGAGCCCCACCACCCGGGACCCCTGGTACAAGCTGGCGGTGTTCGTCCCCACGGGCTACGAGGACCAGGTGCGGCAGGCCCTGGGGGACGCCGGCCTGGGGGTCATCGGCCGGTATTCCCACTGTTCTTTTGCCTCCCCGGGTCAGGGCACGTATCGACCCCTGCCTGGGGCTCAGCCCTTTCAGGGCGAACCGGGAGAGCTCTCCCGGGCCGAGGAGGTCCGCCTGGAAATCCTGGCCCCCGAGTCCCTCCTGCCCCGCGGCCCTGACTCGTCTGAAAGAAATCCACCCCTATGAGGAAGTGGCCTACGATCTCTATCCCCTGCGGCATCCCGGCACGCCCCTGGGTTTGGGGCGCATCGGCGCCTGGCCCGAGCCCCGCCCCTTTGCCCAGGTGATTGCTGCGGTCAAAGAGATTTTCGGGGTGGACACCGTGCAGGTTTGGGGGCGCCCGCCCGCAGCAGGTGCAGCGCCTGGCGTTGTGCAGCGGCAGCGGCGGCGAGCTTCTGCCGGCGATGCCCTGAGCCGGGAGGCCCAGGTCTATCTGACCGGGGAAGTGCGCCATCACCAGGTCCCCCCGGGACTCCTGGAAGACTTTGCCGTCGTGGCGGTGGGCCATTTTGCCAGCGAAGTGGTGTTTATGGAACCCTGGGCCGGACAGCTCCGGGAGATGTTTCAGGCGGCGGGTCTGGGGCTTGAAGTCATGGTGGCGGCCACCCAGCCCCCCCCATGCTGCTACCGTATGAGGAGACACTCTCGGTTTATAACGATGATGACAACCACTATTCCCAATGACCGCAGCGCCAGAACGCCTTGGCCGTCGAGGAATAATGCCAAACCGCATGACGAAATATGGAGGTTGAATTTTGCTACCGGAGTTAAGTAAACTCATCGATGTTCAGGAAATAGACAAGGTGATCCAGGAGGTCACCCAGGAGCTGGAGAGGCTCCCTGAGGAGCTCAAGGCCGGCGAGGCAGCCCTGGAAGAGTTGAAAGCCGCCCACGCCGCCCGGCTCCAGGAATTGGAGGACCTTAAGGCCCAGCAGCCGGGAAACGGAAACGGAAATGGCGGAAATGGAGGAGGGCATCAAAACCAGCCGCCAGCGCCTGATGGAGATCAAAAGCAACATCGAATACAAGGCGATGCTCAAGGAGATCGCCTTTAAGGAAGACCAGCGGGACCAGCGGGAGACCCGCATCCTGGAAATCATGGACCTCATGGAGACCCAGAACGGCTTCATCGCCGAGCATCGATCCGCAGATGGAGGAGCAAGAGGCCATCCTGGTCGAGCAGCGGCAGGAAGTGGCGGCCCAGGTGAAGAAACTTGCAGGAGGAACTGGCCGAACTGGAGGAAAAGCGCAAGAAAGTGCGCAAAGTCGTGCCCGCGGCCCTCATGAAGCGCTATGAATTCATCCGCCAGCGCCGCAACGGCACCGCCATCAGCCCGGTGCACGAAGGCGTCTGCCTGGGCTGCCACATGAACATTCTGCCCCAACAGTTCATCGACCTGCAGAAAGGGGCTGGAGATCCTCCAGTGCCCCCACTGCCAGCGCATTCTCTACTGGCTCGATGAAGTGGAGGAAGCCGGCAGTCGGGAACCAGCAGGCCCTCTGAGCCGGCTTGGGGAAGCTGTTTGGACAAGCGGGCTGCCATCTTTCGGCCCTGGCCCAGGGACAGGACCTCCCCGGAGTGCGGGAGCAGTTTCGGCTGACCCCGAGGACTTGCAGGAGCTGTTCCGGGAAGCGGCCGGCCACTTCCGGACCTGGAGCGAAGGAGTCTGGCGCCTCTACTGCGACGGCGCCTCCCGGGGCAATCCCGGGCCCGCCGGCGCCGGCGTGGTCTCTGATTGACCCCCAGGGCCGGCTCCAGGGTCAAACGAGGGCCACTACCTGGGACAAACCACCAACAACGTGGCGGAATATCAGGCCTTGCTCCTGGGCTTGAAAATGGCCCGCCGGACCTGGGGGTCAAGAAAATCCAGGTCTGTGCCGATTCCGAACTCTGGTGCGGCAGATCAACGGCCGGTACCGGGTGAAAGCCCCCCACCTCCTGCCCTTTGTGGCAGCGAAGCTCTCAGCGGCCTTGCAAAGAGTTTGAGGCCTGTGACCATTACCCACGTGCCCCGGGAAGATGAACCATCTGGCCGACAGCCGGCTAACCGGGCCATTGACCAAAAGACGGCGGCGGGGTAAACTGTCTTAAGGGGTGAGGTTTCGCCGCACTCCAAAGTTTTTACACCTCACCGGATCGCGAAGCAGGCCAGATGATCGCCGGCGGCGCTCATGGTGCCGCCGGAGGAAAGTCCGAGCTCCACAGGGCAGGGTGCTGGGTAATCCCCAGCGGGGGCAACCCTAGGGAAAGTGCCACAGAGACCAGACCGCCGTGGTACGTCCACGGTAAGGGTGAAAAGGTGAGGTAAGAGCTCACCAGCGGCAGTGGCGACATTGCCGGCTTGGAAAACCCCACCTGGAGCAAGACCAAATAGGGGAGCGTTTGAGGGTGGCCCGCCCGAAGCTCCCGGGTAGGTCGCTGGAGGCCCCGGGTAACCGGGGCCCTAGAGGAATGATCATCACCGGGGCAACCCGGGACAGAACTCGGCTTACGGCCTGCTTCGCGCCTCCTTTGGGGCCACCGGTCCAGCCGCGCCGGTGGATTTTTTTATTTTCTCATCAGTAGGGTGCGCACCGCGCACCACCAAGCCGGAGAATCACCCCCCTTTGCTAAAGGGGGACCAAACTCAGTCAATAACCGAGCTAGGGCCGTTTTTTAGCCTATAGTCCGTGACTCATAACGATAGGCCTTCAGTCAACATAAAAAGGTAACGGCCCATGTCCACGCAGGTTCTCTCCGTGAGCCAAGCTGCGCCTGCCCCGGAGATTTCCGTGGTCATCCCGGTGTACAACGAAGAAGACAATCTCCGGGAGCTGGGGGAGCGGCTGGTCCGCACCCTCACCGGCATGGGCCGGCCCTTTGAGATTATCTTCGTGGACGACGGCTCCACTGACCGTTCCTGGGAACTCCTGACCGACCTGAACGGCCAATATCCGCAACACGATCCGGGCCCTGCAATTCCACCGCAACTTCGGGCAGCACCAGGCTATTTTTGCCGGGTTTCAGGCGGCCCGGGGCCAGGTGATGGTCACCCTGGACGCGGACCTGCAAAACCCCCCGGAGGAGATCCCCCGCCTGGTGGCCAAGCTGGAAGAGGGCTACGACACCGTGGGGGGCTGGCGGGAGAACCGCCAGGACTCCATCTTCCGCAGGCTCCCCTCCCAATTGGTGAACTACGGTCATGTCCCGGGTCACCGGGGTCAAGCTCCGGGACTACGGCTGCATGCTCCGGGCCTATCGCCGCGCGGTGATGGACAGCATCAACCAGTGCCAGGAATCCTCCAGTTTCATCCCGGCCCTGGCCAACCTGTTTTCCCACCGGGTGGCGGAAATCCCCGTGGGCCACGCCGAACGGGAGCGGGGCCAGTCCAAGTACGGCCTGATCAAGCTCCTGCGCCTCAACTTTGACCTGATGACCGGGTTTTCCAATCTGCCCATTCACTTGGTGGGGTTCATGGGGGTGACCATCGCCTTCCTGGGCCTGCTGTTCGGGCTCATGTTGATCGTCCGCCGGATTTTCGTGGGGCCGGAAGTGGAAGGGGTCTTCACCCTCTTCGCCATCCTCTTTGTCTTCGTGGGTCTGAACACCCTGGGCCTGGCCCTCATCGGCGAATACGTCGGCCGCATCTACCGGGAAGTCCGGGGCCGCCCCCGCTTCATCATCCGCAAGACCCTGGGCCCCGAGTCATAAAGCAACTCTTTCCTTTCCCCTCCGGCAAAATCCGGTATAATGAGGAGCGAAAAACCGGGGCCTGGCGGGCGCAGGCTTGAGCCTGCGCCCGCACCAGTAAACTGCAGGCGATGGCGGCGGCCGTCCCTGGTCGCCTCCAAGTCAAGCGCCTGATACAACTTCAGCCGTTCCTGGAAGTCATATGCGCATCATCTTCATGGGTTACCACAATATCGGCTACGTCTGCCTCCAGGCCTTGATCGAGCTGTGCCGGGAGCTGGGCGATGAGATCGTCGCCGTGGTCACCCATGCCGACGACCCCCGGGAAAATATCTGGTTCGCCTCGGTGCGGCAGCTGGCCTTTGAAAATTACCTGCCGGTCTATCAGCCCGCCGACCCCAATGATCCGGCTTTCGTGGCCGCCATGCAGGCTTTGCAACCGGATTTTCTCTTTTCGTGCTATTATCGCCACATGCTGAAGCAGCCCCTGCTGGACCTCCCCCGCCTGGGGGCCTTGAATCTCCACGGCAGCCTGCTGCCCCGCTACCGGGGCCGTTGTCCCGGTCAACTGGGTCCTGGTCCACGGCGAGACCGAAACCGGGGTGACCCTCCACTACATGGAGGCCAAGGCCGACCGGGGCGACATCGTGGCCCAGAAGGCCGTCCCCATCACCTACGGAGGACACGGCCGTCACCCTTTTTGCCCGGATGACCGCGGCGGCGGGAACCTTGTTGCGGGAAACTTATCCGTTGCTGCGGGACGGCCAGGCCCCCCGGCTCCCCCAGGACCATGCCCAGGCCTCTTATTTCGGCGGCCGCAGGCCCGAAGACGGTCGCATCGACTGGCGGCAGCCCGCCCTGGCCATCTATAATCTAATGCGGGCCGTGACCCATCCCTACCCCGGCGCCTTTACCACTCTGGCGGGGCAGGAAGCTCTTTATCTGGAACGGCCGGGCCCTGGCCGCCCCCGTGGCGGACCCGCACGCTGCCCGGCCAGATCACCGCCGCGCCTGCCGGGAGAAGGGCTCCTGGTCGCCACCGGCGAGGGCCATTTCCTCATCACCCAGGCCCAATGGGAGGGTGAACCGGAATTTCTGGGGCCGGTAGTGGCCACCTGGGAGCACCTGGTGGGGAAAAATTTTCGTAGGGTGCGTCACTTGTCTACTGCGTTCCTCAAGCTCAGCTTGGGAACCCAGTTACCTCGAAGCTCCGCTTCAAGGGACAATTTCGGGTGGGCACCGCCCACCACATAATCCAATCAATTTCGGAAGGTGGGCGGTACCCACCACATACATACATAGGGAATCAATGAAAATTCTGATCTTAGGCGTCAACGGCTTCATCGGCAATGCCCTGACCCGGCGCATCCTCACCACCCGGGACTGGGAAGTCTATGGCATGGACCTCTACTCCAACAAGCTGGAGGAGTCCCTGGACCATCCCCGCTTCCATTTCCTGGAAGGCGACATCGCCATCAACAAGGAGTGGATCGAATACCACATCAGGAAATGCGACCTGGTCCTGCCCCTGGTGGCCATCGCCACCCCCATGACCTACGTCAAGCAGCCCCTCCGGGTGTTCGAACTGGACTTCGAGGAAAACCTGCGCATCGTCCGCCAGTGCGTCAAGTACGGCACCCGCATCATCTTTCCCGTCCACCTCCGAGGTCTACGGCATGTGCCCGGATGCGGAGTTCTCCGAGGACGACTCCACCCTGGTCCTGGGCCCCATCCACAAGCAGCGCTGGATTTATAGCTGCTCCAAGCAGCTCCTGGACCGGGTCATCTGGGCCTACGGCCAGGACGGCAGCTGCAGTTTTCCGTGATCCGCCCCTTCAACTGGATCGGCCCCAAGCTGGACGACCTGTACGCCGCCAAGGAAGGGAGTTCCCGGGTGGTGACCCAGTTCATCCTCAACCTCCTGCAGCGGGAGCCGATCAAGCTGGTGGACGGCGGCTATCAGAAGCGCTGCTTCACCTTCGTGGAAGACGGTATCGACTGCCTGATGCGCATCATCGAAAACGACGGCGGCGTCGGCCGACGGCCAGATCTTCAACATCGGCAACCCCGAAAACGAAGCCTCGATAAAAGAGTTGGCGCATCTCCTGCGCGACCTCTTCAAGGCGCACCCGGACCATAAAAATGACGGGGTCTTCTCCGAGATCGTCGAGACCCCCCACGAGGACTACTACGGCAAGGGCTACCAGGACATCACCAGCCGCAAGCCCTCCATCGCCAAGGCCCGCGCGCTCTTGGGCTGGGAGCCGAAAACCGACCTCACCACGTCGCTTAAGATCACCCTGGACGCCTTCCTGGAGGAGGCGCAAGACGGAGCAGCTTTAGGGCGTAGGGGCGGGTTTCAACACCCGCCCTACCGGCGGTAAACCCGGCAAGAAACCATATGGGCCGCGCGCTTAGCCATCAAAGTCGACGTGGACACCCTGGAGGGTTTTTGTCAGGGGGTGCCCGCCCTCTTGGAAGTGCTGGAGGACCACGCGGTCAAGGCCAGCTTCTTCCTGGCCCTGGGTCCCGATAACTCCGGCCGGGCCATTTTCCGGATCTTTCGGCAGCGAGGTTTCTTGGCAAAGATGTGGCGCACCCGGGCTCCGGCCCTTTACGGCTTTAAGACCATGTGCTACGGCACCCTGCTGCCCGCGCCCCAAGATCGGCGCCGCCGCCCCGCACCTGGCGCCGCAACTGGCCGCGGCCGGCCACGAGGTGGGGCTGCACGGCTACGACCACGTGCGCTGGCACGACCACCTCTGGCACCTTCCCCTGGAAAAAGTGGCCCGGGAAATCGACCGGGCCCAAGAGACCTATATGGCGCAGATGGGAAGACCCGCCTACTCCTTTGCCGCTCCCGGGCTGGCAGTGCACCTTAAGCAGCCGCACGGCCCTGGCGGCCCAGAATTTTCTTTACGCCAGCGACACCCGGGGGCTGGCCCCGTACTTCCCCGCCTTCGGAGAGAGGGTGACGAAGATATTGGAAATTCCCACCACCCTGCCCACCCTGGATGAACTCCTGGGTTTTCACGGCTGCCGCCCCCAGGATTTTACCCGCCTGGTCCTCTCCCGCCTGGAGTCGGGGCTCCCCCAGGTGCTCACCATCCACGCCGAGATGGAGGGCGGCCCCTTTCTCGAGCGAGTTCGGCCGCCTGCTGACCGCAATGCCGGCAGCGGGGGGTGGAGTTCTTCCGGCTGGAGGACTGGGCCCGGAAACTCCTGCAGGAACCGGCCGCCCTGCCGGTGGCCCAGGTCAACTTCCAACGTCTCCCCGGGCGGGCCGGCTACGGTCTCCTGCCAGGGATCATCAGAGGCACGCCCTCATGATAGCCGCCATTATCGCTGCCGCCGGGGTAGGGAAACGCATGGGGCACCAAATCCCCAAGCCCTATCTCCAACTGGCCGGAAAACCCATCCTGGCCCACACCTTAAAGATCTTCGAGGCCATGCCCGAAATCCGGGAGGTCACGGTGGTGGTCCATCCCGAAGATCTGGACCTCTGCCAGGATACGGTCATCGCCCCCTACAACCTCAAGAAAGTGCTGCGCCTGGTGCCCGGGGGCAAAGAACGCCAGGACAGCGTCTATCACGCCCTCAAGGCCTTGCAAAACGAGGATGAGCTGGAAATCATCCTGGTGCACGACGGAGTGCGGCCCTTCGTGACCCCGGAGCAGCTCCGCCGGGTCATCGACGCCGCCCGGCAAGCACGGCGGCGCGGTCCTGGGGCTGCCGGCCCAGGACACCCTGAAAAGAGTTACTCCCGAAGGCAGGGTGCACAAGACCCTGGAGCGCCAGGACATCTGGCAGATTCAGACCCCTCAGGCTTTCCAGGCGCCCCTCTTGTGGCGCGCCTTCACCGAGGCCTACAGCCGCAATTTCTACGGCACCGACGAGGCCTCCTTGCTCGAGGAACTGCACCAGCCGGTAGTGGTGGTTCCCGGTTCGCCCTTTAACCTGAAGATCACCACCCCGGAAGACCTGCTGCTGGCCGAGGCCATCTTTTCCCTGCGGCGAAGGAAAAAACATGCGAGTCGGCCTGGGGTATGACGCCCACCGGTTGGTGGAGGGGCGACCCCTAATCCTGGGAGGGGTGGAAATCCCCCATGCCCTGGGGCTCTTGGGCCACTCTGACGCCGACGTCCTGAGCCACGCCATCGGCGACGCCCTCCTGGGCGCGGTGGGGGCCGGAGATCTAGGGACGCATTTTCCGGATAAAGACCCGGCCTATAAAGACATCTCCAGCCTCATCCTGCTGGAACGGATCATGGCAAATCGTGCGGGACCGGGGTTTCCAGCCGGTGAATGTGGACGCCACCATCGTGGCCCAGGCGCCCCGGCTGGCGCCCCATATCCCGGCCATGCAGGCCAACCTGGCCGCCGCCTTGGGCCTGACGCCGGGCGACGTCAATGTCAAGGCCACCACCACCGAGCTCATGGGCTTCGCCGGCCGGGGCGAAGGCATGGCCGCCTACGCCGTGGTCCTGGTGACGAAAACCTGAACCATTCTCCTGAATGGGTCTGAATCGACGATCCCAGGGGGCAAGACGCAGGGATTTATGGTGACTGTCAAAGGAGGCTCTGGCAAAATCCTTATTGCTCACGATTGTCTTTCTGAACGGAGCGAAGAATCTCGTTTTTAAGAAGGTTGCAAGAGGCTCAAAAGCTTTTCACCTTATGGCACATGCTCCGAGAACCTAAATCCCCCCTAACCCCCTTCTCCGAAGGGGTGAACTTAGCGGAATTCCTTTAAAAATCCCCCTTTGAAAAAGGGGGATTTGGGGGATTTAAGAACCATCCAAGGAACTTTTGACAACCTGTATAAAAAAGGGGGGTTCTGGTTTCCTCTTTCGCCTTAAAATAACCTCATGGAGAAACGAAACTTTATTCCCATCCCTTCTCATCACAGTGCCTGGAGCTCATGGAAATCCACGCCATGCTCCCCAATATCCGGGAGCACAGCTTCCGGGTGATGCAGGTGGCCTGCCTGTTGGGGGAGGCCCTGACGGAGGCCGGGTTCGACCTGCATCTGCCCCTGGTCACCGTCGGCGCCCTCCTCCACGACCTGGGCAAGACCCCCTGCCTGGGGACCCTCGAGAACCACGCCGAGTTGGGGGCCGGCATCCTGGAAGCGTTGGGCTACCCC
The DNA here is from genome assembly GCA_963841475.1 of uncultured delta proteobacterium. Classification (GTDB taxonomy): domain Bacteria; phylum Desulfobacterota; class Desulfobaccia; order Desulfobaccales; family 0-14-0-80-60-11; genus 0-14-0-80-60-11. The sequence goes on from CAWJCT010000001.1 coordinate 2,067,277, forward strand.
CAGGTGGCCCAGATGGTCAGGGAGCACGTCCATCTCGATGGCGCCATCCTGGACCCCAGGCCGCTGCGGGAGGCCGAGGTGGTCAATTACGCCGACAAGCGGGTGCTCCACGACGCGGTGGTTACCCTGGAGGCCCGTTTCGCCGACCTCAAGGTGCGGTACGGGCGCACTCCCGAGGCCCTGGCCCGCATCCAGGCCACCGAGGCCAGGAGCCGGATCCTGGAGGAGAAACTCTTTGCGCCGTTGCCGCTCAGTCCCCTGGATCTGCTCCGGGTCAATGGAATAAGAGAGAACGGTGCGCCGTGCGCACCCTACGAAAAACTTTTCAAAACAGCCTTGGAATAAATCGCGGTCTTTTGCTGAAAGCTGACTGCTGATAGCTGAGAGCTATTCCGGAGGGAATCATGGGAAAATTGCGGCTGGCCCTCATCGCCGGGGGCAAATCCTCGGAGCGGGAAGTCTCGCTGAAAAGCGGGGCCCAGGTTTATCAGGCCCTCAATCAAGACAAATACGACATCCGGCGCTACGATCCCCTGACGGACCTGGAGCGTCTGGTGCGGGAAGCCAAAGAGCTGGACGTGGCCCTCATCATCATGCACGGCCGGGGCGGGGAGGACGGCTCCATGCAGGGGCTCCTGGACCTCCTGGAGATCCCCTACCAGGGCTCCGGGGTCCTGGCCTCGGCCCTGGCCATGAACAAGGAACTGAGCAAGACCATCTACCAACAGGCCGGCCTCAAGGTGCCCCGCGGCCCTGGCCTTTGACCGCGACAAGGCCCTCCGCCCGGAGAAATCGAGGCCAGCCCTGGGACTGCCGGTGGTGATCAAGCCGGTCCACGAAGGCTCCAGCATCGGCATTACCATGGCCGGGACGCCGGAGGCCTTGAAGACCGGCCTGGCCGCCGCCTTTGCCCTGGATAACCGGGTCCTGGTGGAGGAATTCATCCAGGGCACCGAGGTCACCGGCGGGGTCCTGGGCAACGCCAATCTGCAGGCCCTGCCCCTGGTGGAGATCATCCCGGCCAGCACCTACGCCTTTTTTGATTACGAAGCCAAGTACCAGCCCGGGGCCACCCAGGAAATCTGCCCGGCCCGCCTCTGACCCGGAATTGACCCGGCGGGCCCAGGAGTGCGCCCTCACGGCCCATCAGGCCCTGGGCTGCCGGGGCTATTCCCGCACCGACATGATGGTCCGGGAGCGGGAGATCTTTGTCCTGGAAACCAATACCATTCCCGGCATGACCGCCACCAGCCTCTTTCCCCAGGGGGCCAAGGCCGCGGGCATCGACTTCCCGGCCCTCCTGGACACCCTGATCAACCTGGCCCTGGAAAAGGTGTAGGGTGCGCCCCGCGCCCCATTAATACCATCTCGTAATCAAACAGGTGGCCTAGGCGTCTCGCCTGCGCAGGCTAAAAGTCCATGAACCACAAGCGTCCCGGCCCGGGGCCTGAAAAATCCCCCCTGCCCCCCTTTTTCAAAGGGGGGGTATTAAAGTCCCCCTTTATTAAAGGGGGATTTAGGGGGATTTTAGTTTTTCCGGCCTAGCCTGCGGTTACAACCATAACCTTTTCATTGCAACTCGGAATATTAATTCCATAACAGCCGAGGCTTCCGTGCCGGACCGTTGGGCCCTTTTACAAAAACTTCTGGAAGCCGGCGTCAGCCAGGGCGTCTATACCGCCGCCGTGGCCCTGGTGGGGCTTAAGGGAGAACTCCGCTGGGAGGGGGCCGCGGGCCGGCCGTGTCCCGGGAACCCGGGCGCCGCGGCCGTGACCCTCGGACACGGTCTTCGACCTGGCCTCCCTGACCAAACCCCTGGCCACGACCCTGGCCCTGATGGTCCTGGTGGCCCGGGGCCGACACCTGAACGCCACCCCCTGGGGGAGATCCTGCCCGGCCCGCCTGGCTGCCGCCGGACAAGCGTCCCCTGACCCTGGCGAGCCTCCTCACCCACCGCGCCGGGCTGCCGGCCTGGCGCCCTTTTTATCCAGGAAGTCCTGGCCGCGCCCGCCCCGGCCCGCCCTACCCTCCTGGAGCGCCTGGCCGCGGCCACGCCCCTGGAACACCCCCCGGACACGGCCACCCTCTACAGCGACCTGGGCTTCATGCTGCTGAAGGCGGTGGTGGAGAACGTCAGCGGCCAGGACCTGGACCGGTTCTGCCGGGCAGCAAATCTACCGGCCCCTGGGCCTGAAAACCCTGGGCTTCAACCCCCTGAGTCAGCCGGGGGGAGACCGTATCTCGTTTGCCGCCACCGAGCCGGGCCTCATCCCGGGACGCCCCGCCGGCGGCGAAGTCCACGACGAAAACGCCTGGGCCGCGGGCGGGGTGGCGGGCCACGCCGGCCTCTTCGGCCCCGGCCGTGAGGTCTTTCAGCTGCTGGCCTGCCTCTATCGGGCTTATCGCGGGAGAGAGCCTCGGCCCCTTCGCCCCGGAGACGGTCCGGCTCTTTTTCACGGTCCCCCCCGGGGCTGACCGGGCCCACGGCTTCGACATCCCCAGCCCGGACCCGGCCCAGCGGGCCGCCGGGCGTTATTTTTCGCCCCACAGCGTCGGCCACCTGGGCTTCACCGGCACCTCTTTTTGGCTGGACCTGGACCTGGCCAGATGGTAGTCTTACTGACAAACCGGGTCCATCTGGGCCGGGACGACAAGACCAAAATCCAGGCCTTCCGGCCCCGCTTCCACGAGGCCGCGTCCCGGGCCTTGGGGTTTTGATCCGGCCATCCAGCCTACACACGAGACCAGCATCGCAGAGGCGGGTTTCAAACCCGCCCCTGCCACAATGGACGGAAATGGCACACGACAAACTCTCCGAATCTGGCTTGCACATCCACCTCCTCGGCATCTGCGGCACCGGCATGGCGGCCCTGGCCGGCATCCTGAAGGAGCAGGGCCACCACGTCACCGGCTCCGACGAGCACGTCTACCCGCCCATGAGCACCTTACTTGAGGGCCTGGGGATCCCCATCCAAAACGGTTACCGCCCGGAAAACCTGATCGCCGACCCCGGACCTGGTGGTGGTGGGCAACGTCATCCGCCGGGACAACCCCGAGGCCCAGGCGGTGTTGGCCCGACGACCTCCCCCGCCTCTCCCTGCCGGAGGCCCTGAACCGCTTCCTGGTGGGCGACCGGCAGAGCCTGGTGGTGGCCGGCACCCACGGCAAAACCACCACCACGGCGCTCATCGCCTGGCTGCTCTTCGCCCTGGGACTGGACCCCGGCTTCATGGTGGGGGGCATCGCCAAGAATTTCCAGGCCAACTACCGGGTGGGCCGGGGCCGCTACGTGGTCCTGGAAGGCGATGAGTACGACACCGCTTTTTTCGACAAGCGCCCCAAGTTCGTGCACTTTACGCCCCGGGCGGCGGTGCTCACCTCCATCGAGTTCGACCACGCCGACATCTACCCGGACCTGGACCGTCATCATCCAGGCCTTCGAGACCTTCTTGGAGCACGGTCGCCTCCGGCGGCCGGGTCCTGGCCTGGGGAGACGCCCCCCTGGTGCGGGAGGTCTGCGGGCGCAACCGGGCCCCGGTCTCGTTTTACGGGGTCAACGGTGACGATTGCCTGGCAGGCCGCGGCCATCGCCCCCGCCGCCGGGCGGCATGCAGTTCACCGTCCTGCAAGGAGGGCGACCGGTGGGGCGACTTTTTCCTGCCCATGGTGGGGGAGCACAACGTCTTGAACGCCCTGGCCGCCCTGGCGGTGCTTTGCCGAGGTGGGGGCCGAGCCCGGGCCCCTGCAAAAGGCCCTGGCCGGATTTAAAGGGGTTCAAAAAACGCCAGGAGGTGGCCGGGGAGTTTGACGGGGTGCTGGTCCTGGAGGATTTCGCCCACCATCCCACCGCGGTGGGGGTAACCCTGGCCGCGGTGCGCCAGGGCCTACCCGGACGCGGCGCCTGGTGGCGGCCTTCGAGCCCCGCACCAACACCTCCCGGCGCAAAATCTTTCAGGAGCCCTACGCCCAGGCCTTTCAAGACGCCGACCTGATCTTGGTGCGGGAGCCGCCGGACCTGTGGAAGGTGGAGCCGGAGGAACAGTTTTCCTCCCAGCAACTGGTGGCGGACCTCCAGGCGCCAGGGCCAGGAAGCCCGCTTACTTTCCCGACACCGATGCAGCTCCTGGCGGGCCTGCTGCCACAGCCTGCGGCCCGGCGACGTGGTCCTGGTGATGTCCAACGGCGACTTCAACCACCTGGTGCCCCGCCTCTGCGAGGCCTTGGGGGGAGAGGACCAGAGCCCCTGAGCCCCTGCCTGAACGGGTCCCACACCTTGAAGGGCCCATCCGCCGGTGCTCCCTGCCTCCTCCGGGCCGGCCCATGGGCCTGCCCCTGGGGTGGAAACTTGTTGACCTTGGGCACATATCTTACCCCGTAAGAAATCCCAGGGGAATGTGCCGGCTCCTTTGCTATTATACAAGCGGGGGACCTCTGTGTCCCCCTGAAGGCGCCCACACAGCTAAGTTCCACGTTTCGCCGCTCTATTTTTGACCGCAACCCGGTATAGGATCATCCGCCCGGCCCATATGCGGCGCCGCCGCCACCCCTGGCGCCTCCCCTTTGGAATGATTATCTTGTATAATAAAGGAGAGAAAGTTGATTTCTCCCCCGGCAGCTCATGCGGTTACCGGGAAATAATTGCGCAGGAAGAGCAGACGCAAAAAGAAGTCTGCTCTTAAGGGAGATTAGGATGTTAACTGAAAGTGGTCAAAGTCTTGATTGGACCCCGGAGGTCCCGAACCCGATAATCGCGATCCTGGCCCACCCGATTCATGGGCGGCTGGTGGAGCGGGCGATGTTGATGGTGAACTCTAACATCACCATGGAGGGTATGCGTTATGCGTTGAGCTGGCGGGACCACGAGTTGGCCTTTTACAAACCCGTCAGGGCCCACTAACCTTAAAGCAACAGGCGAGAGAGGGGCGGCAAGGCGCATCCCCTCTCTTTTTATGTATCCCCCGCCACCTTAAACGCCCCCATCACACCAGCCATGATTTAAACCGGTCTTTGTTCGGGGTAATGAGGCGGAAGACCCGGTCCGAGCCGCCATTTCTGGCGCTCACCGTCACCGGCGTCCCCTCCGGCGCGTCGCTGTAGGCCGCGGCCAGCCCCGTCGCAGCCTCCAGGTCCTCCTCCGTAGCCCCCTCCCACCCCAGGACCAGGGGGCCCGGGTAATGATCCACTTGCAGCAGGAAATGTTCCGGAAGATCTCAACGCCTGAATCGCCTCGTTATCCCGCTGGGTCCGGCCCACCACCAGCTTGGCCCCGCCGGGCAGGCGGAAATGCCGACCGTAGGTCGAGCAGTTCCAGGTCCCGCCGGGAGGCCTCCCGGACGTGACGCAGCAATTCCTTGATCCGGGCCGCGTAACCCGGATCGGTCAACAGACACCCCCCCGCCGGGGCGGGATACCGGGTGATGCCGTATTCCGGGCCAGGGCCAACTGGCGCTTGCGCCCCCGGCCGCTGAGGTTCAGCAGCCGTTCCCGGTCCACCCAGCCCCTCATCTCCGGCACCGTCGCCTTGAGGGATTTGGCGCTCAACGGCCTGAGGAGCAGGTCGGCAAATCCCGATTCCCGGGCGACGAGGTTCAGGGAGCCCCGGTTTTGGCTCATGGGCCGCTGCCCCAGGACTTCCCCGGTGAAGAGAAAGTCAAACCCTTCAGGCTGCCATCAGGGCCCCGGCCTCCCGGAGCATGAGGGCGTGGCAGTCGATGCAGGGGTTGTGGCCCCGGCCCCAGCCGTGGGGAGGATCATAGATGAGGGGCAGGAATTTGTCGGTGAGATCGGCCTCCTTGAGGGGCAGGCCCAGGTGGGCGGCCGATTCCCGGGCCCGCGCCGCCCCGAAAAACGGCGTCACCCAACAGATGAGGGTGACGTCGATGCTCCTGGGCCCGCAGCACTGCCGCGGCCAACATGCTGTCCAGCCCTCCGGAAAAGAGCCCCAGGGCCCGTATGGTCTTGGTCATGGCATGGTCATGGTCATGGTCATGGTCAAGAGAGCGTGGCAGCGCCTTTATGGAATTTACAGAATGAAACCGCAGACTGTATTGCGAAAATCCAAATCCCCGTAAATCCCCCTTTGTCAAAGGGGGACTTTACCCCTCCCCTTTTTAAAAGGGGGGGATTTTCATCCTCGGGGGTGCAACATTTGCGGTTCATGGACGTTTAGCCTGCGTCAGCACAGGCTGGAAAGCCTGTGCCACCCTTTGACTGCAATCTCTTATGAATCCCCTTCAACCGGTCTCCTCCAGGGTGAGGCCCATAAAGCCCAGACCCAGGAGCGAAGGCCGTGAAGGGGCGGCGCACAGCCGGGGCCAGGAAAGCCGGCCACTCATCGGGGCCAGTTCCAGGCGGGCCCGGTCCCCCTGCAGCCCTGAGCCGCACCCGGGAAAAGCCCCGGCGCCTGAGCCAGGCCTCGCCCCGGCCCACCCGGGCCAGGTCATCCCTGGTTAATTCGGTGTCATAAGGAAAGCGGGTGGCCAGGCAACTCTGGGAGGGCCGGGCGTCGTCGAGGCCCAGGACCCGGCTCAGGGACCGGATGGCCGTCTTGCCCAGGCCCGCCGCCAGCAGCGGGCTTTCGACCCCCAGTTCCCGGAGGGCCTGACAATCCCCGGACGGAAATCGGCCAGGTCGTCCACGTTGGTGCCGTCCCACGAGCACCGTATGTCCCCGGGCGGCGGCAATCTCCCAGGCCCGGGTAATGATGGCCCGCTTGCAGGCATAGCACCGCTCCCGGCGGTTGTGCCGGAATTCCGGGAGGCTCAGGGGATCAAATTCCCGCACCACGTGGTCGACCCCGCAGCGCCGGGCCAGGGCCCAGGCCGCGGCCAACTCACCCGGTACGGTGTGGGGTCCGGTGAAGGTGATGGCGGTCAACCCCGGTCCCAGGGCCTGCGCCGCCGCAGCCAGCAGGAGACTGGAATCCAGCCCCCCGGAGAACAGCAGGGCCGCCCGCCGGTGGCGCCGAAGGTATGCCTGTAAGGGTGTGATCACCTCATCTCCCGCAGCGAAGGGTAGGTCGGAAAAGATGGTAGTGTGTTTCAAAAAGAAATGAACATGAGAGCGGGCTCGGAGCACCGGACGTGGCAGGTTAAGCCCCCCTTGCAAAAGGGGGATCCAGGGGGATTTCAATCTCTTCTAAAAATCCCCCCTGCCCCCCCTTGAGGAAAGGGGGGTAAAAACCTGCTGTTACCGTGTCAGCTTATTTATAAAACCAACCACTGGCTGCCCCGGCTTCCCTCAGCTATCCCGGCTGGCGGTGCTGATCCAGGGGGCTTCTTCATCCAGGGGCAGCGGCTCCACCGGTTCCCCCAGGAGAAACCGGCCGGATTCGATCCACTCTTTCAGGTGCTGGGCGATCTCCCGGGCCCGCACCATGCTGGACAGGGGCACCGTGGGCACCTCTTTGCCGTCCAGGGAGAGGCTGCCGCTCTTGAGCTGGGCGTAACTCACCTGCCCCAGAATCTGACCGGTGCCGGCGGGATAATCGCCGCCGTAATCGACGATGGGAGCCAGGAGCTCGGCATCGCTGACCCCGCAAAAGTGGGCCATCTCCTCATTCAACAGGGGGATGGGAATCCCCACCCCCACCGCCAGGGAGCAGCCGTAGCCCAAAAAGCTCACCCCCACCAGGTACCGGGGGTCCATCCGTTTCATATCGCCCACCACCATCAGGGTCCCGGCCGGACCCAGCGGTATGCCGTTTTCCCCCCGGGGTTGCTTCGGGTTGTGTTGGGTGCCGGGGAAGACCACGTAGCCCACCCCTCCTCCCAGAAAGATGCGGGTGCCGATGCCGATGGTGCGGTAATACGGGTCATTGAACAGGGGGCTCAATTCTCCCGCGGTGCAGTAATTGGCGTTACCGGCCCGGGGTCGCAGCGGCCCCATATACGTGTAGATGGTCCGGTTGGACAGGTTGACCGCCACGTTGTAATTTTGGTAGCAGTTCCGGGGATTGCACAGGACGGCATTGGTCATCTGCTTCAGGGTGATGTCCCGCTCCAGGCGCTTGTTGGGGTAGCAGTCGGTGCCGTAGGCTTCGGCCACCAGGTGCACGGCCTTGCCGGCCACCAGTTCCTGGAGGACGTGGCCGCCGCCGTACTTGAACTCCCCCGGGTAGACCTTGTTCAGGGGATCTTCCTCGCAGGGCTCGGTGGCGCCGATATAGATATCCACCGCCGCAATGCCGGCATAGGCCGGCACATGGTTGAGCCAGACCCTGGAGGCCTTGATGGGGGGCTTGGCATGGCCGAAATTAAGGAAGGCCCCCGACGAGCACATGGGGGAAAAGGTCCCGGTGGTCACCACATCCACGGTCCTGGCCGCGGCCACCTCGCCTTTCCGGCGCACGATGTCGACAATCTCTTCGGCGGTGACCACCACTGCTTGACCTCGCCTGATTTTATCATTAATTTCCTGGTAGGTCTTATTCACCTGATAGTTGGCCATAATTTACCCTTCTCCAGCGAGGCGATTGCCATGGAACATGACTTCCTGACCGGCTCATGGGGCGTTTCTCATCACCAGCCTGATCTCTCTGTTCATTATTATCGACCCGCCGGGCAACATCTTTCCCTATCTGGCCCTGTCGGCGGGATATGCCCCCGCCGCCGCCCGGGGCCTGGCCAGGCAGGCCTGCCTCTACGCCTTCCTCATCCTGTCTCTGTTCGTGGTGCTGGGCCGCCTTATCCTGCAGTTTTTCGGCATCACCCTGCCCGCCTTTCAGATCGCCGGCGGTCTTATCCTCTTTCGCATCGCCATCGATATGCTGGAGGGGCGGGGCCACTTCAACCGCATCGACACCTCCTCCAGCCTCAACGCCGCCGACTATCGCGACCTGCGCCCTGGTTCCCCTGGCCGTCCCCCTGCTCAGCGGTCCCGGGGCCATCTCCACCGTGCTGGTCCTGACCAGCCGGTCGAAAAACTACCTGGAGGACGCCCTTATCCTCTTGTCACTGGCCCTCGTCTTGTTCTTAGCCTATCTCTGCTTCCGCTTCGCCCAATCCCTCCTGGGCCTGTTCAAGGAAACCCGCATCCGCCTGCTCACCCGGCTCACGGGCCTGATCCTGGGCGCCCTGGCGGTGCAATTCGTCCTCGAGGGCCTGGGTGCGGCCTTCCCTTCCTTGCATCACTAGCCGCGGCCAAATCCACCCCAGCGGTCTGACCGCCCTCGGCCAGCCGGCTTCACGGCGGAGCGGTTTCCACGAGAATCTCAGCTAACGGGCCGCAGCTGTAATCTTTTCACAAAAAACTCCACCCCAAAATCACGGGCGGCAAGCCACCTCTTAATATTTTATTAAGATAGTCAGTGAATTACAACTTATAATAAATTTGCCGGGTCCGGAGAGCGCGGTTGACTTGCGGGCCTTAATAGCATAAATGGTTACAATTGTCTGGACGACCCCATGCGCCATATCCTTTGTCCTCTCTGTGAGCACGATCACACCGCCCTGGTAGCCCAACGCCGGGAACGGGGCCTCACCATCACCACCGTGGAGTGCCGGGATTGCGGCCTCGTCTATCACAACCCGGTGATCGAGGACCAGGACCGCCTGGCCGTGGACGTCAGTCACCGGCAGTGGCACACGGGTGACGCCGGCCTGCCGCGCCAGCTTCTGAAACTGGGAAAACGCTGGAACCTCCAGTGGCCCATGATCCAGCCGGTTTTCCAACCCGGCTGCCGCGTCCTGGAGGTAGGTTGCGGTCTGGGCCTGGTCGGCGCCAGGCTGCAAAGCCTGGGAGCCCAGGTCTGGGCGGTTGAGCCCGACCCCGATCAGGCCGCCTATGCCCGGGACCACCACGGCCTGACGGTTTTTACCGGCCGCTTCGAAGAGGCGCCCCTGGAAGCCGCCCCCTTCGACCTGATCCTGGCCTCCCACGTCATCGAGCATTTCCCCGAGCCCCTGGCCTTCCTGCGCCGGCTCCGGACCTGCGCCCACCCGGACACCTGGCTCTTCCTGGAAACCCCCAACGTCCTGGCCCCCAAAGTGAGCTTCCGGCGGATGTTTTCCCCGGCCCATAACTTCTACTTTGCCCCCCAGACCCTGATCTGGCTGCTCACCAAGGCCGGCTGGCAAGAGGAAAAGTTGCGGGTGTTCCGCCGAGACGCCTTCCAGGTGCTGGCCCGCCCCGGCGTCCCCCAGCCGCCGGCGCTTGACCCCCGGGTAGCCGCCCAGGTCATGGGGGCCATCGCCCGCCACCGCTACCTCTATTACCTGAAATTACTGTTCATCTGGCGCAAGATCCCCTGGTGGCAACAGCATTGGATGTACCAACCCCGGGATTCCGGCCGCTAAACCTCTGGCCAAGGAAGGTGGTTCCGTCACGTCTTTCTTAGCCCGTGAAGATCACTTCCCCCTCCCCCTGACCTTCTCCCCCAGTGAGGGAGAGGGGAAAAAGGGGACCGGCTCGCTGGTCTGCCATTATAAACAAACCGGCGACCCGATCTACCCCCTCTCCCCCCGCTTCGGGGGGAAAGGGTCGAGGTGAGGGGGGCGATATAGGGTGGGCGAGCCTTGAGAACTCCTGAACTGGGGCGCCCTCAACTCAGGTCTTGCGGATCAGAGGGATTACTTTGCCCTTGCCTTCCGAAGCCGGGGAGCTGGTTGGGGGTGGATCTTTCGGGGGAATGACCGTCAGCTGCACCGGTCGCCCCCCCATGGTGTACTCCTCTCCCTGGAGGTGCGTCTCCTCCAGGATCCAAACCAGGGTCTGGGGAGGCAGGGACAGCACCAGCAATTCCACCTGATACCACCCCCGCTTGACGTCCGGGGTAATATCGTTGATGCGGGCGTAAAATGCGGGGTGGCGGTCCAGGTGGACCAGCACCAAATCGTTGATGGTCGCCATGATTGTCTGATAGAGGGTGGCCGGCGGTAATTATTGGGCCTGGCTGGGCCGGCTGGACCACTCTACCAGATCAGCGCCAAAATGCAAGGGGGTGCGGCTGCAGCCGGAGGGCCGGAACTCTCCGGACTTCCAGGCGCCGGCAAAATCCGCCGATCCGGGGCCCGCCCCTTTCCTTACCAGGCGACCGTCCTTATTATACTTATATGCAGCATTGGTGTATGGCCCCGGGGCCCACGGGCAAATCATCAGGAGACCGGCAGGGGCTGCCCCTGATTCAGCTGTTGCTTTAGGACCCAGGGCGCACCTGATATCACGGTGCACGGCACGTCTTCTTTATTGACCCAACCTTGAACTTTGCACCTTGAACCTTGCACTTTTCTCAGGCGGCGCCTGAGGAAGGAGACCGGATGGCCGAAGTTCAATTTATCGATCTGAGTGGCGAAATCAAGGCCGACGCCCGGGGCCTGAGCTTTTTTCCCTGGCAGGGGCGGGCCCAGGACCCCCAGGGCCTGCTTGACACCTTCCACCTCATTTCCGTCCACCCGGGGCAGAGCCGGGGCCACCACCTCCACCCCGGCCACGAGGAGTGGCTCTACCCCTTCCACGGCCGCGCCGTCTTCACCTGGGAAACCGCCCCCGGCCAGGTCCGGGAGCGAGTCCTTTCGGGCGACCGCACCCTGGTCCGCATCCCGCCGGGCCTGGCCCACGCGGTCACCAACCCCGGCCCGGAACTCCTTTACCTCCTGGCCTGGCGGGAGGCCTCCGGCCCCGGCCCCGGGAGCCCCGAAACCGTGCCCCACCCTCTGAGCCACTGATGCCGACGGACCATCATTTGTCTTTCTGAGCGCCGCGCCGCATGACAGGAATATTCAAGATGTTTCGCCTGCAACTGGTGACCTTTGCTCAAGTCCCATAGCCTGTCATTCTGAGGGAGCGGAGCGATCGAAGCATCTCATGACTACAAAAGAATGCGAGATCCTCCCCTCCCCTCAGGATGACAAAATGACTTGGCGCAGAGCTCTCAACTTCGTATGCTGGCCTGCCGTCAGGTCAAAGCGGAGTTCCCGCCCTCACCTGGGGGTGTCGGCTTCCAGCTTAAACCGCTGGCGGGTTCTCTATTTCGAGAAACTGGTCAAGCGAGAAAAAAAGAAAAGCCACAAAGGCTTTCTCCAGGTTTCATCCCGGAGCAGACCTTCGTGGCTTTATGGTTTTAGCTGACCCGCAGCTCGCCTTTATTTACAGCACGTGTGACCATGCTCATGATGCCCGTCGGCGTGCGTATGCTCGTGGCTATGCACCCCGGCTTCGTGCTTATGCTCCTGCCCGTCGTGGCTATGGGTACAACCTTCGTGGCTATGTTCGTGCTCATGCTTGTCCTGGTCGTGGCAACACATATATATCCTCCTTTTTCTGCCTATTTAATTAAGATAAGCATCCTTCCCTTTGCCGTCAATGGCGATCCAACCCAAGCCGACGACGAGAGCCGCTTCCGCCACCGGGCGGACACACGGGTCCGCCCCTACAACTCACGCAATTGACTACAGCTAGGTATAAAGCGCCGTCGCCCATACCAACCAGCCCGGGGTCCGGATGGCCCAGAGTCAAGCCGGCTGACACACGGGGCAGCCCTGGAGCCTCAGGGGCTTTTCCAGGCTGCAGGAGGCCAAAAGCTCCTCGTCGGCCATGATCTCCCGGGTGGGGCCGTCCGCGGCGACGCGCCCCTCCTTGAGCACGATCGTGCGCGGGCAGAGGTCCAGGACCAGGTCCAGGTCGTGGGTGGCGATGATCAGGGAATGCTCGAAGGTCTTCAAGAGGTCGATGAGTTGGCGGCGGGTCTTGGGGTCGAGATTGGAGCTCGGCTCATCCATGACCAGAATGGCCGGGACCAGGGACAGCACCGCGGCGATGGCCACGGCGCGCTTTTCCCCTCCGGACAGATGGTAAGGCGGGCGGTCCTTCAGGTGAACCGCCCCCACCGCGGCCAGGGCCTGCATCACCTGCCGGTCCACCTCCTCGGGGCTCAGGCCCAGATTTAAGGGGCCGAAGGCCACGTCATCATAAACTAGCGGCATGAACAGCTGGTCGTCAGGGTCCTGAAAGATCAGGCCCACGGTGCGCCGCACGTGCTTCAGGGTTTTCTTGGTCACCGGCATTTCGCCGATGCGCACCCGCCCGGCTTCCGGCAGCAGGCAGCCGTTGAACTGGAGAAGGAGGGTGGACTTGCCGGCGCCGTTGGCCCCCACCAGGGCCACCTTCTCGCCATGGGTAATCCTGAAGGAGATCCCCTTCAACACCTGGTTGCCGTCCGGGTAGCTATAGGAGAGGTCGTCGACCTCAATGATATGATGGCTCATTTTGCCAACCCCATGACCCAGGTTCCCCACCACTGGGAGACGTTATAAAGCCTGAGCAGCACGAACAGGCCGGACCAGCCCAGGAAAAAGGCCACGTCCCGGCCGTGGAGGTGCAGCGGCCGGAGCAGGCGGATTTCGCCGTCAAACCCCCGGGAGAGCATGGCCAGGTGGATGCGCCGCGCCCGTTCCAGGGTGCGAAGCAGTAAATGGCCCACCATGGAGCTGTAACTGCCAAACCCCAGGCCGCGACCATCAAAGGAACGCAACGCCCGGGCCCGCACCATCCGTAGCGCCTCTTCCGTCAGCACAAAAATATACCGGTACAAAAACAGGAGTTGCACGACAAAGATCTTCGGGGCGCCCAATTTTTCCAGGGCCAGACAAACCGCATTGAGGCCGGTGCCGGCGATTAGTATGAAGGCGGCGCTGACGGTCAGGGTGAACCGGATCATAATGGAGGCAAAAGAGACCCAGCCTCCGGAGATGCCGATCGACCCCAGGTGCACCAGGACGGCCCGGTCCAGCAGGGGGTTGAAGATGCCGATAAAAAAGGCAAAGGGAGCCGCCAGCAAAATCTTTTTGGCCAGGTAACCCGGCGGCAGGTTGCCCACGGCACTCAGCACCACCGGATAGATAATGAAGGGCAGGAGCCCGGTTATTTCATATTTTCCAAAGGAGACGACTGCCACAATAAACACCAGGGTGGTGAGCAGTTTCGTCCGGGGGTCTAGCCGGTGGAGAGGCGTCTGCTGGTAGGACAGGGTTTCTAAGTAGCCGATATTTAATAAGGAAGATTCGATGTTTCCCATAAAACCCGCCAGGGCACCATGGGGCGGGGCTTAATCCGGCCGCCCGGCCCCGAAAATCGATATCAGTGAGAAAAATCCCGTTCTAGCCTTTGCTTTGGGAATAATATCTTCTTAAACCCAACCCGATAGCTCCGGCCATGAGCAAGGTCAGCGCGGCCCCGACAATACCGGCCAGGGACTTCCCGGCGCTAACCGCGGGCCAGCTTTCTTCCTCTTTCCCGCCTTTTCCCTCGCCAGGATTACCCTCTTTTTCCTCTGCCGGCTTTCTAAAATCATAGTCCGGCAGGAAAGCCAGCTTTTCCTGAATCCAGGCCATGGTCCCGTGCACCCCGGTTTTGGGGGCCTCCAGTTCTTCCTGGCCGGAAACCCCCTTTATGGACCATTCCAGGCCGTCGGGGTGGGTGGAGGCAAACCAGGATAACATACTTCCGGCCACCACGCCAAACAGCGCCAGCCCGATCAACAGCGGTTTGTGAGAATGGGCCTGGGTCGATGGCGAGGATTTCGCCAGGGTCAGGGTTTCCGGGTGTGCCTTCCAGACAAAGCTCACCACCGCCGCGGTGACCAGGCCCTCCACAATGCCGATACCCAGGTGTATGGGCAGCATCAAGAGCACGAAGGTTGAAAAGGGCAACGCCGAAATGCCGGAGAATAGCGTCTCCAGCACCACCCCGAAAGCTCCCATTTGCAGGCTGAGGATGGCGGCGGCCATGGCTCCCATGAGAATGCGGCCCTGGGTCGGCTGTGCTCCGACAATTTTCTTATAAATAAAAGGGTAGGCGATAAAACAGGGGAAGAAACCGAGGTTGAAAATGTTGCACCCCAGGGCCAGGAGACCCCCGTCGGCAAAGAACAAGGCCTGGACAGTGAGGACCGAGGCCATGACCAGGAAGGCGGCATAGGGCCCCAGTAAGATGGCCAGGATCATCCCTCCCCCTAAGTGGCCGCTGGAGCCGGTGGCCGGAATGGTGAAGTTGAGCATCTGGGCCGCGAAGATAAACGCTCCCAGGACTCCCATCAGCGGCACGATATGTTCATCCAGGTCTTCTTTGAGTTTCTTGGCGCTGTATACGGTGAGACCCGCAGTGGCGGCCCACATGGTGCCGCCCACGGCCGGAGAAATTAAAGCGTCGGCCATGTGCATGATGAATCCTCCTTATGACTCGAGGGCCTGGTTACCCTCAGGTTAACCTAGGTCATCAGTATGTGAAGGGCTGACGCGCTGGGAGTAACTCGATAAACAGCGTTAGCGTCAGGCCCCGCGGTCCTTCGATTATGTCTCCTGGTCGCAACATGTGCCGGGCTCATAACCATCTTGATTAAAACTGATACATACAGGAGAAGTATGGGGTGATCGCGGTGGCGGCGTTCTTGCCGATGAGATCAAAGTTCACCGACATGGCGAAGCCTAATTTTTCCGAGACCATGTACTCGATCCCCGGACTTACGGAGAGCAAAGCGCCCGGCGCCAGGTTGGCCTGATGGCCGAATAGACGCCCGCCGTCCCAATAACTGGTGAGTTCCAGGAGGGCGATCCACTTATCGGTGATAATATATTCCGCCGCCAGGTTTACGGTGACGAAGTCCCGGGGATAGTTGCGCACATTACCGGATTCGGCCTCACCCTCCACCAGTTCGCCGTTTTCATTGAGAATCATATGGGATTGCGTCTCCTGGCTGGTGTAGGCGGTTTGCATAGTATACCAGACATTGGCGTACAGAATGAAGGGCTTGACACATTTGGACAGGTTCAGACCGGTGGTGAAGGCGTAGGCCCCACCTCCCAGGATGTCCGTATCCAACCGCCCGGGATTGAGATGGCGGAAATGGCCGGTGGGAAACCCGGTGGCGAAGAGCGCCGTCACCGCAGGGGTCTTGGCTCCCTCTGCCAACATCTGGTATTTCAGGGTCAGATTGACGTCGCCCAGTCCCCCGAAACTGGCAGAACGCTCTCCGTTCGGCCCCAGATCCTCGACGCTGTTGCCCCAGTTATGGACGTAGGGGACCACCACGAAGACCTCCATATTTTTCATCAGGCCATAAGTAAATTTCCAATCCATGCCGAAGGTCTTGAAATTGCCGCCCGCCGATACCCGGCGCCAGCTCTGGGTGAGGTTATTCGTCATGAAACCCAGGCCAAAGGTGGGCTGAACGGCAAATTTTCCCTGGTCCAGGGGGACGGCGGTATCGGTAATGATCGGCCCAAAAGTGGGGGGGCATTCATTTTCCTCGGCTTCCTCTTTGCTCCCCGGTTTATGTTCCTCATGGGCCTCGCCCCTCTGTTGAACACCCCCCACATCCCTCCCCTTCTCTTTGGCTTCCCCTCTTTCTCCCGGTTTATCTTCATCCTTGGCGGCGGTTGCGGCCGGAGCTTTCTCCTCGCCGGTCGCGCCTGCCTCCGGTGCCGCCCATCCCGGCAGCGGGGCAGCCAGCGCCAGGATAAGCAGCAGTATAAAGGAAGCACCTAACTTCTTCACGCCTGTTCTCCACTCTGTCGGGTTGATCTGGATTGATACGCCTGCCCCGAGATGGTTTCGGCCGGGCCCCGGACCAACACCGCCGGACTGAGAACCCCTTGCCGATATAGACCTGCCTTACCTTCCCGAAGGTTCCGATTGCTCTCGTTCTGCCGCCGGCTTCGCTGCCTTGAGGCTGCCATAACCGGCGAATTACTGGCGGGCTTGACTCCCTATCCTTGCCATCAGCTCTCCCCAGGGCAAAAAAAGCCACGAAAACCTGGCGCCTGCTGGCGCCTGTGCCTTCGTGGCTTGTTTCTCGAAAGTGATGGTTCGGTGATCTCCCGGGGTTCATCCCCAGGACAATTTATACCTATTACACCTGAAAAAGATTGTCAAGCGCATTGATACAAAAAATCGCCACCATGCCTGAGGCCCATGCGCTGATTAAAGAATAATCCGCCAATCCGGCGGACGCCAGGGCGCGGCACTGACCGCCGCGGCCGCCCCGCGCGGGGGATTACCCGCCCAGCTGATATTCCCGCTGGCGCCAGGCCTTCAGGGCTTCCACCAGGTCATAGGTGAGCCGGTCCTGGCAGGGCATGGACCCCAGGGTGATTTCCGGCTTGTTCTGGCCGTGATAGTCGGAGCCGCCGCTGACCAGGAGGTCAAGCTCCTGGGCCAGCTTCAGGTAGAGGGCTTTCTGCTCCCGGGTGTGGTCGGAGTAGAAGACTTCCAGCCCTGCCAACCCCTGGCCCTTGAGCTCGACGATCAGGTTGCGCAAGGCATAAGCCGAGCCCTGATTCAGAGTAAACGGGTGGGCCAGGACCGGGATACCCTTGGCCTCCCGGATCATGGCCAGGGCCTGGTCCGGGGGAAACCGGAACTTGCTGACGTAGGCGGGCTTGCGCCAGCCCAGGTACTTGTCGAAGGCCTCTTGCAGGTCTTTGACATAGCCCGCTTCCATCAAGGCCCGGGCAATGTGGGGCCGGCCCACCTGCCCGCCTCCGGAGATCTCCTCCACCCGGGCCATGGTGACAGGAATGCCCAGGGCGTTGAGCTTGGCGATGATCTGGGGGTTGCGGTCGATCCGGGCCTGCTTCAGCACCGCCAGGCGCTCATCCAGCAGCCCGTTGTGGTAGTCCACGAACAGGCCGACGATGTGCATGGTGCCGCCGGGAAACTGGGCGCTGATCTCCACCCCGGGGATGATCTCCACCCCGATCTCCTCCCCCGCGGCCACGGCCTCGGGCAAGCCATCCACGGTGTCATGATCAGTGAGCGCCATAGCCGTCAGGCCCCCTTCTTTGGCGTAACGCACCACCTCCGCCGGCGGGAACGACCCGTCCGAAGCGTTGGAATGGACGTGCAAGTCGATGAGCTCTTTTATGTCAAGCCTCCCATAACTTCCCTGCGCTCCCAAACTCCTCCTCGGGAAGCGAGTATCCCTTTGGCAACAGAGAATTGATTATTTAGGTGAAATTCTGGATGCAGCCGGTCCAGAAAGAGAGGATTCTATCCGACACCGCCCCCATGAGGTGAATTTTTTCTTCATTACTGAGCGGTTGGATAAACAGGTTGTCCAACAGGTAGCTCACCGTGATCGGGCAGGACAGGGCCATGGGGTCGGCAATATCCTCTTTGAATTTCTCCCCATACTGCGCAAACCGGTCCCGGCTGAGGTCGTGAAATTGATCCGAGACCGACTGAATCTCGTCGACATCGGCAATGTGATGGTCACCGATGATCACTTTATCAATAAAATAGTGTTGCATGTCATCATAAAACCCATGAATCACCTCTCTGGCCCGGTCCTGGTCGGGTTTGGCCAGAGAGTACGTGTCGGCGATGACAAACATGGCAAAGACCAGGGCTTCCACGATGTCGATGGGCTTTTGACCAAAACCTTTATCCACCAGCAGCTGGCTGATATCCCCGGCCATGGCGAGAGCAAGGGATTTCATCTGCTCCCTTCCTGGCTTGCCATTGGTTCCCTGATTCTTCTCCAGATTTTCCATAAGACCTGGCTGCTGCTTGGGCCCCAAACACAACCGGGGCAGAGTATAAAACGAGAGCATGGTGCGCGGTGCGCACCCTACGCGTCTGCCATTTTCAAAGTAAGGATGGCGGCCAATTCCCACCCTGACAGGTTAGCTAGTGCATCGTCCCAGGATTATCTTGCCAAAGGTTGAAGGTTTTTTCTCCCTCCCCCTTGATGGGGGAGGGCTGGGGTGGGGGTGGAATGGTTGGGCATTGCTTCAAGCTATCCCCCTCCCCCCAACCCCCTCCCACCAGGGGAGGGGGAGTTGTTGAGGCTAATATTTAGCAAGGTATCTGTGGGACATTATCCCAGGCCGAAAGCTGATTACTGAAAGCTGACCGCTATTTTATCCATTAATCAGTTCCACCATCTCCCGGACGGCCCGCTCGAGGCCCACCAGGATGGCCCGGGCCATGATGGAGTGCCCGATGGAGAACTCGGCGAACTCCTCCCGGCCGCGAAACGGCTTGATGTTGCGGTAATTGAGGCCGTGGCCGCATTTGACCTTCAGGCCGATGCTGCGGGCGTGCCGGGCGGCGTTGAGCAGTTCCTGGAAGAGCCGGGTGGCTTCGGCCCGGGTCAGGGCGTCGGCGTAAGTGCCAGTGTGCAGCTCCACCCACTCGGCTCCCACTTCCTTGGCCGCCTCGATCTGGGGGGTCACCGGGTCCACGAACAGGCTGACCCTGAGGCCCACTTCCTTCAGGTCCTGGACGAAATTTTTCAGAAAGGCCTTGTTCCCCGCCACTTCCAGGCCCCCTTCGGTGGTGAGTTCCTGGCGTTTCTCCGGCACCAGGGTCACCAGGTCGGGTTTCATCTCCCGGGCGATGTCCAGCATCTCCGGGGTGGCGGCCATCTCGAGGTTGAGGCGGGTCTTGATGGTCTGGCGCAGCAGCTCAAGGTCCCGGTCCTGGATATGGCGCCGGTCTTCCCTCAGGTGGACGATGATGCCGTCGGCCCCGGCCAACTCCGCCAGGGCTGCGGCGGTCACCGGGTCCGGCTCATCGATGAGGCGGGCCTGGCGCAGGGTGGCCACATGATCAACGTTTACTTCCAGTCGCGGCACGCCGTTCCTCCTCTCAATCTAATTTCAGTACCAGTGCATCTCTTTATGGTGGATACGCCGGTGTACGCGCCAAGGGGGGCCGATACCTGGTGTCGTGTCCCCCACAGGCTTTCTTGGCAAGATGATGGTTTCACTAACTCCCCCTCCCCTGGTGGGAAGGGGTTGAGGGAGGGGGATAAGTCGAGCGATACCCCACAATTTCATCCCCGCCCCGCCCCGACCTCAGCCGTCACGCCTGTTCCTCGGCCGGTTCCAGGTCCCAGGACCGCCCCGGGTAGAGCACCGCCATCAACTCCCAGGTCTTGGCGGTCATGGGCGCCTCGGCCGCCGGGTCCCCGTGGTCGTAGCCCAACAGGTGTAATATACCGTGAATCAGAAAAAAATCGAGGAGTTCCTGCCAGGGCCAGCCGAATTCCTCGGCCTGGCGGCGGGTGGTGGCCAGGGAAATCACCACTTCGCCCAGGAGCGCCGGGGGGCGCCTCCCGGCAGGCGTCGAGGGCGCCATCCCATCCAGGGGAAAAGAGATGACGTTGGTGGGACCGCGCCGTCCAAAGGTCTCCCGGTTCAGGCGGGCCATGGCCCGGTCGCCTACCAGGGTCAGGCTCAGCTCGCCGATCAGACAATCCCAAGGCGTTTAAGATCTTCCCGGCTTTTTTCCTGACCCTCTCCTGACTTATGAGCCGTTTTTCTTTGGCGGTTGCTTATCAGTATCTTCATGGAGCTTCTTCTTGTCGATGGCCTGGGGGTATTGGATGCGTTGGTGAAAGATGCCGCTCAAGATCTTGTTGAAGCTCCTGGCAATGTGGTGCAGGTCCTTCAGGGTGAGTTCGCATTCATCCAGTTGGCCGTCGGCGAAGACGTTATTGATGATCTTCTGGACCATGCCCTGGATGCGGGCCGGGGTGGGGTCCGTCAGGGTCCGGGAGGCCGCCTCCACCTGGTCCGCCAGGAGCACCAGGCCGGCTTCCTTGGTTTGGGGCCGGGGGCCCGGGATAGCGGTAATCCTCCATCTTCACCTGGTTGGGTATTGGCCGACTGGGTCTTGGCCTTGTGGAAAAAGTAGTTGATGAGGTTGGTGCCGTGGTGCTGGCGGATGATATCGGCGATGGTCTCCCCCAGGCGGTGTTTCCGGGCCAGGTCCACCCCGTCCTTGACATG
The DNA here is from genome assembly GCA_963841475.1 of uncultured delta proteobacterium. Classification (GTDB taxonomy): domain Bacteria; phylum Desulfobacterota; class Desulfobaccia; order Desulfobaccales; family 0-14-0-80-60-11; genus 0-14-0-80-60-11. Next base: position 2,088,006 of record CAWJCT010000001.1, read on the forward strand.
GGAGATGAGGATCAGGCTGCTCATGGACGGGGCCAGCTTCTCGTGCTTGTTGTCCCCGCCCATCTGGTTTTCGACGAAATAGGCCGGCTTCTTGATCTTGCCGATGTCGTGGTAATAGGCCGCGGCCTTGGCCAGCATGGGATTGGCCCCGATGGTCTCGGCGGCGGCTTCCACCATCTGGCCCACCACCATGGAATGATGATAGGTCCCCGGGGCGATGAGCATCAGTTCTTTCAGCACGGGCTGGTCCAGGTTCAAGAGCTCCAGCAGGCGGATATTGGAAGAGTAGCTGAACAATCGACTCCATGATGGGGGTCAGCCCCAGGGCCAGGATGCCGGTGAGCACGCCGCCTCCCAGGGCAAAAACCTCGCCGATGAGCAGGTCTCTCCCGGTGAAAGGAAACTCCAGCAATTTGAAGGTGAAAACCAGGATCATGTTGGCCAGGCTGATGATCAGGCCGGTTTGAATCAAGGCGCTGCGGCGCCGGCAATTTTTCACCCCCCAGACCCCCACCAGGCCGCGCAATGACAAAGTAGATGAACAGGGGAAAGGGTTGAGCCACCATCAGGGCCGTGAAGGTGGCGCCGAGAAAGGCCACCCCCACCCCGGTCTCCAGACCCCAAAAACATGGCGGCTAAAATCGCGGCCAAGCCCTGGGGCAGGATGTACACCAGGTTGTGGCCCACCAGGGGGAGGTTCCGGCCCACGTTGTCCCCCACCACCAGGAGCCCCTTGTTCATCAGGGTGCTGGCCAGGAGCAGGGCCGCCACGAAAGCTCAGGTCCAGCCAGCGGTTGGAAAAGCGCCGCAGGACGATGCGGGCCAGTTGATAAGAGACCCCCAGGAGCACGGCGAGGCAGAGGAAGAGCCCCAGGAAGATCAGCACGCCCCGGCTGCGGGGGTAGATCTTGCTCTGGGCCTGCAATTTGACCAGGTGCAGCGGCGTGAGGCGCTCCCCTTCCCGCACCAGCATCTCACCCCGCTTCACCTTAAAATAAACGGGATTTAATTCCTTCAGGCGGGCCTGCTGCCGCTCATGGGTTTCGGCCCAGTTGGGAGAGACGTTGGGAACCAGCAGGAGCTGGGTCAATTCGCACACCAGCCACCGATCAGAGGGAGACACCTCCACGGCCACGTCCCGGCAATAACCCGCCGCGGATTTCCGCCCCTCATCCAGTTCAATAAAGCCGAAGGGCGGCCGCACCACCGTCTCCACGCGGGAAGGCAGGCGCCGCACCAGGATTTCCCGGGGCTCCGGCTTGAGCAGGGTACGGCTGCTGACCACCCCCTGCTTAAAAAACTGTTCCACCACCTGGCTGACCATAGCTTCCAGGTAGGGCGAAAACTCGGCTTTGGCCAGGAGGTGAAAGGTGGGCTTGGGGACGGTGACCCCCAGGATACTGGTCGAATTCGGCCTTGTGCTCCAGCAGGACCTTATAGGGCACGCTGGGGTTGGCGCTGCCCTTGGCGGCGGCCCCGGACTGACCCGGCAACGGCGCCACCGCTTCCTGGGAGACGCGGCGCATGTAGTCCATGGATTTCTGAAGCCGCTGCTGCACCTCGTCCCCCAACTGCTCCTGCAAATCAAACACCGGGGGTACCTGGGTCATCAGCTCTTGCCGCTTCTTGGCCGTGGTCTCCACGTCCTCCACCAGGAATTCGCCGATGGCCTTGACGTTCTCCCGGGCCACATCCCCCACCCGGTAATGGCGCTGCGGCTCCGAAATCCGGGGGGACAGAACCAGGGCCAGAAGCAGGCTTAAGACCAGGAGCAACGCCACCTTGGCGCTCCAGTCCTGCCCCGGGGACAGGACAATTTTCCGGGATAAGGACTTGGGCAACCTGGCGCGCAGGCTCCGTCCTAGGCCATAGAGCTGGCTGATGCTTTTGGGCACGTCTTTTTCAGACATAAGGGTGTTCCACATGGTCCCGGGCGGCTCGCCCGGGCCTCTCCCTCATTCAGATTTCCCGGGAGATGGTTCCGCCTCAGGACCGGCATCGCCGTGTCCGGCGGTTCTCATAGGCCCGGATGATATCCTGAACCAGGGGATGCCGCACCACGTCCCGCTCGGTGAAGTGGACGAAGGCGATCCCTTCCACCCCCTGGAGCAGCTCCCGGGCTTCCACCAGCCCGGAGCGTCGCCCCGGGGGCCAGGTCGATCTGGGTCACGTCCCCGGTGATCACCGCCTTGGAGCCGAACCCCAGGCGGGTCAGAAACATCATCATCTGCTCGGACGTGGTATTCTGGGCCTCGTCCAGGATGACAAAGGAGTCGTTCAAGGTGCGGCCCCGCATGAAGGCCAGGGGGGCCACCTCGATGGTGCCCCGCTGCACCAGGCGGGTGGCCTTCTCGAAATCCATCATATCATGGAGTGCATCATAAAGGGGGCGCAAATAAGGGTTGACCTTCTCCGCCAGGTCGCCCGGCAGGAAGCCGAGCTTTTCCCCGGCCTCCACCGCCGGCCGGGCCAGCACAATGCGGATGACGTCGTTGTTCATCAGGGCGGCCACCGCCATGGCCATGGCCAGGTAGGTCTTGCCGGTGCCCGCCGGGCCGACGCCGAAGACGATGTCGTGGCTGCGAATGGCCTCGATATAGCGCTTCTGGTTGAGGCTTTTGGGGGAGATGCGCCGCTTCATGGCGGAGATGTAGACCGTGTCCAGGAAGATATCCTTGACCGAGGCGCTCTCTTTGTCCTGGAGAATCTTAATGGTGTATTGCACGTCCTGGGCCAGGACCGGGTAGCCCGACTGCAGCAGCCCGTAGAGTTCCTGGAGCACCCGCCCGGCCAGGCGCACCTCGGTCTCCGGCCCCTCCAGGGTCACCTGGTTGCCCCGGACGCGGTGCTTTACTCCCAGGCTGCGGCTGACGATGGCCAGGTGCTTGCCATGCTCGCCATAGAGAGCCTGGGCCAGGGAATTGTCCTCAAAGGTTAGTTGGTCGGTGGCCATGGGGTTATTTTTAGGACGGATCGAGCTTAACCGTGGTTCGGTATAAGTCCCATTACCTGGCCCTGAATGCGGCGCTGCCGGGGCCGGTTGTCGAAGTCCAGCAAAACGATCTGCTGCCAGGTCCCCAAAAGGAGGCGCCCCCCGGCCGATGGGGATGCTCAGGGAAGGCTTGAGAAACGCGGCCCGCACGTGGGCGTAGCCGTTGCCGTCGCCCCAGCGGCGGTCATGTTCGTAAGGGATCTCTTGAGGGAAAAGGCGCTCGATGGCGGCCCGCAAATCGTTGACCACGCCGGACTCAAATTCGATGGTGCTCAAGGCCGCGGTGGACCCTGAGATGAAGAGGGTGAGAAGCCCCTCGGCCACTCCGGTTTCTTCAACCCGGGCCGCCACCGCCTCCGTGAGGTCCAGGATGTCGGTCCCAGCCGTGGTCTTGATTTCCAGCGTAAAAGATTCTAGAGAAAACATCATAGACAATGCATATTACCAAAATCAAAGCATATCCACAACCTTTCACGGGCGTTTCGGGTTATCCGGCCTTTTTCTTCAGCCGATGCCCGGGCGCGCCCCGCTAAAAAAAAGCAGGGCCAGGATGCGGCCCTGCCGGAAATGTCGCTGCACGGGGACTAGAACCGATTGCAAAACCTGCCTGAGGCTGCAAATATATGATCTCAACCAGGTAAAGGCTGGGAACGGAGGTCTTAAGTCCCCCTGTACTCAAGGGGGATTTAGGAGGATTTCCGGGTGGTTATCCAAATCCCCCCTATCCCCCTTTCTAAAGAGGGGGGTGATTCTTCCCCAACCGAGGCTATTTCGGTTAATGCAAAATGACGCCTGGAAGCCGGTTTTGACCTGGCCTCTAGCCTTAAATGTTACGCCTGCTGCGAAAGCATTTTAACAAATCATTACCGCGGCGCACCTGCGCCTGCCTCTCAGGCGGGCGGACACTGAAACCGCCCCTCCCTTTGGGCGCCAGGCCTCTGGACAGAACTATCCGGGCCAGACCTAGCCGCTAACCTGCCGCCTCAGCCCCGCCAACCCCAATAACCCGGAACCCAGGAGCCAGACGGCGCCGGGAATGGGCACCGCAGCGCTTTCATTGATCACCATGTTGTCGATGCTGGGAAAGAATACACCACCATAATTGTCTGAACCATAGAAGACTAGCTTGGAGATGTCGGCGGTATTGACGTCCACCGTAAGCCAGTTGCCCCAGTCGGAATATTGAATAACGTCGGGGGAGTCGGGCAACGAATAGGCGAAATCAATCGTGGCGCTCCACACTACCGCGCCGGCTGCGTTAAACGCTTTAATGTCCATGGGGCCGTAAGTGAAAATGGGGTTGCTGCTGTAACTCTCACCAGCGATTCCAGTCATTTGAAAGGTGTTCACGTAGGTGGGAGTGGTGAAGAGGATAATACTTTCGTGAATCCAGTTGTTGCAAAAAAGGTGGCCCCCGCCATCGTCACTCCACGTCATATTCGGTATTTGTTGAGTAGGGGTATTCGGGTCGAGACCCAGGGTGTACACGTCGTCTTGAGGAAAGGAATCGAAAGTCAGGGTGTCGGCCGACGCCAAGCCCGCCATACCCGCCAACAGAACCACTGCCAAGGCCAATAAGGCCGTGAACCTTTTCATCGCAACCTCCTTGTCGCGTTTTTGGGGAAACTCCTTGTTTTCTGGGCCACTCAGCTCATTGCCCCTATCCTAAAACCAAACGTAAATTTGTCAAGTTAATTTTTAACTTTGCTGAAAATAATTATGATGAATATGAAATTTTTATTACTTATCCCCTAATTTTCTGCACCGGGGCATATCTGCCCGTGGTGGGCCGTTTGTTAGCATCATTTTTGCCTCAGTCAATGGAAATTTTACCTGAAAATATTTCCTTTAGGATCCAGGCTCTCTTGCCAGTGGCATAACTTGCCGGCAAGCCTGGAGTCCACGGCTTTTTCCCTCGTCCTGGTCATTAACCCTTGACTAAGGCCCGGGAATAATCTAAAAATTGTAAGTTTATGGACCTATTTAACAGCATCGACAATCAGGCTGACCATCCATGGCACAATCCGATAATATCAAGGGCCAGCGCTTGCAGAAGCTGGCGGAGCTCAGGGAGCAGGGCGTCGAGCCCTTTGCCAACGGCTTTGTTCCCAGCCACACCATCGCCCAGGTCCTCGAGGAGTTCGGGGCCCTGGCCGCCCCCGAGGTGGAGGCCCTGGACCAGGCCTTCCGCCTGGCCGGCCGCCTCATGCTCCTCCGGGAATTCGGCAAAGCCACCTTCTGCCACATCCAGGATGGCACCAGCCGGATTCAGGCCTACGTTCAGAAACAGGTTATCGGCCCTGAGGCCTTCGCCCTGTTCAAGCGCCTGGACCTGGGTGACATCGTCGGGTTTACCGGCACGCTCTTTCGCACCAGAACCGGAGAACTTACCCTGGCGGTGTCCAGCTATATGCTCCTCACCAAGAGTCTCCTGCCCCTGCCGGAAAAGTTCCACGGCCTCACCGACGTGGAGACCCGCTACCGCCAGCGCTACCTGGACCTGATGGTCAATCCCCAGGTGCGCGAGGTGTTTATCCGGCGGGCCGCCATCATCACGCTGATGCGCCAGTTTTTCGAGGCCCGGGGCTTTCTGGAGGTGGAAACCCCCATGATGCAGCCCATTCCCGGGGGCGCCACGGCCCGGCCCTTCGTCACCCACCACCAGGCCCTGGACATGACCCTCTATCTGAGGATCGCCCCGGAACTCTACCTGAAACGCCTGGTGATCGGCGGCTTCGACCGGGTCTTCGAGATCAACCGGAACTTTCGCAACGAAGGACTCTCCATCCAGCACAATCCCGAATTCACCATGCTGGAGTTCTACCAGGCCTATGCCACCTATGAGGACCTGATGGCTCCTCACCGAGGAGCTCATCTGCCACGTGGCCCGGGAGGTCCTGGGGAGCACTTGCGCTTTCCCTGCCAGGGGGCCGAGATCGACCTGACGCCCGCCCTGGCGCCGGCTCGACCTGAGGGAGTCCCTGACCTCCATCGGCGGCATCCCCCCGGAAGTGGTCCGGGACCGCCAGGCCCTGGTGGACCTGGCCCGGGAGGAGGGGGTCACCCTGCGTCCCGGGGAAGGCTACGGCCGGGCCCTGACCAAACTCTTCGACCTCAAGGTGGAAGCCCGCCTCCAGCAGCCCACTTTTATCCTGGGCTACCCCCGGGAAACCTCGCCCCTGTCCCGGGGCAACGATGCCGACCCCGAGGTGGTGGACCGGTTCGAGCTGTTCATCAATGGGCGGGAGATGGCCAACGCCTTCTCCGAGCTCAACGATCCCCTGGACCAGCGGCAGCGCTTCGAAGCCCAGATGGCCGCCCACGCCGCCGGCGATGAAGAGATGCCCCACGCCCTGGACGAGGACTACGTCACCGCCCTGGCCCACGGCATGCCGCCCACCGCGGGTGAAGGCATCGGCATTGACCGGCTGGTGATGCTCTTGACTGACGCGCCCTCCATCCGGGACGTCATTTTATTTCCCCTCCTCAGGCCGGAAAGGTAGACTCTTTGCATTTCTTCGAATCTTTCGTAGCCTTGCGGCTGCTCCGGGGCGTCAAGCGCCAGAGAGGTTTCCTGTCGCTGTCGCACCTTTATCTCCGTGGCCGGAATCATGGTCGGGGTCATGGCCCTCATCGTGGTCATCGGGGTGATGACCGGCTTCGACCTGGATCTGAAGAAGAAAATCCTCAGCGTCAACGCCCACATCATCGTGCTCAAACACGGGGCGCCCCTCACGGATGCGCCCCAGGTGGCGGCCAAAATCAAGGAAAATCCCCGGGGTGGTCTCGGTTGACCCCTTTATCTACACCCAGGTGATGTACTCGGCCCCGGGAAGCGTCTCCGGCGGGGTCATCCGGGGCCTGGACCTTGACGACCCTCCGCGAGGGCGGGCCTCAGGCCCTGGACGTGGTGCAAGGGTAAGTTCGCCGACCTGGCGGCCGTCGACCCCGGGGATCCGCCCCGGATCGCCATCGGCAACGAGCTGGCCAAGAACCTCAACCTGCCGGTGGGAGACTACCTGAACATCATCTCTCCCCTGGGAACCCTGACGCCCATGGGGAGGTTGCCCCGGATGAAGGCCTTTCGGGTCACCGCCATTTTTCACTCCGGCATGTACGAGTTCGACTCCTCCCTGGTCTATACCAGCATCCCGGCCCTCCAGGAATTTCTGGGTCTGGGCCACCGGGTCACCGGCCTGGAGGTGGAAATCAAGGATATCTATGGTGCGGCGGAAACTGGCGGAGGCGATCAAGAAAGACCTGGGCCCGCCCTTTTACACCAAGAACTGGATGGAGATGAACCGCAGCCTGTTCGCGGCCCTGAAGCTTGAGAAGATCGCCATGTTCATCATCCTGACCCTGATCATCCTGGTGGCGGCCTTCGGCATCGCCTCCACCCTCTTCATGATGGTCATGAAAAAGACCCGGGACATCGCCATTCTCAAGTCCATGGGGGCCACCCGCCAGAGCATCATGCAGATTTTCATCGTCAACGGCCTGGTCATCGGGAGCCTGGGCACGATAGGCGGCCTGGGGCTGGGACTGGGACTCTGCGCCATCCTGAAAAAGTACCAGTTCATCAAGCTGCCCCAGGATGTCTATTACATCTCTACCCTGCCGGTGACGGTCCAATGGCCGGACGTGCTGGCCATCATCTTCGCCGCCATGGCCATCAGCTTCTTCGCCACCCTCTATCCCGCCTGGCAGGCGGCCCGTCTGGACCCGGTGGAGGCCATCCGGTATGAGTAGGGCTGAGGGGTGTTCCGTAAAGGTAGGGCCCGCCGGTCTCAGCGGTTTATGGGGCCGGGGCTTGCTTTCAAAGGATAAAATTTAACCACCGTTGCAGTGAATTATCCCCTAATGCCACGTTGCCAAAAAGGGCGAAAACGAGCCACCGAAAACCGAAAACCTGCATTGACGCTCCCGGGGGAAAGTGATAAGGTGGCTTACCGTTAGGAAAGCAATGAAAGAATATGTAACCTCTCAAACCCCGGTGAAGATCGAGACTCCGGGGACTGGTCAAAACCTTCAGGCACAACGGCATTCAGGTAGAGGTGCTTACCGGGGTGGACCTGGATATTTGCCAGGGGGAGACCCTGGCGGTAGTGGGGGCGTCGGGGGTGGGAAAATCCACCCTGCTTCACATCCTGGGGACTCTGGAGCGCCCCAGCACCGGGAAAGTGCACTGGGATGGCCAAGATATCTTCTCCCTGGATGACCGGTCCCTGGCGGCCTTTCGCAATCGCAAGGTGGGGTTTCGTGTTTCAATTTCACCATTTGCTGGCCGAATTCAATGCCCTGGAAAACGTCATGATGCCGGCTCTCATCGCCCGTCTGCCCCAACCGGTCGCCCGGGACAGGCCGAAGCGATTCTGGTCCGGGTGGGCCTTAAAGAGCGCTTGACTCACCGCGTCTCCACCCTGTCCGGCGGCGAGCAGCAAAGGGTGGCGGTGGCCCGGGCCCTGGTGCTGGAACCGGAAGTACTCCTGGCCGATGAACCCACCGGAAATCTGGATCCCAAGAGCGGGGGCCGGGTACAGGAACTTATCCTCGAACTGAACCACGAACGGGGCCTCACTTCGGTCATCGTCACCCACAACCTGGAGATGGCCCGGGTACTTGACCGGCAGATTACCCTGCTGGAAGGCAAGGCAGTAATTTTACAGGGAGAATAAGGTGGCACAACGCCTCATCGTATTATTTCTCCTGGTGTGCTCGCTAGTATCGGCAGGCGTCCCAGCCCTGGCCCAGGAGCAGGAAATCGTCTTTAAAAAAGTTGCGGTCTTCCCTTTTGCCGTCACCAGCAAGGAATCCCTGGGCTATTTGGGAGAAAAGGTCAGCCAGGAAATCCGGGATCGTTTGAAAGCCGACGGCTTCAGTCCGGTTTCCCAGGAAGACCTGCATAAGGAACTCTCCCAACTGACGGGCCCCGTGGATGACGGCCCAGGCCAAGCAATCAGCCGGAAACTGGGAGCCGATATGGCTATCTGGGGCACCCTGCTCAAGGTGGGGGACCTCCTCTCCCTGGAAGGCCCGTCGTGGATCTGAGCGGCCGGAAAGGGCCCACCACGGTGAAACTCCAGGCGACGGGACTCCACGCCCTATCCGGCCTCAGTCGTCAGATGGCCCAGGAACTGAGCCTGAAGATTCTGGGCAAAGAGCGGGTTGCCCATATCGTGGTCAAGGGCAACCGCCGCGTCGAGAAGGATGCCATCCTGGGAGTGATGCAGACCCGGGAAGGGGAAATCCTGACGCCGGCCCACCTGCGGGAGGATTTGAAAGCCATCTATAAGATGGGCTATTTCACCGACGTCCGGATGGATGTCAGCGAAACCCCGGAAGGCCGAGTCCTGACCGTAATGGTGAAAGAAAAACCCGCCATCCGCGAGATCATGGTGCAGGGCAACAATAAGATTGAAGAAGGACAAAATCCTGGAGGTCATGAACCTCAAGCCTTTCTCCGTGGCCTCGGAAGGCGCCATCAAGGAAGATATCAATAAAGTCCAGCAGACGTACCGGGAAAAAGGGTATTACGAAGCCAAAATCTCCTATGAACTGATACCGGCAGGGCGAACACGAAGTCAACCTGGTGCTCCATGTCGATGAAGGCGGCAAGATGGCCATCAAGGAGATCGAATTCGAGGGCAACAAGGCCTTCAGTTCCAAAGAACTCCGGAAGGTGATGGAAACCAAGGAACGGGGATTTTTTGCCCCCGTCGCCTGGATCACCGGCGCCGGCAAGCTGAACCAGGATGTCCTGGAACGTGACCTGGAGAAAATCGCGGCTCGTATTATTACAACCATGGCTATATCAAGGCCAAGGTCGGTGAACCCAAAGTCGACATCAAGGGGAAATGGATCTATATCACCATTCCCGTGACGGAAGGCCCCGAATTTCACGTGGGCAAGATCGAAATGACGGGGGATCTCCTGGAAGACAAAGACAAGCTGGTGAATATGCTGAAGACTTCCAAGGAGAAGGTCTACAGCCGGGAGGTCTTGCAGGAGGATCTCACTACCCTGGCCGATTTCTACGCCGACCACGGTTATGCCAATGCCGACATCGTCCCCCTCATCAAGGAAGACAACCAGAAGATGACTGGCGGATGTCACCTTCGATATCCATCAAGGGAAAAAGGTCTATTTCGAACGCATCGAAATCGGCGGCAATGTCAAAACCCGGGACAAGGTGATTCGCCGGGAACTCAGGGTCTACGAGCAGGATATGTTCTCCGCCACCAACCTGAAAGAGAGCATCAAAAACCTGCGGCGCCTGGAATATTTTGAAGATGTGAACTTCGCCACCACCCCGGGGAGTGCTCCGGACCACATGAACCTGAAGATCACCGTCAAGGAGCGGCCCACCGGTACCTTCGGTCTCGGTGCGGGTTATAGCACCCAGGACCGCCTGGTGGGGATGGTGGAGGTTAGCCAGAACAACCTCTTCGGGCGGGGCCAGCAAGTCAAGCTCTCAGGGGATCATCGGTTCCATTTCCCACCGGATCCGGGCCTCCTTTGTGGAGCCCTACCTCTTCGACCGGCCCTTGAGCTCTCGGCATCGACGCTTTAACTGGGAGCGGCAATACACCGAATACAACCGGATCAGCAAGGGCGGCGTCTTGCGCCTGAGTCATCCCCTGAAATGGAAGTACACCCGCCTCTTCTGGATGTATCGCTTTGAGAACGTCAACCTCAATAACCTGGTGCCCAACGCTCCCCAGCACTGGTCCAGGCTGCCACGATCCATAATACCAGCGCCACCTCTTTCGTGATCCGGCGGGATTCCCGGGACTCCCTGTTTGCCCCCACCAAGGGTTCGGACAACAGCATCTCCGTGGAAATGGCCGGGTTGGGCGGCGATACGGCCTTTGTGCGCTATATAGCTGAAGTCCGGCTGGTATTTCCCGCTCAAAGATGGGATTTAGTCGGGGTGCTGCATGCCCGGGCCGGCGGGATGAACAAGTTGAGTTGGGGGCAGATGCCGGCTTACGAACTGTTCTACCTGGGCGGTATCGACACCATCCGGGGCTTTAAATATGCCGAAATCAGCCCCCGGGACCCGAACACCAATGACCGCATCGGTGGCGACTCGTTTCCTGCAATTTAACCAGGAAATCAGGTTCCCGCTTTATAAAAAGCTGGGCCTCACGGGGACGGTCTTTTTCGATGCCGGTAACGTCTATGGCCCCAATGATGTAGGTCCGTTTTTGCGCACCACCGTCGGGGCCGGGTTCCGCTGGTTCTCCCCCATGGGCCCCCTGCGGGTGGAATGGGGTTACAATCTTTCGAGAAAACCCTGTGAACGATCCAGTGCCTGGGAATTCACCATGGGCGGGTCATTCTAACCTGATGGAACCAAGGACCAATTTTCCCGGCGAGGCCTAAGCCCGCCGGGGGAGTTACGTTGTTAGATTGATAAATCCAGGAGGTTTACATGTCTAAAGTAGGTGTGGGGCTTTTATTAACTGCGGCATCTGCTTCTGACGCCGCTGTGGGCCGCGGCCGCCGAGTTTAAAGTCGGCGTCGTGGATGGTATGGATAGTGGTCTCCAAGTCAGCCGCAGGAAAAGCGGGTCCAGGACACCATCAAGCGGAAATCCGAGGAACTGGGCAAGCCGTTTGCCCAAAGGCGCCAGGATCTGGCCAAACAGGTCGAGGAATTCCAGAAACAGTCATCCGTGATGAAAGAAGATGCCCGTAAGCGCAAAGCGGCAGAGCTGGAAAAGAAGATGCAGGATTTTCAAAAGCAGGGCGCCGACGCCGAAAAGCAGCTGCACAAGTTCCAGGAATCGCAACTGGCGCCCCTGTTCCAGAAACTGGAAGGCCGCGGTGCAAGTCCGTGGCCCAGCAGGAAAAGCTGGACATGGTCCTGGACAAGCGCAATGCCGGGCTCCTCTATATGGATCCCAAGCTGGATATCACCGATAAGGTACGCAGCCAAGTTCGGAGGCTGATGGCCTCATGACTCACACCCTGGGCGAACTGGCGGGCTTTCTGGGAGGGGAACTCCAGGGGCCCGCCGATCTTGCCATTGAGGGCATTGCCGCCCTCGATCAGGCTACGCCCCGGGAGATCTACCTTTATCACCCAGAAGCGGTTCGCCCGCCTGGCGGATCAGAGCCGGGCCGCGGCTTTTATCGTATCCCAGGAATACGCCGGGCTGGCGCGGCCCCTGATCATCGTGCCCCACCCTTATCTGGCCTATGCCCGGGTGGCGGCCCTCTTTGCCCCCACCCGTGCGGCGCTGGCCCGGTATCAGCGATCTGGCCTATCTGGGCCCGGGAGTGGCGCTGGGCCGGGAGGTCTCCATCGCCCCCCTGGTCTTTATCGGCGCCGGCGTCCGACTTGGGCGACCGGGTCACCGTCATGCCCGGCTGCGTCATCGGTGATGAGGTCCGAATCGGCGCCGACACCCTGATCTATCCCAACGTCACCATCCAGAGAGCGGTGCACGGTGGGAGCAGCGGTGCATCATCCACAGCGGCACGGTGATCGGTTCCGACGGCTTCGGGTTTGTCCCGCAAGAGGCGGGCCACGTGAAGATCCCCCAGCTGGGGACGGTGGTCATCGGAGACGACGTGGAGATCGGCGCCAATTGCGCCATCGACCGGGGAGCCCTGGGAGCCACCCGGGTGGGCCGGGGCGTCAAGATTGACAACCTGGTGCACCTGGCCCACAATGTGGAGGTGGGGGATTATTCCTTCCTGGTGGCCCAGGTGGGGGTGTCCGGCTCCACCAAGCTGGGCAAGAGGGTGACCCTGGCCGGGCAGGTGGGGGTGACCGGCCATATCGAACTGGGAGACGGGGTCCAGGTGGGCGCCCAATCCGGCGTCCACCGCTCCGTTCCCGCCGGCCAGACGATGTCCGGCTATCCGGCGCGCCCGCACCGGGAGTGGCTCCAGATCATGGGCCATATCCCCAAACTCCCGGACCTCTATCGGAGGAATGAAACAACTGGAACAACACGTCAACGAACTCTCCGCCAGACTGGAGCAGGAGCCGGAACCATGAACCCGCCGCAGACCCTGAGTCTGGAAGAAATTCAACGAATTCTCCCCCATCGTTACCCCTTTCTCCTGGTGGACCGCATCATCAGCCTGGAGCAGGGCAAGCGCATCGTGGGGCTGAAAAATGTCACCATCAACGAGCCCTTTTTCCAGGGGCATTTCCCCGGCCGCCCCATCATGCCCGGTGTCCTCATCGCCGAGGCCATGGCCCAGGTGGGGGGCATCCTGGCCCTGCTTGTCCATCCCGGAGAACCTGGGTAACTCCCACCCTCTTTCTGCTGGGCCTGGACAAGATGCGCTTCCGCCAGCCGGTGGTCCCGGGAGATCAATTGCGGCATCATCGTTGAATCGGTGCGCGGCGGCAAGAAATTCTGGAAGATGAGGGCCCAGGCCTTTGTCGACCAGACCCTGGTGGCTGAAGGGCGAGCTCATGGCCGCAGTGGCTCAGGGGGAGGAATGAGTATGGCCCAGATCCACCCCACCGCCCTGGTGGATAAGACCGTCGAACTGGGTGAGGGGGTCACCGTCGGGCCCTACAGCATCATTCAGGGCCGGGTGCAGATCGGCCACGACACCCACATCGGCCCCCACGTGGTGATTCGGGACTTCACCACCATCGGCAACAAGTGCGAGATCTTCCAGTTCGCGGTCATCGGTGAAATTCCCCAGGACCTGAAATTCCAGGGCGAGGAAACCCAACTGATCATCGGCGACGGCAACACCATCCGGGAGTTTGCCACCCTCCACCGGGGCACCGCCGGCGGCGGCGGCGTCACCCGCATCGGCCACGGCAACCTGTTCATGGCCTATACCCACGTGGCCCACGACTGCCAGGTGGGCAACGGCGTCATCATGTCCAACGCCGCCACCCTGGGGGGCCATATTACCGTGGAGGACTACGCCATCCTGGGGGGCCTCTCGGCGGTGCACCAGTTTTGCCATATCGGCCGCCACGCCTTTGTGGGCGGGTGTTCGGCGGTGCATCGGGACGTGCCGCCCTACGCCATGGCGGTGGGCAACCGGGCCAAGCTGGTGGGCCTCAACCTGGTGGGCTTGAAACGGCACGGCTTTACCGACTCCTCCCTCCAGTCCTTGAAACGGGCCTACGAGCTCCTGTTCCTCTCGGAGCTGAACCAGAAAGAGGCCATCACCAGGATCACAGAAGAATTGCCCCACACTCCGGAGGTCCAGGCACCTCCTGGCCTTTCTGGAGACTTCGGATCGGGGCCTGCTCCCGGCGGATGTCCGAGAACATCGGCTTAATCGCGGGTAAGGGCCAGTTCCCTCTCCTGTTCGCCCAGGCCGCCCGGCAGCAGGGGCGCCGCGGTCATCGCGGTGGCCCACCGGGGTGAGACCGACCCGGCCCTGGCCGCCCTGGTGGACGAACTCCACTGGATTTACGTGGGCCAGTTGGGCAAGATGATCCGCATCTTCAAGAGCCGCCGGGGTGCGGCGGGCCGTCATGGCCGGCGGCATCAGCCGGGGCCGCCTCTTCCGGGAGTTTCGCCCGGACTGGCGGGCCCTGAGCGTCGTCCGCCGGGCCGGCGCCGGCCAGGACGACCGCCTCCTCCGGGCCGTGGCCGCCGAGATGGAGGCCGAAGGCATCACCATCGCCCCCTCCACCCTCTTCCTGGACGACCTCCTGGCCGGCCGCCGGCCACCTCAGCCGCCGCTCTCCCACCCCGGCAGAGCTGGCAGGACATCAGCTTGGGAGTCCAGGCCGCCAAGGAGCTGGGCCGCCTGGACATCGGCCAGTGCGCGGTGGTGCGGCGTCACGTGGTGGTGGCCCTGGAGACCATCGAAGGCACCGATGAGACCATCCGCCGGGGTGGCGCCCTGGCCGGTCCCGGCGCCGTGGTGGTCAAGATGAGCAAACCCGGCCAGGACCTCCGGTTCGACGTGCCCGCCGTGGGCCTGGACACCATGCCAGCCATGCGGGAGGTCAAGGCCGCGGTGCTGGCCATCGAAGCCGGCAAGACCCTGATCTTCGATCGCCCTGAGATGCTTAAGACCGCAGACCAGGCCGGGATTGCGGTCTGGGGCATCTCCTGAAACCTTCACCCCCCACCCCTCCACCGGGGCCTGCCAGCCGTTTTCCCATGGGCGGTTTTTAAATTCCCCCAATCCCCTTTGGTCAAAGCAGGACTTTCTGAGTAATTCCGCCAAGTTCCTCCCTTTAGAAAAGGGGGCTTGGGAGGGATTTGGGTGCTTGGCGCAGGTGTCATAACGGCAGACACTCTTGGCAATAGCTCTAATATCATATGTCACCCCCTCACCCCGCAGCATGAGGAGCAGTCGTCAGGTTTTTTAATGGCGAGGCCGCAAATCCGTCCCCTCATAATCCCCTCTCCTTAGGGGGGGGAGGGTCAGGGTGAGAGGGAAGTAATCCCCCGGGAGATAGGCATTCGTTACCGTATTTATGGAGCTCTGTACAGAGGCGAGGGCCCGCAGGAATCCCCAATCCGGCAAAATTGTGCGATAATCCGCGGCAAGGTGAATTCCCAATCTTAAAGGAGACCGACACATGGAGCCTCAGCATGGGGAGATTCTGTTAAGATTGCTTTTAGCCGCATTCCTGGGGGCTCTGGTGGGATTCGAGCGGGAGGTCCACGGGCGGCCGGCCGGCATCAGGACCTACCTCATCCTCTGCCTCGGTTCGGCTTTAATCATGGTCCTGTCACAATATCTCTCCTACGGGATGGTGGAAAAACTGCCCCAGGATGCCTTGCGGGTCGACCCCGGCCGGATTGCGGCCCAGGCCATCACCGGCATCGGTTTTTTAGGGGCCGGGGTAATCCTCAGGTATAAGGACACGATCCGAGGCCTGACCACGGCCGCCTGCGTCTGGGTGGTGTGCGCCATCGGTTTAGCCATCGGCGCCGGCTTTTATCTTTACGGCTCCGTGGTGGCGGGTATGACCGTGGTCTCGTTGGTGGGGGTTAAGTTTTTCGAGCAACACTTGAAAAAGGACAGGTATCAGGAAATGACCGTTGTCTCCCAGGATCTGGCCGGCCAGTTCAGTCATATCCAGGACATCATCGCCAAACATGCCTTTGAGGTAATCAATTTCGGTTTAAGCAAGAACCTGGAAAAGCGAGAAGTCACCGTCAACTTTCTCCTGCGGGTCCGGACGTCCCACCCTAACCGCCAGGTGTTACAAGAGGTCTTCGAACTCCCCGGGGTCAAACGGGTGGATTTGGCCTGATGCCGCCTCACCGCCAGCGGCCCGCCGGGCCGGGCGGCGGCGATGGGGAACCGCCGGCCTCTCTCCCCAGGTTTAACGGTATTAACCAGGGGTTGAGCCGACCACCGTCGAATCGGGGCCAAAGACAATCCGACCGTGAAGGCCAAAAATCAACCTGCCAACAGGTTTTGAGATAGACCGTGACACCCATATATGCACCTCGTTATTAAGCCTTAAAGACCGTAGAGATAGCAATCATCCTCTGTTGGGCTTGCGAAGCTTGGCGTGGCAATTCCGCTCGGTGCGCCGGTCTGCTCAACGAAGTGGTCGGGTAACTGCACCATCCGCTTACCTCTGATCCATGCAAATTTAATTAATAAAAATTTACTTCTTATAAAAGAGCAACTTGACAGGAAACTGTCATCATGCTATATATATTCACCCTGAATTAATAAGCCAAACTCGCTGCGAGGCGGGGGCGGAAAGCCACGGGTCTCGATAATCGCCGAGATAGCCGGGTTGCCTGAAAAACGAACGAGGCAATCCGGTTTTTTTTGTTCCCTCACACCAGGGGAGAGAAAACTTCCGGATTGTAGATAACGCTGATTCAGTGCCAGCCGCAGGAAAGGAACCGGCTTATCACTGACGGAGAACGCCATGCCCACCCTCAAGAAAAATCTTATCGCACTTTTGGCCCTGGCTGCGGTGCTCCTCCTGCCGCTGGCGGCAGATGCCACTATGGTATCGGTTCCCCTCGAGGGAGGTACCGCAACCAACACCATCACCAATCTTTCCGGGGTAGTTGCCACCGGCGGCTGGGACCCTGCCACCGGCACGGGCTTTGCGATTACCTCGACGGTAACTCAACTGGTCGACCAATCTGGAGCTATTGTTTATGAATACGATTACTCGGTAACCGTGCCGAAAAAGGATATCAGCCACATTATCATCGGGGTGAGCCAGCCGCCCTCGGGAACCGATTATCAATTCTGGCAGGGCACCGTGGACAACCACACCAGCACCTTGATTCCATCCGCCTACACTGATGTAAGCAATGGCAAGAGCAACCCTGGCCTGCCCACCCCCCCAGGACTTTACGGGATTAAGTTTGCGGAAAATGGTACGTCTCTGAGCTTAACCTTCTTCAGCTATAATGCCCCCGTCTGGCAGGATTTCTATGCTAAGGGTGGGGAGGACGGTGACGTGAAGGTCACGGCTTGGAACACCGGTTTCGGTACCACCAACACCCCCTACGCCTCCAACTATATAATCGGACCCGACAGCGTGGGAGGGGGTTTTCAGCCGGTTCCCATCCCGCCCGGTGTCTGGCTGCTGGGCTCGGGCCTCGTGGGCCTGGGGGCCTGGAGCAGGTTCAGGAAGAGTTAACGAGCTTTCCCTGCCAAGCAAAATAAGCAGGGCAGGGTCACCCATGGCCCTGCCCTTTTTATGTCCGGCGTGAGTCCAATTTTTTCCAGCTCAAATCCGCCACACCTCGTCAAAAACCGATACTTGCCAAAATATCGGTTATGGCTTTTGCCATAAATTCATTCCACGTGCTGATTTTTAAATCCCCCTGAATCCCCCTTTTACAAAGGGGGACTTTTAAAGCAATTCCCCGTAATTCCCCCTTTAACCAAGGGGGGTTAGGGGGGATTTTAGTTTGTTGAGCATGAGCCCTAACGAAAAAAACTTTTGGCATTCCCTATAGTTAGCTATTTTCTTAGGGAAGAATCGAGCCTCCGGTGCGGGAAGACTCATTAATCTTGCGGAGGTGCCCCTGGGGGAGTTTCCTGGTATTCCTGGATAAGGCGGGCAGGATACTCGTGGGTGAAGCGGACCGTCAGTTTGCCATGCAGGTCCCAGGCCTCTTTCGGGGTAGCAGAGGTCACGGTGAGTTCCGGCTGGTCCCAGTGCCGGGGCAGATAGAAAAAATTGGCCGCAAAGACGGCGGTCTCAAAGCAGTTCTCGTCCTTGCGGATGGTGGACACCACGAATCGCCGCCGGGTGGGCTTGTTTTTTACTTTATTGAATAGGCCTTTTTCTTTCATAACCGCAGATACCCCGGCACCTCGGGACTAGCGTGCCTGGCTGGTGCATTTCTTCTTGGAGGCCGATTTTTTCTTGGTCGGGCCCGATACCGCGGAGCCCATCACCACCTTGCCCCGCCGCTTGCGGGCATACCGTTTGGCGGCCCGGGTCTTGCCGTTGCCGCCCTTGGCAAACCAGAGTTTCTCTTCCGCCGGGGGCAGCTTGGCGATGGGCGTCCCCTCCAGTTCGAAACCTTTTTCAATTAGCGGGCGCAGGTCGGCCCATTTCTTCGTGCTGCCCATCATGGCGACGATGATCTCCTGGTCGCCGCTTTTGAACTGCCCCACATAGGTGTGCTTGGCGGCCCGGGTGTACCCGGTTTTCCCGGCCACCGCCAGGGGCGTGGTGAAGAGGAACCGGTTGTGATTTCTCAGTTCCCGGTCTCCCTGGATGGGGTAGTACTTGGTGGACATAATCTGGGCGAGGTCCGGGTTGCTCATGGCCCGACGAAACATCAGGGCCAGGTCCTGGGCGGTGGAATATTGATTGTCCGCCGGCAGGCCGTTGGCGGTGGCGCAGGTGGTGCGATAGGCGCCCCATTGCCGCACTTCCTGGGTGAGCTGCTGGGCAAAGGCCGGCTCGCTGCCACACACCTTTTCCGCCAGGGCCCGGGCGGCGTCGTTGGCTGAGTTCAGCAGCAGGGCATAGAGCAGCTCCCGCACCGTATAGGTCTCTCCCGCTTTGATGCCGATCTTGGACGCCGGCGCCGACGCCGCATAGGCGCTGACGGTCACCTTGTCATCCATCTTCAGGTGCTCCACCACCGACAGCGCGGTCATCACCTTGAGGGTGCTGGCCGGAGGATAAAAAACCTGAGGGTTGAGGGCGAGTAAAATCTTGCCGGTTTTGGCATCCATAATGACAAAGGAGCGGGCGGAGACTTCAAAGCCTTCCTCCTCCTGACCTGCGGCAAATCCTGCGGCCAATGCCAAAATTGCCAAAACCACCACGACCGAAAGTCCATACTTGACGCGAAAAGTCATGTAACCCCTTACACGCGGTAATGATCATCAGAACCGGCGGTCTCAGTTCAAAGTGCAGCCTTATACTATAAAAAAATTCCGCGCTTGGCAAACCAGAATAGCCGGGAGGAGACGGGAAAACCGCACACAGGATGAATTTTCCGGCTGTTGCCAGTCGCGATTTTTGTCATCCCGGGAGCGGCGCATGATAGCAAAGCTGTTAATTTAATTGTCTTATTATCTTAACTCAGAAAGAGCCATGGAAAGATTAGATCATTTTACCCCGCCGCTTGACCGGGGACGGCCTCCCAATGCCGTCCGAACCGCCAGGCAGCCCAAAAGCATACCCCCGGCCCGGGCCAGGATAACCCGCGCTGCCGGCGGCGATCCGCACCGTTGATACCGAGAATCCGGCGCCGGTTCGGAAGACCGCCACGAAGCCTGCACCCTGGCCTCGCCTGAGGCTGTTAGTTAGCTTTCTCCAGTTGTTCCAAGTAGTCCGAGGGCGAGTAAAAGCCGGGAAACCGCTGCACTTCCTTGCCGTCGGCCCCGAAAACCAGGGTGGTGGGCGCCCCGGTGACGTTGAATTTTTTGACGATGTCCATGTTCTGGCGCCCGTCCAGACGCACCGGAATGTACTTGGAGTTTAACTCCTGGATCACTCCCGGGTCGACATGGGTCTCGCTGTGCAGTTTCACGCAATGGGGGCATCCGTCCATATACAGTTCCAGCAAGACGCGGCGATTTTCTTTTTTGGCCTCTTCCAGGGCCGAATCCCAGTTGTCCCGCCAGTTGATTTCCGCCATCATTTGACTCCTTTCTTTACAGGTAATTTTACCGTAACTTCGGGTCGACACAGCCCCGGGACGGAATTTCTTACCCCCGCCGCGCCTATGACCTTTGGTTTAATATAAGATGCGTCGCGCTGAAGGCAAGTGCCCAGGACAACCTTTAAGCTCAGTCCCTGTCTTTTTTCCGGGGAGATGGTATGATAGTGGGGCCCTGCCGGGCATTTTTCTCCATGATCTTGAGCGGCTTACGCCGGGCCGTGAGCCGGCGCCGGCCTGAAACCTGATGGGTGCCATGGTTTTTCTGGTTCTTCTCCTTCTATCGTCATGGTGTTACCAGTTCCTGGCCCTGATATCTCTGGGGCGCTTTTTCCGTCCCACCCCCCCTGCCCCGCCGGTCCAAACCGGCCCCGGCATCACCGTCTTCAAGCCCCTCAAGGGTCTGGCTCCCCTCTCCCGGGAATGCCTAGCGAGCTTTCTGACCCAGGATTACCACCCCTACCAGGTGCTCTTTGGGGTTCGGGACCCGAATGACCCGGTGCTGCCCCTCCTCCGGGAATTGTCCCGGGCCCATCCCGGCTGCGACCCTGCGGTGGTCATCTGCCCGGAAGTTCTGGGCCTCAACCCCAAGATCAGCACCTTGCGCCAGCTTATGCCCCGGGCCCGGTACGATCTTATGGTAATCGCCGACGGGGATGTCATGGTGGGCCCCGATTACCTGGCCCAGGTGGCCGCGGCCTTCCGGCAGCCCGGGGTGGGCCTGGTGAGCTGCCCCTACCGGGCCGGCCCGGGCCGAACCCTGGGCTCGGCCCTGGAGGCCCTGACCATCGCCGCCGACTTTATCCCATCGGTGGCCGCGGCCTAACGTTGTTGAGGGCATCCGCTTCGCCCTGGGGGCCACCATGGCCCTGACTCGCCAGGCCCTCAGCGCCATCGGCGGCCTGGCTCCCCTGGCCGACTTCCTGGCGGACGATTATCAGTTGGGCTTCCGGGTGGCCCAGGCCGGCCTCCAGGTCAAAATTCTCCCTTACGTGGTGGAGACCGCCAACCCCGAGATGAGTTTCTCGGATTATCTGGCCCACCAGCTCCGCTGGGCCCGCACCTACCGGGTCTGCCGCCCGGGGGGGTATCTGGCTTACGGCATCACCCACGCCCTGGTTTACAGCCTCGCCATCCTCCTGGGTTCGGGCCTGGCCCCCTGGGCCTGGGGGCTGGCCGCGGCCACCCTGGTCCTCCGGGGCACCCTGGCCGGGTTCTCCCAGCGCCGCTGCCTCAAGGGGGAACTGCCCCTTGGGGCCTTGGCTCTCCTCCCCGTCAAGGACCTCCTCGCCTTCAGCCTCTGGCTCGCCAGTTTCCTGGGCCACCAGGTCGCCTGGGGGGGACGAACTTACCGGGTGACCACGGAGGGCAAACTGACGCCCGATGACCAGTCGGTCTGAACCTGTGTGCCGCCTGAGACAGGTTTTGCCCTGGGTTCTGGGCAAGGCCTTAACTACCAGGGATTTACCGCATATCAGGTTCATCCTTATCCCTGAGATAAAAATAAAGGCCGCGCCTCCTTGGGGGTTAACTCTCTCCAGCGGTTGGCAATTTTCCCAAAAATAATGATATTATCAAAAATCACCCAGCGAAGGTCGGCGTTCTCAGCCTGGCCCCCCGGCCTTGAGGGCAGGAATTAATCATGAACAGCAAACTACTACAACAATTGCTGGAAGAGGTCCAGGCCGGACACTTGCCGGTAGCCGCAGCCGTGGAACGCCTCCGGACCCTGCCCTTCGAAGACCTGGGCTTCGCCCGGGTGGACCACCACCGCCAGCTTCGCCAGGGTTTCCCCGAAGTGGTTTTCGCCGCAGGCAAGACCCTGGAGCAGGTCCGGGGCATCCTCACGTCGCTGACCGCCCGGGCCGACCACGTCCTGGTGACCCGCCTGGCCCCCGAGGCGGCCGCGGCGCTCTCCCTTGACTTCCCCCAGGCCCGTTATTATCCTGATTCCCGGGCCTTGACCCTTAGCCGGGGCGAAGTTCCCGAACGGGGCCGGGGCTTGATCCTGGTAATCTCGGCCGGAACCTCGGATATCCCCGTGGCCGAAGAAGCCCTGGTTACCGCCCAAATCATGGGGCACCGGGCCGAAGCCCTTTATGACGTGGGGGTGGCCGGCCTGCACCGCCTCCTGGCCCACCAGGAACTGCTGGCCCAGGCCACCTGCTTTATCGTGGTGGCGGGCATGGAAGGAGCGCTGCCCAGCGTCGTCGGCGGGGCTGGTGGACCGGCCGGTAATCGCGGTGCCCACCAGCGTGGGCTACGGCGCCTCTTTCGGCGGCCTGGCCGCGCTTCTGGCCATGCTCAACTCCTGCGCCACCGGCCTGGCCGTGGTTAATATCGACAACGGTTTCGGCGCCGGCTACCTGGCGGCCCTGATCAACCGTCAGGATTGACTTCCGTCTCGTGGCCCTGACCTGTCGGGGATGCGGCGCCGAAGTGAGTAGCCAGACCCGGGTCTGCCTCCGGTGCGGCACCCCCCTGGCTGTCGCCCCCTCGTACCCCGGCTTTGGGTTTGAATGGCAATCCGCTCGGACCTACGGGGGCTACCCCCTGGTCCACATTGCCTTCGGCAAAGATAGCCGGGGCAAGTGGCGCGTGGCCAAAGACATTGTCGCCATCGGCCAGTTTGGCCTGGGCCTGGTCACCGTGGCCCAATTCGGGGTCGGCCTCCTGTTCGGCTTCGGCCAGTTTCTCATCGGCAGCGTCGTCCTGGCCCAGATCGCCGGGGGCCTGGTGCTGGGGGTGGGCAGGTCGCCACCGGTTACGTGGCCATCGGCCAGGTGGTCCTGGCTTCTTATGGCCTGGGGCAAATCGGCCTGGGCGAATTCCTCTGGACCATTTGCAGAAGAGACGGCGAAGCCGTGTAATTTTTCCTGTCCTGGTGGAGCTATCTGAAGCAGGTCGTAAACTATAAGGCCTTTCACAGCTGATTTCCGGTATCATTTGGAGTCAGCCGAAGGAGCCTAGGTTGGGAAAAATTACCCCCCGTTTCTAAAGGGGGCAGGGGGGATTTAATAAGCGCTTGATAACCCCCTAAATCCAATGCTGTTCACTAAAGGACTGAGAGGAAGTGCGAATTCATCGCTTTGGTCATTCTGAGGGAGCCGGAGGTGACCGAAGAATCTCTCCATACGAGATGCTTCGCTTCACTCAGCATGACACGCAGATAAGGTAAGGTGGACACTATCCACCAATTCCTCAGAAAAGAACCTTAAGTGAACCGTATTGCCCCTAAATCCCCCTTTAAAAAAGAGGGACTTAAAAACCTCGGTCCCTAACCTTTAACTGTTTTATGGAACGGATTTACAGCCTGAGACAGCTTTTGCCAGAGGTTCTCGTATCGTGTCCCCAGATACCGTGCAAAATGTCAGCCCCAATAACTCCCTCTCCCCTGGCGGGAGGGGGTTGGAGGAGGGGGATGGAATAAAGGCGCGCCCGGCAATTTCACCCCCGCCCCCGCCCTCTCCTTAGAGTGTGGCAGGCCAACTTTTGGAAAAAATATTTCCCTGGAGGTTCGGAAGTCTTGACTCCCCCAGGACAATTCGGCTACAAACAGGATAACCTGGTTGAGGTTAACTCGGGGAGAGAGGTCCGCAAAACCATCTTAAAGGAGAGTCAGCGCGTGTTACAAATTCTGGTAGCGATCACGATGGGACTCAGCCTCATGATGACCGGCTGCGCGGCGTTGAAGGCATCCCCCTCCAAGGGCGCGGGCTTTGTGCCCATGGAACAGATGGCCCCCCGGGCCGACCTCCCCTTCCAGAAGGTCTGGTTCAAGGCGGGCGTGGATTTCAAGCGCTATAAGAGCATCTACATCGCGCCGGTGAACACGCACTACCTTCTGGAGTCCAACTGGTGGCAGCAGAACTTCCGCCAGGGGCAGATGGAGGAAGATCTTGCCATGATGGCGCAATACATGCGGGACGAATTCAAAACCGCCTTCGCCAACGATCCTGCCCACCATTATCAGGTGGTGGAGGCCCCACAGCCAGATTCCCTGACCCTTGAACTGGCTCTCACGGAACTGGTTCCCACCAACGTGGCCCTCAGCTTGTTGGAGTATGCCCCCTATGGCGGCGGCGCCGCGGTCCGGGTTATGGAAAAAACCACAGGCGCCGAGAGCACGGTGGCCTTCGAGGCCAAAATGAAGGATTCGGCCACCGGCGACGTCCTGGCCATGTTCGCCGACCGGCAGATAAAAAAAATCAGGATCATTGATTTCAGGGCCTTCACCTGGTATGCCAACGGCCGGGAGATCATCAGGGAATGGGCCGAACAGTTCGTGAAGCTTGCCAATCAGCGGCCGGGAGAGGTCATCGAGGGTTCCAGCCCCTTCACCCTGTTGCCCTGGTAAAGCCAGGCAGCCTGGCGCAGCCGTCCCCGAGGCTTAGGCTGCCGGGATGACCGCGACTGGGTACCGTGGTTCATAAATACGGTAAAGGATTGATTGACTCCGTAAGATGACTTCCTCCTCACCCTGACCTCTCCCCATTGGGAGAGAGAGGAAAAGACGGGACCGCTGGGATGCCCTGCCTTCATAACCAATCCGGCGGCCTTACTTACCCCCTCTCCCCCCGCTTCGGGGGGAGAGGGGGGAGGATGAGGGGGGCCGAAACATGGCCATATTTATGAAAATCAGGTAGTGAGAAAAAAACTCTGACCCCGGAGGTCTCCGATTCCATGGCTGCCGATCCACCGGCAACGGTGTCGATATACCAGCAGAAAGAACAGGAAAGCCTGTCCCTGGGCAGCAGCTTCACGTTCCGTTGCCAGGCCGGGTTGCCCTGCTTCAACCAGTGCTGCCATTCCCCCACCATCATCCTGAGCCCTTATGACCTCCTGCGTCTGAAACAGGCCCTGGGGATCACTTCCGGGCAAGTGCTGGAGCGCTATACCCGGCAGGAGATCGAACCGCATGCCAACCTGCCCCTGGTCTTTATCGATGCCTTCCGGTCGGCGGAGGGGGGCTGCCCCTTCCTGGGGGCCCAGGGCTGCACGGTTTATGCCCATCGCCCCGCGGCCTGCCGTCTCTTTCCCCTCACCATGGGCAGCCGGCTCACCCCGGACGGCGTCGAAGACCATTACTTTTGCCGCCGGTTGGACTATTGCCGGGGTTTCGAAACCGGGGACGAATGGACGGTGGCCGCCTGGATGGCCGACCAGGGATTTCCCGAATATGACCAGGGGCGCCGGGAATGGCTGGAAATCCTCCTTAAAGCCGGACTGGCTGAGCCCCCCGTGGTCGACGCCCTGACCCAAGACCTCTTTGCCGTCCTGGCTTATGACCTGGACAGATTCCGCCGCCTGGTCTTCGACCCGGTATTTCTCGAGGCCTACGATCTCGAGGCCGAAGCCCTGGCAGACCTCAAGACCGACGACCTGGCCCTCCTCAAGTTCAGTTACCGTTTGCTGCCCACCCTCCTGTCCGCGGAGGGGTCCCAAAAGATAGCCGCGGTTATCCGCCGCTCCACCAAATTCTTCCAGACCGACTGAGGCGGGGGCTGAGGACGGGGTAGGACCTCAGCGAAAGTCCCCTTGCCTGTCATTCTGAGGGAGCCCAGCAACCGAAGAATCTCATAACTACCAGCCAATACAAATTTTTTTCTTCGCTCGGGATGACACCATAGCTTCGCCCAGAGCTCAAAAAGGGCGGACACACAGGTCCGCCCCTACAAGAATACTGCCCTTAGTCGGCAAATTGAGGAAATGACTTGCGGGATTGCGGTGTGGACCTTGGCGGGGATGACGCTCGCTATCCCGCGGCCACGCCGTTGACGCCGCCGTTGATCAGGCGCACCACGGCCATGTCCGGGAAATAGTCGATGACGTTGAGGCAGCCGTAATTCTGGTCCAGGCGGAAGAGGTGGCTCCAGGGACAGGCCCAGGGCCTCGCTGAGGATGACCCGGTTGACCCCGGCGTGGGCCACGATGATAAAGGCCTCCTGAAGGTGTTGGGTGATGAGCTCGTTAAGCCGGGGCAGGACCCGGGAACTCACGTCCAGTGAGGCTTTCGCCCCCGGGGATCCGGAAGCTGGTGAGGTCCCGGAAGCGGGCCTCGAGTTCGGCGGGGTAGCGTGCGGCAATCTCGGTGAAGCTCAGGCCTTCCCAGACCCCGAAGTGGACTTCCCGGAATTCCGGGATGGTCTGGGGCGCCAGGTCCCGGCCCCGGCTGATAATTTCGGCCCCGGTCTGGGTTCGGGTCAGGTCCGAGGCATAGACCCCCGCCAGAGCCACGCGGCGCAAGCTGCGCCGCCAAGGTCTTCGAATTGGCGCACGCCCTTTGTCGCACAGGCCGATGTCGTTGTTGCCGTGATACCGGTCGGTGTGGCCGTCGGCCACCTGGCCGTGGCGCACCAGGTAAAGCCGGGTGGGGGTCAGAGAACCCTTGGCGGCCGCGGCCATGGAAGACAAGGCCTCAGGCCCCTTCCATGACGGCGTTGTTGGGCACCACCACAATGCCGTTTTCGGTGACGTGGAAGCGGTTGGCGTCCCACTGCGGGGTCTAGCCGATGGGAAGCCCGGCGGGCACCCGCACCCCTTCTTCGATGATGGCCCGCCTGACTTGGCCCCGGGGCCGATGTCCACCCCGTCCCAGAGGATGGCGTCTTCGCACCACCGTGGCGCCGACTCCCACACCGACCCCGGGGGAGAGGACCGACCGGTCCACCGTGCCTTCGATGATGCAGCCCGAGGCGATGAGGGAGTCCTCCACGGCCACGCGGCTCGCCACTGGTGATGAATTTGCTGGGGGGAAAGAGCTGGGGCCGGCTGCGCAGGGGCCAGTCGGCATCGAATAGCTCGAAATGGGCGCGGGGCCCAGCAGGTCCTGGTGGGCCTTGAAATAGGCGTCCAACAGCCCGATATCCCGCCAGTAGCTGGGGCGTACCGCTGGCCGGGTCCTGGAAATTGTAGGCAAAGACTTTTTTGCGCCCCACCATCTGGGGGATGATGTCCCCGCCGAAATCGTGCTTGCTGGTCTTGTTCTTGGCGTCCTTGATGACCTCCTCCACCAGGATCCCGGCATTGAAGATGTAGACCCCCATGGATACCAGGGAAATGTCGGGATTGTCGGGCAATCCCGGCGGGTCGGCGGGTTTCTCCAGGAAATTTTCCACCTCCCCGGCCTCGTTCACCTTGAGGATGCCGAAGGAACTGCCCTCCACCCGGGGCACCATGACCGCGGCCACGGTGAGGTCGGCGCCCCGGTCGCAGGTGAAAGTCCAGCATCTCCCGGTAGTTCATCTTGTAGACGTGATCGCCGGAGAGGATCAGCACCTGCTGCGGGCGCTCGCTCTCCAGGAGGGTGAGGTTCTGGTAGATGGAGTCGGCGGTGCCCCGGTACCAGCGGCTCACCATGATCTGCTGGGGCGGCATGGAGTAGATGAACTCCCCCAGGTCCGGGTGCATGATGTCCCAGGCCTGGCGCAGGTGCTGGTCCAGGGAAAAACTGCCGTACTGGGTGAGCACGTAGATGCGCCGGATGCCCGAATTGAGGCAGTTGGACAGGGTAAAATCGATGAATCCGGTAGAGGCCGCCGAAGGTGATCACCGGCTTGGCCTTGTCCCGGGTCAGGGGAAAGAGGCGTTCGCCTTTGCCGCCGGCCATGATGATGGTGGTGAGTTTCTTGCAACGAGTCCGTCATTTATTTACCAGTTTTTTGACTTTCTGCTTTGAGTTCGGTGAGGTCGGAAGATTTCACCACATAGGCGTCCGCGGCCCAGCTCATGAAGCTTTCCTGATACTGGGAATAGGCGGTATTCAGGATCACCGGCAGGCCCTCTTTGAGCCCCAGGATGCGGGGCAGGGCCTCCAGCCCGTCCATGCCGGGCATGCGGATGTCCAAAATGACCAGGTCCAGGGCTTCGCTCTGCCACCATTTTCAGGGCATCCCGGGCATTGGTGGCGATCAATACCTTATAGCCTTCGTCCTCCAGCTCTTCCTGCAGAAGAGTCCGGATCGCCTCGTCGTCATCCACCACCAGGATCGTCTTCATCAACCGCCTCTCTGCACGCACATTTTCCTTCATATAGTAAGTCTTCTTGGGGCCGGGGGCAACGGCGGGCGAAAAATTCCCGAGTTCGCCCTCAGGACCCCTCCGGCGGCTGCCAGGCAGTCTTCCCCCAGGAACAGGGGCAACTCCGCCACGCAGATGGGCCCCACCCGGATATCCCAGCCGGTGTAGGCGGCCAGTTCCGCCTTCAGGGGACCACGCACCCCGGGGATGATGAGCTGCCGGCGCCTGAGCCTCGATGCCAGGCGATGGGCTGTCAGCCCCTGGTCCAGGCGCTGGGGGGTGAAACTGCGATAGATCATGGACATGTCCACCGTGTCCCCCCGGGTATCCACCACCAGCAGATAAAACGGGCTGACGGTCAGGGCCAGGAGCCCGGTGACCACCGCCAGGGTGAATTCGCTGTTGCCGGTGACCAGCAGCGGCGAGTCGGGCCCGGGCTCGTTGATCTCGAACAGGTCCGGCGGCACCGGCCGGGGCAACTCCAGAGATTGGACCACCGGCAGGACTTCCAAGGCCCGCACGGCCAGGGACAGGGCGTAGCGCTTCGCCGGGCTCAGATGTACGGCAGTCCTCGGGCGCCAGGCTGCCGTCCTTCAGCCGGGCCGCCACCTGGGCGCAATCGGGCCCCCCCAGCCCCTGGCACTCCTCCGGGGTCAGGTAGGGCGCAATATCGATTCGGTCCACGTAGAGATTGGCTTTCAGCATGGCTCCTCCCGCCTGGATCAGCCTTATCTAACCTAACAATTATGTCCTCCGAGGTCAACGCCTTAGGGAGCGGGCCCCGGAGAAAATGACCCGGGAGCGGCCCGTTCCTGGCCCGGCGCCGCGGCTCAGGGAGTCTGCGCGGTTTCGATCCGGCCAGACTCAACGCCCCGCGGGCCCGGCAGGCTCATAGCGGTGGGGAAAGACCTCGACAAAAGAATTATGCTATCATGCTTCGTACTAGCAGCCGGGCTCGCAAGTCCAAAGTCGTCACAGTTCAGGTCCGGGACCAGAAGCTATTTCAGAACCGATTTTAGGCGTCATTTTCAATCAACCGAAAGAGCGTAAGCTGGGGAAGAATCACCCCCCTTTTCTAAAGGGGGGCAGGGGGGATTTTGGTAACCGCCTGGAATTACCTTTAAAATCACCCTTTAATCAATGGGGACTTAAAACCTCCGTTCCCCACCTTTACGTGGTTGCAAGGATTATATTCTCAGCCTTAGGCAGCTTTTGCTTAGGTTCAAGGGTCTTTAACAACCTCTTTGACCGGGCCAGCCGAACCTTACCAGTAACCTCGCCATCAGCGGATCAACATGCTTCAGAATATTTTCTTCACCCTGGTGTTTTTCATTTTAGATCACCTGGTTCTTGGGTTGGCGGCGAGTTTAATCAGCGTCATCCCCATGAAGTATTGTTACCGAATCTGGCAAGATCAGATGCGGGCCCCGGATACGCGCTATCTGGCTCTCATCATATTGTTATTTTTGGCCATTTGTCTTTTAATCTTTATTGCCGCGGTTATCTATATTATTATCATCATCATTATATTTTTCCCTGAATTACGTAAATTAATGGGGAGATAGCCCGCCTGAAATGCCTCAGAGGAGATATCCTCTTTTTCTCGAGCCTCAGGGCGGGTTCTACTGAGGGACAAAAGGTAAAGGCCTTGATTAACTGCGCCGATCCACATTTTGCCGGGGACCTCTGGACCATTCCTGGTGGTTGGCACTCCTTAAGGCATCTGATTCTCTGACAGCAACCTCTCACTCCCGGGGTAACCAGGAACTTTGCCGCCGGTCTCGAAATCACTTGATTTTCTTAACAACTTGGGGTATAAAAGTAACGTTAATTGATAAATCAGCAAAAATCAGACAGCAAAGGAGTCGGGCCCAAGAGTAACCGGTTTGAATCAAAGCTGAAATAGGGTAAAGGAGACAAACCCGCCTGGGACCCCGGCAGTCCTGGCGAGGGAGTCTGGTCTGAATTTTCCACTCAACCTAGCGCCTGCTGCTGCAGTCCTCTTTTCTCTTTTTCCCTTTACCCAAGCCTCCCCAGGCTCCGGAAACACTTGGTAATCAATATTATATGGTCAGAGTCCCCTTTACCTCTCTCGTCTTGCCTCATCTCACCGAACTTACGCCCTATCAGGCCGGCAAACCTCTGGAAGAACTGGAAAGGGAACTGGGACTCACCGATGCCATCAAGCTGGCCTCCAATGAAAATCCCCTGGGGCCGTCTCCCCTGGCCCTGGCCGCCATCCGGGACAATCTCGAGAGCCTGCACCGCTACCCCGACAGCCACGCCTATTACCTCAAGGAAGACCTGGCCCGGCACCACGGCATCCTGCCTTCCGCAGTTGATCCTGGGCAACGGCTCCGATGAAGTCCTGGACCTCCTGGTCCGGGCCCTGGTGCCCCCGGGGGGCGAAGTGCTGAGCACCACCCACACCTTTTTGATGTACGGCCTCCTCACTCAGGCCGTGGGCGGCTTTTTCCGCCCGGTGCCGTTGAACGACCTGCGGGTGGACC
Source organism: uncultured delta proteobacterium (assembly GCA_963841475.1). Lineage (GTDB taxonomy): Bacteria > Desulfobacterota > Desulfobaccia > Desulfobaccales > 0-14-0-80-60-11 > 0-14-0-80-60-11. Next base: position 2,118,594 of record CAWJCT010000001.1, read on the forward strand.
TCAAGGCCATGGCCCAGGCGGTCACCCCCCAAACCCGGCTGATCATCCTGTAGCAATCCCAACAATCCCACCGGCACCGCCTTCAGGCGCCAGGAGTGGGAAGACTTCCTGGCCGCAGTCCCCGCCACCGTTACCGTGGTCCTGGATGAGGCCTATATTGACTTTGCGGATGATCCCCAAGTGCCTTCCAGTCTGGAATACCTGTCGGAAGACCGCCCCCTGGTGGGGCTGCGCACCTTTTCCAAGACCTATGGCCTGGCCGGCCTGCGCATCGGCTACGGCTTCGGCCCCAGCGAACTGATGGACTACCTCAACCGCCTCCGGATGCCGTTCAACGTCAACCGCCTGGCCCAGGTGGCGGCCCGGGCGGCTTTGCAGGACGCCGATTTTCTGGCCCGCACCCGGGAGCTGGTGCTCGACGGCAAAGCCTACTTCTACCAGGGGCTGACCCGCCTCGGGCTGGCGTTTATCCCCAGCCAGGCCAATTTCGTGCTCATCCGGGTGCCCCAGGCCGGGGCAAGATGTCTTTCAGGCCATGCTGCGGGAGGGGGTCATCATCCGGGCCATGGACGCTTACGGTTTCCCCGACTATATCCGGGTCAATATGGGGCTGCCGCGAGGAAAACCGGCGGTTCCTGGAAGCATTACACAAGGTGTTGGGGTCGGGCGGCTGAGTGGGCCATCGGCAGATCATCACCATCGACGGTCCGGCCGGCGCCGGCAAAAGCACGGTGGGCCGCCTCTTGGCCCAATCCCTGGGGTATCTCTACCTGGACAGCGGCGCCCTCTATCGGGCCGTGGCCTGGCAGTCCCAGCAGCTGGGGCTGGACCTGGACCGCGACCCGGCCCTGGCAGCGTTCCTGGCTGACTTTGCCCCGGAGCTGACCGCCGATTCCCGGGGATTTCACCTGGTGATCGACGGCGTCGAGGTGAGCGAGGGCCTCAGGTCTCCTGCGGTGACCCGGGGGTCCTCCCGGGTGGCAACCCGGCCCCTGGTGCGCCAGTGGGTCACAGAGCGCTTGCGCCATCTGGCCCGAAACGGCGGAGTGGTGGCCGAAGGCCGGGACCAGGGCTCCGTGGTCTTTCCCGGGGCCGATCATAAATTTTATCTCTCTGCGGCCCTGGCCACCCGGGCGGAACGCCGGCGCCGGGAGTGGCAGGGCGAGGGCGATCCGCCTTCTCTGGTCAATACCATGGCGGACATCGCCGCCCGGGACCTGCAGGGACGAAACCCGGGATGAGGCGCCGTTGTGCGTCCCCGAGGACGCCTGCGTCATCGATACCACCGATTTGAGCATCGAAACTGTGTTACAGCAGTGCCTGGCCAGGATCAAGGGCATTGATCCGGCAGGTTGGAATCTAAACCAAGTAAACTTGTCTAAGGGGGCTAACATGGACGGTATGGAAAACAACGAACTGACTAACCACACCCGCCGGAGGAATTTGACGAAGACCGGCCGCAAACCGAAGAGGTCGCCACCTCGGAGTCCGAATCCGCATCCCAGGCAGAATCCGCCGAGATGCCGGATATGGAATCCATGAGCGAACTCTACGAAGAGAGCTTGAGGCGAGTCCAGGAAGGGGAAGTCGTCAAGGGCCGCATCGTGTCCATCACCAAGGATTACGTCATGGTGGACATCGGCTACAAGTCCGAAGGCCAGATCCCCATCCACGAATTCACCACCCCGGAGGGGGAAGTCACCGCCAAGGTGGGGGAGGATGTGGAAGCCCTGATGGAGAGCCGGGAAGATGAAGAAGGCGCGCTCATGCTCTCCAAGAACAAAGCCTCCAAGATCAAGGTGTGGGAAGAAGTCAGTTCCGCCTACCACGACGATGGCGAAGTGCGAGGGCACCATCGTGGCCAAGGTCAAGGGGGGCCTTTCCGTGGACCTGGGAGGCATCATCGCCTTCCTGCCCGGCTCCCAGGTGGACCTGGCGCCCATGCGCCATACCGACCATCTCATCGGCCAGCGCTACACCTTCAAGGTCTTGAAATTCAACCGCAAACGGCGTAACGTCGTCCTTTCCCGCCGGGTGCTGCTGGAGAGGTGAGAGAAACGAAGCCAAAACCACCCTGCTGGCTTCTCTGGAAGAAGGCAAGATCGTGGAAGGCGTGGTCAAAAATATCACCGATTACGGCATCTTCGTGGACCTGGGCGGCCTGGACGGGCTGCTGCACATCACCGACCTCTCCTACGGCCGGGTGCGCCATCCCGCCGACCTCTTCAAGGTGGGGGACACCATCACGGTCAAGGTCCTGAGCTTCGATCTGGAAAAAGAGCGCATCTCCCTGGGCCTAAAGCAGCTCACCGCCGGACCCCTGGACCGTGGTGGACGAAAAATTCCCCCTGGGCGCCCCGGTCACCGGCAAGGTGGTCAGCCTCACCGATTACGGGGCCTTTGTGGAACTGGAGCCGGGCGTGGAAGGGCTCATCCACATCTCCGAGATGTCCTGGACCCGGAAGGTGCGCCATCCTTCCCAGGTGCTGAGCGTGGGCGACGTGGTGGAAGCCACCGTCCTGGAGGTCGAGCCCCAGCGGAAGCGCATCTCCCTGAGCCTGAAACAGGTGGAGCCCAACCCCTGGGAAGTCATCGGCGAAAAATACCCGGTGGGCTCGGTCATCGAAGGCAAAATCAAGAATATCACCGATTTCGGCATCTTCATCGGCATCGACGAAGGCATCGACGGCCTGGTGCACATCTCCGACATCTCCTGGACCAAGCGCTTCAAGCACCCCTCGGAGTTATTCAAGAAGGGCCAGGTGATCCAGGCCAAGGTCCTCTACATCGACAAGGACAACGAGCGCTTCTCCCTGAGCATCAAGGATCTGGCCGCCAACCCCTGGCAGACCATCGACGAGCGTTTCCCGGTGGGCTCCGTGGTCTCCGGCCCCATCACCAACATCACCGACTTCGGCCTCTTCGTCGAAGTGGAGGAAGGCATCGAGGGCCTGATCCATATCTCGGAGCAGAGCCGGGATAAGCAGAAGATGGCGGCCCTCAAGGTGGGCGACCTTATCCGGGCCAAGGTGATCCACAGCCTCGGCCACGGAACGCCGCATCGGCTTGAGCATCCGGAAGCTGGAGACCGACGAGGAGCAGTCCCATTACCGGGATTACATCCACTCCCGCACCGAAGCCACCACCAACATCGGGGATCTGATCCGGGAAACCCTGGAAGAGAAACAGGGCAAAGATAACGACTAAGGCATCATGAAATCGCGCCCTCTGTGGACCGGTTGCCTGGTCACCACCCTGGTGGTCCTCTTTTTCCTGGGACTTTCCGGGGTAGTCCTGGCGCTCCTGGGGAAAGGCAGTCTCTTCGCCACCCGGGAGCGGGTCGGGGTGGTGGAGATCAAGGGAGTCCTCACCGACTCCCGCACCATCATCAAGCAACTGGACCGCTACCGGGACGACGACGGCATCAAGGCCATCGTGCTGCGCATCGACTCCCCGGGCGGCGCCGTAGGGCCCGCCCAGGAGATCCTCCGGGAGGTGGAGAAGGTCCGAACCAAGAAAAAGATCGTGGCCTCCCTGGGGACCGTGGCCGCCTCCGGGGGCTACTACATCGCCTCCGGCGCCAACCTCATCATGGCCAACCGGGGCACCGCCACCGGCAGCATCGGCGTGATCATGCAGTTCACCAACGTCGAGGGCCTGACCAAGAAGATCGGCCTGGACTTCTTCAACCTGAAGGCCGGGCGCTACAAGGACGTGGGCTCGCCCTTCCGCCCCATGAGCCCGGAAGATAAGGCCTATCTCCAGGGTCTCATCGACAACATCTACCAGCAGTTTTTCAGCGACGTGGCCCGCAACCGCAAGATCCCCCTGGACAAGCTCAAGACCCTGGCGGAAGGCAGGTCTATACCGGGGAGGAAGCCAAGCAGGTCGGGCCTGGTGGATGAGTTCGGCAACCTCCCCGACGCCATCGAGCAAGGCCGGGCGCCTGGGCGGCATCAAAGGCAAGGTAGAAGCCGTTTACCCGGAGAAGGAAGGCTTCTCCCTCCTGCGCCTGATCCTGGGCCAGGAGGCCGAGCGAGACCCTGAGCCAACTGGCCCTCCCCTACCCCGAACCCGCCTTCCTGCCGTCGTGGTTCAAATAAACCCCGGCAGCCCCGCCGCTCCCCCGGCCACCAGAGGTTTTTCGTCTCTGTCCTGGCAGGTTATGAAAACCTGAGTTCTTCTTGTCGTCCTGAACGGAGTGAAGGATCTTGCGAACTTGCGATAGACGGAAATCATCCCTTCGCGCCGGGAGTATTCCACAACCTGATAATCTAACTATCTGTCTTGCCCCGACCCCTCGATGCCGCCCCTCCCCCCCAACCAAAACCCATGACGATAAGCAGATCGTAGCTCCAACTATTTTGAATTTCTGAGAAGTTTCGTTCTCGACAAGCAAACGATAACAGGTAAGTCTGAAATTTTCTTGACACCGCAATATATGTGTATATACTCCTATTATGCAATCATTGGACTGCAAACCGCTGGAGATAGGCGAATGCAAAGAAATCGGTCGGACGTGCGCCTGCTTTAAGGTGCGTAAAGCCGCCCGGGCCATTACCAAACTTTACGAGGAAGTGCTCCGGCCGAGTGGCCTGCGCGCTACCCAGTTCTCCCTGCTTATGGCTACCCGGGTAATGGGTCCGGTGACCGTGCTCAACCTATCTCAGGTCACGGTGATGGACCGTACGACATTAACCAGGAATCTACAGATCCTGAAGAAACGGGGGTTAATCACTGTCAAGCCCGGGGAAGACCGCCGGGAGCGGGAAATTAATCTGACTGCTGTAGGGATGGAAGTCCTGACTAAGGCAATACCTTTATGGGAAGAAGCACAGGAACGGGTCCGCAAAGGGCTGGGTGAAGAAAGGTTGCAGAATCTCCTGGGCGACTTGTCGGAGATGATCTCCTTGGCCCGCAGGCAGTAATTTTTTTCATGATATATGTGCATATACACATATAAGGGGCGAGCCTTGAGAGAGGCTCAATACGGCGGCACCAGGTTGCATGATTGTCAGAAAATGATGGCCGGTGAGGTTCCCACCCCTCCCGTGGCCCAACTCATCGGCATGGAGCTGGCTGCCGTTCGCCCTGGCCGGGTGGTGATCGAACTGGTGGCGGGCCAACGACACGCAGTCCCCAGGGGACGGTGCATGGCGGCATCCTGTGCGCCATTGCGGATGCGGCCATGGGCCTGGCTTATGCCCACAAAAAACCATTTGTACGGAGGCCAAGAGTATGGCAACGCAGCAAGCCGTAACTACATCGAATACATTTTCAGCCGAGGCGGTCCGGCAAATCTGCCTGGAGGCCGGCGCCGATGAAGTGGGATTCGTGGAAATCGGCCGCCCGGAGTTGTCGCAGGAGAGGCAAGGGATTCTCGATGTTTACCCTGCGACCAAAAGCATCATCTCTCTCAGCCGGGCGATGAACCGGGAAAATGTCCAAAGCCCGGCCCGCCCTTTATACAACGGTGTGATTCGTGGAACTGAAGAAGAGCTTTTCAGGATCTCCGGTGAAATTATTCGCCGCCTCAATGGCCAGGATATTCGGGGTGTGATCCTTAATCCGGCCTTTCCCATGGATATGAACCGCTGGTCTGGTAAGACCTGGAATGTAAGCCATAAGACTATAGCAATGGAAGCTGGCCTAGGGATGATAGGCCTCAACCGACTGGTCCTTTCTCCCCGGTTTGGCAGCACAATCCTGCTGAATTCGATTTTCATCAATGCTCAGGTGGATCACTATGACCAGCGCCTCGAACAAAATCCTTGTCTCAAATGCGGATTGTGTGCAGCAGTCTGTCCGACGGGGGCAGTGCAAAAGGATGGCTCCTTCGATTTCCTGGCCTGCGCGATCCATAGCTATAGGGATTGGACCGGCGGCCTTGATTGGGTCGAGGCGTTGTTGGCGTCTAAAGATTTGGAAGCATACCGAGCCCGGTTTCAGGATCGGGAGACCATGAGCCTGTGGCAGGGGATGATGTTCGGCTTTAACCATAAATGCGGCTATTGTCAGGCCGTTTGTCCGGTGGGAGATGACGGCATATCGCGCTATCTCGCTGATAAGAAAGGCTACGTTCAAGAAGTGGTAAAGCCTCTGAGAGAACGGGCTGAGCCGGTTTATGTCGTGGCGGGAAGTCAACCCGAAACACGAGTGAAGGGTAATCGTTATAAGGAAATCCGGTATGCGAAGGTAACGCGGTCAATTCGATAGGGAAGCGAGTTAACGCGGGCTCAGAACCAGGCGGAGCATCAAAAGCTGGCGCGATCTCTGCCGGCCCGCCTCTCCCCTGAATCTTACCAAGGGGAAAGGGGACGCCCAGGAAGATTATGGATAAAAGTTCTCGTGGTTTGACAGCAATTTACCAGCTTCGATACGCTCTCCAAGCGGAGTTGGCAGGGTTTCGTTATTCAAGATCATCTATGGTAACTTTAGTGTGGTTGGCGATATTGCTGGTTTCTTGGCAGCTGATCAGCTATTCAGGCCACGCCTGCGGGTTCTCCGGGCTGAGTCAAGCCCACCCCTCAGGTCTGATCCGGGATAATCCCTGATCGCAGGCGGGACTTTTTTCTCAACCTCACGCCACCGCCCCCACCCCGGCAACTCCCCGCTAAGCCGAGGCCGCACCGCAGATTTTGGCAATGGCCGCCTTGATCTGGCAGGCCCTCCAGCCAAAATCGGTCAGGCCGGCCACCCCTGCTTTAAGCAAGACCGCGTCATAAGGGTCGCGTAAGAGGTCAACCACCAGCTCCCCGGCGGCCTCCTGGATTGCCTCCAGCAGGTTCCTGTTGGAGGGATAGAGATGCGCGTCGAAGCAGAAGAGGATGGTCACCTCTGAGTTTCTCGCCAGGTCTGCGGCCCGCTGAATTTCTTCATCCGCCGGCTCGATGGAAACCAGCTGAATCTCGGGGTGAAAACCGAATTTCTCAAACTCCTGCCGGATGAACTCTTCTTCCGCCAAGACTTCCCTTTCAATCATGATCTTGGCATCGAGGCGGGAAAATTGCGGAAAGATCACGCCGAGGCGTATTTCGCCGCCCCTAAGCGGGATTAGTTTTCTCTCATCCTGGAGAACCTGGACGGATTCACGGCAGATGCTGCGCCGCCAGGCCGGCGCCCGCCGGTTCGGCGGCCGGTTCTCCTCCCGCAAATCTTTGTTTCTCTCTTGACTTTCAACCTTTTGATCCGGTCGGCGCTCTCCTCCAGTTCCTTCAGGGGTAGTTCGCTTGCTCTTGTAGGCCTCGAGCAGTTTATCGTAAACCTCTTTTTGGGCCTTCGAGGTCATGGCAGACCAGCAGCAGGTCGTGCCCCGCCTGGGCCGCCAAGACCCCCGCTTCCCCAATGGGGCAGATGCGCTTTAATCGCCCCCATTTCCAGATCGTCGCTGGCAATGACCCCCGTGAAAGTTGAGCTCATCCCTGAGGTAATCGTAAATAATTCTTCGGGAAAAGGTGGCGATCATTTTGGGGTCAGGATCGAGCTTGGGATAGTAGGGGTGAGAAGACATCACCAGATCGACCCCGGTTTGGATCGCGGTCACGAAAGGCTTGAGGTGCACCGCTTCCATCTCTTGCCAGGTGGAGCCGATGACCGGCAGGCCCAGATGGGCATCGACGGGGGCATGACCCTTGCCGGGAAAATGCTTGGCGCAGGCGGAAAGTCCGCCCTGTTGCATGCCGGCAATCCGCGCCGCGCCCATCTCCGCCACCAGGCGCCAATCCTGGCCGTAAGCACCGGATGCCGATATTCGGGCTGTAAGCCTCGGTCAAAACATCGAGCACCGGCGCCAGATTCACATCCAGCCCCAGCCGCCGCAGTTCTTTGGCCTCGATCTCGCCCTGCTGCCTGGCATAGTCGAGGTTTCCCGGCCGTTCCCACCGCCAGATTGTCCGGGAACACGGTAATGCCGTCCCTGAACATGATGACCCGCCCGCCTTCATGGTCGGCGGTCACCAGCAGTCTTCGGCCCAGGGCCTCTTCCAGATCGGCAATCAGCTTTTTAATCTGCGGCGGCGAGTCAAAATTGATCCGGTAGAGAATCAGCCCGCCCGCATGCAATTCCTTGAAATGACGGACAATCTCCGGCGTGATCCTGGTTCCGGGAATGCCGATGACCAGCCGCTCGCCCACTAATTCTGCTAATTTCATAGTGAGATCATTTTAACCATGCAAATATTTTTTTGATACGATAGTTTGGTTCTTTATGGAAATCCCAACCTTTTTTGTCAGCGGCAGCAGCCTAACCTGGCAGGATTACTCCGTCCTGCTCGTGCTTCTCGCTTCTGGTGATTTTTGTCGGCATTTACTCTGGCAGAGAAGAAAAATCCACCAATGACTTTTTCCTGGGCGGGAGAAAAATCCCGTGGTGGGCGGCTGTCTGGCGTTTGTGGCGGCGGAAATCAGCGCCCTCACCCTGATTGCGGTGCCCGCCATCGCCTACATGGAAAACTGGGAATATGCCCAGTTTTTTATCGGCGATTTTCTGGCCCGGGTCGCCATCGCCTTTCTGTTTATCCCGGCTTTTTACCACTATAACTGCACCTCTATCTACGAATTTTTAAAATATCGTTTCGGACCGGAAACCCAAATCGCCGGCTCCATCCTGTTTTTCATCACGCGTCTGATGGCGTCCGGCGTCCGGCTAATGGTCGCCTGTCTGGCGGTGAGCATCTTGATCGGCTGGCCTATCCTGCCGACCATCCTGCTGTTTTCGGTCATCTGCATTCTCTATGTCGCCTGGGGCGGGATCAAGGCGATAGTCTGGACCAATGTGATTCAAGGCCTGACCTACGTGATTGCGGGAACGGTCGCCATCGCTTTCCTGCTGACGCACATTGACGGCGGCGCCGCAGCCGTGGTCGCCATTGCCGGCGGCGCCGGCAAACTGAAAATCTTTAACTGGGGACCGGGACTGGCGGCATCGGGATCGGGAGCCTTTCTGAAAAGCCTGTTCACGGATCCCAATCTCTTTGTGCTGGCGACTTTGAACGGATTTTTTGGCTCCATGGCGGCCTTTGGGACCGATCAGGAGTCCATGCAGCGGCTGCTGACCGTGGAAACCAGACGAGGAAGCCAGAAAACCATGCTGCTGACCCCCATCGGCAGTTTTCTGATGATGATCATTTTCCTTACCGTTGGCGCCTGCCTTTACGCCTTCTATGCCCAGCATCCCGGGCTGCCTCTGCCGGCCAAATTGGACAAAATTTTTCCCCATTTTATCGAACAGGCGATGCCCCCATTCATGCGAGGGCTGATGCTCGCGGCGCTGGTGCTGGCGAGCTTTGACACGCCTTTGGGTTCCCTGACCTCTTCATTTGTCACGGACATCTATCGCCCGGTGATTTATAAGTCGGGAACTGAACGCCACTATCTGTTAATTTCCCGGGTCTGCGGTGGTGGTTTTCGGCATTATCCTGGCGGTTCATCGCCTTCATTTTCAGCCATTTTGAAAAATTCCTCTGGCTCGCCTTCAAAATTGGCGGGGTCACCTACGGCTCTTTACTGGGGGTTTTTCTCCTCGGCCTGCTGACCAAAAGGCGCTGCAACCGGGTCAATGTCATCGCCATGACGCCTGCCGCCCTGGGCATGCTGGTCCTGTTGATTCTTTCCGAGAAGCACATAGTCCCTCTGGGCTGGACCTGGCTGTTGTTGATCGGCACCTTTTTGACTTTTGCCACCGGCTGGCTTTTTGGGAAAAAACCCGAGGACGCCGGTGCCGGCTCCCCCTAGTGGCGCTACCCGAACCGGCCCCTAAGCGCCGCGCCCGCTTTGGGGCTGCCATGAGGCCGGTTTGAAAATGATTGATGATTAATAACGTTCGGCAGGACTTTGAAGGGAAAAGAGCTAATAACTGAAATTTATGCCCTCAAAACGATCATTTTGAAGGTTTTCCGCATGCCGATCATATCCATGGCATAAAAGGCAGGACCTTGTCTGACCCTGCCTTGATTAGTTGCCTTGTATGCTAACGACTTAACTCTTCCTGAACCTCCGCCAGCCAGCCAATCCCAGGAGGCCTGTCCCCAGGAGGAGGACTGAGGCGGGGATGGGTACGGCATTCACGTTCAAAATGCCGCTGCCATCTTGAGAGATCGTTGCTGCGAGGGAGCCATCTTCCCAGCCTTCAGGCCAGCCAGCCGTGGATAGCGGCACCTCTGTTGCCATGACCCAGAACATATTGAGGTCTAGCTCCCTCTGAAAAAATTCCCCCTATCCAGAAGGTATTCTCTGGGGTGCCCGTGGTTGCTAATAAGAAAGTACCCTCAATGGGAGAACTGACTGTTTGTGACACAGTGGTGGCGGTGTACCCGGCTGAGTAATCAAAATTCCCTGTAAAAGTAATGCTACCAGCTAAGACTTCAAAATTAATACCACTCCAGGCCCAGTCAAACTGATATGGTTTATTTGCCTCAAGTGGGGAAAGGGGAAATGTCGAGGCATTAGTCTGGAAGAACCAGACCGCTAAAAACTTATAATTACCTGAGGGGATCTGGTCAGCGAACGAACTAAGATCAAGACGGGAGAGTACCTGATTAAGATATTCAGCCACGCCCCAGCCGGGTCATAAACTAACGTTCCAGCCAGGTCCTGAGAATCTGAACCCAGAACCTGTGGAGTTAAATTATAAGTCTCTGCCTGGCTGGCAGGGGGAGAAATAAAAACGAAAGTGCCCAGGGCTATCATTGCCAGAAAGAGGGAGAAAATCCTTTTCATGTCGGCGGACTCCTTTCTAAAAATCGGTGATTGGCAGGGTTGCCTCCGCATTCCGGAGAACCAACAAAAAAGCCGTGTTGCCTTTTGATCTCCAGGCAACCCGGCTATCTCCTCATCCTCAGAGAGACCCTTGGCTTTCCGTCCCCGTTTCGCAATGGGTTTGGCTTTATCTGAAGTATCCTATGATCAGCACGATACTATATTCTTGTCAAGTTTTTTTTGATCTAAATGTTAAATTATTCCAAAATAGTTTCGGAAAGAATCAGATAAAGATAGATGGCACGTAGGGCGCGAAAGCGCCGCACCACCCGCCTTTAGTTGACGTCATGAGGTCCCCGGGGCGTTGCCGCGGCCTCACCATGAACAAGAACGGGCCGTGAGGAATAAAGGCGGAAATCTGTTGAGGTAAAAGTCAGGCCGAGCCGATTGCTCAGGCCGGAGGCGTTTCACTTTCCCGCCCTGCAGCAAAAAATAGAGGTGGTAAGCTGGCAAAATAACCAAAACTGCAAACTCACTGCTCTTTCTATTGGCTATCAGGCAAAATAGCCGCTGGGGAAGATGGTTAGCCTATCTGTAACGCAAGCTCTGCGGGCCTTTTCCTGCCCGTCCCCAAAGTCAGGCCACTTCCCTCTCGATTTGATGGGTCTTTTCATGCAAACCACGTCACGTCCCCCTTCCCGGCCCGGATGACCTCGGGCTCGTCGTCGATCAACGAAATGATGCTGGACGGCTCTGGAAGGACGATGCCGCCGTCGATGACCAGGGCCAGGTGGCCCTTGAACTTGGCCTCGATCTCGTAGGGGTCGCTCTCCACCGCTTCGTCCGGCAGGGCCGCGGTGGTGGTGATGATGGGATGTCCCAGCAGGCCCACCAGCCCCAGGGCGATGGGGTGGTCCGGCACCCGGATGCCCACGGTGCGCCGCTTGGTCTGGAGGATCTTGGGCACTTGCCGGGAAGCCTCCAGCACGAAGGTGTAGGGGCCGGGCAGCAGCCGCTTCATGGCCTTGTAGGCGTAGTTCCCCACCAGGGCGTATTCGCTGATGTTCTTCAAATCCCGGCAGATGAAGCTGAAGGGCTTGTTCAGGGGCCGGCGCTTGATCTGGTAAATCCGGTTAATCCCCTTGAGGTTATACAGGTCGCAGCCCACCGCGTAGCAGGTGTCGGTGGGATAGGCGATGAGACCACCCCCGGTGAGCACCTCTATGGCCTTGCGCAGCAGGCGCTCCTGGGGATTGTCGGAATTGATCTTGATAATCACAATAACCTTCTCTCGAATGGATCGCGCCCGAGCCTCGGGCTCTAGCCCAGGGTCTGCCAAGCAGTCGTTCTTGGGCCTCGGGCCCATCCCGCACTGATGAAAATGGACGGGTAGGGGCGGGTTTAAACCCGCCCCTACAGTACAGGCGAAACGCCTGCACCACCAGGTAATCTGAATTTTTCGGAACACTGAAAAAGCGCATCCCCCCGGGGGGCCTAAGCAACAAGGCCCCAGGACCGGGGGCTCGGCCTGTCTCCCCCGGTAGTCTCGGGGCCCTTGGCGTCCGGTCCTCAGTTTCTCTTCTTCTTGCCTCTGGCGGCCTTGCCCTTGGCCTTGGTAGCCTTTGGCTTGTCCTGGGCCGGTTTCGCTTCGCCGCTGGCCGCGGCGGCCGCCCCGGTCCCGGCCTGGGCCCAGACCCCTTCCACCTGGTCCTTGAGCCAATGCGGGTCCCACCATTCCAGGGGGTCGACAAATTCGCCCTGGAGGTTGATGGCGAAATGGAGATGGTCGCCGGCGGCCAGGCCCGTGGTGCCGGTGCGGCCCAGGACGGCGCCTTTCTCCAGCTTGTCCCCCACTTTCACGTCAATCTGGCTCATGTGGCTGTAGCTGGAAAAAACCCCCATGCCGTGGTCCAGGATCACCGTATTGCCATAAATTCCCAGGGGCTCGGCGTAGACTACCACGCCGTTGTTCCCGGCGTATACCGGGCTGTTCATCAGGGAAGCCAGGTCCTCACCCAGGTGGGTCTGCTGATCCACCGCTTTGTTCTGGTACATGTAGGTGCGCCGGTCCCCGAAGCGGGCCATGGGCTTGCCGAAAAACCGCTTAAACGCCCCGGACCACAAGGGCTGGGGGGCGCTTTGGGACCAATCTTCTTGAACGTCTCGTGATTAAGCTTACGCAGGTTCCGGTTGACCTCCAGGTAGGCCCCCAGGAGGTCGTTGGGATTGGCCACCGGCAGGCTGGTTGCCACCTTGCGCAGAAAACCCCTCGTTGAGGTTGATGCTGTCGTGGCGCCACCTCCGCGGCTTGGCATGCAAAGACACCGCCTGCTTAACTTCGTTGCCCAGGGATGGCCGGGCCACCAGTTCCACCTGGAAGGCAGACGGACCCTTCCTGGGGGACCGGGAACAGTACCACGTATTCCCCCTTGGTCCCCTTGGGGTTGGGAAACCCCTGGTAGAACCGGCTCCCTACCACGACCCCCGATTCCTTGACCTCTTTGTTGAGCCGGTAGCAGATGGTCCCGGTCCCTCCGGCATGGAGCAGGTGGCTCGACACCTGAAAGGCCAGGTTGATGGGGACCAGATCGATGACCACTTCCTGGCTGAGGGTCGCCGTGCGCCCCTTGAACAGGTTCCGCCAGGAGCGGTCCCAGACTTCGACGGTCAGCGGGCCTTGCCTTCTTTGAAACCCAGGGCCTTGGGCTCCAGGACCACCGGGACCTCCACCTGCTCACCCGGGGCCCCTCCCGGCGGAAAGGCCCGTTCGACCACCACCTTGCTCTGGTCTCCCTGGGAAAAGGTGACCTTTACCGCTCTCAGGCCGCTGGTCGAGTCGCCTGCTGCAATCGTCAGGCCGGTTTTGGCGCCCACCACCGTCCACCGGAGTTTTAAGCGTTACCGTGGGGTCGTCAAAGTCCAGGCGCCCCGCCGCCAGCCATACCAGGACGGCGATGAGCTACCAGACCCGCCGCACCCCAGATGACGTATCCCAGCCTTCCCGCCCCAACGCGGTTTCAACATATTGCCCATGGCTGTATAGTATCAATTCCCTCAGCCGCTAGCAAGGCGGGAGAACTCTGGCAACCCCTCACCGCTACAGGATTTCGGCGTTATAGCAAGTGCCGAAAGTTTTCCCGTTATCGATACCTGTTAAACAAGCCACCCCCCTACCCCTCCTTTGTCAAAGGGGGAGAACTTACCTGAATCCCTTTGAAAGTTCCCCTTTGAAAGAGGGTGATTCAGGGGGATTTAAGAACCATCGATACGTAAGGAATTTTGGGCAAGCGCTCTATGCTTAAGATTAACGGTAGGCTATTCACCTGGGAGAACTGCAGCGTTTGCATTTCCTTGGTGGCGACCAGCGTCTCGCCTATCCGGAAATACCTTCCCCTCGGGAATTGGCTTTTTCCCCGCCCCCTTGAGGGGGAGGGTCAGGGTGGGGGTGATTTTTCCTCCTGTACCGGGCCAAGAATTGTGACCATCCCCCTGGCCCTCTCTCTTGCCTTTCCCCCTCGGCGTATCTATCTATAAAAGATAATACCGGTCCAGTGGTTATTGACCTGCACCCGAGGAGATCAAGACAATTTCCGCCCTGACTGAAGAAATCACCCTCTCCGTGGGGGGCATGCACTGCGCCGCCTGCGTCGCCCGGGTGGAACGGGCCCTGACGGCCGCCCCCGGGGTGGAGTTGGCCACGGTCAACCTGGCCACCCGCCAGGCCAGAGTCAAGTACGATCCACGCCTGACCTCTCCGGCGGCCCTCACCAAGGTGGTTACGGAGGCGGGGTACAAGTGGAAGGCACCTCCCGGGAGCAGCGGGCCCCCCGCTCCCCGGAAGCGGAGGTCAAAGAATATCCGCCGGCGCTTCCTTCTGGCCCTGCTCCTGAGCCTGCCGGTGTGGCTCTGCATGATTCCCCCGGTGGCGCCAGCCGTGGGCCTCAGCCACCAGGCCATGGCCTTCATCCTGCTCGATCTTTGCCACCCCGGTGATGTTTTACTCCGGCGCCTCGTTCTTTGCCGGGGCCGTCAACGCCGCCCGGCACCTGTCCACCAACATGGACACCCTGGTGGCCCTGGGCACCTCCGCCGCCTACTTCTACTCCGCCTGGGTCACCTTCTTCCCGGACTACCGTGGCCGCGGCGGGCCATGACCCCGCGGTCTACTACGACACCGCGGTGATGATCATCACCTTCATCCTCCTGGGCCGCTGGCTGGAAGCCCGCACCCGGGGCCGGGCCTCGGAGGCCCTGCGCCGCCTCTTCGCCCTGGCCCCGCCCACCGCCCGGGTGCGCCGGGACGGCACCAGGAGCAGGAAGTGCCCCTGGCTGAAGTCGCGGTGGGCGACCTGGTGGTGGTGCGCCCCGGGGAAAAAATCCCCGTGGACGGCGATCGTGGCGGAAGGCAACAGCAGCGTGGACGAATCCATGCTCACCGGCGAGAGCATGCCCGTGCCCAAGGAGCCGGGGGCCGAAGTCTGGGGCGCCACCCTGAACCAGCGGGGCTTTCTGGTCTTCACAGGCCACCCGGGTGGGCCAGGACATGGTGCTCTCCCAGATCATCCGGCTGGTGGAGGAGGCCCAGACCAGCAAGGCCCCCATCGAGCGCCTGGTGGACCGGGTGGCCGGCATCTTCGTCCCGGTGGTCATGGGCCTCGCGGCCCTGCACCTTCCTGGTCTGGTTACTTCTGGGGGCCCCCGCCGCGCCTTCAGCCGGGCCGTCATCAGCATGGTGGCGGTGCTCATCATCGCCTGCCCCTGCGCCATGGGCCTGGCCACCCCCACCGCGGTCATGGTGGGCTCGGGCCGGGGCGCGGAACTGGGCATCCTGATGCGGGGCGGCGAACCCCTGGAGCGGGCCTACCGCCTCACCACCGTGGTCTTCGACAAGACCGGCACCCTCACCCGGGGCGCTCCCCAGGTGACGGACGTCCACACCTGGGAGCGCTGGAGCGCTGAGGCAGGTCCTGGCCCACGCCGCGGCCCTGGAGGCAAAATCGGAGCACCCCCTGGCCGAGGCCATCACCCACGCCGCCGCGGCCGCAGGCACTTGACCCTGCCCGCGGTGGATGACTTCCAGGCCGTGCCGGGCCTGGGGGTGGAGGCCAAGATCGAGGGCCAGGAAGTCCTCCTGGGGAACCTGGCCTTTCTCACCCGGCAAGGGCGTCGCCTCCGAAGCTCTCACCGCCCAGCAGGACCAGCTGTCCCGGGAGGGCAAGACCGCCATCTTCCTGGCCGTGGCCGGTAAACCCGTGGGGGTGATCGCCGCCGCGGACACCCTGAAACCCAGGGCCGCCCAGACCGTGGCGGCCCTGAAGAGCATGGGCCTGAAGATCCTCCTGCTGAGCGGCGACAACAAAATGACCGCCGCGGCCGTGGCCAAAAGCATCGGCATCGAGGACGTGCTGGCCGAAGTGCTCCCCGGCGACAAGGCCCAGAAAGTCACGGAACTGCAAGCCCAGGGCGAAGTGGTGGCCATGGTGGGCGACGGCATCAACGACGCCCCGGCCCTGGCCGCGGCCGACGTCGGCATCGCCTTGGGCACCGGCGCCGACGTGGCCCTGGAGGCCGCGGACCTAACCCTCATCCGGGACGACCTGGACCTGATCCCCGCGGCCATCAACCTCTCCCGGCAGATGATGCGCATCATCCGCCAGAACCTCTTCTGGGCCTTCTGCTACAACATCGTGGCCATCCCCGTGGCCGCCGGCGCCTTCTACCCCCTCTGGGGCTGGACCCTCAACCCCGCCCTGGCCGCCGCCGCCATGGCCATGAGCTCGGTGAGCGTCGTGACCAATTCCTTGCGCCTGCGGCGCTTTAAGGCGTAAAGCGAAATGAACTTGGGGGAGGGGGCAAAGGGCCGACGGGCCCTTTCCCCCTCCCCCAAACCCCCACCCCCAATCCCTTAGGTGAAAAAAGAAGGGGCGACCCGGTGGGTCGCCCTTAGGTTTGGTTAACATCTTGTTGCCCGTCCGCAACTAAATCAAGAAACAAGATGTAGGGTGCGTACTGCGCACCATTCTCAAGCCCGTATTGCTTGGGTTTCCGCCACTTTTCCCTGTGAAGAGAATCCAAAACCGACAGGCATGGTAGGGGCGGTTCGTGAACCACCCCGACGGAAAACCCCAGATGACAGGCTCAAGATAGCTTTTCGTAGGGTGCGTCTCACGCACCATTACTATGCCTCGGGAATGAAAGGAGCCGGCTGGCACGCAAGACAGCGCCCTTTGACCGACACCCAGGGCGCACCCCAAATGGCGGCCCCGGAGGCCTGCGCCACCAAATACGACAAACAAGGGCGACCCAACGGGTCGCCCTTACTTATGGGGTTGGGGAATGGGCGGCAGAGGGCCACTTAGGAAAAAATCCCTGGCCCTCCCCCCAAAATCTCACACCAAACTCTTATACAGCTCCAGATACTTCCGGGCCGACACTTTCCAGGAGAAGTCCTGGGCTCATGGCGTGGAGCATGATGCGGCCGCCACAGTTCCTGTCTTGGCGTAGGCGTCCAGCGCGGTATGGATGGCCTTCAGGAAGGCCTCCGGGGTGTAGTCGCTGAAGACGAAGCCGGTGCCCGGCGTCTTGGGGTCCCCCACCGGGGTCACGGTATCGGCCAGGCCGCCGGTGGCCCGGACCACGGGGATGGTGCCGTACTTCATGGAATAGATCTGGTTGAGGCCGCAGGGCTCGTAGCGCGACGGCATGAGGAACATGTCGGCCCCGGCTTCCATGAGGTGGGCCAGCTGGTTGTTAAAGGCGATCTTCACCCCCAGTTTGCCCTTGTACTTGGGGGCCTCGGCCGCCAGCCAGCGGTGGTACTTCTCCTCCCCGGTGCCCAGGATGACCACCATCAGCTTCTGCTTCATGAGCTGGGGCAAAATCTGGGCCACCAGGTCAAAGCCCTTCTGGTCCGCCAGCCGGGAGATGATGGCCAGGATGGGCGCCTCGGCCAGCTTCGGGATCCAGCCCGAAGGCCTCCATCAGGGCGGCCTTGTCCGCGGCCTTGCCCTTCAAATCCTGCCGGCTGAACGTGGCCGGGATCAGGGAGTCGGTCTCGGGGCTCCAATCCTGATAATCCACGCCGTTCAGGATGCCGTGCAAGATGCTCGGCCCGGGTGCTGCAGCACCCCCTCCAGGCCGCAGCCGAACTCCGGCGGTCTGGATCTCCTGGCTGTAGCGGGGGCTCACCGTGGTGACCGCGTCGGCGCAGACGATGCCGCCTTTGAGCAGGTTGATCTGGTCGTAGTACTCCAGGCCGTCGATGGTGAAAAAGGACCAGTCCAGGCCCAGCAAGGGATATTTTTCCTGGGGAAAGAGCCCCTGGTAGGCCAGGTTGTGAATGGTGAACACGGTCTTGGCCCCGGCCAGGACCGCCTCGCCTGGCCCAGCGCTGCTTCAGGTACACCGGCACCAGGCAGCTCTGCCAGTCGTGGCAGTGGATCACGTCGGGCTTAAAGTCCAGGGCCCGGCAAAAGGGCAGAACCGCGCCGCAGAAAAAGGCGAAGCGCTCCAGGTTGTCGAAGTAATCCCCCCGGGGGGTGCCGTAGAGCTGGCTGCGGTCGTAGAACTCGTCCCGCTCCACGAAATAGAAGGGGGAACCCGGGACGGTCCGGGGCCATGAGGTTGAAGGTGTGGTTGATCGGCCCCAGGTTCACTTCCAGGTCCTCGGCGATGAGGCTGGTGGGCACCTTCCCCTGCTTCACCATGCCGTAATAGGGCATGAGGACCTTGACTTCCACCCCCAGTTCTATACAGGGCCTGGGGCAGGGTGCCCACGACATCGGCCAGACCTCCGGTCTTGGCAAAAGGCACCCCTTCCGAAGCAACAAACAGCACGCGCAGTTTCTGGCCCATGGGCTCTCCTTTGGTGAGTTAGCGATTAGCCGTTAGCTCCTAGCTCAGCAATGACGATACGCTGATCTCATTTTTGCTCAGTGCTAACTCAACGCTAATACTTATAAATCAACTCGATATCCGCAGCCACGAAGCCTTTTTCGCCCTCGCTCAGGGTAAACTCGAAGATATAATCGCGGCTGGGCAGGTTCTCGGATGAATCCCCGGCGGCAAGTCCTTTTCCATAAAAAACACCGAGGTATAAGGCGATTCCTCCAGGCGGGTGTCGGTAATCCAGACCTTGCCGAAGCTGTGCATGAAGCGGAAAAAGCCGTAGGAGCGGTCCAAAAAGTACTTGGTGCACACCCCCCGCACCCGGCTGCCCACTTCCCCCCAGGCGGGAGCCCCCGCAAAGGGCGGGGTGGTGGGCAACAAGCCCCGGCATCAGGTACCCGGGCACGAACAGGTCCACTTCCCGGCGCAGCTGGCCCGAGACATTGGCAAAGGCGATCAGTTCCACCCGGCAGCCCTTGTTCTGCGCCATGGTCACCACGCTGCAGAAATCGCCGTCACCGGTGAACAGATAGATCAGGTCCAGGCGGTCCGATTGGGACACGATATCCAGGCCCATTTCCATATCCAGGTTGGCCTTGCCGTAAGTGCGGCCGGAATCATCGGTGTACCAGCGGATGGCTTTCTCCACGGCTTTAAAACCTAAATCCCGCAGGGTGAGGATGAAATTCAAGGTCGTTTTATAATTGGGATCGGAAACGGCACGCTCTTCATCAATGGCCACATAGGCATTCAGGCGCATCACTTCATCGCCGTCCCGGGCGGCGAAACGCCGGATCACTTCATAGCGCATCCCGTAGCCGCCGCTGCGCATGATATTCATGGAGTCCACATAGACCCCGACTCGCCGGTTTGCCATAATAACTCTTAACTCCTTATTATTACTGCGAACTAATATCCGCAAACACCCATGGTTAAGCTTGCTACACCTGTAATCACGTTGCCACAACGGTCTAAAGAATCTAGTGCAATCCCTGTCTTAGGCTATCAATCTGTTTTCTCAACCGTTAAAGGTTAGGGACAGAGGTTTTTAAGTCCCCCTTTTCTAAAGGAGGATAGGCGGATTATCAGACGCTTATTTAATCCTACCCGCCCCCCCTGAGAAAAGGGGGTGATTTTTTCCCAACTCAAGCTCCTTCGGCTGACCCCAAATGATACCGGAAATCAGTTTTGAAATGACTTCTAATCAAAGGCCGGCTCCCGGCAGCGCGGCCGCCAAGGCCTGGCCTCGGCCACTCCTGTCTTCCCGCCGCAGACGGGCCTCTAATTCTATCGGCAGATACGGCGGGGAGGAAAAAACCATTCCTCGCCGTCTCCGGCCATGACAGCCTGGCCTTCCTTCTGCTCGAAAAGTTCAAAGGTGAGACCTCTGATAGAGTCCCCTAACCTGTCATGCTGAGGGAGCAGCGCGACCGAAGAATCTCAGCACTACAAGAAAATACGAGATCCTTCGCTCCCTCAGGATGACAAAATGGCTTTGCGCAGAGCTCTCAAGTTTAAAGGTCAAGGTGTTTCATGGAGGGTGCGCACCCCGCACCATGATCAAAAGCCCGCCACTTTCGTGAATTACAGGTGAACCGGCCGCTCATGAGCACCTGCCATTAACCATGACAGTTTAGAGAATATCGGTGCAGGCTGCAAGCTAGTTATCCCGGGGGAGGCCATGCCGGGCCCGGGGCCGAAGCCCTGGAACCCTGCTCCCGTCCTGGTTTTTCCGGCGACCTTCTCCCTGAACCGGGTCAGCCTGACTGATTTTTTAGCCTGGGCCGCCTTCCCTTAACCACGCCGGGGGGAGATGCGTCGCCCGCGCGCCATTGCCCCGGCGCCGCCGATGCGGTAGAATGGGCCACCGGGAGCTCGGCGGATGCGGGAAGTCTGGCGCATGTGGAACTATTCAACCATGGTGGTCCTGACGGTGCTCACCGCCGGGACCTTCGCCGCCATCCTCATCCCCTTCAAGGGCATCCCCCTGATCCCGGGCCTCACGGAACTGCGCCCCGCCAACGTCATTCCCGTGGTCTTCGGCCTCCTCTTCGGACCGGCGGGGGCCTGGGGCGCCGCCTTCGGCAACCGGGTGGGCGGCCCGGCCTAAATCCCGACTTGCAGATAGACCCGAAAGTCCTTATGTTAGTATCGTGTCCCACACGTATAACTTGGAAAATGATGGTTTCCCTTACTCCCCCTCCCCTGGTGGGAGGGGGTTGGGGGGAGGGGGATAAGTTGCAGCGATGACCGGCGATTTCACCCCCACCCCAACCCTCCCCCATCAAGGGGGAGGAGAAACGATCTTAGCCCGCTTTATTCATGAACTTTTCGAAATATGAGATAACCTACTAAAATATAACAGTAAATTAAATAACCCTGAAAAGCAGAGTGTTTTTTGCACAGGCTGGAAAGCCTGTGCCACCAAGTTCTTTGCTGTCTGGCGGATTATCCGGGTTAGAAGTTTAGGGAAATACCTCCGAATTCGACATGAGATAGGCATGAAAATCAACGACCGCAGGAATACCTATGACTACCCATAACGTTGAGCCTCACCTGTTCGTGGTCCTGGGCGCCACCAGCGACCTGATGCGGCGCAAACTCCTGCCCGGCCCTCCATCGCTTCCGGGCCGCCGGGGAGGTGCCCGGCCCCCTCGTCATCCTGGGAGTGTCCCGCCAAAACGGCCTGACAGATGAGGGCTTCCGGGCCCTGGCCGCCGGAGGCCCTGGCGGCTGCCGGCTGTCCCAGCCGGAGGCCGCCGGCCACTGGTGCGACGAGTGTCTCTTCTTTCAGAGCCTGGGGGCGGGAACCCCCGAAGACTTTAAGAATCTGGCGGCCCGCATCCAGGCCCTGGAGCAGGAGCACCATTTGCCCGGCAACCGGGTGTTTTACCTGGCCCTGCCGCCCACGGCCTTATCTGCCGACCATTGCGGGCCTGGGCCAGGCCGGTCTCAACGAGGCCCCGGGCTGGACCCGGCTGGTGGTGGAAAAGCCTTTCGGCAAAGACCTGGACTCCGCGCATCATCCTCAATGAGCAGATCCACCGCTATTTCGACGAATCCCAGGTCTACCGCATCGACCATTACCTGGGCAAGGAAACCGTCCAGAATCTCTTGATCTTCCGGTTCGCCAACGCCATCTTCGAGCCCCTGTGGCACCGCAATCTGGTGAAGAGCGTCCAGATCACCGTGGCCGAAAGCCTCGGGGTCGAGGGCCGGGCCGGCTACTATGACCAGACCGGGGCCCTCCGGGACATGGTCCAGAACCACCTCACCCAGCTCCTCACCCTCACCGCCATGGAGGTGCCGGTGGCCTTCGACGCCGAGAGCATCCGCACCGAAAAGGCCAAAGTCCTGCGGGCCATCGCCGCCGGTACTGCCGGCAGACGTGGTCTACGGCCAGTATACCCGGGGCGCCATCAACGGCCAGGAGGTGCCGGGCTACCGGGAAGAGCCGGGGGTCTCCCCCGACTCCGCCACCGAAACCTTCGTGGCCCTGAAGCTCTACGTGGATAACTGGCGCTGGCAGGGCGTGCCCTTTTACCTGGTGACCGGCAAACGCCTGCCCACGCGCGCTTCACCCAGATCGCCGTGACCTTCCGCTGCCCGCCGGTGTGGGTCTTCGAACCCCACTATGCCGGCACCTGCAGCCCCAACGTCCTGGTGTTCACGGTGCAGCCCGATGAAGGCTTCGACCTCCATTTCGAAGTCAAGGCCCCGGGGGAGCCCCTCCAGCTCAAGACCAAGCGCCTCCGCTACCGCTACGCCGAAGGTTCGCGGCCCTGCCCGACGCCTACGAGACCCTGCTCCTGGACATCATGGCCGGGGACCAGACCCTGTTCGTCCGGGCCGACGAAGTGGAGTGGGCCTGGCGCATCTACGCCCCGGCCCTGGACCCGCCCGCCGCCCGGCGTGCTGCCCTATCCCGCCGGCACCTGGGGCCCCCCGGGCACGGACCGCCTTTATGGAATGGCCGGACCCGACTTTGCTTTATCGCTAACCCTGTGATAATTATCTGGATGGCAGGAGGAAAGGTCGCCGCGGTTAGCCTTCAGCAAACATAACCTATGAGGAATACGTAACTATCTGTTAGCTACTCATATCGCAAAGCAAACAAACCGGGGGCGCCGGCGTCTCGCCGGTGCGAACTCAAACGGCAGGCGAGACGCCGGCCCTGCCTATCTGCACACTGCCCACTACTAACTATTTATGTGGTCCGCCGCCATACAGCTGAATTCCACCCCGGACCTGGAGGCCAATCTGGCCCGGGCCCAGGCCCTGATCGAGGAGGCCGCCTCCCGGGGCGCCCGGCTGGTAGCCCTGCCGGAGCATTTCGCCTGTTTGGGGAGCCCCGCCGATACCTATGCCGCGGCCCAGCCCCTGGACGGCCCCCTGGTGACCCGCTTCCGGGAGTTGGCCGCCAAACTGGGGGTCTTCCTCCTCCTGGGCTCCTTCCCCGAACGCACCCCGGAAAAGGCGCGGCCCTACAACACCAGCCTCCTCCTGGGTCCCCGGGGCCAGATCCTGGCCTCTTACCGCAAGCTGCACCTGTTCGACGTGGATCTCCCCGGCGGGACGCCCTCCCGGGAGTCGGAGTTCACCCAACCGGGCGTTGACGTGGTGACCGCGGCGCTCCCGGGCGAGTCCTTTACCCTTGGGCTGGCCATCTGTTACGACCTGCGTTTTCCCGAACTCTTCCGGGCCCAGGTCAGCCAGGGCGCCAACCTCTTGCTGCTGCCCGCGGCCTTCACCCTGACCACCGGCCGGGATCACTGGGAAGTCCTGCTTCGGGCCCGGGCCATCGAAAATTTATCCTATGTGGTGGCGCCGGCCCAATACGGCCAACACACCCCGGGCCGCCGCTCCTACGGGCGCTCCCTCATCATTGACCCCTGGGGGCTGACCCTGGCCCAGGCCCCGGACGGCGAAGGCCTGATCCTGGCCCGCCTGGACTACGAGCGGCTCCAGCGCCTGCGCCGGGAACTGCCCTGCCTGCGCCACCGGCGCTTGCCGTGAGCAAAGTGAGCAGTAAGTGGGTAGGGCGGGCGTCTCGCCCGCCAATTCCTCTCCTCAATCGGTGCATAGAACGCCCGGGAAACTTCCTTGCCCACAGTAGCCTTGAACTTTGAACTTTCAGAGGACAACGATGCCGGATTCCTGGTCCAAGTCGGCCCTCCGGGGCCTGTTCCGCTGGTACCTCAGCAAATTTCCCCTCCGGGACGGCAAGGCTTTTTTCTATGAGCGCCTCCATGCCGGGCTGCAGCCTGGGGACCGCTATGCCGTGGTCCGCCTGGACAAGGGCTTCCGCATGAAGCTGGACCTGGCAGGACCCCGAACAGCTCAAGGTCTATTTTTACGGGCATTACCACGAGCGCTACGAAGCCGACCTGGTGGCGCGGCTCCTGAGCGGGGACGACGTCTTCTGGGACATGGGCGCCAACGTGGGCTATTTTACCCTGGTGGCGGCCACGGCTTTGAGCCAACCGCGGCCAGATCGTGGCCTTTGAGCCGGGGCAGAATGCCTATGCCCGGCTCACCGAAAATATCTCTTTGAATCCCTATCAAAAATATCCGGACCTATCCCGTGGCCGTCTGCGACCGGGAGGGCGAGGCGGTGCTCCATCTCGCCGGCGACATTGCCGACAGCAGCGCCAGCCTCTTTCCGGCGGGCCGGGGCCCAGGCCGGCCAGGAGGTCTGCCGCACGGTGGCCCTGGACCAGTTCCTCGCTCCCGAGGGCCTGCGCCCGCCCGAACCTCATCAAGCTGGACGCCGAGGGGGCGGAACTGGCCGTGCTCGCACGGGGCCCGGGGGCTCCTCGCCGACTCACCCCCCCTGTTGCTGATGGAAATGGAAGAAAAGACCCTGGCGGCCGCGGGCGCCAGCAAAGCCGCCATCCAGCCAATTCCTCGCCGGCTGCGGCTACCGGGCCGCGCATCTCAGCAAAGGCCGCTGGTACGCCACCGACGACCTGGCGGCCGTCAAGGGCCGCAATATCTTCTGGTTCAATCCCGAGCGTTCGACGCCCACCGCCGCAAAGCGGCGCGCCTGCCGGTCATCGAGCCGCAGTAAGCCGCACCTTACCGGCCGGGGCGCTATCCTTACTGCCCTCGCCCGGCTCCCATAAAAAAAGGCGGGGGGATAATCCCCCCGCCTGTCTCTGGTTAAAAAACTCAGGTAATCAGCGCGCCGTGGCCTTGGCCAGCTTTTCCCGATGGGACATGCAATTGCGGCAGAGAGCGCCTCCGGCATGATCTCCAGCCGCCGCGGTTCGATGGGCTGGCCGCAGACCTCGCAATACCCGTAAGTGCCGCTCTCCAGACGCGGTTCAGGGCCTCCTCGATGGCCTCCAACTCCTGCCGTTTCGGTCCCAAGAGGGTGAGATTGGTTTCGGCCATCAGACTGACGGTGGCCTGGTCCTCTTCGTCCCGGGCCGCGGCCAGCATCTCCTGATAGCCGTCGCCGATATTGCTCTTGAGCTGTTGCTTGACCTCCTGCCAGAGACGCCGTTTCCGTTCCAGCAAGCGCTCTTTTACCTCATCCAATTTCTCAGAGCTCGGTCCTGCCATCGTTCACCACCTCCAGGATCGATGCCGGGGCCGTTGCGGGCACCCCGCTCTTATTCCAGAAAATCTTCCAGAGCCGCTTTGCGGGTGGGATGTTTCAGTCGCTTCAGGGCCTTTTTCTCAATCTGCCGGATGCGCTCCCGGGAGACCTTGAAGGCCCGGCCGATTTCTTCCAGGGTATGCTCCACTTCCTCGCCGATCCCAAACCGCATCTTCATGATCTTCTCTTCCCGGGCGGTGAGGGTGGTCAAAATGGAGCCGGTCTTCTCGCCCAGTTGGGATTCGAGAATGGCTTCGTAAGGCGATACCGCCTTGTCATTGCGGATAAAATCGCCCAGCCGGTCGCCTTCATCGCCCACCGGCGTCTCCAGGGAAATAAGTTCATCCGCCAGGTTGGTGACCAGCAGGATTTTCTCCTCGGGCACCCCGGAGCGTTCGGCGATCTCTTTGAGGCTCGGGTCCCGGCCCAGTTCCTTCAGCAGGTCATAAAAGGCCCGGTAGCACCGGTTGCGGATCTCCTGCAGGTGCACCGGGATCCGGATGGTCCGGGTCTTGTCATAAATGGCCCGGGTAATGGTCTGCCGGATCCACCAGGAAGCAAAGGTGCTCAGGCGGTAGCCGGTGGTGTAGTCATACCGGGTCACCGCTTTCATCAAGCCCAGGTTGCCTTCCTGGATCAGGTCCGAGAAGGTCAGTCCCCGGTGGAGGTACTTTTTGGCGATACTCACCACCAGGCGCAAGTTAGCCTTGATCATCTGGTCCCGGGCCTGGTTGACTTCGTCTTCCGTCGCCTTGATGCAGTTGGCCAGTTCCTTGACCTCGGTGGCCTCCGGATGGTGTTTCTGCACCTGGCTAAGTCTCTGGTGAATCACTTTGAAGAGCTTTTCCTTGCCCTGGGCGCTCTTTTCCGGGGTCTGGAACCAAAGCTGGAGCTTCTTCTGGAGGTAACGAACCTCTTCCAGGTCGGAGTGCGGCCAGGGACACCAGATTCAGGATGTTGTCCTGGCCCTCTTTGATAATGCGCCCCAAACTCCTCTCCTCTTCCGGGGACAGGATGGAATACCGCAACATCTCCCGGAAGTAGGCGGCCACCAGACCTTCGTGTTCGGGAATGTCATCGGCTTCGATAACATCATCCAGTTCATCGTCCGTCCCCTCTGCGGGGGTAGGGCCGTAGCCGGAGGCATCCAGTTGCTCGGAGACGTCCAGCTCCTCGTCGGCCGCCCCCTCGAAGGGAGCCGCGGAATCCGGGTTTCCCTTCTTCCTCGGGGACGGAAGAACTGGTCGTAGGCCAGAAATTCACTGCCGCCCAATTCGATGAACTTCTTAAGGTAATCTTTTTCCATGAATTTCATCCTATAGTGCTGCCTTGAGTCGAAAAGATTAAATTAGTTATTTTACCTCTTATTAGACCAGTGTCAAGGGAAAAAGTTAATACCCCGACTCTTCATTTCTGTTAGCGGCAGATATTTCGGTGGTTTATCATTATTTTTAAAATAATTCTCTTTGCGCCAATTGTCAATACGCTATCTGCACAAAATCTCTTCCATAGTCGCACCAATGCCCCAAACCTCTCCTTGACCCCTCTCCGGGCCCCGGAGTATCATAGCCCCATCTCACCTCCAGAGGCTCAATCCATGCCCCATAGTTGATTTCCCACCTCAAGGAAGGCGACGCGGTGCAGCAATTCTTCCTGGTGCGCCAGGCCGAGAGCCGCACCGATAAGACCGGCAAACCCTACCTCTCCCTGGTGCTGGGCGATAAGAGCGGCACTATCGTCGCCAGGGTCTGGAACGACATTCTCAAAAAATACCCCGGCCCTTTTGCAGCTGGGTGATTTCGTGGGGCTCAAAGGCCAGGTGGACTCCTACAAGCAAGAACCCCAGATCAACGTCAAATATCTGGAAACCGAAGAGAGCATCCGGTCCCGGGGAGGAGACCTCAGCGCCTTCGATCCCGAATTGCTCATCCAGGCCACCCCCTACGACCGCGAGGCCCTGTGGCAGGAACTGCGGCAATTGGCCGAAACCGAGATCAGCCCGCCCCTCGGGCCGTTGGTCCTCACGTCTCCTGGACCGCTACCGGGAGGAGTTCCTGGTCTGCCCCGCCGCCTTGCGTCTATCACCACCCTTACCTGGGCGGCCTCCTGGAGCATACCTGGTTCGTGGCCCGCCACACCCTGGCGTCGCTGGCCATCTATCCCGAACTGAACCGGGACCTGGCCCTGGCCGGGGCCATCCTCCACGACCTGGGCAAAGTCAAGGAATGGCCAACCCCCCGGCCCCGGAACGCACCGTGCCGGGCCAACTCCTGGGCCACATCGTCCTGGGCTGGGAGATGGTGCGGGCGCGCCGCCCAGGGCCTGGACTTCCCCGACCCCATCTTGCTGGTGCAGTTGGAGCACATCATCTTATCCCACCACGGCTCCCTGGAATTCGGCTCCCCCAGTCGTCCCCAAGACCCGGGAGGCCCTGCTGGTAAATTTCCTGGACGACCTGGACGCCAAGCTGAAAATGATGAGCCAACACCTGGAGAGCGACACCGGGGAGGGTGATTTTACCGGCTACCACCGGGTCTTGCAGCGTGGCCTCTACAAAGGCGGCCCCCGCTGCCGCCGCTGACCCGGAGCCGGATGCGGAAACGGAAAAATAATTAAAGATTTCCACTAGCTCAGTTGACAACCCTACAAAACTGTCTTACTTTATATACAAATAAGATTTGGGCTGCCAGGTTTCTAAGCGGCAGACCCGGCGAATGATAACCAGGAGGGCGAAAATGTTTACGAAGATTTTGGTTCCTCTGGATGGCTCGGAAATTGCGGCGAAAGTTCTCCCCCGGGTGATTGAACTGGCCATGGCTTTCAAGTCCAAGGTAACTCTCTTGCATGTGTGTTACAGCGGCGTCGGGGCCATGGTGGGGCAGGCTACCCCGGAGTCATGAAATCTGCGGAAGCCCAGGAGCAGAAATTTTGCGCACACCTTCCTGGCCAAGTCCGGACAAGACCTCAAGGGCCTTGGCCTGGATGCCGATTGGGTCTGCCAGGATGGGGTGCCGGCCCGGGAAATCATTGCCTTAGCCCAGGACAAAGGCTATGACCTCATCGTCATGGGGACCCACGGCGCCGGCGAAGTGGCCTGGTACATGGGCGGCGTGGCCGACAGAGTCGCCTCCCACGCCACGGTCCCGGTCCTATTGTTGCGGACCCTGGAATTTAAGCCGCCTGCGATGAAAGAGATCTATTCCACAGGTGCCCGGGGTAGGTTAAGGCTTGACCAGCAGTCCTTAATCCTGTCCCTGAGCCCGTCTCTAGCTGCGCTCCCCGGGGCGGACCCAGGTGTCCGCCCTGAGGTTGGGCCCCCACAGACCGTGTTTTTCTTCCTTCCAGCCGCACCACCTGGTCTTACGCACCAGGAATAACGCCTGCGACGCACCCTACGGATTTTCGTGCCTTGGGAAACCCTGCTTTGAAACCTCTGGGACAGTCACCTCATGTGTCATTCTGAGGGAGCGGAGCGACGCAGAATCTCACAACTACGAGAAAATGCCAAATCCTGCGCGGCCCTCAGGATGACAACAACCCCTTCCCTGAGGTCTATAGTTGAAAATACTATTTTTTCGGCAACTTATGACGAAACCGCCAGCCATGTTCACCCGACCCGCCACGGCCTGGCCTGGACCGCGGCCTAAACCTTGAGCGCCAGGAGGCGGATATCGGTGAGTTCCTCCATGGCGTAGCGCACCCCTTCCCGGCCCAGGCCCGAGGCCTTGGCCCCGCCGTAGGGCATGTGATCCAGCCGGAAGACCGGGGCATCGTTGATGATCACGCCCCCCACTTCCAGGGTCTCGAAGGCCTGCCAGGCGTGGGCCAGGTTCGGGGTGAAGACCCCGGCCTGGAGGCCGTAGTCCGAGTCGTTGGCCAGGGCCAGGGCCTGGGCGAAATCGTCAAAGGGCGCCAGAACCGCCACCGGCCCGAAGACCTCCTGGTTCCAGACCTTCATCTCCCGGGTCACCCCCTCCAGCACCATGGCCGGCATGAGGTTGCCCGCGCCGGGGTTCCCGGCCAGCAGTCTGGCCCCGCCGTCCCTGGCCTCCTGGACCCACGCCCTTACCCTGGCCGCAGCCTGTGCGTCGATCATGGGCCCGATGACCGTCTCTTCCCGGGCCGGGTCTCCCGCCAGGATTTCCCGGTCGATGGTCTCCAGGAAGATGCGCCTTGAAGGGCTCATAGACCTCCCGGTGCACCAGGAGTCGCTGCACCGCGATGCAGACCTGGCCGGCGTGGGCGAAGGCGCCGATGGCGGCCCGTTGCGCCGCCCACGGCCAGGTCCGCGCCCGGCATCCACGATGCAGGCGGCGTTGCCCCCCAACTCCAGGATGACCCGTTTCTTGCCGGCCTTGGCTCTTCAGGTCCCAGCCCACCGCGGCGCTGCCGGTGAAAGACAGGGCTTTGAAGCGCTCGTCGGCCACCGCGGTCTCGGCCAGGCGGCTGGAACTGGGCAGCACCTGCAGCCCCCCGGCGGGCAGCCCGGCCTGGCGCATAGATCTCCGCCAGCTTCAGGGCCGTCAGGGGACAGGCGGACGGCGGCTTGATGATGATGGGGTTGCCCGCCGCCAGGGCCGGGCCCACCTTGTGGGCCACCAGGTTGAAGGGAAAATTGAAGGGCGTGATCCCCAACACCGGCCCCACGGGAAAGCGCCGGGTGATGCCCCAGCGCCCGGCGCTGGCCCGGGTCAGGTCCAGGGGCAGCACCTCGCCCCCCAGCCGGGCCGCTTCCTCCGCGGCCAAGGAGAGCGTCGTCACCCCCCGGCTCACCTCGCCCCGGGCATAGGTGATGGGCTTGCCGCCCTCGGCCACGATGGTTTGGGCCAGTTCCGCCTGGCTGGCCTTGACCCCGGCCACCAGACCCTCCAGCATCTGCCGGCGCTCCTGGCTGGACATGTGACGTAAAGTCGCCGCAGCCCGCTGCGCCGCCGTGATGGCCGCCTCCCACTCCTCCGGCCCCGGCCAGGGACACCTCGCCCACCACCTCCCCGGACCAGGGGGAGACACCTGCCAGCCTCTCCGGAGTCTCCACCCACTTGCCGTCGATGAAGCACCCTTTAAAATCCATATCTCTCCTACCTGTCCTTTAAAAAACTTTCGAGGCCATTTCAAAACCGACTTTTAGGCCTCACTTTGAATCAACCGAAATAGCCTAAGTTGGGGAGCAATCACTCCCCTCTTATAAAGGGGGGTTGGGAGGGATTTGGATAACCACCCGGAAATCCCCCTAAATACCAGCACTGTCCGGTTAGGAAATTGCCTGCGGCCGTCCTGCCCCCCTCACCCCAACCCTCTCCCCCCGAAGCGGGTGGAGAGGGGGGTAGAGGAGGTCGCCGGGTTTAGTAATCATAAGGCCTTAAATCAGTTCCACTTTTCCCCCTCTCCCCCAATGGGGGAGAGGGCCGGGGTGAGGGGGAAGTAATCTTCTTGGAGTAAAAAGGGTGACTGCAAATTTATTAATTGTTGGACAGCGTATGACAAACAGCTTCCTATGCAAAAACCTAACCGGACACTGCTGCCTAAATCCCCCTTTAGTAAAGAGGAACTTAAAACCTCCGTTCCCAACCTTTACCTGGTTGAGAGAATATATTCGGGGGGTTGGGAGGAGAGCTTGAGGGGAAGGCGGGGGCAGCTTATGAAGAAGTCCCCGGTCCTCCCCGCACAATAATTTTTATTCACTCCGGGTCAAAGATAAAGTATTCGGCGGCGGCCGGCGGCCGTCCCGCGGCCGTCAACTTTTGGGCGCAACTCCGGCACAGGTATTGGTTGGGCGCTTCATCCCAGATGATGATCGCCTTGAGTTTATGATCCTCCAATCTCCGGGTGGGCGTCCCCTTGCCGGTCAACTCCGACTCCACCTCCACCACCCGCCAGCCAACGATTTCCATGGGCGTGGGAATCGCCCTGGCCACCGTCAGGCGCTCCACCCGGGTAATCTTCAGGGGCGTCTTGCGGCCGACCCGGCAGACGGAGCACGCGTAGGCGACCTGCCCGCCCCAGGAGATGGTGCCATACCCGTCTTTAGGTTGACTCTGGCCCGTGAACCACGCCACCGCCTCTTTTAAGGAGGGGGCAAAGTGCGGCTTGGGCGGGTTTTCATTGACCAGAAAAAATCTCCCGAAGGTGAGATCCTTGGAGTTTTTTGCGGTCTGGAAGAGATCCTCGGCATAGAGCTCCCGCCCTGCCTTCCTGATCCGCACCTGGTAACGGCGCGCGTCGATGGCCAGATGCTTTTCAACGATCTCGTAGGTGGGTCCTTCGGGATGTGACTTAAACAATGACTTCAAGAAACCCATGTGCTTGCCTCATTAAGAGAAAGAACGAGGCCGAAGGGAGCCGGCCGGCACTCTCTGTCGCCCTCTCGCCTTAAGCCGGCGGTAGGGGCGACCCGGCGGGTCGCCCTTACGCCTCTCTGGCCAGGTTCAGCGCCCCGCCCACCGCCAGCAGCCGGCGCTGCCGGGCCGACAGGTCCACCCGGACCCAGATTTCTTTCCCTTCCACCTTCAGGGGCAGGCGTCTCCGCCCCGTCCAGGAGCAGCTGGCGCACTCCGGGCAATTCCAGGGTTTGGCCCTGGGTCACGGCGCTCGTAATCCCCGGGGTTTTCAAAGGTCAGGGGCAGGATGCCGAAATTGATCAGGTTGGCCAGATGGATGCGGGCAAAGCTCTTCACCAGCTTGACCCTCACCCCCAGGTACCGGGGCGCCAGGGCGGCGTGCTCCCGGGACGAACCCTGGCCGTAGTTCTCCCCGCCGACCACCGCGCCTTCCCCCCGGCCCTTAACCCGCTGGGGAAATTCCGGGTCCAGGCGGGTGAAGGCATACTGGCTGATGGCCGGCAGGTTGCTCCGGAGCGGCAGAACCTGGCTGCCCGCGGGCATAATATCGTCGGTGGTGACATTGTCCCCCGCTTTGAGCCACACTTCTCCCCGCCAGGTCTCGGGCAGCGGGCGTCAGGTGAGGGAAGGGCACGATGTTGGGACCCCGGACCACCTGCCCCGGCCTGCCCCGGCGGCGGCGGCGGGATGATATTGCCTCCGGCCACCACAAAGTGCCGGGGCGCGGCCACCCGGGGATAATCCCCCAGCTCCCGGGGGTCCCGCAGTTCCCCGAAAATGGCCGCGGCCACCGCGGTTTCGGGGCTGGCCAGATAGACCTTATCGTCCTTGGTGCCGCTGCGGCCCGGAAAATTCCGGGGAAAGGTTCGCACGCTCACCGCATTCGTGGGCGGGGCCTGGCCCATGCCGATGCAGCCCCAGCAGCCCGGGGGCATGACCCGGGCCCCGGCCTCCACCAGCGGCAAGAGGCCTCCGGCCAGAATCAGGTTTTCCAGGACCTGGCGGGACCCCGGATTGATCTCCAGGCTGACCCGGGGATGCACCCGCCGGCCTTGCAAGGCCTGGGCGGCGATCAGCAGATCCCGCAAGGACGAATTGGCGCAGGACCCGATGAGCACCTGTTCCACCGGCAGGCCCTCCAGGTCCTTGACCTGCGCCACCTTATCCGGCGAACTGGGCTGGGCGACGAGGGAGGCGAGCTGATCCAGGTCCACCTCCTGCACTTCGGCGTAGTGCGGGCGCCCCTGGGCTTGCAAGGGCTGAAAATCCTCCTCCCGCCCCTGCAATGTCAGAAACCTGCGGGTCTGGGCATCCGCCGGAAAGATGGAGGTGGTGGCCCCCAACTCGGCCCCCATGTTGGTGATCGCGGCCCGCTCCGGCACGCTGAGGTAACGCAGGGCCGGCCCGAAGAACTCCAGGATTTTGCCCCGGCCGCCCTTGACGGAGAGGCGCCGCAGCAATTCCAGGATGACGTCCTTGGCCGACACCCAGGGCCGGAACCGCCCGGTCAGCCGCACTCCCAAGATTTCGGGCATGGGCAGATAAAAGGGCTGCCCGGCCAGGGCCAGGGCCACGTCCAGCCCGCCGGCCCCCATGGCCAGCATCCCGGCGCCCCCGGCCGTGGGCGTGTGGCTGTCGGACCCCAGCAGGGTCTTACCCGGAGCGCTGAAACGCTCCAGGTGCACCTGGTGGCAGATGCCGTTGCCCGGCGGCGAAAAATAGAGGCCGTATTTGGCCGCTACCGTCCGCAAAAACCGGTGGTCGTCGGCGTTGCGAAAATCCGTCTGGGGCAGATTGTGGTCCACATAACTCACCGCCACCTCGGGCCGGGCCCGCTCCACCCCCATGGCCTCGAA
This sequence comes from uncultured delta proteobacterium, assembly GCA_963841475.1. Lineage (GTDB taxonomy): Bacteria > Desulfobacterota > Desulfobaccia > Desulfobaccales > 0-14-0-80-60-11 > 0-14-0-80-60-11. Next base: position 2,151,974 of record CAWJCT010000001.1, read on the forward strand.
CTCCAGGTAGGCCAGCGTGCCGGTGGCATCCTGGGTCAAGGTATGATCAATCTTCAGGGCTACCTCATCGCCGGGGGCCAACTCCCCGGACACCAGATGCGCCGCCATAACCTGTTCAACGATAGTTTTTGCCATGGTCCATCCCTTCGCAAAATGGTATTGCCGCGGGGTAAGCAAAGCGCCGTGGACAGCAAGATCCACAACTGCTTACTGCTTACTGCTCACTGCTCTCAGATATTCTATCAAAACCCCCGGCCGGTTGCTGCCGATGCCGTCCAGGTTCATGGTCAGGTAAGGTTTCAGCGTGTCGGTATCGTCGATGTTCCAGACGTAGACCTGGAGCCCGCTCTTATGGGCGGCGGCTGCCAGCTCCGGAGTCACATAGGCGTAGTGAAGGACCAAGGCGCCGGCGTCGGCGGCCCGGGCCAGGCCCACGGGGTCTGCGGGGCATCCCACCATGAGGACGCCGGTGTTGAAGCGCGGCTCGGCCTCCTTGAGGGCTTTGACGGCCGGGTGCCAGAAGGAAATGACGGTGGCGGATTCAAAGGCCCGGCGCTCCTGGAAAAAACCCCGCAACGCCCCGGCGGCCTCCGGTTGCTTCAGTTCCACCACCAGGTGGGCCTTGCCTTGCACCAGGTCAAAGACTTCCTCCAGGGAGGGGATCGGCTCCCCCTGGCCGGCGTCCAGCCTCTTGAGCTCCGCCAGGGTGAAATTTTTCACCGGACCCCGGCCGTTCGTAGTCCGGTCCAGGGTTTCGTCGTGGATCACCGCCAGGCGGCCGTCTTTGGTCAGCTGGACGTCCAGCTCCACCGCGGCCACCCCCACCGCCAGCGCCCTGCGGAACGAGCGCAGGGTGTTCTCCGGTTCGTCGGCCGGGGCTCCCCGGTGTCCCATAATGTTTGCCATTGTGACCCTCTCTTCAGGCAATCGGTCGGTTTCTGGCAGATTTTACCAGGAGTTTGCGGAAGAAGATATCCGGCCGGAAGCGTTTTTTGATCTCGCCAAAGGACCGGTCGCCCCGCATGACCCGGCAAAACACCTCCCAGGGATAGTCATAGCATGACAGAACCCTGAAGGCCAAGGGGCCGAAATAATTAAATAATTTGGAAATCTGATATGAGGCCGTCAGCTCCGGGGTGATCTCCCGGTCCACCCGGGCCTGGTAGTCGGCGAGCGCCCCGGCCTCCCCCCGGAAAAATCTGAGGATCTCCCGGGCCGCCAGGTGAGCGCTGTGCAAGGCGAAGAAAATTCCTTCCCCGGTCCAGAAATCCGCCAGGCCGGCGGCGTCTCCCACCAGGAGGACCCGGCCCCTCGTGATGGGCCGGCGGGTTACCCGGTGGGGAATGAGGTGCGCCGCCAGGGGGAAAGACCGCTCCCCCAGGCCCAGATGAGACAGCAGCCGGGCATGGTACTGCTTGAGCCGCGGTCCCTGGCGCACAGGGCCACCCACCCCGATGAGCAGGACCTCGCCCCGGGGAAAGACCCAGGCATAGCCGTCGGCCATGCTCCCCAGGTCCAAATGAATCGTGCCGGTGAAGGCCGTGCCAACCTTCCTACCAGGTCCCGGGGGACTTCCGCCTGGAGTCCCAGATGCCAGAAATCCACCGGCTGCAAACCGGCGCCCCGGGCCACCCGGCTTCGGGCGCCGTCGGCTCCCACCACAACCCGGGCCGTAATCAGCCGCCTGGAGGTGGTCAGGGTGTATGAATCCCCCGGGCCCGGGGCGAGCTTTTCCAGACGTTCCCCTTCTCCGAACTCCCCTCCGGCCTGCCTCACCCGTTCCATCAGGAAGGCGTCGAAGCGCCGCCGCTCCACCGTGTAGAGCAAGGGCTGATGCCAGGCCTTGGTAAAATCGCGGCCCAGGTTGAAGCTTAACTGCACCCGGCGAATTTCATCTTCCAGGACCGGGCCCAGGTCCGGGGGCAAAAACTTGAGGGCCTTGATGGTCAGGCCGCCGGCACAGACTTTGATCCGGGGGAAGGCGGCCTTGTCGAGGATGAGGGGTTTCAGACCCCCCTGCAGCAGTTCGTAAGCCAGGGTGGCGCCGGCTGGACCGGCCCCGATGATGGCGACTTCGCAACTGGCCGAAGGTAGAGTCATGGTTCACCAGGTCCGGGGGTGGCGCATTGATGGCGGCGGAAACGGGGCAAAAAGCAGTAGATCCTTGTGCCGTGGCGCACTTTCGTATATTAGATGAAAGATCAATAAGTGGCAAGACCGGGGAAGAGGATATGAACTGGCTGGGGTTTTCCTTGCTGGCTCTGGGATTGTGGGGCGTCTGGGGCTTTCTGGGCAAAGTGGCGTCCCAGCACCTGCCCGCTCAGGAGGTTTACCTGCTGGCCGTTTCCGGACACCTGGCGGTGGTGGGTTACCTTCTGGCAGGGGGGCTGGAGGCGGTCTCCTGGCAACCCTGGGGAGTCGGCGCCGCCTTGGGGGCCGGCCTGGCCATGGCCCTGGGCCTCCTTTTTTTCTTCGAAGCCCTGGGCCGGGGCCCCGCCACGGTGGTGGTGCCCCTCACCGCGCTCTACCCGGCCGTCGCCGTGGTCTTAAGCCGGGTCTTCCTTCAGGAGGCCCTGACCCTGCGGCATCTGGCCGGCCTCGCCCTGGCGTTGGCGGCCACCTGGCTCTTATCCAAATAGTCCAGCCGGCCAGTGCCGCAACCGCCGCGGTTGTGAAAAAAATGGAAATTCCTGGTAGAATGGCCTAATATGAAACCGTTTCTTGTCCGTGTCCTGTCTTCATGCGCATGGTGTAGAGTTCCTACCTGAGACCTCCGTAAGATAAATACTATGGCTGAGCCCCCATTTCGGGTTTTTCGATCAATTGCTCCCATCATGGTAGTTCTGGCCCTCGGTGCCTTTCTCCTGCTTTTTCATCTGGACCATCGGCCCTTCTGGCAGGATGAAGCCGAGACTGCTGTTTTGGCCAAACATGTCTTGAAATACGGCGTGCCCCGCGCTTATGACGGGGTTAACCTCGTCTCCCAGGAAGGGGGACACGAATATGGCCCCAACTACCTGTGGCGTTGGTCGCCCTGGCTGCAAATCTATGTGGCCGCGGGGGCGTTTCGCCTCGGCGGTCTCACCACCTACGCCGGACGCCTCCCCTTTGCGTTGCTGGGCCTGGGGTGTATTTTCCTGGTCTACCGGTTGGTGCGCCATAATTTTCACGACCGCGCCTGGGCCCTCATGGCCGCAACCCTGCTGGCCTGCTCCGTACCTTTTCTCCTGTATGCCCGCCAATGCCGGTACTACAGCCTGGGGGCCTTTCTCACCCTGGCCAGTATTTATGCCTTTCGAGAAAAGTGGCAGTCCAGAGCCCTCCCAGCTCTGGTGTTGTGTCTCTCTTTAGGGTTATTGTTTTATGCGAATTATCTCCTCTTCTTTAGTTTTACCGCCGCCGCGTTGCTCGCGGCAGTTTTGCTTTATTCCTCCGAAATGCCGGTAGCCAGAAGCCTGACCGTGGTTGTTGCGGTGGGGATCATCATTCTCCCGGGATTATTTTTCTTTCGCATCACTCAACAGGCGACGATGGTGAGTCTGGAAGCAATTCTGGCTAACCTGCAAACCTACTGCGGCAACTTTTTCCAATTCATGTTCCCCCTGCCCCTGGCTCTTTATCTGATATGGCGCTGGGGACGGCTCCTCTGGACCCGCTCAAGCCTTTCGGATGCCCCTGAAGAAAAATTCATCTTATTCTTAAGCCTGGTGGTGCTCGGCAACATCTTCCTGCTGACTCCCGCCCCCCAGGGCGAACTGCGCTATTTAATTCACCTTTATCCTTTGTGCGCCGTGCTCTTGGGGTGGATCGTCTGCCAGGCCTGGCGGTATCAAAAATTCTCCGGCGCCCTCCTGGCAGTGCTCCTCATCGGCACCAACTGGCTCAATATCCTCCCGATGGACTGGTTGGGGGTGATGAATCGCTCCTTCCATAATGACCCCTATATGCTCACCTATTCCAACCTTCCCCTAAAACTTTTTCTTACTGAACTAAGTTCGCCATATCCGGATGTGAATCAGGACCTCATTCAGTTCTTTCAGACTCACGCCCAGCCTGGAGACACGATTCTCACTACGTATGGTGACCTCCCCCTGCAGTTTTACACTTCCTTTAAGGTCTTAGGGGGGCTGCAAAAGCCAACCCCCCTGACCCGGCCCCCTGACTGGCTGGTGCTCCGGTGGTATCCTCGCTGGGATCGCGACCATAACTTAAACAAGTCCGAGGTCCTGGTCCGGCAACTCCTGGCAAATTCCACCGATTATCGGCGGGTAGTCCTGGGAAGCGAAGACGAAATCTTCGGCAATCAACCCGATCCCTTTTTTCACCACTTTATTCCACCCATGGAATCGTTGTCCCCGTTAACTATTTATGAGAAAAAATCTTCTTCCCGGCCTAGGCCTTAACCCCTTCCCCTGGGGAAAATTGCTGCTTACCGTTGGTTTGCTGCTGGTTTTCGTCCAGGGGCTGCTGCAACTCTACGTGGTGCAAAACTTCTTTTTCCCTGACCGGTACCGGGCAATAAAACTCAATTTGATCAACCAGGAATATGTGAGAATAGATCGGACCCTGACTTCTTTACAGAATCAATTAACTATCCTCACCGCGGTGCAACAAGCCCGGGGCAAACCGGTCCCTGTCCCTTCGAGCCAGCCGTTAGCCGTCTCCCCCACACCCCTCCCGGCCCTCGACGCCCGCGGCTACCCGGATTCATCCTGGCAGGCCGCGATCCGTGCGGCCCAAAAAAAACGGATGTACGCGGTCAGGAAACTTAGTCATATCGGCCTGATTCTCCAATCCATGCAGCAGAATCTGGAAGTTCAGTTATCAGGTATCGATTCAGCGTCGGCCAGAAAACCCGAGATGGAGAAAACTCTGCAGCAAATCCGGGAAAGCCGGGCGCTCTGGCAGACCTATAATGACCATTTGCATGACTTGTCGATAAAGTTGAATAAAATCGCCGGGAGCAAAATCAATCAACAAGCAAGCACTATCCCCCGGAATAAGATAAGATGAATATTGTTTGCGATAAACCAGGCGTTACCAATTAATCGCCATATCCCCCGACCGTGTTATGAGATATTTTTCGCATAAAGAGAGCTCATCTCTCTCAAATCAACTTGCCCGTTATTCCCCCTTCGGATCAGGGATCGTTATTATTTTCTCCTTCTCTGCCAATATTCCGGGCGAGCCTGTGAGGCGCTCCACCAGGAGCACGGTGTTTATCTTCTCCTCCGTGGCGTTGGTCGTATCGATCCTGGCAAAATATTTCCAAAGCCTGCGGTCTTTACCGGAATCCTCGGCATGGCCGGCTACCCGGCCCCGGGGGCCCCGACTGAGTCATCGATCCGGCGCCGCAGGGCTTTCTGAGGTTTAGTTATGGAAACCGAAGCATCTTTTCCCAAGCGTGAGTCCAGGCGGATTCTCGGCCTGGACATGGGGTCCAAACGCATCGGCATCGCGGTGAGTGATCCCTTGGGGATCACCGCCCAGGGGCTGGAGGTCTGGAGCCGCCGGGACCGGCAGGCCGACCTGGACCACCTCCTTCAGGTTGGTCGGGATTATGGCGTGGGCCAGATTGTGGTGGGCCTGCCCCGGCACATGGACGGCCGCCTGGGGGACGCCGCCCCTGAAATCACCGAATTTGCCGGCGCCCTGGGAGAAGCGTTAGGGGGAGAGGTCATTTTCTGGGATGAACGCCTCACCACCGCCGCGGCCGAACGGCTCCTGATCCAGGCGGATGTGAGCCGCCGCCGCCGCCGCCAGGTGGTGGATCAGCTGGCCGCCGTCCTCATTCTGCAAAGTTTCCTGGACCATCGAGAGCTGACCTCGTAAACCAGGCTCCTGCCTCCAGCCGGCCGGATGGACTCCTCGGCCGGCAGCAATCTCCCACCCCGCCGCCGGGTCAACCTTCAGCCATTTCACCTGTATCACCCTGATTTTACTCTATAATAAATTTTAGTCTCAGGACCCTCCCGTTGGGGTCGTCCCTGGGCGACCCTCCCCGAACTTCAGAAACAGGGTACTACGATCCCCCCGATTTCCCTGGCCCTGGAATTACAAGACCCGCAGAAGATTTATTCTGGGTCATCACGGCGTTTTTTGTGCTTTTTTCCTTGACATGACCCTAAGAAAAGGCGTATTTTAGCCTCAAATGGTAAAAAGTGGAACGGAGTGGAGTTGAGGGAATATGTTTACCGGTAGCTATTTTCACACCATGGATAATAAAGGGCGGGTAAAAATTCCCTCCCGCTTCCTGGAGATCATTGAGAATCGCAATGACCGGCAACTCACCATCACCAATTGGGAAGGTTACGTCATGGCCTTTCCGCAATCCGAATGGATTATCTTCGCAGAAGAACTGGCCAAGAAACCGATTCTGGAGCCACGGTATAGACCCATACAGCGCCTGCTCATTGCCGGGGCCGAGGAGTGTACCCTGGATCGTCAGGGCCGCATCCTCGTGTCGCAAAATCTTCGAAACTACGCCAACCTGAACCGGGAAGTCGTCATGGTGGGCGCCCTGCGCTGTTTTGAAATTTGGGACCGCAGCACCTTTGAGTCCCATCGCAAGCATTTGGAAGAAAATATCGACAAAGAGATGTTGCGCAATTTATTGATCTGATCTGCGGTTACCCATCGGTGCCGAGGCTGGTGAAGGGGGAGGATGGTTGTCATGGAGGCCTTCATCCAGATAATGGAGTCCACGCTGGCGTTGAAGGACCCGTATACCGTGGTCCATCAGCGGCAGGTAACCCGGATCGCCCGGACCATTGGCCAAACCTTGGGCCTCTCCGAGGACCGTCTCCGGGACCTGTGCATCGCCAGCGCGCTTCACGACCTGGGCAAGATGGCCATTCCCTCGGACCTCCTCGCCAAATCGGGAAAACTCAACCACCCGGAATTCGCCCTGCTGAAGACCCACTCTCAGGCAGCCTATAACCTCCTGAAGCCCATGAAGCTGCCGGGAAATGTGGCCGAGATTATCCTGCAACATCACGAACGGTTGGATGGGTCCGGCTATCCCCGAGGTCTGACGGGGTATGAAATCTTCCTGGAGGCCAGGATTCTGGGGGTGGCCGATGTCCTGGAGGCCATGTGCTCCCATCGACCCTACCGCGCCTCCCTGGGGCTGACGCTCACCCTGGAGGAACTCCACAGGAACAAAGGCATTCTCTATGATGCGGCGGTGGTGGAAATCGGCTGGCAGCTCTATTCCCGGGACCTGTCGGTCAACGAGGCGGCTACCTCCGCCTTGACCCCCACCGCGGTTACTCACTCGCACTATTCGACCCTCCCCCCTGCTTGATCCCAGCCCAATCGGACCGGCAGCCCGGTGGAGGTCATCCCGGGTTTGGAAATTGGCGCGCCGGGCATGTTCCCGTCTCATCGCGCCCTGTTGGCAGGAACTGTTGATGAAGGAATGTTGGACAACAATCACTTAATTACTGGCCACAATCCGGTGCATGAACCGGTGATGGTGGGGGAGGTGTTGGTGGGCTTGAATTGCCGGTCCGGCCGCCTCTATGTGGATGGCACCGTGGGTGAGGGGGGGCATGCCTCGGCCATTCTGGACCGCATGCGGCCCGGAGGGGGAGCTCTGGGGCCTGGATCGGGACCCAATCGCGTCTCAAGGCGGCCGCAGCCCGGCTGGCGCACCACACCTCCAAATTTCAACTGTTTCACCGCTCTTACGCCCAATTGGGAGAGCTGCTGGAAGCAGCCCGGCTCCCGGGGGTCGCAGGCATCCTCCTGGACCTGGGCCTGTCTTCCTTGCAGTTGCACGAGTCCGAGCGCGGCTTTTCTTTTGCCGGGGACGAACCCCTGGACATGCGGTTCAACCCGGAAGAGCCGGGGCCCACGGCGGCCACCTGGCTAAACCGGTCCCTTCAGGCCGGAGTTGGAAAGGATTTTCTGGGAGTATGGGGAGGAGCACCGGGCCCGGCGCCTGGCCCGCCTGGTGGTGCAGGAACGGCGCCGGCGCCCCTTCCAGACGACCCAGCAGTTGGTGAAATCTGTTAGAAAAAGCCCAGGGACCCGGGGGGCCGCAGGGGGAGACTGCATCCAGCTACCCGGGTCTTCCAGGCTTTACGCATAGCCGTGAACCAGGAGTTGGAGAGCTCGCCGCTTTTCTCACCACGCCCCGGCCTGGCTGGAACCCGGCGGGCGCCTGGTGGTCATCTCCTACCACTCCCTGGAAGACCGGCTGGTCAAGCAGAACATGGCGGGCTGGGAACGGGCCGGGGTGATGGTTCGTCTGACCCGCAAGCCTCTCGTCCCGACTGCGGCCGAAGTCGAGGCCAATCCCCGGGCCCGCAGTGCCAAACTGCGCATTGCCGAGAAAATGGTGCACTAACTTTGGAGGGATGGGGGATGTCGAACAATCTTGCGCTGCGCTTGACTACCGCCGGCCAGGTATTCATTTCCAGGAACCGCAAGGTCGGCCACCCCTGGCGTTGGGGGAAGATCGCCGTGACCGTAGTGGTCCTGGCGACCGCCGGGGTCTTTTTCACTTCCTTATTCCTGGCCTGGGCCGACTTGCAGTACATTACCCAAAGCTACCAGATTTCCCAGGCCCAGGAGATCCAGAAGCAGTATCTGGATCTGAACCGCAAGCTGCGGATTGAACTGGCCTGCCTCACCTCCATCCACGGTCTGGAGAAACTGGCGGCCCAGTACGACATGGGGGCGCCTCAACCCTCCCAGGTCGTGAATCTGCCGTGAGTCCGGCCCACGGCAAATGGGTCCGGCTGCGCCTCGGCCTGGTGGCCCTGGCGCTATTAGCCTTTGGCCTGTATATCAGCGGCAGATTCTTTTACCTCCAGGTCATCCGGGGCCCGGAACTCCGGGAAGAGGCCACCCGGGAGTACCAGAAATTTTGCCCCGTCCTGCCGGTGCGGGGCATGATCCTGGACCGCAGCGGCACTGAGCTGGCCGTCAGCACCCGGGTCTCCTCCGTGGTGGCCCATCCCAGCCAGATCAAGCACGCCGCCCGCCTGAGCCGGGAGCTTGCCCCCATTCTGGGCTACAAGACCCGGGATTTGCAGGAGATCCTCACCCGGGCCCGCCCCTTTGTCTTTGTGAAGCGACATCTCACCCCTGAGCGGGAAGAGGCGTTCCGGGCCTGGGCGGCCGCCGCCGAGCACAAGGCCCGGGCGGCCAAGATCACCGGCCACAGCGACCTGGACGCCATCTACCTGGTGCCCGAAGCCAAGCGCTACTATCCCCAACTGGGCCTGGCGGGACAGGTCTTGGGGTTCTGCAACATCGACGGCCAGGGTCTGGAAGGCCTGGAAGTCCAGTATGACAAGCAGCTCTACGGCAAACCCAAGCAGTGCTGGAATATGACCGACGCCCGGGGCCACATCGTCGTCTCCGGGGAGAAAGCCTGGGACCCGGAGGTCATGGGCAACAACGTGGTCCTCACCCTGGACCGTACCCTCCAGTATATCGCCGAAAAGGAGCTGAACGCGGGGGTGGAAAAATACCATGCCGCCGGCGGCCTGGCCCTGGTGATGCGGCCCCAAACCGGGGAAATCCTGGCCATGGCCCAGACGCCCATGCGCGGATCCCAACCATTATGGTCAATTTGATGAATTTGCCCGGCGTAATCGCCAGGTGACGGATTGTCTGGAGCCGGGGTCCACCTTCAAGATCTTTATCGTCGCCTCCGCCCTGGACGCCCAGGTGGTCAAGCCCGGAGACAAATTCCATTGTGAAAACGGTACCTGGCACCTGGGAGCCAAAGAGGTGATCCACGATGTTCATCCCTACGGCACCCTGACGGTGCAACAGGTGGTCCAGAAATCCAGCAACATCGGGGCGGCCAAGATTTCCCACAAGTTAGGGGCCAAACGCCTGGATCATTATCTCCGTGATTTCGGCTTCGGCCGCCGCACCGGCATCTGTCTTCCCCGGGGAGACCTCCGGATTGATGAAAAATCTCCTCAAGACCCGCTCCCTCATCGACCGCACCACCGTGGCGTTCGGTCAGGGTGTGTCGGTGACGCCACTCCAGATGACCGCGGCCCTGGCGGCCATGGGCAACGGCGGAGTGCTCATGGAGCCCCATCTGGTCAAGGAGGTCGTCAGTCCCCAGGGGAAAAAGGTCAAAGAGTATCCGCCCTAACCCGGTCCGGCGGGTCCTCTCCCAGCAAACCGCCAGCCAGATGCTGGCCATCATGGAGACCGTGACCCAGACCGGCGGCACCGCCAAAGAGGCGGCCCTCCCGGGTTCACCGTGGCCGGCAAAACCGGTACCGCCCAGAAAATTGGTCGGCCGGGCCTATTCCCACAGCAAATTTAACGCCCTGTTCATCGGCCTGATCCCGGCCGACAACCCGGTCCTGGCCATCTGCGTCATCGTAGACGAACCCAAGGGGGCCATCTTCGGGGGCGTAGTGGCGGGGCCCATCTTCCGGGAAATCGCCGCTCAATCTATGCGGGTTCTGGGCTATTACCCCAAGGAACCCCCCAAGGACAAAAATGAGCCGGTGCTGGCGGGACTGCTGCCCTCCCCGGCCGCGGCGCCCACGAGCCCGGAAGTCAAGTTGAGCTCTTCCCAAGTTGGAGATTCCCCAGGGGCCGCTGACCGTCATGCCTGAACTCCGGGGTTACACCATTCGCCAGGTGCTCAATCTGTTGAACCGCTCAGGATTGCACTGCCGCTTCGAAGGCAGCGGCATGGCCGTCAGTCAGGAACCGGCGCCCGGGACCGCCATCACCCCCGGCGCTACCTGCTCGGTAAAATTCAAGTCCGGCTCCTGAGGACGGCCGGGGTTGGTCCTTGCCAAATGTAACCGTTTTTATAGCATTAATTAATCAGGCGGTGAGTCTTGAGAGCCAATCTCGGTCGACAACATCGACTGCGCATGATAAGGGTAGGCCCGGGGCCTGCCCTTATTTGCTGAACCTGAATCGATCCGGTTGAGCTAGTTATGCTCAGGTTAATCTTTCACGGGTTCATTCCCAGCCCCGCCTCCTTCTCGAAAGCGGCCAGGAAGATCGGGTGACCCCACGGGGCGCCCCTGCAGCGGCAACTCAGAAGATAGCTCATTTCACGCTCTTTTAAATACTGCCCCCGTGGCATAGATGGAAAATTCCGATGGCGAAAGACACGGCGACCCCAAAGACTTTGAGAACGCTCCTGGACGGCCTGCCCGGCTGTGAGGTGCAGGGCGACGCTGGACGCGCCGGTGACCGGGGTGGCCTACCATTCCCGGGAGGTCGCCCCGGCGGGCTCTTCGTGGCCTTGAAAGGGGCGCCGCACCGACGGCCACCTCTATCTCGACGCCAGCCTCAACCAGGGCGCCCGGGTGGTGGTCACCGAAGCAGGAACTGGCGCCGCCCCCGGGGGTCACGGTGGTCCGGGTGCCCCAGGCCCGCCTGGCCCTGGCCCATCATCAGCGCCGCCTTTTACGACCACCCCAGCCGGGAGCTGACCCTGGTGGGGATTACCGGCACCAACGGCAAGACCAGCACCACCTATCTCCTGGAGGCCATTCTGACCGCCGCCGGCTGCCGGGTGGGGGTGGTGGGCACCGTGAATTACCGCGTCGGGGATCAAACCTGGCCGGCCCCGGTGACCACCCCCGAGTCCCTGGACCTCCAGCGGCTCCTCCGGGAAATGCGCACTCCGAGGCGTCAGCCACGTCTTCCTGGAGGTCTCCTCCCACGCCCTGGATTTAAGGCGGGTGGACGGCGCCGCCTTCGACGCCGGCGGTCTTCACCAACCTCTCCCAGGACCACCTGGATTATCACCGGGACCTGGACGACTATTTTGCCGCCAAATCCCGGCTCTTTTTGGAACTACTGGCCAACGGCGGCCGCTCCCGGCGGGGCTGGCGGTCCTCAACCTGGACGACCCCCGGGGGCATGAGCTCCAAGGCGCCGTCGGGTACCCGGTCCTCACCTACGGCTGCCATCCCGAAAGCCAGGTGCGGCCCCTGAGCCACCATTTCCGCCAGGACGGCCTTGCAGGCCCGCCTCACCACCCCCGGGGGGGAAATGGAGATCACCTCCCGCCTGGTGGGGCCCTTCAATCTGGCCAATATCCTGGCGGCCGCGGCCACGGCCCTGGGCCTGGGGATTGACCCGGACACCGTGGCCCGGGGCATCGCCGCCCTCCCCGGCGTGCCCGGCCGCCTGGAGCGTTTCGGGCCGCCCGGGGGCCCCGGCGTGTTCGTGGATTACGCCCATACCCCCGCGGCCATCACCCAGGCCCTGGCGGCCTTGCAAACCCTCGATTTTTCCCGGCTGATCACGGTGTTCGGCTGCGGTGGCGACCGGGACCGCAGCAAACGGCCGCTCATGGGTCAGGCCGCGGCGGAGAAGTCCCAACTGGTGATCGTCACCAGCGACAACCCCCGCACCGAGGACCCCCTGGCCATTATCCGGGAGATCGAACCCGGGCTTGAGCTGAGCGGCCTGCCCAAGATCAACGCCGCCGCGGCCCAAAAAGGCGAGACCGGCTACCTGGTGGTCCCGGACCGCCGGGAGGCTATCCGTCTGGCCGTGGCCCTGGCCCGGCCCGGGGAGGCGGTCCTGGTGGCCGGCAAGGGCCACGAAAACTATCAGATCTGGGGGACCGAGCGCCGCCACTTCGACGACCGTGAAGAAGTGGCCCTGGCCTTGAAGGAGTACCACGGCTGATGCGCGCCACCTTCACCATTGCCGAAATTCTGGCCGCCACCGGCGGGACCCTGGTTCACCAGGGCGCCTGGGACACCTTCTGCGGCGTCAGCACCGACTCCCGCACCTGCCAGACCGGCGAGCTCTTCATCCCCCTCACCGGGGAGCGCCACGACGGCCACGAATTCATCCCCAAGGCCCTCCACCGGGGCGTTCAGGGGGTTTTGGTTGAAGAGAGAATATTAAGGTCACCCCTTGTAGGGACGGGTTTGAAACCCGCCCCTACGGTCCCCGGCCCGAATTTCGCCCCGGAAGTAACCGTCATCGCCGTACGCGACGCCCTCACAGCCCTGGGCGACCTGGCCCAGGCCTGGCGCGGCCGCTTCCCGGTGCCGGTAGTGGGCATCACCGGCAGTTGCGGCAAGACCACCACTAAGGAGATGATCGCCGCCACCCTGGCCCCGGCCTTCCGGGTCCTGAAAAACCGGCTGAACCTGAACAATCTCATCGGCATGCCCCTGACGCTCCTGGAAATGGAAGGCACCCACGAAGTCGCGGTGGTGGAGATGGGCATGAACGCCTTCGGCGAAATTGACCGCCTCACCCGGATCGCCCGCCCCACCATCGGGGTCCTCACCAACGTGTATCCGGCCCACACCGAGGGCGTGGGGGATATCGCCGGGGTGGCCCGGGCCAAAGGGGAGCTGGTCGGCGCCCTGGACCACGGAGCCACCCTCGTTTACAATGCCGACGACCCCTGGGTAGACCGCCTGGCCCAGGATTTTCGGGGGCCTAAGCTCGGTTTCGGCCTCAACGCCGGGGCCTGCCTCCGGGCCCGGGATCGGCAGACCCGGGGCCGGGACGGCCAGAGCGCCCGAGTCTCCTACTCCGGGCAGAACTGGCCCCTGAGCCTGCCCGTCCCGGGGCTGCACATGCTCTACAACGCCCTGGCCGCCACCGCCGTGGGCCTCGCACTCGGGTTGGCCCCTGGGGACACCGCCGCCGCCCTGGCCCGGTTCCGCCCCATCCACCGGCGCTCCCAGGTCGAGACCCTGAGCTCCGGGGTCCACCTGATCAATGATTGTTACAACGCCAATCCCGGCTCCATGGCCATGGCCCTCGGGACCCTCGATGGAACTGAGGGACCACGGCCGGGCCGCTGCCGCCCTGGGTGACATGCTGGAGCTGGGCGATGGGGCCGCCGACGATCACCGGGAACTGGGCCGGCTGGCCGGTCGCCTGGGATTGGAGGTTCTCGTGGTCTATGGCAGTTTCGCCAGGAAGTGGCCGCAGGGGCCGCCGAAGCCGGCCTGGCCCCGGACCGCATCTTCCCGGTGGCCTCCCAGGCCGACGGCGCCCGGATTTTGCGGGAAATGCTGGCCCCCGGGGACTGGCTCCTGGTGAAAGGCTCCCGCAGCATGCACATGGAAGGGCTCATTGACCGGCTGGAGGCAGCTTCACAGTAGGGCGCGCACCGCGCCCCGTGGTTACGTGGCGGGGAGCGCCCGCCCCACAAGGCTAAAAGGATTTTCCAAGGGAGATTGGCTTAGGTGCTCTATCATTTACTCTATCCGTTAAGAACGGCCTTCGGGGCTTTCAATGTCTTCCGGTACATCACCTTCCGGACCATTTTCGCCATTCTCACGGCCCTGATCATCTCCATGGTGGTGGGGGGCTGGTTCATCCGCAAGCTCAGGGAAATGCAAATCGGCCAGTATATCCGGGAAGACGGCCCCCAGTCCCACCTGTGCAAGACCGGCACCCCCACCATGGGGGGGCTGATGATTATTTTCGCCACCCTGACCGCCACTCTCCTGTGGGCCGAGTTGAACAACCCGTTTATCTGGCTCCTGGTCCTGGTGACCCTGGGCTTCGGCCTCATCGGTTTCTTCGACGATTATCTCAAGGTCATCAAAAAGCATAACCAGGGGCTCAGCGGCCGGGCCAAGCTGGTGACCCAGACCCTGGTGGCCCTGGTGCCGGCCATCTGGCTGTACGTCAACCCGGGGTTCGACACCACCCTGACCATCCCCTTTTTCAAGCAGGCCCAGCCGGACCTGGGCCTCTTTTTCATCCCTTTTGCGGTCTTTGTCATCGTGGGGTGCGCCAACGCCGTCAACCTCACCGACGGCCTGGACGGCCTGGCCATCGGCCCGGTGACCATCGCCGCCGCCTTCTACATGATCTTCTGCTACCTGGCGGGGAACATCAAAATTGCCGCCTATCTGCAAATTCCCTATGTCCGGGGGGTGGGGGAACTCTCCATCTACCTGGGGGCCATGGCCGGGGCCGGGGTGGGCTTTCTCTGGTTTAACGCCTACCCGGCCCAGGTGTTCATGGGGGACGTGGGCGCCCTGGCCCTGGGCGGCGCCCTGGGCACCGTGGCCCTGGCCACCAAGCAGGAGATCCTCCTGGCCGTCGTGGGCGGCCTCTTCGTGGTGGAAGCCCTCTCCGTCATCATCCAGGTGGGCTTTTTCAAGGTGTCCAACGGCAAGCGCGTCTTTCGCATGGCGCCCCTGCACCACCACTTCGAACTTAAGGGGTGGCCCGAACCCAAAGTCATCGTGCGCTTCTGGATCATCTCCATCATTTTAGGGTTGGTGTCCTTGAGCGCTTTGAAGTTGCGCTAGTTGTTCCTTCGCCAATCGGTGGCGAGGGATGTGGAGGAACATGGGGGACTGTTACCACCGGCCAATTTCCGTGATTGCGGGCTTTGGTCCCGCACCCAACCTTTCCCGCGCGGGGCACTTCCCTCCGTGCCCCTGCGGGGGAAAGCCGCCCAGCCGTAACAAAATAGGAGCCACCGATGAGGTGCGCAGTGCGCACCCCGCCTGACCGGCCCGAACCCCAGGTCGTCGTCCACTCCTAGCACCGCCATCATCCTGGGACTGGCGTCGTTGAGGGCACTAAGACTGAGGTAGATTTGGACTTTAAAAACCAGAAAATTCTAGTAGTCGGCCTGGCCCGGACCGGGGTGGCCCTGTGCCGTTTTCTGGTGGAGCACGGGGCCCGGGTGACGGTC
The DNA here is from genome assembly GCA_963841475.1 of uncultured delta proteobacterium. Lineage (GTDB taxonomy): Bacteria > Desulfobacterota > Desulfobaccia > Desulfobaccales > 0-14-0-80-60-11 > 0-14-0-80-60-11. The sequence goes on from CAWJCT010000001.1 coordinate 2,167,623, forward strand.
ACTGACCAGGCGCCCCCTGATAACCTGGCCGAACCTCGCCGGGACATCCAGGGCCTCGGGGTGGTGGAAGACCTGGGCGTGGCCCAGCCCTCCTGGCAGGGCTATGATGCCATCGTTCTGTCCCCCGGGGTGCCGCCGGAACTTCCCTGGATCAAGGCGGCCCGGGCCGCGGGCCTCCCGGTGGTGGGCGAACTTGAAGTGGCCGCCCCCTTCATCCGGAAGCCCCTCTTGGCGGTGAGCGGCACCAACGGCAAAACCACCACCACCACCCTGCTGGGGGCGCTGCTCGCCGCCTCGGGCAAAAAAACCCTGGTGGGCGGCAATATCGGCACCCCCGTGGTCTCCCTCCTGGCCCGCCAGGAGGCCGCGGACCTGTCTGGTGCTCGAGGTGAGCAGCTTCCAACTTGACACCGCCTCCCACTTCCATCCCCAGGCCGCGGCGCTCCTGAACCTTACCCCGGACCACCTTGACCGCTATGCCAACTATGACGCCTATCTCGCCTCCAAGGCCAGCCTCTTCCGGCGCCAGGGGGCCGGCGATCTCCAGGTCCTCAACGCCGATGACCCCGCGGTGGCGGGCCTTGACCGGGGTCTGAGCCGGGTCTATTATTTTTCCGCCACCCGGCCCCTGGCCACCGGGGCCTGGCTGAACCACGCCGCCCTCAAAGTCAAGCTGGCAGGCGCCCAGGAGGAAACTTTTCCCCTGGAGCACATCCGGCTTCAAGGCAGGCACAACCTGGAAAACGTCATGGCGGCCCTGCTCCTGGCCCTGGATGCCGGGGCCGACCCCGAGGCCTGCCGGGACGTGCTGGCCACGTTCCGCGGCCTGCCCCACCGCCTGGAATGGGTGACCGACTTCCGGGGGGTGTCATTCTACGACGACTCCAAGGGCACCAACGTCGGCGCGGTGGCCACCTCCCTGGCTCACTTCGCCCGGCCGGTGATTCTCATCGCCGGCGGCCGGGACAAGGACAGCGACTTTTCGCTCTTGAACGACCTCATTGCCGCCCGGGTCAAGGCCCTGGTGCTGATCGGGGAGACCCGGGAGCGCCTGGCCGGGGTGTGGCAGGGGCTCGCCCCGGCCTACCTGGCGGACGACATGGCCGCGGCGGTGGCCCAGGCCTGGGACCTGGCCCTCCCCGGGGAGGTGGTGCTCCTCTCCCCCGCCTGCGCCAGCTTTGACATGTACCGGGACTATGTCCACCGCGGCCAAACCTTTCAAAAACTGGTGAGGGAGCTTAACCATGCCCAATGACCCCCATAGTAAGGCTGCCACGCCGGTCCACTACGACCAGATGCTCCAGATCACGGCCTTCTCCCTGCTGGCCCTGGGGATGGCCCTGATCTTCATCTCCAGCACCCTCATGGCCCAGTCCCAGTACAACGACGCCTACTTCTTCATCAAGCGCCAGGGGGTCTATGCCCTCCTGGGCCTGGGGGCCCTCTTTCTGGGGCGCAGCATCGACTATCACCGCTACCAGCGCTGGATCTACTTCATCCTCCTGCTCTCCCTCTTCTCCCTGGTCCTGGTCTTTGTCCCGGGCATCGGCGGCAAGGTCCGGGGCGCGGCCCGTTGGCTCCGCCTGGGCCCCCTGACCCTCCAGCCCTCGGAGTTCGCCAAGCTGGCCGTGGTCCTGTTCCTGGCCTATTCCCTGTCCCGGAAGCAGGATAAAATGAAATATTTCGCCATCGGCTTTTTGCCCCACATGCTGGTGGCCGGCCTCTTCATCGCCCTGATCCTTAAAGAACCGGATTTCGGCACCTCCGTTACCCTGGGGGCCATCGTCTTCACCATGCTCTTTGTGGGAGGCACCCGGGTCACCCACATTCTCCTGACCCTGAGCGCCTGCATCCCCCTGGGCGTCCTGATGGTGCTCCGGGACCCCAAAAAGTTCGCCCGGGTCCTGTCGTTCATGGACCCCTGGAAGCACGGCCAGGACGTGGGTTACCAGCTTAAGCAGGCCCTGCTCGCCATCGGCTCCGGAGGGCTGTGGGGCCTGGGTCCCGGCCAGAGCCGGGCCAAGCTCTTTTACCTGCCGGATTGCCACACCGACTTCATCCTGGCCATCTTCAGCGAAGAAATGGGCTTCCTGGGGGTTTATGCTGGTGATGGCCCTGTTCACCATCGTCATCTGCCGGGGCCTGCGCCTGAGCCTCAAAGCTCCGGACAGCTTCGGCTCGTATCTGGCTTTGGGACTCACCCTCATGATCGGCCTGCCGGCCCTCATCAACATGGGTGTGGTAAGCGGCATCCTGCCCACCAAGGGTCTGTCCCTGCCCTTCCTCAGCTACGGGGGCTCGGGGCTGCTGGTCAATTTGCTGGCCGTGGGCATCCTGTTGAATATCAGCAGACAGGTCAAGTTTCCCCTGGGGGCGCCGCCCCAGGCCCCCAAGCCGGAGGTTGAGGAGAAAAAATAACCGCTTTGGCACTGGGCAGGCTGCTCGCAACCTGCGTTTTCCGGTCATCCTGAGCGGAGTGCAGGATTGCCGTCAAAAGGCCATGAATATTCGGGTCATGAACGAAACTGAGCCTCGTGAAGCATCTCGCCGGCTCAAAAAGCGGCAGGCTTCGCTTCAATCAGTATTGGTTGACGACCCGGGAGCGGCCGGCCCATGGGCAAGAAATTTTTTGTCGTGATGACTCCGGCCCTTTAGTGGCCCCACGCCAGGGACTGAGATTAAGATAAGCCGGCACACACGTTGGCCCAGGGAGGGGCGATGGCCATCAGGGGGGAGTGGAGGATGAGGGACCCCATGGAACTCAGGGTGGTAATTGCCGCGGGGGGCACCGGCGGGCACCTGTTCCCCGGCATCGCCGTGGCCCGGGAGTTCCAGGACCATTACCAGGCTGCCATCACCTTCCTCACCACTCCCAAGCCCGTCACCACTCAGGATCCTGGAGAGCTACGGCTTCGCCTGGGAGGCCGTCGCCGCCCGGGCCTTGAAAGGCGAGGGCCTCCTGAGCCGCGGCCGCACCCTCCTGGGGGTGCCGAAAGCCGTGCTCGCAGCCCGGGCCCGGCTCAAAGCCCTGAAGCCCCACCTGGTCCTGGGCATGGGAGGGCACGCCTCGGGACCCGCGGGCGTGGCGGCCTGGCTCCTGGGCCTTCCCCTGGCGCTTCACGAACAGAACGCCATTCCCGGGGCCACCAACCGCTAGCTGTCCCGCCTGGCCGACAAAATCTTCGTGTCCTTTCCCGCCTGCCAGGATTTCTTTCCCCGGGGAGCTGCTCTCTGGACCGGCAATCCCATCCGGCCGGAGTTTTTTAAGCCTGGCCCGCCCCGGCCGGATTCGCCCTTCACCGTGCTGATCACCGGCGGCAGCCAGGGGGCCCACGCCCTCAATATGGCGGTGCTGGCGGGGCTTGCCGGGGCTTACGGAACTCAAAGACCGCCTGGCGTTTCTCCACCTCACCGGCGAGGCCGACCGGGAGGCCGTGGCCGCGGGCTACCGGGAGCACGGCTTTGCTGCGGAAGTGGCGGCCTTCAGCCCGGAGATGCCGGATTTGATGCGCCGGGCCCACCTGTTGGTCTGCCGGGCCGGGGCCTCCACCCTGGCGGAACTCGCCGCCGCAGGCCGGGCCGCCATCCTGGTGCCCTACCCCTTTGCGGCCAACAACCACCAGGAGTTCAACGCCCGGTTCCTGACCGCGGCCGGGGCCGGGGAAATAATTTTGAATAAAGATTTTACCGGAGAGGCTTTCGCTGGTAAGATAAACCAGTTCCTCACCGCACCTGAACACCTGGCTAACCTGGAAGCCGCCAGCCGCCAACTGGCCAAACCCAACGCCGCCAGGGAGATTGTGGCGGGGTGTGTGGAGTTGATAAAAGAGAAATCGTGATTTAATTAACAAATCAACAGGTTAAAAGCTAATTGATCGAAAAGTAGCTGATTCAACATTGAGAGAAATTCCCTCCCCCTTGATGGGGGAGGGTTAGGGTGGGGATGGCGTAATCATCGGGAAGAAATCAACTCAGATTTCCCGAGTTCTGAGAAAGAGGGCCACCGACGCTGAAAATCGCCTTTGGTTTCATTTGAAAGGCAAACACTTGGAGGGTATCAAATTTAGAAGACAAGAACCCATCGGTAATTACATTGTTGATTTCGTCGCTTTTGAAAAACGCCTGGTTATCGAAGTAGACGGCGGCCAACATGCCGACGACGAAAAAGATAACGATCTGCGGCGGGATGCATGGCTCAGCAGTCAAGGATTTAAGGTCTTGCGATTTTGGAATAACGAGGTTTTGCAGAATTTAGAGGGGGTGCTGGAAACCATCAGAGTCAACTGCCTACGCCACCCTCCCCTAACCCCTCCCATCAAGGGAGGGGAAAAGGATTGAGATTGATTAGCGGGAATCCCAAAATTGGCCTTCTTCTACCTTTCATCGTTACGTGGAGGAAAGTTTAGGGGATACGAAAGAAGGTAATCATGCCAATGATCCAACTTCCATATGGCAATAATGTGTTTAACTCTGATGAGCTAAAAGAATACATTAGAGGAACAGGCAGAGATTATATAATACAAGGACAAGTAGCATGCAGAAGGGAAATTCATCCTAAACCTAGCAGCCTGGACTGCTGGCTGAGAGATAATTACTCTCAATATCCTGACACGAAACAGGCAGTAAATAAAGTGATTAGTCATCTTTTAGAAACGGGGAAATTTGAGGAAGGACAATTCATCTGCTCAGATAGTAAGAGAATGTGCAAAGGGATAATAATAGTGGAATAAATGTAGGGCGGGCACTGCCCGCCGTCACAATATTTTCATACTATATACCTAATCATAAATAACATAATGAAATTGAACAATAAAACATCCTACCACTTCATCGGCGTCGGCGGCATCGGTATGAGCGGCCTGGCGGAGCTCTTGGTGCGCCAGGGGCTACACGGTCAGCGGCTCGGATCTGGCCGCGGGCGCCATTACTCGGCGGCTGGCGGACTCTGGGGGTGCGCGTCTACCTGGGCCACCGGGCCGAAAACCTGGGCGACGCCGGCGTCGTGGTCCACTCCACCGCGGTCAAAGAAGACAACCCCGAACTGGCCGCGGCCCGGGCCCGGGGGCTTACCGTGCTGCGCCGGGGCCAGATGCTGGCCCGGCTCGATGGAGGGCCATACCCAGGTCGCCGTCACCGGCGCCCACGGCAAGACCTCCACCACCGCCATGACCGCCGCGGTCCTCCGGGCCGGCAGACCTCGACCCCACCGTGGTGGTGGGCGCGGTCTGGGACGGTCTGGGGTCCAACGCCGTCCTGGGCCGGGGCGAGTACTTCGTGGCCGAGTCCGACGAAAGTCCGACGGCTCCTTTACGCTGCTTCTCCCCCGAGATCACCATCATCACCAACCTGGACCGGGAGCACCTGGATCTACTACCGGGACCTGGCCCACATCCAGGAGACCTTTGCCGCCTATCTGCAGCGGCTGCCGCCGGGGCCAGAGTCATCGCCTGGGCCGACGACCCCCACCTGGCCCCGGTCTTGCAAGACTGCCCCCACGAGCTGATCACCTACAGCCTGAAGCCCGGGGGCGGCCGATTTTTACGCCACCGACCTGACGCCCCAGGGGTTGGGCTACCGCTTTCGCCTGTGGCACCGGGGCCGAGCCCTTGGGGACTCGTCACCCTGCCCCTGGCCGGGTCCCATTACGTCCTGAACGCCATGGCCGCCTGCGCCGTGGGGCACCTGTTGGGCCTGGAGTTCCCGGCCTGGCAGCAGGGCCTGAAGAACCTGGGGCAGATCCACCGCCGCTGCCAGGTCAAGGGCGAAGCCCGGGGCATCCTGGTGATGGACGATTACGGCCACCACCCCACCGAGATCCGCTCCACCCTGACCGGCCTGGCCCAGGCCTTTCCCGGACGCCGCCTGGTGGTGGCCTTCCAGCCCCACCGCTACAGCCGCACCCGGGCCCTGCTGCCGGAATTTTTCCCCGTCTTCGATCAGGCCGAGATGGTTTTTATCACCGAGATTTACGGAGCCGGCGAGAGCCGCCCGGATGGCCTCTCCGGCCGCTCCGTCTACGAGGGCATCCGCCGCACCGGCCACCCCGGGGTCCATTTTATTGAAGAAAACGGCTCCAAGGCCGATTATATCCTCGACCACCTCAACTCCGGCGACATGGTCCTCACCCTGGGGGCCGGGGATATCTGGAAGACCGGCGAAGAGCTGCTGGCCCGCCTGCAAATCCAGGTGGCGCCTGAGGAAGCGAGGCCCACATGAAGAAAAAAACCGAGCCGCGGCCTTCCCGCCTCGTCCCCCAGCGGCCGGCGCCCAAGCCCCGGAGATTTGCTCCCCGGGCCAAGAGCAAAACCCGGATACTCCCCCGGGGGCGCCCCCAGAACAGTTATCGCCGCAACCGGGTCAGGGGCGAGTCCCGAAAAATCTGGCTCCGGGGCGCCGCCTGGTTCTTCGGGTTGCTGACCCTGGCCGGTCTTTGCCTGGGTTTGGTGGTGCTCTACCATCAACTCTTGACCTGTAATCTGTTTTGCATTAAAGATATCAATAATATCGAGATCGATGGGGCCAAGCGTCTTTCCCGCAGCCTCCTGCTGCAGCAATCCAAGCTGACCCCTGGCGCCAGCCTCCTGGCCATCCGGCCGGGCCAGGTGGAGCGGGCCCTGATGGCCCACCCCTGGATCGCCAAGGCCGAGGTATCCCGGAAATGGCCCAACAGCCTCCACCTCACCATTCAGGAACGGGACCCGGTGGCCCTGGTGCAGTTTGGCGAAGAGTTGCTCTACATGGATCGCCAGGGGAGGATCTTCAAACCCCTGTCCCCCGGAGATCCCCATAATTTTCCCGTCATTACGGGTTTGACCCCGGAACAGTTCCGGCATCCGGCCGGGGACTTGCCCGAAGTGGTGGCCCAGGTCTTTCAACTCATGGACGTGTTGAAGGCCACCAAGCCCCCTCTCAATCTGGAGAATATCTCCGAGATTCACGTGGACCTGGAGCGGGGATTCACCCTCTATGCCAACGGTGTGAGGGTCGCCCTGGACCTCGGTCTCAAAGACTATTCGGAAAAATTGCAAAAATTTGCCCAATTGTGGCCCGTGTTAGTGCAAAAAGGACTAATGACCAAAGTTGGGCGTATCAACCTCACCTATCCCCACCGGGCGCTGGTCACCCTTAAGGGGATGGAAGAACAAACCCATAGGATAGAATCGTGCCTCAAGACCTCATCGTTGGTTTGGACATCGGCACCACCAAGATTAGCGCCGTGGTGGGGGAAGTGCGTGAACAGCAGTTGGACATCGTCGGCCTGGGCTCGGCGCCCACCGGTGGCGGACTGCGCAAAGGGGTGGTGGTGAATATTGAAAACACCGTGAAAGCCATCCGCCGGGCCGTGGAAGAAGCCGAAACCATGGCCGGCTGCGAAATCCGCTCGGTTTACGCCGGGGTCGGCGGCGGCCAGACCAAGGTCATCAACAGCCAGGGCATCATCGCCATCAAGGACCGCGAAGTGACCCCGGCGGACATGGACCGGGTCATCGAGACCGCCCGCACCGTCGCCATCCCCTCGGACCGGGAAGTCATTCATACCCTGGTCCAGGAATTCCTGATAGACGGGCAAGACGGCATCAAAGACCCGGTGGGCATCCACGGGGTACGCCTGGAGTGCAAAGTCCACATCGTCACCGGGGCCGTTACCCGCCTCAATAATATTCTCGCTGCGCCAACCGGGCCGGCCTGGAAGTGAACGGCATCGTTCTCCAGAGCCTGGCCGCCGGGGAAGCGGTCCTCACCGACGAAGAGAAGGAACTGGGCGTGGCTCTCATCGACTTCGGGGGCGGCATCACCAACCTGGCCATCTTCGCCGAAAACGCTCTCCGGCACAACTTCGTCCTGCCGGTGGGCGGCAACAACCTGACCAACGATATTGCCGTGGGTCTGCCCACCTCCCTGACCCACGCCGAAGAATTGAAGAGACATTACGGCGCCTGTCTCAATGCCCTGACTGACCCGGATGAACTGATCGAGGTCCCGGGCCTCACCGGCCGGGAAACCCAAACCATGCCCCGCAGCCGCCTGGCGGAAATCATCCACATGCGGGTGGCGGAAATTTTGAACCTCCTGGGCAAAGAGATCCAGCGCGCCCGTTTCATCCACCCCCTCCACTCCGGGGCGGTGCTGGTGGGCGGCACGTCCCTGGTGGACGGCCTGGTGGAGTTGGCCAGCGAGACCTTCAACATGCACACCCGGATCGGCTATCCCATGGGGGTCAGCGGTCTCATCGACGTGATCCATGACCCGGCCTACGCCACCGGGGTGGGGCTGGCCCTGTACGGTTTCCGGGCCCAACATAAAGGCCAGGGCAGCCTGGAACGCGGCCATGGCGGCAGCCGGGGCTACGGGCGCTCCTCCGGCGGGGGCTTCCTGGGAAAGCTTAAAAAATGGTTTCGCGAAGTGGTATGAAGACGCGAAACGTGCTATAAGGGTCATGAGGGGGTAGCATATGAAGATACAATTAGTCCCCAACGAATTGTCAGCCAAGATCAAAGTGTTTGGCGTCGGCGGGGCCGGCGGCAATGCTATCAATGACATGATTTCCTCCCAGATGGTGGGGGTGGATTTTATCGCCGCCAACACCGATGCCCAGGCCCTGGAGCGGAGCCTGGCCCCGGTCAAGATTCAGATGGGTCCCAATGTGACCCGGGGGTTGGGGGCCGGCGGCGATCCGGAGGTGGGCAAAAATGCCGCCCTGGAAGAAGCCGAGCACCTCAAGCAAGTCCTCCAGGGGGCTGACATGGTGTTCATCGCCGCGGGCATGGGCGGCGGCACCGGTACCGGCGGCGCCCCGGTGGTGGCCGAACTCAGCCGGGAACTGGGGGCCCTGACCGTGGCCGTGGTGAGCAAGCCCTTCGAATTCGAAGGCAAGATGAAGCGGCGCCTGGCCGACAACGGCATCGAGGAACTGCGCAAGGTGGTGGACACCATCATCACCATCCCCAACGACCGCCTCTTCTCCCTGAGCTCCAAAAATTCCCGGATCAAGGACGTCTTCGGCATGGCCAATGAAGTCCTGGGCTTTGCGGTGCGGGGAATTTCCGACCTCATTATGGTGCCCGGTTTTATCAACGTGGATTTTGCCGACGTGCGCACCGTCATGAAAGAACGGGGCATGGCCCTCATGGGCACCGGTATCGCCAACGGCGGCAACCGGGCCGCGGACGCCGCCCATAAAGCCATTTCCAGCCCCCTCCTGGAAGACATCTCCATCCGCGGCGCCCGGGGCATCCTCATCAACATCACTTCCGCCCCGGACATCTCCATGGAAGAATTGAAAGAGATCTGCGGCATCGTCCAGGAAGAGGCCCACGAAGAGGCCATCATCAAATGGGGCCTGGTCTGGGACGAAGGACTGGCCGAAGAGATCCGGGTGACGGTCATCGCCACCGGCATCGGCAAACGGGACGAAGCGGAACGGGCCGCCTGGTCCCAGGCCGCGGCCGCAGGCACCGCGCCCGAGGACCTGGAAATCCCCACGATTTTACGGAACCCCGAACCACCCCCGGCCCGGGGCGCCGAGGCCGCCAAAAATGGCGTCAAAAAACCCATGGGAGTGGTGGCCGCCAAGAAATTCATCGTCCACCCGGACCTGGCCATACGAGGAAAACGAACTGGACACCCCGCCGTTCCTCCGCAAGGCGGATGATCAAGGCGGTTTTCAGTTTCCGGTTTCCGGTTTTTTCGTAAGGGGCGTGAATTATCACGCCCCAACTTTTTTTGACCCTCGTTCCCAAGCTCCAGCTTGGGAATGCCAATTTCTGCCCAAGCTCTGCTTGGGCAATGTTCGAATCATACTTACGGATTCATTCTATTTATGCTGTTGCAAAGCGGAGTTTTGCCGGAAAATAGGTTCCCCGGCAGGAGGTTGGGAACCAGGAAATATGTTTTTCCGCTATTGCGCACACCGCAAGAACCTGAATCCCCCCTTTTCAAAGGGGGGAACTGAGCGGCAGGGCTTTGAAAATCCCCCTTTGAACAGGGGGGATTTAAGATCCGGCCACCGGCAAGCCTGAATGGCACAGGCTATGGATGTAATGCGGGCACTGCCCCCCATATCCTCACATCTCTGACCCAATTTCCATGTCCACGAAAATCAAAGCCCACCTGAAACAAATTTTGTCCCAGGAACAGGGCGCCGTGGTGCGCGAGTGGGGCGCCCGGTTCCCCATCGCCCTGGTCTATCCCCAGATCTATGCCGTGGCCATGGGCAACCTGGGCTTCCAGGCCATCTATCACCTGCTCAACGCCCACCCGGGGTTCGTCTGCGAACGGGCCTTTCTGCCCGCCCCGGAGGAGGCCGACGAACACCGCCGCACCCGCACCCCCATCCTCAGCCTGGAGTCCCAGCGGCCCCTCAAAGATTTTGCCGCGGTGGCCTTCTCCATCTCCTTTGAGGCCGACTACCCCTACGTGCTCGACCTCCTGGCCGGGGCCGGCATTCCCTTAAAAGCTGCGGATCGAAGCCCCGACGACCCCCTGGTCCTGGCCGGCGGGCGTGGCCACCTTCCTCAACCCCGAGCCCTTGGCTCCCTTTGTGGACGCCTTCTTTCTGGGCGAAGGCGAGGCCGGGGCTATCCCCTTCTTCGAGTTTTTGGCCGCCGCCTCCCCGGCCCCGGACCGGCCCGGCCTGCTCCAGGACCTGGCCCGCACCGTCCCTGGCGCCTATGTGCCCGCCGGTTACACCCCCCGCTACCACCCCGACGGCACCCTGGCAGCCTTTGAGGCCGCCCCGGGCTTCCCCGGAGCGGGTGGTCGCGCCCCATCTGGCCGGAACTGGCCCCCTGCCCTACCCACAGCCACCTCCTGGCCCCTCAGAGCGAGTGGGGCGAGATGTTCTTGGTGGAGACCGGCCGGGGCTGCTCCCGGGGCTGCCGCTTCTGCGCCGCCGGCTTTGTCTACCGCCCGCCCCGGGAGCGCCGCCTTGAAGACCTGTGGGCCCAGGTCGAGCCCGGGGTCACGGCCCGGCGCAAGATCGGCCTGGTGGGCGCCGCGGTGAGCGACCACCCCGCCGTTCGTGACCTCTGCCGGAAAATTTTGGCCGCCGGGGGCACCATGGGCATCAGTTCGCTGCGGGCCGACTCCGCCGACGCCGAGCTCTTGCAGCTCCTGGCCCAAGGCGGGGTGCGCAGCGTCGCCCTGGCCCCGGAGGCGGGCAGCGACCGCCTGCGCCGGGTCATCAACAAGGGCCTCACCCGGGACGACCTGGCCGAAGGCCGCGGTGGACGTGAGCCGGGCCGGCATCCGCCAGCTCCGCCTCTACTTCATGGTGGGGCTGCCCACCGAGACCCTGGACGACGTGGCCGAAATCCCCCGCCTGGTCAGACATCTGGAGCACGCCGTCATCAAGGCAAGCCAGGGCAAGCGACACCTGGGCCTCATCACCTTGAGCCTGTCGTCCTTCGTGCCCAAGCCCTTCACCCCCTTCCAGTGGACGCCCGTTTATGGAAGTGGCGGAGCTGAAAAAGCGCCTGAAGCTGGTGGCCCGGGAGTTCCACGGGGTCAAGAACGGTCCGGGTGCACACCGATCTCCCCAAGTGGGCCTACGTCCAGGCCCTGCTGGCCCGGGGGGACCGCCGGGTGGCCGATATGCTCCTGGCGGCCCGCGAGCACGGCTGGAATAAGGCCTTCCGCACCAGCCCCATCAATCCGGATTTCTTCACCCTCAGGGAGCGCCGGCCCGACGAACTCTTCCCCTGGGACTTCATCGACCACGGCACTGCACAAGGCCTACCTCTGGGAGGAATACCAGCGGGCCCTGCAAGGCAGGGAAACCCCGCCCTGCCGCCCGGAAGTCTGCAGCCGCTGCGGGGTCTGCCCCGGGGAGGGGGAGAAATGATGCCTGGGGGAGAGGGCAAAGGGCTGTTTCGTAATTAGCCCTTTCCCCTCCCCCACCCCAAGCCCTTAAATTGTTGGCACCGGCGTCCCGCCTCAGGAGTTGCCGACAGAGATCTTATATGTGCGCTGGCGGATTGAAGAAGGAAAATGGAGGCACCGGGCTTTACCGGGGGGCGTCGCAGTCTGAAATCGGCAGCAGCAAAGACCCCCTCTCCCCTGCGAGGGGAGAGGGCTGGGGTGAGGGGTGGCTTCGTTGTCTGACGCCCCCCTCATCTTGCCCCCAATCCCTTAAATTGGTGGCACCGGCGTCCCGCCTGGGCTGGGACGATAATCATGTCACGTATGGCAATTGCCAAAAGTTTTTTCCGTTATGGCCCATGCTCAAAAACCAAAATCCCCCCCAACCCCCCTTTGTCAAAGAGGGCGAACTAAAAGGAATTGCTTTTAAAGTCCCCCTTTGGAAAAGGGGGATTTAGGGGGATTCAAAAATCAGCAGGTGGAATGAATTTTTAGCAAACGCTATAATTTGAGGAACCCATGAGATTTCTGCACTGGAAAATCAAGCTGGCCCTGGTCCTCATCGGGGCCTCATTGGCACTCTATCTGGCCAACTACCTGATCTTCCGGGACGCCAACTATATGCTGCGCCTCTTTCTGGCCCAGTTGGGGTTCCTGCCCATCTCGGTGCTCCTGGTCACCATCATCTTGAATCAGCTCCTGGGCCTCCGGGCCAAGGCCGCCAAACTGGCCAAGCTCAACATGGTCATCGGGGCCTTTTTCAGCGAGGTGGGGGGCGCGCTCTTAAAAACCCTGTCGACCTATGACCGGAGCCTCCCCGACTTCCAGTCCCGGGTGGCCCATATCAGCCACTGGACCGCCCCGGATTTTGCCGGCTTCAGCCGGGGCCTGGCGGAAAGCGATTTTCATATCGAACTCCAAGAAGGTGATTTAGCCGCCTTGCGAAAATTCCTGCTGGAAGAGCGGGACTTTCTTCTGCGCCTCCTGGAAAACCCCAACCTGTTGGAACACGACTCTTTTTCCAACCTGCTGCTGGCGGTCTTCCACCTGACCGAGGAACTGGCCCAGCGCCGCGACCTGCATCGCCTGAGCCCCTCCGACCGGGAACACCTGGCCGGCGACGTGCAGCGGGGCTACGTCCTGCTCATCAAAGAATGGCTGGCTTACATGAGCCATCTGAAAACCGACTACCCCTATCTTTTCTCCCTAGCCCTGCGCACCAACCCCTTCGACCCCTTCGCCACCCCTGAGATCCCCTGAGATCCCCTGATAGGGAGCCAGACTCAGTCGCCGCCGCTTGCCTCCGGGTCCAGGCTCACCGCGACGTCAACCTTAAAAAAAAATTTTTCACAAAATTCTTGGAAAATAAGGGGGAAATGATGTAGGATTCTTGAACTGGAAATCAGTCTACCGGGATTAATCTGAAAGCCCTGGGCTCCGGCCAGGCCGGTGCAGGGTCCCAGGGATTAATCAGCGGGGCTGACGCCCATTCGAGGAGTCAGCCCCCCGGTGCTCTGAAAGGAGGAAAGTGATGCGGATGCTTTGGTTGGTCATGGCTCTATTTTTGGCTTGGGGATCGATGCTGCCGGCAGCGGCACAGGCGGCAGTCGTAGGCCGCCTTACCGAGGTGCAGGGGCGGGTGGACCTCCTGAAAGGCGGCAAACTTCCGGCGATACCGGTGCAGCTGGGCGCCCAATTGGAATCTGGCGATGTCCTGCGCAGCAAGTCCTTATCCAAAGCCCAGATCACCCTGATCGACAAAAGCGTCATCACCTTATCCCCTCAGAGTCGTCTGGCCATCGACGAGTTCACCTACGATGCGGCCAAGGGCAAGCGTCAAGCCGTGATCGAAATCTTCCAGGGCCTGGCCCATGTGCTGGTCAACAAGCTTTTCAAGGTGCAGGAACCCGATTTCGTGGTCAAGACCCACACCGCCGTAACCGGGGTGCGCGGCACGGATTTCGGCATCCGCCTCCAGGCCAACAGCACCACCATTCTGAACTTCTCGGGCGTCACCCAGGTAGCCAACATCTTCCCCGAAGTGGGCGGACTTGAGCGCAAAATCCGCCATGTCGCCTTCTCTTTCGGCCCGCCGGGTTCTCACAATTCGGTGATCTTGAAGAACATGCAGGGCACCTCCGTGGCCTGGGGTTTGCCCCCGACCCTGCCCTTTACCATCACCGGCGAGGACCGGAAAGAGTTTATGAAACAGCTGGGCGGCCCGTTGCTGAGTCGCCAACAGGGCCAGGACCCCGGAACGGTTCCAGGTTCCGGCCCCATCTCCCAGTCCAACTTGGGCGGGCCCGACTCCGGGCTTGGCGCCTCCCTTGCCAGCTCTAACCCAGCGTTGACTGCGATAGCGCTCGTCGCCCCTTCGGGGGGGACCACCGGCACCGGCGATCTGCAAGTGACGCTTTTGAACACCGTCACGGTGCCCCCCGCGGTGCCTGCGAGCGCCAGCCCCAGCGGCGGGTCTACCCCGGCGCCGGCTCCGGGGCCGGCCCCATCCACCTTCAGCTTTACCCAGCAATACTATGCCGCCTTTATAACCGGCTCCAATGCCCCCTTTACCCAGTCCGGCCTGCTCGCCTATGGCTGGGGTTCCCGCACCGGCGTCTATGACGGCTATTTCTATTCCACCACCGAGGGCTCCCGCACCATGGCCACGGGAGTAACCGCCGGCACCGTTAGCACCGGCACCGCCACGGGCTTTGCCGAGGGCACGGTCACCGGTATCCTGGGACGGAAGCTGACCGGCACCATGACCTTAACCGGGACCGACTCCTTTGGAAACACCATTGCCCGCACCGGCAAGGTTTCCATCCTGCCCAACGGTACCCTGGCCTATAATTGGACCGACACCGTAACCAACGATGGCGTGACCAAGGCCACCGGGAGCGGCACCACCACCCAGACTTCCGGGACCTATTTCAGTCAGACTGTCACCGGCCAGGCTACTACCAGCGCCAACCTGGCGGGCAACCAGACCACCGCCACCAATTATGGCGATTTGACCGGCAGCCGCGTCGAGCAGGGCATAACCGCCAGCATCAGGGTCGGTTACGCGGTCACCAGTACCGCCCCTAACGCCGGCACCTTTACGTCTACCGCACCCGGCAGCGTCACCATCGCTTCCGAGGGGGTGATGGGGGCGGCGGATGCCAATGGGGTGCGCACCGGGGTCATGACCTACAGCACTCCCGGCGGCCCTGTCCAGGCAGGCGGGCCGGTGCGTGAAGTCCCGGCCAGTGGCACCAACCCCGCGGCGACCTTCGTCACGATTGTCGGCGAGACCAACAGCATCCCTGGCGCCACTACCGCAGGCGTGTGGGCTCAGACCTCGGACCCCAACGCCCAGATTGTCACCCAGACCTATCAGGGCAGCACCACCATTACCTCGGCCAATGGCACCACCGGGACGCTGAATAGCACCGGCTGGGGCTACCGCTCGGAGCCCGGCGGTTCCGGCTCCATCGCCACTCCCACCACCGGCGGGTTGACGGGCACGGTAACCCGAACCGGGGGCACCTTTGGCACCGGGGCCGATGCCATCAACTACACCATGGCCGCCGTGGTCAGCGGATCACCCGCCACCGGCCTCTTGACCGCCGCGGTCAACGGTTCGCCCATCACCGGCCAGGCCCAGGGGGTAGGCCTTGCCAGCAGTGAAGGCAATGCCCTGATTTCCACCGCCGGGACGGCCACCATCAATCCAGACGGCGTGCTGACCCATACGGCCAACGGCACCTGGATATCCCCCGACAGTAAGGGGACCATTACCGGGCTCACCCTGACCCAGACTCCCGGGACCTATTTCCAACAGACCACTACCAACACCGCCAACCTCTCGCTCCCGTCCACCGCCGCCCCTTATGTCCAAACCACGACGCTCTCCGGGCCGGTGACCGGCTCCATCGACAGTATCGCCAATACCCCCAACGCCTTCCCGGCGTCCGGCCCCGCGTCCCCCGTGGTCGACATCCAGGGGGTGGTAGCCCCGGGAGGGACGGTCCAGAGCGGCA
The DNA here is from genome assembly GCA_963841475.1 of uncultured delta proteobacterium. GTDB lineage: Bacteria > Desulfobacterota > Desulfobaccia > Desulfobaccales > 0-14-0-80-60-11 > 0-14-0-80-60-11. Next base: position 2,183,504 of record CAWJCT010000001.1, read on the forward strand.
ACATGACCATGACCACGCATCAAGGCCCGGGGACAGCGGTGTCCAGCTATACGAGCCCGGTCACTCTTAATAACGGCGTTCTGACTGCCTCGAACCTGGTGGGGCGGAATGTGGCCCATCCTGGCGTCAACCGAGTTCCGGCCCGGCAGCAGGGCAGCGCCACCACCCCCCTGCAGCAATAACCTGGGGAGGGGCATCGAGGATCCGCCTGGGGGCCGGTTGCCCCAGGTGGGCGGTTCATCAGGCAACGTGCGGGAAAGTGCGGTCGGGGAAAGAATAGCCGGATTTGGGAAGGGTGCGGGGCTTAACCCCACGGGCAGAGCTGACTGGGTCGCCGCCCCGTGACCGCTTTAGTCTCGGAACGCCGCCTGCGCCCGGGCCGGACCCTGGCGCTGGTCAGACTCCGGCTGGCCCGTCAGACCACCCGGGCCCCCAGGACCCGCTGCATCTGCTTCAGGGCGAAGGCGTGGGCCTCGGGGTCCGAGTCCGCCACCCCCTGGCGGTAGACCAGGGCGGGCAGGTCCCGGTCGAAGAGTTCCTTGACGGTCTCCATGACGCAGATGGAGGTCATCACCCCCACCACGTGCACTGCGGTCACCTGCTCCTGCTTGAGAATGTCGTCCAGGTTGGTGTGGGCAAAGGCGCTGTACCGGGTCTTTTCCACCCGGTAGTCCCCGGGGGCCGGAGGCAGCTCCGGGATGATCTGGGCCCCCCAGCTGCCCTTGACCGCGTGGGCAGGGAAGTAGCGGAATTCCCGGTCGTCAGGGACGTGGGCGTCGCAGGCAAAAATCACCACGCCGCCCTCCCCCCGGCAGGCCGCGATCTTCTGGGCCACAAAGGGGATGATCTCCCGGGCCCGGGCCCCGACGTACAGGGAGCCCCCGGGGTCCAGGAAATCATTGAGCATGTCCGCCACGATCAGCGCCGTCTTGCCCATCTGCGCCTCCAGATAAGAAGTTGAGACCTCAGTTGAATTCCCCTGACCTGTTATTCTGAGGGAGCAGCGCGATCGGAGAATCCAGGTTGGTCTTTACGAACGGGACCGGGGTCCCCTTCCCCCAGACTCCCTCATCCCACCCTTATCCCCGGAGAGGCAGGGGGTTCAAGGGAGGCCGGGGAGCCCTCACAGGAAAATTCCCCGGCCATCCGGCGTTATTTTAGATGAACAGGCAGATCTTGCAGTTTTTAGCGAATTTGATGAATTCCTCGGCGTTCCACACAATGGCCCCTTCCACCAGATTGTCTTCATTTAATTCCATCATGTCGATAGTCATCCTGCAGACGACCAACTCCACCCCTTCCAGTTGGGCCATCTCCATCAGTTCGGCCAGAGTGGGGATCTGGGCCTTGTCGATCTTTTTCTTCATCATGCCGGTGGCAATTGCCGACATTCCCGGCACCGCGCCCATGGTTCCGGGGGGAAAAAATTTCGCCTTCTCGACGCCCCCTTTACAGGCCAGGTTGATACCCATAAACGTGAAAAAAACTTTGGCCTCCATGCCGGTCCGGGCGGCATTGATGGCCAGAATCAGCGGCGGATAGGCGCCGTCCAGGGTGTCCCGGGAGCAGATAAACGCGGCGGTTTCTTTGGGCTTGGTGGCAGTCATGATGGTCTTCTCCTTAAGTTCTTAGCTGTAGTTGTCGATCACGTTTCCAAAAATAGCTTGCCGGCGCGGCTGGCCCGGTTTTGCCTTGGGGTGGAGGCGCCTGTCCATCTGGCGCTCCGCCCCGCCTCATTCCTTCCGGCAGAATAACTCCCGGGTAATCGCCGTGAGTTGCAAGAGCCGGGGGTCCCGCAGGCGATAAAACACCTGTTGGGCCACCCGCCGGGATTCCAGGATTTCCTTGTCTCTGAGCAGGCCTAAATGCTGGGACACGCTGGATTGGCTGATACCCACCGCCTTTTCCAACTCTTGCACCGACAGTTCGCCTTCGCCCAGGAGGTGGATGATCATCAGGCGCATCGGGTGGGCCAGTACCTTGAGGCACCTGGCCGCCCGGTCCAACCGCTCCTGCATATATTCATCTATCATAATATTTGAATATATAGATTCTTAAGTAATTGTCAAGAAATTATCCCTATCCGGAAAAATTTTTTCCCCGTAACCGCCCGCACGGATATAATATTGAAGATAAACAAATCCAGGTTTCGATCAACGCCCTGCTCAGGTGAACGGAATCTAGGGAGGTGAGTGCATGCCCAAGAAAATCCTGTGGCTTATCATCATTTTCACCCTCTTGTTTATTATCGGAGTCAACACGGGTGAGTTGGGATTCCTGATGAATCTGGGCAACACCATCTGACTGTCCTGTATCGGGGTGGGATAATGACCAGACTTCGGTCACTGATCCAGACCCTGATGGCGTTGGGTACCAACGCCTACCTGCTCTTCCCCTTCGGGGGGTCGGTAATTTATCAGGGTCCTTTAAAAGCGGTGTGCACTCCGGGTCTCAATTGCTACTCCTGTCCCGGGGCGTTGCTGTCCTGTCCGGTGGGCGCCTTTCAGAATTTCATGGCCAGCCTGCGGTTCAGCACCGGGGGGGTTCCCCTCGTGGGCGCCATTGTGGTGGGCTATCTGGGCTTCATCGGCACCGCGGTGGGCCGGATGACCTGCGGCTGGGTGTGCCCCTTCGGGTTTATCCAGGATCTGATCCACAAAATCCCCACCCCGAAGTTTCACCTGTGGAGACCCTTGCGCTGGGTGAAGTATGGAGTGCTGGGGGTGATGGTGGTGGCCATGCCCGTCCTTATCGTGGACCCCTCCGGGTTGGGTCATCCCTGGTTCTGCAAACTCGTCTGTCCCGCCGGCACCCTCGAGGGCGCCATCCCCCTGCTCTTTCTGAAACACAGCCTGTGGGGCACCGTGGGCCTGTTCTTCTGGAACAAGCTCACCATCCTCATTTTGATCCTCGTCACCGCCACCCTCATCAGCCGGTTTTTCTGCCGGGTGATCTGCCCCCTGGGGGCCTTCTACAGCCTCTTCAGCCGGCTTTCCCTGGTGAAGCTGGAGTTCATCGAGGGCAACTGCGTCGAGTGCGGAGCCTGTGTCCGCACCTGCCCCACCGGGGTCCTGCCCAACCAGGAATTCGACAGCCGGGAGTGCATCATGTGCCTGAAGTGCGTGGACGCCTGTCACTTCCGGGCCCTGGATTTTGGCATGCGCCTTGCGGCGGGCAAACTGGCCAAAGTCAAGCGCGTCACCCCCCCTTTAGAAGCCCCGTGAAAAAATGCTTGACACCTCCCGGATTTCCTTCATAATAAATTAAGTAATTTCACCGGGATAGCCGGAGGAGATCAGGTTATGGCCCTCACCAAGGAAAAATTGATCAGCCGCTTACAGACACAGGTAGGTTTGAGCAAGCAAGAATCACGTTCAACGGTGGAACGGGTCCTGGATATTATGAAGGAATCCCTGGCCCAAGGCGAAGACCTGCTCATCAGCGGCTTTGGAAAATTCTCGGTGAGGCAAAAGAACGCCCGCCGGGGGCGCAACCCCCAAACCAAGGAGAACCTCATCCTCCGGGCCCGCAAGGTGGTGGTCTTTAAGACCTCCGGCGTCCTGCGCAACCTCATCAACGGTTCCTGATCCACTCACTCGCTTCCGGCCGCTCCCGTCTTTACTGTCCGGTGAGGTAACCGGCCCGCTGTCTGCCCGAGGCCATCGGTTGAGGGGGGCCGCGCTTGACGCCCTCCCAGAATCCGGGGCAAGGAAGGCATCCCCCCATGAAATCCGGGTGGCAAGATTTATGCTTCTCCAGGTGCAGCCGCCGGGCTTTTGTCCAGGCCGGCGCCGGGGCCCTGGCCCTGCTGTCCCTCCCCCTCCGGCCCGCCCGGGCCCAGGCGCTGAGCTACGGCTTGATCACGCCTCATCCGGCCGCCTTCTACCGCCAGATGGACCAGGGCCTGGTGCAGTGCCAGCTCTGTCCCCGGAACTGCGAGGTCTCGCCCGGCGACCGGGGCGAATGTGGCGTCCGGGAGAACCGGGAGGGCAAATATTACAGCCTGGTGTATGGCAACCCCTGCGCCGTCCACCTGGACCCTATTGAAAAAAAACCCTTCTTCCATATCCTGCCCGGGAGCCAGTCTTTTTCCCTGGCCACCGCCGGCTGCAATCTCCACTGCAAGTTCTGCCAGAATTGGGAAATCTCCCAGACCCGGCCGGAAAAGACCTACAACTTCGACCTGCCCCCTGAGAAAGTGGTGGCCGCAGCCCTTGATAACCGCTGCCGCTCCATCGCCTACACCTACGTGGAGCCCATCATTTTTTTTGAATATATGCGGGATATCGGCCCCCTGGCCAAATCCGCCGGGATCCTCAACGTCTGCCATTCGGCGGGCTACGTCAATCCCCAACCCCTGGAAGCCCTGGCGGGGCTCCTGGACGCCGCCTGCGTCGACCTCAAGGCCTTTGACGGCAAGTTCTACCGGGAACTGGTGGACGCCGAACTGGAACCGGTGCTCAACACCCTGAAAACCCTCAGCCGCCGCAAGGTCCACCTGGAAATCGTCAACCTGGTCATCCCCGGCCTCAACGACGCCCCGGACCAACTCAGCCGCATGTGTGCCTGGATCAGAGATGAGCTGGGCCCCCTGACGCCCCTGCACTTCTCCCGGTTTTATCCCCTCTACAAGATGCTCAATCATTATCCCACCCCGGTGTCCACCCTGGAGCGGGCCCGGGACCTGGCCCGGAAGGCGGGCCTCAAGTATGTCTATATCGGCAACCTGCCCGGGCATGAGGCCGAAAACACCTTCTGCCATCACTGCGGCAAAATGATCATCGCCCGCCAGGGCTACAAAATCGGCGAGACTCACCTTAAGAGCGGCAACTGCGCCTACTGCGCCACGGCCATCCCCGGCATCTGGGATAAAAAAGTGTAGGGTGCGCCCCGCCCACCTTTTCCACTCAGCCTCCCCGAAACACCTTTGCAGCCTTGGGCACCGTGTCTTCCGGTTTGACCCCGTACCAGGCCGCCACGATCTTCCCCGCGGCGTCGATCAAGAACGACGAGCGGATGATCCCCATACTTTTCTTCCCGTAGGAGGTCTTCTCGCCCCAGGCGCCGTAGGCCTCCGCCACCCGGTGGTCCGGGTCCGCCAGGAGGGGGAAGTCAAGACCGTACTTGTCGTCGAACTTCTGCTGCCGGGCCGGTTGATCTGGGCTGATGCCCACCACCGCCAGGCCCAGCTCCCGCAACTCCTCCCGGGCGTCCCTGATTGAGCACGCCTGCCGGGTGCACCCCGGGGTGTCGGCCTTGGGGTAGAAGTAGATCAGGAGCTTGCCGCCGCTAAAATCCCCCAACCTGACCGTCCGGCCGTGCTGATCGGGCAGCGCAAACTCCGGGGCCGCATCATTGCTGCTGAGTTTTGCCATGAAAAGTCCCTCCTGCTGCATGGGTTGCCGTTATTTTCCCGCCGGGGTCCTGCGGTTCCCTACTTTTTAGCGATTCAGGAAATTCTGGCAAGCAAAATTACGCCAAGGGGCGATCATTTGTTATAATCCTCCCTAAGTGCATACCGGATCAAAGCTTTTAGACCAAAGGAAAATTCCATGCCCGGCCCCAGGATGTCGTTGGTCCAACGCGGTTTGTCGGCCCTTTCTCTCTGGCGGGACTACCGGGACAGCAACCTCGAGAATGCTGACTCCCAAATACGGTTCCATCAAAAATTGACTGAATTGATCCGCGTCCACGTCAACCAGGATCCCACCAAAGTCAAAATCCTGGAAATAGGCTGCGGCCAGAGAGCCTCCCAAACCATCCTGTTCCAGGCGGAAGGCGCCCCGGCCATCGGCCTCGACCGGGAATTCCCCACGTATCGCCTGGGCCTCAAGAGGTTTTGCCACATCATCAGAATCAACGGTTGGGAGCGGGCCCTCAAGTCATGGTACCGACATGTATTTTTCGACTCTCAGTTCTTCAGGCGGCTGGCCCGGCTGACCGGGAAAAATCTCCCTCCGGACCGGGTGAATGTCTGTCTGATGGACGCCGCCCAACTTTCTTTCCCCGATGATGCTTTTGATTTTATTTTCTCTTCCCTGGTGTTCGAACACATTGACAACGTTCCCGCCGCGGTGGCCGAAGTCAACCGCGTGCTCCGTCCCGGGGGCACTGCCTGGATCAACATCCATCTGTTTCCCAGCCTCTCGGGAGGCCACCACAAGGATTGGACCGACCCCCGGAGATGGCCGTCGCCGCATGTCCCCCCCTGGGACCACCTTCGGGAGAACCGCTATCCCGCCGACGATTCTCTCAATAAATTGCGTCTCGGGGATTACCGCCGGATTTTTAAAGCCTCCCTCGGGGTGAGGGAAGAAAGCCTGCTGCAGGAAGGAGAGCATATGTTGACTCCCGAGTTGGAAGCCGAGTTGGCCCAGCGGGGTTACCCTAAAGACGATTTGCTGGTCCGGGAGGTGACATTCCTCTGCCGCAAGCGGCCGCCCCGGGCCTGAGCCGCAGGGGACCGCGGCCCTCCGGCGACGCCCTCACTGGGGACAATCGCCTTGCCGCTAACATCACTTCAAGAGTTAAGGAGACATTGTCGATGAAACCAAAAATCGGGTTTATGGGCCTGGGGATCATGGGGACCGCCATGGCCGCCAACCTTTTGAAGGCCGGCTACGCCGTCACGGTTTACAACCGCAGCCCCGAGAAAGCCGAACCCCTGGTGAAGCAGGGGGCCGGCCTGGCCCCCAACCCCAAGACCCTGGCCCGGGACGCGGACGTCATCATCGCCATGGTGACCGGCCCCGAGGCCCTGGGCGACCTGTTATGGGGACCGGACGGGGCCGGCGGCGCCTTCAACCACAGCAAAGTTTTCATCAACATGAGCTCGGTGCCCCCGGGCTACACCCGGGATCTGGCCCGGGAGCTGGAACCAACCGGCGTCACCTTCATCGACGCCCCGGTCTCCGGCACCAAGAAACCGGCGGAGGACGGCGCCCTGGTCATCCTGGCCGCCGGACCCCGGGATCAGGTCACGGCGCTGGAACCGGTCTTCCAGGCCATGGGCAAAAAAGTGGTCTATTGCGGGGCCGCCGGACAGGGCTCCATGATGAAGATGTTCATCAACCTGCTCCTGGCCGTGATGATGGAAGGCTTCGCCGAGGCCCTGAACTTCGGCAAACTGGGCGGCCTCGACCTGGATGACATGCTCGAGACGGCCTTCTCCGGGGCCATGAACAGCCCCATGTTCCAGGTGAAGGCGCCGCTGATTAAGGAAAACCGCTACCCCGTAGCTTTTCCCCTGAAACACCTGGCCAAGGATTGCCGGTTCGTCGTGGACACGGCCTTTGAGCTGGGGGCCCCGGTGCCCGTGGGCCAGGTGCTGATGCACCTCTACCGGCTGGGCTGGGCCAAAGGCTGGGGCGACGAGGACATCAGCGCCATCGCCAAAGTGCTGGAGCACTTGAACCCCAAAGCCTGAGGTGGACGGGAGAGGGGCTGGGCCGCCTCCCCTCTCCCCCTCCTCTCTTGCCGCTGCCGCCCTGCCCGGGCTCCGGCCGGAAAAACCCTCCTCGCCGCGGCCTGGCGCTTTCCCCGCCCGACTTTTTTCCCGCCATTATTAAGCTTTTCCGGCAAAATTCCGATGATGCTTTTCAGATAGAGGTGCGATACCGGGTTGCCGCCGCCAGAGTCGGGGCTCACGGGGTCAAGGGGGCCAGGGATGGCCCCGGGACCCGATGGCTCAAGGCTCTCCCCGGCGCCATCACTCTTCTGACGGCACCCGGTGGAGCACTCCTGCTGTGGAGGTTTTGGCCGCCTGGGGCTGGCCGCCCTGTTGGGCGCGGCCCTGGGCCACTCCATCTACCGGGCTATCTTCCGGGAAGGCCTGCGCCGCATGTCCCACCGGATTTGAGGTCGGCCCCGGAGGGGCGAAGCCCGCGACACCGCACCCGAGTGCCCCAGGGCCGAGGTGATGCGCCCATCAGCCCCGTTCGCCGGGTAGTGGCCTCCCTGGCGCCGCGCCCCTCAGCGGCACAGCAAAGAGCCGCGAGGGAGGCGACAAGCCGCTGCTTTCACCTCCCGCCGCAGATTCTTTACCCCTTTGCCGATGCTGCCGGCGATTTTCCCTCACTCAAAAGTTGATTTGCCCATGGAAGCCTGGAGGGCCGGGCTGGGAGTAAATGGGTTGGGGTTGCGGCATAGACGGAATGCCAATAATGGGAGCAACGGGCGCGACATAGGCCACCGGCGGGGCTGTGTATACCTGCTGCACATAGGTGCGGGGCTGGTGCGGCCCCCCCCAGGAGCGCCGGAACTGGGCCGGGTGATGGTCAAACCCATGAGACCGGCCGCCATGCCACCCATAGGCATTCCCATGGGGGCGGTGATAATTCTGGTGAGACCGAGAAGGTGGATATGGGTCCGCTTGGGCGCCCAGGGGGCTCAAGATGAGGATGAGACCCAGCATCAAGATAACACTCAACCATCTGTTCAGGTTCATTCGCCTACCCTCCAGAAAGAATTTTTTCAAACCAGGGTTGTTAAGTTAGAAGAGAGTCGGCGGGAAAAGGTTAAGCAGTTTTTTGCAGATTATGGCATCTGACCTGGGAGTGGGCCAGCGGTGAGTTATTGCCTCACCCGTATTTTCCCGTGATGTAGTCCTCTGTCCGGGAGTCTTTGGGGCGGGTGAAAATCTCGCCGGTAGGGCCGATTTCGATGAGCTCCCCCAGGTACATGAAGCCGGAGAGGTCCGAGGCCCGGGCCGCCTGTTGCATGTTATGGGTAACGATGATGATGGTGTAGTTGCGCTTGAGCTCCTGCATGAGCTCTTCGATCCTCAGGGTGGCTATGGGGTCCAGGGCCGAGCAGGGTTCGTCCATGAGCAGGATTTCCGGTTCCACCGCCAGCACCCGGGCAATGCACAGGCGCTGCTGCTGTTCTTCCGTGAGGGCAAGGGCCGGGGTCTTGAGGCGGTCCTTGACTTCGTCCCACATTTCCACCGCGGTGAGGGTGCGCTCCAGGATCTCATCCAGTTCGGTTTTTTTGGGCTCCCCGTGGAGGCGGGGGCCATAGACCACGTTGTCATAGATGGACAGGGGAAAGGGGTTGGGGCGCTGGAAGACCATGCCCACCTTTTTCCTGAGCTCGGTGAGGACCACGTCGGGGCCGAAGATGTCCTGGCCGTCGATGAGGACCTGGCCCTCAATCCTCACCCCCTCGATGAGGTCGTTCATGCGGTTGAGGGTGCGCAGCAGGGTGGATTTGCCGCAGCCCGAGGGCCCGATTAGCGCGGTGATGGCCTGCCGGGGAAAAGTAACCTCAATATTCTGCAGGGCCTGAAAAGTCCCGTAGAACAGATTGAGGCCCCGGAGCACGATGATGTCCGGAGTCGGAGCCGCGGTGCCGTTATCCGAAGCGGCCGGAAATATAGTCATCGGTCTTCCGGTTGGCGGGGACAGTGAAAACCTGCTTGGTGTCCCCGATCTCAATGATCTGGCTCATGAGCAGAAAAGCCACCCGGTCGGTGGCCCGGGCGATCTGCTTGGTATTGTTGCTCACCAGGACGATAGTATAATCATTTTTCAGCTCAAGCAAGGTCGCCTCGATTTTGGCGGTGGAAATGGGGTCCAGGCCGCTGGTGGGCTCGTCCAGCAAAACCACTTCGGGCTCCATGGCCAGGGTACGGGCCAGACACAGGCGCTGCTGCTGGCCGCCGGAGAGTTTCAACGCCGAATCCCGCAGCCGGTCCTTGACTTCGCCCCAGAGCTGCGCCGACCTGAGGCTGGTCTCCACCACTTCGTCCAGGGTGCCCCGGCCCTTTTTCCCGGCCAGGCGGGGAGCCAGGGCCAGGTTTTCATAAATGGAGCGGGGCAGCGGCGTCGGCCGGCTGAGGACCAGCCCCACCCGCCGGCGCAACCCCACCACATCGCAGTCCGGGGCCAGGATATCTTCCCCGTCCAGCCAGGCGCCACCCGTCATCCGCACCCCGACAATGAGGTCGCACATGCGGTTCAAGACCCGGAGCAGGGTGGACTTGCCGCTCTTGGACGGCCCCATGAGACCGAAGATCTCGTTGGGCCGGATGGCCAGGCTGACCTTATCCAGGGCCGGAAAATCCCCATAGAAGCAGGACAGGTCCTCGATCCGGATTTTGTCTGAAGATTCCTCGGTCATGCAATTCCTTCGGGCTCGCTGGCGCGCAACTTCTCAACCATGGTCCACCCTGAGCTTATAAGGTCGGCAGGCACAGAGGCCTGTCCCACCATTCCTTCAAGTGGATAAATTTTCCCGGCCCAGGGTAACCTTTTGGCCGAACCCCTCCCAGGCTCACGAATACCTCTTCATCAGCCGCTGCATCAGGGTGTAGGCCACGATATTGATCAACAGGATGGAAATGACCAACACCGCCGCGGTGCCGTAGGCGTTGGGCATGGAGATGCCTTCCCGGGCCAGGATGTAAAAATGCACCGCCATGGTACGGCCCGAATCGAACACCGACACGGGAGTGCGGAGGGCCGCCCCGGCGGTGAACAGCAGCACCGCGGTCTCTCCCAGGGAGCGGCCGATGCTGAGCATGATGCCGGTGGTGATCCCCGGCAGGGCGCTGGGCAGCACGATGCGGGTGACGGTCTGCCACTGGCTCATGCCCAGGGAATAACAGGCAGTGCGGTAATCCTGGGGCACCGCCTTGATGGCCTCCTCCGAGGTGCGGATGATGATGGGCAGCACCATGATGGCCAGGGTCAGGCCGCCGGACAGCACCGACCAGCCGAACCCCAGCTTCAGGACGAACAGGACGAACCCGAACAGCCCCAGGATGATGGAGGGCACCCCGGCCAGGCATTCGGACCCGAAGCGGATGATCCGGGTGGCCCAGCCCTCCCGGGTGTATTCCGTCAGGTAAATGGCGGTCCCCACTCCCAGGGGCGAGGCCAGCACAATGGCCAGCAGGGTGATGTAGGCGGTGGCCACGATGGTGGAAAAGATGCCGCCGGCCCGGCCCATGTCCGTGGGATCCTGGGAGAGAAACGCCGGGGTGACCTGGGGCAGGCCCTTCATGGAAATATCCACAATGATGAAGATCAGAATCAGCAGGGTAAACCCGGTAAGGGCCCAGAGGAGGGTCTTTACCAGGCGTTGGCTGAGATGGGGATCGAGTCGCACTGACTTATACCGTATTCCCTTTTAATACCTTGGGCTGCTCATAAGCTCTGTCTTACCGGAGCCAAAAGCCAAATCCCCCCTACCCCCCCTTTATTAAAGGGGGGAACTTGGCGGCATCTTAGGCAAAGTCCCCCTTTGCCAAAGGGGGATTTAGGGGGATTTTTTATCAGTTCATAGCCCATGGCACCAATTCCAACTTTAAAGATTAACCTGCCGATGTTCTTAATTGCTTTGAACGGCAAACCGCCAACCGTCTCTTCTACCTCCGCCGGGTGATAAGGGTGGCGCTCAGGTTCAGGATCATGATGATGATGAACAGCACGATGCCGGTAGCAAACAGGGCCTCCCGGTGGCGGCCGGCGGCGTAGCCCAGCTCCAGGGCGATATTGCTGGTCAGGGTGCGCACCGGGTCCAGAATGGAGGTGGGGATCTGGAGGGCGTTGCCCGCCACCATGATCACCGCCATGGTCTCGCCCGATGGCCCGGCCCATCCCCAGGATGATCGCGGTGATGATGCCGGAGGAGGCCGCGGGCAGCACCACCCGGCGCACCGTCTGCCACCGGGTGGCCCCCAGGGCCAGAGAGCCGTCCCGGTAGAGGTCCGGGCACCGCGGTGAGGGCGTCGATGGAGATGCTGATGACCGTGGGCAGGATCATGATGCCCAGGATGATGGACGCGGCCAAGAGCGACAGCCCGGGGCCGCCCAGATGGTTGCGGATCAGGGGCACCAGCCAGACGACCCCCAGAAAGCCGTACACCACCGAGGGAATGCCCGGCCAGGAGTTCCAGGGTGGGCTTCAAGACCATTTTCAGGCGCTTGGGGGAAAACTCCGCCAGCACGATGGCGCAGGACAGGCCCAGGGGCACCCCGATGACCATGGCCCCCAGGGTGACCAGGACGGAAGAGATGATCATGGCCAGGATGCCGAAGTGGCCTTTGGTGGGGGCCCAATGGCTGGACAGGATGAAGTTCTTCAGCCCGGCGGAGAGGATGAGGGGAAAGCCCTCCATGAAGATGAAGATGGTGATGAGGGCCAGGGAGCCGATGGAAGACAGGGCCAGGAGCAACAGGACGCGCTCGATGAATTTCTCCCGGTGCATTACTTCACCCCCACCAGGCCTTCAGCCTCGAGAATACTCCTGGCCCTGGGGGCCCAGGACAAAGTCCACGAAGTCCTTGCAGGGGCCGGCGGGCGCGGCCCGGGCCACCAGCAGAAAGCGGCGCGTCAGTTTATAGGTATGGTTTTTGATGTTGTCCCGGGTGGGGAGAACCCCGTCGATGGCCAGGGCCTTGACCCGGTCATCCACCAGGCCGGCGGAGATGTAGCCCACGGAGTTCGGATCGCCGGCGACAATCTCCCGCACCGAGCCGTTGGAGTCCTGGACCAGGGCGGCAGGAGTGATTTCGCCCTTTGCCCATGACCAGGTGCTCGAAGGCCTCCCGGGTGCCGGAGCCCTCTTCCCGGGTAATCAGGTCGATGGCGTGGGGCGGCAACTTCAGGAACTCCAGTTGTTTTCGGCCCCGCCGAAGATCTGCCGGATCTCCGCCAGGGTGATGGTGGTCAGGGGATTGCTGGGGTGGACGATCACCGCAATGCCGTCAAAGGCGATGGGGATCTCGACAAGTTTTTTTTCCTTTGCCCAGCAGTTCCCGGGACGAGGCCCCCAGGTCGGCAGCCCCCTGGGTGGCGGCATAGATGCCGGCGCTGGACCCGCCGCCCTGGACATCGATGCGGGCCCCCGAGTGCCGTTGCATATAAATCTCCGCCAGTTTTTCCGCGAAGGGCTGCACCGAGGTGGAGCCGGCGATGCACAGGGGGCGGCTGGTGGTCTGGGAGGAGGAGTTGCAGCCGCCGGTCCCCAGGAGGGCGCCCAGGAGAACCAGGAGGACCGCGGTCCAGGCCCATCCCGGCCACCGGCGCCGGCCCTGCGGCCGCCGGGCGGCGCCCCGCGGCGGCTCCCCGGGTTCGGCAGGGCTTGAGCCCTGGGGCTCTCTCAATGCCTGTAGAGGATTCGGCATGGCTTCGACAGATGAATTTTAGCGCGAATTTAACCCTGGGAACCACTTGGCAGGATCATACATATTATTGCTAATATGGGAGAAACTTCAAGTTAAAAGCGGCTGGGCCTTTATTTACGCGACTTAATGGTTAGGATTTGATGAGGCCGGTTGCGGCCCACCACAATTTTCAACCCAATTCTCGGCCGCAGGTTGATATTCAGTGGGCGAACCCGCCGCTCCAGGGTAATATGAGATGATTGCCAGCCTGAAAAGGCCGTCCCCGGCCGCCAGCCGCGGCTTGAGTTGATTGAGCGCCTCCGGGGTCTTCAGGTCTATCCCCTGGCATCCTTTACCGGAGCCGATTTGCTGCCAACCATGCCATCCGTCCCCAGCTTCCGGGAACACCGTGCCTTTGAGCGTCTGGCCCGGGACCTGGTGCACCTGCCGGGCCCGGGGGCGGGCCCTCTGGCCCATCTCCTCCCCGAGGCCCGCTGGCGGGAGCTTGCCGCTGGGGTCCCGGACGAGGCGGCCTGGCTCATGGCCCTGTCCCGGGCCACCGGGGTCTATTTCTTTCCGTCCCGGGAGTGGGTGCAGGCCCTGATGCGCTACCTCAAACTCCTGGGGGTGACCCGGCTCCTGGAGGCCGGGGCCGGCCGGGGCTACCTCACCGCCGCCCTGACGCCCCTGTGCGCCGCCGCGGGCATCAGGTTCCGGGCCGTGGACACCGGCGACGGCGAGTTTGTCTCGGGCCTGCCGGTCTTTGCCGGGGTGGAGGCCGCCGACGCCCTCTTCGCGGCCCGGGAGTTGCGACCCCAGGTAGTGGTCTATGCCTGGCCCCCCCCGGGACAATCCGTGGCGCCCCTTTGCCAAACGGATTTTCTGCATTATCTTATTCTGATAGGGGAAGCAGGCGGCGGCGCCACCGGGGCCCGGGAGGATTGGCAGACTTTGCCCCACCGGGTTTCCCTTGCCCTGTCCCGGTACGGCCGGGGGCGCACCGGGGCCCTGAGCCACCGGGTGACCGTCTTTTACGGTGGTGCGCTTGGCTTCAGTTGTCGGGAAAAGACATAAGAATCATCTTAAAACCTCCTTTTGGCGTCATGTTGAATCAACCGAGGGAGCTTAAGTTGGGAAAGAATCACCCCCTTTCTGAAGGGAGGCAGGGGGGATTAAATAAGCCTCTGATAATCCGCCAAAATCCCCCTTTAGAAAAGGGGGACTTGCCTCATTGATTCTTCTCCGGCTGATTTTCTGTGGTGCTGTGTCCGAGAAATGAGCGCCGGAAGAAAAGGAAACCGCAGTTCCGGTCGGCCCCTGGCTGCCCGGAAAAAGCTTCTCGTAGCAAACTTGACCCTGCCGGATGGCAAAGGATGACCCATGCGTAAGTCTTCTCTGGATGCATTTTTCAAACCGGAATCGGTGGCGGTGATCGGGGCCAGCGAAAAGGACAAGACCATCGGCCAGGCCCTGGTGCACAATCTCCTCCGGGATGGCTTTCCGGGCAAGATTTACCCGGTTAACCGCAAGTATCAGGAAATTCAGGGACTGCCTGCCTATCCCCTGGTCACCGAAGTCAAGGAGCCCATCGATCTGGCCATCATCGCCATTCCCATCCAGGATGTGCCCAGCGCCATGCGGGAGTGCGGCCAGGCCGGCATCGACGCCGCCATCATCATCTCCGCCGGCGGCAAGGAAGCGGGACTGCGGGGCAAGGAGATCGAAGCCGCCATCAAGAGCCGAGGCGCAAAACGCCGGGATCCGCTACCTGGGGCCCAACTGCCTGGGCATCCTCTGCCCATCATCCAAGCTGCACGCCAGCTTTGCGCCCCATTGCGCCCACCCGGGCAACCTGGCCTTCATCTCCCAGAGCGGCGCCCTGTGCAGCTCCATCCTGGGGTGGGCCATCCCCAAAAAGATCGGCTTCAGCCACTTCATCAGCGTGGGGTCCATGGCCGACATCGATTTCGGCGACCTGATCGATTACCTGGGCAACGAAGAGAAGGCCAGGAGCATCGTCATCTACATGGAGAACCTGACCCAACATCGCAAATTTATGAGCGCGGCCCGCTCCGTGTCCCGGGTCAAACCCATCATCATTATTAAGGCCGGGCGCAGCCGGGCCGGGGCCATGGCCGCGGCCTCCCACACCGGCGCCATGGCCGGGGCGGACCAGGCCTACAATGCCGCCTTCCGCCGGGCCGGGATCATCCGGGTGGACACCATCGGCCAGCTCTTCGACTGCGCCGAGGCCCTGGGGAAGGTGAAGCGCCCCACCGGCGGTAATCTGGGGATTATCAGCAATGCCGGCGGCCCGGGGGTCATGGCGGTGGATGCCCTGGGACGCTGGAACATGGAACCCGCCGTCCTGTCCGCCGGAGACCCTGGAGCAGCTGGATGAATTCTTGCCGTCCCACTGGAGCCGGAATAATCCCATCGATATCCTGGGGGACGCCCCGCCGGAACGCTACCTCTGAGGCGGTGCAGGTGGCCATGGCGGCCCCGGAACTCTCGGGCCTGGTGATCATTCTGTCCCCCCAGGCCATGACCGACCCCACCGGGGTGGCCCGGGCGGTGGCGCCGGAGATCCGGGGCCAAGGGCCGGCCGGTGTTCGCGGTGTGGATGGGGGGCGATGAGGTGGAGGCAGGGATGCCAGATCCTCAATGACGCCGGCATCCCCACCTTCGAGACCCCGGAGCAGGCGGTGGACACCTTCATGGAGATGTATTTCTATTCCCGGCACCTGGAACTCCTGCAGGAGACCCCGCCCCGGCTGACCCAGGAACTGAGCGTCAATACCCGGCAGGCCCGGACCTTTCTCTGGCCAGTGCCTGGAGCGCCAGGGGGGCGTGCTGACGGAACTGGAATCCAAGGCCATCCTGAGCGCCTACGGCATCCCGGTGAACCCCACGGTGGCGGCGTCCTCCGCCGCCGACGCCGCCACGGTGGCCCGAGGCTCGGCTTTCCGGTGGCGCTGAAGATAAATTCTCCGGATATCAGCCACAAGTCCGAAGTGGACGGGATGCGCTTCAATCTCCACAACGAAAACGAGGTCAAAGCCGCGTACGAAGAAATCATCGCCGCGGTCAGGGCCGCCAAACCGGAGGCCAACATCCTGGGGGTGACGGTCCAGACCCAGGAGACAGCACGCCATCTGCGAACTGCATCATCGGCAGCAAACGGGACCCGGATTTCGGCCCCCTCATCCTCTTCGGGGCCGGAGGGGTCTTCACCGAGGTCCTGGAGGACTCGGCCGTGGACCTGCCTCCCTTGAACCTGCTCCTGGCCCGGCGGCTGATTGAAAAGACCCGGGTGTCCCGGGTGCTGAAGGGCTACCGCAACCTGCCGCCCGCCAACCTGGATCAGCTGGCCGAGATCCTGGTGCGGATCTCCCAACTGGTCACGGATTTCCCGGAGATCGTGGAGCTGGATATCAACCCTCTGTTGGTCCTCAGGGGCGATTTGTGGCGGTGGATGCCCGCCTCATCGTCGAGCCCACCGGAGGTGCCGGCCCCCCGCCATCTCATCATCGCCCCCTATCCCAACCAGTTCGAAAGCGATTGGATGCTCCGGGACGGCACCCCGGTATTGTTGCGCCCCATGAAACCCGAAGACGAACCCCTGGTATCCGACTTTCTCGGCAAATGTTCGGAAGAAACCATTTATTTCCGCTACTTCAAGCTGATCAAGAAGTGGACCCATGAAATGCTCATCCGCTTCACCCAGAACGATTACGACCGGGAGCTGGGCCTGATGGCCATCGGCCTGCCGCCGGGTCCCGAGATCATGATGGGAGTGAGCCGCATGGTCATGGCCGCGGACCGGTCCACCGCCGAATTTGCGGTGATTATGGCCGACCCCTGGCAGGGCAAAGGTCTGGGTCCCAAGCTGGTGGAGCGGATCACCGGGATCGCCCGGGAGCAGGGGGTGAAATTCCTCACCGGCGACGTCCTGGCCCAGAACCAGCCGATGCTGGAAATGGTGAAGCGCCTGGGCTTTTCCATGCGGAAAGATACCGAGGGCGGGACTTTCCGGGTCGAGATGGCGCTTCAGGGAGCCGGCCCGCGGCTCGTGTCCGGGGCCGAGGCCGCCAACGGCTGACAAGCGCCAGGCTGTTTAACCCCTAAGCTCACTGGTATCGTGTCCCATCGCTACTTTGCAAAATGTTGGCCTCAAAAACTCCCCCTCCCCCATCGCGGGGGAAGGAGAAAAGATCCGCAACCTTTTGTAAAACAATCCTGGGACGTTACACCAGAGAAGGGAGTATAAAATATTGGCGGACCATGTCCCTTACGTGGCGGAAGATGACTGCATCGCCTGCGGCGCCTGCGAAGAAATCTGTCCCGAGGTCTTTACCGTGAACGAAACCCTGGGATTCGCCCAGGTCATGAACCCCTCGGGTGCGCCGGCGGACAAGATCCAGGAGGCGGTAGAGGCCTGCCCGGTGGGCTGTATCCATTGGGCCGACGAACCAGATTAGCCCGGTATTAATTTCAGGGCCACCGATGAAAAGGAGTCTCTATGAAAAAGATCAATCTCTACGAGTCCGGGGAATTCGGCGACAAAGCCTTAAAAAAGTTGCTGGTGCATGACTCGCCTTACTTCAAGATCATCAATTTTAATTTCAAAGCCGGCCAGGAACTGCCGGTGCACTCCCACGACATCGAAGGTCAGTTGAGCCTGGTGATCATCGCCGGGGAAGGCGAGTTCCTGGGCAAGGATGGCGCCTCCTTTCCGGCCAAACCGGGAGATGTGGTCATCTCTGACATCGCTGAGCCCCATGGCCTGAGGGCCAAGACTGATCTACGCCTCCTGGTCACCATCGCTCCGCCCATTTGAGGCCTCAGGACAGGATTTCATCTAACCTCACGTCATATATCGCCCCCTCACCCCAACCCGCTCCCCCCGGAACGAGGGGAGAGGAGGTGGCTTAGTCGCTGGTTTTCATGATGGCGAAACCTCGAATCGGTCCCATCTATTCCCCTGGGGGAGAAGGTCAGGGTGAGGGGGAAGGGATCTCCACGGCGCAAGGAGTGCGTTTCCGTGTTTATTAACCATATTGATTAGTTGGGATTAGATTCCAAACAGAAAGGGTTTATCATGCCAACCAAAATCCCGGTGATCGACACCGAGGCGTGCATCGCCTGCGGCAACTGCGAGGCAGTCTGTCCCGGCGTGTTCCGCCTCAGCGAGTCTTTGGGGTATTCCGAGGTCATCAACCCCACGGGGGCCCCCGAAGATCAGATCCAACTGGCCATCGACCAGTGTCCGGCCCAATGCATCAGCTGGCAGGAGGCGGCGGACTGAGGCCCGGCGCCTCCTCGCCACCTTAACAACCGCACGGCAGCGGCCATAGGGCGGGATAGCGGAGCGCATCCCGCCTGCAGCAATGGGGGCAAGCTAAAATCATGCCGCAATACCTACGCACCTTGGTTCTAAGAGGCGCCGTCTCTTTTTTGCGGTCACGCTCCTGGCATGCCGCCGGAATCTCTTGACCGACCATTTTGACAATCCCCGGTTGTCGCTTCCAGGGGCCCGTCAACGCCGACCGTGCACGGGAGAAGCCATGGTCATTTTTCCCGATCAGCGTCTGGAGTCTGGAGATGGAATGATACGAAAGGCGGGAGGCGCTTCGCTTTCCCGGCCTACGGTCCCCAGCCTGGTCGCAGGTAGTGATATTTACCGCAACTTGTGGTAGAAAATAGGGATCAGGTGTTAAGGAAGACTCTGAGCTGACGGGAGCTGCGCAAGCATGACAGACACACGCAACCTTTTCGGCACCGACGGCGTGCGGGGAGTAGCCAATGTCTACCCCATGACCGCCGAGGTGGCCCTGCAATTAGGCCGGGCCCTGGCCTACGTCATCAAGTTCGGGCCGGGCCGGCACCGTATCGTCGTGGGCAAGGACACCCGGGTCTCGGGGTATCTCCTGGAATACGCCACGGTGGCGGGCATCTGCTCCATGGGAGTGGACGCCGTGCTGCTGGGCCCGTTCCCCACCCCCGGGATCGCCTACATCACCTCCTCCATGCGGGCCGACGCCGGGGTGGTCATTTCCGCCTCTCATAATCCCTACCAGGACAACGGCATCAAGTTCTTTTCGGGCAACGGCTTCAAGCTCCCCGACGAGTTAGAGGCGCGGATCGAGGTCCTGATGACCCAACCTGAGGTGGAGGGGGCCTGTCCCACCGCCACCGAAGTGGGCCAGGCCTTTCGCATCGACGACGCCCGGGGCCGCTACATTTCGTTTCTGAAAAGCACCTTCCCCAAGGAATTGGAGCTGGACGGGCTGAAGATCGTGGTGGATTGCGCCCACGGCGCCACCTACCGGATCGCCCCAGAAATTTTCACCGAATTGGGGGCCGAGATTATCCCCATGGGGGTCAGGCCCAACGGCAGGAACATCAATCACAAGTGCGGCGCCACCGCTCCGGAGACCATGGCCATCCTGGTAAAACGCCACGGGGCCGACCTGGGCATCGCCTTTGACGGGGACGGCGACCGCGTCATCATGGTGGACCATGCAGGCGAGATCGTGGACGGCGACCACATGTTGGGTATCTGCGCCCAGGATATGCTGGAACGGGAGACCTTGCGGCGCAAGACCGTGGTGGGCACCGTCATGTCCAACCTGGGTCTGGAACTGGCCTTGAAGGCCAAAGGTATCCGCCTCCTCCGGGCCCCCGTGGGTGACCGCTACGTGGTGGAGGCCATGCTCAAGGGCGGCTACAATTCTGGGGGGCGAGCAGTCCGGCCACGTGCTCTTCCTGAACTACACCACCACCGGCGACGGCATTCTCACGGCCCTCAGGGTGCTGTCCGTGATGCTCAGGAAGAACAAGCCCCTGGCCGAACTGGCCGCCTTTCTCCAGAAATGTCCCCAGATCCTGATCAACGTCGGGGTTAAGGAGAGAAAGGACCTGAAGACCCTGCCCCAGGCCCGCCACGCTATTCACGAGGCGGAAAAACGCCTCGGGGCCAGGGGAAGGCTGCTGGTGCGCTATTCCGGGACGGAGCCCAAACTGCGGGTCATGACCGAAGGTGAGGATGAGTCGCTGATCCGCCAGGTGGCCCAGGACCTGGCCCAGGGGCTGAAAGCCATGTTGAACTGAGAGGGAGAAACGCCCATGCTGCTGGTGATGGATGTGGGGAATACCAACACGGTGATCGGGGTCTATCAGGATGACAAAATCTTGAGCGACTGGCGTATCCGGACCGAGAAAGAAGCCACCGTGGACGAGTTCGGTATCCTGCTGCGCAATCTCTTTCAGGCCCAGGACCTGACCCTGGAACCGGGCACCGACCTGATAATTTCCTGCGTGGTCCCCCCCATGAACAACACCCTGGAAGGTTTCGCCCAGCGTTATTTGAAACTCCACCCCTTGTGGGTGGGCCCCGGCATCAAGACCGGCATGCCCATCCACTATGACAATCCCCGGGAAGTGGGGGCCGACCGCATCGTCAACGCGGTGGCGGCCTACGAGCAGGTCCACGGCGCCGTCGTGGTGGTGGATTTCGGCACCGCCACCACCTTTGACGTGGTCTCCCGCCAGGGCGAGTATCTGGGCGGGGTCATCGCCCCGGGAGTGATGATCTCCTGCGAGGCTCTCTTCCTCAAGGCCTCCAAGCTGCCCCGGGTCGAGATCTTCGCCAAACCCAAGAGCATTATCGCCAAGGATACCATCAGCAGCATGAACGCCGGGATCATCTACGGCTATGCCGGCCTGGTGGACGGCATCGTCAGCCGCATCAAGGAGGCCCTGGGCGACGGACCCCGGGTCATCGCCACCGGCGGCCTGGCCTGCCTCATCGCCTCGGAAACCAGGAGTATCGATATGGTGGACGATTACCTGACTCTGAAAGGTCTGAAGATCATCTACGAAAGAAACCGTCCCCGCCGGGAAGAACGGGTCAAAGGGGGGGCCGCATGAACCAGCCGGAAACGGGCATTGCCCGCCGCTACCTCGAGCTGACCCGCTACCAGCGGAGAGGCATGGCGAGAAAAATCCCTGGCCTATCCCCGGGCCCCCCTCTACAAAGAATATCCGGACGCAGCCTCGCGCCTGCCCCTGGACCCCGGGTCCGGCCGCCGGGGCGCCGACCTGTGGCAGGTCCTGGCCCGGCGTCGCTCCCAGCGCGACTACCTGGACCGGCCCCTTACCCGGGAGGAGCTGGCCGCCCTGCTCTGGGCCACCCAGGGGGTCACCGGGGCCATGGGCGGATATCAGTTCAGGGCCTCGCCCTCGGCCGGGGCCCTCTACCCCGTGGAAACCTACCTGGCGGTGCATCGCGTCGAAGGGATGGAGCCGGGGATCTGGCATTTTCAGGTGCTGGATTTTGCCCTGGAATTGCTGGCGGCCGGCGACTTCCGCCAGCCCCTGGCGGCCGCCGGACTCTCCCAGAGCTTTCTGAGCGAGGCCGGGGCGGTGTTCATCTGGACCGGGGTGTTCAACCGGGCCCGGTGGAAATACCGGGAGCGGGCCGTGCGCTACCTGTTCCTGGACGCTGGGCACATCTGCCAAAATCTCATGCTGGCCGCCACGGCCCTGGGCCTGGGGGTCTGCCCGGTGGGAGCCTTCTTCGACGAGGAAGTTGAGGGCCTCCTCGGCGTCGACCAGAAAGAAGAGGTGGCTCTCTATCTGGCCTCCGTGGGGCCCCTGGCCTGAGGGGCGCCGGGTTCAGAATGACAAAAAGATAGTCCTTTGATTGCTCACTGGTATCAATCACGGACTGGGGCGTCCACCTTGCCCGCCTCGGCCAATTTTCTCGACGTTTTAACTTGCCCGTGATGGAGGAGAAGGTATGAAGCGGTGGATGGTTGTAGTGCTGGTAACCATGTGCCTGGCCCTGAGCGCCGGTGTCCAGGGATTCGCCGACAGCGGCCCTGACAGGGTTAAGGCTGCGAATTTGCGGGCGGCCCAGGATTATTACAAATCCGGGCTCCTGCTGGCGCAAGAAGGCCGGGAGGCCGAAGCCGCCAGAGCCTTTCACCAGGCCCTCGGCATCAGGCCGGATTGGGCTGAGGTCCACAGCCTGCTGGGCAGCACCCTGGCCCGGGCCGGCAAAATGACCGAGGCCGAAGCCGAACTGCGCAAGGCCGTGGCGCTAAAGCCCGACTACGCCGAAGGCTGGCATTTTTTGGGAGAGTTCCTCAAGGCGAACGGCAAGGAGCAAGAAGCCCAGGAGTGCTTTAAGAAGGCCCAGCAATACGCCCGATGAGCGGGTAGGCAGACAGCTAAGGTGGGGCTGCGCATCGCCTGGCGACAGCAGTCCCGCCTTCGTGGGCGCCGCCCCCTGGTTGACTATCTGATCAGTCCTTTTCCCCGCACGGACTTGGGGGGATTGAGGAAACGATCCCGCTCACTGAAGATGCAGCCGCAGTATTGCTGCTTGTAGAGGCCCATCTTCTTTGACTTCTCCATCCCTGCCGCCCACCCTTTGCGAAAATCGGCGTAATAAAATGGCACCCCCACCTCCCGCACCACCTGTTGCGCCAACTCCTGAATCACTTCATGGTTCTGGAATTTGCTGTAGAGCAGAGTGGTGGTGAAGGCGTCGAACTTGCCGCCCTTGGCCACCTGGGCCGTGGCCTTCAGCCTCAGGTAGTAACAGAACCGGCACCGATCCTGCTCCCGGAAGACGACTGCCCGCAAGAACTCTTCCAGGTGATAATTGCGGTCCCAGATAATCGGCAGCCGAATCCTGCCCGCATAGTCTTCCAGGGTGGCCATCCGGCGGGCGAACTCCTGGTACGGGTGAATGTTAGGATTGTAAAAAAAACCCCGCACCCGGTGCCCCGAGATGGACAGATTCTCCACCGTATAAACCGCACAAGGGGCGCAGCAGATGTGGAGCAGGATCTTCATGGTTCAGCCACTCTACCCCATCACGGTCTTGGCCGCCTGTCCCAGGTCCCCGATATTGGCTACCACGGTCACTCCGGCGCGCTTCAGCGCCGCCATCTTGTCGGAGGCCTTGCCGCTGCCACCCGAGATGATGGCCCCGGCATGGCCCATACGTTTGCCCGGGGGCGCGGTCTGCCCCGCGATGAAGCTCACCACCGGCTTCGACACGTTCGCCTTGATGAAGTCCGCAGCCTCTTCCTCGGCGGTACCGCCGATCTCGCCGATAAGCACGATGCCCTTGGTCTGGGGGTCGGCCTCAAAGAGTTGCAGCATATCGATGAAGTTGGTGCCGATAATCGGGTCCCCGCCGATGCCCACGCAGGTGCTCTGGCCGATCCCCAGCAGGGTGAGCTGATGCACCGCTTCGTAGGTCAGGGTGCCGCTCCGGGAGACCAGACCCATGGGGCCGGGCCGGTGGATGTGGCCGGGCATGATGCCCACCTTGGCCTGGCCCGGTGAGATGATCCCCGGGCAGTTAGGCCCGATGAGGCGGCAGCCCGAATCCTTCAAGGCGGCCATCACCCGGACCATGTCCAGGGTGGGAATGCCCTCGGTGATGCACACCGCCACCTTGACCCCCCCGGCGGCGGACTCCAGGATGGCGTCCGCGGCAAAGGCCGGGGGCACGAAAATCAGGGAAGTATTGGCCCCTGTCCCGGCCACCGCCTGGGCCACGGTGTTGAACACCGGCACCTCGTCCATCTTCTGGCCGCCTTTGCCCGGAGTCACCCCCGCCACCACCTTGGTGCCGTATTCGGCACAGGCCCGGGCATGAAACGAGCCTTCCTTGCCGGTAATCCCCTGCACCACCACCCTTGTATCGCTATTTACCAGAACGCTCATATATCACCTTTTATCCGCATAATTTCACTTTGACCGGAAAATCTCGTTTCAGGCGGCCGGAAATGACCGGAACAAATGCTCCAGGATATCGGCCTCGACCACCACGGCAGGAACCCTGAAACCGTTAAAGTTTCGCATATCTCCCAAAATTGGTCAATTTTTATCAATACTTTATTTTCCACCCCCACCGTGCCCCTGGAGCTGGCCTGGTTCGGCATCAACTAGTATGGTTTCCCGTGAATATCGTACAAAAGTTAGACCAATTATTCCCCCTCACCTGGTGGCAGGGGGTTAGGGGGAGGGGGAGGTTAAATTCGGTTAACATAAAGTAATCAATAATAAATATTTCCACCCCCACCCTGACCCTCCCCCATCAAGGGGGAGGGAAATAAGACCAATACTTATTAAAGTACTCCCAGGACACAATATTGGAGCGTTTGACCAAAGCTCTTTCCCTTATCCCTTCCCCCCGAGGGGGAGACGGTCAGGGTGAAGGGGGATAAGAAAAGACGGCGGGGAGGGGCACACAAAAAAACGGGGCAGGCCTAAGGCCTGCCCCACCGCCTGATTAACAGCCCGACCCGGGATCACGTTCCCCCATTGTGCCTCTTGCCTTTGAGCCACAATGGCCGCCCGGTGGCCTCGTCCCTGAGCTTCAGGACCTGCTCGCCCTTCCTCACCTCGCCGGCGATAAACGTGGGCGCCTTGAGGCGGTTGACCTTAATGCCCTTGACCTCCACCTGGTCGCCCGGGGCCAGCTTCAATGCCTGCTGGTCGAGGTAGTCGCCGGGCCCCAGGTGGACCTTAACGGCTCCCTGGTCCGTCTGGATGACCATGATCACCCGCTCGGGTCTGCCGGCCTTCTTGGCGGCCCGGCGGTTTATGGCCGTCACTTTCCCCGCCAGGGTCACCACCGCCCGGGGATTATAAAGCTTGGATGCCTTTGGAGCGGACGGGGCCACCGCCGGGGCCTGCGGTTGGGCCCCGGTGGGAGGAGCCATCAGGAAGGCCAGCACCCCGAGGATGCCGGCTATCAGGCTCAGTTTTTTCATCATGACGCTAACCTCTCTGGTGAGAATTTACCCCTGCCCGGGGCTCTCTCTCTAAGACCGTGGCACGAGGGGAAGTGTTATCCCGGTTCGGTCAATTTGATCAGGACCTCCGTCCCGGCTCCTGGGGGGTATAAGAAAACACCCCGCTTTTGCCGGCCTGGCCAGGGTGTCGGCCCCGGCCCCGGCTGGGCCATTTACCGCCACCCGGCCCTCAGCGCCCCCCACCTGGGAGTGGCGGCCGCCCCCGCCCCGGGCCTTACTGTCCGGGGTGATCAGGAAGGGGAAATAGATCAGCAACAGGCTGAGGATCAGGAAGACCAGGGCGATCCGGTAGCGCCGCCGGGGATCGGGCACCACCCGGTGGAACAGGCCCAGGATCTGGCGCCAGTGCAGGATGATATGCAAGACCAGCGAGATCAGGAGAAGGAAGCCCAGGTAAAGGTGAATATCGCCCCAATCGTGCCGGTCCCAGCCCAGCCAGGAAAACTGCAGGTTGCTCCCGTATGCGGCCCGGGCGTCCCGGCCGGAAGGCAGGACGTATCTCATCAGAAAACCCAGGCCGGCCATAGCCATCAGACAGAGAAACATCACCGCGTCAATGACGAATTTGAATTTGGGTTTATCCATCGGTTTACCTCTTCAGGGCGGGCAGATAATGCAGAAGGGGCTGAGGGGACGCCAGCCTCGGCTCAGGGGCAAAATCCCCCCCGCTCAAGTCATCCCCGGCCGGGACGTGCTATGCCGGCCGGCCTGGGGCCCCGCTGGGGCGAGTGGCGATCCCCTGAGGCCGGGTTCTTATTACCCGGAGCAGAACCGGGGTTTCATGAGGACTCGATACCCTGATATAAATTCCCCTGATAGGGTGTCTCGGGCAAATCTTACCAGGGTTCACCCCAATTATTCCCCCTCCCCCGGTGGGAGGGGGAGATTAATTTCGGTTAATGAGGTAATTGATGATCATTATTGCCGGCCCCATCCCGGCCGGGTGGTTCACCCCACCAGCGCCGCCACTTGCTTCGCCGCGTCCAGCATGTCGGTGGCCACGGTGAAGGTGAGGCCGGATTTGTCCAGGATCTCCCGGCCCTGCTCCACGTTGGTGCCTTCCAGGCGCACGATGATGGGCACCTTGACCTTGACCTGCTGCACCGCCTCCACCACGCCGTTGGCCAGGACGTCGCACCGCAGGATGCCGCCGAAGATGTTGATGAGCACCCCTTTGACATTGGGGTCCCCCAGGATGATGCGGAAGCCGTTGGCCACCATTTCGGCCGAGGCCCCGCCGCCCACGTCCAGAAAGTTGGCGGGTTCGGCCCCGGCGGCCTTGATCAGGTCCATGGTAGCCATGGCCAGCCCGGCGCCGTTCACCATGGCCCCCACGTTGCCGGTGAGGCGGATGTAGTTGAGGTGGTGCTTCCGGGCCTCGTGCTCCAGGGGGTCCATTTCGTCCGGGTCTTCCATGGCCGCCAGGTCGTGGTGCCGGAACATGGCGTTGTCGTCCAGGTTGAGCTTGGCGTCCAGGGCCAGCAGGGTCCCGGCCTTGGTGACCACCAGGGGGTTGATCTCCGCCAGGGAGCAGTCCAGGGTGACGAACATGCGGTAGAGATTCTCGATGAAGCTCGTGGCCGGGCGGATCAGGGTGGGGTTGAGCCCGATCCCGAAGGCCAGGTTCCGGGCCTGGTAGGCCGAAAAGCCCGCCGCCGGGTCCACCGCCTCTTTAAAGATCTTCTCCGGGGTCCGGGCCGCCACTTCCTCGATCTCCATGCCGCCCTCGGCGCTCATCATGATCACCGGCTTGCCCGTACCCCGGTCCACCACCATCCCCAGGTAGAGCTCCTGGGCGATGTCCTGGGCCTGCTCCACCAGGACCTTGTTGACCACCTTGCCTTCGGGGCCGGTCTGGGGCGTGACCAGGGTCATGCCCAGGATCTGGTCGGCCATCTGCTCCACTTCCTCCAGGGTAGTGGCGACCTTGATGCCGCCGCCCTTGCCCCGGCCTCCGGCGTGAATCTGGGCCTTGACCACAAAGGGGCCTTCGGGCAAGGCCTCCGCCACCTGCCGGGCTTCCCGGGAGGTCGTGGCCACGTCGCCCTGGGGCACCGGCACGTTGAACTTTTTCAGCAAATCTTTGGCCTGATATTCGTGAATTTTCATGAGAGGTCCTTTTTGAGAAATTTCTTCATACCGATGCGCGGTCAAGAAAAATTTTTGTAGGGGGGGACCTGCGTGTCCCCTCTTCAAGAGGCGCGCACCCGGGTGCGCCCCCACATTTACGTTCCTTTTTGGACGGAAATCGTTATCAGCAGGGTTGTCACTAATAATTAAACCAGTGGGGGAAGATTATCAATGGAAAACCGTCCGGATTTCGCCTTCCCCCCTTAATTACCGGGTCATCAGCAAATCGCACTTTTTTGTAGGGGCGGACCTGCGGGTCCGCCCACCGGGGCCGCACTCCGATCTCCCCCCACCTCTCACCTTTCATAACACCTTGACGGCAAATGGGGAAACAACGAAAAAAGCCCCCAGTAAGGATCCCGGAGGCCTTGGTTCCAGAAGTCAGCCCTGCCGAGGATTCGGCGGCCAGGACCCGCTTGCGGCCCACCCAGGCCCGGCCAGGCGGGGGCTCAAATAAAAACCCCGCGCCGGGAGACGGCGCGGGGCCGGGGTGTTACCCGTAAATCGGTTTAGCTTTCTTTCCTTCTTCTCCAGCCCAGGCCCACCAGGCCCAGCAGGCCGCTGCCCAGCAGCAGGGCGCTGGGGGGGATGGGGACGGCGGAAGGACGGGCATAGCCTGTTCCGTCTGTTGTAAAAGATACAAAGCTCCAACCAGCTCCGCTCCAAATAGCATGCACTGCATCTACAACGGTGCCAGTACCCAGAATGCCGCCGTTCCAGGCTAATAAATCCATAGTAAAGGGTACGGATTGCGCCACGGTAAAAGATGTTGTGAAATTCAGACTTGTGGTCACAAGGCCCGTGGCATTAGTATAATCCGGAAACCCAACATACGTGTTCCCAGTCCAGCCACTGGGCAAACCAGATATTGGTGATTGAAAATCGGTAGCCCCCACAGTAATGAAAGCTTCGACAGCGTTAAAATTGCCGACATCAGCTTCATTCCATGCTTGGCTCCAATCTATTGGGTTATCTACCGGTCCTCCAGCGATTGTAACCGCCATCGCCATCCCCGGCAGGCAGATGACCAGCGCCAGGGCTGCCACTAACAATAGTTTTGTTCTTTTCATTGTTTCTCCTCCCTGAATAAATCGGGATGCATAACTCTATACTTCCCAGGTTCTTGATTGATTTGACCGGCCGCAAAAATCCCAGGCTAAACCCCAGCTGCTGCATGAATCTAAGTTCTTTGGATAGCCACCTCCCCTGGCCCCAAAAAAAGCCGGGCCACCCGTTTCCAGGCAACCCGGCTATCTAAATCCTCAAAAGACCCGTGGCTTTCCGTCCCCGTCTCACGGCGGGTTTGGCTTTTTCTAAGACAACTTCTTGTGAATTTTGTTGCATAGTAGCCGCAGATTTTAAGAATGTCAACCAAAAAAAACAAGTAAACTCAATAAAAATATATTTTATTTATAAATTAGAAATATCTACAGCTAAATTCTGCGCCTCACAAAAATTGCCGATCCTCCACGAGCGAGACCCAATGGTGCTCCCGGGGCGTTAGGGTCCCCGGCGCGCCTCCGGCTCACCCCCGGCCGCCGGGCCAACCAAGCGAGGAAAAGGGCGGAAGAAAATGATATTTCAGGCTGGTAGGGGCCACAGGCTTATTCTAAGCTGCAGTCAAAGAACGATTGGTGAGAGGTTGCCGTCAAAAGACCACGAATATTCAGGAAATTCTGAACGGAGGCGCCCTTCGTAAGCATCTCTGCGGCTTCAAAAGAGATGCTCTGCTCCGCTCAGAATGACAAGAAAACGGTCTCTTGATGGCTCTTTGGCATTTACGGGACAGATAGAGGGTGTCAACCCGACGCCTGGCCTAGCCTTGCCGCGGCAACCCCAGGACCTGGGGGGTGCCTGCCTCCCGGGGAAGGAGGCTGAGGCCCCGGGCCGCCTCTTCGGGCTTGATGGGGGGCCCCAGGGTTTGGCGGGTGAGGTCGTCCGGAGGTGACCCGAGCGGAATCTCAGGCCGATTTCATGCGCAGCTGCACCCGGTTGACTTCCTGGCAGCGGCCCTGGGCGTCGATTTTCACCACCACGCCCTGGAGTTGTATATTCTGGGTGGCCACCCTGAAGGGCTGGGGCCGCTGGGTCAGGAAGCGCTCCAGGATGATCTCCCGCTTCATACCGATAACCGAGTCCACCGGGCCGGTCATGCCGGCGTCGCTGATATAGCCGGTGCCCCCCGGCAGGATGCGCTCATCCGCGGTCTGGACGTGGGTGTGGGTGCCCACCACCACGCTCACCCGGCCGTCCAGGTGCCAGCCCAGGGCCTGTTTCTCGCTGGTGGCCTCGGCGTGCATGTCCACCAGGATGACCTTGACCTCCGGCGACAGGCTCTCCAGGAGCTGGTCCACGGCCCGAAAGGGGCACTCGATGGCGCTCATGAAGACCCGGCCTTCCAGGTTGATGATGGCCACGGGCTCGCCCCCGGCGGTCTCCACCACCGCCAGGCCCCGCCCCGGGGTCGTCTCCGCCGGGTAATTGGCCGGGCGCAGCAGGCGGTCGGTGTCCTCCAGGTAGGGCAGGATTTCTTTGTGTTTCCAGATGTGGTTGCCGCTGGTGAGGACATCCACCCCCTGGTTCAGGAGGAAGTCGGCCACCTGGGGGGTAATGCCCAGCCCGCCAGAAGCGTTTTCGCCGTTGGCCACCACCAGGTCGATCAAATAACGATCCACCGCCCGGGGCAGAAGTTCTTCCACCACCCGGCGGCCCGGGGCCCCCACGATATCGCCGATGAACAGGATATTCATGGTCTCACCACACCCTAGCGGGCATATTCCACCGACCGGGTCTCCCGGATGACGGTGACCTTGATCTGCCCGGGATAGGTGAGGTCCTGCTCGATCTTCTTGGCCACCTCCCGGCTGAGGAGGGCCGCCTCTTCGTCGTTGACCTTCTCGCTCTCCACGATGAGGCGAATTTCCCGGCCGGCCTGGATGGCGTAAGTTTTGCTGATGCCCCCGAAGGACAGGGCCACCCGTTCCAGGTCTTCCAGGCGCTTGACGTAGGTCTCCAGCATCTCCCGCCGGGCCCCGGGGCGAGCCCCGGAAAGGGTGTCCGCGGCCTGCACCAGGACCGCCAGGATGTTTTCGGGGGCCACGTCTTCGTGGTGCGCGGCGATGGCATGCACTACCTTGGGAGACTCGCCGTGGCGCTTGGCCAGGTCGGCGCCGATGAGGGCGTGAACCCCCTCGGATTCCTGGTCCACGGCCTTGCCGATGTCATGGAGTATGCCGGCCCGCTTGGCGTGCTTGACATTGAGACCCAGTTCGGCGGCCATGATCCCGCAGAGGTAGCAGACCTCCACCGAATGTTGCAGGACGTTCTGGGCGTAACTGGTGCGGAACTTCAGCTTGCCCAGGAGCTTGACCAACTCCGGGTGGAGCCCGTGCACCCCGGCGTCAAAGGCGGCCTCCTCACCGGCCTCCCGGATATTCACCTCCAGTTCCTGGGTGACTTTCTCGACGATCTCTTCGATGCGCCCGGGATGAATACGGCCGTCGGAGATGAGCCGTTCCAGGCTGCGCCGGGCCACCTCCCGCCGCACCGGGTTGAAGGCGCTCAGGATGACGGCTTCCGGGGTATCGTCAATGATAATGTCCACCCCGGTGGCGGCTTCCAGGGCGCGGATGTTGCGGCCTTCCCGGCCGATGATGCGCCCCTTCATCTCCTCGTTGGGCAGGGCCACCACCGAGACGGTCTGTTCGGCCACATAGTCCGAAGCATAGCGCTTGATGGCCAGCCCGATGATATCCTTGGCCTTGCGGTCGGCGTGCTCCTTGGCCTCGGTTTCGATGCGCTTCACCATCCGGGCGGCGTCGGCCCGGATTTCCCGCTCCATGGACTGGAGGAGATGTTCCTTGGCCTCGGTGGCGCTCATCCCGGCCAGGTGCTCCAGGCGGGCATTCTGCTCCGCCACCAGGTGCTGGTAGCGCTCGGTCTGGGCCTTGAGTTCCTCTTCCTGCCTGGCCGCCTGCTTGTGCTGCTTGATCAGCTCGGTGTCCCGCTCGTCCAGGACAGCCGCCTTTCTTTTCCAGGTTTTCCTCTTTCTGGAGGAGGCGCCGTTCCAGTTGGTTGAGTTCGTGGCGCCGCTCGTGGGTCTCCTTTTCAAAGTCCATCTTCATCTGCAGGAGCTGGTCTTTGGCCTGGAGTTTGGCTTCTTTCCTGAGGCTGTCGGCTTCTTTGCGGGCTTCATCCAGGATCTTCTTGCCCAGCGCCTCCAAGGATTGCTGATGGGTGTCCATGACATATTTGCGATAGAAAAAGCCACCCACAAAGCCCAGGACCAGCAGGATAACTTCAACGATAAAATTCAATATGGTCATGTATATTCCCTTATACGAGATTATCCCCTGGAGGCGGTGCAAGTCCCGGCCATGGTCGGGATGGATCAAGTTTCGAACTAATATACCCGGGATGGGATAGAACGACGGGCGGTGGCAGAATGAGCCACGCTGGATTCTTCTTGGGCGGAGGAGGATTGACGGCAATGCCGGTAATTTTTCACCAGCACATTAAATCATTGTTTACATTATCTGGCGACCCAATCTTACCACACTCAGGTCGATTTTGACCGCGGCCCCCTATATATGAATACTTTCCCAACTGCATAACCGGGGTCTTGCGTCAATTCGCTTTTTGCGCCAGGGTTGATATTTCTGACCGGAACGTCGTTACTGCCGCCCGGAATACTTAAACCTGTCGTCCTCGTCCTTACCCGCACCCCAGGTCTTTCCTGCCGGAACGCTAACACCCCTTGGAGCCGGATGGTTCCAGGGCGGCGTCACGGGCCGGGGAGAAAAGATGAGTCGCTTGCCTCCAGTATTTGGATTAATTGTCTGGAACGCGTCTCGATTTCCGTCTGAAGCTGTTGGTACCCCTCCTTATTCTCCAGGCATTCATATGCCAGGTTCAGTGCCGCCAGGATCGGCAAGGTCACTTAAGGGCCTGGTGGGAAAGGCCTGCTGCAGTTCCCGGAGCTGGGCATCCACCTCCTGCGCTACGGCCTGCAGGCTCGCCGTCGAGATGCTCCCCTTCAAGGTGAAGGTGCGGCCCAATATTTCCACAGTCACGGGCGTGGGCTCCTGCACCGGATCTATGCCGATTCTCCCGTATCGATAATTTTTAAGCGGTTGAGGATCTTGTCGATGCGTTCCCGGACCATTTCCCGTTCCCGGGAGACCTTGGCCAGTTCCGCCTCGGCCTCTTTGAGGGCTTGTTCTTTTTCCCCCAGGGTCTTTTGCAGCGCCGCGTTGGCCTCTTTCAAGCGTGCTAATTTTGCTCAAGACCAGCTCCAATTTTTGTTCCAGGGTAGTAAACAGATCAGTTACCACGTATATCCCCCATGACATATTGATTGTGCTCTTGCGAGGCGTAATTGTCAAGCATTTTTACCCCGTTGCCGGGGCCAGGGTTTCCCGCAGGCGGGCCGCCAGGTGGGTATACCGCCGCACGGGCCGGTCATTCCTGATGGCCATGCCCAGGGCCCGCTTGCTGCCCAGGATGACCACCAGGCGGCGGCCCCTGGTCAGGGCGGTGTACAAGAGGTTCCGTTGCAGCATCATATAGTGATGGGTGGTGAGCACCAGCAGCACGGCAGGAAACTCACTGCCCTGGGCCTTATGCACCGTCACCGCGTAGGCCAGGGTGAGTTCCTCCCGTTCGCCGGGGTCATAGGTAAGCACCCGGCCGTCAAAATCCACCTGGAGCTGGCCGGTGGCGCTCAGAAACCCGCAGACCTGGCCGATATCGCCATTGAAGATTTCTTTGTAATAGTTATTCCTGCAGCTGCATCACCTTGTCACCGTGGCGATAGACCCGCCCGCCCCAGGACCAGCGGTCGCTTTGGGGTTGAGGCGCTCCTGCAGCTCCAGGTTCAGGGTCTGGATGCCCACGGCGCCCCGGTGCATGGGCGTGATCACCTGGAGGTCCCGCAGGGGGTCCAGCCCGTAGCGCCGGGGCAAGTTCCTCGGCCACCAGGTCCAGGAGTCTGGCCTTGATGGCTTCGGGGTCATCCTGTTCCAGGAAGACGAAATCGCCTTTGCCGAACTCCTTCGGCAGGATCGGGATACTCTCCCTGGTTGATGCGATGGGCATTGACCACGATGAGGCTCTCTTTGGCCTGGCGGTAGATCTGGGTGAGGCGCACCACCTGGACGACCCCGGAATCCATCAGGTCTTTGAGGATGTTGCCCGGGCCCACCGCCGGAAGCTGGTGGGCGTCCCCCACCAGGATGAGGCGGGCGGCGGGCGGGATGGCCCGGAGCAGGTGATACATCAGGAAGGTGTCCACCATGGAGGTCTCATCCACCACCACCACTTCCGCCTTCAAGGGCTCCGCCGGGCCGCGGCGGAAGCCGCCGGTCTGGGGGGAAAACTCCAGGGCCCGGTGGATGGTGGTGGCGGTCATGCCGGTGGTTTCGAGAGGCGCTTGGCGGCCCGGCCGGTGGGGGCCATGAGCATAACCCGGGCCCCCAGACCCTGGTAGAGGTCCAGGATGCAGCTGACGATGGTGGTCTTGCCGGTGCCGGGGCCGCCGGTGATGACGAGCACCTTGTCCTTTAGGGCCGCGGCCACCGCCTGCCGCCTGCTCGGGGCGAGGATCAGGTCGCGCTGCTGCTGGACCCGGGCGATGAGGTCTTCGAGATGGAGCGGCGGATGGCTCCCGGCGGCAGTAATCAGGCGCCCCAGGGACTGGGCCACGCCGGTTTCCGCCACCCAGGCGGGCCGCTTGTACACGGCCCGGCCGTACGGCAACTCCGGCAGCACCACCCGGCCTTCCCGGGCCAGATCCTCCAGGGCCTCCAGCAAGGGGGGCCGGGGCACCTGAAGCAATTCCTCGGTCCGGCTTAAGAGCAGCGTCTTCCGGGACATAGACATGGCCCTCGCCGCCCATGGTGTCCAGGATGTGGAGCAGCCCCGCGGCCAGGCGGGCCGGGGTCAGGGGGTCCAGGTTGAGGTGGCCGGCCAGGCGATCGGCGGTGAGAAACCCCAGGCCGTGGATATCCAGGGCCAGTTGATAGGGGTTGGTGGTCACCACTTCCACCGGCCTGGTCGCCGTACTGCTGATAGATCTTGGTGGCCATGCTCATGCCCACGCCCAGGCCTTGCAGGGCCACCAGCACCTCCCGGGCGGCTTTATGGGTTTGCCAGTCCTGGCAAATCTGCTCCATCTTTTTGGGGCCGATGCCGGAGACTTCCGCCAGGCGCTCCGGGTGGTCATCGATGACCGTCAGGGTCTCGGGGCCGAAATGGGCCACCAGGCGCTGGGCCAGTTCCGGGCCGATGCCCTTGATGAGCCCCGAGGCCAGATATTTTTCGATGCCGGCTACGGTGGCGGGGAGCACCGCGTACCACCACACCACCCGGAACTGCTCCCCCCACTTGGGATGCACCTCGTAGCGGCCCTTGAGGTGAAGCTGTTCGCCTTCCTTGACCGCCGCCAGCGGGCCCACCACCGTGGCGGGCTGGCGGCGTCCCCGGACCTGGAGGCGCACCACCGCGTAGTGGCTGGCCGGGTCGGCGAAGGTGAGGCGCTCCACCGTCCCCTCCAGGGCTTCCAGAGGATGGGTGGTCAGGTCTGGGGCTACGGGTTGTTTGGGTTGTGCCAAAGCGCCGCCGCTAAATCCTGGGAGTTGGTCCGGTTAAGGGCCGCCGGCAGGCGCGCCGGCGCCCCCGGTTCGATCTGACCGTGAGCCCCACTGCCCGGCTCAGTCACGCCTGAGTTCTGCTAAAACACGAAAAGGTTGGTGGGGCGGGCCCCCGTGCCGCCCCCGCTGGTGGCACAGGTTTTCAACCTGTGCACCCGCACCGCTAAGGTACCGGCGCCACCCAAAACCCTTCAGGTCAATCATTCCTGGGCTTCTGCCCCAGCCATAAAACCGGCAAGAGCGGCATTGGCCGTTGCCACAGGCTGCAAAGCGCCTGTGCCAACGGTTTAAAAAACTTCTCGAGGCCGCCTTCATCATAAACGGGCAGCCGCACCCCGTCAATGGGAATCAGTCGACCACCGCCCCTTCCCCCCCCGGTCCCGTGACTTCCGGCCCGGATGGGGACGCTGTTGCCGCCGCAACGCGCAAATTTTCCAATAAGGGGGTTGTGTCAACTCTTGGGAGTGTTCTTCCTCAGGTTTACCGGGGTCGCACCGGTAAGGCTGGCCGCCTTCAGCCTCCCGAGGACTTTCTCCTAAAAAGTTGCAGTCAAAAAACTCTACACGTTAGGTCATTCTGAACGGAGCGCAGCGCAGTGCAGAATCTCAGGGGCTTAAAAGAAAGATTCTCCGCTCAGAAGCACAAAAGAAATTGTCTTTCGCTTGCCCATCGGTCCCCGGACCACCACTCCGTTCGCTTCCTCGCCAGCGGCTCCGTTACGTGCAAAATTCGCTTGACTTCCCGATGGAATAAGCTATTATTGATAATTGATTCTCAATAGCATTGATTTACTGATCCGGGCATGGTGATGAAATCGGAGATTCAGGTATTCCGTGAATATATCTGCGGGCGCCACTTGAGGCGAACCCCGGAAAGGGAAGCAGATCCTGCAAGAGATTTTTGAGATTCACGGGCATTTCGATGTCGACGAACTCCATCTGAGGCTCAGGGACAAGGGCTCCAAGGTGTCCAAGGCTTCCATCTACCGCGCCCTGCCGTTATTCATCGATTGCGGCCTGGTCCGGGAGGTGGATTTCAGCGACGGCCACTGGCATTATGAGCACATTTACGGCCACGCTCACCACTAGCCACCTGCGGTGCCTGGGGTGCGGCGAGGTGCTGGAGTTCGAAGAGCCGGGACTGGGACTTCTCGAAGAGCACCTGGCCCGGGAATACGGCTATCGCATTAAAGGCCACCAGTTGCACGTGCACGGCTATTGCGCCACTTGCCAGGAGGCGGAGTAAATTGGCTGTGTTTAGAAAAGGACTCTCACGCCATGGCGGATGCAGTCGGCCCCCTGGAACAGTCCCTGGCCGAAATCCCGGCCGGTCGGCGGGTAAGGATTACCGGGCATCGCGGCGGCCGCCAGCTTGCGGGCCCGGTTGCTGGCCATGGGCCTCAATCTGGGACGGGAAGTGGAAGTTATTCCAAAATAATCGCGGCCTCATTATCGTGGGCATCAACGGTGGCCGGGTGGCCTTGGGACGGGGCATCAGCCAGAAAATCCTGGCCGAACTCGTGGTGCCTCTCCTCACCGACCAACGCCCCGGCTAGCCGGTGGTGCCTGCGGCCTCCCCCCATTTTGTGATCCGTTAATGCAGTGGAATGTCGCCCGATATGGCAAATGTCCCGGGGACCCCTAAGGCCGGGTCGGCGCGGATGATGGTTGGCTTGACGCAGAATGAAGCAGCGGGTGTTTGGTTTTAGGGGCCGGCGAACCTAAAAATTGCTGATCGACGCCATGATCAGCCATCCCATAATAGAAGCCGAGGTGACTTGCAGCCAGGAACGGCGTCTCAGGCTTAATTTGGCCCAGAGGCGCGGTCTTTTTACTGCCGCCGGAGGCA
Organism: uncultured delta proteobacterium; assembly: GCA_963841475.1. Taxonomy (GTDB): domain Bacteria; phylum Desulfobacterota; class Desulfobaccia; order Desulfobaccales; family 0-14-0-80-60-11; genus 0-14-0-80-60-11. The sequence continues at coordinate 2,220,083 of CAWJCT010000001.1, forward strand.
AGGACCCCACCCAGGAAGGATTGTCGTGGGCTTCGCCACGCGGAACTTCATGAGTGCGAGGCATGATGAGCGACTGGGGGGTGGCCTCGACGCTCACCTCCTGGAGATCCGACTCTTGCCCATAGCTTTTTAAGCAGGTTTCCACCACGGCCGTATCATAGAGGATCCCCTGGTTCCTGGTGAGTTCATTCAGGGCTTCGGCCAGGCCCCGGGAGGCGCGGTATGGACGGTGGGAGCACATGGCCTCCATCACATCGGCCACGCCCAGGATCCTGGCTTCCAGGAGGATTTTCTCCCCCTGCAGACCCTGAGGATAACCCGAGCCATCCAGCCTCTCGTGATGTTGGAGGATGATCATGGCGGTGTTGCCGGGGAGGGTGATGGGCGAAAGGATGTTATACGCCACCTGGGGATGGGTTTTAATCAGGGCGAACTCCGGGGGGGTGAGTTTCCCCGGCTTGGAGAGAAGGTCTGAGGGGATGGCGAACTTGCCCAGGTCGTGGAGCACACCGGCAATCCGAAGATTATTCAGACGTTTCGGGGAAAGTCCCATCTCCCTGCCGATCGTACACGCTATCTGGCTTACCCGGCGCTGATGGCCAACCGTATAAGGGTCCCGGGCCGCCATCGTGGACTCCAGAACCTGCATGAGGGACTCCATGACATCTCCTTCTCTACCGGGGTTTCCCCCCGCCGGCCTTAAATTCGTCAGTCGAAGATCTCTTGGTTCGGTGAGGGTACCCTTAAGCTACAGGCGATCCCTGACCTCGACAATTAGGATTTCCCTAATTTTGGAATTCGGAATCCCTTATTTTCCCCAAAATAGAGGCAACCAGATGGCACCGCAGGAGAACCGGATGCTTGCCGACCGGGGCCCGGGGGCGCAGGGCTGATGGCGCCTGGGCCGGCAGAATTGACCCCCGCCCGGCGGCAAGAGCTGGAGAGCCTGGCCCGGCAGCTTTCGCATGGTTTCCGGAATCTCGGGCTGCTGGAGCAGGCCCTGCGCCACAGTTCCTATGCCCATGATAACCCGGGGAGCGGCCCCAGCAATGAACGCTTGGAGTTCCTGGGGGACGCGGTCCTGGCCCTCACTGTCAGCACTCTGCTCCTGGCCCGGTTTCCCGAAAGTTCCGAAGGCGAGATGTCCCGGGGACGAGCCGCCCTGGTCAATGCCCGGCAATTGGCGGCCCTGGCCCGGCGCCTGGGCCTGGGGGCCTACCTCTTGCTGGGGCGGGGGGAAGAAGGACAGGCGGGCCGGGAAAAGCCCTCCCTCCTGGCTGATGCCCTGGAGGCGCTGCTGGGGGCGGTCTATCTGGACAGCGGCCTGGAAGCCGCCTCCCGCCTGACCGAACGCTGGTTCAGCCCTTTGATTTCCACCGCCTTGCCCGGGCAGGACTTCAAGACCTCCCTCCAGGAGTTCACCCATGCCCGCTACAAGGTCCCGCCTGCATATCACCTGATGGCCGAAAGCGGCCCCGGCCACGCCCGGCATTTCCAGGTCGAGGTGCGCCTCCAAGACCGGCCGCTGGCTCAGGGGGAAGGCCGCACCAAGAAAGAAGCGGAGCAGCGGGCCGCTTGCCGGGCCCTGGAGATCTTGCAGGGCGACGGCCCGGCGCCGGGTAAGGACACCGCTCCCGGCTCAGGCTGATTGACCTTGAGGCAGGCCCGGAAGAACAAGCCACCCGCCTGGCCTCGGTGGCGACGGTCCCCGGGCCTGAACCATTTCGGGGTTTGAGGTTGCGGTGGGGGCCGTGGCTCATGAGCCTGGGCTCACCCCTAAAATAGAAAAAGGGGCGGTCCACTCACCGCCCCTGGGAAAACTTTTTAGAGCACGTCTCGCGTTTGACAAAAGTTCTTTCGCCTCTCCTCCCGGCGCCGGGATAAAAAACTATTTGCCACGGGTCTACCGGGGTTCTTGTGGCCCCCTCGACCTATTTGTCGCTTTCGAGCTTCATCGGAATGCCGCAGCAGACCAACACGCCCCCGCCGGCTTCCATCACCTTCACCTTGTTGCCGCATACTTTGCAGCGATATTCCTGTCCTACTGCCGTCGTCATATCAATCCTCCTTGTGGGGTTCTTGTGGCTGACACCCGGGACAAAGACCCCAGAACGTCAGAGAAGGGTTCTCGATCTTGAAGCCGTGCAGGTCCGCCGCCGGTAAGCAGGGAACCTCCGAGGCCTCCCAGTCCAGATCGATGATCTGGTGGCACTCTCGGCAGATGAGGTGGGCATGGTGCCCCGTAACCCCGTCGTAACGCGCTACCGCATGCAGGGGGTTGACTTTGATCACCATGCCTTTCTGGCATAAGATCTCCAGGGTCTTGTACACCGTGTTAAAAGAAATGGCCGGCAGTTGCCGCCGCACCACCTGATAGATATGGTCCGCGGTGGGATGGTCCCGCCGATTCTGCAGGGCCCCCATCACCGCCAGGCGCTGCGGGGTCACCGCAATCCGACGCTCCCGCAATTGCTGGATGAGATTTTCCATAACTGATTATTATTTAAGAATTGTTACTGAATATGTCAAGAGATATTAATCTGTCCTCAGGTTTTGGGCAGGTTTTTTTGACGGATAATTGCAAAACGCAGGGGATCGGAGTTTGCGGAAACGGCTGGTGATACCACGAACCTCTTCTGGTGAGGGCACCCAGGGGTCAACCTGACTCTTAGAAGTCCGGGGGTCGAGGCAACCTCAGGCTCAAAGGGCTGATTAGTTCCTTGCACGTCTCCTTGGCCGCCGGTAAACCGCAGCCTCCCGCACCTTCACGCTGCGCAGGCGCTCCTGCCTTCCCGACCAAAGACCCATGATGCTGATGCCCAGGAGCATGATGCCGAAAAAAATGACGCTGACCATAATCCCTCCCCCTCCCGGTCAGCGCAATCAGGATGCGATTTGGTAATTGCTCTGAACCAGGGGTTTTAATCACTCCATGACAACAATCGGTTTACTATGATGCTATTATTATTCCTTCATCAGGAGAAATAAATCGGTAAAAATACCCAATTTGCCTGGAAAAAAATACCTATAAGGCTGGCTGAAGCTGGAGAGCGCAGGGCAAGTGCGACAGGCGGGTGGACTTAACCCAGGACAGGAGGGGCTGGGGCCCGGGTCAGGACCTCCCGGTACCGCCAAAAAATAGGCCGGCTGCAGGATGTTCCTGAGCCTGGGACGCGGTGCAGAACCCGACAGTTCTTCACCCCGATGGGGGAAACCCTGCGCCTAATAATAGTAATTCAGGCCGGCCTGAGCAAAATTGACGTTAAAGGCCTGGTTTTCTTTATAGATGCCGGCGTTGGACGAATGACGGAACCGGTAAGCCAGCGACAGGGCCAGTTTCGGGGTCAGGGCGATGTCGAAGCCGCCGCCAAACTGGGGAGTAAAGTTGAAGGCGTGGGCTATGGCCGGGCTGTTAATACTCTCCGTGATCATACCGGCGCCCCCTTCGATAAAGGCCATGACCGAGGGAAAGAGGAGGCAGGTGAATTTCACCATGGGGGTGAAGCCCAGTTCAAAACCGACATCTTCGGCCGAGGCGACGCTCATGATGCCTTCTATCACGAACGAGGCTCCGAAGGGACCCCATTCCTTGCCCGGAGCCTTGAGAAACATACCCCAGCGAGGCAGCAGGCTGTAAATATTGACCGAGGCTCCGTGAGTATTTTTCCCGTAGCCGAAACGCAGCCCCACTTCCTTGTCGAAGTTGCTGACGTCAAACTCCGCCGCTTTCACCCGCCCCGGCAGCAACACCAACACCGCCAGCACCATGACCATCAGCCCTTTGCCCCACACACTCCGCCCCATTTCCCCCCCTGGGATGCAGGATTGGATTACCCTAAAGGTTGAGGAACGGTAACATTACCCCAACCAAATGTCAAAAATAAAAACGGCCGGCAAGAACGTCAAAAATCAATCCAGCGTCAATAAAGCAGGCATTATTGTTGGCCACGATTGTTCCGCAAAACTTCTGTTATTTTATGGATAAAGAATGTCAACGCTCACCCGAAAACTTTATTGGGGCCGGAGATGAATCGGCGCCTTTTCTGCTCCAGGTGAGCTTTGCGGTGGCGGTGATTCTGGGCTGGAGGAGCGGCCGGAAGGCCTGCTCCTCCGCCAGAGTGGCAAGGGTCAGCCCCGTTTCAGCCAGAACGGGTCTTCCCGGAACCGGGCCGCCCCCCTCAGCTTGGCTTCAATGATCAGAAGCCGGTTATATTTGGCGATGCGTTCGGACCGGGACACGGACCCGGTTTTGATCTGCCCGACGCCGGTGGCCACCGCCAGGTCGGCGATAAACGTGTCCTCGGTCTCCCCGGAGCGGTGGGATATGACGGCGCGATAGCCGTGGCGCCGGGCCAGGCCGATGGCGTCCAGGGTCTCGGTGACGGTACCGATCTGGTTGAGTTTGATCAGGATGGCATTGGCCGCGCCCACCTCGATGCCACGCTTTAAGATATTGGATATTAGTAACGAAAATATCGTCACCCACCAGTTGCATCCGGCCGCCCAATTCCTTGGTGAGATGTACCCAGCCGTCCCAGTCGTCTTCGCTCAGGCCGTCTTCCAGGGAAACGATGGGGTACCGGGCGGCCAGGTCGCGATAGTAATCCGTCAGGGCGGCGCTGGACCGGCGGGAACCATCCCCTTTCTTGAAGACGTATTCCCCGGTGGCCTTGTCCAAAAACTCCGAAGCGGCGGCATCCAGGGCCAGGACCACGTCTTCCCCGGGGCGGTACCCCGCCTGTTCCACGGCCGCCAGGATCAGGTCCAGGGCGGCCTCATGGGAGGGCAAATCCGGGGCGAAACCGCCTTCGTCCCCCACACCCGTGGACAGCTTCCGGGAGGCCAGCACCTTCTTCAAGGTCTGGAACACCTCCGCGGCGATCCGCAGGGCTTCCATAAAAGAGGGGCCCCCCACCGGCATGATCATAAACTCTTGAATGTCCAGGTTGTTCCCCGCATGGGCCCCGCCGTTGATGATGTTCAGCATGGGCATGGGGAGAGACGCGGCCCCGGCGCCCCCCAGGTAACGGTACAGGGGCAGGCCACAGACCGCGGCCCCGGCCCGGGCCACCGCCATGGAGACGGCCAGGATGGCGTTGGCCCCCAGTTTGCTCTTGGTGGGGGTGCCGTCCAACTGGCACATGGTCTGGTCGATCAGCCCCTGATCCAGGGGGTCACGGCCCTTCAGGGCCGGATGGATGATCTCATCGACATTTTTAACCGCCTGCAGCACCCCCTTGCCCAGGAAGCGAGAGCCGCCGTCCCGCAGCTCCAGGGCCTCGTTCTCGCCGGTGGACGCCCCCGAGGGCACCATGGCCTGGGTGCACAGGCCGTTGTCCAGCCGAAGTTCGGCCAACACGGTGGGTTGGCCCCGGGAGTCCAGGATTTCCAGGGCGCGGATGGCTTCGATGTGGGGCATATGTCCTCCTTTGGGGAAAAATGGTCCGGCCCCGCCAGGAGCCGTGGTCGATGCGGTCGCCCGCACCGAGGCGCAGCAAGGCCCAGGCCCCGCCCGTGACGGGGCCGGACCTGGGGTTATCCGACGTCAGGCGGCGTCGGGCTGATTATGGGTGCTCGTCCTTCTTCTTCTGTGGTTGCGGCTGGGCCTTGGGTTGCGGTTTCGGCTGGGCCTGGGGTTGCGGTTTCGGCTGCACCTGGGGCTGCGGCCGGGGCTGTTGCCGCTGCTGCTGAAGCTGCTGCTGGCGCTGTTGTTGTTGCTGTTGAGGCTGCTGCTGGCGCTGCTGCTGCTGATGTTGTTGCTGCTGCTGGATCTGCTGCTGTTGCTGGCGCTGCTGGTTGCTGTTGCTGTCTTTTGAGCTGCTGTTCCTGCTGGAGCTGCTGTTGGCGCTTTTGCTGGTCCTGCTGTTGCTGTCTTTTGAGCTGCTGCTCCTGCTGGGTCTGCTGTTGGCGCTTTTGCTGCTCCTGCTGTTGTTGTCTTTTGAGCTGCTGCTCCTGCTGGAGTTGCTGCTGGCGTTTTTGCTGCTGCTGCAACTGCTGCTGTTGGTGCTGCTCTTGGGGCTGCTGTTGCGACTGGCCGGCCGCGCCGCTCCGCTGCAGTTTCTGGTGTTCTATCTCCTGCTGCCTCCGCTGCTCCGGCGTCAAACCCTTGTGACTCGGGGGCAGGGGCACACCGCCGGGCTTGGCGGCCCCGGAAGCCGTCGGAGTGGTTGGGGTCCCCTTAGGGGTAGTGCCGGAAGGGTGCACGCCCGGATGGAATTCTCCCGGTTTGACTTTACCGGTCGGCGGGACCGCAGGCTGCACCTGTCCCGGTCCGGCGTGAGCCCCCGGCTGGCCCGGAACCAAGGCCTGCCCCGGTCCATGGGTGCCCGGTCCTCCGGTCTGTGCGGCTTTAGGCGGGGTGCCGGGGTGTGCCGGCCCCTGGTGACCCGGGCCTCCGGGTTGCCCCGGTCCCGCCTGCGTTGCCTTCCCGGGCTCAAACCGCCGGTGTGGAGGCAGTTTCTGGATCTGCTGCGACATTTGGGGGGACAGGGGCATGGTGGCCTTGGCGGGCAATGCCGTGACGGCATGGCCCCGGCCGGCATGGACCGCCCCGGGCTGGACCCGGGGAATAGTAGCGGTGACCTTGGGCACATTGTGGGGCGCTGGCACCAGGTTGGGTTTATTCAGGTTGGCCTGGGCCATCTTGAAATTCTTCACCCGGTTGGGCGGCGGCAGGCGGTGCCCCTGGATCAGGGCCGGCGGCATAATCTGCCTGATATACTTATGGCGGTCCATCACAGCCCGGGACGGCATCACCCCGTGAATCCGGGAAAGGTTGTTGGAGTTCCGGACGATGGTCTGGTTGATGACCGTCCGATTGATGTTGGTGACCCGGGAGAGGTAGACCGCCGAGGGGCCCTGGTTATAGTAGCCCGAGCCGAATCGCCGACCGCCGAAATAATTCTGCGGGTAATAGGTCGGAGTGGCGTAACCCTGGTAATACTGCGTCTGGTCATAGAATACCGGCACATAAGCCGGGGGCATCAGATACCCGGAGTTCATATAAGAATAGTTCGACTGATACGGCTGCCCGAAACCCAGCAGAAACTGGGCCGCCTTGACGAAAATCCAGAGAGGCGAGGACAGCGAATCTCCCCCGGGGCTTCCCGGGTAATAGGACGACGGGGCATACTCCGCCGGCGGTACGTAATTTGGCGGCGGGGTCGGGGCCCAACCGACATACGAGGTGTCCACCGCTTCGCTTTCGGGACTGGTGCGCCACTCCACTGTGGAGGGGTACCAGGTGCGCCCCGGCACCCAGACCCAACCGTTGTTTTCGGTGGGCATCCAGTTGCCGTAGTGGTAGGTGGCCCAGCCCCACGGTTCCTGGCTCTCGAAGACATTGCCGTCGTCGGTGGGCACCCAGCGCCCGTCGGTATAGGGCCGCCAGTCCTCCGCCACCTTGTTGGGACGCCAGACCGCCCCATAATTTTCCATGTCTACCCAATCCCCATACTGGGATAAGTCGTCGTAGAACATGGCCACATCTTCCGATGCCGCTTTGGCGGTTCTGGTGAATCCGAGCCCCAGAACCAGGGCAAACGCCAGGGTTAGGGCGACCATGCCCCCCAAAAACCGTTGTCTCGGTATCATTGACAAACTCCTTCTTGCGTCACGGGGTTGAAACTGCGCCGGAGGCCGGAGGGGCCTTCCCTGCCCACCATAAAATGCCCACGTCACTGCGGGGGTGCTCCCCAAAATCCTCCCCGTCCTCAGGAGAGGGATACCCCCGGGTTTTTCTTGGACCGGAGCGCCTGTTGTCCTCTCGATCCGCCGCCGGTTACCGCGTCTTCCCAAGCTTGACCAGACCCTGAATCGCCGGTCTGCCTCGAACTCCGCCCTTCCCGGCCCGCCGGTCTCAGGGCGGCGACCTCATCCCGGGAGTCGGTTTTTACAATATATTAGACACGCTTCCCTTTCAATATATTAAAAATTATTTATAAATTCCGGAGGCGAGGCGGCCATAACCGGGGCGGGAGCCTCAGGGAAACAGGTCTTCCGACAGGATCAGGTCGCCTCCGGCGATGAGCAGCAGTTTGCCGAAACTGCCCTCCGGGGCCGCCAGCCTTTCCCAATTCTCCGAGCTGAGGCCCTCCTCGATGGTGGTGAGGAGCAGGGCGTCCTCCAGCTTTTTGCTGCCCTTGAGCATCAGAAATTGCCGGTGATTGGTGAAAGCCCAGATAAATTGGCCGTTGGTGAGGAGAAAGTTGTAGCCGCCGGGATAGCCTTGGAGCAGCCGGACCAGGGCCTCCTTCAGGATAACCCCGAACGGGGTGCGAAGCCGCCGGGGCTCGGCGTCGATGAAATAATCCCGCAAAAACTCGAAGGCCCGGGCCGAATCGCTGCTCGCCTCCAGAACCGGGGTGCGGGGGCTGGCGTAGGCCTCGATGGCCGGGGCCTTGCCGTTGTGGGCGAAGATCCAGGCCTGGCCCCAAAAAGTGAGGACAAAGGGGTGGGCGTGGCACTCATCCACCTCGCCGCTGGATTTGTAGCGGATGTGGGCCAGGATGATGGGGCTGTTCACCACCCGGGCCAGGCGCTGGAAGGAGACGTGGAGCCGGCCGTCGGCGAACACCTGGTCGCCGGATTTCTCCACCACCGGGGTGCGTTGCTGGAAAAATCCGATGCCCCAGCCATGCACGTTCTGGCGTCCCCGGACCGCGAACAGCGGCAGCGAGGTGGCGGCAGTGTAATGCTGCGAGGCTGACAGGGCAAAGAGATCACACATCAGACCTGGCCTTGGTAAAGAAGGTCGGCCCCCGAAATAATCAGGATCTGCCCGCGCTTCGGGTCCTGATTGGGGTGGGCGAACCAGAGTTCCGGGTCCCGGGTCAACCCCCCCGCCACCGTAGTCAGCACCAGGATGTCGCCCCGGGCCTCCGGCGGGTGGTAGGTGCGGATCTCTCCGTGGTTGAGAAAGACGAAGAGCACCGTCTCGTTGGCCAGAAAAAAGGTGTATTCCCCGGGATACTGACTGAGGAGTTGCTTGCAGGCCAGGGCCAGGCCCTGGTAGAGACTGTGCCCGGCCTGGGCCGCCTGGTGGGCTTCCATCCCGTCCCGGATGAACTCGAAAACCCGGGCGGCCAGCAACCGCTCCCGCATCAGGGGCCGGGGGCTGTCGTAGCCGTGGCCGGTCTGGGACTCCCCGGTAAAGCTGAAAAGCCAGTGATGGTCCAGGAAAAAGTCGGTAAGGGGCTGAGCCTCGGATTCCCGCTTGATGCCCGGCGTAGGGGCAGCGGATGTGGGAGATGATGATGCGGCTGCCGATCACCCGGGCCAGGCGCCGAAAGCTGTCGTGCACCAGGTCCCCTGCGTAGATGCCCTCGCAGGACTTCTCGATGTGCACCTGACCTTCCCGGAAAAACCCGATACCCCAGCCGCTCATGTTGTCCCGGGCCTTGTCGGCAAAGCAGCGGCAGGTAGTCCTGGGCGGTGTAGTGCTGCCCCGCGGACATGGCAAAGAGTTCACACATGGTTTAACTCCATCCGCAGAAGGTAAACTTCTACGATTTTATGAATAGCCTGGCTATTTTTAATTCTGCGTAGGAAAATGGCTCGCCCAGCATGGCAAGGATCGGCGACAAAGCGGTGCCGCCGCATTTTTGAAAAGCGGCTTGGATGGTTGCGAATTTCTCCACAGGTGGCCTTAAATAGTCGATATCAATGTCTTCGCCGCTGCTGGCCAACTTTTCAACATGCGCCGCTATGGTCCCAATCGCCAGGCCTCTCGCCGCCGCCATTTGCTCAATTGACATTTTTTCAAGAACCAGTCTTTGGGTTTCCCGGTAGGTCGACCCCAGACGATCTGACCGCGGCGGGCGGGCCGATCGTTTCACCGGAACCTCTTTTTCACTGAGATTATTTTCCTCGGCGTAAGCCTGAATAACCCCGGTAAAGATCTTCCCATATTGCTTAAGCTTGGCCTCGCCCACGCCGCTGATCTTAGAAAAGTTCTCCGGGCTCTGCGGCAGGTATGACGCCATCTGGCGCAGAGCCAGATCGCCAAAGACGACAAACGGCGGCACCCCTTGTTCATCCGCCAATTCTTTGCGCAGGAGACGGAGTCTCTCAAAAAGGTTTATATCGTATCCGGTTTCCACCGCCTCGCTGCGGCGCAGGGACTTGGCGGCAGCTTTAAGCTTGGGTAAGCGAATTTCTTGCCGGGCCCGCAAAATTTCCTGTCCCCGCCGGCCTAATTCCAGACGGGAAAATCCATCATCACTCCTTACCATCAGCTTTCTCTGAACCAGCTGCGTGATGATCCGCCTCAACTCTTCCTTGGAAAAATCATCCACAATCCCGTACACCGACAAGTTCTGATGGTCGCGTTCCAGGATTTTCTGGTTCTTTGACCCCAGGAGCACGTCGATAATATAGTTCATCCCAAACTGCTGCCCCGTTCGCACCACCGCCGACATAATCTTTTGGCTGATTATGGTTGCATCAAATTCTTCCCGGGGCGAAAAACAGACATCGCAGCCGCCGCAGGGTTCCGGGGGATAATCCTCGCCAAAATAAGCCAGTAAATGCGCCCGGCGGCAGGTGGCGGTCTCGCAATATTCCACCATCTGGTCGAGCTTCCGATAGGCATTTTTCCGCTCCGCCTCATCTTCTATCTGGCGGATAAAATACTGCTGTTTAATGCTGTCGGCGTAGGAGAAAAACAGCATGCATCGGCTCGGCAGCCCGTCCCGGCCGGCCCGCCCGGTTTCCTGGTAGTAGCCTTCAATTGATTTGGGCAGATGATAGTGAATTACCAGGCGCACGTCCGGCTTGTCGATGCCCATCCCGAAAGCGATCGTCGCCACGATAATGTGCGCTTCGTCCCGGATGAATTTCTCTTGGTTAGTCCGGCGCGCCTCGCTTTCCAGCCCGGCGTGATAAGCCAGAGCCTCAAACCCCTCCTGGCGCAAATCCGCCGCCAGATGCTCGGTGTCTTTCCGGGAAAAACAATAAATGATCGCCGACTCATTCTGGCCTTCCCGTAATATGTCCACCAGTTGACCGTAGGAATCTTTTTTGGGAAGCACCGCATAGGAAAGATTGGGCCGGTTGAAGCTCGAGATGAAGGTTTGCGCCTTATCCAGGGACAACTGGTAAATGATATCATCCCGCACCTTCCGGGTGGCAGTGGCGGTCAGGGCCATGGCCGGAACCTCGGGGAACCTGGTTCTCAGCAGGTGAAGATTGCGGTAATCGGGGCGGAAATCATGCCCCCATTCGCTGATACAGTGGGATTCGTCAATCGCAATCAGACTGACGGTAATTTTCTCCAGGAACGACTGAAACTCGGGCATGGCCAATCGTTCCGGCGCCGCGTAGAGGATTTTTATCTTCCCTCTGAGCGCCTCCCCCTGAATCCGGTCAATCTCAGCCCGGGTCAAGGTGCTGTTGATGAATTCAGCCGGGATGCCATTAGCCTTGAGCGCGTCCACCTGGTCTTTCATCAGGGCGATGAGCGGCGACATCACCAGGGTCACTCCCGGCAGCATGAGCGCCGGCAATTGATAGCACAGCGACTTGCCTCCCCCGGTAGGCATCAGCACAAAGGCATCCCGCTGCGCCATCACGCACCCGATGATCTCCTCCTGCAAGGGGCGGAACTGATCAAAGCCGAAATGGGTTTTAAGAATAGTTAACATAGGAGTCTTGGTGGAAATTTAATCTCTCCCTCTTCCTTAAATACCATAAGAATATTTAGCGGTTACTTGTTGCGGAACCTGAGTTCTTCAGTAATGTGCAGCCGCACCGCGCCGTGGGGGTAGCTCAGGGCCGGTTTCGCTTTGACCGTCCCCTAAAGAAGGCCCCGGACCTCCGGGTCCGGGACGCCGGTCCTCACCTCGTCCCCGGGGCTCAGATGATCCATGGAACATCTTTTGAGGGGAGGGCCAGGGGAAGCCGAAGAATTTCCCCGCCTTCCCCTCGAACTCCCCTCCCCACCCCCCTTAAGGGATTGGGGGAGGGGGTTTGGGCCCTCGGCCCTTAGCCCCCTCAGCCAAAAACATTTACCCCCCCACCACCATCACTTTGGTGCCCACGCAGCTGACCATGAAGTTGTCGGGGAAAGCGGCGGCGAGTTTGGTCAGGGCCCGGAAGCCGGTGCAGTGCCCGGCGATGATCAGTTCCGGGTCCAGTTCCCTCAGACCCTGGATGGTGTGCTGAATCAGTTCATCGCCGCCGGGGGTGAGGTGGAAGCCTCCCAGGATCAGCGAAACTTTCTGGACTCCCGTGAGTTTCTGGGCGTATTTCACCATATTGACGATGCCGGGGTGGCTGCAGCCGCCGATCACCACCAGGCCCCGGCCTTCCACCACGGCCACCAGGGCCTGCTCGTCCGGGAAGTGGTCCTGTTCTTCCTGGCCGGCCACCTGGCGCCGGAAGCTGGCCAGCGGTTTCTCGTAGGCGGTGGTGGCCTCCACCGTGCCGGTGATCAGGGCCTGGTCCAGGACCATTTGGGGGCCCAGGTTCTCCTGGAGAACAACCCCTGCGGTCACCAGCTGGTCCAGATCCAAGACCCAGGGACCGATGCGCCCCCGGGGCGTGATCAGGAGTTTGGGCAGAAACACGTCCTTATGGAGATAAACGGGAATCGGGCCGCCGGTGCGTTTGGCCAGGAATTCGAACAGCCCCCCATAGTGATCCGGGTGGCCGTGGCTGATGACCACCGCGTCAATCTCATCGACATTATGCTCCAAAGCTTCCAGGTTGTTGAACAGGGGCAGGGGGGCGTTGGCCGCGTCCATCAGGATGCGGGTGAGCTTGCCCCCATGGTTCAGGGTGACCAGGTAAGCCAGGCCGTGGGCCGCCAGCAGCGGTTTCTTGAGGCGGCCGGGGATCACCCGTTCCACGATGCCGGGCCGTGATGGCTCAAAAACGTCGAAGAAGTTGTCCACCAGGATCTCTACGGTAACAGCCTGGAGAGTGGGGATTTTCATAGAAACCTCCTGTGACCATCAGACAATTCAGGTGGCCCGGGGCGACCGGGCCCTGGGGCGTCCACTTCTGGCGGAACATCCCGGCCGGCTGGCCGGCGGACAATCCGCGCTTGGCCTTTGGGGAAAAATCTGTTAATAACTAAGGTAACTTCCCCTAAAATTAGCGCCCCCGGGGGTATCTGTCAAGCAATTAGGTTGGCCCTGAAAGGAGTGACACATGCCCAGCTACGAGTATAAGTGCAAGGATCACGGCCATATTTTTGAAGTCGAGCAGAAGATGAGCGACCCGCCCCTCACCACCTGCGAAATCTGCGGCGCCGAGGTGGAGCGCCTCATCGGCATGCCCACCATTTTTGTCAAGGATTCGGCCAACAGTTCTTATAAGAAGGACTTTCGCTCCGACATCCACAAGTATGAGGCGGCGTGCGAAGGGGCTTTTGGCGCCACCCAAAAGGATAAAGAAGAAATCCGCAAAAACTGGAACAAAAAACCCAATACCTGGGTGTAAGGGCACCGATTAGTCGCTAATGCCAGAAATTAGCAGATTTTATGGCATTATTATTGCCATGTTTTACGAAGATCATAATCCGCCGCACTTCCACGCCCGTTACGGCGGCGCTCAGGCAGTAATCAAAATCGATGATTTCATGATGTTAGAAGGTTTTTTACCGCCGCGAGCTTTGGGTTTAGTCGTAGAATGGGCCGCAAGACATAAAGCGGAACTTATGAAAAACTGGGAATTGATGGTGAACAATCAACCTCTTGGAAAGATTGCCCCACTCGATTAGCAGGGACAACCGATGTATTATGATGTGGTCTCGGCCGAGTATTTAAAGGATTATGCATTAAAAATATGCTTTGCCGACGGCAAATCAGGGATTGTCGACTTCACGCCTTACATCAGGAAGGGCGGAATTTTCGGAAGATTGGCTCAGGTGGAAAATTTTAGGAGGTTCACGGTAAACCAGGAATTAGGGGTAATAACCTGGCAGGGGGAAATAGACATCGCTCCCGAAACCCTCTATAGCGAAGCCACCCAGGAACCCTTACCTCAATGGGTGGAAAAGGCGGGGCTCAAGAAGACTGCTTGATTCACCTTTTGACGTTGCCGCAAAACCAAGGGCGCACCCAAGTGCGCCCTTTTGCTTTGCTGCCGGAAGTGCTGCGGCCTATCGGTTCATGGCCGCCATGAACTCGGCGTTGTCCTTGGTCCCCCGGAGTTTTTCCAGCAGGAATTCCATGCTGTCCACCGGGGAGAGCGGCGACAGGAGCTTGCGCAGAATCCAGATGCGGTTGAGGTCCTCCGGCGGCAGCAGCAGCTCTTCCTTCCGGGTGCCGGAGCGGTTGATGTCGATGGACGGGAAGATGCGCTTTTCCACCAGCTTCCGGTCCAGATGAATCTCCATGTTGCCGGTGCCCTTGAATTCCTCGAAGATGACCTCGTCCATGCGGCTGCCGGTATCAATCAGGGAGGTGGCGATGATGGTGAGGCTGCCCCCTTCCTCGATATTCCGGGCGGCCCCGAAAAACCGTTTGGGGCGCTGCAGGGCGTTGGCATCCAGGCCGCCGGAGAGGATCTTGCCGCTGGCCGGCACCACCGTGTTGTAGGCCCGGGCCAGACGGGTGATGGAATCCAGCAGGATGACCACATCCCGCTTGTGCTCCACCAGGCGCTTGGCCTTCTCCAGGACCATCTCCGCCACCTGGATATGCCGCTGGGCCGGCTCGTCGAAGGTGGAACTGACCACCTCGGCCTTGACGCTGCGCTGCATGTCCGTCACTTCTTCAGGCCGCTCGTCGATGAGCAGCACGATGAGCACCGATTTCCGGGTGGTTCCGGGCGATGCTGTTGGCCAGATTCTGGAGGAGCATGGTCTTGCCGGTGCGGGGGGCGGCGACGATGAGGCCACGCTGGCCCATGCCCACCGGGGTCATCAGGTCCATGATCCGGGCGGAGATAGTTGTCCGGGTCCGTCTCCAGCTTGAGACGCTGGTCGGGATACAGGGGCGTCAGGTTGTCAAAGAGAATCTTGTCCCGGGCCACCGCCGGGTCCTCAAAGTTGACCGTCTCCACCTTGAGCAGGGCGAAATAGCGCTCCCCCTCCTTGGGGGGGCGAATCTGCCCGGCGATGGTGTCCCCGGTGCGCAGATTGAAGCGCCGGATCTGGGAGGGCGAGACATAGATGTCGTCGGGCCCGGGGAGATAATTATAGTCCTGGGCCCGGAGGAACCCGAAGCCGTCCGGGAGGATTTCCAGCACGCCGCCGCCGGAGATCACCCCGTTTTTCTCCACCTGGGCCTGGAGGATGGCGAAGATCAGGTCCTGCTTGCGCATCCCCGCCGCGCCTTCCACGCTGAGGTCCCGGGCCAGGGCAGTCAGGTCGTTGATCTTCTTGTGCTTCAAATCCGATAAATTCATGGTTACCTCTTGTTCATGCATGCCGATAATTCCTAATAGGAGGGAGATATTTGGTTGTAGATAACTTGATAGAGTACCAACTATGATGTTTTATGACCCATGGCTGGCCAGCGGTCACCAGGGCCCCGGAGCCGTAATGCAGAGATATGAGTGCGGACAAGTTCTAATTCAAGCTAAGGGGATTTACAGGCTGTTTCCTTCATCACTTACTTGTATCGGGCCAGTAGATTGCTGTAAGGCAGGATATGGTGGACGCTAACCTTTTTAACCGCCGCTGTCAAGCTGATTTTTCAGCTCCCCCCAGATGTTTTTCACCTGCTGCTTCGTGTAGCTGAGCTCTCCGCCATTGTCCACCACGTAGTCGCGCCCGGGCCACCTTGTGGGCCAGCGGCCACTGGGCCGCCAGAATCCCCCGGATCTCCGCCTCCCCCCGGTGGTCCCGGGCCCGCAGGCGCCGGATTTGATCGGCCTCCGGGGCCGCCACCACGATGACCCGGTCAAAGGCCGCCTCCCGGCCGGTTTCGAACAACAGCGGCACCTCCACCAGCACCAACGGCACCCCCCGCCGGGCCAGCTCCGCCACCCGGGCCTGAAGCTCCGCCTCCACCCGGGGGTGGATGAGCCCGTCCAGGCGGCGCCGGGCCTCCGGGTCGGCGAACACCACTTGTGCCAGCCTAGATCGGTTCAACTCCCCGTTTTCATGAAAATATTCCTCGCCATAAAGGCGGCGCAGTTCGACCCAGGCCGGAGCGCCCACCGCCACCGCCTCCCGGGCCATAGCGTCGGCATCCAACACCTCGGCCCCCAGCCCGGCAAACATCCGGGCCACGGTGGACTTCCCCGTCCCGGCCCCCCCGGTAATAGCGATTTTCAGCATAGTGAGAAGTTATTTGTGAGGGAAGGGACCAGAGGCTTTTTCGTAAGTGGCCCCTGCCCCCTCCCTCAAACTCCCCCCCCAACCCCTGAAGTTTCTGGTAGGGTGCGCACTGCGCACCATACATTAATGCAGGTTTTTATCTCGTTCCCAAGCTCCAGCTTGGGAACGTAATTGCTGGCCCAAGCTCTGCTTGGGCACCTCAAGATTTTGCAAGAAATTTCATGTACTCCACCACCGCCTGAAAATCCTCCGGCAACCGCGCTTCCCAGGTCATTTTCTCTCCCGTGCGGGGGTGGGTTATCCCCAATCGCCAGGCGTGCAGCAACTGGCGAAGCACCAGGGGTTTGAGGACTTTTTCCTGGGGCAGGCTATCGATATGCCTTGCCTCGAGGACGAAAGGCAATCACCATGATTTCCTGGCGTTTTTCATCAACTCGATAAATGATGCGCCAATCCCCAACCCTGGAAGTGCGCTGTCCCGGCTCCATTTTTACTGCCTTGGAAATTCTGATCGCATAAGGATCAAAGGCCAATTCTTTAAGACGCCCGTCCAAACGCTTCGCAGTCACTTGATCCAACCGGTCCAATTGCTTCTTTGCCGGCAGGGATAATTGCACGCGGTAGCTCACAGGCCGCGTTCCTTTTCATAATCTTCCAGGCTGATAAATTCGCCCCGCTGGAAGGCCTCTTCGCCTTCTTTGATGGCAGCCAGGTCTTCCGGCGAAAATGGCTCTTCGTCAAACTCTCCTCGCCGTTCGGCCTGCTCATAGAGAACATCCACCAGTTTGCGGAGCAGCTCGGCGTTCGGTCCCTGAGCAATAGCTTTAATTTTTATCATCAAATCGGCAATCACTGGTTCCATGGCCTGCTCCTCATTTAAGAAACCTGCTCCTAAATTAATCCGGGTGCGCTAATTTGTCCACCACCGCCTGAAAATCCTCCGGCAGCGGCGCTTCCCAGGTCATTTTCTCTCCCGTGCGGGGGTGGGTTATCCCCAATCGCCAGGCGTGCAGCAACTGGCGGTGCACCAGGGGTTTGAGGCTCAAAACCTTGGGGTGGTCCGTGAGGCGGCTCACCCCGCCGCCGTAGGTGGCGTCCCCCAGGACCGGGTGGCCCATCGAGGCCAGGTGCACCCTGAGCTGGTGGGTGCGCCCGGTCTGGGGCGTGAGTTCCACCCGGCTCAGGGGGCCGGGAAATTCCTCGACGACCCGCCAGAAGGTGACAGCCCGCTTCCCTCGCCGGGCATGGACGCTCATCTTCTGGCGGGCCGTGGGGTGGCGGCCCACCGCTTTTTCGATCCGCCCTTCGGCTTCCGCCAGGCGCCCCCAGACCAGGGCCTGGTAGATCTTGGTGATAGCGTGGGCCTGGAACTGGGCCACCAGGGCGGCGTGGGCCAGGGCCGTCTTGGCCACCACGATGAGGCCGCTGGTGTCTTTATCCAGCCGGTGCACCAGGCCCGGGCGGCTCACCTCGCCGATGTCCATGAGGTCCGGGCAGTGGTGCACCAGGGCGTTGAGCAGGGTCCCATCCCGGTGCCCGGCCCCGGGATGGACCACCAGCCCCGGGGGCTTGTTCACCACCAACAGGTCCCGGTCTTCAAAGAGAATGGTCAGGGGCAGGGCTTCGGGGGTGAGGTGGCTGGGCGCGGGCGGCGGCACGCGTCACCATAACGGTATCGCCCGCCCGCATCCGGTAGGAGGCCGGGCGCGGCTCGCCGTTGACCAGGACCCTCCCGGATTTCACCAGCTTTTGCAGCCGGGCCCGGGACCACCCCAGGTGACTGGGCCAGGAACTGGTCCAGGCGGGAGCCGGCTTGGCCCGCCTCCACCACCTGCCGTAACGTTTCAATGCCGCTGGTATCTGTTTGCAAGAAGGCACACGATATATCGGAGGATTAGACTCGTTGCCAAAAGTTTTTTCTTATCCCCCCCCTCACCCTAACCCTCTCCCCCCGCTGGGGGGAGAGGGGATAAGAGGAAAGGACTTTTGGCAAACACCATAATTGCCCATTTATGAGGCGGAGCGGAAAAGAGTTTGCCTCTCCCTCCCCCTGCCAAAGATCAATCAAAAGACTATTTTTTGTCATTCTGAGCGCCGCGCAGAATCTCTCTTTTTAGGCCGTCGAGATTCTTCACGAAAGCTCAGCCCCGTTCAGAATGACATGAATATTCATGGTTTTTTGAGTGCAACTTGAGACCTCTGCGAAAGTCCCCTCACCTGTCATTCTGAGGAAGCGGAGCGACCGAAGAATCTCATAAATACGAGAAAATACGAGATCCTTCGCTCCACTCAGGATGACAAAATCTCTTTGCGCAGAGGACTCAACTTCATATAACCCCCTCCCGCCAGGAGAGGGGGAAAAAGAGGCATCTTTTCAGGTCAAGATTTCTTTGGCTAACCGCTGACCGCTCTCCATCATACTTTCCGGGGGGCGCCGCCGTTCTTGATCTCGCTGAAGATCATGCGCCCTGCGGTGGTCTGGAGGACGCTGGTGACCGCCACCTCCACTTCCCGGCCGATGAACCGCCGGGCGTTTTCAATCACCACCATGGTGCCGTCGTCGAGATAGGCGATCCCCTGGCCCTGGGACTTGCCCTCCCGGAGGATCTGGACGTGCAGGCTTTCGCCGGGCAGGACCGCGGGTTTCATGGCGTTGGCCAGCTGGTTGATGTTCAGGACTTCGATTCCCTGGAGCTCCGCCACCTTGTGCAGGTTGAAATCATTGGTGACGACCTTGCCTCTCAGTTTCAAAGCCAGGGCCACCAGTTTGGAGTCCACCCCGGCGGCTCCGGGAATGTCGTCTTCGATAAATTCCACCCGGCGGGGATTCTGCTGCTGGAGCCGTTTGAGGATGTCCAGGCCCCGGCGGCCCCGGGTGCGCCTCAGATCGTCGGAGGAATCGGCCACATACTGCAGCTCTTCCAAAACAAATTTCGGGACCACGAGGGTGCCTTCCACAAAGCCCGTCTCAGCAATATCCGCGATGCGGCCGTCGATGATGACGCTGGTATCCAGGATTTTTACCGCATGACGCGGGGTCTTGCCGGCGGGGTCCAGGAAGTAGGGGGTGCTGACCTCGGACATTTTCTTGCCCCCCAAAACCAGCCCGATATAACCAAAAATTGCTGAAAGGAAAATGTATAAAGGAATTTGCAGGTTGGGGAGTTCGAGGTATTTGTCAAAGGGGTAGCTGGCCAGCTTGCCGATCCCCAGGCCGACGAACAGGCCCAGGGTGCTGCCGAGAATGGTCTTCAGGGGTATCCGCTTGATGACCCGCTCCAACCCCAGGGTCAGCCACGCCACCGCCAGACCCGCCACGCCGCCGGCATAACCGGCCCACCACAGGTGCTCGAACCTCGGGATTTGGTCGGCGATCAGATAGCCGCTGACGGCGCAAATAGTCCCCAGGATGGTCCCGGTGACCACCTTTTGTAGCACGGAGTTCTCACCTCCTTTCTTTGGAAAAAATCAAGGTAGGACAAAAGACTCCCGACGTCGCCGCGTTGGGAACTCGCAGTTGGCGTCGGACAGAAAGCATGGTCCGGCACTCCTTGCCGTGGTTATACTGGCCTAGGTTCGGGTGTGGCGGTTAAGGCCCTGTATAGTTAAACTGTTGCAACAGACTGATCATCGGTGGCTTCTAACAACGCCAGGAGTTCTGCCTCAATTTCGTCTGCATTAATGTTGTTAACCAGGGAGAGTTCCTTAACCAGGAGGTTCTTGGCAGTGTCCAGCATCTTGCGCTCGCCGAAGGAGAGGTCCTTTTCCGTTTTGAGGAGGGTCAGGTCCCGCAGGACTTCTGCCACCCGGAACGGGGAACCGGTCTTGATTTTATCCATGTAATCCCGGTACCGGCGGTTCCAGGTCTGGTTGTTCAGGCGAATGGGACGATGACGGAGGATTTCATAGACTTCGGAAACTGCCTGGTTATCGATAATGTCCCGCAGTCCGATATTCCGGGCATTACCCGTGGGGATCATGATGATCATATCGCTATCCAGAAGGCGCATGATGTAGAACGGCTCCTGGCTTCCCGAAACTTCGCGTTCTTTGACCGATTCGATCACTCCAACCCCGTGGGCCGGGTACACGGCCAACTGGCCAACTTGGAACATACTTTTCCACCTCCTCGCCATATGTTTTTATCACAAAGTTACATTAAAAGCAATGCTCAGGTTCACAGGTAATCACCAAAGAGAAGGGGCGGCTGGCGAGCCGCCCCTAAACTTACTTTTACTTTGCACTCCGGCCCCGGTGAAAAACCGGGGCCGCCGCACGCCCCTTATGGGGCCATCAGAAAATTTGCGGGAAGGACCGGGAAAATTTGCTATCCGTTAACCAGCAGTCATTAATCAGGCTCTGGCTGACTACTGACTACTGTTTCCCCGCCCCTCCCCCAGGTCCTAACCCGCTTCCCCCGACAGCTCCGACTGGTACACCGGCAGATTACGGCTGCCCCAATCGAAGATCAGGATGCCCCCGGCCACCAGGGCCAGGGTGATGATGATCTCGATGGCCGAAGGAAAGTAGCTGAACTGCCGGTAGCCGCCGTAGCTGGTGAGGCTGACGTTGAAGCGGTTCAACACCACCCCGAAGGCGGATAAGCCCGCGGCCCAGTAAAGGCCCCTCACCGAGGTCCGCACCTCCTTGAACGTCAGCAGGATAGCCGGCAGGGCCACGGTGCCGAATAGCTCCAGGTAAAAGAAGAAGTGGGGTTTGTCGAAGGCCCAGACCGTGGCCCCCCGGGCATAGAGGTCGGTGACCTTCATGGCGAAGTAGACCAGCAGAGCGACTCCCAGCCCCTTGCTGAAGGCCGCCAGGATCTTGATTTCGGCCTTGCGCTTATAGGCCCAGGCGCTGATCAGGCTTTCCAGGGTCACCACGCTCATGCCGCCGATCACCGCGCTGGTGAAAAAGAGCGGCCCGATGGCCCGGCTGGCCCAGAGGTCGCTCATCTTTTCGGGCATCAACAGGTACAAGCGCCCCCAGGGAGGACTGGTGCAGGGTGGAGAGCATGACGCCGGCCACCACCAGGACCAGGTAGATGTTCCGGAGAGAAGTTCACCCAGCTCGTACTTTTCCCAGCGCTCCAGGGCCATGATCAGGATGTCGATGCCCAGGACCGTGGTGTAGAGCATGACGCACCAGGACACCTCGAAGAGCACCGAGTGGGGGTTCCACATCACCATGGGGTGCCAGATGCGCCAGGGCTGGCCCAGGTCGAAGAACAGCCCGACGACGAACATCAGGTAGCCGATGAAGGCCGAGAGCTTGGCCGGCCTGAGCAGCGGCTCGAACTTTTTCAGGTTGAAGATATAGATGGCCGCGGCCATGGTGAAGCCGCCGGCGGCCAGGGCCACCCCGGAGAGACGTCGAAGCTGATCCACAGGCCCCAGGGGTAGGCGTCGTTCAGGTTAGTGGTGGCGCCCAGACCCAAAGAAGAGCCGGGCCACGGCCGAGATGAGGCCCAGCATCAGGATGACATAGAGGATGGTGCGCGCCGGGGGTCAGCTTGCCCTCGCCCGGATACCATTTTTCTAATCTTTTCGGCCATGGCTCACTCCTCCTTGCCTTCCCGAGATTTCTGGTCCTGGACTTCGGCCCGGCGCTGGTTGATATAATGGAGGCCCACGGCCAGGCCGCCCACGCCCAGGGCCACCCAGGGCACCTTGGACATCCATTCCCGGCCGTAGATCCCGTAGGGCATGTTCCCCAGGTCGGTGCGGAAGCCCGCGGTGGTCGAGGCCCAGGTCCTCGAAGGACACCGCGGTGAGATAGAGCTTGGCCGTCCCGCCCACGATCTTCTCGCCGTACACCTCGGGGTAATACTTCCCGGGGTGGGCGCCGATGCGGCGGTGCGCTTCCTTCAGGAGGGCCTCCCGGTCGCCGAAGAGCAGGGTCTCGGTGGGACAGACGGTGGAGCAGGCCGGGGCCAGACCGATCGCGATGCGGTCGGCGCAGAAGTCGCATTTCCGGATCAGGGGCACCGCCGAACTCCATTGGAACTTGGGAATCTGGAACGGACAGGCCATCATGCAGTAACGGCAGCCGATGCAGCGCTCGTCATCATAGACCACCGGGCCGTTTGGCAGTTTGTCCAGGGCCGCCACCGGGCAGGCGCTGACGCAGGCCGGGTCATTGCAATGCATGCAGCGCCGGGAGATGAAATGCCAACTCAGCTGCCCGTCGGGCTTGGTCAATCTCCCGAAAAATAATCCGGGTATAGTTGTTGCTGTCCAGGTATCTGGGGTTGCTCCAGGTCTCGCTGAACACCGTGCGTTCGCCTGGCAGGTCGTGCCAGCTCTTGCAGGCCACCTGGCAGGCCCGGCAACCGATACAGCGGGTCGTATCGATCAACATGGCTTTACTCATGGCATGTCTCCCTTGCGGCCTATCAGACCTTTTGCACGTCCACCAGGAACACCTTGTATTCCGGGATCATGGTGTTGGCGTCCCCCACCATGGGGGCCAGTTGGTTGGCGGCGTAATTCTGCCTGGGGTCGGGGCCGCCGGTGATCAGGCCGGCAAACCCGAAGTGCCAGGGCAAGGCCACCATTTCCACGGTATTCGGCATGCCGCGGCTTGCCGCAGGTAAAAGGCGCCACCCGGCGGGTGACATTGGCCCGGGCCTTCACCTCCCCCCGGACGCTCTTCACCTTGACCCAGTCCCCCGCTTTGATGCCCCTGGCCTTGGCCAACGACGGGCTCATCTCCACGAACATCTCGGGCATCATCTCGGCCTGCCAGGTGAGGTTCCGGGTCATGGCCCCGGCCTGCCAGTGCTCCGTCACCCGGAAGGTGGTGGCGATGATCGGGATACTTGGGATCGCAGACCTGGGCCACCTGGTCCATCTCCGATTTCCATATCTTCATCACCGGGTTGGACTGCTGCGGCGACACGGGATTGACGTAGGGGCACTCCAGGGCCTCGTAGTGCTCCGGCAAGGGCCCTTCCTTGCAGAGCCCCGCCGGGCACGAAGATCCGGCTTTTGCCTTCGGGCAGCATGATGAACGGCGTCTTGGCCGATACCTCCGGCGGAATCTGCTCCTTGGTCTTGGGGTTGATCCAGCCGAAATCCGGCACGTCGAACTTGGTCCAGGTCTTGGCCGCCGGGTCCCACTTGAACAGGGCCTTATCCTTGTTCCAGGGCTGCCCCTGGGGGTCCACCGAGCAGCGGTTATAGATGATCCGGCGGTTCACCGGCCAGGCCCAGGACCAGTTGGGGTAGACCCCCAAGCCGCTGGGGTCTTTTTTGTCCCGGCGGGCCATGAGGTTGTTCTTCTTGTCCGGGCCGGGATAGGACCCGGAATAGATCCAGTTGCCGCAGGCGGTGGCGCCGTCGTCGGTGAGCTTGGTGAAGTTGGCCACCTGCTTTTTGTCCGCCACGGTATAGCCGTTGATCTCCTTGGCCACCAGGTGGACGTCGGGGTCGTCGCCATAGTTCCAGTTGAGCTTGACGATGGGGTCGGGACAGACCGCCTTGGGATCGTGCTGTATAGAGCTTCTTGAGCTCCAGTCCCAGGCGGTTGGCGTACCACAGGTCGCTCTTGGCGTCCCCGTGGGGCTTCACCGCCTGGTAGCGCCACTGAAGCCAGCGGCCGCTGTTGCTGACGCTGCCTTCCTTCTCCAGGGAGTCCGCCACGGGAAAGAGAAAGACCTCGGTCTTGATGTCCTTGGTCTTGGCCCCGGGCCGCTTCCAGAAGACCGAGGTGTCCGTCTCCCAGAGGTCAAAGGCCGCCAGCCACTCCAGCTTGGCCAGGGCCTGAGTAGGCCTGGTACAGGTTGGGGGAGCTCACCGCCGGGTTCATGCCCCACACCAGCAGGCCCTTGATGCCGCCCTGCGCCCATGGACTCGAACAGGGGAATCCAGGAGTATCCCGAGTTCTGATAGCCCTTGCCGATCTTGGGCAGATAGTCGTAGGCGAAGTCGTTGGCCGGGGTGGCCGCCTCGCCCCAGAAGGCCTTGAGCAGGCTGACGAAGAACTTGGGACGGTTCATCCAATAGCCGCCCTTGGGGGTGGTGGCGATATAGTCCTTCAAGGTGGGGGTCTTGGCCTCGGAGGGCACCGGCAGATAACCCGGCAGGATGTGGAACAGAATGGCCATGTCCGTGGAACCCTGGACGTTGCTCTCTCCCCGCAGGGCGTTGATGCCGCCCCCGGGGATCCCCATGTTCCCCAGCAGCTGCTGCAGGATGGTGTAGCTCCGGATGATCTGCACCCCGGTGGTGTGCTGGGTGCCGCCCATGGCATACATGAGCGTGCCGGCTTTGCCCGGGGCGCCGGTGGCGCCGAAGGTGGCCGCCAGCGGCCAGGAACTGCTTTTTCGGGCACCCCCGTGACCTGCTCCACCAGTCTCCGGCGTGTACCGGGTGTAAAACTGCTTCATGATCTGGAAGACGCACTGGGGGTCGGTCAGGGTAGGATCGGTGAGCGGCTTTTTCTCGGCGTCCACTTCGTAGCTCCAGGTGGCCGTATCATAGGAGTGCTTGTCTTTTTGAAAACCGGAAAAGAGGCCATCATGAAAAGCTGAAATCTTTATTTACCAGGAAAGCGGCATTGGTATAATTGGCCACATAATCCTGGTGATAAAGATTGTTCTGGACCACATAGTTGATGAAACCGCCCATCAGGGCGATGTCGGTGCCGGGCCTCAGGCGCACGTACTGATTGGCCTTGGCCGCCGACCGGGTGAAGCGCGGGTCCACCACGATGAGCTTGGCGCCCTGGTCCATGGCCTTGGTGATCCATTTGAAACTGACCGGATGGTTTTCGGCGGGGTTGCAGCCGATGATCATGACGCAGTCACTGTTGGCGATATCGTTCCAGTGGTTGGTCATGGCGCCTCGTCCGAAAGTTGGCCCCAACGAGGCCACGGTGGACGAGTGTCAGAGCCGGGCTTGATGCTCTAAATAGACGATGCCCAGGGCCCGGGTGAGTTTGGCGACCAGGTAACATTCTTCGTTGTTGATCGCCGCCCCGCCGATGGAGGCCAGGGCTTCGGTGCGGTTGACCGTCACCCCGGCAGGGTTCTTGGTGATGAACCCCTTGTCCCGGGTGGCCTTGACCCGCTGGGCCAGGGTGGTGATGGCCCACTCCAGGGGCTTCTCTTCCCAGTGGTCGCGACCCCGGGGCCCGGTAGCGCACCTTCTGCAAACGCCGGGGGCTGGTGACCACCTCGAAGACCGCCTGGCCTTTGCTGCACAGGGTCCCCTGGTTGATGGGGTGGTCGGGATCGCCTTCGACGTTAATGAGTTTGCCCCCCTTGGTGTTGGCGATGAGGCCGCAGCCCACGCCGCAAAAGGGACAGATGGATGTGGTGACTTGAGTGCCTTTGGTTTTGGCGGGAGCCACAACCCCGGCCCATCCGGAGCGCGTCAGGACGACGTCCGCGAGGCCCACAGCGGTAATGCCGCTTCCCAAGCCCTTGATAAATGTCCGGCGGGTAATCCCCATAGTTCACCTCGTGTTGGGTTTGTGGAGATCAGGAATAAAAATGGTAGGATTTTTGAACTAATTAAGGGTGTTACCTATTCAAACCCCATCGGTTCGCCCTCACCTCCCTTTACGTTTGTGACCACGTTAGGGTATATTTGCACAATTGTCAAACAAGATTATTTGACTAATTTTTTATTAAATTCTCCGCCTCTGATGCTGCCGCCAACAAAAAAAGCAGGGCCGACAACGGCCCTGCCTGAAAATTTTTAAACTCCCCGGTTGTCCTTAAATCAAGGTGAGACCTGGCAAAGCCCCCTAACCTGTCATTCTGAGGGAGTGAAACGACCGAAGCATCTCATAAATTCGAGACAGCCCGAGATCCCTCGCTCCCCTCAGGATGACAAAACGGCTTGGCCCAGAGCTTTCAAGAAGTTTTTTGACTCGTTCCCAAGCTCCAGATGGGGAATGACCTTGCGGCCCAAGCTCCGCTTGGGCGCCTTAATCTATCCCGTCATCCCGGCCAACCTGGCCCCCATGGCCCAGGCCGCCTCGCAATCTCGCGGAAAAACCTCCTGGCGCCTCCGGGCTTTCTTCTTTGGATCAAAACTGTCCGCCACCACTCTGGCATAATCCGTAAACTGGTACGTATCGAAACTGCAGAGCGACTCCGAGGCCCCGAAGACCATCTGCAACAACCGTTGAT
This sequence comes from uncultured delta proteobacterium, assembly GCA_963841475.1. Taxonomy (GTDB): domain Bacteria; phylum Desulfobacterota; class Desulfobaccia; order Desulfobaccales; family 0-14-0-80-60-11; genus 0-14-0-80-60-11. Next base: position 2,246,455 of record CAWJCT010000001.1, read on the forward strand.
TATTCGCAAAGATCGGCTCGTAACCCCATTCTTTCATCAGCTCTTCGGTGATATTCATCGTATAGATGAATCCCGTCGGCATCTTGTGGGGGAACAGGGACTGGGGCGGGTCGGTATAGGTGAAGTAGGGAAAGAGCAAACGCTCCATGAATGAGCGCATCTCTCCGGAAACGATGCCGAAATAGATGGGGGAGCCCAAAATCAGGGCGTCGGCCGCCTCGATTTTTTGCAGGATGGGCCGGAGCTCATCGGTGACCGCACACCGGCCATAACTCTTGCCGCCCCGGGTTTTGCAGGCAAAGCAGCTGATGCAGCCTTTAAAACTGAGATCATACAGATGCACGAGTTCGGTTTCGGCCCCCTGGGAGGCGGCCCCTTTCAGCGCTCTGGCCAGCAGGGTGGCCGTATTCCATTTTTTCCTGGGGCTGCCGTTAACCGCCATGACCTTCACAAGCCTGCCTCCCTCCTGCCGCCGCCTGATTGGCCGGTCTGAGATAATCACTCTTCTCAAAAGCACTTATACCACGTTAAACCGGCAGGAAATAGCGGCCCCAGGCCGCCGGAAACCATCTCCGGCGCTACGCCTGGCGGCCGGGTTTAAAGGTTATCTCTGTCCAGCCGCCTGGGCGCTTTCACGATACACTTTGCCTGGGACGATTTTTTTCTTGTCACTGCGGCGTTGCGGTTGGCGCGGACCCCGGGCGAACTCCACATCCCGGGAAGGCGCCGCTTTTTGATAATCAAAACCTTCCAGGGTGCAACGCTTGACCTTGGTCCGGAGGACCCGCTCGAGGCTGCGCACCATTTCCTCATCCGCTGAGGTAATAAAGGTGAAGGCATCCCCGGTCCTGGTATTGCGCCCGGTCCGGCCGATCCGGTGCGTATAGGCGTCAACCGTCTCCGGCATGTCGTAATTGATCACGTGGGAAATCTGGGTCACGTCGATCCCCCGGGCGGCAATGTCGGTCGCCACCAGGATCTGGAAGGTGCCGTCCCTGAATCCGGTCATCACAGCCTGTCGCCGGGACTGCGAGAGATTGCCCTGGATCGAGGCGGCCTGGTAGCCGGCCTTCCCCAGTTGTTCCCCCAGACGCTTGGCCCGGTGTTTGGTGCGCGTAAAGATCAGCACCGACTCGGTGTCGGTATGGCGCAACAACTCCAGCAGCAGCGGGGTCTTGAGGTGCTGGCCCACCGGATAGAGCTGATGCGAGACACTGTTTACCGGTCCCATGGTGTTGGCCCGCACCGTCACCGGCGCCTGGAGCACTTCCCGGGTCAGGTGGAGAATATCATCGGGCATGGTGGCCGAAAACAACAGCGTCTGGCGTTTTGCGGGTATGTGCTTGATGATCTTCCGGATATCGGGGAGAAATCCCATGTCGAACATCCGGTCCGACTCGTCCAGGACGAGCACTTCCAGATGCGACAGGTCGACGGTGCCCTGATTGAGGTGGTCCAGCAGGCGGCCGGGACAGGCAACCACAATCTCGACGCCCCGCCTCAGCTTGGCCACCTGGGGATTGAACCCCACTCCGCCGTAAATAGTCAGACTCTTGAGTCCCGGTCTGGCCTCCCAGGGTGCCGATGGCCTCGTGGATCTGTTCGGCCAGTTCGCGGGTGGGGGCAATGATCAGGGCCCTGACGTGCCGGCGCCCGCCTTGCATCAGGCGATGCAGGATGGGCAGCACAAAGGCCGCGGTCTTGCCGGTGCCGGTATGGGCCAGGCCCACGAGGTCGCGGCCGGCCATGACCAGCGGGATGGCCTCGGCCTGGATCGGCGTCGGCGTCAGGTAGGCAGCCGCCGTAATGCCGGCCGCTACCTGGTGGTGTAACTCAAATGCGTTAAATTCCATAAACTCCTTTTGTTTCCTGTCCGGGTCAAAAAATCCCCGGGTTATTTATGGGCTCACCAGGATGTGGTGCTTATCCTGATACCGCCCTGATGAGCCTCAATTTCTTGGATAATACCTGGTTTCCCGGGTAAGCCCGACCGACCTTGCCGTCCATCGCACTCTGACCCCAGGATGTGCCGATGGCCCGGGCGCTGCCGGCCTGGGGGTGTCACGGCCCCCCTCTCCTTGGTCTCTGCCGCCCTTGGGCGCCCGCCTCCGCTAAAAAGGCCAGGACGCGGCTCTCCCCCCATTTTCTGCCTTATGACGGACTCCGGATTGCCAGCGACAAGGTCTTGGGTGAGCTCTTTTGGGAGTGACGGTTGGGTTGGTGGTGAATCCCCCGTGGTGTAATTTATTATATTACCCGATAAGTTCACATAATGTCAAGAGAAGTCCTCAATAATCGCGGTTGCGCCCCTCCTCCCCGGTGGCAAGCCTGGCTTTTCTCTCAAGCAAGGCACTCCCACCCCGTCGACCTGGCAGCCTCGCCTCGCCCTCCCCTTTCCATCAACCGCAGCACTGGTCCGATGCGCCCCGACCAGCCAACTTCCCCCCTGATCAGGCCTCAGGCCGCGGATTGAATACCCTGCCCCGTCCTGATATACTTTTCATCGAGCCAGCTTCATAAGCGCCGGGAAGATTCACCCGCCGCCCTTTGGCAAGAATTTTCCAGGGGATATCCTGATGTCTTGTGTCGCCAGAACGCTGACCTCTATTTCCGACCTGACCGGGTTTGACGGCGGTGACTATTTTGGCGATCCCGGGCAGGTCAGGGCCTATTTTACCGTTGCGGTCATGGAGCGCCGGTTCCCGGGTTGGTCAAAAAAGACCGGCCTGACCCAGGCTGATCTGGACGAAATGGCCGGCGCGGTCATCCGCCATAAGTGGCATTGCCTTTTTTAAATACCCCGTGGCCGGCAACCTCTGCCGGGATATACCGCTGCAGCTCGTGGAGCGCGAATACCCCAAGAGGAAGCCTCTGTTCCCTCCCCCTTGATGGGGGAGAGTGAGGGTGGGGAGGGCGAGACCATGCCAAGATACAGGGCCTTACCCCCTCCCACCGGGGGAGAGGGAATTTTAAGACGCTGACTCAGTGAAGTTATCTCCGAAACACCCTATGGGAGGCCGGATGAACGGGAAAATTCTCCAGCGCCGCACCTGGCTTCATCTCATCGGCGCCGTCATCCTCCTGGTGGGCCTGGGCAGCGCCGCCTTGGTGTATCGGGCCGCACCTGATCCGAACGGCGCTGCGGGTTACGAAGCTGCGGATGGAACTATCTATCCGATTATGCCGGGAGATTCCAAGCTCTACCGGCACAATCTCGAAGTTTACGGCGGTAAGTTCAGTGTCATCATGGACGACTTCAGGCGTTGGTTTATCGGCTTATGGCAGGGAAAATCACTCGCTTACCTCATAGCCGGTAGTGCCATCCTGCTAGCGTGGGCCCTGTTCTTTGCGGCTCAGCAGGTAACCCCGCCCGGGAAATTTGAGGTTCGCCCTAAAAATGATCCGGACGGCACCGGCTAAGGTGCTGCGGTGCTTAAATCTTCAAGGTTTTCAGGGGAAATTCCCGCCAGCGCAGCCAAGCCTGTCGGCAATTTTCTGTGCATAATCAATAAGTAAGCCGACGACAAGCAAATCGACCTCACCCGAGATCTGACCCGGCCAGCTAAAACGTAACTCCGGGAGGATCTGGCGCCAGGTTGGGCTCATACAGGTCTTGCCTCTTTAAGGTCGGGGCGGACCTGTGTATCCGCCCTCCACCGGACCCACACGCAGGTGCGCCCCTGGGATCGTGATCTCATTGCTTCTCGGAACGAAACTTCGTATCACCCGAAAAACTCCGCCAGGGCCGCGTCCATCTCCTCCACCTGGTCGGGGCGAAACCAGCGGACCGCAGGATCCGAGCCGAACCAGGTGAGCTGGCGCTTGGCGTAGCGCCGGGTGTCCCGGGTCAGGAGCGTCAGGGCCTCCTCCCAGCTCCAGCGGCCGGTGAGAAAGTTGATCAGGTGACGGTAGCCCAGGGCCTGGAAGGGCTTCAAGGTCGGCGGGTAGCGGGTCAGCAGCCCCTCCACTTCATCGAGCCAGCCCTGCTCCAGCATGACCTCCACCCGGAGTTCGATCCTCCGGTAGAGCTCCTCCCGGTCGACCATCAGGCCCAGCTTCAGCACCTCATAGGGGGCGTCCTGAAAGCGGTGAGCCTCGATCCACTCCGACAGGGGCCGGCCGCTGGCCGCCACCACCTCCAGGGCCCGGACAATCCGGTAGGTGTCGTGGGGGTGGAGCCTCGCGGCGGTGGCCGGATCCAACTGGGTGAGGCGCTGATACAGGGCCTCCAGCCCCAGGTCTTCCAACTCCCGACGCAGCCGCTCCCTGACTCCCGGGGCCGGTTCCCCCTCGGCGAACAGGCCGCTAAGGAGTGCCTTGAGATAGAGGCCGGTGCCGCCCACCACCAGGGGCGCCACCCCCCGGCGCCTCAGATCCTCCAGGACGGCCCGCCCTTCCCGGCAGAAGCGGGCCGCATCATACATCTCCGGGGGGTCCGCCACGTCGATGAGGTGGTGAGGGGCCTGCGCCCGCTCCTCGAGGCTGGGCTTGGCGGTGCCGATGTCGAGTTCCCGGTAGACCTGGAGGGAGTCGGCGTTGACGATCTCGCAGCCGAGACTACGGGCCAGGGCCAGGGCCACCGCGGTCTTCCCCACCGCGGTCGGCCCCACCAGGGCCGCCACCCGGGGTTTCTGCTTGCTCTGAGGGGTAGTTAGTTCCATGCAGCTCTATGCCTGGCCAGAGCTTGCTCCCGGCCGTGAACCTGCGGGAAAAGGGGAAAGCCGGAGCCGGATAAATTCTCCCCTCCGTTTCGCCCTTTGCCCTTTTCCCCTTTTCCCCCCAAGGTTTTATCTGCGAAAACTCTGGCGGATGTCCTGATAGCTCATCAGGCGCCACAGGGGCCGCCCGTGGGGGCAGTGGGAGGAGACGGGAATCTCGTCCAACTGCGCCAGCAGGGCGGCAATGGCCTCCGGGGCCAGGACCTCCCCGGCCTTGACCGCCCCCCGGCAGGCCATGACCTGGAGGGCCGTCTCCTTGACCTCCTGGGGCCGGGCGCTGCTCTTGGATGGCGCCAGGGCCTCCACCGCTTCGGCCACCACCGCCTCCAGGTCGGCATGGGCCAGGGGCGCCGGTACCGCGGTGAGCATGAAGCTCGCCCCCCCGAACGGCTCAAGCGCCAGCCCCGCCTGGGCCAGCTGGTCCAGGTTGGCCCTGACCCAATCCGCCTGGGCCGGGTTCACCTCCACCACCCGGGGAAAGAGGAGAGACTGGGCCGCGGCCTCCGGCCCCTTGGCTTTCAGGGCCTCGTAGAGCACCCGTTCGTGGGCGGCGTGCTGGTCGATGAGGATGAGCCCGTCGGGCCCCTGGGCCAGGATGTAGGTCTTATCCAGGGTGCCGAGAACGGTGAGGTCCTGAAAACGCCAGCCCCGGGGGCCGGGGCGGGCCACGGGGCCCGGGGCCAGGGTCCTCTCGGTGAGACCTGCCGCCGGGCGGCCCGGACCACCCCGGCGGCGTGGCTCGCGCGGCGCCCGGGGAGAACAGCCCGGGGGCCGGGGCTTTCCGCCGCCCGGGGGGCGGCCTCCGGCTGCCAGCTCACCCGGTACCGGGGGCTCTCCCCGTGCAGGGGCCCCAGGGCTTGGCGCAGGGCCGTGAGGAGGCGCGGGTAGACCTTGCCCGGCTCGTGGAAGCGAATTTCGGTCTTGGCGGGGTGGACGTTGACGTCCACGGCCTCGGGGGGCACCGTCAGATTTACCACCGCGGCGGGGTGCCGCCCCCGGGGCAGGAGCCCGGCATAGACCTCCCGAAGGACCGCCCCCAGGATGCGGTCGGCCACCACCCGGCCGTTTACCAGGAAGACCTGGAACCGGGCGCTGGCCAGATTATAATCCGGCTCGGTGGTGAGACCCGTCACCTGCCAGGCCCCCTGGGACCAGGACAGGGGGAGCATATGGGCCGCCAGTTCCGGGGTGAAGACCGCGGCCACCCGCTCCAGGAGACTCGGCGCGGCCGGGGCCGTCAGCAGGGCCCGGGTCGGGGTGCCCAGGGAAAAGTGGACCCGGGGGTAGCCCAGGGCCAGGTGGCGCAGCGCCCCCAGGATCTGGGCCTGCTCCGCCTCGGGGCTTTTCAGGAATTTCTGCCGGGCCGGGGTGTTGAAAAAGAGTTCCGCCACCTCCACCTGGGTGCCGGGGGGCGCCGCCCAGGGCGAGGCCGAGAGGATCTCCCCGGCTTCGGCCACCACCCGAAAGCCCCCCGTGGCCCCCGGGGGGGCGCTGACCAGGGTGAGCCGGCTCACCGCGGCGATAGACGGCAGGGCCTCCCCCCGAAAACCCAGGGTGGTGAGGCCCAACAGGTCGGCTTCGGCAGCCAGCTTGCTGGTGGCGTGGCGCCTGAGGGCGAGGGGGAGCTCCTCCGGGGTCATACCGAGGCCGTCGTCCACCACCCGGATGAGCCGGCGGCCGCCCTCCTCCACCACCACCGTAATGGTGGCCGCCCCGGCGTCCAGGGCGTTTTCCACCAGCTCCTTGACCGCCGCCGCCGGACGGATGATGACTTCTCCGGCGGCGATCTTGGCAGCCACCTGGGGGTCCAGGATACGGATGCGGCTCACGGATTCTCCCTTGCCATGGGACTCTGCCTGGTTTATCATGTGCCTTAAGGAGGGCTATTATGGTTCTTCTTACCCGCCCGCCGGCCATCAGAATTGGCCTTCTTCTGGCCGGCGGGGAATTTTTTTTCAGTCAGCCGTAAGCAGTCGGCAGTGAGCAGTCAAAAAAGCGGCTGGTCCCTGTGGCCGTCGAGGCGCTCACCGCTCACGGCTTACTGACTCACTATACCAAAAAATCACCCCCATAGGGAGGCGCCACCATGGCCCGGGACCAAGAATCGCCACCACCCCTGACCCCCCGGGAAGAACTGCTCCTGAAGGTGGCCAAGGAGATCGTGGTCAAGTTCATCGAAGTGGGGCGCGTCTCCCCCACTTCCTTCCCCGACACCTTTACCATGGTCATCGACACCTTGCGCCATTCCCTTAAGGCAGGGGGAAAAGGGTAATAAAATTACGGCGTGGCTTCGCCTCTTCGCCTGCTCCCCGGCGCCGTGAACCGGCTCTTCCTCAGGGGCCGGTGCCCTCCCCGGAGCTTATAAAAAAGTTCAAGGGGGGGCCCACCCCTAACTTTGAACCGTGAACTTTGAACTTCCCGGACCCGCGTGGGCTCCGGGGCAACCTGGTCTGAGCTTCTCAATTACTGGTCAAAGGAAACAGGATGCGGCAGCCCGGCAATCGCCACGACCATACCCTACGGGACATCTCCTTTACCCCGGGCTATCTGGATTTTGCCGACGGCTCCTGCCTCATCACCTGGGGCCGCACCCGGGTCATCTGCGCCGCCACCGTCACCGAGAAGGTGCCGCCCTTCCGGGTCGCTTCCGGGGGCGGCTGGGTCACCGGCGAGTACGCCATGCTGCCCGGGGCCACCCAGCCCCGGAGTGAACGGGAGTCTTTAAAGGGCCGGGTGGGGGGCCGCACCCTGGAGATCCAACGCCTCATCGGCCGGTCCCTCCGGGCGGTGGTGGATTTAGCGGCCCTGGGCCCCCGCACTGTCACCGTCGACTGCGACGTCATCCAGGCCGACGGCGGCACCCGCACCGCCAGCATCACCGGGGCCTTTGTGGCCCTGGGCCTGGCCCTGGAAGGCTTACGGCGCCAGGGCGCCCTGACCACGCTCCCCCTCCGGGACCAGGTGGCCGCGGTGAGTATCGGGCTCCTGGGGGAGCGCCTGCTCCTGGACCTGGATTACGACGAGGACTCCCAGGCCCACGGTGGACGCCAATTTCGTGGGCACCGCCAAAGGCGAACTGGTGGAGGTGCAGTTAACCGGCGAGGGAGGCCCCTTCCCGGCCGCCCGGCTGCCCCAGATGCTGGAAATGGCCCAGGTGGCCATCCAGGAGCTCACCCGGATCCAGGAGGAGGTGTTGGCCCCATGGCTGCCCCTGTCCTGGTGATGGCCACCCGCAATCCCGGCAAGATCCGGGAACTCCAGGCGCTCCTGGCCGGCTCCGGGGTGACCCTCCTGAGCCTGGCGGATTTTCCGGGGCTGCCGGAAATCCCGGAAGAGGGCGCCACCTTTGCGGAAAATGCCGCCGCCAAGGCCCTGGCGGTGGCCGGGCTCACCCATCAGGCCGCCCTGGCCGACGACTCCGGCCTCATGGTGGACGCGCTCCAAGGCGCCCCCGGGGTCTTTTCGGCCCGCTACGCCCAGGACCGGACCGCGCCCCGCGCCCCCACCGATGCCGACAACTGGGGCAAACTCCTGGACGAACTCCAGGGGGTCCCCTGGGGAGAGCGGGGGGCCCACTTTGTCTGCGAGATCGCCCTGGCCACCCCCGGCGGCCGGGTCCTCCGGGCCCGGGGGGAGTGCGCCGGGGTCATCGCGCTGGCGCCCGAAGGCGACACCGGCTTCGGCTACGACCCGGTCTTCTGGGTGCCGGAGTATGGCGCCACCATGGCCCAGCTGGGGCCGGAGATCAAAAATACGATCAGCCACCGGGCCCGGGCCCTGGCGGCCTTCACCACGCTCCTCCGGTCCTGGCTCCACGAGCAGGAACCTGGCGGCTGTGGCAGTATCAGGACAACTTAAGGTAATACCGGGTTGCTTTCAGAAAAGTATTCCCGGTTTCCGGCAATGGTTTCCCGAGGCATGAGCATGCCTGGGGCGCGTCTCAGGCGCCATTCTTGGTGCGTAAGACGCCCGCCCTGGGAAAGGAAATTACCTTTTTGAGCGCAGCTTAGTATAAGATTGCTCTTTGGGCCTTTTTGGTAATAATGGAATCCGGCAACCCGCTTTTCTCGGGGCGTGGCGCAACCTGGTAGCGCGCTTGGTTTGGGACCAAGAGGCCGCGGGTTCAAATCCCGCCGCCCCGACCACTTTATTCGTTAATGATCGTGTTTGCCGAAAGTATTTTCCGATGGCGGCATCATGCTAATCCCCCCCTGACCCTCCCTAACCCCCTTTAGAAAAAGGGGGATTTAAGAATCTCCACGTGGAAAGAATTTATGGCAAACGCTATAATTTAATCAGCGAACCAAGGCAGCCTGGCTTTGGGTCAGGCTGCCCCGCCGTCCTTCTTCCAACTTCGGAATTCCTAGCGGTTATAGATGTCCCCCATAGAGTCCAGGGTGTTACAGAGCTCGCAGAGCGGCGTGGCCCCCAGGAGCACAATGCCCACGTGCTGGACCCCCTCCCTGGTGCTCCACTGCCGGTATAAACCCCGGGTGCCGCCGGGGACCGCTTTGCACCCTCCCGGGGTATAAGGGATAAACACCTCGGCGTCGGTTATGCCCCATGGCCCCTTGGTGAGCAGGTTCTGGGCCCGCTTCACGGCGGCGCTCTTATCGGCATCTGGCCGGGACTGCGAGGCATAGAACGTGAACACGAAGGCGGCGGGTTGCCGGTCGGGGGATTGATAACCATGCACCAGGGGGGCGATGTCTCCCAGTTCTGGCGGAATATCGAGGGATATCCAGCTCTTGGGCAGGCACAGCCCCACATTGAGGGCCAGGAGGCGCTTCGGTTCAACCTCGCCCCAGACCCCGGTCGTCTCAGGCGGAGGGCCGGTCAGGGTGCCATTGAGATAGAGCTCAGCCTTATATTGGCCGGATTTAAGACAGTTCCGGTAGTTCGACCCGGCCAGGTAAGAGCGTGGGATGACCCTGCTCCCCGTGGGATTCTCCGCCTTGATCAATTCATCGGCTGCCACCGGATTGGACACCTCGGGCAAGGCCCGCCAAACCCCCCAGTCCGGATCTTTCGCATACCAGACCAGCACGAGGCGATCGCGCCCCGTCTGGATTTGGGGCAATTTGCCGCGCCATTGCACCGTTTGAGGCGACACCTCCAGGGAAGGTGAACCGGTGGCGCGGTCCCCACATTCCGGCGCCAAGGGCGTGGTCTCCGTTGAGGTGGTTTTGGGCTGGGGCCATGCGCCCACCAGCTGCTCTTTGGCCTTGGCGACGACAGCCCGGCAGTCTCTACCGGGATGCAAACCAACATAGTATTTCTCCACAAGCTCCAGGTCCGTGAAGCAGCTGACGAGCAGACGATGATCCCCCATGCCGACAATCTGGTGAATTGTCTCCGGGGGGATCTCGTGACTCTTCCCGGATGCCAGCCGGGCCAGGGCCAGATTCCAACCGAGCATCGCCACCTGCCTCAGGTTACCGCCTTCCGAGGCCTTCTCCCGAGCCTTCTGCAAGTAGGCTAAGCTGGTCTGCACCTCAGGCAGATGCTTTTGTTCCAGGGCGAGCAGCAGGGTGTCAAAGCCTAACCCGCTCAACAAAGCTGCAGGCTCAGCATAACCGCTGGCCTTCAAAACCTGCAGCGCCTTTTCCTGATGGGCTATCGAGAGTGGGAGTTGATCCTTCGTAGGCAGACTTACGTAGCCTTCCCCGGACTGGGATGAACGTACATCGTTCAGAGCAGAAGCAAGTGCTAAATGGGCCCGGCCAAAATTGGGGTTTTTAGCTATCGTATTCTCCAGGAAGTTGATGACAACCTGGAAATCTTGGGGATTTTGCGCGGTTTGGCGCCTCTGCTCGGCGATGGCATAGGATTGGGCCGCCTGGACCTCTTTCGCCGTGCCTGTCTGATAGAATTCCACCAGGCTCGAAACCAGGATGATGCCAAAGCAGAGCACAGCTATCTTAAGCAACCGTAAACCATTGCGAATCAGCCGGTTCCCCCCGGTCCCTTCGCCCATACCGTGGGCCTGGGCGAACAGATAGGTGGCCATGGCCAATACCGTCAGGATGCCCAGAAAAATTTGCGCCTTGGCATGCCAGGCCAGGCTCCTCTGACTGAATGCATCCCACTGGGCAAAAGGCTCCCACCAATTATTGATTAAGCTCCGGAGGCCCAGCCATTTTAATTTTTCCGGGAACCACAGGTCAGCCTCTGCTCCAGAGTAGGGGTTTCCAAGCAGCTCGCTCAGTTCTTGACTCGTTTTGTCATGAAGAGCCCGGTCTTGGACCTGCACCAGGATTTTCCCCAGGCCGGGGGAGTCATTCCCCCGAAGGGAATCCTCATCCTGAGAGCGTTGGAGAACCACAGCGCGTCTGGCGCTTTGTTCCTGAAGGTTGGCAATCTCCACCAATAAATGATTAACCGTCGTATGGGTTCTGGAACTGCGGGAATCCATCTCGAGCATGCTTTTCAAGGCTCCGTGCGCCGCGGTCCCCGCCATGCTGGCGGAGTAACTGTACCCCAAGCCGCACACTGCCGACCAGAACACCGTAATGGCGATAAGCAGCACGGTGCACCGGGAAAACTCGTCCGGCGCTTCTCTCAGGGAGAGGAAGCCGGACGCCTGACGAGCTTCAGCGGCTTCAGCTTCCAGCATTTCTTCGTCTTGCGGCCCGGTTTTCTCTTCCTCCCGGGGACGCCCGCTTTTGTACCACTGCCGGGATTTATGCAAAAAGTTAATCGAGGCCCAGACCAGGAGCACAACCAGCAAGAGGGGCGGGGCGAGAAAAATGACTAATTGGGAAAACCCCTGGGCCCGCAGGATCACCACAAGATCGCTGATCAGTTCCCAATGCCGGAACAGGATAAAACCGACGAAAACCGTCGCGCCGAACACCGTCAGCCAACCCAGGACAAAGAACTTATTCTGCAAAAATTGCCGGTGGCTAAGAATGTTGGCGAGGGTGAGCAATATGAGCGCCGCAACGAACAGCACCACGCCAGAAGCCAGGCGCCGGACCATCAAATGGGCGTCCTCCAACTTTTGGTCCAGGGGTTCCCAAATATTCGGCGGGCCTGTTGCTTGTTGCTCCTTGATGGTCCCCAGAGGGTCGCGCCACACCGTCCCGAACCCTAGGCCTGCCAGATAGAACGCCACAGCCTTTTGAAAATTATTTTCGACACTCAGTTGCTTGTCCTGAAAAGGATTGGGGAGGACCGTCAGGAAGGGGAGCAGGGCTCGGGCGGCGGCGAACTCTTCTTGGGCCTGGCTTTTGAGCCATACCTGGTTGACCCCGGGGTGGTTGGCAGCCTCAAGGTATGCCTCACCCTGTTTGTCCAAAGACTTGATCCGCACTTCAAGCCCTGCCCGGGTGGCGGCGTCAGCCAGCAAGACTTGCCGTTTCGTCAGGGATATTTCGTGTCCCCAGGTAAGCAGACGTTCGAGTCGATTCGCTTCTTGTTCGGCAATGGCCGCCCCCCCGGCGACAATGGCGCCCACAGTGGCGATAATGACCATGGACAGGGCCAGAAGCGTGTGCCAATCGGGCGGGCCCTCGGCTACCCTTGCAGGGAACAGGCAGTTCCGGATGGTCCGCCACATGCTCTTGTTCTTTGCCGGTATACACCGGCCAAGGGCCTTTCGATCTGCCAGGTCCTGGTCTTTCATAGCCCCCTCATCAGGTGCGGCGACTCTGGCCGCCTGGTATCCCGCAGGCGTTTTTTAACACCCCAGTGTTGGAGAAATATCCCAACCGGCCCACTTTTAACCGGCCTTCTTAAACGATAAGCAGGTGAGAACAAAAAGCAATCGTTCCCCCCTCAGCATTATCCCTGTCAGCAAGATTCTCCTAAATCAGCCTTGCCGCCTGCAGTCAAGAACCAGGTTCACTGCCGATATCTGGCCATTACCATTATTTATCCAAAATATCAATAAGTTGTACGTATGGTCTCTAGTGAACGACCAGGCTTTTTTGCCCGAAATGATGGGGGGGATTAGACGATTTTATGATTTCGTAGTTGCGCATGGCGCACCAATTCCTCCAGGACTTCCATCTGGATGCGTTGGATTTCCAGGAGGCGGCGCCATTGGGTGGACAAAAGGAGGTCCATCTTTTCATTGAGATGGCGAATTTCTAGCTCGGCTTTGAGGTTAACCTGGTAATCGTGCTCGGAGCGCAGACGATCTCTGGCGTCCTGGCGGTTCTGGCTCATCATGATGATGGGGGCCTGGATGGCCGCCAGGCACGAGAGCACCAGATTGAGGAGGATGTAAGGAAAGGGGTCGAAAGGCTGCCGTAACAGGGCGACAGAGTTAATGACCACCCAGGTGATCAAAACTACGGCAAAGCCAAAAATGAAGCGCCAACTGCCGCCCACGGTCGCCACTTTGTCGGACATGTGCTCCCAGAAGGTCAACTCCTGGTCAAATTCCAGATTGATGTTTTTAGAGAGGATTTCGTGCTCTTTCAGGCTCTCGAGCACTTCCTCGCGGAGTGTGGAAATCTGGCCCATTTCCTCTTCCAGGACGTCTTCCACATACGCCCCCCGGAAGTGATTGAGATCCTCCTGGCAGATGTACCCATGGTCGTCCCAATCGGGGTATTTCTTGCGGATGGTCTCGAGGACCCCTTCCCGGATCAACTCTTCGGGCCAGACCTCGTCCAGATCCTTTAATTGGTGGCAAATCTGGCAGCGCACCTGCTCGGTTGGTTCTTCTCCCATGACAGCCTCATTGGGGGTTGGGGGTGAGATGCTCCCCCAAATAGTCTCGATATAAGAGGGAAGGGATCGTCCGGGTCGTTGCGGAGCCGTAAGTCTCCCGTCTCCAGCCCTGCCGGCAGGGCCCGCCAGTGCGGCATGAGAGAAGTGGCGCGGTACTGCTCCCGTGCCCCATACCAGGGTCTTGGCAAAGCCGCGGCCGGGCGCCCGGGGGCTCGTCTATCTGACCATCAAGCCCTTATACCAAAAGTTCTTCGGCGGCACCTGGGGCGGGGCAGCATACACCCTGGCCTGCCAGTCCGCATCCGAGTAACGCTTACCCAGGGGGCCGGTGAACTCATAGTGGTTGAACGCCACCCCCGCGGTGAGGCGGCTTACGCCCTCGTTCCCCACCAGGGCCAGGATAAAATAGGGTTCCCCCGTGGCTTCATAGAGAACCTGGCCCCCCAGGGCGTCGGTGTGAATATCGGCGATCAGGGCCGAGCGCCGCTCCTTGTCCTCCAGGGTCGCCCCCTCGACAAACGGCCGGGCCAGGAACGAGAGGCCCTGACTCCGGAGCTTCTCGTATTCCACCTCGCTTATGGGGGTGCCCTTCAGCTCCTTGGCCGCCAGGGAGGTGTAGAAGTCCACCCGTTCCTTAAAAAGATTCAATCGGCCGAATTCTTCCAATTCACCCGGGAACAGGCCGTACTTCTTGAACCCGGCCGCGGTATAGGCCACCAGGCGCTGGAGTTCCTGCCAGAAGGCCATATTGGGCTCCACGAACCCCCGGGGCACCGGCGGCGCCTTTTCCTCGCCGCCGTCGCCGGCCTCGGCAAAGGCCTGCTTGACGTAAAGCAGGGTGTCGTGTTTGAGTTCGGCGTAGGACCCGAGCCAAGTCTGCACCTGCTTGACCGGGAAGAGCTTCCCCTGCATGTAGCGGGGATAGCCGGGACCGTAAGTCTGCGTCAGGGTCCCCAGCAGTTTCAGCCAGGCGGCCCCCACGGAGCTGTACCACTCCGCGTCGGTGACCTTTTTGAGGTCCGCCGCCACCTCATCCAGCCGGCCGTAGAATCCGGCTACCTCGGCTTCGGAAAAAGGCGGTTTATTTTGTTTGAGGAAGGCGCCGGCAAACTCCCGGGCGGCGTTATCCCCCAGCGCCGCCGGGACGAACAGGGCCGAGGGGCTGGAAGGCAGCAGCGCCGCCACCTTCTCCTGGCCGGCGGTGAGCCGGGTCAACACCCAGGCGTCGAAGGTGAAGCGCTGGCCGAAAAGGCGAAAGCCCTGGGTGGCGGCCAAAAGCTCCGCCTTGGTCTGATCCGGCACCCGGGGACTGACGATGACGTCGGACAGGATCCGGGGGGGCCGCAGGTCTTGCAGGTGCTGGGCAATTTTGCTCAAGACCTCGGGGTTGACCGCCTCGGCCGGAGAAAATTTTTCCGGGCCCAGGACCCTGACCACGAAGGCGCGCCACTCCGGGTAACAGATGTCGTCCGGGGGCCCGGCGTAGAAGGTGGTAATCTCCATGAGCTTCTCCCAGTCCTTGACCAGGGGCTGCCCGCCGGGGCCGGGGCTCGCCAGGAGGTGGGCCAGGAGGAGGGCGTCGGAGATGCCCTCGGGTTTACCCAGCAGATAGCTGTTTCTCCCCAGGTACATCATGGCCCGGAAGTAGGCCCGCAACAGGGAGGTCTTGGCGTAGTGGCTCCGGGGCGTGAACTGGGTATAGTCGGTTTTTACCTCCCCCTCTTGGCCATACTGGCCATACAGGGGCGATACCCCCACCCCGGCGGCCTCATAAATGCTCCTGATCTCCTGGGCCATGCGGCCGAAGACCGCCGGGGAAAACTGCTTTTGGTACTTCCCCAGTTCCTGCAAGGCGCCTTCCACGCTTTCGGTGACGTCGGGCTTGTCGGTTAATTCCTTATCGTTCCAACCCTTCTTGAGCCTCTCCTCATAGGAGACGGACCACTGGGCGTTCGCCAGGATGACCAGGGGCACCGTCAGTTGCGCCGCCACCAGTTCATAGCGCTCCGCCAGTTTGCCCTTGGACCGGCCCCGGTATTTCAGGGCCTGGGCCTGGGCCTGCTGCAAAAAGCGGCGGAGGAGAGGGGCCAGGTCGAATCGTTCGAGGTACTCCAGGGAGTTTTCGAAATATTTATGAAAAGCGTGCAGCAAAGGGTCGGGGGTGATCAGCCGGGCGTGTTCCGGCAGCCGCATTTCCGCAGGTGACGGCCCCCCCACCTCATCGAACATGCCCAACATTTCGTCCCACTCCCAGCCGTCCCCCATCTGCCCTTTAAACCGGGTGGCGTCCTTGGGAATCAACAGAAACTTGTGCTCGTTGAGAAAATTTTTCTGAGCGGCGGTAAGTTTGACGCCCAGCAATTTCATGACCCCCTTGGCGTTGGCGGCCTGGTCCACCGTGGTGGCGGAGTCTTTGAGGGCCGGGGTCACCCCCAGGGTCTTTAGCGGCGGCACCTCCGCAAAGGGCGTCAGCGCCACCTGCGGCAGGGTGAGAGCCGGCACTTCGGCTGCGGCACCCGGCCCCGCCGGGCCGACGCTGGCCAGGATAGCGGTGAGCAACAGGAGGCCCAATTTGGCGGAGCGTGAGAGGGGACAAGCATTCATGGGGTTACTCCTGTGAAGTTGTCCGACGGAGTGCCGGGACCCACCGGGGAGAATAGGCGAAAAAGTCAAAAACCGCTTCTTGTCGTGTCCCACAGATACCTTGCAAGATGTCGGCCTCAATAACTCCCCCCCTGGGGGGAGGGGGATAAGGCAAAGCAATGCTCAGCTATTTCCACCCCCACCCCAGCCCTCAGGAGGGAGAAAAAACCTGCACCCTTTGGTAAGACCATTCTGGGACGATACCCTATTACAACTTACAACAGCACATAAGTTTGCTAACGTATTTCTCTATCCCTAAAGATTGCTTCCCCCTCACCCTGGCCCTCTCCCCCATTGGGGGAGAGGAGAAAAAATGGAACTGGTTGAAGGTTCTGGCGTCATGAAACCCGGCGACCTCTATCGTTTGCCAAGAGTTCTTTCCTTTTATTCCCTCTCCCCCCAGCGGGGGAAGAGGGTTAGGGTGAGGGGAGGCGGTAGATGATTTGTCATATCTATAAAATTGATGAAATTCTTGACTTACTCCTGTCCCCGAAGCAACTGGTGCAGCGCCGCCAAACGGCGCCACAAGGGCAGGACCTGGGATAAGGGCAGGGAATTGGGGCCGTCGCATAAGGCCTGCTCCGGTTCGGGATGGACCTCCATGAACAGGGCGTCCACCCCCGCGGCCACCCCGGCCCGGGCCAGCAGCGGAATATACTCCTTCTGTCCGCCGGAGCACGTTCCCTGGCCCCCGGGCAGCTGGACGCTGTGGGTCACGTCCAGGACCACCGGGCAGCCGAGGCCCGCGCATGATGGGCAGGCTGCGGAAATCCACCACCAGGTTGTTGTAGCCGAACATGGAGCCCCGTTCGGTGAGCAGCACCCGGCGATTGCCCGTGGCAAACACTTTGTCCACCACCGGCCCCATGTCCCAGGGGGCCATGAACTGGCCTTTCTTGATATTGACCACCCGGCCGGTTTGGGCCGCGGCCACCAGCAGGTCGGTCTGGCGGCAGAGAAAAGCCGGAATCTGGAGGACGTCCAGGACCCGGGCGGCGGGCGCCACGTCGGCCACCTGATGGACGTCGGAGATCACCGGCAGGCCCACTTCGTCTTTCACCCGGGCCAGAATTTCCAGGCCCGCTTGAGAGGCCCGGCCCCCGGAAGGAGGTCAGGGAGGTGCGGTTGGCTTTGTCAAAGGAGGCCTTGAAGATCAGCGGCAGGTTGAGTTCCGCGGCATAGCCCTTCAAGGTCCGGGCGATGGCCAGGGTAAGCTCGGCGGACTCGATAACGCAGGGCCCGGCGATCATCACCAGGTCGCCGTTGACCCACCCAAAAATCGGCAATTTGTACTGTGTTCGCCAATTCTATCATTTTGCTAAAAGTGGCTTTTTTTGTCATCCTGAGCGGAGCGAAGGATCTCCAGCACCTAAAAGGCGAGATTCTTCGCTCCGCTCAGAATGACAAGTTAACGTACCTCTCTATGGACCCAAGCTGAGTGAGGACTTCAATGATCGGCTTAAAAAACCGAATAAACTGCGAACCCTTACTCCTGCCCATGCTCTTCCACCCACTCTTATCTAATTTTCTGTCATTCTGAACCGCCGGAGGCGGCGAAGAATCCCAAAGGATTATTCCGACAAGTCCTTCCATCCTGGGTTGATTGATTCAATCAGGGCAATTTTTTTCTTCCGCAGCCATCCCTTAATTTGTTTTTCCCTTGAAATTGCCGCATGAATATCGTTCGTCTCTTCAAAATAAACCAATTTATTAATTCTATATTTATGGGTAAATCCCTTAACTAAATGCTGTTTGTGTTCATAGATTCTTCTTTCGAGGTTATTAGTCACCCCAGTGTATAAGGTTCCGGACTTATTTGTCATTATGTAAACAAAATATTGATATTGAGGGACCATACTTATTGAAACCCTTCACCTGCGGCTCAGGGTGACAAGAATGGTGAATTTTTGGAGGATTGTCTGATTACCGTTAAAACTTTCCGACTTTAAAAGAAACCACTTTTGTCATCCTGAGCGGAGCGAAGGATCTCAGGTAGCTAAGATACGAGATTCTTCAGTCGCTTCGCTCCCTCAGAATGACAGATTGGAGTAATTTTACAGCGTTCTCGCTCTCTCAAATCTCCTCCGCCGGCGTGGGGCAGGCTCAGTTTATATTCCAGGCAGGCCCGGATGTAGTCCCGGAACAGGGGGTGGGGCTTCAGGGGCCGGGACTTGAATTCCGGGTGGAACTGGCACCCCAGAAACCAGGGATGGTCCCGGAGCTCGATGATCTCCACCAACTCGCCGTTGGGGGAGGTGCCGGTGATACCCAGGCCGGCCTTCTTCAGCTGCTCCCGGTAGTGGTTGTTGAACTCGTAGCGGTGGCGGTGCCGTTCCATGATCTTGGTCTCGGTGTAGGCCACCCCGGCCAGGGAGCTTGCCGTGAGGACGCAGGGGTAGCTCCCCAGGCGCATGGTGCCGCCCTTGTCCGCGGCCTTGTCCCGGCGGATAATGGCGTCCGGTGCGGTAATCGTACCACTCCCGCATCAGGTAGATGACGGGGTGCTCGGCCTCGGGGAGGAATTCTTCGCTGGTGGCGCCGGCTATGCCGGCCACGTGGCGGGCAAATTCGATGACCGCCAGTTGCATGCCGAAGCAGATGCCGAAATAGGGCACTCTGCTGCTCCCGGGCATAGCGGATGGCCAGGATCTTGCCCTCCACCCCCCGGACCCCGAAGCCCCCGGGCACCAGGATGCCGTGGAGGTGGCCCAGGAGGCCTTCGGCGCCTTCCCGCTCCACCCTTTCCGAGTCGATGTAGGTCAGGGCCACCTGGACTTCGTTGGCCAGGCCGCCGTGCACCAGGGCCTCGTGCAGGCTCTTGTAGGATTCCCGCAGGTCCACGTACTTGCCCACGATGCCGATTTCCACCCGGTCCTTGGGATTTTTGATGCGCGTCCACCAGTTTTTCCCAGACTTCCAGGCGGGGGGCCCGGGTCCAGATATTGAGGGTCTCGACGAGGCGGTCGTCCAGGCCCTCCTGGTGGAACAGCAGGGGAATTTCGTAAATGTTGTCCACGTCCTGGGCGGTGATCACCGCCTCGGGCTCCACGTTGCAGAACAGGGCGATCTTGGCCTTGATGTCCGCGGCTGAGGATCTTTTCGGTGCGGCACAGGAGGATGTCGGGCTGGATGCCGATGGAGCGCAATTCCTTGACGCTGTGCTGGGTCGGCTTGGTCTTGACCTCGCCGGCGGTCTTGATGAAGGGCACCAGGGTCAGGTGGATGTAGCAGACGTTCTCTTTGCCCAGGTCGCCCTTGAGCTGGCGGATGGCCTCCAGGAAGGGCAGGCTCTCGATGTCGCCCACGGTGCCGCCGATCTCGATGATGGCCACGTCCGCCGTAGGGGCGATCTGTCATGATGGCCTGCTTGATTTCGTCGGTGATGTGGGGGATGACCTGGACGGTGCCGCCTAGATAGTCGCCCCGCCGCTCCTTGGTGATGACGTTGTAATAGATGCGCCCCGAGGTGAAGTTGTGCTCCTGGCCCAGGGTGACCGAGGTGTAGCGCTCGTAATGCCCCAGGTCCAGGTCGGTTTCGGCCCCGTCTTCGGTGACGTAGACCTCGCCGTGCTGGAACGGGTTCATGGTGCCGGGGTCCACATTGATATAGGGGTCCAGCTTTTGAAAGGTGACGCGCAGCCCCCGGGATTCCAGCAAGGCGCCAATGGCCGCCGCCGCCACCCCCTTGCCCAAGGAGGACAGCACCCCGCCGGTGATAAAGATGATTTTGGTTTTCACAAGTCCTTTATTATACCTAGCCACTGCCAATGTCAAGGCGAAGTCCGGGGGGAGGCGAAAGGAAAAAGAGGGGTAAATTAGAGTGCTGATTTTGGGCTGGACGGGGTAAAAAGGTTCCTCGCCGCAGTCCGGCGAGATCTTGCCAGGCGCCGGGGAGCTGCAAACTTACTACAATTATCATGGGCATCAGAAGCCGACATGCATGAAGAGGAGGTGCGGGTGATAGATAAGTCTTGGCTTACTGCAAGGGTGACATGTCTTAATCCCCGATTAAAGCCTCCTTATTCAAACAAATCCTCAGGAAGGGAAGAATCCGCCTATATTCCTCTAGTTGATTAATTTGACGTTAGAGCCTAAGGCGCCAAAATTGGGAGCATTAGCATTGCCGGTGGCATCCGGAACGCTAAATGTGGGCACAAAATGTCCCTGAATATATTTGTCGCTTCCCCCCTTGGCGTCTTCTATATAAAACGGCACCCAGGCTAAGAGAGGGGTATGGGCATGGGTATCGAAGTCGTCGGCGACTATGGGCAAGAGAACGGTATCGCCAATTCTGGTTGCGGCCTCACTATAAAGTGTGGTCTTGGTTCCTGGTTCAATCCAGATCGGGTCCCCGATATTGAGAGGGGTCGGGTTGCCGTTGTCAATGAGGTCCCGGATGGTGGGGACGTTGTTGACGTCCAATAAGAAAGAGGTCCACTGCCCCCCTTCGTCGCTGTGGTAAGATGAACCGATACGGAAACTATCGGAGTTGGCGTTGTCTTTCCACATCTTTCGGACCCAAGATATCGGGGTAGCCACCGGAAAGGCATCTCCCGCCGGAACGGAAGATACGGGCAGGTTGGACACCATGGCCGCCACCGATTTGACACTTAGGGATACTGCATCTTTCCCGAGAACCTGGGCACACAACATGGTCAGAGGGCCGCCATTGTTGCCGATTGACTTGCTCACTGTCACCTTTATCGCGGGTATATCCGTTGGGCCGGGAACGATTCCCGTAGCTTTGAGAGTGGCTGCGTCCTTTTGGCTGGGGCTCCAGGCAAGGTCCCAATATCCCGGATTAACTGTGCAGTTGGTGAGATTAGTGCCATCTAAACTATTTTTTTTAACTGTGGCAGTGCCGACTGTGGTGCCGTTGGCCCAGTTGGGGGTCGGGGCGATCAAGTTTAGCGCCCTGGCCCCTGCCAATGCCCCGGCATCGGCGGCTTTTTGTAGTTCGCTTTTCGCTGAAGCCATGTGGCCGATATCTATCGCCAGGGCGGCAAACCCCAAAAACACCACTATGCCGATAGCCGCATAAGCCGCAATGGCACCTGATTGGTCCACGCCCAAGTTTTTCAATCTTTGGCAAAAAACACTCTTGGTTTGCATAAAGCTCCTCACTCAACTTTCATCCAGGTAGTGGCCGAAATGTTTTTACTCGTTCCCAACCCCGGCACCAGGTTGCCGAGTACCCACCAAGTTTTTGTGGCCGTAACTTTCACGGATAGATCATCGCCAGCAGTGCCGCTTGTATAACCGGTTGCTCCGGGGACCACCTGCAGATTGGCATCAGAGGGCAGCAGGGAGGAGTATTTACTGGTTACCCAGTTGACTATGCTGGGATTGAGGGCGTTGGGTTTGAGATGGGCCGCCGAATTGTCGGTATTATAGCGGGTGCCGTAGCGGGCGCCTTCCCGGCTGGCATTGCTTACTATCTGCTTCATGAAATAGGCGTGGCCAAGGTCGGCGATGCCGAACGACAGGAGCAGGAAAACCGGCAGAAGAATGGCGAACTCCACTGCGACCGCACCGTGTTCTCCACGAATATCTCGCTTCTTTCTATACCCATATCCCCACTGCATAGTTGACCTCCTCAACACGATAATAGGGACCCTCCCTATCAGGCTTCCCAGCCCATGCCGGGGGCGCCGGGCTATCTTGTGAAGAAGTTAAAATACTTGCCCACTAAAAACCATCCGGGAATCCCTGATTTTTGCGGTAAAGAAACCTGTGATTGGCTCATGAAAGGGGACCGTGGCGGAGCAGGACCCGGCCCTAATCGTAGGAAAAGGTTAAGGTGGTGGAAAACTTGATCAGGGAAGTGACGATGATAATCCCGGCGGCGACAATGAGCAGCAAGAGCAGGGGGTAGACGATGATGCGGTAACGGGGAGAGCGCTGCAGGCGAGCCCGGAGCCATTCCCGGGCCCGGGCAAACTCCTCTGAGAACAGGAGGAGGATCAGCAAAAAACCGGCATAAAAAAGGATGGTCTTGATGACGTTATCCCGGCAGCAACTTATTGAGACAAAGTCGCCCCCGCCTTCCTCCGCAGGTCAGGGGGGTCACCCGGCGGGTGGTTGGCCGGCTCAACCCTCACCCCCTTGGCCCCTTATTTGGTTCTGACCTCAGCTTTATACAAGACCCAGGCCGATATGATGATAATCGCGACTCCCAGGAACAGGAAAGGATGTACGCCGGCCTCGTAGGTCAGCCAGTTCCACGCCTGGTAAATATCATAGACACATTGTTGCAACATAGCGTCTAACCCCTCGATAGCCTCCGTCCAGGCAATTCGTTAGCTTTCTTTAGTCCTCATATATATCATAGCTTCATAGTTTCCCGCCCCAGAGAAATCGAGCCGCGGCGGAAGTCCCTTTCAAGGTAAGGGCGCCAGTTCCACCCGGCCCCAGGCGCCTAACTTTTCGCCCACAATGATGACTACCCCCAGGAGGTCCGGGAGCGTGGCGGCCCACGCCAGGGCCGCCGCGATGGTGTCGGGCCCCTGGACCCGGTTGCCCACCGCGGTGGCCGCGGCATCGGCCAGGGCGGCGCTCCCGGCCAAAACACAGGCGGCGTCCGCCCGGCCGAAGCTCAAGAGAATGCCCCACGCTGGCCGAAGAAGTGCACACCCCCAAGGGACTGAGGCTGGGATCGAGGTTCAACCCCACCCGGTGGCTCAAGGGGGAGGTTCCGGCAAACAGGGCCACGGTGGCCGGATGGTCAATGGCCAGAAAGATGTCGCCGCCGTTTTCCACGATGACCTCACGGCTCAAAGGGGCCAGATGCCGCCCCACCCGGGCCGCCAGGGCCCCGGCCACCGCGGCCATGGGCCCCACCCCGGCGGCAGCCGCCGCCTCGATCATCTCCCGCACCACCGCCGGGGCGAAGGGGTCCGCGGGCCAGGGCACCAGCGTGGTGAGAAAGTCGGGGTGCCTGGCAATATAGGCCTCCAGCTGGGTCCGTTCCTGGATGACCAGGTCCCGGACCTCGGCCGAAAAATCCCGGGCGGCCAGCACCCAGAGGTCGGTCTCCCGCACCATGACGCGAAAACCCGCCAACCCCGGCCGGGCCATGCGGGTGCGATAGGTGCGGGGTTCGGGGGCTAAGGTGCTCATGGGCGCGGTCCCTGAGTTATCCAAGGGTTTTGCGGGGAGGTCGACTTCCCGGCAGGTCTGATGACTCCTTATATATAAGTGATAAACAAACAAAAAGTTCCCCTGCTCCCTCCTCCAGGGGGTGTTCCGCCATTAACCTGACCCTGAAAAAGCCCGTCTGTTGCCCCCCTGTCCTAAAGGGGGGTCAGGGGGGATCTTCTCAGCGCTCGAAATCCCCCTAAATCCCCCTTTTTCAAAGGGGGACTCAAGCTGCCAAGTCTGGCTATCCCTATCTGCTTTTAGGTCCAGCGCAAGGCGATACCCACCTCTAGAGGCCAGCCAGCCGGTTGCTGATTGCCACGAATTCCGCCACGCTCAGGGTTTCGCCCCGGCGTGTGAGGTCGATGCCCAACTCGGTCAACAGGCTGCGCATCGCCTCCGGGCTCAGCCCGAAGGCCTCAGCCCCGGACCCCAGGGTGTTGTTCAAAGTCTTGCGGCGATGGCCGAAGGCGACTTTGACCACTCGGTGCAGCACGGCCGCGTCCAGGGCGGCGGGGGAAGGGCTCTCCGGGACCAGGCCCAGCACCACCGAATCCACCTGGGGCGGGGGATAGAAATTGCCCGGCGACAGGGCAAAGAGCCGGGTCACCCGGAAATGGTACTGCCCCAGGACCGAGAGAATCCCGTAATCCTTGGTCCCCGGCGAGGCCGTCAGGCGCGCCCCCACTTCCTGCTGCATCATGAGCACGGCCCGGGAGATGGCCGCGCAGGTCTCGAATCAAGCTGAACAGCAGCGGCGAAGTGATCTGATAGGGCAGGTTCCCCACCACCGCCAAGGCCCGGCCCGCCTCCCGGGCGGCCCCGTGAAAGTCGAACTCCAGCACATCCTGGCAGACGACCTCAACCCCGGGGGTCCCGGAAAAAAGCTCTTCGGCCAGAAATCGGGCCAGCTCCGGGTCCCGTTCCAGGGCGATCACCCGGCGGGCGGCCGGCGCCAGAAACCCGGTGAGGGCCCCCAGACCGGCGCCGATCTCCACCACCGTGTCCTCACCGGTCAGGTTCAAGGCCGCGACAATGCGCCGGGCCTGGTGCGGGTGGAGCAGGAAATGCTGCCCCAGGGGCTTCTTAGGCCTCAGGCCCAGACGATTGCAGGAGGGTTTTGGGAGAGGTCGCAGGACACGGAGAGCCTTTTCCGCTCTTGCGCCGTTGATGGCGCTGGACGATCCACAGGGTCAAAAAATAGGCCACGATGGCCGGAGGAATGGCCAGGATGACCCCGCCCACCTGCAAGGCTACCCCCC
Organism: uncultured delta proteobacterium; assembly: GCA_963841475.1. Classification (GTDB taxonomy): domain Bacteria; phylum Desulfobacterota; class Desulfobaccia; order Desulfobaccales; family 0-14-0-80-60-11; genus 0-14-0-80-60-11. The sequence goes on from CAWJCT010000001.1 coordinate 2,270,897, forward strand.
CTTGCCAGAGCACGCAAATCCAGGCCTTAAAACTGAAGGTTTCCGGGAACACCAGGGGCTTGCCGCGATACAACAGGAATTGCCCCACCTTGTAGGAGGCGATATAGATGGGCCCCACGGTCAAGGGATTGCCGATCTGGATGCCGATAAACCCGGTAACCGGGGAGACCCGCAACAGGGCGGCCAGGAACAGGACGGCCACCGTATGAAAGGGGATGGTGGGGGTGACGCCGATAAAGACTCCCAGGGCCATACCCCAGGCCAGGTTCCGGGGGTCCTCCTGGAGTCGGAAGAATTTCAGCCAGTGGTAGCGGAGCAGGCGTCGCAGATCCATAAGGTCAAGACTGAGGGGTCGAGGCCGGGCCAGTGCCGGCCTCCTTGAGTTCCCGCCGCAGGACCTTGCCCACCGCGCTTTTGGGCAACTCGGACCGGAACTCGATGATCTTGGGAACCTTGTAGACCGCCAGCAAGCGGCGGCAGTGGGCCTCGATGTCGGCCGCGGTGAGCCTCGCCCCCTTCCGGGGCACAATCACCACTTTCACCGTTTCCCCCCGGTAAGCGTCGGGCACTCCCAAGGCCGCGGCCTCTTTCACCCCCGGGTGCTGGTAGAGCACCTCCTCCACCTCCCGGGGATAGATTTTATAGCCCCCGGCGATGATCAGGTCCTTCTTGCGCTCCACGATATAAAAATAGCCGTCTTCGTCCATGCGGGCCAGATCCCCCGTGTGAAGCCAGCCGTCCCTCAGGACCAGGGCGGTCTCTTCGGGGTTCCGCCAGTACCCCTCCATGACCTGGGGGCCCTGGATGACCAGTTCCCCCACTCCCCCGGGAGGGAGTTCCCCGGTCGCCGGTCTCCTGGTCCACCACCTTCGCCAGGGTGCTGGGCAGGGGGATGCCCATGCTGCCGGGCGGCCTTTTCCCCCGGACGGGATTGAGATGGGTTATGGGCGCGGCCTCGGTCAGGCCGTAGCCCTCCATCATGGTGCAGCCGCTCAAGGCCTCGAAGCGGTCCCGCACTTCCAGGGGCAAGGGGGCCGAACCGCTGATGCAGGCCCAGAGGGCGGACAGGTCGAGCTTGGGCAGGCGGGGGTCGTTGATCAGGGCCACAAACAGGGTGGGGACCCCGGGCAGCATGGTGGGCCGGTATTTCTGCATGGCCTTGATAGAAGCTGCCGATCTCAAAGCGGGGCAAGCACGATAATCATGGCCCCCTGGGACATGGGCCAGTTGAGACAGGCGGTCAGCCCGAAGGAGTGCGGAAAAGGGCAGCAGGCCCATCAGGCGCTCGCCGCCGAACCGCACCTGGGGCAGCCAGGCGTTGATCTGGGCCACGTTGGCCATGAGGTTGCCGTGGGTCAGCCTGGCCGCCTTGGGGGTGCCGGTAGTGCCGCCGGTATATTGCAGGACCGCCAGGTCCCCGGGGTCCGGCAGAGGCGGGGCGGGCCGGAGGGGATGTTTCAGCAACTCCCGCCAGGAGTAGCGCTTCGGCCCCGGCGCGAAACCCGTGGCCAGGCCGTCCCGCCGGGCCTTGAAGGGATAGAGCCAGGACAGGGGCCAGGGGAGGCTATCCGTCAGGCTGGTGATGATGGTCGTGGCTCAGATCGACCTGGGCCGCGGATCTCCTCCAGCTTAGGCAGAAAGTGGTCCAGAACGCACCAGCCGCCGGGCCCCGGAGTCGGCCAGTTGGTGGGCCAGTTCTTTGGCGCTCAGCAGGGGATTGAGCATCACCGCCACCGCGCCCAGGCGCAGGGCGGCATGGTAAGCGATGACCAGTTGCGGGGTATTGGGCAGGAAAATGCCCAGGCGTTCCCCGGGGGCCAGACCCAGGTCCTCCAAGGCGTGGGCCAGGCGGGCGGTCCGGGTATTGAGTTCGCCATACGTGATGGTCCGGCCGAAAAACACCAGGGCCGGGGCTTGGGGAGATCGTTCCGCCGCTTGCAGCAACAGCGGACGGCAAGGAGGTGGTGACCGGCCCCACCGTCGAGAGGCACTCCCGGGTCATAATGCCGCGCCCAGGGAAAGGTCATCAATTGCCCTCCTCTTAATGCTGGTGGGAGCCTCCTTCCTGGCATTCAGAGCAGCTGCAGGCTTCTTCCTCTCTGAGATCCTCAGGGGTGGCCTCCCGCACCTGGCGGATGGTAAAGGAAACTTCCAGGTCTTTGCCCGCCAGGGGATGGTTGAAGTCGATGAGCACGGTTTCGGGCCGCACTTCTTGCACGATGAAATACATACCGGTTGGCCGTCTTCGTTTTCGGTCTCGAATACCAGGCCCGGGCTTCAACTCCACCTCCGGAGCGAAGTCGGAGCGGGGAACTTCCATGAGCAGTTCGTCGTCAAATTCGCCGTAGGCCTGTTCGGCCGAGAGGTGAACTATTTTCGTTCGTTTCTTCCATGCCAATCAGGGCTTCTTCCAGACCCGGAGGCATCGCTCCCCCGCCCATACAGAAAGAGATCTCCTCCGGCTTCCCATCGGGAGGATAGGTCTCGTCCTCACCCAGGTTGATGAGATAATCGATGGTGACAAATGAATTTTTATCGATTTTCATGGTGTTCTCCTGAGTGTAGGAGGCACTCAACCCTTTGATCACGAGAGTGAACATGCCTTAGTTGCCCAACCTCCGCCTGCCGGCCGGAGGCCGGCGCCGGGTCTTGCTCCTATGATTTGGTGCCCATAATGATCCGGCCGGTATTCAGCAGATTGCACGGTACGGTCTTTTGCACGGCAATGCCCACGTCTTTCATGACCCGGATGACGTCCAGATCGGTGGTAAAGCCGACCCGGACAAAAACCGGGGCCATCACGTCCTCGACGCGGCCCCAGAGGCTGCCGTTTTGAGAACGGGTGTGATTAACCGCAATGATCTGGCCGCCGGGCTTGACTACCCGGTGGATCTCCCGGCAGACCTTATAGGGATCCTGGACCGTGGTGATCACGTACGCCGCCATGACCAGGTCGAAATGATTGTCGGGAAAATCCAGGTGGGTGGCGTCCATGACGTGAAAGTCGAAACGGCTGCCGCTGTTGAGATTGGCGGCTTTTGCCCGTGCCCGGTCGATCATGGCCTGGGAAATGTCGATGCCCACAAGCCTGGTTCGCGGGAGGGTAAAAATCCAGGGTGGTAGCCGGGACCCACACCGATCTCCAGGACCTGCTGATGAGGCTGCCGGGGCACGTACTTAAAAGCCTTGCGCCGGCCGGGGCCCAGGAGTTTGCCGAAAACATATTCATAGAACGGCGAATAAAATGAATATAATTGTTCCATGTAACGCGGATTCACTTTGACATTTCATAGGAAATCCTCTTTATTGGGTATAGACTGAGCGACCAGACTAAGAAGACATCTCAGGCGAATCGGCCTTCCCAAAATAGCTAATTTTACCCTGCAACCTCTTGAAAAGTAAATGGCAAAATTTCTCCATCGGCCGGGAGAATGGCCGCGGACCTGACCAACTCTGCCTCCCAGGCATCTTGAGCTTGATGGTATTTCAGGAGATAGACGCGATCCGCCGCCTTGACTTTAAAGCAGAGATAACCCGGAGCCACCCACTGGTCCATGATCGGTCGCACTTCCAGCCAGGTCCCGCCCCAGGTGAAACGCCGGGGGCGTTCATGGAGTCGAAACCCGGAGTATGTCTCTACCCGGCAATCCATCGGTCAGTGGCTGATTAAAGGATACTGGGACAAATGGGTTGCGGTCCCGCCCCTGAAATCCCGGCTGGCACCGGCTCTCAGTCGCTGGCCGGAAACCCGTTGCAATAGTAACACGAGTAATTTACAATGGCAATGAATCATTAACCTAATTGTCTATTTGGCTCCTCCCGGGGAGCCGACAATCATGCCCATTGAGAGGCGCCCGGATAATACTTACGCGTTGACTGTGGGAGAGGTTCTTAATACATGTGGGTGCACAAAAACGGATGCGGCGGGTGGTGGTTACCGGCGTGGGCATGGTGACGTCCATGGGGCTCGACGTACCCACCGTCTGGAGCCGCCTGTTGGCCGGTCAATCCGGGGTGAGACGCCTGAAACGCTTCAATCCCGAACTCAGGGAACAGCTACCGCATTCCGGACGATTTCCCCGTCATCGGCGGGGTGATCGAAAATTTCGATCTGAAAGAAATTTTGCAGGCCCGCAAAAAAGAAGTCACCAAGGAAGACCTGAAGCAGATCAAGTATACCGACCGCTTTACCCAGTTCGCCCTGGCCGCCAGCGTCGAGGCGGTGCATGACTCGGGTCTCAACCTGGAGGCGGAGGACCCGGAGCGGGCCGGGGTGATCATGGCCAGTGGCATGGGCGGGGTCAGCTCCTGGGAGGAAGGGGTCAAGAAACTCATGGCCGAAGGGGTCCGCCGGGTTTCCCCTTTCCTGGTCCCCAAGATGATCCCCAATCTGGCCGCGGGCAACGTCTCCATCCGCTTTAAAGCCAAGGGTCCCAATATGGCCCTGTCCACCGCCTGCGCCGCCGGGGCCCATGCCATCGGCCTGGCCTACCGTTCCATCCAAATGGGGGAAGCGGAGCTCATGGCCGCCGGGGGCACCGAGGCCGCGGTGACCATCCTGACTATCTCGGCCTTTTTCCGCATGGGGGCCCTGGCCGCGGGCTACAACGACCACCCCGAAGCCGCCAGCCGGCCCTTTGATCTCAAGCGCTGCGGCTTTGTCATGTCCGAAGGCTCCGGCATCCTGATCCTGGAAGAACTGGAGCACGCCCTGGCCCGCAACGCCAATATCTATGCCGAAATCATCGGCTTCGGGATGACCGGCGACGCCCACCACATCACCGATCCGGACAAGGAGGGCGCCAGGCGCTGCATTCAGGCGGCCATGAAAGATGGCGGGGTCACCGGCGCCGACATTGATTACGTCAACCCCCACGCCACCGCCACGCCCGTGGGCGATCGCAACGAAACCTGGGCCTTGAAGGAGATTTTTGGCGATCAAGCCTCTCGACCTGCAGGTGAGCGGCACCAAGTCCATGACCGGCCACCTCCTGGGCGCCGCCGGCGCGGTGGAGAGCATTTTTTCCGTCTTGTCCATCCGGGACGGCAAGGTGCCCCCCACCATCAACCTGGATGACCTGGACCCGGCCTGTGCCGGGCTGGATATCGTCACCGGTCAGGCCCGTTCCGCCGATATCCGCCATGTCCTGTCCAATTCCTTCGGATTCGGCGGCACCAATGCGGCCCTGGTGTTCAAACGCTATGAAGAGTAGATCAACTGAGGTCATGAGCCGACGCGGCTACCGTAAGAGGCAGAGGCTGCCTTCTCCCGACCTCCCATGGTTCCGGAGATTTGCTGAAACTTATCTTCTCAAAACTTGCGGAAGGAGGACCTCCCCCATGAACGCCTCACTCATCATCTTGCCAGCTCCCCAGAAGGCCACTGGGAGACGCCGCTTGCTAAGGGAAAAGGTTCTGACGGGAACGCTGGCGTAAATTTACCGCAATGCTCAAGAGGAAGTAGCTATTAATAAATCTTTCAATGGTTTTGAGCGGAGCTTGGTATGACTGAGACCGGTAAATCTGTACCGAAGCGGCTCAGAAAAGAGCCATTGTTAGAGGCGATATGGGAAATTCGATTCACCAGCGATAGGGATTCTGTCGCAGAATTGTTGCCCGGCTTGATCTATAAGGCTATAGAAATCGAATTCCCTAAAATTGAGCGTTTGCCAGCTGCTGACCTACCGTCTGCAATTGTTCAGCAGGATGGGAAACTGCGATATGAGCCGACCGTTCGACTGGAAGGCAGCCCAAACTCGATTCAATTGGGGGGCATGTCGTATCCCTTAGCTGCCGCTTCCCGTATACGGGATGGGGAAATTTCGAACCCAAGATCATGGAGTTGGCCGAGATACTCAAAGAAACTTCCTTGATCACTCAACCAGAACGGTTTTCACTCAAGTATATTGATATTATTCCATTAACTGAAAGTCCTTCTCTTAAGCCTCTGCGAGTTGTAGTGAAGCTGGGAACTCATGACCTAACCAGTAAGAATGTCCAGTTGCGCACAGAGCTACGAGAGAACGGATTCTTACAAATTGTACAGATCATATCTTCTGCCCAAGCGGTTCTTTCAACGGGAGAACGTTTTGAAGGACTATTACTTGATATAGATACGATCTCCCAGAGAGAACCGGGCGCATTCTGGGTAGAGTTCCCACCCCTACTTGATAGGGCACATCAGCTCAATAAGAATCTGTTTTTTCATATTTTAACTGATGAAACGATCGATCATCTTGAACCCGAATATTGAGGCTTGTATGTCGGTAACCGAAGAGATATTCGCACGCCTTGATTCAGAGGGAACTTATAGTATGTTAACAGCTTCTGCTGTAATGACTGCTATGGTGCTTTTGCCCTATGGTCCTGATGCTTCGACTGCTGTAATTCCTCCGCAGAGACATCACTACAGATATATAGAAGCATCCGGATCTTCTTTTCCTGCATGCCGGGTTACCGCGAGAGATTCCACGGAAGAACCCAGTTACCGGCCAAGAACCGCTCTGGGCAAAAAGTTGATGGATCTTCGCAACCAAGCTATTGCCAAGGGGCTTACACTATTAGATGCTCATGAGATCATTGACGAAGTAAATCGCCGACGCGGAGAAGTAGCATAATGACGAAGATCAAAACATTTGTTGACGCTAATATTCTTATCGCCGCATGGCGGGGGAATGCTGAGCTTTTACAAAAATCTATGGAGATCATTGAGGATCTAGATCGTGAATTCATAATAAGCGACTACCTCAAGCTGGAGGTGATCCCCAAGCCCACATTTCACGGTTTTCACGAAGAGGTTCAGTTCATGGAAACCTTCATAGATAGTGCTTCGATTCAGGTAAAAGCGACGCCCTCAACGACCACTCAGGCGATAGGATTGGCCTGCCGATATGGGCTTAGCGCCATGGACGCTTTGCACGCTGAAACTGCGATTGAAGCAAAAGCGGATGTATTTTTTACCATAGAAAAACCCACCAAGCCTCTATCCCGAGTACAGGAAATCAACGTTGTATCCATAAGTGGGTGAACTCTCGGCCAGCTTTATATATTTCAGATTAGGATGGACTGGAATTCTTTATTTTCCTAAATAAATGAACCCTGGCGCCCTCTTCGAGGCTCCTGACCTCAAGCCAATGGCTATCCATTAAGCGACAACAGTCCACGAAAAGATAACAAATTTAAATGGCCACCGCCCCCAAACCCATCCGCATCGCCATCGTCTTAAATGGCCAGGAATTCGTCTGCCACACGGTCATGCTGCCCTTTTCCCTGGAAGGGTACCCGCCGGTGGACCTGGTCCTCTACGGCCGCCGGCCCGAGGCCCCGGCCCCCGGCCTGACGGTGGCCGGCCTGCCGGATTTGCACCCTGAGGCCTTCGATCTCATCCTGGACGGCCAGTTTCTCACCGCCGGCATGGCCGACTTCTCCCCGGAAAAGGCGGGCAACCTCGTCGCCGGCCCCGCCGCCAGTTTCCTGAAAACCGTGGTCTGCCAGCTCCAGGAGTTGCGCCAGAAGCAGGAAATCAACTCCGGCATCATCATGAGCGCCACCGACTCCCTCGTCACCATCGATGAGAAGCACGTGATCGTCGGCTACAACCGGGGCGCCGAGGTGATGTTCGGCTACACCCGGGCCGAAGCCCTGGGCCAGGACCTGAAACTCATCATTCCGCCGCCCTTCACCGAGGTCCACCGGAACTACGTGCAGCGCTATCTGGCCACCCGGGAGGCCCACGTCCTGGGCCGGCAGCGGCGCCTCAATGCCCGGCGCCGGGACGGACAGGAATTTCCCCTGAGCATCTCCTTTTCCGTGGCCGAAATTCAGGGCGATCTCTATTTTACCGCCATCATGCGGGACATCACCGAATATAAGGCCATGGAAGACCGGTTGCTCCAGTCCGAACGCCTGGCGGCCATGGGCAATACCGTGGCCCATATCGCCCACGAAATCAAAAATCCTCTCCTGATCATCGGGGGGTTTGCCCGGCAGCTTCTCAAGGCCCCAGGTTTTGACGACCCGGCCCGCCGGAAATTGTCCGTCATCGCCGAGGAGGTGAGCCACCTGGAGGAGATGGTGGCCGAAATGCGGGATTTTGTGCGCCGCCCCCCCACCGTCAAGCGCCCGGGGCAGATCAATGCGGTGATTGAAGAGGCCCTGGAACTCTTCCAGGATACCTTCAGGGAGCACCATATCCAGGTGCGCCGCGTGGAGGAAACCCCGTTGCCTCCCGTGGCCTTTGACGCCAAGCAGGTGCACCAGGTGCTCGTCAACCTGTTCAAAAACTCCCTGGAGGCCATGCCCAAAGGCGGCGAAATTACCATTGCCAGCCGGGTCCGGGAGGACAAGGTAGAGGTCACCGTCAGCGACACCGGCGTAGGGATGGCCCCGGAGGTGGCGGGCAATATTTTCCAGCCCTATTTCACCACCAAGAAAAAGGGGACCGGACTGGGCCTGGCCATCTGCCAGAACATCATCGCCGAGCACGGCGGCTGCATCTCGGTTGACAGCACCCCGGGCCGGGGGGCCGCCTTCACCATCCAGCTGCCCCTCAAGGAGCCCTCCCCGGCCGGGACGTCCTCCCTGGAGGAAAACCGTGGATAGCGCCAGGTTGACCGAGGGCAGAACCACCAGGAATTGGTTTTAACGTCCCCCGTTGGAAAAGGGGGATTTATGCAGCACTGTCCGGTTAGGAAATTGCCTGCGGCCGTCCTGCCCCCCTCACCCCAACCCTCTTCCCCCGAAGCGGGCGGAGAGCGGGGTAGAGGAGGTCGCCGGGTTTAGTAATCATCAGGCATTAAATCAGTTCCACTTTTCCCCCTCTTTCCCAATGGGGGAGAGGGCCGGGGTGAGGGGAAAGTAATCTTCTCGGAGTAAAAAGGGTGCCTACAAATTTAATAATTGTCGGACAGCGTATGACAAGCAGCCTCCCATGCAAAAACCTAACCGGACACTGCTGGGATTTAGGGGGATTTAAGAATCTGCCGGTGGAATGAATTCATGGCACATGCTATAACCGGTTGACTGAATCGCCGTGAGCTCACGGCTCACCGCTCACTGACAAAATGACTACTATCCCCAAACCCATCCGCATCGCCATCGTCCTGAACGGGCAGGAATTCGTCTGCCACGCCGTCACCCTGCCCTTCTCCGTGGAAGGCTATCCGCCGGTGGAGTTGGTGTTGTACGGCAGCAAACCCGAGGTCGCCCCCGGCTGCCAGGTGAACCCGCTTCCCGATTTGGCCCCCGGCGCCTTCGACCTCATCCTGGACGGCCAGTTCATGACCGCCGGGTTGGCCGATTTTTCCCCGGAGCAGGCGGACCGCCTCGTCACCGGTCCCGCCGCCCATTTCCTGAACGGACTGGTCTGCCAGTTCCAGGAGTTGCGCCAGAAGCAGGAAATCAACTCCGGCATTATCAACAGCGCCAGCGACGCCATTGTCACCATCAGCGAGGACCACATCATCGTCGGCTACAACCGGGGCGCCGAGCAGATGTTCGGCTACACCCGGGACGAAGCCCTGGGCCAGGACTTAACCATCATCATTCCGCCCCCTTATAAGGCCGAACACCGGGTTTACGTGCGCCGCTATGTGGCCACCCGGGAGGCCCGGATGATCGGCACGCACGCCCGCCTCAGCGCCCAGCGCCGGGACGGCCGGGAATTCCCCATCAGCATCTCCTTTTCCGTGGCCGAGATTCGGGACAACCTCTATTTCACCGGCATCATTCGGGACATCACCGAATATCAGGAGATGGAAGACCGGGTGCTCCATACCGAACGCCTGGCCGCGGTGGGCAATACCATGGCCCACATCGCCCATGAAATCAAAAACCCCCTGCTCACCATCGGGGGGTACGCCCGGGAGCTGATCAAGGTCCCGGACCTGGACGACAAGTCCCGCCACAAGCTGTCCATTATGGCCGAAGAGGTAAGCCAGCTGGAAGAGATGGTGGCCGAAATGCGGGAATTTGTCCGCCGCTCGCCGGCCGTCAAGCGCCCGGGGCAGATTGGCGCCGCCCTCAGCGCCGCCCTGGAACTGTTCCAGGATACCTTTGCTGATCACCAGGTCACGGTGCGCCGGGTGGAGGAAACGCCCTTGCCCCCCGTGACCTTCGACCCCAAACAGGTGCACCAGGTGCTCATCAATCTCTTGAAAAACGCCCTGGAGGCCATGCCCCAAGGCGGGGAGATCACCATCACCAGCCGGGTGCAGGGGGGCAAAGTCGAAATCAGCATCGCCGACACCGGCGAGGGCATGTCTCCCGAGGTGGCGGCCAATATTTTTCAGCCCTATTTCACCACCAAGGAAAAGGGCACCGGCCTGGGGCTGGCCATCTGCCAGGGCATCATCCAGGAGCACGGCGGCACCCTCTCGGTGGCCAGCACCCCGGGTCGGGGGACCACCTTTACCATTCAGCTGCCCCTCAACGAGGCTCCGGGTACGGCGGGGTAACCGTGGGGGACACTCAGGCGTTTCATACCACCTGGCCAACCAATGATTTTTTTGTAGGGGCGGACCTCTGTGTCCGCCCTGAATTGAGGGCGTCCACGCGGGTGCTTCAATTCCACCTTTTCTCGTGCGATTCGATATCTGGATTTGCTTATCGAGAAAGATTGAGCCGGAGCATTATTTGAGTCATCAGGCAAATAATATAGCGATCCTGCCGGACGCCTCCCCGTTGCTGGAGGTAAAGGATCTCACGGTCAATTTCACCGGGGCCCGGGGCCATGTCCGCGCCGTGGCCGGGGTGAGCTTCGACCTGGCCCCCGGCGAAACCCTGGGCCTGGTGGGGGAGTCCGGCTGCGGCAAGACCGTCACCGCCATGTCCATTCTGCGGCTCCTCCAGGCCCCCCCGGCCGCGGTCACCGGCGAAATTCGCTTCCAGGGGGAAGACCTGGGCCGGTGCCCCGACGCCCGGATGCGCCAGATCCGGGGTGACCACATCGCCATGGTCTTCCAGGAACCCATGACCGCCCTCAACCCGGTCCTCACCATCGGAGAGCAGGTGGCCGAGGCCCTGCGCCTTCACCGGGGCATGTCCGGCCCTGCGGCCTGGCGGGAAGCGGCCGCGGCCCTGGCCCGGGTGGGCTTCCCCGACGCCGTGCACCGCCTGGGCCAATACCCTCACCAGCTCTCCGGGGGCCTGCGCCAGCGGGCCCTCCTGGCCATGGCCCTGGCCTGCGACCCGGAACTGCTCATCGCCGATGAGCCCACCACCGCCCTGGACGTGACCATCCAGGCCCAGATCCTGGCCCTGCTGGCCCGCCTCAAGGCGGAACTGGGGCTGGCGGTGTTGTTCATCACCCACAACCTGGGGATCGTGGCCCAGACCGCCGACCGGGTGGCAGTGATGTATGCCGGCCTCATGGTGGAGCAGGCCCCCACCGGGGAACTCTTCCGCCAGCCCGACCACCCCTATACCGTGGGACTGCTGAATTCCGTGCCCCGGCTGGATTTCAGCCACCCCCCCGGGGAAATCCTCTCGGCCATCGAAGGCCACCTGCCGAAGGAGCCGCCCCCCGGGCTGCCTCTTCAGGGACCGCTGCCCCCTGGCCCACGGCCGCTGCCTGGAAGCCCCCCCCTGGGCCGAAGTGAGCCCCGGCCATACGGTGCGGTGTTGGAATTTTGTCTAGCAGTCGGGCATCTTGCTCATCGCGTTTGCCAACAGTACATTCCTCTTATCCCCTCTCCACCCACCGGGGGGAGAGGGCTAGGGTGAGGGGGGGGCGTACGACAAAACTTTTTGCAACCATGACAATTTTTTCAACCGTGTTACAGAATTTATTTACCGTCGAGTAAGTAGCGGCAACAGGTTCATAAAAAATTACCATGCGTCTAAAAATATCCCATGTCTGAACTCTTATCCGCCCAGGACTTAAGCTGCTTCTTCCACCTGGCCGGGGCCTGGGGTAAAGGCCCGGTGCTCAAGGCGGTGGACGGCGTGAGCTTTGACCTGACCCCCGGGGAGACCCTGGGGCTGGTGGGGGAGTCCGGCTGCGGCAAGTCCACCCTGGGCCGCCTGGTGCTGGCCCTGTTGCCCCCCACCGGAGGCCGCATCGTCTTCGCCGGGGAAGACCTGGCCGGGGTCTCCCGCCATCGCTTAAAGGAGCTGCGGCGCCAGATCCAGATCATCTTCCAGGACCCCTATTCTTCCCTCAACCCCCGCATGACCGTCGGCCAGATCCTGGAAGAGCCCTTCGTCATCCATAACCTGGGCCGCCGCCCCGAGCGCCGGGCCTGGGTGGCGGAACTCCTCAAGGAAGTGGGGCTGACCGATGACGTCCTGGACCGCTATCCCCACGAATTCAGCGGCGGCCAGCGCCAGCGCCTGGGGATCGCCCGGGCCCTGGCCCTGAAGCCCCGCCTCATCGTGGCCGACGAGCCCGTCTCCGCCCTGGACGTCTCCATCCAGGCCCAGATACTCAATCTCCTGGCCGAACTCCAGCAGCGCCACGGCCTCACCTATCTCTTCATCTCCCACGACCTGAGCGTCATCTCCCAGATCAGCAGCCGGGTGGCGGTGATGTACGTGGGCCGCCTCATGGAAATGGCCGCACGTGCGGTCCTGGCCGCCGGCCGGCTGCACCCCTACACCGAGGCCCTGCTGGCCGCGGTGCCCCGGCCCACCGCCGAGCGGACCTTCAACCCCCCGGTCCTCAAGGGCGAGCCCCCCAGCCCGGTCAACGTCCCCCCGGGCTGCCCCTTCCACCCCCGCTGCCCCGAGGCCCAGTTCCCCCTCTGCCGGGACACGGTCCCCGCCTTCCGGGAGACGGCGCCGGACCACTGGGTCGCCTGCCATTTCCGGATGAGGGTGCAGGGCGTGAAAGTGCCTTGGGAATCCGGGGAAAGGTATTTTGGAGTGAACGGTTGATGGCTCCGACCGCTGTTTCCCGCCCTAACCGTGCTTTGAAGAATTGCGGTAACTATGGGTCTGGCTACAAAAAAATATCTCTCTGGTCAATGGCGATTCAGGGTAAGATTAGTTCGGCCGTGAGTTCGGCAACGCCGAACCATCTTTAGTCGACTGCGAACCGACTGCCTGATAGCTCCTATGCCCTACCTCCTCATCTGTCTGGCCGCGTTTCTGGCTTCGGGCTTGACCCTGTTCTCCGGGTTCGGTCTGGGGACCCTCCTGTTGCCGGTCATGGTCTTGTTTTTTCCCATCGACCTGGCCATCGCCTTAACCGCCGTGGTCCACGCCCTGAACAATCTCTTCAAATGCTGGCTCTTGGGCCGCCATGCCGACGGGCCGTGGTGATCAAATTCGGCCTCCCCGCCATCCTCGCCGCGCTCATCGGGGCCTGGGTGCTCCTCTACCTGTCGGACCTCCAGCCGCTCTTCCTTACCAGGTTTGCGGCCGGGAAGCCCACGTCATGCCGGTAAAGCTGGTGGTGGCGGCACTGATGGTGGTCTTTGCCCTGGTCGAGCTGGCGCCCTCGGGCGCGCGTTCTCCCTGCCGCCCCGGTATCTCCCCCTGGGCGGCATGTTAAGCGGCTTTTTCGGGGGGCTGTCGGGACATCAGGGGGCGCTGCGCAGCGCCTTTCTCATCAAGGCGGGGCTGACCAAAGAAAGCTTTATCGCCACCGGGGTGGTGATCTCCCTGATGGTGGATATTCCCCGGATCGTCATGTACGGGTCTGACCTTGCCGGGGCTGCGACCTGGTGGCAACCGCTGCTTTTGGCCACGGCGATCCTGGCCGCCTTCGCCGGGGCCTGGCTCGGCAACCGCTTGATGCGCAAAGTGACCCTGCGCCTGGTGCAACTCCTGGTGGCCCTCATGCTCCTGGCCATTGCCGCTGCCCTGGGCAGCGGTCTGATCTGACTGATGCGACGTCGCCATCAAACCGGTGGCACCGGCGTCTCGTCTGGGCGGTGGCAGACAGCCGATGAAAAACGGAGCCGCAAGGCTTTATACCATGTTCGCCATGAAGAGGCGGGCCTGAAACAGCCTTTAGGCGTGAGATCAAGAGGTTTGTTTCATTGCACCGCTAACTTGATATGAGTGGGAGGCGAGGCAATCTGAAACCGGTGGCGGTTAGAACTCTCTCTCCCCTGGGGGGGGAGAGGGTTGAGGTGAGGGGTGGCTCCGTTGGGTGACACCGCCCTCACCCTGCGCTGTTTCCCGGCGGGGAGGTAAGGATGACGGGTTCACCGTAAAGCCTGGAGCTGCAAAGAATAACTTTTTAAATCGCACCTTGAGCGCTCTCTGCCTGGCCATTTTGTCATCCTGCGGGGCGCGCCGGATCGCGGCTGCCGGTCCAAACAGGATGATGAGCCGCCCTCAGCCTGACTAGTATCGTTGGCAAGAGGTTTGCCAATGCTGCGGGGAACCCATAAAATGCCTGGAGAATCGCCTTGACGCCAATGTCCCGGGGCCAACACCTGGAACCGCCGCCCTGGCTCTACGCCCGCCTGGCCCGGGGGTCCCTGATGCGCCTGATCTACCGGCGTTTCATCAATGACCTGGCCGGGAGCCTGCCCCCGGGGACCCGGCTCCTGGATGTGGGCACCGGCCCTGGCTATCTCCTGGGTTATCTGGCCCGGGTGCGCCCCGACCTCAGTCTCTGGGGCCTGGATTTCTCCCCCGACATGATCCGCCGGGCCCGGCACCGGGGCCTGGCTCCCCTGGCCGCGCCCCGGTGGCTCGTGGCCGACGCCTGCCGCCTGCCCTTTCCGTCCGGGGTTTTCGGCCAGGTCGTCGCCACCTTCAGCTTCCACATCTGGCCCTGCCCGGTGGCCGGGCTGCAGGAACTGCGCCGGGTGCTGGCCCCCGGGGGCCGGGCCTGGGTCTATGAACTGCGCCGGGAGGCCTCGCTCCGGGACCTCAGGGCCTTCGCCCGGGAGACCGGACTGCCCTTCCCCTTCGTCTATCTGGGGTTATCAAACCGTGCGGCGCCACCATGCCCTGCCGGCTCCGGAGTTTGCCCAGCCCCTCCGCCAGGCCGCGGGCCCTGAGGCTCCCGGAACCTTGCGCCCGGTCCACCACATTTTCTGGCGGGCTGAACTGCAAGCCGCCTGAGCTTCAATGCCGTGCACTTAAGCACCAGGAGGGACCGGGCCTTCATCGCTCTTGTCATTCTGAGGGAGCCAAAGGCGACCGCAGAATCTCGAAATACGCCATGCTTCCCCACGCTCAGCATGAAGGAAGCCGGTAAAAATGCAAGCAATACCCTCCAGTTCCTGAGAAGACACCTTGAACCGTATCGGCCTGAGCTTCAGGGTCACACCAATTCAAACCCCGCCGCCTTGACCACCCGGTCCAGGTCCTCCCCGGGGAATGGGGGCGGCGCAGGCATAACTTACCCGGCCGCTGCCCAGGTCCACCGCAACGTCGCTTACCCCTGGCAGACTCGCCATGGCCTTGGTCATGGCCGCGACGCAGTGCCCGCAGCTCATGCCTTTTACCGTAATCTCCGGCATCCGTTGCCCTCCTCATGTTTTTCGCTGGACCCGCGGCGACCTCCGCCTGAGTCCTCCTTGAGTTTGATGCTAATCATTTTAGGCCGTTGGTAAAGGCCGGCCGGAACATAACATTATCAGGGCCGGTACCCGGGAGGGTAAACAAAGGGCGGCCCCAAAAAAATCCTGGCGCCCCCGGTTCTGGTGCATGGCGCCACCCATCACCGCAACCGGGGCCGCCAGGGCGCCGTGGATAAGAAGCGGGGCGAAACCCCGTGAAGCAGACCGCCTCAAGTCTTGCAACCGGCCAGGGGCGGGTGAGGCGAAAACTCCCGCCGGCCGGGCTGTCTTTCCCCCTCAGGAATAAAAAACCCCAATTCCCGGCAGTCGAGGGAATTGAGGATTGCACCCGTCTTACTTGGTCCTCAAGTCGGCGGCCGGGCCGTGTGACGCGCAGCCCGTCCGTCCATCTTACAGGCAGGTCTTCTGGCTCTTGGATCGACCTACTCCCGGCGCCTTCCCGGGGCCTTCGCTTCACCCCAGTGGCTTTCAGCCGGTTTCGTCCCCAATTACAGCGGCGGGACCGCGACGGTTTTGCACCGTCTTCCCTTTTAACCGATAGGACCTGTAAGTGTCTTTATTCTATCCCGTTTCGCCCCGGGAGTCAAGGGAAATCGCCGGGCTCCGCTCGAACACGAAGGTGTTGCCGTCCACCCCCAGGGCCTGGGCCACCGGGCCCGCATTTGGCCTGCAGCAGAAACCAGAGCCTCGGGTCACGCCAGATGACTCATGGTCTCGAAATGGCCCATGCCCTTGGCCAGGATGATCCGGGCGGCGTCATAGAGCTCCCGGAAGCCGGGGCCGACCGCGTCGCAGGTCCAGTCCCACGGTGCGGGCCCCGGTGTCCACCACCGGCTCCAGGGCGCCCCTCAGGCCCGAGGCCTCCAGGTCCTCTAAGGTGAGATCGTTCTGGATGGGCCCGGCCTTCACCGCGTAGAGCACCCGCCAGCCCCGGCGTCGCAGGGAGTTTACCAGGGGCCGATCGAAGAACTGCTCCCCGGCGTTGTCCGCCAGGTAGAGGATCAGACCGGGAGGGCCGGCCAGTTCCTGGCGAAAGCCGGGGACCGCTTGGTCCCGAACTCCACCCGGGCCAGCATCTCCCGGGCCACTTCCGCTTCATCCCGGAAAAAATCCAGGGCATTGCCCGCCGCGGCCAGGCGCAGCAGGGATTCCAGGTCGTCCCCGTAAGCCGGGGCCAGACGCGGGTACATCCGGGCCGCCATCGCGGTAGCCGCGGCTTTCCGGACCGCAAACGGGTCACGGTTCCCGGAGCAGTGATAAATGGCCGGGAGCATCAGGTTGGCGATGGCCGCGGGGATGGCCTCAGGGCCAAACTCCCGGTCCAGGAGGCCCCGGGCCATCTTCACGGCCCGGCGCCGCACCACCGGGTCCGGGGTGGCCAGCTCCACCGCCAGCTCCACCAGACGCTCCAGACAGGGATAGCACTCGGGGCGAATGGCCATGGGCCGCATGGTTTTCCCTTATATTTCCAGGTGAAGACGGGATCTATGCTCATGGGACGCCCCGGGAGCCAAAATCCCGGCCCGGATTTGGTCCAGGCCGGGTCCCGGGGGAAAAGCACCAGGACTCAGGACCCTTGGAAACCAGCCATTTCCTAAGGGGCCTGCCCGAATTTGAGCAGCCAGCGGTTAAAGATCAACAGGTAAACCGAGCCGCATCGCTTGCATTGGTAACGTTTGCTGCCGGGAAGGCGGCGCATCCAGGGTTTACGGCGGATTCGCGTTAAGGTCTTGTCGCATGTAGGGCAGTCGCGGGGCATGATATCATCCTAAAAAAATCCAGGGCTGCCGGGGAAAATGCCTCAGGCCACGGTCGGGTTCGCCTGCAAAAAAACAGCCGGCCCCGTGAGGCGGCGGTCCGGACCCCTGTCGATTGTATTATATGCCGCGGTATCTGGGGAAAATTTTTTGCCATTTGTGGGCAGAGTACCGGGGCGCCCCTCCGCAGCCTGCGCGGCTTACTTTATCAGCGCTGCAGAACCAAAAAACCTGTATGCCGGGCCAGGGCGCGGACTTGACCTCCATAACCCGCCCATCGTGGTTGCGGCCGCCAGGCCAGGGAGCGTTCAGGTGAAAAATAATTAACCACATACCCATTTCAAGCCGATACCGGAACATAGGGGTGGTCGCTGGCCAGATGATCAACCTCCTTACGGTTGCGGATTAAAAGGACCTCGACTTTCGCGCCCCGGACCCGGCTCCAGCCCGGCAGGGCCCGCCTATTTCACCGGCACAGGAGCACCACTGGTGGGACATACTACGGATGGGGGAAACTTGGGAACAAAACCGCCGCAAAATCTGCGGATCCGAACTGAGAAGTTCCTGACGGGAGCGGCGGATGAGCTCGACCAGACCTCCCCCGCAGCCGTTAAGCACCTGGTTCTCGACCTGAAAATGTATCAGATGGAACTGGAGATGCAGAATGAAGAACTCCAGCGGGCCCAGGAGAGTATCACCCGGGCCCGGGACCGGTACGCCGACCTTTATGACTTTGCCCCCGTGGGCTACTTCACCTTGGACCGCAGGGGCAGGATTGTCGAAGTAAATCTTGCCGGGGCCCAGTTATTGGGCCTCGAACGGAGCCTGGTGGTCAACCAGTCCTCTTTCCGGTGGGTGGCGCCGGAGTCCCGGGAGTCCTGCCGCACCCACTTACAGAAGGTGTTTGAGAACCAGGGCCGGCAAACCTGCGAAGTGAAAGTCCGGCGCCACCTGGGGCCGCCTTTTTATGCCGCCCTGGAGAGCGTGGCGGTGCCGGTTGAGGCGGGGGCGGTGCTCCACTGCCGCACCACCCTGAGCGATATCACCCTCCGCAAGCAGGCGGAAAGCGAACTTAAATTAAAGGAACGGCTGCTGGACGGCGCCAGCGACTCTATCTTCTTGCATGACCTGGAGGGTCATTTTATCTACCTCAACGAAGCGGCTTACCGAGACCGGGGCTATGAGAGAGAAGAACTGCTGGCCAAAGACGTCGGGATTCTCATTGCCCCGGATTATGCCGCCACCCGGGCCAATATCCTCCAGGACCTGCACGCCCAAGGCGAGATCACCTTTGAATCTGCCCATGTCCGCAAAGACGAATCGATAATGCCGGTGGAGATCCACGCCCGTTTCATTGACCTTGGGGACCGCCAGCTCATTCTCAGCGTCACCCGTGACATCACCGAACGGCAGCGGGCCAGTAAGGAAATCGCCCGCCTGGCGTCGTTCCCCCAACTGAACCCCAACCCCGTCATGGAAGTTGACAACGCCGGCCACATCACCTTTGCCAACTTCGCCGCCCTGGAAACCGCCCGAAAACTGGGCCTTCAGGACGAGAAATCCTTCTTGCCCGCGGACCTGAGAGAGATGCTGCAGGCGGCCGTTGAGGGAGGGGAAAGGCAATTCTATCGAGAGGTAGAAGTTCCGGGAACGGTTTTTGCGGCTCATATCCATTTTATCCCGCAGTTCCAGGTAACCCGTCTCTTCTTTTTCGACATCACCGACCGTAAGCGGGCCGAAGCCGAAGTAAGACTCAACGAGGCCAGGTTGGCGAGCCTCTTGAAAATTTCCCAATTTCCCTCGACTTCGACCCAGGAGTCGTTGGACTATGCCCTGGAGGAGGCCATTGCCCTGACCGCCAGCCAGATCGGTTACATCTATTCCTACGACAAGGCGAGCAAACAGTTCACTTTGCAAGCCTGGTCCCGGGACGTGATGCCGGCGTGCTCCGCAGTGGCGCCCCAGACCATTTTCCGCCTGGATGAAACCGGTATCTGGGGCGACGCCGTTCGCCAGGCCGGGCCCATCGCGGTCAACGATTTCCAGAGGCCCGACTCCTGGAAAAAGGGGTACCCCTGGGGACACGTTAAACTCGTCAAATTCCTCACCGTCCCCATTTTCCACCAGGGCCGGATCGTCGCGGTCGCGGGTGTGGCCAATAAAGCCACCGATTATGAGGTCGCCGACGTCAAACAGTTGACCCTGATGATGGAGGTGGTCTGGCAAATTGTTGAACGCCAGCGGGCCAAGGCCGAAGTGCAGCACAACCTGGAAAAATTAACCAAGGCTTTGGACGGAACCGTCCTGGCGGTGGCCAAGACCGTAGAGATGCGAGATCCCTATACCGCCGGGCATCAACGGCGGGTGGCGCAGTTGGCCGTCGCCATCGCCCAGGAAAAGGGGTTTTCTCAGGATCGGGTCGAAGGCATGCGAGTCATGGGGTGCCTGCACGATATCGGCAAGATCGCCATTCCCGCCGAGATTCTCAGCAAGCCGGGCCGTATCAGTCCCATGGAGTTCACTCTCATCAAGGACCACCCCCGGGTGGGATATGAGATCATCAAAGACGTCGATTTCCCTTTCCCGTTGGCCGAAGGAATTCTCCAGCACCACGAGCGCCTCAACGGTTCGGGGTATCCCCAGGGCATCTCGGGGCCGGATATTATCCCGGAGGCCAAAATCCTGGGGGTGGCGGACGTGGTGGAGGCCATGGCCTCCCACCGGCCCTACCGCATGGCACTGGGGATAGAAAAAGCCATGGAAGAGATTTCCCGGAACCGCGGAATTTTATATGACCCGGAAGTCGTGGACATCTGCATAAACCTTTTTACTGAAAAAGGGTTCTCCTTCTCCACCTGAGGCCTTCAGGCGCCTTGCCAATGATGCTGCCTTTGGGCCATCCGGGGCCCCGTCGGCAGTATGACACCCCGGATAGCTCGCCAACCAGGGAAGCGTCCCCGCTAGATCTTGCCTGAATGCCTCAAAAAAATTTTCTCCCCTTGGGGGGGAGGGTCAGGGTGAAACCTAAATAAGTCGCCGCTTAACCTGCCATATTCCCCCTCCCGCCAGGGGAGGCGGAGTTTTTAGCCTCCGGATTGGTCCAGGATATTCCAGGACACCATCCTAGCGAAAACCGGGACCGCGGAAGCCGACGCCGACGCCGTGGAAACCGAAGCCCACACCGCCGCCGACCCCGATCCAATCGATGAACAGCGCCGTCGGACCGCCTTTGGCGGGCATCGTGCCGTTGATTATTTTATAGGTGTAGATGAGGTCCCCACCGACCACCACCGGCTTGGTCAGCTTGACCACCACAATGGTATTGTCAGCTTTTCCCGGTTCATAGACGGACAGCGTGGCGTTCGGCGGATCACCGCCAAAATTGTCCTTGCCGGCTTTGGCGGTCCATTCCTTGAGATAGTCGGCCATCTTGAGATGCCCGGCGATGCGCTGCGGCCGGTCCGAGAAATACAAGGTCTGCTGGTTCACCTTCACCAGCCGGAAGGTGCTCTTGGCAGCATCGACCTTGAAATCATCCGCACTCTGCACGAACATGAGCTGGGGCGCGGCGGCCGCCGCAATCGCCATCGCCGCCCCGGCCAACAGGGATACCACCACGGCCGCCAGGAGAAGCACCCGGTAAGCGCGGTTCCGGCGTGGAAAAAATTTGCTAAGTGTTTTCATGGGGTTGCCCCTTCTTGGATCGTTGAGATCTTGCCCTCCTGTCGAGAGGGCAAAAGTGGCCACGTGCACGCGTCGAGAGAAGCCCGATGGCCGTGGTGCGATCCCTGATGCACCGCGCTCCCAGGCGTCCATCGACACGTGCGCCTTAGGGGTACTGCCCTACTCGCTCACCTTGTTGTTCCGCGTTGCCGCTTCCAGTTTCTTGACATCCTCGGGCGTCAGCTTGGGCCGGTCGATGGTCAGCGTCAGCTTATTGAGCTTGCCGGTGAACTTGAACGGTATCTGGTAGTCGGCGTCGTTCACCGGGGTGCCAGTGTCGGCGCCCACGTCGAAGTTCTCGTCCCACTCCAGGATCAGCGGCAGGGTGCGCTCCATCTTCTGGGTGGCGACCTCCTTGCCGTCCACCTTGAGCACCCCGGTGCCCGAGCGGCCAATGCCGCTCATGTTGTTGAAGGCCAGGGTGCCCATACCCAGGCCGTCGTACTTGAAGTCGAACTCCAGGGTGTGTTTGCCCGGCGTCAGCGCCTCGGCGCCTTCCCAACGGAGCCGCTTCAGGTCCACCAGGTTCCACAGGAACACCGGCTTACCCTTGAGCACGTAGAAGCCGTAGCCGCCAAAGCGGCCACCCTGGGTGACGATCATCCCCTCGGCGCCGCCCTGGGGGATCTCCACCTCAGCCTTGAAGTTGTAGGAGGCGTTGAGGATGGAGGGCGCATCGCCGTTCGGCGTACCGGTGAACTCACCGGAGTAGGTGAACACATGGCGGCCGGCGGTAATGCTGGGCCGGGGTGTGACGAGGCGTGTCGCCACCGTCGCATCCAGCGGCAGCACCTGGTACTTTTTGGCTTCGGCCCAGAACAGTTTCTCCATCTCCTTCAACTTCGCCGGGTACTTGGCCGCGACGTTGTCGAACTGCGTCCAGTCCTTAGTGAGGTCGTAGAGCTCCCAGGGGAACCCGGCAGGATCCTGACTCACCGGCCCCATCGTGTCCCAGGGCGGCCGCATGACCTTGGTGCTGGCGATCCAACCCTCGTGGTAGATGGCGTGGTCGCCCATCATCTCGAAGTACTGCGTCTTGTGCTTCGACGCGGCGTTGGCATTAGCTTTGTTGAAAGTATAGACCAGGCTCACGCCTTCGATGGGACTCTGCTTGATACCGTCCACCACCCTGGGCTGCTTGATCTTGGCCGCCTCGAGGATCGTCGGGACGATGTCGATCATGTGATGGAACTGGTTGCGGATGCCACCCTTGTCCGTGATCACCTTGGGCCAGGAGATCGCCATGCCTTGGCGCACGCCGCCGAAGTGGGAGGCGATCTGCTTGGTCCAGGAGAAGGGCGTGTCGAAGGCCCACGTCCACCCCACCGCCATGTGCGGATAGGTCTTGTCCGAGCCCCAGGCGTCGTAGAAATACTTGAGCTGGTCCTCCACCGGCACCATGACGCCGTTGAACATGGCGACTTCGTTCGGCGTGCCGATCAGGGTGCCCTCGGCGCTGTTGCCGTTGTCGCCGTTGATATAGATGATCAGGGTGTTGTCGAGCTTGCCCATGTCCTCGACGGCTTGAATGACGCGGCCGATCTCGTGGTCGCAGTAGGCCGTGTACGCCGCGAAGACATCCACCTGGCGGATGAACATCTTTTTCTCGTCGGGGGTGAGTTGATCCCACTCCTTCAGCAGGTCCTTGGGCCACGGGGTCAGTTTTGCGTTGGCCGGGATCACTCCGAGCTTTTTCTGGTTGGCGAAGATCTGCTCGCGCAGCTTGTTCCAGCCCTGGTCGAACAGGTGCATGTCACTGATCTTCTTAATCCATTCCGGCGTCGGGTGATGCGGCGCGTGCGTGGCGCCGGGGACGAAATAGACGAAGAAGGGCTGGTCCGGAGCCAGCGTGTTGATCCGGTTCATGTAGGCGATGGCCTCGTCTGCCATGGCGGTCATCAGATTATACTTCGGGTTGCCGACAAAGGGATAGATGTAGGTCGTATTGCGGGCGAGGTTGGCCGGTTGCCACTGGTTGGTATCCCCACCCATGAAGCCGTAGAAGTACTCGAAGCCCATGCCGATGGGCCACTGGTCGAAGGGGCCGTCGGCGCTGGCCTGGAAAGCCGGCGTATTGTGGTTCTTGCCGAACCAGGAGGTACGGTAGCCGTGGTCCTTCAGGATCTTCCCGATGGTGGCCTTGTCCTTGGTCATGATGCTGTCGTAGCCCGGGTAGCCCGTGGCCTGCTCCGCAATCACGCCGAAGCCCATGGAGTGGTGGTTGCGCCCGGTGATGAGCGCCGCCCGGGTCGGCGAGCACAGGGCCGTGGAATTGAAGTTGGTGTAGCGCAGGCCGTTTTTGGCGATGCGGTCGAGCGCCGGGGTGGGGATCACGCCGCCAAAGGTGCTGGGGACGCCGAAGCCCGAATCGTCGGTCATGATCAGGAGCACGTTGGGCGCGCCCTTGGGCGGCTCGACCCGGGGCGGCCACCAGGGCTTCGACTGCGCCGCGTTGCTTTTGATGACGCCTCCGAACTTCGGCGGCGGCGCCGGAATCTGGTCCCCCTGGATCGTGGTGGTGGCGCCGGGCGAACCCGGCACCCCGGTGATCTGCTGGGCCAGGGCCGGTGCGGCCACCAGCAGCAGCACCACACAGGCCAGGATCCATCCGGAAATCGTTTTGGGTGGTCGCGACATCCTCATCTCCTTTTAAAGAATAGTGCTTAGTTTAAGGTTCGGTTAATTCTGCTCCCACGAGCGACCCCGATACCTTATGCCTGTGAAGTGCTTTTGAGGCTCCTCCTTCTCGCCTGAGTCGGCCATGCCAACTCGGATAATTACCCTGATTAGCACCCCGAGAGGTAACCCACATAGAGCAGCACCATGAAGCTGTCTCCGGTTGCCGCCAATTTGGCGATGCCAGATTTCTTGAGAGGACCCCAAAAGGCTAACCCCGCGAAGACAATTTTTTCGGTGATAGCCGCCACGACTATCGAAGTGCGGAGTCCCGGGTCGAACCCCGCATTGACCAGCAATGCCCCGATGAGAAAGAGGAACAAGCCTAAAAGACGCGTCACCAGGGTTAATTCCTGACCGATCTCTTCGAGGCCGAAGAGGCGCTGGAGCAAAGATCGCGGAAAGACGAAAAATCCGGCGGCGCCAGCGGTCATTGCCCCGGTTATCACTAAGATCAGCTGGATATTCTCAGTAATCACTCGATAGCGGCCTCATCAAACTCCCTGTTGAGGCGAAGCGCCTCGGCGCACCCACCCATGAACGCTATCGGCGCCTCAGGGCTGGGGTTCGATTTCCCCCGGCCGCCAGGTCTTGTTGAACCACGGCTCCAACGGGCCATAAAGGCGCAAGAGGGTGTTCCAGCTCTTGCCGGGGATGGTCTGTACCCAATTCTTCTCTTTGCTGGGCGGGGGCAGCAGCTGCGCCAGACAGGCCAGGACACCTCCGGGAACCGTTTTGGTGAGTCGCGGCATCTGTGCCTCCTTTTCAAGGATTGGAATTAGCTTAGGGTTCTGATGAATCCTGCTCTCACCATGTTGTTCACGGGTACGGTTCTTTAATGGGGTCCATCCTGCCCCCCTTGCCGCCTAATGCAGCCTGACAAAGACCACGTCAAAGCTTTGCTGCAGGGCCGGTTGATAATAGACGCCTTTCAATTGATCTCTCTCAGGATCATAGGCCAGGGTGTAAGTGGCTCCCGGATAATTGACGTCCCGCAGTTCGACGAATACTCTGATTGTCGTCCCCTCCAGCCCCGCCTCCGCCCGGGAGACGTTGATGGGCCGGGGATTAAAATACGCGGCCATCATTTTGCCGTTGGCCTCGATTGCCTTGATTTCAATGACGTAACCGCCGTCGGGGCGCATCCACCGGCCCTTGAGAGGCGCAAAATCCCCCTTAGCCCCGGTTACGGGCCCCGATTCCTTGGCTGCCGGCGGGGTGGCAGGTTGCGCCCCGGCCTGCTTGCCGTGGAGCAGAAAAACCGCGCCGGCGGCAATGACCGCCAGGCCCAGGGCCAGCGTTACCAGGTGCAGATACGGGCGTTGCCTGGCCAGTTGGCCTTTGCTTTTATCGGTTCCTCCGCCCCTGCGCACCCTTCTAAGCATAAATCCTCCGGCCCGGGTCAAAAACTACCTCGGCGTCCATCTCAAAAAGCAATTCCTGCCGGCAAACGTCGGCCACCATGACGACGGCGGGGAGGTTCGCCAGACCCCGGGCCGCGGCAATCTCCTGATAGGCCGGGGCGTCCTCGGGCCGCTTGATAAAGACGCAGGCCCCGACGATATCGGCCAGAGTGGCGCCAGTCGGCCCGATGAGGGCGGCGATCTTGTCGAAGGTGCGGTCGATCTGGGCCCGAACGTCCCCGGGATGGAGGCTCCGCCCCCTTGCATCGATGGCCGCGGTGCCCGAAACTTGAATCAAGGATACCTCGCCCTGCTGGATCAGCACCCCCCGGGAGAAGGCGGACCCGTAGGTGAGGGCGTCGGGCTGGGCCGGACTGCTCAGTTGTTTGACCCGTGGCCGGGATGCCATCGGTCCCGCCACCGCCAGCAGGTCCAGGGTCCCGGTTGCGCCCGAAAACACCTGGCCGCCGATGCCGGTGCTGGCCGGCAATGACCGGGAGCCGCCGCCATTGATGGGCATGAGACCAAGTTCCCGGTACACTGCACTGCGGGCTTGGTTGAACTCCGGGTACCAGGCCAGGATGTCGGAGAGGTAAAACCAGGTCCGCACCACGTCACGGTAGGAAGCCCCCTGGGCCTCGAGCAGACGGGCCGCCCGCTCAATCAGGCGCCGGGCCTGATGGGGAGGTCCATTGGCCTCATCGCCACTCGGAGCGAGTCCCTGGAGGTTTTGCAGGATGATAAAGGTGGCGTCCCCCTGCCGCCAGCCCCGGCCCACGGGCTGGCCTTGATCCCGGATGGTCCAGACCTCATCCCGGGGCCGGCGGCAGGCCGCGGCCCGGATGATGACTCCGGCAAACCCCCGCCCCCAGGATGGATGCCCCTGGATGTAGCTCAGGGGACTTGCCGGGGCCAGGC
The DNA here is from genome assembly GCA_963841475.1 of uncultured delta proteobacterium. Classification (GTDB taxonomy): domain Bacteria; phylum Desulfobacterota; class Desulfobaccia; order Desulfobaccales; family 0-14-0-80-60-11; genus 0-14-0-80-60-11. The sequence continues at coordinate 2,296,856 of CAWJCT010000001.1, forward strand.
TGGCGGCGCTGAGGGCGGCGTTCCGGGCGGCCAGGACTCCGGCCCTCGCCGTCAGACTCCCAAAAAGACGCTCGTGGACGATGGTCCAGCCCTGTCCCTGCACTATCCGGGCAATGGCGCCATAGGCCGCCTGGGCCGCCGCCACAGTCTCGGCCCCCGGGGTGGTTTGGGCCACGATATAGATCTGCCCCGGTCCGGCCGCCCGTTGGTGCACCCTGCACAAATCAAGGCCGGCACTGGCGGAGCCGGTCAGGAGCTTCGGTGTCTGCCGGCCGTCAAGCGGCAAGCCCAGTAGACTCGGATCTCGGCCGGGGGGTTCCTGGGAGTTTGCTAACCTGGGTCCCTGTTGTGGAGGTAAGCCAGCCATGCCGGCACAGGCCTGACTCGATGGGCACAGGGCGGACCGGCGCAAAGCCGCGCCTCCTCCATTGCCAGATAGAACTTTATCGAGCCGGTACTTTCCGTCTGGGCTACGGATGGTTTCTCTCCGGAGTTTCAGGATATTTATCAATCTAAGACTTCCAGGAAATCGCTGCAACCATCAGGGCCAAGGTTTTTCATCTTGAGGGCGGGGTTTTTAGCCCGGCGGCTCCTTGCTCCACGTGGAGCCGGTCCGCTCCAGGGTTCAGGCCATGGTAAATGCCTCGTTCAGGTAGGTGGTGTCAAACTGCGAGGTCCGTTCCGGGTGAAAATCCAGCCGGATGGAGGACAGATTATCATCGAGGCCATCCCGCTGACCCGGGACGCCTAGCGTTTGCCATAAATCCATTCCACGTGCTGATTTTTAAATCCCCTGAATCCCCCTTTTACAAAGGGGGGTTAGGGGGAATTTGGCGTGTTGAGCATGTGCCATAACGGAAAAAACTTTTGGTATTCCCTCTATATGCGGTACAAATCCCCCACCCCTGGCACGTGGTCAGGCGTGAACTGCCGTTACCTTGGACCTGGAGTCCGCTCCTGCTCTGGTTATTGTCGGACTTCCCGCTCCAGTTCCTGGAGAGTTCGGCCCGGGATTGACACCAAGCCGGAGCTGCCGCGGGATTGGCCGGCCGCCAGTCCCGCCAGGCGGCCAGACAACCCGGTAAGCTTCGCAAAGGAACGGGAAGGCAAGACTCTGAAGAAGAAGCTCCCGGATTATTGCCAGCGCCTGGGGAAAGTTTTCCAGGACCCTCCGGCGCACCTTTAATCAGGGGCGTTTATTCCCTCCAACCCCGACCACGCTCCCCCCCACAAGCCTCCATACTCGCCTGATGAAAAGCCGGAAGCAGGCTAATGGCTCGAAAACGCGGATTTTGGGGCAACCGCTCGCGAAATGGCCCCAAAAAGAAAAAAGGGGTTACGGCTCTAACCGTAACCCCTTGAAATACTGGTAGGCACGAGGGGATTTGAACCCCTGACCCCTACCGTGTCAAGGTAGTGCTCTCCCCCTGAGCTACGCGCCTGTAGGGTGATAGTTTTCATATAACCTGCGAGGCCCGCCGCGTCAAGAGGGGAAAAAGCCCCCGGCCAAAAAAGCGCGAAATTGCCCCGGCCGGCTCGTCACCCGGCACCGTGACTTTCCCGCTTCCTTCCCGCGCCGGCCCCTTGCCACAGGACTAAATCCCGGAAGAAAGGCCTTCCCCAAGGCATTTGCCGGGCCGGTATTCGCTGCCGGGGCCCGGCCTGGCTGTAAACCTTGACAAGTAGGACGTCTAACCGGTTAAATTATTCAGATATTTTTATTTCCTAAAGGAGAGGCGGGATGACTTTTCAGGAACTGTTGATGACCCTGCAGCGCTTCTGGGCGGACCGGGGCTGCGTCATCCAACAACCATACGACATCGAGGTGGGGGCCGGCACCTTTAACCCCGCCACCCTGCTTCGGGTCCTGGGGCCGGAGCCCTGGAACGCGGCCTATGTGGAGCCGAGCCGTCGGCCCACGGACGGGCGCTACGGCGAGAACCCCAACCGCCTGCAGCATTATTACCAATACCAGGTGATCCTGAAGCCCTCTCCGAAAAATGTCCAGGAGCTCTATCTCGACAGCTTGCGAGCCCTGGGGCTCGATCCCCTGGACCACGATATCCGCTTCGTGGAAGACGACTGGGAGTCCCCCACCCTGGGGGCCTGGGGCCTCGGCTGGGAGGTCTGGCTGGACGGCATGGAAATCACCCAGTTCACCTACTTCCAGCAGGCCGGCTCCATCGACCTGCACCCGGTGAGCGTCGAGCTGACTTACGGCCCCGAGCGCATCGCCATGTATATCCAGAAGGTGTCGAGCGTCTACGACCTGGAATGGACCAAAGGCGTGAAATACGGCGACGTGCACCACCGGGGCGAAGTGGAGCACTCCATCTATAATTTCGAGCAGGCCGACGTGGACATGCTCTTCCGCCTGTTCGACATGTACGAGGCGGAAGCCTTGCGCATTATCGGCCAGAAGCTGGTGCTGCCGGCCTACGATTACTGCCTGAAATGCTCCCATACCTTCAACCTCCTGAATGCCCGGGGGGCCATCAGCGTGGCCGAGCGCAGCAGCCTCATCGGCCGGGTGCGGCAACTGGCCCGCCTCTGCGCCGAAGGCTATCTGAAACAGCGGGAAGAAATGGGCTTTCCGTTGCTGAAAAAGTAGCTTGCAGCTCTCAGCCGTCAGCTTTCAGCTTAAAAAACCACAGCATGAGTTTAATAACGACAAACCTGACCACTAGAAAGGCTGAGGCGAAGAGCCGGAGAGGTTCCGGCGCCAAACGCCGCACCGCAAAGCACAAGCTGACCGCTGATAGCTGATAGCTGACAGTCAAGACGAGGATCACCATGGCGAAAGAATTGTTGTTGGAGATTGGCACTGAAGAGATCCCGGCCCGTTTTCTCCCGCCGGTGTTGGAGGAGATGGCTGCCTCCTTCCGCAAGCTGTTGGACGCCGAGCGCATCGGGGTGGGGGAGATCCTCACCTGGGGCACCCCCCGGCGTCTGGCGCTGGTGGCCCGGGAGGTAGCCGAGGCCCAGGCCGAAGTCACCCAGGAGATCATCGGTCCTCCCAAGGCCGTGGCCATGGACGCCGCGGGCAATCCCACGCCTGCGGCCGCGGGGTTCGCCAAGGCCCAGGGCGTGGCGGTCTGCCGATCTCATCGAAGTGGACACCCCCCGGGGGGTCTATCTGGCGGTAAAGAAGAGCACCACCGGGCGGCCCACCGCCGAGCGCCTGCCGGAGCTCCTGCCGGGGTTTATCCTGGGGTTGAGCTTCCCCAAGTCCATGCACTGGGGGGCCGAGACCATTACCTTTGCCCGGCCCATCCACTGGATTTTGGCCCGCTACGGCGGCGCGGTGGTGCCCTTCGAGCTGGGGGATGTGACCAGCGGCGGCGTAACCTGCGGCCATCGCTTTCTGGCCCCCCAGGCCGTGGAGGTGGCCGACGGCCAGGCCTATGTCGCGGCCCTCAAAGCGGCCAACGTCATGGTGGACCCGGCGGAACGCCGGACCTTGCTGGCGGAGGAGTTGAGCCCAGGCCGCCGCCGGGGTGAAGGGTGAGGTGGTGCCCAATCCGGGGTTGCTGGAGGAAAACACCTTCCTGGTGGAATATCCTTCCGTGGTGGTGGGAAATTTCGAGGACAAATTTCTGGCCCTGCCCGACGAGGTCCTCATTACCTCCATGCGGGAGCATCAGCGCTATTTCTCCTTAAGCGGGGCCGACGGCACGCCTGCTGCCCCATTTCATCGCGGTGAACAACACCCTGACCCGGGACCCCAACGTGGTGCGCCAGGGCCATGAGCGCGTCATCCGGGCCCGGCTCTCCGACGCCATGTTTTTCTACCAGGAGGACGCCAAGGTGCCCCTGGCCAACCGGGTGGACGCCCTAAAAGGCGTGGTGTTTCACTCCCTCCTGGGCACCTCCTACGAGAAGATGGAGCGCTTCCGGGAACTGGCCGCGGCCTCGCCCGGCAACTGGCCCCGGACCTGGAGGACCAGGTTAAGCGGGCCGCCACCCTGTGCAAGGCCGACATCACCACGGAAATGGTGGGGGAATTCCCCAGCCTCCAGGGGGTGATGGGCCGCCAGTACGCCGGGTTGAGCGGCGAGGCCCCGGAAGTGGCCGAGGCCCTGTTCACCCATTACCTGCCCCGCCATGCCGATGATGAGCTGCCGCCGGATAAGATCGGGCGCCCTGGTCAGCCTGGCGGACCGCCTGGACACCATCTGCGGCTGCTTCGGGGTGGGCTTGAGCCCCACGGGCACCGCCGACCCTTACGGCCTGCGGCGCCATGCCCTGGCCGTCATCCGCATCCTGCGCAGCCAGGAATTGCACCTGGATCTGGCCGGAGCCGTGGCCGCGGCGCTTGAACTTTTAAAGGACAAGATCAGCCGCACCCTGGAGGAAACGGCCCTGGAGGTACTGGACTTCTTCCAGACCCGGCTGCAGCATCTCCTTCTGACGGAAGGTTTTGACCACGAGACCATCACCGCGGTCCTGGCCGCGGGCTGCCGGGATGTGGTGGACGCGGCGGACAAGGTGCGGGCCCTGGCACGAAGTCCGCCAGAGCCCGGAATTTCCCTCCCTGGCCCTGGCCTTTAAACGGGTCATCAATATCGCCCAGGGGGCCGAGTCCGGCGAAGTGGATCCCGCCCTCTTCGAACATGGGGAAGAGAACATCCTGCTATCAGTCCACTGAAATTGATGGAGTCCCAGGTGACCCAGGCCCTGGAACAGCCGGGATTACGCCGGGGTCTGCCGGGCCTTGGCCGGTCTCAGGGGGCCGGTGGACGCCTTTTTCGAAAAGGTCCTGGTGATGGCCGAGGATGCTGAGCTGCGCCGCAACCGCCTGGCCCTGCTGGTCCGCATCAGCCAGACTTTCCTCAAAATGGCCGATTTCTCCAAGATTACGACGTCCTAACGATGCGCCGCTGGTTTCGCCGCAAAGGCAAGGATCAAGACCGGGAGGAGGAGCTGCGAGCAACCTCCCGCTGGAGGAGACCGAGCCGGAGTCCGAGGCCGCCGCGGATTTGCCGGAGGCCTGGGAAGCTGCGTCTGGCGAACTCGGAGCCGAGCCTCCGAAGCGGCCAGGCCCCGGAGCCCGCGCCGGAGGCGCCTGAAGCGGCTCTGCCGAAGCCTGACCGGCGCAGGCCCGCCGCGCCGCGGCTTTCTGCGCCGCTGGCGCCGGGAAGTCCCAGCCGGAGGACGCCTCGCCCATCGGCTCAGAGGCCTCAGAGGCAGAAGCTGCCGGGTCCGAGGCCGTTGACGCCGCCCCGGTCCCGAGATGCCCCTGCCGGAACCCCCTCACTCCTCCGGAAGCCCGAACCGGCCCCGGCCATCCCGCCGCCCCGAGCCGGAGTCAGCCGCACCCCCGGTGGAAGTCCAGCCCGAGGTGGCGGCCCGAAATCTCCCGGAGGCCGAGGACCTGGAGCTGCCCGGGGAAGTGACCGAAGCCGCGGCACGCCGCAAGGGATGTTTCGGCGCCTGCGGGAACGGCTGCAGCCGCACCCGGGAGACCCTGGGCGGCGGTCTGGACCGGCTGTTCAAAGGCCGCAAAGTCGTTGACGCCGAGCTCTTGGATGAACTGGAGGAATTGTTGATTACCGCCGACCTGGGGGTGGAGACCAGCCTCTTTCTGATCCAGGCCTTGCAGGACAAATTGCGGCGCCGGGAACTGGGGGACGTGGAAAAGCTCAAGGCCGCGCTCAAGGCGGAAATGATCGCCCTGCTCACGGCCCCGGCCCGGCCGGAAGCGCAGCGCCCATCCCCGGGTGGTGCTGGTGGTGGGGATCAACGGCGTGGGCAAGACCACCACCATGGCCAAGCTGGCCCACCAGGACCGGCACCTGGGGCTGAACCCCCTGCTGGTGGCCGGGGATACCTTCCGGGCCGCGGCGGTGGAGCAGTTGGAGATTTGGGGCGAGCGCGTGGGCGCTCCGGTGGTCAAACAAAAGACCGGTGCCGACCCGGCCGCGGTGGTCTTCGACGGCCTGGCCGCGGCCGTGGCCCGGGGCGTGGACACGGTTTACGTGGATACCGCGGGCGGCTCCACACCAAGGTCAACCTGATGGAGGAGTTGAAAAAGATTCACCGCACCGCGGCCAAGAAAATCCCCGGCGCCCCTCATGAGGTGCTCCTCGTCCTGGACGCCACCACGGGGCAAAACGCCTTGAACCAGGCCCGGTTATTTCACGAGGCCGTGGGCGTCACGGGCCTTATCCTCACCAAGATGGACGGCACCGCCAAAGGCGGCGTGGCCCTGGCGGTGGTCCATGAGACCGGCATACCGCTGCAAGTTCATCGGGGTGGGGGAGGCCATGGAAGACCTGCGCCCCTTTGACGCCGAGGCCTTTGTGGAGGCGATCCTGGGATGACCGGGCCGCCGGCCGGGGTTCGCGATCCGGGAACTGCCTTGAAAACATTTCCGGAGAATTTTCGATTTCCTCACCCGGGTGCGAAAATTATTTGCCTCCCTGCCTTAATAAAATCCTGATCAGGATGAGTCTAATGATTTTTAGAGCCGCCGGTATGGCATCCGGTCGACCTCGCCAGGGGCAAAGGAACCGAACCTTTGGGTAGCGCTCCACCAATTTGGCGAAAACCCCACTTTCTTTCTCTTTGGCTCCCCCCCATGCTTTGGGGCCTGGCAGTGCTATCCGCATGTCGGGAGATCTGGGTTCGGACCCAGAACACCTAGGCCTTGCTCCAATGGCTGCTGTCCGGGTTTGTGACCCTGAATCCGGCCCAGCTTAACCTGATCAATTTCTACCTCCGGAAGACCGGCCACGTCCTGGCTTACGCCTGCATGTATTTCCTCTGGTTCCGGGCTTTTCGGGGCTATCTGGACTACGGGCCGTGGCGTGCCTGCCTCTGGTCTTTGGGGTTTTGCCTGCTCTTTTCCTCGGCGGACGAGAGTCGCCAGATGGTTTTACCCCTCCCGGGGAGCCAGCGTCTACGATGTGCTCCTGGATATGTCCGGCGCCTGTCTGGCGGCAGTGATTACCGCCGCGCTCTGGACGCCCGGCCCCAAAACCCCGGCCATATCCGGGATGGACCGCGGCTAAACCGCCGGACCGGAATAATCTTTGGGCCCTTCCCTTGAAATTCGGCCCGGGAGAATTTAACTTACGCTATTGAGCATTAAAAATTTTGGCATACAGTTCTTCCTGGCCCCAACCTCGATGATCAAGACCGTGGCGCCTGAGGCCCTGGCTCAGCCATAACGCCTGAGGAGAGGCCGACTTTTTGTCAGAGGGGCAATACTGTTCCTCATTAACCGGACCTTGAACTTTGAACTTGAACCTTAAACTCTTCAGAGCAGAAACCCTATGACTCTTTTTCGCGACATCTGAAATTGGGCGACGCCGGCCGCCGGCAGGCCTGGTGGGCTCCCGGCCGGCGGCATGTATGCCTGCTGATGATCATCCTGACCGCGTCATGGCTGGGGCTGAACGCTCAACCCCTCAAAGCCGCGGAGGATGCCAACCTCTTTAACCAGGTGGTGGAGCACAAGCTGGCCAATGGCCTCAAGGTGCTGCTCCTGCGGGAGCCCCGGGCCCCCATTATCACGCTCCAGGTCTGGTATCGGGTGGGCTCCCGCAATGAAGCCCTGGGCAAGACCGGCATCTCCCACCTGTGCGAGCACCTGATGTTCAAGGGCACGGCCAAATACGGCCCCAAGTTCTTCTCCCAGGAAGTGCAGAAGGTGGGGGGCACGGATAACGCCTTTACCTCCCGGAATTATACCGCCTACTTTGAAACCGGGCCCAAGGACCAGTTGCAGCACTGGCTGGAGATGGAAGCCGACCGCATGCGGGGCATCAACGTCGACGAAAAGACCTTCGAATCTCGAAAAGAAGGTGGTAATCGAAGAGCGGCGCATGCGCACCGAAGACGACCCGGCAGCTTCATGCAGGAAGCCGCCATGGCCGCCACCTTCGAGGCCCACCCTTACCAGTGGCCGGTGATCGGCTGGCTCCATGACATCGAAAGCATCTCCCTGGATGATTACCGGACTTACTACCACCGCTACTATCTGCCCAACAACTGCACCCTGGTGGTGGTGGGCGATATTGACCCCAAGGAGGCCCTGGCCCAGATCGAAGCGACCTTCGGCATCTTGCCGGCCGGGCCGGAGCCTCCCAAGGTTACCGCCAAGGAGCCGCAACATTACGGACCCCGCCGGGTGGAGGTGCACCGTGAGGCCCAGTTCCCTTCTCATCTTGATGAACTATCACGTGCCCAACTGGGAGAGTCCCGACGCCTACCCCCTGGAGTTGCTGGCCCGCATCCTCTCCCAGGGCCGCAGTTCCCGGCTCTATCACGACCTGGTCTACCAGCAGAAACTGGCCCTGGAGGCCGGGGCGGATTATAATTTCGACACCACCGATCCTTTTGTCTTCTCCCTGGCCGCCCAACCCATGCCGGGCAAGACCGTGGCCCAGTTAGAGGCGGCCCTGGACGCGGAGATCAAGCGGCTCCAAACCGAGTTGGTGGGGGACGAGGAACTGCAAAAGGCCAAAAATCAGGTGGCCGCCTCCTTTTATATGGCCCTGGATTCCATCTTTTACCGGGGCATGCTGTTGGGGCGGACGGCCACCGTGGCCCGATGGACCCTGCTCAAAGAATTCGTTCCCAAAATGCAGCAGGTCACCCGGGAACAGATCCGGGAAGTGGCGAAAAAATATTTGGTGGCCGACAACCTGACCGTGGGAATTCTGGTGCCCGTCAAGGGCGCTAAGGCTCCCGCCGGTCATCCCCGACATGGGACAGGAGATCCGCTGATCCCTTGAGACCTGTGGTCAGGGTTCGGCCTTAACTCGGCAGGCGCAATCGTCATGGAGAAAACATTGTTCAAACGCTTTACTTGGGTGATCTATCGGAGTTTTATTGTTGAGCACTGCGGCCCTGGCGGCGCCGGAGAGCCCGGGTGCTGGGAACCCGGGAGAAACTGCCCAACGATCTGGTGTGGCTGTTTTCCCAGCAGAGCGAACTCCCCCTGGTGACCCTGCAGCTCATCATCAAGGCGGGGACCCTGGAAGACCCTCCGGGCAAGGAGGGCCTGGCCAACCTGACGGCCTCCCTGCTGCTCAACGGCACCAAATCCCGCAGTGCGGCCAAGATTGCGGAAGAACTGGATTTTATGGGAGCGAGCCTGTCGTCTTCGGGGGGCGATGATTTCGCCACCGTCAGCCTGACGGTGCTAAAAAAGGATCTGGGCCCGGCCCTGGAACTGCTCAAGGATATCTTGATGAACCCCACCTTTCCGGCGCGGAGATGCAGCGGAAAGAGAGCCAGTTCAAGGCGGCCCTGGCCAGCGACGAAGATGAGCCCATGGTGGTGGCCTCCCGGGCCTTTGTCAAGGATCTTTATGGCCCCTTTCCTTACGGCCATCCGGTCATGGGCACTCCCCAGGGGCTTACCGCCATTACCCGCCAGCGACCTGGTGGACTTTCACCGGCAGTACTACCGGCCCAATAATGCCGTCCTCAGTGTGGTGGGGGACTTAACCCCGGATGAGGCCCGCCAGTGGGTGACCAAAACCTTCGGGGCCTGGGCCGCGGCTCCTCTCCCGGCCGTCAAGCTGCCCGCCCATTCCCCCCCTGACCCAACGCCACGAGGTGGTGATCGACAAAGATATCAGCCAGGCCAACATCATCCTGGGCAACCTGGGGATCGCCCGTAAGAATCCGGATTTTTACGCCTTGCAGGTGATGAATTACATCCTGGGGGGCGGGGGCTTTTCCTCCCGGCTGATGGACGACATCCGGGTCAACCGGGGACTGGCCTATAGCGTCTACAGCGCCTTTGCACCGGGCCTGGAACCCGGTCCTTTCACCGTGGCCCTGGAAACCAAAAACGCCACTGCCGGCGAGGCCATCACACCAGGTGGTGGCGCAACTCAGGCGCATCATGACCCAGCCGGTGACGCCCGAGGAACTGAAAGACGCCAAGTCTTATCTCGTCGGCAGCTTTCCCCGGAAAATGGATTCCATGTCCAAGCGCGCCTGGCTCCTGGGATATGTGGAAGTCTACGGCCTGGGTCTGGATTACCCCTGGCGCTATCCGGAACTCATCCAGCACCTGACCCCCGGAGATATCCAGAAAGTGGCCGAAAAATATCTCCAGCCGGAAAAATATCTCCTGGTGATCGTAGGGAAGAAATCTGCCATGACGTCGCTGCCGGGCTCTGTGCCCGGCCAGAAGAAAGAGGAGAAGAAGGATGAAAAAAAGCAGTCTCATAATTAGCCTCGTATTAGTTTTGGCCCTCCTCGGCTTAGGACCTCTGGGACCGGCCCCGCAGCCCGCCTGGGCCCAGGCTCAGGCCCAGGCCCCCGCCGCGGCCCCGGCTCCCGCCGCTCTGTCCACGGAAACCTTTGCCAAGTTGGCCAAGCAGGTTTCGGGCGCGGTGGTCAATATCAGTGCCGAAAAAATCGTCAAGAACCAGATGCGGGAAATTTCAACCATGGCCGTCAAGCGGCCGAAACAGGGCCCCGCCCCGGAAATGCCCTTCGGTCCTGAAGGGCGCTCCCCGGGATTTCCGGGATTTCTTCGATAAGTTTTTCGGGGAAATGCCCAAGAGCTACAAGAGCCCGCAGTCTCGGTTCCGGCTTCATCATCGAAGCCAAAGGCTATGTGGTGACCAATAACCACGTGGTGGAAGGCGCGGATAAAATCAAAGTCATCCTGGTGGGAGGCAAGGAATACGAGGCCACCATCAAAGGCCGGGACCCCAAGACCGACCTGGCCCTGATCCAGATCGTCAAGCCGCCGGACGAACTTGCCGTTTCTGAAGCTGGGGGATTCCGACGCCATCCAGGTAGGAGACTGGGTCATGGCCGTGGGCAACCCCTTTGGCCTGGGTCATACCGTCACCCAGGGGATTATCAGCGCCAAGGGCCGGGTTATCGGCGCCGGTCCCTATGACAACTTCCTCCAGACCGACGCCTCCATCAACCCGGGCAACAGCGGCGGCCCCCTGCTCAATCTTCAGGGAGAGGTGATCGGCATCAACACCGCCATCATGGCCTCCGGCCAGGGCATCGGGTTTGCCACTCCCAGCAATATCGCCAAATCCGTCATTCCCCAACTGGAGTCCAAGGGCAAGGTGGTGCGGGGCATGATCGGGGTGCAGGTCCAGAACGTCACGCCGGAACTGGCCAAGTCCTTCGGCATGGCCGAAGCGAAAGGCGCCCTGGTGGCCGAGGTCAACCCCGACATCCCGGCCGCCAAGGCCGGCATCCACCGGGGCGATATCATCATCGAGTTTAACGGCCACCCCATCCATGAAATGAATGAATTGCCCCGGCATGGTGGCGGATACGGCCCCGGGGTCCAAGGCCGTTCTCAAGATCCTGCGCCAGGGCAAGGAGAAGACCCTGAACCTGACCATCACCGAACTCACCGAGGAACAACAGGCCAAGGCCCAAACCGAAGGGGCGGCCGAGAAAACCCCCCTGGGCCTCGAGGTGCAAAACCTGACCCCGGCCCTGGCCCAGCAGTTTGGCCTCCGGGACAACAAGGGAGTGGTGGTGGTCCGGGTGGAGTCAGGCAGCCCCGCGGCTGATGCCGGCATCCGGGCGGGAGACCTGATTCTGGAAGTGAACGGCGAGGTCGCCACCTCCATTAAGGAATATCGGGAGGCCGTCGCCAAGGTGAAAAAAGACAGCGTGGCCCGCTTCTTGATCAAGCGCCAGGGCCACACCCTCTACCTCACCGTAGAGAATCCGAAATAACGACGCCGGCCCCCCGGGGGCCGGCACGCTACCAGTAGTCATGGGAGGGGCGGTGGCCACACCGCCCTTCTTTTTGCCGCTGCACCGGTCCACCCTGGCTTTCAAGCCCTGAGCCGCCGGCCTTGCTATCGTGTTTGCCGAAAGTATTTTCCGATGGCGGCATCATGCTAATCCCCCCTACCCCCCCTTGAGAAAATGGAAGAACTATAAGTAATTACTGCTAAAATACACCTTTGCAAAAGGGGGACTTTAGGGGGATTTAAGAATCTCCTCGTGGAAAGAATTTATGGCAAACGCTAGAAGATAAAGCCTGTGCCAAAATTCTTTCCTCTTATCCCCTCCCCCCAGCGGCGAGAGCTCGTATCGTTCCCCACGGATACCATGCGAAAGGTTGGCCTCGATAACGCCCCCTCTCCTGGTGGGTGGAGGTTGGGGAACAGGGATAAGGTGAAGCCTTGCCCGGCAATTTCACCCCCACCCCAGCCCCCCCCTCACGGGGAAGGGAGAAAAAATCTGCAACCTTTGGTAACGCAATCCTGGGACGATACTCCGGGGTGAGGGGGAAGATGAGTAAAACCTTTGGCAACGAGGAGACCTGTCCTACGAAGCTGAGACCTCCGCGCAAGTCCCCTCACCTGTCATTCTGAGGGAGCGGCGCGACCGAAGAATCTCATAAATGCGAGAAATCCGCCATCCCTCTTCTCCGCTCAACATGAGCAGAAAATCATCTTCTGTTTGTTCATCGGTATGGGCCATGGCCTGCACCGGCGGGACGCCTGGACCCTTGGCCAAATTCACCGGCATAAAAAAGGGCAGACCGAAGTCTGCCCTCAAGGCGCACCCGGTGCGGCCAATCCCCCCGGGACCGGCCGCGACCTATCATGGGAAGCTACCGCTTGGCAATGATGACCAGGGTGTCTTTAGTCACCAGGGGATAGATCTCATCCAGGTCTTTATTGAGCAGAGAGATGCAACCCAGGGTCCAGTTTTCCCCGGTGAGGTTCCGGCTGGGGTCTTCAGTCCCGTGGATACCGACCTCGCCGCCGATCTCCGCATCCGGCGGGACTCTGCCGGCTTTCTTGGCCCGGCTGAACTTCAGCCAGTTCTGGGTGTTGGGATAATCCAGCCAGATGAAGCTGTCCCACTTGGGGTGAGGGTACTTGGCCCGGATCCGGTAAACTCCTTCCGGGGTGCAGGCATCCCCCTGGCACAACTTATCGTTGCGCGGATTGGTCCCCAGGACCACGGGATAGGTCTTAAGGGGCGTCAGGCCCCGGTAACAGGTGAGTTTGCGGCTGAGTTTATGGACCACGATGACCGTGGGCTTATCACGATCAACGTTGTATCCTTTCTCAGCTAACACTTTAGCCACGTACCGTTGTTCCGGCGTCAGGTCGGTTTGTTGTTGTTGATACTCCGGCAGCGGCGCTTCCAGGGTGACGGCTTCGGGCTTCCCCAGGCCCCCGCCGCACCCTGCGCCTGCCGCCAAAAGCAGCACCACGCACATGAAGTAAAATGAGTTACGCATCTTATCCACATCCTCCCCCATTACGGTGATATAACGTAACAGGGGTTCAATATAGCAAAGAAAATACACATTTACAACAATATTTTTGGATGGTGGTCTTTTATTATATTATTCTAGTATCATATTGCCATGCACCTCATTGTTGACGGTTATAACATAATCAGGCAGTCACCCCGGCTACAGCTCCTCGATGCCATGGACCTGCAGAGCGGCCGGGAAGCCTTGTTGGAGACTGCTGGCCCATTACCGCAGCCGCTCCCATCACCAGATTACCGTGGTGTTTGACGGCTGGCAGCACGGCGATCTCAAAGAGAGCCGGGACCGGCATCATGGCATCCTGATCATTTATTCCCGCCGGGGGGAGCGGGCCGATGAGGTTATTAAGCGCTTGCTGCACCAGGAGCGGGAACGCGCCCTGGTGGTCACTTCCGACCGGGAAATCCAGGTATGCGCCGAGCAGACCAAGGCGGCCTGGATCAACGCCAGTCAGTTTGAGTCGTCCCATCTGCACGACCCGGCAGAGGCAGCCGACCCGGACGCCGGGGCCGACTCCTCAGCCCGGGGCTCCCACAAAAAAGGCCCGGCCCGGCGTTTATCCAAGCGACTGCGCCAGCGTCAACAGCGCCTCAAGAAGTTGTGACGGTTCGGAAAAGCAAAACGGTTGAGGTGCTCTTATTAACCGGACCTTTTAATCGCTTACTTTACTGTTGCCCAAAGTTGCGGGAAATCCCCCCTAACCCCCTTGATGAAAAGGAGAAAATGGTAAAGTCCCCCTTTGCAAAAGGGTGATCCAGGGGCATTTTAATCAGCATATTCCTGCTCCGGGTAATATAAGACCAAACAACTCCAAAAGAAAAAACCGGGAAGGGTGAATCAACCCTCCCCGGCCAGGCGCCCGGCCTCTTCAGGTAGCAAACGCTGCCAGTTGGGCCTTTCAGGAAAACCTTAAACAAGAAAAGCCCCTGGTTCCCTCCCCCTTGATGGGGGAGGGTTAGGGTGTGGGTGACGAAACCATGAAAAGATACAGGGTCTTATCTTATCCGCCTCACCCCCTCCCGCCAGGGGAGGGGGAATTTTAAGACGCTGACGTATCGAAGTTATCTCCGCAACACGACACTCTACCCGCTCTGCTGTTTGGGTAAGAGAGCTCAGGTCTCCCCGGCCCGGCGTTACTTGGTGGCCTCTTTGGTCTTGTCCACGGCAGCGCCGGCTTTCATCCCGGTGGGCCATTTCCCCTCGGACTTCTTGGCTGCCTTCCTGGTCTCTTTCTTGGCTTTGACCTTGTTCCCGGATTTCACCGCTTCTTTGGTCTTGTCGCCGGTTTTGACGGCTTCCTTGGCAACCGGTGCGCCGGGCTTGGCGGTTGCCTTGGGGGCCACCTGGGTCTGAACCGCCTGGGGGCTCTGCACTACGGGTTTCTCCGGGGTCTTGGCCTCCTGGGCCTGGGCCGCGGCGGCCAGACCCAGAGCAAAAGTCACAGCAGTTAGCGTGGTGATGATCTTCTTCATGGGGTTTCTCCTGTCGGTTTAATGGGTCGCCCCTGGCGACCTCTCTCTGGTAAATGCATAAAGCCTGCCAGGCCGAAACCCGAGTGTCTTTCAAATAACCATATGTTTTAATTACCAATAGAGCTCTTGGCGCAATTCCCCCGCCGGGGCTCCCCCGGCCTGGCCCTCCCCCAATCTTAAATTGAGAGAACGGCCCTTCCTCCGGCTTTTTCCTGGTCAAATTGATAAAGGGATAGGGAAACGCGGGCTCGATACCCAAAAGCCACCAAAAGACTATCTTTTGTCATGCAGAGGGAAACGCAGCATCTCTCTTTTCAAGCCGCCGGGATTCTTCACGAAGCTCTGCTCCGTTCAGCACGACCCGCCTATTCAAGGTCTTTGACGGCAACGCGAGACCTCCCCTCACCTGTCATTCTGAGGGACCGGAGCGACCGAAGCATCTCATAACTACGAAAAAATACGAGATCCTTCGCTCCGCTCAGGATGACAAAATGGCGTTGCGCAGAGGTTTCAACGTGACATCAGGCAGGCTGGCGCTGGGCCAGGTACCTCTCCAGCCGGCTCAGGGCCTCGGCCAGGTTCTCCAGGGAGTTGGCGTAGGAGAAGCGCAGAAAGCCCTCGCCCCCGGGGCCGAAATCGATGCCCGGGGCGACCCCGACCTTGGCCTTTTCCAGGATGTCGAAGGCCAGGGCGTAGGAGTCGGCCGAGAGGTGGCGGGCATTGACAAAGACATAGAAGGCCCCGGTGGGGGGAACGGGAATCTTAAACCCCAACCTGGCCAGGCCCTGCCAGCAGGAAGCGGCGCCGGGCGTCATAGGCGGCCCGCATGGCCTCGATCTCCGGCCCGGCCTGGGTCAGGGCCGCAATGCCGGCCCGCTGCACAAAGGGGTTGGCCGAAATAAAGAAATTCTGCATCAATTTCTGCAGGGGCCGGATGAAATCCGGCGGCGCCATGAGATATCCCAGGCGCCAGCCGGTCATGGCGTAGAGCTTGGAGAAGCCGTTGATGACAAAGGCCCGGTCGGTGAACTCCAGGATGGAGTGCTCCTGGCCTTCGTAAACCAGGCCGTGGTAGATCTCGTCGGAAATGACGTAAGGCCCCAACTCCGCCAGGCGGGCCAGGTCTGTCCGGCGGCATCAGGGTGCCGGTGGGGTTGCCGGGGGAGTTGATGAGGACCGCCTTGGTGCGGGGCGTGAGGTAGGGGCCCAGCTCCGCCGGGTTCAACTGAAAGCCGTCTTCTTCCTTGCACCGGCACGTAGCGGGGCACCGCGTCCACCAGCCTGAGGACGTTGGGGTAGCAGGCGTAATGGAGGTTCGGGAAGCAGCACTTCGTCGCCCGGGTCCAGCAGGGCCCCGAAGATCAGGATCATGGCCGGGGAGGTCCCCGAGGTGACGATGAATTGCTCCGGGCTGTGACCCGAGACCCGGTACTTCTCCCAGTAATGCCGGCACAAAGCCTCCCGTAACTCCATGAGCCCCTGGGAATGGGTGTACTGGGTCTCGCCCGCGGCCATGGCCCGGTAGGCCGCGTCCTTGACCACCTGGGGCGTGTCGTAGTCCGGCTCGCCGATCTCCAGGTGGATGATCTCTTCCCCGGCGCGCTCCAACTCCTTGGCCCGCTCCAGGATGTCCATCACCAGAAACGGGGTGATCTCCCGGGCCCGCCGGGACACGGCGCTGGCTGGCGGCTGTTCCATAGTAACTCAGCATAACAAGACCCTGACCGGAAAACAACCATTCCCTAACAGTCAGACCTGAGCTTTTGAGCAGGCAAAGGTCGGTAGGGCGGGTTCCAGGTGTCGCCGCCAGCAACTGAGAATTATTTTAACTATTCTCTTGACACGTATACTTTTGTATAGTACATTTCGACTCATGAAGCCGTTAACCGACCGACAACAGACAGTTTTGGCCTTTGTGGAGGAGTTCTGCGCCCGCCAGGGCTATCCCCCCACGGTGCGGGAGGTGGCGGCCGCCTTCGGCATCCAGCCCCGGGCCGCGGCGGACCACCTGGAGGCCCTGAAGCGCAAGGGCTATCTCCACCGGGAGCCGGGGCTTTCCCGGGGGCTGTCCCTGGCGCTCGCAGAGCGCGGGGCCGGTGGTGGAAGTCCCGGTGCTGGGCCGCATCGCCGCGGGTCAGCCGCTCCTGGCCAGCGAGAACGTCGAAGAGACCCTGCCCCTGCCCAGCTCCTGGGTGCGGGGCGAGGAAGTCTTTCTCCTGAAGGTCACCGGGGAGAGCATGGCGCCGGTGATCCTGCCCGACGATCTGGTGATGGTCCGGGTCCAGGCCCGGGTGGCCCGGGGCGAGATCGCGGTGGTGCTGGTGGACGACGAGGCCACCTTGAAGCGGGTGTACGAGGAGGCCGGGGGACTGGTCCTCAAAGGCGACAACCCGGATTTCACCCCGCTGCGCTTTTCGCCGGAGGAGGCCGCCGACGTGCAGATCCTGGGCAAGGTGGTGGGCGTGTACCGCAACCTGGAGGGCAAGAGACACGGATGAACGCCTTGAGCCGCTACCTGGCGCCCCTGAACCGGGCCGGGGCGTCTTGCTCTGGGGGGAGCACCTGCGAGCCCTGGCCGCAGCCGCGGCCGCCTGGGGGGTGGCCCGGCGGGCGCCGGTCTGGTGGTGGACGCGGCCAACCGCTTCGACCCCTACGGCCTGGTCCGGGAGGCGGCCGGCCGCGGTCTGCCGCCCCAGGCGGCCCTGACGCAGGTGCAGGTGGCCCGGGCCTTCACTTCCCACCAACTGGTGCGCCTGCTCGAGGAGACCTTCCCGGCGATTCTTGCGCCGGCAGCCTGGTGCTGGTCCTGGGACCGGTGAGCCTGTTCTACGACGAACAGGTGCCCCTGGGCGAACGCCGCCGCCTCTTCCAGGACCTGGTGAGCCTCCTGGCCCGGATCAAGACCGGCTCGGCCCTTCTGCTGCTGCAACCCCTCCTGCCCCGGGCGGCCAGCAACCGGCACTTCGGCCGGCTGCTGGCCCCGGTGATGGACTACTTTGTGGAGGTGGAAGCCCCGAGGGCCGGCCCGAGCGCCAGCCCCCCGGCAACTCCGGCGGTCTCGGGCCGCCCTCCGGGCACGTTAGGGGGCGGGCCCCATCACGCCGCCCCCTCTCGACCTCCAGAAAGGAGAACTTTAAAGTGGACGTATTATTACCCGAATGCCCCTGACCTGCACCCCGGTCTGAAATTTACGGCTCGCCTGAGGCACTGGAGCCAAACCCTGGACTTTCCGGAGGACGCCATGACTTATCTCCTGGAAATCCTGAAATTCCTGGGAACCCTGGGGCTGATCCTGGTAACCGCCTTGATCATGCTGATGGCGGGGTGAAGTGAGGCGAAGGGGGCTGGGGAATCAGTGGCGCCGGCGTCCCTGCCTGCGATCCTCGCCCTCCCTCCCATCCCCCGGTAAGTTAGTGGCACAGGCTTCCAGCCTGTGCACCCGAACCGGCAAGATGCGGTGCCGCTAGAACTTCTGGGCAGTAAATGGTGAGCAGCTGAGGGCGGGCATTGCCCGCCGCTCCGGTCATCAATCGGTGCGTAGACGCACCCTGCGGGAACTTTTCGTAACCGTGGCGGAATTTTCGGAACTACTGACTCACTGGTAACTGATTATGGGTCGGACGGTTTTACCTTATAGCCAGGTGTGGGAAGGAAAGGCAGCGCTGGCAGAAGTTCCGCCGGGCCCTGCGCAGGGAGGACCAGGTTCACCTGGACCGGCTCTTTGAACTGGCCCGTCTGCACCTCCAGGCCGGGGTCTACGCCTCGAACCCCTGGCCCCTGGAGTCCATGCTTTTGTCCATGCTCCTGGAGCACCAGAAGGCCCTGATCGCCCTGCAGGAGCAGCTTAAACGTCTCGAACAGCTTTTGAGTGGAATGCCGAGTGAAACCCTTACGAAAAATTCCTCCGCCCTCCCCTCAAACACCACTCCCAACCCCCTGTAGGGGTGGACCTGTGTGTCCGCCCTTGTCGACTCACCTGTGGCTGAGCAGCCGTAGGGGCGGTTCGCGAACCGCCCCTACAATTCCCCCAGTAAGGGATTGGGGAGGGGGCTTTCGTGAGGGAAAGGGCCCGCGCCCTTTGCCCCTCCCCCCAAGTTTCCTCCCCACAACCCATGAAAACCATTGGCTGGCTCTTCGATCTCTATCCCTCGGGCGACCGCATGGTGTTGTGGTTTATCACCGACAGCGGGCGAGCGCCTGCGGCTGGAGGATGATTTTCCCTATTGCCTCTATCTGGGCGGGCCCCAGGCGCGGCTTCAGCTCCTGGCCCGGGCCTTGGGGCAGCGGGGCTGGCTGCGCCGGGCCTATCCGTCCCAGGGCCAGGATTTATGGACCGGCCGGGAGATTCCGGTGGTGGCCCTGGAGGTCAAGGCTTACGGCTTCCTGCCCCGGGTGCGAAAGTGGCTGGGGGCGCTTGGCCGGCTGAGGTGGCCTGCTACAACTGCGACCTGGACATCGCCGCCGTACTATCTCTATTCCCGCCGCTATCTGGCCCTGCGCCTGGTATGGGGTGGAGGCCGAAGACGGGCGCCTGCTTCACCTCGAGCCCCTGGAGGACCCCTTTGCCGTGGAGTTTGCCGTGCCGCCCCTGGCCACCCTGACCCTTGGCCTCACCCGGGACCCCCTCATTCCTCTGGGCGCGGGCAACGGCCTGGTGGTGGGCTGGGAGGGCCGCACCCTGGAGCTGGAAGCCGCGGATAGCCCCTGGCCTGGTGCGGGAGCTGGCCCGCTGGCTCAGACGCAGCCGACCCGGACCTGGTGCTGAGCGATTGGGGCGACGAAGAGATCATCCCCACCCTCATGGCGCTGGAGCCGGGAGTATGGCGAGAGCCCTGCCCCTGGACCGGGAAGCGCAGCCGGCCCCCCGGCGAATTGGCCGGCGGCCGCAGCTATTTTTCCTACGGCCGCATCGTCTACCAGGGAGCCTCGGCCCCTTTTACGGCCGCTGGCACCTGGACCGGCGCAACTCCTTCTACTACCGGGAATCTGGCCTCAAGGGGCTGATCCAGATCGCCCGCATCGGCCAGATGCCCCTGCAACAGGCGGCCCGCGTCCAGCCCCGGGACACTGATCACCTCCATGCAACTGGCCCGGGCCGCTGGCGGACGGCATCCTCATCCCCTGGCGCAAGGCCGAACCCGAACACTTCAAAACCGCAGGCGAACTGCTCACCATCGACAAAGGCGGCCTCACCTTCATGCCGCCCGCCGGGCCTGCACACCCACGTGGCCGAAGTGGACTTCGCCTCCATGTACCCCACCATCATGGCGATTCATAATATCTCCCCGGAGACGGTCAACTGCAGCTGTTGTTTGGGAGAAGAGGCTAAGGGCGGCGGAGCAGGAGCCAGTGATCAGTTGCCAGTGGTCAGTCGTTGGTTACCTGAAGACCACTGCCCTCCCTCTCCCCTCCCCCAATTTCGGAGAACAAGGGGAGAAGATTTGTCGGGGCGCCATGGCCTGTGCCCCAAGGGCGAGGTATCGCTGCTAGTGACGTCTGGGCCACGGCCCTCCCCTCAACCTGTAGGGGCGGGTTTAAAACCCGCCCCTACAATCCCGGCCCTCCCCCTCCCGCCCGTTCCCGAGGCCGGTTACCGGCTTTGCCACCGGCGTGAAGGCCTGGTGCCCCGAACCTCAGGCCCATCCTGGCACTCACGGGAGCAACTCAAGGCCCGGGCCAAAGAGCTGGCGCCTGAAGAGGCGCGGCCCTACAAAGAACGCCAGACCGCCTTGAAATGGATGCTGGTCACCTGCTTCGGCTACTTGGGCTACAAAAACGCCCGGTTCGGGCAGGATCGAGGCCCACGAGGCCGTAACCGCCTACGGCCGGGACAAGCTCTTGTGCGCCAAGGAGATCTTCGAGGCCGCGGGCTTCACAGTGCTCCACGGCCTCACCGACTGTCTCTGGGTCCAGAAACCGGAGGGTAGTTCTCGTCGGGGCGGACCTGCGTGTCCGCCCTCGGACGTTAGTCCCCCGCGTCTGTCCCGCCAATCGGCAATTCTCTCCGGGAGCCCGGGCCCGTTATGAAGCCGAACTGGAAGACTTGTGCGCCAAAGGTGTCCGGGACACGGGAGTCAAACTGGCCCTGGAAGGGGTGTACCGCTGGATTTATTTTATGGCGTCCAAACAAGACCCCCAGCGTCCGGTGGCCACGCGCTACTTCGGGGTTTTTGAAGACGGCTCCCTCAAGGTGCGGGGGCTCATGTGCCGCCGCCGGGACACGCCGCCCTTCGTCCGCCGGGCCCAGGAAGCCATGCTGGCCAAAACTGACCGGGGCCGCGACCCCCGAGGAACTGGCGGCCTTTGAAGCCGATACTTGTAGAAATGGCCGAGGGCTTCCGGCAGCGCCTCCGGGAAGGGGGGATTAATCCTCAGGACTTGGTCATTACCCGGGTCCTGTCCCAGACGGTGGCAGAATACAAGGTGGACACGCCACGTCCCTGGCGGCCCGGCAGTTGGAGGCACGCCGGCATCCACCTCCAGCCCGGCGAGAAGGTGCGCTACGTCCACCAGGAAGGCAAACGCGGCCCCAAGGAATGCCGCATCCAGGCCGCGCCCTTTTTGGAGACCCTGGATGGCTATGACACCAAATTCTATCTGGAGCTGCTGGAGCGGGCGGTGGCCGAGGTGATGGTGGCTCTGAGCGATCCTTGTTGCTAGAGAGATGCCTAAAAAGGGCAAGCGAATATTCTTCCCCTTCCCGACACTGAGGCGGGACGCCTGTGCCACCTCAAGCAAAAAAAGGGGCGGATTTAAAACCCGCCCCTACACGTTTGCTGCGACAATAATACGGTTTCCTTAGATTTCCAGCCAGGAATCGGAGAACAAGACCTGTCCCATGATGACCCGGGCGGTCTTGGCGTAGTTCTGCAAGGTTTTGGACATGGACGGGATGTCCACGGATTTGCCGTCCATGATGTCATAGACGATTTTCACGGCTTCCGGCATTTTGCCGTTGACCACGTCGGCCAGTTCCTGGTCGAAGGCGTCCACGATGGCGGAGACCATGCCGTTCCGCTGGAGCATGATGACGTAGGTGCGGTTGATGATGGGCCGCAGTTCATCCGGCACGCCGTTCGAGGAGTTGGACAGGCCGCAGGTGGACTTGCAGCCCGGCGCCATATCCTGGAGCATCTGCATGTATTCCAGGGTGGCGATGAGCTGGTTCTGCTGGATGTTCAACGGCGCGATGATGGGATCGAACCAGATGCGTTCGTTCTCGATATCGTATTCCGCCGCCTTGGCCAGGATTTCAGCGGTGAGCATGCCGCGTTCGTGTTCGTCCCGGGGCATGCCTTCGGGGCCCCACATCAGGCCGATCATGTCGGCGTCGTACTTCTTCACCAGGGGCATCATGCCGTCCATGCGCTCGGGGCGGGCCATGATGGAGTTGATCAGGGCGCGGCCTTTATGGGCCTTGAGACCGGCTTCCATGGCGGCGATGTTGGAGGTATCCAGGGCCAGGGGCACATTGGGCACCACTTCCTGGATGGTCTTGACGATCCACTCCATCAGTTCTTCGCCGCCTTTGCGGGCCGGGCCGATATTGACATCGATAAAATCCACTCCGGCCTCGGCCTCTTTCAGGGCCACCTCCTGGAGTGGTTTGGCGTTGCGCTCCTTCATCGCTTGACCATAGACTTTGGTCACCACGTTCAGGTTTTCGCCGATTCGGTAAAATTTACTCCATCAGGTGACCCCCTTCTTAACGCTGCTGTCGGTGGGGAAGAAAGCCCAGGGGCTTTCTTCCCGGGTATACTGAGAAGCTCCCACGCTAACTACAGGGTTTTCAACAAGGCCGGGATATGGGAGGCTTCCCGAGGCCCGATGAGAACCTTCCAATCGGGCAGTTCCTCTTCCAGGTCGCCGCTGATCCCCGCGGCATAGCCCGGAATGAGAAGGGTCCGGGTCTTGACCTTGTCGGCAATCCCGCACTTCTTCACGAACATCGCCACCGAGTCGCCGGAGAATTTCCCGGCGGCCCAGGCGGTCATGACCGACAGGCCTTCGGTGTCTTGAATGAGCAGCCAGGTGGAAACCTTGCTGCCTCGATTTCGCCGGACACGATGAAGTAGGTGAGGGCGAAGTTGGTGGTGACGGCCACCGGAGAGTTTTCGTCCGGGGTGCCGATCTCGTAGATGCCCGGGGTAATGATCATGGGCTTCTGCGGGTCGGTGAAGATGTTGAGGCGCTCCAGCAGCAGCGGGAAAATCCCGTCGGCGGACAGGTCGTTGACCACCACGATGCCGCCGTATTTGGCGATGAATACCGCCGCATAGAGCTTTTCCATCATCGGATCGTCGGTCATTTGGGCCGGAACCGTGATGGTGGGGAAGCCGAAAGGCTTGAACCCAGCCGACCAGGGGGGCCCGGCGAATGACGATCTGATCCTGGAGAGCCTGTTTCAGGCCCCGGGCTCCGGCATCGATGACCAGGTCTTTGAGGCCCATGCCGGTCAGCTTGGTGGTCAGCGCCGCCAGAGCGTCATAGCCGTCGGCTTTGACCACCAGGGCCAGCCCCGTTTCCTTGGCCAGGGCGCCGAAGGCGTCGGCGTTGGCGGCGTGGCGGTGCCCAGCAGCGGTTTGCGGTCCTTGACGGCTTCGGCCCCGGCTTTAACCACGTCGGCCTTGTCGCTGCACAGCAGGATGGCCGCGTCGGTCTTATCCGTCACTTTCTTGGCCAGGGCGGCAAATTTTCCGGCATCGCCGTTAGCATCGTGTACGACCATCATTTCCGGGCGCAGCAGGAGGCCCACCCGGTCATACTGCAACTTCATGAACTGGTCCAGCTTGGCATCCACTTCGGCATCAGCAGTAGCGGTGGTGACCAATCCGGCGATAATGGTGGGGTTGAAGAAGGTCTTTTCGTGGCGGAACATCACGGTCTCACCGCCGATGGCTCTTGACCCCATCCTTCATGGCCAGCTTGACGGGGCGGATGGGCGGGGCCGAGGCTGCCGCAAGTTTTTCTTTGGCTTCATCCGACACGTAAGGACATTTATCCAACTCGGCCTTGCCGCTGGCCAGGGCCATGGCAAAGGCCAGACAGGTGGGGAAGCCGCATTCCTTACAGTTGGTCTTGGGGAGCATTTTAAAGATTTCAATTCCAGTTAATGCCATTGTCTCTCTCCTTATCCATGGCTGGCGGCCCACGGTGAGTTAACCGGGTGTTACCCATCCCGCCGGGACCTGAAATCAAGCAAGGGCCTGGAGGGGCGCACCTCCAGGCCCCGTTAGGGTTAGCCGATAATCGGATCCATTTCCAGAGCCGGGTGTTTCTTCTCCGTCAGGAAGGCCAGGATTTCGTCTTCGGTGACACCCACGGTCTCATCGGCAATGCGATCGATGCAGATCGGGCATCCCCTCTTCCTCGCCCCGTTTCAGGAGCCGTTCCCGGAGTTCTTCTTTCAGGATTTTGGGCATCCACACCATGCGCTTCAGGCCGCCGTCGCCTTTGATGAACTTCCGCTGGGTGACGTTGTACTTGCTGTGGCCCACGAAGCCCGGAGTAACTTGCGCCGCCGCCGATGACGCCGGCCAGGGTGGTGAACTTCATCCCGCAGGGGGTTTCACCGGTGTAGTCCCGGTTGACGGTCATGATGCCGTTGCACATGGGCAGCACCGCCGCAGATGGCCTCGCAGCAGCCGCAGGTGGTCATGGGATCATAGACCAGGCTGTAGAAGTTGTAGTGTCGCCACCGTCTGCCGGGAGGCCTTGAAGACGAAATCGTTGACGCCCTGCCACTTGCCCAGCGTTCTCATCCAGGGTTTCGCCCTTCTGAATCGGGCTGGTTGGGGCCGGTGGGGTTGATTTCAAAGGAGGCTTTGCAGTCCATCCAGTTGTAAGCGCCGCACAGGCCGGTACGCTCCGGGCTGACCACGCAGACGTGGTTCGGCGCGAAGGACTGGCACAGGGTGCAGGAGTAGTAGGTCTCGGTGGTTTCGTCCCGCATGTTCTCCACCCGGCGCGTCACGCTCGTGGTAGATCTTCCGGGCCTGCTTGGTGATCTCGTCCACTTTGTCCTTCTCGGTGTAGATCTTGATCTGGCATTTGTCGAAGATGGCGCCGAAGTCCTGATGGAACTTGGCGTGCAGGATGACGCCGATGTGTTTCAGGGTGAAGCCCTTTTCCACCGCGGCCTTGCCGATGCGGTACCAGGCGATGTCCCGCTGCCCGATGTGCATGACGCCCTGGGCGTAGTTCACCAGGTGGTGAATCTGCCGCTC
This sequence comes from uncultured delta proteobacterium, assembly GCA_963841475.1. Lineage (GTDB taxonomy): Bacteria > Desulfobacterota > Desulfobaccia > Desulfobaccales > 0-14-0-80-60-11 > 0-14-0-80-60-11. Next base: position 2,321,802 of record CAWJCT010000001.1, read on the forward strand.
CAGGATGGGCTCGAAGTCGGGCTGGAAGGCCCGGCCGGCCACTTCCACCACGATCGCCATGGGCAGGCGCATGGGGATCTTGTCTTGCGGCAGGTCCGGGAGGTCCGGACCGAAGACTTCCACTTTGCCGTCTTCCACTTCTTCCATGCGTTTGCTGGTGACCAACTCCACCGCCTGGGTCTTGCCGCCGCCGCACTCGGCGTAGAGGTCGTCTTTGCGGACCCGCTCACCTTCGAAGGCCGCGCCGAAGTTCACCGGGATGTCGATCTCGGTGACTGCGACCTTGAGGCCCCGGACTTCGATGGACTTCTGGCCCAACTCCGCCATGGGCACGTTGCTGACCACGTGCTCATAGGTGCAGATACCGGTGGGCAGCACCTGGGGGATGTCCTGGTTGGTGATGGTGGGGAAGCCCCAGTTGATGCAACCCGCGGCGTTGGCGTACCATTCGTCGGAGATCTCGGACACGGCATTGACGAACGCGAAGATGCGGTCCTTGTTGTACAGGAGCATTTTCAGGGCCGCACCGGGCTTGATGCCGCCGAAGGCCATGGCGGCCCGGTTGGCGAAGCCCAGGGCGAAGACCGCGCCGGAGATGTCCGGGCTGAAGGGCACGATCCGGGTGGGCCAGCCGATCTGCACGCCGCCTTCCAGGAGCTGTTCCGGCACCGAGGTCTTGCCGTCGATGGACCGGGCGGCGCAGAAGATGTAGAGGTTCTTCTTCTGATATTCCGTGACCAGGTCCACGGCTTCCTGCACCGAGGGGGCGGCGCCGACGATGGCGGCGAACCCCGGGGCGGAGCCGTCCACGAACTCGACGCCACGTTTCCGGAAGATGGTGTCTTCCGCGGCGCCCAGCCAGATATTTTTGTCGCCCTTGTTATAGACTTCTTCGCCGCCCACATAGAAATCCGGGTCTTCCACGTAGCGGATGGCCTCGAAGATTTCCTCGGCAAACAGGGTGGCCAGACCGGCGTCCAGGCCGGGTCCCAGGTAAGGCAGGTAGTTGTGCTCGGCCGGGACCGGCGGCAGCAGGGCTTTGCAGCGCTTCATGACCGGGACCGCGTCTTTGAGCTTCTCGATCTTGGTGCCCATCAGGGAGTAGATGATGGGAAGATAATAAGCGGTATTGGGGAAACCGATTTCCTGGTTTTCCCCATATTTCTGGATGGCCTCGTCCAATTTGGCCGCGCGCTTTGTCAACGATCTTGTGAGCCCCGCGAATGGCTGCGGAAATGATAATTTTCGACACTGTGACTTCCTCCTTCCTTTTTCGTAAAGGAAATTATCTGCAAGAGGCCGCCCCCCGGGCTGAGGAGGGCGGCCCCATTGGTTCCTAGTGCTCGGCCGCTGCGGCGGCTTCGGCCATTTCCCGGCGCATATCCATATCGAAGAGGACCCGCTCCCGGGCCTTGTCGATGCCCAGGGCTTTACGCTTCAGGTCGATGTGGGCGATCATCTTCTTGGCCGCCAACTCCGGATCGAGCTCGAAGTCCCACTTGCCGCCCAGCTCTTCTTCGATGCCCTTGAACAGGTAGTCGGTGAGGAGCTCGGAACCGGTGGTGGGGAAGGTCACCCCAAACATGGTGTAGACGCCCGAGGCCACGAAGTAATGGCCGATGGAGATGGCTTTCTCAGACATCCACTCCGGCGCCGCGCCCGCGGCGGGCAGGTCGCTGATGTCGGTGCCCAGGCCGCCGGCCTTGACGCAGGCGGTGGCCGCCATCAGGATCCGGGAGTTATCCACGCAGGAGCCCATGTGCAGTACCGGCGGGATGCCCACGGTCTCGCAGACCTCGGCCAGACCCGGGCCGCAGTGCTCTTTGGCCGATTCCGGGCTCAGCAGGCCGAATTTTCCCGCGGTCATGGCGGAGCAGCCGGTGGTACAGCACGATGACGTCGTTCTTCATCAGCTCCTTGATCATGGTGAGGTGCGAGTTGTCGTGCATGGTGCGGCAGTTGTTGCAGCCCACCACGCCGGCCACGCCCCGCATCCGGCCGTTGATGATGTTGTCGTTCAGGGTGTAGTACGAGCCCCGGATGGAGCCGCCCAGCAGGTACTGGATGGTCTCGTAGCTGAAGCCCACCACGGTGGGATGGCTGTGGACGACGGGGATCAGCACCGGCGCCTTGCGGTTGGGGAAGTTGTCGATGGCTTCCCGCACGATCTTCCGGGCCACGTCCAGGGCATGGTGCTCGTCAAAGGGGATGTGCATGGTCTCCCCTTCGATCCGGGCCCGGGGGTCGGTGGTGATCAGCTTGGTGTGGTAGCACTTGGCCACGTTGGCCAGGGACTGCATCTCGCACTGCACGTCCACGATCATGGCGTCCACCGCGCCGGTGATGATGGCCAGCTCCTGCTGCAGGTAGTTGCCGGCCAACGGGAATGCCGTGGCGCATGAGGATCTCGTTGGCGGAGCAGCACATGCCGGCCAACTGGATGCCCTTGGCGCCCTTGTTCTGGGCGTAGGTGATCGCCTCCGGCTCCTGGGCCGCCACGTAGATCATCTCGGGCAGCAGCGGCTCATGGCCGTGGATGATGATGTTGACGTGGTCTTCCTTGAGGACGCCCAGGTTGATCTCGCCGGCCACCGGCACCGGGCAGCCGAACAGGATGTCCTGGAGGTCGGTGGAGATCATGGAGCCGCCCCAGCCGTCGGACAGGGCGGTACGGCTGCACTGCTTGATGATGTTGTGGTATTCCTGGTCCACGCCCATGTGGGTGCGGTGCATCAGTTCGACGATCTCGATGTCGTAGCCCCGGGGCACGATGCCGCATTTCCGCCAGAGTTCCTGGCGTTTCTTGGGGGCCCGCTTGACATAGGTGATTTCGCCGGCCTGCTGGCCGAACTCCAACAAGACCTTGTCCGCCAGTTCCTGGGCGATGGCTTCCTTGGAGCGGGGCTTGGCGTCGTCGCCTTCACCCTCGGTGATGGCCACGTCCCAATCCTTGGCCACCCTTTTCAGCTTGGCCACGTCTTTGATCTCGTAACCCTGGGCCTTGCCCATGGGCCACTTCCTTGAACAGCAAGGCCGTGCCCCGGGAATGGTCGTTGTGGGCCGCGGCCCCGGCGCAGACCATGCGGGCGAAGTTCCGGGCCACGATGGTTTCGGCGGTGGCGCCGCACAGGCCCACAGCCTGCTTCTTCTGCTCCTCGCCCTCTTTGGCCTTCTTGGGCGGGGGCACCCGGCAGGGACCCTGGGCGCAGATGCGGCAGCAGGCGCCTTCGGCGCCGATGGGGCAGGGCTTCATGGTCTGGGCCCGGTCAAAAATGGTTTCACATACCTTCCGCCTGGGCCTTCTTCAGCATTTCCTGGGTTGCGGGATCAATGGATACGTTTTGTCAAAATCTAACTCAGCCATTAATTTTTCCTCCAGTTTCTTACTTTTAGGGATGACCTTCATGGCCCCCCTTGGAAACAGAGCCCCATGCCCGGGAGTTGAAACATATACCGCGATTGGCTTAAGGGGCTGAGCTCTGAGAAAACAAAGTATAATCTGATCCAGGTGCGGCGCCGCCTTAGCCGGCCAGTTCCTGGATAACTTTTTTCACCATCTTCACCGATTCCGGATGGCGCATGATGAGCAGATCGCTGCCGGCCAGAAGCAGGTCCACGGCGGTGATGGCTTCCATCAGGATGCCCCGCTTGGTCTGGTCGCCCAGTTGCGGCGCCTCTGCGTTGGTCTGCTTGCACTCCTTCACCTTCCAGACTTCCTGACCGACGTAGTTGAGGATGGGGAACTGCAGCTTGTCATCTTCCTGGGTGAGGGCGGCCATGCGGTCCCGCTCGATGACGGAATAGGAATACTCCAGGCCGTAGCCCAGCCCGCCGGTGGTGGGATCTACCAGGATCTGGGTGTCTTTGACCCCCAACTGGCCCAGGAGGATGTTCAACTGTTTGGCCAGGTTGACGTCGATGGGGGAGTTGGCCGACACCGAGTGGCCGTAAGCCAGGGCCGCGGCGCCAATCTTCTTGTAGTTCTTGTCCTGTACCGGTCCGAGGGTAATGCTCTTGTCGGCGCAGGCTTCGGCTACCGCGGGCAGCACTTCCGCGTCCTTCTCCATGTTGCGGTGCCGTAAACGATCAGCGGCACATCGATGGCGGCCAGCACCTTCTTGGCCGTAGCCGCGGCCGCTTCCGCCGTGGCGTTGTCCCCGTTGGGATCGGTGCTTTCAGGATCAGGCCGATGGCTTCGGCGCCAAATTCTTTGACGCACTTCTGGGCCCAGGCCACGGGGTCCTTGGCCACATCCTTGATGGCTGCATACGCCGGGGCGGCCCAGTCTTCTCCCGGATCTCTGTCCCATACTTCCATGGCAATCCGGGGTTTGTTCGGCATAACCCCTTCAAACAGGTAGAAGGGGTAGGAGGTCTCTCCTCCCAGAGTGATGGCTTTATCGCCTTTACCGATGGTAACTGTTTTGATCGCGCCAGAATACTTCTGTTTGGGAATTTCAAACGCCAAGGTAGTTCCCTCCTTAATTTTTCCGGAATTGCCGGCATCTTAACTTTTGTAGAAACTGCGGAGGTATAAACATTGTGAAAATAATAATTTATCTGGGCAACCTGTCAAGCAAAAAATCATGCCTGCGAGGATTGTGCGGAATTGAACTTAGGTAAACAACTGGTCGAAGATGGCGTAAGCCCCTTTTAATGCTGGTGAATCGGCTGGCAGGGTAAAAGTCGGACGGCCCTGGCTGTCGAACTCGGCCAACTGGGGATCCTCGGGAATCAATCCGGCCAGGTCCAGGCCCTGGGTGGCAATTTCCTCCTTGGTGCGTTCGCTGAGGCCGTTGGTCACCCGGTTCACAATGAGAACAGCCCGGCCCACCACGACCTTCAAGGCCTGAGCCAGGTCCTTGAGACGCCGCACCGCCTGGATGCTCCGCCAGGAGGGGTCGCTCACCAGCACCAGCAGATCCACCTTATTCGTGGTCAGGCGGCTCATGTGCTCCATACCCGCTTCATTGTCCATCAGGATATAAGGATAATTTTTCGCCAGGACATCCATGAAGTGGGCCACCAGATTATTGGCGGCGCAGTAGCAGCCGGGGCCTTCCGGCTGGCCCATGGCGATGAGGTCGAAGCCGTCGGCCTCCACCAGGCACTGGTTGATGCGCATCTCGATGAGCTGGTCCTTGCTCATGTCCACCATGCCGCCGCCCTTTTTCATCTCTTCCCGGGCCGCGCCCACGGAGCTCTCCACCTCGACCCCCAGAACCTCATTGAGATTGCTGTTGGCGTCGGCGTCCACCGCCAGCACCGGTTTTTTGCCGTGTTCCAGCAGATAGCGCAACAGCATGCCGGCCACCGTGGTCTTGCCGGTGCCGCCCTTGCCGGCCATGGCGATAATAAAACTCACGATTAGGTCTCCCTCAGTGTGAAAGTATTCACATTATACTATAAAGAATAATCCTCTAAACGTAAAGCTCTTTGTGCCAGGAACCCGTTCCGCCGTCGCAGCCGGGTTAGGGGGGTTTTCGGGAAATAGGGACGGCGAATTGACTTAAATGGACAAAATACTTGCGTGGCCCGGGGGATAATCATTATAATTTCTGAAGATGGGAGCGCACACCGGCGCAGCCTCCGCCGGCCTCATGCTGGGGGATCGTCCAATGGCAGGACAGCGGCCTTTGGCGTCGCTGATCTAGGTTCGAATCCTAGTCCCCCAGCCACCTCTCTCACACCGCCTATCGTCCCAGGTTTGCCTCACCGAGGTCGCAGGTTTTTCTCCCTCCCTTGACGGGGGGGGCTTGGGGTGGGGGTGAAATTGGTGAGTATTGCTTAACTTACCCCCTCTCGCCAGGGGGAAGGGGAGTTATCGAGGCCACCATTTTGCAAGGTATCTGTTGGACACGCGACTGGCCATGGAGGCTCTCGGCCAAGCGGGCCCTCGGGGTTTGGGCCAGGGCCATTTTTCCCCTTGACAGCCCACCTTCACTGTATATATATTGTGGTCAACAATATTCGGGTACCCATATAGGGTATAATAGGGAAGCCGGTGAAAAGCCGGCGCGGTCCCGCCGCTGTAACCGGGGACGAAACCTGTACGAAAGCCACTGTCTCACTGAAGCGGGATGGGAAGGCGCAGGGAGTAGGCTGAGCCGGAAGTCAGAAGACCTGCCCGGATGAAGGCTTGAGCCCCTACGAGGTCTAGCGGGCGAGAAGCTCAACTAAGGATCAAGAAGCCGGGTGCAATCCTTAAGTCTCCGTGACTTAAGGATTTTTTTTTGGCGTACCCTAACCGGATTTTCAAGGAGGGTGACATGGCCAGGCAGATCAATTTCCGAAGGTCAGTTCTACTGCTGCTCATCGCAGTGCTCAGTGCCCCCGGGGCGCTGAACGCCGCCTCACCGGCCAAACCCGCCATCGTTTTGGCGGCTTTCGGCACCACCACCGCAGCCTTTGACACCTACAACCGCTTTGAGACAAAAGTCAGAGAGCGCTTTCCGGGGTATGAAATCCGCTGGGCCTTCACCTCCCGTAAAGTCCGGCACAAGGTCGCCACGGCAAGGGGCCAGAAGCTCAACGACCTGCCCACGACCTTAAAGGCGTTAAAAGCCGCCGGATTTAACCGGGTGGCGATCCAGTCGCTCCACATCGTGCCGGGGGAGGAGTGGGACAAGAAAGTCGTGCAGGTAAGCCGGGAAATCCCCGGCCTGAAAATCGCTTTGGGAAAACCGCTGCTGAGCAGCCCCCAGGATCAGGAGCAAGTCCTCCAGACCCTGGCCCAGATCTTTCCCAAGGATTTGCAGCATACTGCGGTGGTCCTGATGGCCCACGGCAGCCCCAGCCCTGAAGGGACCGCCACCTATCTGGCCTTCAGCCGCTTGTTGCGGGCCCGTTACCCCCATCAGAATGTCTTTCTGGGTACCGTGGGAGGCACGCCCGGCAGGGCAGAGGCCTTTGAAGCCGTCAAACAGGCCAACCCTGCCTCCGTGGTCCTGATGCCCTTCATGTTTGTGGCCGGTGAACATGTGGCCAAGGATATGTTGGGCGACGACCCGGAAAGCTGGAAATCCGAGCTTTTGCGGCAAAAAGCCTATCGCATCGAGGGGATTAGAAAGGGGCTGGGGTATCAGGATGGGATCATCGCGATCTATTTGGACCACCTGGACCAGGCCTTGAAGATCTTCTAGGGCGAGTCGTCTTCATCTTCAAGGTGCACACCAACCTGAGAGCGGAACATCAAGGAGAATTTTATGAAGAGCGGACTGATCGTTTATCTAACCGGCGGGGCCGAGTTGCCGGAAGGCTTCGACCTGTTGAGCCAGTGCCGGGAAATGGGGTTCACTGCCGACCGGGCGGAGCTGGTGGGCTCCAGGCAAGGATTCTTTGAAGTGAATGATGCCTGGCACCACCTGTTTACCAGGGGATACGGAGATATCAAACTTCTGGTGGCCCGATCGGATCGCCAGCGTTTGCAAGCCCTGCACCCCCCGGTGCGGCTCAGCGGCTAGCCATAACCCGGCAGGTCCCCGGGCTCGTTGGGCCAGAACCTTTGCCTGCAGCTCCTGGGCCGGGCAGAGGACCGAGGGTTGTTGAACCAGCCGAAAATTTTTTCGGCACTTGGTTGGATAACCCCAGTTGACCCGGTAAGGGCCTGGGTGGGGGAGAGGCTTCCCGCTCCCGGGCCGGGACCTGCGCCCCGGCCCATACCCCCTTATCTCGGCCACCTGACGGAAGTCTGTAAACCCGGGCCGATTACCGGCCGGGTGAGCCCGGGGGTGACCGGGACCCGGCAGGGGAAAACGCTTCCCGCCATGGGCTTATTCTTGGATACGAAGACGGGCCGGGGTGCCTGGGACCCATGGGGGTGGCCCCGCCCATCATAAGTAACCCTCCTTGCCTGCCGCCTATTCTCCCTCAACCTGCAGACCGCCCTGCCCTTTCCACCTTCTCCCCGTCTTCCCTCCCGGAAATTAACCCGCCCGGAGGTTCATACCGATAAAGAAGTTAAAAGAGATGGTTCTCCTGAAAATTTAAAGGGTTGCACAGTTCAGGCCCGGGGCCGCTGTGTCCTGGGGGTTGCCCCTAGGCTAAACTCAGGAGTCTGGGCAGCAGTTTTCAGTAGATATACGGATTTACCCGGGCTATCTTTCTGTCAATATATGCTCAAAAGGATAGTCGGAATGTCTACTGAAGTGGTCGGCGCCGAATCGAAGTAAGCAGCGCTGGAGGGCCAAAAGCCCGGCTTGAGGTCGAGGACGCCGCACTAGCCGTTCATCCCGGAGCAGGTTGACCCCATGAGCACCTTTTTCCAGGGACAGATGGATTACATCTTCTTCTTCTATGGCCTGTCCTTTATCGGCCTGGGGGTGGTTGCCTACATCCTCTCCAAAGAGGTCAACCACCGGCTGCCCTGGGGTTGGCTGGCCCTCTTCGGCCTAACCCACGGGGCCAACGAGTGGTTGGACCTGGTGGCCCTCTCCTGGTCGGATGGGGTGGTGTTTGGGGCCCTGCGCTGGGCCACCTTGACCGCGTCTCTCCTCTGCCTGGTGGAATTCGGCCGTCTCAGCCTGACCCAAAGGCGGGGCCGGGGACCGGGAAGGTGGCTTCTGGTCGTTTTGTCCCTGGGCGCCGCCCTGGGGGCTCTGGGTGGCTGGAGCGGCTTGAACGCCACCACCCGCTATTGCCTGGGCCTGGTGGGCAGCCTGGGAGCCGGGTGGGCCTTCTATGCCGAGGGCAGAACCGCCGAACCCCGGTGCCGCCCCTGGCTGCTGGCCGGCGGCGTCGGTTTCATCCTCTACGGCCTGGCCACCGGCGTGGTGGTGCCCCAGGCCGCGTTCTGGCCGGCCGCGGCGGTAAACTACGGGACATTCACCAGCCACACCGGCCTGCCGGTTCAACTGGTGCGGGGCCTCCTGGCGCTGTGGATCGCCTTGATGACCGCGGGCTATTTCCAGGCTTCCTGGCCCGCAATCAATAAAAATTACTTCCTCTACCGGTCCCGGTACCTGTATGGCATGGGCGCCGCCCTGCTCGTGATCCTGGTCGGCGGCTGGTTTCTGACCCAAGCCCTGGGCAACCTGGCCGGGCAGCAGGTGCGCAAAGGCAGCCTGGCCCACAATAAACTTGCCATCCAGCGCCTGGCTTTCGAATTGGAGCGAGGCGAAGAAGCGGTCAAGTCCATGTCCGGCTCACCCTGGATCGCCCCGGCCCTGGAGTCGACATCCCCCCAGACCCTGGCCCAGGCCCACGCGGTGCTGGACCGCTATCAACAGCGCTTCGGGGCCTCGGTGGCCTACCTCCTGGATGCCTCCGGCGCCACCATCGCCTCCTCCAACCGCGGCGCCCCGGACAGCTTCGTGGGTCAAAAATACGCCTTCCGGCCCTATTTTAAGGAAGCCATTTCAGGCCATGCGGGGCGCTATTTCGCCCTGGGGGTCACCTCGAAAAAGCGGGGGTTTTATGCCTCCTACCCGGTGAAGAACCCCGCAGGGAAAATCCTCGGAGTCGCGGTCTTGAAGATGACCCTGAATCGTTTTCAAGAAGAACTCAGGGAATTTGACCCTGCCTTCCTTGTTGACCCCGAGGGCATCGTGTTTGTGGCGAGCCGCCCCGACCTGGACTATCACAGCCTGTGGCCTGTCGCGGTCACCGACCCCGACCACCTCAAGAGCCAATATGGCACCGACAGCTTCAGCCCCATCTTTTCCCAGTCCCTGGCTGACCAGGCCCGAGTGAAATTTGCCGAGACCGGTTATGTGGTCACCCGGCAACATCTCGTCGAAGTCATCGCCCCGGACTGGGCTCTGGTGAATCTGGAACCCTCCGGCACCATCCTCCACTACCGCTTCATGGGCATTGCCGCGGCTTTCCTCCTGGTGTTTTTGACCCTGGTCTTTGCCGGCACCAACCTGTCCATCCGGGAAGGGGCGACTCGCGTCAAAGCCTCCGAGGCCCGTTTCCGGGCCATGTTTGTCGCGGCTCCAGAAGCGGTGTTCGTCTTTGACCCGGAAACCCGGCGGATTCTCGGCGCCAATCCCTTTATGGCCCAATGGCTGGGATACGGCCCGGAAGAGCTCGTCGGCATGGGGATCGACCAGATCAGGGTCCCGGATTCCTTGGAACCCCATGCCAAAAGCGTCGGGGCAGGTTCAACCGGTCCACCTCTGTCACCGGGCCCCCGTTATCAGAAGAAAGATGGCTCTCTGGTTGACGTGGAATGCACTACTGCCAACATTTACCACGGGGATCATATCCGGGAGATCGTGTTTGTCCGGGATATCACCGAGCGCAAGCGGGCCGAAAATGAGATCAAGGGAGCCAAAGAATACCTGGAAAATATCCTGGACAACTCTGCCGATGCCATCGGCATCGTGGACCGGCATGGCAGGATCATCCAATGGAATAAAGCTTCCGAAAAGGCATTCGGCTATTCTTTCCGTGAACTTGAAGGAAAATCTGCCTTTGAGCTGTATGCCGACAATAATGAACTCCAAGGAATTTTGGCCCTATTGCGCCGCGACTACTCGGTCCAAGGATACGAGATCCACATAAAGAAAAAAGATGGGGGAATTGCCCTGTTCGCCATGTCCATCAGTCTCTTATACGACCGCAACCATGAGGTGATCGGCAGTGTGTGCGTCGCCCGGGACCTCAGTGAGATCAAAAAGGCCCTGGACGATCTGGCCAGCGTCAATCAGCAGCTGCATGAGGAAGTCACCGAGCGCCAGCAGATGGAGGCAGCCATCAAGGAAACCAGCCGCGGCCTCCAGACCATCCTGGATAACGTCCAGACCGGGGTGCTGATCATTGACCCCGAGAACCATGTCATCGTGGACGCCAACCCGGTCGCGGTCGAAATGCTCGGAGTCCCCAAAGAAGAGATTGTCGGGTCCGAATGCAGCCGCTTCATCTGCCGGCCGGACCATGGGAAATGCGCCGTTACTGACCTGGGGGAGAAGGTGGTCAATCTCGAGCGGATGCTGCAGCGGGCCGATGGCGCCCATCGTTGGGTGATGCAGACGGTGGCGCCGGTATCCTTGTGGGGCAAAGAGCTCCTGGTTGAAAGCTTTGTCGACATCACCGAGCGCCGGCAATGGGAGGAGACCATCCAAACCACCAACGACAAACTGCATACCGTGGTGGCCCAGGTGGAGGAGCGCAACCGCACCATGACCCTGGCCAATGAAATGGCGGATATGCTGCAAGCCTGCCAGGCTTCGGAAGAAGCTTATAAGGCCATAACCCATTTCTTGCCCAAGCTTTTCCCCGATGATGCGGGAGCCTTGTACATGCTGAATAATTCCCGCAACCTTTTTGAGGCCGTGGCCAGTTGGGGCCAGGACCCGGAAATGGTCTCGGTCTTTGCTCCCGATGAATGCTGGTCGGTGCGGCGCGGCCGGCTCCACAAGGTAGAAAACCAGAAGGGGTCCCTGCGCTGCCGCCACGTGGCCGAGGCGCCCCCAGGCGGCTATCTGTGCATGCCCCTGATCGCCCAGGGGGAAACCCTGGGGGTGTTTCACCTCCGCCCCGGCCTCCCGGCCGAAACCCAGACCCCGGCGCTGGCGGCCGTCAAAGAACAGTTGGCCGTAACCGTGGCCGAAGACTGGCCCTGGCCCTGGCCAATTTGAGACTCCGGGAGACCCTGCGCAGCCAGGCCATCCGCGACTCCCTCACCGGCCTGTTCAACCGCCGCTACATGGAGGTGACCATGGAACGGGAACTTAACCGGGTCAAGCGGCAGGGGACCCCCCTCGGGGTGATCATGATGGACCTGGACCATTTTAAAGATTACAATGACACCTTCGGCCACAGTGAAGGGGATAAACTCCTGAGTGCCCTGGGCGACGTGCTCAAAAGTCATATCCGGGGAGAGGACATCGCCTGCCGCTATGGCGGCGAAGAATTTTTGCTCATTCTCCCGGGGGCCTCAATGGAGATTGCCCTCGAGCGGGCCGAAGGCTTGCGTCAAGCGGTCAAGGAGATGCATCAGCACTACCAGGGTTTGAAACCCACCAGCCTCTCGTTGGGCGTAGCCGTCTATCCCGACCATGGCGACACCGGGGGGCAACTGATTCAATCAGCCGACGCCGCCCTCTACCGGGCCAAACGGGCCGGCCGGGACCGGGTGGTGGCCGCCGATTATGTTGGAGAACCCCCCTAGTCAATCAGCCCGCCCCGCCACCTTCCCTTGTGAAGGTCCACTGAACCTGGCCTTTGGCTCCCGTCCCCTGCCATGCCCTGCCCACCCCGAGCGCCAGGCCTGCCACCGGTTTTTCGGTCGATGGCGCCAGGGTCTGGTCGCTTCATTCTTTCCTGAATCTCAAGATCAGGTCCAGCTGACTTTTTTTACCCCGGCGTCTATTTAATCAGACGGACATTTCCTGCTTGATTTTCATTCCATACTCCTGATAGATTGAGAAAAATATCACAGGCTGGCTGGGCTCCTGGGATGGGAGCGTCAGGCCGCCTCGGCAGGCTGAACGCTAAGAGCCTCAGCCAATTAAGCCGCACCCAAAAATGGAGGGCACGGGAATTATGCCTCCGTCGAATTTGACGATCAACGGCGAAACTCTGACGTTCGAGGCAGGGCAGACTATTCTGGAAGTCGCCCGGGGAGCCGGCATTGCGGTGCCGACTTTATGCAATTATAAGGACACGATGCCCACCGGGGCCTGCCGGGTCTGCGTGGTGGAGGTGGAAGGGGCCCGGACCCTGCTCCCGGCCTGCGCCACCCAGGCGGCCCCGGGGATGGTGGTCCAGACCGAATCCCCCCGGGTGGACGCGGCTCGCAAGATGGTCATCGAACTGCTCCTGGGCTCCGGCAATCACAATTGCCTGGTCTGCGAGGCCAACGGCGAGTGCGAACTCCAGGCCCTGGCCTATCGCTACCAGGTGGCCACCCCCGATTTCGCCAATCCCCCGGATACCCCCTACTATTACGAAGACGACAATACGCATGATCGTGCGGGATTTTTCCAAGTGCGTCATGTGCGGCCGGTGCGTCCGGGCCTGCAATGAGCGCCAGGTCAACCAGGCCATCGCCATCGGCTACCGGGGAGCGCATAACAAGATTGTGGCCCGGTCGCGATTATCCCTATATCGACTCCGACTGCGTCTTTTGCGGGGAGTGCGTCCAGGCCTGTCCCGTGGGCGCCTTGCTCGACAAGCACGCCATGGGCCAGGGACGGCCCTGGGAACGCACCCAGGTCCGCACCACCTGCCCCTATTGCGGGGTCGGCTGCCAGGTGGACGTCCATGTCAAAGACGACCAGATCGTCAAAGTCACCGGCGCCGACGCCGTCCCCAACAAGGGCAAGCTCTGCGTCAAGGGCCGCTTCGGCTGGGGCTTTGTGGATCATCCCGACCGGCTGAAGACGCCCTCTGATCAAAGAGAATGGCGCCTTTCGGGAGGCCGCCTGGGACGAGGCCCTGGACCTGGTGGCCTCCCGCCTGAAGGACATCAGGGATAAAGAGGCCCCGAGAAGCCATCGGCGGCTGGACCTCCGCCCGGGTGACCAACGAAGAAAACTACCTGATGCAAAAACTGATGCGCGCCGTGATCGGCACCAATCACGTCGATCACTGCGCCCGTCTCTGACACAGCTCCACGGTGGCCGGGCTGGCCGCCTCTTTCGGTTCCGGAGCGATGACCAATTCCATCGCCGAATTGGAGAACTCCGATTGTATCCTGGTCACGGGCTCCAACACCACCGAGACCCATCCGGTGATCGCCACCCGCATCAAGCGGGCGGCTCGCCTGAAAAATAAAGCCCTGATCGTCATCGAACCCCGCCGCATCGACCTGGTCAAGCATGCCACCCTGTGGCTGCGGCAGCGTCCCGGCACCGACATCGCGGTCATCAACGGCCTGATGAACCTCATCATCCAGGAAAACCTGCACGATCAGGCCTATATCGCCGAACGCACGGAAAACTTCGAGGCCCTCAAAGAAAAGGTGGCCAAATACACCCCGGAATATGTGGAACAGATCAGCGGCGTCCCTGCCGACCGACCTGCGCCGCGCCGCCCGGCTGTACGCCCAGGCCAAGGCCGCCTCCATCGTCTATGCCATGGGCATCACCCAGCACACCGTCGGCACCGACAACGTCAAGACCCTGGCCAACCTGGCCATGCTCTGCGGCAACGTCGGGATCGAAGGCGGCGGGGTCAATCCCCTCCGGGGCCAGAACAACGTCCAGGGGGCCTGCGACATGGGCGGCCTGCCCAACGTCTTTTCCGGCTATCAGCCGGTGACCGATGCCAACGCCCGGGCCAAGATGGAGGCGGCCTGGGGGGTCAAGAACCTGCCGGATTGGGTGGGCCTGACCATGACCGGCATGGTGCCGGCCATCCCTGAGGGCAAAATCAAGGCCCTGTATATCGTCGGGGAAAACCCGGTCATTTCCGACCCGGATTCCGACCACCTGGTCAAGGCCTTCCAGCAGCTGGATTTCCTGGTGGTCCAGGATATCTTCCTCACCGAAACCGGCAGGCTGGCCGACGTGGTTCTGCCCGCCGCCACCTTTGCCGAAAAAGACGGCACCTTCTCCAATACCGAGCGGCGGGTGGCCCGGGTGCGCCAGGCGATTCCGCCCCGTGGGCGACTCCCGCCCCGACTGGCAGATTATCTGCCGAGATTTCCCGGCGCCTGGGTTACCCCATGGACTACGCCGACCCCGAAGCCATCTTCGAGGAGATTCGCCAGGTCACCCCGTCCTATGCCGGCATCACCTATGCCCGCCTGGAGGCCGAGGGCGGCCTGCAATGGCCCTGCCCCACCACGGAACACCCCGGCACCGTCTACCTGCACCGGGGCCAGTTCTCCCGGGGCAAGGGGGCCTTCTTCGCCATTGACCACCGGGACCCGGCGGAAATGCCCGACGCCGAATATCCCCTGATCTTGACCACCGGGCGGCTGCTCTATCAGTACCACACCGGCACCATGAGCCGCCGGGCTCCGGGTCTGAGGAAAAGGCCCCGGAATGCCTGGTGGAAATTGCCGCCGCGGACGCCATGAACTATGGCATCACGGATGGCGAGCGGGTGCGGGTGAAGACCCGCCGGGGCGAAATCGTCGTCCGGGCCCAGGTGTCGCCCAAGGCCGTGCCGGGGACCATCTTCCTGCCCTTCCACTTCCATGAAGCCTCGGCCAATAAGCTGACCAACGCCGCCCTGGACCCGGTGGCCAAGATCCCGGAATACAAGGTCTGCGCCGTGCACATCGAGAAGGCTTGACCTGATACGTGGAGGCTCGCCATGACGACCAAATCCATGCCCCAGTGCCAACGATCCCGACCGTTAAGATCACCCCGGAAATCTTGACCGGCTGGAGACCATCATCGCCCGCCACCAGGATACCCCCGGGGCCTGATGCCGGTCCTGCAAGAAGCCCAGGAGATCAGTGGGTTACCTGCCGGCCCCAGTGCAAGAGCGCATCGCCGCCGGCCTCAATGTCCCCGGCAGCGACGTCTTCGGGACCATGAGTTTCTATTCCATGTTCACCTGGAAGCCCAAGGGCAAATACGTCGTCAGGATGTGCGAGTCCCCGCCGTGCCACGTCAACGGCGCCGAAAACATGCTCCAGGCCTTGCAGGAAGAGCTGGGCGTTCAGGTGGGCCAAACCACCGCGGACGGCCTCTTTACCCTGGAATTGTCCGCCTGCCTGGGGGTCTGCGAAGTGGCCCCGGCCATGCAGATCAACGAGGTGGTCCACGGCAACCTGACCCGGGACAAGATCAAACAGGTCCTGGCCGACTACCGGGCCGGCAAGGCCGCGGATTTCAGCAAGCTGCCCTACTCCACCAAGGATTATCGAAGCTACAAGCACGGTCCCGCCGAGCCGGTCCTCATGGATAATGTCGGCCTCATCGATCCCATGGAGATCCAGGCTTATCTGGACAAAGGCGGCTACGAGCGCCCTGAAAAAAGCCGTGACCACCATGACCCCGGAAGCAGGTGGTCGAAGAAGTCAAGACCTCGGGCATCCGCGGCCGGGGCGGCGCCGGCTTCCCCGCCGGCCTCAAGTGGTCCTTCACCCGGCCCCTGCACGGTCACTCCCAAATACATCGTCTGCAACGCCGACGAAGGGGAGCCCGGCACCATCAAAGACCGCTACCTCATGGAGGGCGACCCCCATAAGGTCCTGGAAGGCATGGCCATCGCCGGCTACGCCGTGGGGGCCAGCCAGGGCTACATCTACTGCCGGGGGGAATACTACCTGTCCAAGTACCGCCTCGAACCAGGCCATCGAGCAGGCCACGGCCAAGGGCTTTCTGGGAGAGAAGCTCTTCGGCACCGACTTTTCCTTTAACATCGAGGTGCGCTCCGGCTTCGGCTGCTACATCTGCGGCGAGGAAACCGCGCTCATCGAATCCGTGGAAGGCAAGCGGGGCTACCCCCGGCTGAAGCCGCCCTTCCCCGGGGTGGCGGGTCTCTGGGGCCAGCCCCACGGTCGTGAACAACGTCGAGACCCTGGCCAGCGTCCCGGCCATCATCAATCAGGGCGGGGCCTGGTATAAAAACCTGGGCACCGCGGACACCTCGGGCACCAAGATCTACCAGATCATCGGCCACGTGCAGACCCCCCAGATCGTCGAAGCCCCGGTGGGCATGACCCTGCGGGAGTTGATCGACACCTACGGCGGCGGCCTCGCGACCGGGCCGCAGCTTCAAGATGTGCCAGACCGGCGGCGCCTCCGCCGGCCTGGTGACCGCCGAGTGCCCTGGATGTGCCCATGGACTACGGCTCCCTGTCCAAGGCCGGCGGCGCCCTGGGCTCCGGCACCATGCTGGTGATGGACGACTCCACCTGCGTGGTGGATTTCCTCCGGTCCGTGGCCGTCTTCTTCGCCCACGAATCCTGCGGCCAGTGCACCCCCTGCCGGGAAGGCACGCCCCGCCTGCTCCAGACCCTCACCCGCATCAGCCAGGGCCAGGGCAAGATGGAGGACCTGGACTTCCTGGAACGGCTGGCTCGGCTACCCTGCTGGATGCCTCGTTCTGCCCCCTGGGGCAATCCGCCGGGGTCCCCTTGATGAGCGCCCTGAAGAATTTCCGCCCGGAAATCGAGGCGCATATCCAGGAGAAGAAATGCCCGGCCGGCGTCTGCCAAGGTAAAGCCAGCTAAGCCCAGGGCCTCTGGGACGCGGGACCTGACGTTCCTGTGGATGATCGGCGCTAAGTGCCATCAGAGCGGAGGTAATCCTGATGGAATACACCCAAATCCCGGGGACCGATTTCCAGGTTTCCCGCGTCGCCCTGGGAACCTGGGCTATTGGCGGCTGGATGTGGGGCGGCACCGACGAAGCGGAGTCCATCCATACCATCCACGCGGCTCTGGACCAGGGTGTCAACCTCATCGACACGGCCCCGGTTTACGGCTTTGGCGCCTCCGAGAAAATCGTCGGCAAGGCCCTGGCTCAGAAGAATTGTCGAGATAAAGTCTTCATTTCTACCAAGACCGGCCTGGATTGGCAGGACGGCAAGGTCTTCCGCAATTGTGCGCCGGACTATCTGAAGCGGAACTTCGCTGCATCTCTGAAAAATCTCCAAACAGACTACGTGGATATCCTCTACATCCACTGGCCCGACCCCCTGGAGCCCTTCGCCGAAACCGCCCGGGTCATGCACCAGTTCCTCAAGGAAGGCAAGATCAAGGCCGTGGGCGTGAGCAACTACTCTCCCGAGCAGATTCAGGCCTTCCAACAAGGGGGCCCGGTGCATATTGTCCAACCGCCTTACAACCTGTTCGAGCGGGAAATCGAGGCAGACCTCATGCCCTTCTGCCACCGCCACAACCTGCATCTGATGACCTACGGCGCTTTGTGCCGGGGCTTATTGTCGGGCCAGATGACTGCCGACCGCACGTTTGCAGGGGATGATTTACGCAACAAAGACCCCAAATTCAGGCCGCCGCGCCTGGACCAGTACCTGGCTGCGGTGCAGCGCCTGGACGCTTTCGCCGGGGAGCGGTTCCATAAGGGCGTCCTTCACCTGGCGGTACGCTGGGTGCTCGACCACGGCTCCCACATCGCCCTGTGGGGTGGCCGGCGGCCGGACCAGATGGACCCGGTGCCCGAGATCATGGGCTGGCGCCTGGATCAAGCGACCCTGGACGCCATCGAGGCCATCCTGGCCGAGACCATCAAAGACCCGGTGGGCCCGGAGTTTATGGCCCCACCGCCACGCCGGCAGGCTTAAGTGGTCTGTCCTGACTCCCTTAAGTCCCCGACTTAACCACAACGGGGCTGAGGATGTCTCCGGCCTCCAGTCCCCCAGGGCTGGGGGCTTTTTTGTCCCGGGTTACCTGCAAAAAAGGCCAAATTGCCCCTGGGGCCCACCTGTGGGTGCGCTCTTTTTGGGGAGCACCTCAATATGACGTGAGCTTATTGATGAAATCCTGTCTTACGCTTAAATCTGAGGCAATCCCTTCCCTTTTGCCGGTTCCGTGCTTATAAATAAAGATACACCGGTTGCACCCGCCCGCCCGGGGGGCAGCCGGGTATCATCCTGGCAAGTCAAGGAGGCAGCATGACAAAAAAGAGAGTTGTGGTTCATGCCGAGTGCCCGCAATGCGCCTGCGGGGATATAAGCTTTATCCCGCCGGAGGAGATGAAGGAAAAGTTCATCGGCAACGCCAACGAGGTGGAAATACTCTGTCCCACGTGCGGCACCAAGACCACGGGGAAGGTGTCGGAAGAAAAGAAGTAGCCCGGGGCCGGTGAGCCGCGAGCCGCTAAGGTGAGCTTCCCCGCCCGCCTTCGACCTAAGCCGGATCAATCCAGGTGAGGGACGGCCACCATCTCTTCTTCAGCCGTGGGCCATGCGGATTCGGGGCCAGCCCGGGGTCGGTGAAACGACTGCCGGGCTTTTTTATGCGCCGGGGGGATAAAAAAGCAGGCGCGGGAGCGGGCCGGGGCCAGTGAGAGGCCCACGAAGGTGAGGTATAGCGTTTGCCAAAAATTCTCTCCTCTTATCCCCTCTCCTCCCGGCAGGGGGAGATTAAGAAAATTTCCTGACCCCGGTCATAAGTTCACCGCCACTGGGCACCCTTTGGCGCCAGCCGCTCAATCACCATCCATGAGGCCTGCCGGCGCGCCGCCGCCAGATCATCATTCACCTGCATCCGCAGCCAGGTACCCCCCGTAGTGCCACACGCCTTTTCAAAACTGATCGCCATTTCCGTCGAAACCCCGCCCCGCTTCGCCACGATGTCATGCAGCTGCTGCCGGGGGATCTGGACAGCCGCCGCCGCTGCCGCCACCGCCAAGCCCCGATCGTCAAGACATTCCTTAATCCAGAAGACCGGGATGAACCGGATTCTTCATCTCCATGGCGTTCTCCTTCCGGCTAAGGGGATTGATCCAGGCAACCCGGGGGTGCAGCGCCGGGATCCTCGGACAATTTTGTCAAGGCGCCTGACCCGGGGCGGGGGCCGGGACCTGCATGGGGGCCTGGAGGGAGAGGAGACTTGGCGGACACAGTAAATTGGCAACAATATTGTCACCAGGCCAACCTACACAATTGTCACTAGTTGTGAAAAATCTGTGCATAATTGGGGCACAAACTACCAAAAATGTAGCGAAAAAGTCTATTTTATTACTTAAATGTACACAGACAAAAACCTCTCATCATGTAACTTACTTGATTTATTAGAAATTATAGTGGCACGGGATTTGCTTAACCTACAGTGTCGTAAATTCCCGTGCGAGGAGACTTGGTCTTATGAATTCCGGAGACACTGCCTTTATGTTAGTATCCGCAGCCCTGGTCATGCTCATGACCCCAGGACTGGCCTTGTTTTATGGGGGCATGGTGCGGTCCAAAAACGTCCTGGCGACCATCATGGAGAACTTTATCCTGCTGGGGGTCATCAGCGTACTCTGGGCGATTTACGGGTATAGCCTGGCCTTTGGCCCGGATGTGGGGCATTTCATCGGCAACCTGGACTGGGTCGGTTTAGCCGGGGTGGGATTCGAACCCTTTAAGGCCTATTCCGAAACCATTCCCCATCAGACCTTCATGATCTACCAGGCCATGTTCGCCATCATCACCCCGGCCCTGATCACCGGGGCCTTCGCCGAACGCATGAAGTTCAGCGCTTTTCTGGTGTTCATGGTCCTCTGGTTCACCATCGTTTACTGTCCGGTGGCCCACTGGGTCTGGGGCGACGGCGGCTGGCTGAAAAACCTGGGGGCCCTGGATTTTGCCGGGGGCACCGTCGTTCACATCAACGCCGGCGTCGCCGCCCTGGCCGCCGCCCTGGTGGTGGGCAAGCGCCAGGGGCTATGGCAACCACACCAGCCTTCATTCCCCATAACCTGCCCATGACCATACTGGGGGCCGGGCTGCTGTGGTTCGGCTGGTTCGGGTTCAACGCCGGCAGCGCCCTGGCCGCCAAGGCCCTGGCCAGTTCCGCCTTCACGGCCACCCACATGGCCACCGCCGCCGCCACCCTGTCCTGGGTCGGGGTGGAATGGATCTTCCGGGGCAAACCCACCACCCTGGGCGCCGCTTCCGGAGCCGTGGCCGGACTGGTGGCCATCACCCCCGCGGCGGGCTATGTCGGTCCCATGTCCGCCATCATCATCGGCCTCATTGCCGGGGTTATCTGCTATGCGGCCGTGTTGGCCAAACCGAAACTGGGCTATGATGACTCCCTGGACGTCGTGGGAGTGCACTGCGTCGGCGGGATCGTCGGGCGCCTTGTGCACCGGGCTGTTTGCCTCCAAGCTGATAAACCCGGCTGGCGGTGACGGCTTGTTCTTCGGCAATCCCGGCCAATTCGTTGACCCAGGTACTGGCCGTGGGCGTGACCCTGGTCTATTCCTTTGTTATCAGCTACATCCTCTTTAAAATCCTTGACGCCACCATGGGCCTCAGGGTATCACCGGAAGACGAAGTCGCCGGTTTGGATATCAGCGAGCATCAAGAAACCGGGTATAGTCTGTAATTCGGGAGACAAAACATGAAAAAGATCGAGGCAATTATCCAGCCCTTCAAGCTGGAACCGGTAAAGGAAGCCCTCCACGCCATCAGTGTCGAAGGCATGACGGTCACCGAAGTCAAGGGGTTTGGACGGCAAAAAGGCATCCGGGAGGTTTACCGGGGCATGGAGTATCAGGTGGATTTCCTGCCCAAGGTGAAGATCGAGATCGTGGCCGCGGACGACAAGGTGAAGGCCATCATTGACACCATTGTCGACAAGGCCCGCACCGGCCGGATCGGTGACGGCAAAATCTTTGTCTATCCGGTGGGAGAAGTCCTCCGCATCCGCACCGGGGAAACCGGCGAGAGCGCCGTTTAACGTGGATTCCGCACCTCGGAGGGAGCCTGCGGCGCTCCCTCCGAGACTCCTTACCTGCCGCACTTCGCCTTTCTCCTGCCCCGCACCTCGGCAACAGACCCGCCGATATTTCAATTTTCCGCTCTATTTCAACCCGTTAGCCAGAATGGACCATCCTCTTGCCGTGCTGAAAAAATTACATAAATGAGTGAATAAATCATAGCTAACTTACATTATCGTAATAGCGGGAAAGCGACCTATAAATACAACCTATTGAATTTATTGTAAATTAAAATGGCATAACAATTGCTTAACATTCACCAGGAGCGCTCTCATTAACTAAAACATTAAAGAGGGGATATCACGGTGAATCATCAACGCGTAGCACTGATTTTTACTGGCAGTATCATCATGGTTATCATGCTGGTATTACGCCTTCGTGGCCCGGGCGGATGAACCGGCGACCGCTCCGGCGGTCGCCGCGGCAGCCTGTGGTTACCGATACTCCCGATCCCGCCGGCGCCGCTACCGGCACGATCAAGGACATTACCGCCAAAGAGGCGGGCAAGCCCGTGCTGGCGGAAATTGCCGAAGCGGTGGGCCACAACAAGATCTCCATCAACATGGTCTGGACCCTGATCACCGGTTATCTGGTCATGTTCATGCAAGCTGGGTTTCGCCTTGGTGGAAACCGGCTTTACCCGGGCCAAGAACGCCTCCCATACCATGCTCATGAACATGATGGTTTACGCCATCGGCATGTTGGGCTTCTGGATCTGCGGCTTTGCCTTCATGTTCGGCGGGGTCGGCCAGGTGCGGCCCTGGGCATGGTGCGCCAATTTGAACTCACGAAGTGGTCCTGCATCTATTCGGCAAGGACTTCGGCATCATCGGCTATAAGGGCTTTTTCCTGACCGGCGGGGCTTATGACGTCGCGATCTTTACCCTCTTCCTCTTCCAGATGGTCTTCATGGACACCACGGCCACCATCCCCACCGGCGCCATGGCGGAACGCTGGAAGTTCTCGGCCTTCTGTCGTATACGGCTTCTTCATCTCCATGATCATCTATCCCATCTTCGGCAACTGGGTCTGGGGCGGCGGCTGGTTGTCGCAATTGGGGGCCAATTTCGGCCTGGGCCACGGCGCCGTGGATTTTGCCGGCTCCGGCGTGGTCCACATGGTGGGCGGGGTTACGGCCCTGGCCGGGGCCATCGTCCTGGGGCCCCGGATCGGGAAATACAAGAAGGACGGCACCCCCAACGCCATTCCGGGCCACCATATCCCCATGGGCATCGCCGGCGCTTTGATTCTGGCCTTCGGCTGGTTCGGGTTTAACCCCGGCTCCACCCTGGCGGGCACCGATCTGAGGATCGGCGTCATTGCCATCAATACCATGCTGGCTTCGGCCTGCGGGGCCCTGTCTGCCATGATCGTACATGTGGCTGAAGTTCGGTAAGCCCGACCCCACCATGGCCGCCAATGGCCTGCTGGCGGGCCTGGTGGCCATCACCGCTCCCTGCGCCTTTGTGACCGCCCCCAGTGCGGTGCTCATCGGGTGCATTGCCGGCGTGGTGGTAGTGTTACAGCGTCCTGTTTATTGAGCGGCGACCTGAAGGTGGACGATCCCGTGGGCGCCGTCTCGGTGCACGGCGTCTGCGGCGCCTGGGGGATTATCGCCCTGGGGCTGTTTGCCGACGGCACGTACGGCGACGCCTGGAACACCGTCAAGGGAACGGTCACCGGTCTGTTTTATGGCGATGCCTCCCAATTGCTGGCCCAGTGCATCGATGTCATAGCCAATGTTATCTTTGTGTTTATCGTCTCCTACGCCTATCTTCAAGCTGGTGGATGTCATCATGGGCAACCGGGTTTCTCCCGAGGCGGAACTTGGCGGCCTGGATATCCCGGAAACCGGAATCCTGGCCTATCCCGATTTTTCCGTGCTCAAGGGCAAGCGGGAAGATACGGCTAATGGCGAGATGAACAGCTAAACATAACTGGCCTGTATCAAGGAAACCCGGTACACCCGGCAATCACGACGAGAGGAGAACACGCATGAAGAAAATTGAGGCGATCATTCAGCCTTTCAGATTGGAACCGGTTAAGGAGGCGCTGCACGCCATGAGCGTCGAGGGCATGACCGTTACCGAAGTCAAGGGGTTCGGGCGACAAAAGGGTCTCCGGGAGGTTTACCGGGGTATGGAATACCAGGTGGATTTCCTCCCCAAGGTGAAGATAGAGATCGTAACCTCTGATGACAAGGCCAGCCTGATAGTGGAGACCATCGCCAAAAGCGCCCGTACCGGCAGAATCGGCGACGGCAAGATCTTCGTCTATCCGGTGGCGGAAGTCATCCGGATTCGCACTGGAGAGACGGGAGACGAAGCGGTATAACCCCGGCGGGGAGGGAGGAGGAGACCTCTTCTCCCCGTTGCCACAGAAAATGCAGATGAGCATAAGTTCGCTCCCGGCGAACTCACTATAACGAACAGAGGAGAAATGGTATGGAGAGATTAGGGGTAAGAGGGAAGTGGTTCATGGCCATGGGCTTGCTTTTCTGCCTGGTGGTCTGGTGGACTCCGGTTCTGGCGCAGGAAGCAGCCGCGCCCGCAGCGGCTCCTGAGGCCAAAAAGGAGGAAGCGCCCGCGGAAGATAAGCCCACTGCCAGTTTGGGGGTGGATCTCTTAAGTCAGTATATCTGGCGTGGCTTCGCCCTGAGCCGCAATTCTGTGGTGTTTCAGCCGTCATTGACTGTCGGTTATAAGGGTTTTTCCGTGAATGTCTGGGGTAATTTTGACACCAATCAGAATAACCCTTTTGTGACTACCTCCAGGCAAGCCAAATGGAATGAGACCGACTTCACTTTTGGCTACAGCCGGGAGCTTTATACCGGCACGGCTATCAAGAGCCTTTCAGCCAACATCGGGGTGATTTACTACGCTTTAGACTCGGTAAACAATCCCCAGGGGGATTCGTTTGAACTCTACTACGGCTTGGGTTTGGACGTCAATTGGTTCAAATTAGCCGTAACCGCTAACCAGGAAGTCTTGCATTATCCGGGCTGGTGGTTGACTTTGGGGATTTCCCGGGTCTTTGAGCTGCCTTTTAAAATTCAGGACAACAGCAATGTCTCTCTGGAGTTGGGACATAATTTTATCTTCTTGTTTTCCAGAGACCAGGTGGCCTACCCCAACCTCAGCACCAACAATCCCGTTGTAGCTTTTTCCGGTCCCCTGGCCGGGCAGCTTTATGCGACTTTAAATATCCCGGTGCACAAATACGTAACTATTTCCCCCAAGATAGGGTTTTGGTACGCCGCCGGCGGCAACTCAACCGACCTGTTGGGCGGGTCATCCTGGGATAGCCAGCATAACCACATCTACGGAGGAGTGAACGCTACGTTTGCCTTTTAGGGACGGCTATCGAGCCTCATGGGACGCGTGCATCTGTCCGCAGGGGGAAGCGACGGCTGATTTTGGGGTCCTCAGCCCGGGCTGAGGACCCCATATGTCGGGTCACGCCGGCGATCTCCCGGTGTTATAGGACAGAGATACCATGATCTGGACGATCTTCCCCTTCGGCCTGGCTGCAATTCTCGTGGCGGGTATCCTGGTTTCCGACTTCTTGGTGGCCAGATTAGATCGCCTCTCCGAGGGGTGGTTGACCGGAGGGGACCCTAAAGAGAACTATCTGAAAGGAAGCGAAAGTTTCACCATGATGGATGAACCCGGGACCATGAGTCTCCGGAGTCTGGGAGACGCCGGAGATGAAAAATCTGCCGCCCCTGGCGACTCCCAAACTGAAATGATCCGTTGGAGCCGGGAACACCTCTAACGGTCGCCTTCTCAACCAATCTTCAGCCTCCTTTCACCGCAAGCCCGGGGTGGGGGAAATGGAGCCCTGTTTCCCTCCCCCATCTTCCTTATAATCCCGCCGTGATTTCATGCCCATGGTCAAAATGCCGATGGCTGTTTATACCTCGAATCCAGGCGCGGGCCCTGAAGAGGCCTCCGGCGGGCGTCTCTTGACGCCGTTCCCAGGGGGCCCTATAGTGTATTGAGGGGCAGGTGAACCTGCGGCGGTTTGGGGCCGCGGGCGTTCGGGACGGGAGGCCGATCAATCTATGACCGCATCATCTCTTCAGGTCGGGGCGCGGCTGAAGGTGGCAGCCCAGGATTTTCAGCGCCTGCTGGACGCCCTGGCCGCCCGGGGTTATCAGGTGATGGGCCCCACCCTGGAAGACGGCCAGCTGATCTATGGGGAGATCCGCCAGGTTACGGATTTACCCGTCGGCTGGACCGCTTTCCAGGAGGCCGGGACTTTTCGCCTGGAACCGCGGCCGGATGAGGCCTTCTTCGGTTTCGCCGTGGGGCAGCAATCCTGGAAGCAGTTTCTCCTGCCGCCGCGCCAGACCCTGTGGCAGGCCCACAGAGAGGGCAGCGGCTGGCGCGTCGCTCCCCAAACCAGGGAGGTTCCCCAATTTGCCTTCCTGGGGGTCCGGGCCTGCGAACTTAACGCCATGGCCGTGCAGGACCGGGTGTTTCTCAAGGGCGCCCAGGCCGATCCCACCTACCAAGCCCGCCGGGAGCAGGCCTTCATCGTGGCCGTGAACTGCGCTCACCAGGATAAGGGGGTTTGTTTCTGTGTGTCCATGGGGACCGGGCCCCGGGCCGCTACGGGGTTTGACCTGGCCCTGACGGAGGTGCTCCAGGGCGGCGAGCATTATTTCGTGGTGGAGGTCGGCACCGACCGGGGAGCCGAAGTCATCGGGCAGGTGCCCCGGACCCTGGCCGGCCAGCCGGAGCTTGACGCCGCCTCCCGGGTGGTGGCGGCCCTAGCCGGGAACATGGGCCGGGGCCTCGATACCACCGGGATCAAAGAATTATTTTACGCCAGTTATGAACATCCCCGCTGGGACGAGGTCGCGGCCCGCTGCCTGAATTGCGGCAACTGCACCCTGGTCTGCCCCACCTGTTTTTGCCATACCCTGGAGGATTCTCTCGACCTGACCGGCACGGTGGCCGAACGCCGGCGATCTCTGGACTCCTGCTTCACCGTGGATTTCTCCTATCTGCACGGCGGCAGCATCCGCACCTCGCCTAAATCCCGGTACCGCCAGTGGCTGACCCACAAGCTAGCCACCTGGATCGACCAGTTCGGCTGCTCCGGATGTGTGGGCTGCGGGCGCTGCATCACCTGGTGCCCCGTGGGCATCGACCTCACCGAAGAAGCCCGGGCCCTCCGGGAAACTCCCCCAGGACCTCCGAAGGAGTAGCTTCATGGAAACCATGACACCCATTCTGGCGGCGCATCCTTTCTGCAAGGGCCTGGATTCCCGCTATCTCAAGCTCCTGGTGGAGTGCGCCGAACGCCAGACCTTCACCCCGGGGCAGTTCTTGTGCCGCGATGAGGAAGAAGCCAGGAAGTTTTATGTGATCCATCATGGCCGGGTGGCGGTGGAAATCTACCGGCCCCGCCGGGGAGCGGTCACCATCCAAACCCTCGGAGACGGCGAGGTCCTGGGGTGGCTGTGGTTCGACCAGCCCTATCACTGGCACCTGGATGCCAGGGCCCTGGACCTGACCCGGGCCATCAGCCTGGATGTTCAAGGTCTCATGGACCGATGCAACCAGGACCATGATTTCGGCTATGAGCTCATGCGCCGCTACGCCCATCACCTGGCAGTGCAGTTCCGGGTGACCAAGCTCCAACTGGCCGATTTTTATGGGAATTGACGGCATGACCTGAATTTATAGACATTCCGGAATGTTATAATATCTAAGCGTAAGGCCGGGTTTTAAACCCGCCCCTACCGGGCTCCCTGACTAAGGAGTGGATTTTTATTAATTCGCTCAGGCACTTATGCCACGCTCACCCCAACCCTCTCCCCACGAAGCGGAAGCAGGGGGGTAGGTGAGGTCGCTGGGTTGTTTTTGACGGCAAAGCCTCAAATCGGCCCTTTATTTTCCCCTCTCCCCCAATGGGGGAGAGGGTCAGGGTGAGGGGGAAGTGAGTCTTTACGGGGTTAAGAAATACGTTACTGTATTTATAAGCCACTGTACTCATTACCAGGATGGCATATGCCAGCAAACCTGCCGGATACGATGATTCCCACCCCGTTTGTGGTCCAGAAAGTGAAGCGGGAGACCGCCGACACCTATACCCTGGACCTGACCCGGGCCGACGGCGCCGCGAACTTTGCCTTTGCCCCGGGCCAGTTCAACATGCTCTACGCCTTCGGCGCCGGCGAAGTCCCCATCTCCATCAGCGGCGACCCGGCCCAACCCGCGACCCTGATCCACACCGTCCGGGACGTGGGCAACGTCACCCATTCCATCTGCCGCCTGAAAAAGGGGGATGTCTTGGGCGTGCGGGGCCCCTTCGGCGTGCCCTGGCCGGTGGCCCAGCTCGCGGGCCAGCGACGTCCTGATCATCGCCGGCGGCCTGGGGTTGGCCCCCTTGCGGCCGGCCCTGTATCATCTGTTAAACCACCGGGGCGAGTTCGGCAACGTCGAGGTGATCTACGGCGCCCGGACCCCCAAGGACCTGCTCTTCCCCAAGGAACTGGAGCGCTGGCGCGGCCGCTTCGACCTCCGGGTGCACGTCACGGTGGACCAGGCGGAAGGCGATTGGCACAGCAACGTGGGGGTGGTGACCAAGATCATCTCCCGGGCCCGGTTCGATCCCCCCAGCACCGTGGCCCTGATCTGCGGCCCCGGGGTGATGATGCGCTTCACCGTGTTGGAATTGATGAGCCACGGCCTGACGCCCGAGCAGATCTACGTGTCCATGGAGCGCAACATGAAATGCGGCGTCGGCCTCTGCGGCCACTGCCAGTGGGGGCCGTTCTTTGTCTGCAAAGACGGCCCGGTGTTCCGCTATGACCGCGTCAAAGACTGGTTCGACCGCCGGGAGGTGTGACATGGCCCCAAAGCGCAAGCCCAGGCTCTCCGTGTGGAAATTCGCCTCCTGCGACGGCTGTCAGCTCTCCCTCCTGGATTGCGAAGACGAACTCCTCGCCATCGCCGGGGACCGTGGACATCGCCTATTTTGTCGAGGCCTCCCGGGCCATGGTCAAAGGCCCCTATGACCTGACCCTGGTGGACGGCTCCATCACCACCGCCCATGACGCCGAGGTGATCCAGCACGTGCGCCGGGCTTCCAAGTACCTGGTGGCCATCGGCACCTGCGCCAACTCCGGGGGCATCCAGGCCCTGCGCAATTTCACGGACGTCAACGACTTCATCAAGGCGGTCTACGCCAAGCCGCGAGTATATCAAGACCTTGAAGGAATCCACCCCCATCTCGGCCCACGTCAAGGTGGATTTCGGCCTGAACGGCTGCCCCATCAACAAGCATCAGCTCCTTGCGGTAATCAGCGCCTTCCTCCAGGGGCGGCCCCCCACGGTCCGGTCCCACAGCGTCTGCATCGACTGCAAGCTCCGGGGTAATATCTGCGTCATGGTCATGGGCACCCCCTGCCTGGGGCCGGTGACCCATGCCGGCTGCGGGGCGCTCTGCCCCACCTACCACCGCGGCTGTTACGGCTGCTACGGCCCCAAGGAGACGCCCAACACCGCGGCCCTGGCCGCCTGGTTCAGCCAGAAGTTGGGCGTGAGCGAAGCCAACTTGGTGCGGGCTTTCCGGGCCTTTTACGCCAACGCCCCGGCCTTTCGCCAGGAGAGCGAAGCCCATGACCAGTAAAAACATCACGGTCAAATATCTGGCCCGGGTGGAAGGCGAAGGGGGCCTGAACATCCAGATCAAAGACAACGCCGTGACCGGCGTGCAGCTCAAGATCTTTGAGCCGCCCCGCTTTTTCGAGGCTTTTCTTAAAGGGCCGCAACTTCACCGAAGCCCCGGACATCACCAGCCCGCATCTGCGGCATCTGCCCGGTGGCCTACCAGATGACCGCGGTGCACGCCATGGAGGCCGCCCTGGGGGTGACGGTCCCCGGCCCCCTCCGGGCCCTGCGGCGGCTGCTCTACTGCGGCGAGTGGATCGAGTCCCACGGCCTCCACGTCTTCATGCTCCACGCCCCGGATTTCCTCGGGCTACCAGGACGCCATCCAGATGGCCCAGGACCACCCGGACACGGTGAAAATGGGCCTGCAGCTTAAAGAAGGTGGGCAACGACATCGTCACCGTCCTGGGCGGCCGGGAGATCCATCCCATCAACGTCCGGGTGGGCGGTTTCTATAAGGTGCCCCGTAAGCGTGACCTGGCGCCCCTGGCCGAAAGAACTCAAGTGGGCCCGGGAGGCGGCGGTCAAGGCGGTGCGCTGGGTGGGCGGTTTCACCTTCCCGGAGTTTGAGCGGGATTACGAGTTCGTGGCCCTGCGCCACGAGCGGCGAATATCCCTTCAACGAAGGCCGGGTGGTGTCCAGTCAGGGGCTCGACATCGCCGTCCAGGACTACGAGCAGCACTTTGTGGAGGAGCAGGTGCCCTATTCCCACGCCCTGCATTCCACCCTGAAAGACCGGGGCTCCTATTTTGCCGGTCCCCTGGCCCGGTACAACCTGAACTTTGACCGCCTCACCCCCCTGGCGAAGGCAGCGGCCCGGGAGGCCGGCCTGGGCCCCGTCTGCCGCAATCCTTTCCAGAGCATCATTGTCCGGGCCGTGGAAATGCTCTTTGCGGTGGAGGAGGCCTCGGCCATCATCGAGGCCTACGAGAGGCCGGAGCGGCCGGCGGTGCCGGTTGCGCCCCGGGCCGGCAGCTGGCTGCGCCGCCACCGAAGCCCCCCGGGGGTTGCTCTATCACCGCTATCGGCTGGACGAGCACGGCGTCATCCTCGAGGCCAAGATCGTGCCGCCCACCTCCCAGAACCAGGGGACCATCGAGGCCGACCTGGGTCAATTCGTGGGCCAGCGCCTGGATCTGCCCGACGACCAACTCACCTGGCAGTGCGAGCAGATGGTGCGCAACTATGACCCGTGCATCTCCTGCGCCACGCATTTTTTGAAGCTCAACCTGGAGCGCGGGTAGTGCGAGGGGAAGCCGATGATATGAAAAGTTCCTGGGTGGCACACGCGTCCCGCCTGGGCTTGATGTCGGAGGCGCACGGCGCGCCCGAGATGGCGGGCAACGCCCGCCCTGTATTTCTGGAGCGCCGCTGAGCCGCGTTTTGAAATCTGCTTTGAAAAGCTCTTTAAATCGGTGGCACAGGCTTTCCAGCCTGTGTCAAGAAAGCAGGTGAGGCGTGCCCAGCCTGGAGAGGCTGTGCCACTAGTAAACTCCAGCTTTTCATGCTTTACGGGGCCGACAGGGCCATAAATGACTGTTTTGAAAAATTCGCTGCAGGGTGCGTCTTACGCACCACCCGCGGGGCGGCTCGCAAACCTCCCCTACGGCCAGGCGGTTTGTTGCTATCGTTTGCCAAAAATTCTTTCCTCTCATCCCCTCTCCCCCCATGGGGGGGAGAGGGTTAGGGTGAGGGGGGTGAAGAGACTGTTGACCACGAGTATATGTTCCGATTAAGGCTATCTCGGATCACAACCCGGTACCCTTGACCTGAGCAGGTCCAAGTCATGGATAATCATCCAAACCCCCGACTAAAGGTCATTGGGGTAGGCAACGCCTGGCGCGGGGACGATGCCGTCGGCCTGCTGGTAGCCCGCCGCCTCCGGGAAGATCCACTGCTCCAGGCGGAGATCGTCGAATGCCGGGGCACGGTGACCGCGGTGCGGGAGGCCTGGAAAGACTCCGCCGGGGTGATTGTGGTGGACGCGGTGGTTTCAGGCGCGCGCCCGGGGGCCATCCACCGCTTTAACGCCCTGGGCGCCGGGGTGCCGGCGGAACTTTCCCGGTCGCCATCGTCCCATGGCTGGGGAGTGGCCGAGGCCCTGGCCCTGGGCCAGGTTTTGCACGAACTGCCCCCCTGGCTCATCATTTACGGGATTGAAGGGCAAAATTTCGGCCCGGGGCAGGAGGTGTCCCAGGAGGTGGCCGGGGCCATCCCGGAGGCGGCCCGCCGCATCCGCCGGGAAATTCAGCTGTGGCTGAGGCGGGACCCCAAAAACAACGGAGAGCAGTCTTGATGAACCTGACCGAAAAAATCGCCGGGATCTTTCCCGCCGAGACAGATATCCCTGATTTTTGCCGGCTGGATAACCCCGTGGACCAGCACGAGTACCTGGTGAACGGGGAGTTGCGCCAGTGGTCCGGCCCTATGCAGGAAGTGCGGTCCCCGGTGTATGTCAAAACCGCCGCCGGGCTGACCCCAAAGGTGGTGGGGCGCTATCCGCTCCTGGGGGAGCCGGAAGCCCTGGAGGCGCTGGAGGCCGCGGTCAAGGCCTATGACCACGGGCACGGTCCCTGGCCGTCTCTGTCGGTGCGGGACCGCATCAGCCACCTGGAAGATTTCATTTTCCGCATCATTGCCCGGAAAGAAGAAGTCGTGAAAATCCTGATGTGGGAGATCGGCAAGCCTTACGGGGATTCGGCCAAAGAGTTCGACCGCACGATCGCTTACATCCGGGCCACCATCGATGCCCTGAAGGACCTGGACCGCACCTCGTCCCGTTTTGTCATGGAGCAGGGCATCTTCGGCCAGATCCGGCGGGCGCCCCTGGGAGTGGTCCTGTGCATGGGGCCTTTCAACTACCCCCTCAACGAGACCTACACCTCGGTCATTCCCGCCCTGATCATGGGCAACACCGTCATCTTCAAACCCCCGAAGCTGGGGGTGCTGCTCCATTCTCCGTTTCTGGCCGCCTTTCAGGAATCCTTGCCTCCCGGGGTGATCAACACGGTCTACGGCCGGGGCTCCCAGGTGGTGGGCCCCCTCATGGCCTCGGGCCAAATTGACGTCCTGGCCTTTATCGGCACCAGCAAGGTGGCGGATATCCTGAAAAAACAGCATCCCAAGCCCCACCGCCTCCGGGCCGCCCTGGGGCTGGAAGCCAAAAACCCGGCCATTATCATGCCGGACGCCGACCTCGACCTCACCGTGGCCGAGTGCCTTTTGGGGGCGCTCTCCTTCAACGGCCAGCGCTGCACCGCCCTGAAGCTCCTCTTCGTCCACCGGGAAATCCTGCCCCAATTCCTGGAAAAATTCACTGCAGCCCTGAATCAGCTGAAGTTTGGTATGCCCTGGGAAGCGGAGGTCACGGTGACGCCCCTCCCCGAGACCGGCCGTCCAGCTTATCTGGCCGAACTGGTGGCGGACGCGAAAGCCAAGGGGGCCCGGGTGGTGAACGAGTCCGGCGGCGCGCTCAATCAGAGCTTTTTCTATCCTGCCGTCCTCTGCCCGGTGGATGAGCGGATGAGGCTTTATCATGAAGAACAGTTCGGCCCGGTGATTCCGATAGTGCCCTTTGATGACATGGAGACGGCTATTCAGAGTATCGTGGCTTCCGAATACGGCCAGCAGGCATCCATTTTCTCCCGGGACGCCGATACCATTGCCCGCCTGGTGGACCGACTGGTGACCCAGGTGGGGCGGGTAAACATCAACAGCCAGTGCCAGCGGGGCCCCGACACCTTCCCCTTTACGGGGCGCAAGGATTCCGCCGAGGGAACGCTGTCGGTCCACGACGCCCTGCGGGTTTTTTCCCTGAGGACCCTGGTGGCCGCCAAGGACACCGAGATCAACAAAACCATGATCACCGACATCGTCCGGGAGCATAGATCGGGTTTTCTGTCCACGGATTTTATTCTGTAGGATAAGTGGCTGGAAAGACTCAGAGGAAATCCTCCTGAATCCCCTTTTCCAAAGGGGGGGTGCGAAAATCCCCCTTTAGTAAAGGGGGATTTAGGGGGGTTTTGGGCTTCCCGGTGCAGCCCTGGGACCGGACGGGGCGGGAAGGAACTAAGAAAGCCAAGTGCTCCTCCCGCCCACCTGCCATCCTCTGGGAAATCATGGCGGGGATTGATCCAGCCGTACCCTCAGTGTCGGCCCCTCTCTTAATAACTCCTGTCATCAGTAATTATTCTTTTGAAATAAATATTTCTTGCCACTTGATAAATCCTCAACCGGTATAAACTTATAAAAGATTAGCCGCCAATGCCGGGTGGACCTCGGTTGGCCTGGAGCGGGTGGCGCTCAGAGAAGTAAGAAGTAAGGTGTTCTGGAGGGGCGCACCTGCGGGTGCGCCCACTCTGAGGCCGGCCAGCTGGGTCCGCCCCTGCACCGGACAGATTGCCCGGATGATCCAGGTTTGGTTTGATCGGCCGTGAGATCCACACGGTATGCAGGCGCCATGGGGAGGGCGACAGATGATGATGGAATTGAAAAAGCTTTTTACTCCGGTGAGTTCCATGGATGCCGACGAGGCCAGGGAGTTACATGGCCAAACACCGGGAAGGGGAGTACACCCTCCTGGACGTGCGCCAGCCCGGGGAATACGAAGACTCCCACCTCCCCGGGGCCAAGCTCATGCCCCTGCCCCAGTTGTCCGACACCTATAAGGAACTGGACCCGGAAAAACCCACCATCGTGCATTGCGCTGTGGGCGGCCGCAGCCGGGTGGCGGCCCAGATGCTGTCGCGGCTGGGGGTTCAAGGAGGTCTACAACCTGGCGGGCGGCATCAAGGCCTATGAGGGGCCCAAGGCCACCGGCCCCAAGGAACTCAACCTGGAGCCTGGTGCGGGGGGACGAAACCCCGGCGGAGATCATCACCCTGGCCTACGGCATGGAAAAGGCCTTGCAACTTTTCTATGAGACCATGCAGCGACAATCCCAGGACCAGGAATTGCAAGGCCTCTTTCGGACAACTGGCCCAGGTGGAAGTGCGCCATGAGCAGCGCCTCTTTGAGGTCTACGGCCAGGTGGCGCCGGGCGGCCAGGACCTGGCAACCTTTGAATCGGCCATCGTGCCCAAGGCCCTGGAGGGCGGCTTTAATGCCCAAGAATTCCTGGAAACCAACAAAGCCCACCTGCAAACAGCCCCCAGGTGCTCGACCTGGCCATGATGCTGGAGACCCAGGCCCTGGACCTCTACCTCAGGTTTGCGGACAGAGCGACCAGCCCCAAACCAGGGAGGTCTTGTATACCCTGGCCGGGGAGGAGAAGGCGCATCTGGCCAGCCTGGGGCGTCTGCTGGAAGAGAAGTTGGCAAAGCGAGGCTGAACTTCATGGCGATTACCGTAATGGAGGTATTGAAAAATCTGCCCCGCACCAATTGCGGCGATTGCGGCCAGGCGACCTGCCTGGCCTTCGCCACCCGCGTGATCAAGGAAGGCGAGGACCTGGATAAATGCCCTCATCTGACCGGGGCGCGGGGCAACCATGGGGCAGGCGGTCCAGGCCCAGCAGGAGGCCGGGGTCGGCCGGCGCCGGGAGTCCCTGGCCATTTCCCTGGAAGTCCTCCAGGAAAAGGTGGCCCCGCTTGGATTTTGCCGCCCTGGCCGAGGGGCTGGGGGCCACCTATGGCGAAGAGGCGGGCCGGCCTTGTCTCTCCCTGACCTATTTCGGCCTCCTGCCTCCAGGTCTTCAAAGATGAGTTGCGCTATCCGCCGGGGGCGCACGGCCGACCCCTGGGACGCCATCCTGCTGTACAATTACATCGCCTCCCAGAGGCCGGGAGCCGCTGGCGGGCCGTGGATCGCCTATAACAGCCTGCCCAACTCGGTGTCCAAGGCCAAGACCCTGGCCCGCCTGGAGCAAAACTGGCGGACCACTTCGCCGGCAAGGCCGCCGCAACTCAAAGCCCGGGCCGACCAGCTGGGGGGCGAAATGGTGGCGGTGGGCGGAGGACGCCGATCTCCAGGCAGCCTTCCTGCCGCTGCCCCGGGTGCCCCTGCTGCTGCTCTTCTGGGACGCCGAGGCCGAGGAAGGCTTTGCCCCCCAGGCCCGCTTGCTGTTCGACGCCAGCGTCACCCACTACCTGGACCTGGAAGCCATGCTCTTCCTGGTGGAACACCTGATGGAGCGGTTGATGGGAGAGTAACTTTTATTTGAGGGGAGGGCTGGGGGAAGTCAATTCCCCCACCCTCCCCTCCCATCCCCTATAAGGGGTGGGAAGGGGTTTGGGGGAGGGCAGGGGCCGTTCGCCCCTGCCCCTTCCCCCAAATCTATTTTTACCCCACCCGTTCCGGGCCGCTCAGGATAGGCTTGCCGGTGGCTGCGGCGATGGCTCGGAGCATGCCCTGGTAGATTTTCTTATGGAAGGGGTCCAGGCCGTACCAGTAGGCGATGCCCAGGAGCCCGTGGGGCAGGAAGCGGGCCGTCTGGGTGAGTTCGGTGGTCGCCGTCTGGGAGCGCCGCCAGGCGAAATTCCAGGGTGGCCTCCCCGGGCATCTTCATTTCGGCCAGAAGCAGCAGGCGTTGACTCGGGCTCGATTTCCAGGACCCGGAAGAAATCCAGGGCATCGCCGACGCGGAGTTCGGTGGGGTGGCGCCGGCCCCGCCTCAGCCCTGCGCCCCCCAGGAGGCGGTCGGCCCAGCCCCGGATGGCCCAGAGGGAGTCGCCGTAGTACCAGCCCGTGGCCCCGCCGAGCAGGGCCAGGGGCTGCCAGACCTCCTCCACCGCGGCCTGAAGGCGAATGCGGTAGCCCAGGCTGAGGACGGTGCCGCCGGCGTAATCGGCGTCGCCGCAGGCGGCCCATTCCGGGGGCCTGAGCGGGCCGGCATCGCTCCAGCAGGTTTCTACCCGCTGCTGCTCGATCCGCTGCAAGGCCAGCCGGATGGTCTGGCGGCAGTCCAGCAGTTCCTGGGGAATGATCTCCCGGATGCGGTTGTCCAGGCAGACGACCGGATTGGCCAGCCCGGCCGCCAGGGGTTGGGCCAGGGAAGCGGGGACCGGGGTCACCAGGTGAATCCAGTAGGAACTCAGCCGGGGGGTGAGCACCGGCAACGGGATGACCAGGCGCCGGGGGAGGTGCGCCTCTTCGGCATAGATATCCATCAGTTCCCGGTAGGTCACCACTTCCGGGCCGCCGATATCGAAGGTCTGGCCTCGGGTCTCGTCGTGGGCCAGGCACCCCGTCAGGTAAGTGAGGACGTTGCGAATAGCGATGGGCTGCACCGGGGTGTGGACCCAACGGGGGGTGAGCATCACCGGCAGGCGGTCCACCAGGTAGCGCAGGATTTCGAAGGCCGCCCCACCGGAACCCAGGATCATGGCGGCCCGGAGGCACGTGGTGGGCACGGCCCCGGATTGGAGGATCCGGGCCACCTCAAAGCGGGAGCGCAGGTGCTCGCTCAGGTGGGGGTCGTCGGTGTCCCCCAGGCCCCCCAGGTAGATGATGCGGTCCAGGTGTGCTTCCGCCGCGGCTCGCACCATATTCGTGGCGGCCTGGCGGTCGGCGGCGGCAAAATCCCCGGCGGCCGCGGTCATGGAGTGCACCAGGTAGAAGGCCGCCCAGCACCCCCGGGCCGCCTGGCCCAGGGATTCGGCCTCCATGACGTCGCCTTGAGCCAATTCGATGCGGGGGTGGCTGCCCCAGGGGCGGTGGCGCAATTTGTTCAGGGAACGTCCCAGGGCCCTGACCCGGTACCCCGCCGCCAGGAGCCGGGGCACCAGCCGCCCTCCCACATAGCCGGTGGCGCCGGTAACGAGAACCGTTTTTTCGGGCATAAAGCTCACCTCCGTGCCAAAAATCAGGGCCCCAGGATGACGATGGCGGCCAATGATGCAACTTTAATGGAAAAAGTCGGCCTAAGCCAGTGAAAAAGCACAGTTTACGCGGGGGCGAGCAGCCGGGCCATAATCGGAGGTTTTATATCCGGCCAGGGCTTACCCGCTCAGGAAAAGTTGGCCAGGGACAGTACAGAACAGATATTTATTTAAGATTATAATCGCTTCGAGGTGATTTGGGCTATATCGATGCGGCCAATATCCGGGAAAGGAATGAGCCCCGGGAGACCTTTTCCGACAGCCCGGCAGTAACAGAAACCCTTTTCTAAAAAGGGCTCGAGCAGTAAGGTGTCAACCCCTACGCGTCCTTAGGCAAAGCAAAGTAAAAGGTGGCGCCCTCGTCGACCTTCCCTTCCGCCCAGACCCTACCGCCGTGTCGCCGGATAATGCGCTTGACTATGGCCAGACCGAGGCCGGTGCCTTCGTAATCCCCGCGGTCGCTCAGGTCTTGAGAAATGCCAAAAGCCTCGTCGGCATAACACTGATCAAAGCCAATGCCGTTGTCCTTGACGTAGTAGATGGCTTCGTTTTCCTCATCCTTACCACCTACTTCAATTACCGCGGTTTTCCTTGATTTGGTTAATTCAATGGCATTGGTCAGCAAATTTTCCAAGACCTGATAAATCAGGTATTGATCGCCCCGGCCCCGGGGTAGGTCGCCAATGGTCAACCGCAGGTCCCTTTCCGGCGCCCGGGCCCGGAGTTGGTCGAAAACCACCTTGGTCATGGCGCCCAGTTCGAGGCTGGACTTCCCTATCTGCATCCGCCCCAGGCGGGACATGGCGCTCAGGTCCTCGATGAGATGATGCATGAGTTTGGTATTATCGGTGATGACCTTGAGCAACCTGAGACTTTCCGCATCGAGTTGGCCGGAATGCTCGCCTATCAACATCCGGGAGAAACCTTCGATAGCCCGGAGCGGGGTCTTGAGATCAAGGACCACGGACTGAGAGAAGGCTTCCATTTCCTGATTCGCCACCTCCAACTCAGCAGTGCGTTGTTGCAGCACCTCCTGGGCCTGCTTGAGCTCAGTGATATCGTGAAATACGGCTACAAAGTATTCTTTTTGCGGGCTATATACCGAGATTAAAAACCACAACTTCAGGAGATGGAGGTAAGACTCAAACCGCTCAGGCTTGGAGGTTAAGGCCACTCTGCCATAGATGGTGAAGAGCTCTGGATTAGTTTCTCTTATGCCTGGGATACATTCGGTTACCCGCATCCCCTCCACATTCTTTAACCCTGTCAAAGCTTCGAAAGCTTCATTGACTTTAAGGTAAGTGAAGTCAATCGGCTTACCCTGATCAAAATGCATCTTACAATAGGCAACTCCGTCCACCATATGACGAAATAAATCGCGGTAATCTTCTTCGCTCTTGCGTAGCGCCTCCTCAGACTTCTTGCGCTCGGTGACATCTTCGATGGCCAGGAGGAGGAAGTCCCGGGTTTCCCCCTCTCCCCCCGTTAAACGCCGGGCATTGAGGAGCATAATGCGGTGACCGATCTCACGAAAATCATGCTCCACTTCAAAGTCCTGGAAATCTTGGTTGACGAGCATGATGTTTTCCAGGAGTTTCCTTAGGCGCGGGATATCCCATTGGTGGTTGCCCAGTTCAAAGATGAGCCGACCTTCAGTCTCCCCGGGGGGGACTTTGAAGGTTCGATAAAAGGAGTCGTTGGCGGAGATGACTCTGAGGTGACTATCCAGGATGATGAGAGGTTCCCGTATGGTGGAGATGATGCGATGGTCGAGGTTAGCCAGTGCCGGGCCCGTTCCAGGTTTTGCCCCGGTTTTTCCAATTTCTTTGATTTTGTCACGCATAAAAATATTATATGACATGGAACTGAAATAATTAAAAGAGAGAATGAGGTGGTGCCAACTATCTCCTAGGTGTAAAGCCAGATCCCCAAGGTCCCTTGGTTAATCCGGTTGGAATCCAAACCAGTCTCCTGTTCGTGCTTCCCCGCTCCGGTCGGAACGCCGAATATCCTGCCGTTATCCTTTCTTCTCAAAGATTCCCATAAGTTGAATATATGCTCTGCATAGTGAGACCCTTCGAAATGATCTTTGGGAGCGGAGATAGGGCAGTAAGCCGCATCCTCATATTCATTAAATTTCATTCAAGGAATAACACCTTGATGGGTTGTTATCTTTTCCAGAAAGGAGAGAAGTTCACGGTGCCACTTTCCCTTCCTCTGCCAAATGACTGAGCAGCAAGTGGAAGTAAACGAGCCCGCCAAACGGTTGCCAGCCGGCCAGCAATCGCCCGACCTCCTGATAATCCAGCGGCTCCGGTAATGCAAACCAGGCTTGCAGCCGCCGGCGGGCACCCACATCGTCTCCCGGAAAGATCCGCCATCTACCCAAGCCCCGCAGCAATACGTATTCCGCGCTCCAGCGGCCGATTCCCCGCAAGGCCTCCAGGTATTTGACGGCCTGTTCGTCGTCCATGAGCTCAAGCTTGTCGAGGTCTATGAGGCCCCGGGCGACCCCCTGGGCCAGGTCCACCAGGGTGCGCCCCTTGCTGCGGCTGAACCCCAGGCGGCGGAGGTTCTCCGGGTCTGCCCCCGCCAGGTCTACAGGCCGCGGAAAGGCAGGGATGACCTCGCCAGCCTCCAGAAAACCAAGACCATACGAAGCTGCCAGCCGGTTGAGCAAATAAATGCCGACGGTGAGACTGAGCTGCTGGCAGGCGACGGCATTGACCATGGCCTCGAAAACGCTGGGAAAACGAGGTGGCTTGACCCCGCACCAGGGCTGGATCAACTCCCGCAGTCGCGGGCTTTGTCTGGCCAGACGGTAAAGGCCCGCTATATCCGCGTCCAAACCGAGCATTTGCGTCAGCAAAGCCTTGAGGGACGGAACTGCCCTCGTTTCATCCATGGTTTCGCCCCTGATCTTCACTTGCAGCCTGGGGGCATCCACCGGCCCGGTCTGGACGACGGTGGCGAGCACCGGTTCTCCTTGAACCACCAGTACTCTCCGATAGGTCCGGCCGTCCCAGCTGTCCACCAAGTTGTGGGGGCGCCGCCGCAGCACCCAAACGGTTAGATCCAGGCGGAAAGGGGGACTTGGAGTCAGCTCAAAGGAGATATTGGTCAAGAACAAGTCCTCTCCTGGAAGAGTCGGTACAGCGTAGCCCGGACCTCGTCTGAAGACAGCCCGCTCAAATCAGCAATCTCCTCCATCACCCCCAGCCCATGATGCTTTCGAAACCCCGACAGCAGTTCTCGCAAGGCGCCGTCGAGGCCCCGGTCAAGGTTGTAAAACGATCCTGTACCTCGGTTTGCCGTGCCGTAATTTCTCCAGAGCGTCATTAATTTCACTAAACTTAAAGGTCTCAATAGTGGGCTGAATATGATGCCTGGCCGCGAAGTCAAGCATAATCGCAATTGCCGCCGGGCTGCCAGTTGGACTGGAAGATATGGATTTCTGGCCCAGCAACAGGGGAAAAAGTGGCACCGAAAGCGGCTGGGTCACCGCACCCACCAGGTGCAGACGGCCTTGCGGCCGCAGGACCCCAACATAGGCCTCCCAATCCAACGGCACATTCACCGTCGACAGGATAAAATCCAAAGAGTTGGCCGCCTTCCTTAAAGCTTCGGGATCACGCGAGTTGATGACGTGATCAGCGCCAAAGCCCTTGGCTTCGTCCTCCTTCTCCGGACTGCTGGAGAAGGCCGTCACCTCGCAGCCCCAGGCATGAGCAAATTTCAAGGCCATATGGCCAAGCCCTCCAATTCCGATGACCCCCACCCGAGCCGTTGGCTTAATATCGGCCAGCAACAGCGGGTAAAAAACGGTAATACCACCGCACAAGAGGGGACCGGTGCTTTGGGGGTCAAGCTGGTCAGGCAGAGGAAGACCCAGGCGGCGTTGGCCCGGACCCGGTCGGCAAAGCCCCCGTGGTGGCTGACTATGGTTCCCACCGCAGAGGCGCAGAGGTGATGATTACCGGATTTGCACCATTCGCAGGCCAGGCAGGAGTCGGCAAACCATCCCAAACCGACCCGTTGACCGAGCCTGAATCCCCGGGCGTGAGGGCCCAGGGCGGCAACGGTGCCGATCACTTCATGCCCGGCAACCAGGGGATATTGGCTGATTCCCCATTCATTGTCCAACATACTGAGATCGCTGTGACACAACCCGCAGTATTCTACCTTGATCTCAACCTGGTCGTCTCCCAGGGGGCCGGGGTCGAAGGTGAACGGCTCCAGCGTGCCCCCTGGTTTCGTGGCGGCATAACCTGTAATCATGGATGATCTCCTTTTTTACTATTGTCCGGGGAACCGGCGGCGAATTTCTTCGATTCTTTTCCGGTTTACGCCCAGATCGCTATAGCCTACCCGCGAGGCCGAACGGACATCGATGCGCCTCGCGTTGTCGTCGAACAGGAACTCCACGTCGTCCACGAACCGCCACAGGGCGCTGGTGAACTCCGCTCGCCAGTAATTGGCATCTCGCCTCACTATCCGGGAACGCTTCATGCCGGCGATGGCCCGCTCGAGTTGCTGGTGCGCCCGCTCCGGCTCGCCGTGGTAAGTGAGCGCCTCGATGTAATGCTGCTGGTCGCTCGCCGCCGCCTGGCTCGACACGCAGTTAGGCTTATTCGGGCACGGGGCGAGCCGCCCGTCCACGATCCCGAGGCCAGGGTATGTTCCGTTGGTTGTCACCTCATTTCTCCGTCATCCTGGTTTAGTCGAAAAATTTTTGAAGCGTCCGCGCTGACCGTCCTACTGTTCGTTAGACATGAAACGGCGAACGAGTTCAGCGAGTTCATCGGCGGTGGTCTCCAGGGCAAAGCGCCCCGCCTCAAAGACATGGACCTGAGCCTCTGGAACGTCGCGGCGGTACGCCTCGGTCTCTGTCAGCTCACATGATAAATCGTACTTTCCCCAGAGCACCAGGAGACGCGGCTGAGTCTTTTGCATCCATGCCTGCCACTTCGGGTATGCGTCCACTGAGTCTGTGGCCATGATGGAAACTCCCTGCAGTTACCAGCGGCCGAAATGGGCGCCGCCATCGACGTACAGGATATGGCCAGTGACCGTCGCGGCGTCGGTCAGGTACATGACCGCATCCGTGATGTCCCTGACCGTGGAAGGCCGACCCATTGGCGACAGGCTTTCCATGACATCCTTCGGAGTATCTCGGTGAAGCGGCGTGTACACGGCGCCGGGCGCGACGGCGT
Source organism: uncultured delta proteobacterium (assembly GCA_963841475.1). Taxonomy (GTDB): domain Bacteria; phylum Desulfobacterota; class Desulfobaccia; order Desulfobaccales; family 0-14-0-80-60-11; genus 0-14-0-80-60-11. Next base: position 2,363,816 of record CAWJCT010000001.1, read on the forward strand.
TTACGCGGATGCCGTCTTTGGCGTACTCCATGGCGAGATGCTGGGTGATCGTCTCAAGACCGCCTTTGGTGATCATCGGCACCGCCGCCGTGACGCCCCGGATCGGGTTGCGAGCCAGGGCCGCCGTGATCGTGACGATGCTTCCGCCGGTCTTCTGCGCTAACATTTGCTTGATGGAGAGTTGGGTGACGTACAGGAAGCCCTCGAGGTTCGTCGCGACGAGTGACTTGAAGTCCTCGGCGGTGTAGTCCGTGAACGGCTTGGTGAAGAAGATGCCGGCGCTATTAACCAGTACGTCGATCGACTTGAAGCGGGATAGCGCCGTCTCAACGATCTTGGCGGCAGTTGCCGGCTCGCCGATGTGCCCGTCCACCAGGGCAACATGGTTGGAAGCCGCGACCTCGGTGGATTGGGTCATCCTTCGGGAATTGGCCACGACGTTGAAACCTCGTTCGACCAACCCTTTCACGATTCCCGCGCCGATCCCCTGCGAAGCTCCGGTCACGATGGCTGTTTTCTGTGGGCTGCTCATGGTTGCTTACCTCGCAAACGTCTTGTCGATAGAGAACTTCGATTCACCGACATCAGCTTCGAGAGTAGGGTTGCATCTGCTATCGCCTCGGCACCTGTGCCAGAGGATAGTCAAACGGATCAGAAATCCGCGTCCAGCACGATGCGGTAATGGGCCTTGCCCGATTTAAGTCTGGCGAAGGCCTCGTTGATGTTGCTCATCGGGAAGTGCTCGGTCTGCGGCGCGACATTGTGCCGTGAAGCAAAGTTCAACATCGTGGCGATGGCCGCCGGACTGCCCGTTGGACTGGAGGCAAGGGATTTCTCGCCGGCCAGCAAGGGAAATAGCGGCACTGCCAGCGGTTGGGTCACTACGCCCACAAGGTGCAGACGGCCTTGTGGCCGCAGCGCCGCAATATAGGCTTCCCAATCCAAAGGCACATTCACCGTCGATAGAATAAAATCCAAAGAGTTGGCCACCTTCTTTAAAGCCTCGGGATCGCGCGAGTTGACAAAGTAATGGGCACCGAATCCCTTTGCTTCGGCCTCCTTCTCCGGGCTGCTGGAGAAGGCCGTCACCTCGCAGCCCCAGGCCCGGGCAAATTGTAGAGCCATATGGCCAAGCCCCCCAATTCCGACAATTCCCACCCGGGCCGTGGGCTTCACCTGTCCCAGCAGCAGCGGGTTGAACACGGTTATACCGCCGCACATGAGGGGACCAGCGCTTCGGGGGTCAAGCTGTTCAGGCAGAGGGATGACCCAGGCCGCGTTGGCCCGGACCCGGTCGGCAAAGCCCCCAGGCCGGCCGACAATGGTCGGAACCACGCACGCGCAGAGATGATGATTGCCGGATTTGCACCACTCGCAGGTCAGGCAGGAGTCGGCAAACCAGCCCAGACCGACCCGTTGCCCCGCCGTGATTCCTTTGGCGCAAGAGCCCATGGCCACGACCGTGCCGATAATCTCGTGTCCGGGAACTAAAGGATATCGGCTGACTCCAAACTCGTTGTTCAATATGCTGAGATCGCTGTGACATAGGCCGCAATACTCGACTTTGATCTCGACCTGGTTGTCTCCCAGGGGTCCGGGATCAAATTCGAAGGGCTGCAGCGTTCCCCGCGGTTCGGTTGCGGCATAACCTTTGATCATTGATTAATCTCCCTTTCTATCTCTATTAGCCGGAGAACCGGTTACGAATTTCTCCGATTCTTCGCCGGTTCACGCCTAAATCGCTATAGCCCACCCGCGAGGCCGAGCGGATGTCGATTCGCCTCGCGTTATCATCGAAGAGGAACTCCACGTCGTCCACGAACCGCCATAGTGCGCTCGTGAATTCTACCCGCCAGTAATTGGCCTCGCAAACCACCACCCGCGCCCGCTTCATGCCGGCAAGGGCTCGATCGAGCCGTTCCCGCGCCTGCGCTGGCTCGGCGCTGTAGGTGAGTGCCTCGATATAATGCTGCTTGTCGCTCGCCGCTGTCTGGCTTGACACGCAGTTCGGCTTATTTGGGCACGGCGCCAGGCGCCCGCCCCAGATCCCAAGGCCAATGCCGCTATTGCCACCAAACGAACGACCACTGGCTGGAGACATGACTTCCTCCTTCTTGATGCAAGCTGGCAAACGTTACTGAGACCGAGGATCTGTAAGCCTGGGTTTTCCAAACCTGCTATCCCGGTTCGATTAATGAAAGGCGAGGGGTAGTGGGGCCTACTTTGTATGAGGCATTAGATTATTTCTATAACTTAGGCACGAGGATAATCATGTCAAGAGCTCGTGTACCTTTTCAAGAACCGGTCAAAAGTGGGAAGGCACTGAGCCAGTCCCCGGAGACTAAGCATGACATGGTCAATAAGAGCTAGCCGCTCCGCATCTTCCGCCCCGGTTTTCTTCAGACCGGCATCGATTCTGGAAAAATCGATAATTTCGTTGATGTAAGAGGGGACGTATTCAGCGGCAGATTGAATCTTCTTCGGATCGGCGATCAGGTTTGGCTAAATCGTCTCCTGGTCTGGCATGGTTGGCATTATTTCTTGCAGACGGCGACAGTCGGTTGGTGATGTCAAAGTCATCGCTATCCGCTTCTGAGGCTGGCAATGATGCCACAGGGGCCCCGAAGGCCCCCGTGGTTATCGCAAGTAAAATTATCCGCGTACGCTTCCGAGATCAGGTAACGCTAAACGGGACCAGTTTACTACCTCAAATACTCCCCTTAATTAAGGTTCTTCGGGGGGGCAAACTTGGGCAGCATCACCGCGTCGATACCCTGGGCTATGCCATTGGTCGCCACCATATCAGGTTGGACGATGTGAGCGTTATTCACCATGTATTTGTCGCCCATCATGGAGAAATGCATGATCCCGGCGTTGTCGGTGGGGCACATGGTCTTGCATTCTTTCAGGACGATCAGATCCTTGGCCATGTACTTGCCCGGGGTGATGTGAAAGTACACCACGTCCCTGACGATGGCCGGATCGCCCATGATCTTGTCCATGGTTGCCTTGGGCACCGTGGCGAAGGCCGCGTCAGTGGGGGCGAACACCGTGAAGGGGCCCGCCATCGACTTCAATTCCTTGACGTTGGCTTTATCCACGAGGCTCAAGAAAGTCTTATGGTTCCCGGCGGCTGCCAGGGTATCGTACAGGTTGGTGGGGGTTTGCGCCATGGCCATCCCCACCGGGACCAGAACTAACAGCAGAGTCACTAAAGCAATTCTTAATTTCATACGTTTCTCCTGATTAAATTTATGGTTGGTTTAAATTTTCCATCCCGTCTGGCGTTACCTGATCTCGGAATACACCGGGGTTTCCCTCAAAAAGCACCAGCAAACCTATTTGCCAGATGACATGTTGATTACTTGGCTCATGGCAATTGCCTCCGGTAGTCTGGGTTAGGCAATCTTATTTCTCTTCTTCCTCGAGTTCCCGCTGGCCCTGTCCGGCGGCTTTCTGGCGCTTAATGGCATCCTGCTGGCGCTTGACGGCTTCTTGCTTCCGCTTGCCGGTATTTTCCTGTTGTTTCGCCTCCCGTTCTTGCTCCTGCAAGGTCTCCTGTCTCCTCTGCCGTTGCTCTTGCAGTTGCCCATCTTCAATCGTCTTCGCATCGCTTTGGGCCAGGGCCTGGCCCGTGAGCCCGAGATTGCCGGGGATTACCAAGAAACCTGCCAGGACCAACGTCCCCAGCCCCAGGAACTTTTTCATCTGCCCCTCCTATCAGCCCGAAATATCTAAGATTATGCGTTAGCCTATCTTTCTCTGTCCAAAATTACTCCTAAGGGAACTCAGCTCATCATCATCGGCCTGGACAACCGGCCCCATTTGCCCCCGTCCCCTAGCCATCAATTTCTTCCATTTCATGACCCTATCCGCGGATGGAGTCAAAGGCCACTCTGTCGCCTTGCGTTTAATTATATGTATGAATAAATTATTGTCAATTTATTTATTGCTATTTATCTAAATATATTTAAATAGACTAATATACATTTTATATTGATGATTTATTAAATAATATATAATTATAAATTGACATTTATTGCTATATATAATAATATCTGAGTCGAACTGCAGGAGGCCTTATGGAAAATAACCTAGTGCTGACCACAGAGGAAACTGCGGAGTTTTTGAAGCTGACGCCCTTCACGGTGCGGGATTATGCCAGGCGCGGAATTCTGCCGTCTCGCAAGGTGGGCAAGGCGTGGCGGTTTTACAAGCCCGACCTGCTGGCCTGGCTAAGGGACTATGAGACTCCACATTGAGGGCGGAAAGTTCGGGGGAATTGCCCCGGGAAGGGGGCAATTCATGGGGAAAATACCGGCTAAGGTCAAAAGGGGTGGGACGGATAATTTGGGGCGCGGCCTGAACTCTAACTCTGACTTTATTGCCGATCCAGGCCTGAACCGACAGTCGGGCGAGCCCATCGGGCGATGAGACCCTGGTGGAAGGCCTGATGGGGAAAAGATATGTCAAAAGCTCCGGCGTCTCAGAAACTCCCACCACGAACCTAATCCCCTTGCGGGACGCCCCCTTCTTGATGGCACCCTTCAGTCCTCTAAGACCGTTCCCTCGCTCTCGGACGTGATGGAAAAAATTGAAGCCGCCCAGGGCCGGGTATTGTCAATAACCCCGGAATCGAACCAATCCGGCGCCCGGAGAGGAGAAATGGGGGTAAGGCGTTAGATGGCAGGCGGAGGCCACATTCACAAAGCTCCTCCCGGCACGGTTGGCAACCCTCCTGCCCGCTGACTGCGATATACCGTGCCAAACCCTTCACTTATCAATTAGCCATCATCGGGGCATACTTCGTCTTGATGGTGACCAGGCGCTTGTAATTAACGCGGTAAGTTGCCTTAACCCGATCCGCGAACTACTGAGATTTATTGATGCGTGCGCGCAGGACCCCGGATGACTTGAACACCAGAACGTTACGGGCAGCCAGGATTAAACTTTCTTTGGTCTGAGGATTTCTCCCCCGACGTTCATTCTTTCGCCTCACCGAGAATTTTCCAAAACCGCTAATGAGCAATTCTTCTCCCCCGGCCAAAGAGTCCTTCATTATCTCCAAGAGGCGTTCCACTATCTGGCGAGATTCCTGCTTATCCAGGCCTAGCTGCGTCTGGAGGCGGATGATTAACTTTTCCTTGGTGAGCGCCATATTTCCCTCTATTTGCAGAGTAACTCTTGCCGAGACCACTTGGGTAACCTGGAAAGGAAGCCTCCACATGGAAAAGCCGGGGATTTAGATCCTCACCTTCCCGAAGATGATTCTCTAAAGTTCCCCGGCTGCCAGCCACGCTGAGCGATGGACATGCCAATCACCTAATGCCCTCCGGCAAATTCTCTCGCTCTGTCCAAGACGTTCCGTGGCTAACAGATTCCTCAGCCAGGAGGGGCGGCCAACTACCTCATTATCCTCACCTCAAGCTACCTTGAGCGGGCGAGTAAACCGGAGACCTGTCCGGCAATCAGGCTGAACCATCTGTCACTCATTTGATAATCATCTATGCGAAAAAAACAAGATGGCGTGAAAAAATAATCTAACTCTCCAGCCAGCCCATCCGAACCCCACCAATGTCTTCATTCTTATGCCAGGCGACTGGAAGCCTCAATGAACACGGTCACTGCCGTGAAAACTGCATGGAATCTACTATCTGCGATAAAGAGGGTTATGGCTAACCGGATAACCGGCTACCCTGGAGCCAAAGAATTGTGGATTTCAGAGGCAGGTCTCGACGCAACCCTGGGGGTGAGCTTCGGAACGAGGGGGAGCCGAAGGATAGCTCGCCATGGACTCCTAAAAGATATTCACTTTCGTAAACGAATATTTCAGCGACACCGGTTTTAATTAGGTATGACCACCATGAATTTTTACCCGGATGAACAGTCTTCACAGAGGGGATTTTATTTGTCATCCCCTATCGTTACTTTAATCAGCTCACCGGGACGCGAAATGATATCCTGGTGCCTGATCCTACGCGGCTCTGGATTTCTAAGGTCCCGCGCAACATCCGCAGCCGTTCCTCCATGGCTGCCAGGCCCAGCCCCCGTTTGCCAGCCTCTCGGACCCGAATTTCCTCCAGATTAAATCCCCCACCGTTATCTTCCACGCTAAAAGAGACCGCGCTGTCTTCTCTTTTTATGGTTGCGGTCACCCGGGTAGCCTGGGCATACTTGGCGATGTTGGTAAGAGATTCCTGGAGGACCCGGTAGATGATAATCTGAGCCTGAGGCGATAACAGATCCCTGACGTCATCCAGGTCCAGAGCAAACTCAATGCCGTGAAGGGCCCCGAACTCTGCAAAAAGGCGTTCCAGAGCCACAATCAAGCCCAGATCATCCAAGAGCGTGGGGCGCAAATCCAGGCAGAAACGCCGGACATTATCCACAATCTCATCAATAAATTGGGTTTGGGCAGCCATCTCTTGCCTCAGGTCAGGCAAATTTTCAGGTACTTTTCTCTCAATCGCCCGCAAATGGAGTTTCAAGACCATCAAAGATTGACCCAAGTCGTCATGCAAATCCCTTGAAATCCTCTGGCGCTCCCGTTCCTGAGCGGTGAGCAATTGGCCGGCCAGGTAGCGCAGGTTCTGCTCGGATTCCCGTAGACTCTCTTCAGCCTTCTTCCGCTCGGAGATGTCCCGAACAAACAATATCTCCCGGAGGTTTTCCCCTGAGAAAAACTCGGCACCAGTGCTTTCCACATCTGCCAGAGATCCGTCTTTCTTACGGTACCGCTGATAAGACGTTAAAGCCAGACTTCCTGACTCCTCACGACAGTCTTCCGCATGCGGCCCTTGGGACTCGGTTATCCGGAGTTGGTCAATCTCCATGGTGAAGAGCTCTTCCAGGCTGTAACCCAGCCAGCTGGCCATGAAAGGGTTGGCATCCACGATCTTACGAGTTTTCGGGTCAAAAACGAACACCGCCTCAGGCGACGCATCGAACATGGTACGGAAACGGGCCTCGGAGGCCAGAATACGATTGGCCCCTTCCCGGATAGACAGATTGCTGCCCACAGAGACCAGGGTCAGCACCACGACGATAAACGCCGTGGAGATACCCAGCAAGCGATAGAACACCACCAGATTGACAGGAGCCAACAATACCAGGGACCAGCCCGGCGTCGCCAGGGCCTTGATGGCTTGTCGATGAAAAAGACGATTCTTGCCGTCAATTTTCACCTCCGCCTCATCCTGCAGTGGTTGAGGGAAAACCGACTCAAAATTTGCGGTGCCGTATTGGGCCTTAAGACTCTTTCGATCGGGCGACATCACGGGCCACAAGCCACGATAGTCGAGGCTGGGGCGGCTGCTCAAGAAAATTATCCCCTCGGGATCTATGAGCAGGGCAGGATCACTTTCTCGCAATTCCTGCTGAAACCTATCCAAAGTGGTCTTGATGACCGCAATTCCCACAATCTTGCCCATCGGGTCCCGCACCGGATAGGAGGCAAAAAACCCCCGCTTTTTCGAGACGACCCCCAGGGCGAAATAACGGCCGGGTTGGCCCGCGATGGCCTGTTGAAAATAGGGCCGAAAATCATAATTATGGCCAACAAAACTGTCCGGGGCGTTCCGGTTGGAAGAGGCGATGCAGGTGCCGGTCTGATCCAGGATAAATGCCGGAGAGGCCTCGAATCTCGTTTGGTATCTGTCCAGCACCGAGTTGGCCCGGGCAATGGTCTGAGGCGACCTCGACAACAGGGCCGGGAAAATCCAGGGAGAACCCGACATAGTCTTCGCCGCGGCTTCGGCTTCCTCCAGTTCGAAAGTCAGACGCTGGATGATGAGGGTAGCTTTGGAGACAGAGTCTTTCCGGACCTGTTCCCGGGCCACATTGCCCATGAATTGGGTAAAAAACCAGCCCGCGGAGAGAATAAGCGCCAGTGAGATGACGATCCCATAAATATAGCGGCCCCGAGACCGGTGGGGGCCTTCATTGGACCCCGGTAACGTCATCTGGAAATAGCCCACGATCATAACGGCGATCCAAGATGCCAGCACCCCCCGCACCAGTTGGATCGGCAGGCCCGTCAGGTTCGAAAACGTCCCATAATTGAGCCGCGAGGCCGGCCAGAACCCGGCCCGGGGCACTATCAGACCGGTGGCCAGGCCGTAGATCAGGAACCCGACGCAACCTGCCAACAGCCAGAAGCGGCCCCCGGGGGCGGCCAATTTCCCTTCCGCATATAACACCCACCCCGCCCATACACTCCCCACCAGCCCCAGTCCATACCTGGTGGTGGCATTCAAGCCGTTCCAGCCCCACAGAGCCCCCAGGCATGAGCCCAGGGCCAAAATGACCAAAAGCCAGCGCCCTGGTCCCCGGCCTCGGCAGCGGATCAGGCTGAGACGGCCGAACTCCACCAGGAAGAGAAAAGATGCAGCCATGATGGCCCCGCGACAGGCCTCAAACCACACGCCACCCGACCAGGTAAGAGCCATAAGGTCGAGCCACTCGCTTAAGCCATGAGTAAAGCCGAAGAGGGCCAACCACACCCAGGCAAGCCGCTGGTCGATCTCCTTGGAAAGGATAAAGCAAACTACCCCCAGGCAGATAAAAGCCAAGCCGTAGAAGAAGAAAATGTAATCCATCTGCCCCTGGAACCAGTTATTCATAAGATTCAATTTCTCTTTGGCAAATATACTCTACACTAAAGTCGAGAGTATGATGATATTTAAGCCAGTCTCAAGTATAAATAGATCGTCTAATGATCAGTATGTCAGCATTTAAGCTAAAATATACTTAACAACGATAAGATATGGCCTATAATTAAAAGCACTTTTTTTATGCTTTAAGAGCATATAACCATCAGTGATTGTGGTTGGTTTATTTAATTACTAAAAGTAATTGACGATCTCTGTTTTTACTAACCGATATAACTCTATAATATCTAAATTATTATCGTCATGTCTTTCTTATCCTGCGGATTATGATGAATCTACTTAAATAATCTATCATAACTGTTATAAATCGCTGAAAGTTACAAGTTCGATAGTTTGGCCGGCTTCGGGAACAGTGTATTGATAATTCCATACTCCGGCCAATAGTATTGGTCCATAGTGATGAAGGTCGCTGAGCCGCCTGTCCTACCACCCAAATCGTCAGCCTCCCTCTTCCAGCAGTTGGCGCCCGCCTCACCCTCAGAACTCTGGCATACTTGCCGCACTCGGCGCGGCCTCTTTCAAGACCTGGCTCAGTTTCTCTCTATCTTTCTCAGAAGAGATTTCTTTTTAACGTATTTTATCTTAAATTCACTAACTTCTCACTAGGCAGAGGATGCCCGAACATGGCAACCCACTAAAATCCCGCCCCCATCTCAGGCACGAGACTGGAAAGCCTCTCAACGTCATTGAAAACTATTTTTTAAAGAAAAGATATTAGGGAATCCCTAATTTTAAGTTCTCGATTATCTAATTCCTGCAAACAGCAAGATTCAATGGGGTGAGAGCAGAGAAACCCTGCTAAGGTGATTCATAGGATCAGTGGGCAAACCTGCCCCGGTCATTGACCAAAAACCTGGCAGGCAACTCGCAAGACTCTTCCCGTGGCTGGGGTCTCTCGTCTGAGGCCGCAGCCCCGATGTTCTTGCCAAACTGATAAATCTCTCAAATTACCAACCCTTGAATATAGAGTCCGCAGGTCCTAAGATAGTTGGTAGAGCTCAAGTGGAGGAGTCTCACTATGTTCCTTTATCTGGTCCAGCACGCCGAAGCCAAAAGCGCAGAAGAAGACCCGGGAAGAGATTTGACGGACAAGGGCCGGTTAGACATTGAAAATGTTTCACACCTTATGAAAAGGCTCAATGTCCGGATCAGACAGATATTTCATAGCGGCAAGACCAGGGCCCGAAGCACCGCCACTGTGTTGGCATCGCATGTCAAGCCGCCGGCCGGAGTCTCGGAAGCACAGGGGCTGGCGCCGCTGGATGACCCAGAGATCTGGGCGGATCGCCTGGCGCAGTTGGATGAGGATATCCTGCTCGTGGGCCATCTTCCTCATCTGGGGAGATTAGCCGCCCTCCTCTTGTGCGGTGACAAAGAGGGCAATGTCATCAACTTTCGGATGGGCGGCTTGATCCGCCTGGAGCGCCTGGCGGCAGGCCAATGGGCGGTTGATTGGATGGTTCTTCCGGAAACCATCCTTTAGGCTGGCTTAAGATCTCGCAGCCAGGGTTCGGGGTGCCGGGATGGACGGATTTGAGGGCGCCCGCACCTCATTGACGGGGGTTTCAGGGCAATGCCAGGCGTTGAATTAATAAAAAATCTTGCCGACCTCGATCGCAAGCTTGCCGAAAAGGTGGAGGAAACTCGCCAGTCCGTCGACCACAGAATCAAGAGCGCCGAAGCCGAGAGCCAGCGCCTTCTGGCTGAGGCCGAAGCAGAGATCCGCCAGATGGCAGAAGCGGCCGCGACCCGGATCGCCGAGGAAAACGCCAGGATTGCCGCAACCGCCCACGCCAGTGCGGAAGCGGAGAAAGAACGCCTTCGCAGTCAGGCTATCCCAAACCTCGAACGGGCCCTGGAATTCATCCTTAAAGAGGTCATGCCGTGATCGCCCGGATGGAAAAGCTCTTTATTGTGGCCTCCAAAAGGCTGGCTCCGCAGATTTTATTTATGTTGCAGCAGGCCGGCGTGGTGCAGGTTGACCCTCTTCCCAAAAATGAGATGGGGGCATACCCCCTTGAGCCCGGGGAAGAGACCCGCCTCAAGAGATGGGAAGCAGTGGCCCTGGCGGCGACACATGCCTCGGGTCTCCTCGGCCTGGAGTTCGACGCCCGGGTGGAGCCCTACCAGGGGGATCTGGAGAAGGCTGAGGCCACAGCTTTATCCTATGAACGCGAGGCCGCTCGGTTGGTAGAGAAGCGGGAACAGCTCATCGACGAACTCCAACTGATTGAGCAGTTTAAGGAGGTTACTAGAGTATCTGGCGGGAGCCGTGCACGGCCTGGATGCTAGTCCCCGGCTCTCGGTCATACCTGTTCTGGTCGAGAGACGGGAAGACCTGGCGGCCTCGGCACAGGAACTTGCGTCTAAGCTCGAAGACCGTTTCCTCCTGACTGAGGGGGCGGTGGGAAACCTGATCGTGGCAATCCTCATTACTTTGAAGAGTCACGCCGAGGCCGCCAGAGGCATTCTCGCCCATGAGGGGCTGCGTGAACTGCCGCGCCCGGGAGAATACGCCGGTCTGGTCCTCAGCGCCATGGCGGCGCGCCTGGAGGAAAGGGCCAGGCTGGCCCCCCAGGAACTGGCCGCGGCAAAAGAGGGCTTGGCCCAGTTGAGGCAGGCGGCGCACCGGGCGTTGCCGAGTATTTGGATTCGTGCCACCGATGCCGCCAACCGCATTAACACCCTCAAGGTCATGGCTTCCGGCCGCTACGTCTTCGCACTGTTTGGTTGGGTGCCTGCCAGTCAAAGAAACAGGGTGGTAGAGCTCATAACCCGGCTTGGTGACCGGATCCTGTATACGTTCGAACCCGCGGACAGAACAGCATGAACCGGCACGGGTGCCAGTCATGTTGGAAAATCCCGGCTGGGTCAGGCCTTTCGAGCCCCTGATCTCCTTCTTGAATATGCCGCGCTACGACGGCTGGGACCCGACCTGGATCACCGCCGCCCTGTTTCCGCTATGGGTCGGCATGATTATGGGGGACGTGGGCTATGGCCTGGTTTTTCTAGGGATTGCGTGGTACTTATCGACGTTGGCGAGAGGCAACCAGGATCTCAGGGTGGATTTTTTCAGGATACGGCTGACACCGGAGGCGGTGGCGCAATTGGTGCAGATCATGAAGCCGATGATAGCCTGGACAATCCTCTGGGGTATTTTGTATGGGGAGGTTTTCGGCAATCTCTTCCTGCGATTAGGAATTTTCGGGACCAGACACCAGCCGGGATTGGTCCCCACTTTGATTCCCCGAACCGAGATTGGCGCCACGGCAGTATGGTTAATTTCGGTTTCCGTCGCCTTCGGCATCATCCAGGTGCTGCACGGCTTCATCCTCAAGGCCCACATGAGCCGCCTGCATGGCGAGAGCAAGCGTTTCTGGGAAGCGGCCGGCTACTTCGGCGGCGTGACGGCCCTGGTCCTCTTGAGCTACGCTTTCGTGACCGAGAGCTATCCGCAGTGGCTGCTCATACCGATGTTTACGGGTGCGGTCTTCTTTGTGGTGGGAATGCTTGGCGCCCAAATGCCCCTCATGGTTGCGGAACTCCCGACTCAAGGCGGCCATATCTTGAGCTACATCCGGATCTACGCGGTGGGATTGGCTTCGGCCATTCTCGCCAACCTGGCCACCGACATTGGCTTTGGGCTTTATCAGCTGGGTGCCGTCGCTGGAATAGTCGTGGGCACCCTGATCGGTCTGTTGCTGGGCCTCCTGATTCACGCCCTCCTTCTTATCCTGCTGACCATAAGCCATGTGGTCCAGCCCATTCGTCTCATCTGGGTCGAATTTTTCACCAAGTTTGATTTCTACACCTTAAGCGGCAGACCATACCGCCCGTTCAAGTTGCAGGGCGGCGCACCATAATGGTAACAGCCTAGAGGGTCAGGTACCGAACGGCAACGCCAAAAGTCCTTTATAAACTAAGGAGGAGAGTTGATGAAAACCAAGATTCTTTCCATTCTGGGGTTTCTCCTGGTGTGCGCTTTGGTCTTGGCTCAGCAGGTCATGGCCGCGGATGCAGTGAACATGACGTCGGATAAGGGATTGGCCGCAATTGGCATAGGGCTGGCCATCGGACTGAGCGCCCTGGGGACCGGCTTGGCGCAGTCCCGAATCGGTCCGGCAGGTCTCGGCAGTGGCCGCGGAAAAACCTGAACTGCTGGGCCTGGCCCTCATCTTCTTACTGCTTGCCCGAGACCCTGGTGATCTTTGGATTGGTCGTGGCCTTCATGCTGCTTGGGCGGCTGTAATGTCGAAGCTGGAGGAGATTCTCCAGGCAAGAGGCCGAGGCTGAGATCAACGCGATCCTGGCTGAGGCGGATTCCAGGGCCCGAGAAGATCGTGAGCGAGGCGGAAAGCCGCGGCTGCGGCCCAATTGGCGGCACATCGGCAGAGGATCGAGGCGGGAGATCGCGTCGCCACGCCAACAGGCCCAAAGTGCGGCCGAACTCAGCGTCTCCAGCGCCCGCATCCAGGCCAAAGGGGAAGTGATGGACCGGCTGCGCCAGAAGGTCCTGCTCGCCTTGGAAGAGACTGCCTCCCAACCGGATTACGGCGAGGTGCTCCAGACGCTGGCCGAGGAGGCCATGGGGGTCGCAGAAGTGGCGGAGACCGTGGTGGTGCACCCGCACGATACAGGAGAAATTGAGATGACTGGGCGCGGCAAAGGGGCTCGAACTCCAGACCGACTCGGAACTTCGCCTGGGGGTGCGGATCGTGGGCCGGGGCGGCGCCACCGTGGAAAACACTCTGCCGGAGCGGCTGCATCGCGCCTGGAACACGCTGGCCCCCGGGGTGACCAAACTGCTCTGGGAGTGAGGCAAGCAGGTTGACTGACGATTTCGGCTATTTGAACGCCCGCATCCGGGTGAGGCGAAGCCGGTTGCTGCCTGAGCGCTTTTTCCGCGAGGCGCTGCGCCTTGGGTTTCCCCGAACTGGTGAAGGTCCTGGGAGAAACCATCTACGGCCCTGACCTCACGGGAGATACCCTCCCGGACGTGGACCGCGCCGTAATGGTTCATTTGAACCGCACGGTGGGAGACTTACCCCGTCTGGTCTCGGGGGAGGCCCGCGAGGCCGTCAGCCTGCTCTTAATGCGCTCCGACCTGGCCAATGTGAAAACCATCCTGCGCGGCAAGCAGGCGGGCTGGACGACTGAGGAAATCATGGGCCATCTGGGCGCGGGCACGATTCCCCGAGCCTTCTACGGCCTCCTGGTCGAGGCCGCCGACGCGGCATCCCTGGCGCAACTGCTCACCTTGCCCGGGCACCCCCTCGCCCGGGCCCTGCGTCGCGCCGTGTCGGCCGCCCGGGAACCGCTGGAGCTGGAGATCATCCTGGACCGGGAATTTTATACCGCCATGCTGCGCCAGGCTCAGGAGTTGGACCAGCCCTATCTGGTCAGTTTTATGAGGTTTGAGATCGATGCCATGAACCTGGCCACCGGCCTCAAGCTGTCCACCACGGGCTTCAAGGGGGAGTTGAACCGATTTTTCCTTCCGGGTGGCAGACGCGTGGGCCTGCCTCTCTTTGAGTTGCTGGCGGCCGGAGAAGTGGAAGCCCTGGAGGAGTTGGGAAACACCGATTTTAAACGGGTGGCCGAGGTGCGAGACCTCGCCACTTTGGAACGGGGCCTCCGCTGCATGCTCTTGGCCAAAGCCCATGAAGGCGTTAAGGACGTGCTGGGTGCAGGGATGGCCAACGATTACATCCTCCATAAAGAATGGGAGGCCGGCCGGATTCGGCTGTTGGCCCGGCGAGCCTTTTTTGGGTTGCCGCCCGCTGCGGTCGAACCGGAGGTGTTCTGCCCATGAAGATTGCGGTTCTGACTGATCCCGAATCCGCGGCGGGATACCGCCTCGGCGGCCTGGAAGTGGCTTTGGCCCATGACCCGGCCGAAGCCCGGGAGGTGTTGGCGCGTCTGATTCAGACCGAAGACTATGCGCTCATCATAGTCAACATGACGTTGTTGCCGGACCCTTACCAGGCCGTCAAAAGAGAGCTGCGCGGCCGGGATCTCCCGGTCCTGCTGGCGGCCCCGGTGCACCGGGTTGCGGTTACCGTCGCCGGCGAAGATGCCGAGGCGTACATGCGACAGCTGATCAGAGAAACCATGGGCTACGAGATTAAGCTTTAGAAGCGGACAGGTCTTCCCTAAACGCCCTTCATAAACAGGCCGTGAAACTTGCCCTGGGAATCCTGGTGGATGAAATTCGGCCTTTGATCAATAGGGGATGTCACCCGGATTCTCAAAAGTAGGCAATGAAGGCATAAATTATGAGCAAAAGCAAAGAGTTATTCACCGAATCTCCCTCAGCTCGCTCACATCGGAGGAAAAATGATCCGGGGAACCGTCCGGAAAATCACCGGCCCCGCGGTTATTGCCAAAGGGATGCTGGGCGCCCGCATGTACGACATTGTGAAGGTGGGCGAAGAAGAACTGGTCGGTGAAATCATCCGCCTGGAAGGAGACACCGCCTTCGTCCAGGTGTATGAGGACACCTTCGGCCTCCTGGTGGGCCAGCCGGTGGTGTCAACGGGGGTGCCGCTGGCCGTGGAACTGGGCCCCGGACTGCTGAATGCCGTCTTTGATGGGATTCAGCGGCCGCTTTACGCGATCCAGGAGAAAACCGGCAACTTCATCTCCCGGGGCGTGGAAGCGGTGGCCCTGGACCGACAGAAGCAATGGGACTGGACCCCCCAAGTCAACGTGGGCGATGCGGTCACGGGCGGGCTGAGCCTCGGTACGGTTCAGGAGTTCCGCTTTACCCACAAGATCATGGTGCCGCCTGACGTCAGCGGGGTCGTCCAGCAGGTAAAACCGGCCGGCTCCTACACCGTGGCAGAACCGCTCGTGACGCTCGAGGATGGCACCGAACTCACAATGTTCCAGATCTGGCCGGTCCGGCGGCCCCGGCCGGTTAAGGAAAAGCTGGATCCGACCGCGCCGTTCCTGACCGGCACGCGGATACTGGACGTACTGTTTCCCGTGGCCATGGGCGGCAACGCCGCGATTCCCGGACCGTTCGGCTCCGGCAAAACGGTCACGCAACAGTCCCTGGCCAAGTGGTCCAACGCCGATATCGTGGTTTACGTGGGCTGCGGGGAGCGGGGCAATGAAATGACCGACGTGCTCATGGAGTTTCCCGAACTTATCGACCCCAGGACCGGCGACCCGCTGATGCACCGCACCGTGCTGATCGCCAACACCTCCAACATGCCGGTGGCGGCCCGGGAGGCCAGCATCTATGTGGGCGTGACCCTGGCCGAGTATTTTCGCGACCAGGGCTATGCGGTGGCCTTGATGGCCGACTCCACCAGCCGCTGGGCCGAAGCCTTGCGGGAAATCTCCTCCCGGCTGGAAGAGATGCCGGCCGAAGAAGGTTACCCCCCCTATCTGTCTTCCCGTCTGGCCGCGTTCTATGAACGGGCGGGGCTGGTCACCACCCTGGCAGAGGAGCGCGGCGCGGTTTCGGTGGTCGGGGCTGTGTCCCCCGCCGGGGGCGACATGTCCGAGCCGGTCACCCAGTCCACCCTGCGCATCGCCGGCGCCTTCTGGCGGCTGGACGCCTCCCTGGCCTACCGGCGCCACTTCCCGGCGATTCATTGGAACGGCTCCTACTCCCTGTACATGCCGCTCCTGGCGCAGTGGTATCGTGAGAACCTGGAGCCGGATTACCCGGAAATGCGGGATGCCCTCAGCCAGCTGCTGCAACAGGAGGCCTCCCTGCAGGAAATGGTGCAGTTGGTAGGGCCGGATGCCCTGCAAGACCAGGAGCGTCTGATCATTGAAGTGGGCCGCATCATCCGGGAAGACTTTCTGCAGCAGGACGCCTTCCACGAAAACGACGCCTACTGTTCCATGGAAAAGGCCCAGGGGATCATGCGGATGATCTTGAGCTTTCACCGGCAAGCCGAAAAGGCTCTGGGAACCGGGGTTCCCATCGATGACCTCATCCAGAATCCGATGCTGGGGAAAATCGCCCGGGCGCGTTTTATCGCCGCAGATGGTTTTCAGGCTTACCGGGACGAGGTGCTGGGGGAGATTGGCGCAGCCTTCCGGACCGCAGGTGAGGAGTAGACGGCATGGATCTTTTGAAGCGGGAATACAGCTCGCTGAGCTATATCTCGGGACCGCTGCTCTTTGTGAAGAATGCCCGGGAACTGGCCTATAACGCCATCGTGGAAATCAAAGATGGCAGAGGCCGGTTGCGCAGCGGCCAGGTCATCGAGGTGTCCGAGGAATACGCGGTCATTCAGGTATTCGAGGAGACCGCAGGCCTGGACCTGGCCCGGACCTCGGTGAGCCTGGTGGAGAACGTGGCCCGCCTGGGCGTGTCCAAGGACATGCTGGGGCGGCGCTTCAACGGCATCGGCACAACCCATTGATCATTTGCCCGCGGTCCTGGCGGAAAAGCGCCCGGCCATCGCCGGCATGCCCATCAACCCCGTGGCCCGCCGCAAGCCGGTGGAGTTCATCCAGACCGGCATTTCCACCATCGACATCATGAACACTCTGGTGCGGGGGCAGAAGCTGCCGATTTTTTCATCTCCCGGCCTTCCCGCCAATGAGCTTGCGGCCCAGATTGCCCGGCAAGCCACCGTGCCCGGTGAGAACGTCCCCTTCGCGGTGGTTTTTGCCGCCATGGGGGTGACGCAGCGGGAAGTGAGCTATTTCATCAACTGAGTTTGAGAAAACCGGGGCCCTGTCGCGTTCGGTTCTGTTTCTCAATAAGGCCGACGATCCCACGGTGGAGCGCATCCTTACGCCCCGCATGGCCTTGACCGTGGCGGAGTACCTGGCCTTCGAGCAGGGTTACCATGTGCTCGTGATCCTGACGGATATGACCAATTATT
The DNA here is from genome assembly GCA_963841475.1 of uncultured delta proteobacterium. Classification (GTDB taxonomy): domain Bacteria; phylum Desulfobacterota; class Desulfobaccia; order Desulfobaccales; family 0-14-0-80-60-11; genus 0-14-0-80-60-11. Next base: position 2,381,340 of record CAWJCT010000001.1, read on the forward strand.
GCGAGGCGCTCCGGGAAGTGGGGGCATCCCGGGGTGAGATCCCCGGCCGCCGCGGCTATCCCGGCTACATGTATACCGACCTTTCCACCATCTATGAACGCGCCGGGGTGATTGCCGGAAGTCCGGGCTCCGTGACCCAAATCCCCATCCTCTCCATGCCGGGGGGCGATCGCACCCACCCTATTCCGGACCTGACCGGCTACATTACCGAAGGGCAGATTCAGCTCTCCCATGAGTTGAACCGCAAAGGCTTTTTCCCACCCATCGATCCCGCTGCCGTCGCTCTCCCGGTTGGCGAACAGCGCCATCGGTAAGGGCAAGACCCGGGAGGATCACAAGCAGGTCTGCCGATCAGCTCTTCGCCGCCTACGCCAACGGCGTGGATATCCGCAAGCTGGTGGCGATCATCGGCGAGGAAGCCCTGACCGAAAACGATCGGCGTTATCTAACGTTTGCGGACGGTTTCGAGAAGAACTTCATCCATCAGGGCCAGCAAAACCGGGAACTGGACGAATCGCTCACTCTGGCCTGGTCGCTGCTCTCCCTCTTGCCGGAATCCGAGTTGAAGCGCATTTCCGCGGATCACATCGGCAAGTACTATGGCGCCCGGCTCCAGGAATTTTGGAGTACGCCGGAGGACATGCACCGGGGGTTACATGGATGAGATCAGCCCCACCAGGATGAACCTACTCACCCGCCGCAGCCAACTGGGACTGGCCAGCCGGGGTGTGGAGCTGTTGGAAAAGAAGCGGGACGCGCTGGTGAAGGAATTCTTCGCCAACGTGCATGAGGCCCTCGAGGCCCGGCGGCAGTTCTATCAAGCCTCCCAGGAGGCGCACCGGGCCTTGATGTTGGCGAAATCCTTCGACGGCCCTGAGGCCGTGGAGGCGCTCTCCCTCGGGAATGCCGGTCAGGTTCACCGCCCAGGCCGAAGTAGATAATGTCTGGGGCACCCGGGTGCCGCGGCTCGCTATAGATACGCTCGAGGCCGCCACCATGAGCCCATTGGCGGTGGGGGGCAGGACCATCGCGGCTCAGGCCGCCTTCCACCAGCTCTGCCAGTGTGCTCATCCAGGTCAGCCAACGTCGAAGCGCGCCTGCGCCGTATTGCCGAGGAAATCAAAAAGACGGCCCGCCGGGTGAATGCCTTGCAGCAGGCGGTAATTCCCGGCATTCGCGCTCAGATCAGCGTCTATCCAACAGGCCCTCGATCAGCAGGAGCAGGAGGACATCTTCCGGCTTAAACGCATTAAGGGCAAGCTTCAGACGCACACTCCCCAATAAAGTTAATCTTATCAACTACTCCGAAAAACCGACTTCAAGCCTGAGGCCCCTGCAGGGTGACCCTATGAGAAACTGTGGAGAGGTGATAACCTACCTGATACACCCGGCGCAAATCCGATTGCAGGAGAGGGTATGAGAATAGCAATCATGGGTACAGGTGGAGTGGGGGGATATTATGGCGGGCTCCTGAGTCAGAAAGGCCAGGAGGTGATTTTTATCGCCCGGGGGGCCCATCTTCAGGCTCTGCGCGAAAACGGTCTGCACGTGAAAAGTGTTCATGGCGATTTCCTGGTCTCACCGGCCAGGGCAACTGATGACCCCGCCGAGGTGGGACCGGTAGACTTAATCATCTTTACCACCAAGACCTATCATACGGACATCGCCGCTCAAGCCATGCAGCCGATGGTCGGCGAAGAGACGGTAGTGGTGCCGCTGCAAAATGGCATCGACGCCGCCGAGCGCCTTGGAGCTTATGTGGGAAGGGAACACCTCGTCGGCGGGGTAACATGGCTTTCAGCCGCAATCGAAGCCCCGGGGGTTATTGGGCAGTACAGCCAATTCCGCCGGGTCGTGCTCGGAGAGTTCGACGGTAAGATGACGGCGCGCCTCAAGACGATTTATGAGACCCTGCAGGCAACCGGTATAGCCGTGGAACTGAGCGATGACATCTTAAAGGTCCTGTGGACTAAATTTGTGTTCATCTCCGCAGCAAGCGCCTTAGGAAGTCTCACCCGCGCCACCTAGGAGAATACCGGCAGGTTCCGGAGACCAGGGAAGTCCTGACCGAGGCTTTAAAAGAAGTAGCTGCCGTGGCGCAGGCCCGGGGCGTTACAGCTGGCAGGAGACTTAGTGGCTAAAACCCTCGAGTTCATTGATAACGCCTCACCCGACATGAAAACCTCCATGCAACGTGACGTGGAAGCAGGCCGGCCAAGTGAACTTGAATCCATGATCGGGGTGGTGCCTCGGCTGGGCAGGCAAACCGGTGTATCCACCCCGGTGATGAGGCTGGCTTATGCGGTGCTCAAGCCCGGAAATTTAAAAGTACCAGGGAGCTGAGACCCAGAATTGCCATTACCTGGTAATTCCAGTCGATGCTCAGAATTAAGGATATAGTGCTTTTGATCGTGGTCTTTGGCAGCATGGCGGCAGGTGTGCTTTGGCCGAATGAGACCCGCAAGTTAGGCCCCTTCCTATCCTGGTTCCTGATGGGGATGTTATTCCTGGCCTTCCTGAAGGTTTTCCCGGCGGAAATTTGGGAGACGCTGCATCGATATGCCGTCAAGCTGCCCCTGTTAATTCTGACCAAACTGATAGTGCTGCCCCTGATAATCTATCCCCTGGCCAGCAAGTTTCTTCCGGCCTATGCACTGGGTCTAATCTTGTTGGCCGGGGTCTCTACCGGTTTGTCAGCTCCCTTTTTCTCCGGTTATGTAGGGGCCAACATTCCTTTAGTGCTGGCCATGACCGTAATCACCACGCTATTGTTGCCCTTGACCCTGCCGCTTCTGCTGAAAATCTTGATCGGCAGGGAACTGCAGTTCGACCTGATCGGCCTCGTCGGGTTCATGGCGGTCTTGATTTTTCTTCCTCTCCTGGTCTCTGTTTTTTTTCGGCGACTGCTGCCGAGAATTTCAGGTTGGTTAGACGGGCACTCTTACCCCATTTCTCTGGTCCTTCTTGCCGGCATGAACCTGGGCGCCTTTGGTCTTTACGCCCCTTTCTTAAGAGCTCATCATGCCGATGCAGTTATCTCGGTGCTGGTTGGCTCTGGCTTAGCGGCGGTTCTGGCCAGCGCCGGCCTGGTTTTATTCTGGTCCAACTCCGCCCCGTGAAAGGGTGGCGGCTGGCGGGGCTTTGGGCTGGATTAATAACGTCTTGGTCATCGTTTTAGGCAACTATTTCAACGACCCCTTGATCTCGGTCCTGGCTGCCCTTTACATGGTTCCCTATTATGTCCTGATCATTCCCCTGGGCCATCTCAGCCGGCGTCGGAAGGATCCGGGAGTTTGACACAAACTTGTGGTTGAGGCAGATTACCGAAGCCCCCAGCACTGGCAGCGCCAAGAGCCAGGAAGTTGGCCCCGGGCCCTTAAACCTGACTGCTATTTTCTGGCTGCCAGTGACAGCATCACGTAAGACCAGCCACTAAAGAGCATGTCAATGCCGATAAACAGGCCGATGATCCATAGCCCCGAGTACGGCCATTGCTGTTTGATCAACACACCCAGGATGAAGGTAATAATTCCACTACAGAGCACCCAACCCCAATTGGGAAAGCGCATGGCAAGGGCCGTTACGGCCCTGACAATGCCGATCACCAGAAAATACACGGCCATGACAAAAGTCAGGACCAGGGCGCCGGCCGCCGGCGAAGTTATGAGGTGAAATCCTACCACCACGGCCAGAATGCCAACCATAAGGTGCAGGAAAAATCCGCCCCATCTTGGCTGCCAGAAAGACTGTCCGGTCTCGATGGCCCCCATGATGATCAGAAGCCAGCCGAAAAAGAGTACCGAAAGCATGGTTGCCGCAACGTCATAGATGATGGCCAGGCTGCCGAAAATAATGAGAAGGATTCCCAGGGCCAGGAACCAGCCCCGGTTTTTCTGGAACTCCGCTAAACTAAAGCCATAAAGCGCCCCAACCGGTCTGTCGTTCTCTTTCATCCTGCTCCTCCCGCGCTGCCTTGTCATGATAGCCTCCCAGGCCTTCACTCTTCCCCGAACTCTTTACCGTGGCCCGGATGGGTCGGCTCCCGGCACCTGCCGTGCCAGGCAGGACCCGGCTATCTTATGGCGTAATTAATAATCATTGGCTAACGTGATGCAAGGACTCAGGAAAAATTAAGCGCCGGGTCTCCGGCGCCTATATTGGGGAAACTGGGGAAATGGGGTCTTCCTGACCAGCCGATGATCTGGTCATTGCTCGTCCCCTGAATGCCTTTATGATCGTCTAGCGGAGAGAACTTTTCGGTGCCCGAGTGCTCTATCAGGCCGAATCCCTATATGGAGAACCGAGGGCGTATTTCTTCGCTTCTTCGCCGGTTCACGCCAAGATCGCTTTAGCCCACTCGGGAGGCCGAGCGGATGTCGATTCGCCTCGCGCTATCGTCGAATAGGGATCTCCACGTCGTCCACGAATCGCCATAACGCGTTCCGCGAACTCCGCCCACCAGTGCGGAAATTTTAGAGCGGCAATCTCGACGGCGAGAAAAAATCAAGATCGCCGGTCAGTGGAATTTGTGCTACCATAGGTCCCAAGAAACGATTTGGTCACAAAAGAGGCGCCTTTCGGCGTTAAACTCTGGAGAAGGGGTCCTTAAACTCATTCTTGCCTGCCATGGGCCTGTCTTCCACCTAATTTCGGATATTTTTGTAAGTTTTCTTGATAGTTAAGTACATCAAAGAGAGGTCGAGGTCTTCATGCCAGCCAACCTTGCAGACACGGGGGAGTTGCTCGGAACTATTCTGGATGCCATGCCGGCATCTATCTTTATGGTGGATAAGGATGTGGAGGTGCTTGGGGTTAATCGGAATGCCTTGCTGATGTTATCCCAAGACCCGGAATCAATCATCCGGCGTCGTGCCGGTGAGGTGCTGCATTGCATTCACTCCACGGAAACGCCCGAAGGCTGCGGCACGGCCGAATCCTGCCGGCAATGCCTGGTGCGGGCTGCGGTAGGCAAATCCTTCAGCGATAACCAAGTGGTGCGTCACAAGGTGGAAATGGAACTGATCACAGAAGGAGACGTCAGCAAAGTCCCCCTGTTAATAACCACCACGCCTTTTGAATTCCAACAGAAAATGTTTGTCCTGCTCATTGTGGAAGATATCAGCGAATTGATGGACTTAATGGACCTCTTGCCAGTTTGTGCCGGTTGCAAGAACGTAATGGAAAACAGCCAGGAACAGCAGAGCATGAAGAAGCATTTTAAGGAGCAACTCAAGCTGGTTGCCACCCAGGACTTATGCCCCGAATGCATGTTGAAGCTTTTCATGGATAAGGAAAAGTTTTAGCCAGGATTCCTGGCCGGCGGAAATTATTGCCTGAGCCGGTGCTTGAAACCTCTTAACGAACGGAAAGGAGACGATTTGTTAAGCTATGGCCTTTACCTGAGCCTGCCGGCCTGGGGGATGTCTTAAATAATTCCAGGTCTAGAGACCAGCCTTTGATCATCAGACTACCTAGAGAATTATTATCGCGAGGAGAAGGCCATCCAACCCTCAACATTTTGACCGCCGAAGTACTTCGAAATTTTAAAGAAGTTGCCTCTACATTCGAGAAGATATACGAAACATGTTGTGAATCCCGCTATCTTTCGGCAGGGGTATATAAATCACAGGACACCTCCCATGAAAATTAGTCCAACTTCCCGCCGCCTCGTGCCCTGGATAGGCGCCATCCTGCTCTCGGTCACGGTGGCACTCGGCATCATAGAGGCAACGCGCCTCACTCTTGAACACGATTACAAAGAGGCATTGGAAGTCGAGGTAACTCGACGCGGCTTCGAAGTAATGGCACGGACGATGAACGGCAATGTCATGGGAGCGGTGTCCGCGTTAGGGCTGGTCGATCAGCTGGTCAAAAGAGTCGCACGCGGAGAGATTCCCCTGGATACTCCGGTGGTTATGGAAAGCCTGCAAGCAATCGGCCAGTCCTATGAGGCCAACGGGGTTTATTTAGTGAACCCGGATGGGATAATCAAATCCTCTTGGGACACGATTGGCGTGCCTCTCACCGGAGTGGACGTCAAGTTCCGCCCCTATTTTAAGATTGCCATGCAGGGCAAGATGAATATCTATGCGGCCATCGGCACGACAACTGGTCTGCGATCCCTGTACTTTGCCGCCCCCCTCTATGGAGAAGTATCGGCCAAGGCTCCAATTATCGGGGCCGTGGTCGCTCGCCTGGGGCTCGAACGGGTCGACTCCGTATTGAGAGCCTGGTCTGGCCCGGCGCTCCTGCTGTCTCCCCAAGACCTGGTTTTTGCCAGCACCCGTGAGGAATGGATCGAGTGTCTGGCCGGGCAATGCACCCCGGAACGGCTCAAGGCAATCCGGACGCTCAAACAGTTCGGCAAGGTTTTCGACAGTGGCACACCCAGGACGTTGCCCTTCGACCCGACGAGCGACATCGTCAGCATTGAAAATCACCGCTATGCCGTTGCCCGGACACCGCTGCAATGGAACGATCCGAATGGCCCTTGGACGCTGGTGTTGCTAGGCGACCTCGATAAATTAATGCCGCCCGCCCGGCGGACCCTGCTTGGCCTGACAAGTGGCCTTTTGATGCTGACCATGAGTACTGCTTTTCTCATCTGGCGACAGCGCTTGCGGCATGCCAACCAGGAGCGTCAGCGGGCCGAAGAGGCCCTGAGGGAAAGCAAAGAGCGCCTCGATCTGACCCTGGGGGCTACGGGCATCGGCATCTGGGAGAGGGATCTGGTCCGGCACATATCCTTTTGGGATGAAGCCATGGGCGCGATCTTCGGATATACCTCGGGGGCATTAGCCGACTACAGCGAGATTTTTTTGCAGCGTATCCATCCGGACGATTTAGGACGGATCAAAGAGGCAACGCGCCAAGCCGTCGCCGGGACTGCTGATTATGATACGGAATTCCGGGTAATCTGGCCGGATGCGAGTCTGCACGTCCTGGCGGCCCGCGCTACGGTGCTCCGGGATGACCGCGGCCAACCCGGTCGCATTATCGGCACCTGCTGGGACATTACGGATACCAAGCAGAGGGAACATTTGGCGCTTTTGGGCTCCGAGGTGGGCGACGCCCTGACGACCCTGAAACCGTTGCAGGAGAGGCTGCAACTCTGCGCCGCAGCCCTGGTTCATCAATTAGATGCCGCCCTGGCCCGGATTTGGATACTCAATGAACAGGACAAAATGCTGGAGATGCGGGCCAGCGCTGGATTACACACCCATACCGATGGCCTCCGCAGCCGGATACCTTTAGGTCAATACAAAATCGGCGGCATCGCCCAGAAAGCCCGGCTGCGCTTTTCCAACAATGTTGCAGCAGAGCCCGATGTTGATGACCAGGAATGGGTGCGGAGCCATGGCTTGGTAGGCTTTGTCGGTCATCCCCTGATTGTCGAGGATCGGGTGGTGGGCGTCATGGCGTTTTTCTCCCGCACGAAGCTCAACCCGGATACGGTGCACGCTCTCGCCGGTATTGCCAAGACTATCGCCGTATCCGTCGATCGGGACCGGGCGGAGCGCGAACTGGAGCAGGCGCGGGAAGCGGCGGAGGCCGCCACCCGGGCCAAGAGCGATTTTTTGGCGAACATGAGCCACGAGATCCGTACCCCCATGAACGCCATCATCGGTATGAGTCATTTAGCCCTGAAGACGGATTTGACTGCCAAGCAACGGGAATATATTACCAAAACCCGGGCAGCAGCCAATAACCTGCTGGGCATTATCAACGACATTCTGGATTTCTCCAAGATTGAAGCGGGCATGCTGGCCATGGAGTCGGTGGACTTTAACCTGGAGGAGGTCCTGGATAATCTGGCAACCCTGGTCATGGTGAAGGCCCGGGAAAAGAAAAACCTGGAAGTCCTGTTCGCCCTGTCTGCCGAGGTGCCGCGTTTTCTGGTGGGAGACCCCCTGCGCTTAGGGCAGGTACTCACCAATCTGACGAACAATGCCGTCAAGTTTACCGAATCCGGCGAGATCGTGGTCTCCACGGAAGTGGTCTCCCGGGACCAGGACCGGGTAATCCTGAAATTCTCGGTAAGCGACAGCGGCATCGGACTCACTCAAGAGCAAATCGGCAAACTCTTTCAGGCCTTCTCCCAAGCTGACAGTTCCACCACCAGAAAATACGGGGGCACCGGCCTGGGCCTGACCATCAGCAAACGGCTGGTGGAGATGATGGGTGGGGAAATTTGGGTGGAAAGCCTGCCCGGCCAGGGGAGCACCTTTTTCTTCACCGCCGCTTTGGGTCTGGGGGCGGGGAAGGAGAAAAAACACCTGGCGCCGACTCAGGCCCTGAGCGATTTAAAAGTTCTGGTGGTGGACGACAACGCCACTTCCCGGGAGATCCTGCAGGAGATGTTGGAATCCTTTGGCCTTGAAGTCACCCAGGCGGCCTCCGGCCCTGAAGGGCTGGCCGAACTGGAAAAAGCCTCCCCGAGCCAGCCCTACAGGCTGGTCATCATGGACTGGAAGATGCCGGGGATGGATGGCCTCGAGGCGACCCGGTTGATCAAGCACCATTCCCAGTTGACCAAGATCCCCGCCGTCATTATGGTGACCAACTACGGCCGGGAAGAGATCATGCGCCAGGCTGACCAGGCGGGGCTGGACGGCTTTCTCATCAAACCGGTGGGTCCTTCCCTGCTTTTTGACGCCATCATGCAGACTTTTGGCCATGAAGTTGCCGGTCGGCCCCACGTCGCCGAGGGTGTCGACGATGCCGAGGCCAGGGCCCGGATAAGCCTGGAGGGGGCCCGCATCTTGCTGGTGGAGGACAATGAAATCAACCAGCAAGTGGCCAGCGAAATACTGGCCGCCGTGGGGGTGTCGGTCACCCTGGCCAACAACGGCCAGGAGGCGGTGCAAGCTGTGTCTGGCAACGATTTTGATGCGGTGCTCATGGACGTGCAGATGCCGGTCATGGACGGCTACGAGGCTACCCGGCGCCTCCGCCAGGACCCCCGTTTTCAAACTTTGCCGATTATCGCCATGACGGCCCACGCCATGGCCGGGGATCGGGAAAAATCCCTGGCGGCCGGCATGGATGACCACGTGACCAAACCCATAGATCCGGAAGCCTTGTTCCGCACCCTGGAACACTATGTCGGGAAGCCGGCGATTCGGGCGGCCGGGCCGGCGGCGCCACCGGCCACCGCTAAACCCGGGCCTGGGGGCGAGGCAGAGGCGTTGCCCCAATTGGCCGGCATCGACACCGCCCAGGGCCTCAAGCGGCTGTTGGGCAACCAGAAGGTCTATATCAATATTCTCCGGAAGTTCGGGCAAGATTTCCAAGAGGCCGCCGAGACCATAAAAAATCTGGCGGCGGCGGGAAAGGAGCAGGAGGCGGTAATCCTGGCCCACACCATCAAAGGCGCCGCCGGCAATATCGGCGCCACAGAATTACAGGCAACCGCCGCGGCCCTGGAAAAGTGGTTCAAAGGCGGGGGCCAGGGCCTTCCTGAAGCTGCCTACCGCGATTTCTTACTATCCCATACCAGGGTCCTGAACTCCCTCAAGGCCCTGGAGCCGGCCGGGGCGCCTGAAACGGCGGCTAACGCGGCTCAGGTGGCGCCGCTGCCGCTGGAGTTGGCCAAAGAGACGGCCCAACGCTTACGGGAGGCGATAGAAGCGGGCGACGTCACCGAGTTGGAAGCCATTGGCGCAGAATTACAGTCCCGGACTGACCTGGGCGCCCGCTATGGAGAGGAAATTCAGCGGCTGGTAGCAGATTTTGACTTCGACAAGATAGCCGATCTGGCTGAGAAAATAGACACTTAAATGAGAAGAGGGATGACTCATGGCGGACAACCTGATTGCTCCCGAGGGCAGGCAGCAGCCACCGGAGCAGATATTGCTGGTGGACGACAACGTGACTAATCTGCAGGTGCTGCATCAGACTCTGGACGGCCGGGGCTATAAACTGCTCGTGGCCAAGAATGGCGCCAGTGCCCTGGCTATTGCGGAAAAGGCGAAACCATCCCTCATTCTGCTGGACATCATGATGCCGGAGATGGACGGCTACGAGGTCTGCCGCCGCCTGAAAGGGAATCCCGCTCTCAGCGACATTCCCATCATTTACCTTTCCGCCCTGACCGACACCGCGGACAAGGTCAAAGGCCTGGAGCTGGGCGCGGTGGACTATATCGGCAAGCCCTTCCAACCGGAAGAGGTGATGGCCCGGGTCAACACGCACTTGACCATCAACCGGCTGAAAAGAGACTCTGGCGGAGAAAAATCAGGAGTTGCGGAACGCCAACGACATCCTGGAGGATCGGGTCAAGCGGCGCACCGCCGAACTGGCGGCGCTCAATGCTGTATACGCGCGCTTTGTGCCCCAAGAATTCATCAGCCTCTTGGGGAAGCAAAGCATTCTGGAGATCAGTCTCGGCGACCAGATCAGCCAGGAAATGACGGTTATGTTTGCTGATATCCGAGGCTGGACCACCCTTTCGGAAAAAATGTCGCCCCAGGACAACTTCAACTTTATCAACGCCTATCTCAAAAGGGTCAGCCCGGTCATCAGGGAGAACCACGGCTTTATCGACCAGTACTATGGTGACGGAGTGATGGCCCTGTTTCCCGGGCAGGCCGATGACGCCGTCGGGGCCGCCATCGCGATGCACAAGGCGGTGGAAGCCTATAATCGCGAACGGGAACAAGACGGATTTCCACCTGTCAGCATCGGCGTGGGCTTACACATCGGAGACCTGAGGCTGGGCATTATCGGCAGCGAAGAACGCCTCCAGGGTGCAGTGGTGGCAGACGCAGTAAATACCACCTCCCGCATCGAGGGGCTGACCAAGAGGTACGGCTCCTCCACCACGATCAGCGAAGAGGTCATGGCTCACCTGGAAAAACCGGAAAAATACCACTACCGTTTCGTGGACAAGGTCCTGGTGAAAGGTAAGGATACCCCGGTGACGGTCTTTGAGATTTTTGATGGCGACCCTGAAACCGTGGTCACATTAAAGAAGGAGACCAAAGGAAGCTTTGAGGCAGGTCTGGGGCTCTATTATGAACGCAAATTTGCGGAGGCAAGTGTGCGATTCAACCAGGTATTGGAAAAGAATCCGGAGGATAAGGCTGCCCTCATCTATCTTAAACGCTGCGCCAGCTATATGGTTCAAGGAGTACCAGCAGATTGGACCGGGGTAGAGGACTTCGTATCTCAATAGTTGCTGCCTTGCCAGGTTCGGCAGTTATCACCGGAAAGGAGGAATTTCCAGGTACGATTTGGATATAGAACTTGGCAAGCGGGGGGCATGATTTTAGCCTACAACTCCGCCAGCCTGGCGGGGCTGATCACCGGCGGGAAGCGAGTTTGCGCCAGGGGATTTTTGTTATATAAGTATTTTGTAAACTTGAGGCTTTTATTTTTCCTTGGGTTTAGGGAACTGATTGATTTCAGTATCACAGCCAAAATTTATTCTTCCGGTCGGAGCTGTGCAGATAGGCGAGTAGGTGGGCCTCCATCGATAATTTTCCCGGGAATTCCCGGCTTAGCCCAATGATAAAAAAGAAACCGGGCATCAAGGGGAAAAATCCGAATACAACCGTGGGAGGCGGGATATCCAGGAACTATGCCTTCGTGGATGTAATAACCCCTGTGAATATGCAGGGCATGATCCATGGGGGCCTCGTCAAATATAGTGGAGTTATGCACTTCATCCATATTGAGCACCACGAATTTTGTTAAAGGCGTCGAATTCGAAGTTCCGGACGAAATTGGAAAACAGTGTTTCAAATTTCCCCATTCATACAGGCCGAGATATTGGTGGCGGCGATCTATCAGAATGTACTTTTCCTGATTGGCCGCAGCAGGCAAAAATTCCGGTAGGATTCTTGGCTCGATCGAATAGTCGAGGGGTACAAATATTTTGTCCTTATCGGTGCTCATGTTACCGGGCCCATTCACGACCAATAGATAGTGTGTTCTATTGATAAGAGCAATCCTGTCTTGAGCAATGATTGACCTTTGCCTTAAAGAATCGATGGAATGGACAAATGCCATTATGGTTTCGCCACTCTCGAGCCAAGCTTCTACGCATGGCACGCCATAAACAATAGTTATCTCTCCTGTCGTCAACCTTCCCTGGGCAGCCAACTCTTCATAAATAGGATTATTTTTCTCCATGTCTTGAGCTCGAACGGCTGGGCTCCAAAGTAACAGAGAAATTAATGCCCCACTCAATAAAATTGTGGCTTTCATAGGGTTTCCGTTCATCTTTTCTTTCCGTGCTAATATAAACTTGTCGCAAAATATGCCGGACGTTTAGCCCAGGCAATAATCAATACGCCGGCATGGCCGGAAGCGCGTGTTCTGTCTGGGGGGAAGACACCATAATCTATGCTTAGGAAGTTAAATCGGATAGTTTCGAATACAATTAGGCACTAATGCTTATTTTCAAATAGGTAATTATACCTAAATGATATCTTTCCTCCCGCCAGAAGCCCATGGCCGTCTCCGGCCGCTGCTAGGCCAGGTTCCACCAAAGGGAGAAAACCGCCATTATGGTCCACTTGGCCAGGAGCACTTCGGCGTAGTAATTGAGGTGGTTGACCTCTCCGTTGCGGGCAATGTGCTGTTTCATGAAAGATTGAACCATGTAAAAAGCATTTTTGCCGTGTTTTCTGATAAAAACGCTCTTACTTAATAATTATGGTCATCCCTCATTTCAAATAACCAGTTTTAACCCAATGTAAAAAATAGTTTCTTAGATTACCATATGAAATTTCGTTCTGAGTGCGTTTAACAATCTCAAGCCTCGTTGTTAATGGCATCGTAAAATATAAAGGACTCTCAATAAGCAAATTTATTATTGCTTTTTTTCCATGAAGAGTGGGTATTCTCCACTGTGACATTTGATCAATATCCTTTTATAAATTAGGAAATAATTAATAATTTATGATTACTTATCTTAGCTGTCGCAGGAAAACAATTTCGAATAATCTTCCCAGCGTCCAGGGTGTTACCAATAATATGCAAAACACTCCGCCAATAAACAGAGATGCGAAGCTGAGGTTATAAATTAGAATCTGACGCTGCATGGGTCGGTCTCATTATATAGTTGTTCTTGAAAGATGTGTCACTGTCAATTGCCTGCTGCATGCCATCCTTCATTTTATATAAAGCTAACTTATTTAATTTTGGAGCATACTGTTGAAAAAAGGACGGATGGATAAGACCCGTCACTTCCGAGATACCTGGGCCAAGTTATGATATTTACGATTCTTGCACCTGGTCCCGTTGAGTCAGGGGAAGTTCCAGGGATGGATTGGCGTCAGATGACCTCCCCGAGCCTCCTGGTTCAGGCGGCCCATTGGCCTCGTAGAACACCTCAGCAAAGGGCCTCTGGGAAACGGCCAAGGTACCAGTGCCAGGGGGAGAACCTGTGAACCAATAGAGAGGAGTGTATTTTATTCTAAGATGCTTCATGGCGAATGCTCCCTTGCCGTCTTCTGGAACTCATAAACTTTCTTGCAGTTTATTATATATGCATATTGCGGGCCATGATTAACCCATTGATATTAAAGTGTAAATATCTTTCATCTTAATGATTTATGTCCAAGATCTGAGATTTTGTCCAAAATATTAGAATTCAATCGCCTCCTGAAGAGCGACCAACCAAAAAACCGTCTTGCTATTCATAATGGCCCAGGAAGGATTTTCTTCTCCCCAAGCAATCATAAGGCACGTTTGGGGCCCATCCTTGACTCCTGATGAGCCTCAATACAGCCCATGCCTCTTTATCTCGATCCCTGACCCGCTTGTTTAGCCGGCGCTTGATCGATATTTTTAAAAAAATTCCTGGGGCTGCCACCGGCACCTGTCCCACGCTGGTGGGCTTGACCCCCGAGGGTGAGGAATTGGCCCACTACCTGATGGAAGAGGAAGGGAGTAATTACGGTTAGGAGGGCCTCAATAGCCTGAGATAAGGAGAGATTATAAATTGGCCTGGTGAATTATTAGGCCTAAATATTACATGGTCTTAGTAAGTTGAGCGCTCTAAGGTGATCAATATCCAAAGATATTTTTGTAATAGTCCGCCTGGGAGTCATTACTTTTTCTGGCCTTTTCCATATTTTTTTTGAACTCATGTCAACATCTCCCACCAAGACACCGAATTACCTTAAATCAATAGTCTTTTTTAACAAACGCCATGATTTGCGCCCTTTTTTATCTGCAGCTGTTCTTCGCGCTAATCGGTTAAGCCTCCTTATTTTCCGGGTCCCCCAGACCGTCTCCTGGCTCCAGAATCTCTATCCTCAAAAAATCATTTCACTTAACCGGTCTCTACTCCAGGGAACTTACCGAAAAGCGGCGCCCTGCCTTGTAAAGCGGTTGGGCATTCGACCCGGGCACCCATTTCCGGCCTAAGCCGTGATCCTGGCTTTTTACAGGCGACCAGCATCAGCCTCAACATCCCTCCTTTAGCGCCATATCCAGTTGCCGCCCAAAGTATGCCGTCGGCCCCACCTGCCTGACTGTGCCCCGACCCATGGAGGATAGGCGGGGGGCCGGCCGACGAAGTACATATACTAGTTAGAATATCAAAACATTTTAGCAGGCCCCAAAGGTGCGGAGATAGGGCAGATAGTAACACCTTGATCTATTAGACGATTATTTTTGGCTTCGAGTTCTACCCGGAGAGGGGCCGGGAACTGGTAGCCGGAGGCACAACCACCTATCCATTGACCCCGCCTGACGGACCTCATAGAAGTGCAAATTACGCATTGACTCTCAGCGGTTGGCCGTCACTCCTGGGAACACCGCCGGGGCGGCACCACTCACGTGGTTTGCCCATACTCCTCCTTTCCTTCGCCCATGAGCAACGCCACGGGAAAACTAAGTAAAACGTCTCCGACCGGCAATACCTGGCCCGCAGAAAGTACCTCGCCCGTGATCACATTCCGCCAGGCAGCCGGCGCCCCGTGAGGCAGTATCACCTCGGTGTCCTGCCAGACCTGTCTTCCCAGAGGAAAATCTCCCTCTTGAACCAGGCGGCTGAAAAACCTCGGAGCCATGACCAGGGCCCATTGCCGCTGATACCTCCACGCAAAGGCGATGACATGGCTCCTGAATCTGCCCGCCGACTCCAGGGGAAGATAAGCGCCGGCCCGGAAGAGCTCTCGATGGGCATTTTTGGCTTTGAGCGCCCGATAAATGAGAAAGAGTTTGATCTTGCCATCCTCTCGCCTGGCAAGGAGATCTTGGACCAGTCGGCCAGTATCAGCCTCATCCTGTTCCCGGATACCGGCCAGCATGGCGCGCCTTTTGTCAAAATCTACCGGCCGGCGATTGTCAGGGTCCACCAGGCTCAGGTCCCATAGTTCAGATCCCTGATAGAAATCAGGCACCCCGGGTGAGGTAATCTTGATCAGGGTCTGGGAGAGGGAGTTGAGTATGCCGTAGTGAGAAATTCTCCGGCAAAACGGGATAAATTCTTGCAGAAAAGCGTTGGCTTCCGAGCGGGCCAGGATTTTCTCAGCGAAGGAGACGTAAGCGTTTTCATAATCGGTGTCGGGTTTCAACCAAGCGGTATGGACTTTGGCCTCCCGGACCGCTTTGACAATATAGCTCTTAATTCTGGCCATGAACTCGGGATACTCGGCATCAAAAAATGGCCAGGCGCCAATCAGCGTCTGGTATAAAAAATACTCGTCGTTTCGATCCGGAACGGCTAAGCCGCGCAGGCGCTTTTTCTTGCCCCGGTTGAGCTTGATCCAGGTCCGGAGGTTTTTTAGCCACTCGTCCGGCATCTCGGACAAGACATTTATTCTGGCGCGTGCGTCTTCACCTCTCTTGGTATCGTGAGTCGAACTGGCGTTTAAGGAATCCGGCCACAGGTCACGCTTCTTGGTGTTGAAGTTGTGGAATTCTTCGAGGGAGCAGCCGAAGTGATCCGGCCGTCCACCGACCTCATTGAGGGACAAGAGCCGGTTGTACACATAATGCGTGGTATCTTCAACTCCCTTCGCCATTACCGGCCCGGTCAGTTGCTGAAATTTCATGGCAAAGTGGAGCCAGTCCCGCTTCTCTTCCTCAGTAATATAATCGGGAAAGTCCAGGAGCAGGAATCGGCGAACGAAGGTAAATCCATGTAACAGGGCGGGGTAGTTGGCCCTGGCCCGGTCCACCGCGGCTAAAATATATTTCCTGTCGTCGTCCGAAACCACAACGTGTCTGATGTAGGTCCGGTATACGGGAAACACTGCCAGGACTTCGGTCAGAGCTCTTTGCAGCGCCGTGAGCGTTATGTCGCTACCATGGCGGTCCCGGCTGGAGATCTTCTTCAGGAGCTGGGCGAGGTTGTGGACGTCGCTGGCCATATCTTCCTGAATTATCAGCTTTTTGTTGTCTCGCACGACGTCTTCATAAGACTTCTTCAAGCCAGTGACACTGGCATAGATTCTGCTGAAGGCTCGCCCATTTTCCTTTTGGCAAAACAACTCATTGACATAATTGGTAAAATCATAGCCGGTGGTTCCCTGAATCGGCCAGGCCGCTGGCAGGTCTTCCTGAAGATTGAGTATTTTTTCAACGATTATGTAGCTTATCGGCGCCTTTTCTCTCACTTTTTCCAGATAGCCGGCCGGATCGTACAGCCCGTCAACGTGATCAATTCTTAAACCGGTGACCAGGCGTTGGGCAATAAGATCGAAAATCAGGCGGTGCGTGTAGTTGAAAACGTGCTCGTCCTCCACTCTGAGTGAAATAAGCCCGTTAACGCAAAAAAAGCGTCGATAATTTATTTCTTCCGCGGCCACCTTCCAAAATGACAGCCTGAAAACTTGTTGGGAAAGCAGGTCATCAAGCAAATTAAAACTCCCGGCCTTCCCCTTTTCGCCATTGAAGGTCCGCACGTTTTCATCAAAAAATGCCTTGATTACGGCATTGCTCTGGTAGGCTTCCCACATAGTGTGTTGGATAAATTTTATCTGGTTATGGCGCTCCTCCGGTTCATCGCTCGCAGAGAGCGACTTCAAGACATAGAGGATGCCTAAAAGTTTAATGAAGTCGGGATTGTCTTCGGGAAGTTGCCTTTTTAACTGGGGCAAGTTATTAAAAAGATTAAGATAAGATTCGATTCGCAACGGGAACGCGAGGTTGAAGTAAGCCACCCTGAAGCCTTCAGGACCGTATTGGAGGGCGATCTCGCCATTTTCGAGACATTCGCCATAGAACCAGCCCAGAAATGGCGCCAGAATTCTCTTCTTGAGGCTGGCGGCCGGATAATCCCAGTCCACGTCGAAAAACTGATAGTACCTGGAGCTGGAGCCATTCTCCAAAATATCCATCAGCAGCCGGTTGTCCGAATCCACCGCCATGTGATTCGGGACAATATCCTGAATCCACCCCATGTTGTAGGCTCGTAGCTCTGCGGCCAGCCCCTCCAGGTCAGAAAGCGCTCCCAACTCAGGATTCAGTTGATTGGGGTCAACCACATCATAGCCGTGGAGGCTGCCCTTGACGGCCTTGAATAGGGGAGAAGCATACAGGTCGGATATACCCAGGTCCGCCAGATAGGAAATGACCGGCCGCGCATTCTTAAAGCCGAACGCCGGGTTGAATTGAATCCGATAGGTTGCGGTTGGCATATTCATGAGAGACTTCCCGGTCTTCTATCCATTTCCAGGTTTGCTGTTTACGGGGCACACGGGCACCCGCAGCAAAAAATTCTCGGCCAAGGCCGTGTACTGGCGCAGCCATTCTTGAGCGTTTTGGTCGCCCAGCTTAGCCTTTTCCTCGAAACTAGGACAATGGGCGTGCAGGATCTTGTAGCAGATGTTTTGGGTCTTCCAGAGATTCACCTCGAACGGCAAGGTCCGGACCAGTTGTGCAGCCTTATTTAACCTCTCCAGGCGAGCCAGGTCGTCAGGTTGCTCGAGAAGTTGTTCGGCCAGACTCTCAATGTTGACGGCCAGTAACAAGCCCAGGGCCGTCGCATCCAGAGTGGCGCCGGCCAAACGAGCTTCTTCCAGAAGAGGTCTGACGACTTCGGGGTCAAGCCCCTCCTCTTGAAGCACCTTGCGAAGTTTGGCATTCAAGCACAAGTCCGCCGCGACCGACAGGACTTGCGGCCGTGGCGTGCTTGAACCGGCCAGAAAGC
Organism: uncultured delta proteobacterium; assembly: GCA_963841475.1. Taxonomy (GTDB): domain Bacteria; phylum Desulfobacterota; class Desulfobaccia; order Desulfobaccales; family 0-14-0-80-60-11; genus 0-14-0-80-60-11. The sequence continues at coordinate 2,399,452 of CAWJCT010000001.1, forward strand.
GAATCAAGGGCGCGTGGTGCTCATAAATCGAACTATATGCAGCTTCAGCCTCTCTCAGGGTCGGCCCCATGATAATGTTCAGGACTTTGCGCCGCTCATCGGCAAACAGCGAAGTCAAAGAGTACGTGGACGTCCCGAAGTATTTGCCCAGCAGCAGTATGGTCTTCGGGAAGTCCGCGCCGGCGAAAGCCGCGGAAATCTCTTGGGCCAGCGCTTCATATTTTTGGGCGCCCTGATATTCACCGGTGCCGCAGGCGATACTGTGATCGCCGAGATGAAGCACGCCAAAGCACAAGCTGGAAGATATGTGCGTAATCTCCGACGTGACCGTGGCCCGCCCGATTACCAGCCTTGAGCCTCCTACCTGAAAACTGCGGTAGTCCTCCCGGGTGGCGGAATACGCATAGATCGAGCTCCGTTCCCCGATATCCTGGAACAGTGAGCTTAAAGCATAGTGGGCGCCGATGTCTTTCATATCGAGCATGACCGGTCTGACAAATTTCTCATATATGGTGCGGCCGTCACGGTGTTCAGGTATGTTGCTCTTGGCCAGTTCAAGATGTTCGAGAAAGCCGGGTTCGAAGGGTTCGCTAAAGAGCTGGTCGGCCAATTGCAGCACCCTGCCGGCATATTGTATGATCTGAACCGTCTCAATCCCGGAAAGCTCATCAAAAAACCAGCCGCAACTGGTGTACATGAGCATGAGGTGGCGTTGGAGCTCCATGAGATTCAGGACCGTGATCTCGTCCTCGGAGTTTAAGGGGCGGGTGGCGTGGCGGATCATAAACGCACTGAGGCGCTCGGGTGATCGATCCACGATGATGTCGATGTAGTCGTCTCGAGCCGCCCAGGGATCGGTCAGAAACTGTCGGGCCAGTTGTTCATAAGCCGGGTTCACGGCATCCCGGAGCCAGTCCAGGGCCGCACGCAGGGGGGCCCGCCAACCCTGGTTCCAACCCGCGTGGCCGCCGCTGTTGCACCCGCAATCGGACCGCCAGCGTTCGATGCCGTGCTCGCAGCTCCACGAGCTGTTTTCAAAGATCTCCACTTCGAACGCCGGTGGATGATCCTCCAGAAACCGGCCATAATTCGTCACCTGTGCCAGTCCGTTGGACTCAATGTGATGGAGGGCATGCGCCAGGGCCATGTCGCCGTTGCGATGATGATGCCCATAGCTTTCGCCATCCGTGGCGATGTGGACGAGGCGAGGCGAGTCGTCGGCGAAGGCGGACAGCAGCCGGTTGGCGAACACCTCGCCGTTGTCGAGCAATCCTTCAAAGGCCAGAGCCTGGGCAATGGGACCGTCGTAAAAGAACAGGTTCATGGCGCGGCCAGACGGCAGCGACACCCGGTAGGCTATGGCAGGATAAATTCTTCCCCCACTCACGTCCTGCCATTTATTACCTTCAAGGGGCCGAACCCGGCTCGCCTGCCTGGGGGCAAGTATGGCAAAACTGATGCCGTGTTGGGCCATGAGGTCCAGGGTTTCCAGATCCACCGCGGTCTCCGGGAGCCACAACCCTTCCGGCTTGCGTCCAAAGCGATATTCAAAATCTTTTATGCCCCAGATAATCTGGGTGTTCTTGTCGCGGCTGTTGGCCAGCGGCAGGATCATGTGATTGTAGGCTTGGGCCATGGCATTGCCATGACCGGAGAATTTCTCCAGGCTCTGCCGGTCACCCTCCAGAATGGCCTCATAGGCGTCGGTGGCATACTTCTGCATCCAGAGCAAGACCGTCGGACCGAAGTTGAAGCTTATGCTGGCATAATTGTTCACCAGTTGGGCGATTCGTCCTTCCGTAGTCCCAGAGTCTCGACACGGCGTTGGCCGCGTAGCATTCCGCGGCAATCCGCTCGTTCCAGTCGTGGTAAGGGAAGGCCGAATCCTGGATCTCAATGGCCTCCAGCCAGGGACTTTCCCGGGGAGGCTGATAAAAATGCCCATGAATACAAACAAATCGGTCCATCAGTTGGTCCTCCGGTTGCAGAGGTACAACGGGATTGGCAGGTTTCGTCAAGGTCACCAGCACTTTTCCGGCAGAGGATGAAGGGTCTCTCTAAGAACCCGATTCAGGCCGGGAAGTTCACCTTTAGGGTGCCGGCCACCCCATGATCGGCACTGTGCTGATGCTGTTCTTCGGGCTGCCCTCGATAACCCGATCGCTGTAAGCCACGTAAACCAGCACATTGCGCTTTCGGTCGAAGAAGCGCACGACCTGAAGCCTCTTAAACAGGAGGCTGCGGTGCTCGTCGAAGACCCTCTCGCCATCCTTGAGCTCGCCGAGGATCTTGATCGGGCCGACCTGACGACAGGAGATGCTGGCGTCACTCGTGTCCTCCGCCAGGCCCAATTCGCCCTTCACCCCTCCCGTTTGCGCCCGGGCGATGAAACAGGCGACGCCCTGGACTTTGGGGTCGTCGAAGGCGTCGATCACGATCTTGTCGTTGGGCCCGAGCCAGCGAAAATGCGTGCTGACCGAGCCGGTCGTACCGCGTTCGGGGCGACTGAAGATCCACCATCCGAAGAGCACCACGACCAAGAGAATCCCGCCGCCGAGAATAAATCCGAACCGTTTCATGATGGATTGCCTTCCTGGAGTGAATTTGCCCCCACCCTGGAGCCAAGGGGATGAGACGATAGATGAGACGATGGTTAGCGATCACGCCTTACTCCGCCATTGGAGATCACGGTCGGCGTTACCTATTAATAATACCCAAATCCACCATGTCAATTCAGAACGGCGCCCAGAAATTTTGCCAAAAAGGTCTCGGCTTCCGGGGGTATGGAGGTGAAATGGACCATGAAGGCCGCGGGGGATTGGGAGAGGTGAGCCACCACTTTGCCGTAAAGGTCGTCGGTAATTTCGTGGTCGTCGGGGTCGTAAAGGGAAATCCGCAGGTTCGACAGCGGAGAGGGCAGGACCTGGGAGTGAATTTCGGCCATATTATAGGCTAGTTTAATGATGGCGCCCCCGTGCCCCAACTCGCCGGTAGGTTTCCAATCCACCACGGTAAACTGGACGGGGATCACTTGCTTGAGTTCTATCATCGCAATCTCTGGTTTCGCGGGCAGGAAGAGCTGAAAATCTCCGCCGATACCTCCCAGTTCATGGATGGTCAGCGGTTTTTTCACCCCTTTGGGCATAACCTGCCTGGCAGCGTCGATCCGACAGATGTCGCCACATTCGGACCGGGTGCTTTCTGAAATAAAGATCTGGCCGCCCACCGTATAGGATTCAATGCGGGCCGTGAGGTTGACCGGCGCGCCCCACCACGGCATACTTGATTCTCTTCTTGGAACCGATGTTGCCCACCACCACTTCGCCGGTGTTGACGCCGATCCCTAAAGCGACCTCGGGGTACCCGGCCCGGCGATTCCGTTCATTGACCGCGGTCATGGCCAATTGCATTTCTACGGCGCAGGCCACGGCTCGCAACGGGTCGTCGGGGCGCAGAATGGGAGCCCCAAAAATCACCAGAATGCCGTCGCCGATAAACTCGTCGATGGTGCCCTGGTACCTCTGGATGATTTCCGTCATGGTCTCCAAGTAGATATTGATCATCGCCACCACCTCCTCAGCGGCCAGACGCTCACTTAAGGAGGTGAAGCCGCGCAGATCGGCCATGAGAATAGTCGCCCGCCGTTTCTCCCCGGCGATTTTCAGCCCACCCTTCTGGAGAATCGTGTCGACGATTTCATCCGAGAGGTAGCTGCCGAAAGTCTCGCGAATAAACCGGTTGCGCAGTTCCAGGGCGGCGTTGAGTTCAGTCAATTGTCGCTGTTGTGTTACTTTGATATCTTGCAGCCGCTTTTTTTCCAGGCAGGCCTGCACCCGGGCTCGCAGCAGCACCGGGTTGAAGGGCTTGCGCAAATAGTCTGCCGCCCCCAGTTCGATGCAGCGGACGGCGCTGTCTATCTCGTCCAGGGCGGAAATCATAATCACCGGCAGGTCCCGCCAGGTTTCGGATCGCTTCAGGTATTGGAGCACCTGGTAACCGTTCAGTTCCGGCATCATAATATCGAGGAGCACCAGGTCGAAAGCGCCGGTGGCGATCATCTCCAGGGCCTGACGCCCATTGGCCGCCACCTGTACCGTATGGCCTTGGCGCTCCAGATAGCGAGACAGCAAGTCACGGTTTATGGCATTATCATCCACCACCAGGATAGAGCCGCTTTCGCCTCCGGTGGCGGCGGCGCTCGCAGGAGCCGATTCCCGGAGACTGGTCAGGGCGCGGCTGAATCAGGGACGACCGGTCGGAGACTTCCGGCCCGGATGCCTTCAGACCGGCATCGATCTTGGGAAAATCGACAATTTCGTTGACCCGGGAGAGAAAGAGTTCGGCGGCAGCAGTGAATCTTCTTCAGGTCGGCCATAAGATCCGTCAACCTCTGATCGGCGGCGTTCTCGATCAGGATCTCACTGAAACCGATGATGCTGTTTAACGGGATGCGTACCTTATAGTGCAGGTTGGCGACCAGGGATTCCAGATTAAAGGCCACATCTATCGGAGGCAACCTGGTCCGGGTCCAGGAGGTCGTTGATTATCTCCAGGAGTTGCTGGCCGGCCGCGAGAATCTGGTTCAGATCGGGGACATAATCCGCCAGGCCCGGATCATCGGCGTCTCCCAACAGCATTTCACTGTAACCGATGATGGCGTTCAGGGGCGTCCGCAATTCATGGCGCAGATGGGCCCACAGGGCTTGCGGGGTTCCACCGCCATCAGCTTCTAAAGCGGAAGCGCTCTTGAACGGCCGCCGTAGTTCCCTGGGCTTCGGTCTGGCCGGGGTCGGATTCGGTGGCGGACATGATTTGGCTAACTCGTCTCCCTGCCTAAAAGACCCTGGATTTTTTCCACCAGCCGGCGGAAGTCGATGGGTTTGGTGTCATAGTCATTGCAACCCGCGGCTAAGGATTTTTCCCGGTCTCCCGCCATGGCGTGGGCGGTGAGGGCAATAATGGGGATGGACCGGGTTTCCGGCCTGGCTTTGAGCAGGCGGGTCGCTTCCCAGCCGTCCAGGCCGGGCAGACTAATGTCCATGAGGATCAGGTCAGGGGCCTCTGAGCGGGCCAGGTCAATTGCCTGCTCGCCATCGATCGCCATGACCATCTCGAAGCCGGCCTTGAGCAAGCGCCGGGATAACATGTCCCGGTTCATTTCATTATCTTCTACCAAAAGGATCTTGGGCATGCAGTTTTATCTCCTCAGCCAATTTCCTTCTTAGCAGGTCGATGGCCTGTTTTTGAACTTGCTCTTTTTAATGCAGGATTTCACCAATTCGCTCACTTCGGCCAGCAATTCTTCTCGCGGACAAGCGTTTTTCCTGATGATCTCCAGAACATACCCATTCAGCCGTAAGCGGTCCTCTTTGGTTAAATCTTTGGCGGTGACGACGACGATGGGAATGGTCCGCCAGTTTTCGTGCTGGCGCACGCGGTCGATAAATTGAAAGCCGTCCATCTCCGGCATCATGAGATCAAGCAAGATTAACATCGGCTGGCTCTCGGCCAGGCGTTCCAGGGCCACGCGCCCGTTCTCGGCGACGATCACCTGACACCCTTCTTTCTCCAGCAAACGCCGGAGAATCTTCCGCGTATCGGGATCGTCTTCGACGATCAGAACCGGACCGGGTTGAGGATGACGCCGATACTTTTCCAGAACCGCCAGCAGGCGCTGACGCTGAGATCGGCTTGGTCAGGTAATCCGACGCTCCCAAAGCGTAGCCCAGGTTCTTATTATCCACGAAAGTCACCATGACCACGGGTATATCGGCCAAGTCGGGATCGGCCTTGAGCTCCGTCAACACCGCCCAGCCGTCCAACCCCGACATCATCACGTCCAGCGTAATGACATCAGGCTTAAGTTCCCTGGCCAGGAGCAACCCCTCTTCACCCTCAGCAACAGTCCTGACGTGAAAACCATCCTTGCTCAGAAAACGTTTCAGGAGGTCACGGGTATTGGGATCATCTTCAATGACCAGGATGGTACTCGAGCCATCCGGAGCCATCGGTTCAGGCGCTTCGGTCAGGGGCGCGGCTGCCGGGGGCTGAACCTTTACCCTGGCCGGGAGTCGAATCGTGAAGGTTGTGCCGCGCCCGGGCTCACTTTTGGCGGTGATCTCGCCTCCCATCATCGCGCAGAACCGATGGGTGATAGTCATCCCCAGCCCGGTGCCGCCGAATTTCCGGGAGGTTGAGGCATCACCCTGAACGAATGGCTGGAACAGCTTCTCCATCTGCTCCGGGTCCATACCGATGCCCGTGTCGCTGACGCTGAATTTAATCCAGTCGACGCCGCCCAGGGGCTCGCGAGAGGCTTCCAGGGTGATGGTGCCGTTTTCGGTGAATTTACAGGCATTGCTGAGCAGATTGAACAAGGATTGCCTCACCTTGGTCAGGTCGGCATGCATGGTGCCCAGATCAGCGGCACAGCGAACCTGAGAGTATTGCCGTTCTTTTCCACCAGCGGCCTGACGGTGCTGACGACATCTTCGATCACCCGGGAAATCCCAAAAGATTCCAGGAACAGATCCATTTTGCCGGCTTCGATCTTGGACAGGTCGAGAATATTGTTGATCAGGCTCAGGAGATGATTGCCCGAGGCATGAATCTTTTCCAGGTCGGGGATAAATTCTTCCTGCCCCTTTTCTTGGGCGTCTTCCATCAAGATTTCGCTGTAACCGAGGATGGCGTTCATCGGGGTGCGCAGCTCATGACTCATGGTGGCCAGGAAGGCGCTTTTGGCCTGATTGGCGGCATCGGCGGCTTCCTTGGCTTTCGTCAGGGTTGCTTCAATTTTCATGGGCTCGGTCAGATCCCGGGTCAGCTTGGCAAAGCCGCGCAGGTAGCCGCTCTGATCCCGGATCGCCGTGAAGACCACGTTGGCCCAGAAGGCTGAGCCGTCCTGGCGCACCCGCCAGCCCTCGTCCTCGAATTGTCCCGTGGCTGCCACCACGTCCAGGTCGTGCTGGGGCTTGCCGCTCTGGATGTCTTCCTGGGGATAAAACCGTGAAAAGTGCTTTCCGACGATCTCCTCGGCGCTATAGCCCTTGATCCGCTCGGCGCCGGCATTCCAACTCACCACGAGCCCCTCCGGGTCCAGCATGACGATGGCGTAGTCGGTGACGCTCTCTACCATCAACCGGAAGCTCTCCTCGGTCCAGCGCAGTTTCTCTTCCGCCTGCTTACGGGCCGTATTATCGGTGCCTATCAGCAGATAGCCGATGATGGCGCCTGCCGCGTCGCGCAGCGCCGTGACCGACACGATGGCCGGGAAGCGGCTCCCGTCCTTGCGGATGTAGGTCAGTTCGTAGATGTCCTCGAGGCCCCGCAAGGCCTTGAAGACCAGGGCCTCGAAACCTGGCGTGATCGTGGTGTCAAGCTCGAGGCTCAACTCTGCGGCCCGGGCTATCAACTCCTGCGGATCGGAAATCGCGGCCGGGGTGATCTTGTTCACCACTTCGGCGGCCGTGTAGCCCAGCATGCGCTCGGCGCCGACATTGAATATTTGAATGACGCCCTTGGCGTCGGTGGCGATACTCGAGAAATTGGCGCTGTTGAAAATCGCCTTCTGCAAGGCTCCCGCTTTCAGCAGAGCCTCTTCTGCCTGCTTGCGGGCCGTATTATCGGTACCGATCAGCAGATAGCCGATGATGGTATCTGTCGCGTCGCGCAGCGCCGTGACCGACACGATGGCCGGAAAACGGCTGCCGTCCTTACGGATGTAAGTCAGTTCGTAGATGTCCTCGATGCCCCGGGAAGCCTTGAAGACCAGGGCCTCGAAACCTGGCGTGATCGTGGTGTCAAGCTCGAGGCTCAACGCTTCGGCCCGGGCGATGACCTCCTGGGGGTCGGAAATCTCAGCCGGGGTGATCTTGTTCACCACTTCGGCGGCCTTGTAGCCCAGCATGCGCTCGGCGCCGACATTGAATATTTGAATGACGCCCTGGGCGTCGGTGGCGATACTCGAGAAGTTGGCGCTGTTGAAAATCGCCCTCTGCAAGGCCCCCGCTTTCAGCAGAGTCTCTTCCGCCTGCCGACGCTCAGACTGCGAGACCATCCAATTTTGGTCAGAACCAGTTGGCATTTCTCTTCTCTCCTGGGAGGTCACAGCCGGTCTTCGAGGCCGCTCAGGCTAAACAGTGAAGGTCAGGCCGCAGGGGCCCGAAGACCCCTGCGGCTATCACCATGAACAATTTCTTGGGGAGAACCCGCGTGTTGGCGGGAATTCCTCCTTTTATCATAACCTACTGATGCTTTTCTTCACCAGGAGCTTGTCTTTCAGGTTTACCCGCGGGTGCTTTTTCACGATCCGCGGCGCCGCCTTTTTGTCCCTCAGGCGGGGCCACGTGAGCCGGAGCCTGCTTGGGTCCCTGCGGACGGGGCCACGTGAGCCGGAGCCTGTTTGGGTCCCTGCGGAGGGGCGACGTGAGCCGGAGCCGGTTTGGGTCCCTGCGGCGGAGCCACATGAGCCGGGGTCGACCCTGGTCCCTGATGCGGGGCCACATGAGCCGGGGTCGAGCCTGGTCCCTGATGCGGGGCTACGTGAGCCGGGGTCGAGCCTGGTCCCTGATGCGGGGCTACATGAGCCGGAGCCTGTCCTCGTTTCCCTGGCTGGGGTTGTTCTTTAGGGGTGACGCCACGGTATCCTTTTTGCCACCCGGATCCCTGGCCGCGATGGTGCGTTTCATAGAAACGCTGGTCATAATGCTGACCTTCCCGGTGTGTGCGCCAGTAGGGATACTGCCGCTGGAAATTTTGCCAGTAATTGGGGTTGCGCTGATACCACGTCTGCCACTTCGGCTCATACCAATTATAGGGTCTGACAATATAGGTGGGAGGATACGAGTAATACGGGGCCCAGCCGTATTGGGGGCCGAAAAAGTAATACAGCAATCCATTGACAAACCAGTCACCGTTGTAATAGACCCACGGCGTATTAGATCCGACCCAAGGCTGAGCGTAACGATCCGCAGCCGGGGGGGGATAGTTATAGCCGTACTGAGAGTACTGAGCCTGAGCGGGCGCCGACATTGCGGCGACCGCGCCTCCCGCCAGCAAAATTGCCAGCGCCAGAATGAAAGTCAGCTTTTTCATTGACAGCTCTCCGTTTTTTTATGTTCCTCAGATGAGGCAAGACCGGTATCTACCCGGCAGTTCCTTAGTCTTCTTGATCAGTTAGATAATTTTTGTAGCCACAGGTTAGCGGGTTGGCGTTCCCTCTGGCCGCTTACCATGCTGCGGCCGTCACTGGGGCTCAATAAATCGTTGGCATTGCTTATCCCCTGAGTTGAGATGATGCGGCAACCTTGGCCACCGCATAATCTCAGAATCAGTTAAGCACCAGTAATTCCTTCGTACGCTTCCGAGATCAGGTAACGCTAAACGGGACCAGTTTACTACCTCAAATACTCCCCTTAATTAAGGTTCTTCGGGGGGGCAAACTTGGGCAGCATCACCGCGTCGATACCCTGGGCTATGCCATTGGTCGCCACCATATCAGGTTGGACGATGTGAGCGTTATTCACCATGTATTTGTCGCCCATCATGGAGAAATGCATGATCCCGGCGTTGTCGGTGGGGCACATGGTCTTGCATTCTTTCAGGACGATCAGATCCTTGGCCATGTACTTGCCCGGGGTGATGTGAAAGTACACCACGTCCCTGACGATGGCCGGATCGCCCATGATCTTGTCCATGGTTGCCTTGGGCACCGTGGCGAAGGCCGCGTCAGTGGGGGCGAACACCGTGAAGGGGCCCGCCATCGACTTCAATTCCTTGACGTTGGCTTTATCCACGAGGCTCAAGAAAGTCTTATGGTTCCCGGCGGCTGCCAGGGTATCGTACAGGTTGGTGGGGGTTTGCGCCATGGCCATCCCCACCGGGACCAGAACTAACAGCAGAGTCACTAAAGCAATTCTTAATTTCATACGTTTCTCCTGATTAAATTTATGGTTGGTTTAAATTTTCCATCCCGTCTGGCGTTACCTGATCTCGGAATACACCGGGGTTTCCCTCAAAAAGCACCAGCAAACCTATTTGCCAGCCAACTTCATCCCTGGCCGATACCCCTCCGCTTCGATTTCCTCACTCCTCTTACCGACACCCATTCCTGACAAGACGCGGGAGCAGGCTAATGATGCAGCAACCCTATAATACCTATGGCAATCAGGTAAAACGCCACAATGTAGTTTAAGAGCCTGGGTATCAAGAGAATTAATATCCCCGCAATCAGGGAGACCACCGGCGTCAGAGAAACAACTGGGAACATTTCCCTCTCCTTAAGTTGAGGTGGAATTGATTAGTGATGCATCATCAAGGTTCATCATGCCTCAAGCCTAAAGTCTCCCAAGGAGAAACAGGATGAGAACTATTATCAGGATCGTCCCGACGATACCGGACGGAGCATAGCCCCAACTCCTGCTGTGAGGCCAGGTGGGCAGGGCGCCGATGAGAAAAAGGATGAGGATGACAACTAAAATAGTGCCGAGCATGGTATTCCTCCCTTGGGGTTGGTCTCAATTATGCAGCAGGCTTAACGTGCCGCTGTCCCAACGTGGTGCCGGGCCTCGGCACCTCTTCTACCAGGGCCCGCTTATCCTTTAGTGGCGCTGGTAATCGTGGTCTTGACGCTCACGGTCTTTGCGCTCCCGTTTGGTCTCCTGGTGCTGATAGCGGTGGCGGTTCTCATCGCGGTAGTCGCGGTTTACCGGTGGCGCGATATAGTAGAGCAATTGGGAAAGTGGGTCCGCATAGGGGGCGCGGTAATAGTCTTGGTAACAATTGGGGTCGCTGGCGTTGCAAGACAGGCTGGGAGCATAGTAGTCCTGTCCGAAAGCTGGACCCGCTCCCAAACCGAAGTATCCTGCCCCGCACCAACACGTCAGCATGAGGGTTAATCCTAAAGATAAGCACAATTTCTTCATAAGAAATTCTCCTTGACGATGTCCAAGACCCGGTCACCGGTCGGTGCTCAACCTTCCGACAACTCCCCGGGCACCTGCCTGGTTGGCTGCCCCAGCCCGGGGTGATCAAAACCTTTATAGCATTAGGGGCCCTGGGTCCGGGAAGGCAATCCCAGCGGCAGGGCCGAAGACTTGGCAAGCCTTTCGGAAAGATGACTGGATCGTTTGATTATTTCTTCCCCCCGGCGGCTTTCTGGCCACGTTTAGCCTGCATCTTCTGGCGCCATTGCCCCAGGATGATCAGATACTTGGCTTGCTCAAGCGGGGTCATCAGCGCCAGTTCCTCGTCCCGCTGACTCTTAAAGGAAGCAAACATTTTATCCTGGTCGGCGGTCAGCGCTCCGACTAATTCCTTGAGCTTCGCTTCGTCTGGCTTGGCTGCCGCTGCTGCCGCCTGCAAATCCTCATTAGCTTTCTTCACCGACGCGAAAATTTCTTTGCGCTCTTTCGCATACTTATCTTCCACCGCCAGCACTGCCTTCTCTTTTTCAGGAGCAAGCTTCAGCGCTTTGAGTATGAGGGTTTTTTGTGCCTGGTAGTTCGCCCCTTTCTTTTCTTTGCCTTGACCCAGCGCGGGAACCACCAGCATCGCACTCAATACGGTACACAGCGCCACCAGTTTGAAATTGAACTTACAGCTCATTTTTTTCTTCCTTTTATCCTGAGATGATGCGGCAACCTTGGCCACCGCAGTTAGAAAACGGGGTTGGGGACCTCTGTTCCCAGGTCTAGCCTGGGGCCGGATAATCTTACCGTCCGTAGCCCTATCCTTTACTGCCAATGGCTCTTGAACTCCTTCTCCGCCTCTTCCTTGGTGATGCCGTATCTCTCCTGGATTTTGCCGATGAGCTGATCACGTTTGCCGGCCACGACGTCTAAATCATCGTCGGTGAGTTTTCCCCATTTCTCCCTGACCGTGCCTCGCAATTGCTTCCAGTTTCCTGCCACTTGATCCCAGTTCATAAACTTGCCTCCATGAAAGGTTACCTATAAATAATCACTAGATGGATTCTTGGCAATGTTACAACAGCATCAAAGCATCTCTCTCTTCGGGGGTGAGTTCGCTTACCAGAGAGTCCAGGTGCATTCTCTCGAAATCGAATCCGGCGCTCTTGATGAGCTCTTTTCTCTTGGCCGCAGACTCGGCGGTAAGGATTTGCTTCTTGAATGCCGCATCTTGCCGCATCTTTGCTACAAAAGCTTTGGCTGATTCAATGGACATGGTGACCTCCTTGGGGTTGAATTTTGCGATGAGAGGGACTTTCCGTCCTTCACGGTTCAGGGGGTAATCAACCCTGAGGCTTCTGGGGCCCCCGACTTGGCCGGAGGTGGGCATCTGAACCCGCATGCACATGGGCTTTACTCCGTGGTTACCCGGGTCCGCCGCACATCGAGCTTCGGCCCCTCGGCTGAAAAGTTGACGTCATAGTGATGGACCTCTCCAGCCTTGGTGGTCATATGGGGGAACCGCACATCCGAGGTGCTGCCGCTGGCGCTATAAGCCTTGAGGAACAAGGTATAAGTCCCGGTTCTCCGGCCGATTACCCGCAGGTTATACAAGCCACTCATCGGATTGCTCAGGTGGATGTCCTTGGCCATAGGGCCCGTCCGGTCTCCGGAAGGATCGGTGAGCATGAGTTCCCCCGGGGGGGAACCCCCAGTCTCGGATTCGATGCTGATGTCCAAGGTCTGGGACCGCGGCGGCGGCTGGGAAAATAACCAGGGCCGTGGCGATGAACAGGCAGACCGCCAGTCCGCGCTGATATTTTGGTTATTCGGTTCATGGCAATTCCCTCCGATAGTATGGGTGAAGCGGTCTTATTGCTCTTCTTCCTGGAGTTGCCGCTGGCCCGGTTTGATTGCCTTCTGGCATCCTGCTGGCGCTTGCCAATATTTTCCTTATTTGTGGCGCGCCAGGATTATCGACCAAACCACCCCCTGGGCCGCGCCCCCATCAGACCCAGTATGCCTATGGCAATCAGGTAAACCGCCACGATAATGCTCAACAGGGCGGGTTGAATCAAGATCAATATCCCGGCGATCAACGCCACGACTGGCGCAAGGTATGGTTGATACGGCATGTGCTTCTCCTTAAATGCAACCCAGCTATCGCACTAGGTGCCCTGGTCCGGCATGAAAGAACATCCTCGGCACTGCGCCAAGTCAGTTACTTGCCGACTCGAATATTGGACAGTTCACCAATGAGCCCAAAAACGCTCAGAAGCCACAGAACCACGACAATAACTACGACAGCATTCAAGATCGACTTGATGGAGCCCGCCATCGGGATGTAATTGTTGATGAGCCAGAGAATCACACCAACGACGATCAAGACTACTATCACGTGGATTAAAGGCATGCTCTACTCCTTTCTTGAGGTTCTAACTGCAAAGACCCCTCTGCTTGGTTGGGTTGCGACCCTCTCGGGCTTCTGCCCAGGGAAAAGGCCAACAACGATGACAATAATAATCCCGCGAGAACACCGATGAATAGTCCGGCGTAAAAAGCGATCATGCCCATTTTGTCCTCCTCCAGAAACAGGCCGGGGAGCCTCCAGATGGCCGTCAGGGCATGAAAGGTTACGGCGCCCGGCAGATCATCGCCCCCGGGATGAAGTGATGCCGTGACCTACCCCGGGGCCTTGCTGCACAGGTATGGGCCCTCTGCCTTTTCAAGACCCGGGAGTAAGCAAACATGACTCTCCGGAGACCTGCGGCCTGGCCGGAAGCCAACGGTTAACCCCGGGGACGGGAGAAGCGACGCAGAACATTGATCCCGTCGTCTCCGGCGTTTCTTCGCCTTGGAGCCGGTTGTTCCTGGCGGACACGAGAGCCATGGTCGCGAAACCCAGGGAAAATCCCAGGAAAATACCGCCGACGAAAATTCCGATGACCATGGCCTTACCTCCTTTTAGCTTTAAGAAATCATGATGTTATAGCTAATAATAATCCCGAAAATCAATTTTTCAAGATCGAGCCACCTTATCAATTCGTTTTCCCGCCCGGGTTCGCCCCGGGGCCTGATCTCTTCTTCAGCTCATGGGGAGAACGACCTGAACTTTGGTACCTCCGGGCTGGGGTTCATACCGGATATCGCCCCCGTAACTCCGGAGGAATTCCCGGGATAAGCGGAGGCCGAGCCCCAGACCCCGGGCGCCCCCATTCCCTTTAGCCTTTCCCGGCCGCAGGCTGGCGGGCAAGGCGTGCCTGGTTTTTTGGGGCGGGACCGGCCCGCTGTTAAAGACCTGGAGGCGGAAAAAAGGTTCAGAGCGGTCGTAATCTATCTTCAGGGAACACCCCTTGCCCCCGTGTTGGATGGCGTTGTTGATCAGGTTCCGGATAACGCTCCTCAGAGCCACCTTGTCGCCCTTGACGGTTCCCAGGTGGGCAGGCAGGAAATCCAGGTGATTTTCGAGAGCGACGCCATGCTTTTGCAAGTCGTGCCAGAGTTCATCCAGGACCGGGGCCACCACGTCCTCCCGGATGTGACAGATGTCCGGTTCTGCATCACTTTCCCGGCACCGGAAAGCCTGCCGCAAAAACCCCTCCAGGAGGGTTTGCAGCCCATCCGCTTTCTTGCCGGCGTCATCAAGGAGCCGGGCCGCATCGGCGTTAAGCTGCCCTTGGGCCAGGCGGCGGGACAGTTTTAACGCCGCTTGCAGTGAGACCAGCCCGCCCCTCAGGTCGTGGAAGAGGAGGGACAATTTAGTCAAGACCCGCCCATTGGCGGCGTTCAGCTTCCCCTGGATGGCCTCCGGGTTGGCGGCGCCCCGGAGAGCTTGCAGGCAATTCGTGATGCGGCGCCAGACCTCCACCGGCCGGCAGGGCAGGAGAAGGTAATCGTCCACCGCGAGCTTAAAGGTCTCCACGGGGAAGCGGGCGTCCTCCCCCAGAATGATGAGCCTGGCTTTGGGATTCAGGTCTCGCACCGCGTTCAGTAACGCCAGGGAGTCAGTGGTTTCCCCCGGCAGCTTGACGATCACCAGGCGGAAATATTTTCTGGCCAGTTCCGCCAGAGCCTCTGAGGGAGTGTCGGTGACGCAGGTCCGATGGCCCTTGTCCGCCAAGAGCAGACCGATGGTCTTGAGAAACGGTGAGCCATCATTGAGGATTAAAATATCTTCCGATCTCAAGGCGTCTCCTTGGACATCCGAGGAAGGCTGGAGCTTTCCAGGGAAGAGGGGAAAGAAGCGGATTCCCGCAACGGGGTTCCAGTTAATTGCGGGGGTGGAAAATCTGCTTAACGTTATTATCCACCCGGGGGCGGGGCCGGTCTATGGACAAGATTGACCAACGGGGGAGGTGAGAAATAACCATTCGCCAAAGGCAAAAGCGACCATACGGAAAATTATGGGGAGAGGCCGAATTTTACCGGGAAAAGACGAAAGGGGGTTGCCGCGGGAGTGCTTTTTCTCTTCCCCCCAAATCTGCCGGGGGGCAGTGGGTCATACCAACGGTCATTTCCTTACAGACACAACGAACCATGTAAAATGGCCGGTGTTGGTGGGGCGGTCGTCCCTGGCCGCCTCTCGCCGGCGGGCACGGAGGCCCGCCCCACCGGGCTGTTTTCCTACAAAATCAAGGGGGGTCGGTGGTGATGCCCCGGCTGAGGGCGTACCTGATGAGGTCGGCCAGTCTCTTCAGGTTGAGTTTTCGCATGATGTTGTCCCGGTGCCGGCGCACGGTAAAGATGCTGATATACAGGAGCTCCGCAATTTCCTTGGGAGTCTTGCCTTCCACCAGGAGCTTAACGATGGTCTTTTCCCGGGGGGACAGGAGATCGGGGGCGGCCGACTGGTCCCGCAAGGCCAGATCCGCCATCTCGGTGGACAGGAGGGTTGAGATGAATTTTTTTCCCCCCTGACCGTCTGGATGGCCCGCGAGAGCTCGAAGTCGGCGTCTTCTTTCAAGAGAAAGCCATCGGCCCCGGCCTCCAGGGCCTGATGGAGAAACTCCCTGGTCCGGTGCATGGTCAGGAATATGACCTTGACCCGGGGATAGAGCTTTTTGATCTCCCGGGTGGCTTCCAGGCCCCGGAGGTGGGGCATGGAGATGTCCAGGATGACCAGCTCCGGCTCCTGGGCCTTGAGGAGGTTGAGAAGTTCCAGGCCGTCGCTGGCCTCTCCTACCACTTCCAGGCCGGGGGTCTCTTCAATGATGCGCTTCACGCCTTTGCGGAACATGACGTGGTCGTCGGCCAGTACGATGGAGCAAACGTTCATTTATGCCCCCCTGGAGCCCAGGGGCAGGGTGAAGGCGATCCTGGTCCCCTGGTTTTCCCGGCTGATGATCTCGAGGGTGCCGCCCTGCATCAGTACCCGCTCTTCCATGGCTGCCAATCCCAGCCCCCGGTGCCTGTTATCCACGGAGTGGAGCCGGGAGGTGTCTAAGCCGCAGCCGTTGTCCTCCACCGTAAAGAGGGCGGCGGTGGAATTTCGCTTTGCTCTCACGGAGACCCGGGAAGGATTGGCGTGCTTGCCGATGTTGGTCAAGATCTCCTGCATGATGCGATAAATAATCGTTTGGGTGGGGAGGGGAAAGTCCCGGTCCAGGTTGTCCAGCCTGATCTGCCAGCGTATATTCTTATGGTTCTTGGCGAACTCGTCCAGCATCTGGCGCAGGGCGCCGGTGAGTCCCAGGTCCTCCAGGTTGCCCGGGCTGAGGTCGAAATACAGGCGGCGCACGTTGTCAAGCACGCCGTCGATGAAGGGCTGCAGGGTCTCGATGTCCCTGGCCAGCTTTCCCTGCTCCGGGGTCAGGTCCCGCTCCAGGGCCCGCAAGTGCAGTTTGATGGTCAGAAGGGCGTGTCCCACCTCGTCGTGCAGTTCCGTGGCCAGGCGCTTGCGTTCGCTTTCGTGGGCAGTGAGGAGCTGGGAAGAAAGGTAGCGGAGGCGCGCTTCGGATTCCTTCAGGGATGCTTCCGCCTGTAGGCGATCCTCCACTTCCTCTTGGAGTTGAGCCACCAGAAGCCGGAGTTCTGCGGTCCGGTCTTCCACTTTCTGTTCCTGTTCGTCGTAGGCCGCCTTCAGAGCCTCCTGCGCCCTCTTGCGCTCCGTGATGTCCGTCAAGGTCACCACCGCGCCCATGACCTCCCCCTGGTGGCCCCGGAGGGGCCCGGCATTCAGTAACATTTCCAGAGGCTCCCGGCCTTCGGGCGGGGAGAAGCTGACCTCCAGGCCGTGAAAAATCTTTGCCTTGCAGAATCGCACTGATAGAAAATGGCTTGCAGGCGGCCGGACTACTTTTCCTGCCGGTCGTATCGAAGATTGCCAGCCGGAGGACCTCGTCAAATTGCCGGAGCAGTAAATTGCTGCGACAAATCCGTTGCGCCTCATGGGAGGCCCGGAGGATGCGGCCCTCGGGATCGACGACCAAGATGACCGCCTCCGCCTGCTCAAAGATGGCCCGG
The DNA here is from genome assembly GCA_963841475.1 of uncultured delta proteobacterium. Lineage (GTDB taxonomy): Bacteria > Desulfobacterota > Desulfobaccia > Desulfobaccales > 0-14-0-80-60-11 > 0-14-0-80-60-11. The sequence goes on from CAWJCT010000001.1 coordinate 2,416,824, forward strand.
GAGAGCTGCTCTTCGGCCAGGATGGCTTCCTGGCGCTTCTGCTGGGAGAGGTCCGTCACCACCAGGCAGACGGCGCCGGGGGACTCTTCCAGATTGAAGCTTCTGAAGGACAGGTAAGCCGGCACGATCACGCCGTATCGGTTTCTGAGTGAGACTTCCCCCTTACTGGCGCCTTGCCGGCCTTGCGCAAGCAGGGCCATCAAGAGTTCCCGGTCAGCGCCCTGCACATAGTCAGAGATGCAAGTCCCTACCAGCCTTTCCAGGGAGGCTCCCAGGATTTCCGCCAGTTGTTGATTGGCGTACAGGATGTCCCCATCCAGAGCCAGGATACCGGCGCCCTCGTTAATGGCCTCGATAAGAATGCGGTAGGAGTAATCTGCGCCTTTGAGGGTATAGATTTGCTCGCCCGCCTGCCCGTGGACCACCAGGGCGTCCACTTCGCCTTCCCGGATGGCCCGCAGGGTGTCCTCCGCCTCTGCGAGGCTGCTGCGGAGGTCAGCGATCTCGGCTAAAAGATCTTCTCGGGATTGGTGACTGGCGGCCATTTGTTTAAAACCCGTTTTCCGTTTTCCGTTTTCCGTGCTAAGCCTGGTTAGGCCAAACGCTTCGATAAACTTTTAAGCCTTTTCCTTAAATCATCAAGTCTGGTTAAGAGTGGGGCGAGGTCACCCGGGGAGATATATGCTATTTTTTCGGCAATGATCAATGGGGTTTCCACCTCGCCTATCGAACCAAAGGCAATACCTAAAAACTGGCGGAATTCCCTGGGAGAATTTCTCCCCTGCCCTGCGGCAATGTTTGAGGGAATCGATACCGCCGCCCTTCTGATGTGGTTGGTCAATCCATATATCTCTGTACCCGGAAACCTGGAGGTGAGCACCTACAGATCTTTAACAAATTCGACTGCTTCTTTCCATACCCTTAAATCTCGATATGCTCTTGATTTCTCTGCGCTCAACCTGATTTCTCCCCCCATACACACGGAAAACGGAAAACTATCCTTTAGGTTTTAAATCCAGCCCCACCAGGATCTTGTCCGTCTGGGACAGGTCGCCGATAAACCTCCTCAGCGGCAGCGGCAATTGCTTGATGAGGGTGGGAGTGGCGATAATCTGCTCACCCTGGGCCAGGACCGGCTGCTGGTAAATATCGATCACCTCCAGTTCGTAGCGTCCCTCCAAGTTCTCTTCGCAGATTTTTTTGAGGTTTTCTATGGCCCGGAGGGATATTCTGTTAAGGCCGGCCACATAGAGACGCAAGACATAATGGCCTGTCTCCCGTTCTTTCACGGCATCTTCCAGTTCCTTCATGTTGGGCTCGTCCATGCCGACCTCCGAATAATGCCATTTTCCGCTTTCCGTAAAAAGAATAAGTAATTTCAAATATATATAGGGGAAATTCGTTGCATTTGAAAGGTAACTTTATAAAGAATGTACTGCAACAAGATAATTCAAGATTCGGTAAACGGTAAACGGAACATCGCTTTTCAAACCCGCTCCCGCAAGTCCAGCCCCACCAGGACCTTTTCGGTGTTGGAGAGGTCGCCGATAATCTTGCGCACCGGCTCAGGGAGCTTGCGCACCAGGGTGGGGATGGCCAGAATCTGATCGCCCTGAGCTAATTTCGGGTTGTCCAGGAGATCGATGATCTGGATGGAGTACCGCCCTTCCAGATGCTCTTCGCAGATTTTCTTGAGGTTGGCAAACGCGGCCAGGCACTTGGGCGTCATCCCCGCCACGTAGAGCCGCAATTCATAATCTTTTTCATGGGGCATCGGTTTATTCTCCCTCAATGATCTCCGGGGAATCGGCTTGGCGGGCCGCAGCCAGCCGCTCTCTTTCCTCTCCGGCAGTTTGTTGCTGGAGCTGGCTTTTACCCTTCAGTGCCTCCAGCTCCTCTTCTTCGGCGCTGATCTGGTCCTGCAAGGCCGCGACCTGGGCTTCCATGATCTGGCGCTTGCGCTCAAGAATGCGGCGACGGTGCTCCAGTTCCTCCTGGACGGCCAGGGCCTCGGCCTTCTCCTGGGCCTCTTGCTGCAGCCGGGCCGAGCCGGTGAAGACCCCGCCGGGGCCCAGATAGACGTCCACCAGGTCGATGCCCTTATCGGTAATGATAAATTCCCGCATCTGGTTGGAGTGGGCCATGCCCCGGGACTTCAAGAGCTGGAAGACCCGGTTGCGCTCGCCGTTGCTCTCGACGCTCAAGAGCAGCAGCCAGGTGTCCATGAGGGAGGAAATCCCGGTGGTGGTCGTCTCCAACTCTCCCGAATGGGTCAGGTTGGTAAACAGGACGGTGATTTGCCGGTTCTTGAAAAAATCCACCAGGCGCATGAGCACCGACTTCACTTCGTTGTGGCTGGCCACAATGGACAGGTTGGTAATGGGGTCCATGATTACCGTGCGGGGCTGAAAGTCGTTGGTCAACTTGTGGATCATGGCCAGGTGCATCTCCAGGCCGTAGAGGGTGGAACGGACGGCATGGAACTTGAGCAACCCTTGCTTGACCCAGGGCTCTAGGTTAAGCCCGATGGAGCGCATGTTGCGGATGATCTGGTTCTGGGATTCCTCGAAAGCCAGGTAGAGGCAACGCTCGCCCCGGCGGCAGGCGGCGTCGGCGAAGTAAGCCGACAGCGAGGTCTTGCCGGTGCCGGCGGTGCCGGAGATCAGGACGCTGCTGCCCCGGTAATACCCCTGGCCGCCCAACATGCCATCCAGGCGGGGGATGCCGGTGGAGACGCGCTCGCTGGTGACCTCGTAGATCCAGACCCAGGGAGGTGACGGGCAAGATGGAAAAGCCGTTCTCGTCTATCAGGAAGGGGTATTCATCGGTGCCGTGCACGGAGCCCCGGTATTTAACGAACCGCAGGCGACGGGTGGCGATCTGGTCCACCACCCGGTGATCCAGGAGCAACACCGCGTCGGAGACGTATTCCTCGATGCCGTGGCGGGTCAGGGTCCCTTCGCCCCGCTCTCCGGTGATGAATGTGGTGACGCCCTTGTCCTTCAGCCAACGAAAGAGGCGGCGCAACTCGGAGCGCAGGATCAGTTCGTTGGGGAACCCGGCGAATAGGGCCTCAATCGTGTCCAGCACCACCCGTTTGGCCCCCACGGAGTCAATGGCGTGGCCCAGGCGGATGAAGAGGCCCTCCAGATCGTACTCACCGGTCTCCTCGATCTCGCGACGCTCGATATAAACGTGATCCAGGGCGAGGAGCTTTTGTTTTTCCAGGTCCGGCAAGTCGAAACCCAGGGAGGCGACGTTCTTGGCCAGTTCCTCCGAGGTTTCCTCAAAGGACATGAAGACCCGGGCTCACCGTAAGTGATGGCCCCCCGCACCACAAACTCCATGCCCAGCAGGGTCTTGCCGCAGCCGGCGCGCGCCGCACACCAGGGTAGGCCGCCCCCGGGGCAGGCCGCCGCCGGTGATCTCATCCAGCCCCTGGATGCCGGTGGGGCACTTGTCTAACTGCCGGTGTGAAAGTTCTCTTTGCCCATCGGTTTCAGCCATCGACCATTCTCCCGAAAGCTATTTCATATTGATAAGTTACAATCGCCCATTGAAGGTCCAATATACATCCTCTTCTTAAAATATTCAATTCCCCTGAAAGAGATAGGTGAATTTTTGGGCCTTGTCGGGGTTCTTGCAAAAAGGCAACCTTGAACATTATATTAGCATGAAATCAAAGGCGATATATTTTCCTTACCCGCAATTATTGTCGTATTTATATGTTTGTCAAGCTATATATTGGTTATTATAGTTAATTATGTTATTATTCATATGTTTATAATATATTTCATATTAATATAATATTTTTATATTGACTTTTATAAATTTATAGTTCCTAATACGGGCATTATATGGAGGCAACGGGGATGGAAAATAACGAAGTGCTCACCACTGAGGAAGCGGCAGAATTTTTGAAACTGACGGCCTTCACGGTGCGGGATTATGCCAGGCGGGGAATTCTGCCATCCCGCAAGGTTGGTAAGGCTTGGCGGTTCTATAAGCCCGACCTGCTTGCTTGGTTAAGAGACTATGAGGTCCATCCTGAAGGGGCGAAAACATGAGGAATTGCAAATGGTAAAGGACAATGCCTGGGGGAGGGGGAGCTATGAGGAATTGCCCTGGAAAAGGACAATGCCTGGGGAAAATACCTGTTAAGGTCAAACGGGGTGGGCCGGATAATTTTGGGAGCGGCATTAACTCTATCCCTGACTTTATCACCCAATCAGGCCCAAACCCAAGCCGGCAGTCGGGAGAGGCCATTTGGCCACGAAACCCTGGTGCAGGGCTGGATGGGGAAGTTATCTGCCAAACGCTTCGGCGTCTCAGAAACTCCGACCACGATGCTCATTCCCCCGCGGTGCGAACGCTTCTTGATGGCATCTTTAAATTCCCAAAGACCGTTCGATCCCCTGCGGCGCTTCACTCCGCCATTAACAAGCGTATCGCCACCCTCAGCACAGCCATCTGTCCGGTCTGAACCAGGTAATCTCACGGACCGGGTCCTGACCCAGGCCCGTCATTATATAGGTGCTCCCTACAGGCGGGGCGGTTCCTTAAAGACCGGCCGGACCACCGATTGCTCAGGATTTGTGCAGTTTATCTGCAAAAAAGCCAATATTGACCTGCCGCGCTCCAGCTCCGAGCAGGCCCGGGTAGGTATGGTGGTGACACATGCTCTGGATTTTGCCAAAATGCTCCCCGGAGATCTCCTTTTTTTTGGCCACAGTGGTCACCATATCGGACATGCGGGAATTTACCTGGGAAACGGCAAGATGATCCATGCCTCCGGCCACCGCCAGGGCGTGATCATTACCGATCTGCGGCAATCATCTTACGACGGCGCCTTCGTGGTGGCCAGACGCGTCTTTGAGGCACGAACCCCTAAATAGTGTCCATCCGGAAACTCGGCCAAATTCCCCCCATTGGGAAAGGGGGACTTTAAGGAACGGTTGTCGGCACGAGGCTTTTCCGGACGAAAATTAAATAGACCATCTGGGCAGGATAGCTCTTCCAGGCCTGGGAGTAAACGACTCCAGCCTCCCGTTTAAGGAGATCAGAGGGATGAAAGGAAAAGGTTCGATAACGGCTTCGGTGCTTATCCTGGCTCTCACCCTGGCCTGTGGGTCCGAAAACCAGGGGGGCCGGGGACCGGGAGGGGCCGGGTACGACCGGATGTACGACCCAAAAACCGTGGAGACGGTAAGGGGCGAAGTCGTATCGGTGGACAAGATCGCCGACCCGGGCATGGATTCCGGGGTGAGCCTGACCCTGAGAACAGCCAAGGAAACCATCCTGGTGTACCTGGGCCCCGGTTGGTTCCTCGCAAAACAGGACCTTACCTTCTCACCCAAGGATCAGGTGGAGATCACCGGCTCCCAAATTGCCTTGCAAGGGAAACCGGCTATTATCGCCGCACAGGTGAAAAAGGGCGACAAGAGCCTGAAACTGCGGGACCCCGCCGGCATTCCGGCCTGGGCCGGCGCTGACAATCACAGCACGACAATAATCGGCAAATGGCTCTTGCAAGAAATGATCGAGAATAGCGAGTTTAAACATCCTAACGAGACTGCCGAAAAAAAATGGGGTAACCTTGAAATATTTAGCAATAACACTTTAGAATTCTACTCTTCTGATACGCTGGGAAGATGGAATGTGCTCAATGATGGACGAATAGAAGTTATCTCCGATTATTGGGGAACGTTTTTTCTATCTACTGAAGGAGATAAGTTAATAATGACTTTCCCTGATGATAAAAATAAATATATTTATAATAAATTAAAATGATAATAGTTGTAATTATATAAGATTGTCGCATCAAAATTAATTATGATTAAGTTTAACTCTTCAACTTGAAATAAGGTGCCGCAGCGGAGGTGGACAAACCGCGTGGCTGCATGTCGTAGTTGTGCTGTTACTTTGAGTGAGAAATAAGGAGGTACTCTATGCGCAAGCGCATTAGCGGACCTGGCCCCGGTGAGGCCGCAGCCGCCGAGCCCGGCTGGCTGGACCTTGGACGCCTGGCACAGGTCGAAATCACCTCCGAAGATGCGGACCACCCGATTGAATCGGCACTGATTCCGGGGACAATCTCGGGTTGGCGCGCCGCGGAACCAGGGGAGCAGACTATCCGCCTCTGGTTTGATGAGCCGCTGAGACTCAACCGGATCCAGCTATCGTTTCAAGGGGGTGAACAGGAGCGCACCCAGGAGTTCGTTTTACGGTGGTCGCCAGACGGCGGCCTGTCGTACCGGGAGATTGTGCGCCAGCAGTATAACTTCAGTCCGCCGGAGACGGCGCGGGAGATCGAAGACTACAACGTCGATCTCGTCGGGGTAACGGTGCTCGAATTGAGGATCACGCCAGACATAAGCGGTGGCGGCGCCCAGGCCTCGCTGGCCCGACTGCAGGTGGCGTAATTACCTGACTGACTGCGGCCATAAGGGCAAGGGGGGCCAGCCTAACTGATCGCTTCAGCCTACGCCACCGGGTCAGAGGAGAGTGAGATGAACGAACCGGAAGCCAAATAGGAAATAACTCAAGCAAAAAAGGAACTTCTGGAAGCGAAAGCCAACTGGAAGAATTAAACGCTAAACTGCAGGACCTCTGGGACGTGGTGAGAAATAGAGAAGCAGCCTAGGGCGACTCCAAAAAGTAGAAGAAAACTGTTTATAGATAGTTTCGGCAAAAAATATTTTTTCGACCGCATTGATAATGGGAAAGATTAGAAGGTGCTTAATTTAGCCTAAGAACATCGGTTGACAAAGGGTAATTTGCCTGTGGTATAATACAAACTTGAAGTAAAAGAAATATTAATATTTATATCATATGCGATCTAGAAGATATAGGCAATGCTTTTGTTAAAACTTGTGGCAACTGAAGTTCAGCCATGAATGGCTAATCCAATTCAGATTCTATTTTGTCAAAAGCATCCTCAATTTTATAAAGAAGCCGGTCAGCCTGGGCGAGATCCCAGTCGGCTATATTTTCCTCAATACTCTTATGAAGGGTCCGAAGATTCTCTCTATGCCGGAGAAGCACATCTCTGAACGGCGTACCATCGAAAGCATAAAGAAGCTTATCCAACTGTCCCGCTATTCCATATAGTGAAGGATTCCCCTCCACCAAATCAGCATTTAAAGATTTTAAATAACGCGCCAGTTTTGGGTATGTCTCCTCCAGATTTTTTTCATAAAAAGGACGTACAGTAACGGTGAGTTGCATGTATTTGCTCATGGTTGATCTCCTCATAGAGTTGTGCAGGTCAAGTTGTGAAAATTGGTCGAAGCTTAGAGGCTTTTGTTTTCCCGGGCGGTTAGGCTAAGACGCACCGGGTTGCCGGAAATGCGCCTCCACTGAAAAGCCGCCGCTCAGAAGTACGACTGGAGTTCGCCTCTCCTCCGCACGTCGAGGGTGGCGCAGTGGAAGGAGCCGCCGAAGGGGGCATAGTTGGCAAACGAACAGGGGATGGGCGTAAAGCCCCAGTCCTTGAGCTTCCTGATGAGAGACTCCTGCAACCGCTCCACGATGACTCGCTTCTCGTCGAGCATCAACACATTGATGCTGAGCCAGCGGCTGCACATCGAGGGAATGCGCCACGGGACGGGGTTCGGTTCCGGGGCGATGAGGATGTCCCACGAGGCGAACATCGGCGGTAGCCGGCTGGGATCAATATAGTCCGGATTGACCAGCAGCTTCCCCGGTGCCAGCGGCATCAGGCTCGAGTCGATGTGCATGGGCTGGCGACAGAGGGTCTCAAGCAGGGTGAGGCGGAATCTGTCGCCGAAGTGAGTCCGGAGCCAGTGAATACCGGATTCGTTGGTCACGTTGCTGCGGATGCCGAACAGGTCCCGGCCGCAGCGGACAAAGTCGGCGGCGTCGAAGACGGGCTCATACTCGTTCACGACGAAGGGGATCGGCTGGCCCGCCTCGGGGAGGCGATAGTCGTGGTTGTAGAGCGCATCCACCAGCGCCGGCCGCGGCGGGGTGGTCCACTTCGCCCCTGCCGTGGTGTACTCCTTGAGCAGCGGGCGGTAGGCATCCACCTCGAAGTAACGAGACCGCCAGGCCATGGGCGTCTCGATGATCTCATCGCCGACGACGAGCAGTCCGTCTCTCGGGCAGGCCGAGCAGAAGCCCTTCGACTTCCAGTGCGGCGTCTTGAAGGTGACGGAGAAGTCCGTCACCGCCGGCCGGCGCACGGTGACGCCTTCCGCCTCGAGGATGTGAATGAACTCGTCCAGCTCGCGCTGGGCCGGGCGCACGACAAAACTGGGATAGGGCAGCCCGGCGATCAGCTTATAGATCCGCATCAGCCTCTGGGGGATGTTGAAGGTGACCGTGAGGTGTCTGGACGGGATCCTGGCGCCCTCGAGACGCCCGACCACGACCTCCTCGAGGGGGTCCCATTCGTTGTAGGAACAGACCGGTGAACCCGTCACCACTCCTTCTCCCAGCCGCCAATCTCTAAGCTTTGCGGCCCGGATCGCCCTAAACCAGGATTCCTGAGATGGACCATATGCTTTTTCCTCTCGTGCGGCGGCACGGGCCAGCTTAGGGCCGCGCCCTGAAGTGCGTCCCGGCGACCGAACCATATGAGCCGCAATGCGGCGGCCAGCCCGCCCCGCCTGTCCCGAAGCTGCTTGGCGTCTATTTTACGAGTTTAACCCCGAAAACCTGATCCTCTGGTTGACGATCCTTTGATAGGCATGCTTTTTGGATAAGTCAAGGTGTTCCCGGAGTTCAAGAGTAGTGACTAAGATTTAAGCTGACCGCCATCAAATCGAGATCAGATTAAATCTGATGTTGATGATTATAACTTATGCTATTATTGTATCGATGCAAGAATTCGGCTTCAAGAATAAAAACTTTGGGGGATTTTCCCCAGGCCAAGAGGTCCCAAAAACCAATTTTTGACTGCGGTCGCGAAGGTGGCCGCATGAGCTCGGTTTATAAGAGCGAGGGCAACCATGACTATTACCGCGATGATTCGATCTATTGGAAAACAGGTTTTCTTGCTCCTTGTGGCGCTTTGCCTGGTGGGGGTCTTTTCTTCCGTCTCTTGTGCGGAGGAGGCAGCAACGGACAAGCTGGCTCCAGAAACTCCGGCAGCGAAAACCCCTCATCGTGCGCCTCCGGGAAAGATCGAGCGCGCCGGGCAGGCCACGGGCAAGGGAATTGAGCGAGGCGCCAAAGCCACTGAACATGGAGTGAAAAGCGCCGGCGAAGCAGCCGGCAGGGGCATTGAACGAGGCGCCAAGGCCACTGAACGGGGAGTAAAGCGTGCCGGCGAAGCGACCGGCAGGGGAATTAAAAAGGCCGGCGAAGCAATCGAAAAGACCTTTTCCGGCGATTAAGCAAGGTAACCAACGCAACAACATAATCAGTCCATCTATACTGCACCCGTTGGAAGCGAAACATTTTGAGAAGTGAGGAATAAAATGTCTCTCCAAGGGGGGCAGTATAGATACCCTCCTTTCGAATCGCTCATATCGTTATATTTTTACTGCCTTCCAAGCGGCTCGGTCGTATAATCAGCCAGCTTGGATGAACTAATCCCGCTTAAACTGCGTTAAGAGTGAATTATGACGGAAAATGCCTTGGATAACCACACAAAGAAATTGGAGAAGAAAAATGTTTTCCGCCATAGAGAAAGATTCACTACGCCAAGCTCATTCTTTCATCCTGGCCTTGTTGGCGGCCCTGGTGTTTCTCAGCCAGGGCTGTATGTCTCTTCCGGTACGCCATCCGCTGCCGGAGAATCTCCTGGACCAGGTTAAGGTTGCCGGCCTGCCAGGCATCCGTGACTGGGGCGACGTTCACAGTGAACACCTGGAGCAGAGCGCCATCGAGTCTATCCGGCAGGAGAAGGCCGCCAACCAAGGAAAGCTCGAGCCTGAAGCGAACTTCTTGGCCCTGTCCGGCGGCGGCGGCGACGGCGCCTTCGGCGCCGGAATTTTGTGCGGCTGGACGGCAGCGGGCACCCGGCCTCGATTCAAGTTGGTGACCGGCATCAGCACCGGGGCCCTCATCGCGCCCTTTGCCTTCCTCGGGCCGGAGTATGACGCCAGGCTGAAGGCAGCCTACACCACGATGTCCGATAAGGATGTCTATACGGTGACCAGTGTGGTGACGCTGGTGCGGAAACTTGGCAAGATCGAAGCCGCGGCCAATACGAAGCCGTTGGCAGAACTGATTGAGCGACTCTTCGACGAGGACATGCTCCGGGCCATCGCCGCCGAGCATAACAAGGGCAGGCGCCTGCTGGTGGGAACTACCCAGCTCGACGCCCAGCGCCTGGTGATCTGGAACATGGGGGCCATCGCCGCCACCTACCACCCCGATGCCCTCAAGCTGTTCCGCCAGGTGCTCCTGGCTTCGGCCTCTACCCCCGTCGCCTTCAATCCGGTGTACATCAAGGTGAAGGTCGCCGGGCAGGAATACGACGAGATGCACGTCGATGGCGGTGTCAAGACCCAGGTGATGCTCTATGGGGAGGCCATCAGTTTTTACACCACCGGGAAAAAACTTGGCCCATTGATGCCCCTTCGCCCCTTAAAGCTTTACATTATCCGCAACGCGCAAGTAGCTCCCGAATATGAAAGCATCAAACCCCAGATATGGGCCATCGGCCCCCGGGCTGTGACCAGCATGACTAAATCCCAGGGCACGAGCGATTTGTACCGCATCTATCTCCTGGCCCAACGGGACGGGATTGACTATAACCTGGCCTTTATCCCGTTAGATTTTAAGACGAAACGGAACTCGGAATTCGACACCAAATATATGAACGAGGAATTTGACCTGGCCTACAACCTGGCCCGCTCCGGCTACAAGTGGAGCAAATATCCACCGGGGTTTGAGCCCGAAAAATCGAAGCCGACTACAGCCAAACAGGTTCAGCCTTAATTATAGGCAGTGGTCACGGCTCTCTATGGGCACCATGCCAAAAGGAAAATCTTCACTGTTGCCGCGAGGAAAAGCTCATTGCAAGCATTGGTGACCGGGGCGGCAGGATTTATCGGGAGCCATCTGGTGGAAGCCCTCGTGCAACGAGGCGTCCAGGTCAAATGCCTCGTCCGGCCTACAAGTCATTTAACGTGGCTGCAGGGTCTTCCCGTCGAGATTATTTACGGAGATTGCCTGGAAAGAGATTCTTTAGGGCCGGGGGTGAAAGATGTCGACCTGGTGTTTCACCTCGCCGGCGTCACCCGGGCCATCGACACCAAGACCTATTTCGAGGTGAATGCTTTGGGTACGGAGAATCTCGTCCAGGCCTGCCTTGAACATGACACCCGACTCCAAAAATTTATCTATATGTCGAGCCAGGCAGCCGCGGGTCCGGGACGGGACGGCGGGAAGAAAAAGGAATCCGACCCTTGCGCCCCGGTCTCGCCCTACGGGATGAGCAAACGGCGGGGGGAGGAATCGGCCCTGTCCCGGGCTCACGAACTTCCGCTCCTGATCCTCCGGCCCTGCGCGGTCTATGGGCCCAGGGATAAAGCCTTTCTTTTTCTTTTTCAGTGTCTGGCCAAAAGGATAAAGCCCTCTATTTCCGGCGGCGTTCAACACCTTAGCCTGTGCTCGGTCCAGGATCTGGTCGGCGCCATCCTCCTGGCGGCCGAGACCCGCACCCGGAGTGGGGAAATATTTTTTCTGTCGGATGGGCAAGACTACCGGATAGAGGAAATTAACGACATCTTCGCCCAAGCGATGGGGGTAACCGCCTTCCGCCTCCGCTTTCCCCCGCCAGTGCTCTTAGGCATTGCCGCGGTGGGGCAATATTTCGCTAAAGTCACCGGGAAGCCTGCCCTCATCAGCCGAGGCCGGGCCGAGGAAATACTCCAGCCGAACTGGCTCTGCGACATCACCAAGGCCAGAACTCTCCTGGGTTTCGAGCCCCAAAGTTCTCTGGCCCGGGGAGCCAAACTCACCTTCGACTGGTATAGAAAAGAAAAATGGTTATAGATGAGATTGTGAGATTGAGCGTTGAAATAGAGGCCAGGCTGCTTTATGTTATTCTAATCCGTAACGTTTAGAAAGCCGAGACGGTCTACCTTTAAAGAAGGGTTACATGAGAATCTTGCTCCTGTCCATGCCTGACACCGCCCAATTTACCGATTTTGTCACGCGGCTTCCCAACCTGGCGATCATTTCCCTGGCCGGTAATCTGCCGGGACATGAGGTTCGGGTCCTGGACCTGGTCCTGTTTAAGCCGCACTTCGAGGCCGCGCTACGCCAGGCTCTAGCCGATTTACGCCCTCAGGTGGTCGGCCTGAGCGCCATGACCTTCCAATTCGCTACCCTCTTGCGCGTGGCCCGCTTGATCCGGGCCTTTGACCCAACCATTCAACTGGTGGCCGGTGGCTACCATGTCAGCCTGATGGCCCGTGAACTGACTGCGGAGGCAGAAGAGTTACCCCTGGATTTTCTGGTCCGGGGTGAAGGGGAGACCACCTTGCGGGAATTGGTGACTGAACTGGAGAAACCAGCCCCCGATCTGAGCGGCATCCAGGGCCTCAGTTATCGCCAGGGCCAGGGATGGGTCCACAATCCCAAGGGCCCGCTGCTGGAACTGGATACCCTGTCCCTGCCCCGGCGCCAGGCCAGGCTGGCCAACGGCTTTTATTTTCTAGAGATGCCCATGGACGTGGCCGAAACCTCCAGGGGCTGCCCGAATAACTGTAAATTCTGTTCCATCACCCAGATGTACGGCCACACTTTCCGGCGGTTTTCTGTGGAGCGCATCATTGCCGACCTGAAGGCGATTCGCGACCAGGGTTTCAAGGCGGTGTTTTTTGTCGATGACAACATTACGTATGACATTGATCATTTTCGCCAAGTCTGTCAGGCTATTATCCGACATCGATTGAATGACTTGTGCTATCTGACTCAGGTGAGCGCCGCCGGGATTGCCCAAAATCCCGAATTGGTGGCTGAAATGGATCGGGCCAATTTTCGCATCACTTTTGTGGGATTCGAGTCCATGGATCCAAAGGCCCTGAAGGACATGAAGAAGCCCACGAGTCCTGCGATCAACCGCCGGGCTGCGGTTCTTCTCCGGCAGCATCGCATCGCCATCATCGCCGGATTAATTTCGGGGTATCCGGAGGATACCCGGGAAACCGTGATCGATAACTGGCGCATGATTGAGGGCCTTACACCGGATTTGATCTATTCCCAGTACCTGACCCCTTACCCCAAAACCCCGGTGCGCCAGGAACTCCTGGAGGCCGGCCTCGTCGTTGACGTGGATGATTATACGAAGTACGATGGCTGCCACTGTAACGTTCGCACCCGGTATTTAAGCAGGGACGAACTTTACCACCTGGTGAGAGGCTTGGGCTTTAAGAGCAACTTCAAAATATCCTTGATCATCCACAATCAATTTTTGCGGCACCATATGAAATACTTTCTACGCAGCATAGGCAAAGTGGTGGCCGAGGGGCTATACAATGTAACGTCGTGATCTTCTACCGAAGTTATTGCCTCCAAAGAGATTCTAATCGCATATTTAATAATTATATCTGGAGTATCATATTGATATTTAATAAAGTCTATTACCGGTTCGTGGAATACCTAATCTTAAGAGCGGTAACCATTCGAGGTTATCAGCCTTTCAGCGCCTTAACGAAACCATAATGGCCGACCTGGAAATCATTGCTGCCGAAAAAGGCTCGGCCCTCAAAGACTTCATTGATCTGCCCTGGGAGATCTATGCCCAGTACCCTGAATGGGTGCCCCCTCTGAAGAAGGACGTTCGCCGGCTGTTGGACCCCCGGCGGCATCCTTTCTGGGAGTTTTCCGAGCGCCGCCTGTTTCTGGCCCGACGCGGTTCGAAGACAGTGGGCAGGATCGCCGGCATCATCGACCGCCATTATAACGAGTTCCACGACGAAAAAATGGGCATCTGGGGATTTTTTGAATGCGCTGGACGATCCGGAGGCGGCGGCGGCCCTTTTTTCTGCCGTGGAAACCTGGGTACGCCAGAAGGGCATGACCTTCATCAGAGGCCCGCTCAACCCCTCTCCCAATTACGAGGCGGGGTTGCTCATTGAGGGATTCGATTTTTCGCCGGTGTTGGGGATGACGTACAACCCGCCGTACTACCCGAGGTTGGTCGAATCGTGCGGTTTCAGCAAAGAGAAGGACCTGTTGGCGTTCCTGATCGAAGACCCTTACCAGGTTCCCGAGTGGATGGATCGACTGGCTGAACGGCTGGCGCATAAAAAGGGGGTGCACATCAGGCCCTTCAGTCCCCAGGATCAGGACTCCGAGTTCCTGTTGATCAAGGAGATTTACAACGACTCCTGGGCGGGTAACTGGGGTTTCGTCCCCTTGAGCGAACTGAAATACGGGATATTCAAAAGGACGTGATGAAATTCGCCGATACGGACCTGGCTTTCTTCATCTATTATGAGCAGGAGCCTGTCGCCGTCTGCGTGGTCTTACCCGACCTTAACCCTTTGCTCAAGCGGCTCAACGGGCGGATCGGTCTGCTGGGTTTGCTGAAGATGCTCATGTATCGGCGGGAGGTCAGGGGATTGCGGGGTTTGATCTTCGGGGTCAAGGAGAAGTATCGGCAACTGGGATTTCCCATGTTAGCCACCCACCACCTCTATGAAATTGTGAGGAAAAAAGGGAAGTATCATTATATGGAGATGGGCTGGTGCCTGGAGGACAACGAGTCGATCAACTTTTTGATCGAGGAAGCCGGGGTCAAAACCCACAAGAGATATCGCCTATACCGAAAGTCTCTGTGAAGATTAGAGGTTCAAGGTTTGGCGTTGACGCGGAGGTCTGGATTTAGTGGTTGAGCAGCGAGCCCCCCTTATCGCTTTCGTCTGGCGGCCCGAGGAGATCATCCCAGCGGTGACCCAAATGGCGCAGCGAACCGGCAGCCGGGCCATCTTCGATGTTTCCACGCTGGGGGTGGAAGCGCTGCGTCCTTTCTTGCGAAAGGCTGACCCTGCCGGCCAGGTGAGGGATATCAAGATTTCTGTCTCTACCTTGATGGATCCATCTTTGGGACCATGGTTGCAGGAAACCGGGGTCCAGGATATCTGGGTGGAATGCCACCCCCAGTTTTTCCCAGGCGATCCTGCCGCTGTTCTGGAGAGATTGAGGGAATTGTCGGAAAACCACCGATGCTTTCCGATCATCGGGGACTTACAGTTCCTGGCCGCGGTTTAAGGATAGTTCCGGGATCGGGCGCATCGTCCTGAAAGGCTGCGAGGCCTCCGGATTCGTGAGCGCTGAGACGACCCTGGCCCTCTATGCGGCGGCCAAGGAAATGCGGCCCACCGCCTCTCACATCCCCTGACATCCTGATCTGGGGAGGTGTTGCCACCCCTGAGGCGGCTGCGGCCTTCCTGGCCACCGGGGCCGCCGGGATCGTCTTCGAGAGCGTCCATTGGCTGACCGACCTGGTTGCCATTGATGATCGCCAACGCCAGCGGCTCGTCCAAGCCTCCGCCTGGATTCCACCGATCTGGTCGGCCTGGACCTGCAGGTTCCTTGTCGCCTGTTCAACAAGGGCAACTCTCTGGCCTTCAAGAGAGATCAAGGCGTTCGAGAACTCGCAGTGCGGCGCCGAGATCACGGAGGAAAGCCGCCGTGCCTTCGTAAGCCGGGTGCAGGCCAGGGCCCTCCACCCTCTGGCGAGCCATTTCAGTCAGGATGAGGTCATCCCCCTGGGGGTGGAGGCTGCCTTTGCGGCGTCGTTTGTGGAGCGTTTTGGGGCCGGAACCGAGGGGCCGTGCAAGCCTTCATGGATGAGATGCGCCACGCCTGCGGCTTGGCTGAGATGAAAAAGGATGTCTGGTTGGACAGCCCGGTGGCCCAGGAGATGGGAACTCTCTACCCCTTTATCCAGGGCGCCATGTCCTGGATCACCGAGGTCCCGGAGTTTGCCTCCAGGGTTGCCGATGCCGGGGGATTGCCCACCATCGCCCTCGGCCTGATGGACGCGGAGACCCTTGACCGGAGGCTGGGAGGCCTGCCGGAGATCATGGGGGGGCGCCCGTATGCGGTGAATGTCGTGTCTTTGGCGGAAAACCCTTGCCGTCAGGCGCATCTGGCCTGGATAAAGCAGCACCGGCCCCGTTTTGTGGTGATCGCCGGAGGTGATCTCTCCTCCGTAAGAGAATTGCTGGAATGCGGCCTTGAGGTCATGTATATCGCCCCGGATGAGGCCCTGATGCGCGCTCGCCCTGGAAGCCGGCGTCCGGTACGTGATCTGCGAGGGCTATGAGGCCGGCGGCCACGTGGGGCCGCATAGCACCCTCACCCTGGCTCAAATGGTGGTGGATCTGAAACGGCGCTACCCTTCTCTGTGCCAAAACTGTCGCGTGATCCTGGCCGGAGGCATCTTCAATCGGGAGACCGCCTTTATCGCCGCCATGCTCGGGGCGGACGCCATCCAGATGGGCACCGCCTATCTGGCCACCCGGGAGATTGTGGAAACCCGCGCCTTGACGGCGCTCTATCAGCAGATGATCCTGGAATCGCCCCCGGGGGGAACCGTCGTCTCAGGCCAGGAAACCGGGCTGCGGGTGCGATCCTTGCGGACCCCGAGAATGGCGGCGATCTTATCCCTGGAGAGGGAGTTTGCCGCGGGCCGCCAGGACGAGGCCGCCTTTCGGACGAAAATGGAGGAGATGGCCGCGGGGAGCCTCTTCGCCGCGGCCCGGGGTCATGGACCGGCCAGGCGGGGCGCCTCTGTCGGAGCGGGCCTGCCGGAACGCGGGCAATTCATGAGCGGGGCCTGCGCCGGTCTCATCCGTAAGGTCCTGAAGCTGCAGTCCTTTCACCGCGAGCTGGCCGCAGGCCCGCTCAAGCTGCATCAGCCCTTTGCGGGGGCGACCGACTCAATTCCGCCATCTCCACCCGGCCCCGGGCTTGACAGAGAAACCCCAGCCATCGCAGGGTTGGCCATGGACGTGCCGAAGGGAACACCCCGGAGAGACGCACCTGACCGGGTGGCCATCACGGGGATGAGCCTCGTAAATGCCCTGGGGCAAGAGCCCGGAGGAGGTCTGGGCGGCAAGCCTGGCCATGAAGAGCGGGATTACCCCGGTTCCGCCTTCCCGGTGGGATCACGCGCTTTATTATGATCCGCGCCCGTTCGTTCCCGACAAGACCTACTGCAAGGTGGGCGCCTTCACTGGACTTTCAGATCTCCCGGACTGAACTCGGGATTCCCCCCCATGATTTCCGGACCATGACCGAGTCCACCCGGATCACCATGTGGCTGGCGGACCAGGCCATCCGGGCCTCCGGCCTCCTGGCGTCAGACATCCCCCGGGAGCGCATCGGGGTCCTCATCTCCCAGAACTCGGGAGAGGCGGCGGGGACCCTCGCCGATATCATCATCCGGGCCATACATTTGCCACATCCTCGCCGACATCAAGAGGGCCGTTCCCCTCACGCCGGATCAGGAGAGCGCCATCGAACAGGAGATGAAGTCCGGGCGCCTGGCCCCGGACGACACCACCCTCCTGGGCCGGCTCAACTGCGCCGCGGCCGGGTTCATCTGCAACCGCTATGGGTTCATGGGACCCAGCTATTCGGTCTCCGCCGCCTGCGCCACCTCACTGGTCGCATTGTACAGCGCCATCCAGATGATCCAGAACGGCATCATCGATGCCGCCGTCGTCGGCGGGGCCGAGGAGATTCTCAAGCCCTTGCATTTTCTGGAATTCGCCGGCCTGGGGGCACTTTTCGGGCTGTCCGGGACAGGAAAGGCCTTCTCACGAGACCTCCCGCCCCTTCGATGCCGAAAGAGATGGGATGGTTCTCGGCGAAGGCGGGGGCATAATCGTCATCGAGCGGGAAAGCCTGGCCCGCGCCCGAGGGGCGCAAGTCCACGCGGTCATCACCGGCATGGGCGCGAGCAACAACCATCTGGGCATGGTGGAGTCCTCCAGCGTCTCCCAGGAGATGGCCATCCGCACCTCTTTCCAAGGGCTGCCGTATGGGCCCGATGCCGTGGACCTGGTGGAATGCCATGCCACGAGCACCCGGCAAGGAGACGTGGAGGAGGCCCGGGCCCTGAAGACTTTCTTCAATGCCGCCAAGCGCACCGTGATCACTTCCTTCAAATCCCAGATCGGCCACACCCTGGGCGCCTCGGGCATTAACAGCCTCATTCGAGGCGTGATGGCCATGCAGGCGGGGGTTTTTCCTCCCACCCTCAATTATCTGCATCCAGACCCGGAAATCGACCTGGAAAGATCGGGGCTCCTCATCGCCCCGGAGCCGCTTACTTGGGAGAGCAGGAACGGCCGGCCCAGAAGGCTTCAGGTCAACGCCTTCGGGTTTGGAGGTTCCAACTACGTCGTGCAGGTGGAGCAGGCCATGGATGCCGCGGATACGATCCTGGTCACCCCGGGCAGGGATACCGGATTCGCAGGAGAGAAGGGCGGCCCTCCCGCGCTCCAGGGCGTCTCTTTCTTCCGGACCGAGATGGACGGCCGTAACTGTCGGATGGCCGTGGTGGCGGCATCCGAAGCCGAGGCGCTCACGGTCATCGAGAGGTCAGCCCCGCTTGCCGAGGGCGGCATGGTCTCACCCAAGGCGCTGAGGTCGCTGGGCGCAGCAGGGGATCTTCCTGAGCCCTGAAGATCAGCCGGCGCTGCCCGCTCGCCCTGGTATTTCCCGGGCAGGGGTCGCACTATGCCGGCATGGGGCGGGAGCTCTACGAGTCCTTTCCCGTCATCAAGGAATGGATGGATCGGGCTGCCGCCGCCGCGGACTTCGACCTTCTGCACCTGCTGTTCCATGATCAAGAGGAGAATCTTCAGAAGACCCGGTGGCAGCAACCGGCCCTGTTCACCGTGGAATATGCCATGGCTCGATACCTCATGGCCCTGGGTATCCACCCGGTGGCTATGGCCGGGCACAGTTTGGGCGAACTGACCGCCTTGTGTCTGGCCGGGGTCTATTCCCTGGAGGACGGGTTTCGCATCGTGAACCAGAGAGCCCTCTGCATGGATAAGGCCGCGACGCATGGATGTGGACCCCGGCGTCATGGCGGCCGTGGACGCCCCCCTGGACCTGCTGCAAGAGATGCTCCAGGGACGTGGAGCAGGTCTACATCAGCAATATCAATTCACCGAACCAGGTCGTACTGAGCGGCAAGACTGAGGCGGTAAAAAATCTTGGTAACCGGCTGAAGGAGATGGGATACCGGGCCACCCTGTTGCGGGTCAGTATGGCCTTCCACTCGCCCATCATGAGGGTCATCCGGGATGAGCTCGAGGCGTTCATTGCCCCCATCCCCTTTCATGCCCCACAGATCCCCGTCATCTCCAACACGACCATGGCGCCGTTTCCCGCCGATCCCGGTGAGATCAAGCGCATCTTGATGGCCCACCTGGAATCTCCCGTCCATTGGATGGCACAACGTCCAGACCCTTTGGAGTGACTATGGAGTCCGGCTGTTCACCGAGGTGGGCCCCGGCGATATCTTAAGCAATCTCATCTCAGACACGCTCCCTGAACCGGCCTGCATCCAGACCTGCCTGCCCGCAGCCGAAAGCCTGACCTGCAAAAGCGCCCTGGCTCAGCTCTTCACGCAAGGGCATCTGCCGGTTCGACGGGAACCAAGATTTGTTTCCCTGCCCGGATTCGGGAAGGCTCCCGCATCTCCCCGCCGAGCCCCGGCACCCGGGTTACGACTCCCCGGAACCTGGGCCCGCCGGCTTGAAACCGGTGGAAAGGATCATTCAGAGGGAAATCAACCGATTCGTGATGGAGACGTACGGCCGCTTTTTTGAGCCCAACATCCTGGCAGCCATCCGCCGGGAGCATGACCCAACCTTCCAGGAAGGCGATCTAGCCGCGGCGATCCAATCCATGCTCCGGGATTCCGGCTCCTCCGAGGGCCAGCCGCTAATCTCTCCTGCGAAACCTGCAGCCCCGCCTCCCGAGCCGATCCCGGCGATTCCGGCCCCGCCCTCCCCTGCCCTCGATGCGGCGCCCGGGCACCAGGATCACCTGGAGACGCTTATTCACATCATCATGGATGCTACCGGGTTCAACCGGGACGAAATCGAACCCGACATGGATCTCAGGCGGGACCTCTCCATCCGCTCCAGCCGTCTCCCGATCATCATGGATGCGGCGGAACGCCAATTCGGGATCACCATCGAATTGGAGGATTTTATCGATGTCCGGACCGTGAAGGACATCGCCCAGAGGATCTCCGAGATCATCGCCAGGCAGGAAGGCGCCGGCCTACAGCCGGCCGCCCAGGCGGTTAACCCCGGTCCGGAGCAGGCTGAAACCCTGAAGCCCTCACCGGATGAGGCGAGTTTAAAGCGGCTCGTATTCCACCAGGCTGCGGTTGAGCCGGCGGCCTCCATGCCCATGGAATTGAGCCCGGGCGAGTCGGTTCTCCTGCTCTCACCTGACCGGGATGACCGCCTGGCCGGAAGTGTGGAAGACCTTCTCCGACTGGATTACGGGGTTGACGACGGTTCCCATGCTTTTCATGCCGAGGAACTTGGGCCCGGGCCTAGAGAGCTACAACCTTCTGACTGATGCAGGGTCCTTACTGGCTGCCGAGAGGATATCGGGCCTGGCGTCCTTCGCCGGGATGGTCATCACCCTTCCTCAAGGCGGATCGGCAAGGTTAAGAGACATGGCGGACGTGGCGCGGCTTCTCAGGGGGCTCTTTGACGTCCTGAAGGCATTTCTCCAATCACCGGCTAAGAAATTCGTCGTGCTGATCCATTCCCAGGGAAAATGCCGAAACTCTCGGTGGGCTGCTGGCGGAGGGGATGCTCGGACTGTTTCTGAGCGCCGCCCAGGAATACCCATCGGTCCAGTTTCGCACCCTGGCAATCGACCCGGATACCGACCTGCGCACCGCCTTCGCGCGGGGCTCTGGACCGGGGCTACACCGCGGTGGAGATGATTCATCGGGAAGGCAGGGTCTTCACTTCGGAGGGGCGCATCGCCCCGTCGGTCTTCAACGGTCCGGCAAGTCTGCACCTGAGCCCTGGAGACGTGATCGTCATGTCCGGGGGCGCCGCGGGCATCACCGCCCACCTGGCCCGCAGCCTGGCGCCCTTCCGGCCCCGCCTGGTCTTTCTGGGCAGGACCCCGCTGAATCCAGGCATGCAATCCCGGCCAGCCGGGCTCCCGGCCTGCACCGGCTGAGAGTTTCACCGCTGATCACCGGGCCGTGGAGATGGCTCAGACCCTGGCGGATTTGCATGCCGCCGGGATCGAGGCCACGTACCATACCTGCGATGTCACCGACCCCGAGGCGGTCCGGATGATCCTGGGCGAGGTGGCCAGCCGCTATGGCAAAATCGACGGCATTATTCACGGGGCTGGAGTCCTCCGGGACGGTCTTCTCAGCCAAATGACCGGGGATGACTTCTCCCTGGTCACGGACGTAAAATTTCTGGGGGCGTGGAATCTCTTCTCGGCGGCGGAGGGGGCGGGCTTGAGATTTTTCGTCGGCCTGTCCTCGGGGGCCATGATCCTGGGGAATCCTGGCCAGTCCAACTACGCCGCCGCCAACCGGATGATGTCGGCGCTCCTCAGATACCTGGGCCGGAAAAACCGGCGCCATCCGGTTCAAGGCCTTGATGCTGCCTCCCATCGAGGGGGCGGGCATGGCCGACGACCCGGTGGTCCGGGAGCTGATGCGGCGGAAGGGCGTGGCCTACGTCCAGGTAAATGAGCTTGCCGGGCTTTTCTGCCGGGAGCTCTTGGTAGCCCCGGCCGACGACGATTGGGTGATGTTCATGCGGACCCTGCCAGCCGTAAAAACGGCGCAGCTCGATGCGACCATCCCCCCGGCGCCCGAAGGAGAACTGGCCGGCGGCACCGTGGCCTTTAGCCCCGAGGACTTCCCCCTGATCGACCGCATCGCTCGGATGGACCTGCGCCGGGAACAGCTGGAAGCCTTCCGATCCTTTTCCCCGGAGAAGGACCTGTGGATCGCGGATCACCGGCCCCTCAAGTTCGTCGAGCACCCGCTGGTCTCAGCCGCCATGGTTCTGGAGACCTTCATGGAAGCCGCCCGGATCCTCTATCCCCACCTGCAGGTGCGAGGAGTCCGCCAGGTGCGCTTCATGGACATGATCCAATGTCCGCCTGGGGTCGCCCCGGACTGCTCAAATCCTCTGCCGCCGGGCCGACCACTCCCTGCGGGAGGTATGGTGCGAAGTCTCTCTCTCCACCCCGGCGATCTCCCCCACCGGCAGATTGACGGACCTTTTCACCCCGGACTGCCAGGGCCAGGTGAGCCTCGATGGTGGCGGAGACGATCTCGGGGAGGGGCTGACGGATTTTCCGGTCCGGCTGGACGAGCTGCAGACGCCGCCCCTGGATCAGGCTCAGGTGCTGGCCTGGTACGAAGACCGCAGCGGCCTCAACGGCAGGTATCGGGTGTTGGAGTCGTTTGACGGCGCCGGTCCGGGGGTGGTACGGGGCCGAATCACCTACCGGGAGAACGGTGATTTCGCCCACCTGCGGAACGCCCGGTACCAATACTCTCCCTACCTGTTCGAAGCCCTGATGCAGTTGGCTTACTTCGCCATCGTGGCCATGGACCCGTCGGAGCGGCGATCCATGCTTCCCGTCGAGATCGGGGAGATGAGGTTTTTGCGGCCCTGCCGGGTGGGAGAACAGATAACCGTGGAGGCCCGCCGGCGGGCCCAGGACGAGGCCGGCCAGACCTGGGACGCCAGGGGGCTTGACGATCAAGGCCGCCCCCTCATGCAAGTCTCGAGTCTGCGGCTGCACTGGGTTTCGGACTAGGCCGCACTCCCGGGGATGGACTCCGGGTTTGTCGCGGTCTGTTGGAGGTAACGGCAGTCTGGCTTTTTTGAGGGCCTTGTATACTACTGCGAAAACCCTATCTCTCAGGGTAGTAAAGTCCCCCTTTGAAAAATGGGGATTTAGGGGGATTTCAGGATGTTAGTTAAAATCCCCCCTACCCCCCTTAAGAACAGGGGGGGTTAAAAAACCGTGATTTTCAATATCATACCCATTATGGTGCGGCACACTCGTACAGTTACAGGAGGTTCAGAAATGGACGTCAAGAATCTATCTCAGAACTTAAGGCCGGCTAGGGCCAAATCCGTCCTGATCGCGGCGGCCCTCTTGGTGTGTAGTCTGGTGCCAACCGGGGCCCAGGCTATTTTAGGCATAGGTGAGCCGGCCCCATCTTTCTCACTGGTATCCGGGAATAATAAAAAGCTCACCCTCGACATGCTCAGGGGCAAGGTGGTCGTTTTGTTTTATGCCACCAGAGATACCATCGAGGTTAACGATGCCTTATCACATTATCTGGATAAGCTTTACGCTGCGCAACCGCAAAATATTCAGAATCAAATCTACAGATTGCTGGTCCTCAATGCCATGGAGGCAACCGTCGGTAACCACCTGGAAAGAAAAATTAAATGAAACCTCAGAGAAACTGAAGATAACTATTTACGGGGATTGGACCGGAGGCATGTTTGCGGCGTACCGGATGAGAGATGATGACAGCAATTTTGTCATTATCGATAAGAAGGGCATCGTCAGATATGCCGCATCCGGCCAGATAGCTCCCAGCCGGTTTGAGGCCATCAAGAAACTCCTTTTAGAACTGGCGACTGGCAAGTAGAGACCTCTGTGGAAAGCTATTTTGTCATCCTGAGTGAAGCGAAAGATCTCGTATTTCCACTTAGTTAAGAGATTCTTCGGTCGCTCCGCTCCCTCAGAATGACAAGTGGGGGTCCTTTCGCAGCGGTCTCAAGTAAGAAGCGCTGGAGCCCAGCCGCGAAACTTTTTCTCAGTCTCCGAACCGAAAAATCGCCTTTCCCGGGATTTTTCCGCGTAGAGCGCAGCATGGGGAATTTTAGTGCTTAACTTTGGTTGGCAAGTGTAGGGTAGGCGCCCTCGGTTGCCCATGGACAGCCGGGGGCGGCTGTTCTACAATTTACGAGATATTCATGCTTCTTGGTGTCCGTAAGGAAATGATCGTTGGTAGGAGATTGGCAAAAGAGGGTCGCAGCACCTGAGATTGATCCCGGCGCCCTGAAGAGGCAAAATGGCAAGCCATGGCGAACACGACTGAACACGCCATCGAAGTCGAGAACCTGACGAAGCGTTACGGGGATTTGCTGGCGGTTAACGGCATATCGTTCAACGTCAGGAAAGGCGAAGTTTTCGCCTTCCTGGGCCCGAACGGCGCCGGCAAACCACTACCGTCGAGATCATCGACATGATCCGCCGGCCCACGTCGGGCAAAGTGAGACTTCTCGGGATGGATGTCACCAAGAAGAAGCGCACCATCGTCCCCCGGATCGGCGTCCTCCCGCAAGACTTCAGTTCCTTCGACCGGATAACGGTCAGGGAAACCATGCAGTACTATTCGCGCCTCTTCTCCCGGGCCAGACGCCTCAGGCGGAACGCCGATATCGACAAACTGATAGAACTCGTGAACCTCAAGGACAAGGCCGGAGAGCAGTATAAGAACCTCTCCGGGGGCTTGCAGCAGCGCCTCGGCATCGCCATCGCGCTCGTGAACGACCCCGAGGTCGTGTTCCTCGACGAGCCGACGACCGGGCTCGACCCCCGGGCCCGGCGCGAGGTGTGGGACGTCCTGCTGGGCCTGAAGAAGAAGGGGAAAACGATATTTCTCACCACGCACTACATGGAGGAAGCGGAGATTCTAGCCGACACGGTCGCCATCATCTCGAAGGGGAAGGATAATCGCCACGGGCTCTCCCGCGGAGCTCATCGAAAACAACTCGAACTACCTGGTCCTCACGCTTCAGTCCGTCGATGCCAACGCGGTCGAGATCATCCGGAAGATGGGCTTCGAGCCGGTCCATGACAACCACCAAGACCTCAAGGTCAGGGTGGAGCACACGGAAGACATCCTGAAGACCCTCAATGCCATTCAGGACGCCGGGGGGTCGTTCCTCAGCCTGGACGTTCGCCGGCCCAACCTCGAAGAGGTCTTCCTGAAGCTCACCGGCGAGGCGCTCCACGCCGGCCTGGCCGAGGGCGGGGAGGGGGGATGAAACTGCGCGTCATCAACGCCAATCTCATCGTGAAGCTCAAGACCTTCTACCGGGAGAGGACCGCGATGTTCTTCACGCTGGCGTTCCCGATAATCCTGATTCTCGTGTTCGGCACCATTTTTCTGGACCGGGACAAATTGGGCCTGGACCTTTACGTGCAGGACCTCGACCACACCGTACGCCTCGGCGAAGTTCCTCAAGACCCTGCAGTTCAACGGGAACTTCAAGATAATTAAGGTCGATCCCGCCAGCGACGCCAGGGAGTACGCCCAGGAGCACAAGCTAAACCTCATCCTCGTTATTCCCAAAGACTTTGAAAACCTGCTCAATCAGCGCGAGGACGATCAAAACCCCCGATGCCTCCGTTATCCTCACGTATGTTTACGACCCCAGCTCTACTTCGGTGAAGACGAAGATGGAATACCTGAACATGGAGTTTGCGGGGCTGAACCAGAGGATGTCCGGGAAGCCGCCGTTCTACCGCTGACGGAGGAGATCTCGATACTCGACCAGAAGTACCGGTTTATCGAGTTCTTCATCCCCGGCGTCATCGCCATGGCGGTGATGATCGCCTCCCTGTTCGGCACGGTGAACATGAACACGGAATTGTTGCAGAAGGGTATCATCAGGAAGCTCTCCACCACGCCCATCACTCGTACCGACTGGATACTGTCGAACATCCTGTACCAGTTCGCACTCGCCATCATCTCCACGATTGCGATGCTGCTGGTGAGCTACGGCGTGTTTCACGTCGACCTCCATATCAACGCCTGGCTCCTGGGGTTCATTTTGCTTGACGTCTTCGCCTTCGTCGGCATCGGCATGATACTCACCCGCTTTGTGCAGGAGGCGCAGAGCGCCGTCGCCGCCGCCAACGCCATCGTCTTTCCCATGATGTTCCTCTCGGGGAGCTTCTTCCCCATCGAGATGATGCCGGGTTTTTTGCAGACGTTCGCCAGGCTGCTGCCGCTGTATTACGTGAACGAGGGCCTCCGGGCCTCCATGGTATTTAGAGACAACCTGGCCGCCCTGCGTTTCGCCGTCATAATCGGGGTTTTCGCGGCCGTGGTCTTCACCCTGGGCATCATCGCCACCAAATGGGAAGAGGGAAGTGATGCAAGCACCTCGCGCCACCCTCAAGCCTCCTTCCCGCCCATTTCAAGGCAGTTTAACGCGTTGGTGTTACCGACCTGAGGTAAAGACGTGAAAATAAAGCTGATCGCCCCCCATGAACAACATGAAGACTCCAGTAGCTTCAGGCTCCTGCGGGTAAATCTGCCTCTGCTGGCGGCGCTGACCCCGCCTGGCCACACGATTACCATGGTCGATGAAGCTTTTTGCTCCCGACGACCCCAATCAAGAGGTGGATCTGGTGGGGATCACCGTCATTACCGACTTGGTGCCCAGGGCCTATCAGATCGCCGACGCCTATCGCCGCAAGGGGGTGAAGGTGGTGATGGGAGGAATACACCCCACCATATTGCCTGACGAAGCGCTCCAACATGCCGACGCCGTCGTCGTGGGGGAAGCGGAGGGTCTCTGGCCACAGGTGGTCGCGGATGCCGCCTCGGGACAGCTGCAACGACTCTATCGGGCCGATAAAAAGCCAGACCTCGCCGGCCTGCCAACCCCACGGCGAGATCTCTTCCCCAACCCAAATCGGGGTGTCTCATCCATATCGGCGTCGAGGCCTCCCGAGGGTGTCCGTACGATTGCGAATTCTGTTGCAGCGCCCTGACCTCGGGGCAGCAATATCGAGTCAGGCCGGTTCAAGAGGTGATTGCCGAGATCGAGTCTGTTGATGCCTCCCGGTTCTTCTTCGTCGATGACGCCCTGGGGCTGAACCGGGAGGCGGGAAAGAAGCTCTTTACGGAAATGATCCCCCTGAAGCGGCAATGGATGGGGCAAGGGACCGTGTCGTTAGCCGAGGATGTGGAACTGCTCAAATTGATGCGGCGTTCGGGGTGCCAGGGACTTTTGCTCGGATTTGAATCAGTCCAAAAAGACACTCAGCATGGGATGAAGAAAATCAAGAACCTGAAGATCGATTTTTATGAGGCCATGCGCCGCTTCCATGGCGAAGGGATCAGCATCCTCGCCGCCTTTGTTTTTGGCTTCGATTACGAAAACAAGGATGTGTTCGAGCAGACCTTGGAGTTTATCGTCAAAGCTCGTCTGGATTGTGTCCAGTTGCGGATTCTCCAGCCTCTTCCCGGAACCCGGTTATATACGCGTCTCTTACGCGAAGGCCGGTTGTTTGAGCCTGACTGGTGGCTGCGGGGCTATCCTCCTGACACCCTCCTTTATCAACCGAAGAGCATGACTGCCGAAGAACTCCTGAGGGGCTACGCCCGCTTGACCCGGCAAACCTATTCCTTCGACTCCATGCTCAAACGGTTCTTTGGCATGAGCCCCTGGGAACGGACCCTGCGCGGTTGCCTGGCGTACGCGATTATCAATCTATCTTACCGCTTCCGTTATATCAAAGGCCTTTCGAAACCCCAGCCCTATGTCGGGGCGGCAACCTAATACCAAACTGCAATCATACAGGTAATTTATCTTTTGTAGGGGCGGACCCATGTGTCCGGCCTAAGCTTGGGCGCACACACGGGTGCGCCCCTACAGATTGTGAGCTTTTCTTACTTCCATGAGCGCAACTTGATATAAGCCAACGTAGGGCGGGAAAGCGAAGCGCATCCCGCCTTTTGCCTTGTTGGACAGCTCTACGCCGCTCTCTTCCCCCGGCCACCTTCCGCCTCCCACCAGCGGTAAAGTCGAGGGCCGATGAGGCTGCACCCGGCCGCCAACGCTGCTCCGGCGAAGATATCGATGACATAGTGATACCTCAGGTAGACCGTGGAGAGGATGAGGGCGCCGACGATGGGGCAAAAGAGAAAGAACAGCAGCCTGGCGTAACGATAGGAGAGAAATAACACGATGAGAGCGATGGCGGTGTGACCGCTGGGCATGCAGTCCCGTTGGTTACCCTCCACCAAATTTATGAGATGGCTCACGAAATCGCCGATAAAATTGCCGCTGAGGGGAACCGACTGGAGGTGGGCCAGGGTGAAGCGCGGGCCAATCGCCGGAAAGAACATGTAGCCGACGAAAGACAGGTACCAACCCAGGAGCAGGACAAAGACCGCCAGATCGAAATCTCGCCCGGAATTCTTCACATAGAGGGTATGGGCCAGTCTGGCCGGCAGGAAAAAATAACTTAAATAAGCCAGGGAAAGGACGCCGGTGAGCCAGGGAACGATCCAGCGCTCCAGCCACACCGTTGGGTTGACGCCAAAGAGGAGGAAATCGAGGTGGATCAGCTGGGGATCGACGTCGGGACGGAAATACTGGCTCAGATCACCGAGGGATTGGTAGATGAGGATAATATAAAGGATGGGGGAAAAATCATTAATAAACCTGCCGGCCCGGCCCCCCACCTCTCGGTCGGAGCCCCATTTCAAGACCAGAAGGACGCCTGCCCCCAGGGCATAACGCCAGAGCAGCGATCGCCAGAGAGGAATTTGATGCCGAAAAAAGAGAACTAAAAAGAACAGCCCGATGAGAAAGAGCAGGGTCAGCCCGTGAATAGGATTGAGGCGTTTCATCGGGGGGGAATATACCCTAAACCGGAGGGGAAATCAAAAATCCCTGAGCAACGTCAATTATTTTATTACAGTCAGGGCCCAGCCGCGGCCCCCGGGGCCGGGGCGACGAGTGCGCCGGCCCGGCGGGCCCGGGTCTTCAAGAGGGTGAGCTCCTCAACGCGGGCCTTTAGGGACGGGAGCCACGGCGGCGGGCTGGCCCACCAGCCCCTCCTTCCTGATCCCGCCGGGGTTCACCAGGTGCCCCGCGAGCTTGCCAAAAAGGGTTACCCGGGTCCAGGCCAGGGTAGGGACCCGTTCCGGGTTGAGAAAGATAAAATACTGGTCCGCGTCACCCGCGGCCGGCGAGCAACTGTTCACCATTACCTCAAGCCCCTTGGCGGTGGTGGCGCCGATGCAAAAGACTAACTCCTTGGGTTTGGGGTCCGGCATCATCATTACCCGCAGGCTGGCGCCGCCGGGGGCCGGTCCCAGGGCGTCCAACCGGACGTTATAAAACAGGCTCAAGAGGTCGTAGACCGGGCCGGTCAACGGAACTTCCCATTTCTTGACCTTTTCGCCGCCGTCAACCTGGCGCCACAGGGTCAGCCGGTTATGGTCATAGTCGAAGCGATACTCCTTCCGGATTTTTTGGCCTCCCTCCTGGAATTCTTCACGATACACCACGGGTTGCAGCCGCCCGTCCCGGTAGACCATCTCAGTCTGGTAACGTTCGGGCAACCACCGGCTCAACAACTTCCACATCCCCTGGGCCGCGCCGGAAAACTCCGCCAGGTAATGCCCCGGCTTCAATTCCTTGAAAACCAGGTGAACCCGGGCCACATCCGACCACGGGCCCAGACTGATCTGATATTCCAGGTTTTCCCGGACCTCCGGGGGGGCGGCGATCGTGGCCGGGGCCGCGGCGAGCGGGGGCCGTGGGGCAGAGATCGTGGCCGGGGGAGCGGCGAGCGCTCCCGGCGCCAGGCCCAGGAGGAACACTATCATGATGAGCCAAACCGTTCTGACAGGCATCAATTATCCTCGCAATCTTGATCTTTCGGGGGCGGCGGCCCCCATACTTTATGGTAAAAACGATTCATGAAGCTGGGGGGAGACGAAGCCAGAAAAACGTTGACCCGGCGTAAAATTGAGCAGTCAGAGGCAAGCCAAGACAGGGTAAACATGAAAAGAGAAGCCGGTAACCTCAATCTGCTCACCGGGGTGAGTCATCTGAAGGTTCCCGGCTTCCCATGACCACGGAACCGTGTGCACGTTATCCCGAAGGATAAGGCGTCATCCAAACGTCCCAAACGTTCTGTGGCCTCCAATAACTGCTTCGGCAACGGAGCGGGATTCTGGTGCATTTTTCAGCTCCCAGCACCCTTCAGCCCATCTGAATATACTGCAATCAATGGACTAAATCTGCTCAGGGCCCAAACAGTTAACCCCAGGTTCAGTCTGGAGGGTAAACCCTCGTTGGGTGCGGTCAAGTGGCCGACTCCCCGTAACCTTTCCGGCGCTCAGACAGAACCACCAAGCACTTATACTAGTAATCATCACGTCGTGAAAAAGCAAGGGGACCGCGGTACTCTCAAAAGAGATCTGGTCCGATTACCTTGAATTTTCCGGGATTTGATAGGTTATTAATTTCAACCTTCACTTGGGGGTTTTGTCGGCGAGCCGTTAGGCGGAAACCGGAAACTGATAACTATCTTTAATCCTGCGTTCTCCGGCCCATGATAATCACCAGGGTTCTGCCCGCCTCCGTCCAATCATATAACCGCTTCATGTAGGGCTCCTCCACGTGCACGCAGCCATGGGTGGCCAAACTTATTTTCTTCTTGGGCGGCGGGACGAGTCCTTCGTGAATCGCGGCTCTCGTTGTATAGTTGAAAAATAGAGAGTAAGGCATGGGGGTCTGGTATTTCCGTGAATAATAGTTTTCATCTTTCACCCGCACCAGATAAGTGCCCGGGTCGGTGGTAGTTTCGGCGTCGCCGGTCAGCACCGGAAACTCCATGACCTTTTTCCCATTTTCATAAGCTGAGCCCACTTGTTTATGTTGATCGATATAAATCACTTTGCTGTCCTGCTCGAAGCTGTCTGACGCGAGCGCTGGAGAAAAAAGCATATTAGTGAGCAATACTACTGAAAACAACCAACTATATCTTTTCATCGGCTCATTTCCTATTGACGCTTATTAAGAGGCAATCTCGTTGTAAGATAATAATTTGCGAACCGAATTCAAGGCCGGATTGCGCCTGGTGGTGCCCTGACCCTTGATCTCGAATCATCCACAGATTTTCGGTTAGGCTAATTTCTTCAACCTTCTGACCGGAAACGTCACGTAAGTTTTTCGGGGGAAAACTCTCGCAAGGGATGGAAAGAAAATCCCTATACTCCGGGGCGAGCGATTGAACTGGGTGGATTATAGAGGGCCGGGATATCGAGAATTGAGTGGGATGGGTTTAGGAACTTTTCTCTCCAAGCTATTGGGGGTAAGTCTCCAGGGACGAAGGTTCCCTTCCGCGACAAACCCACTTCCTTGTGGCAAGGCAAATTATGAATTTTTAATTCACCTTGCCACAAGTCAGCAGGAAGTTTCTCCCGGTCCCGGTCCATTCCGCCATCGGCTTGTTTAACCGGGATTCCCCCGCGAAATATCAGACCGCGGTTCTAATAGTTGACGCGTTTCTTCAGCTTCTTCGAAGGAGCGGGCTCCTCCGGCGCGGGTTGGACAACTGGCGCCGGGGCCGGAGGCGGCGGAGGCGGCGGGGGTGCCACCACGGGGGGGGGCGCCGCAACCACGGGCCGCACCGCCGGACATGAACAACCCGCAGCCCAAACCATTGCCATGAGCAGGCACATCAGGAACATAATTTTTTTATTCATTGAGATAATCTCCGTTAGTTGAGTCTGGCCTATTAACGTAGGCCAATATAAACTTCCAACCCGTTCGCCAGGAACGAGACCATCGTCAGGTAGTGCACCGGCATCGGCAACTCCTCAGAGGCCGGGTACCGGAGTTTTGTCATCTCCCGCCGGTTAGAAGTGCCAGGCCATACGACCAATGACCATGAACTGGTTCAGAGCCATGTCAGCATCGACAAACTGTTCCGAGTAGTTCGGCCCAAAGACATGACGGTAACGGAAGGACGGCCCAATGGACAGTTGCGGGCAAACAAAAAAGTCTACGCCAACCTCACCAACGAGACCAAAGTTGGTAGAGGTCTTGCTGCCACCGCCATAATTAGAGAAGTCAGCAGTTGACCAGACGACGGACGGGCCAAACATCAGGAACGGCACGATCCGGCCCCGGGTGAACTTTTCACTTCCCATGAGGGGGTACTGTAACCGGCCCAGGAAGGAGAGGGCAAACTGGTTCCCCCCAATTTTGGGGAAATTGAACCCATCGATGTCCCGCCCTGGGTGGGTGAATTGGTTCCACTGGAAGTCCAGAGCTACCCCGAAAAACCTTTCCCAGGCTGGCCGGTAGGGCATGCAGAAGTTGTAGCCCACAATGGCGCCAGCTGAAAACGCGGGATTGGTCCTCAGGCTGCCTGTGGCTTCCTGGCCCGGAAACAACGGCGACGAGAAGGTCACGTCTGTGTTAGGAGTGAATACCCCCCCGATTTGACCACCTACCCAGAAATCGCCATAGTTCATAGTTCCTTCGGCGGCGGCGATGGTCGGTAACAACAAAATGCAGCAAATCACTACCAATCGTTTAATCATGGATCTCTCCCCCTTCGGTTTTTTGGCTATTTTCCCCACCTTTTCTTCCTCTTTGTAGAAGCTGCTTTGGCGATTTCTTTCCCAAAATTTATAACCTGACCTTGCAATGACTTCTCCAGGGCTATGGTTTCCGCGTATCGGACCGATATAATGCGTTAGCCCCACCCCCGTCAAAAAACGATTTTTTAAACCTCTTTATCTTAAGGAACCCCCCCGAAGCTTCTACCCTTGAAGTACACTTCTCATGGTAATGGCATATTTACATAATTCGCTATGATATTGTCAAGCAATTTATCAAAGGAAAAACCGGTTTTTATTAAAATAAACTTATTTGCCTCTCAGAACCAAAATACTTACAGCAGTGGAACTCAAAGATTCCCGCCGAGGTGGTCCAGTTAACTGCGGGGGCGAATATCTGCGCCAGTGTTATTATCCACCCGGGCGCTGGGTGAGTCTATGGAAAGGATTGACCAATTGGGGAGGTAAGAAATAACCATTTGCCATAGGCAAAAGTGACCATACTGAAGATTTTGGGGAGAGGCCGAGGCTACCTGCGCGTTGCAGCACCGAGCCTGGTAAGTAGCCCCGGTTCCTAATCTTTGGGGCATTGATTTTGGTTTGCAGGGTCCTAACAGGTAGAGCAACTACAGCTTACCAGAATCTAAAATTATCATACCCGGTTGAAAATTGTCAATATCTTCAGCATAGATAAATCAAGCGAATTTTCATCAAAGTCGAGCTCCTGGCAGCAATCCCCGCTAATCTCTAGTGCATATTCTCGCAGCATGTCTCCATCCCCGCTTGGCTCCGTCTGCCTATTTTCATGACCCACTGCAATCCGCCGGTCAAATTCGGCGGCAATATTTCTCAAGACGCCAGGAAGAATGGCGATTATCCCGGAGCGCATCGCACCAAATTGTTGGCGGTCTACCTTCAGAGCCGAGCAGGTACAGGTATAATTGGCTATCGCCCTGAAATTTTTTGGCTGATAAGATCGTGCGCCACCTGCCCGGTCTTAAACAAGAAGATGGGGCCGCCGACGATCAAATACCAGTAGAAGGTATACGTGCGCCACACCAACAGGGTGAAGGCGAGGGTCTCCCGGTCCAGGTAAGGACTGAGAAATGCCGCATAACCCGCATCCACCGTGCCGCCGCCCCCGGGCATGATCAAGATTTGGCTCCCCAGATTCAGCGCCCCCTGGACGAGAAACAGGTAAGACAGAGGCACCGCCTGGCCCACCAGGTGGATAATCAAGAACAACAGCAGGTAGCGGGGCAGCCAATAGCCCAGAGTGACCAGATAGAGGGCCGTATACTGGGGCCATGACATTTTCTTTAAGAGGCGCAAGGAACGGACACACTGGACTGTGGCCCGGGCCAGGCGGTAACGGTACCGGGCCAGCCGGGGCACCTTGCCCATCAGGCGGCCAATGCCCATGGAGATCCGGCGATAGTGGCGCCCGAGGTTCCAGACGAGCGCCGCAGCTCCCGCCACCACGAGCATGACCACCGCCACCAGACGCAGTACATCGGGTTTGGCGCCGACCTCAAACAACAGGATGAGAGCGGCCAGGGGCATCACCGTGACATAAAATACCAGATCGGTCACCACGATGAGGCCCTCCAGGCCGACGGCCTCGGGAACCCCTACTCCCAGACGGTGGAACAGGAAGATGTAGGTGGCGGGCATGCCCACTCCCCCGGGAGTGGCAACCCCGGCAAATTCAGCGGAGGCCGTGGTCAAAATCGCCTCAGGCCAACTCACCCGGCGTCCGCCGACCCTCATGAGCATGCGGATGCGCCAGGAATTGAACCACCAACTGACCACCATCATCAGCGCGAATAAGAGGAGCGCCCACCAGGAGAGGCGGTCCAGGAGTTTGAACTGGCCCAACCCTCCCAGCGCCAAGGGCAGGGCCAGGCTCAAACCGAGACTGGCTGCCAGCAGCCAGAGCCAGGATTTCTTCAGGCGCATGGGTTTGGCTTCAGTTGGAGCGACTCTCCGGCTTGCGGCGAAGGTTTCCGGAGGCCGCGGAGGAGGTGCGGCAGGTATTTCTCTTTATTGCACGTTGGTACCACCGCGGACTGCATCAGAAACCACACACCTTATCTCCAGTTGCGCTCATGGAGATAAAAATAGGCGATATGGTGGGGAGTGGCGAAATGTCTGCGCCCAGGAGGGCAGGTAGATCATGTCCCATTAGGTAAATTACCCGAGGTTATGCGGCCGCCTTGGCCCCATAGTCAAAAATGGTTTTGGGGAGCCCTCTCACCGAGGTTAACTCCAGAAAGTTTTCTTTTTTTGAAACCAAATTGTTTTGTGGAAGGCATCATAGCACAAATTTCGTGGGGAAAGAGCAGGCTTGTGGCCGGCTCACGATTTATGAATGAGTTCAGGCGTTCCCAAGGAATGCTGCGAGGGTCTCGAGGGCGGGCCGGTGGGCAGGCTTAGCTCTTATGATGTGGCCAGGATAAAATATCACACAAAACCTTTCCCTTTTGAGAAGGGAACACCAAGCTCAATATGCAACAGAATGCGGCAAATAAACCACCGACGAAAACAAGGCCGAAGCTGATGAAAAAAGGAGTATCCATGATTCCTATCCTTTGGGGAAAAGACCAAGCCGTGAGGCCTGGATCGAATTTAGGACCATAACCGCTTTAATGATTAGACCATGGATGTTTAGATGTATTAACTAAGATTATGCGGTAGCATGAGCTATGGCAGGCAAACATGGTTTTGGGCGCCATACCAATCCCTTCTAGGGATGCCGATTACTTACCATTATCCGCACCTTCCTGAATCTTGCCATATCGTCCGTATATCGGAACCCTTGCAAAAGGGGTTGGAGATCACCTTGACTTGGGAGGGGGGCTTTCTCGACGCGTCCGGTTTCCGACTCAGACCAAGGGCAGAGGTGCGGGACCGGGTGGTGCTGACACCAGAAGCAGCAGGCGTTAACAAATCGGCACGGGTGCCGTCGCCCTTCTCCTGGCCAATACTCCCCGCCGGGAGATACGCCACCCCGAAAGGCGCCCCCAGACCCATCCTTGCAGAAATAAATCCACTACGCTGAGGGCTATTCACGGCTCCGCCACGGCCATGGAAGGGGCACCCAGCAGTTGGCCCAGGGGTCCGCTGGAACCATCCCCAGCCGCCTCGACGCCGAACGGCCCCAGCCCAACGCCGTGCGCTACCCAGGCTGGATTTTTACTTTGAATTTTTTTAGCCCGGGGGGTAGTAGGGGGGGAGGAGTGACTCCTAAAAAGATGGGGCGTGAATTAATCAGGGGTTTAGAGGAATTGGCAAAAGTGCCAAGCGGCAAAAACGGGTTTGGGATCCGCGGGGGTATAGTAATGTCGTGAGGGGGGGGAGTTCACCTGGAAATGGGTGTGCGTTAATGTGGAGGTGTGCAAGGGAAATATATTGGAAGATCAGAGAAGGAAAAGGCAGGATTTACACTAATCCAGGATCATAAAATTTTGACTCCCTTTGGATACATACATGCACACTATGTGCACACCATAAAAAGAGGGGTTAGTTGCAAAATGGCTAACCATTTGAAATGATTGGCGCCCCCGGCCCGACTCGAACGGGCGACACATGGATTAGGAATCCATTGCTCTATCCATAACTGAGCTACGGGGGCGCAGAGAAGTCTGGCGGAACGGTTTCGTCCTTTTTTACAGCCTGCCGCACACATGTCTGCCAGAGATTTGCCTTGCTGGGGGGCCGGAGCCTTTGGGTGAGGCCGGCGGGACTCTGGCGGTGCCCTCTGCAATGAGGAGATTCACTTCTGGCACGTAAAGCTATAATATGCCAACTTCCTCCTCGGCGCAAGGCCCGGCAACAGGGT
Source organism: uncultured delta proteobacterium (assembly GCA_963841475.1). Lineage (GTDB taxonomy): Bacteria > Desulfobacterota > Desulfobaccia > Desulfobaccales > 0-14-0-80-60-11 > 0-14-0-80-60-11. Next base: position 2,453,039 of record CAWJCT010000001.1, read on the forward strand.
TAAGCGCCGTTCTCCCTGAGGCGTAACCTCTGAAGGAGACTACCCGGAGGCGCAGGTTTCGTCCGCTCGCAGATCATTGCTGTTTCGTTAGGTCCCCCTAAAAAAATAAAGAATCTGCTCTAACTGGCGGAACCTTGTGCAGCCTCGCCCTTGCCTCCCATCACGATAATCTCGCTTGGCAAGAGGAGATTCCCGGTGCCGGCTTCCTTGAAAGGGCGGAGGGCCTGTGGTATGATGCAACGGTTTTGGAATGGACTTCCAGGAGTCGGTATTGGCTCGCATAACGTGATCCTGACCTTGGGGTGCTTGCTCTTCCTGCTCAGCGTGGGGAGCGCCTGGTGCGGTTATGGAGATGGACCTGTTCAAGGGCCAGCGCTTCCAGGGAGGCCCCTGGAGGATCCGGGCCGAACGGCTCACCTATGATGCCGCCAACCATCTCTATACCGCAGAAGGCCGGGTGGAAATCCGCCAGGGAGACCGCCGCATCAACGCCGAGCAGGTGGAGGTCAATGAGGCCACGAAAATAGCCCGGGTCAAGGGCAACGTGGTCCTGGTCCTGGGGGAAGATATCTTTACCGGCCAGGAAGGCCAATTCAACCTGGCGACTCGCTGCGGCGAAATGCAGGGGGCGCGGCTCTTCCTGAAAAAAAACCATTTTCACGTGGACAGCCCCCTGATACGCAAGACCGGCGAACAAGACTTATTATGCCGAGGAGGCCAAGGTCACCACCTGCGATGCGGACCGGCCGGTCTGGAGCTTTTCGGCCCGCAAGCTCTCGGTGGTCCTGGAGGGCTATGCCACGGGCAAGGACGGCTTCTTCCGCCTGGCCGGGATTCCGGTGCTTTACCTGCCGTTGGCCGTCCTGCCGGTGATGACCTCACGGCAAAGCGGCTTTCTCATCCCTTCCTATGGGCAGCACCGGGCGGGGGGGGCGGTGGTGGAAGCCCCCTTTTATTGGGCCATCAACAATTATTCTGATGCCACGCTCTACCAGACCGTCTTTTCCAACCGGGGTTACATGCAGGGGGGAGAGTTCCGGCGGCTGGGTCACGACGAGGCCGCGGCCAATTTCCGTTTTTTCTATATAAATGACAGCTATACGCCAAAGAACACCACCAACCGCCGCTACTGGGCCTCGGGGATGATCAACCAGCCCCTGGGCGACTGGGAGGCCCGGGGCACCCTGGATCGGGTGAGCGATCCCAATTATCTGTCCGATTTCAATTTCGGCTACATGGGCCTCAATCGCTATTCTCGGGAACTGCTCACGGAGTTTGGCCGGGACCTGGAGCAACAAGACGTAAATACCCGGGTTTCCAGCCTCTTGCTGGCCCGCAATTTCTCCATGGCCAATTTCACCCTCTACACCCGTTATTACGACAAACTGGTCAATAATGACCCCAACCTGTTTAACCGGGTGCCGGGGGCCTCGTTCAATTCAGTGCCGCTGTCCTTGGGCGGATTACCGCTTTATTTCGGGCTGAACTCCTCGTACAATTACTTTTACCAGAACCCATGGCATGACCGGCGACCGGATGGATTTCCATCCCAATCTCATTCTGCAAGGGCAACCGCTGCCGGGCATATCATTCAGTTCCCGGGTGGGGTTCAGGGAGACCCTGTTTCGGGTGGACCACACCGTTCCCAATGGCCCTCCGGAGCAATTTATCCCCCGGCAATTGTATCGATTCCAGGGTGGCCCTGTCCGGGGCCTGGGCGAAGGATTACGGTCGCGGCACGGAATCCTCCTATTTTTTCCGGCACATACTGCGCCCCGAAGTGTCCTATACTGGAATCTCCCCCGGTATCGATCCTCAGCGCTATCCCGAATTTGATCCCTTGGACCAAGGCTGGGTGGCCCGGGCCAATCGCAACCTGCCCGTGCGGGAGGGGGACGATCCCATCGGCGGCGTCAATGCCCTCACCTACGGGATCTCCAACAACATTCTCTGGCGCAGTCAGAACGAGCAGGGTCAGACCACGGTGCGGGATGTCCTGTGGTTCCGCCTCAGCCAGACCTCCTTTTTTAATAAGTCCAGCATGGGTCTGGATGGCAATTCCGAGCCCCATCACCCTTTTTCCGACTTCTGGGCCGAACTGCAGTTTTACCCTATGCGCCAAATCATCCTGGGAGCGAACGTGGGCGTTTCCCCTTACTCGGAAGGATTTGACCGGGCGGATTTTAAAGTGACGATTCTTGGACGCCGCAGAGGCAGAACTATATCAATCTCAATTATGTTTATGTCAAGAATTTCGCCAAACAAATCAACGTCGAAACCTATCTGAATCTTCTGCGCTCCGTGAAAACCTGGGTCACCTACGGGCATACTTTTGAGACCAACAATAAACTGGAAAAGAGCTATGGGATCGTGCTGCAACGCGACTGCTGGGGCGTCGTCCTGTCCTACACCGACCGGCCGAATGATCAGCGGTTCGGATTTACCGTGTTCATTCCGGGGTTAGGCGAGAGAATGAAGCGCTCCCCGGTGCGGTTCCCGGATGAAAGCAAAAATCAAGAGAGTCCTGACCTGTTTTAGGCCGGTGCTCACGAGCCTTTGCCCCTCCCACATCACCTGAAAAGTGGCGGGCTTTTTATTACGGTGTTACGCTTCCTTATAATAAGCCTAACTTTGACCTTGAGACCACTGCAAAAGTCTCAGGCAGGATAGCCGCCCTCGGCTGTCCAGACTGTATCGAGGCGCAGGCGAGGGCGCCTACGCTACATTTTGATAAAGTAAGGATAGAGAGAGACTCTCGCAGAGGTCTCAACTTTGAACTTTTCTCAGGAGGAGGATAACTGATTCATGAAACTGGCAATAATCGGCGCAGGATATGTGGGTCTGGTGACCGCAGCCTGCTTTGCCGAAATGGGCAACGAAGTAATCTGCGTGGACACGGATGCGGCCAAGGTGGAGGCCCTGGAGCAGGGCCGCATTCCCATCTACGAACCGGGGCTGGAGGATTACGTCAAACGCAATTATCAGGAACACCGCTTGTTTTTCACCACCGAGTCTGGGCCGGCGGTGCAGAAGAGCCTGGTCTGCTTCATCGCGGTGGGCACTCCCCAGGACAAAGACGGCTCCGCCGACCTGTCCATGGTGCTGCAGGTGGCCCGGGAAATCGGCCGCCATATGAACGGCTACAAGGTCATCGTGGAAAAATCCACGGTGCCGGTGGGTACGGCCCGGCAGGTGCGCCAGGTTATCAAGGAAGAACTGGCGGCCCGGGGCGAAGTCTTCGAATTCGACGTGGTTTCCAACCCCGAGTTCCTCAAGGAAGGCACCGCCATCGATGATTTCATGAAGCCGGACCGCATCGTGGTGGGTTGCGACGAGGTGCGGGTGGCGGAGCTGATGAAGGAGTTGTATGCCCCGTTTGTGCGCACCAACCGTCCCATCATCATCATGGACGTGGTGTCCGCCGAACTGACCAAGTATGCCGCCAACGCCTTTCTGGCCACGAAAATCTCCTTTATCAATGAGATTGCCAATATCTGCAGCCGGACCGGCGCCAATATCAGCCATGGTGCGCCAGGGGATCGGCTCCGATCGCCGCATCGGCCCGCTCTTTCTGTTTCCGGGCCTGGGATACGGCGGCTCTTGTTTCCCCAAGGATATGCAGGCCTTGATCCATACGGCCCGCTCCTATCGAGTACACGCCCCGCCTGCTGGAGGCGGCGGAGGAGGTCAACCAGGACCAGCGCCGGATCTTTGTGGAGGTCATTCGCGCCCACTTTAAGGGCGACCTCAAAGGGAAGGTATTTGCCATCTGGGGGCTGTCCTTTAAGCCCCAGACGGACGACATCCGGGAGGCCCCGGCCCTGACCATCATCTGCCCGTCTGCTGGAAGCCGGGGCCCGGATTCAGGCCCATGACCCGGAGGCCATGCCGGCCACCCGGCAATAATTGGGGGACTAACCAGACCGTGTCCTATGCCTCTTCGACCTATGAGGCCCTGGAAGGCGCCGACGCCCTGATTATTTGCACCGAATGGACCAAATTCCGGGAGCCCGATTTTGAGCGGATGCAGTCTCTGATGAAGGCCCCGGTGATTTTTGACGGCCGCAACCTGTATAACCCGGGCAAATTGGCCAATTTGGGGTTCACATATTTCCATATCGGCCAGAAGATTGAGGCGTGATCTACCGGTGGGGCGGGCCTCCGGGCCCGTCCCTGCAAAAGTGTAGGGTGCGCATGGCGCACCGGCCTTTTCACCGTTAATTAGGAAAATCTTATCCCCACCCTTGTTCTTGACCTTGAACCTTGAACTTTTCGGGCAGAGCCTCAAATCGGTCCCATCTTTTCCCCTCTCCCCAATGGGGGAGAGGACGGGTGAGGGGGAAGTGATCTTCACGGAGCAAGAAATACATCACCCCATTGCTGAAATGTTGTACTGAGGGAATTGAAGCCATGTCTCCCAACGCGCCGGATTGGCTGGAAATGTACGGGGATCGCCTCCGCCACCTCGACCTGGACGGGTTCTCAAGCCTCAGGGTCCTGGTGGCCGGGGACTTTATGCTGGATGAGTATCTCTGGGGGAGGGTGGAGCGCATCTCCCCGGAGGCCCCGGTGGCGGTGGTGGAGGTGGAGCGGGAGACCCGCACCCTGGGGGGCGCCGGCAACGTGGTCAACAACCTGGTGGCCCTGGGGGCCCAGGTGGAAGTCCTGGGCCTGGTGGGAGATGATAACCCCGGCCACCTCCTGACCCAGGAGATGGTCCGGCTGGGGGTGGCGGTGGACGGCCTCTTTACGGACCCCCCGCGGCGCACTTCCCGGAAGACCAGGGTCATCGGCGCCTCCCAGCAAGTGGTGCGCATCGACCGGGAAAGCCGCACCCCGGCGCAGCCCGCCTTCGAGCGGCCGCCCGGGAGTTTTTGCAGGCCCGGCTGCCCCGGGTCCACGCCCTGGTCCTGTCCGATTACGCCAAAGGCGTCCTCACCCCGGCCGTGCTGCAGGAACTGATCGCCCAGGGGCGCGGCCGGGGGTATCCCGGTGGTGGTGGACCCCAAAGGCGCGGACTATTCCGCTGCTACGCCGGGGCCACGGTGATCACCCCCAACCGCAGGGAAGCGGAGCTGGCGGCGGGCTGCTCCCTGGCCCGCCGGGAGGACCTGGTGCGGGCCGGCGACAGCCTGCGGGAGAGCCTCGGCCTGGATTACCTGCTCATCACCCTGGGGGCGGAAGGCATGCTCCTGTTTGCCGGCGGGGAGCCCGCGCTCGCACATCCCCACCCGGGCCCGGGAAGTCTTTGACGTCTCCGGGGCCGGCGACACGGTGGCGGCGCTCATGGCCCTGGGCCTGGCCCAGTGGGGGGATCCGGTCCTGGCGGCCACCCTGGCCAACGTCGCCGCCGGGGTGGTGGTGGGCAAGGTGGGCACCGCCCCGGTCTTTCGGGCCGAACTGGCCCGGGAGTTGGGCCGGGAGGGCACCCGGCTGGAAGAAAAAATCCGGCACGCCAGCCGAGCTGAGCCTGCTGATGTCCCAACTCCAGGCCCAGGGGAAAAAGGTGGTATTCACCAACGGCTGTTTCGACCTGCTCCACGGCGGCCACATCAAGTTCCTGGAAGCGTCCCGGTCGCCTGGGAGACGCCCTGGTGGTGGCGGTGGACTCGGACGCCTCGGTCCGGCAGGTGAAAGGGGAAGGGCGGCCGGTCATCGGAGCCGAGCAGAGCGGCTGCGCATCCTGGCGGCCCTGGCCGCGGTGGACTATGTCACCGTCTTCACCAGCGCTCAATTGCCGGAACTCCTGGCCGGCTTGCGAGCCCGACATCCTCACCAAGGGTAGCAATTACCCGGAAGCCCAGGTAGCCGGCCGGGAGATCGTCGCCGGCTACGGCGGCCAGGTGGTCCTGGTGCCCGTCACCGACCCGGTATCGGTTTCGGACCTCATTCGCCGCATCCGGAGAGAGGTCTGAGAACATGGGCCGCATGAAAAACCTGGCAAGAATCTTCATGATTAATCTTCTCATCCTGATTATCTTGTTGGCCTTTTTGGAAATATTATTTAGAGCCATATATCCTGAATTTAGAAATCATATTTTTACTGAAACAATGTCGCTTGGAAAGAAGATGATATTTGATAATTTTAATGGCGCGTCCATAAGGGTGCCCTACCACGGCTATGCGAAAAAAATTAACCGGCAGATTCCCATGATCTTGGTTTTGGGAGACTCTATTTCTTTCGGCTATGGTTGTGGTTATGAAGATATATATTGGCGCAAATTTGAGAGGCTTTTGCATGTTACCAATAGCCATCCCGTCCAAGTAATCAGCCTGTCCAGTTATGGAAATAACCTCTCGGATTCGGCGAAGAGCTTGGAAAGGTGGTCGAAAAGCGACGGGAAACTTCCCGTTAAGGTGATCATCTATCAGTTTAATTTCAATGACGTGACTCCACATAACCGTAAGAGCCTCAAAAAAGGTGAACACATAGTGGGATTTGCAAATACGGGATTGTTTCAAAAAGTTGCTTTGTTCCGGCATGAATATCTGAATCGGTCGGTATTTTTTAGAGTTATGCAACATTATGCCGGAATTTTAAGAGTAAAGCGCCATGGATCATGTGAAGAACGGGGTTATGACGCTTTGGGGTGGTACACCTATACCTTTGGTAGCAAGCCATTTAAAGATACAAGTGAAAAGGCCTGGTTGGACTTTGAGGCATCATTAGGAGGAATTGAAAAATTTATCCGACAAGCTAAACGTTAAATGTATTATTGTAATATCGCCCATTCTGTATGATATCGACAAACAAAAGATCCATCCGTACTACAATATACACAACTTGGATTTTAGCTGTGCCACTATAAACCCAATGCAGAGGTTGTCTGCCATTGCCAAGAAGTTACATATCGATATAATCGATCCGACTACGTATATGAGAGATCGTTTCGAACAGAATGTTAGCGAAGGTAATTTTGAGCCATTCTATTTTACCGGGGAAGATAATCATTTCACCCCGGCTGCCGCAGAGTATATGGCCGAATATATGCTGGGTTATTTTGCCAATAAAAAACTTTATTGAGCCGTAACCCGCTGCAGCGCCGCAGCTTAAAGTCGGGACTATTGCCCTACTGAGCCACGGGAACCAAAACAGATATGATGCGGGCCTTACCGCCGGTCCGGGCAACAGGGACCCCAGAAGACCCCGCATCTCCTGCTTGGGAATGAAAAAAACCGATTCCCTCTTGGTAAGGGCGACCCGGTGGGTCGCCCTTTTCATCTTGCCAAGGCCAGGCAAAGTTTGACGGGTATCAGTCAGGCAGGGTGCGCACCGCGCCCCTTGTGCCGCCGCCCCGGTTATGGCCTTATAACTCCGGGGCGGTCCCTGGAACCAGACAAACCACCACCAGCAACTCCTGGCCGGTATTCCGCATCTGATGCTCTTCATTGGCCGGGATGAAGAGCACATTCCCGGCCTGCATCGGCTGCCAGCGGCCATTGCCGTAGACCTCCCCTGACCCGGCATAAACGAACATTTCGTGCTCCCAATCGTGGGAATGTTTGGGTGAGTGGCCTCCCGGGGCAATTTCAAAGACGCGCATACAGAAATTGGGAGCGCCGTCACTCTTGCCGATAACCACCCGGGCCGCGACGCCTTTGGCGGGCTCGCGGTCGAGAAGAGTTGCCTGGGCCTGGGTATAAGGGGCGATTTTCATCATATTCCTCCTGGAGTAGTTAAAGCTTTGGTTGGACTAAAGCATGCAGGGTGCGCACTGCGCACCATATACAGCCTGGGCGGGACGCCGTGCCACCTCGTAGGGGCGGCCCGGCGGGTCGCCCTGTTCACGACAGATCGCTGAGAAAATCCTGCAGCGCCGCCACCTGCGCATACCTCATCCCCAGGGCCGCCATAAAAGCCCCGTGGACCTGGGCCGCGGGGATGGTCCGGCCTTGAAAGGCCAGGTCCCGGGTGGCGCAGGCGTCGTGGATGACGGTGCACCTCAAACCGAAGTCGAAGGCGGCCCGGGTGGTGGCGTCGATGCACATGTGGCTCATGGCGCCACAGATGATCACTTCATCCACCCCGGCGCCTTGCAGCACTTCCAACAAACCGGTATCCCGGAAGGCGTTGGGATAATGCTTCCGCACCACCGCCTCGCCGGGGAGCGGCCGGAGGCTCTCGTGAATCTCCACCCCCGGGGTATTCGGGCGGAAGAAGGTGGCATCCGGCCCCGGGGCCAGGTGTTGCACGTGAAAAATGAGCCGCCGGGCCTGCCTGAGGGCGGCGAGCAGTTCCTGGGCCCGGGCCGCGGCCTGGGTCATGCCCGCCAACTCCATGGCGCCGCCGGGGAAATAATCGTTCTGGAGGTCGATGAGTAATAATGCCGGTTTCATGATGGAGTTCCTTTTGGTCAGGCTGCGGGGCCACGCCCCCCTCGGACCTGGTGGCCCATCAGGAATAACCGGAGGGGCGGGGTTTAAACCCGCCCCCCCCAGCACGTAATGAGCCTGAGCCCTGGAAAAAGCCCTGGTCGATAACTCCCGAAAACGCCCTCAGCCGGTTGGACTCGCCGGGACTCCCCCTTTGGCGTTGTCTGAGGGGCGCAGGCGGCCGTGCTCTTCGACCCGGTGGACGATGAAGTCCTGCCATTCCTGCCACTGGGCGATGGGGTTCATGCCGGTGTGGTCCACGGGGACTTCGGCCCGGGCGCTGGCGGCGTGGCCCCCGGCGGAGCCCAGCTTGCCGAAGGCCTGCAAGGCCAGGCGGCCGGCGTTTTTGCGCAGACCGTCGTTTCTAAAGATGACCACCAGCTTGTCCTGGTAAACTCCCCCCACGATGGTCCAGGAGACCTCCCCGGCCCGCAGGAAAAAGTCGGCCAGGATCACCAGGATGTCCGGGGTGTTCACCGGCCCCAGAAAGGCGTAGAGGCGGTTGTGGCGGATGCGGAAGCGGTTCAGGGCCTGCTGGAAGTAGCCCAGCATGGGAATATTGAATTCGGCGAACTCCAGGCGCCGCACCAGGGGCCTCCGGGTGAAGCCGAACAGGTAATGAAAGGCCCGCACATCGGCTTCGATGGCGGGGCGCTCAAAATTGGCGGTGTCGGTCTTGATGCCGTAGTACAGCGCCGTGGCCAGCTTCAGGGAGGGTTTGATCCGGGCCTCCCGCAGGTACTCGGTCATGATGGTGGAGGTGGCGCCGTATTCCGGGCGGATATCCACCAGCCTGGCCTTGGTCTCCGGAGATCCGGGGGTGATGGTCGATGATGACGTCGTAGTGATACGGCCCCAATAATTCATGGTGGGACGGCTGGCTGTCCACCAGGGCCTTGCGGTTGTAGTTCTCGGGGACCACCTCCTGGAAGGGCGTGAGGGCAATGCTCAGGAGCTGCACCATCCGCTGATTCTGGGGCCGGGTGATGGGGCGGATGGGGGCGATGACACACGAAGTCAGGCGATGCCACAGGAGGCGTTTCAGGGCCAGGGCGCTGGCGATGGCGTCCGGATCGGGATCGATCAGGATCAGCAGCCGGTCTTCATGGCTGAAAAGCTGGTAGAGTCGTTGCACGGCATTGCGCATGTGGATAAGCCCTTATAATTATTCTACCTAATTAGTTGCCCGGGGGCAAACAAGGAAGCAGTTTTTTTCCAGATCAGGCCGATAATATCAGAAACTTCCAGGCGGCGGCCCCTGGCAGCCAATTTCGGCCAGAGTGGCGCTTTTTCTTTGCCATGCCGGGGCCTTAAATTATAAATTAACAGAATACCACCGGGGGCGACAAAGCAGATGGGGTTTGCGGGCCAGGCATCTTCACGTGGGGCGATGGTTCGCGCCCCGGGGACCGGTAACCTGGGCCCCGTCTTAGGGCAAGCAGGCAAATAAATTTACGGGAATCAGGGTTGGGCCAGGGGTTGGGAGGTTTCGGGCCCCTGCGTCTCCCCGGACTGGAGGCATAATGAACCGAACCGAAGAGGTGGTGGACCGCATCCTGCACGGTGAAGTGCGCACCGCGGCACGCCTGATGCGGGAGTTGGACGACGGCCGGCCCGAGGCCCGGGAGATCCTCAAGGAGATTTACCGGCATAGCGGCCGGGCCCATATTATCGGCATCACCGGCTCCCCCGGGGTGGGCAAGAGCACCCTCACCGACCGTCTCATCCAGTATCTGCGCCAGCCAGGGGAAAACCGTGGGCGTGGTGGCGGTTGACCCCACCAGCCCTTTTTCCGGCGGCGCCATCCTGGGGGACCGCATCCGGATGCAGCGCCACGCCCTGGATGAAGGCGTCTTCATCCGCTCCCTGGCCACCCGGGGACATTTCGGCGGCCTCACCGCCTCGGCCCGGGCGGTGATCACCGTATTGGACGCCATGGGCAAGGACTATGTCCTGGTGGAGACCGTGGGGGTGGGACAGGACGAAGTGGAGATCGCCGCCACCGCCTACACCACCCTGGTGGTGACGGTCCCCGGCATGGGGGACGATATCCAGGCCATTAAGGCCGGCATCCTCGAGGTAGCCGATATCCTGGTGATCAACAAGGCCGACCGGGAGGGGGCCTCCCGGACTTACCAGGAATTGCTGCAGATGCTGGACTTGCAAGCCCACCGCAAGGCGAGTGCCTGGAAGGCGCCGGTGCTGATGACCCAGGCCAAGGATAATGAAGGCGTTGAGGAATTGATGGCCGCCGTCCGGGACCACCAGGAGTTCCTGGCCCGGGAGGGGGGCCAGGGCCTGGAACTGGCCCGTTCCTCCCGGGCCCGCCAGGAGTTTCTGGAACTTCTCCGGGAGGGGGTAGCCCGGCACCTGATCAAGCAGCTGGAGAGCGACGGCCGCCTGGCCCGGGTTCTCGCCGACATCCTGGCGAGGCGGACCGACCCGTACTCGGCCAGCGAAGCCCTGGTCCTTGAGACCCTGGGGCCCCTGCCCCCCCCCGCCTGACCCCCCGGCTGGGCAAGCCCTGGTGACCGCCGGCTCCGGCCCACAGGCCGGCCACAGTCAGATCCCTGCGGGATGAAAGCTGACTCCGGGGCCTCAACCTCCAGGTGCGGTAACTTGCTGGAATAGTGAGTATTTTACTCTGATAAGCTAGGAAAAAGGCCAGGAGGTCTCCGCGGCAAGCCTTTCGACCCCTGGTTAACCCCCCGGCAGGTTTCTTGAGGCGCAAACCGTGAAAACTCTCTCCCGGTAATCACGAGTTAGATTTCCGAGTCGCCTATTTCCCGGATGGTCTGTCCGATTGAGTTCTGGAGTTTTTGATAGAGGCGGTCAAGAAATTCTGCGTCTCTCAAGAAAATTATTATGCTGCTGTAAGTTTTCGACGTTTTTGTGCCGGTGTAGGTTTTCCAGGTTTTGGTGCGGGCGTAGGGTTTCCAGGACTGCATCCCATTTTCGGCAAGAATGCGAATATAACAATGGTAGTCATGCACAGGGGTGGATAGTAGTTCAACGTCTCTCAGCACCAATTCTTCCTTTCTGTCAGAAGACAGAGATTCGTTACCGAACGATGCTATCCATTCCGGCGGCCAGTGGAGAAGATTAGGATGATCTCTTAATTTCATAAGACCAACCAAAATTAATATTACCTTTGATTATTATATCTATTTATATAATTACGTTATATGTATAATTATATAATAACCAGGTCATTTGCCATTATTTATGGCAATAGTAATAGCTAATTACAACAGCAAGTTCGTCTCCTAATCTGGACATTTATTAATGCCCCTGCCGGATAGATAGTATTAATCTGACTGCATAATACCGTTTCTGTGTTTGCAGGGTGAGGGACAGACAATGCTGCTCCAATATTCCTAATTTGTAACTTAATCAATAAAAACACAATAAGGAATGCCCTGATAATTGAGGGTTATCTCCCTAAAATTCCAGGTTAAAAACCATACCTGCCTCACTGATGCCCAACGCCAGCATCCCGGGCCGGCAGCGGCTGTTCCGGCGAGCCGCTTAAAGCCTGTTCCCGCCACCCCCCTGCCCCAATCGACAAGAAACTTCGTAAGAATATCGCATAATCTCGACTAGGCACGGCATATCCACCTCGGCCCCGGTGATGAGGAGAACACAGATTTGTCGGGACCCGGTACGCCTGAGGGGCGCAAATCTCCAAAACCTCGCCCCGGCACGTCGTCGCCTCCCGGTCAAGCCGTCTTGCCCCATAAGAAAGGGGACCCTGGAAAAACAGGGTCCCCCGGCCGATTTATAATACAGATCGGGATTGCCTCGCTTGAGGCAAGATGCGGGCTTGGAGGATTGGCGCCGATCCGGGAGCTTCCTGCCGGGCCGGGCTCCGGTGTGTGGGCGCCAACCAGGAGGAGCGCCGGGAGACTCGGAATCAGGCGGTGGGCTGGATGCCGGCCTGGCCTGAATATCCCCTAAGGCTCCACCTCTTCCAGGGAGCGGATGCGCCATTTACCCAGCTCTTTGGCGAACCGGACTTGATAGGTCTGGGAAGCGCTGGCCAGTTCCTGGGTTTGCCGGTTCTTGGTGTCCATGTACCAGGTGACCCAGGCGATGACGTTATCGGGGTCGAGGGGCTGGATTTTGTCGACGGTGAACACCAGGTTGGTGAAATCGTAGCGATCCCAGGCTGTCAAGGTATTGGCCCGCTTATCGTCCAATCCCGGGAAGGTGAGGGAGTAAACGCTCATGAACTGGACGATGTCCTTGTGCAGCTGGGCCTCCCGCAGGATGGAGAGCTCCTTTTGCACCTGCTCTTTCAGATTCGCCTCGGCCGGGGGGGCCGGCTCCGGGGCCGGGGTGGCTGATGGGCTGGGAGCCGGAGTCGCCGCAGGAGGAGCCGGAGCCGGCGCTTCGACTTTGGGCCCCGGAGCCGGCGTCGGGGGCGTCGACGTGCCCCGGGTGAACAGCAGGATCAGCAAGATGAGGATGAGTATCCCCGTGCCCACCAACAAGCCCATGAGCCAGGAGGGTAAGCCGGTGGGGGGAGCCTTGGCAGGTGCGGCCTCCGGGACGGGCGCCTCGGCCTCCGGAGTAGGCGCTGGAGCCTCGGGGGCGACATGGCCCCTTTCAGGGGAGCATCGCACTCATGGCAGAATTCCTGGCGGGGGGAGACGCGCACGCCGCACTGAGGACAAAAGGTGTCTCCCTGTTCCGGGTGCAGCAAGAAACTGCCGCAGGTGCTGCAATAGCGCTGGCCAGCTTCATAGGGGACCTGGCAATGGGGGCATTGAGGCATGGTGGACCTCCGGAGCGCCGAAATCAAGTCAAGGCAGATTAAGTCGAAGTAGGCCCATGAAATCGCAAAACCCTGGATATGTCAATTAAAAATTTATTTAATCCTCCATCCAGGGGATAAGATCCCCGGTCTTCCTGATCCTGGCCCGGCGGTCCCGGACCCGGGGGCGCCAGAAGAGGATTGCCCCTCAGGGGCCGGCTTGCCAAGGCACCGGCTTCGGCGGCTAAGAGCATAAAACTTTTAGCGCCAGATTTGATCGTATCCCAGGCGCCGGTTTATATTTACAGTTGAGGACTACCGGTTCAATCTATAATCAGGCTGGAAATGTTCTTTCTCAAAGGAAAAATTTCGGTGGCCGCGGCTCTGGGGAAGCTAAAGAAATGGTTCACCCGTAAGCGCACGTCCGCGGCCGTCTTCCGTATCCCTGGGGCCCCCGCCTGCCCTCCTGGAACGCTATCTGCAGTATAAGCGCCTCCTGGCCGCCAACAGCGCTATCCTGACCACCGTGGCGGATATCCAGGTCAAGATGGATGAAGGATTTTTGTTCGATATGCACTATGTCCGGGAGGCCTGTGACCGGCTGGGCCAGGAGGTCGAGGCCATGGTGGGGGCCTTAAACGGCATGGCCGGTGGCCGCTACGCCGCCTTGGACGCCGCCCGCCGGCGGGTGGCCCACCTGGTGGCGGAGGAATTGGCCGGGGCCAAATTGAAGCCGGGGCCCCTGGCCCTGCCCCTGGCCGAGGTGCGGGAAGGCCTCTTTTACGGCGGCAAGGCCGAGAAATTGGGCGAGCTCAGCCGGCTGGGGCTCTCGGTGCCCGCCGGCTTTGGGGTGAGCGCCTATGCCCAGAAGCTCTTCTTTGAATCCGGGGGTCTGGAGGACTTCATCCGCGAGGCCATCTCCCAATCCCATATCCGCGACCTGGAGAGCCTCCGGGAGGCGGGGGAGGCCATCCAGGCAAAAATCATGGCACAGCCGCTGCCGCCGGAGCTCTCCCAGGCCATCGCCGGGCAACTGGCGAGTCTGAGCTCTGCCCGGGTGGCGGTGCGCAGTTCCGCCCTCCAGGAGGACAGCTTCTTCAGCTTTGCCGGCCAGTTCGAGACCGTCCTCAACGTGCCCCGGGACCAGGTGGAGGCGCGCTACAAGGAGGTCATCGCCTCCCAGTTCACCCCCCGGGCCCTTTACTACTGCCATTCCAGCGGTTTTTCCTACCAGGAACTGGCCATGGGGGTCCTGGTCATGGAAATGGTGCCCGTGCAGTGACGCCGGGGTGCTTTATACCGACGATCCCCGGGGCGGGGGGGGCGCCATCATCAACGCCGTCTGCGGGCTGGGCTCCCTGGCGGTGGGCGGCGTGGTGGAGCCGGACATTTACCGGGTCGAGGACGGCCGCATGGTGGCCCAGACACGTGGGAGAGAAGACCCACATGCACGTTGCCGCCCCGGAAGGCGGGGTCCTGGATGTCGCCACACCCCGGCAGACCTCCAGGGGCCCTGTCTGGCGGAGGATCAGGTCCTGGCCCTGGCCGAGCTGGGAAACCGGGTCAAAAAGCATTTCCGGCTGCCCCAGGATATCGAGTGGGCCCTGGACCTCCAGGGCCAGCTTTTACCTGCTCCAGGCCCGGCCCCTGCGGGTAAGCGCCAGGCTCAAGGCCGACTACCTGCCGCCCCAGATCAAGGGGGCCGAGATGCTCCTGGCCAATGGCATCATCGCCTCCCGGGGGGCGGCCGCCGGCCCGGTCTATCTGCTCCAGGGCGAGGCCCTGGATGATATCCCCCAGGACGCGGTGCTGGTGACCACCCGGGCCTTGCCGGAGTACGGCGTGGTGGTGGGGCGGGTGGCGGCGGTGGTCTGCGAGGCCGGCAGTGCCACCAGCCACCTGGCCACGGTGCTGCGGGAGGCCCGGATCCCGGCGCTCTTCGGGGCCAAGGGGGCTACTGCGGCGCTCCACGCCGGGCGAGGTGGTCACCGTGGACGCCTACTATGGCAACGTCTACGCCGGCCGGGTGGAGGAACTGCTCAAGGCGCCCCGGGGCGGCGACGAAGGCGTGCGCCAGACCCGGGCCTACAAGGTGCTGGAGCGGGTCCTGAAACACATCACCCCCCTCAATCTCCTGGACCCCCGGGCCGCCAACTTCCGTCCCGAGGGCTGCCGCACCTATCATGATATCACCCGCTTCGCCCATGAAAAGGCCATGGAAGAGCTCTTCCAGGTGTCCGCCGGGCGGCTGGACGAGGACGGGGCCCGGCGTCTGGTGAGCACCATCCCCCTGGAGCTCAGCATCATTGACCTGGGCGGGGGCCTGGCCCCCGAGGCCGCCGACCTGGTCCAGGTCCGGCCCGAACATCTGCGCTCCCGGCCCATGCTGGCCTACTGGCGGGGGGTGGCGCCGTGGGCTGGACAAGGCCCCAAGCCCGTGGACCTGGCCGGCTTCATGTCCGTGGTCATGAGCACCGCCACCGACACCAACATCCAGGAGCGGCTCCACGAAAAGAATTTTGCCATCATCACCCACGATTACATGAACCTGTCCAACCGCCTGGGCTTTCACTTCGCCACCATCGAGGCCTTTCTGGGGGCCCCGGGGGAGAGCTATGTAAGCTTTACCTTTTATGGCGGCGGCGCCGAGTTGCCCCGGCGCATGCGCCGGGTCCGCTTCCTGACCAGGGTCCTGGAAGATCTGGATTTCCGGGTGGAACCCAAGGAAGATTCCATCACCGCCCGCATCGACGGCTATGATGCCGATATCCTGGAGGAGAAGCTGGAAGTCCTGGGCCGCCTGATGATGGTTTCCAAGCAACTGGACATGGTCATGCTCTCCGAGGACGCGGTGGAGCAGTATTACCGGGAGTTTTCCCAAGGCCACATCCCGCAGCGCTACTTAGGAGGAGGCCAACTATGCCCATGGAGAAGATCGGTTTCCGGCGGCTGCTGGCGGGTCCTGGGCATCCTGGTGATCGTGCTGCTGGCCTTGGCCTTCGTCCTGGGGATTGTCTCCCTGAAGCGGACCCAGGAGATCGTCTCCGACGACTTCCAGCAGCAGCAGCTCATCCTGGCCAAGACCACCGCCCGGCAGATCGAGGACGGCCTGGCGTTTCTGCGCCGGGAGCTGAGGATCCTGGCCTATTCCCCGGCCATCCAGTACCTGGAGGACGTGGCCTGGGCCAACCGCATGCAGGTCAGCTTCGATGAACTCTCCAAGCTGGGAGTGACGGCCATCGAACGCATCGATTTTACCGGGTCCGCGGCAGGCCAGGCCTATGTCCTGGACGCCGGCGGCCCCCGGGTCATCCGCCAGGACTTCAGCTCCGCTCCCGAGGTGACCTGGGCCCGGGACCCGGCCAACCGGGGCCGCATCTACCAGGGCCCCATCGAGGTCGTAGCCCCAGGGGGAGTATCACAGTGCCCTTCATGGACCTGGCCACCCCGGTCTATGAAGAGAGCGTGGACGAGTCCCATCCCAAGGCCACGGGCAAGCTGGACGGGGTGCTGCATTTTCAAGATCGACGTCAGCGCCTTCGCCGGCAATTATTGCGCCGGCATCCGCTCCGGGCGCACCGGCTACTGCTGGGTGATGAACAACAAGGGGGTTTTTCTCTATCACCCGGAAAAGGAATTCATCGGCCAGGACGCCTTCACCGCCCGGGGCCGCCGCAACCCGGCCATCAGTTTCGCCCAGATCAACGAGATCCAGAAAACCAAGATGCTGGCGGGTGAGGAGGGCACGTCCCGGTACATTTCCGGCTGGCATCGGGGCGTTATCCGCCAGATGGAAAAATTTGTGGCCTTCACCCACGCCAACGTCGAACCAGGACGGGCACCGCATCTGGCCGGTGGCGGTGGTGGCGCCCACCGACGAAGTCTACGGCACCATCCATTCCCTGTACGTGCGGCAATTCCTGATCCAGGGGATCCTCATCTTTGCCCTGATCTGCGCCGCCGCGGCGGTAATCTATTATGAATCCCGCTGGTCGGTGGAGTTGCAGTCGGAAGTGGACAGCACCACCGCCGACCTGCGCCGCAGCCAGAAGCAGTACAAGTCGGTGGTGGAAAATGCCCGGGACCTGATTTTCCTGGTGGATGAGGATGGCGCCTTCCTCAGCGCCAATACCGCCATGGCCCGGATCTTTGGCATCCCCGCCGCGGGGATCGCCAGAAAGAAGCTTGCCGATCTCTTGTCCCGGGAAGACGCCGACGCCATGCTCGGCTGGGTGCAGGACGCGGTGCAGAGCCGGAAGAGCTCCGAGATCAAAGCCGCCATCGCGCATCAAGGACCGGATCTACTGGCTTTCCACTCATTTTGTCCCCATCTTCGGAGAGGACGGCCGCTCCGTGGAGCAGGTGCTGGTCATGGCCCGGGACATCACCGACCGCCAGCAGATGGAAAACCAGATGGCCCAGACCGAGAAACTGGCCTCCCTGGGCACCCTGGCCGCGGGGGTGGCCCACGAGATCAACAATCCCGTGGGCGTCATGCTGGGCTTTACCGAACTGTTGCTGGACAAGCTGCCGCCGGACAGCAAAGAGCACGAGATGCTCAAGACCATCGAACGCCAGGGGCTCAACGCCAAGCGCATCGTCGAAAATCTCATGACCTTTGCCCGGCAGCCGTCCAAGCAAGAGGAGTTTACCGATATCAACCAGGACATCGCCAATGTGCTGGCGCTGGTCAAGAACAACCTGCTGACCAAGAAGGTCGAAGTGGAGATGCGGCTGGCCAAGGGGCTGCCCCGGGTCCGGGCTGATGCCGGAGAGCTGCAGCAGGTCTTTCTCAACCTGATCAACAACGCCGCGGCGGCCATGCCCGACGGCGGCAAACTCACCGTGATTACCAAGACCAACCCGTATAACCACATGGTGGAAGCCATTTTCGCCGACACCGGCACCGGCATTCCCAAAAAGTATGCCGACCGGATCTTCGTGCCGTTCTTTACCACCAAGAAAGTGGGGGAAGGCACCGGCCTGGGGTTGGCCGTCAGCTATGCCATCGTCAATAAATACGGCGGCGACATCCGCTTTGAGAGCCGGGCCGCCGAAGACGGCGCCAATGGCGCCACGGGCACCACTTTCTATGTCTGATTTGCAACCCGAATACACGGCCGCGCCCAAGACGGAAGAGCGCCGCGCCGCGCAGTGAGGAGGTTATCAGATGGGACGAATTCTGGCCGTCGATGACGAACTGGATATGCTGGCCCTGCTCAAGATGATCATCGAGGGCTATTCCGACCACCAGGTCACAGTCACCAACAATCCTCTGGAGGCGGCGGAACTCTTGGAAAAGGAAACCTTTGACCTGATTCTCACGGACCTCAAGATGCCGGGCATGGATGGCATGGAGGTGCTGGCCAAGGCCAAACAGCAGGACGCAGATGCCCTGGTGATGGTGATCACCGCCTACGGGTCGCTGGAGTCGGCGGAGGAGGCCATGGCCAAAGGGGCTTTTGACTATATCACCAAGCCCTTCCGCAAGGAGCAGATTCTCCTGGCCATCGACAAGGCCATGCGCTGGCGGGACATGGTGCGGCAAAACAAGGCCCTCAAGCAGCGCCTGGAGGAAGATTAAGTTCAGGATTCGTAGTATCGTGTCCTGATTGTTACTTTGCAAAATGTTGGCTTCCCTGAATCCCCCTCTCCTGGTGGGAGGCGATTGGGGCAAGGGGGATACGTTGAGGCAATGCTCGGCAATTTCACCCCCGCCCCCCCATCAAGAGGGAGGGAGAGAAATCTGCAACCTTTTGTGAGATGATCCTATGACGATACCATAGATACGCTCACGTTGTATTGCTCCGCCTCTCTCCAACTCTCTTCCCCCGAAGCGGGGGGACCAGGGTGGTGGGGTTGCCGGGTTAATGGCGCAGAACCTTAAACCGGTCCCACCTTTTCCCCTCTCCCCCCATGGGCGAGAGGGCTAGGCTGAGGGGGAAGTAATCTTTCGGAGTGAGAGATACGCTCGGGAATTTATGAACTGTGGTACCAGGGACTGGATAGCAAACGCTTCGTTGGGGTGGTTCCCGGGAATGCAGCCTGGACGGTCAAAGCCTCAGGCCCTTTCTGACCAGGAACTTCCCGCTTATTATTCCGGCGCCTTTCGGATCAGGTTTGGCGCGGCCCCGGTCAGGGGAAAGGACGACGTTATGGAATGGGTGATAATCGCAGTGGTGGTGGTGCTGGTCATGTCTTTTTTTCGCGGCGGTTGCTGAGGTAAATAATCGGTGCGGCTTGGTAAGCCGCCACAAGCTGGGGGAGAGCCATCGGGGCCCGGACGGTTTGCGAACCGCCCCGCCGCCTCAACAGGGGTTCGAGCCGCAGTGACAACGAAAGGTAGGTAGATTATGGCGCAAACAGGACCAGTACTCACGGGCCGGCAGGTGTGGCAGCGGCTGATGGAAGGGAACATGCGGTTCGTCCAGGGGTTGTTTCAGGGAAGAAATTTACTGGACTTGCGGCGCACCCTGGCCCAGGGCCAGGCGCCGGAAGCCGCGGTGCTCTCGTGCGCCGATTCCCGGGTGCCCGCGGAGATCATTTTTGATCAAAGCCTCGGGGACCTCTTCGTGGTGCGGACTGCCGGCCTGGTGCTGGACCCCACCAGCATCGGCAGCCTGGAATACGCCGTGGCCCACCTCCACGTGCCCCTGCTGGTCATCAAGGGCCATGAAAGCTGCGGGGCCGTGACCGCGGCGGTGGAGCACCCGGAGGCCACCGAGGGCCATATCGGGTCGATCATCACGCAGATTGCCCCGGCCGTAGACCAGGCCCGCCAGGAGGGCAACCATGGCCAGGATCTGGTGGAGGCCGCCACGGATATCCATCTCAAATCTTTGGAAATGACCCTCTTCGAGGTCAGCCCCATCATCCGGAAAGCCATCGATTCCGGGCGCCTGGAGGTCGTGGTGGCCAAGTATTATCTCCATGCCGGCCAGGTTCAGCCCCTGACCTCGACTTTCTGAAGATAGACCCGAGGCCATGACGGCGCACCCAAATAAAACGGGGCGCCAGGTGGCCTGGCTCCCCGTTTTATGGTTAGTTTCGAACCGCCTCCCCGCCGGGGGCGGCCCGGTTCATTACTCGGTGCCAGGCTCGGGCTTTTCCTCCAGCTGGGTGGAAGGCACCACCAGCACGGGCACCGGCAGGGCCCGCCGGGCCACTTCCCGCACCACCCGTTCGGTGGTGGAGCCCAGGAGATGCCGGCCTACGAAGCCGTGGCCGTGAGCGCCCAGGACCAGGAATTTTACCCCCCTGGCCTTTTCCAGGAAATCGATGATCGCCCCGGAAGCATCCTTTTCCCCTTCTAGCAGATGGGTGTGGGCCTCCACGCCTTTCTTTGCGGCCCGCTGGACCGCTTCAGCCAGGACATTTTTGGCATAAGCCTCCTGGTCCTCCCGCAGATGCCGGTCGATAAAGGCAAAGTAACCGGCTTTCCGCAGTTGAATCACGTGGAGGACTTCCAGCGGCAACGCCATTAACCGGGCCATATTGATGGCCCGCTGCATGGCTTCCCAACCAGGGGCGGACCCATCTACCGCCACCGCAATTGACTTAGCTTTTTCCGCCGCCATTAATGGTGTCCTCCCTTCCCGAAGATGTACCCCCACCAGCAACCCGGCCCCAAGGGCGATAATAACCGCCATGATCCCATAAAAGATGCGGCATTTTCTTTGAGGTTTGGGTAAGCCAGTGTTCCAGGCCCACCTTTCTTGATCTCAATAACATCCTTGCCGTAGCCCACCAGTTCCCATCCTTAGAAAACAGTAGGATTCCACCTGATAACGGCCTTCCGTGGCCGCGGGGGGAAAGCGGAAATAATGCTTGAAGAGCTTGCCTTCGGAGATCTCCAGCCGCTTGGGGTCGGTCCACGATGTTATAGAGGTTGGCCCTCTCCTTGATCTTGAGCAACCCCTGCCAGACCACCCGGCATCCTCTGGGGCCGCCTTGCCCCGAATCAGGTGCATCTTCATCTTGTCCCGCACCGCGTCATACCCCAGTTCCAACTGCTGGGCGGTTTCCTTGGAGATAATCTGGTCCAGGGGTTTGCTGGCGTGGATTTTGTAGATGAAGGGGGAACCGGTGACTTCGTACTGCTTCACGGTCATCCAGAAGGGACCGACCCGGCCCTTCATGGAGAGCTTGACCGCTTCTTCTTTTTCGGCGGTGAGCTTAATGACCACATCGGCCCCGGGCACCGGATTGACCCCGAAGAAGAAGATTCTGATCCCCGTGGTAGGACAGACCGATCTCGACGACGTTTTTCGAGGCCGAAGTAACCACCTTCGGTTGCGCTTCCGGGGCGATGGCCAGGGCCTGGCCCACCCCAGAGGCATCCCAGGCAGCAGGCGAGGAGCGAGAGTCAGGGATCGTTTCATCTTAGTGCCCCCCGCCGCTGGTCGCCAGACTCACCAGATCGCTGGGGGTGAGCACCAGGTCTAAGAAGATCTTGACGGTCAAGGCCAGCACGATGATGGCCAGCAGGATGCGAATCTGTTCGCCTTTGAGGCGTTTGCCCGCTACCGCCCCGAACTGGGCCCCGATGGTGGAGCCGCTCAGGAGGATCAGGGCCAGCAGGAGGTCAACGGTGTGGTTGACAAAGGCCTGCTGCAGGGTGACGTTGGCCGAGGTGAGCACGATCTGAAACAGGTCGGTGCCGATGGCGGCGATGGTGGGCATGCCGATGATATAAATCATGGCCGGAACCATGATAAACCCGCCGCCTACCCCCAGGATGGCCGCCATGATGCCCACGGTGGTGCCGATGGCGAAGGGGAAGATGGCCGAAGTATTGAGTCCCGGAGCGCTCGAAGTTCATCTTTAAGGGCAGTTTGTTGAACATCCGGGTGAGGCTGGACTCAGTCACCGGGGCCGCCACCACGCCTTCGGCGGCCGAGCCCTTGCTGCGGCGGATGGTGCGCCAGGCTCTCTATGAACATGGCGCCGCCCACCAGGCCCAACATGAGCACATACACCACCTTCATGACGAACTCGAAGTTGCCCATGGCCCGCAGGATCTTGACCAATTGCACCCCGATGGTGCCGCCGAAGATGCCGCCGGCCAGGATCACCAGGCCCATCTTGAAGTCCACATTGCCCAGACGCCAATGGGCAAAGGCCCCGGAGGAGGCTGCGGCCACGATCTGGTTGGAGTCGGAAGCCGCCGCCACCGCCGGCGGTATGCCGATCATCATCATCAGCGGGGTGAGAAGAAAACCGCCGCCCACCCCGAACAGCCCGGAGAGGAAACCCACCAGGCCTCCGATCCCCAGGATCAGGAAAAAATTAATGCTCATACCCGCAATGGGAAGATAAATATCCATCCTGCCTGTTCCCTCCCAGATAATAAGTTCGGATTGCGGGGATAGTATGTTAAAAATCTCACAAAGTGTCAATGTTCCATATGATTCTCTGCGCATAACTAATCCTGTTGCATAATGCAGCAAAGCATGGCAAACTTATGGAAAGTTAAGTGGAACTTTAGGGAATCACACATTTGACGGGATAGGAATGGGCTTGCTCTCAAAACGGTAAAGCCATCTGAGATAGTTCTCTTGACCAATGGATAGTGTTGCAAAAATCGAATGGCCGATGAGACCATGGCGACGCGGTGATTTCCGGCTGAGCGGGCCGGGCCACGCGATTTTGGCCGCCTCGAGGAGGATGCGCTGTGTATCTGAATATTCGCCAGAAGGTGATCTTGGGATTCACCGCCTGCGTCCTGGCCATCGGCTTCATCGGCGGCTTTTCCTACCATTACCTCCACGCCATCGAGCTGAAGCAGCACGTGGTCCAGATCGCCGATGATCTGCGGGAGATCGTCTTGGAGATTCGCCGCTACGAGAAGAATTATCTGCTCTACGGCCTGGATGAGGATTTTCAAGCAGAACCAGCGTTATACCCAAAAAGCCCTGGAGGTGTCTGGCCACGATCGTCCCGATGTCAAAACCTGAAGGTGGCTTCCCAGATGGATACCTTTAAGAAGGATCTGCTCGTCTACCAGGGGTTGATGAAGCAACTGGCCGAATCCGGGAAGCGGGGCCAACCGGAAGCCGGGGTCTGGAAGAACAGTTGCGGACCCGGGGAAAGGCCCTGGTGGACCTCTCGGTGAAGCTGGTGACCTTCGAGCGCCTCCGGATTCTGGAAATCATCACCACCCTGAAGACCCAGCTGCTCATCTCCGTGGTGGTCTTTCTGGCCTTCATGGGGTTTATCATTTACATCGTCAGCCGCAAGATCATTCTGCCCCTGCGGGTGATTGAGAATACCACCGGGCGCATTGCCCAGGGGGATTTCAAGCCCCTGCCGGTCCTGGATACCCGGGACGAAACCCAGCGGGTGGTGGAAGCCTTCAACCGCATGGTGGGGGAACTGGAACGGCGCCAGGACCAACTGGTCCAGGGGAAAAAGATGTCCTCCCTGGGGGTCTTGACCGCCGGGATTGCCCACCAGTTGAACAATCCCCTCAATAACATCTCCACCTCCTGCCAGATCATCCTGGAGGAATTGGATCAGGCCGACCTGGAATTCGTCAGGAAAATGTTGACCAACGTGGAGCAGGAGGTCTACCGGGCCCGGGATATCGTCAAGGGGCTGCTGGAGTTCTCCCGGGTGCGGGAATTCTCCCTGAAGCCCACTCCCCTGGAGGACGTGGTCAAGCGCTCCATCCGGCTCATCTCCAGCCAGGTGCCTCCGGGGATCGACCTGGTGGACGAGGTTCCCTGGGACCTGATCCTGGAACTGGACGCCCAGCGGATGCAGGAGGTCTTTCTTGAATCTCTGATGAACGCCATCCAGGCCATCAAGGAGACCCCCGGGGAGATTCGCATCGCCGCCGTGACCGACCCCGCCAAGCCAGGAGGCCGTCATCACCATCGAGGATACCGGGGTGGGTATCCCCAAGGACGAGTTGGACCGGGTCTTTGATCCCTTCTACACCACCAAGGAAGTGGGCGTGGGCACCGGGTTGGGCCTGTCCATCGTTTACGGGATCATCGAAAAACACCACGGGCACATTGCGGTGGACAGCAAAGAGGGGGAGGGCACCAGGTTTACTATCCGGATGCCGTATAATCCCGAGGTCAAGCCAGAGAGGTCCTCATGATGAGACGCAGTCAAGATCCTCATCGTCGAAGATGAATTGATCGCCCGGGAAAACCTGGACCATGTGCTCAAGAAGGAAGGGTATGACACCGTGGCGGTGGAAAGCGGCGTCCTGGCCTTCAAGGAACTGGAAAAACAGGAGTTCGACCTGGTCATGACGGATCTGCAGCATGCAGCAGGTGGACGGCTTGCAGGTCTTGGAGCGCACCAAGGAGCTTTATCCCGGACACCGAAGTCATCATGATTACCGGCTTTGCCACGGTGTCCACCGCGGTGGAGGCCATGCAGAAAGGGGCCTATCACTACCTGCCCAAGCCTTACAAGATTGACGAGGTGCGCATCCTGGTGAGCAAGGCCCTGGAAAAGCGCTCCCTGCGCCAGGAAGTCACCGAACTGAAACGCCAGGTGCAGAGCCAGAGGGCGGTGCCCTTTCTGGTGGGCAAGAGCCCCAAGATCGAGCTGCTGAAACAGACCATCGAACAGATTGCCCCCAGCGACGCCACGGTGCTTATCCTGGGGGAGACCGGCACCGGCAAGGAACTGGTGGCCAAGGCCATCCATCATCTCAGCCCCCGGGCCGACAACCGCTTCCTGGCCATCAACTGCGGCGCCTTCAGTGAAGAATTGCTGGCCAACGAGCTCTTCGGCCACGAAAAAGAAGCCTTCACCGGGGCCCGGGGGGTCAAAAAGGGCCTGCTGGAAGCGGCTTCCGGGGGCACGATCCTCCTGGATGAAATCGGCGATATGCCTTCGTCCATGCAGGTCAAGCTGCTGCGGGTCCTCCAGGACAAGACCCTGATGCGGGTGGGGGGCACCACCGAGATCCCCGTGGACATCCGGGTCCTGGCCGCCACCAACAAGGATCTGAAAGGCGAGGTGGACGCAGGGCAACTTTCCGGCAGGACCTCTATTACCGCATCAACGTGGTCACCCTGCAGGTGCCCACCCTGGTGGAGCGCCAGGACGACATCCCGCTTCTATGCCAGCACTTCCTGGGGAAGTTCGCCGAGGCCCAGGGGAAAAAGATCGACAAGATCGCCGACGAGGTCATGGAGGTGTTGCTGCATTACGAATTCCCGGGAATATCCGGGAGTTGGAAAACATCATGGAGCGGGCCGTGACCTTGTGCAACGGCGGGCTCATCGAGATGCAGCACCTGCCCCTGGATTTCCAGCAGCCCCATCTTCCAGGTCCAGCGCCATCAGCGCCGGGAGTTCTCCACCCTGGAAGAAAATGAGAAGGAATATATCTCCTGGGTCGTCAAGCAGGTGAACGGCAACAAGACCAAGGCCGCGGAAATCCTGGGGATCGACCGGGTCTCCCTGTGGCGCAAACTCAAACGCTACGACTTGAACGGCGGGACGTGAAGCTGCTTTGGGGGAGCGGGGCGCCTGGGCTCAACAGACGTTACTGCCTCAGCTAAAATCTTGCTTCATTCCTCTAAATCCAGTCTTCTGTTTTTTACATATTCAATTAAATGGGCCATATCTTTCATTTGCAGCTTAGATTTGATATTAGTAAAATACGCTTGCACCGTTCCAGGAGAGATGCTTAGATGTTTTGCAATATCTTTGTATGTCATGCCGGATGATAGTAACGACAATACTTTATGTTCGCGCTCACTCAAAGGTTTTCCCGGAATCTGTGTGGTTCCATGTTGCATAAAATCCCTTAGCTGGTTATAAATTAATGGCGAAATATATAAACCACCCTGCTTAATGACCTCTATCGCCTTTATAAGGTCTTCAAAAGCATTTTCCTTCAGTAAATAACCGTCAACCTTAACCTCAAAAGCAGCTTTGATGTGCCCGATGGTTTTATGCATGCTTAGCATGAGGATCTTTACCCGCGGGTAATTGTCTTTAATTATTTTAGCCGCTTCCAAACCCGACACTTTGGGCATGCTGATATCGAGAATTATCAAATCGGGAACAGAAGTTTTTAAAAGAATCATCAGCTCTTGACCATCGCTCACTTCTCCGGTTACTTCCAGGCCCTTCGTTCCGTTAATCGCCCTCTTTATTGCCTCGCTAAAGAGAACATGATCATCAGCTAAAAAAATTTTATAAGTTCGCATCTTATTGGCCTCCATCTAAAGGCACGGTCAAAGATATCCTGGTTCCCGCTCCTCTAGACTGTCTACTTCAAGAACGCCTCCGATCAATCGGACCCGTTCATTAATGGTAGTGAGGCCGAATCTCTTTAGTTTGGGGTGGTGAGAAAGTAAATTTTTGAGATTAAATCCTTGGCCATCATCCCGTATCTCGGCATAAACATGGTTGGTTCTCTTTTTCAAAAGGCAAGAGATGTTGGTGGCATGAGAATGTTTGCTGATATTGGTCAAAGTTTCCTGGAAAATTCGGTATAGACTTAGCTGAACCTGGGGAGAAAGCAAGTCATCAACCTCGTCGATTTCAGCATGGGAGGTAATATGTAAATTCCTGGAAAATTCTTCAATCATGAAAGCCACAGCAGAAGAAAGTCCTAAATCTTCCAGGAGCTTAGGACTTAAATCTTGTGCAAGGCGCCGTATGTTATCGATGAATTTATCAAGATGCCTAAGCAGTTGTCCGCATTCATTCGCCAATGATTCATTTTCCGGATGCAAACTATCGCAGATAGAACTCAATTGGAATTTTAAGAACATCATGGACTGCCCAAGTTCATCATGCAATTCTCTGGAGATGCGATCACGCTCAATTTCCTGAATATTAAGAAGTTGGGCTGTTAAGGTGGAAAGTTGCTGTTCTTTTTTGATAAATATGATTTCAGCTTGTTTTACTTTATTAATGTATCTTGCAAGGATCACCCCTAAAATGAGGAACAATGATACGTGGATAATCTGAACATATAGTTCATGGGGAGCCACACGAAATATAAACAAATCAATTAAAGTTGGATTTTTAAAGATATGATAATCAAGAATATTATCCAGAATCGCCATCGCCAGGCCTAAAAAGACAGCCATGCCGATTATTCTGAATCTTTGTTTCTTCATGACCGCTAACTCACTTCGGTAGCAGCACCAGGTCCACCAGGGGTTCGATGGCGTCGGCCAGGACGATTTCCAGGCCCGCCTTGACTTGCTCTTCCAGGTTCACGATATCCACGTCATTCTGCCTTGGGGAAGACCACCACTTGAACCCCGGCCCGTTGGGCGGCCAGGACCTTTTCCCGGATGCCGCTCACCGGCAGGATGCGGCCGGAGAGGGTCAGTTCCCCGCTTAGGGCCACGTCCCGGCGGGCCGGCCGGCCGGTGAGGAGCGAGAGCAGGGCCAGGGCGATGGTGACTCCGGCGGAGGGTCCTTCTTTGGGGATGGCCCCGGAGGGCAGGTGGATGTGGATGTCGCTCTCGGTGAAAAAGTCCGGGTCCAGGCCGAACTGCTCGGCGTGGCTGCGGATATAGCTCAGCGCGGTCTGGGCCGACTCCTGCAAAACGGTGCCCAGGGAGCCGGTGAGGATGCAACTGCTTGTGCCCCCGCATGCGGGATGGCTTCCACGAAGATGATTTCGCCGCCGAACTCGGTCCAGACCAGTCCCGTGGTCACCCCCACCTGATTGCCGACCTCCGCCACTTCATGGGTGAATTTCCGGGGGCCCAGGAATTTCTCCACCAGTTCTTCGTCCACGGACTGAGGGCGCAGGTGCCCTTGCCCTGGACGCAGATGCGGGCCAGTTTGCGGCAGACCATGGCAATTTCCCGGTCCAGGTTCCGGAGACCCGCCTCCCGGGTGTAGCCGCTGATGATCTTGGCAACGGCGGTATCGGTAAATTCGATCCCCAGGTGCCCCAGGGCGTGTTCCCGAAGTTGCCGGGGGATGAGGAAGTGTTTTGGCGATCTGGACTTTTTCGTGCTCGGTGTAGCCGGGAAAATAGATGACCTCCAGGCGGTCCAGGAGGGGCGCCGGCAAGGCTCTCCACCACGTTGGCGGTGGTGATGAACATGACGCCGGACAGGTCAAAGGGCACGTCCACGTAGTGGTCGACGAAGTTGGCGTTTTGCTGGGGGTCCAGGATTTCCAGGAGCACCGAGGCCGGGTCGCCCCGAAAGTCCTGGCCGATCTTGTCGATTTCATCCAGCATGAACACGGGGTTTTTGACCTCCAGGCGCTTGAGTTCGTTGATGATGCGCCCGGGCATGGCCCCCACGTAAGTGCGCCGGTGGCCCCGGAGTTCCGCTTCGTCCCTGAGGCCCGCCATGGACAGGCGGACGAACTTGCGCTCCAGGGCCTCGGCGATGGCCTGGCCGATGGAAGTCTTGCCGGTGCCGGGAGGGCCGGCGAAGCACAGGACAGGCCCCCGGTTCATCTGCATGTGGCGCTTTTTGTCGATGATTTCCCGCACCGTGGCCCGCAGTTCATCCAGCTTGATGGGCTTGGACAGGTAGTGGGCGGCGCCTTTTTTCAGGGCGTCCACCGCGGAACTCACCGTGGCATAGCCGGTGACCATGACGATTTCGGTGTGGGGGGCGATCTGCTTGACGGATTCCAGGAGCTGGATGCCGTCCATCTTCTCCATCTTCAGGTCGGTGAGGACGACGTCGAACTCCTGGGCCTTGACTTTTTCCAGGGCTTCCAGGCCATTGGCCGCGGTGCTCACCTGGTGGCCTTCTTTGCGCAGGATATATTCCAGGTTGGTCCGGGCGATTTCTTCGTCGTCCACCACCAGGATCTGGGAGGTCTGCACGCTGCACAGGGTGCGGACCGCCAGGTACTCCAGGATGCGTTCTTTGACGTGATGCAGGCCGTAGTGCTGGGACTCCAGGATGCGCTCGGCCCTTTTCAGGTCCAGGTTATCTTCCGTAAAGCGATTCCAGGGCAGGGAGATCAGATAATCCAGGTAGTTGATGCCGATGGAGTATTCGGCCACGGAAGGATCGGTTTTGTCCAGCCGCTCCAACTCCTTGGCGGCAATGGCGGCCACCGCCTCGGGCAAGTGGGCCTTTTGCACGGCGGTGCGCAGTTCCACCAATTCCTGGGCCGGCTTGGGGCGTTCTTCTTCGGTTGCTTTCCGGAAAAAAACCATACAAGATAACCCCTTCCTGAGGTCAAGCGTGCGTATACCCAAATAATTATAAGAAATAATCCCTGGAAACAGCAATGAATTGCTCCTAAGCCGGCTTTTTTAATTTTCTGATTTTCCTAGAAAATTTGATCTCCCGGGGCCTGGTGCGAGTGAGTGTTGCATTTTGCAATCCAGGGGCCGCCAGTGTTGCAATAATGAGTAACTACATTGAAATATATAGCTAATTAAATCTGCTATACTCGTGAGCTGTTGCATAGTGCAATACAAACCAAATCCTGGGGGTTAAATCTCGATCATAATAATTGACTGTAATTTCAGTAAGATACAAATATGCACATTTTGGCAAGGTTCTTGTATGGGTATAAAGGCAAGAACAACTCCCCCCTATCCAGGTGGGCAACAGGAAACAGAGGGGAAGGTCAAAACCATGAAGAACTTTATGCGAAAAAACGGCAAGCGGCAAAATCGGGAGCGGAATTCGAAAGCTCCGAGTCCGGAGTCTGAACCGAGAATGGCGATTCTGCTCCACCACCGGCCAGCGAGGTGAAGCGCAAGATCCTGGTGGTGGGCAAGGATTACGCCTTTACCAACGGCGTAGTCGATTATGCCGCCAACCTCTCCCAGCGTCTGGGGTACGACATTATCGCCATGAGCGTCAATCCTGCCCTGGCCCAGACGGGCAAGTTCTTTTCCCCTTACAATCAGCATCTCCGGGGCAAAGTTCACCCAGCGGGCTCAAGAGGCCTGGGTAACGGTGGAGTCCGAGTTGGCCGGCCAGGGCATCCACAGCGAGCACGTGGTGAAATTCGAGGAGCTGGCCGGGGCCATCAAGGACCTGAACCATGAAGTCAAGCGCATCGACTTCGTCATCACCGATGCGGGCATCAAGGACGAGGAAATCACGGGGGAGATTCCTCTCCCCGTCTTCAGCATCTCAGGATATCAAGGAGAACAGATCATGGCTCAATGAACATCACGAAACGGCGAACAGAGGGAAGTTGATCGGCAAGACCATTGGTTTGGGGCTGGGTGCCGTGGCCCTCTATGCCGCAGTGTTTACCAACTCAGGCACCGTCATGAAATACTTCACCAAGGGCGGCATCTTTGCGGCGCTGCCCATTCCACGGTGTTCGCCTTCTCCTTTGTGCATGGCGCTTTTGCCTCCAACCTGTGGTCGCTTTTGGGTATCGAAGCCACCAAGAAGGTGCAGCCCCGGGTGGCGGCGAAGCGGCCGGCGCCGAGAAAGCGTCCTCGCCCGCAGATTCAGTCTGAATGCCTAACCCGTAATTTCTTATATATCTTAACCGGATGATCTGAAGGAGGCAAGACCATGCATGACGTCGCCACCAAGGTGCAATTTATCGACTTGAACATAATGGAACATCGCCTTCTTATTCGTCGTAGGTTTTATCGGCGGCCTGGTGAGCGGCTTTATCGGCTCCGGCGGCGCCTTTGTCCTGACCCCGGGCATGATGAGCCTGGGGGTGCCCGGGACCGTGGCCGTGGCCAGCAACATGTGCCACAAGTTCCCCAAGGCCATGGTGGGAGCGTATAAGCGTTGGAAGTACGGCCAGGTGGACATCAAGTTGGGCCTGGTCATGGCGGTCTCGGCGGGCCTGGGGGTCTGGGTAGGCATCAAGATCCAGGAGTGGATTCTGGCCACATGGGGCCAGGCCGGCTCCAACCTCTATGTCAGCGTCTCCTTCGTGGTCATCCTGGTGGTGGTGGGCGGCTACGTCTTCTACGACGCCTGGAAGACCGGCAAGGCCGGTGCGGTGGAAGAAGGTTCCGGCCCTGGCCAAGTGGCTGCAGTCCTTCAATATTCCGCCCATGATGTACTTCAAGACCGCCAAGGTACGCATCTCCCTGTGGTTCACCATCCCCATCGGCTTCGCCACCGGCATGATGGCGGCCACCATCGCGGTGGGCGGCTTCATCGGGGTGCCCGGCATGATCTACGGCATGGGGGCAGGGGGCCTGGTAGCTTCGGCCACCGAACTGGTCATCGCCTTTATCATGGGATTTTTCGGGACGATCAAATGGGCCATGCACGGCATGGTGGATATCCGCCTCACCCTGATCATCCTGGCCGGGTCCCTTCTGGG
This sequence comes from uncultured delta proteobacterium, assembly GCA_963841475.1. Classification (GTDB taxonomy): domain Bacteria; phylum Desulfobacterota; class Desulfobaccia; order Desulfobaccales; family 0-14-0-80-60-11; genus 0-14-0-80-60-11. The sequence continues at coordinate 2,484,404 of CAWJCT010000001.1, forward strand.
GGTGCAGCTGGGGGCCATCGGCACCACCTATGTCAAAGAACACATGATCAAGGTCGTCATGGGCAGCATCATGCTGGTCGTGGCGGTGAGCCGGGCCCTGGCCATCCCCAAGTATCTGACGAAACTGGGGCTGATGTCGGTGAGCCGAGCCCACCATCAATATTCTCATGAAGGCCAGCTTTCTCATCATGTGCATTCGCCCTGCTCGGCGGCGCCTTCATCATCCTGGGCGCCATGTGGAAGGCCAAGCGGGCCGAGACCGCGGCCAAAATAGCCGGGATGGCCGTAATCTAACCGCTTTTGGGTGGGCGGGTGCAAAGGGTTCGCAAGTGCCCTTTCCCCCTTTATAAAGAAACCCAATCGCCCACCCCCAATCCCTTAGGTAAAATTATAGAATAATCAAGGGCGACCCGTCGGGTCGCCCTTCTCCGTTTGCGGCTAAACTCACCGCGCCAACCCCTCTATTTTTGGCAACAACCAACCCGTTTTGGGGTGAGGAGCCCAGACTGAGCTTGGGCTAAAATTTGCGTTCCCAAGCTGGAACTTGGGAACGAGAGAGGGCTGGGACTGGGGCAGGAGAAAAAAGGGCGACCCAACGGGTCGCCCCTACTGATAGGGGAGTTTGAGGGGAGGGCGGGGTATTTTTTCATAGAGATGTCCCCGGGCCTTCCCCTCAAAACAATGCTTTCCCTTTTATCTCCCTCTACCCGGCGGCGGCTTCCTGGGGCCGGAGGCATTTGAGGCTATAGTCTCCGGTTTTGAAGGCATTAAGGATGCGCTCCATGACGGCGTCGGAGGACAGGGCCAGGTCGAGTTGGCGGCAGAAGGCGATGAGCAGCCCCGCCAGTTCCAGGGTCTGTTCGGTTTCCAGGAGGGAGAGTTTGACCAGGCGGCCCTGGACCAGGTCGCCCTTGGTCCGGGCCTTGAAGCCCAGGTCGTCCAGGAGCTGTTTGACCAGGCGGGCCCGGCGCTCCCGGCGGTCGATCTGCGCGGCGCCGCCTTTGAACTGGAAGCTGATGTAGTTGTCGTTTTTCTCCTCCGAAATGAAGGCGTCGACGATGCCGAAGTGGTAGCCGATGCGGGAGTTGAAATTGAGGTAGGACTCGGTGACGATGGCGAAGCTCTTGCCCCCCAGGCCGCGCTCGGCCTTGGCGGTGTCGTACATGGTGTTGGCGAAGACCGAGATAAAGCCCTTGAGGTCCGGGGCCACCTGGCCGGCCCAGGTGACGCCGGGGTGGTGAAAACCCCGGAGCAGGGCCTTGAAGGGGCGGCTGGTGATGTCGTCTTCGGTCACCTGGTCGTCGCCCGTGACCTTGAGGCCGCCGCCCAGGTCGAGGACGAACAGGTTCAGGGGCAGGTCGGTCTTGAGGCGGCTGACGTGGTGGGAATCCAGGGCCTTCTCCATGTCCGGGACGAACATGGCGTCCATGGCCTTTTCGTGGCAGAACCGGGTGATGTCGTGGAGGGTGCGGCAGTTGGCGGCTTGAAAGTCCGGGCTCTCCGGGGTCGAGGAGACTCAAGCGGGAGACGGACTTCAAGATGCGGCGCAATTTGAGAAAGACCGGGTCGCTGCGCCATTCTTCATCGGGCTTGACCTGGCGTGCCAGCAGTTCGTGCAGGATGCCGGGATAGACCAGGGCGGCGTCGGCATCCACGGTGACCAGTTGGCCGGAGTGGAGGATCTTGGTGGCGCCGCCCACCTCCACCAGGGTGGGAATGCGGAACTCCCGGGCCAGGATGGTCATGTGGTCGGTGGGGCTGCCCACTTCGGTGATGATGGCGGCGATGCGGTCCATGACCAGGACCAGGCGGGCGGAAGGCTGGCGGGCCACCACCACGGCGCCCCGGGGGAATGCAGGTTGACGTCTTCATCGTGGAGGAAAAGGTGGACCCGGCCGGCGGCGACGCCCCCCACCGCCCGGATGCCGTGGTGGAGAAGGGGGCCACCATGGGTTCGGGCACGGGGTGCCGCGCCTCTTCGGCAAAGGCCGGGGTGCTGATCCGGAGGGGCCGGGATTGCAGGATGATGATGTTGCCCGCCTCCCCCACGGTCCACTCAATGTCCTGGGGCGCGCCGAAATGTTCCTCCAACTCCAGGGCGATATCGGCCAGGGTCCGGACCTGGTCGTCGGTGAGGCTGGGGGCCTGGGCCTGGTCGAGGCGCCAGGGCAATCTCCTCCACGCCCCCGTCCGGGCTGCAGGTCGAGGGCCACGGGTTTTTCGGACCACCCGGCGCCGGGTGATGGGGTAGGGGTCCTGCGCGGCTCACCGTAAAGAGGTCCGGGGACACGGTGCCGTCCACCGCGTACTTGCCCAGGCCCCAGACCGCGGAAACCATGACGGTGTCGTCCTGGGGGGCGTGGGGGTCCAGGGAAAACATGACGCCGCTGGCCCGGGCCGGGACCATGGCCAGGACGCCCACGGCCATGGGCAGGGCGTTGACGGAAAATTGCTGGTATTTCCAGTAAAAAATGGCCCGGGAGGTGAACTTGCTGGCCACGATCTCCTTGTAGTGCTCGGGCAAAGAGGCGGCGTCGACGTTGAGAAGGGTGGCAAACTGGCCGGCAAAGGAGAATTCGGTGTCCTCGCCCACGGCGCTGGAGCGCACCGCCAGCCAGCGGGTGGGCAGGTCCCGGCCCGCCTGGACGATGGCCTGCTTCCAGGTCCGGGGGCAGGGGGGCCTGGCGCACCATGGCCTGGAGTTCCCGGCTGATGGTCTTCAGGCTATCCAGGTCTTGGATGCTGGCCTCGGACAAGCTTGGCTTCGATGTCGGCCGCCAGGCTGGAGGATTCCAGAAAGCGCTTGTAGGCCGCGGCGGTAATGGCGAAGCCCTGGGGCACCGGCAGGCCGACGCGGTTGCCGATCTCGCCCAGGTTGGCCATCTTGCCGCCCACCGCCGGGGCCAGGTCCTGGTCCAGGGCCGACAGGGGCAGGATAAACGGGGTGTCCGGGATGGTGGGGACCGCCTCCAGGACTCCGCCAGCATCTCGTGCCTGGAGGCGCTCGGCAGATGGGGACCAGGTCGCTATAGCGATTTTGGGTCAGGAGATTGAGGGCGGTCACCATGCCGCTGATCTGCTGCACCCAGGAGATGCGACCTGGGAATAGAGATAGCTGGAGTCGAAGACGTAATCGCCGGAGAGTTTTTCCTCCATGTCCGCCATGGTTTCCAGGGCCTGGTTGTTGTTGTCCAGGAGGTGGCGGAAATGGGCAAATTTTTCCTGCAAGCGGACCTGTTCGTCCACTTCGTTCTTTCAGGAATCGTCGCAGGAATTTAAACATAGTAGTCAGTTGTCAGTAGTCAGTAGTCAGTTGCCAGTAGTCAGCGGTTAGTGGTTAGCTGGAGGGCGTGGCGTGGAGGCCGGATTTTGGAGGCCTGGTCCCGCTATAACTGATAAGCGCCAACTGACCACTGGCAACTGACTACTGTTTCTTCAGGTCCGCCAGTTCACCCTGCATCCGCTTCCACTCCAGGGCCCGTTTGATGGTGATGAGGATGGTCTCCTTGCGGAAGGGCTTGGTGATGAAATCGTAGGCGCCCTTCTGGATGGCCTCTTCGGCGGTCTCGATGGTGCCGTAAGCGGTAATCACAATGATGGGCAGGGTGGCGTCGATACCTTTGACGATGCCGATGAGGTCGATGCCATCCACCAAGGGCATCTTGAGATCGGTGATCACCAGATCATAATGATCTTCCTGGAGCATTTTGCTCACTTCCAGGGGATTATTGGTCGTGGTGACCTCATAGCCGGTCTTATCCATCAGGATGGTTTTCAGCAACCTGAGCATATTGGGCTCATCGTCAACGACCAGTATCCGCTCCGGCATCTTGTCCTCCTGTTAAGGAAAGTTCAAAGTTCAAGGTTCAAAGTTGCAGAAGCATTGTCGAGCATTGTCGTCCTGCTATCTTTTCAGATATTACGGGTGGGCCGGGGCCCAGGTGCTACTGCTTCCCTCTTTATGAGATGGCTGCGGTTGTCTCGGGCGCACCCTCCGTCGGGCTGGCCGCCTCGGCCTCGGGGCCGGTGAATAATGGGCAGGTAAACGGTAAAGGTGGTGCCGTGCTTGTCGGGATATTCGTCCGCGGGGTAGCTGGTGAAGATGATGTTCCCGCCGAATTTGGTGATAATGCCGTAGCTCATGGACAGGCCCAGGCCGGTGCCTTTGCCGGTCTCCTTGGTGGTGAAAAAGGGGTCGAAGATCTTGGCCTGGGCCTCCCGGGGGATGCCGGAGCCGGTGTCGATGAATTCGATGGCCACGCGCTTGCCGTCGGGGGCCAGGATGGTCGTTGACCTTGAGGACCCCGCCGCCCGTGCATGGCGTCCCGCGGCATTGTTGATCAGGTTGATAAAGACCTGCCGCAATTCCTGGGGGTCGCCCTTGGACCAGGGGCAGGTTCGGGGCCAGGCTGGTTTCCAGGCGGATTTTTTTGGTCAGCAGGGTATTTTTCACCACCGCCAGGGTTTTTTCCAGGAGGCCGTTGACCTCGGCACTGGTTTCGGTGCGCTCCGGGGTGCGGGCGAAGGTCAGGAGATTCTCGACGATTTTTTTGCACCGCAGCCCTTCGTCCTCAATGATCTGGAGGGTTTCGTGGATCTCGGGCAGAGACTTCGGTCTGTTCCAGCAGGTGCTCGGTGAAGCCCAGGATCACGGTCATGGGATTATTGATCTCATGGGCCACACCCGCGGCCAGGGTGCCGATGGAGGCCAGCTTTTCCATGTTGATCATCCGGTCTTCAATGGCCTTGCGGCCGGTGATGTTCCGGGAAATGATCTCGTAGGCGAAGATGCTCGCCGTGCTCGTCTTTGATGCCCACGATGCTGGTGGAGAACCAGAATTCCTGGTCGCCGATGCCCACCGGGTGGCGCTTGCTCCTGACCTTGCCCGTTTCCTTGACTTCCCGGAGCCACTCCAGGTGGAAGTCGGCGGATTTTTGGTCTAAAGATGTCGTAGAGGGTGCGCCCCACGAACTCCTGGGAAGTGCCCTCGATCACGCCGTCCACGCTTGCCGGCTTGACCGCCGACCGGGCCGTGGCAAAGAGGTTGGCGGCGTAGCGGTTGATGGACAGGATACGGCCGTCGCCGTCCACGGTGTAGATCAGGTCCGCGGCGTTTTCCACCAGGCCCTGGTAGCGGGCTTCGGATTTCTGCAATTTTTCCTTCTGGCGGTTCACTTCTTCTTCCAGGCTGGAGGAAAATTGCTGCTCATAGCGGAAATTGAGCATGACGATGGTGCCCGACAGGACCACCAGGCCGATGATGACCTGGAGGTAGAACTGCCGGGTATAGAGGGTATGGATCACGCCCTTCCACTTCGCTGGCCGGGGCCACCACCGCCACCGACCAGGAGGCGGCCGGTTTATTGCTCCTGGACCAGATTTTGGTCTTCCAGCTTGACCGGGGCATAGGCGATGAGTTTTTGGATTTCGCCGGCCATGCCGCGGTGCCAGCCGGAGATGTAGGTGCCCACAGCCTTCCTTGCCGGCCAGCATCTTCTCCCGCTGGATCTGGTTGATGGCGTCAAAGGAGATGGCGGGCATCCGTTCTTTGCGCACCGTAAAGGCGTTTTTGCCGATAAAATCACGCTCCGGATGGCTCAGAAAGATGCCCTCGCTATCCATGATCCAGGCATAACCGGTCTTGCCGCTTCGGATCCCCTGGGTAAATTTTTTGGCCAGGGCATGGGCGTCGATATAGAAGGCCAGCACCCCGGTGAAGGCCCCGGAGGGGTGGGGATGGGCTTCGTCCACCGACATCTCATAGGTGGGGACGGCCATGACGGTGATGAGGCGGCCCGACGTAGTGGGGGATTGTCGGTGGACACCGGCATCACCAGGACCTGGCCCTTGTGTTCCGGTTTGGCGGCCCACGCCAGGAACGGCGCGTCCTTGAAGGAGCCGGTGGTGATCTGGTCCACGTCCCCGGCGGTCCATCTGGTAGGCCCGGTTGCCGTCCGGGGTGAGCCGCAGAATTTCCACCACGCCTTCTTCCCGGACGGATGGCCAGGGTGGCCCGCATGCGGTTGGCCCAGGACAGCGGCTCCAGGTATTGGATGGAAGGAGAGAAGTTGAGGGTGCTCAGCTCCCGCTTCAGGAAGTTGATGTCCTGCTCCAGCAGACTGGCGGTATGCTTGGCCAGCACCAGTTGCTGCTGGTTGAAGTCTTCCTTGACGATCTCCTTCATCTGGTTGGCGGAATTAAGACCCAGATAGATGCTGATCCCCAGCAGGGCCAAATTGACCCCCAACAATAAGGCCAGGGCGTACCGGGAGGCGAGAAACGGGAAGCGGCGCATAATTTACCTGGTATCGTGTTCCCTACATACCTTGCGAAATAATGGTTATCCTCACTCCCCCTCCCCTGGTGGGAGGGGGTTGGGGGGAGGGGGATACGGTGCCGAGATGACCAACAATTTCACCCCCACCCCAGTCCTCCCCCATCCAGGGCTTATCCTTACCCATAAGTTTTTCTGCCTGGTGGCACAACCTTTCCAGGCTGTGCGAAAATCCCTCGCACAGGCTGAAAACCTGTGCCACCAAAAACTTATTGAATCAACCACTTCCCCACTTGTGGGTAATGCTTAGCCCATTGGGGGAGGGAGAAAAGGCTTGAAAACTTTTGTGAGATAATCGTGGGACGCCAACCTATTTCCCCACGTGTTCCTGCACGAAGTCTTTAATATACCATTCTACAATACTATCCGAAAACAGCACCATGTCCAGTTGTTTAGTGTAGTGCGTGAGTTTGCCCAGCAGGGTCAGGCGCTGGGCCATCTGCTCGGCGGGGTACTTGGCCAGGCGGGCCTCGATGAGCTCGCCTTTGCGCCGGTGTTCCAGGTGCAGGCGGTCGATGATGGCCTCGATGAGCCGGGCGCGCCGCTCCTTGCGCTCCGGGGTGGAGCCGCCGCCCCGGAACCCGAACGTGAGGTAGTTGTCGTTCACCTGGTCCGACACGTAGGCCTCCACCGTGGAGAGATGATACCCCAGGCGAATACTGAAATTCATGTAATTTTTGGAGAGCACGACATAACTCTGGTCCCGCCAGGGGTCGGCGCCCTGGGCCACCTCGGCCTCCCCCTTGACAAAAACCGAAGACAGGCCCTTGATCCCGGCGGGTTTGGCCTGGGCCCAGCGCATGGCGGTCAGGCCTTTCCAGAAAGCCTGAAAGGGCAGGGAGTCCACGTGCTCGGGCCTGACCTTGCGGCTCCAGCCCTTTTTGAGCACACCCCCCAGGTCCAGGATCCTGACCTTGATGGGCAGCCCCGACTCCAGTTCCACCACCTCGCCCGCGGTGTCGATTTCATTTTCCGTGAGGCGGAACATCTCCCGCATGGAATATTCGTGGGCGTAGCGCACGATGTCGTGGATGGTGCGGCAGTGGGACGGCGAGAAGGCGGCGGCGTCCTCGGGGTTGATCAGGTTCAGGGGGACGATCTTTTTGACGACGGCCTGCAGGGTTTGCAACACCGGGCTGTCGGCCAGGTCATTTTTTTTATCCCGGGGTTCCAGGAGTTCCGGGATCAGGCCGTCATAGACGTTGTTATAGTTGGCGTCCACGGTAACCACCTGGCCCGGCGCCAGGATTTGGGTGGCATTTTCGGTATTGAGAATGGTGGGCACCTGGAATTCCCGGGACAGGAGGGCCATATGGCCGGTGGGGCTGCCGGCGTCGGTAATGATGGCCGCGGTCTGGGGCATCACGGTGACATACTTGGTCGAGGTGTGCCGGGCCACCAGGACGCCGCCGGCGGGAAAGTTCTTCAGGTCCTCATCCCGGCGCACCATGAAGACGGGGCCGGCCCCTACGCCCCGGCAGGCCACGGTGCCGCGGTCGATGAGCACGACGTAATCCTTCAGGGTCCGGGCCGGCGGCTCGGCGGCCTTCCGGGGGGAGAGTTGCAGCGGCCGGCTCTGGAGCAGCCAGAGTTCGCCGGCTTCGTCCAGGGCCCACTCCACGTCCTGGGGTTTGGCGAAATGCGCCTCCAGGACGGCGGCCCACTCCACCAGTCGGGTAATCTGGCCCTGGTCCAGGCAGGGGGCGCTGACCAGCTCCGGGGGCACCGGCACCTCGGCTTCGCCGCCCTGGGGCCGGCAGACCAGCATGACCTCCTTGGGGGGGATCGTCTGTTCCAGGACCTGCCCCGGCGGCTGGTAGGCCACCAGGTAGTGATCCGGGTTGATGACGCCGGCCACGGCGTATTTGCCCAGGCCCCAGACCGCGTTGATGAAGGCGGCCTCCTGGTCCGGGGCGTCGGGCTGGCGGGTGAAGAGCACCCCGCTGGCCCGGGCCTGGACCATGGGCATCACCACCACCCCCATGGCCATCTCCTCTTCCTTGAACCCCTTGTTTTTGTAGTAAAACAGGGCCCGGGGCGTGAACAGGCTGGCGACGATATCCTTATACCGGCTGACCAGGGACTCGGGGGGCACATTGAGATAGGTGGCGTACTGGCCGGCAAAGGTCAGGGTGAGGTCCTCGCCCACGGCGGAAGAGCGCATGGCCACCAGGGGCGGGCGGCCCTCCCGGGCCGTCAGGCGCTCATAGGCCGCGGCGATGGCCGCCTCCAGTTCCGGGGGCACCTGGGCGGCCAGGATCATCTGCTTCAAGTCCTCGCTGACCCGGGCCAGGCTGTCCAGGTCATCCAGGCGCCAGTGGCCCAGCAATTCCGTCAGCCGGGCCGTCAGGTGATTGTGATCCAGGAAAACCTTGTAGGCGTGAGTGGAAATGGCGAAGCCGGCGGGGACCGGCAGGCCCACCCGGTTCTTGACCTCCCCCAGGTTGGCGTTCTTGCCCCCCACCACCTCATGCATGCCGGCCGACAGGTCCTCGAAGTCAATCACCAGGGGGGCGGCGGGAATTTCCCGGCGGTGGGTGAGGACTTCCTCCACCTCGCGGCTGATGCGGGCCAGGGCCTCGGCCAGGGCCCCATAGCGGTTGGTCCCCAGTCCGTTTAAGGCATCCACCAACCTGCCGGTTTCCTGGTGGAGCTGGCCGACCGCGGCCCGGATGTATTGGAGGTCAAAGAGGTAGTCGCCCGACAGCTTCTCTTCCATGTCCGCCATCAGGCTCAAGACCTGGTTGTTGGCCGAGAGCAACGCCTGAAAATGGCTGTATTTTTCCGCCAGGTCCGCCTGGGTTTTACCCGGGGTGGCCCCGGTGAGACGTTGCCAGGCGCGCTTCAGGGTGGTCACCAATGGCCTCGCGTTATCAGTTGGGTAGAGCTATCCTTTGATCACAAGCTGCGATTTTTGTTTGGATTTTAGCTGATTCGCCCCATCCGGTCAAGCCCGTTGTGGATCGGGGCCACCAGGGCGGAATAGCGACAATATCTCCTGATGTTCGCAATCAAACCACAATTTCCCCCAGGGGCGGACCTGGGTGTCCGCCCTGAATTGAGGGCGCACACGCGGGTGCCCCCCTACAGTGCCGCATTTTTTTGCAACTGGAGGGCTCTGCAAAAAGCTATTTTGTCATCCTGAGCAGAGCGAAGGATCTCGTATTTTCTTGTAGTTACGAGATTCTCCGGTCGGGCTGCCCCCTCAGCATGACAGGTTAAGGAACTTTGGCAGAGGTCTTAACTGGGTACGAATACTCTTCCTTTAACCTCAAATCAATATTAACCGCGGTGGCCGAAGCCGGGGTGGGTTTATTGCCCGCCCCGGAGACTCGCTGAAGACCCAACGCCGCCTCGGGATAAAAATTGACCTTTCCAACTAATTGTTACTATATTAGAAAGTCAGATTTACCTCTTCCCGGAGAAGCATAATTCGGCTCATGGCGGCGTTCCTTAATCCAGTAAGATTTTTCCCGCAGGGGCGGAAAGATTTCCGCGCATGTTAACCGCGCCCCAGGCCGGCGGGAGGACGGAGTCAGGGGCGAGAGGCTTGCTGGAAGCCACCCGACGCTCCGGCTGGTCCAGGTATGTCCTGGCCCTGGCGGGCGTGGGCCTCAGCACGGCTCTTCTCTGGGGGTTGCACCCCTATCTGGACCTGACGCTCACCAACCTGGTGATGATCTACTTGCTGCTGGTGGTCATCGCCGCGGCCCAACTGGGGCGGGGACCTTCGCTCCTGGTGTCGCTGCTCAGCGTCGTCATTCTGGCTTACTTTTTTATGCCACCGTATTTTTCCTTCGGGGTGCAGAACACCGAGTATGCCATTAATCTGGCGGTGATGTTCACCGTCAGCATTCTAATTGGCGAACTGACCAGCCGCATTCGCCACCAGGCTCATATGGCCCGCCTCCAGGAAAGGCAGACCGCGGTGCTCTATGAAATGAGCCGGACCCTCCCGGCGATCCACAGCTTGCAGGACTTGCTGCAGACGGTGTTGGCCCAGGTCGCCACGATCTTCGGCAGCCGGGTGTCGGTGCTGATCCCCGCCCCCGGTGGGGAATTGCACCTCCGGGCCGGAGAGCCGTTTGACGATGAATATGGCCGGGAAAAGCTGGTGGGCCGGTGGGTTTTTCGCCACGGGCATCTGGCCGGCCTGGGGACGCAGACTCTTCCCAGGGCCAAGGGCTTTTACCTGCCCTTGAGGGCCTCCCATGCCGTCATCGGGGTGTTGCGGCTGGAATCGGACGACCCCCTGCGCCTGAACGATCCGGCCTCGCGGCAATTCCTGGAAGCCCTGGGGAGCCAGATTGCCCTGGCCATCGAACGGGACAGCCTCTTCCGGCAGACCCAGGCAGGCCGGGTGGAAATCGAGGCCGAACGCATGCGTTGCGCCCTGCTCAGTTCGGTTTCCCACGATCTGAGGACCCCGTTGACAGTCATCGCCGGGTCCGCCAGCAGTCTCGTCGAAGGGGAAAAACACTTGAATGACGAGACCAAGCGGGAACTGGCCCAGGCGATCTACGAAGAAGCCTACCGCCTGGAACGCCTGGTGAACAACCTGCTGGAAATGAGCCGCTTGCAGGCCGGAGAGATCAAGCTGCTCAAGGAATGGGAGGCTTTGGAAGAGGTCGTGGGGGCGGCCTTGGCCCAGTTGGAGGCCCATCTCAAGGACCACCCGGTGATCACCGACATCCCGCCGGACCTGCCTCTGGTGCGGATGGACCAGATGTTGATGGAGCGGGTGCTGGTCAATCTCCTGGAGAATGCGGTAAAATACACCCCGGAGGGCGCCCCCATCCACATCAGCGGCCGGGTTGAGGGGGACCGGCTCAAGCTGGAAGTCGCCGACCACGGGCCGGGCTTGCCCCTGGGAGAGGAAGAGCGGGTCTTTGGGAAGTTTTATCAGGTGGCCCCGGGGCGCTCCCGGGGGGCCGGTCTCGGGCTGACCATCTGCCGGAGCATTGTGGAGGCCCATGGGGGCCGGATCTGGGCGGCCAACCGGCCGGCTGGCGGCGCGGCGTTCACTGTTACCCTGCCCCTGGGGGAGCCTGCCCCCGAAGTGGCAACCCCTGATCGTCAAGGCGACCCATGAACTCGATGAGCCTGCGCCTTCTCCTGGTTGAAGACGACGCCCACATCCGGCGCTTCCTGCGAGCCACGCTGGTGACCCAGGGCTATGAACTGCTGGAGGGGGAGACCGGCGAAGAAGGCCTGGCCCTGGCCGCGGCCCAGGTGCCTGACCTGGTCTTGCTGGACCTGGGGCTGCCGGATATGGACGGCAAGGAAGTCATCCGGCGCCTCCGGGAGTGGTCCGAAGTCCCCATCATCGTCCTCACTGCCCGGGGCCAGGAACGGGAAAAAGTAGCCAGCCTGGACGCGGGAGCTGACGATTACCTGACCAAGCCTTTTGGGGTGGGGGAGTTGCTGGCCCGGATCCGGGCCGCCATGCGGCGGGTCCGGATGCCGGAGCCGGGCAGGGTGGAGCAGGCCTTGAGCCTGGGAAACGTCACGCTAGACCTGGAACGGCGCAAGGTCACCCGGGAGTCGGAGGAGATCAACCTGACTCCCATCGAATTCAGACTGCTGTCGGTGCTGATCCGGCACCGGGGCAAAGTCGTGACCCACCGCCAACTTCTCAAAGAGGTCTGGGGGCCGTCGTATATTGAGCAGAACCCCTATCTCCGCATCGTGATCCTCAACCTCCGCCGCAAACTGGAAGAAAATCCCACCCGGCCCCAGTACCTGATCACCGAACCCGGGGTGGGCTACCGCCTGCGGGACGATTAGGCGAAGTTTTCCTTATCCCTCATATCAAGTTCAGACCTCTGTGAAAGTCTCGGGTAGGATAGCCGCCTCGGCTGTCCACACTGTATTTGGGCGCAGGCGAGGGCGCCTAGGCTCCATTTTGATAGGAAAGTATAGCGGTTGAGACTTTCGCAGAGGCCTCAATTTGCGCCCCCAGCGGTAATCGGTTTTTTCCCTGGTTAGCGGCAGTTTCACCCGCTCGTGGTGCGCACCCTCCGGAAAACTTTTTGGAACAGTCCTCTGAAAATCCCCATACCTGTCATGCTGAGGGAGTGGAGCGACCGCAGAATCTCGAAAGGGTGGGATCCTTGGCGCCGCTCAGGATGACAAGCAGGGGTTTTGGAGAACTCGCAAGATATATATTTTCCAGCGACAACCCGTCCCCGCCCCCTGGGCCGCGCCTTGCCTCCCCGAGCGGCCCTGCTTTTGTGAAATTGTTCGCAATCTTAATGCAAACTTAACGGCCCCCCCAGCATTCTTAACCCCATTTTAATAATGGAAATGGTGAAATCGAGGCACTAGACGGCCCTGAGGAGCGTCAGGAATTTTTCCGGCATTCATCTTATCGAGGGAGGTTTACCCCATGGTTGAGCAAAAAAAGGTTAAGGATCTGATGATCCCCCTGGAGGATTATCCTCATATCCCCTACTGGTTTACGCTGCGCCAGGCCATGGCCATCGTCCGGGAGGCGGCCATCAAGTTTGAGGGCTCCTTCGAGCCCCGGGCGGTCCTGGTTTTCGATGAAAAATATCAGCTCATGGGCATTTTGACTCTACGGGATATTATCCGGGGTCTGGAGCCCCGGTTCATGCATGAGACGGCGCTGGTCAAGGCCGACCCCAACCTCACCGTGTTAATGGGCGATCTCTTCGGCCCCGGCATGCAAGAGGCCTCGCAAAAGCCGGTGAGCGAAGTCATGAGCCCCATCAAGGTCACCGTCCAGGGCAGCGATCCATGCTGTCCAAGGCCATCTTCCTGATGATCAAGGAAAACGTGGGCATGATGCCGGTGATCCAGGATAACAAGGTGGCCGGCATGATCAGACTTGAGCGATCTCTTTACGGAGATCTCGAAAATGGTCCTGGGCGATTGAGCCTGTTCCTGAACGTGCAAGGAATGAAAGGAGCTAGCTATCATGGCGGAAGACATTAAGAAAATGCCCGTAGGCGCCGGCCTGCCTGAGATGCCCGAAAAGATCATCATTGCCCCCAAAAAGGTGGTGATTGACTATAAACGCATAATTTTTATCCTTCTGGGTTTGGCGGTATTCTTTGTGTTTTTACCTGATTCCCGGTCTGCCGGATGCGGTTGATCCGGGGGGAAAGTCTTTAAACTGCCCTGGGCCGGCAAGATGGCCATCGGCCTCTTTCTCATGGCCGGGATCTGGTGGGTCTTTGAGGTCATGCCCATCGGGGTCACCGCCATTGCCATCGGCCTGTTCCAGGTGCTCTTTTTTATCCGGACCCCCAAGCAAGCCCTGGGCGACTTCATGGACCCCTCCGTCTGGTTTATTTTCGGGTCCGTGGTGGTCGGTACCGCCTTTTCCGCCTCGGGCCTCACCAAGCGCATGGCCTACAAGATGCTCACCATCGTGGGCGAAAGAACCAATCTGATTCTGCTGGGGACCTTCCTGGTCGTGGGCGCCATGACCCTGATCATGGCCCACACCGCAGTGGCCGCGGCCATCTTCCCGCTGTTCCTGGCCATCAATGCCTTGTACAGCGAATCCGACCAGCCCACCCGGTTCGGCAAGGGCCTGTTCATCGGCATGGCCTGGGCCGCCGGCGCCGGCTCCATCATCACCTTCCTGGGCGCGGCCCGGGGCGTGGCCGCGGCCGGCATGTTCAAGCAGTTCACCGGTCAGGATATCGGCTTTTTCGAACTCATTTATTACATGCTGCCCATGGGCCTCTTGATGATCCTGGCCATCTGGCTGATCATCATCACCTGTTTTCAAGCCGGAGCGGGCGGTCATCGCCGGGTTGAGGGAAAAAGCCAAGGATTTGACCCGGGAACTGGGGCCCTTTAACCGCAAGGAGAAATTCGTCATGTGTCACGGTGATCCTCATCGTCGGCTTGTTTATGCTCAAGGCGTTTCTGCCGGTAAAGGCCTTCACGGACATGGACCGGGCCGGCATCATGCTGGTGGGCACGGTGCTCTTCTTCATCACCCGCACCCTCACCGTGGAAGACCTGGAGACCATCCCCTGGAACATCATTCTGCTCTTCGGCGGCGCCATGTCCATCGGCTTCTGTCTCTGGAGACCAAGGCGGCGGAATGGCTGGCGGTGCACTGGCTCTCCTTCTTCCTCAACGCCCCCTGGCTGGTGTTCGTCCTGGGTATCGCCTTCTTCGTCCTGATGATGACCAACTTCATCATGAACGTGGCGGCCATCGCCATCTCCCTGCCGGTCTCCCTGGTCATCGCCAAGTATTTGGGCGTGGCGCCCCATGTCATCCTCTTCGCCTCCCTGGTCACCGCGGGTATGCCCTTTAACCTGCTCATCGGCGCGGCCCCCAACGCCATCGCCTACGAAAGCAAGCAGTTCACTACCGGGGAGTTCTTCGGGTACGGCTGGATACCCAGCCTGGTGCTCATGGCCCTCTTGGCGCTTTTTGTCTATTTTATCTGGCCCCTGATGGGGATGCCGGTATTGGCGCCTAAAGCATAAGGAGCTTGAGGGAGGAACACGGGCCACCGAGCCTACTCGGGGATTTCCTCCCCTGCCATGCTGAACACACGCGATGATTAAAGGGGATTGAAAATGCGTCAAGCGGCTGGTTTCCTTTCTCAATATCCTGATCTCCCTGTTAATCGCCGGATTGCTGGCAGCCTCGGCGCGCTGGCTGCCGCCGCCCCGGCCCCGGCGGGCGACCACCTGGCGGTCTCCGGGCTGGTCACCAACCCCATGGGCAAGGGCCTCAAGGAAGTGGAAGTGGAGGTGCTGGTGAACGGCCACCACGTCAAGCCGATGGGCAAGGATGCGGAGATTGTCACCGGCAAGCCCGGCGGCTATGTGGCGGATTTCATTCTGCCCCCGGGGACCCTGCCGGCCGCCAAGGTGGAGGTCAAGGCCGCCAAGCCTTCCTGGAAGCCGGTGCCGCCCACCCCGGTGAAGGTGGTGGAGGCCGGGGTGGACGCCCAGGGCAACAAGCTGTTCCAGGGGGCCCAGAACCTGACCATTGAACCGCACCATCACCCCGGGCTTCTGGATCGCCACCCTCGTCCTGCTGCTGGTCTACGTGGTCATCTCCTTCGAATGGATGCACCGCACCCTGATCTCCTTTCTGGGTGCGGCCCTGATCATCTTCATCACTTATACCCTGGGGCACTGGGACAAGTCCTTTTACATCATCTCCTTTGACGACGCCATGGGGGCCATCGACCTCAACGTCATCTTCCTGCTCATGGGCATGATGCTCTTCGTGGGGGTGATGAAGAAGACCGGCATGTTCCAGTTCCTGGCCTATAAGGCCTATGCCCTGGCCCGGGGCAACATCTTTGTCCTGTCCTTCATCCTCCAGGTGATCACCGCCGTGGTTTCCGCCTTTCTGGACAACGTCACCACCATGCTCCTGGTGATCCCGGTGACCATCGAGATCGCGGTCACCCTGAAGATCAACCCCCTGGTCCTGCTGATCCCCGAGGTCTTTGCCTCCAACGTCGGCGGCACCGCCACCCTGATCGGCGACCCGCCCAACATCCTCATCGGCTCCTATGCCGGGCTTGACCTTCGGCCAGTTCGTCCAGAACCTGGCCCTGGTCTGCACATTTCCCTGGCGGCCTCCTCCCTGTATTTCTGCTGGTGGCACAAGAAGGACTACCTCAAGGCCGAAGTGAAGGATGTGCACGCGCACCATCGCCTATTTAAAGGAGCAGTACCAAATCACCGACAAGAAGCTGATGATCCAGGGCCTGCTGCTGCTGGGCTTTACCATCCTGTTCTTTGTCCTGCGGCGGCATCCTGCACATGCCGGTCTCGGTCGCCGGCCCTGGTGGGCGCCTTGCTGCTGTTGGCCATCTCCGGGGTGGACATTGTGGAACTGCTGGAGAAAGAGGTGGAGTGGCCCACCCTGGTCTTCTTCATCGGCCTGTTCATGGTCATCGCCGGGGCCGAGGAAACCGGCCTGATCCAGATGATCGCCAACTGGGTGCAGGACGTCTCCCGGGGCAATCTCACCGCGGCTATCATCATCGTCCTGTGGGTGAGCGCCATCGCCTCGGCCTTCATCGACAACATTCCCTTCACCGCCACCATGCTGCCCATCATCGCCTTCCTGAACCAGACCATTCCCGGGGCGGAGTCCGGCGTGCTCTGGTGGTCCCTGGCCCTGGGGGCCTGTCTGGGGGGCAACGGCACCATGATCGGGGCCAGCGCCAACGTGGTCACCGTGGGCCTGGCGGAAAAGGCGGGCTACAAAATCTCCTTCATGGAGTATATGAAGGCCTGCTGGTGGCCCATGATGATCACCGTCACCATCTCCATGGTTTATCTCTTGATAGCTTACTGAGGCGGCCCCGGGGCGCTTCGCAACTGTATGATCAAAAGGTGGGGGCGGTTCAAACGGACCGCCCCTGCCGCGTTTGGTCCGGAAGATTATCGGTGTGTGAGGCACAAAACCGCTTTTCAGACCAGTTGGGCATGATACCGAGTTGCGTGCCTATCAGTAAGAAAATCTCCCGGATTGGGGCTCCCGCGCGTGCGCCCGGAGGGCGGACACACGGGTCCGCCCCTACAAAAGACAAATTACCGGCCTGATCGCAACGCGGTTTGAGTCGTTGGCTCATACGAAACGGCGTGCTTAGACGCAAGAAAATCTCCCGGATTGGGAGGGCGCACCTGGAGGGGCGCCCTTTGGAGGACGGACACCTGGGTCCGCCGGCATGATTGTCACCGGGTATCACCCGGAAATTATGCAAGGTCCGGTGGGGCGGGGCTCCGGGCGCGGCAATCTCGGGGGGTGATGGGGCGCGGCGCGCACCCTGCGGAAGAATTCTTCGGGCCTGTGGCAATGAGGCTGAGGGGGCAGTGGCCAGCCGACATTTCCCCCTGGCCACTGACAACGTTTCTGGACAGAAAAGGCGGCCCCTGACTGGAGCCGCCTTTTGCTGCGGGGTCGAATGATGATTGGCTCAATCCTGGGTCTTGACCACCAGGACCGAGCAGGGAGAGTAGGTGACCACCTGGGAGGCGGTGCTGCCCAGGAAGGACTTGGTCTTGCCGGCCAGGCCCCGGCTGCCGATGACGATGAGGTCGGCCAGCTGATCTTTGGCCGCCTGGACGATCTCATCCACCGGGGAGGCGCCGGTGGCCAGGACCATTTCGGCGGTGACGCCCTGGGCCTGGGCCACATCCTTGGCCTTGGCCAGGGCCACTTCGGCCTGGGCCTTCATCTTCTCGGCGATATAGACCCCTTCTTCCAACTCCGGGATTTGAATGGCCACGGCGATCAAGACCACGGAGGAGGGAGCCTTAGCCTGGGCCAGATCGCAGGCCGTTTCCACCGCCTTGAGGGAGTAACCCGAACCATCCACGGGTACCAGGATCTTCATGTTAGGCCCCTCCTTTGGCGGCATAGGCGGCTTTCTCGGCCTGTTCTTTCTTAAAGCCGTTCCACAGTTTGATCATAATCACCACGCACATACCCAGGGCGGCGCCCATGACCACGATGCCCGCCAGGGTGGTGGCCCCGAACTGCTTCAAGGCCACGGAGGTGGCGGCCAGGAGAATCATGATGGCGAAGAGCAGGCGGATGCCGTAGCCCCGGATGTACTTGACCGCGGTAACGCCGATCTGGGCGCCCACCGAAGCCCCGATGAGCATGACGACCGCGGCGATGATCTCAACCCGGCCCTTAACGCCGTAAGTGAAACAGCCATAGGCGCCGGTGAACAGGACGGAGAAGAGGTCGGTGCCGATGGCAATGGCCGTGGGGCAGCCGATCAGGTAAATCAGGGCCGGCATGCGGATGAAGCCGCCGCCCACTCCCAGGAAGCCGGAGAGCCAGCCGGTGAAGAAAAAGACGCCGGTGACGGTCCAGAAGGAGATGGTGATCCCCGAGGTCGGGAAGTGCATCATGGGCGGTATTTGAAACCGTTTTTTGGGTTCGGTGCTGATCCCGGCCCGGACGGCCTCGGCCTGCTTGGCGGCCTGCTTGGCGGCCCGTTTATCTTTGGTCATGTAGTCATAGAGCATGTAGAGGCCCAGCCCGAAGAGCAGGAGCATGTAAGTATAGCGCACTACGGGGCCAGCATAGCCTCCCGGCCGGTCGGGGGTTACCCCGATGGCGCTGAGCCACATGATCATACGAGCCCCAATCTCGACCCCGATGACCGACCCAAAAATGGAGACGAACCCCAGCTTCATATCCACGTTGCCCATCTTGCGGTGTTTGGCGGTGGCGACGATGGACTTGCCGAAGATGTGGGCCAGGTCAGTGCCGATGGCAAAGGCCATGTTGAAGCCGAAGATGTTGAGGGCCGGTGTGACTACCCAGGCGCCCCCCACCCCGAAAAAGCCGCCGAGGACGCCCACCGCAAAGCCGATGGCGAGCAAGATCAGGATATTGAAATGAATCCCGGCAATGGGCAGGTAAATGTCAAAAATTCCCATAAACCACCTCTCCTATCCGAACTTTATTCGTGATGCTCGATCTTGTGGACTTCCATGCCGATCATCTTCAAGATGATGTCGGTGACCAGGGCGATAAGCAAGCCGACCGCTCCCATGAGCACCGTGACGATGATGGCGTACAGCCAGATATTTTCGTTGTACCACCTGGCGAACATTAATTGACTCCGCTCAGGTTGGCCAGATCTGCCTTATGCTTCAGTTCGGTGGCCTTTTCGCCGCCGCCGCTGGCCCAGGCCAAGACGGGCAAGCCCAATAACAAGAGGTTACAAATGATGACATACAGCCGTTTCAATGTCGTTCACCTCCCTTCTCGTGCTGAAAATTATGCTGATCGCCGCCGGCCGGCGGTGGCCGGCCTTAGATAAACTTTTTTCCTGCCAACTGTCTAGGCAATGCCCGTGCCAAGCCCCGGGGTAAAAAAGTCGCACCATATAACTTATTGATATTAATTGGTAAGCATGGGGTAGTGGGCATTTTCCCCCGGAGGGTGGCGAGCCTTTTCTGTCAGGATTTTTTACAGTGTGTAAAACCCATGGGAGAGTGGATCAGCCGAAATAAACTTGAGGCTTATCCAGGCATAAATTTCCGCTTATAATGGCGGACCTCGACTTTTAATAGCTTACTTTTGAGCTGAAAAGTATTATCTTGCTAGGTGATATTGGAGTAAATCCCACCAGGAAAAGCTATGGGTCTGTTCGATTTTTTCCGGCGCAAAAAGAGGACCGACGCCTCTGCCCCGAAATTGAGGGAGATCTGGTGCGGTTTTCAGCAGATATTGGCCGACAATAACGAGATCATGGGCCTCATCGGCAACCTGGAAGAGATGCTGGTGAGCCAGAAGGATCTGGACCTCCCCTTCCTCAACTCCCGGATCTGGCTGCTGGACCAGCATTTTGCCTCTCTGGTGGCGGGGTTGCAAAAGATTTCAGGAGGCAAGTACCCGGAGTTGGAGGCAGCCCGGGTCCGGGTCCAGGAGGCCATCCATCAGCGCCTGGAAGATGCCTCCCCCTTCCCCGAAAGCCCCCTGGTGGTGCGCCTGGAAGACGCGGGTCCCGAACTGCTGGCGGCCCTGGGAGGCAAAGCGGGCAATCTGGCCCGGGTCAAAAACCAGTTGGGCCTGCCGGTGCCCGACGGGGCGGTGGCCACCCTCTCGGCCTATAAGCTCTTCATGGAGCAGGAACTGCCGGGGGGCGGCGGTACGCTCCTGGCCCGGCTCAAATCCCGACTGCATAACCTGGACCTGGCGAGCGACGCCCAGGTGGGGCAAGTTTCCCGGGAGTTGCAGGACCTGATCCTGGTCCAGCCGATTCCTGCGGAACTCGCCGACGCCCTCCTCCAGGCAGCCCAGCGCCTGGCCCCGGCCGGGGACCATGGGCTCACGGTGCGGAGCAGCGGGGGCCGGGAAGATATCGCCGCGTCTTTCGCCGGGCAATACGAGACCTTCCTGGGGGTGGCCCCGGCAGAAGTCCCGGAACATTGGCGCCGGGTAGTGGCCAGCCAGTTCGGGGAGGGGGCCATTATTTACTTCAAACTCCAGGGCCTGCTCCTGGAAGAGGCGGCCATGGGGGTCCTGATCCAGCGCCTGGTGGAAGCCCGGAGCGCCGGGGTCATGTTAACCTCCGACCCGGCCAGCGGTTCACCTGAAAATCTCTTGATCAGCGCCACCTGGGGTCTGGCCGCCGACCTGGTGGCCGGCAGAATGGGCGGTGATGAGTATCTGGTCGCCAAGGCGGACGGCCACCTGATCCAGGCCCGCAATGCCCGTAAAGAACACCTGCTCCAGGTCCGGGAGGGGCGGCTTGAGAACGCCCCGGTGGCGCCGGAATTGATGGAGGCCCCGGTGCTGGCGGCGGGCGACCTGGAGCGGCTGGCTTCTTATGCCCGGGTATTGGAGGCCCATTGCGGTTGCCCCCATTGTGTGGAGTGGGTCAAGGATGGGCAGGGGGAACTCCAGGTGGTACAATCCCGCCACCTGGCGCCTGGCGATAGTTTCCGGTGCCTCCCCAAGGGCATGGCGGAGGCCGCCGGGCAAGCCCGGGTGCTCCTGAGTGGCCACATCGGCTCGCCGGGAGTGGCTGCCGGACCGCTTTTTTCCCTAAGCCCCGGGCGCAGCCCGGCCGAGGTGCCTGCCGGGGTGGTGCTGGTGGTTCCCCGGACCACGCCGGAGCTGGCCCCGGTCTTGCCCCGGATAGCCGCCCTGCTGGCTGAGACGGGTTCGGCCACCGGCCACCTGACCCTGGTGGCCAGGGAATATGGCATTCCGGCCCTGGTGGACGCCCGGGGCGCGGCGGGACTCCCCGACGGGGAGGTGGTGACCGTCGACGCCTACCACGGCAAGGTCTATCAAGGCCGGGTGGAGGAACTGCTCAGCCTCCAGCCCCCCCATCTCCGGCATGCTCCTGATGCGCCGATCATGGTCCGGGTCCGGGCCGTGGCCGACCTGGTCATCCCCTTGAACCTGATGGACCGGCGCAGTCCCCAGTTCCGCCCGGAGAATTGCCGCACTTACCACGACATCACCCGCTTTGCCCAGGAGAAGGCCATCCAGCTGATGTTTGGCCTCATGGACGATGTCGCTCAGGGCCGGGTGCCGGCCCTGAGGCTCCTGAAGCTCAAAACTGCGCTGCCGCTCAATCTCCACCTGGTGGACCTGGGGGATGGCCTGGCCAGCCACAAAACCCCGGTGCCTCCCGAAGATATCCTTTCCCGGCCCATGCGGGCCTTGTGGCGGGGCATCAGCTATCCCAACATCACCTGGGCCGGGCCTACGCCGGTGAATGTGGGCGGTTTCTTGCAAGTGCTGGGGCAGTCGGCCATCAATCCCCCCCAGAAGTTCTGGGATAAGACCTATGCCATTGTGGCGGCCAACTACGTCAATTACGCCTGCCGCCTGGGTTACCATTTCCAAAGTGTCGACAGCTATGTCGGCGATGTCCCTGGGAATAACTATATCAACTTCACCTTCAAGGGAGGGGCCGCGGACGATACCAGGCGTATCCGCCGCATCCGGCTCATTGCCACGGTGCTGGAGCGTCTGGGTTTCGACATGGAGATTTTCGGCGATGTCATCCGGGCCCGCTTCCGCCGGCGTCCCCAGGCCGAGATGGAGGAACGGTTGGATCTCGTGGGCCGCCTGATGGCCTACGTGCGCCAGATGGATATGCTCATGAAGGATGACCACATCAGCCAGGTCCTGGCGGAACGCTTCCTGGCGGGGCATTATGAAAGACCGGGGGAAGAGGCGGCTAAATCCGCGGGGGCACGCAATTAACCGGCGGGGTTGAGTCAACCGACCCTGGCCCGGCGTCGATAGGCACATATGATGGACATTATTTTTCCGAAACTGGTCTGCCCGGCCCCGTGGGGCAAAGTGATGGTCTGCACCGACGCCTCGGACGAGGGGAAGAACGCCGTGGCGGCTGCCCTGCAACTGGCCCGGGCCTGCGGCGGCCAGGTCTATGCCGTCCAGGTGCTGGAAATCGTCCCGGAATTCCAGGCGGTGGCTCCCGATTTGCGGGCTACCCTGGGAATAGGGGCACAGGAAAATATGGCGGTCATCAAGGCCGCCGCCGACAAACTGGGGGTGTCCCTCAAGACCGTGACGCCCCAGGGCCAGTTGCCCCATGCCACCATCGTGGCCGCCGCCGATGAGATCCGCCCCGACCTGGTCATCATGGGCCGGTGCGGGAAAACCGGCCTGGCCCGACATCCTGATGGGCAATGTCACCGCCCGGGTCATCGGTCACAGCCCGATGAACGTCCTGGTAGTGCCCAGGGGCGGCATGCTTGGTTTCGAGCGGATTCTCGTCGCTTCGGATGGCTCCCCCTACAGCCAAGCAGCCTGGAAACTCGCCCTGTCCATGGCCAAACAGGCGAAAAGCCGCTTGATCGGCGTGGCGGTGGCCCCGGAGGAAGGCGATATCATCGAAGCCAGGGCCATCCTCCAACGGATGCTCACCGCCGCCACCGCCGCCAGGGTGCCTTTTAAGGGGGTTACCCCCCAGGGAGTCCCGGCGGATGCGGGCATTATCCAACAGGCCATCAAAAATGAAGTGGACCTGATCATCGTCGGCAGTTATGGCCGCACCGGATTGAAGAAACTCCTCATGGGGAGCGTTACCGAACGGGTGATCGGCGGCTCCCCCTGTCCCATCCTGGTGGTCAAGCAGCCTGACTGAAAAGGGCTAAGGAAGGCAAGGGCGGGACCCGGAGGCGCCGGGGAGCCGCGATACCCCTAACTTTGAACCTTGAACCTTGAACTTTTCAAAGCAGGGAGGAGGATATCCCCTTTTTGTCATTCTGAGCCGCCACAGGCGGCGAAGCATCTCATCTTTACCGGCAATCAAGAGACCCTTCGCCTGCAGCTCAGGGTGACAAATGAGGAGCAACAGCGACATTTGTCTCCGATGCGGCATGACGCTGCGTATAATACCATCGGGCCCTTTCCCGTGGCGGCCCCTGGGACGAATTAACCTGAACTCACCACCGTGAGGCCAATCTGGGAGAAAATCTTATGTCTAGTGCCAGCCCGGCAAATCCTTTCCCCAAAATCCTGGTGTGCACCGACGGCTCTCCTGACAGCGAAGGGGCCATCACCGCCACCCTGCAACTGGCCAAGGCCACCGGAAGCATGGTCGTGCTCCTGGAAGTAATCTTCTACCTGGCGGGATATGAGTTGCAGTCGCCGGATACCCTGGTGCCGCCGATGGTCAATCTGGAATTGATGCAGGTCCAGGAGACGGCGGCGAAGGAGCGCCTGGAGACCTGGCGGGTTGAGGCCGCCAGGCAGGGGGTTACCCTGGACCCCCGGGTCCGTACCGGCCCCTCGGCCTATGAAGGGATTCTGGAAGAAGTCGGCGAACTCCAACCCGACCTGATTATCATGGGCCGCCACGGGTATACCGGTCTGACCCGGTTGCTTATGGGCAGCGTCACCGCCCGGGTCATCGGCCACAGCCCCTGCCACGTCCTGGTGGCCCCCGCCGGGGTTCCCTTAAGTTTTGAGCGTCTCTTGATTGCCAGCGATGGCTCGCCCTTCAGCGAGGCCGCCTGGGACGAGGCCCTCGCCCTGGCCCAGGCCATGGGCAGCACCCTGATCGGGGTGGCGGTGGCCACCTCCGACCGTGACATCCCCATGGCCACGAGTACGGTGCGTAGCCTGGAGGCGGCCGCGGCCGTCAAGGGGATCGCCCTGGACACCATGATTCCCATGGGCCGCCCGGAAGAAGGCATCGTTAAGGCCGCGGATTTCAAGGGCGCCAGCCTCATCATCATGGGCAGCCACGGCCGCACCGGCCTGAAACGGCTCCTCATGGGCTCCGTGGCGGAACGGGTCATCGGCCACGCCAACTGCCCCGTCCTGGTAGTGAAAAAGAAGCAGGGACAGCAGTGAGCGGTGAGCAGGGAGAAGTGAGCAGATGAGTTGTAAGTTGTTGGAGGCGCAAGGGGCAGATTGCAGTTAATGGCAAGTGATGTGGCACTGAGCAAAGATTCTTTATTTTGATCGAAGGCTAATCAGTGCGGTCAGGACCACGTGCAAGATGACGGCCGGCCACAGGAGAATGCCGGCCAAACCGCCTGCGAAGCCGAGGTAGGCAAGATAGAAGGCAACGGCGGCGCTGTAGACGAGCATACCGGCCCGGGGCGGGCCCGGCCAGCAGGCGACTGCCAGGGCGATCAGGGCGATGCCGCCCACGCGGGCCACGGGGATGGCGATGCCGGTCAGTTCCTCACCCAACAACAACCGCCCAACGAGCGATGGAACGATCAGCAGCGCCAACCCCATCCCGGCTTCCCCGGCCGCAGCGAAGAGCAGCGCCCGTTTCATAGCATTGCGCCGACTCTGCTTCGTCTTTGGCGTTCACGCATCGCGTTCGCGTGATTGTAAGCCGCTAGCGGTTCGCCGCATGTTTTGCCTCTCCGGCCGCTTCTGCCTTCTGGTCCGGTTGGAAAGGTTCGAGCTTGAAGGTCAGCTTGTTGATTTTGCCGGTGAACTTGAACGGCACATCGTAGCGATACTCCACCATCGCCACGCCGGTGTGCGTGTCCTGGCCTATGTCGAAGGTTTCGTCCTCCGGGAAGGTGATCGGGGTGGTGTGTTCCATGGAATTCCTGGCCACTTCCTTGCCGTCCACGGAGAGCACGCCCGTGCCGCCCTTGGCCAGCCCCGGGCCTTCAGACTTGAAGGCGAAGACGATGGTGTGCTTCCCGGCGCTCAGTTCGGGCCCTTCCCAGATCGTCCGCTTGAGGTCGAGCAGGTTGTAGAGGAACACCGCCCGGCCCCGCTCGAATCCCGCCACGCCTTTGCTCATGAACAGTCCGTAGCCGCCGAAGCGCCCGCCCTGGGTGACGATCATGCCTTCGGCGCCGTCATCGGGAATCGTAACCTCGGCGGTGATGGTGTAGGACTTGTTCAGGATATTCGGCGCGGTGCTGCCCGGCACGCCTGTCAGTCCGCCGGAATACGTGAAGAGTGTGCGTCCCGCCGTCAGGCTCGGCTTCGGCGAATTCCAGCGCGCCAGCGTCGTGTTGTCCAGCGGCAGCACGTTGTATTTCTTCGCCTCGATATAGAAGAGGTTCTGTAGCTGCTTGAGCTTGTCCGGCCTCTTGGCGGCCAGGTCGTTGTTCTCCGTGGGATCCTCCATGACATTGTAGAGCTCCCACCTGTACCCGGTGATCACATCTGGCGGCGGCTTGGTGCTCAGCTCCCAGGGGAGCGTCACCGGGGTCGTGCAGGCCACCCACCCGTCGTGATAGATGGCGCGGTTGCCGAGCATCTCGAAGTATTGTGTCCTATGCCGGGTTGGGGCGTTGGCGTTGGCCTTGTCCCAGGTATATACCATGCTCGTGCCTTCAATGGGGCGTTGCTTAATACCGTTGATCGTGTTAGGCGCCGGGATGCCAGTCGCTTCGAGGATGGTCGGGACGATGTCGATGACGTGGTGGAACTGGCGGCGGATGGCGCCCAGCGTCCTTGATGTGGCCGGGCCAGGACATGGCCATACCCCTGGGCCGTCCCGCCGAAATGCGACGGCACCTGTTTCATCCACTTGAACGGGGTGTCCATCGCCCAGGCCCAGGGTGCCGCAAAGTGCGGGAAGGTCTTATCCGACCCCCAGAACTCGTACCAGAGAAACTGGTCCTTGACCGGCACTTCGATGCCATTGAAGGTGGTGAACTCGTTCGGCGTGCCGTTGAGCATGCCTTCGGCGCTGGCGCCGTTGTCGCCGCTGATGTAGATGATCAGGGTGTTGTCGAGCTGGCCCAGGTCTTCGACGGCCTGGATGACGCGGCCGATCTCATGATCGGTGTATGCCTGGTACGCCGCATAGACCTCCACTTGCTTGATGAAGAGCTTCTTTTGCTCCCAGTCGAGGGAGTCCCACTTGGGCAGCTTGGCGCCGCCGAACGCTTCCTGTCCGTCAGGCCACGGGGTCAGCTGCGCGTTCTCGGGCATGATGCCGAGCTTCTTCTGGTTGGCGAAAATGGTCTCTCGCAATTTTTCCCAGCCATCGTCGAAGAGATGCATGGCGCTGATCTTGTCGATCCATTCCTTCGTCGGATGATGCGGGGCGTGGACGCCGCCCGGCACGTAATAGACCAAAAAGGGTTTGTCGGGCGCCAGTTCCTTGAGCTGCTTTATGTACTGGATGGCCTCGTCGGCCATGGCCGTGGTCAGGTTCCAGCCGGGATTGCCTCGGAACGGGTAGATGGCCGTCGTATTGCGGAACAAGTTAGGTTGCCACTGGCTGGCGTCGCCGCCGACAAAGCCGTAAAAATAATCGAAGCCCATACCGTTGGGCCATTGATCGAACGGCCCCGCCTGGCTGTTCTCGTAGAACGGCGTGTTGTGGTCCTTGCCAAACCACGAGGTCGCGTACCCGTTCGCCTTCAGGATGGTGCCGATGGTGCCCTTCTCGATCGGGATGATCGAGTCGTAACCCGGGAACCCCGTCGCGATTTCGCCCACCACCCCAAAGCCCACCGAGTGATGGTTGCGGCCGGTGATGATCGCCGCCCGCGTCGGCGAGCACAGCGACGTGGAGTGGAAATTGGTGTAACGCAGCCCGTTCTTGGCAATGCGATCCAGGGCCGGGGTCGGGATCACCCCGCCAAAAGTGGACGGAGAGCCGAAGCCGTCGTCGTCCGTCATGATAAGCAGCACGTTGGGTGCGCCCTTCGGTGGCACGACGCGCGGCGGCCACCAGGCCTTTGACTCGGAAGCCTTTTCCTTGATAACCCCGCCGAATTTTGGATCGGGCGGCGGAAGCTGTTTCCCGCTAATGGTGGTAGTGGCGCTGGGTGAACCCAACTTACCGGTCACTTGCTGGGCGCTACAGTACGAGGAAGAGAATGCAACAGCAACAACTGCAACCATTAGCGCGACGACCAACCTGACTGCCTTCATGTGCGGCCCCTCCCTGAACATTTTCACATGGACATATTATGGGGTAATCTTGGCCGAAATTCAATTATGCAGTTTAGGAGAATTTCACGCTTACTGCTATATATCCTCTCCTCTTCCCCATGAGATCTATTCTTATTTTTCCTGCGACAGGGCTGCTTTAATCCTCTCCGGCAATTCCCTTGCCTTCCAGTCCGCCCCGATGGCCACCAGGGTGGCGGTGCCTTCGGCCAAAAGCTCCCGGCCGGTTTCCGGGTAGAACTCGAAGCGGAACAGGATGGCCCGGGCCCGCAGTTCCTGGACGCGGGTTTCGATGCGCAGCAGATCCCCGTAGATACTGGGGCGGCGGAAGCGGCCCCAGGCCTCCACGATGGGCAGGCCGAAACCCTCCGCTACGTTTTTGAAAGTCTCCTCGGGGGGCAGGCCGCAGGCCCGTAAGAATTCCTCGATGGCCCGGTGGCAATAGCGGAAATAGCTGGCAAAATAGACGATACCGTAAGGGTCGGTGTCCCCGAAGCGGACCCTGATTTCGGTGTGATGGACGCCGAGGGCGAGAGTTGCGGTTGGCTGAGTGGGCATGGGGTGTCCTCCGGGATCGTCAGGCTTCTGAATATCCGGAACCAAAGCGGCGGCAAACGCGGCAGAGTGGCCGCCGAAGCTGCTGGGGTATCATCCCAGGATCGTCTTACCAAGGGTTGCAGTTTCTTCTTCCTCCCCCTTAATGGGGGAGGGCCGGGGTGGGGGTGAAATTGCAGAGTATTATTTTAACTTATCCCCCTCCCCCAACCCCCTCAGCCATAAAAACCGGCCAACGAGGTTCCCCGGTTTGCCCCTCTCCGTATGCTCGGCCGCAAACTAATCGATAAACAGGGTTTTCATTTTTATCAACAGGCCCAGGTCCCCCTTGATCCGGAATTGGCCGGAAAGGTAGGCCGTGCTGCCGTCCAACTCCTTCCGGGCGATGGCCAGCCAGACATCCGCCGGAGTTTTAATGGTGAGGTTGGGGTGGTCAGCCGGCCCCTCATGAAAGGTGGCCTGCCCGTCAGCGATCACCAGGTGGGCGGAGAAATCTTCGCTGCCGCTCACGTCAAACTGGTAGATGGCGGTGAGACCCTGGGCCTCGGCCGGGTTCAAGGCCCCGGGCATCATCTCCAAAAGCTCCCGGGCGGTGCCGGGCTCCCCGGGCTTGGACCCCTTCCCGGGTTGGGCCGGAGCTTCGGGGGCCTCCGGCTGGCGCTGGCCACGGGCTGTGACGGGAATTTCCCCCATGGCGGGTTTTGAGCGGGTCTGGTCGACATAGGCCTCGAAACTCTTGAACAGCCCCAGTTCCTGCCAGTGCTCGTAGTCGGCCGCCATAAGATCCCGATTTTCTTTGATCAGGTTGCTCATGAAGTGCCAATAACGCAGATCCTGGTCCGTGGCCGGATAGCGCCGGCCTTCCTTCACGGCCCGAGCCAGGTCCCGGGCCAGGTCGGCGGCCCTGGCCTCCACCGCCTCGCGTCCTAAAAATTCACCGGGGCCCACGGCGATGGCGGTGAATTTTCCCACGGGATAGGCGCCGAAGAGCCTGAGGACCTGCCCCAGGTAATCGGCGGCCCAGGTTTCGCCGTGGCCGGCCGAGACGCTCAGGGCCAGGCCGGGCTTCCAGTCGCCCCGGGGCCGGTGGCCATATCCCAGGGAGCGGTCCAGGAAAGTCTTCATCTGGGCGGTAACGTTGAAGATATAGACCGGGGAGGCCAGGATGACGGCATCGGCCTCCAGGACGGCACGGACCACCGAGTTGTAATCGTCCCTGACCCAGCAGGAGCCGGATTCCAGGCAGGTGGCGCAGCCGGTGCAGAAGCCGATCTGGTATTGGCTCAGGAAAATCTCCTCCAGTTCAAACCCCTCCCGGGCCAGGTTCTCCCCCAGCATGGCAACCATCTGGGAGGTGTTGCCGAAGCCTTCGTGAGGGGAGCCGTTGACAGCCACCACGCGGTAGTGCTCGGTCATGCCATTCTCCTTTTTCCGTACTTTTCCGGCCGGCCAGCCTGATGCCCCCAAAGGGCGGTCCGGCGATTCATGCTCGCTGCCAAAAGAGCCTCTTGCAAAACTGTTTTTCTGTCATCCTGAACGAAGTGATTGATCTCAACCTACTGAAAATACATGATTCTTCGCTCGGCTCAGAATGGCACTTGTGGTCAATAAGGAGTATTGCAAGAGCCTCAAAAGTTTTTTCTTACCCCCCTCACCCTGACCCTCTTCCCGGATAGAGGAGAGGGGATAAGAGGAGAGAACTTTTGGCCGCGCTCCATGTTAATCTTATCCTGTATTGCCCTCCCCGGACAAGGATTTAGCGACAAAGTCGGCAGGCGCCCGGTAATTCTTGCTGGCCTCAATCGGCGCCGGCTCCCCTCGCCCGGCGGCTGGGGCCGGCCGCCCGGTCCGGGCTTACCCGCCTTTGGTCCCCCCCGGCCTGAGCGCTTGACGGGGCCCGCCCCGGGGAGGCCCGGCGGTCTTGACCGGCGGCCCGGTCTCGGTTACATTCACCCCAGGTGCAGGCCTGGCCCAATTCTTCCATACCCGGGAGCAACGTGACTGTCCCCATCCGGTTGCAAGAAGTACCCCTGGCCCAGATCGACCTTGCCGAGGCCGCCGGGGAGATGACGCCGGCCCCGGCCCGGGATCGTCTGGTGGCGTCCCTTCGGGAAGTGGGGCTGATCAACCCGCCCTGGCTCCGGCCCCGGTCCGGCGGCCAAAGGTTTCAGGTGGTCACCGGGGCCAGGCGCCTTGAGGCCGCGGCCGAGCTGGGCTGGCAGGAGGTTACCGTCCGCCTGGTGCCGGAGGGCACATCGGATTTTTATTGCCTCCTGGTCCACGTGATGGACAACGCCTTTACCCGGGGGTTCAACCTCCGGGAGCAGGCCGCCCTTACGGTCCGGCTGCTGTCCCATTGCGACCGGGAGACCGTGGCGGCCAGATACCTTCCCTATCTGGGCCTGCCGCCGTCCCAGGCGCATCTGGCCCGCCTGGTCAAGGCCGCCGGCCTGGAGGCCCCCTGGCAGGAGATGGCAGCCGCAGGTCGCCTGGCGCTCACCGCTGCGGCCCGACTGGCGGGTTGGGACCCGCCGGACCGGACCGCGGCCTGGCCTTTTCTGGACGGCCTGCGCTTGAGCCAGAGCAAGCAGGAGGAGGTGCTGGACCAGGTCGCCCTCCTGGCCCGCCGGGAGGGCCTCTCCCCAGCCGCCGTCCTGGCCCGGGACGAACTCCGCATCGCCCTGGCCGACCCTGACCGCACCCCCCAGGAGAAGACGACGGCGGTGCGGCAACAGCTGTTCCGCTGGGTTTGTCCCCGCCTCGTCGCGGCCCGGGAAGCCTTCGAGACCGCCCTGGCCCGGCTGGGGTGGAAAGGCCTCCCCCGGGTGCGCCTCCACCCTCCCCCCGCCTTCGAAGGCCCCGATTTTCAGCTGGAAATCAAATTTCAGGACGCCCCGGAACTCGAACGACTCCTGGGCGAAATCAGCCGCCTGACCCGGGCGGCAGACTTTGACGACCTGACCCGCGGGTAGCTGAGGCAACTCAGAAAATGCCTTGACTCTGTTTAGCCTCGCTTTAAGATTATTGAAAAGTATTATTAATTTACCTTCTCGCTAAAGGGAGACTTTTTAAGTCAGTTGATCATGGACCACCGGTAAACTGTGGAAATGGGCGGACAGGGGCGGGTTTTAACCCGCCCCTGTTGCGCAGGCGAGACGCCTGGGCCGCCGCTGCATAAGAACTTTTCGGAAAAGAGTAACGGACCTGGAGCGGTTGGTGCAGCCGGGACTCCTTGCAACGAGCGCCAGCGTACTTATCTTGTCAGGCATCACCTCTGGAAGATGCAGCCATCCGCCCAAGGAGCCTGTCATGAACGAACGCCGGCCCAACCACCTGATCGATGCGACCAGCCCCTATCTCAAGCAGCATGCCTACAATCCGGTGGATTGGCACCCCTGGGGGCCGGAGGCCCTGGAACTGGCCCGCCGTGAAGACAAGCCCATCTTTTTGAGCATCGGCTATTCCACCTGCCACTGGTGCCACGTCATGGCCCACGAATCGTTTGAAAACCCGGCCATCGCCGCTATCATGAACGAGCATTTTGTCAATATCAAGCTGGACCGGGAAGAGCGCCCCGACCTGGATGAGACCTACATGAACGCGGTGCAGGTGCTCACCGGCCACGGCGGCTGGCCCCTGAGCGTCTTTCTGACCCCGGACTTGAAGCCCTTTTACGGCGGCACCTATTTCCCCCCGGAAGACCGCGGCGGCCTGCCGGGCTTGCCCCGGTTGCTGCTGGCCTTGAGCCAGGCCTACCATCAGAATCGCGAGGAACTGACGACGCTCTCCCTGAAGGTGGAAAGCCACGTGCAGCGTTTGGCAGAGGGGGGGCAGGGGAGCGGCGAGGAACCTACCCGGGATAGCCTCGAGGCTGCGGCCCAGCGCCTGTTGAAGGATTTCGACGCGGTGCACGGCGGGCTGGGCGGCGCCCCGAAATTCCCCCGATCCCTGGAACTGGATTTTCTGTTCCACTATTATCATCTCTCCGGGGCGGCCCCGGACCTGGAGAAGCTGGGCTTCACCCTGGAGAAGATGGCCCGGGGCGGCATCTACGACCAGTTGGGCGGCGGCTTCCACCGCTACAGCGTCGACGAGGCCTGGGTGGTGCCCCATTTTGAGAAGATGCTCTACGACAATGCCCTGTTGCCGCCCCTCTACCTGGCGCACTACCGGCTGACCGGGAGCGGATTGTCCCGGCGCATCGCCACGGAGACCCTGGATTTTATCCTCCGGGAGATGAGCGCCCCCCAGGGGGGCTTTTATGCCGCCTGGGATGCGGACAGCGAAGGCGTGGAAGGCAAGTACTACGTCTGGAGCCGGGAGGAAGTGGCGCAGGTGGTGGGGCCCGAGGCCGCGGACCTGGTGCTGGCGGCCTTTAATGTCACCGTGGCGGGGAATTTCGAGGGGGCCAACATCCTGACCCGGCCCTTATCCCGGACCGATCTGGGGAGCCGGTTTCAGCTGTCGCCGGAGCAGGTGGGGGAAATCCTGGGGACCGCAATCGGCCGCCTCAACCAGGTTCGGGCCCGGCGGGTCCCGCCCCACCGGGACGAAAAGGTCATCGTCTCGTGGAATGGCCTGGCCATCTCGGCCCTGGCCCAGGGGGCCCAGGTCCTGGGGGAGGAGCGCTATGCGGAGGCCGCGACCCGGGCCGCCCGCTTTCTGCTGCATGACCTGGCTCAGGACAACCAGCTTTTCCGGATCTGGACGGCGGGCCGGGTCAGCGTCCCGGGTTTCTCGGAGGATTACGCCCTGCTGGCCAACGCCCTCCTGGACCTCTACGAGACCGATTTCGATCCCTTCTGGGTGAGGGAAGCCCGGCGCCTCATGGCGCTGATGGATGAGAAGTTTTTAGACCCGGCCGATGGCACCTATTTCTACGTGGACCAAGACCAGGTTGCGCCCCTGGGGCGCAGCAAGAGCGTCTATGACCAGGTCCTGCCCTCGGGAAACTCCATGGCGGCCCGGGTGAGTCTCCGGCTGTACCGGCTGACGGAAGATGCGCGGTACCAGGAGCGGTCCCAGGCCATTATCCGGCGGCTCCAGCCCCAGGCCCGGGAAAACCCCTTCGGTTTCGCCCATCTCTGGACAGTCCAGACCTTGAGTCTCGCCCCGCCTCTTGACCTGACCCTGGTGGGCGACCCCGGGGACCCCCGGCTCCAGGCCTTGCTCCGGGCGGCCTATGGCGTTTATTTACCGGAGCGGCGCCTGGTCCTGAAAAACCCGGCGGCTAGTGCCGCCTTGGCAGAAATCCTCCCCTGGACCGGGGCCTACAGCCAGCCGGGAACGGAACCGGTGGCCTATCTCTGCCGGGATTTCACCTGCCTGCCGGACATCACCGACCCTGGGGAACTGGGAGAGAAATTGGCCGGATCGGGGAGTATGCCGGGGGCAGGTCAATAACCTGAGGTGTGCCAGGCGACGCCGAGTATCCTTGGTCCATCCCGGCGCCGGGCCTGTATATTTTTCTCACCCGGAACCGGGCCTAACACCTGAATGGCGCACCGGCCGAGGGGCGTAACCATCTCTGATTATCCGGGGTTGCCGTGGGCGGTTTTTCTCAGGAGCTTTTCCCCCGGGGCCTCAACAGCACTCCGGCTTATTGAAAAGCTGAAGTACACAAATATTCCCCGCATGGCCCGGGTTGGTAATCGGCGGAGGCAAAATGCCCAGTATCCGGCTCCTATGCTTCCTGGTGCTCTTCATGGGGATCACCGCCACTTTCCCGGTAGCCACCTTTGCCGGACCTCCTTTCCTGACCGATGACCCGGAACCGGTGCCCTTCAAACATTGGGAGTTTTACCTGTTTTCCACCGTCGATGCCACGCGCCAAAGTACCGGCGGCACGGGACCTGCCTTTGAATTCAATGTGGGGGCGCTCCCCAACCTGCAAGTCCACCTGATCCTTCCCCTGGCCTTTAGCGCCCCCCGGGATGCACCCGGTGCTTATGGGTTGGGGGATATGGAGTTCGGCTTAAAGTATCGTTTTATCCAGGAAAGCGACTATCGGCCCATGGTGGGCGTCTTTCCCCTCCTCGAAATCCCCACGGGCGATGTGAACCGGGGACTGGGCAACGGCCGGGCCTGGGGAAAGATTCCCCTCTGGGTGCAGAAGAGTTGGGGACCCTGGACGACTTACGGGGGAGGCGGCTATGCCATCAATCCCGCCCCCGCGCAGCGCGACTACTACTTTGGCGGGTGGCTCCTCCAACGTGATTTCGGCGAGCGGTTGACCTTGGGCGGGGAGATTTTCGCCCAGGGCAAGAGCAGCGATGATATCCGCTCCTTTGCCGTGTTCAATGTGGGGGGCTTCTTTAAAATCACCCCGAATTTTCAGATCCTCTTTACGGCCGGCCACACCCTGGCAGGCGGCAACCACACGATCGGCTATCTGGGCCTTTACTGGACCGGAGGGTTCGGCACCGGGCAACCGGTACAGGCCGGGGCGAAATCCTGCCGTCCCCCTCTCAGAGGAGAATACCTCGCCGCGCGGCCCTAACCAGACCACCCCGGCACACCCGCATTAGGGAAAGGAATTTTATACTCAGGCAGGCGGCAAGCTTCCTGTGGAGGCCCGGTCGCAAGAACCGGCCGGACCCGTAAGCGACCAGGCGCACCGGCCGCTACCGTAATCCAGTCTAGCGCGATTTCCGGCTGAGAAAGAAAAGAGCAATTCCCAGGCCGATGAAGATCAACATGATGAAGATGGCGAAGTTCTGACGAAATTTCAGCTCCTGGAAGCCTTTCTGCACCTGTTGGCTGAGGGTTGCGAGCTTCCTGGTAAACTCCGCGGTTTTGCTTTTCACCAGATTCACATCCACGCTATGAAAAAGCGTCCGGTATTCCGCCTGGGTTCTGAACAGGGTCTTTTCTTCGTCCCCGGTGGCGATTAAGCCGTCCTTCAGGGTCTTGAGATTCTTGTCGAGCTCGTTGATCTTCTCTTCGGTGAGCAAGAGAGAGGCCTTGATGTCCTGGGCCCGTTCATAGCTGTGGCAGAGGCCGCACAACTGTTCGTTAATAATGTTGAGGCTGGCCGGTTGGATGTTATGGGAGCCGTGGCAGAGAACGCAATTGGGCCCCCGGCCGGTGGCCAACAAGGCCTTGCCGTGATCACTTTCCAGATAGCTCTTCATGATGCCCACGTGGCACTTGCCACAGAACTGCGGCACCTCTTTGGGTTTGGGGACCCCCACGAAACCTTGCTTCGGCGACATGGCCAGGCCGGCATCCTTGGGGTCGCCCCCATGACAGTCATTACAGGACACGCCATTCTGGTAATGGACGCTCTTCCGCCACTCCCGGGGGATGCCCCGGAAGGCCGGCTTCATCAGGTCCAGGGAATGGCATTGGATACAGACGGCCTGTTCAATCCGCGGTTTTTCACTCGACGGCGGCCCGGGAAATCCCGGCTGGGAGCCATCGCATAAGGCGCCTCCGGGAAAGGCCAGCAGGCTCAGGAAGCAGGCCACCGCCAGGAGAGGTCTCATCAGTAAGCTCCCCAGAAGGATAGGCCGATCCAGGCCGCCACGGTTACGCAGCAGAGGCGCCAGCATCAGGGGCCGCTTGCGAATATCGGCCTGCCGGGATGTATCCATGAAGGGCCAGAGGACGAAGACGACGACCAGGATTAACTGCAGGGCGATCCCCAGAAATTTATTGGGGACGAGCTTGAGCATCTCGTATGGGGCCAGGAAATACCATTCCGGCCTGATATGGACAGGGGTGTTGAGGGGATCGGCCGGCAGGGTGGTGTCATGGGGCAGGAACAGGGCCGGCGCCAGGGCGATGATGGCGAACATGATGACCAGATAGATGACGATCATCAACGCCTCCCGGGAGACAAAGTAGGGGTAGAAGGGGGGCCCGTCAGGATAGTCAACGTGCCTGAAGGCCTGCCATTCCCCTTCCCCTGCCCCGGCAGCGGGAGGGGCGGATACGCCGATGCGCCGCACCAAAAAGGCATGCAAGCCAAAGAGCGACACGAGCAGCAGCGGCAGCAGCCCCACGTGCAGGGCAAAAAACCGGCTCAGGGTCGCCTGGGAGACATTCTGACTCCCCCTCAGAAGTTTGCAGATGAAATCCCCGCAAAAAGGAAAAGCAGTGGGGATATTGGTCACTACCGTGGTGGCCCAGTAACTCAACTGACTCCATTGCAAGAGATAGCCGCTCAAGCAAAAGGTCAGGGTGGTGAATAACAGTAAGGCGCCCACCACCCAGGTAAGTTCCCGGGGCTTCTTATAGGAGCCGAGAAAGACCACCGAAGTCAGGTGGAGGAAAACCACCGCGACCATGAGGTTGCTCCCCACCACGTGCATCAGGCGAAAGAGCCAGCCATAAGGCACCAGGTTCATGATCGTCTGGATGCTCTTAAAGGCGTGCTCTTCCTGGGGGACATAGTAAATCAGCAGCAGGATCCCGGTTGCCACCTGGATGATAAATGCCGCAAAGGCGACCATCCCGAGGGTATAAAAGAGATTGAGGTTTTTCGGGACCCGGTACTCGGTCAACTGGGATCTGATGAGTTCATCGAGGCCGATTCTGATCTCGAGCCATTCTCTGATCTGCTGCATCATCTTGTCACCCGATGACGATATCACCGTCTGCGACCTTAACCGCGTACCTCGGCAAAGGTCTGGGCGGCGGTCCGGAGATCACGTTGCCTTCCAGGTCGAAAGTGCCGCCGTGGCAGGGGCAGATGAAAATTTGTCTGGCCTTGTCGTAATTCACCAAACAGCCGAGATGGGTGCAGACCCGGGACAGAGCGATAAATCCTTTGTCTTTCGTATGGATGATGATGGCGGGCGTCCCCATGACCAGCAGATCTTTGGCCGCATCCACGGGGATTTCACTCTGGGGGATCGTCAGGCGTTTGGCGGTGGCGGTGGCCTCACCGGGAGAGAGGAAGCGGAACAGGGGGTAGAGGAACGCCCCGAGAGCGCTGAGCCCCAGGATGGAAGTGATAAATTTTAGGAACCCTCGCCGATTCATGGCAACCCGATACGGCACTATTTTTGCGGCTGGCCCGG
Source organism: uncultured delta proteobacterium (assembly GCA_963841475.1). GTDB lineage: Bacteria > Desulfobacterota > Desulfobaccia > Desulfobaccales > 0-14-0-80-60-11 > 0-14-0-80-60-11. The sequence continues at coordinate 2,521,185 of CAWJCT010000001.1, forward strand.
CATGGTCAGGAAAAATCAGCCCATGCAGACAAGATCCGAGTAATCAGGGAGAGGCCGGGGCAGGAAATCCCGGCCTCTCCCTCCCTTAAAACGTGATCCCACTCCCGGCATGAATCGGTCGGTCTTATCGGCCGGGAACGGATTACTTTTTGAATGAACCGCCCTGGTATGCCTATTTTTTGAAGGTTTGGGATATATAATCAATGACGGCCTTGATCTCGGCGTCGCTCAGGGAGAGGGGAACCATCTGCCCCTTGCCGTTCTTAACGGCATCCGTGATCTTTTTGGCCACGTCGCCCTGCCAGAATGCGGGGTCATGGAAATTGGTCGGCTTGGGGTTAAAGGCCACGGCCGCGGGCCCTTTGCCTTCGCCATCCTGGCCATGGCAGCCAGCGCATCTATGATTAAAAATTTGGCCCCCCTCGGCAGCCTCAGCCGTGGTCGGCCTCTGGGCCGAAAACAGCACCATTCCCAAAAATAATCCAGCCGCAATCCAGACGATAGATTTCTTCACGGAATATTTCTCCTTATCTGTGATGGCAGAGGCAGGCCAGGCGGTCCGCCGCAGGCCTAGTTTCTATCCCGAGTCATTTTCAAACTCAACTAACTATTTGGCATATAGCCCAAGTATTCGGGGATAGCAAGTGAAAAAGACTTCCTGAGATAATTGCCCTGAAGGCTGGTAATGCCGGGCCTTCCCCACGATGAGAACCGGGCCGGATTTTCAACCCGCCAGGCTGGTGGAGACCGAAGTTGGGGTTTTGAAGGCCCAAGTCAAGGGAACGTCGGGAAGGCGGGCACCAGGCAGGACATCGGGGCAGCGTCAGGATGCCTGAGATGGTGAAGATACATGATCTTACTCAGGCTTGTGATTAAAGTATTTATATTTTATAATCGTGGCCGGATCCTACGGGGGCAGCCCTGCGGCCCGGTATGCGGCCTCGGTTGAGGCTGGCCAAACCAGGAGAGCTTACCTGCCATGACCATATTTAATCCAATCTATCATGCCTTGGCCGCCATGGGCTTTGCCGACCCGATCCATCCGCCCCTGACGCATATACCCATTGGGCTGGTAGTGGCGGCCTTGATTTTCGGGCTCGGCGGCTGGCTTATGCGGCGCCCTGCCTGGAGCCAGGCGGCCCGGTATTGTCTGGGGCTCGCCTGGCTGTTTATCTTCCCCACGGTGTTGCTGGGTTTCATGGACTGGCAACACTACTACCAGGGCGCCTGGCTGCTGCCCATCGTGGTGAAGATCGGCCTGGCCAGTTTCCTCTTTGTGCTCCTGTCCATCGGGCTCCTCCTGGTCATCACCGGCAGGGAAGAATCCAAGGCCCTCCTGGTAATTTATGTCATCGCCTTCTTGACCGTGGGCGGTTTGGGGTACTTCGGCGGCCGCCTGGTGTTTGGCGGCCGGGCTCCGGCCGCGCCGCCGGCCCTTCAGGCCGGGCAAGGGCTGTTCGAAAACAACTGCATGGCTTGTCACCCGAACGGCGGCAACGCTATCTCGCCCGAGGCTATTATTATCGGCTCCGATGAGCTGAAAGATTTTCCGACCTTCCTGGGCTGGATTCGGGACCCCCGGCTGGATAACGGCCAAAAGGGGCCCATGCCCGACTTTTTGCCGTGGAAGATCAGCGATGGGCAAGCCCGGCAATTATATGACTATCTCATCGGGGTCTTGGGCAAGCCTCGGGCCGGCTGAGACCCTGCCGTTCACGAGCCCGGACTGGCATAAATCCGGTTATGGCGGGCCAAGCCGGTTCTCTCAGGCACACCGGGGGTTGTCTGAAAAGAAGCCGGGAGTGGGACGGGCTGGAAAAGAGTTGGCGCTTAAGGGTTCATCCAGTTGACGTAAGTTAATGAACTATCAAATATTGTTATAAACTTTAGGATATTTTATAATTAACCCGGAGCCAAGGAGGGCCCAGGTAATGGACCATGACGACACCCTGACCCTGGTCCGCACTCTCACCCGGCCGGTGCTGGAGCTGTTTGCCCCGGCCGAGGTGGACGGGTTTGAAGACGATTTTGCCACCTGGAGCCTGAGCGCCGGGGTCCTGGGGGTGGCGGAAAAATCCGCCACCCCGCCCCCGCCGGGTCGCGGTCTCGACACCACCCTGGTGTCGGGGATGTTCTTCCAGGTGGTGATGGAGGCCTCCCTCCTGCCCGCCGGCCCCCAGGAACGAGTCTCCTTCATTCGCAAGCGGGCTAAAGATTACCTGGTAACGCAACTGGCCGGGCAGATCACCCTGTCGCAATTTTACCGGCTGCTGAACCTCATCGAAGAAGAGGCGGGGCTGTATTTCACGCGGCAGGATTGGTCAGGGGGCAAATCCGGCCTCCGGGAGGCCCGGGAGGGCGGTCTGTCCCCGTCCCCGCGGTTACCGGAGCCGGTCAAGTTCGAAGCCCTGCGCCAGGCGCTGGCCAAAATCGGTCTGCCCACCAAAGGACGCCGCAAGCTCACCCCCGAGACCCTGGGGGAATATCTCCGGGTGACCGAAGGCCGCTGGTTTCGCCTGCTGGACTTCGAAGCCCGCTTTAACGTGAACAAAAAAACCGCCTGGGGTTATTTGAACCTCCTGCTCCAGGAAGGCGTCCTGATCCACAACGGGGAGAAGGCCAACCGGGTGCGCTATGCCCTGGCGGCGCCCTTTAAGACCACCCCCCCCGGCAGCGCCGGGACCGCAAAAACTCCTAACGGCCTTTGAGTTCGCAGTCCTTGATGAATCGGCGCAGGGCATCCTTCTGGGGGGCTCCCAGCCATTCGCTCTTCGTCAGGGTACGGGTCCGGTCCAGAATACTGCCGGGATTGAGAAAACGCGTCAAGGCTTTTTGGTTCAGGCGGTACCGGGCAGTGCCATTAATCTGGATCATGGAGTGGCTGACGTCCCTTTCCATAAATTTTTCCAGCAAGGTGGCTAAATTGTGGTCATCGCCGGCCACCTGGCTCACCCAGGTTACCGGTTCGGTCTTGCCGGCCAGGTCTTGCCAGAGTGATAAAATATGCGGCAGTTTAGGGCAGCTCAGGAGGGACAGGTCCCGGGCCGCGTCCCGCAGCTTGGCAAGCACCAACTCTGCCAGGACGACCTGATCGCTGCTGCGGATCAGGGCTTCTGACTTCAGGCGCTCTGCGCCGGCCTGCTTGTCACTGAGTTTGCCCAGTTCCATGACGATCTTGACGCTGATAAAGACTGCCCGGCCCCGGGTGATGGCTTGCCTCAGGGCTTCAAAACGGCTGTCCCACGGCAGGCGCCGCAACAACTGCAGAATAATCTCGGTGATGCGCTGGTCGTTGCCGATGGGCAGCTGGCCGAAGCCTTCGTCTTCGGGGCGGATGAACTGATCGCCCTGGTCAAAGAGGCTGAGGAAAATCGACGGGATGGACTCCACGGCGATCTCCTTGCCGGTATAATCCATCACCCGGTCCAGAAAGGCGTGGAGCCGGGTGAAACCGTCGGGGCGAGCCTGGGCGGCCAGCTCGAGAAGGCGGGCCGAAAAATCCTCGGGGTTGTCGGCCATGGATAAAATAACCATGATCTCGGCATTGGAGATGTCTCCCAGGGGCAGCGCCAGATGGAAAAAAATGGGAAAAATATCCGGACTGCAGATGCGGAGCTGCTTGCGCCAGGAGGACTCGTTGGGGGGTTCGAACCCCAAATCCCCCCACATTTCCCCGAGCTTGGGGAAGAGCTGGGACAATAATCCCCGGACCGCTTCCCGATTTTCCTCGGCGATCTGGGTGACCCAGGATTCCTGAAAGGTCCGCAGTTGCTCGATCTTGCTGGCCACCCATTCCCGGCCGGTGAATTTTTCCGGATAGGTGCGGATCATGCTGTAGGCCTCGGGACAGAAGATGCGCAGGGTCTCGATGCCGATAAAATCCACGGGGTTCACTTCCCCCTGGACGGCCGGGTAGGTGACGCTCAGGGTATTGGTCAGCAAGTTGATCTTGCGGGGCGTGCTGATGAAGTGTTCCACTCCCCTCATGAAGACATTGCCCCAATAGGTTTGATCGAATAGCCCTTGGGGCGTGCCCGCCATGATGCCTTCCAGCCTGACAAAGAGTAAACGGGACAGGGAAGACCGGTCGGGCAAAGGCAGCTCGAAGGGGAACTGGACAATTTTTTCCAGGTAGTTTTCCCCGGAGATACCCTGGGATTCACGCAAGGCTTCGATCACCACTTTCTTGTCGAAGGTGAGAAGATAAACCAAGTTGGGGAAATCGGCCACGGACTTGATCACCCCGAAGAGCTGGCGAATCTCTTCCGGACTCAGGCGGTCGATGTCATCCACGGTTACGAAAATCCGCCGCGGTTGCTTCCGCAGCTCCTCGCCGATCTCCCTTTTCAGATTGATGACATTTTTAACGGAAGATTTCATGGGGGTAAATTCCACCGCAATCTTGCCGATGGAAATGTAGGGAATGTGGATGCTGGCAGGCAACTCCGAGACCATGTCGGCGAACTCGGAAATTTTTCCCTGCAAAGACGCCAGGTTACCCTCGCTGGTGGCCAGGGAGGCCTGGAGTTGGTCAAAGAAATGCTTGGCCAGCTTTTCATGCCCGGAAAACCACCAGGGGTTAAAGGGCACGATGATGGGCTGCTCATCCACCGGAGCTTCTTTGAAGTAGTGGAACAAGAAATTCAACAGGGTGGTTTTGCCCGAGCCCCAGGGGCCATAGATGGCCACCACAAAGCCCTCGGCCGGCACCATCTTGGTTAAAGAGAAGGCCAGGTGCCTGGCAAAAAGGGCATACCCCAGCTGATCCTCTTGGGGATCGATCAGAGGCTTGTCGGCCGAGAGCGTGCAATAATGCTTTTGGGACAAAAGTCAATCTCGCAATGGAGTGCGGCCAGCCCTCCCGGCCGGGGGAAATTCTGATCTTCCCCATCCTGGAGCCGATAGTCGGAGAGATGAGGGGGCAGCCATTTCTGCCGGTCTCTTCCTTATAATTCGGCTTTTCCCCCCCGAACTTAAATCAAAAAACGCCTCTCTCCCGGGGAAAAGCGTTGATTGGGCCCGGCCACGTCGTTTTTTTATCGATCTCTCCTCCCCCCCGGCACCCCTGACCACCGGCGGCCCTCGCTGGGGGGAGAGGGGATAAGAGGAAGAAACTTTTGATCCCGAGTCGCAATCAAAAAATGTGGAATTGTTGGGGGCACTGAAAGAGACTGGAGGAGAATGGTGAAATAAATCCGGGTGGTTAACCCCCTCATCCTGACGACCCCTTCCCGCTGGCCGCCGCGTGCCTGGCCTCGCTTGCGGCCAACCTAGCCGCGGCCCGATTCTTTAACATTGAACGGACCTGGCAAAAAGGCCGCCGCCGGTCCTGACGGAAAAGCCTGGGCTCTTGCAGGCTGACGGCAGCAGGCAATTTCCCGGGCGCTTAACCCGGGTCGGCGGAGGAGTGGGGGCGGGGACCAGGCAGATGGGCATATACCCTGAAGTGGGAAAAATATGGCGAAGAGCGCTATAAACAGATATATTGATAAGTTGTGGTGACAGGCCTTGGGGCCGCTGGCTCCCGATTAAGGCCGGAGTAAGCCCCTTTCCTCGATCAATCTACCGCAGCAAGGAATGATCAATGCCCAGAGGCAAAGAACGCCCCGCCACGGGGTTGAAGTTGGAAGTGACCGTAATCCCCTCCAAGTACCTGGACTGGACCCTGGCTGAGATCGCCCGCCATTTTGGCAACGGCCCGCTGTTGTGGCCGGGGGGGGCCGGCCGCGCCCAGGGCCTCAAGTTCGCGCCCTATGAGATCAAGAGAAAACGGGGGCCCAAACCCAAGCCGAAATCGCCAACCACCCGGCAACCGGAAACCGGCTCTGCCCCCAAAACCACGACCTGACCCTCCCTGTCGGCTGTCTGACATAAGCACGCCATGCCTGTCCACAAAATCATCATCCGGGGCGCCCGGGAACACAACCTCAAGAATATCGACCTGGAACTGCCCCGCAACCGCTTCATCGTGATCACCGGGGTGAGCGGTTCCGGAAAATCCACCCTGGCCTTCGACATCCTCTATGCCGAAGGGCAGCGCCGCTACGTCGAATCCCTGTCGGCCTACGCCCGGCAATTCCTGGAACTCATGGACAAGCCGGACGTGGAGTATATCGAAGGGCTGTCCCCGTCCATCGCCATCGAACAGCGCACGGCCTCCCGGAACCCCCGCTCCACCGTGGCCACCTCCACCGAAATCTACGATTACCTCCGGGTGCTGTTCGCCCGGGTGGGCACCCCTTACTGTTATCAGTGCGGGCGGGCCATCTCGGCCTTGAGCGTGCCCCAGATGGCGGACCAGGTCATGGGGCTGGAACCGGGGCGCCGCATCACCATCCTGGCCCCGGTGGTGGTGAATCGCAAAGGGGAGCATACGAAGCTTCTGGAAAGGCTGCGAGCCGAGGGCTACAGCCGCATCCGCCTCAACGGCGAGGTGCTGGAGTTGGAGGAGCTGCCCGTCATCGACAAGAACAAGCGGAACACCATCGAGGCGGTGGTGGACCGGCTGGTCATCAAACCTGACCTGGGGGCCCGGCTCACCGATTCCCTGGAGCTGGCCCTGAAGCTGGCGGACGGGGTGGTGCGGGTGGCGGTGGTGGACGGCGAAGAGCTGCTCTTCTCGGAGCGCTTTGCCTGCGATCACTGCGGCGTCAGCCTCCCGGAGCTGTCGCCCCGGCTGTTTTCCTTCAACAGCCCCCAGGGGGCCTGCCCGGCGTGCAGCGGCCTGGGCACCCGGTTGATCATCGACCCCGACCTGGTGGTCCCGAACCCCGCCCTGAGCCTGAGGGAAGGGGCCATCCGGCCCTGGGCCCACCGCCATTCCCTCCGGCACCAGCAGCTGTTGGAGGCCCTGGAGCAGCATTACCACTTCTCCATCCACACCCCTTTTAAGGCCCTGCCCCCGGAGGTCCAGGAGGGCCTGCTCTCCGGCTCCCAGGGGAGCCCGGTGAATTTTTTCTATGAGGAGGGCGGCCGCCGCTTCTTTAGCCCCCGGCCTTTTCCCGGGGTGGTGCCCCTCCTCAAGCAACGTTATGCCGAGACGGATTCGGCCCACGTGCGGGAGGACATCGAGCAGTATATGAGCCTGAGGCCCTGCCCCGATTGCGGCGGGGCCCGGCTGCGCCGGGAGGCCCTGGCCGTCAAGATCGACGGGGCCAACATCAGCGAGGTGACCGGCTTCACGGTGACCCGGGCCTTGACCTGGTTCGGGGCCCTGGAACTGTCTCCCCGCCAGGCCGAGATCGCCCGGCGGATCTTGAAGGAAATCACCGAACGCCTGGGGTTCCTGTCGGAAGTGGGGCTGGATTACCTCAGCCTGGACCGGGCCACCGGCACCCTGGCCGGGGGCGAGGCCCAGCGCATCCGCCTGGCTACCCAGATCGGCTCGAAGCTCTCCGGCGTGCTCTACATCCTGGACGAGCCCAGCATCGGCCTCCACCCCCGGGACACCCAGAAGCTCCTCCACACCCTGAAGAACCTCAGGGACCTGGGCAACACCGTGATCGTGGTGGAGCACGACCCCGAGACCATCCGGCAGGCCGACTTCGTGGTGGATATGGGTCCGGGGGCGGGCCGGGAAGGGGGCCGGGTGGTGTTCGACGGCACCCCGGAGGAACTGGTGCGCCACGCCCACTCCCTCACCGGGCTCTTCCTGTCCGGGAAACGGCTCCATCCACCTGCCCCGGGGCCGGCGGCAGCCCCAGGAGTTTTTGCGCCTGGTGGGGGCCCGGGGCCACAACCTCAGGGACCTGGAGGTGGCCATCCCCTTAGGAGTCCTGAGTTGCGTCACCGGGGTCTCGGGTTCGGGGAAGAGCACCCTGATCATGGATACCCTGTACCTGGCCCTGCGGCAAAAACTCTTCCAGGCCAAGATTGCCGCGGCGCCCTATGACCGGATTGTCGGGCTCGAGGCCCTGGACAAGGTGATCAACATCGACCAGAGCCCCATCGGCCGCACCCCCCGGTCCAACCCCGGCACTTACTCCGGGCTGTTCACCATCGTCCGGGAGCTCTTTTCCCAGGTGCCCGAGGCCAGGCTCCGGGGCTATAAGCCAGGGCGCTTCAGCTTCAATGTCAAGGGCGGGCGCTGCGAGGCCTGCCGGGGCGAGGGGATCAACAAGATCGAGATGCACTTTTTGCCCGACGTCTACGTGCGCTGCGAGGTCTGCCGCGGCCTGCGCTACAACGCCAGCAGCCTGGAGATTCGCTACAAGGGCAAAACCATCGCCGAAGTCCTGGACATGACCGTGGACCAGGCGTTGGAGTTCTTCGGCCCGGTGCCGGCCCTCGGGATCGGTTGCAAACCCTGGCGGACGTGGGCCTGGGGTACGTCCAGCTGGGGCAGTCGGCCACCACCTTATCCGGCGGCGAGGCCCAGCGCCTGAAACTCTCCCGGGAATTGGCCAAGCGGGCCACCGGGCGCACCCTCTACATCCTGGACGAGCCCACCACCGGACTCCACCTGGCGGACATCGAAAAGCTGCTCCTGGTGCTCAACCGCCTGGTGGACGAAGGCAACACGGTGATCGTCATCGAACACAACCTGGAGGTCATCAAGACCGCGGACTACCTCATCGACCTGGGCCCGGAAGGCGGGGACGGCGGGGGTAAACTCGTGGCCGCGGGCCCTCCGGAAGAGGTGGCGCAACAGCCGGCCTCCCATACCGGGCGGTTTTTGCGGGAGATTTTGTCCTAAGCCGCTGGGCGGTCCCAGGGCAACCAATCATACAAAAACGTACAAAATAAAAATGTACCAAGCCATTGCTTTTCCATTTTTGTGAGTTATAATATTCTTAACAAATTAACTTCCAGAAACCAGGATGGATAAGACAATGGAATTTATGGCGCAAATCGGCTACTTCGGGGACCCGAACCCTTGGGGCTGCTGTTTATACGGTCTGTTGTTGATGACGACGACCGTTTGGCTGGCCCTCAATACCAAAAAACCGGAAAAAGAAAGCTGAGGGTCCGGGAATGGTCCACACCAAATTCAGGGGCCGACCTTAAGGGCGGCCCCTGCACGTTAGGGGGTCTGCCAACCGAGCCGGCAGGCGGGAAACCGGCGCGACTCAATCTCTCCTTCTCGTCAAACTCGATCCCGCTGCTTGCCGATAGAGGCTCTTGCAAAACTTCTTATCGACCACCATGGTCATGCTGCGCGGAGCGCAGTTCCACCCCCCCTCACCCCAACCTCCCCCCGAAGCGTGGGGAGAGGGAGTAGGTGATGTTACTCAGTTGAGTAACCATAACGCCTTAAATCGGTTCCACTTTTCCCCTCTCCCCCAATGGGGGAGAGGGTCAGGTTGAGGGGGAAGTAATCTTCTCGGCAAAAAGTGCGTTAGCGAATTTATACATTGTTGGACGACGTTTAACGAGCCTCCCTCTTTGCAAAAACCAAACCGGGCACTGCTGGGATTTGGGGGGATTATCAAACGATTATTTTATCCCCCTTGCCTCCCTTCAGGAAAGGGGGGCGATTTTTTCCCCAACGTAAGCTCCGCGGCTGACCCTCTCTACTACCGGAAATCGGTTTTGACATGACTGAGAGGAAAACGCCATAAATCCGGGAAATCCTAGACCCGCAGCACTCCCGTGACCCGTTCGGCCAGGTCGTCGAGATCGGCGTCGTGAGGCCGGCCGGCGATATTGCCCAGACGGCCCGAGGCGGAGAAATCCTGCATGCGGCCTTTGGCCGGATATGCTCCGATATAATACCATTCCGCCACGATCTCAAAGCCCAGATGATCGAAAAGCTGCCCCATGAATTTCACTGCGGGGATAGCTTCGTTGATCCCGGTATGGGCCCCGCCATAGGTGCAGTAAACCACGACTTTCTTACCGGCCCGCCGGGGCGAGGCGTATTTGATCTCACCCGCGGCGGCGTAATGGGCCAGCCGCGCCGCCATGAATTCCTGCAGACCCTTGCCGGGCAGCCACTGGTAGACCCCGGACCCCACAAAGATGAAGTCGTAGTCGAGTAAATCCAGGTCCTGATCCCCCGTGACTTTCACCGTGTCGATCTGATGTCCCAAGCGCTCCACCGTGGCCGTGATCCGGTTCGCCACTTTGGCGGTGTTGCCCGTCGAAGAAAAATAGAGATTGAGAATTTTCATGGGATTCTCCTTGAAACCCGGTTTTATTTCGAGATTCGCCTGGTATGCATTATATCAGGCCATTTCACGAGGTTCCGGCCCAGGATGACCAAAAGTGTAAGTATCCAGATGATGGAAAACGCCGAGAAATTTCAGACGAAGCTTATACATCTCAGGGGTAACGGGCAGGTTGCTGCGGAAGAGTGGATATGTTTAGTTGGGCCATGCCCCCAAGAGATCTATGGGCACCATCCTGCCCATCGCCTCCATGGCTTATTCATAACCGAGTTGTAATCACAAACCGCTTGGGCATTGTCAGGGCTGCAGGCCTGCGTGTGCGTCCCTCTTATTGAAGGGCAGACACCTTGGTCCGGCTCCTACAATAATAATGGTCTTTTGTCCGCGGCATGCTATTCAGGTGAGCCCGGGAACGGCAGGAAAGGCCGACCCGCCTTCGGCCTTGATAAACCCAACATGCCCCGGCAAGATGGCGGCGCCATCACCAAAACCGCTTAATAAAAGCCAAACCTCATTTCGGCGACGATAAGGGGGCCAGGCTGATTTGCTGACTGCTCTTTCTACCCTGCGCCCATGGTGAGTTTGTAGGCGAGGTTGTCGAGCTTGACGGTGAAGTCGACGTTTTCCACGGCCATGCCTTCCGGGACCTGGAGTTGGATGGGGGCAAAATTGAGGATGGCTTTGACGCCGGAGGAGATGAGGCGCAGGGCCGCCATCTGGGCCTTGGCCGCGGGGGTGGCGATGACCCCGATCTCGACGCCCTTGTCCGTGACTACCTGCTCCAGTTCTTCCACGGAGTGGATGATCAGGCCGCTGGGCAGCCGGCGTCCCACTTTGGCCGGGTCGACGTCGAAGACCGCCACGAACTCGTAGCCCTGGCGGATAAAATTTTGATGGGCCAGGAGCGCCGAGCCCAGGTTGCCGATCCCCACCAGGGCCATCTTCCAAACCTTGTTGAGGCCCAGGATGCGCCGGATCTCGAAGAGCAGCTCCTTGACGAAATAGCCCACTCCCCGAATGCCGAACTCCCCGAAGTAAGCCAGGTCCTTGCGGATCTGGGCCGGGTTGATGCCGCACTTCTGGGCCAGCTTGTCCGAGGCGATGATTTTTACCCCCTCCTGGGCCAGGGCCTCAAGATAGCGGGAGTAAATGGACAACCGGGTAATGGTGGCAGTGGGAATCTTGGAAAATTTCATAGCTGAGCGCATTAAGTAACCACTATGAGGGTAAGTCGCTTAAGACATTGTACATATTTGCACAAATAATCTGCAAGAAAAGGGGGGCATAACGCCCCCCTTCCGACTTTCAGGTGGTTACATTTTGAAGCCCAGGGCCGTGGCAATGGGTTTGGCCATGGGGTACGCGTACAGGATGATCAGGGCGACGACCAGAGCGTAAATACAAAGAGACTCGATCATAGCCAGACCGATCAGCATGGTGACGGTGATTTTTCCGGAAGCCTCGGGGTTACGGGCGATGCCTTCCACCGAGCTCTTCACGGCCAGGCCCTGGCCGATGCCGGTACCGAAAGCGGCAATGCCGATACCAAAGCCGGCGGCCATCACCGCGTAGCTGAAAAAGGTCCCCAAGCCGGCGGAAGCGCCAGCCGCGCCGGGCTCAGCCGCGAACGCCAGGGAAGCCCAAAGCAGGGTTACCAGCATGCTCAGTCCAAGAACCATGGATTTTCTCATTTCCTAAAACCTCCTTAAACGATGTTGAGATATGTGGATAGGCCTTCTTCCAAAGTTAGTGAGCGTGTTCCATGGACCCGGCAAAGTACATCATGGCCAGCAGGGTGAAGACAAAGGCCTGCACGACGCTGGTGAAGACCGCCAGGAACATCATGGGCAGGGGAGCCAGAAAATTCCCCGCCAGGAACAAGAGGATGGCCAGGACCAGATCTTCACCCATGATATTGCCGAAAAGACGCAAAGTCAGGGAGAGGACCCGGGCGAAGTGGCCGATGAGTTCAATGGGGAAGAACAGGGGCGCCAGGGCCGGGATGGGTCCCAGGAAGTGCTTGATATACTTGGCCCCGTGGTACTTGACCCCCAGGTAATGGGTGAAGATGAAGGTGCACAGCGCCATGGCCAGAGGCGTATTGATGTTGGCCGTCGGGGAGAAGAACCCCGGGAGCAGGCCGACCAGGTTACAGAAGGCGATGAACAGGAACAGGGTGCAGATAAAGGGGAAAAAGGCGCGGCCTTCTTCGCCGGTGATCTCCACCATGAAATCCTCCAGGCCCCCGATGACCAGCTCAAAGACGTTCTGGGCGCCTTTGGGCACCAGGGAAATCTTCTTGCTGGCCAGCAGGCCCAAGCCTATCAGGACCAGCATGACCAGCCAGGTATACGTTACGTGGGGCGGGATATGGGTCTTAAAAAATCCCTGGAGTAGGTCAAGAAATAGAATGGGGTGTTCCATGGGACGGGTTTGCCTCCTTATTCTTGAGCTTGATCGTTTCGTAAAGCGCCGCCAGCATCAAGGTCAGGACTACCGTGGACAGGCCCACGAGCAATCCGAAGATATTGACCCAGCCTTGACGGACTAACAGAAAAATAATAGCCAGCAGCACAAAAAAGCGCAGCAGTTGGCGAAAGGCGAACCAGGCCTTGGCCTGGCTGGCGCCCTCCTGGGGGTCTTGGGCAATCCGGCCCAGGGTGCCGCGCAGGGCCTGATGGAGCAGGTGGAAGTTGATCACCACCACCAGGCCTCCCACCAGGACTCCCAGGGCGAATTCCCGGCCGAACCAGAGGAGAGCCCCCAGGACCAGGACCGCCAGGACCGACCAGTTGGCGATTTTCAAGTGGCGGGGTGAGGTAATATCCATGCCACTCATTGCTTATCCTCGAACTTCTTGCCCAACATATAGACGTTGCGAAAACCGGCGACGATTCCAATAATCAGGCCGATGTTAAAAAAAAATCATGTTGTCAAAGACCCGGGTGGCGAGCCAGTAGCCCAACCCACCCCCGATGGCGATGGAGAAGACCAGGGCAAAGCCGATGGAACTGGCCCGGTAGCCCCCGGAAAAAAGCTCTTTTAAAAATTTTTTCGTGTCTTCCTTCAACGCATACCCGCCAGGGTGAGGCCCCCAGAGAAAAAGATTCTTTTCACATGTGCCTACCTATCATACCCCCGCCTCTTAGTCAATAATTTTTGGCAAAAAGGTGGAGAGAAAATCTTGAACCGGATTGCCTATAGATATGTGCTGGTTATATCTGCCCTGCGGGCGGCCGGCCCAGGGCCGCCCCGGGGTTGGCCCCTGGATTTGTGCTTTTTTTCTCTAAGTCCGGGGCTCCCCGGCCGAGCCCGCCGATTCCCGGTGCACCGGAAGTTCGATGGTAAAGGTCGTTCCCTCTTTCCCGGTCCGGGCTACATAGATCCGCCCCAGGTGTTTCTGAATGATGCCGTAGCTGATGGACAATCCCAGGCCCACGCCCTTGCCTACATCCTTGGTGGTGAAGAACGGATCGAACAGCCGGCTGAGGAAATGTTCCGGGATGCCGGGGCCGGTGTCCGTAAAGTGGATAAGCACCAACTCGCCGCCCGGGGCCACCGTGGTGCTGACGGTGACCTGGCCCTCGCCCTGGGCGGACTCCCCGCCGTTCATCAACAGATTGATGAACACCTGCTCCAGTTTGCTCTTGTCGCCCAACACCGGGGGGAGGCACGAGTCGAGTTCCTGAACCAGCTTGATGCTCTGGAACAGGAGATGATCCTCCACCAGGGAGATCACTTCTTCCAGGATGGCGTTGATCGACAGGGGCACCATCTTCGAGGGCATGTGCCGGGAGAACTCCAGCAGACCCTGGACAATCTCCTTGCAGCGGGTGGCTTCCCGGACAATCTTCTCCACCTGGGTCCGTTCCGGGGCTCCCGCCTCCAGGTCCTCCAGGAGGAGGTAGCTGTACACCAGGATGCCCCCCAGGGGATTGTTGATTTCATGGGCCACCCCCGCGGCCAACTGCCCCAGGGCCGCCAACTTTTCCGTGCGGCTCAGGTGTTCCTCCAGGTGCTTCTTGTGGGTGATGTCCCGGATATGCGTCTGGATGGCGGGCTGGCCTTCGTAGGTGGTGGGGAACGAAACGCCCTCTATGTCGAAGGTGTTGCCGTCCTGTCTGACGCCCTTCATTTCAAAGATCCGGGGGGTGGAAGCCCCGCGCTGCAACTGGGTCTGCCAGCGCTCCACCACCTGACGGTACTGGGGGTCCACAAACTTGAGCAGCGACCGGTTCAGCATCTGCTGGGGTTCCTGGTAATGGAACATCTTCAGGCAGGCCCGGTTGACGTACAACAGCTTCATGTTGCGGTGCAGGACGATGCCGTCCAGGGAGGTCTCCACCAGGCGACGGAACTTATCTTCGGAATCCGTCAGTTCCCGGGCCAGCTGTTCCCGCCTGGTCACGTCCAGGATGACCTGCACCGCCCCCTGAATGCGCCCCTCCTCGTCATAGATGGGCGAGGCGGTATGAAAGAGATAGCGCTCCCGGCCCCGGAAGTCGGAAAAATACTCGTAGGCCTCATAGGCCCCGGGCAGGTTGGGGGAGGACTTGAGATTCTTGTCGCCGAAAAACTTTTCCAGGGCCTTGATGTTTTGCTCCACCACCAGGGAGGCCATGGACGGGCGCTCATGGGTGTAGAAGGGCAGCCAGTAGCGGTAGGTCCCCACCATTTCATGCCGGGAAAACCCGGTCAATTCCTCGCAGGCCCGGTTCCAGTAGATGATGCGGTGGGCGCGGTCAATGACGAACGTGGCCACCGGCAGGCCTTCCAAAATGCCCTCGGTGGTCTTCTTCTCCCGGAGCAGTTCCCATTCCTTGAGCTTGCGTTCATTAATATTCTTCAGGATGCCTTCATAGCCGGTGATGCGGCCCTCTTTATTGCGGCGGACGATGCCGGTGAGCAGGGCATGGACCTGGCCGCCGGCCTGGGGCTTCAGGGTCAATTCCAGGTCCCGGATGTAATCCTCCACTTCCACCTTGAGCTGAAAGCGTTCCCAGTCCCGGGGGTCCTGGAAGATTTCCCTCAGGTGGGGCAGGCTCAGGGCCTCGTCCTTGGAGGGAAACTTCAGGAGTTCCACTCCCGCCGGGTTGAGGTCCAGGAGGCGGCCCTCCAGGTCGGTGACGAAAATCATGTCCTTGGAACCTTCAAAGATGCGCCGGTAGCGCCGTTCCGAACGCCGCATCTGATGATAGAGCCGGGCGTTTTCAATGGCCAGGCCGATCTGGTTCCCCAGGATGTCGAGGAAATACTTCAGCCGCCGGGAAGACCGGAAAGGCCGGTCCGTCCTCGCCGCCAGATTGAGAAACCCGATAATATCGTCCCGGTAGCGCAAGGGGATGCTGGCCACCGACCGGAACGCCGGGTTTTGCCGGATCAGATCGGTAAAGGTGGACGACAACAGGCGGGGATCATCCCGGGTGTCCATAATGATCAGGGGTTCCACGGCCTGGAAGCGGTCGGGCCCGATCATGCCTTCCGGGGCCCCGCCCGAGAGCCGGCCCAGGTACTCCGGGGGGATGCCCCGGGAGGCGGCGTAGGTCAGGCATTGGCGCACCGGGTCCCACAACAGCAGGAAGCCGGCGTCAATATGGAAAAATTCCAGGACGGTGGTCAGAACTTCGTTGATGATCTCCTGGAGGTCCAGGGTGTGCGCGGTGATGGTGGCGATCTGGTTGAACAGGTTAAGTTCCCGGCGGTGTTCCTTCTCCCCGGGCTCCGGCAGCTCCATCTCCTCAACCGCGCCAGCCACCGTCGATACCGGCAGGTCCGGCTCTTCCGGGGTAATCAACGGCGGCGGTGCGGGAGATTGGTCTGCCATAATTCTTCCACTCAGGTAGGGTAACTGCTCCATCTATCATACCAGAAAAACCCCGCCGAAAGAAAGAGGGATGGCTGGGCTTCAAGACGGGCCGTCCAGACCGGATCAGAGTCAAGTAGTTGGGTTCGAAGGAAAATATCCTAAGATTTTGGTCAATTGGGGATAATTATCGGGATGGCAACGTAGTCTTTATCCCTATCCTCTGACACGGGGGCTTTTGCCGCTTATTAACTTTTGGGGAAAGTTAAAGGGGGATCATAAATCGTGGAACCCTTGGGTTTTGCTAGTGGCAAGTGATACGCTATTAGCATCCTCTGATGATAGGTATGTGCCTATGGCCTCAGCTTTTCTCATTTCACCCCATTCCCGGGCGGTGCTGGCTGTGAGGTTATAACTCTATAATAATCTGAAGACGTTGGGTTGCCAAACGACTGGCAAAGTTTTCTCAACCTGGGGAAAAGTCTTTTTGACCTGGTAAGTTTATGCTATCGTGCCTTAAATCTCTTCCTAAAACCCAAACATCCTGGCCGGTCAGACTATGCTTCTAACTCGTTGTGGTTTGAGACTCTATCCCTTCCAAAAGGCCTAAGAGGCAATTCCATGGCCACAGAAGGTTTCAAACGCAAACTCACCGCCATTCTCAGCGCCGACGCGGTAGGTTACAGCCGCCTCATGGGTGAAGATGAGCCAGCGACACTGAGGACCCTGGAGACTTACAAAAGGGTCATCTCGGATTTGATCCAGCAGCATCGAGGCCGGATGGCTGGATCTCCCGGGGACTTCATCCTTGCCGATTTCGCCAGCGTGGTCGATGCGGTGCAATGTGCCGTGGCGGTGCAGAAGGAGATCCAGGCCCGTAACCTGGAATTACCCGAGGCCAGGAGAATGCAGTTTCGCATCGGGATTAACCTGGGGGATGTGATCGAGACGGAAGATAGCCTCTACGGCGACGGGGTGAACATCGCCGCGAGGCTGGAGTCCCTGGCGGACCCCGGTGGGATCTGTGTCTCCAAGACCGCCTTTGATCACATCGAGGCCAAGCTTCCCTTGGGGTACGAATATCTAGGGGGGCAGATCCTTAAGAATATCGCCAAACCGGTAGGCGCCTACAAAGTCATGATGGAGCCAAGGGTAACGGTAAAGGCTCTGACTCAAGCAAAGCCGAAGGAGGGGGCAAGCCGCAGATTTAGGTTTATCGCCCTCGCCAGTATCCTTTTCTTGGCGGCGGGTGCCGCAGTGGTTTGGCGGTATGCCTTTCCCCCTGCCGAACCTAAAGTGGAGAAAGCCTCCAGGCAGCAGATGGCCTTTCCCCTGCCGAACAAGCCGTCCATCGCAGTCATGCCCTTCCTGAACATGACCGGGGAGCACAACCAGGATTTCTTCTGCGATGGGTTAAGCGAGAGCCTGATAACGGCCCTCTCCAAGGTGCCACAACTATTCGTCATCGCTCGGGATTCTACCTTCAGATACAAGGGCAAGGGGGTGAAGACCAAACAGGTGAGCGAGGAGCTTGGGGTGCAGTACGTGCTGGAGGGGAGCGTGCAGCGGGCCGGGGATCGAGTGCGGGTCACAGCGCAACTCATCGATGCCCTCACGGGCCAGCACCTCTGGTCAGAGCGCTACGACCGAAGCGTTAAAGACATCTTCGACCTGCAGGATGAGATTATTATGAAGATCCTCACGGAACTTCGGGTGAAGATTTTCACCAGGGACGGAACAGCGCGCCTAGTAACAAAAGGAACGAACAACCTTCAGGCTTACTTGAAAGTTTTGGAGGCGACTTGGTACAGAGATCAAAGCAACAAAGAAGCTAATGCGGTATCTAAACGGCTTTTACAAGAAGCCGTGAGGCTAGACCCCAATTACGCATCGGCTCATATCGCCCTCTCTTACACGCTTGCGAGGGAAGTGTGGCTCGTTGCCAGCGAATCGCCCCAAAAGACGCTCTCTGAGGCCATGAAAGAGGCGCAAAGGGCCATTGAACTAGACAACTCCTCGGCCGAGGCCAAAACTGCTGTTAGCAATGTCTTTTTGTTGTTGCATCAGTATGATAAAGCGATTGAAGTAGCACAGCAGGCTGTGAAGCTTAACCCCGATAGCGTTAGTGCTATCTTTTTTCTTGCCATGTCTCTGAACTATTCTTTTAGGAGTGAGGAGGCCCTTCCTTTGTTTCGACAGGTTATTCGTTTGAGTCCTTTTGTTCCCGCTTTTTACTTTCAATTCGCTATCGCTTGTCGTGAAACCGGCAGGTATGAGGAGGGGATCGCGGCAATCAAGAAATCCCTTCAGCTTACCCCCAATTCTTTGTCTGCCTATATTATTCTGACTACTTTGTATAGTTACGCCGGGCGCGAAGATGAGGCCCGGGCTGCCGCCGCGGAGGTCCAGCGAATAGACCCCAATTTCTCTCTCATAAGGTTCTCCAAAGAAATCCCATACAAGGAAGGACCCCGAAAGGACCGCATCGAGGACGCCCTGCGCCAGGCGGGGCTCAAGTGAGGCTTTCGGGCTGATGGTCTAACCCATTATGATCGAGGCGGGTATATCCTCAGGAAAGTTTTCGGGGTTTAGACTCGAGTAGAGGGGGTCAAGCATCTCTTTAAGGCGAGGTTCTGTTAGCTACAACGGAGAAGCGCCCATAACGGGCTGTCCCAACTTATCGCCACCCTGGTTCAGGTTCTTGCTCTCCTCCCGACCACAGTGGCGCCACAAGCTGGAGGTGGACCATGAAGCTGCAGTCGTTTTCCGTTCCAAGCGCGGCCCGCCGGCACGGCGTTCGCTGGAGGCTTGTCCTTCTGGTCGCTGGAGCGGCGCTCGTAGTGTCGAGCCTCGGTGCCGCGCAAACGGATGCTCCGGGCGAGTCTGTTATCATTCCTGGAGCCGAAATCTCCGGCTGGGGCCAAGTTGACAAGTTTCCGGCTCGTTTCGGTCGTCCTGCCGGCTCGAAGCCCAAGGTGCCCGCGGTGCTGATTCTGCACGGCGCCTTGGGGGTAGACGGCCGAGGCGCCTTCTACGCCAAGGCGTTGCAGGAAGCGGGCATCGCCACCCTCGAAATAACGATGTTCCCGTCGCGCGCTCGACCACGAGGCGGGGTCAAGGCAACGATGCCGTATGCCGCGGCGGCGCTCAAGTGGCTGGCGGCGCAGCCTGCCATTGACGGTCAGCGGCTGGGGGTAATGGGCTTTTCCTGGGGTGGCTTCATGTCGGTGCTGATGTCAAGCGAACTTGTGCAGGAGCGACTGGGGAAGGATGTACCCAAGCCAGTAGCATTCGCACCGTTCTACCCGACTTGCTCCATCCTGGTCCGCAGCCTGGTGAACCCTCGTTCTGCCTTCTACAACGCCCACACACGGATGAGTGCGGCTCCCATGCTTATCCACGTGGGTACCCGCGACGATTTTGAGGAAGGCGAACGTCCGTGCGACGCGCTTGTCGCGATGTGGCCGGCGGCAGCGCGTGAGCACACGACCGTGCGCTACGTGGAGGGCGCAACGCACGACTTCGATACGCAGAAGTCAGGCGGGCAGGCTTACGATAAGTTCGCACACGCTCTACGTGGCGGGATGGTCAGCGTGGTCCCGAGCCCCAAGGATGCAGCTGAAGCGCGCCAGGCGGTCGTCAGCTTTTTCGTCAAGCATCTGCATCCTTGAGGGGGGCGGATTCATCTCAGCAGGTTCCTTTGTCGTCGCGTTTCGTCAGTGCGGCCTGGCGAATGTACTGCTGTTTCGCCCGGCTTTGCGTCGTCGGCTCAGCGTCATGCCCAAACCTGCGCTGAAGATCGGGGCCCGCGAACTGAGCCTCGTTCGCCGGCCTCGCGTGTCCCAATCTCCGTGCCATAAATGGCGCCAAGGCGCCGCAGCTTACCTTCATAATTGGCTACCCCATTGTCTATTCTTCATCCAAAGGGGTACAAGCGAAGATAGATCTCCTGATCCTGAGATCATGAGGCCATCCCTCGCCATCGCCCCGATTGAGCAACATGGAGAGATTCGGCCTATGATCCAATTGGGCAAAAGTGTCGGGTACTGCTGTATATTGACATATTATTATTTTCTATTAACTTTCACTGAAAGTTAATGGTGGGACGCCGATTAGCTGAGGGGGGCTCCTCCCTGACCAAGAACCCGTAAGAGCTCGTAGGGCGGGAAAGCGAAGCGCATCCCGCCTTTATCTTGATCTTTGCCTCATTGGAGCACCAGCGTGTACTCTCTTGGCTTCGCGTCCTTCCCCGTCAGGCGTCATGTCTGTGCTGGCCCCTGGCTCTTTGCCTTGCTAAACTGGCCCCTGGACCATTTCTATCCTTACCGATGCTTTGGGGTCCGGCTCACGGGCCCGGTTATTATCGCGCTTGCCAAAAAATTCTTTCGATGGCTGGTTGGTAAATCCCCCTAAATCCCCTGGTTTCAAGGGGGGACTTTCCCAGGAATGCCGCTAAGTTCCCCCCCTTTTCTAAAGGGGGGTTAGGGGGGATTTAGTTTTTGGGAGGTTAGGTCATCACGGAAAAACCTCTTGGCTTTCCCTGCGCCTGAATAAATCAACAGAAAAGGGCAACTCCTGGATAAACTCCCTTCCCTCGGCATCCACCCTGCTCCCCGCAAAAAACTCCCCCATCCCCGCCAGGCCGTTTTTCTTGGCAATGATCCGCATCGCCAGCCCGACACTGCCGATTTCGTGCGGATATTAAGTGGCTTACCCCCGAGACCTCGGCGATATTCTCCGGGACGCCTCCGACGCGAGGCGGGACGATATGCGGCGCGAACGCGCCGCTTCGGCGCCGCCCTGGGGAAAAAACGCGGCAAAAACGCCGATAAAAGGGCCCCAAAAGGAGCTCAAAACGCGCCAAACAGGGGTGAAAAAAGAGGTTATGGGCTATCAGGGGAGGTTTTTACGGAGTTGCGTGCCTAAAGGTAAGAATAAATCAGAGTACAGGGATGCCCCCGGATATGCGCCCAACCTGAGGGCGGACACATGGGTCCGCCCCTACAAATGATCCAGTAGAGCAGTGATACCGGTATGATCGCAGTTTGGTATTACAGATAGCGGGGGGCGAGATCGGGCCAGAGCTGGGAGGTGCGGCAGCGGGCCGCGGTGACGATGGCCTGGAGCTGCGCCAGGGCCGTGGTTTTATCGTCATTGATCACCAGGTAATCGTACCACTCGGCCTCTTTGAGTTCGGCCCGGCCGTTTTCCAGGCGTCGGGCCAGTTCCTCGGGGTCGAGGCCTCCCCGGTCCGTCAGGCGCCGCACCAGTTCCGTCAGGCTGGGGGGCAGGATGAAGATCAGGGTGGCCTGGGGAAATTCGTGCTTGAGGGCCTTGGCGCCCCGGGAATCGAGATCGAAGACCAGGTCCCCCCCGCTGATGCACCGTCTCCCTGACCCACTCCCGGGAGGTGCCGTAGCCATAGCCGAACTGTTCCACCCATTCCGCCAGGGCGCCTGAGTCCCGAGCCGCCGGAACTGGCGGGGGCTGACGAAGAAATAGTCCTGGCCGTCAACCTCTGACGGGCGCCGGGGCCGGGTGGTGTAGGAAATGGAGAACCGCAGCCTGGGGTCGGCGGCCATCAAGGGTTTCAGCAGGGTAGTCTTCCCCGTCCCGGAAGGGGCGGTGACGACGAAGATTTCTCCGGGCACCTAAGTGTCCTTTTCCCCCGAGTCCGCCCGGACCGCCACACCATGGCCGTTCAAGCGCTGGGACAGGGTCTCGGTGTGGACCGCTGACAGGATGATGTGATTGCTGTCGGTGACGATAATGGACGCGGGTCTTGCGGCCGTGGGTGGCGTCAATGAGGCGGTCGGCCTGGGTGGCTCGCTCCCGGAGGCGTTTCATGGGGGCCGAGCCCGGCACGACCACTGCCACCACCCGATGAGAGATTACGGTATTACCGAACCCGATGTTGATTAAGCGCCCATCCATTAGTTGCTTTTCCCCCTTAGTACCGTGGTTCATAAATACGGCGACGTATTTTATATAAGGTGAAGATGACTTCCCCCTCCTCCCCCTCACCCTGACCATCTTCCCCCGCTGGGTGGGAGGGATAGGAAGGAAGAACTTTTGGCCAACGCCAGATCAAATCCTCTGGTTCGTCCTACTCGATATTCTGCACCTGCTCCCGGAGGCGCTCCAGGGAGCCCTTGATTTCCAGCACGGCCTGGGAGATGCTCAGGTCGTTGCATTTGGAGCCGATGGTGTTGGTCTCCCGGAGCATTTCCTGGAGCAGGAATTCCTGCTTGCGGCCCACGGGCACCCGGTCTACCAGGGTTTGCTGGAATTGGGCCATATGGCTCTCGAGGCGGGCCAGTTCTTCGGCCACATCCCGGCGTTCGGCCATGAGGGCCACTTCCTGGGCCAGGCGGGTTTCATCCACCGGGATACCGTCGGGAAAGAGTTCCGCCAGGCGAGCCGCGACCCGCTCCCGCCAGAGTTCGGGCAAGCGCGGCGCCTGCTCGACAATGCGGCTCATTTCCCGGCGGATGTCCTCCAGGTGCCCGGCCAGATCGGCGGCCAGGGCGGCGCCCTCGGTTAAGCGCATCTCGTCCAGGAGGTCCAGGGCCTGGTTCACCGCCTGGGAAACCGTCTCCCAGGTCGCTTCCAACTCCAGGTCCTGATTGGCCTGTTCCTTGGCCACCATCAGGTCGGAAAAATGGAGAAAATGTTCCAACTTCAGGGACTCGGGGGTATTGCCCGCCAGCCGGAGCTGCTCCAGCACCCCCCGGACCCCGGCCACCAGGGCCATATCCAGCTGCAAGGTCACTGACTTGTCGTCGAGGGATTCCCAGGATAACTGCATATCCACCCGGCCCCGGGCCAGGCGGCTCTTGATGAGTTTGCGGAACCGGTCCTCCAGGGCCCAGAGGCGCCGGGGGAGGTTGAGGGAGAGTTCCAGAAAGCGGTGGTTGACGCTGCGCAGTTCCACTACCCACTTCTGCACGGAGGTTTCCACTTCCCCCCGCCCGTATGCGGTCATGCTCTTGATCATTAACCCAGGTCAAATCGAAACCTTGAGTCGTGCCAGCAGGTATGGTTTTGGCGCAGCAGGCTTCAGCAGTCGCCGGGAGCTTTTCCAAACCACACCCTGGGCGGTTAGTCCGGATAGCTCCAGGGCAGGGACTGAAACTCCCCCTGGCCAAAGATCAGCGTTAAATCTCCGTAGATGCCCTGATCCAGGTAAATGCGGTGAGGGAAATTCTTGCCGGTGGCCAGAACCAGCCGTTCTCTGGCCACGTATCCCGGGTCCAGGTTAGCCAACCGCCGCTCCCCCAGGCTGAAGGCCTGTCTCCAGCTGTTGGTATAACACCTTCCAGTCCGCCAGGCGGGCCGGATCGGCCAGATGCAGGAAGGAAACCAAGCGGCGGCCCAGGTGCGGGCCCATTTCCGGGGCATAGTAGGCGGTGGCGTCAAACGGCCACCAGGGTCCCACCAGATCAGGTGGCCCGAAATACCCGGCAAGTCTCTCTATCAGGGACGGGCCCAGGTCTTCCCGGGCCAACAGCATACTGACCAGCGGTTTTACTGGCGTGGCCGGGCCCGGCGTGCTCATGGTCTGCTTTTCTCCCGAACGCAACACCATTCTATGGCAGGCGAGAGGCAAACGCAATGGAAAAATCATGTGAAATTTTGCGCAATTAGCGGTCTGGACTTGTCTAGAAGAAAGCCGGGGTAGGGAGTTGAAAAAGATCAGGTATGGCCAGAGGTTAGGTCGGCAGAAGGCATCGTGAGGGATGGTCAGTTTCGGGACCCAGGTCCGAGTCCAGCCGCTGTCCCCCGGTGGTCGAAATTTTTCTTTCCCCCGACCGGAGGAGGGGAAGAGGGCAATAAACTTCATGATTTCAGCAAGCTGCTCAAGTCGCCTCCCCAGCCCCCTGCCGGCTGGGGCAGGGGGATTACGGGGCCGCCATCAAGGCCGGGGCCGGAGCCTGAGGGACCGGACTTGATTTAAGGTCCGTCCCGACCGATAATGATTAAGAGGGAAACAGAGATCCTCCCCGGAACGGTTACTTATGGCCCTGGTGGTCTGCGAAACCTTCGCCAGTCTGATGGGTGAATCCACCCGGGCGGGAGTGCCGGCGTATTTCATCCGCTTGACGGGCTGCAACCTGCGGTGCCGCTATTGCGACACGACCTACGCCTATGAGGGGGGGCGCCAGATGACCGTGGCGGCGCTGGTGGAAATGGTCCGGGCCCAGCCCCACCGGCTGGTGCTGGTTACCGGCGGCGAACCCCTGCTCCAGGCCGAGACCCCGGCGCTCCTCACGGCGTTGCTCGACGCCGGCTTTACAACCTGCCTCGAGACCAACGGTTCCCGGCCCATCGGCTCCCTGGATGCCCGGGTGCACCGCATCCTGGATGTGAAAGGTCCGGGGAGCGGCATGGCCGGGCACAATGACTGGGGCAATCTGGACCTCCTGACCTGTGCGGATGAAGTCAAGTTCGTGGTGGGGGACCGGTGTGACTTCACCTGGGCCCTTGAGGTGATTAAGCTCCATGGCCTGGCCGGGCGGCTGCCGGTGCTGATTTCACCGGTATTCGCACAGGTCGGGCTGCAGGAGGCTGCCACCTGGATTCTGGCCAGCGGCCTCCCGGTGCGGCTGAACCTGCAACTCCACAAATATATCTGGGGGCCGGAGGTCCGGGGGGTATGAAGGCAGGTGCTCAGGCCAGCGGCCCGCCCGGATACCCTGAATAGCTGGCATTGACTGGTAGCACGGCCTTTCCAGGCTGGGCACTGCGTGCTTGGCACAGGTTCGAAAGCCTGTGCCGCCGATTTAAAGAACCTGCCACGGCGGGGCCTGATGTGGTGCCAGGGAACTATCTCAACTTGCCCCCTGGAAAAGTCGACTCTCTGTCATCCTGGAGGAAACGAAGCGACCGAAGAATCTCCTAAGTTCGGGAAAATGCGACCTTTGCTCCGCTCAGGATGACAAATGGGCTTTTTGCAGAGGTTCACCAAGACTTTTTGCCAAAAATTTTATTATAACGTAGTCTGGACCTGAATCTTTCTAAAAGCTGTGAGGCATGACCCCAAAAACGAAAAACCAGAAACGAAAAACGGCAGTAGTCCTGGCCAGCGGCGGGCTGGACAGTTGCGTGGCCGCGGCGGTGGCCCGCCGGGAGTTTGACCTGGCCCTGTTCCATGCCAATTACGCCCAGCGCACCCTCATGCGGGAGTTGGAGGCCTTCCGGGCCCAGGCGGCGTTTTACCAGGTAGTTTCGACCCTGGAGGTGGATCTCAACTACCTGGGCGAGATCGGCGGCTCCAGCCTGACGGATTTCGACCGGGCGGTGCCCACCGACGAGGTGGAACCGCCGGGCATTCCCTCCACCTACGTGCCTTTCCGCAACACCAATCTTTTGGCCGCGGCGGTGGCCTGGGCCGAAGTTTTGGGGGCCGAGGCCGTGTTTATCGGCGCCAACGTACTGGACAACCCCGGTTACCCCGACTGCCGGCCCGAGTATTTTGAGGCCTTCAACCGGCTCATCGAACTGGGCACCCGGCCCGAAACGCACCTGGCCATCCACACCCCCCTGGTCCACCTGGACAAAGAAGGGATCGTGCGCCTGGGCCTTGAGTTGGGTGCGCCCTTCGAACTCACCTGGTCGTGCTATCAGGACGAGTTTCACGCCTGCGGCCGGTGTTCCTCCTGCCGCCTGCGCCTCAAGGGCTTCGCGGCGGCGGGCGTCCGCGACCCCATCTCTTATCAGCCCTGAGAGGCGGGGCGGCAGAAAGAAGGTTGCAGTTCCTGGCCCCGAGGCGATATCTGCCGGGGGCGTCCGCCGCCCCTGAGTCCATCCCGGCGCCCGCGCCCTGAGGGCGATTTTTGGGCCCCGGGCCGGTAAAACCTGAGAGTCAGTCCAGGAACACCCCGGCTGATTCGGCCTCCGCAACGGACGGCTCAAGGCTAATTTAACTTGACCCGAAGGGCCATATTTGTTATATGAAACCACACCTGCGCAATTTTTGGCCTATCAGCGAAGAGTGCCCTTTTTGCAAAATTCTCGTCATAAATCGGTATCACGGTTTCTCGGGGGAGCCTGGCTCATAATTGCCGGAGTGCTTCTGCTGGGTCCTACCGCCGTACTGGCTGAATCGTATATTAAGGTCTGGGAAAAAGGGGTAGTCTACTACTACTTCTCCGGCCGGAACCATCCTCAACCGCGGCAGGCCGGGGTAGATACCCTCGCACCGCGTCGGGTTCGCCTCAAACCCTCAACCAGGGGCAGCCTCCCCGAAGCGAAGGCCATGAGCCGGGAGACGGAACAGCCCCGTAATCTGGGGCCCGCATTAATCAACGCGGTAACCCGGATGGAATCCGGGCGCCATCCCAACGCCGCCCCCGATCTGGGGCAATTAAGACTGAAAAAGGCTGATGATTTCCCGGTCGTCACTGCCTTCGATCCCACCGAAAATATCTGGACGGACCCGCGCTACCTGGGCAGGTTGTTGGGAAAGATGGGTTACCGTTCGCCCCTGGCTTCAGTGGCGCACCAGCTTAGTTCCCGGCGGCGGGACGGCCCCCAGGATCTTCCCCCGATCCAGGAGATCCAGACCTCGATCCGGGATGTGTGCCACACTTACCTGGATTATGCCCGGGAAGCGGGACCAGGCCCGGATCGCTTCGCCCTGTCGAACGACCCCGTCTATTGCTTCCCGGTGGCTCAACCCTATTCCTTCCGGGACAGCTGGGGGGATAGCCGCAGCGGGGGGAGACAACATCGTGCCGTGGATATTGTGGCGGCGGATGGGACCCCGGTCTATGCCATCACCTCGGGGGTCATCCATACATTGGAGACCTGGCCCGAGGCCGGTATTTCGCTGCTCTTGCAGGGTCAAGACGGCAGGGGCTATGGCTATATGCACTTGCAGGGATACGCCGAGGGCATCGTCAGGGGCAAGGCCGTCAGAAAAGGCGAGCTCATCGCCTATGTGGGCCACACCGGGATCAAGTACGATGCTTCGCACCTCCACTTGCAGGTTTATGCCGACCACCGGTTCGACAGAACGGAACTCTTGAACCCCTACGGCCTGCTGGTCCAGTTGTGCGACGGCAAAGGGGTCACCGACTCCTTTCGCCCGAACCTGGCCCGCCAGCGGATTCCGACGGTGGAACTTTTCAATGATGGGAGCGCCAACCTTTCCAGTGTTGCGCCTCCCAGGTATCGAGGCATTCAACGTCGCGTCAAGAACGGCAGGATATTGTTAACCAACCAGTATTGAGCCCTAAGCGCCGTTTGATCCCGCCGGTAAAGCCAATTCTCTCGACACCCTCCTCAGCAGCTCGTTTCCCCCCGGGAGATTTCTCTGATCTTTTTCCCCGGGACCTTGCAATGGCGATAATCAACCTTAGAATAAACACTGGGTAAGCCGGCAAAACCGGTAACCCCACCGGCAGACGGAAACCGGATCATTCTGAAGGAGGTAGGAGCTATGTCAGGTACTAATGTCGCCAGGGTAACGGAAATTATTGCGGAATCCCCCAAGGGCTTCGATGATGCGGTACAGGTGGGGTTCGCCCGGGCCGCCAGCACCCTCCGGGGCATCACCGGTCTGCGCATCATGGAGCAGCGGGTCTCCGTCAAGGACAACAAGATCAGCACATACCGGGTGAAGATGGAGGTTATTTTCATCCTGGATTGAGGCAAGCCGCTCCCCCCAAAAGCCCGCAACCTTGGGGGGAGATTTGAGGCCGCGGGTTTTGTGAATTCATGCTCTCTCTGGATGGTTCTTACGGCGAGGGAGGTGGGCAGATTCTGCGCACCGCCCTCTCCCTGGCCGGCGTTGACGGGAGTGTCGGTCCGAATCGAAGGCATCCGGGCCCGGCGCTCCAAGCCGGGGCTCAGGCCCCAGCATCTCACCGCAGTTCAGGCCGTGGCCCGGATCTCCCAGGCAGAGGTCACCGGAGCCCGCCTGGGCAGTCAAGCCCTTACCTTTAAGCCCCGCACCCCCCAGGGGGGCCATTACCGCTTCGACGTGGCCGAGACGACCGGCAGCGCCGGGGCCGTCACCCTGGTGGCCCAGGCCCTGCTGCCGCCCCTGCTGAAGGCCGAATCCCCCGCCACCGTCATCCTCAAAGGGGGCACCCACGTCCCCTGGAGTCCCCCGGCCCACTACCTCAGCCACGTTTTTCTGCCAGCCCTGGCCAGCATGGGGGCGGAAGTGGAGATGACCCTGGAACGCTGGGGCTGGTATCCCCGGGGGGGCGGCGAAGTCCGCCTCAACGTCAGGGGGGCCCGCCGCCTGACCGGGGCGCAGTGGCGCACTCCGGCCGCAAGTTCGGCCTTCCGGGCCCGGTCCGCGGCCGCCAACCTGCCGGAGCACGTGGCCCGGCGGCAGGCAGCCAGGGTCGCAGCCCGCCTGGGCGAGGCGGTGCCGGTGGAAATAATCCCCGCCTCCGGCCAGGACCCGGGCAGCCTGGTCTTTATCTGGGGGCCCCAGGCGGGTTTCGCCGCCCTGGGAGCCCGGGGCAAACCCGCCGAGCAGGTGGCGGACGAGGCGGTGGAGGCCTACCTGGCCCATCGGGCCAGCGGCGGGGCCTGCGACCGCCACCTGGCCGACCAGATGCTGATTTACCTGGCCATGGCTGATGGCCCCTCCCGCTTCACCACCGAGGCCGTCACCTCGCATCTCCTCACCAACGTCTGGGTCATCGAGCAGTTTCTGGGGCCGCGATTTGAGATCAAAGGACGCCTGGGGGAGCCGGGAGAGATTTTTTGCCAGGGGCGCCAGTAGGGTTTGAGCGGCCGGGGCGGGGTTCATCGCCGACAGAGCTTTTCTCAGGTTTGGAGGGAGGGGGGTTTTTGCGCCTAAAATTTTACCTGCTGCCACGCTCTTAGATAGGGCTAAGCTATCAATATCAATACATTTTAATGGGTTGTATCTAGGGTGATAGAGAACAGATACCAACACTCGTCACCTTCTTACTTGTCTGCGTACATACCTTTTCTTATCGCATTTCATCATAAAAAATATCATGATGGTAGCTTCTTGACATCTAATCGATAGTGATTATTTAAAGAGAAAGACTATAAGAGAGAATTTTGGCTGATCCTCAAGAGCGTCTGGAACAAATGATCAGGCTCCTGAAGGAGAAAGGGTGCCGACTTACTCCTCAGCGCCTGGCTATGCTCCGGATCTTATCCAAGAGCGCAGGACACCCCAGCGCCGAGCAGATTTACGAACAGATCAGAGCCGATTATCCCACAACCAGCCTGGCCACAATTTATAAGACGTTAAGTCTGCTGAAGAATATGGGCGAGGTCTTGGAAGTTAGCTTTGCCAGCGTGGGGAGCCATTACGACGGCAATAAACCCTACCCTCACCCCCATCTCATTTGCACCCAATGCGGCCAGATCCTTGATCCGGAGTTCGGGCCCTTGACTGGTATTTCTCAAGAAATAGCCCATCAGACCGGCTATAAGATCACCCATCAGCAGTTGAACTTTTTTGGCCTGTGCCCCGCGTGTCAGAAAGACGGCAAGCGCCTGAATAAAGAGGAGGTTTTATGATGAAAGACGACGACCGCACCTTCACCACTGCCGGCAGAGGCACGTCGAACCGGGACTGGTGGCCGAACCAGTTGAACCTGCAGGTTCTTCACCAGCACTGTCCCATGAGAAATCCGCTGGGCGAGGAGTTCAACTACGCTAAGGAATTCAAAAAACTCGACGTGGAGGCCCTGAAGAAGGACCTCTTTGCGCTGATGACCGACTCCCAGGACTGGTGGCCGGCCGATTTCGGTCACTACGGGGGGCTCTTCATTCGGATGGCGTGGCACAGCGCCGGCACCTACCGCATCGGCGACGGCCGCGGGGGCGGGGGCTCCGGCGCCCAACGCTTTGCGCCTCTCAACAGCTGGCCCGACAACGTGAGTCTCGACAAGGCGCGCCGGCTGCTCTGGCCGATCAAGCAGAAATACGGCCGCAAGCTCTCCTGGGCCGACCTCATTATCTTCGCCGGCAATTGCGCGCTGGAGTCGATGGGCTTCAAGACCTTCGGCTTCGGCTTCGGGCGCGAGGATATCTGGGGGCCCCCGGAGGACGTCTACTGGGGGGCCGAGAAGGAATGGCTGGCTACGAGCGACAAGCCCAATAGCCGTTACTCCGGCGACCGGGATCTGGAAAACCCCCTGGCAGCCGTACAGATGGGCCTGATCTACGTCAACCCGGAAGGACCGGACGGCAACCCGGATCCCCTCCTGGCGGCCAAGGATATCCGGGAGATTTTCGCCCGCATGGCGATGAACGACGAAGAGACGGTGGCGCTCATCGCCGGCGGTCACGCCTTCGGCAAAACCCACGGCGCCGGCCCGGCGTCCCATGTGGGGCCGGAGCCGGAAGCGGCCGGTATCGAGGAGCAAGGCCTCGGCTGGAAGAGCAGCTTCGGCACCGGCAAAGGCAATGACACGATCACCAGCGGCCTGGAGGTCATTTGGACCCAAACGCCCACGAAGTGGAGCAACAACTTCTTCAGGAACCTGTTCACCTACGAATGGGAATTGACCAAGAGCCCGGCCGGGGCGCATCAGTGGCGGCCGAAGGATGGCGGCGGCGCCGGCACGGTGCCCGATGCCCACGACCGGACGAAGCGTCACACGCCCAGCATGCTGACCACGGACATTGCCTTGAAGGCCGATCCTATCTATGAAAAGATCTCCAGGCGCTTCTACGAGAACCCGGACCAGTTGGCAGACGCCTTCGCCCGGGCGTGGTTCAAGCTGATCCACCGCGATATGGGCCCGCGCTCGCGCTATCTCGGCCCGGATGTGCCGGCAGAGGAACTGATCTGGCAAGACCCGGTGCCCGCAGTCGATCATGAGCTGATCGACGCGGCGGACATCGCCAACCTCAAGGGCAAGATCCTGGCCTCGGGCCTGTCGATCTCGGAACTGGTCTCTACCGCCTGGGCGTCGGCAGCCACGTTCCGGGGTGGCGACAAGCGCGGCGGGGCGAACGGGGCGCGTATCCGCCTGGCGCCGCAAAAGGATTGGCAAGTCAACCAGCCGGCCCAACTGGCGAAGGTCCTCAAAGCCCTGGAGGGCATCCAAAAGGAGTTCAACGGCGCGCAGTCCGGCGGGAAGAAGGTGTCGCTGGCTGACGTGATCGTTCTGGGCGGTTGCGCCGGCGTCGAGCAGGCCGCGCAAGAACGCGGGTCACAAGGTGACCGTACCCTTCTCGCCGGGACGCACGGATGCGTCGCAGGAGCAAACCGACGTGGAGTCATTCGCCGTACTCGAACCGGCTTGCGGACGGGTTCCGTAACTACCTCAAAACCAAATACGCCGTATCGGCAGAGGAACTGCTGGTTGATCGGGCGCAACTGCTGACGCTGACCGCTCCTGAGATGACGGTTCTCGTTGGCGGTATGCGCGTCTTGAATGCCAACTTCGGACAGTCCCAGCACGGCGTCTTCACCAAGCGGCCCGAGACGCTCACCAATGACTTCTTCGTGAATCTGCTCGACATGAGCACGGACGTGGAAGGCGACCTCGGAAGACAAAGACGTGTTCGAAGGTCATGATCGCGCCACGGGCGAACTCAAGTGGACCGGCACCCGGGTCGACCTCATCTTCGGTTCGAACTCCCAACTCCGGGCCTTGGCGGAAGTCTACGCATGTGAGGACTCCCAGGAGAAGTTCGTGCACGACTTTGTCGCGGTGTGGACACAAGGTAATGAACCTTGACCGCTTCGACCTCGCCCGATCGTAGCATAAACGTCTGCGAGGGCTTCTGAAACATATTCTGGACTGCAAATCGGATGATCAGAAAGCTATAACCGCCAGGAGCTGACGGAGGTTTTGAACGATCAACGGAGGATAGAGCAACAAATGAGGGCGGCGTTTCAATACAGTCTGAAACGCCGCCCTTTCTTTAGGCCCTCACAGTCTGCTGGTCGCAGCATCGGAGGCAGCTAAGACTGACCCAGACCGCAACTGAATTGCCTCCACGCCACCGGGGGCGACTAAGACATGGTGGGCAAGAACACGCCGGTTTTCTTGGTGCGTGACCCCGGCGCCGTGTCGGCGATTGCCAAAACCATCACCGAGCTTACGCATCATTCTGGTGCCAACTATCGTGCCAAAACCCCAACTTCTCCGAATTTCTAGATAGTTAACGATATGATCTGCATATGGGAATGTTGTTTTGTGGGGAGGGCGGGGGATTTTTCGTAAATGATCCACATGATCCCCTGGCTCTCTCCTCAAGGTTTTGAGGTGTCCAGGTCCTTGAGACCGAGGGCCAGGAGGAGGGCGGCTGTGGGGGTGAGGTGCAGGAGGAGGCGGTCCAGGGTGGCCCGGACGTAGGCGGGGAACTCGGCGGCGCTGGTAGGGGCGAGGGCGTAGGCCAGGATGATGGCCGCGAGGTTTCCCCCCACGAAGAGGGCCAGGAAGAGCATGGGGGAGCGCCAGAGGCGCTTGCCGGACAGGATGAGGGCCAGGGCCAGAGCCGGCCAGAGGAACCCGAAGTAGAAGGGGTTTATCAGCCCGGCGAAGAGGTAGTAGACGGCCTTGACCATTTGCTGGGGATAAAAGCTCTGGATATGGTCGGCGCCGATTTCCAGTTTTTGCTGGACGATGAAGAGGCGCCAGGGGAGGTAGCCCGCGGCCAGTCCCGCCAGGGGGACGGACAACTGTCCCAGGCGGCGGAGCCAGTGCGCCGGGCGCAGCCAGGCCAGGGTCAGGCTTGCTGCCAGGAGCAGGGTGGCGGCCAGAGGCGGGCCTTCGTATTTGCACCAGGCCATACCCGCCAGACAGCAGGCTGCCAGGGCCAGGCTGCCCCGGGGGGCGGCGCCCGCCAGCCAGAGGTAGAGCAGGCCTGCGCCTCCCAGGGTAAAGCAGGCCAGGGGCAGATCGGCGTAGGCGATGTAGAGGTGGACGATGAAGACGGTGCCGTTCAAGGCCAGGAAGGCGGCAAGGCCCAGGGCCCGGCGACGGCTCAGGCCAAACCGGGCCGCCAGGGAGTAGAGCAGGCCCAACAGCAGCGCCCCCCAGAGAGGGAAAATGACCTTGGCCAGGGAATCGTTCACCTGCCCCAGGGCGAAATAAAGGTAGCTCAGGAGCAGGGGGACGAGATTGGGATAATAGTTGTGGGCCTCAATGCAGGTCAGGTCCAGGCCCCGGCTGACATAGAAGATCCTGGCCTTGCAGCCCCAGGTGGCCACGGCATCCCAGGCCCACATGGGGTAGAGCGTCGCCCGGGGCAGGACATAGAGAAAGACCAGCGCCAGGAGCCCCAGGAAGAGCCAGTCCCAGCCCTTAAGGGCAACCCGGGGGCGAGATCGGAGGCTCCGCACATCTTCCCGGAGGGTCCGGCGACCCCGGGGGGCCAGGAGCAGGGCGCCAGCCAGGATCAGGGGCGCGCCTGAAATCTGTCCCAGGCTGAAGGGCGCCCCCCACCAGGTCAGGGCCAGCATCCAAAAGGTGATGACCAGGGCGCCGACCCCGAAGCCGAAAGCGGCGCGCTCCAGCCAGGTGAAATCCCGGGGCCGGGGAACCAGGAGGGTAAGCAGCGCATAACCCAGGAAGAAGATGGCTCCCAGCCCCAGCAGCAGGCGCAGCCAGGTGACCCCCGCCTCAATCATAAAACCCCCAGCCCAGGCGGCCGGCATCCACCCGGAAGACCCGTCCCGGCCCCGGGAGATTTACCGGGTGAAAGGCGGGGGAGTGCAAGGCGGCCTGGGCCCCGGGACCCAGGGGCGTTGGGGACTCCCGGATGAGGAGAAAGTCGGCGTGCTCCTGGTGCAGGGCATAAAAGAGGAAGCTGGCGGGAAGATCCGGTGCCATGAGGAGGTGGCGCCGGGGAGCCAGACTAGTAGCGGACCTGGATTTCTTTGCCGGCGGCGTAATCATCCAGGAAGACGTAGACGGCGGACTCGGGGATGACGGCCTTTAAGGCGGTGGTCCAGCGGTAGAGCGGGTCTTCCTGGCGGATGGCGACGCCCACGTCCCGGTGGGCGAGGCGCCGGGCCAGGTCACCCGCCTCGGGTGCGAAGTGCCAGATCAGCCACAGGACCTGGAGCCCCCAGAGACCGAGGAGCAGCCTCACCAACCAGAGCCGCGACGTTTTAGCCGAAATCATATTCCTGAATGGGGGCAGGGCGAAAGAAAGTCGACCGGACCCGGGCCTGAACTTCCAGCCTGGCTTCGGGTGGCCCCGGGGGGCCCTGTAATGCCGATTGAACGTCAAACCTGGAGCCTGGAACGGACGAAATATGAGGGGACAGAATTTGGTAGACGCAGGCCTCAGCCTGGGCCTGCACAGGCGGGACGCCTGTGCCACCACGAACATGCCAACACTGCACTATCCCCATGATAATACGCTACCCGTGACATCAAATTGAGACCTCTGCGAAAGTCTCTGTCGCTATCTTCCCCATCAAAATGCAGCCTGGGCGCCCTCGCCTGCGCCTCAAGGCAGTGTGGACAGCCGGGGGTGGCTATCCTACCTGAGACCTTCGCAGCGGTCTCAATGTGGTATCAGTTCAATCCGCGAATTTAAAGCGGATAATGTGATAGATGGCGGCGATGCCGTCCCGCCAGGTGATCTTTTTCCCGGCGGCGTAGTCCCGGCCGTGGTATTGGATGGGCACCTCGTAGATGCGCCAGCGCTTTTTGGCGATCTTGGCGGTGAGCTCGGGCTCCACCCCGAAACGGCCGGACTCGATCTTGATCCCTTTGAGCACCTCGGCCCTGAATACCTTGTACCCCACCTCCATGTCGGACAGATTCAGGTTGGTGAACATGTTGGACAGGGTGGTCACGGCCCGGTTGCCCATGTAGTGCCAGAAGAACAGGACCCGGTGGGGCCGGCCGCCCACCATGCGGCTGCCGTATACCACGTCGGCCGCGTCCTGTTCGATGGGCTCCAGCAGAGAGGGGTAATCGACGGGGCGGTACTCCAGGTCGGCGTCCTGGATGATGACCACGTCCCCGGTCACCTGGGCGAAACCGGTGCGCAGGGCCGCGCCTTTCCCCTGGTTGAGCTCGTGATAAAAAGCCTTGACGTTGTCATAACGCTCGACCAGCCGGGCCAGAATGGCCCGCGAGCCATCCGTGGAGGCGTCGTCAACCGCAATGATCTCTTTGTCGTAGGGCGTCGCCTGGACCAGGCGAAAGATCTCCTCCAGGGTGTCTTTCTCGTTGTAGATCGGAATGACGATACTCAGTTTCATGGAGAGGGCTCCCAAGTAGTTAGGTTTTTCTTATATATTTATACCAGTATCCCGGGGAAAACGTTAAGGTTTTTGGGGTTTGAGCCTGGGAAATAATGTCATAGTGCCAGGTCGCAATTAAAAAACTCGGCATGGTGGTGGCGCATCCTTTAGGGACAACGAATATTCTCCTGCCAGGATTGCGCCCCGGGGCCCGCTGGGAATTTTTTCCCTTTGAGTCTCACCGGGCCGCACGGCCTGGCCGATGGCGCGGCTGCGCCTGGAGTTTCATCCATGGACATTTTATGGAGATGCAACCTCCACCTGCCATTATGTCTGCAATGCCGCGTTTGGTGTTACGACTCGGTAGAGGACGCCCCCTGAGAAGGGAAATTACCTTTTTAAGGGCAGATTGGTATAAGAGAGGATTGCTGCCGGTCAACTGGCAGTCCCCCACTCCCGGGTCCAGGCAGGCGCCGCTCCAGGCCCCCGGGAGTGAGGTAATCTCATCGCTTCAGGCTATTCCTGCACTACAGTGGCTTTTATAATGGTTACCGGCTCCTGAGGCACATTCTGATAAGAGTCCCGGTCGGTGGTAGCCACTGCCTTGATTTTATCCACCACTTCCTTGCCCTTGACTACCTTGCCGAACACCGCGTAACCCCAACCCTGGGGCGTCTTGGCTGTGTGGTTGAGAAAGGTGTTGTTGACCGTGTTGATGAAGAACTGGGCTGTGGCCGAATTCGGGTCACCGGTCCGGGCCATGGCGACGGTGTAGGCATCATTGGTCAGGCCGTTGTCGGCTTCGTTCTTGATGGGCGCCCGGGTTGGCTTCTTGTTCATCTTGACGTCGAGCCCACCGCCCTGGATCATAAACCCGCTGATGACCCGGTGAAAAATGGTGCCGTTATAAGATCCCGATTTGACGTACTCCAGAAAATTGGCCACGGTGACCGGGGCCTTGTCCGGATACAATTCCAGGGTGATCTCTCCCATACTCGTTTCCAGCTTGACCAACGGATGACTCCTTTCTGCCCGGGCGCTCGCCCCGGTTCCAAGGATTAAGCCTGCCATGAGGCCGACGGCCAGGATCAGGGTGCCGCGCCTCCCTCCTCCACTTATTCGCATGCCGATCCCTCCCTGTTGATTGGTGCTTTGACGTTCAACCTCCAGGCCCCGCAATCTTGGCTTGGCCCAGTTTAGCAAATCCTCTCCCCCGGAGCAAAAGAAAACCCGCTGGAATCGCCAGGAGTGTGGCCCCGGCCGCGCTGAGGCGCCGGCTGCCCTGGCGACCCTCAAGGCAAGGCAACATGTCAATATGCACCTATGGGCCTGGACAATCAAAACCTCAGGAAAGGAAGATTATTGAAAAATTATATGTTATCATGCCCTTCACGAAAGGGATCGGCCATGAGAACCTGCCATGCTTGGTGATTGAAATTCCGGCAGGGGTCCCTGGCGACATAAACCTGAAACTGATGCAGTAATGCAGGCTGAAGATCCAAAAAAAATTATACTGAAGGAGCGCTGCCATGATTCGCAAGGCAACGTTTAAAATTTTTGTGACTCGGCGGGAGATACTATCGGTCGGTGATCAGCCCGGTCACACCCTGACGCTCATGGAAATGGAAGGAGAGCCCGTGGATTATTCCCCGGGGCAGGTCGGGGAATTCTTGTCCCGGCGCAGCGTGGGATTCCATGACCGCATCAAGGGGGAAGGCCCCATGCGAGGCTATGCCATGAACCTATATCAGCATGGTGGCGTCTTTTCCACCTTTGAGGGGATGCGCACAGCAGGAGTCACCAAGGGAACATGGAAAGTATACGAGGGGGTCGGAAGATTGGTCAACATCCAAGGCAAGGGCATCTTTACGGTGAGATGCTCGGATATACCTCACCAATTCATCCTGGAGGTGGAAGGTGAATATCTTTTTGGAGATGCCACCTTTTTTGGCCCATTTTAAGTAAAGAACATTCGGCTTTTTTCCTTTTATAGGTTCTCGGTATATGGCTGTCGGTCTAAATCTTGACCATGGCAGTTACGCCGACCCCCCCACCACCGCCAGCTTTTCCAGGTCCTGGATAAATTTCTCGGCATAATACTGGACATCCGCCTCTTTGAGCATGATCATATCCAGTTGCCGGGTGTGAATCGTCAGGTACCCCAGGATGCGCAACCGGGAGAGCAGGTAGTCCTTGG
Organism: uncultured delta proteobacterium; assembly: GCA_963841475.1. GTDB lineage: Bacteria > Desulfobacterota > Desulfobaccia > Desulfobaccales > 0-14-0-80-60-11 > 0-14-0-80-60-11. The sequence goes on from CAWJCT010000001.1 coordinate 2,558,459, forward strand.
CTTCCGCTTCCAGGCGGGCGAACAGGGCGTCCTCCTTGACATCCACCTTGAAGTGGTACCGCTCCAGGATTTCCCCCACGAATTTCGTCCGCATGATCCGGCGCGGGTAGTCCGCCGCCCCGCCCTTGAAGGTAAAGCGGATATAATTCTCGAAGGCCTGGTCCCCCACCAGGGCCTCCACCGTGGAAAAGTGAAAGCCCAGGCGGGAGGTTAGGTTGCAGAAGTCCCGGGAGATCATGAAGTAGTTCGTGTTACCGAACATGGTGCCCCCCGCCGTGGCCAGGTTGGGGTCCGTAGTTGCGCCCATGACGATGGACATGAAGCCCATGGTGTCCACAGGCGGCGGCCCGGCCCAGGGCACCGCGGTGATCCCCTCCCACAGGGCCAGCATGGGCGCCGAGGCAATATTACTCAGCTCCACCCGGGGCTCCGCCACCTCGGCCTTGAACCCGTCCTCCAGGTTCAGGACCCACCACTCCAGGGCCACCGGGGTCACCAGTTTCTTGATGAAATAGCGGGAGAAGGCCCGTGTCTTGTCAAAGGCGAACATCTCCTTGACCGAAACTTCGTGGGCGAACCGGGTAATGTCATGGAGGGTGCGGCACCCCCGGGGATTGAAGTCCGGCGCCTCCGGGTTGGTGAGGTTAAGGGGGGTGATCAGGGTCATGACCTCTTTCAGCGTCTCCCCCACCGGGGTGCCGGCCATGAGCCCCTCTCTGGGGCCGGCCAGGGCCAGGAGCGCCTCTGCCCGGCCTTCGTACACCGCCAGGCCGTCGGCGTCCACCGTCACCAGTTGGCCGGGGGAGAGCACGGCCGTAGCCTCCCCGGTGTTGAACAGTGCCGGGATGCCGAACTCCCGGGCCACGTTCGCCAGGTGGCCGGTAATACCGCCCCGGTCGGTGACCAGCGCCACCGCCCGGCTCAGCAGGGGGGCCCAGCCGGGGTGCGGGAAGGCGGTAACCAGCACCGCCCCGGTGGGGAATTGCAGCAGGTCCAGGTTGTTGGCCACCACGCAGACCGGTCCGGCCGCCACCCCCGAGCCGGCCAACTCGCCGCCCTGCAGAAGCACGGGATACGTCCCGGCCTCGACGCGGCTGCTCCGGGGGGCCGTCATCTGCCTCAAGGGCCGGCTCTGGAGGATCAGGATGCGTCCTCCCCCGTCGATGCACCACTCGATATCCTGGGGCCCGTGAAAATGAGACTCCAGCGCCAGGGCGATCCGGGCCAGTTCCAGGGCCTGGTCATCCGTAAGCGCGGCCTCCGCCCCCCGGGCATCGGCCTCCATCCGCACCCCTTCCTCCGGGAGGCACACGGCCTTCTGTTCCTTGTCCCGGATCTCCCGTTTGAGGATCGTCAGGGGCTCCCCCCGGGAGATGACCCACAAATCCGGGCTGACCGTCCCGTCCACCACGGATTTAGCCAGCCCGTGCACCCCGTTGATCAAGATGGCGTCCCCCCGGATGTCAATGGGGTCGCGGGAATACATCACCCCTCCGCAGGCCGAATCCACCATGGCCATGCAGCCCACGCACATGGCCACGTCTTCGTCCCTGAGCCCCTTGTGTAGCCGGTAGCTCACCGCGGTCAGGGCATATTTGCTGGCCACGACCTCCTTGTAGACCGCCTGGAGGTTCTCCTCGCTGACGTTGAGTTCCGAATGGTACTGCCCGGCAAACGACGTGTCCGCCGCGTCCTCGCCGATGGCGCTGGAGCGCAGGGCCACCTTCACGGCCCCGCCCGCGCTCCCCGCCAGGTCCCCATAGGCCCGGGAGATGGCCTCGGCCAACTCCGGCGGCAGGTCCGCCCCGATGATCAGCTTCTGGATCTCCGAACTCTTGCGGTAGAGGTCCGAGATCTCCACTTCTTCCATGGATTGCAGGCGCCGGTTGATCTCATCCGTCAGCCCGCTGTGGGCGAGGAACCGTTCATAGGCCGCCGCGGTGATGGCAAAACCCGGGGGCACCGCGATCCCTGGCAACTCCCCGGTGATCTCCCCCAGGTTGGCCATCTTGCTGCCCACCCCGTCCGCCATCTCCCGGCGCACTGCCGTCAGGGGCAGCACCAATGCCTCAATCGTCGGCGCCTGCCTCTGCTTCAGGGTGGCGTCAATCGCCCTTTCCATGTCCGTGAAGACCGTCTCCAGGGCCCGGTAGCGGTTGCCGGTCAATTCATTCAAGTACTTGATGATATTGAAGACGTTGACGCACGTCGCCGTGGCGTGAGACCGGATAAAGGTCATGCCGAAGCTGTGCCGGCTCCGCAGGGCCGCCTCCATGTCGGTCATGAGCTGCAACGCGGTGTTGTTGGCCCCGAGCAGGAGCTTGAAGGCGTGGTAGCGAGCCTTGAACACGGCCCGCAGTTCTTCCATGGAGGGTGCCGGTTCAGGCTCCGCCCCGGCAAACAAACTCTTCAGTCGTTGGAACAGGTTGGCCATAGGCTCTGTCTGCGCCGGATCAGCCGGTTTTCTCCCGGGCCGGGACCCTCCCGGGGTAATGCTTCTCGATCACTTCGGCCACCAACGCCTTCAATTGATCCGTATCCCCCTTTTTTTCCAGGAACACCGCGGCGATGGGCAACGTCAGATTGGTGGGATATTCGGGCAGAAAGGTGTGGATTACCACCGGCAGGGGCGGCTGGCGATCCTTCAGCCTGGCCCACAGCTCCGGTTCCTCCAGGTAGGGGATCTCCAGGTCCAGAATGAGGAGATGGGGCGGGGCCTCGCCATTGAGCCGGTCCAACACCTCCCGGCCATCCCTGGCCACCTCCACCTGGTAGCCCTCGGCGCTCAACTCCCGCCGCAGGAAATCCCGTACGTGCCGGTTGCGATCTGCAATGAGAATTTTGCAGCCATTTGCCACGAAGCTCACCCCTCGGCCTAAAACTGAGCAACCGCCGTGCCAAGGCAGGAGGCAAACCTTTAATTATTAATAATTTGATATTATTAATAATTTTAAATAACCTGAGGGAGGCGTCTGAAAACCGGGCAGCAACGGCTGTCGTTATTTTTTACAGTTTGTAAAAAGGCTGGGGGAATGGGGGGTGTGGGCCTCCGGGAATCAGGGTCAAGATTTGACCACGCGCCTCTTCATGACGCCATAATATCCTCGGACAAAAATAATCCTGGCCCCCCCACAGAGGGGGAATTTCGCTTTTCCCATCATATCCACCCCCAATTCAAGTTCTGAGGAGTTTTTCCGGCGGCAGGTTCTAGGAACTTTCCTATCCCGGATTTCCGCTTTCCTTCCGGCAAATCATCTCAGCCTTGACTTGAGCCCCATTCGAACTTAAACATTGCTACAACTGCTGGGGGCAGGTCAGCGCCAGGAGGAGGATAAAGTGCATGGCTGCAGAAATTTCCCTCCTCGGATGACTAAGATTTCTTTATTCGGAGATCACCATAAAGAAAGGGAGAACCCATGGCCGAGATGGCAAACACCGGCGTCTTATTGAGTCCGTTTGACTTGCGGGGGCTGTTGCTGAAAAATCGGGTCGTGCTGGCGCCCTTGACCCGTTCACGGGCCGGCGAGATGCGCTTGCCCAACGCCTTGATGGCCGAGTATTATGCTCAACGGGCTGCCGCGGGACTGATTATTACGGAAGCCACGGTGGTTTCAAAACAGGGGATCGGTTGGCTCAACAGCCCGGGAATCTATACCGACGAACAGGCCGAAGCCTGGAAACAGGTGGTGGATGCGGTTCATGCCAGGGGGACGCCGATATTTCTCCAGCTTTGGCACTGCGGACGCGCTTCCCATAGCAGTTTTCATGACCGCCGGGAACTGCCGGTAGCCCCTTCGGCCATCAAAATTGAGGGTGATTCTATTCATACGCCCCAGGGAAACCAGCCGTATGAAACCCCACGAGCCCTGGAAACCGACGAAATCCCGGCAATTGTAGAGGATTATCGACGCGCCGCCGCAGCGGGCCGAATCGGCAGGGTTCGACGGGGTTGAAATACACGCGGCCAATGGATATCTCATTGACCAGTTTTTACAGTCCAGGACCAATCAGCGGACTGACCGCTATGGGGGAACCCTGGAGAACCGCTACCGGTTCCTGGATGAGATCGTCAGGGCGGTCCTCAGTGTCTTGCCGCCTGCCCGAGTCGGGGTGCACCTGGCGCCCAACGGCAGTTTCAATGATATGGGGTCACCCGATTTCCGCGAGACTTTTACGTATGTGGCCAAAGGCCTGAACCGGTACGAACTTGCTTACCTCCACGTGGTTGATGGCTTGGCGTTCGGCTTTCATAAACTCGGGCCTCCCATGACCTCGGAAGAATTCCGCCAGGTATTTACCGGCCCGCTGATGGCGAATTGCGGTTACACCCAGAAAACGGCAGAAACCTCAATTCAGCGGGGCCATGCCGACCTGATCTCCTTTGGCCGGCCGTTCATCAGCAATCCGGACCTGGTGGAACGTTTCACGCATGGCTGGCCCTTGAATCCTCTGGCTGATATGCAGGTCTGGTACTCGTTTGACGAGGCGGGCTACACTGACTTTCCCCGGTATGGACAAGGGGTCGGGGCCAGGCTATGAAGACGGGTGAATTGCCCGGGAAGAAGCTGGTCCAAGCCAATGAATCGCAACTCGATGGAAAATTCTCCCCAACCGACCAATCCCCCTTCAGGGAAGACTTGGGCGTGGGGGGTATCACCTCTAACCCGGTAATCTCCGGGGCCAATCAAGGTTGCCGTGAACGGCCAGGATGTCCTGTCATCTGACCTCTTTTTTTGAGCTTTGCAGCACTGGCCCTCATCCATCGGGCCGACGATAAGTGCGGAACTTGGCAAGATAGCCGCTATTTTTGCCTCCTGGATAATCAATCGCCATTCTGGAGGGAATGGAGACTCTGCTGTTTATCCAGTTCGCCCAGGCCTGTCTCCGGAGACCTGCCCGCAAGAAATAGGCAAAATACCTATACGCAAATAGGTATAAGTGCCCATCGCTTTATAAGCCTTCTAGGATTATCCTATCATGGGTTGGCGATGAAAATTCTTTAAGGTTGATTTTGGCTAGGTTCTTGGGTTTAACAGGCTGGGTCTCGGGGGCCCCTCTCTGGAGCCCCCCACAAGTATGAGCGCCCCTGGAATGGAATACCAACCCGGGATTATTTTCACCGATTAGGGCCTACTCCGAGTATTGCAATAATAGTGCTAATCCTAGTGAATTATTGAGATTTTCTGACTCTATCATTTTTAAATAAATTAGCGGGTAGTTGACCTTGATTAATCTCTTTTTTATGGTTATATAAACTTTATTAATTTGGCTTTGGGTGTCCGGGGGGTGCAAGGGGTTGATTAGGCCATGCTTATAAATATGCTTAATCCTCGGCTCTTCCAACCGGTAGTCAGTGGCGGTTGACCAAAACGTTTGCTTAAATCGGTGAACTGCCAGGAATAGAGCACCCATGTAACCCAGCTTCGCCCTGATTCAGACCAGTCTAATCGGGGTGGGGATCAATATCACCGGTCGGTAACCGACAGGAGGCAATTGATGAATACACAAAAACAACTTTGGCCAGCTATGAGAAATTGTTTGGGTGTAATCGCAACCACAGTGTGTATCGCCGCCTGTGCCGGGCCGAGCGTTCAGGTCCCAGTGCCGGCTCAAATGGTGGAGAAGGTAACGAATCAGAATTCCCTGAAAACCTGCGCGGTGCTCGCCGATCGAGACATGGCGGATATCCGTGGGTGTTATGACAACATCTATGCTTTCGGGCTAGATTTCATCGGGACCATAGACTTCGCCAATTCAATGAAAAAGATCGAAGGGCAGATTTCGGCCTACGCCATGGCGTTTAATGGGAAACCTTTGACCACGAATGCGAATTTCAACAACGGTCCCATTAACATCCAATCTGGTGAGGGAGCTTCATTTGAAGCCGGCAACGGTCAGGTTGCTTTTCATTCCTCCATCGGCAACAGCCCCTTGGGAACAGGCGTTATCCAGTTAGTTCAGGTGATGGGTAACAATAATCTGGTTATCGCCAACACGAACGTCACCCTTAATATCAAGAACTTTCAGGGCATCAAGGCTACAGTTAGCGGAATGGGCGGCTTGAACTTCCTGCGCCGCTAGGGGAATCGGCGATGCTAAAATTTCGTGCGGGATGGGGCGCGGCAGTCATTATCACCTTAGTTTGGCTCATGGGGTGCGCTTCCTCACCCCCGGAACGGGTCATGCCGAACCAGGGGTTCAGGGTTGATGTCGGTGCGGTCTGTTCCGCAGTTGAAAAGAGTCCGGAAGGCAAAATGGACAAACAAGAGTTCTGCACATATTTTAAGAACCAGGTTGAGGCCGAGAAAGCTTATGATTTGTTAGACCCCGAAAATAAAGGGTATGTAACCCAGGAGGATGTCAGGAGAAAGCGACAGGCCCTGGACCAGGTTATAAGGTTTACCAACCCGGCGTTCTAGAAATAGTCCCATCCCGACGGGGTCATGTCTCCAGAGGAGAATCTCGCTTCGTTTCAGGTCTCAGTCTTTGGGGGAGCCGTATTCCTTCTTGAGAGCCACCCTTATCCCCATCAATTAATTTTTGCGCTATGGTGCGAATTCCCCTGACAGAACCGGGGCGGCACGAGTTTAGGGCTAAAGGCCCAGTCTCCGCTGGGTAAGTGAGGAGAGATCGTGCGCGTCCATGTGACAGTCCCTAAAATCATCCTGGCCCTGGCCCTGGCAGCCTGTTTGCCTTCTCTGACCTTTGCCATGACTCCGAGTTGGCCGGACCAGGCAGTGGCGTTAGGCAAAGCCCGTGATTGGCCTGGTTTGCTGGCCCATAGCCTCCGCTGGACCCAGGCCGAGCCTGAAGATCCCGTCGCCTGGTTCAGCCTCGGCGAGGCCTACGCCAGACTGGGCCGCCACCGCGAGGCCATCGATCCTTTCAAAGAGGCCCTGCGATTGAAGCCGGATCTTGCCGACGCCTGGTACAGCCTCGGGGTTGCATATGGAAAAGTGGGCAGTCGCCGGGAGGAAATCGAGGCCTACAAAAAGGCTCTGCACTTTAAGCCGGATTATGCCAGTGCCTGGTTCAACCTCGGCAATGTCTACGAAGAGTTAGGCCGCCACCGCGAGGCCATCGAAGCCTACCGCGAGGCCTTGCGCCTAAAACCCGATCTGGCCGGGGCCTGGAATAACCTTGGGGTTGCCTATGCCCTATCAGGCAACCCCAGCGCCGCCCTTGAGGCAGCCCAACAGTTGCGGCGCTTAGACCCCCAGAAGGGGGACAGGCTTTTTAAGCAGATTACCGAACCGTGAGCCTGGGTTGCCTTGCCGATACCGGCGAGGGGAGATCTGCGAAGCGCCGCCTTTGGCATCATCCATCTCTAAACCTTGAGAGGGAGGCTCCCCGCTGACCGCTCACGGCTCACTGCCACTCAGGGTCCCTCAAGTTTTACGGAAGTTTCCAGCTTCAGCCGATATTTATCGATCTTGGACAAGAGCGTCGGCCGGGAAATGCCCAGGATCTTGGCGGCCCGGCTGCGATTGCCGCCGGTCAGGTCCAGGGCCTCGCTGATGATCAGGCTGGCAAAGCGGTCCATGCAGGTCTCGAATACGTCCTTGGCTTCCCCGGCCGCCAGGGTTTGCCGCACCCACTGCCGGACAATCTCGTCCGCCTGTTGGTCTCCCGCTTCCTTGGCCAGGCTTTCGCCGCCGATGGCCCGGGAGACGTCCTCCGGGTCAATGGGATACCCCCGGCTGAAGATCAGGGCCTTTTGCATGGCGTTGGCCAGTTCCCGGACATTACCCGGCCATTGATAGTTCTGCAGCAACAGCTTGGCCTCCGCCGTCGTCGCCCGGATTGCCCATGTCCATTTCCTTGGCGAACCGGGCCAGGAAATACTCCGCCAACAGAGTGATATCCTGGGCCCGCTCCTTGAGGGGCGGCAGCCACAGGGTGACGACCTTGAGACGGTAATACAGGTCCTCCCGGAACCGCCCCTGGGCCAGGGCCGCTTCCAGGTCCCGGTTGGTGGCGGCGATGATCCGCACATCCACCGGAATCGGTTCCCGGCCCCCCAGGCGTTCGATGCTCCGTTCCTGGAGCAGCCGCAGGATCTTGGCCTGAATGGAAAACGGCATGTCCCCGATTTCATCCAGGAACACGGTGCCGCCGTGGGCCTGCTCGAACTTGCCCACCCGGCGGTTGACCGCCCCGGTAAAGGCCCCTTTTTCATAGCCGAACAGCTCGGACTCCAGCAAGGTCTCGGGAATGGCCACGCAGTTGATGACCAAAAAGGGCTTGGCCGACCGTCAGGCTGTGTTGATAGATGGCCCGGGCCACCAGTTCCTTGCCGGTGCCCGATTCGCCCCGGATGAGCACCGTGGCGTCGGTGGGGGCCACCCGGCCGATGGCCTTATAGACCTCCTGCATGGGTTTGCTCGGCCGATGATGGCGTCCGCCGCGGCCGTGTCCGGGGCCACGTCCAGTTCCACCCGGGAGCGCATGAAGCGCCCCGCCTCCAGGGCCTGGGAGATCAAGGTCAGGATGTCCTGAATATTTTCAAAGGGCTTGAGGAGGTATTCGAAGGCCCCCATCTTGGTGGCCTCGATGGCCGTCTCGGTGGTGCCTTACGCGGTCATGATGATGACCGGCAGCTTGGGCTCGATCTCGTGGATGGCCCGGAAGGCCTCCAGGCCGTTCATCCCCGGCATGCGCACGTCCATGATCACCAGGTCCGGGACTTCCGTCCGGACTTGAGCGATGGCCGCCTCGCCGCTGGACGCGGTCTTCACAGCGTAGCCTTCCTCTGTCAGGATTTTCTCAAAGCTTTGCCGAATCTGCGGTTCGTCGTCAACGATCAGGATTTTGCCCATGATTCATCTTTCCCAAGGGGCAAGGTGATAATAAACGTCGCGCCCTCTTTCTGCGTGGATTCCAGTTCCAACCGGCCGCCGTGGTCGGCGATGATGCGGGTGGCAATGCTCAGGCCCAGGCCCGTGCCTTCTTCCTTGGTGCTGAAAAAGGGTTGAAAGACCTTGTCCCGGACGGATTCGGGGATGCCGGGACCATTGTCGCTCACCCGGATAACCACCGCCGGTCCCAGGGGCGGCTCGCGCCTGTTCCTCTTCCCGGATAGTGATGACCCCGCCATTCACCATGACCTCGCAGGCGTTGAGCATCAAGTTGGCCAGAACTTCCTTGAGCTGGTCCGGATCGGCCCAAATCTCGGGCAGCCGTTCGACCCGGATCAGCTTCACTTCGACCCCGTAAGATTCCAGGCGGTAGCGCAGCAACACCAGGGCCATGTCCACCACGTCGGACGGGCTGATCCGCTGCATCTTCAGCTTGGGCGGCCGGGAGAACTCCAGAAAGTTCCGCACAATCGTGTCAATATGCCGGATCTCCTCGGCAATGACCTCAAAATCTTCTTGCTGGGACGAAGACATCGCCAGGGAACGTTTGAGGGAAAAGAGCCGCATGTTCACCGAAGTCAAGGGGTTGCGGATGCTGTGGGCCACCCCCGCCGCCAGCTTCCCCACCATGGCCCATTTCCCCGATTGCAGGAGATGCTCCTGGCTGCGCGTCAGCTCCGTCTGGGCCTGGTCCACGTCCTCTATGAGGCTGTGCACCCGGCTGCTCAGGGCCGCCACTTCATCCGGCACCCGGCCCCCCGGGTTGGCCGGCGCGGCTCAAAGGGCCAGCTGCCGAATCGGCCCCAGGATCTGCTTGATGAGGATATACGCCAGCAACACCCCCAAAAGCGCCACCGCCGGCACGGCCACCAGGGCGAAGGCGTTGATGAACCGCGCCCGGGCCTGGCTCTCGGTCCGCACCCGGGAGATGGCGAATTCATGGGTAACTTTATACCTTTTGCAGAGGTTCAGAATCTCGATATACTGGTGGCGTATCTCCCAGTGCTGTTCGGCTCCCGCCTCCTTCTTACCCCCCCGGTAGAGGTTGATCACTCGTTCCCTGGCGAGCACGTATTGATGATATTGCGTGCCAATCTGGGCGATAGTCTCTCGCATGGCCTCGGTGTACGCTGATTTCCGGGCCTTCTTCAGCCAGTCCGCGAAGGTGCTGTTGTACCGGTCGATTTCCGTAAGCCATTCGGGGTTGCCGTCCAGAAAGTAATAGGTCAGGTAGCCCTTCTGTTGCAACAGGGCGTTTTCCAGCTCTTCCGCGGCGTGGTAGGAGGCCACGTTTTGGTCGATCAGGGAGGTCAGGAGTGAGTCCATGGCCTCATTGTGCCACAGGGTCACCAACCCGCCGCCGATCGTGGTGAGCACCAGGGCAAACAGGAGCACCAGGATGCGGGTCCGCAGGCTGAGGCGCTTCCACATGGCCTTGCCAAGACTCCTTGAGGTCAGACGCGAGAGACCAGGTATCCTACCTTGATCTCCTGGTCGCCGGTTACCAGGGCGACAGAAGCCCTGGGGTTGGAGGCCTCCACCGTGCCACTCCCCACCTGCTGGCCTCCTTCATCATAAATTGCGATTCCGGCCCCGGGGCTGATCCCGTGCGTCGTACCCAGGGCGAAACGAATCTCGTAGCCGGCCTCCCCCTTGGTTACCCGGTAGACTTCCGCCCGGCCGCTCGCCGCCAGCAGCGCCTCCCGCTTTCCGGACAAATAATAGACCGCCCCAAAGGCCAGCAAAATCACTGGCAGGCAACCCGCGGAGACGTTGAAGGCCGAGAACCCGAACCATCGCCGGATCAGCGAGGTGGAACTCTTCTGGAGGCTGAGGGCCTCGGGAAAGACCAGGATGCGGAAGGCCGGCGCCTTCCGGGCCGAAACGGTCCTCCTGGGCAGAACTGACAGGCTGTATTCCCCCGGGGCGATGCCCGGGCCGACAATTAGCCGCCCCCGCCACATATCGCCCCCCAGAAAATAGCCCTTGTGGATCGCCTCAAACCTCACCTGTAGCTGGTCCGAGCTGCTCGTAAAGGTCAAATCCTCGACCTTGTGGGCCTCGTCGGTCAACTCCCCGTTAATTTCGACGTTCGCCCCCGGCAGCACCTTGACCAGGTTCGCCGGTTCCCGGAAATGCACCAGCAGGCCATCCACCAGGCCCAGCAAGGTGATTACGCAGAAGGCGGCCGCGATTTTACTGGCCAGATCACGCCACCGATTTATCTGCCCTAAATCCATCATCTCTTCACAACTCCATGAAGCTTAGCCATAGTCTGCCCCGGCGACGGCTTCTTTCTTTTACCACAAAAACAAGAGAATCGCCCGGGGTTTGTACGTATGTTCCCCCGAGGCGACTCTCTGAATACACCCCTATAACGAAAAACCTATTTCTTGAAAATGTCGGTCTTGGTTATGTTCATAAACCTCGCAGCCTGACCCGGCACTTTGGAGTAGATGCGCACTTCGTCTCCCGCCTCCCAGGTACTTGCCGGCAGGGCCAGGTATTCATCGGGCACCGAGAACGTCACCAACAATTTCTGCCGGCCGGAATACACCGTGATGGCTTTCTTCCCTTGGTCCACCATCGGGAATTTCTTGCCCTCCACCAGGGGACTGTTCTTGCCCACGTTTTCCTTCTGGTCGATGAGCGTGTAGGTTATCTTCGCCATGCCCTTGGTAAGCATGTCGTAAATGACGATTTGCCGAGTCTTGGTGTCCAGCTTCATGCGCAGCCCGACTTTGGGGTCCGCGCCGCGCTCGGCGGGATTCTTGGGCATGCGCAAAGGTAACCGGCGCCCCGCTGTAGTCGGGATTGGCGGTGTCGTGCTTGGTATCCACAATAAAGGTAACGGCATCTTTGGCTTTGTCAAAGGCGATAACTCTCCCCTGCTCCACCTTGCCCTGTTCGCCGCAGCCCAAAGCCAAGGCCATCGGGAGGATGGTTAACAGGATCAGCCAATTAAGTTTTTTCCCCATGTTAGATCTCCTCTTGAAAAGTCCGGATCAGCTTCCCGCTGCCGCAATCCTGGCCTTCTTGGCCGCAACTTCGGCCTTGGCCCCTTGCACCATCCTCACAAAGATATAGATAGACATGGCGCTCACCAACCCCAGGATCAAGACCGTCGCCATACCATCAAAGTACGGTTTGCCCGCCGGCAAGACTCTCCAGGCCAGTTTCAGAATAATGGAGAGCGGCACAGCCGATGACGGCCAGGCCGAAGGCGATACGGATGCCGTAACCCTTGATGTACTTGGTGGCCACGGTGCCGATCTGGGCCCCCACCGCCGCGCCCATCAACATGATGACTGCGGCTACTAACTCGGTGCGCCCCTTGTAGGTGTAGGTGCCAGTACCGTACAGGCCGGAGATCATCACCTCAAAGAGGTCGGTGCCCACCGCCACGTGGGTGGGGCAGCCGATGAAGTAAATCAACGCCGGCATGCGGATCAAACCGCCGCCGATCCCCAGAATCCCCGCCAGCCAACCCGTGGCGAAGCTGATAAAGATGGGCAGCCAGGCGGTGCAGGTGATCTGGGCCGTCTTGAAATGAATCATCGGGGGGATCTTGATCTTGTGCAGGGTCTTGGCCCAATCCAGACCGGTGGACAGCTTATCCACTTCTAGGCCCGCCGCTTTGGCCTCCCGGTCTTTCCGTTTTTTCTTGGCCACGTCGGCGAAGACCATCCAGGCGATGAGGGACAGCAGCACCAGGTACAGCAGGCGGACATACAGCTCCACCACCCCGAGGCGTTCCAGGTACATGACCATCTGGGCCCCCACTTCGAAGCCCACCACCGTGCCCACCAACATGATGAGGCCCAGTTTATAATCCACGTTGCCGAACTTGCCGTGGCGCATGGTGGAGATCAGCGATTTCCCGGCCATGTGGGCGATGTCGGTGCCGATGGCAAAGGCCATGGGAAAGCCCAGGATATTGAGGCCCGGGGTGACCATCCAGGCCCCGCCCATGCCGAAGAAGCCGCCGATAATTCCCACGCCTACACCCAGGATGATCAGTCCGGGCCAGAATATCTTAATTCCCGCAATGGGCATCAGAACATAGAGCCAATCCATAATATTTTCCTCCTTCCTCGTCGTTCTCAGGAAGCCTTAATGCTCCGCCAGGTCCCGGTGCGCCAGGTCAATGCCGATGGTCCGCATGACCAGGTCCGCCAGAAGTCCAAAAATCAAGCCGATAATGGGAATAAGGACTACCGTCAGGAGAGCGAAATAAAGGTGGCTCTCATTGTACAGGTTGGTCCACCAGGCTTCCCAGCCGGTAAATTTACGGGTATCGGCTACCACTACCAGCTGGGCCGCCTTCGGCCCGGCGGCCAGGACCAGTTCAGGCAGCAGCAAGCTGACCATGATCACCAGCCCCGTGAGTTTTGCCCACCATTTACGCATTGTGATTTCTCCTTGAGATTCTCGGTTACCTGATCACCGTGACTTCGCAGGGGGCATGCGCCACCACCTTGGCGGCAACGCTTCCCATTAACACCTTGTCCAGGGGGTTCATACCGGTGCTGCCCAAAATGATGCGGTCAAACTTGCCATCTTGAGCTTTTTGGATGATGAGATTGGCCGGTACTAGCCCTGCCTCCAGTACCGTCTCCACCGGGATGTTCTTGGCGTCAAATACGGCCTTGGCCTTTTTCAACGCCGCCCTGGCCTCATCTTCCAACTTGTCCTGGATGTTCGTCGGCATGGTGTCAAAATCACCCCGGACGTAATAGGCCACCGAAATCAGGGTCACCTGGGCCCCTTGCGTTTCCGCCAGTTCCAAGCCTCGTTGCACGGCCTTCATGGAATGCTCCGAGCCGTCTGTAGCCACCAGTACTTTCATACAAGACCTCCTCGGCATGACTTCACGGTTAGCGAGATATGAGACGTAGTGCGGTATGATGTCAACGATGCTTTTCTGCCTCATGATTTCGCCGTTTCTCCCTATCTGCGCCAGGAAGCCTGAACAAAACAAATCTTTCACTAGGTGGTTAAGCAATGGCCGTGCCAGGCAGGTCGGTCAACGTCTTGTCAGATTAACTTACTGATAATTATTAATTATTTAAAGTGCAGGCCCCTGATCGTGCCTTCCGCCGCCGGGAGCATTCTGTCAGCAATTTTTACAGAGTGTAAAGGGGGTCTCAGGGAATGGCGCGCCGGTCCACCTCTTCTTTCCTCAGCGCACCGGGGTCTTGGACGGAAATTTGGCCATCGCTCTCCCCTGTCCCCATGGCCGCCCAACCCCATGAAGACAGGCGAGGGCGCGCCTCTGGGCCGGCGCCAGGGGCTGAGCCGGGCGCCGCCTGAAGGGCGCCGGTCGGGAACCTTGGCTGACCGCTGAAACCTGACCGCTGAAAGCTCTTTTCTGGTATGATTCTTGTAGATTAAGGCAAGAGTGACCGCTGATGGAAACCCTCAACTTATTCCGGGAAATTTACCGCAAATTCACAGGCCGCCGGGGCCGACCCTCCCGGGATGACCTGGCCGCGGCCTTCCGCTTCCGCTATGCCTGCTTCAAGGACCTCCTGGACTCCAACACCCAGCTCTTGAACATCATTGCCGACCTGGAGGAGAAACTGACCGGCCGCCACGTCTTCGGCATGTCCTATGTCGGTCCCAGGCGGCCCGGGCCGCCTTCCACGCCTTCCGCATGATCAAGAGCCTGGATGTCCTCTCCGGCCACAAGTATCCTGTCCTCTACGGAGTGCTGGACCGGATCAACGGCAGCATCAAGGACCGCCTGGGCGAACGAAAGGAACTCCCCCTCACCGACCCGGTCCTGCCCCTGTCCCGGGTGAACCGTGACATGGTGGATTGGGTCGGGGGCAAGAATGCCCACCTGGGCGAAGCCTTGAGAATCGGCCTGCCCATCCCCGCCGGCTTTGCCATTACCACCCGGGCTTATGCCGATTTTCTGGCCCTCAATGACCTGGTGGACGAGATCAATAAACAGAAGATGGAGATCGACCCCAGCCGACCCCCAGACCGTCCAGCAGGTGAGCGAGGACATCCAAGCCCTGATCAGCGCCGCCCAGGTGCCCCCGGCCCTGGCGGAGGCCATCGCCGCGGCCTATGCCCGGATGCAGGCCGAGGCGGGCCCGGTGCCCGTCCGGGTATCCATGCGCTCCAGCGCCATCGGCGAAGACAGCGAACTATCCTTCGCCGGCCAATATCTCACCCTCCTGAATGTCCCCGGCGATCAACTCCTCCCGGCCTATAAAAAAATCCTGGCCAGCCTCTATACCCCCCGGGCCATCTCCTATCGCCTCAACAAGGGCATCCGGGACGAAGACATCGCCATGAGCGTCGTCTGCCTCCAGATGGTGGACGCGGTGGCCAGCGGCGTCATGTATTCCCACCACCCCTTCAACGTCAGGGATGATAACCTCCTCATCAGCGCCGTCTGGGGCCTGGGGCCCTATGCGGTGGACGGGGTCATCACCCCGGACACCTATCGCGTTGCCCGGACCAATGATCTGTCCATCCTGGACCTGCAGGTGTCTCGTAAGACCGTGCAGTTGGTGGCCAAACCCGATGCGGGCCTCCAGGAAATCCCGGTGCCGCCGGAGCTCCAGGATCAACCCTGCCTCTCCCCGGACCAGATCAAGGTCCTGGCGGCCTATGGCGTCAAGCTGGAAGAGCATTACCGCTGTCCCCAGGATGTGGAATGGGCCCTGGATCGGCCGGCCGCCTCATGGTGCTCCAGAGCCGGCCCCTGCGTCCTCCAGGCCCCCACCGGCAAGGAGCTTCAGGACATCCCGGCGGTACCCGGCTACCCCGTGCTGGTCGAGGGCGGCGCCGCGGCCTTCCCCGGGGTGGGCTGCGGCCCGGCCTTCCTGGTCCAGGGAGACGAGGACCTGCTCACTTTCCCCGACGGCGCGGTGTTGGTGGCCCGGCATTCTTCCCCCAAATTTGTCATGGTGATGCCCAGGGCCCAGGCCATCGTCACCGATTCCGGCAGCATCTCCGGCCACATGGCGTCACTAAGCCCGGGAATTTTCCCTTCCCACCCTCCTGGATACCAAGGTGGCCACCCAGGCCATTGCCCCGGGCCAGGTCGTCACGGTGGACGCCTACGCCTGCCGCATCTACGCAGGGACGGGTGCCGGAATTGCTGGAGCGCCAGCCGGCCCGGGAATCCCACCTGAAGGACACCCCGGTCTATGAGACCTTGAAGCAGGTGGCCGAGTTCATTCTGCCCCTGCACCTGGTGGACCCCAGATCCCCGGAATTTTCCCCGGATTTCTGCCGGTCCCTGCACGACCTCGGGCGCCTGGTCCACGAACTCTCCTACACCGAGATGTTCAAGATCAGCGACCTGGTCTCGGCCCGGGAGGGCTACGCCCTGAAGCTGGACGCCCCCATCCCCCTCGACCTCTACCTCATCGACCTGGGCGGCGGGCTGGCCGGGGCCGACCCCCAGGCCCAGAAGATCACCCCGGACCAGGTGGCCTCGGCCCCCCTCCAGGCCCTCCTGCGGGGGATGCTGCCGGGAAGACGTCCGGGCCCGGGAACCGCGCCCCATTCAACTCTCCGGCCTCATGTCGGTGATGCGGGAACAGCTGCTGGCCGCTCCCAATGTCGAGGAACGCTTCGGCGAACGCAGTTACGCCATCATTTCCGACAAGTATCTCAATTTCTCTTCCCGGGTGGGCTATCACTACAGCGTCCTGGACGCCTACTGCGGCGCCACCGTCAACAAGAACTACATCACCTTCTCCTTCAAGGGCGGCGCCGCCGACGACGTGCGCCGCAGCCGCCGGGTCCGGGCCATCGCCATCGTCCTCATGGGCCTGGATTTTACCGTCGAAGTCAAAGGCGACCGGGTGGACGCCCGCCTGCAAAAATACGCAGCCCCCGTTATCCAGGCCAAGCTCGACCTCATCGGCCGCCTCCTCATCTTCACCCGCCAGATGGATATGCTCATGACCAGCGAGGCCAGCGTCGAGGCCGTGGCCCAAAATTTCCTCCAGGGCAACTACAGCCTGGATCTGGCCGCCATTGCCCCTCCCGACCCCGCCGCCGCCTAACCTCATCCCCCCCAGCCGATTCGGCCCGATACCATGTCGCCATCACATGGTGGCCCCGGCGTCTCGCCTGTGCCGGCCCAGGCTAAACGTGCATGACCGCAGCAATCAGCCACCGCCGAAAATGAAAATCTTTTGTAGGGGCGAGCCGGTGGCTCGCCCTGGTTTGAGGGCACCCGCGCCGGCCCCTGCCCGTCAGGGAGCTTCCTAAAGCATCTGCCAAAAGTTCTTTCCTCTTATCCCCTCTCCCCCCGCGGGGGAGAGGGTCAGGGTGAGGGATGGATACGGAAAACCTGTCGGCAACGAGGATATCTCCCGTAGGGGCGGACCTGTGTGTCCGCCCTTTTTGAGGGAGCACAGGTAGCTGCGCCCCTGCCGGTCAAGGAGCTTCTTAACTTCTATAAGCGCACATTGATTAGTATGAAGAGAAACGAAAAACCCAGGCAGGAGAAACCGCTGAGAGAAATGACTGCGTACCATCAACTGCGGCTCTTGGGTAATAATCAAGACCTGAACTGCCTACCATCAAATCGAGACCGGATTAACCCTGCCCTTAAGGGTAATATTTACCTGTCGGCAGCCTGTTATCTCCATCTATGCAATAGGCGATTGTGAGAATTGCGGAGCGCATTCTCCTAATCGTCATCATATCAACACGCTACCTTCTGAGTAGCAGGTCGTATACAAGCAGATCGCGACACCCCAATGGCCTCATGCTTTGGTGTCTCAAGGCATTCCCGTTTTTAGTTTGTAGTCGCCTAAAATATCTTGCCTGCCCCTTAATTGTCCTCCCATCCAGAAAAAACTAAATCGCTTGTATAATAATATAATTGACAAATGCTCATTATTGTGCTTCTCATGAAATGTCAGATAAAGCCAAACCCGCCGTGAGATGGGAGCGGAAAGCTGCGGGTCTCGTTAAACCTTTTATCAAGGAGGATCCTATGAAAATCATAGACAGACGAGAATTTATCAAAACCATGGCAGTCGGTGGGATCGCTGCTTACGCAGCTTCCAGCGGGCTTCCTTTTGGGGGGGATGGGCTTGCTTATGCCTCACCGGGCACGGATTTTGGCGAGTTGAAAAGAGTAAAAGTTCGCTGCCTCTCTGAGACAGGTTGGTGGAGCACTCCCAAGTTCCTGCAGGATATCAAGGACTCCGGCGGGATGGAGGTGAGCCAGTACAAGATTAACTGGTCTCCAAAAAATGCAGGGGGTTACTCCGCTTTAATCGAGGCGGAGGAACTGGATGGGAAGGTCCATCGATTCTTGTTGGATACAGGATGGGACCGCGGTTACATGGACTGGTGCTTCCAGAGGGAAGGCGTTGATGAAAGGCTAAAAAAGGGAGAGATTGAGTTCCTGTATGTCTCCCACGAACACATAGACCACTTTTGGGGTCTCCCGGTCACCTGTAAATACAAACCGGATATCAAGCTTATCATTCCCAGCACCTTCTATCCGGCAGGGCATGAATATATCAAAAAGAGCGGGCACCAGGGTCAGGTGGTGCAATTGCCTCCTAATAAAGTCCACCAGCTCTTCCCTGGCTGTGCCTCGATGACCTTTGATCTTCCCATCATCCTCGGGGTCAGGGGTGAACAGGTGCTCTTCTTTAATGTCAAGAAAAAGGGTCTGGTCATCGTTACCGGCTGCTGTCATCCCATGATCCACGAGATCATAGCCATGGCAGATCGCGAGTTGAAGCCAAAGGCGGGGTATTTTGGGCTTTATGGCGGGCTTCATATCGCCCTCTTGGAGAACTGGAATCCCAAGTTTGATGTGATGGTCGACAGCATCCAAAAGAAAAAATTCGAAAAGATCGGCAGCAACCATTGCACCGGTCTTATCGCGGTAAACAAGATGCTCGAAAGAAAACTGGCGGTGGTTAAAGGCACCGCCAACTATGGGAGCAAGAGCGAACTCTATATCGGTAATGGAGATCAGATGGAATTCTCCATGCTCGACATGAGTGATGTTGGTTGATGCTGGGGGGGCCAGGTGAGACATCTGCCCCCTCCTTTTCACCAGTTCCAGGTCCTTGTCCGATAAAGTAGCGCTTAGAATACCTGCTAGCGGCCACCTCTTGTTTCTGAGCAATCGCGCCTGAGCCCTGGTTTCACTCCAAGACCATGAAAAGCAATGGCGCCCCAGGCGTCTCGCCTGGGCCCCGTGCCCTGATTTCCCCCCCGCCAATCCCCTCAGTTCTTAGATCTGTGTCTCCATCCGGCCAAGACCACGGGCCCTCACCGCCTTCGGGGTGCTATAGTCCGACCTCTCCCCCGGCTTCCTCTACAATCTGGCAGTAACGCGATGAAGATTTTCCCGGGCCTGAATAGTCTCAACATGCAGCTAACTTGCCACTGTATCCGCCCTTCCGCTAATTTATCCATATCGTTCGTATATCGCAACCCTTGGAAATACGGCTGACACCGGAAGCCGTAGCTAACGCCGTCGCCCTTCTTCTGGCCAACCTCGCTCGCCCGGGGCACCGGCAACCTGAAAGGAGCCCCAAGCCCTCCAACTGCATTTAACCTCTTCCCCCACCCTGAGAGCCAGGTGGAACCGTGATCACCCCCCACAAAGCGTGTGACGCTTTTATTTCGGGTATCGTGGTAGCAAGGCTGCGGATGCTCCCTGGGTTGACCATAGCCGGTCCTTCCTCCGGCCCCTCTCCCGGTGGAAAATCTATTGGAAAATTTTTGGACTGGAGATCATCCGGGGGGTGTATTCATCGGTGGCAGTCTTGGAAAAAAACCGGCATTGAAGATAAAAGTGATATCCGGTGCTGACCACGCATTATAGTATAGGGGGGGTGGAGTCCCGTCCCGGGGTCGGGGTGTTCGTGTCGTGGCTGGTGGTACGAACGGTGACCGGAGGCCGGGGGCTGGGGAGAGAAAGAAAAGGGATCAGTCTGTAGCGGAGGGCTGGGCGCTGGGCGTAGGGGGCCTAGCACAGACCAGCAGGGCAGGAGTGGCAGCAAGGCACGAGGTAGGCGGCGGCTAGCTAGGCTGGAGCGTGGCGCGCCACCATGCCAGGTCAAGCGACGAGGTGGTGGCTCTGGCTGGTGGTACAGCCTAGCGCATAGGGCAAGGCGGCAAGGGCGAGGGCTGGCGACTGGATAACCGAAGTCAGATGGCGTGGCTGGCAGCGGCCATAAGAGCGGATGCCCGGCGCTATGTTCAGGACCGGCTGCCACTACTCCATACCCCGGGGCCTACGATGGGGCCTGTCGCGGTTTCCGGGTCCTGACCCCCTGGGCTCGGCCGGCGGGGCCATGGGTTCCCAGTACCCCCGATTATCGCTAGCCAAAATGCTAGCCAAAATGAAAATAGGGTTAGGCTCTTATACTTAACCCCTTGATTTCATTGGAGCCGGCACGGGGGGTCGAACCCCGGGCCTGCTGATTACGAAACGGAAAAGGTGAAAATCGGGAAACCCAAGCACAATCACACTTTGCTGATTTTACTGTCAAACTGGGTGTATAAGCAATATAATGAACATGGCGTAATAATGCCAAAATCAAGGGGTAAATGGTAAACATTTGGTAAACGATTTGGCCCCGGTGACTTCAAGCGCCGGGGTCTTTTCTATGCAAAAGGTTTTGTCAGAGGTTTCGATATATGATCTATATCGCAAAACCTTAGAAAGTGCGGATAATGGCAAGATATCGCCACCTCAAAAATCCTTTTCTTATAGCGGTCCTTCATTGGAGTCCTTCACCCCTATGCTAAGTGGACGCTGTTTTCCAAGGAAAAAGCAAGGTGAATTGGAATCACACCGAAGCTATTCCCACTGCTGTCAGGCAGGCTAATTGAATAGCAAAGATTTTCGATGACTACACCCAGTGGAAGAACGGCAAACTTTTGTCAAAGGGATATGGGGCTGTGGTAAGGTCACTGACCCCTGGGGTATCGAGAAAAGAACCACTCTGCCGTGATTTCACCTTGCCTGGGCCTGCTCAACGAAAGAGGAATCTCGTGAGATGGAGGTTGTACTGGAAATATTCCTGTTCCGGGAGGTCTCCGTGCCAGTTGTGAATAATGAGCGGCACATCCGACTCGTAAAAGGAACCGTGGGCGCGGTAGGTGCCCGGCAACTCTTCCCTTGGAGTTTCGAGGTCCCCGAAGACTGTGGAGTGGTCACCCAAGACCATGAGATCACCGATATACTCTCCGGGAAGGCGGAATCTGGATACGGCCTCATCCCGGGTGATAACTTCCTCAACCCCTTCCAGGCGAAGGCAAATTTTGCGTACCGGTTCCAGGTCGGCAGGTCTCTTGACCCAGACCCAGCCCGATCCAGCGAAATTCCTGTGGTGCTTGATATAATAGTCGCGCTCCGGTGACAGGGTGAAACGGACCGGCAGGCCTCGCTCTGCACAGGCCCGGCCCAGGTCCCAGCAGCGCCTCTTGAAGTTCATGCCGTGGTCGGCGGTGATGAACCAGGCCGCATCCGGAGCAATTTTTTTTGCCTCGCCCAGGAGCGCATCCATCTTCGCCAAATGTTGGATAGAGCCGGCTTCCTCAGGCGCCCACATATGCATAGGATAATCAGTGGGATGCACATAGATCACGCCGATCTCAGGACGGGTCTTGAGCAGGTCGATGGCGACAACCCATAGCCATTCATTGATCTCGCAGGAGTAAATGTCCGCGGGGGAGCCGTAACGCTCGACGAAGCCGGCCGGAGGGGCTTCTGCGGCGATGGCCAGCAGCGTGTCCTTATGGAAAAGCTCCACTGTTTTCCGCTTGGCGGTGAGTAGCACCCCCTGCACTCCCTGCTTCAAAGCCCGCTGAAAAATGGTGTCGGTTTTGATTAGGTCGGTGGCATTCATGTAGACAGCCTGGCCGGTGGCGCTATCATAATAGGAATTTGCCGAAATGCCGTGTTCATCCGGCCAGGCGCCGCAACAAACCGAGACATTGTTGACATTCGTGACCGTTGGCATGACGCCCTTGACCGGACGGAAAAAACCTACATCGGCCATGCCATGCAGCACCGGCATCGGACTCTTTTCATAATAATCCATACCCAGACCATCGATGAGGGCCACGACGAGGCGCTGCCTTGATTCCTGATTTGCCATTTTATCCCTTGTTGATCGGTTATCTGAAAGCTAACGCTTTATAAAATGGTCCGGCACAACCAGCGCGTCAGATCGAAGTTCATTTGCATCTCTTCGGATAAGGGCAAGGTGCCATCATATCCATAAAGGATCAGCGGAATATCCTGTTCATAAAGAGAGCCGTGATTGCGGTATCCTACAGCCAAGGCTTCTTCAGACCCGGCCAGGTCGCCAAAAACCGTGTCTCTATTCGCCATGACGACCAGATCGCCGATTCGTTCGGGCATAAGGTGGAAACGGCCGGCGGCTTCGGACCGCGTCAGGGCGTCGTCCACTCCCGGCAGATCGCGGAGGAAGGCCTGAACTCTGGGAAGCTCCCCCTCGTAATTGACATAAACGTACGAGACGCCCCCGAAGCCTCGGTGATGCTTCAGTAGGCGGTCGGCCACCGGGGAAACCGCGAAGCGGAGCCGGATGCCATATTCAGCGCAGGTTTTCCGTAAGTCCAGACATCGTTGCTTCGGATTCATCCCATGGTCGGCGGTGATTAAGAATATGGCATCCGGAGCGGCATCGCGGGCTGCACCTAGTAGCTCATCGAGCTTCGCCAGATGGTTAATGGAAAGGGCTTCCTCGGGAGCCCACATATGCATGGGGTAATCGGTGGTGTGGACATAAATCAGGCCCAAATCTGTACGCGATTTCAACAGATCGAGGGCAATTTCCCAGAGCCAGTAATTTACCTCGGAACTATACATGGGAGGCGGCAGGCCGTATTTTCCTATGACTTCGCGTGGTAGGCTCTTCCGCTGCGACGGCGAAATCGGCATGCCGGCCGAGGAGCATTAGGGTCTTGGCCTTGCAGGTGAGGAGAGCGGAGCGCACCCCGTTTTGCCGGAAACGCTGGAATATGGTGGGCGCCAGAATAAAACTCGCATCTTCTAAGAAGCGCGCCGTTCCCGTGGTTTCGTCGAAATAGCAGTTGGTCGTGACGCCGTGCTCGGCAGGCCAGGCGCCGCAGCAGATGGAGATATTGTTGGCATTGGTGAGGGTCGGAAAAATCGCCCGCCCGGGCTTGGCCAGACCTTCCCGGGCCATGCGCTGCATCACTGGAAGCCGACTCGCCTCGAAGTAGTCCATCCCGAACCCGTCATACATGCAGACCACGGTTCGTTGGGTTGTGTGGTTCATCGTTGGCATAGCCAATCCTTTCGGTGACGGAGTCACGCACCCCAGGGCGGAGGGCGCATCCCTGAGAAGCGCCTCGGGATCGTGCGCCAGGGTCCGTTCGATGTCTCTTGACCTGTCCCCAATACTTGTACCAAGTTTTAATTTATGATGGGTGTCCATGTCAAGCCAGAGATCCTTGGTTACCAAAGCAAACAGAGGATTTTTGGGATTGCGGCGTCCGCTGGCCTTCTATCCCTGGAAAACTATCTTGCCTTCAGGCTCAGAAACGTTAGGGGTTTTTCTTCGGCCAGAGATTCCCAAAATCATTTTTGACTGCGATGGCCAAGCTGCCGTATAATCCCGATAGTTAAGAACCCTGATGACGGGAATGAGGCAGGAAAACCTGATGGTGGCTACGGAACTCCAAAGGGAGCTCAAGGTTGACGATCTTAAGCGAAGTTACCTCCTTCATATTCCCCCCACCTATGATCCCAGGCAACCGACACCGCTCGTTTTAGCTTTTCATGGTCGCTTGGGCACGGGCAAGAAAATGGAGAAGCTCACAAACTTATCAGACCTTGCCGATAAGCAGGGCTTGATTGTGGTGTATCCGAACGGGGTCGGGCGTTCCTGGAACGCCGGTCATGGAACAGGGAAGGCTGAGGCCAAAGGGGTGGATGACGTAAAGTTCACCGTGAGGCTGATTGATTCACTCAGTCAGACGCTCAACATCAATAACCATCGGGTGTATGCGACCGGTTTTTCAAATGGAGCGGTATTTGTTCACCGCTTGGCGTGCGAACTCTCGGAAAAGATTGCTGCCATTGCCGCAGTAGCAGGGACCATTGCACCGAAAATAGGACGAAACTGCTGCCCTAAAAGGCCTGTGGCCGTGCTCCAAATCCATGGTACCGCAGATCCGATCGTCCCATGGGAGGGCGGGCTCACGGGAGGAGGAGGATTAGTTGAATCAGTGGCGGCAACAAATGCAGGTTGGGTGGCGCGTAATGGGTGTTCTGGCAAGCCGGAAGTGGAAGACCTATATGGAGGGGTGAGCCGCGCCTTCTATAACTCATGTCGACACGGGACTTCGGTAATATTTTATCGGGTTGAGGGAGGAGGTCACACCTGGCCTGGCGGCTATCAATATCTGCCCAAGAAACTCATCGGTGAAACTAATCGTTCTTGGGATGCCAGTCAAGCTATTTGGGATTTTTTCATGAAACATCCAATGCATACGTCCGGCGATGCCGAGTCCCGTTAAAGTGCCTTGGCTTTGCCAGGAATGGTCATACCCCCCAAGATATGGAATGGGATTACATTGCCTGAGGACGTCTGACTCAAATTTACTAGCGCCATTCCATAGCCCTTTATCTCCTTTGCCCACCTGAAATTCCTGCCTTCAGAACCCGTTGAGGGTATTCGGATCCGTCACGACATCGTGCCCTCGATAAATAGTTATAAATTATATATTTGGGCTATGCACTTGACTCTCGTAGCCACTTATGTAGTATTTTCCTGCATGGAGGAATATCCCAGAACCATGCAGGAATTTGAAGAGAAATTTTCCTCGGAACAATCCTGCATTGATTACCTGTTCCGATTAAGATGGCCCGAAGGTTTTCGTTGTCCACGCTGCGGTTACGAAAGATTTTGGGCCATGAACCGGGGTCTGTATCGATGCACCTATTGTGACCTTCAGACCTCCATGACCGCGGGGACTATTTTCCAAGATACCAGGAGACCCCTGAAACTTTGGTTCCAAGCGATGTGGTACATAACTAACCAAGAGCACGGGGTTAGCGCCTTGGGGCTTCAACGGGTTTTGGGGCTTGGAAGTTACCGTACTTCTTGGATTTGGTTGCACAAATTGGGTCGTGTCATGGTCCGTCCTGGCCGTGATCGACTCGGTGGCGCGGTGGAAGTTGACGAAACCTACATTGGTGGCAGTAAACCGGGTAAGCGTGGCCGTGGTGCCGCTGGAAAGTTTTGGTACTCGTTGCCGCTCAAGAGGATGAAAACCGGATTGGACGCATTCGTCTTCGTCGCATCCCGGATGCATCTGCAAACAGTTTGGAGGAAGCAGTACCAGAAATGGTGATGCCGGGCAGTATAGTTAGGACCGATGACTGGTCTGGATACCGCGGCTTGGTTAAGACTCGTATACCCATGATGTGGTCCGCAAAGATGCATCCGTAGGTGAGAACCTTTTGCCACTGACCAATCGCGTCATTGCTTTGCTGAAACGCTGGCTTCTTGGTACTCACCAAGGTGCTGTACAAATATCTCATCTTGATTATTACCTGGATGAATTCACCTTCAGGTTTAATCGCAGAACCTCACGGTCACGAGGAAAACTCTTCTATCGCCTGGTTCAACAAGCCGATTTCCATTGAGCCGCTTACGAACAACAAAATCATTGGAGGAGTTAAACACAACATATAGTATATACGGGAGTGAAGTGCATAGCCAAATTATATATTTTCCACCTTGTAATACCGAGTCGCAATCAAAAAGTACGGAACTATAGGGGCGCACCCGTGTGTGCGCCCTCAATGCCCCTACAAGAAAATTGTCGTTTGTCTGCAAATTAATATAAGAGACGTGATCTATCCTAGAGCCACCTTAACCATGAGGAAGAGGCCCATTGCAAAGAGCGTGACGGTAATTACCTTTCTATAAGTTTCAGAGGCGGTTTTCGTGTAGCAGAAAGACCCGCAGAATACTCCTAAAGCCAGGAAGGGAAGAGACCAGAAAACCATCGTGACCACTTTGGCCGTGACCAGGCCGCTGAAGGCTTGAAATCCAAGAGCACCCAGAAGGGCGATGAAAATACAGCCTACCAGGGTAGCCTTTATTTCATCCTTGTCCCAGGGCTGCAGAGCAGTATATACGATGATGGGAGGTCCATTCGTACCCAGACTGCCTCCCAAGAACCCCGAACAAAAACCCGCCAGGTAGGCCCATCCGGAATGAAGGGGCCGTGCGCTTGGATTGGTATAGCGGGAGTAAAAAGGAAAACCGATGAGCACTACTCCCAGTAAAAGTTCCAGCTTCCAGGGCGCTACTTGTTTTAAAAAATAAACCCCCAGCGGAATGCCGGGGAGTGAGGCGAGCAGCAAGGGGAGAATTTTCTGCCACTGCAGGTAACGGCGTAGCTGCACAATGAGTATCAGGTTTATACAGCACGATATGAGGTTGACCATCGGCACGACGGTTTTGAACGGGAGAAAAAGGGTCAGGAAGGGCAGAGAGACCAGCACCGCCCCAAACCCGGAGAAGCCCTGCGTGAAACCGGCGAGGGCGATGATCAGGCCAAGCAGAAAATACTCATACATGTGATTCAGAGGCACACGCGGAAACCGGTTAGGGGTTTGTACCTTGATCAGTGGGTAGCCAGGAACTCGGAAAGCTGGCGGCCGATTTCGGCCATGGCCTCGCCCTGATATTTCTTCTTTTCCGGTGGAATAAGGCGTAAAGTATCCCCGGCATAACGGGGGATAACATGGATATGCGCATGAAAGACGATCTGCCCGGCGGCTTCATAATTATTCATCGCCACATTGAACCCATCGGCCTTCAGGACTTGCAGGAAAGCCCGAGCCACCTTGCGGCCCACCTGGCTCATCTCCAGCCATAAATCATCCGGAAGATCCAAGAAGTTCTCATAATGGAATTTGGGTATGACCAGGGCATGCCCAAAATGCACCGGGACAACGTCTAAAAAGGCCAGCACCCGCGCCGTTTCCAACACCCCAACCGCAGGCGCCAGCCCGCACCCTATCTTGCAAAAAATGCAATTGGTCTGTGACATATATTTGATAGCCTTTAGCAGTTATTTCACCCAACGGACAAATGTCTCCAACGACTCCCGATCGGTGCGGAACGCGTTGGCCGGAGCCCCTTGGTCGGGATACCCCAAGGCAATGCCCACCGCAATTTTGTGGGATGCAGGCAGCTTGAGGTGCTTCCGCAACAGGTCGGGATAGCGGGCCAATTGAGCTTCAATGCAGGTCCCCAGACCCAGGGCGTGGGCCCCTAGGCAGATACTGTAAGTGATGGCCCCCAGGTCAAACATGGTGTAAGGCAGGGTCAGTTCGGCATTGAAGGTGATGTAGATGATGACTGGCGCCCCGAAGGCCCCGGTCATCTTCACCATGTGGGCCCAGCGGCTCGCCTTGTCATCCCGGGCGATCCCCATGGTTCCAAAAAGGCCAGTGGCACACGCCATGTAGCGGGCTTTGTAAGCGTCGGGAAAGGTCTGGGGCATGGGGACATCGGGGTTGGGAGGCACCTTTCCCTCAAATGCGGCCACCAATTCCTCCGTGAGCTGTTTCACCTTTGCCCCTTCCATCACTACCAGTTCCCAGGGTTGGATATTCCCCCATGAAGGCGACCAGCGCGAGATATCCAGGATACGGGTTATCAGTCCCCGAGATACCGTCTGTGAGGTAAACGCCCGTATGCTCTTCCTGGTTGTCAAACCTTCTGAAGCTGCATATCCCTCTCCTGATATCTTAGAGAACGCATTTGGTTATTATTCCTCGATTTTCTCTCGCAACTTTCGGGCCGCGCCTGCGACGTCCTGAGCAGCGGTCACGGCGGTCATGACTGCGGGGTGCCGGGCCCCCAACGCAACTACCTGGTCGATATTCGAACTTTTGATGCCGCCCATGGAGGTCCAGGGAATCTTAAGGTGCGGCACGATGCCGGCAATTATCTCGGGTCCCAGGGGGACAGTGGCGGGCTTGGTTTGGGTGGCAAAGATCGGACCCAGGTTGACATAGCTGGCCCCGGCGTCTTGTGCGGCCAGCGCTTCCTCCAGGTTATGGGTGGAGGCGCCGATAATCAGTTCCGGGGCCAGCCGGCGCGCCAGGCTGACGGGCAGATCATCCTGTCCCACATGCACCCCGTCGGCGCCAGCCGCCAGGGCGATATCCACCCGGTCATCGACGATGAACAGGGCGCCCGCCGCAGAGGTCACACGCCGGAATGCCACCGCCCGCTCATACACATTGCGGTCGCTCAGCGCTTTCTCGCGCATCTGGACCAACCGGACGCCGGCCTCAAGGACCTGGGCCAAAACTTCGAGGGCGGACCTGCCCGCACAGAATGATTCGGTAATGACGACATAAAGGTCGGCCCGCTCAAAGGCGGCCATTCTCAAAGCGGGCTCCATCAACCGCCTCCTACCAGGCGCACCAGTTCCAAAACGTCGCCCTCGGTCAGCATCGTGGCGTCGTAAGCCTGGTGATCGACGAGTTCCAGGTTACGCTCGACGACGGTGGCCGCCGGCGGCAGACCAAATTCCCTGAGCAGTTCAAATACCGTCGCGGCTTTTACTTCGTGAGGTTCGCCGTTAATCGTCAGTTGCATACCGAACCTCCGTGCGCTAAAGAGCTACCCGGGAGACCGGCGGTCTCAAGAAAGGCCTTGTCAAAATCCTTCCAAACCGGGTCGTACCCGGCCCGGCGTATGGCTTCGGTTACCTCTGCCGGACTGCGCTTGTCCACCGTAGCAAATTGTTCCAGGATGGCGCTGCTGCCCTGCGAATAACCGCCGGGTCGGGTCGAGGAACCAGCGCTCATTATGGTCACCCCCAACGGGATTAAGCCATCGCGCAAACCCGCCGACTCGCGGGTGGAGAGGTTGATGCCGGCCTCGGGCAAGAAAAAGGCGCGTTGCCAACATTAATTGGACGAACTCCCGATCGCCAAGCAGGTGAGGCACCGTGAAGCGGGGCGACGAAACCTTCAAGCGAGGGAAAGCTACCGAAATGGCGCTCTGCCAGCATTCCTTTTGCAGATACCTGGCATGCAGGGCTGTCCAAAACCCATCGATCCGCCAATCGTAGAGGCCCAGGAGGGCGCCGAGGCCTAGCCGTCGGGCGCCGGCGCGGCCCGCCCGTTCACTGGCTCCCAAGCGATACTCATAATCCTGTTTTTTGCCCGCGCAGGTGCACCTGGGAGTAGGTATCACGATGATAGGTTTCCATGAAAAGCGTCACACCTTCTAAGCCTTGCGCCACCAACTGCTGATAGTCCTCCTGGTCCAGGGCATAGACTTCCACCGACACTGAGGAGAAATACTCCCGGGCAATGGCCACGGCCTCATCCAGGTAGCGTAGCGGTACGGTCCGAGGGGCATCGCCGGTGAGCAGCAGGATATTTTGGAAGCTATATCCCGCCAGCAGCCTGCACTCGGCGTGGATCTCGGCAGGCTTTAAGGTGCGTCTCTGCCCCGGGCTGGCAGACCGCGTGGCGTAACCGCAATAGATACAGTCAGACGTACAGACATTTGAAAGGTAAATCGGGGCATAAAGGCCAATTATCCGGCCGAAATAGCGCCGCGTGAGGCGCTGGGCCACCTGGGCCATTTCTTCGAGGTGGAGGCCCGCTTCCGGCGACAACAGAGCCGCCAGATCTTCACACGTGAGCCGCTCGCGATTCAGGGCGCGGGTAACATCCTCAGGGGTTGCTGTATGGATAAGTTTCCTGATGCGGTCCGCGGGCCACAATTCCAGTTCCCTTAAAAAAGACAAAATACTTTCTCCATATCAAAATCAAATTACTTCAGAAAGCCGGTCAGGGGCGAAGAGGCGGCAGCAACATTCCGGCGAGGCCCTAATCCGGCAAGATAGGCCAGGCGCCCAGCCTCCACCCCTAACGCAAAAGCCGCGGCCATCGTACCGGGGTCAGCGGCATCGGCGAGCGCGGTGTTCACCAGCACCGCGTCGGCCCCCATTTCCATGGCCTCGGCGGCGTGGGAGGGCGCGCCCAGGCCGGCATCGACCACTACCGGAATTTTTGCCTGCTCAATAATGATCCGTATCAGGTCGCGGGTGCGCAGGCCCCGATTGCTCCCGATGGGCGCCCCCAGGGGCATAACCGTGGCCGTCCCCAGTTCTTCCAGGCGCTTGGCCAGGATGGGATCAGCCTGTATATAGGGCAGGACCACAAACCCTTCCTTGACCAGTTTCTCAGCGGCCTTGAGGGTTTCCACGGGGTCTGGCAAGAGGTAGCGCGGCTCAGGCGTGAGTTCGAGTTTTACCCAGGGGTCGAGCCCCATCGCCCGGGCCATCCTGGCCAGACGGACGGCTTCGTCAGCCGTGCGGGCTCCGGAGGTATTCGGCAAAATGAGGTGTTTCGTGGAGTCCAATACAGATAGGATGTTGTCCTTTTCCCATTCTCCCAAGTCCACCCGTCGCAGCGCTACCGTCACTATTTCGGCCCGGGAATTTTGCAGCACCGCCTGCAAGGCTGCGGTAGAGGAAAATTTTCCGGTGCCTACCATGAGGCGAGAAGTAAATTGACGTCCGGCTATGATCAGCGGATCATCCTTTACCTCACCTTTCAAGGCAGGGGCCATTTTCTGCAATGGCGTATGTTTGGACATCATGTGCCCCTTTGTCTCTTGTTGGGTATCATTTTTACCTGGGTTGCTGGTTTCAACACGTGCAAAAAGTGCAGGTGGGTCTTGGCGTGCGCCTCATTACATGAAAACGTCCTTTGAGGGCATCATAGGATAAGAATCGACGGGATAGGTCAGAATCCAGTCCCAGCAACAGCTTGATGGTCTCCAAGGCTTGTAAACTGCCCATAACGCCGACCAGCGCCCCAAGTATGCCCACTTGATGGCTTTCAGAGACCGCTTCGGCCGGCGGCGGGCCGGGATAAAAACAGCGATAACACGGGTTCCCGGCATCCGGGACCACTATCAGCAATTGTCCCTGAAATCCGGCAGCCGCAGCGGACACCAGCGATATCCGGTTGGCCCAGCAAAAGTCCGCTACTAAAAAACGGGTCAGGAAGTTGTCGCTGGCATCGAGGACAACCTCGTAACCACCCAGTGCTGCGTGAATATTTGCGGCATCGAGGTTAGCAGCCACTCCTTCCACTCGACAATGGGAATTCAACGCGTTGAGCGCATCTCGGGCCGAGTCCACTTTGGCCCGTCCCAGGTCAGTTTGCCGGTGAGTGATCTGCCGCTGCAAGTTACTCAGTTCAACCCTATCACCATCGATAATACCAATATGCCCCACTCCGGCTGCGGCAAGATATAAGAGTGCGGCTGAGCCGATACCGCCGGCTCCCACCACGGCTACCCGCGCGGCTGACAGGCGTTGCTGTCCTGAAAGCCCCACTTCCGGCAAGAGTATAGTGCGGGCATAACGCAACATTTCTCCGTCAGATAATGCAGCCTTCATTCTGGGTGTTTTTGCTCCCATGCCGTTTCGATCGATCGACTCCCATATAATAATTGTAGGAAAATAATTCCTAAAAGCAAATTTCAGGCGGAGTCGGCTTTGTAAGCGCAGAGTTCCCCGCACATGGTGCAGGTTTCATGGTCCGCCCGGCAGGTTCGGCCGCGAATCTCCCTGGCAAGTGCTGGGTCAAGGGCCATTCTCATCTGTTCGCCCCAATCGCACCTCTTTCTGGAGCGACTCATCTCTCATCCCATTGCCAGGCGCCGGGACGGCGGCGGGCCAGGTCAGCCGCATGCGCGGCTATACGGGAAGCCAGGACTCCCAATCGGACGTCATGCTCATCCGGCAGGCCAAGATGCTCCGATGGGGTAACATAGCAGAGAAAATCCGCCCCCGCCGCGGCCGCGATGGCTCCGCCGATGGCCGCAGTGATGTGGTCCAGGCCAGGCGCGATATCCGTAACCAAGGGCCCTAACACATAAAAAGGCGCGCCCTGGCACAGACTCTTCTGCAAATGCACCTGAGCCGCAATCTGGTCCATGGGGACATGGCCGGGGCCCTCGATGATCACCTGCACCCCCGCTTCCCTGGCTTTGCGAGATAGATCTCCCAAGGTGATTAACTCTTCCAACTGGGCTGCATCCAGGGAATCCGCCAGGGCTCCGGGTCTGAGCCCGTCTCCGAGACTAAGGACCATGTCATAGTGCTTACAGATTGCCAGGACCTCGTCAAAGCGTTCAAACAAGGGATTTTCCTGATTATTGGCCCGCATCCAGCGGGCCAAAAAGCTGCCGCCACGGCTCACAATGCCGCAGACCCGGGGTTTTTTGATTAAATGTTCCAGCCCCGATCTCGTAACGCCACAGTGAATGGTAACGAAGCTGATACCGTCCTCCCCATGAAGCCGGATGGCATCGAGCATTTCCTCGGGTTGCATTCTTTCGGCGCTCCCTCTGCCCATGGCCTGCACGATGGCTTCGTAGATCGGCACGGAACCCACCGGCACCGGGGAGTTGGTAATGAGTTCATGTCGTATCGGCGGAGATTACCACCCGTAGACAGGTCCATGATCGTGTCCGTCCCTGCTTTTACGGCGACTTCGAGCTTGCGGATTTCCACCTTCTCATCGTGCAAGTCACCCGAAGTTCCCAGGTTGGCGTTCACCTTAACGCGCAAATTTTCACCCACTGCGACCGCTCTGCCGGATGGGGAAGCTTTGAGGATAGCAACCTTCCCGAGGGCAAAATTGCTTCTCAGAATGGCTTCGCCAACCTGCTCCTCTGAGGCTATTTCCTGAAAAAGATTATCCACAATCGTCTCTCCGACCTAGGCAAGTTCCAGGGTACATCAAATGGTCATTTGCTGCCGTTCCCATTGGGGAAAATCAAGCCCAGGAAGACTTCAAAAACGAAGATTACCAAGCCCACGGCGATAATAGCATTTCCCGATGGCCTGGGAATTCAGGCCATCGGGGTTCAATCTTGGATTGGGTTTTCGCCATTAGGAATCCTGACTGCTCAAGAGGTCTTTCGGTGGAAGGAAAGGTCGTTCCGGATGCATAAAGATGGTGAGGAAGGCACCGAGGACGCAAATGCCTACACTTATCATGAAAGGTATATTCCAATTGCCGGTTTTGTCGATCACCCAGCCAAAGACGATTGGGGAGATAATGCCTGCGATCCCAAAGCCAAAATTCATCAATCCGCCACCGATACCGGCGTATTCCTTGGTGATATCCATGGGGACAGCCCAAATCGTGCCGACGATCAGTTCCAGGAAGAAGAAGGAGGCGCCAAGATAAATGGTGACATAGGTGATATTGCGGGTCAGCATCGTGGCATACAAGAAGCCTCCGGCCAGTAATATTGCGATCGCAATGAACAAGTTGCGGGCCAGGCGCTTGTTGCCGGTTTTGATCAGGATCCAATCAGAGCAAGTGCCTCCGAGCGTATCTCCCACCACGCCGGCGAAGAAAGCCAGACCGGCCAACAGGGCGGATTCTTTTACTTTCAGGTTGTGACGGGTCATGAAATAGAGGGGGATCCATGAAATATACACCCAGAGCATCCAGCCGTAGCAAAAATCCACAGCGGTCACCGGGAATATCCGTTTGATGAGAGGCCACCAGGGGGTGCGGGTTCCCCGGATCCGCCTGGAAGGAGGATCCAAGGCAGCCACTTCGCTTTCGGTGATCTTGGGATGCTCCCTTGGATCGTCTACGAAAAACCACCACCAGAGGGCAACCCATATGAGGGACAAAACCCCGCATATCCAAAACGATAAACGCCAGCCACCCAGAATCATGATCCAGGCCACGATGGGCGGGGCCACCGCGTCCTCCCAGGCGGGCAGCCGAATGCGTCACCCCTTGAATGAACCCGAAACGCTTCTGTGAATACCAGTGTCTCATGGCCTGCGTGGCGGCGGAAAAGGATGGGCCCTCGCCAATCCCCAAAAGTAGCCGTACTGCGAACAAGGTGAGTATTCCTGTGGTGAACCCGGTGGCAATAGTCGATATTCCTACTAATATGCCGCATAGGGCCAGGGTGGCGCGGGCGAATTTTGTTGGCAAGCCAACCGCCCGGCAAGCTGCCCGAAGAGATAGGGCCAGGAGAAGGCGGAGAACGCTATGCCAAGCTGGAGTTTCGAGAGACTAAAGTCTCTCATGATGTCCTTGGCCATGATCGAGATATTCACGCGGTCCAGGTACATGATGAAGTACATGGAGCTGAGCATGATAGTCATCCAGGCCGTAGCGTTAATCCGGAAGCCTCTTTTTGCAGACCCTGCGGTCCCATCATTAGCCATGTGAACCTCCTGAAATACTTTATAAACGTTACGTTTATCGGCCAAGATTCATGATTAAGTGAAAGCCGGGTGGGCTGACCGGACGGCCCCTCAACCCGGGAAGCAAGATTAGGGGGGAGTCCAGCCAGCCAGAGGTTCATGCTAAGATTCGATTCCGACGATTTCCTTTAACTTGAGCCGCTGGAGCTTGCCGGATGGGCCCTTGGGTAACTCATCCAATTGGACCAAGACTTTGGGAGTCTTATATTTACCCAAATGCCTGGAGGCAATGTTCCCTGAGTTCAGCTTCGCTGACTGAGCATCCAGGCCTTGTGGTGTAGCACACCATGATCTCTTCGCCGTAGTGTTTATCCGGTATGCCCACCGCCGCGGCATCCTGGATGGCCGGGTGGTTGTAGAAACATTCATCGATCTCCCGGGGGGCGATGTTCTCGCCGCCCTTGATGATCAGTTCTTTCAGCCGGCCGGTAATAAAGACAAAGCCATCCTCATCCATGTAGCCCAGATCCCCGGTATGGAACCAGCCGTCCGGGTCGAGAGCCTCCGCAGTTTTGACCGGGTCTTTGTAATATCCCTTCATGATGGAGCCGCCTCTGACCAGGATTTCCCCAGGCATCAGGCGGGGCACTTCGTTTCCCTGGCGGTCCGCGATCTTGACCTCACACCCGTAAGGCTGGCCGGGAGATCCGATCTTATGCTTGGCAGGGTCCAAGGGGTTGGAAAAAACCACGCAACAGCATTCGGTAATCCCCAAGGTTTCGATAAGGTGGCAGTGGAATTTTTCCTCGAACTCTTTGTGCAGTGAGGGGGGCAACGGCGCCGAGGCCGACCGGCCGAACCGAACTTGACTCAAATGGTACCCTTGGCCTTCGATTTCCGTACCGCTTACCAGATAAGAGCAAATCGTCGGGACGATGGAAAACCAGGTACACTTATATTCCGAAATAAGGGACCAAAAGGCGCTGGCCGAAAACCTCTCCGGGATCACGACGAAAGACCCGCTC
This sequence comes from uncultured delta proteobacterium, assembly GCA_963841475.1. Classification (GTDB taxonomy): domain Bacteria; phylum Desulfobacterota; class Desulfobaccia; order Desulfobaccales; family 0-14-0-80-60-11; genus 0-14-0-80-60-11. The sequence goes on from CAWJCT010000001.1 coordinate 2,593,605, forward strand.
ACCAACGGCGCCATGGCCGAAACGATCTCGGCGTTGATGTGATAGAGGGGCAACGAGATCAACCCCCTATCCTCCGGGGTCAGGCAATGGGCCAACTGCACGTTTTCCCCGCCGATCACCATGTTTTTCTGCGTCAGAATAGCTCCCTTGGGGACGCCGGTGGTGCCCGAGGTATAGAGCAGCATCGCCGGATCGTCTTCGGTTATCTCGGGCAGCTTGTATGCGGAAAGATCTTCATCCGGAAAGATTTCCTCGGCATTCTTATCTATGACCACAACCCGGACCTCTCGCGGGATTTCCCGCAAAGCTTCTTCCAGACGCTCCCGGTTCAATTCCGTGACAAACACCAGTTTGGTGTCGGAGTGGTCGAGAACATAGCGTAATTGGCTGGGTTGGGCCATAAGGTTGATGGGGGCCACAACCATGCCGGCGTACATGGTGCCGAGAAAAATCTGCATGGTCTGGTAACCGTTGCCCATGAAAAAGGAGACCTTGTCTCCCTTCTGGACCCCCATCTTCACGAGTTGTTTGCCCAGTTTGATGGAAGCATCCCTGAGCTGGGTAAAGGTGAGCTCCAGTTTGGGCTCCGGAGCGACCATAAAAACCTTATCAGGCTGTAACTCCGCCTGGTTGTCCACGTGAAATCTTACCGTACGCATGGCCTTTCTCCCTCCTTATGACAAAGGAAAATGAATGCTAATGGGATTGACTGGCTGGGCTTTTTTCCCATAACAAGGAATAATGCTTGTTCCCATTGCGCCCTAACCTCGGTATCTCCCTGACGCTACCCCCCTGAGAGGCTCATTGTTTGCTTTGCTGGATTGGCGCACAGCCGTCTTGTTCTCATGCTCCTCTATACCTCGCACCTGGTTTTCCTGCTCATACGAGCGGTTTCTCGTTGCAGACCGGGGCACGGCGTTTATGAAACTCTGTGGCTGCTTCAAACGCGGCCGCTATCCTTAAGATCAGTGGTTCTTGGAAATGGTCTCCGACAATCAGCAGTCCGATGGGCAGCCCTTCTGTGCTGAACCCGCACGGCACTGATACACAGGGTGTGGCTAGGAAGCTGAAAGGCAGTGTGAACTGCCATCCCTGGCCATAAGCGGCGGCTTCGGCCGCCAAAGCCGGAGGCATCATCGCCAGAGTGGGGGTGAGAAGTGCGTCCACCTTGGCAAAGGCCTCTTTGATCTGCGCTATTTGGTAGGGGCGCTCCTTTTGGATCTTTTCGTAGGTGGCGCTAGAGATTTTAGCCCCGGTTTCGAGGTTTTTCTGGACAAAAGCGCCAAACGCTTTTTGGCGTTCTCCGGCGGTGCGGAACTGTTCCCCCAGGATCTGATTGAATTCGTAGAGGAGGATATTATTGAACAACGCCCGATAATCCAGGGAGACCAGAACCGGAATTTCGATGGTCGTCACCTGAGCGCCAAGTTTTCTGAAGGTTTCTGTGGACGCCTGAACTGCGGCGGCTACTTGAGGGTCGACGTTCTTGAAGGTGTAATCCTTGACAATGCCGATGCGCAGGCCTTTGACGCCTTTCTGGAGCTGGGCAGTATAACTGCCCTTCAGCTGATAGAGCGAAGAGTGCTGGTCATGGGGGTCAAACCCCGCCATGGCATCCATCAGCAGCGCGGTATCAGCCACGGTTCTGGCCAAGGGCCCGGCGGTATCAAGGCTGTAGGCCCTCGGATATATCCCGGCCAAGCTTACGAGTCCGTAAGTTGGGCGCAGACCCACAATGCTACACCATCCGGCCGGCACCCGAATGGAGCCACCGGTGTCCGTCCCGGTACCACCTAAACAGAGACCCGCCGCTATGGCCGCCCCGGTGCCACTGGAGGAGCCGCCGGGAGACCGGCTCAAGTCCCAAGGGTTATGGGCATCGCCGTAAAACTGATTTTGCCCTGATATGCCGGCGGCAAACTCGTTCATGTTCGTTTTGCCGAGGATGACCACACCAGCGGATTTGAGCTTGCCCACGGTCGTGGCATCTTCCTGGGGGATTCTCAGCTTGAAGAATTCAGACCCCACTGTGGTGGGAACCCCCGCTGTGTCGTATATGTCTTTCACCACGATCGGTATGCCGTGGAGAGGGCCCCGGTCCTTGCCTGCCTTCAGCTCGGCATCCATGGCCCGGGCTGCTGCCAGGGCTTGGGCCTCCATGAGAGTGATGAATGCGTTCAGCTTGGGCTCAAGCTTTTTGATGTTTTCCAGACAGTTTTGGGTTAAAGCTTCTGAGGACAAATCCCCTTTTCTCAGCATCTTGGCGGCCTTGGGTATGTAACCGGTCAGGTTTCCTGCCGTTACGGCCTGTGAGCCGGCGCCTGCTTTCTTTTCTCTTGCCGCCATTGCCGGCACCCCAAACGCCCCTAATACTGCCCCTGATGCAGCAGTGATGCCGGCGATCTTGACGAAACTCCTCCTGGACAATTCTTGGCCCATCTTGACCTCCCTAATGGGTGATTTTTTGTAAGGGTCTTAGGTTAGCGCCCATAAAATGGCCAAGCCAAAAAAATTAGTCTTAAGAAAACCTAATTTCTTAAGACTAATTTTTTTTTTCCGGGTGTTTCAGGACTGGTTTATGGCCAGTTCCTTGATGGGTGATCAGTGAGCGGTTTAGACAGGGCCGAAGTTTTTCCAAGCGCCTGGTCTTTAGATTGGAAGATCGCCTGGGCGGAGAAACGCCATAATTCAGGCTACGTCCCAAATCACACAAACACTTAGACCGAAAACCATACATGCAATGGCCCCGAGACTTTCTCGGGTCCGATGCCGGCCTTAAGCCACCCCATCAGGATAGTCAAAGACCGGTCCCCTGCCCGAGTTTTTATAATCTTCAACACCCAAACAGCTGCACCGTTTTCTCCGATCAGACGGAGTTATAACCTAATTCGAAAGCCTGCTTATTCTCCTCTTTGAACTTGGGGATAATGCCCAACAGGCTTTCCAGGAGAGTCTCCTTATTGACGGCTCCCTCCTTTTCCAGGAGTTTGGCGATGGCTCCCAAGACCACGGAGTTGCTGAACAAGGGTTTGCCGAAATTATCCATCGCCAACTTTTTGGCCGGCAAGGCCCTTTGTTCGCAGGCGAGCTTGTCGTCGACCTCATCCACGAAGTCCGGATCGTAGATAATCAGTCCATTGTCGGGGACAGTGTGTTTGAAGCGGTTATAGGCCGCGGATGACAAGGCGATAAGTAAGTCGGGGCATTCACACATGGGGCTATCAACCACCTCTTTGGCCAACACCACCTGGCTCCTGACATAGCCGCCCCGCATTTCCGTGCCATGGCTCTTCAGCATGGTGACCCGGAGACCTTGTTTCACACCGGCTTCCCCCAGGATCTGGCCCAACCGCACCACGCCCTGGCCACCGAAGCCACTCGCTACCACCTCAATTCTGTCTTTCATAGTGCTCCGGTCCTCCTGATCTTTTCGGTTGCGCCCCAGACCACTTCGGAAAATTCGGGCCGGGAATTGCTGGCGTCGTGCCAGATCCCGGTAGCCCAAATCGTCTCCGGGGTTTCCTGGCCCAAGGGGGCAGCGTGTTTTTTGAACCAACGAAAAATTTCCACCGGAACCCGTGACCCCAGATGCTTCATGGCAAAGTTGGTAACACACGGATGTGGCATGTGCACCAGAGAAAATCCGCGGTTAAGCATAGCTTTCTTAACACTTTCCACCGCGTTTTGGCCATCGTCGGCCAGGACCACGTGACGAGCCAGGAAGGTGGCGCCGGCGCCTTTCAGGATGTACATCACATCCATGCCTTCGCTCATCAGGTTGTGCTCAAACATCCCGTAAGGGCTGGAATCGGTCTTTACCCCCATGGGGGTGGTGAAGCCGAATTGACCGCCGGTTGACTGGTACCCCAGGTTGTCATGCACAATGACGGTTATATCGGCATTGACCCGGGCTGCATGGATCAGGTGCATCAGGCCGATGCCGAAGGCGTCCCCGTCACCAACGCTTAAGACGATCTTCTTTTCCGGGGGCAGGGCGAGGCGCAGCCCACGTGCAATGGCGTAAGCCCGGCCGTGGGTTCCCGCGAAACCGTCGCCCTTGAATGTGGCAAAGGTCTGCCGGCCGGCGCAGCCAATGGACGTGCCCCAGATAATGTCTGCCGTTTTCAGCCCCAGTTCCTTGAAGGCCTGGATCACTACCTTATGATTCATTCCCAAACCACAGCCGGAACAGGCGGTACTGGGTATTTTCCGGGTTCGCAAATATTCTTCGATCAACTTGCTGGCATATAACTCCATCACCAGGCCTCCCATTCCCAGCCCTTCCGCTCCAAAGGCTGGTCTTTTAAGATCTTGTCAAAGGTTTCCAGCAGGTCTTGATTGGTGGGCAGGTCTCCGCAGATTCCGAAGAAGTGCACTTCCGAGTCATGTGTGACCGCCCGCTTGACCTCCCGCACCAGTTGGCCGTCCCAGTTGAGTTCCACGGCCAGGTATTTGGCTTTTCGGCTGAAGTGTTCGTCAGGAAAGGGCCACAAATTGATTAACCGCAGCGAGCCAACCTTCATCCCCTGGCTGCGGGCCCGGCCAACGGCGGTATTCACCACCCGGGAGGGAGTCCCATAGGACACGACGACCAGATCCGGGTCGTCGTCCATGAACTTTTTCTCGTAATGATGGTTAAAGAGGTCCCGGTTATTTCGCACCTTGTAAATGAGCCGGTAGGCATGCTTGTGGTGATCTTCCACCTCTTCGATATCGTAGCCCTGTTCCGTCGGCGTCCAGTCGGAACACAGGCCGCCGGTATCTTTACCCATCTGCACCGGCGGGATATCGAGGGCATCCGTGGCCGGATAAAAATTAGGGCCGGTGTGGAATTTCCGGGGCCATACCCGGAACCCCATCTCTTTCATTTCCGCCTCGTTTTCGGGAAGCGAAATATCCTCCCAGCCGTCGGTGATCAACTGGTCCGCCAGAACCGTGACCGGCATGCGCAACCGTTCCGAGAGGTAAAAGGCCTCAATTACCATGGCCATGGCCTCTTGAGCCGAGTTTGGCGCCAGGACGACACTCTCGTAATTGCCCCCCTGGGTGGGATAACGGGTATTGTAAAACTCCCCCTGGCCAGGGGCCCCGGTAATCCCGGAGACCGGACCCACCCGGCCGGAGTTCAGGACCACCATGGGCATCTCGCATCCCAGGGCCCAGCCATAAGGGTCCGCATAGAGAATAAAACCTGGCCCGGAGGTCGCGGTCATGGCCTTCATGCCTCCCATCGACGCTCCGATACACAGATGCATCGCCGCACACTCGTCTTCGGACTGAATGTAGACCCCGCCCACCTGCGGCAGACGCAGGCTCATGGATTCAGCCAGTTCGGTGGCCGGGGTAATCGGATAGCCGGCAAAGAAGCGGCAGCCGGCGAGTATGGCTCCTTCAGCAATGGCAAAATTTCCAGTTTCCAAAAATCGTTTCATATGGTCTCTCCTCGGTTTTTAGGAGGCAATGCCTTTAATGACTTCTTTGACATCAATGGCGAAATCAGGGCAGACAAAGTAACACTTGAAGCAACTCACGCAATGGTCGGAGGATTTGACCTCCATGGCCCGGTAGCCCTTCTGCGTATAACCGGCGGCAGGGGCAAAAGTGCCCATCCCGCAAACTTCCGCACAGTAGCCGCACTCCTTGCAATTTTCCCTTTCGAGCACAACTTCGAATTTGCGGGCGTCGCAATTCAGACAGCGGGAGCCTTCAGCCTTGATATCCTGGTCGGACATGGGAAGTTCCACATGCTCGAAATCCAAGACCCTTGCCCATGCTTTGAGATGCGGGAGATCATGACGAGGCTCCACGATGGGGATGAATTCCTCGAGTTCCACAAAATCTTCGGGCGCCGCGAGGGTCTCCAAGATATCGCCCTGGCCGCCGAGAAATTTGTCGATGGCCTCTGCCGCCTGACGCCCCTGGGCAATGGCGCTGATGATGGAAGCCGGTCCGGTAACCACATCACCCCCGGCAAAAATCCCCTGGACGTTGGTGCAGCGGCCCCGTTCACACACCGCCATTCTGCTCCCGTTCAGCTTCACCTGGGCCTTTTCGGCAAAGTCGAGGTCAGGCGTTTGGCCGATGGCCAGAATGACCGTGTCGGCGTTTACTTTCTCAGTGGTTTCTTCATCGTAGGAGGGGTTGAATTTCCCGGCCTGGTCAAATGCCGCCAGGCAGCGCTTTACCTTCAGGCCGGTGACTTTATCGGTTCCTAAAATTTTCGCCGGGGCCCACTGGTTATTGATGACTATGCCTTCCTCTTCGGCTAGGGCGATTTCAAACGGATGGGCCGGCATCTCTTCCCGTCTTTCCACGCAGAAGAGGTTGACTTTCTTGGCCCCCAGCCTCCGGGCGGTGAGCGCTACGTCGATGGCCACGTTACCACCGCCGATGACGGCAACCTCGTTCCCGATTGGACCGTTCGTCCCCAGGACCGCACCCTGCAGAAAGTCCAGACCCCAATAGACCCCGGGTTTATCGGCCCCCTCCACGGGAATTTTGGCTGAAGCACTGGCTCCCGCCGCAATGAATACCGCGCCGTAATCCTTTTTGAGATCCTCCAAGGTTACATCGCTGCCAACCTTGGTATTGCCTTGAAACGTTACCCCCATTCCCAGAATGACATTGATATCTTTGTCCAGCCTTGCCTCGGGCAAACGATATTTGGGTATGCCATAACGCAGCGTCCCCCCCGGTTTGGGGAAGGTATCAAGCATGGTTACCTCATGACCCAAAGTAGCCAAATAATAGGCTGCGGTCAGTCCAGCCGGGCCGGCGCCGATAACGGCCACCTTTTTGCCCGAAGGCGGGGTTTTTTTCCGGTTGGCGAGCCAGGCGTCGCCGCCTTTATCCACAGCCGCCCGCTTTAAGGCCCGGATGGCGATGGGATCGCCAATCTGCCTATAGGCGCAGGCATCTTCACAGGGAGCGAAACAGGCGTCAGCACAGACGATGGGTAGAGGCAACCGTTCCCGCAATACGGCGACCGCCTCATCAAATCGACCATCACGAACCGCCCGGATATAGCGCGGCACGTCCACCCCAGCCGGACAGGCCGCGGTACAGCGCGGCGTAATAAAATCCTTTCTGCTAACCCTAAAGCCCATGAATGATTTCCTCCTCAGAAGTACCGGTACACAGATTGTGCTAATATGCGAAGTCTGTTTTGAAACACTAAATCCAAGAAGCGTGCCAAATGAGATATGATTATCACCCAGGCGGGAAGGAAGGTAACTTGTCTGAATTCATCAGATTATTAGATATAGCCGGGGGAACTGGGGATTCCTGGGAAGCTATGACTGGATAGAAGGCTGTCAGGAGATCAGGACATGTAAGGAAATCAAGACAAAAATCAATTCTTGGAATAATTTAAATCATATTTTTGAAATTTTTCATATAAGGCTGACCTTGAAATACCAAGTAATTTAGCCACCTTAGACATATTGCCCTGAGTGGCCTGTAAGGCATTCAGCAGTAATGTTTTTTCAAAATTAGCCATTTTCTGACCTAAGGAGTTGTCCAGATTACCGCACGGATTTATGGTTAAACCAGGCTCGAGCACTTCCGCCGGTAGGTGTTCCAATTTTAATTCATCTTTTTCGCACAGGCTCATGCCTCTTTCGATAATATTTTTCAGCTCGCGGATATTTCCCGGCCAGAGGTAATGAATTAAAGTCCGCAGTGTCTCCTCAGACAAGCGACATTCTGGTCTACCTGCGGTTTTTAAAAAGTGTTTGATCAAGAGTGGAATATCTTCTGGTCTCTTGGCCAGAGGCGGGGTATTCAATATCATGGTGTTGAGTCGGTAAAATAAATCTTGCCGGAACTCTCCCCGTTTAATCATTCCTTGAAGATCACGATTCGTCACCGCAATCAATCGGAAATCAATCTCAGAGGATTTTATCCCGCCGACTTTGGTGAGCACCTTATCTTCAATGATTCTTAGCAGTTTTGCTTGAGCAGCCAGGGGTAGCTCACCTATTTCATCCAGATACAGGGTGCCGCCATTGGCCAGTTCGATGAGACCTGGCTTGCCACCTTTTTTGGCGCCAGTAAAGGCTCCTTCTTCATAACCGAACAGTTCTGATTCCAACAAGTCCTTTGGGACTGCGGCGCAATTAAGGCAAACAAATGGTCCGAAGTTCCGCTTACTTGCGGCATGCATGGCATGAGCGAATAATTCTTTGCCGGTGCCGGTGGGGCCAAGAATCAAGATAGGGGAATCTGCCCGGGCATACTTCTGAGCCAGAAGTTTTATTTCCTTGATCGTCTGGCTTTCACCAATAATGGAATCAAAGGTATATTTGGGGGAAAATATCGTTTCCAGGGCCATCTCCTGGTGTTTGACTTTCCGCTCCAACGTATTAAGTTTCCTCACTAGGTCAGTAAAATCCTTATAGTCGCGCAGTACCGTCTGTAGAATGACGCCCACGACGTTTCCATTAAGTTTAAGAGGAATACGATTTACCAACAACAATGCCTCGGTTTTGAGGGAACATCGCTGCCCTAGTTCCGGAATACCAGCGGCTATGACATGAGAAAGTCTGGAACCCGGGAAATACTCTTTAATATTCTTACCCACCGCTTCTTGGGGGTCTACCTTGAGTAACTCGCCATAAACCTTGTTCATGAAGATAATTCTACTTTTTATGTTGCAGACGATGATGCCGGAATAAACACTATCAAGAACAAGATTGAGAAAATTGATGGATTGCAACATATCTTCTAAATCATGTGGACCATCTTTGTGTCCAGGACGATCTGTGGAACCATCGCTCTCAAAGTAACCCATACCGTCGTTTTTTTTCGTAGCCCCGCTTTTCATAGAAAACCTCTCAGCAATTTCTTGCCGAATCTCGCCAAATATAACGATTCTGATTCAATTTTATCAAATATGCTCTGTTTCACAAGTGCCCCAGGTTGTGGGAGAGGATGATCCGGAGAGTCTTCCTCGCAAATTTTCTATCGTTAGCCCAAAATAAACCCTAATAAAGGAAAAAACTTGACAATCAGTCGATTAGTTGTCTATATGTCTATACAATAATAAAATTTGCAGGATGGAGCCTTATCACTCAGCAGAAACGACCACCATAAAATATCCCAAACGAGAGGGTTATGCAGTGGGAAAGTCTAATGACAAGATCTCCGGCTCACCATGGGGATTAGCAAGATTCGGCGTACGGTGGGGATCGTCCTAGCCTTTGTAGTCCTGATAGCCTTCAATTCCATCCATTTTCCTTCCACCCTGACGCCGGTGGGACAAGCCCTCCTCACCGTGATGCTGTTCATGCTGGTCATCTGGGTTTCGGAAGCGGTGGGCTATGCGGCCAGTTCATTTTTTCTTATCGCCGCCATGACGCTCCTGGTGGCCTTTTCTCCGCAAGCCGCGAATCCCAGCAAATTGATAGGAACCAAGGTGGCCCTGGGGATGGCCCTCTCCGGTTTCAGTTCGCAGGCCTGGGTGCTCGTAGTTTGTGCCCTGTTTCTGGCATCCGCCATTGAAATAACCGGGTTGGGACAAAGAATCGGCCTGTTCATCCTGAGCCACGTGGGGGCCAAGCCAAAAAAGGTGCTCTTTGGCGTCCTGTTGATGGCCTTTATATTGACGGTCTTTATCCCGGCTCAGGCAGCCAACGCCGCTTTGATGACTGCAGTATCTATAGGGATTATTGAAGCCTTCGGGTTGGACTTAAAAAGCAACCTGAGTAAAGGTATGTTACTGCTGGTAGCCTTTGGCACCGGGATAGCTGGAATGGGCATCCTCACCTCCGGGCCCCACCCATTCAAACCGCCATGTACATTTCCCAGGCTACCAAACACGACATCACCTGGTTGCAGTGGGCCATCTATGGCATGCCCTTTGCCCTGACGATGGGGACGGTCCTCTATTTTCTGGTTCTCTATTTTTTCCCGGTGGGCAAGGAAGAATTGGCGGGTGGAGTGGCCGTCGTGCATGCGCATAGCGCCAAATTGGGTCCTATTACTACCAGAGAAATTAAGCTCCTGGTTATCATGCTGGCTACCATCCTTTTGTGGGCCACCGGGATGGTATTGCACCCCTTAAATCCCAGCACTGTGGCGGTTCTGGCAGTGGTGGCGATATTTTTCCCGGGTCTAAGGGTGGCCACCTGGAAAGAGTTGGCCGGTAAGGTGAACTGGGGAACGCTGATGCTTTTCGGCGCCGCCATTTCTTTGGGAATCTGGCTTTTAAAGAGCGGGGCGGCGGCCTGGGTCGCCAAAAACACCATTATCACGCTGGGAGTGGGCCAATGGCCCATGCTGCTGATGATCGCAGCCGGTGGCCTGTTCTTCTCCATCTTTGCCCTGGCCTTTTCTGCCCGATCCGCAGCGGTGGCCGCCCTGGTGCCCACGGCCATAGGCTTTGCCCAGGGCCTCAACATCCCCGGACTCAACGTCTGGGGCCTGACCCTCATTTTCTATTACACCATTCAATTTTCCGTGATCATTCCGGTGAACACCCCCATGTCCATGGTGGCTTACTCCACCGACACCTTCAGTTCCGACGATATGATGAAGGTGGGTATTCCTCTGGTGCTTATCGCGATTATTTTAATGGTCGTCTTTAGCGCCACCTACTGGCATTGGATGGGATTGGTATAACCGGATCATTAAGGGATTGGCAGATGGTCATGCAATGAGAGGAGTTCCCTTTTATGAAGCTGGAGCTACGAAAATTCACGATTAAGGATGCCCGGTTCGGTGAGGTCACCGGGATTGAACGGCAAACCCTGGTTATCAACAAACAGGAATTGGCGGAATTTCTGAACCGGGACCACTCTTTTGCCGGGGTGGAGGTGAGACTGGCCCGGCCCGGGAAGCGGTGAGGATCGTGCATGTCATGGACGCGGTCGAGCCGCGTCTCAAGCTCTCCGGAGGCGCAACGCCCTTTCCCGGAGCTCTGGGGCCGGTGGAGATCGCCGGGCGGGGACAGACTAACGTGCTGGAGGGGGTGGCTGTGCTCCAGACCGGCAAGAGGCAGGGTATTCAGGAAGGAGTGGTGGACATGGCAGGGCCAGGGGCGGACTACAGCATCTTCTCCCGCACCATCAACGTCGTGCTGCTTTGTACCCCCGATCCCACCACCACGGATGTGGAGTTTGACCAGGCTATCCGGAAGGCGGCGCTGGAAGCGGCCGTATACCTGGCCGAACCCACCCGCACCATGGTGCCAGACCGCGTTGAGTTGTTCGACCTGGGTGCGTTGGAAAATCAAGCTCACGATCTGCCCAGGGTAGTTTATATCTATCATCTGCAGTCCCAGGGGTTGTTGCGGGATACTTTTGTTTACGGGGAAAACGCCCGGGAACTCCTGCCCACCATCCTCCACCCCAATGAGGTGCTGGATGGGGCCATTGTTAGCAGCAACTACATCATTGCCTGCCAGAAGAACCCCACTTATCTCCATCTTAATAATCCGGTGGTCCTGGAATTGTCCCGACGGCACGGCCGGGATCTGATCTTTGCGGGAGTGGTAATCGCCAATGAGCACAGCACCCTGAGGGAAAAGGCGCGGCTCGGCGAAATTTGCCGCCAAACTGGCTTGGCAACTCGGGGCCCATGGAGCTGTCATCACCCAGGAGGGTGGCGGCCACGCCGATACCGACCTGATGTTTACCTGCCGGGAATGTGAACAACTTGGCATTAAAACCGTCATCATGGCCAACGAGATTGCCGGAGCAGCCGGGGACCTGCCTTCTCTGGTGGATACCGCACCCGAAGCCGACGCGGCGGTTACCACCGGCAATAACGACGAGTTGGTAACTCTGGCCCCTGTGGAGCGGGTCTTGGGTGGCGAAGAGATCGCCGGGGCCGATGGGCCGCCTGACGCCGGGCTGCCCATCGCCATGGGACGCATATATACCGCCACCAACCAGTTGGGTGCCACCCACCTGTCCATCAAAGAATATTGAGGAGGTGCCCGGATGATCAGGGTAGTCCATTATCTTAATCAGTTTTTCGGCCAGATCGGTGGAGAAGGACAAGCTGGCGTGCCTCCCCGGGCGGCGGCTAACCCAGTAGGACCGGGACTGGCCCTGCAAGCCGCCCTGGGCGAGAAAGCCCAGGTGGTAGCCACGGTGATCTGCGGGGATAACTACTTCGCCGAACATCCCCAAGAGGCCACCGCAGAAGTAATTCAACTCATCAGGTCCTTTGAGCCTCAGTTGGTCGTAGCCGGTCCGGCCTTCAATGCCGGGAGGTATGGCCCGGCCTGTGGGGCCGTATGCCAGGCCGTGCAGGCGCAGTTGGCAGTCCCCGCGGTGACCGGCATGTACCCGGAAAATCCCGGCGTGGAACTCTACCGGAAGGATATTTTCTGCGTGGAAACCGGTCCCTCTGCGGCAGGCATGCGGCAGGCCATTTCGGCCATGGCCGTCCTGGGGCTGAAATTGGTCGCGGGCGAGGTCTTTGGCACACCTGAGGCCGAGGGATATTTGCCCCGGGGAATCCGCAAAAACACCTGGGTCGAGAAAACCGGCGCGGCACGAGCAGTGGACATGCTCCTGGCAAAATTGCAGGGGATGGTTTATCGCACGGAACTCCCCATGCCTGCCTTTGAGAGAGTTACCCCTGCTGCCCCGGTGAGCGACCTCGGTACCGCCACCGTGGCCCTGGTAACCGAAGGCGGCATCGTCCCCAAAGGCAACCCCGACCGGTTGGAGTCGGCTCGAGCCAGCAAGTTTCTCAAGTACAGCCTGGAAGGTATCGAGGACCTGTCGGGAGCGGAATTCCAGTCCGTCCATGGCGGCTACAGCAATGTCTTTGCTAACGAAGACCCCGATCGCGGATTGCCGGTGGACGCGCTCCGGGACTGCGAGCGAGAAGGTAAAATCGGCAAGTTATATAATCACTTTTTCACCACTACCGGCAATGGCACCACCCTGGAAAACGGCCGCAAGTTTGGCCAGGAGATTGCCCGGGTTTTGATTGCAGACGGGGTGCAGGCGGTTATCCTGACCTCCACCTGAGGGACAGGCACTCGTTGCGGGGCAACGATCACAAAAGAACTGGAACGGGCCGGAATCCCGACGGTGCAGATATGTACCATCACGTCCATTGCCTTGGCGGTGGGTGCAAACCGGATCTTGCCGGCTGCCGCCATACCTTACCCCCTGGGCAATCCCGACCTGAGTCCCAATCAGGAAAAAGCCGTGCGCCGGAAACTGGTAGATCAGGCCTTGGCCGCTCTTCAATCGAAGGTTGACAAGCAAACGATTTTCAACGTCTGACGGGAACTGTCCGGCGTTAGCAAGGAGGTAGGTCAAAATGGGTTATCCGGTAGTCAAGGGAGTTTCCTATGTTCTGGCGCATACACCGGACCTGGTGCGCTACGGATCGAAACCGGCGCGGGAAATTCCCAAGGAACCAGATTTACTTGACAAAATTCAATCCCACTTGCGTAGCTACGAGGACGCGGTGGCTTACCCGGCGCACCAGGCTTTTCTCGGTGCTATGCGCCCGGAAGCTTTATGGGACATTGAACGGCCCTGGTTTCACCATCCTTTAGAAGGGGCGCAGCGGTTCGGCCCTTTTGGCGAAATCATGCCTCAATCTGAGTTCTACGGCCTGATGAAAGTGGCGGATGAGTTCGACTTGGTCAAGTTAGCAGAAGGGTTTACCGAAAAGGTCAGGCTGGCCCTTTCGAATCATTTCCTCGTCAATGATGAGGACCTGGAGCGGCTGGGTATAGGAGTCTCTTTGGAGGAGCTGCAGAAGGAAATTGCCGGCGGCGCTCTCCCTCTTTATGAGAACGCCGAACTGGTGGGCTGCTTTCTTAGTGGCCACGATGAGGATGAAAATCTGACCGCTGCGATCCTCATGGAAAATCTGGCCTGCAAAGCATCGGGAGTTCTGGCCCTGCGCCACCTGCTCAATTCTTTTGGGCCTGGTGCCGCCGCCATCGATTACATGATGAATTGCGGGGAAGAAGGGGTGGGTGACCGCTACCAACGGGGCGCAGGCAACCTCGCCAAGGCTATGGCGGAAAAAGCCGGGTGCATTAACTGCAGCGGGGCTGATGTAAAAGCTTTTTGCTGCGCACCGGTGCACACCATGGTATTGGCGGCCAGCCTGGTGCAGGCGGGGGTGTTCAAAGAAGTGGTAGTGGTGGGCGGCGGAGCCCTTGCCAAGCTCGGCATGAAGATGCGAGGGCACCTGGCCAAATCGATCCCCATCATGGAGGACGTGCTGGGGGCATTTGCCGTAGTGGTGGGCCAGGATGACGGGATCAACCCCCGGATCAGGCTCGATACAGTGGGCAAGCATGAAGTGGCGGCGTCTTCTGCACAGCAGGCAATCATGGAATCCTTGGTTTTTAAGCCGTTGGATCGGGTTGGCCTGAAGATCACGGATATTGACAAGTACGCCACCGAATTGCATAACCCGGAAATCACCGAACCGGCTGGCAGCGGCAACACGCCCCGGGGGAACTACCGTATGATTGGCGGACTGGCCGTTATGCATAAGTTGCTGACTCCCAGCGACCTGGATGACTTCGAGCACACTCGCGGCATGCCGGGCTTTGCCCCCACCCAAGGGCATATCCCCTCGGCCCTGCCGTTCCTGGGCCACGCCCGCCAAAGGATGCTTAAGGAAGATTTGCGCAACACCATGTTTCTGGGCAAGGGCAGCCTCTTCCTGGCCAAGATGACCAAACTGTCCGACGGGATGTCATTCATTCTAGAAAGAAATGGAGGGTAAAAGTATGGCTTTGGATGTCACAAAAGAGACTTTCGGTGCGGAAGTGGAATCCTCACCGGGGATGGTGCTGGTAGATTTCTGGGGGCCGGCCTGCGTCCCCTGCCTGGCCCTGATGCCTTTTGTGGAGGAAATGGCGGATAAATATGGGCCAAGGCTGAAGGTGGTGAAGGTGGACGCCAGCAAAAACCGGCGCCTGTGTATCGACCTGAAGGTGATGGGCTTGCCCACCTTTCTTCTCTATCGGGACGGGCAGGAAGTCGGCCGGTTGTCGGGAAAAGAAGTCAATCAGGAAGAGTTGGGCAATTTTGTGGAAGGCCACCTGTAAGGCGGCCCGAGAATTATCAACCACGTAAGTGAAGCCGAGGAGGTTTCGTCACATGTTAAAAGGAAAAAAAGTCATATGTATCGGTGAGCGGGATGGAGTTGCAGCACCGGCCATTGCCGAGTGCATCCGGACCGCCGGAGCTCAACCGGTCCTGGTAGTGACGCAGTGCTTTGTCTGAACTGCGGCGGGGGCCATGGACATGGAAGATCAGGGTTCGATCAAGAAGGCCGCTGACGACAACGGCAAGGAAAACGTGGTGGTGGTTTTGGGCTCTCCCGATGCGGAAAGCGCTGAAATCTACGCTGAGACCGTCACCAAAGGCGACCCTACCTTCGCAGGTCCATTGGCCGGAGTCCCGTTGGGACTCCCCGTGTATCACATCTTGGAAGACTGTATAAAGGCGTTGGTGGATCCGGAAACCTACCAGCAGCAGGTAGGGATGATGGAGTTTGTCCTCAACAAGGAGGCCATTACCGTGGCGATGGAAAAGCTTCGTCAGTAAAAGTTGCAGACAGAGCGCCGGAATCACGGTAAAATCTTCTTTAATCTGTGGGAGCGGTTTCCAGGGGACCTTGGGCGTGTGCCTCCCGGCCCAGCCCCTGGGACGCTCTATCCTAGACGAGGAGGATTCTGGTGCTTAAGAACCTTGATCGGAAGTCGCCGCTTCCCCTTTACTGCCAAATAAAGGAACAGTTACTGGCCCTCATCCAGGAGATGGCCGAACAGCCTCCTGAGACAAGATTACAAAAGCTGTACCCCGAGGAAGCCCTAACCGAAATGTTCGGGGTCAGCCGCATGACGGTGCGCCAGGCGGTTCAAGAACTGGTCAATGAGGGACTCCTGTACCGGGTAAGAGGAGTGGGAACCTTCATTAATCCCCCCCACGTCAGTGGGCAATTACAGGAAATAGAGTGCTTTGTGGAAGAATGGTCGCTACAGGGAAAGAAAATTGAGGTAGTGGTTTCGGCTATCAACGTTATACCGGCTCCCAGGGAATGGGCTGCGCGTTTGGGACTGCCGGCAAAGGCACCGGTGCTTTATATCCAGCGGCGGAGATTTGCGGATGGGATGCCGGTGGCCTTGGACGAACGATATCTCCCTGCGGAAATGGCCGAAATCGTCAGTCCGGAGGACGTTCGGGAGGAGTCTATTTTTCTCACGTTGGCCCGCAAGGGGAAAATGGTCATCGAGAAGGCTGATTATGAAATTAGTGCCAAGGCGGCGTTGCGCAAGGAAGCGGTCCTGCTGGATTTAAAGCCCGGAGCCCCTTTGCTGGCCAGGAAGCTGGTTATTTTTGCGGCTCCCAAACGTCCAGTCATAACCGGTCTCTCCCTGTATCACGCTGACCTGTTTACTTACTCGGTGTCCGTACCATCCCGGAGCAGGTAGCCTGAACCCACAGTGCGGCTATCCCAATGTAATAGTTTTTTGGTCCTGAACATATAGGAGACGAGTTCCAGATGTCCCAGACTGAAATTTATGATCTGATTATCGTGGGCGGCGGTCCCGGCGGCCTTACTGCGGGGCTTTACGCCCGGAGAGCAGCCCTCAACACTGCCCTGGTTGAAAAAGGTTTGCCCGGCGGCCAGATAAATATCACCGAAGGGGTGGAAAATTACCCTGGCTTCGAAACCATCAGCGGTTTCGATCTTTCCCAGAAATTCCTCCTGCATGCCAAATCATATGGGTTGGAGATCATCCAGCAGGAAGTGGCCGAGGTTGCGCCGGGGCTGGACTTTCACACGGTGCGACTGGTCAACGGTGACCTTTTGAACGCTCATGCGGTAATATTGGCCACCGGCGGCAGCCCCCGCAAACTGAATGTTCCGGGTGAGATGGATTATTATGGACGGGGGGTCTCTTACTGCGCCACCTGTGACGGCTTCTTTTTCCGGGAGAAAACCGTGGTGGTGGTGGGAGGCGGCGATACTGCTCTCGAAGAAGCCCTCTATCTTGCCAAAATAGCCCAGCGGGTTTTCCTGGTCCATCGCCGGGATGCCTTTCGGGGCAGCCGGATTTTACAACAACACGTCATCGCGGAACCCCGCATCGAAATCCTCTGGAATACGGTGGTCACTGACATTCTTGCCAATGACGAAGGAGTGCGAGGGGTTGCCTTAAGAGATACGGAGTCGGGCAGGTTGAAAGAGTTGAGGGCCGACGGAGTTTTCATCTTTATCGGCTTCCTTCCCAACAACCAACTCGTACCCGAGGGCATCAAAATGGATGCCGATGGCTATGTGGTAACTGATGAAAAATGCGAGACAAATCTTACTGGAATCTATGTCATCGGCGATCTTAGACAGAAGTACGCCAAGCAAATCATCACCGCGGCAGCGGATGGCTGTACCGCAGCGCTGGCAGCGGCGCTCTCCGTGGAAATAAAAAAGGCAGAGAAGATTTGCCAGTAACTTTGCTTTATGAAGAGGAAGATGAAGGCTTGCTCCCAAAGTACCGCTAAACTGCCCT
Organism: uncultured delta proteobacterium; assembly: GCA_963841475.1. GTDB lineage: Bacteria > Desulfobacterota > Desulfobaccia > Desulfobaccales > 0-14-0-80-60-11 > 0-14-0-80-60-11. The sequence continues at coordinate 2,611,117 of CAWJCT010000001.1, forward strand.
GACTAGAAAATTATCAAGCGGCCAAAAATTCAACATATTAATATCTGCTATATTTCCGCTACTTATATAATAATTTCATATAGTTGATATGGTTATCATATGTGGAACTCACATTTCCCCCAGATTGTAAACATTGTCAGATTGAATCTGATCTCGGTTTGATGATTATCAGCTGAATTTTTGGTCATCACAGATTTTTAAAGGCGATCTCCTCATGGATAGCCACTCGCATCATTTTTTCCCGATCTCATGCGTATATTCACTATACAGGTCCACATTGATTGCCCAGGAGATTGTTAAGAAATTTTTGGGGAAACCAAAATCCGAGACCCCTCATAAAATGAACCTGTGGGATTCCTGATTAAAATCCCAGTACAATAATCAAGTTGAATTTCCTTCCTGGTATAAATTTTTGGACTAAAAGCCATGGACTATGCAGAAGGTTGGCAGGATTTTTATGGAAAATCATTCGGTTATGCCAATACGATGGATTGGTATGGTTAGTGCATAAATATTTTTATACATGAACTGATTAAGGTTACCCCCAATTCCCCCCTTAATAGTTCACATATCACTTCTCCTTGGCTGGCCGGGACTCCCCCCTCGGCCAGTTTTTTTCTGCCAAGTGATTCCAATTTATCGCCCTGTGATCAACCGTCTACCCTTTATTTATGGGTACTTTTGCAGACCGACAAATAGGCATTATTGCCGATTGAGTAAAACTCCTTTTGAAGCTTATAGTTCATTAAACATGCCTTGGCGCTGAATGATCTACCCCGAACCAGGAGGCAAATTCATGGTAAATCTGAAATTCTTTTATTGGCGATGGTTCTCATTCTTTTCAAACGATGGGTTGGGTATTGGAATATAAAGGCTTTTCAGTCAAGGCGTTAAGGGGCCCAGAAGCTTCCCTGGAGGCCCTGGTTAAACACAATTACGATTTGATCATCGCCAAATTTTCCCGAGAGGAAAGGGATAACTTAGCCGTATTGCGGCAAGCCAAAAAGATTAATCCCTGGACCAAAGTCATGCTGATTACCGATCGCCTGGATTTGGCCTTTCCGCTGGAGGCTTATAATATCGACATCGACGATTACATCATCATGCCGATTAGCGCCGGCGAATTTTGGCGGCGGGTGGAAAACTGTTTGGAAGGCTTGGTGGTTGACCTTGTTCCAGAAAACTTTTCTGAATCCGCTTCCGAAGAAAAATTGCCTTATAATCCTTTAGCTTGCGATCCGATGGTTTCTGCTATAGTTCCTGAAATAATCAACGCATTCTAAGGAAAAAATGTTAACTAAATTGACTTAGAACACCCACGAGGGGCTGAGATTAAGTTCTTCGGCCCCTTACTAGAGGATCTCACACATTAACCCATAAACTGATTGATAAAACCTGCCACTGCCTTTTTCCCTTGATAGACTCCAAAATGACCTTCACAAAGAATATCGGCATCCAAAGAAAGCATCAGTTCCAGAGAGCGCTGATAATCTTCTTTATTTGATTGCAAATCTGGATGAATAGGACCGTGAACATCCTGGCCAAATAGCACTTTTATGGCTTCTGATTCGGTTAAATAAACCATGGATCCGGGCGAGTGACCAGGAGTGTGGATAGCTTGAATGATTCTGTTTCCCAAAACTATCTCTTCCTTAGTGCCGGAAATTTTACGATCAACTTGAAGGGCTGGATTTTGGCCCCATACCATTTGGCGGCAGTGACGACATTATCACCCTTCTCAAGGAATGGCGCCTCTAATTCATGGGCCACAACCTGACATTGAAGTAGGTCTCTAAGGGCTTTAACGCCCCCGGTATGGTCATAATGGCAATGGGTGATAAGTATGTATTTGATGTGCTCAAGGGTTACCCCACAGGACCCGATATTGGCTAGAACTCGGTCTTGAGCATCACCACAGCCTGCATCCACTAAAGCGGCATGACCATCGAAATTGATCAGGTAGATAGCGGCATCTTCTGGAGAAGTGAGTTGACTGCCGCCTACCTGAAATATTTCTTTGGTTATTTGCAAAGCCTGCCCGACTGATTCATTAAAAATCCTTGACAAAATTAATCTAATATACAATAAAGTAAACACCAATATTCAATATGTCAAAAATAAGGAGATAATACCTATGCCCAGCGACGTTCTCAAATTAACCGCGGAGATTGTCATGTCCCATGCCTCCTTGTCCGAATTATCTCCCCAGGAATTAGTGGAGGAAATCAAAGAAGTCTTTAGCGTCTTGACTGCATTAGAGGGTCGTGAAGGTGAAGGGGCGTGTTTCGGAGAAAGTGGAAGAAGCCGGCAGAGGTGAAGAAACCATCAATCCCACTTAAAGATATCGTCAAGGAAAAATATGTAGTCTGTTTGGAATGCGGCAAAAAGATGAAGACTTTAAAGGCCCATATTCGCAAAGCTCATGGGTTAACGGGGAAGGAATATTATTAAGATGTTCGGCCTTGATCCGAAAAAATATCCTCTCGTGTGTAAAGAATACTCTGCACAGCGGAGTCAGATGGCCAAAAATCGGGGTTTTGGAAAAAGGGGTGGGAGGAAGAAGTCGTCATAAAGACCTCCCAACCCATTGGAGAGAAGTTGACCAAGGTTAAGAACGCCACCACAGCCGAGGAGAAAGCTATGGGAGACAAAGGCAAGAAGGATAAGGCTAAATAGGAGGCCAAAAAAGCCAAGAGAGATCCGCAGAAGGGCGACAAAAAAGACAAGGATAGCAAGAAGTAGCGGTCAACCCACACCAGGGGAGGGGTCGTACCAACCAGCCCCCTCAGTCGGCCAGCCGCCATGGGCGTCAATGGCAGCGTCAACCTCTCCCACAAGGCGGATAGTTTCGGCCAGGGCCACCAATACCCTTTGATAATGGTGAAGGTCTTCAAAGGTGAGGGTCAGGCCCTTTTGGTCCTTGAGCCATTTGTGGCAGAGCCACACTAAAGGTCAACCTTAGCAAAAAGCAAGACTCCAGGGTAAATAAATAGTCCGTTTTGTCCTTCGAATTTGCTCCGTTACCTCAGGAGATCCAGAGTCTTTCGGGCTCCTTGATGAGCGGCTTGCTCTTCTATTCAGAATTCTCCTTATCGAGGGCTTGACCCTCAGCGCACGATGCAGCCTGTAACCCGTCTACTCCATCAGCTTTTGGCCGATAGAGTATCATTGATCAAGAAACTAATTCATACGATCTCCTTAACTGCAAATTTCTATAAGAAAGCTGACACTGATAAACGGGCCGAAATCCTTCCATTGTTGCCGTCATAAAAGGCGGTTTCCAAAAAACTCTCTCTCTAAGAAGTGATAAATTTTCAAAAAAGTGATAGGCAATGGTAGGGGAAGGTGGAAAGGAGTATCTCTCGGGAGACGAACCCAAGGCTAAGGTTCCTCAGACTATTGGTTAGAAAAGTTGAGGGTGCAAGATGAACACGAAGGAAGAGATCGCGGGATTTTGCATAGCCCTGCAGCGGCAAGCCGCTCGGCTCCACGATTTGCTCGGGCCGCATCAGCGACAATTTAACGAACTCTTAACCCGATTAGGACAGGCCTTGACTCGTGCAGACCATGGTCAGGCGCATTGGTTGATGGATCAATTAGTAAACGTGGGCCTTTCACACCGCCAAGGATTTGATCAATGAACTCCTGATCACCACGAGAAATGGAGGAACAAAGAGAGACGTTATATCTATCATTACAGAGGTCATGCGTATAGCAGCAGAGTAAAAAGAAAACAAGTGAAGTATGGCGCCGGCAATATTGTAGAGAGGCCCAACAAGGAGCCGCATGGAGTTGGCGCTTCTAATAGTGGCATTCGCGGCGATAGGCCGCATGAGCCTCCTAAAAGGTAAGCCATGGCCCCTGTTTTTGTTCAACTTGAAGAGGTGACCAAGTTTATGGCAGTTCCGTCATGGTTGGCACCGACGCTGATCTGATTTTCTCTCTGGCCCTCCAGACAACCAAACTATTGCCGAACTGAAGGGTGGAAAACTTGATGAGCTTTTAAAAACGGGAGGTGAGCTAGGAATTTTTATCGTTCCAGTCGCTTACTTGCTCAGAGAAGGAGATTGCTATCAGAAAGCGATAGTTCGGCCATGGGCTCTGGAAAATAAAATAGTTTTCAAGCTGAAAGCAGGGATGGCGAAAAATTCTCATGCTGGAGCCTGGCTGCACCTCGACTTGAATGGGACTCCGATATACGCATTTTTCCTGTCGATACCTCTCATAGAAGAACTGTCTCAAGCCGTGGTTTCTGGGCAGAGCCCGAATTGATCGATTTGGATGTGTACGGGGTTCCTGTAAAAAGCTCGATTGTGGATTACCAGAGTTTCAGATGGTCTGTTAGTTTCCTACAACAACATAAGTTCTGAATTTTCCATTCAGACAAGGCTAACTAAACTAACCCTGCCAAAATTAAATATGATGCTTGCGGAGGTGCATACGTTAGCTGGCGAAGCTTCAAACAGGCCAAATCTGGAGGCAGTTACCAAATCCCTTCTCTTTTTTCAGCCGACGAAAGTCAAAAGCGAGCTCTATCCGAAATAATGAATCGGGTAGCTCAAGCGGGATGGCAACTCTGGGTTAACCTGATCCAAGACGATGATTTTGTTCCGATACTGCAGGACCTGGATAAATTGACGCCGGGTTCCACTATAGACATAGCGACTGATAGCGTTTTCATCCCGTGGGAGATCATATATCCGGAAAATGTGGCTGCTTTTGAAACATCAGACACAGCCGCTGTCAAATCTGAGCTTTTCTGGGGAGCGCGGTATATTATCCAAGCGACGCTCCTGGAGAATAAGGACATCGCCAAAGAAAAACGTTCCCATACCAGTGCGATTCCCCGAGCCACTGTCTGTATTAACCCGTCTATCGACGACAGCTTCAAGGATATTGACTTTAAACCGGCTGCTTCCCACAACACCTGGGCCAAGGACTTGAAGGAATTAGGCTTGAAAGTGGTTGGGCCTGAGGAAGCTAAGCAGATTCTTCTCCAAAAAAGCCAGGCAACGAAGTGGATCTACTTCTTTTGTCATGGACGGGGCGGAGCCTCCGAGGCCCTCGAACTGGGAAGTGGAGATCGAGGACGCCATTCAGCCAGTAAACCTTTGTCAAACGGCACCGTTCGCAGATTGGCCTCTGGTGTTCCTGAACTCTTGCAGTTCAGGAGCCTTTGCGCCACTATCACTTACTAACTTCTACCAACAGTTCCGCACATTCAAGAAAGTCTGGGACTCATCGGCACTGACTTTCCCGTTCCGGCGACATCAGCTGCTGCGATCGGTCAGCTGTTAACGCAAGAGTACCTGTCTGGAGCAAACAATCTCGGCACTATTCTCTACCAAATCCGGCGGCAACTATTGAGGAATTGGGTGCCGATAGGACTCTTTTACACCTAACATTGCCCTGCAGATATCCGCGACGATGACATAGGAGCTCAGGCTATCAATTTTGTGCGCTGATTGGACCTTCTCGCAACCTGGCAAAAGTGTTTCAGTCTCGGCTTCCAGGTCCCTTTGGCAAATTTTGCCTGATCCGATGAGCGTTTCATGGAAGGGAGGAGGGATATGAGCGAGAAACCGGTAATCATAGTTATCAGTGATCTCCATTTGGGAAGCGGCCCGAGCGACACATATGATGATCATGTATATGACCAGAATCAACTTCGCGATTTCTTGCAGGGACACCTGTTGGAGTCCCCGCAAGGTCAACGAGGGGAGATCGAACTCTTTATTAATGGGGATTTTCTGGATTTCGCCCAAACTGAGCAGTCGGTTTATACACTGAGATCAGGAAGCGCTTGGTGTTCAGAACCGGAGTCGAGGAAAAAGCTGGAAGTTATGCTGTCCGGACATGCTACATCTTCAATGCCATGAAGCGCTTCCAGGAGCCCGGCAACGCGGTGACGATTGCCGCAGGCAATCACGATGTTGATCTCTTCTGGTCTTCTGTGCGGCTATGATCCGCGCCAAAGCGGGCAATGTTCAGTTCGTCCTCGATAAAGAATGGTCTTCCCGGTTCGGTAATAAATTATACATTTCCCACGGCCATCACTCGACGCCGGCTAATAAATTTACCCACTGGAACCATCCGTTTGTCGAAGGTCCTGGAGGCGAGGTCCGACTCGAAATGTGTGTCGGAACCTTATTCATGGTCAAGTTCGTAAACTGGCTGGAAGACAAAATATCCTTTTGCTGACAACATCAAGCCCATAAGCGCCTTGGCTAGGTCCTCGCTCGTGAGGACAAGATCGGCTTCCTGGCAGTGGCGTGGGTACTAACGACGTTTTTTGCCTCATATCCGGGTGTTGCATTGGAATCCAAGAGCAGCGAAGGCCTTAGTCTCGATTCCCCCATGTTTTGGTGGACGCCATGCGGTCAAGTGGTCAGTTAGGCGACCATTTTCGGAAATGGTATCGCACTTATGTTGACCCCTCGGCAACGGATGCGGGTGTCGAGACCGGATTGTGTGGCCGGAGATCCTCAAAGGGCTGCTGATGGAAATGATGGCCAAAGAGGAACCGGCAGCATGGGAGGCGATGATGGGGGGTTCTTTGGCTCAGGGCACTTTGGGACCGGATAAGGATACGCTCACGCTGATAAATGCGCAAAGGATAGATGATATGAAACTATTTCAGGAGAACGCGAAAGCAATGTTACTGGGGAGTGAAGTTCAGATTATCATTATGGGTCACACCCATCTTCCGGATCAACTTGAGGTTGAAGGGGGCAAGAGGTATTTTAACCCGGGGTCCTGGACCAGATACGCCGACGTCAGCACCCAGGAGAACCTTAGAATGGATGATTTGCGCGATGAGTCCCGATTTCCATACCAGCTGAACTACATAAAGGTGGAACTACATGGAACTGGTGTCCTGGGAACTTTCAACACATATGGTGAACTTCAACGGCCGTGAGAAAATGCCTTTTCCTAACTAAATCAACAGCCTGGAAACGAGGAGATGCCGCTGCCACTCGCTGTTTTCAAGAAGCCGCATCACCGAAGTGCCTACCCTGGCCTCGCCTCTCATGATACCGCTTGCCGCGAGAGCCTGGTGCGTAGTCTGATGTTGAGTCCTCTGGTAAATGGCGTAGTTAGGGACACGGGGGGTGATGAAATGGTCCAGGTTCACTAAGTGATGCCTTTGTGACAGTCTTAGCAAGGGACGACCTTAAGAACAGTGCAGATAAAGAAAATATAGATCCCTTAAAAGGGAAAGACGCCTCTCTTAGCGTCTCCCTTGTCAAAAAATTGAAGCTTTAGATCGTGAAAATCTGTTTAAACGATGAAGGATCAACCCGGCTTGCTTTTTTGATAGCCTTTTTGGTTGCATTAGCCCTTTTTCGCGCTTCTGCCAACCTCGTTTTCCCGCTTGCTGACAGAACCTTGCTCCGCAATTTCGCTACAATTTTTTTCTTAGCCGCCGTTTCCATCTCCCTCCTCCTTCCTTTACCAAGAGCCCCGATGATTCTCCATGAGTCGGTTAATTTAAGGTCCTCCACCATTGCCGGCAAGCTGTGAATTCCCTCGATCAATTCTTCCAACTCTGAATTGAAAAAGTTGGCTTCGGTGAGAAAAAAACCGTGCTCTATATCGGTGGCATCAAACAGTAGATCCATCACTGGCATTTTATCGCAAAAAGCCGTTGCCCGCCAAAGGAAACGGGGCATCTGCTTTAATAATAACTCGCGCTTGTCCTTCCCACCAGACCAATCGGACTCTAAGACGCTTTTCTTAAATTGGTTAATGGTCATCAAATAGATGTCCCAGACTAGCCTTTGGGGAAGGGAAAGAAGATCGAGATCTCTGAAGGCCTCTATATGCTCATCAAAATCAATTACAATGTCCCTTATAGGTTCCAAAGGTATTCGTATCTTATTGTAAAGTGGAATAAAAATAGTCTTGGGCATCGCCGTGACGTCGTAAGAAGTGGAAATGGCATTCCCTTTTATTTTTCCTAAATCTCGATGGACAAAAGTTATCTCGTCTGGGTCCAGGGTCATGCGAGAAAACGGACCGACTTGATCATCGTGAGCATAAATTTTATCAATCTGCGCGGACATTGTCAAAAAACCGCTTAGTTCATGCGGGATTGGGTCAACAGGCGGCAAGCTGTAGCCTGTCACCGTCACGAGGTGATCATCCAAATGTTTTGGGGTGTCCCCTGAGGTGTCCACCAAACATGTCCCGAGTAATAGCGGCAGACCCATTTTGCAATATGCATAGACGTTTGCCTGCAGTATTTCCCGATTTGTAACCTCTACCGCATACGGTTCGAGGTTGACCGATTGAATAGCATGTGCGATCTGCTCTGCCGACAAGCCACGGTTAGGGAAAGCCCTGGTTTCAAGCGGCATATGGTCGCAAGCAGCTTTCGTAATTTCCACGGGAGAAAAAAAGGGGTGCTGGAACATCTTTCCTGTTCCTTGGAAACAAGACCAAAGGGCGCTGGTAGCGCAGGCTGCCACCACATGGTCTTGCTCCTGGAATGCCAGGGTCTCCACTGCCAACTCCAACCCAAAGAGACTTGCACCATAACACCGAATGGTATTGTAGTGCCTCCGCCCGTTGTCGTCCCCATATGTTTTTAGGCAGGTTCTGCCGACTATGGTCTCAGGAAGCCGCTTTATAACCACAAAACCAAGGTAAGATTTCTTGAATGATTTGAGTTGGGCGTCTTCCGCTTTGCCCTGAAGCATCCAATTGAATTCTTCCTCGGTAATGAGCGTGTCGAAGAAATGGAGACGAGTGCATTTACGTCGGTACCGTTTGAAGCACCGAACATAATAGCCAGAGTAGTCATCCAGAAAATCGCGATCAACATAATCATTTTCAACGATTATGGTTTTCGCTGATATTGATGGTTCGTTAAAATACCCCTCGAAGAAGGCGGTATGGTTTTTGGACTCGATCACTTCAGGAGGATTTTTTTCAGATTTTAGGACGAGAATTTCCTTGAGAGTCTGGATGCTGTATGGGTGGATTTCGTACGCTGGCACACTCATAAAATAATATAAATTGATGAGATGTCAAGTTTTTTTGTCGTCATTCTATTCATTCTCGTTTTCCATAGGCCTGCTAATACTACTGTGTCATAAAGTGCTTGCAAAAACATACAAACTATGTCTATGCTGGATGCATGAAAAATGCACCCTTACCCAATATCGAGGCCAGATTTCGTGCTTATGCGGCAAAGCTGTCCACCGCGTTGGGTCATGCAGACAGGGTGGAACCTTTTCAGGCGTATTGCACGGGCCTGTTGTTGCCTGTTGAGCGCAAAAGTGTCGAACCCATGGCGGCACAACTTGCTCCGGGCCAAGTGAGCGCCAAACACCAATCCCTGCATCATTTCGTGGCCAAGGCGTCTTGGAGTGATGGCGCAGTGATGAAGGCAGTTCGAGATTATGTCTTACCAAAGATGCAGAGTCAGGGGCCGATTCTGGCCTGGATCGTGGATGACACCGGGTTTCCCAAGAAGGGGAAGCATTCCGTAGGGGTGGCCCGACAGTATTGCGGACAATTGGGGAAACAGGACAACTGCCAGTGCGCCGTGTCCGTCTCCGTAGCCACCTCCCATGCCAGCCTGCCGGTGGCTTATCGGCTCTATGTGCCCCAGGAATGGAGCGCTGATCGCGCCCGCCGTACCCGGGCGGGAATTCCGGAGGAGGTTGCATTTCAAACCAAACCCGAGATCGCCTTGGAGCAACTGAGCGCCTTGAGCAAGACGGATACGCCCAAAGGGGTGGTACTCGCCGATGCGGGCTACGGTAACGACAGCGAGTTTCGCCGGGGTGTCCGCAGTTTGAGCCTCTCCTACGTGCTTGGCATTCAAAAGAGCACCAAGGCGTGGCCACCGGGCACCGAACCCTTGCCTCCGCCTGAGTATTCGGGCTGTGGGCGGCCGCCGAAGTTGCCGCGCCGCAGCCTGCAGCACACCCCGGTGAGTGTTTGGCAAGTAGCTCAGGACCTAGCGAATAGCGCATATCAGACCGTCACCTGGAGGGAAGGCACCAACAAGATGCTCTCATCCCGATTTGCCGCCGTGCGGGTCCGCGAAGGGCATCGTTATTATTGGCGCAGTGATTGCCCTCCGGAAGAATGGTTGCTGATCGAGTGGCCCGAGGGAGAATCGGAACCTACAAAATATTGGCTTTCCAACCTTGAGGCGGCCGTTTCCCTTCCAGAGTTGGTAGATACGGCCAAGCTGCGGTGGCGCATTGAACGCAACTACCAGGAACTCAAGCAGGAAATCGGCCTGGGTCATTTCGAGGGCAGAGGCTGGCGGGGATTCCACCATCATGCCACCCTCTGTATTGCCGCGTATGGGTTTCTGGTGGCCGAGCGCAGTTCTTTTTCCCCCTCCGGACCCGATATCCGGCCAAGCTTTACGGTACCTCAAGTACCCGCAGGTTGGCAGCCGAGGGGATCCTCCCCTCAGGCCGGAGCGACATAGTCCGTCTTCCATAGCCACCATAAAAAGGGAACTCATGATTATCTTGTCAAACAATCTGTCTCGGTGTCCCTGTTGCCATCGTGGCAACTGCCAATGAGATTTATTTATGACACAGTAGTACTAACAGGCTGTTGAAAAACTCTTTTCTTGGCGACTCCTTAAATAACGCTGTCGCATAATGCTAAAAAGGTGTTATAGTCAACGATAACAATATGTTATCCGGAGGCAGCGATTATGCGCGGTGACGATGTGCAGCAGGAAGCCATGTTCAGCTACTTATCTCCCGAAGCTCGAGTGCCCCAGGATCATCCGCTCAGGCCGATCCGGGACATGGTAAATCAAGCCCTGGCCGAACTGTCCGGAGAGTTTCAGGCCATGTATTCCCGGGAGGGACGCCCTTCCATCCCCCCGGAGAAGCTGCTGCCGCGCCTTGTTGCTGCAAGTCCTGTACACCATCCGCAGCGCCCGACTGCTGATGGAGCAGTTGGATTACAATCTCCTGTTTCGCTGGTTTGTCGGGCTCTCCATGGACGACAAGGTTTGGGACCATTCCGTCTTTTCCAAGAATCAGGAGCGCTTTCTCGACTCGGACCTGGCCGCGGCCTTTTTCGCCCGCATCCTGGAGCAGGCGAAGATCGCCAAGCTGCTGTCGGACGAGCATTTCACCGTGGACGGCACTCTGATTGAGGCTTGGGCCTCCCTGAAGAGTTTCCGCCCCAAGGACGCCCCGCCCCCCGAAGGCGGCGGCGGTCGCAACCCGGAAGTGGACTTTCATGGGGAGAAGCGGCTGAACCAGACGCACGCCTCCACCACCGACCCCGAGGCCCGGCTTTTCCGCAAGGGCAAAGGCAAAGAGGCCAAGCTCTGCTTCATGGGGCATGTGCTGATGGAGAACCGCCACGGCCTGGTTATCTCGCCCCGGCTCACCGCGGCCACCGGCACCGCCGAACGGGAGGCGGCAGAGGCCATGGTGGAGGGCGTTCCCGGCCGGCACCGCATTACCGTGGGCGGCGACAAGGCCTATGATACCCGGGGATTCGTCCAAGCCATGCGGGGCCTGAAGGCCGTGCCCCATGTGGCCCAAAACTGCCAGGGCCGGAAGTCCGCCATTGACGGCCGCACCACCCGCCATCCGGGGTATGCCGTCAGTCAGCGCCTGCGAAAAAGGGTGGAGGAAATCTTCGGCTGGATGAAAACCGTGGGGAATCTCCGGAAGACTCGGCACCGAGGCGAGGACCGGGTGGGCTGGGTGTTCACCCTCACCGCCGCGGCGTACAATCTGGTGCGAATCCGCAACCTGACGGCGGCGGTTTCTCCTTGAAGCGAAGAAGACGCCCGGAATACGGTGATTCTCCGGGTAACCGGCAATCGAAGGAGCAATCGGCCCAGATTTATTAGCGAATTTGCCCGTCATAAGGGTGCCGAAATCGTCCTCAAAGAGGAGATAAAGCTTAATCACAGTGTTTTTTCAACAGCCTGCTAAATCATGCTAACCTCTTTGCTGAGTGCGCACAAAGTGTGCATGTACTCCGGTTGAAAAGTTTTTTAACCTCTTTCTTGGTCTTGAACCAGGTTTCCGTGTGCCTGGCCCCGTGCCATAGCTGGTTCAGCCAGCCAGCAAGGCAGAGGGCCGTCAACATCATTTCAACCCTGCGCATTAATGCTCACGCCCTTTTTTCTTCCCCCCTTGGATTGATCGTATAAGCTCCCTAATGGAGCGGACATCCCGATCAACCAACTCCCGGAGAATTTTCAGGATGGCGTTGCGCTGCTCCGGCGTGAGAGTGATGCCAGCCCGCTCCTCCTCTTCATTGAGGAGCTGCACCACCGGGTCAATGGCCTAGCTCGTGCCCTGGCCGGTGGCTTGCTCTACCTGAGTGCTACCTCCAACAGTCACTGGCTCGCCTCCTCCTTGTAATAACCAAGTCGGATTAATACTCGATACATGGTAACATAAAGTTGTTAATAAATGTACTATCTGGACTGGAACTATTTTGCCATTAATATATGCATGAAAGGATCCGGGAGGATCCCTACAATTTTTTGCAAATTCTAGTAAATTTACTTTCCGCACAAATTCTCAACTATATATTTTAATCGTTCTCCCATAGGTATCCATAAAAGTATCCTAATAGTTGAATATATTCATTTAAGCTTGACAAATGTTCCGATTATTTCCGACTATACAATGGATTTAATAATTAATCATAAGGTTAGCGCAGAAAAAGGTGGCAAGTCAAACAGAGATCTCGGACGGAAATGGAGTTGCGGGAGCGGGTAAATGACCATGGTAGTACGCCAAGGAAACCTCTTTAATGAGACCCGTAACCAGGGGAGCTTTTGCGGTTACCCTTAATCAATTATAGCGAGGCAAAATGATATGGAAGCGATAACCCAATCCATGCTGGGGATGTTCTTACGATGCCCCCACCAGTTCGAGCGCCGCTACCTCCGGGGCGAAATCATCCCCCCGGGGATTGCCGCCCGGCGCGGCTCCGCCACCCACAAGGCCGCTCAGCTCAACCATGAACAGAAGCTCCACACTCAGGAAGATCTGCCTGTAGGCGACCTCCAGGACGCGGCCCGGGATCATTACGTCAGACTGATTAAGGACGAGGGGGTGTTCATTCCCAAAGACCAGATTGGCGAGAAAGACACCCTCCTGGCCAAGGGCCTGAACGCGGCCATCCGACTCACCAAGCTCTATCGCGAGTCCTTAGCCCCCACCATTCAGCCCCTCCTGGTGGAAGAGAGGATGACCATGGATGCCGGCTTGGACTTGCCCCTCCAGGGCACCATTGATGTCCTCACCACTGACCACTGGCTCCCGGATCTCAAGACCGCGGACAAGAGCAAAGGACCCAAGGAGGCGGAGTACTCTCTGCAGCTCACCTTCTACGCCGGCCTGGTGGCCCACCAGACCGGGGAATGGCCGGAGAAGATCAGCCTGGAAATCCTGGTGAACAACAAAGAGCCGAAATTGCAGAGCCTACCCACCACCCGGGGGCCGGAGGAGTGGGCCAACCTCTTACGGCGTATCAACCTGATGCTGAACCAGATCCACACCGGGCTCTTTCCCCCCTGCGACCCCGGCGCCTGGATCTGCAGCCCCCAATGGTGCGGTTACTTTTGGACCTGCAACTACTCCATCAAAAGGAGATAAGACCCATGGAAGCCAATCAAGACATAGCCCCGTCCCCCTTTGCGGAGGTGGAGCCCTTTACCGGGGAGCCGGAAAGCTATCCGGTCGGCACCGGCAATCGCCCTGTTCCCCTGATGCGCTCCCAAACCCAGTTTCACACGGCGGTGGCAGTGCAGCGGCCCCGGAACCTGGATAAGGTGGTGGCCGCGGTGCTGCGAGAAGCGGAATTTGCCGGGGATGCATTCTATTACTCCTTTCCCATGGGAGGCAAGAAAATAGAAGGCCCCAGCATCGGCCTGGCCATGGCCGTGGCCCGGGAGTGGAGCAACTGCGCGGTGCCGGTGGAATACTACGAAACCGCCACGGAATGGGTCTTCAATGCGCACTTCGTGGACCTGGAGCGGGGCTTTACGGTCTCCCGGGTTTTTCGCAAAAAGAAAGGCAAGGGGGTGTTCAAGAAACTGGAGGACGACCGGGCCGAGGACATGACCTTCCAGGCGGCCCAGAGCCGGGCCATCCGCAACGTAGTCTTGGCGGGGGTGCCCCGCTGGCTCACGGACCAGGCCAAAGAGCGGGCCAAAGACGCGGTGCTCAAGGGGATCAGCAAGGAAGGCTTAGCGGTGGCCACGGATAAGGCCCTGAAATTCCTGGCGGGGTACGGCATCACCGAAGAGCGGGTGCTCGCGGTGTTGGGCAAACCCAAGCATGAGTGGGCCTCGGAGGACATCGCCAGCCTGCGGGGCATGGCCTCCCAACTCAAAGACGGCCAGGCCACGGCCGAGCGCTTGTTCCCAGCCTCTGAGGCCCAGGAAGAGCGGCCCAAGGTCGCAACCTCCAACGCAAAAACCAAACCCAAAAGGACCCGGGTCCCCAAGGCCGAGGCCCTCTGTGACTCCATCTTCGCCTGCCAGTCTCCTACCCCGGGCCGCCACCCCGGAGGACCTGGAGGCGATTCGTGTGGGTTGCCTGGATAAGGGGATTGATATCGATCTCATTCTCCAGAAGTGGCAGGTGAGCCGGCTTGAAGAACTGGATGGCGCCAGCGCCCAACAGGTGCGGGAGTGGCTTAAGGGCCAGTAACCTGAGAGGTTGCCGCTCCGGTCGACTCCGACGAGTAATTGGAGAGCCCACTCTCGGCGGCCCTTTGCGGCTCAAGGTTACGACGGCAGAACTAAAAGGCTGCATGCCTAAACCAATGTCGCAGAACTTGACACACATAACTAAAATTTAAAGAGGCTGGCGCCAGTTAGTTCTCTTAGGCTAAGCCACCTGCGATCGCGGCCCTGCCATGATCCGGTGGGAAAAAGCCTGTCCCTGGCGGTCTCTTAGCATCATGAGCGAAGATTCCCCGGTGGCCTGGGTGGCTGGGCCTGGATGACAGCGGAGTCAGGCCCCTTCACCTAGTTATCTGTAAGGGACCGGGCCCCGGGACCTTGGCAGTATCTTGCGGTTCCGGCCTTGGGGGTGGGGGGCAGCCTGAGGGACCTTGGCCTGAAATGTGAATATTAATCCTCCCTTTGGCCTTTTCGTTCTCCGGATGCAGGGCCAGGTCTTTTTGCCAGGCCTCTTCCGCGGTCTCCCCTGGATGCACAATGATTATTGCGAAACCTCTCCCTTTCCGGCTGCCTTCCAAGCGTTCCAACCTTTTCTTAAGATTTCCCAAAAGCTACCTCCTTTTTTAACGTCGTCATCCTGGTCTCCAGGTCCGTCGTCTCCAGTCCCTTCCGGTAAGTATCCAACATTGCCGTGAGGGTGTGCCCCTCCCCCGGGGTGATCTCCCCCCGGGCCACGCCATCCAGAATCGCCTTCAGGGCCTGGGGGAGGTCCTGCGCCCCCTCCAGCGGGGGCAAGTCGAAGGTTATGGGCCGATCCTTCCGAGGGGCAAGAGTCGTTCCAGACATAGGCGCAGCGCCATTAAATTGCCACTCTTGGTCAGTTCCACCGCCTTGCGGGTCAGAGCCTCGGCCTCCCCATCCAGCAAGGCCTGGGTGGCCAAGGTCGCCTTATTTAAGGCCCCCTTGGGTCAGCCGCCGGGGTTTCCCGATTGCCCGCTTTTGAATTTGCTCATGGCCATTTTTCCTTACTTTTTATTAGGGGGGTTGCCCCCTCATTACCGAGCCCAACTTGCGGGGCACCTTTTCCAGGTCTTTCCCGGAACAGTTCATCCCACCTGGCCTGCCCCAGTCTTGGGCTCTTGCCCCTGGTCCAGGTGTTCTGCCAGAACCTCAATAAGAGTATCCAGGGCCTCTTGCTCCGTTGCCCCACCTGAAAACACCCCAGGGATTTCCCAGCATTGAATCGTAAAGCCGCCATCCTCTATGTCCGGGGTCAAGACCACGGTAAAGGTCTGGCCTGCCACCCTAACCTTTTCCTCTTTGGGGGCGGCAAACTGCTTGAGTCTTCCCTGGAGTTCCTCAATAATTTCCCCCAGGGCCAGGGAAAAGACAAACTGTCCGCCTTGCAAAGTGTCCATAATCCTTGATGGGTCCCGGTCCACCAAAAAGAGGGTTTCCCCATCGGTTACCAACCGTAATTCGGCCAGGGGTGCCTTTACCTCGGGAAAGTTCCTTCTGAGCAAAGCCAGGGGCTTCCTGATTTTCTGCAGGCTAATCTCCCTCATCCTTGAACCTTTTCGCCACCTTCAAAGCCACCAGATCCTTAAAGGAGTATTCCCGCCGGGTCCCCTTGCCGGCTGCCGATCGAATCGAGGGTCTCACTACGCCGGTGGTGGCCCAGTGATCCAGTTGACGGCCGGAAACCCCGGTTAAATCCGCTACTGTTTTTCTACCGAAGATCATAGTTGCTTTAGCTAATTAAGAATTAGTCTATTAAATACATAGATGTATAAAATAAATATAACTCAAGAGAAATTGCCGGAGGGGGTAAAAGTGAAGCGCCTGGTCGGGTTTCCACCGCCCTTCTCCAGCGCAAAAAAGGGAGGCCCAGGGATGTGGGCAAACCGGGGGAGCCGTCTCTTAAGCCAGCGACTTGGGGGTCCACGCTATACCCAAAGCTTGAACCGAGCTTTGAATGGTACCCAGTGAAAGGGCCAGGAGTCTTATTCTCTTCGTTCTCTTTTGCTATCTAAATTATGGGGGCTTGAGGGCAGAGGCGACGTGGACTGGGCATAGTTATGAATAAAAGATCTCTTTTATATGTATATATTATGATAAACTTATTTTAGTTATACATTGCCTGGGGCGGGCGCAGCGCCTCCGGCTTGACGGGTTTGACTGTCAACCCCAAGGTCTGGAGCGATAAGCGAGTATAATGTCTCAGGGGGTGAGTACGAAACGCCGTAAGATTGATCCGAAAGCCAAAGTAGTGGGTGGGCCCTGAATGTTATTCCATCCTGCCCTCAATCCTAGGTCGGATTGCCCTTAAGGAGACAAGGGACCGGTAAGGTGCCCCCGTCTTAAGAATCGCTCCGCGCAGAGACTGAGTCGACTAGGAATGAGCCTGGCTATATCGGGCTAACAGGCCACGCCGTTCGCCAGATTTCCCCTCATAGCCTGGGAGGGCTGATTGCGGTCTTGGTGGTTAAGTTCTTCCTTAGTGAGGCTGGTTTTAATGTAGATAAGATCTCCACTTCAGCATTCTCGTCTTCGGGGTGCTGGGTCAGGTGTTTCTGTCTGGCCTCTTCATTGGTCTCGCCGCCATAAAATAATTATGGGGGCTCCTACAGGAGGCTTCGGGACCCCCCAAGCGTTCCAACCGCTGCTTAAGATTACCCAGGTAATATACTCTATTCTGAGGCCGTCAATCTGGCCTCCAAGTCCACCTTTCCCGGTCCCTTCTGGTAAGCCTTCAGCTTAGCTATCAAAGTTTGCCCTTCTGCCGGGTTTATCTCCCAATGAGCCGCGGCCTCTAGAGCTTCCCAAAGCCGTGGCCAGGTCATTCGTCCCCTCAATCTTGGGCGGGGTAAAATTAATGGCCAGTGCTTCCGGGGGTATGAGGCGGTCCAGACGCAGGCGCAGAGCCGCCGTGCTGGTCGCACTTGGATAGTTCCACCATTGTCTGGGTCAGTAGCTCCGTTTGCCCATCCAGTAAGGACAGGGGGGCCAGCGTAGTCTTATTTGAGGCTCCCTTGGCCCAACAACCGAGTATACCTGGATTGCCCGTTTTGAATTTACCGATTGCTGTTTTTCCTCTGTTTTATCAGGGGAGAAATACCGACAAATAAAAAGTGCGTTGAGGCAGAAGGGTTTCTTTCTCTTGAAGTTTTTTGAAATGAACCATTCTCTTGCAACGCCAAATATTTTTGGCAGACTGGCCCAGGTTCATGCCCGGAGGCATTACGCAAATGTGGCCTCCACCTTTTTCCCATGCACACCAAGGTTTAGTGGTGCCGGCCTGGGGTATTAGGCCCACCGCATTGAGGGATCCGGTTTTT